>CAMYJW010000001.1 GCA_947258815.1 uncultured Sphingomonadaceae bacterium
CGAATTGTGAGGTTGTGCATCGCCATGGCCGCACCTCACAAATCGAAATCTAGGGCTTGAAGCTGTGCTTCCCATTCCTCCAATGTGCCGAATAGCTGGTTCGAAGTTTCACCTTCGAGGCGCGCCAGTTTGCCTCGTGCGCAGTTTTGTTTTCCGATCCGGTCGCGCTGAGGCGTGTTGCCCGGAGCTCACTGGGCATCAGTCCGTGTCGATCCGGTAGTATGGCAATTCCTCGATGGCTTTCTTGAGCGCATCGCCCCAGCCGCTGGAAACGCTGTTGAAATAGGCGTCGTCTTCCAGAATGCGGCGCGAGTGGAGCGGTTCGAATTCGTCGCGCCCGATTATGAGCAGATCGAGCGGCATGCCGACCGAAAGATTGGCTTTCAGCGTTGAATCGAAGCTGACCATCAGCAGCTTGACCGCATCCTCGAAGCTCATCTCCCGATCATACGCGCGCACAATGATTGGCCTGCCATATTTCGTTTCGCCAATCTGGAAGAACGGGGTGTCCAAGCTGGCCTCGATGAAGTTGCCTTCGGGATAGATCAGGAACAGCCGCGGCTCCATGCCCCTGATTTGTCCGGCGACGATGATCGAGGCGCTGAACTTGCTGGAGCTGCTCTGGCCGTTGTTGTCTAAGCTGCCCTGCACTGTCTCAGCCAGCAGTTCGCCAACGATGGTGGCCACCTGAAACATCGTGGGCGCTTCGAGGAGCGAATTGTGCCGTTCGTCGGGCGCCTTGTTACGTTCTTCAAGCTGGCTGATGACAGACTGGGTGGTGGCAAGGTTCCCGGCGGACATCAGGGCGATGATCCGTTCGCCGGGCACCGACCAGTGAAACATCTTGCGAAAACTGGAGATGTTGTCGACGCCAGAGTTCGTGCGCGTATCGCTCATCAGGACAAGCCCGCGATCAAGCATCATGCAAACACAGTACGTCAAATTCTTGTCTCTCCGATATCGTCCGGCGATTACTGCTCGGAGAGATGCTGTTCAACCGCCAAGTTGACTTTGAGAACACTTTCGCCCGGCCCGAACGATATGCCGGTAACCGGCGCGGCTTCGCGATAATCGCATCCTGTGGCCACCCGGACATAGCGCGGATCGGGCGAAATGCCGTTGGATACGTCAAAGCCGACCCAGCCCAGATCTTCGACGAAAGCCTCCGCCCAGGCATGGCCCGCTTCCTGATCCACTCTGTCGTCCATCATCAGATACCCGCTGACATAACGTGCCGGATTGCCGAGCAGGCGCGCCGCGCTGATGAAAATATGCGCGTGATCCTGGCAGACGCCGTGTCCCGCCACGATCGCGTCTTCCGCGGTGGTATTGACGTGAGTCTGACCGATTTCATAGCGCACCGCTGCGAGCACTTCGTGTGAAAGCGCATGCAACCGATCCACGCCTTCAAGATTATCACCGCCCACCTGCCGGGCCAGTTCGCGGATCTTTGGTCCGGGCCTGGTCAGTGCCGTTTGCCTCAGAAATGCCCACAGCGGCATATGGCCGGAATGGCGGCCCAGCACACCGGCATTGTCGGCCGTTTCGACCATCCCCGAACAGTTGACGGTAACCGCGCAAACGCCCGGTTCCACCGAAACAAGCGCCGTGGAATTGTGGTGCTGATCTTCGTAGAGAACCTCTTCGCTCGCGCCATTGAGGGTCATCTGCCAGCTGAGAACCTTCTGCCCGTGTGTGGACTTGGGCTTCATCCGCAGCCTTTGCAGGCCGTGCGATACCGGCTCTGAAAACTCGTAACGCGTGGTATGGCTGACAGACAGGCGCATCAGGATGTAAACCTGTAGTCCGTGGCGATCGCATCTGCAATTTCGCGGGTTTCGCCCAAAAATTCACTGATGAACTCATGCAGGCCATAGTCGATGATTTCATCGATGGTTGTCTCATGCAGCTTCGCCCAGGCATCGCGAAGCAAATCGTGCGCGCGTGTTTCCTGGCCATAATCGCCGGAAAGGTGGGTCAGATTGCTGCGCAGTTTTTCATAGCTGAAGACCAGACTCCGCGGGAAACGGCCGTCGAAGATGAGAAACTCGGCAATGCTTCGAGCATCCATCTTGCCCCCGTGATATTGAAGGTACGCATGAATACCGGCGACGGAGCGCAGAACCGTTTCCCATTGCACGTTGTCGAAGCTTGATCCCACAAGGCTGACGCTGGGCAGCAGGACATAGTATTTGACATCCAGAATGCGCGCGGTGTTGTCGCCGCGTTCAAGAAACGTACCGATCCGGGCGAAATTGAAGATTTCGTTGCGCAACATCGTGCCTTCCATCGCGCCGCGCACAAGCGTTGATTGCTGGCGGATGGCGGACAGCACGTCGCCAAGGCTGCGCTCGCCAACCGGCCGCGCAAGCATCTCCCGGATTGTCATCCAGGTTTCGTTCGTCGCTTCCCAGACTTCGCGTGTAATCACCGTTCGAACCGAACGCGCATTGGTTCGCGCCTGTTCGATCATGTTCAGGACGCAGCCAGGGTTTTCGCGATCACGCAGGACGAAATTGGTGACTGCCGCGCTCGTATATTCCAGCTCGCGCTCTCTGAATTGCGCATCTTGTCCGATCGTGATCAGGATCGAGCGCCACTCATCGCTTTCCGCACCCGGCATACGGCTCATCGAAAGGCGCAATCCGGCTTCAAGCAGACGCGCGGTATTCTCCGCGCGTTCCAGATGGCGGAACATCCAGAAGATACCGTTGGCCGAGCGCCCTAGCATGATCCGTCCTGCGCCATCAGTCTTCAAGCACCCAGCTGTCTTTCGTTCCGCCACCTTGTGAGGAATTGACTACCAGAGAGCCGCGCTTCAGCGCCACACGTGTCAGGCCGCCAGGCGTGACATCGACGCCGCTGGGCGAAACCAGAACGAACGGCCGCAAATCGACATGGCGCGGCGCCAGCCCCGCCTTCGTGAATATCGGCACGGTGGAGAGCGAAAGCGTTGGCTGCGCGATATAATTCGACGGCCTGGCGCGCAGCTTCTTTTCGAACCGCTCGATTTCCCGCTTTGAGGCGGTGGGGCCGATCAGCATGCCATAGCCGCCTGACCCGTGGACTTCCTTCACAACCAGATCGGCAAGGTTATCGAGGACGTAGGCAAGCGCGTCCGGTTCTGCGCAGCGCCAGGTCGGCACGTTTTTCAGGATCGGTTGCTCGCCCGTGTAGAACTGGACGATCTCTTCCATGAAGCTGTAGATCGCTTTGTCATCGGCAAGGCCCGCGCCGGGTGCATTTGCGATGGTGATGCCGCCCGCGCGATAGACATCCATGATGCCGGGAACGCCAAGCAGGCTTTGCGGGTTGAAACTTAGCGGATCGAGATAGTCATCATCGACACGGCGATAGAGCACGTCGATCGGCTGGTATCCTTGCGTGGTGCGCATCGCAACGCGCCCGTCAATGACACGCAGATCGCTTGCCTCAACCAGTTCGGCTGCCATCTGGTCCGCAAGAAAAGCATGCTCGAAATAAGCGGAATTGTGGATTCCTGGCGTGAGCACGGCAATAACCGCGCGCCCTTTCGCCGCCATCGGTACGCAGGCTGAGAGACTGCGCGAAAGGCGACGCGGATAATCATGAACCGGGCAGATCGGAAGCTGCGTGAACAGTCCCGGGAACATCGCCATCATCGTCTCGCGGTTTTCCAGCATATAGGAGACGCCGCTGGGCGTTCGGGCGTTGTCTTCGAGAACCAGAAACTCATCAGGCCCGGTGCGGACCAGATCGACGCCCACGATATGCGTGTAAACGCCGCCCGGCGGCGTAAAACCAACCATCTCTGGCAAAAACGCATCGTTGTTGCTTACCAGATCAACCGGGAGCCGACCGGACCGGATGATTTCCTGGCGATGATAAATATCGTGCAGAAATGCATTCAGCGCCTTTACGCGCTGTTCGATGCCGCGTGAAAGTTTGCGCCATTCAGGTGCGGTGATGATCCGTGGGATCATGTCAAACGGGATCAGCCGCTCTTCGGCATCATCCTCGCCGTAGACATTGAAAGTGATGCCGGTGCGGCGGAAAAACGTCTCCGCCTTGTTGCCCTGTTTGCGCAGCCAGTTCTTGTCTTGCTGGTTATACCAGTTCAGATAATCGGCATAGGCGGGACGAACATCGCCCTGTCCGTCGAACATTTCATCGTAGTTCTGACCGAAGTCTGCTGTCATAACGCATACTGCATTGCGGCATAATGACCTAAGCTGGCAGGCTTGCCAAGGCCTTAGATGATGACCCTCACCGGTTTCCGGCCGGGCAGGCGGCTCTGCGTTCTCATTCCGGCCTGCAATACGTGTAAAAGGCGCAACCGAACGATCTTTCGCAAAGCCTGCCGCTTCGGGCACATCGGGGCACTTCGCGGTGCGCGTTAATCTTTTTGCGGTGAGCGGTGCTGCGTTGGGACACGAGTGGATTCGCTTTTCGGGCCCGCCAGGTTGTAGCCTAGCAATGGTCCGCACGAATCACGCCGCGTAGGCGCACGGCAGTCAATGGCCGCCTTCGCGATTTGTCCGGAGATGCCGCATGCGCATCGAGAACACGACAGCACAGATCAGAAACTGGCTCGATTCCGGTTACAAGCTGCAGTTCGGCCAGTTCACATATTCCACCCCCGTGGTGGGCAGCATCTGGCCGGGCTATGCGGCTGACGACGAGATCGGCCGTGACAGTTTCGCGCTTCCCGGACCTGACATCACCGGCGCATTTGTCAGCGCGATCGGCTTGTGGGACGAACTGATCGCGCCGGACTTCGTCCGAACCATCGATAGCCCCACATCCCGCGGCGAACTGCGTATTGCGCATACCGATGTGGACGATCCGGCGATCGCCTATGCGTATTATCCAAGCTTTGCGGGCGGCAAACCCGGCGACATCTGGTTCGATGCGTCGACGCAGGACTGGGACTGGTCAGAAGGCGGATTTGGCCTGTTCGCGATGCTGCATGAAGTCGGTCACGCGATTGGCTTGCAGCATTCGTTTGACGCGATCGGAATCCCCGATACTCTCGAAACGCGGCGTTTCACGGTGTTGAGCTACACACCGCCCGAGGAACTTCGCGTCTCGTTCGCTTATGATGGCGGCGATTTTTTCGCCTATTTCAACACGATCAAACCGCAGACGCCGATGGTGCTGGATATTGCCGCGGTGCAGGCGATCTACGGCGCGGATCGTGAAACCCGTGCAGGCGATACCCGCTATGAATTCGAACAATGGGCGCCGGGCCTTCAGACCGTGTATGACGCCGGCGGCATCGATATTTTCGACCTGTCCGGTTCGACACTGCCCAACCGGATCGATCTGCATGCTGGCGCCTATTCCAGTGTGGGAATCGCGGACAGGGATGCCCAGGTCGCCTATTGGAGCGCGATCTACCCCGAATCTGCCGAATACATCGATTTCGTCATCAATCATTACGCGGACGGGGCTGGCCACGCGCTGTTCGAATACACTGACAATGTCGCGATCGCGCTGAATGTGACGATCGAGAATGCAAATGGCGGTGCGGCGGAAGATGAAATCCTTGGGAATGAAGCCGCCAATGCGCTCAGCGGCAATGGCGGAAACGATGTTCTTGTCGGAAATGGCGGGGATGATACGCTTTCGGGCGGCGCGGGCGATGACCTGCTGTTCGGGGATGCGCGGACTGGCGAACCGGGCTTGCAATCTCCGCCCGCCGAAGGTGTGACGGGCAACGCGGTTCTGCTCTGGGGCGCGGCTCCTGCCGCCGTGCCGCGCGCAGCGGGTGCGTTGGAAATCTGGCCGACCAGCGCCGAGCCCGAAGGCGAACCGGTCAGCGCCGATGCTGTGCCCGATCTGTTTGTCAGCGTTGCATTGCAAACCGGAATTGCGCTGTCCGTTCAGGAAGGGAATATCACTGCCGAGGGTGTCTACGGCACGGGAAACGACAGCCTCGATGGCGGCGCGGGCGATGATGTGCTGGTTGGAGGACCGGGCCGGGACTTGCTGACCGGCGGCAGCGGGGCCGACGTCTTCCGGTTCGATGATGGCGATTTCTCCGGTGCATCGGCGGCGGCGGCGGATCGCATTACGGATTTTCAAGAAACCGAGGGTGACTGGATTGACCTTCGAATGGTCGATGCTGTCGAAGGTGGTGGCGACGATGCGTTCGTATTTGTCGGGAATGCTGCATTTGGCGGAAAAGCGGGCGAACTGAGGGCGGAATTTGCCGATGGTTACGCGCTTGTTCAGGGCGATACGGATGGCGATCGTCTGACTGATTTTGCGATCCGCCTTGACGATGTGGTCTCTCTCGGCGCGGCCAGTTTCATTTTGTGAATGCGTCTTCCTTGCCCCTGCGCTAAGATGGTCTTTTGACGCAGCTGCTATCGGAAAATTATGTCCAGTTGTGACCTTTGTGTTGTCCGTAACCGTGCGATCTGTGCTGCTTTAGACCCGGAAGAGCTTAATGCGCTGAACGCCATCGGGCGCACGCGCACGCTGAAAGCGGGCGAAGCGCTGATCTGGGAAGGCGAGGATTCGGTCATCGTGGCCAATGTCATCGAAGGGGCGCTCAAGCTTTCGACGATCACCGAGGATGGGCGCGAACAGATAGTCGGCGTCGTTTTTGCGTCGGATTTTATTGGCAGACCGTTCGGTGGAAAAAGCGGCCACGGGGTGACCGCGCTTACGGAAGCCAAGGTCTGTGCTTTCAGCCGCGCCGATTTTGACGCGTTTGCGCGCGCGCATCCGCAACTGGAACATAAACTGCTCGAACGCACGCTGGGTGAACTCGATCGCACACGCCGCTGGATGCTGCTGCTGGGGCGCAAATCGGCGTCCGAAAAGGTTGCAAGTTTCCTTCTGGAACTGGTCGAGCGGCTGGCAGCGGCGAACGGCTGCGCGATAGAGTTTGAAAAACCGGCGGTTCATCACGTGACCCTGCCGTTTACCCGCCAGCAGGTTGCCGATTTGCTGGGGCTGACAATCGAAACCGTCAGCCGTCAGTTCACCCGGTTGAAGAACGAAGGGATTATCGATCTGCCCTCGCGCCGGGACGTGACCATTCTCGATTACGATGGATTGGTGGCCGAAGCCGCCTGAACGGGGCGTGTCCACTTTCCAGGTGGTGGCTGGTGGAAACCACTGTGGCGTCTTGCCGGACACTCCGGGCGAACGTGCCTCAGATCTGTTGACAAGCGGCTGCCTGCATCAAGCGCAATGCCGTTATTTGAACGGTTGCCGGGCAACCCTGCCGGATCGAGCGAACTAGCCCCCGCGCGCGCCTTCATTTGTGGCGTCGCCAAGCTGATCCCCGTGCATATAGGGCACGGGATTGACGGCATCGCCGCGCACACGCACTTCATAATGAAGGTGCGGGCCGGTGGATCTGCCGGTTGAGCCGACGAAACCGATGATCTCGCCCTTCTTGACCCGCTGACCCAGCGCGACGTTCAGTCGCGACATATGGGCATAGCGTGTCTGCAGTTCGCCGCCATGTTCGATCGAAACATAAAGACCATATGTGCTGAACCAGGATGCCCGGCTGACAAGGCCATCGGCTGTCGCGTAGATCGGGGTTCCTGTGGGTGCGGCAAGGTCAATGCCCTTATGCCCGCGCCTGCGGCCGGTAATCGGGTGGGTGCGCATCCCGAAGCCGCTGGTCAGCTTCACGCCTTTCAGCGGAACGCGAGAGGGTATGGAAACTTCCTGGCGCGTTTTGGTGCGCGCCCGGGCCGATGCGGTAAGGCCGGCCTGCCCCGCAGCCTCGGCCACGGCGGCAAGTGCGGGGACGTTATCACTTTCAAAGGTCTGCCAGCGGTTGAACAGGCTGCGGAATTGTTCATCTTCCGAGCTGGAAACCGATTGCCCGGCTTCCTGTGCCGCGCGCAACGGCGCGGCGATATCCGCATTCGAGCTGCTGTTGGCGATTGCCGGTCCTGCAAGAAGCATGGAAGCTGCCGCGCCGATAACACCCGCGATAACGCGGAATCTGGCGGCCAAAATGGATAAGACCACTCGTAAAACCTTGTTTTTCAGCGCCCGTTGCCGGGCAGCCCAAATAAATCCAGCCGGTCGAATCCCCGCCATGAAATTGCGCGGATCAATCCGTTGAGATGGTCGGAACCCCCCGCCCTTCTCGTTTGAACTCGACCTATGCCGGTCGTCGGTTAATTAGCAACCTTCGGCATAGTAACTGCGCGATAAACCGGCTGCCTGACGCGCCGAGTCGTTGAACGGAGGCTTAACAGCCCCTCTGAAATGGCGGTTTACCAGCATTTTCCAGTGTTTTTCCGGTTCAATCCCGCGCCGCTTGCAAAGCGCGTCGAAATGCATTGTGCCAAAGCGAACATGCCGAATCTCGTCGTCAAGGATTCGTTTCAGGATGCGGGCGCCGGTATTGTCTCCGGCGGATTTCACGCGCGCGAGCGTTGCCGGCGTGACGTCAAGCCCGCGCGCTTCCAGAACCATGGGCACAATCGCCAGCCGCGCCGCCACATCGTGCCGCGTATCGTGCGCGGCATCCCATAAGCCGCCGTGCGCGGGCAGGGCGCCATAATGGCTGCCAAGGCCGCGTAAATGCCGGTCTATCAGGGCGAAATGCATCGCTTCATCCGCAGCGACGGACAGAAAATCGCTGACGAACTGGCGGCCCATTTCCGCGCCGAAACGCCCGGCCATATCGAGCGCAAGATCGATCGCGACGAATTCAATATGGGCGAGAGCATGAAACAGCGCGATCCGGCCATTGAGCGACTGGCCGCGCCCCCGCCTCGGCATATGTCGTGGTGCCAGCAATTCCGGCGTTTCCGGCCTGCCTGGCGTTTCCGGCATGGCCCCGTCGATGCGAAAGTCGTGCCGGCCCAGCCGCCAGTCACGACACACCTTGCGCGTGGCCATGACTTTCGTGCGCGGATCGCAGGCGCGAAGCGCACCGCAAATCGCCTCGCCGATCGGCGTTCGGATCAAAGTGCTTTTGCCGCGTCCAGCACGGCAGCGGCATGTTCCTTTACGCGCACTTTGTTCCAGATTTGCGCAATTTTGCCGTCAGGCCCAACCAAATAGGTTGTTCGCACCATCCCCATGTACGTCCGGCCATAGTTTTTTTTCTCGGTCCAGATGCCAAGCGCATCGGATAAGCCGCCTTCCTGCGCATCGCTTGCAAGTGGCGCGGTCAGCGCGTGTTTGGCGATGAAATTCTGGTGCTTTTTCGGCGTGTCCTTGCTGACGCCGAGCAGGGCGACGCCCGCCTTGTCAAATTCAGGCTTGAGAGCGGAGAAATCGACGTTTTCCGTCGTACACCCTGGCGTGTTGTCCTTCGGGTAGAAGAAAATCACCAGCTTGCCGCCCTTGAAATCCGATGGCTTCACGCTGCCGCCATCGGGTGTTTCCATCGCGATATCGGGCATCATATCGCCCACACCGGGTGCATCACTCACTATTCAATCTCCAGAGTTTCTTCGAATGTTTCCTGCCATACCCGCGCGACTTCAAGCCGCGCGGTGCGAAGCTGGTCAAGCAGCGTGTTCCAATCGCGGCATCGGCACGCGTTGGCAAGTGCCGCGCACGCAGCATCGGACGGCGTTTGCCAGTCTGGCGCCAGCAGGCGCGCGGCAATCAGAAAACGGGTCATCGTATCGTGCGCTTCGATCAAAGCGGGCGGTAGCAGTCCCTGATCCGAGAAGGCGCGCACCGCTGTGCCTAGATCGGGATGGAAACCCGCCCCCTCGCGCAGTTGCAGGAAGTGGACGACAAATTCGAGGTCAACCAGCCCGCCACGCGTCAGCTTGATGTCAAGCGGACCGCTGCCCGGCTTGTGCTTTGCCATCGTCACGCGCATTTCAAGCACGTTGCGGCGCAATTCATCGGGATCGCGGTGCGCGCCAAGCACTTCGCCGACAAGCGCTTCCAGTTTTGCACGGGCCTGTGGCGAGCCATAAAGCGGCCTTGCGCGGCACAGCGCCATGTGTTCCCACATCCAGGCCTGTTCGTTGTGGTAGCGCACAAAACTGTCAAAACCGGCTGCTGGCGGCCCCTGTTCGCCCGATGGCCGCAGCCGGGTATCGACTTCGTAAAGCGCCCCTTCCGCTGTCGGCACGCTGAGCGCCGCGATCACCCGCTGGCTCAGCCTGTTATAATAGAGCGTTGCGCCAAGCGGGCGTTCGCCGTCCGATTCGCGCTCAAACCCGCCGGTGAACAGAAACACCAGATCGAGATCGGACGCATGGGTGAGGATGCCACCTCCCATTCGCCCTAACCCAAGGATCACCAGCTCGCTCTCCTCGATTGCGCCATGCGAACCACTGAATTCCTTCACGGCCGCATCGGCGAGCACCTTGATCGCGGCCTCGGCAACACGCGCCAGTGCGGCTCCGATATCAAGCGGGTCGTTTGTGCCCTCGATCAGTTGCACGCCAAGCGCGAAACGCAGTTCGCCAACCTTGCGGCGCACCGAATCCAGCTTGCGCTCATAGTCCGCGTCCTCAAAGCGACCCAAACGCGCGGACAGGTCCTCAACCGAACCGGGCAACGCAAATGCGCTGGCATCGATAAGGGGATCGAGCAGATCGGCCCGGCGCGCCAGTTCGTCGGCCAGCGGAGGCGCAAGCGAGAGGATACGCGCCAGTTGATCGAGAAGCGCGGGCCGCGCTTCAAGCAAGTGAAACAGATTGATCGCACTGGGCAGATTGCCAAGCAACTGTTCCCACCGGGTGAGCGCCTGTTCCGGCTCTGGCGCATGGGCGAGTGCGGCGAGCAGTTCTGGCTGCACTTTTTCAAACGCGGTCATCGCAGCATCGCTGCGCAATGTCCGAAACTGGCCGGAGCACCACGTTGCAATGCGCTGCGCCACTTTCCCGGGGTTGGAGAACCCGAGATCGGCAATCTCGTCGGCAGGCATCGGGCCACTTGCCAACGGCGCTGCGCCACTGTCTGTGCTCGCGGCGATCAGCGCGTCATAGCGCGCGCCCACAGCCTCTGTGATATCCGTCAGTTCGCGCACCAGCGCGCTGCCATCGGCCATGCCGTCAAGGCGTGCAACGCCATCGAGAGCCGCTTCATCGGCGGGCAGGCTGTGCGTCTGCTGATCGAGCACCATTTGCAGACGGTGCTCGACCACGCGCAGCCGATCGTAGCTCTCCCCCAGCAGCGCGGCATCGTCGTGGCTGACCAGTCCGGCATCCGCCAACGCGTCAAGCGTTTCGCGCGTGCCCTTACAGCGCAGCGCCGGATTGCGCCCGCCGTGAATCAACTGATGGGTCTGCGCATAAAATTCGATCTCGCGAATCCCGCCGCGC
This sequence comes from uncultured Sphingomonadaceae bacterium, assembly GCA_947258815.1. Taxonomy (GTDB): domain Bacteria; phylum Pseudomonadota; class Alphaproteobacteria; order Sphingomonadales; family Sphingomonadaceae; genus Novosphingobium. Next base: position 11,262 of record CAMYJW010000001.1, read on the forward strand.
CCGCGCTTGAGGTCGAAGCCGGGGCCGACGGTGCCTGTTCCCTTGTGGCTGGCGCGGATCTGGCTGGTCAGCCGTCCGACTTCCGCAATCGCACCAAAATCAAGGCTTTTTCGCCAGATAAACGGCCGGATGGCATTGAGAAATTCCTCACCCGCGGCAATATCACCGGCGCAGGCCCTGGCGCGGATAAATGCGGCGCGTTCCCAGGCAAGCGCGGACGATTCGTAATGCGAAAGCGCCGCGCCAAGCGAGATCGCCAGCGGGCTGACTTCCGAAGCCGGGCGCAACCGCAAATCAATGCGGAAAACATACCCGTCGGCTGTCACATTGCTGAGCGTTTCAACAATTGTGCGCGCCACGCGCTGAGCGGCCTCACCCGGTTCATCGCGCTCTCTGCGAGGAAGTGTCTCGGGATCATAGAGCAGGATCGGATCGATATCCGAACTGTAATTCAGCTCGCCCGCGCCCTGCTTGCCCAGCGCCAGAGCGATAAAGCCCGCAGGTTGCGCATCGCGAACCCGCCGCCGGATCGCATCGCCGATCGCCACATCGAGCGCCCGATCGGCAAAGGCGGAAAGTTCCCCGGTGACCTGCAACAGGGGAAACGCGCCTGCAAGATCGCCAATCGCCAATGCCAGAGCCAGCGCCTGCCGTTCGCGGCGCAAGGCAACGCCTGCATCGTCTTCTCCACGACCGGCCGCGCGCGCGGCAGCCAGGGCTGCTTCGCCATCTCCGGCGGCCAGCAATTCACCAAGTTCGGGCAAGCGATCAAGCGTTTGCGAAAGAAACGGGGAATAGGCCCGCGCCCGATCGATTGCTCCAGTCCAGTCCGCGCTCATGCCGCCTGCTTGCCCCGTGCACGATCCAAGAGCAAGCCGCCTTGTCTCGTTACCCGCGCTCTGGCACCAGTGCCGCGGCAAGGCAGGCTCGAAAAGGGATACCGAAATGAAGCATCTGGCACTCGTTTGCGCCGTCATCTGGCTGGGCGCATGCACAGTGGCTGCGCCGCCGCCGCGCGCTGCCGCGCCGGTCCCTGAAATATCGGTTGAAACCTTGCGCGAAATCACCCGCGAACTTTCATCCGATGCCTATGAAGGCCGCGCGCCCGGAACGCCCGGCGGCCTCAAAACGCAAGACTTTCTGGTGCAGAAGTTTGCACAGGCCGGTCTTGTGCCGGGCAACGAGGGTAGCTGGTTTCAGGATGTCCCGCTGGTGGAAATCACCGGCCACGGTCACTCCGCGCTGACGGTATCCGGCGGCACACACGATATGCAGTTTGCACACGGCGCCGATTATGTGGCGGTAAGCTATCGCGCCGCGCCCGACATCGCTTTGAAAGACAGCGAGCTGGTGTTCGTCGGCTATGGCATCAACGCGCCGGAAAAGGGCTGGAACGATTATGCCGGGATAGACATGACCGGCAAAACCGCGGTGATACTGGTCAACGACCCCGACTATGAAACCGAAGGGCTGGATGGCCCGTTCAATGGCCGGGCGATGACATATTACGGGCGCTGGACATATAAATTCGAAGAAGCCGCGCGGCAGGGCGCAGCCGCCGCTCTGGTGATCCACGATACATTCCCGGCCGCCTATGGCTGGAACGTGGTCGAATCCTCATGGTCAGGCGCGCAGGCTTATGCAAAGCGCGCCGATGACGGGATGAGCGCGACACTGGCAAACGGCTGGGTGCAAAAAAGTGTTGCCCGGCAGATTTTCAAAGCTGCGGGGCTCGATTTTGATGCGCTTTCAAGCGCGGCGAAAACCAGCGGTTTTCAGCCGGTTGCGCTGGGGCTGAACGCGAATCTGGCCTTCAGCAACACGATCCGCCGGTTCGCCTCCAGAAATGTTGTCGGCCTGTTGCCGGGGGGCGAGCGGCCCGATGAATACGTGCTCTACACCGCGCACTGGGATCACCTTGGGCGGTGCAAGCCCAACGATGCCGGAGACGATATCTGCAACGGCGCGATTGACAATGCGACCGGAACAGCCGCGCTGGTGGCTCTTGCCGATGCGCACCGCAAGGCCGGAGCGCCCGCGCGCAGCCTGGTGTTTCTGGCCGTAACTGCCGAGGAGTCGGGCCTGCTTGGCTCCGAATATTATGGCGCGAACCCGATTTTCGATCTGGCGCAAACCGTGGGCGGGGTGAATATGGATGCGCTGGCGCTTGCCGGGCCGGCGCGCGATGTAACGGTGATCGGTGGCGGAAAATCGCAGCTTGATGCCTATCTCGAACGCGCTCTGGAAGCCGAAGGGCGCGTCGCGACACCCGATCCAACGCCCGAAAAGGGCTATTATTATCGCTCGGACCATTTCAGCTTCGCCAAACGCGGCGTGCCGATGTTCTATGTCGATAGCGGCGAAGACCTGATCGAAGGCGGGCGCGAGGCTGGAAAGGCATGGGCACGCCACTACACCCGAAATCTCTACCACGGCCCGGACGATGAATACGATCCCGCGTGGGACTGGTCGGGCGCGCTGTCCGATCTGCGCATTTTTTACCGGCTGGGCCGCGATCTTGCCGAGGGCAACGGCTGGCCCAACTGGTATCCGGGTGATGAATTTCGCGCGGTCCGCGATGCCAGCCGGCACGAGGCCGAGTGAGCTGGCGTCTTCCTCCCGAATGGCATCCGCAGGATTGGCTCTGGATCGGGTTTCCGCACGATGCCGGAGAGTGGCCCGGCGTTCTGGAGGCCGCGCAGCGCCAGATTGCCGCGTTTACCAATGCCGTTGCCGATAGCGGGCAGAGCGTCCGTCTGATCGTGCGCGATGCTGCCAACGAAGCGCACGCACGCGCATTGGTCAGCGCGCAAGTCCTGCTTGAGCGGGCGCGCTATGGCGATATCTGGCTGCGCGACACCGGGCCGCTGGTGATGACCGATGGCTGCGGCAACAGGGTGGCGCGGCGCTTTGGCTTCAATGGCTGGGGCGGAAAATACCTGATGGACGGAGATGCCGAGATCGGCGCCACGCTGGCGCGCAAGAGCGGGCTGGACGTGATCGAAGCGGACTGGTTTCTGGAAGGCGGCGCGCTTGACTGGGACGGGACGGGGCTGGCTGTGACAACGCAGCAGTGCCTGCTCAACCCAAACCGCAACCCCGATCTTTCGCGCAGCGATATCGAAGCGCGGCTGGCGCGCGATCTGGGGCTGGACCGGGTTTTGTGGCTGGGGGAAGGGCTGCTTAACGATCACACCGATGGTCATGTCGATAATCTTGCGCGGTTTATTGCGCCCGGAATGCTCGCCGTGCCGTGTGCAACCGGGGCGAACGATCCCAACGCCGCCATTTATGCCGATGCCCGCGCGCGCGCGCAAACATTCGGGCTTGAGGTGCGCGATGTCCCCTCTCCGGGCCGGATTGCGCGCGATGGCGCGACAGAACCCGCCAGCTACATGAATTTTGCGATCACATCGCATCTCGTGGTGGTGCCGACATTCGGTTGCGCGCATGATGCAGACGGCGTTGCCGCGATTGCCGCGCTGTTTCCCGATCGCGACACAATCGGCCTGCCCGCCGATGCGGTTCTGGCGGGTGGCGGCGGATTTCATTGTGCCAGCCAGCAGATGCCCGCAATGATAAGTGCCTGACCCGCATTAACCCTTTGGCAAGACCTCGCGCGCATCATGGCCGGCATGGCACGCGTGATCGCCCTTGCACATGCACCGCTTCGCGGTATTCAGGACGAAATTCTGCGCTCGGCAATCGTTTGCGGTTGCGCTCTCGCGCTCATTCTGGCGAAGACACCACTGCCGTTCTGAATTCCGGCAAGCCGAGCATGATCCGCGCGTAACTTTCGGCGCTGGCTCGGCGAAGATCTGTCCGTGGGCTATTGGAGCGTTATGCCGACACGCAAGACCATACAAACCGGACTTTTCGCTTTTCTTGCAGGATTCGCGCTGTTGCTGATCGAGAGCACGCCGGTAACCGCGCGCGCGGAACGGCTGGCGAGCCGCAGCGATCCGGTCGTGCTGGAACTGTTTACAAGCCAGGGCTGCTCTTCATGCCCGCCCGCCGATCGACTGATGGCGGAACTCGCCAAGAATGCGGGTCTTCTGGTGATGACACGGCCGGTGACATACTGGGATCGGCTGGGCTGGAAAGACACACTGGCGCGACCGGAAAACACCTCGCTCCAGCGCGCCTATGCCGCGGGTAAGCGCAAAGGGGCAGGCGTTTATACGCCGCAAGTCGTCGTCAATGGCGGCGATGCGACGGTTGGGTCGCGCAAGGCCGAAATCCTTGCACTGGCGCGCACGGCAAGGTCAGGCGCGCAGCTGGTGGTGAGAAAGTCGGCGCGGGGCGGCCTTGGTGTCGGCGTCTCGGGGCTGACCGAAAACCTTGCGGAGCTTGTGGTGGTGGCGCTGGATTCAAGCGAGCGTGTGGCGATCGGGCGCGGCGAGAATTCAGGTCGCACGGTTACTTATACCAACGTTGTGCGCGATGAGCAGCGGCTTGCCGTATGGCGCGGCGGAACAGAAGCATTTCCGATCCCGGCGTCGCTCCTTGACGTTCCGAAAGCGGATCGCTTTGCGCTGATCCTGCGCGAACCGGATGGCGGGCCGATCCTTGCCGCGCGGATGCTGCCCTGAAGCTGATGCTCCCCTGGATCCGACGCTGCTCCGAATCTATCGCAGATCGGGCGGTGTTGCCTCGTCCTTCAGCATCGCAATCGCTTCGGCCAGCGGCATCACCCGCTGCTGCTTTTCGCCCAGCGTGCGAATGGCGACAGTGCCTTCCTCCGCCTCGCGGTTGCCGATGACCAGCAGATGCGGGACTTTCGCCAATGAATGCTCTCGCACCTTGTAGTTGATCTTTTCGTTGCGCAGATCGCTTTCCGCTCTGATGCCGGCGGCTTTCAGCTCTGCTTCAACGGTGCCGGCATAACCATCCGCATCCTGCGTGATCGTGGCGACAACCGCCTGAACCGGGGCCAGCCAGACCGGCAATTTGCCTGCATAATGTTCGATCAGAATACCGATGAAGCGTTCGTAAGAGCCAAAGATCGCGCGGTGCAGCATGATCGGGCGGTGCTTGCCGCCGTCTTCGCCAACATAGCTGGCGTCCAGCCGATCGGGCAGCACCCGGTCCGACTGGATCGTGCCAACTTGCCAGGTGCGCCCGATCGCATCGGTGAGGTGCCACTCCAGCTTGGGCGCATAGAACGCGCCTTCGCCGGGCAGTTCTTCCCAGCCATATTCCTCTGTCGCCATGCCGGCTTCGATCACCGCATTGCGCAGCTCGCTTTCGGCCAGATCCCAGTCTGCGTCAGAGCCAAACCGCTGTTCGGGCCGCGTCGCCAGCTTGATCGCATAGCCTTCAAATCCCAGTTCGCGATAGACACGGTCCGCCAGTGCGCAAAACGCGCGCACTTCATCGACGATCTGCTCTTGCGTGCAGAAAATATGCGCATCATCCTGCGTGAACTGGCGCACCCGCATCAGCCCGTGCAACGCGCCGTGCGGCTCGTTGCGGTGGCAACAGCCGTTCTCATAGATGCGCAGCGGCAATTCGCGGTATGACGTGATGCCTTGCTTGAACACCAGAACATGCGCCGGGCAGTTCATCGGCTTCAGCGCCATCCAGTCTGCATCGCCGGAAATGACCGGGCCTTCATCATCGATGTTGGGCACTTCATCGGGCACCACGAACATGTTTTCGCGATATTTGCCCCAGTGGCCGGACTTCTCCCACTGGTTCGCATCGATCACTTGCGGCGTCTTGATTTCGGCATAGCCGGCGCCATCGATCGCGCGGCGCATATAGGCTTCCAGCTCACGCCAGATCATATAGCCCTTGGGATGCCAGAACACACTGCCGTGCGCTTCTTCCTGCAAGTGGAACAAGTCCATTTCGCGGCCCAGCTTGCGGTGATCGCGCTTTGCCGCTTCTTCAAGCCGGTGCATGTGCGCATCGAGCTGTTTCTTGTTGAGCCAGCCGGTGCCGTAAATCCGCGTCAGCTGCGAGTTGTTCTGATCGCCGCGCCAGTATGCCCCGGCAACGCGCATCAGCTTGAACGCCCGGGGATCAAGCTTGCCGGTGGAAGGCAGATGCGGCCCGCGGCACATATCCATCCAGTCATCGCCGGACCAGTAAACGCTCAGCTCCTCACCTTCGGGCAGTTCCGCCGCCCATTCGGCCTTGAAGCTTTCGCCTTCATTCTGCCACCGCGCGATCAGATCCGCCCGGCTCCATACTTCGCGGCGCAGCGGTTTATCGGCCTTGATGATCTCACGCATTTTTTCTTCGATTGCGGGCAGATCGTCCATCGAGAACGGCTCGCGCGAAGCAGGCGCGAGAACATCATAATAGAAACCATCCGCGGTGGACGGACCGAACGTGATCTGCGTTCCCGGCCACAGCGCCTGCACCGCTTCGGCCAGAACATGCGCAAAATCGTGACGCGCCAGATCAAGCGCATCGTCTTCATCGCGCGCGGTTACCAGCGCCAGCTGTGCATCGCCGGTAAACGGGCGCGTGATATCCACCAGTTCGCCATCGATTCTGGCGGCAAGCGCGGCCTTGGCAAGGCCGGGGCCAATCGCGGCGGCAACATCGGCCGGGGTTGAGCCGCTCGGCATTTCCCGCACCGATCCGTCGGGCAGGCTGATTGAGATCATATCGGACATGCCCAGCGCCTTAGCGCCGGTGCGCCAATGCCTCAACGCCCTTGTACGCCAATCAATGCCAACACGCCCAAACTCAGCTTCCCCAGTCGCCCGAAGGCGTGGGATCGGTTCCGGTCGGGTTGGAAACCTCCACGTCCGCATGCCAGTCCCGATCCAGCCGCGCTTGCGATTCGATTGCGCTTCGCAGTGCTTCTCCGCCGCCGCCTTGCTCGATCTTCTCGACATAGTCGATGTAACCCTTGAGCGCGCCGGGATTTCTGACTGCAAATCCCGCAATCTCTTTTTGCAGCACTGTTGCGTCGAACGGGCGGTCATCAAGCGTGGAATCGATGTGTTCCAGCATGCCAAGCTGTAATACCGCGCCGATGAAATCCATGCCCTCGCCGACATCGGCGCGGGTTGCATTGCCCATGCGGGTTTCGGCCAGTTCGAAATTGACGGCAACGCGCGTGCCGGAGCCATCGGGTTCAAGCCGGGCCGTCAGCAGCGCCAGCGGCTGGCCGATGAACGACGCCTGCCAGACGATCTTGTCCTCGCCATGCGCGCGGCGCGAAATCGCAAGACCATTGGCCCCCGCTTGCGCCCCCAGCGACGAAGGCGGGGCGGCTGCGACCAGACGCCGGGCGACATCGGACCGGCTCATTTCATAGTATTCGCCGCGATCGGGCGTGCCGATCAGGAAGAAGCCGCCGCCCAGTGCGGCGATTGCGCCGAACGCTGCAAACTTCAGATTGATCACCGTTTCCTCGCAAAACTGACCTGCTTCATAATACCCGCGGCTCGTGAAAATGTGATTAAAAGCGCGAGATTCAGTCGTTTTCTCAACGATCCATGCGCCTCCCGGCAAATTTGCTGTTGGCCCTGCACATGGACCTGAGGCATGAGCGCGGGATGACACAGACCCGGTTCCACGCCATGCCCGATGGCACTCACCTTGCCTTTCGCTTCACCCCCGGCACTGGCCCGACGATCGTATTCCTGCCCGGATACATGTCAGACATGGCGGGCGGAAAGGCGAGCGCCGTGTTCGATTGGGCGGCGGCCAGCGGCCACGCCTGCCTGCTGCTCGATTATTCCGGGTGCGGGCAAAGCGAAGGCGAATTTGCCGATGGCACGCTTTCGCGCTGGCGCGATGAAGTTCTGACGCTGATCGAAGCGATCTGTCCCGGCCCGGTGCTGCTTGCCGGATCGTCTATGGGTGGCTGGCTGATGCTGATGGTGGCGCTGGCGCTGCCGCCCGAAATGCGCGCGGGCCTGATCGGGATCGCCGCCGCGCCCGATTTCACCCTGTGGGGGCGCTCCGAAGAAGAAAAAGCAAAGCTGGCCGCTGGCGAAGCGGTGTTTGAGCCAAATCCCTATGGACCGGAACCGACGCCAACGTATCCCGGATTCTGGAAAGACGGCGAGGCGAACAAGATGCTCGCAGGCGAAATCGCGCTCGATTGTCCGGTGCGCCTGCTCCATGGTCAGGACGATCCCGATGTGCCATGGGAAATTGCGCTGCGCCTTGCCGCGGCGTTGCGGGCAAATGATGTGCGCATCACTTTCATCAAGGACGGCGATCACCGGCTCTCGCGTGAGGAAGACATCGCGCTGCTGGTGCGCACCGTTGCAGAACTGGTTTCGCCGACATGATCCCTTTCTCACTTCTCGATCTCGTGCCAATCCGGCAGGGACACGATATTTCGCAAGCGCTTACCGATACTGCGGCGCTGGCACAAACCGCTGAAAAACTGGGCTTCAAGCGATTCTGGACGGCGGAGCATCATGGCGCGGACGGGTTGGCAGGCGCAGCCGTCTCCGTGGTTCTGGCCCACATCGGACATGCAACATCAACCATTCGTATCGGCGCGGGCGGGATTATGCTGCCCAATCACAATCCGTTCGTCATCGCCGAACAGTTCGGCACGCTTGATGCGCTGTTTCCCGGCAGAATCGATCTTGGGCTGGGCAGGGCGCCCGGCGCTGACGGGCGCATCGCCCATGCCTTGCGCAAGGATCTGATGCAGGCCGCCGAGGCTTTTCCGCAAGACGTTCTTGAGCTGCAGGCGCGGTTTGCAGGCGATCCGCAGTTGCAGCTTCAGGCCACGCCCGGCGCCGGCGCGGCAGTGGAAATGTGGCTGCTGGGCTCCAGCCTGTTTGGCGCGCGCCTCGCGGCATATCTGGGCATGCCTTATGCTTTTGCCTCACACTTTGCGCCCAAATTGCTCGATGACGCGCTGGCGGTTTATCGCGCGGAATTCAAACCATCGGCCATTCTGGACAAGCCGCATGCAATGGTGGCGATGACAGTGATCGCGGCTGATACCGATGAAGAGGCGATGCTGCTTTCCAGTTCGATGGACCAGATGTTCATCGATTTCCGCACTGGCCAATCAAACATCCTGAAACCGCCGGTGCCCAACTTTCGCGATACCATTTCGCCGCAGATGGTCCGCATGCTTGACGGGATCCGCAGAGTAAGCGCGGTGGGCGGACCCGATACGGTGCGCGCCGACATTCACAAATTCGTAGAGCGCACGCAGGCCGATGAAATCATCGTCACCGGCTCGGTCTATGATCAGGATGCGCGCCACCGATCGCTGGCGCTGACGATGGATGCAATCGCCTGACCGGGCTTGCGTCATGTCAAGGACCGGCACACCGCAAAGAGTTAGTCAGACGCGCGCGCAATTGCGAAACGGGCATTGACCCGCGCTGATTTTTGGACAAACGGAGAGGGCATGGAACAGGCAGACGTAGTTATCGTGGGAGCAGGGCATGGCGGCGCGCAAAGCGCCATTGCCCTTCGGCAGAACGGGTTTGAAGGCAGCGTTGTCGTTGTCGGGCGGGAAGCCGAATACCCTTATGAGCGGCCTCCGCTTTCCAAGGAATATTTCGCGCGCGAAAAGACGTTCGACCGGCTTTATATCCGCCCGCCCACGTTCTGGGCGGAAAAGGAGATTGATTTCCGGCTGAGCACGGAAGTGACGGCTGTCGATCCCAAGGCCAAACAGGTTAAGCTGTCGGACGGATCGAGCCTGGAATATGGCAAGCTCATCTGGGCTGCCGGTGGCGATCCGCGCAGGCTTTCCTGCCCCGGTGCGGAACTGGCGGGTGTTCACGCCGTGCGCACACGCGCCGATTGCGATCGGATGATGGCCGAAGTGGACGATGGCGCGAAAAACTTCGTGGTTATCGGCGGGGGTTATATCGGGCTGGAAGCAGCGGCTGTGCTTACCAAGGTGGGCTGCAACGTTACGCTGCTGGAAGCGCTTCCGCGCGTGCTGGCGCGCGTGGCCGGAGAGGAACTTTCCGCCTTTTACGAAAAAGAGCATCGCGAACACGGTGTCGATCTGCGCACCGAAGTGATGGTCGATGAACTGGTTGGCGATGGCAATGTCGTTACCGGGGTCAAACTGGCGGACGGCGAAGTTATTCCGGCGGACGCGGTGATCGTGGGCATCGGCATCGTTCCGGCGGTCGGCCCGCTGGTCGCCGCTGGTGCGACGGGCGGAAACGGCGTCGATATTGACGAATACTGCCGCACTTCGCTGCCTGACATTTACGCGATTGGCGATTGTGCAGCGTTTGCGTGCGATTACGTCGGCGGCCAGGTGATGCGCGTTGAATCGGTGCAGAATGCCAATGACATGGCAACCTGCGTGGCCAAGGCGATATGCGGCGATGAACAGCGCTATCACGCGTTCCCGTGGTTCTGGTCCAACCAGTATGATCTGCGCTTGCAGACGGCGGGCATTTCAGCCGGATACGATGCCACGGTGATGCGTGGCAGCCCCGAAGACCGGTCGTTCTCTGTCGTTTATCTCAAGGAAGGCAGAATCGTCGCGCTCGATTGCGTCAACATGGTCAAGGACTATGTGCAGGGCCGCAAGGCGATCGAAGCAAACCTTGTGCCCGATCCTGCACAGCTGGCCGATGCCTCGGTGCCGATCAAGGAACTCCTCTAGGCTCAGCGCGTAAGCTCTCCAGCCGCCCATCGCGCCGCTTCGGCGACAACCGGATCGGCATCGTCTGTCAGCGGCTGGACTTGCAAAAGCAGGCGCGCATCGCCGCTGTTGCCTGCCGCGATCAGGCAGTTGCGCATAAACCGGTTGCGCCCGATGCGCTTGATTGGCGAGCCGGAAAACAGCGCGCGAAATCCGGCATCGTCAAGCGCCAGCAGATCGGCAAGTTCAGGCGCGGCCAGTTCGCCGCGGGGCAGGAACGCGCGGTTGGCATGGGCCAGATCGGCAAACTTGTTCCACGGGCACACCGCAAGACAATCATCGCAACCATAGATGCGGTTGCCGATGGCTTTGCGGAATTCTTCCGGGATCGGCCCTTTGTGCTCGATCGTCAGATAGCTGATGCAGCGCCGGGCATCGAGCCGATATGGCGCCGGAAACGCATCGGTCGGGCAGGCATCCTGACAGGCGGTGCATGAGCCGCAACGATCGGAATCCGGCGCGTTCGGGGGAAGCTCAAGCGTGGTGTAGATTTCGCCCAGGAACAGCCAGGAGCCATGTTCGCGGCTGACGAGGTTGGTATGTTTGCCTTGCCAGCCGAGGCCCGCAGCATGGGCCAGCGGCTTTTCCAGTACCGGGGCCGTATCGGTGAACACCTTGACGCCAATGGCCCCCAGACCGCGCGTTGCGGCGTCCGCCACCAGCCAGCGCGCGAGATGCTTGAGCGCTTTCTTGACGACATCGTGATAGTCCTTGCCCTGCGCATAAGCAGAGATGCGGCCGATCCCGGGATGATCGTCAAGCGCAAGCGGATCGGCAGCCGGTGCATAGCTCATCCCCAGGCAGATCACGCTGCGCGCGTCCGGCCAAAGGCCACGCGGGGATCGGCGATGGACCAGCCGGTCCGCCATCCATGCCATATCGCCATGCATGCCATCGGCCACCCAACTGTCCAGCCGGTCCGCCGCGCCTTCGGCTCCGCCTGCTGGCGCAACGCCAAAAGCGCAGAAACCCAGCCGTCGGGCTTCGTGTTCCAGCGCGTCGCGCGTTGCGATGGTTACCGGCGCGTTAACCAAACTTGCGGGTGCTCCTGTTCACATGCCAAGGTTAATGGAATGGCCCATGAAGATGGACCTACGAGATTGGCGGGTGGCGGGCAATGCGGCCATCGCGGGCGACGCCGCACTCGCCATTGAAGCGCGCGGCCTCGTCAAGAGATTTGACGGTTTCACTGCGGTTGACGGTATTGATCTGTGCGTCCCCAAAGGCGCGATTTACGGCATTCTGGGGCCAAATGGCGCGGGCAAGACGACGACTTTGCGCATGCTGCTGGGGATCATCGATCCCGATGCGGGCGTGCGCCGGATTTTGGATGCGGATCGCCCGCACGATGTTGCCCACGCGATCGGCTATCTGCCCGAGGAGCGCGGCCTCTATCCGGCGATGAAGGCTTATGAAGCAATTGCTTTCGTTGGCGCGTTGCGCGGTCTGCCGCTCAAACAAGGGCGCGAACGCGGACGGGCTCTGCTTGAAGAGCATGGGCTGGGTTTTGCGGCTGACCGCCAGATCCGGCAGCTTTCCAAAGGCATGGCGCAGCAGGTGCAAATACTGGGAACGCTGGTTCACAACCCCGCGCTTGTCATATTCGATGAGCCGTTCTCCGGCCTCGATGCGATCAACCAGGGGCGGCTTGAGCGGATGATTCGCGATCTTGCCGAGAAGGGCACGACGGTCATTTTCTCAACCCATGTCATCGCCCATGCAGAGCGCCTGTGCGATGAAGTGGCGATTATCGCGGGCGGCAAGGTGCCGTTCGCCGGGCCGGTCGATGTGGCGCGCGATCGCATACCGCCACAAGTGCGGCTTGAAACCCGTGAGCCGGACGGCCCGTGGCGTGCGGCGCTGCCCGGGGATGCCCGCAAGGACGGCAGCCTCTGGAGTTTTTCCTTGCCCGCAAGCGGTGTCGAACCGCTGTTGCGCGCGCTGATTGAGGGAGAAGCGGGCATTCTGTCGCTCTCAATCGAACGCGCAGGGTTGCACGACGCGTTCGTTGCAATCGCCGGAGAGGCTGCGGCGAAAGCGCTTGAAGCAGGCGAAACGACGGAGGACGCCCGATGAGCGGCAGACTTTCCACCATGGCCGCCGCGCTGGTTGTCGCGCGGCGCGATTTCGGCGCGATCCTGTTCAGCCGGAGCTTTCTGTTCTTTCTGCTCGGTCCGTTGTTTCCGGTGCTGGTTGGCGCAATGGCAGGCGGCGTCGGTCAGCGTGTGCAGCAGAGCGCCGATACCCCGCAGCTTGGCATTGCCATGGAAGAACAGCATGTCGATGCGATGCTTGCCGCGCATAAAGCGCTGGCGCACCGCCTGGGCGATGCGCTCCCCGATCTGACGGTTGTCAGGACGCTCAAGCCGGGGGACGCATTCGACGCACAGGCCGCGCTCACTTCACGGCGGGCCCGCGTCGCCGCGATACTTGGTGGAACGCCGTCCGAGCCGATCCTGACGGGAACACAGGCCCGCGTCGCGCAGTGGCAGGGGCCGGTTTCGATGCTTGCCGCGCATGCGCTAGGCAAGTCGCCGCAAAACTACCCCGAAGTAAGCCTGTCGGGCGTTGCAACAAGCTCTGCCGGAGAACGACGCAGCCGCCTGTTGACGGCGCAAGCCTCGCAGACCTTGCTGTTTTTGCTGACCATGCTGCTCGCCGGGATGGTGCTCTCCAATCTGGTGGAAGAAAAAGGCAACAAGGTCATAGAGATCCTTGCTGCTGCCATTCCGATGGATGCGGTGTTCTTCGGCAAGCTGTTTGCCATGCTGGCCATTTCATTCGTTGGCATAGCCGTCTGGGCAACGGCCGGGTTGGGCCTGTCCGTTGTGGCCGGTTCCGCCTTGCCCGATCTGCCACCGCCCGCGGTTGGCTGGCCGATCTTTCTGGCGCTTGGCATTGCCTACTTCTCGATGGCCTATCTTCTGCTCGGCTCGATCTTTCTGGCGGTAGGCTCAATGGCGAGCACGGTGCGCGAAGTGCAGACGCTGTCGATGCCCGCGACGATGATGCAGCTGATGGTCTTTTTCCTTGCGAGTTATGCGATGACCCAGCCCGGCAGTCCGGTTGAAATACTGGCTGCAATTTTCCCGTTCAGCTCGCCGTTTGCAATGCTTGCGCGTGCCGCGCAGGATCCGGCCTTGTGGACACATGGCGCGGCGCTTGGCTGGCAGGTGCTGTGCGTTGTCGTGCTTGTGCGTGCGGGTGCGCGGATGTTCCGCACCCGGGTGATGAAGTCCGGCCCGGCGCGGGTGAAACCTGCCAAACGCGGCCTGTTTGCAAGATTGCGTCCGGCGCGCGCATGATAACCGGCATTGACAATTGCGCTGTGCACCCGATCTAGCAATTCGGAAGGGCGGCATGACGCAAGGAGAAGTCCGGGACATGCCCAATACTGGATCAAAGACTGACATCGAAACGTTTGCTGCGCCAACACGCCGCACCCTGCTGACATGGTTGGGCGCCGGGGCTGCGCTTCCCGTTCTGGCCGCATGCGGCAGCGGCGATGCGCAGGCCAGATCGTTCCCGGTCAGCTACAGCGAAACAGAGTGGCGCAAGCGGCTCACTCCGGCCCAGTTTGCGATCCTGCGCAAGCACGGCACCGAGCGGCCCTATACATCCGCGCTGCTCACCGAAAAGCGAGCGGGCGCCTATCTGTGCGCGGCGGACGGCAACCCCCTGTTTTCATCGCGCACGAAGTATGACAGCAAAACCGGCTGGCCCAGTTTCTGGAAGCCGCTGAAAGGCGCGATCGGCACATCGACGGACTACAAGATCGGCTATCCGCGCACCGAAGTGCATTGCGCGCGCTGTGGCGGGCATCTGGGCCATGTTTTCAATGATGGCCCGAAGCCGACGGGCAAACGCTATTGCATGAACGGCGATGCGATGACGTTTCGGCCCACCTGATTGCCCCGGCGCTTGAGCCTGAACACCCCCTCGAACCCGTAAGGGTTCGCAAGGCCGACTGGCCGCCCGAGCGCATGCGAGGAGAGCCAAGGCCGCGGATGCGGCCGCCCGGCGCTTGAGGATATAAGAGGCAGAAACACGAACCCGTGAGGGTTCGCAAGGCCGACTGGCCGCCCGAGCGCATGCGAGGAAAGCCAAGGCCGCGGATCCGGCCGCCCGGCGCTTGAGGGCAAACAAAAAATGGTGCGGACGGCGGGACTCGAACCCGCACTGGGAAACCCCAAGCGGATTTTAAGTCCGCTGCGTCTACCATTCCGCCACGTCCGCCGGAAAAATGCCAGTCTCGTCTGGCAGAACCCGGCGAAAGCGGCAACCGTTCCGGCAACCCGGCGGCGAAATTTCAGTTGTTGTTGAGCCGCGCGCGCATTTCCTTGCCCGGCTTGAAATACGGGACGCGCTTTTCAGGCACGTTCACGCTTTCGCCGGTGCGCGGATTGCGGCCTTTGCGCGCATCGCGATGGCGGGTTGAAAATGCGCCGAACCCGCGCAGCTCAACACGCCCGCCTTCGGCCAGGCTGTCACCAATGCCATCGAAGAACGTATCGAGCACCCGCTCGATATCTTCGCCACGCAGTTCCGGATTTTCCTTGGCGAGTGCCTGTAGCAATTCGGACCTGATCATCAATCCGCTCCTGTTGCGTAGCGACCGGACGATCCGGCCATGAAAACACTGATTTCAACAGTTTGCCATGCTTGAAGGCATCCTGCAAGGCAAAGCGGCGCGAACGACACTAACGGCCTGTTTTGCGGAAAATGGCGAGCTTTCCCCGGTAATTAAGAACTTTCTGGTGGAAATCGGGCGTTCGGCGGACATTACAGGTTGCTTACGCCGCGCCGACAGGATGAACTGCGCGCCATGAAAGACATGAGCTTATGGAACGAGGGCGACTGGATCGCCGCTATCGCCGCCGTCGCGCTGTTTGCCGTGCTGGTTGTTGGCGGGATGATCGCCGCGCGCCGGAGCGAGGAGTTCGTCGGCCACCCGCGCGGGCTGTTTGTATTGTTCTATGCCGAGATGTGGGAGCGCTTTTCCTATTACGGGATGCGCGCGCTGCTGATCCTGTATCTTACCAAATTCTGGCTGTTTTCCGATGGCAAATCGAACCTGATCTACGGTGCCTATACCAGTCTGGTCTATATCACCCCGGTGCTGGGCGGCTATCTGGCGGATCGCTGGCTGGGGCAGCGCAAGGCAGTGCTGTTTGGCGGTGTGCTGCTGGCGTTCGGCCACCTGTTCATGGCGGTGGAAGGGTTGCAGGGCGTTTCAGACCCGGCGATCAAGCAGGCGGACCCGGCGATCAACGTGTTCTGGATGGCGCTGGCGCTGATTATTGTCGGTTCCGGGTTTCTCAAGGCCAACATTTCGGTGATTGTCGGCCAGCTTTACCGGATGACCGATAGCAGGCGCGATGCGGCCTATACCATCTTCTATATGGGCGTGAACGTGGGCGCGGCGCTGGGCGTTATCATCGTTGGCTATCTGGGGGAAACGCTGGGCTGGGCTTATGGCTTTGGCGTGGCCGGGATCGGCATGGTCGCGGGCCTTATCATCTTTGTGCTGGGCAAACCGGCATTGCGCGGGCGTGGAGAGGCCCCGGCGCCGCTGGCGCTTCGGTCTGAAACGATCCTTTATGCCGTGGGCCTGGCGGCGGTTGGCGTGATCTGGATGCTGATCCAGAATCAGGGCGCAATTCAGGTGATGTTCGGGATCACCGGCGTCGCGATGCTTGGCTTCGTGGTTTACGAGGCATTCAAGCTGCCGAAGGAAGCGCGCGAACGGATCTATGCAATCCTGTTCCTGATCGCGCTGAACCCGATCTTCTGGGGCCTGTTTGAGCAGGCTGGCGGCAGCCTTAGCCTGTATACTGATCGCTTTGTCGATAAGGGCGGCGTGCCGACATCGTTGTTTCAGTCGATCAACCCGATTTACATCGTTATCCTTGCGCCGCTGTTTGCCGGGTTGTGGCAATGGCTGGGCAAACGCGGGCTGGAACCATCGGCCCCGGCCAAATTCGGGCTGGCGCTGTTTCAGGTCGGCCTTGGTTTTCTGGTGTTCGTGTGGGGCGCGGGAACGGGCGATCCGGCGGTGATGACTTCGGTGCTGTTCGTGTTTCTGATCTATCTGCTGCACACCACGGGCGAACTGTGCCTCTCCCCCGTTGGCCTTTCCGCGATGACACGGCTGGCCCCGCTCCATCTGGGCAGCTTCATCATGGGCGCGTGGTTTTACACCTCTGCCTTCGGCAATTTCGTGGCAGGCAAGATCGGTGAGGCTACCGGCGGCGAAAGCGGCGAGATGTCAAAGGAACTGACGTTGTCGATCTACAACCAGATCGGCTGGATCACGATTGGCGTGGCGGCCGTGGTGTTGCTGGTATCACCGCTCGTCAAACGCTGGATGCACCTTGACACGCTGTACGATGGCGTTTCACCGGACGAACAGGCGCAAGTCTATGGCGGCCTCGAAGGGGAGAATGTAGAAGGGTCACTGCCCCACGGGCGCTGAGGAGAACCTGCGATGGAACCGCTTGCCTCGCTTGCATTTGCCAATATTGCCTTTGTCGCGAGCCATTTCGCGATGTCGCACCCGTTGCGTGCCGGGATGGTAAAGGCACTGGGAGAACGCGGTTTTCTGGGCGTGTATTCGCTGGTCAGCCTTGTGCTGTTTGCGTGGATCATACTGGCTTTTCGCGCGGTGTTGCCCGGTCCGACGCTGTGGAATGGTTCGGGCGACGCGCTTTGGGTTGTATCGAGCCTGCTGACGATTGTGGCTGTTGTGCTGCTTGCCGGTTCGATGAAAGGCAATCCCGCGCTGCCCGATACCGCGCCAGAAGTTGCCGCGAAGGCTGAGGCGACAGGCGCCTTCGCCGTAACACGCCATCCGATGATGTGGGGTTTTGCGCTGTGGGCGCTGGCGCATATCATCGTCTGGCCCAGTCCGCGCACGTTGATCACCGCCGGGGCAATGGGCCTGCTGGCTTTGCTCGGCGCGCGGTTGCAGGATGGCAAGAAGGAAAAGCTGTTGGGCGACGCATGGGCAGACTGGGAGGCGCGGACGAGCTATTGGCCGCGCCTTGGCAAGCTGATGCACATACCGCTCTCCACATGGCTGATCGGCATCGCGCTGTGGATGGCTTTCACTTGGCTCCATGTCTGGCTTGCGGGCATTCCGGCGGGGGCGTGGCGGTGGTTGGGCTAAGCCTGCGCGGCGTTTGAGCGTTGCTTTTCCGTTCGCGTCAGCCTGAACGGAAAACGCCCTAAGCCCGCGCTTCCTCCACTCCGGCGCTATTGTGTTTCAGCGCTTTCAGCACGGTATCGACGACTTGCGGGGCGTTGAGGCCGGCTTCGTCATACTGTTTTTCGGGCTTGTCGTGCTCCTGAAACACATCGGGCAGGCGCATGGTGCGGATTTTGAGGCCGCCGTTTGCGCTGTCGGGATCGGTCAGGCCTTGGTCGCTGGCCATGGTCAGAACATGTGCGCCCAGCCCGCCGATTGATCCTTCTTCAATCGTGACGACGACTTCGTGTTCACACATCAGCTTGCGGATCAGCGCTTCATCAAGCGGCTTGGCAAAGCGCAAGTCCGCCACTGTGGTGGACAGGCCTTTGGCTTCCAACTGGTCTGCAGCGACAAGCGCTTCGCCCAGCCGCGTGCCCAGAGACAGCAGCGCAACCTTGGTGCCCTGTCGCACGATCCGGCCTTTGCCGATCTCAAGCCGCTGCGGTGTTTCGGGCAGGGCAGCCCCGGTGCCATTGCCGCGCGGATAGCGAAAGGCGATCGGGCCATCGTCATAGTGAGCGGCGGTATGCGTCATGTGCACAAGCTCTGCCTCATCGGCGGCGGCCATCACCACCATGTTGGGCAGCGTTGCCAGATAGGTGATGTCAAAGCTGCCCGCGTGCGTTTGCCCATCGGCGCCGACCAGCCCTGCACGGTCAATCGCAAAGCGCACCGGCAGATTCTGGATCGCCACATCGTGGACAACCTGATCGAAGGCGCGTTGCAGGAATGTGGAATAGATCGCGCAGAACGGACGCATGCCTTGCGCGGCAAGCCCGGCCGCGAAGGTAACGCCGTGCTGTTCAGCGATGCCGACATCGAAGGAGCGATCGGGGAAACGGTCCCCGAATTTATCGACCCCGGTGCCCGATGGCATTGCCGCAGTGATTGCGCAGATGCGCGAGTCCGCTTCGGCTTCGGCAATCAGTTGCCTGGCGAATACAGAGGTGTAGCTGGGCGGGCCGCCCGCGCTTTTCTGCTGTTCTCCGGTGACGACGTTGAATTTCTGGACGCCATGATATTTGTCGGCGCTGGCCTCTGCCGGGGCGTAGCCATGGCCTTTGCGCGTAACCACATGGATCAGGCACGGGCCTTCTGCTGCATCGCGCACATTTTCCAGCACGGGGACAAGCTGATCCATGGCGTGCCCGTCAATCGGCCCGACATAATAAAAACCCAGTTCTTCAAACAGGGTGCCGCCCATCGCCATGCCGCGCGCGTATTCATCGGTTTTGCGTGCCGCGCGGTGAAGCGGGCCGGGCAGTTTGCGTGAGATTCGCTTGGCCAGTTCGCGCACCGACAGGAACTGTTCCGAAGATACCAGCCGTGCCAGATATGCGGAAAGCCCGCCCACCGGAGGGGCAATCGACATATCGTTATCGTTGAGGATAACGACCAGCCGGTTGCCCGCCTGCTTGGCGTTGTTCATCGCTTCATAGGCCATGCCCGCGCTCATCGCGCCATCGCCGATCACGGCAATGCCCCGGCCCGGTGTGTCTGCCAGCTTGTTGGCGACGGCAAAGCCAAGCGCGGCGGAGATAGAGGTTGAGCTGTGTGCCGCGCCGAACGGATCGTATTCGCTTTCACTGCGCTTGGTGAAGCCCGACAGCCCGCCACCCTGACGCAAAGTGCGAATGCGATCGCGCCGCCCGGTGAGGATCTTGTGCGGATAGGCCTGATGGCCAACATCCCAGATCAGCCGGTCATCGGGCGTGTTGAACACGTAATGGATCGCAACGGTAAGTTCGACCACGCCAAGGCCCGAACCCAGATGGCCGCCCGTCTGGCCCACGGCCGAGATCAACTCTGCGCGCAGTTCATCGGCCAGCTGCGAAAGCTGCTCCGGCGCAAGTTCGCGCAAGTCTGCGGGAACGTTGACCGTATCGAGAAGGGGCGTCGCGGGGTTGGACGTCATGCTGTCAGTCTTACACACTCAGGAATTTCTGTCGAATGAACCTTGGGGCAATATGGCCATCGGCTCACCAGGCATAGAGGAATCTTGGTTCAGTTACAGTCGGTACACAGGCCGCGCAGTTCAACCACCGGGCGGACATCGGCAAAACCGGCATCGCGCGCGGCGTTGACCAGCGATCCGGTCAGCGTGTCATCGTCGATATGGGCGGCCTTGCCGCAACTGTCGCAGATCAGGAAGATGCAATCGTGCCGACAACTGGGATGGCTGTTTGCCAGATAGGCATTGGCGCTTTCGATTCGCCGGGCAAGGTTGGTGCGCACGAACAGATCGAG
Source organism: uncultured Sphingomonadaceae bacterium (assembly GCA_947258815.1). Taxonomy (GTDB): domain Bacteria; phylum Pseudomonadota; class Alphaproteobacteria; order Sphingomonadales; family Sphingomonadaceae; genus Novosphingobium. The sequence goes on from CAMYJW010000001.1 coordinate 31,376, forward strand.
GATGCGATAGACGCTGTTGGGCGCAACGCGCTTGCCGCGCAGCGATGAAACGCTTTCAGCCAGATCATAGGCGGATGCGGGCCGGTCGCACTGCGCAAGCGCGGCATAGACATCCGCGCGCATCTCGGTCCATTGCTCGCCCGCTTCGGCAAAAGCATCCTGTGCGGCGGAAATCAGCCCTTTGCCGGAATGTTCGTGGTGTGCATGGTCTGCCATCGCGCCGCTATAGGCCCGCAAGGGGGCTGCGTGCAATCAGCCGGTGGTGAAACCCGGCTTGTAGAGGCCGGGGTAAAGCACTTTGAGCGCGTTTACTTTGGGCCGGTCCCAATGCCGGATATAAGGGTGGCGGGGGTTTTTGGCCATGAAATCCTGATGATAGCCTTCCGCCGGATAGAAAGCCTGGCGCGCTTCGATCCGCGTGACAATGGGCTTTTTCCATATGCCCGCGCTGCCCAGCTGCTTCAGATATGCGGCGGCAACTTTGCGTTGCTGCGCGTTGAGCGGGACCAGCGCGGAACGATAATGCCTGCCGACATCGGGGCCCTGCCGGTTGAGCTGAGTCGGATCGGCGATGACGGAGAAAAACACGCGCAGCAGCTGGTCATAGCGGATCTGTGCGGGATCATAGGTGATGCGCACGGCCTCTGCATGGCGGGTGAGACCACGGCTGACTTTCTTGTAATCTGCAGTGGCTTTTGCGCCCCCGTGATAGCCCGAAACCGCGCTTTTCACGCCTTTCATATGGCTGAAAACGCCTTCGACGCCCCAGAAACACCCACCGGCGAAGATCGCTGTTTTCAGGCCTTTGCCTTCATCGGCAAGCAGTTTGGAGGCAGGCGCGCGCACCACGCGCTCCGCAGCGATCGCGGGTTGCTGGCAGGCTGCAAGAAATGTCAGGAAAGGAAGAAGAGCAAGCGTCCTGGCAGGGCGGCTTGCTATCACTGGGCGGCCTGGGCCTCTGCGCTCGGAACCATGCCGCTGGCGATCTGCGAACCGACATCGCCTTCCATCGTCATCCCGATAAGCAATGCGCCCACGGCGAAACCGATGGTGAAGAAACGATAGAAGTCGGCCTTGAACAATCCCATGGCAGCACTCTTTCCTGCACGAAGAACGAATTTGATCTGTTGGCTGGGTCATTGCCACCCGTTCGCTTTCCAACGGGTGAACATTACGGGCAAACCCGCATCTGTGCGACGAACCGCATGTTTCCTGCGATGAGTTGAGCTCTGCCTTTCCATTCGCGCCAGCTTGAGTGGAAATCGCTCCGAGCCCGCGCGGCGCTTGAGCGTTGCTTTTCCATTCGCGCCAGCTTGAGTGGAAATCGCCCCGAGCCCGCGCGGCGCTTGAGCGTTGCTTTTCCATTCGCGCCAGCTTGAATGGAAATCGCCCCGAGCCCGCGCGGCGCTTGAGCGTTGCTTTTCCATTCGCGCCAGCTTGAATGGAAATCGCCTTAATGCCGGAAGTGGCGCATTCCGGTGAACACCATGGCGAGCCCCGCTTTATTGGCGGCTTCGATCACTTCATCGTCTCGGATGGATCCACCCGGCTGGATTACCGCGGTGGCGCCGGCTTCGGCTGCGGCCAGCAGACCATCGGCAAACGGGAAGAACGCATCGGAAGCCACCGCGCTGCCGACCGCGCGTGATTGATCCCATCCGTAGGTTTGCGCCGCTTCAGCGGCCTTGGTTGCGGCAATGCGAGAGGAATCGCGCCGGTTCATCTGGCCCGCGCCGATACCGGCGGTGGCGCCGTCCTTGGCATAAACGATCGCATTCGATTTGACATGGCGGGCAACGGTCCACGCGAACAGACAGTCTTTCAGTTCCTGCGCGCTTGGCTCTCGCTGTGTTACGACCTTGAGCTGTTCTTGCGTGATGTGCCCGTTGTCACGGTCCTGCACCAGCAGGCCACCCGCGATCACGATCTGGGAAAGGCCTGCCCGGCGCGGGTCTGGCAGATCGTCGACCAGCAGCAGCCGCAGGTTTTTCTTCTTAGCAAATGCCGCTTTGGCATCTTCGCTTGCGCCCGGCGCGATAACGACTTCGGTGAAAATCTTGCAGATCGCTTCTGCGGTCGCCCCGTCGAGCGGGACATTGGTGGCAACGATGCCGCCAAATGCGGAAACCGAATCGCAGGCCAGCGCCTCTTCCCAAGCCTGGGCCAGCGTTGGCCGGGTGGCGACGCCGCACGGGTTGGCATGTTTGACGATCACCACCGTGGGATCAGCCCCGGCAAATTCGGCAACCAGTTCAAGCGCGGCGTTGGCGTCGTTATAGTTGTTGTAGCTCAGCTCCTTGCCCTGCACTTGTCGGGCTTGCGGGATGCCGGTGCCGAGTGAGGAAAACTCCGGCACATAAAGCGCGGCTTCCTGATGCGGATTTTCGCCATAGCGCAACGTGGTGACGAGCTTGCTGGCCATGGCGCGGCGCGGGGGGAAATGCACTGGCTGATCGACACTCGTGAACCAGCTGGAAATTGCCGCGTCATAGGCGGCAGTGGCCGAAAACGCGCGCGCGGCCATCGCCTTGCGAAAATCCATCCGGGTCGCGCCGTCGGTTTCGTCCATTTCGGCCAGCAGCGCGCCATAATCGGCGGGATCGGTGAGGATGGTAACGAATGCGTGGTTCTTCGCGGCTGAACGCACCATCGAAGGGCCGCCGATATCGATATTCTCGATCACTTCTTCGCGGCCTGCGCCTTTCGCGACGGTCTGTTCGAACGGATAGAGATTGACCACGACAAGATCGATCGCGCCGATCGCGTGTTCTTCCATTGCCGCAGCATGTTCGGGGTTGTCGCGCACGGCCAGCAGCCCGCCGTGAACCATCGGGTGCAGTGTCTTGACCCGCCCGTCCATCATTTCGGGAAAGCCGGTCAGGTCGGAAACATCGCGCACATCCAGCCCGGCATCGCGCAGGGCTTTTGCGGTTCCGCCGGTTGAAACCAGCTCAACGCCGCGCGCGCCCAGTGCCTTCCCCAGTTCGACAAGGCCGGACTTGTCGGAAACAGAAAGCAGCGCCCGGCGGATGGAAACGGAATCGGTCATGCAAAAAACCCTGTGCCTGAGAAGTTCGGTCGCCTCCTAGTCAGGCTGGGCGGGCCGCGAAACCCCTATTCTCAGCCCATCTTTTTCAGCAGCCAGGCGAAGTTGCCGCCACCGCGCGAAACCATGCCCTGAATAACCAGTTGCTGGACCGGGATGGGTCGTCCCTGACCATCAATCCAGATGCTGTCTTCCACGCTTACTTCGCCCGCGCCTGCGCGGAATTGCCAATAGCTGCCATCGGGAAGCGCAAGGCTGGCACCCTGTCCGTCTTCAGATCGCGCGACATCGATATCGGGACCAAGATGAAAGCGGATCGCGAAGCTGAGCTTGCCGCGCCTGCCTTTTCGTCCGCTTGGCAGCAGCAAATCCTCGCCGCGAAGTTCGGTGCCGTCATCGCGCAGAATCAGAATCCGTCTGTGGATGAGGCCAAAGCGCGCGGCATACCCGTTGTGGCTGGCTTCAAGGCGGGTTGCCGCCCCTGTTGAATCGCCGGGCGCGGCCAGCGTGCGCCGGTCAATATCCACTTCGGAGACACCCGAACCGATCTTGCCGTTGATCAGAACCGCGGTTGAATTGGCGTTTTCAAGAACCAGTGTCGAATGCGCGGCGGTTGCCCGTAACCCCTGCTCAAGCCGGACCGGGGTCAGCCCGCCGGCGCTGGCCGCGCCACCGCAGTTGACGATCAGCCGATGGCTGCCGGTCGAAAATTCAAATGCCAGTGTCGATGCACAGCCATAGCGTGCTTGCCGGGGCATTGGCGGAGGCGCGGCATCGAACTGCAGCAGGCTTTTCTGCGCAAGAACCCGCTGATAGCCCCATTGCCGGGCATCACGCAGCGGGCGGGTGCGCACGCGGCTCGCTTCGATCAGCGATGCGATTTCTCCCGCTTCGACCGCCCAGGAACCTTGCCAGCCGCCAAGCGATCCGTCGCCGTGCGTTAGCGCAAGCAGCGGCGGAACCAGCAATGAAAGCATCGTTTCGATCGCGTCTGGCGGATCGCGCCGCGTTGCTTCGTAACAGGCGCGCAGGTTCACCAGCAGGGCAATCGCTTCCATCTGCGCCAGCGGGCTGCGCGACAGCACGCCGCCATCATCGCCCACCATCTCGCCCAGCGCCTTGACCAGTCCGGCCTCACCATAAAGCCTGCGTGGCTGGCCATCCGGCAGCAACAGCCCGGCTGCAACAATCGCGCACCAGCCTGCCACTTCGGCCACGCCGTCTTCCGCCTTCTGGACATTGCGATCCAGCCATCGCGCGGTTTCGCCGATCGCGCCAAGCGTGCGCGATCGCAGGGACTTGTCGATACCCGACAGCACCAGCGGCGCGTGGACCATCCAGTTCAGCAGACGTGTGCCGGTGTTGCCGATTGCCCAGGCCGGTCCCTTGCCCGGCCTGGCGGGGGGCTTGGGGTTTGCGTTCAACCATGCGGCAAGGATGCGCTCTGCCACCGGCGCGGCCTGTTCGCGTGGGGATCGCGCATCGAGATCCGCAAGCCAGGTGAAACCGTGCACGACCCGCTCAAGCGGCGGCGTGACCCGCGCGGCACCGCCAAAATCGACTTGCGCGATGGGTGTCTTGGCGCCGTGAACCAGGAAATGCCCGGCGCGCAGGGCGGTTCCCGCAACCGCATCGCCCATGATTGGGCTGGAAACGGTTGCGAGCAGACGGGTGCGCACTTTTTTGCCGATCGGCGCAGTGAGCATCGATGCGGGGATGCCAAGCCGATAAGCCATGCGAACAAAGCGCGCGCCGATATGGACCGACGGCGGAGAAAAATCCGCCAGCGCGAGCGACCGGCCCGGCTCGATAATCTCGCTTGCGGCTTCATTTTCGTCGGAGATTTCGGAATGGGGCGGTTCGTCCGGTTCCGCGCTGGCCGGTTCTGCGCCGGCAGGTTCGTCAGATGCCTCTGCGTTTTCGCCATCCCCTGAATTGTGGGGAGCAGGGTTTTCATCCCGGGAGACGTCAGCTTCGCTCAATGCGCCCTCCTCGCTCGCTGCGCCAAGCGGCATCGCAGGCGAGCTGTCATCTCCGCTATGCGTATCGCTTGTCGCCAGATCGCGAAAGGATGTATCGGCCATCGGGTCAGGCATCTCCTTTGAGAGCGGCAATGTTGGCGGCATAATTGCCCGGACCACCCTTGAACGTCGCCGAACCGGCAACGAGCACGTCTGCTCCGGCATCGACGCACTGGCGCGCGGTCTGCGCGTTGACGCCACCGTCCACTTCCAGCCTGATATCGCGGCCGGTTTTCTCGATCATCTTGCGCACGGCCTCGATCTTGCGCAACTGGCTGGAGATAAAGCTCTGGCCACCAAAACCGGGGTTGACGCTCATCACCAGCACCAGATCAACGTCGTCAATCAGGTAATCGAGCATTTTCGCCGGGGTCGCCGGATTGAGCGAAACGCCTGCCTTCTTGCCCAGCGCCTTGATGGCCTGAACCGTCCGGTGGGTGTGGGCACCCGCTTCGGGGTGGACCGTGATGATGTCAGCCCCGGCATCGGCGAAGGCTTCGAGATAGGGATCGACCGGCGCAATCATCAGATGAACGTCGAAAGGTTTGCTCGAATGCGGGCGCAGCGCCTTCACCACATCGGGGCCGATGGTGATGTTGGGCACGAAATGGCCATCCATCACATCGATATGGATCCAGTCCGCGCCGGCTTCGTCTATAGCGCGCACTTCCTCACCCAGCCGCGCGAAATCGGCGGACAGGATGGACGGTGAAATGAGCGGTGTGGCCATGCGGGAACTTTGCTCCTTTCTCCGGCGCTTAGAGTCAGTGCCGGTGACCGACAAGCAGGGGGATAGGCGTTTTCCACACGCTTGAGCCGCTTGCACAGGCGGTTTTGCGACGATTCGAGCCCTCTGGACGATTGACCGAGTCGGCGCGAAGCGCCAAATCAGGCGCGCGATGGCTCAAATCCCTGCTCAGGAACTGCTTACGCGCGAGACTCGCGTGCATTACGGAAAGGCGCCCCACGCGCTTGCCGGGCAAGTTGTCGCCGAAGACTGCTGGCAGCTTGTCGGCGATGAATTTCTGATGCGCGCGGGCGCGGGCCACTGGTTTTATTACAAACAGGGCCACGGCGTGACGATCGAACGCGGCCCCGGAGCCGATCACAGCGCGGAACCGTTGTGGCTGAGCGGCAGCGTCTATTCCGCAGTGGCAAGCATCAACGGGTTCATGCCGGTTCACGCATCCGCGGTCTGTCACGATGGGCGGGTCTATGCTTTCAAGGGGCCAAGCGGTGCAGGAAAATCGACGCTTGTCACTGCTCTTGCGAATGCTGGTTTTCCGCTGTTTTGCGATGATACGCTGGTTCTGGATCTGCGCGATCCCGACACTGTGCAATGCCTGCCCGGACACAAGCGCCTCAAGCTGACCGATGAAGCGCTTGCGCTGACCGGAGCGGCGCGTGAGGAGAAAGTCGGCGTCGATATCGGGAAATTCTATGCGCAGCCTTCGGCGCAATACGCGGGCGGTCCGCTGCCACTGGCAAAACTGATCCTTCTTGATGAAGGCGATGAATGCGCTTTTGAAGAGCTTTCCGGCGCGCGTCGCATCGCCGGTCTGGATGAGGATCACTATACGGCGCACTATTTCACCATGGCGCGCCAGTTTGATCTGGCGGCCCGGTTTGCGCACTTGTCCGATCTTGCGGGCCGTATCGCGATGAGCCGGTTTGTCCGGCCTCGCGATCTTGCACGTTTTGCCGATGGCGTTGCCCATGCCGTTGCCTATATTGGCGCAAAGCCAGCGCCTTGACGGAGGAACTACCGGTAATGCTGACAAAGCGCGAAGCCCTGTTCACGCAAACGCGGATTGACGATGAAATTGTCGTGATGTTGCTGGCATCGGGGGAATTTCTCTCAATCACCGGGACGGGTGCGGATATCTGGGAACGGATCGACGGCACGCGCGACCGCGCAACGCTGGTGGCTGAACTTGCCGATGAATATGATGCGTCAGAGGCGGAAATTTCCGCGGATGTGGATGCATTCCTGACCGGCCTCAAGGAGGCCGGAATCGTTGCCGGAAGCTGAGTTTCCGGCTGCCGAGCGTCTGCGTCGGCGTGCGCTTACCTTGCGTGCGATGGGATGGCTTTGTCTGGCCCGGCTTCTGGTGTCGGTTGTCGCCTTCGGGCGCTGGCGCGCGACTTTGGGATATGGCGGTAACATGAAACCGGATGCGGTGGGCAATGCCGACACAACCCAGACGCTGAAGCTTGCGCGCCTTCAGGCCGTGCATGTCGAACGGGCCGCCTGGCGGCTGCCGTTTGAATTCAAATGCCTGCCACGATCGATGGCGCTGAGCTGGATGCTGAAACGTTTGGCGGTGCCGCACAGTGTTGTCATTGCTGCCCGGCCCATGGCGGACCGGGCTTCGGATGACGCGCTCCATGCCTGGGTTGAAGTCTGCGGCGAGATCGTGATCGGCGATCTGCCCGGCCCATGGCACGAGATATACCGCGCGGGGCGACCAGCCGATTCCTGACGGCGACGAAACGTGCGGGCCGCTCGCGCTCTCGCAGTTGCAACATTGCGGGATGGGCGCTAAGGAACCGCCAGTTAACCATTTCGCCGTGGTGGTTTTGTGACCGGAGATTTTTGACATGAAAAGCGATCACGAAAAACTCGAAAAGAAGGTGTGGACCAGGCCCGCGATCACGAATTTGGGTTCGCTAAACGCCGTTGCCGGCAATTCCAATCTCAGTCAGCAGGGCAGCTCTCAGGTTATCACGCGCAGCTGATCCCGGTCCCCGCGTTCATTTGCCATGCTCGCATGTTTCCGGTCGGCCAGCGAAGCTGCCGATACATCGGATGAGCGACGGGCCGAAAGAATTTCCGCATCGCTCGGCCTCTTTGGCGGAGCGGTAAGCGCTTCACACTTTGACCGGACGTTTCTTTTCAGCGGCGATGTCGTTCGGCGACCCGCCGCTTTTTCCCGAGCCGCGCGCACGAGGAAATTGGCGCTGCGCCCGTCGGCCTCCGGCGCGGTTGCGCTGATAAGCGGCGATATTGATAACCTGCAGGACCTGGCCGGACAACTCGGGCTCGATGATGTTACGCCCGAACGCGTTTATGCCGCCGCGTGGGATCGTTGGGGCAATACGCTCGATATGCATGTTGTTGGCGATTATGCGTCCGTTCTGGTGTTGCCGGATCAGACATTGCGGCTCGCGCGTTCCCCATGGCGGGCGCGGCCTTTGCACTATTGGCAGCATGGCGCAGTAACCGCCGTGGCGACAACGCCACGGGTCTTGCTGGCGGCAGGCATGCCGAACCGCCTGAACGAACGCAAACTTGCGGATAACCTGTTCCTGCATTTGCGCGAGGATGACGGATGGTATGCCGGTTCCCGGCGGGTGGATCTGGGATGTAGTGTAACCTTGCTGCCCGATGGCTCTGTCCGGCAGGAAAGCTATTACGATCATTTCACGCCACGCGTCACGTCGCTTCCCCGTCGTCAGGATTATGTCGATGCCGCGGATGCGCTTATTCGCGAGGCCAGCGCGAAAGCGCTTGCAGGCGGCGTTCAGCCGGGCGTTTTCCTGTCTGGCGGGCTTGATTCAAGCAATGTCGCGGCACGGGCGATTGACTTTTTGCCGCATGGAAAACGGCTGAAAAGCTTCACCTGGCGGCCACACCCGGACTTTAAAGAACCTCCTGAAGATTCGTATTTCTTCGGTGACGACTGGCCTGCCGTGGAAAAATTCGCCGAGCGTCATCCGCGGATCGAGCCATTCTGCGCGCACTCCATGCAGTTTGACGATGGCTGGGAGAAGCTGTTCCTTGCCATGGGGCAGGCACCGTCGGGCCTGTGCAACATGTCACTTTATATTCCGGTCTGCGAAATGGCGAATGCGCAAGGCTGCGATCTCATGCTCGATGCGGATATGGGCAACAACACCTTCAGCAATTCGGGTGACTGGGCCTGTTCCCAGCTGCTTCGACAGGGAGAGTGGGGCAAGCTGTTCAAAACGGTATCGTCATTCAGCAACGGGCCTGCGGAGTTTTCCACCCGGTTGTTTCGAAAAGCGATCATTCCGAACCTGCCCGATGTGCTGTGGAAAGCGTGGCGGCGCCTGAAAGGCCGGGATACCACGCCCGCGCAATTCACGATCTCGACAGCACGCGGTTCGGCGCTTGCCGATTATGACACTATCGCGCGGGCCAGCGCCACAAACTTTGTCCGGTCCCGCTGGCATGTCGCAACGCGACAGGAAGAACTGCACGCAATTTTCGATCGCGGCGAAATGCAGGGCGGTGACGTCACCCACGGTTTTGAGCAGGTTTACGGTTTTCGCTGGCGCGATGTAAGCGCATATCGCCCGCTTGTGGAGTTCTGCCACGGGCTGCCGCCCGAGCTGTTCGTGCATGACGGACAGACCCGCTGGCTTGCGCGGGAACTGGGCAAGGGGCTTATCCCCGAAGTCCAGCGCACGCGCCACCGTTATGGCTATCACAATTGTGACTGGCACGAGAAAATGACCCCGCGCCTTGAGCAACTGAGAAATGAACTGCGCGAAGCCGCACAAGACCCGCAAATTGCCGCGATCCTCGATTTCGAGAAGCTCGAAGAAGTGTTCGAAACCTGGCCCGAGGCCGTCACCATGGATGATGCCACGTCCCATTCGCACGGTATGGCGCTTCCGCGTGCGTTGCTCACCAAGCGCTACATCGAGTTCGTCAACGGGCGCAACGCCTGACGTTGTGTTGCGTGCGAAAGCGCATCGTCGCGAATGTGGTTAACCGCTGTTCGATGGGCAAACCCCCGGATTGCGCGGCCTTAAGTATTTTTTCAGACTTTCCGGTTAACTCTTTTGGCATTGAACGTGTCCTTTCCCGGCACGGCGGTAACCGATCGAGAGTAATCCGATGGACGAATTTCGAGATTCCGCCGGGCGGAGTCCAACGCATGTAAAAGGCGAAGCGCGGCGCTGGCAAGCGCCTGTGCTGCTGCGTCTCGGCACGCTTGATGCAGTCGCCCACCACAAGCCGGGCCACCAGACTCCGCCCGGACAATGCAAAAAAAACCCGCTGCTGTGTTCTTGATCGCGGGTGCCTGATAGACCCTGATTTCAGAGCGTTGCGGTACGTGCTTGAAGGGCCGCCGCGCTTGACTGTCCGGTGTTTGCTCCCCACCCTTGGCCAAGGTCGGCCGAACGTCTTTTCTGGGGGGGCAAATGGGATTTCCGGTTACATTGCCGTTGCCTCTTTCCGCACGCCAGAAACGCTCCGTGGCGGTGTTGCTGCTGATCATGTTCGCAGCGGCATTGACCGAAGGGTTCGGGCTGCTCCTGCTGGTCCCGATGCTGGCCGCGCTGGGTGAACCGGGCGGCGTTCAGAACCCGGTTACAGATGCGCTTGTCGCGCTTGGCATTCCGCTTTCCCTGCCATGGCTGCTCAGCCTGTTCGTGATGCTCGTGCTGTTGCGAGCGATCCTTGTCCACATGCGATTGATTCAGGCTTATCGTTTTGAAGTATCGCTGGTCGATGGCCTTCGTGACAGGGCCTGGCGCGCGGTCCTCAACAGCAACTGGCGCAATCTTTCAACGATGCGTCAGTCAGACAGTGCCAGCCTGCTGATAACCAACATAGACAGGATCGGATATGGCATAAATCGTGTGCTCAACACGGTTGCGATCATGGTTACGCTGGCAGGTGTCGGGCTGGCGGCTCTTGCGATATCACCATCGCTTGCGCTGTCATCTGCGCTGATCGGAGCGGCGGTCCTGCTTGCCTATCGGGGCCTGCGGCGAAGGGCGACAAGACAGGGGGAAGAGCTTACCCGCGCCTATGAAGATGTTTACGCGCGATTGCACGAGGGGCTGGGTGCGCTGCGCGTTATCAAGAGCTTCGGAAAAGAGGAGGATGCCGCGCAATCGGGCGCTTCGGCCTTCGCCGGGCTGCGGACCACCCAGTTTGCCTATATGCGCGACGCAGGGATGGCGCAGGTTTTGCTGCAGGCGATCGGTGCGTTGCTGCTGGCCCTGCTTGTGTGGCTTTCGATCGCCCACTGGGGTGCCGGCGCGATCCAGATCCTGCCGCTGGTGGCGTTGTTCGCGCGCGCGTTGCCGCTGTTGGGCGCGCTTCAGCAAGGCTGGCAGGAATGGGCCCATGCCCGGCCCGCTATCGCTGCGACGATGGCAATGATCGAAACCGCCGAAAGCGAAGCAGAGCCGATATGCGGTCCGGGCGTCGTTGCGCCTCCGCTTGCCGAATCGCTGGTGCTTGAAGGCGTATCGGTATGTTTCGAAAGCCGCGATCGCGCTGCGCTGGATAGCATTGAACTTGCACTTCCGGCCCGCTCGATCACCGCGATCAGCGGGCCATCGGGTGCGGGCAAAAGCACGCTTGCCGACATACTGGGAGGATTGATCGCGCCGGACAGTGGCGCGGTCCGTGTCGATGGGGTGCCGCTTGATGGCGGGTTGTGGCGCAGCTGGCGTGAACGGGTCACGTATGTTCAGCAGGAACCGATCCTGTTCACCGGAACCGTTCGCGAAAACCTCTGCTGGGCGGTGCCAGCGGCTCAGGACGATCACTTGCGCGACGTTCTGGATCGGGCTTCGGCAACATTCGTGCACGATTTGCCACAGGGGCTGGATACGCGCATTGGAGAGGGCGGGCAGCTTTTGTCAGGCGGGGAGCGCCAGAGGCTGGTTCTGGCCCGTGCGCTGCTGCGCGATCCCGCGCTGCTGATCCTCGACGAGGCATCCAGCGCGCTCGACGCCGAAAATGAGGCGTCCGTGGCCAGTGCGGTTGCGGCCTTGCGCGATCGGATAACGATCGTGATTATCGGCCATCGCGGTGTTCTGGGCGAACTGGCAACGCGTCGCATTCGGCTGGAAAATGGCAGAATTGTGGCAGAAAACCTTTGATTTTCAAGGTTGCCACCGCGAAATTCAGTGTTGGTTCACCCCGCGAATCGTATCACTGTTTGCGAGATACATGCTGTCGTGCCGTCAAGAATTGTGTGCGGCATTATGGCCACCAACGCATGATACAGGAATTGCGATGACGTTACCTTTGCCTAAACCGGTTGCAGCCGCTGCGAGCGGTGTTTCGCGCGCAGTGCTGGCGCTAAGCGTTCTGGGCCTGGCAACGGCTGCTCCGGCTGCTGCGCAGTATCGCCAGAAAATCAGCAATGATATCAGCAAGTGTCAGGGCGGCTCCGGCCCGGCGGTGATGGTCACTGTTAGCGGGATCAAGTCTTCGGCAGGTACCTTGCGCGTTCAGAGCTACCGTTCCGCGAAAGACGAATGGCTCAAGAAAGGGCGTTGGATCAATCGCATAGAGACGCCCGCCCGCGCCGGAACGATGACGTTCTGCATGCCTGTGCCCGCATCGGGCGTTTATGGCATCGCCGTGCGCCATGATACGAACAACAACAACAGCACCGATCTGCGCAAGGACGGTGGCGGCATGTCCAACAATCCAAGCATCAACATCTTCAATCTGGGTAAGCCAAGTTACAAGAAGACGGCCGTCAGCGTTGGCGGTGGTGTCAAATCCATTCGCATCAACATGCGTTATATGTGATCATATGTGATCGCGCCGGTTCCGGCGTTTTCCCCTCCAGACCGAGAACATCACGCCCGGCGCGGCCAGCACCGGGTGGCGTTCGCGCCATGGCGTGACATCAACGCGAATGCCCGTGTGGCGCTCTATCTTCCAGGCCGCATAGCGCGCCGCGCCTTCGAACGTGAACGATGCCCGCACCAGCCGTATCAGGTTGATCGCCTTGCCCAGTCGGCGCCGTTTCGCCCACCAGCGGGCGATCCTGCTGCGCGCTTCGGGCTCGATCTGCGGTGCGATAGCCGCCCCGTCGCGCCGAAAGGGGATGTCCGCTGCCGTCAGCGCCAGCGGGAACAGTCCGTCAAAGTGCGTGCGGTTGAGATCGAGGATGGATTGCGATCGTCCTGTGCTCTCAACCCGGAATTCGGCGCTGTATGTCGCCTGAAACAGCGCAGTCCAGAATGCGTCATCTTCGCCGGATCCCGGGCCGAGCGTCGCCGCCAGCCGCGCGGCCGTCGCAACGGCTGTGGCGACCGCGGCGCGCACCGCTTCGTGTGCCGCGTCGTCTCTCTGCCAGACCATGGCGCACGGTTGCGCGAAACGCGCCCAGATTGTCGTGTCCAGCAGCTCACCCGAAGCGGCCTGGGCAAATTTGGCAAGTGTCATGGTCGCCACTTTTGCGCGCAGATCGTGGCCCGCATGGTGCCATTCGTGATAGCTGACACGCGGCCAGATTCCGCTTTCCGGCTTGCCCGGTAGCAGAACGTAAAAGTCCAGCACGCCTTCCAGTTCGCCGGTGCGCAGGTTCGATCCATAAAACAGAACGCCAAGCGCGCCCGATTCGCGCGCCAGCTTTTCTCCGAATGCGCTGACTTCGGGCATGGTTTCCCGCGCCAGCCCAAGCGCAGTTCTGGACTCGAGCGTTTCGCTCACGGCACAACGAAGTGCATCTCGGGGCCAAGGCTCAGCCGATATGAGCCGGGCGGAAATGCTTCGCCATCGAGAATGAAACTTTCGTCCAGCTCGAAATCGAAAGCCTCATCCGAACCGCGATGCAGGCCAAGCTTTTTCAACACTTTGAAGTCCGCTCCGAACAGCGCGAACGGAAACAGGGCGACGGCGCGTCGCAGCGGGGCATCGAGAATGAAAAAGCGAATGCCCGAAGCCCCTTTCAGGTTGGCGAACGGGCGCAGCCCCGGCGGGAACGCTGTGAGCGCGGAAAAGCCCGCAATCAGGCGTTCGCGCGCGTCCCCATGCCCGCTGTGCGGTAGCTCCTCACCGTCAGACGCATGGCGAATGCGCATTCTGGCGGGCACGCGAAACAGGCTTCTGCCAACACCGCACAACGCCTGCATTACGCCGAACACCGCAGTTACCGCGACGGCGAAACTTTGAAACGCGCCATAGCGGTGAGCGACCTGTCCCGCTTCGATCGCGGCATTGAAAACGCCCGCGCCGAAAATGAACCCGTAGCGCACGCGCTGATTGCCATCGCGCGGCGTTACCACCAGTGGGCGGCGGATTGCCGTGCGCCCCGCCTGCGCCGCCTCCAGCGCTTTTGCCAATGGCCACTTTCGCGGAAGGCCAAGATCGAACGCCAGCGCATTCGTTTTGCCTTGCGGCAGAATGATGATTTCCGGCCAGCTGTCCCCGAAAATGGGGGCGCCGCGGGTCAGCACGTCGCGGATCGTTCCGTCGCCGCCGCTGATCACCAGCAGACCGATCTGCCGCTCAGCAAACAATGTAAGGGCGTCAACAATATCCTGTTTTGTATCGGGCCGTACAATCAGCATACCGGGGAGATCGGGCGCGTCATTTGCTGACGGCATGTTGCGGTGGCTTTTCAGGTTGAGAATCATACCCGTCAGCGGCAGTGACGCAGCAGTGGGCGCGCCCCCGGCCAGACGTGCCGGATGCTGATTCTGGGCCGCTGCTGTGCCAGACAGCCGGCTGAAACCGGATGGCGAAGGTCTCATTAGCCCGCTCTTAGCGATCAGGGGGCGTGGAACGCCAGCTTTTTAATGGTTCGCACCGTTTGCGAATGGACAGATCAGCCCGATTGCGCGCTGCTTTTCCGGCTTCGCACGAGGCGCAAAAGGATCAGGCCAAGCAGCAGCGCTTGCGTCACCGCGTTGATCAACACGGCCGCCGCCACCCCGTCCGCGCCCATCAGCGGTTCAAGCAGGAAAGCGCATGAAATCATCACGGTCAGCGAAGCCAGCCGCGCAAGAAACGCCAGGTGCGCGCGGTTTGCCGCCATGATGCTGGGTTCAAAGGAAACGATGACAAGATCGGTGCAGGCCGCCGCCGCAAGCCACAGCAGGCTGTGATAGGCACGGCCAAAATCATCGCCGCCCACAGTTTCAAGAATTGACTGGCCAAACAGCACGACCAGCACAAAAACAACACTGCTGACAACCAGAGCTATGCGGACCGAACCAAGGATCGCACCGGCAAGGCTGCGCACCCCTTCGCTGCGCACGGCGCGCACGATTTCGGGAAAGGCCGCTTTTGCGATCAGTTCCGACGCGGTGGTGAGCGACCGGCTGAGCTGTGCTGCCAGCCGAAACGCGCCTGCCGCCGCAGTTCCGGTCAGCCCGCCGACAAGGAACAGCGGTATCTGTTTTGCGGTGATGAACAGCGATTGGCTGAAGCTGGACGTGAGCGAAAAACGCACCAGACCGGGATTGTCGGCGAAAACCTGCGACACGTCCTTCCCGTCTCGCAGGATCAGTTTGAATTCACCCAGCTTGTGCACCGCCAGCCAGTGCGCCGCGGCAGTCAGCAGTTCGGAGATGGCCCACGCTATCAGGAATGCCTGCAGCGTCGGGTGGACAAGGCCAACCGTGATCGCACCGATCAGCCGCAGGATCGGTGTCGCGCTGTCGGCGGCGGCGGCATAGGAAAACCGGTCGCGAAGGCGCAGGATTCCCAGTGGCGTGGAGCGCAGCGAAACCAGCATGATCGCAATGAATATCAGCGTGGCGCGCGCCAGTGTGGGTTTCAGCCCCAGCGCGCCGGCGAAATAGTGCAGGATGATCGCCGCCGCGATAATGCCGGAAACCGCGCTGATGATGTCGAGCAGAATCGCGCTGCGGTATAGCCGCGCAAGCTTTGTGCGATCGCCGTTCTCGACATGGCTGACGCCATACTGGACGATGATCTGCCATGTCTGAAGAGCAAGAAGATTGGTCAGCAGCTGCGCCGCGCCCGTGATCAGGGCGAACGCGCCAAATCCCGAAACGCCCAGCGAGCGGGTGATGATCGCCAGATAAATCAGCGAGAAAACTGCAGCCAGACCCCGGCTGGCAACCATCCAGCCCAGATTCCGCATAACCTGGATCAGGGCCTTGGGTGCACTGCGTATTCTGGCGATAAGCGCGTTCACGCCGGGCATTCTCTCAGTTATCTAGCGGTCTACCCGGTATCTGGCATTTCAAATTCCTGCCGGAACGCGGTTTTGCAGCCAGAACCGCCATAGCACAAGCCCCGGCGGTTGAATTCGCGCGATGCGTTTACATCGAATGGATGCCTCCGGGCGGTTGCAATTACGCTTCGGGAGCCAGCGTTTCACCCTGCTTCATCGCGGCATCGGGCGTGTTCTGAAGCAGGGTGGCGGCAAGTCGCAGCTTGCGGCCCACGCGTTCGATATCGCTGTGAAACCGCAGTGCCAGTTCTTCGCGATCAAGCCCTGACAACGATGCGATCAGTGGCGCGGAAAGGGCAAAGCGTAATGTCGGAGCAGCCGTGCCGTCAGCCCGCCACAGGCAACGAACCGGCTGGCCAAGGTGGCAGATCTCGCTTGCGGTAAGAATATCGTCCGGGTTGGCGAAATGCGCCGAAATATCGTGGTAAAGCAGCCGGTAGAGCGCCCGCGCCTGATCGAAATCGAGGGGTTTGCCGGTATGCGGATCGGGCAGCGTCAGTTCCACGACATGCAACATTTTCCGATCAAGCGGACTGGGATCGTGCCCGCGCAAGTCATCGGCGGTTGCCGCATCGACAAGCTGAAACGGGAGATCGCTGCCAAGTTTGCCGATCGCGGCGTTGAATGCCTTGATCACAGCTTCGGCGCGATCATCGGGCAACGCGAAGAACCGGCCGATCTCGAACAACGCGGCTTCAAGCCGCAGAAGCATCCCGAAATTGGCGGATCGGGGCAGAATACTGCGACATGCGCGCCACGCACCGGGCATTTCGGCAAGCGCGAAGAAATCCGCCAGCCCGGTGGGCGCGGCATGGTCACCGTTCATACGTTGTGAAAGCCGCGGCGGAACAAGCGCGAACGCGCTGAACGGCGGGCCGCCAAAGAATTTCGATCCGGTGATGAACACCATTGCGCCGCGCCGGAGGTAGCCTTCGATGGCATCGGGCGAAATCCGGCCCTGGCAGGCATCCACCACCACGTCGATCCGGCCTCCGAACCGGCCTGACAGCGCATCGAGTTCAGCCAGGTCGGGCGCGATTATCCCGGTCTTTGAGCGGTGAATGACATGGAGCAATGGCCGTTGCCCCCGTTCCAGCGCCTCGGCGATGGCGTGCGACAATGCCTCGCCATGCGCTCTGCAGCCCTGCACCGGGCCTGTGTCACTGCGCATTTTAAGAGTGCGCACGCTGATCCGTTCGGGTGCGAAGCCGGGCAACGGATCACCTTTGGCCACCGCTTTGCCTTGCGCGGTTCGCGGCGCGAAATATTTCCCGGCCTGAGAGAACTGGCAGCCGCTGCCGACTTCCTCGACTTCGACGACCAGATTGCATACCGGCTGACCCGACTGAAGCGCCAGCGCCAGCGCCAGATACTCAAGATCCGTCCCCGACGGGCCGAAAGCAATGTCGGTCGTGCGGCTCAGCCGGTATGCCGCGCGGATGCGGCTGCGGGCTTCTTCAAGTTCTCCTGCATAGATGTCATGGGCGGTTTCCTGCTGAAGCCGCTGACGGAGGCGAAAATGATAGGCCTGCACATGGCGATAGGCATCGGCGGAAATCGCACTTGCGGTTGATGATGAATACATCACCGATGTCATCGGCGAAGGCGCGCAACCATATGCGTTCAGGCCGCTGCGCTCATCAATCGTGATGCGATCGTCTCCACCCTGGCTCATCAGGGTCGAAGTGGGCAGGCTGAGCTCGCAATGAGGCATGGTGTACATCGGCGATCCGTATCAAAAAATGGCAGGGTGCGCGCGTCCCCTGGCTCCCGGTTCTTGTGTCGCCGCGCAGCGCTGCTATAGGCGCGCGACCGCCTGTTTTCCACTAGCGTGGCGCGCCGGCTCAATAGCTTCTCTGAGAGGATTATGCCAGCCACCAACAGCAACCTGACGAAGCTGCGGCTCGCACCTCAGGACCGGAAGCGGCTGAAGTTCCTGTTTCTGGCCAAGCATGCATTGTCCGATGGCACGCGCGATCCGGTGGACGGCGATCATGCGGTCTATCACCGGCATGTGCGCGATACGCTGGAAGCGCTGGGGATTCGCTTGCAAGTGGCCAGTTCGTTCGAGGCGCTGTTCGAAAAACCCGATGTCGATTTCGTGTTCTCGCTTCTCAATCGCGGGGGTTTTTTCAATTCCGAAATGCTCGCGCCGCTGCTGTGTTCGCGGCTTGGCCTGGCCTATCTGGGCGCCCGCCCGATTCTGAGAGGTCTTTCGGACGATAAACATCTGATGAAAATGGCGGCAAGGGCGCGCGGCGTGCCAACGACCCGCTCGGCGATTTACCGGCTGGGGCAGCCGGTTGATGCCAATGCTCCATTTTCAGCGGACCGCTATGTCTCCAAGCCGAACAACTCATCGGCGTCATGGGGCGTGGAGGACGCGGCAGACTGGGATCAGGTGCGCCGGCACATCGCAGAACTACATGCCGAAGGGCAGGATGCTCTGGTAGAGCCGTTCATGCGCGGTATCGATCTTGAAATACCGGTGATCGGCGGGCCGGAAGGAGAACAGCTGCTGCCGTTGATGCGCTTTACGTTCGATCCCGATGCGCTGCGCACCTATGCGCACAAACGCGGCTTTGAAAAAAGCACCGCCAGGCTTGAGCAGGAGCATGATCGCGATGTTATCGCGAAAGTGGCGGAATTTACGCGGTCGCTGCTGCCCGAACTCGCGCCGTTCGATTATGGACGTTTCGAATTCCGGCTGGATACCGACACGGGAGACATCTCGTTTCTTGAAGTGAATCTGCAGTGTAATATCTGGCAGCCGCGCGTTATCGGCACATCGGCGGCGATTGCGGGCTTTACATATCCCGAATTGCTCGAAACCATACTCACCGCAAGCCTGCTTCGGCAGGGTAAGCTTGAACATCACCCGGAAAGGCTTGAGGCCAATGGCTGAAGCACCAAATTTCACTGTCGTCGTTATGGCCGGTCTGCGCGCCGGAATTGTCAATCCGATCGCGGAGCGCGCCGGTGTCAGCCACAAGTGCATCGCGCCGATCTGCGACAAGCCGCTGATCAGTTACGTTTTCGAGATGCTGGCGGACACGCCCGGCGTTTCCCGCGTGCGTGTCTGTATGGAGCCGGATGGATGGGATGCGGTTGGCGCGTTGTCTTCCCCGCTCGATACGAAGGGAATCCCGCTTGATTTCGTCGAATCGAAAATTTCGCTGACGGACAGCGCCTACAACGCGGCGCAGGGCATCGAAGGGCCGATTCTGATCACCACCGGGGATAACGTTCTGACAACGCCCGATTCTGTGTTGCGCACGATGAAGCCGATTTTCGATGGCGCCGATGCATCCGTTGGCCTTACCCGGCGTGAAGCCCTGCTTGCCGCGCGCGGCGAAAAACCGGGGCCTGAAAATGCCAAGGTTGGCTCATACAGGTTTTCCGATGGCCGGTTCTGCAACTGCAATCTTTATGCGGTTGGCGGTTCCGATGTGATGCAGGTTGCCGAACTGTTTCGAGAGGGCGGCCAGTTCGCGAAGAACCGCGATCGCCTGATCCGTGCGATCGGTCTGTTCAATGTTGCGGTGATGGCGCTTGGCCTTGTCCCGCTTGCCAGCGGAATGAAACGGCTTTCCAAGCGATTTGGAATCAAGATCGCAGCGGCGCTGATCGAGGATGGCAGCCAGGCGATCGATGTGGACAGCTTCAAGACATACGATTTCGCCGAAAAAATTCTGAAAGAGCGGCAGGCGGCTTCGTCTTGAAGAGCCTGAGAGCGATCTCCGAACAATCGGGATCGGCAATCGCTGCCAGTCGGGTCGCTGCCAGTCGGGTCGCTGAAAGCCCGCGCGGCGCATGAGCGTTGTTTTTCCGTTCGCGTAAGCCCGAACGGAAAATGCTCTATCCCGGAATTTTGACAACCAGCGCGTCGGTCAGCGGACCGAGCGATGGCAGCTGCGCTAACTGTTCGAGCGTTTCAAGCACGCGTGCGGCCTTTTCGTTTGAGATGACCGACTGTGCGCAGCTTTCGAACTTCTGGCGGAAATAGTCTGGCTTGAAAGGCCGCGCTTTGGTTCCGGCGGGCCAGGGCACGCCTGCTTCGACCTCGCGCCCGTTGTTAAGTGCCGCGCGCACCACGGTCAGCTGATCTTCCGGGCCATCGTCCAGATCGACTCTTTGAACTCTGGCATAGGCCGCGCGCAATTCCGGTCGCGACAGGGCTTCCGGGGTGAAATGAGACAATGTGCATGTCCCGTCGGTCAGGATGCAGGCCAGCGCATGCTCCATTGAGAATTTCGCCTGAGCAGGCGTCTGCGGATCGGTGTACATCAGATTGGCAAGATGGCTTCGCGGCGCCTCGACTGTCAGGCGTTCGATCGCGTCGGGCTGCACATCGTCGCGCTCCAGCAGTTCAAGCAATCCGTCCATCGCGCGATGTGCGCTTGCGCAATTGGGAAACCGTTTGGTCTTGAGCCCGGCGGACAGGATCAGCAACGGATCGCCGATCCCGCCTTCCCGAAAACGCGGACCGCTTTCGCCGGGCTCAAGTTGCGCCATCAGCGCGCGCATACCGTATGGCCCGTGCAGCGTGTCCGCGCCCGCTTCGATGCCGCTGCGAGCCATGCTGGCGGCCAGCACACCGGCTTGTGCGGCCAGTCCCGCGTGGACCGGCTTGGCCATTGTGCCGAACTGCGCCATGAACCCGCCCGCCATGCTGGTTCCCAGTGAAATCGCCTGTTGGGCTTGCCCGGCATCGAGACGCAGAAGCCGCGCGCAGGCTGCCGCCGCGCCAACCGCGCCGACCGTTGCCGTGGCGTGCCAGCCAAGCATGCGGTGGCGCGGGTTCAGCCCCTCACCCACGCAGCCGAGGATCTGGAGACCAGCGATATAGGCATCGATACAGGCCGGTCCGCCAAGCCCTTCCTGCTCTGCCAGCGCGAAAATAGCCGGAGCCAGAACGGCGGTTGCATGAGTTTTGCCGGGGTCGAAATTATCATCGAAATCAAGTGCATGGGCTGCCGTTCCGTTCACCAGCGCAGCATGGGGCGCGGCAAGGCGCGCGCCCATGCCGATCGCCGCGCACGGTCCTTCGCCCCAGTGCCTGACCGTTTCGAACACGCGCCGGGTGGATTCCTCTATCGACCCTGGAAGCGACACGCCGATGATATCGATAAAGGCGTGATGGGCTGCGGATTGCGCGGCTTCGGGCCAGTCGGAATCGGTTTCGGCCAGCCATTGGGCAAACAGAGGGAGCGGATTTGCAGTCATGGTGTTGCCATAATACGCTGGCCCGCAAGCGCAACGCTCGACACGCGAACGGGGGAGGTTATCATGGTGGATATGTTGCACCGTTCCCTGATCGAAGATGCGCGATCCATCGCCAGTGAAATCACCACCTTGCGCCGCGCCATCCATGCAGAGCCTGAGCTGGGCCTGCACACTCCCAAAACACGCGATAAAGTGCGCATGGCGCTCGCCCATTTGCCGCTTGAATGGCGCGAAGGGCCATCGACCACAGGCATGGTCGCGATTCTGAAAGGCGGCGGCGGGCCGGGGCGGTCCGTTCTGCTGCGCGGCGATATGGATGCGCTTCCGATGCCGGAGGAAACCGGGCTGGAGTTCGCCTCAACCATCCCTGGTGTGATGCACGCCTGCGGGCATGACGCGCACACTGCGATGCTGGCCGGAGCGGCGGAATTGCTGGCGAAACGCGCAGATTCCCTCAAAGGTGAAGTGCGCTTCATGTTCCAGCCGGGCGAAGAAGGCCACCACGGCGCGCGCTATATGCTCGATGATGGCCTGCTCGATCCACTTCCCGATGCTGCGTTCGCGCTGCATGTGTTTCCCAACGCGCCGCATGGGGTGATAGCGGGGCGGGCTGGCCCGGTGATGGCCGCTGCGGACCAGTTTGTGATCACGGTAAACGGCAAGGGCGGTCATGCCTCGATGCCGCATGAAACCATCGACCCGATTCCGGTCGCGTGCGAAATCGTGACGGCGTTGCAGGCGATGGTCACGCGCAAGTTCAGCGTGTTCGATCCGGTTGTGCTGACCGTCGCCCGGATTGACAGCGGCACCACGTTCAATGTCGTGCCCGACAGCGCGCAGATCGAAGGGACGATGCGATCGCTCTCTGCTGAAAACCGCCAGCGGTTGCGCGATGAAGTGCAGATCCTTTCAGCAGGCATTGCCGGCGCGCACGGGCTGAGCGTGGATGTTGAGATCGTAGAGGGATTTCCGGTTACGCTGTGCGATGAAGCGGCGGTCAACTTCGGTGAGCGGGTAACGCGCGATCTGTTTGGCCACGAATCGTTCCAGCGCCTGCCCGATCCGGTGATGGGCGCGGAAGATTTCTCTTATGTGCTGGAAAAAGTGCCGGGCGCGATGTTCTTTCTGGGGGTCAGCCATGAAGGGGAAGACTGGAGCCGGTGTTGCGGCATTCATTCCACCCGGATGATGGTGGATGAAACGGTGATGCCTATGGGCGCGGCGGCTATGGCCGGATTTGCGCAGGCATTTCTTGAACGCGGCTTCGATTGAACCTGCATCAGCGTAAATGAGCGAAGCGATCTGGCGATTCTGGGCAGACCGGGGCGGCACGTTCACCGATGTTGTGGCGCGCGCGCCCGATGGCGGGCTGACGCGCCTGAAGCTGTTGTCCGAAAACCCCGAACACTATGCCGATGCCGCGGTTGAAGCGATGCGGCGGATCACCGGTGTTCGCGAAGGGCCGCTGCCTCCCGCCGAACTGCGGCTTGGCACAACGGTGGCCACTAACGCGCTGCTTGAACGCAAGGGCGCGCCGACGCTGCTTGCCATCACGCGCGGGTTTGGCGATGCCTTGCGGATCGGCACGCAGGAACGGCCTGATATTTTCGCGCGGCATATCGTTTTGCCCGATCCGCTTTATGCCGACGTTGCACAGATTGAAGAGCGCGTGGGTGCGGGCGGCACGGTGCATGTCGCGTTAGATGAAGAAGCGGCGCGCGCAAGCCTTCAGGCCGCATATGACAACGGCCTGCGCGCGATCGCCATCGCCTTGATGCATGGCTATCGCTATCCCGCGCATGAGGAGGCGCTGGCCAGGATCGCGCGCGAAATCGGGTTTGATCAGGTTTCTACAAGCCACCGCGTTGCGCCGCTGATCAAACTGATCGCCCGCGCCGATACATGCGTTGTCGATGCGTATCTTTCGCCCGTGCTGCGCGCCTATGTGGCGCAGATGGAAGCGGGGCTGGGCGATGCGGTTTGCGCGCTTTACATGCAATCAAACGGCGGGCTGGCTGCGGGCGATGCATTTCACGGCAAGGATGCGATCCTGTCCGGCCCGGCGGGCGGGATTGTCGGCATGGCGGCGGTCGCGCGGCAGGCCGGGTTCGATCATATCATCGGGTTCGACATGGGCGGCACGTCCACCGATGTTTCGCACTATGCCGGCGCCTATGAGCGCGACAGCGAAACGCGGGTTTCGGGCATTCGCATTCGTGCGCCGATGATGCGGATCAACACCGTGGCGGCGGGTGGCGGATCGATCTGCCATTTCGATGGCGCGCGGTTCATGGTTGGCCCGCATTCGGCCGGTGCGGTGCCGGGGCCAGCGTGTTACCGGCGCGGCGGCCCGCTGACGGTGACGGACTGCAACCTGCTGCTTGGCAAGCTGCAGCCACAACATTTCCCGCACGTCTTCGGCCCCGATGGCAACGCGCCGCCCGATAAAAATGCTGCGCAGCATAAATTGGATGCGATGCTTGACGATGTTGAGCAAAAAACCGGAAAACGGCCACAGCGCGATATGGCGGCAGAGGGCTTTCTGGACATTGCCGTTGCCAATATGGCGAATGCGATAAAGGCTGTTTCGCTGAGGCAGGGCCACGATGTTACGCGCGCGGCGCTCGTGTGTTTTGGGGGTGCCGCTGGGCAGCATGCCTGCAAGGTTGCCGATGCGCTGGGTGTGACCAAAATCCTCTGCCATCCGCTGGCCAGCGTCCTTTCGGCTTATGGCATGGGTCTGGCAGACCGGCGGGTGCTTGTGCAGGAAACGCTCTCGGTTCCTCTTGTCCAGAATAACGCCGCCCAGATCGATGCTGCTGCGGCGCAGCTGGCAAAGCGCGCCTCCACGCAACTTGCCGCGCAAGGGCTGCCGGAAGCGGCGATCCGTTGCGAGATATCCGCGGCAATTCGCCCCGAAGGCAGCGAAAACTCCATTCCCGTCGCGTATGAAATGCTGCAGCAAATGCGTGCAGCATTTTTGCAAGGGTGGCATGAACGGTTTGGCTTTGCCGCGGGCGATGCGCTGATTGTTGAGACGCTTTGGGTTGAAGCGATTGCGGCAGGTGACGATCAGACTGCCGAACCTGCTGCGCTTCCTGCAAGCTCTGCTCCCGCGCGCGAAACCGTTTGTGTGTTCACCGCTGGCGCTCAGCGCGACGTTCCGCTTTATCGGCGCGAGGATCTGGCTGCCGGGTTTGAAGCCGATGGGCCGCTACTGGTGGTCGATGATGTATCGACAACGATGGTAGAGCCGGGGTGGCGGGCGCATCTCGATCGTTTGGGCAACCTTGTTCTGGAGCGCCATGCTGCGCAGCATTTGAAGGCCGCCGCCAGCACTGCGCTTGACCCTGTGCGGCTGGAAATCATGGGCGCGCTGTTCATGGCGATTGCCGAAGAGATGGGCGCGGCGCTGCAATACAGCGCAAGTTCGGTCAACATTCGTGAGCGGCTCGATTTCTCTTGCGCTGTGTTTGACGGGGGCGGCAACCTGATTGCCAATGCCCCTCATATGCCAGTGCATCTTGGTTCGATGGGGGAAAGCGTACGCACGGTTCTGGCCCGGCGCGCGGATGGGCATGACGGGCGCGGCATGCGGGTGGGCGATGCCTATGTGCTGAACGCGCCCTATGATGGCGGAACGCACCTGCCCGATATCACCGTTGTCATGCCGGTGTTCGCGCATGGCGATGAAGCGCGGCCTACATGGTTCGTGGCGGCGCGCGGACATCATGCCGATGTTGGAGGGATCAGCCCCGGATCAATGCCGCCCGGCAGCACGACGCTGGATCAGGAGGGCGTGCTTCTTGATAATGAACTTCTGGTCGATGCAGGCGTGCTGCGTGAAGATGCGATCCGCGCCATCCTCAATGCGGGTCGCTGGCCCGCGCGCAATCCCGATCAGAACCTTGCCGATCTCAAGGCGCAGATCGCGGCATGTGCCAAAGGCGCGGCGGAACTGAACCGGATCGCTGCCGAACAGGGGCGCGATGTGGTCGATGCCTATATGGGTCATGTGCAGGACCATGCCGAAAACGCTGTGCGCGCGCTGATCGACCGCTTGTCCGACGGATCGTTCCGCTGCGCGATGGATAACGGCGCGCAGATTGTTGTCTCGGTTATCATCGACCGGCAACAGCGCGCGGCGACGATAGACTTTACCGGAACATCCGATCAGCTGCCCGACAATTTCAATGCGCCGCTGCCGGTGGTGCGTGCCGCCGTGCTTTATGTCGTGCGCACGCTGATCGACGATGCAGTGCCGATGAACGAAGGATGCATGCGGCCCTTGAAGGTGGTTGTGCCCGAAGGCTCCATGCTTCACCCGCGCGCGCCTGCCGCTGTTGTGGCGGGCAATGTAGAGACGAGCCAGGCGATCACCGATGCGCTGTTTGGCGCATTGGGCGCGATGGCAGCTTCGCAAGGGACGATGAACAATTTCACGTTCGGCGATGCGCAGCGCCAGTATTACGAGACAATCGCGGGCGGTTCGGGCGCGGGGCCGGATTTCGACGGTGCCGACGTTGTCCAGACACATATGACCAACAGCCGCCTGACCGATCCCGAAGTGCTGGAAACCAAGTTTCCGGTTTTGCTGGAGGAATTTGCCATTCGCATAGGCTCTGGCGGGGCTGGCGGGCATTCCGGCGGGGATGGCGCGGTTCGCCGCATCCGGTTTCTTGCCGCAATGGAGGCAGGGATCTTGTCCAACCACCGCCGGTTTGCGCCGTTTGGTCTTGCGGGTGGCGATGACGGCGCGCGCGGGCGCAACCGGGTTGAGCGCGTGGATGGTGCGGTGGAGGAACCGGGATCGACCGCGGCTATATCCGTGAACCCCGGAGATGTTATCGTGATCGAAACGCCAGGCGGTGGCGGCTTTGGGAAGCCGGATTGAAGCGGCGCATCAGGCGCGCAAATCGGACCAGTCGGGATTCACGTCGAATTTGTGCGCGACATAGGAACACGCGGGCACAATCGTAAAGCCGTGGTCGCGCGCATCGGCCACGATCGCCTTGACCAGTTCACCCGCGACACCGCGCCCGCCGATTGCATCGGGCACAAGCGTATGTTCGGCCACGCGCGCGCCATCGCGCAGCACCCATGTCAGCCTGCCGATATGGCTGCTGTCTTCAACGTGGGCGTGATATTCGCCCGAATTGCCATTGTCGTGCCGGGTGATCGTGACGGTGGTCATGGCGTCTCCTTTGCCGCGCAAAGGTGGTGCGTGGTTCATGTGCATTCAAGGCAGGCGCGTAATCCTTCGCGAAACGTGAGGTAGCGCGGCTGCCAGCCCAGCATGCGCTTTGCCTTGCCGTTGGCGATGCGCCGGTTTTCGGCATAGAAACCGCGCGCCATGGGCGAAAGCTGCGCATCTTCGAGCGAGAGCATTTCCGGTGGCGCGGTGCCCAGCAGTCGGCAGGCTTCCTCGATCACCAGATTTTGCGAACAGGGCCGATCGTCGGCAAGATTGTATGCGCCCGCCGGGGCATTGATCGCGGCCAGAGCGCCGCTGGCAATATCGTTTACATGGATTCTGCTGAACACCTGTCCAGGCAGATCGATGCGCTGCGCCTTGCCGCTCTGCACCCGGTCAAGCGCGCTGCGGCCCGGCCCGTAAATGCCTGGCAGGCGCAGCACATGCGCGCCCCGCTCCAGCCATTGCGAATCGCATTCGGCGCGCGCGGTGCGCCTGCCTGTGCCAGTGGGTGCGGTTTCATCCACCCACGCGCCGCCTGCATCGCCATAGACACCGGTGGACGAGAGGTATCCCAGCCACTTACCATCCAGCGCCGTGCCATAGCGATCGAGCGCCGGATCAAGCCCTTCGCTGCCCGGCGGAACGGATGAAAGCACATGGCCGCAATCGGCCAGCGCCATGCGCACCGTGCCTTCATCGTCGAACGAGAGCGTTCCCGCGCTTCCGGTTGAAATGACTTCCCAGCCCGCATCCTCCAGCCGCGATGCAATTCGCAAGGCCGAATAGCCGAGGCCGAAGATGAAAAATCGCTTCATGGTGAAGATGTCTCCTTGCTGGCTCTGGCA
This sequence comes from uncultured Sphingomonadaceae bacterium, assembly GCA_947258815.1. GTDB lineage: Bacteria > Pseudomonadota > Alphaproteobacteria > Sphingomonadales > Sphingomonadaceae > Novosphingobium. The sequence goes on from CAMYJW010000001.1 coordinate 58,648, forward strand.
ATCCAATGCGGAACGTCTACTTAGGCGAAATGGATATAGCCAGCAGACCCTCCGACCCTGTCTCCAACCACGAAACTGCCGACGCCGCGTCGCCGCCGGATCATCCGACGGTGATTCGCCGGGAAGACTATAGCCCGCCGGACTGGCTGGTTCCCGAAGTGTCGCTCGATTTCCTGCTCGGGGCCGATGAAACGCAGGTTACGGCGCGCCTTTCAGTTGCGAAAAACGCCGATGGCAGCGGCAGTCAGACGATCCGGCTGAACGGCGATGGTATTGCCGCAACGGCGGTGAAGCGCGATGGCAAGGCCACCGATGACTGGCGCATGGACGGGGCAGACCTGTTGCTGGACCTGCCCGGCGATGCGCACGAGATCGAAATCGAAACGCTGGTGCGCCCTGCCGAAAATACAAAGCTGATGGGGCTTTATGCCTCAGGCGGCATGCTGTGCACGCAGTGCGAAGCCGAAGGGTTCCGGCGAATCGCCTTTTTCCCGGATCGGCCCGATGTGCTGTCTGTCTATCGTGTGCGCATGGAGGGGCCCAAAGATGCGTTTCCGGTGCTTTTGTCGAACGGCAACTGCGTTTCGCAAGGGGAAGGCAAAGGCGGCAGCCACTGGGCCGAATGGCACGATCCATGGCCCAAGCCGAGCTACCTTTTCGCGCTGGTGGCAGGCGATCTTGTTGCCAACCATTCCACCTTCACCACCATGAACGGGCGCGAAGTGGATCTGAACATCTGGGTGCGGCAAGCCGATCTCGATCGCACGCAGCACGCGATGGATTCGCTGATCGCCGCGATGAAATGGGACGAGGAAACGTTCGGGCGCGAATACGATCTTGATCTTTACAACATCGTCGCCGTTTCCGATTTCAACATGGGCGCGATGGAGAACAAGGGCCTGAACGTGTTCAACACGCGTTATGTGCTGGCCGACCCTGAAACCGCTACCGATGCCGACTATGATGCCGTCGAAGGCGTGATCGCGCATGAATATTTCCACAACTGGTCTGGCAATCGCATCACTTGCCGTGACTGGTTTCAGCTATCGCTGAAGGAAGGTTTTACGGTGCTGCGCGATCAGTTGTTCAGCCAGGATATGGGGTCTGAATCGGTTAAGCGGATAGAGGATGTGCGGGTGCTGCGTGCAGCCCAGTTCCCCGAGGATTCCGGCCCGCTGGCCCATCCCATCCGGCCCGATAGTTATCAGGAAATCTCAAACTTCTACACCGCCACGATCTATAACAAGGGCGCCGAAGTCATCCGCATGATGCGCACGCTTGCCAATGCCAAAGCAGGTGAAGATGCATTCCGCAAAGGCACAGACCTGTATTTTGCGCGTCACGATGGCGAAGCGGCCACGTGCGAGGATTTCGTCAAGGCCATCGAAGACGGCGTGGGGCTCGATCTGACGCAGTTTCGCCTGTGGTATTCGCAGGCAGGCACGCCGCAGATCACTGTCAAAGCCTCGCACGAGGGCGAAGCGGCGGTGCTGCGCATGGAACAGGTGGTGCCGCAAACACCGGGGCAGACCGATAAGCAGCCGATGCCGATCCCGCTGAAACTGGCGCTGTTTGATCGTGCGACCGGCAAGCATCGCGGCGAAGAACTTGTCATGCTGGATAAAGACAAGGGCGAATATGTGTTTCCAAAGCACATGAAGATGCCGGTCCTGTCGATCAATCGCGGGTTTTCCGCGCCGGTGGCGATCCAGACCGAACAGTCGCTTGAAGATCTGGTGTTTCTGGCCGCCAAGGATGACGATCCGTTCGCGCGCTATGAAGCGATGCAGAACCTTGTCGTGCGCCATTTGCTGGCGGCGATCGATGGCAAGATCGAAGGGCGCGAAAAAGAGGTTGAGCGCGATGCCGTCAGTCAGGCGATAGAGGCTGTGATCGATGATGCCGATCTTGACGATCTGATGCGCGGCGAATTGCTTATCCTGCCATCCGAAAGCTATCTGGCCGAGCAGATGGCGGTTGCCGATCCGGCGGCGATCCATACCGAGCGCGAAGGGCTTAAGGCATGGCTGGGCGAAGAGCTGCAGTTCATGTTCGAAGATCTGCACGAACGGGCGAGCGAAGTTTCATACAGCCGGGATGCCGCCGCGCGCGGCGCGCGCAAGATCAAGACACAGGCGCTGATCTATCTCGCTGCAGGTGCTCCCGAAGAGGCGGCCAGCCTTGCATTCTCGCAGTATAACAGCGCGGATAACATGACGGATCGGCAAGGTGCGCTGATGGCGCTGTGTTCGCTCGATGCGCCCGAACGGGAAAAGGCACTGGCCGATTTCTACCAGCGGTTCGAAGGCAATGCGCTAGTGATCGACAAGTGGTTCTCGCTTCAGGCCGGCTCGCTTCATTCCGATGTTCTCAGCCATGTAAAGGCATTGGCCGCGCACAAGGATTTCACGTTCGATAATCCCAATCGCATCCGCGCGCTGTATTCCGCGTTTGCAATGAATTCTCATGCTTTCCACGCCGCAAGCGGCGAAGGCTATCAGATGCTGGGCGATCTGATTCGCACGCTGGACCCGGTTAATCCGCAGATTGCCGCGCGCTTTGTGCCGTCGCTGGGCCGGTGGCGCAGGATCGAGCCGGGCCGATCGGAACTGATGCGCGCGCAGCTCGAACAAATAGCGGACATGAAGGAGCTTTCGCGCGATACTCGCGAGCAGGTGTCGCGCAGCCTTGGCTGACGATCCGGCAACACAACCGGTTGAGGCTATTCGCGCACAAGTGCTTGCAGGCCTGCCGCACGGGTTTCTCGGGCGGCGCGGGGGAGTTTCGCGTGGCGCGATGGCAGGGCTCAACACCGGGCCGGGATCGGGCGACGATCCGGCTGTGATTGCGCAAAACCGTGGCCGCGCGGTCGCCGCGGTTATGCCGGGTGCAAGGCTTGTCAACGTCTATCAGGTGCACTCCGCCGAATGCGTCACTGTCTCGCAGCCGTGGAGCGATGATGCACGGCCCGAAGCCGATGCCATGGTTACAGACAGGCCGGGCCTGCTGCTGGGCATTCTCACCGCCGATTGCGCGCCGGTGTTGCTGGCAGACCGGGAAGCGGGCGTTATCGGCGCCGCGCATGCCGGCTGGAAAGGCGCATTTGCGGGCGTGACGGACCGCACGATAGATGCGATGCGCGCGCTTGGCGCACAGCCGGAGCGGATCGTTGCCGCAATCGGGCCGTGCATCGCGCAGGCAAGCTATGAAGTGGATGCGGCGTTTCATCAGCGCTTCGTCGATGCCAGTGGCGCGAACGACAGGTTTTTCTCCACGGGCCGCGCCGGACACTTTCATTTCGATCTTGAGGCATATGTTGCCGCGCGGCTCCAGGCGGCCGGAATCGCCCGCGTGGAGGCGCTCGGCCTTGATACATATCGCGCGCCGGAGCGCTTTTTTTCCTATCGCCGCGCCACGCATTCGGGCGAACCGGCATATGGCCGACAGATATCGCTAATCGCTATCAACAGCTGATCGCCAATCGCGGGCCAAAAAAGGCGGTTGGCAGGGCTGAATTTCGCGTCTATCAGGCGCGCCAAGTCGGTGTCTGCCGGGGGCAATCCTGCATGGCGTCGATGTCAGGGGCCGTCCATCGCGCCGCTGACTGGGGATTTTCCGCTCCGGCCACGGATGCGGGCGTTTAAAGCAAGGCAAGGTCGATCATGACAGAACAAGCGGTCACTGACACTCCGGAGCCTGAAGCCGGAGATGGGGTGCGGCGTCGCGACTTTATCAATATCGCGGCGGTTAGCGCGGCAGGCGTGGGCGCGGTGTCCACGCTGGTGCCGTTGATCAGCCAGATGTCGGCATCGGCTGATGTGCTTGCGGCATCTTCAACGGAAATTGATATTTCCGCGATCAAGGAAGGCCAGTCGATCAAGGCTGTTTTCCGCAAGCAGCCGGTTTTCGTGCGCAACCTGACCGCGAAAGAAATCGAAGAAGCCAATGCGATACCGGCTGACTCGCTGCGTGATCCGCAATCGCTTGCCGACCGGACCAAGGAAGGCAAGGAAAACTGGCTGATCACGATGGGTGTCTGCACTCATCTGGGCTGTGTGCCGCTGGGTGCCGCCGAAGGCGAAAACAAAGGCGAGTTCGGCGGTTATTTCTGCCCTTGCCACGGTTCGCACTACGATACCGCCGCGCGGATCCGTAAAGGTCCTGCGCCGACCAACCTGGAAGTGCCGGAATACGAATTCCTTTCCGACACCGTCGTCAAGATCGGCTGAGGTCAGATATCATGAGTTTCCCCTGGGCCAACGAATATAAGCCGCAAGCGCCGTTCATGCAGTGGATGGACGAGAGGCTGCCGCTTCCGCGCCTTGTCTATAACGCCATCGGTGCGGGTTATCCGGTGCCGCGCAACATCAACTACTGGTGGAATTTCGGCATTCTTGCCGGGATCTGCCTGGTGCTGCAGCTTGTCACCGGTATTGTCCTTGCGATGCATTATGCCGCGAACGCCGGTGTTGCGTTCGATTCGGTTGAACACATCATGCGCGATGTGAACTGGGGCTGGCTGATGCGCTATGCGCATGCCAACGGCGCGTCCGCGTTCTTCGTGGTGATCTATATCCACATATTCCGCGGGCTTTATTTCGGCTCCTACAAGGCGCCGCGCGAGATGGTCTGGCTGCTTGGCGTGGTGATCTTCCTGCTGATGATGGCCACCGCATTCATGGGCTACGTTCTGCCGTGGGGCCAGATGAGCTTCTGGGGCGCGAAAGTGATCACCGGGCTGTTCTCGGCTATCCCGCTTGTGGGTGAACCGCTGCAACAGTGGCTGCTGGGCGGGTTTTCGCCTGACAACGCCACGCTGAACCGGTTCTTCTCGCTGCATTACCTGCTGCCGTTCGTGATCGCGGGCGTTGTTATCCTGCACATCTGGGCGCTGCATATCCCCGGCTCTTCAAACCCTACGGGCGTTGAAGTGAAGTCCGAAAGCGATACGCTGCCGTTCTATCCCTATTTCGTCGCCAAGGATGGCTGGGCGATGGGTCTGTTCCTGTTCCTGTTCTGCGCGGTACTGTTCTTCGCGCCCAACATGCTGGGGCACCCCGATAACTACATCGAAGCCAACCCTATGAGCACGCCGACCCACATCGTTCCCGAATGGTATTTCTGGCCATTCTACGCGATGTTGCGCGCGTTCACGTATGACTTCTTGTTCATCCCGGCCAAGCTGTTGGGCGTGTTGGCGATGTTCGGTTCGATCCTGGTGTGGTTCTTCCTGCCCTGGCTTGATAAGTCACCTGTGCGCTCGGGCGGGTATCGTCCGTTGTTCCGCAAGTTCTTCTGGTATGGCCTGATCCCGACGATGGCGCTGCTGTTCTGGTGTGGCGGCGCTCCGGCTGAAGAACCCTACCTGATGATCAGTCAGATCGCGACGTTCTACTACTTCGCGCACTTCCTTATTATCCTGCCGATCGTATCCGCGATCGAACGGCCCGATCCGCTGCCCTATTCCATCACCGAGGCTGTCCTCGGCGAGGATGAGAACGCGCAGCTCGGCCCGGCGGCCTGAACCAGCAAGACGGAAAAGGCGAAAGCAATGGCACGCATCCTCTCTATCCTTGTTGGGCTGTTTTTCACGGTGGCTCTGCTCTGGTCATTCGGTAATGGCGCAATTCTTGTCGCGACCGAAGGCCTTGGCGAAGAAACTGCTGAGCATGCATTTCACCAGCATCCCAAGGATCTGAAACTCGCCAGCGATGGCGCATTCGGCAAATTCGATCGCCAGCAGTTGCAGCGCGGCTTCCAGGTTTACAAGGAAGTGTGCGCGGCCTGTCACTCGCTGCGTCTGGTCGCGTTCCGCGATCTGGCGGCGCTTGGCTATAACGAAGCGGAAGTAAAGGCGATCGCGGCCGGCTATCAGGTGCCCGGTGTCGATCCCAACACGGGTGAGCAAACCACGCGCCCCGGTTTGCCGACCGATTATTTCCCCAAGCCGTTTGCCAACGATGTTGCGGCTCGCGCTGCCAACAACAATGCGATTCCGCCCGATCTCTCGCTGATCGCCAAAGCGCGGCACAACGGCGCGGCATATACCTATTCGCTGCTGACCGGCTATCAGGATCAGCCAGCGGAACTGGTGGAGAAATTCCCCGATTCCAAAACGGGTGAGGGTCTTTACTACAACCCCTATTTCCCGAACCTCAATCTGGCGATGGCCCCGCCGCTCGTCTCGGACGGTCAGGTCACCTACGGTGACGGCACCGAACCGACTGTCGATCAGATGTCAAAGGATGTCGCCGCGTTCCTGGTGTGGACCGCTGAACCCAAGCTGGAAAAGCGCAAGCAGACCGGCTGGCCGGTTCTGGGCTTCCTGCTGTTCGCCACGGTTCTTGGCTACCTGTCGTATCGCAACATCTGGGCCGACAAGAAGAAAAAGAAAAGCTGACGTTTCCGCGATTGACGGATGAAAGGCGCCCCTCCATCACCGCGATGGCAGGGGCGCTTTCTTTTTTGGAGCTGAGATGACACTCGATGAGATCAAGGCGCTGGTGCGCACGGTTCCCGATTTCCCCAAGCCGGGCATCCTGTTTCGCGATGTCACCACGCTGATCGGCCATGGCCGGGGATTTGCCGCCACAATCACACACCTTGCACAACGCACCGAGGCAATCGGCGCGCAGGCGATCGCCGGCATGGAAGCGCGGGGGTTTATCTTCGGTGCCGCGGTTGCGTCGCAATTGGGTTTGCCGTTCGTGCCGGTGCGCAAGCCCGGCAAGCTGCCGGTGCCGGTTCTGGCGATGGACTATGCCCTCGAATATGGAACCGACACGCTCGAAGTCGATCCCGATGGCGTGGCGGACGGGAAAGAGGTCGTCGTCATCGACGATCTGATCGCCACCGGAGGAACCGCGGTGGCCGCTGTGGAACTGCTGCGCCAGGCAGGGGCGAGCGTCGGCCATGCGCTGTTCGTGATAGATTTGCCCGATATCGGCGGCGCGGATCGTCTGCGCGGTGCCAAAGTCAATGTCGATGCCCTGATCGACTTTCCAGGCGATTGATCGCGCTGGCAACCGGCAAAACACGCCATCTCGCGAAATTGAGCGATTGACGAACAGCCCACTGCCATGGCAAGCGGCTCACCAGTTGGATGCGCGGGTATAGCTTAGTGGTAAAGCCCCAGCCTTCCAAGCTGGTTATGCGGGTTCGATTCCCGCTACCCGCTCCAACTGCCTGTTCGCCAATGACCGTGAATGGCTAGACAAACCCCAGAAAACTGCGATACTAGCTCAATCATTGGGCCGCTGATGTTCGTATCTGTCCGTTGAAAGCCAGTGCGAATGGGGGCCTTTTCTGGGGGCCTTTGTGATTTTCGGCCCCTTTGCGGTTGAGAAAGGCCCCCAAATGGCTCTGACCGACGTTGCGGTGCGTAATGCGAAAGCGGGCGAGAAAGACTATAAACTGGCCGATTCTGGCGGCCTTTATGTGCTTGTGACAACGGCGGGCGGAAAGCTCTGGCGGCTGAAATATCGAATTGACGGCAAAGAGAGAAAGCTCGCCATTGGCCGCTATCCCGACATAAGCCTTGCCGTAGCGCGCAAACGGCGTGACGTGGCACGCGAACAGATTGCATTGGGCATTGATCCGGGGCGCGAAAAACAGCGCAAGAAAATTCAGGCCAAGCAGTCTGCCGACAATACCTTTGCCGCGCTCTCTGCCGAATATTGCGCAAAGCGAAAGCGAGACGGCGAGAAAGGCTGGGCACCGTCGACTGCGATCCGTTGCGAATTTCTGTTGTCCCGCGTTTGCACGTCAATTGGACACCTGCCGATTTCGGAGATTGAACCTGCCGATGTGCTGGCAGCGGTTCGCAAGATTGAGGTCAAAGGCAGGCTGGAAAGCGCGCGGCGAACGCTGCAACTTGCTGGAGCCGTGTTTCGCTATGCTGTTGCAACCGCGCGGCTGGCGTCGGACCCTACGCGCGATCTGCGCGGCGCGCTCACTGCACCGACTGTCACGCACTATGGCGCGATCACCGATCCCAAGCGGGTTGGGGAGCTGCTGCGCGCTATCGATGACTATGAGGGCGGGGGGATAACCAAGCTGGCATTGCAGATTGCCCCTCATGTGTTCGTGCGCCCTGGCGAATTGCGCCATGCCGAATGGAGCGAACTGGATTTTGACAATGCGCTCTGGACGATTCCGGCTGGCAAGATGAAAATGCGCAAGCCACATCACGTCCCGCTATCGCGCCAATCGGTCGAACTGTTCCGTGAAATGCACGCCGCGACGGGGCCAGCCGGTTATGTGTTCCCATCGGTTCGCACGCGAGCAAGGCCAATGAGCGAAAACACGATAAACGCGGGGTTACGCCGGTTGGGTTATGCAAGCGACGAAATGACCGCCCATGGCTTTCGCGCGATGGCGTCAACCTTGCTGAATGAAAGTGGCAAATGGAACCCGGACGCAATCGAGCGCGCGCTGGCGCACGGCGATACCGACAAGGTCCGCGCCGCATATCATCGCGGCGCACATTGGAATGAACGGGTTGAAATGGCGCAATGGTGGAGCGACTATCTTGATCGGCTCCGCGAAGGTGGGAAATAATTCCATTAAATTCTGCTGGTCGTGGAAAATGAGACTGGCATAACTTGCTTACACTGATCGCCAGCGCATACTGGTAAACATGGCCGAACAATGGATACCGGCAAGCAAAGCCTTGGAAATCGCCGAAAGTCGCCGCGAACTTTGCGCCCGACTTTCGGCGGGCTTGGTGACAGCTAGAGCAACGTTGCTTCAGACCGATAACGACAAAGAGATGTCCGTAGTTATTCCACCAAAATTCTGGTGGGCCGAAGGTCACGCGGCCCTTGAGCAAGACTGGGAGTCGGGCCACTTTGCGACATGGCTCGGCCAAGGCCACAGAATACAAGCCTTTGGGGTAACTGTTGCTCTTTCGGGCTTGTTGGCGATGGTCGCATTCGAGAGAGCGCCGATTATCGCTCGCAACTTGTCTGTGGCGAGTAATCCAGACTGGATGACACCCAAAGATGCAAGAACGGCGGTTTACCAAGGCTTGCAACTTAAGACTACGGGTGCAACCGAAGTCATAGCGGCGCAAGCGCGGCTTGGTTTTATCGCTGCCCGCGCGGTCGATGCGAAGGGTGTCCGTGAGGTCCAACGCCACGGTATTGGATGGGACTGGGAAGAGCGAGAATGGGATATTCCGACATGGTTTTGGCAGGAATTTGTTGGTGAGCTTGCCCCTGGCGACTGGGACTTAGGTAATCTGTCTGGAGATGGACGTTCGCCACTTAATTTGGTTCGTATGAAGCTGAGTGGGGTTTTCTTCCATCGAGCCAGCATTGAAGCAATCAGCAAGCCGCAACATTTGCAAGAGCAGACCGTTCCCTTAGCCCGGGGGCGACGAGCCGAATACGACTGGGCTGGCGCTACTAGCCGGATTTGGGGGCAGCTTCATCGAGGCGAACTGATTCCCGGCGCTCAGGCCGACATTGAAAGAGCGCTCATCAAATGCCTCGCGAAAGGCGACAAGGAGCCTTCAGAAAGCACTGTGCGGCCCTACGCGAAGGTGATCTGGGAAGAACTTCAAGTGCCTTAATGCCAAGGCCGACAATTCGCCAACTCGTTATATCGGCCCAATTTCAGCCTTATCATCCGACGGTCGTAGCGATTCAATTCATACTTGCCCGTGCTCGCTGGCACCCGCCAACGTCATAGGAGCATTGAAAATGGAAAAGCTCGCATACTCGATAAATGAAACCGCCCGCGCGCTGAGCCTTGGCCGCACTTCGATTTACGCCATGATCGCTGATGGACGGCTGGAAGCATTCAAGCTGGGCCGCCGTACGCTGGTGAAGGCGGAATCGATCCGGCGGCTGGTCGAAGGCGAAGGCTGAGCCGATGCGCGCGCGTCGGGCCAATCCTAACCGGGTCAAGTCGCATTTCAGCTATACGGCCAGCGAACTTGCTGCCTGTCTGGACGTGCACAAGAACACGGTGCGCAACTGGCAGCGCAAGGGGCTGGAACCGATAGACGGTCAACGCCCGGTTCTGTTCCAAGGTGCGACCGTGCGCGCGTTCCTGAAATCGCAACGCACCAGCCGCAAGCGTTCTTGCGCTCCGGGCACAATGTATTGCCTGTCTTGTCGTGCGTCGCGCCGCCCTGCGCTGGGCATGGTCGATTTCCAGCCGATGCGCCCTGACAGCGGCAACCTGCGCGCGATTTGCGAGGTCTGCGAGACGGTCATGCATCGCCGCATTCGCTTCGCCGATCTGGAGCGCAAAATGCCCGGCTGCGAGGTCCAGATAACGCAAGGCCCTTCAAGCCTAAATGGGCAGGCTTCCCCTTCCCTGAATTGTGACTCCGAAAAGGAAGACTAGACCATGGCAAAACACAACGCTGCAAACGAGCGGGTCAAGCGCGACTATTTCGCGTTCCTGCGCGAAGCCAAGGGCCGCGATATGGCTACCATCGACCGGGTGGCGCAATCGCTCGCCAAGTTCGAAACGTCAACCCGGCACAAGGACTTCAAGCGTTTCCACAAGGAACAGGCCGTCGCCTTCAAGAAGCGGCTTGGCGAAGCAATCAATGCCAAGTCTGGCGAACGGCTGAGCAAGGCAACGGTGCAATCAACCTTGCGCGATCTGAAAGCCTTTTTCGAATGGCTGTCGCGCGAGCCGGGCTATCGCTCCCACCTGTCTTATTCGGATGCCGACTATTTCAACCTGAGCGAGAAAGACACCGCGATTGCCCGTGCAAAGCGCGAAAAGCGCGTGCCGTCGCTGGAGCAGGTGCGCCGGGTGCTGGAAGTAATGCCAGCCGGGACATTGCTGGAGCGGCGCGACAGGGCGCTGGTGGCTTTCGCCACGATAACCGGCGCGCGGGTCAATGCACTGGCCAGCTTTCGTTTGGAACACGTCGACATTGCGGGCGGCTTTGTCGAACATGACGCGCGGACCGTGCGCACCAAATTCGCCAAGACGTTCCGCACCTATTTCATGCCCGTCTGCGAAGGCGCGCTGGAGATTGTCGCGGATTGGGTCCGCGAATTGCGCAGCGATCACTTATGGGGGCCAGCCGACCCGCTATTTCCGGCCACGGCCATGGGAATAGGCGATGATGGCGGATTCCAGCCGACAGGCCTTGCCCGCCACGGCTGGGCGTCGACCGGACCGGTGCGCGATGTATTCCGCAAGGCGTTCGAAGCGGCTGACCTGCCCTATTACAACCCGCATACGTTCCGCGATATGCTGGTGCGCCACGCAATGACGCTGAACCTTTCCGTCATGGAAATGAAGGCTTGGAGCCAGAACCTGGGGCATTCAGACCTGATGACGACGTTCACCAGCTACGGCAACGTGCCAACGCACCAGCAAGGCGAGCTGATCCATGCAACAGGCCAGAGCGACGAACTGGATGACAGGGCGCTCATGGCGGCGCTCCAACGGCGATTGGGCAAGGCTGCATAGTGGCGCTTGCTAGGGAGCCATATTGACCGCTAGACGTGCCGACAGGGAGTTGTGCAAGCGCGTTTATGGATATTCAAGATTATCTCTCTGAAGTCCGCGCGCTCTACGCCAGTGGCCAGACAACCGAACACAGCTTTCGTCCCGCGCTGGCCAAGCTGTTTGCATCGATCGATTCTAACCTTACCGTCATCAATGAACCGAAGCACATCACCGATGTCGGCGCGCCCGATTTCGTGTTCCAGCGCGGCGAAGTCGCCATCGGCTGGTGCGAGGCCAAGGACATCGGCAAGGACGTTCGCAAGTTCGCTGCCAATGACTACAGCAAGGGCCAGAAAGAGCGTTACCGCAAGGGCCTGCCCAACCTGATCTATACCAACGGGCTGGATTTCGAATTTCTGCGCGATGGCGAGGTGGTCGATTTCATCGCCATTGCCGAGCTGGCTCCGAAGCTGCCCGCGCTTGCCGACAACTTCGCCAGCCTTGAAAACCGGCTGCGCGACTTCGCGCATGTTACCCCGCTCAGCATCACATCATCGAAGCGGCTGGCCGAAATGATGGCGGGCAAGGCAGCCATCATCAAGGACATCATGGGCCGCGCGCTGGTGGCCGATATGAAGGCCAGTGATGAAGGCGGAAAGACAACGGACCTGATTGGCCAGTATGAGGCGTTCAAGGCCAACCTGATCCACGACATCACCGTTGACGAATTTGCCGACATCTACGCCGAAACCATCGCCTATGGCCTGTTCGCGGCACGGCTGCACGATGACGTGCCGGAAACCTTTTCGCGCGAGGAAGCGCTGGAAAAGCTGCCCAAGTCCAACCCGTTCCTGCGCGAACTGTTCGTCTACATCGCGGGGCCAAATCTGGACGAACGCCTGCGCCGGGTCATCGATGAATTATGCAACGTGTTCCTTGCGACGAACATGGAACAGGTGCTGCGCCACTTTGGCAAGGTGACGAAGCGGGACGATCCCTTCCTGCATTTCTACGAAGTGTTCCTGGCCGAATACAACCCGGCCAAGCGCAAGGCGAGGGGCGTCTGGTATACGCCCGAACCGGTGGTGAATTTCATCGTGCGCGCCGTGGACGAAGTGTTGAAGAACGAATTTGGTCTGGCGGACGGGCTGGCCGATACCAGCCGTATCACGATTGATTGGGATACCGGGCAGACAGACAAGAACGGCAAGCCTGCCACCATCAGGAAAGAGGTTCACCGCGTCCAGATTCTCGATCCGGCCACCGGCACCGGCACTTTCCTTGCCGAAGTGGTGAAGCTGGTGGCCGAAAGGGTGAAGGGCGTCGCGTCGGGGCAGTGGTCTGCCTATGTCGAGAACAACCTGATCCCGCGCATTCATGGCTTCGAATTGCTGATGGCCAGCTACGCCATGTGCCACATGAAGCTGGATATGATCCTGACCGGGCTGGGCTACAAGCCATCGGCCAAGCCGCCCCGGCTGGGAGTCTATCTCACCAATTCGCTGGAAGAAGGCGAGCGGGTGGAACAGACGCTGTTCGGCCTGTCCCGTGCCATTGCCGAGGAAGCCAAGGCCGCGAGCGACATAAAGCGCCAGACCCCTATCATGGTTGTTATCGGCAACCCGCCCTATTCCGGCGAGAGCGAAAACAAGGGGCCATGGATCATGGGCCTGATGGACGCCTACAAAAAGGAACCGGGTGGCAAGCAGAAGCTGCAGGAACGCAATCCCAAGTGGATCAATGACGACTATGTTAAGTTCATCCGTTTTGCCGAACACATGATCCAGAGGAACGGCGAGGGCGTGCTGGGGTTCATCACCGCCCACGGCTATCTCGACAACCCCACTTTTCGCGGCATGCGCTGGCATCTTATGGATGCTTTTGATCGGATTTACGTGCTCGACCTCCATGGCAACACGAACAAGAAGGAAGTCTGCCCGGACGGCTCACCGGACAAGAACGTCTTCGACATTAAGCAGGGCGTGGCAATCATCGTGGCGGTCAAGCACAAGGTCGATGGCAACGCGGCCAAGCCGCTGGCAGAAGTTCGCAGTGGCGAACTATGGGGCAGCCGGGAGGCGAAATATGGGGCACTGTGGGATGGCACTCACACTGGCCTGATGCCGACTTCCTTACCGGTCAAACCGCCGCAATACCCTTTTCTTGTGCGCGACTATTCTGTGGAAGCGGCCTACGCGGCTGGATTCTCTGTGGCCGAGCTGATGCCGGTCAATTCTGTGGGGATAGTCACGGCGCGCGATGCGCTGACAATCGATATGGACAAGGAGGCACTCTGGCGGCGAGTGCAGGACTTTACCGAGAGTAACGCGGAAACCCTTCGCGCCCGGTATAATCTTGGAAAGGATGTGCAGGACTGGAGCGTAGCGAGAGCGAAGGCTGACATAATTGCAAATTTCGACCGGTCTCACCTTGTGCCAATTGCCTATCGTCCCCTGGATACGCGATGGACATACTACACTGGCACATCGCGAGGATTTCATTGCCGTCCACGTGCTGAAGTGATGAAGCACCTTGCAGGGCAAGATAACGTTGGCCTTGCGTTGGCTCGAAGCAACAAGAACCCTGAAGTGGATCACTTCTACGTCACCGCATCTGTGATGGAGTGCAAATGTGCCGAGAGCAGCACGCAGTCTGGAATATCGCCTCTATACCTATACCCAACGGAAGGCACACTGGATCAAACCATCCGCGTCAATTTCGATCCCAAACTCTATGCCAAAATCCGCAAAACGGCGGGCCTCAGTGGCACCCCAGCCGTGCCCGATGGCACCGATGCCTTTCGCCGCGCCACTGGCGATGCCCGCGCCGATGAGGTCAAGGTGTTCGACTACATCTATGGCGTGCTGCATTGCCCGGCCTATCGCGAAACCTATGCCGAGTTCCTGAAAATCGATTTCCCGCGCGTCCCCTTCCCGCCATCGCCAGACCTGTTCCGCAAGGTAAGCGAACAGGGCGAGGCGCTGCGCCGCCTGCACCTGATGGAAGACGCGGCCATCGGCGAAACCCCGTTTCCGTTCGAGGGCGAAGGCGACAGCATTGTCGAAAAAACGCGCTACGAGGGCGGTAGGGTCTGGATCAACAAGGATCAGGGCTTTGCAGGCGTCCCCGCCGTCGCATGGGATTTCCCCATCGGCGGATACCAGCCCGCGCAAAAATGGCTCAAGGACCGCAAGGGCCGTGCGCTCACCTATGATGACATTCGCCACTATCAGAAGATCATCAAGATCCTTGGCGAGACTGACCGGATCATGCATGAAATCGAATTGCCATTGGAGTAGGTCGAAACAGGCAGGCTATATCTATCGGGGGCCTTATTGGGGGCTTTTTGAAAACCGAATTACGCAAGAGTGTTGGTATTCAGGGAAATAACTAGCCTTTTGCGGTTCCCGCTACCGCATAAAAGTGGGCGTGGGGAGAGAGGGGCAAACATGAGTCAAAGTCTTGCCGAACAGATTGATGCGGCGTTTGCTGCTGAGGTGGCGAGCCCGCGCGTTGCCATGACGCGGGACGATATTCCGTTGACGTATGAATTGATCGGCGATGCGTGGCTGACGGCGGTGTTGTGCGGCGGTGTTGCCGGTGCGCGGGTTGTTGGCCATCGGCTTGGCCCGCCCGATGAAGGCACGAATAACCGGCGCCATATTTCGGTTGAATATAACGCGGCCGGGCAGGCTGCCGGTTTGCCGCAAAGCGTGTTTTGCAAGGCGACGCAAAGTCTGGCCAATCGCCAGATGCTGGGCCATTCGGGCGGGGTTTTGTGCGAAGTGACCTTCCAGAACCACGCGCGCCATCTGCTTGATATAGAAGCGCCGCGCCCGCTTCATGCCAACTATGACCCGGTCAGCTTCGCTTCGATTGTGGTGTTTGAAGATCTGGATGGGCGCGCCAGTTTCTGTTCGGAGGAAACCCCGGTCGATCTGGAATTCGCGCGCGCGCAGCTTGATATTCTGGCGCGCCTGCACGGCCGGTTTACCGATGCGCCGGAGCTTTCCGATACGTTGTCTGTGCTGCCGACCTGGTATGATCGCTTTCACAACCTGGCGACGTTTCATCTGGAGGAATCCTGCGGGGCCGGGGTCGATGCTTCCGAAGCATTCCTGCCGCCCGAACTGTTTTCCCGGCGCGATGCGATCTGGCCCGCGACGTTGCAATCGCTGGAGCGACTGCGCGAATTGCCGCTTACGCTGTGCCACGGCGATGTCCATCTCAAGAACTGGTATCAGTGTGTCGATGGCACGATCGGGCTTGGCGACTGGGGCGTTGCGCATCGCGGCCACTGGTCGCGCGATCTTATCTATGCACTCTCAACCGCGCTGACGGTGGCAGACCGGCAGGCGCACGAACGCGACCTGATCGCTTATTACCTCGAAAAGCTTGAAGCGGAAGGTGGCCGGAAAGTGTCGGTCGATGAGGCGATGGCGGCTTGCCGGCTGGCCTTGCCCACTGCGTTTGCATTCTGGACACTGACGCTGAAGCCCGATCCGGCATTTCCCGATATGCAGCCCGCCGCGACGGCCAGGGTTTTTATCGAAAGGCTGGGGCAGGCAATGGCCGATTACGATGCGCTTGCTATCGCCTGAGCCGCAGCGCGCAGATAGTGTCTGCGCGGTTTGGCGTGATCCGTTACGAAACAGGCAGCCGCGACGGGGTGGTCGTGGCTGCCTGATCGGCTATCAATGTTCGCCCTGCCCCGTTTGCCGGGACAGGGCGCCTTTCAGTCAGAAGTTGTAGAGATACTGATCGCGGGTGAAGATCATGGTTCCCGCTTCTGCACCGACACCAACGCCGCCGCCAACAGTGAAGCCCGAAGGCGTGATGCCGCGCTGGGGGAAATCGATCGCGACACTGACATAACCCAGAGCGCCGCCAGCGAAGTTGAGGCTGCGCCCCTTTTCAACTGCCCAGTGTTCCGTCGGCATGCGTTCGCCCGACAGGCCCACCGTGACATCGACACCAGCCGCAGCGCCCGCGCCACCGCCAACACCGTTGGTCAGGAAATAGCGACCATCGGGATTACGTTCGAGCGGGATCGCATAGACAACCGCGCCTTCCGCGCCCACGCCGAGCACCAGACCGCCGCTCATGCCGATTTCCAGCGTCTTGGGCGCATAGCCAAGTGCTGATTCTCCGTATGCCTTGAGCGCATCGAGCGAGACTCCGCAGATCGAGAGAATCCGGTTGACGCCGTTTTCGGATCTATCGGTCATCGCCTCTTTCAACTGCTCGAGGTTTTCGGGGACAAGCAGGCAGGTGCGCAGCCGGAATACCGGGTTTTCCGCGCCCAGTGTCTTGACCGTATCAAACATGCCCGCGGCTGCTTCCTTGTATTCCTCCTTGCTGAACTTGATGTAGCAGGTGCCTTCGCCCGGGATTACGCCGGGGCTGAATGACATGCCATCGTCGCACCAGTGCTTGGGATTGGCGTTCCAGCAGCTCTTCTGGTCTTCGCCGCCGCAGTCCGGTGTCGGATCGCTGCCGGGCACGATGCAGGTGCCTTCGCCCGGCTTGCCTGTGCCAAAGTATTTGAGGCCATCGTCGCACCACTTTGCGGGATTGGCATTCCAGCAACTTTTCTGGTTGAGGCCACCGCACTCAGGTTTGGCGTCGAAATCCTTGCTGCGGCAGCGCCCTTCGCCGGGTTTGCCGTTGCCGACATACTTGAGGCCGGGTTCGCACCACTTTGCGGGATTGGCATTCCAGCAACTTTTCTGGTTGAGACCAC
>CAMYJW010000002.1 GCA_947258815.1 uncultured Sphingomonadaceae bacterium
CACGGGGCACGCGGCGCGCCGGGGCGGTGCCCGTTGCGCCGCCCGTTGCACCGCCATCGCCCGCGCGGATCGGCTTTCTGTTCAATCACGATCAGATTCACCAGATCGCGCACAGCCTGCCAATCGCGCTGGTACTGGCTGACAGTGCGGCATCGTGCGAAATCGTTGTCGCATCGACCAACGATCTGGTCCGCCGCGAAATCAAGCGGCTGGCCGGGGCCCGCCTTGGCCGGATCACGATGGTCGATCTCGACATGCGATCGCGCACTTCGCGAGCGCTCGAACGCATGTTCGGCGGCATGTTCCCGGCGCGCAAGCTGCTTATCTACAGAGATAACCTGGAATTCTTCCGTTCGCTTGACGTGCTTGTTGTCAGCGAGCGGACATCGCTGCTGCTCAAGACGCGTTACGGGCTGGACCGGCCATTGATGATTCTGGCCGATCATGGTGCGGGTGACAGGGCAATCGGGTTTAACCGCCAGACCGCACTGTTCGATCACATTCTGGCGGCAGGCCCGAAAATCAGGGATCGCCTGATCCGCGATGCGGGAGTTGCGCCCGACCGGCTGTCTGTAACCGGCTATCCCAAATTCGATGCCGTGCCGGATTTCCCTGCAAGACTGCCCGTGCAGGCCAACGGCAGGCCGACTGTCCTCTATAATCCGCACCTGTCTCCGCATCTGTCATCGTGGTTCACGATGGGTAACGCGATTCTTGATTATTTCTTGTGGAGCGACCGATACAATCTGATCTTTGCGCCGCACATCATGCTTTTCCAGCGCACGGTTGCCATAACGATAGACAAGCTGCGCATTGCGCGGCCCGGACCGATCCATGAGCGATTTATCGGTGCGCCAAACATCCATATCGACACCGGATCAGTCGCCTCCACCGATATGACATACGTTCGCTGCGCCGACATCTATCTGGGCGATGTGAGCAGCCAGTTCTATGAGTTTCTGGAGAAGCCAAGACCTGCCGTGTTTCTTAACGCCCACGGGCACGCATGGCAGGGCGACGCCAATTTTGCCCACTGGCAGGCGGGGCCGGTGGTCGATTGCATCAGCACGCTTGATGAAGCGCTTGATGAAGCGCGCGAAACGCACGAAGCGGTCTATCGCCCGATGCAGCAGCGCTTGTTCGATTATACGTTCGATCGGACGGCCAGGCCCGCCGCGCAGCGCGCCGCCGATGCGATCCTGGCGTTTATTGCCGCTCCGATGCGGGCAGCGGATTCAGGCGATATTCCACGGTAAATCCCATATGGTCCGAAAGCATGGTGCGATTGTGTTCCCGGCCAAACGGAACCTCGATGCGCGTTGCCGCGATCTGCGTGCTTGCGCCATCCGTCATCAGCTGACCGTCGCTTGCCCGATCGATGATCCATTGCGCTTCGCTTGATCGGCCATGCTGGGTAGGCGTCAGGCTAAGACCAGCAAGCAGACCATCGCGCAGTGTGACGTGCGCATCACGCTCGCTCCAGCGGCGCAGGCCGGAAAAGAACGCGGTCTTTCGTCCCGCGCCAGTCCCCGTATTGAAATCGCCCGCAAGAATGAGCGGAGAGCGGCTTTCGTGATTGGCGGCAAGAAACGTGCGCAGAAATTCGGCCTGACGACGATATGCATAGAGCGAGCGCGTGCGCGAAACGCCGGTGGAACGGCGCGAATTGAAATGCGTGGTCACGATCTCAACCGGATCGCGCGATCCGGGCACGCGTATCGCCACCAGCAGAACGCCCTTGTTGGCAAGGCAATCATACCCCGCGCAGGCATATTGCGGGAAGGCAGCACGGCGAACGCGCACGATCGGATAGTCGGAAAGAACCTGCAGCCCGCTGCCAAGAAACTTGCCCTGCGTTTCGCCTTTCAGCCACTGTGCTCTCGATGCGAAAGCGCGATCGTCGGGCGAAGAGGAGGGCGGTTGCGGTGTCTGCGCGGTTGGCCCGTCCGCGATATGGGCATAGCCCGCCGCGCGCCCGATGGCTCTGGCATCCTCGGTAAATGCTTCCTGCAAGGCGATCACGTGCGGGTGGCGGCCCTGGGCGCGCAACCCGGCCAGTCGCGCGCCGATTGCCGTCAGCGCGTCCGTTCGTCCGCGCGCGACCGGCCAGGGCAGACCTTTGACGTTGTATGTCATCACCGTCAGCACGTTCGGCGCGGCTTCCCCGCGGTTTGTCGCGGCAGACGGAATCGCGCTTGCAGGCGTGTTGCGGGGTGTGGGAAGTGCCGCGCCAAGCAGCGCCATGGCCATGACAATCCAGAGATTTCGCTGGCGCAAGTGTTGCTCCCTTGCTCTTGTGTTCACAAAAGAGACGCCGCGCCCCGCCCGTTCTCGCAACAGGTTGGGCGAACTGACATGAGATTGTGTGGAAACGGATGACGCAAAGCGGCCTCAAACAGATCTACGCGAACCTGCGGCCTGCGCTGATCCGCTATGTGCTGGCGCGCGGGCAATCGCCTGAAGATGCAGAGGATCTGATGCAGGATCTCTATCTCAAGCTCGATGCGCACGACGGGCGGCGGGTCGATGAACCGCGCGCCTATCTTTATCGGATGACGCACAATCTTCTGCTCGACCGGCGGCGTTCGGTCGCGCGCAGGGCGAAACGCGAGATGGACTGGTCAACCGGGGCCACCGGCGTCGTGTCCGAAATTGACGAGCGCCCGTCTGCCGAAGAGCAACTGATCGCCAGACAGCAGCTGGAAGCCATCACCATGGCGCTGCAAACGCTGCCTGATCGCACCCAGGATATATTCCGGCGTTTCCGCATCGAGGGGCAGACGCAAAAGGCGATCGCGGCGAATATAGGGCTAAGCAAAAGCGCGGTGGAGAAACATATCTATCGCGCCTATCGTGTGCTTGCCGAAGCACGGGCCACGTTTGATGCGGAATCCCCCGATACGACTTCGCCGACACCGGAGCGTCATATTGACATGAGTGATGGCGATGACAGCTGACCGTGAACAAGACCTGCTGGGTCAGGCCATTCGCTGGCATGTGCGCATTGCCGATGGCGCCGAGGCAGACTGGGAAGCCTTCACCGCGTGGCTGGAGGCTGACCCGGATCATGCGCGCGTCTATGATCAGCTGGAAGCAGGCGATGCCCTGTTGGGCGACCGGACCGTGCCGCCCGTGACGCCCGCGCCGCCCGTGACGCCCGTGCAGGCGGGCAACGATAATCCGCCTGCAAGACCGCCCCGTTGGTGGATTCAGCGTGTCGCAATCGCAGCGGTACTTGTTATTGCCGGTTTTCTGGGGCTTAGCGTGCTCCAGCGCGGTAATGCCTATCAGGTTGCGACCGCGCCGGGGCAGACGCATGTCGTCATGCTGGAATCGGGCGACAGGATCGAGCTGAACGGTTCGACAACGCTGACGCTCGATCACAATCTCCCCCGGTTCGCGATTGTCGAGCATGGCGAGGCGACATTTACCGTGCAGCATCGGCCGGATGCACCGTTCATCGTTCTGGCCGGAGATGAGCGGATTGAGGATATCGGCACGGTTTTCAATGTCGTGCGCAGCGATGCGGGGGTGCGGGTTGCAGTGGCGGAAGGGTCCGTCATCTACAATCCCGGTGCCGAGGCGGTTAAACTCGTTGCGGGCGAGGCCCTCAATGATCCGGGCGGCGCGCAGGACATTGCGGTCAGTCAGGTGGAACCGGCGATGGTCGGGTCATGGCGGGTGGGAAGGCTCAGCTATCGTGATGCGCCGTTATCTCGCGTCGCCGCCGATCTTGCGCGCGCAACCGGAGAGCGGGTTTCGCTCGATCCGGCGATCGGCGATCGGGCGTTTACCGGCACGATCGCGATTGATGCCGATCGCTCCCGGCTGTTTGCGGATCTGTCGGCGCTGACGAATCTTCGCGCCTCGCGCAGCGAAAACGGCTGGATACTGACTGATCCCAATCGTGAGACACGGTGATCCTCTGGTCGCGATGGCCGCGGTTGCATGTGCTGTTCCATCGCTCGCACAGGCGCAAACGCGCGCATACGATGTTCCCGCCGGCAGACTGGATGAGGCAATCGTCAGCTTCGGAGCGCAATCGGGCCTGAATATCGGGATCGCGGATGCGCGGATCGCCCGGCGACAAACGAAAGGCCTGCAAGGCCGCTATGCGTTGCGTGAAGCGCTGCGAAAGCTGCTTCGCGGCACCGGCGCAACATTCACATTCATCAATGCCCGAACGGTGCGCATCGTTGCCGCGCCGATGAAGCCGCGTGCCGCGCGCCGTTTGCGAAGGCCTGCCGATCCGCCGGTTGCGCCGCCGCCCACCCCGGTTGAAATCATCGTCACGGCCAGCAAGCAGAATATCCTGCTCGATCGCTATGCCGGATCGGTCGATGTCGTGAATTTCGATCCCGATCGCAACGCGCGCGATTCCTCTCGCGGGACGGCGGCAATTGTGGCGCGCTTGCCGCTGCTTTCATCGACCAGTCTGGGGCCGGGGCGCGAAAAACTGTTTATTCGCGGCGTTGCCGACAGCAGCTTCAACGGACCGACGCAGGCGACGGTCGGCCAGTATCTGGGTGATGCGCGGCTGACATATAACGCGCCCGATCCCGATCTGAATCTCTATGATCTTGAACGGGTTGAGGTTCTAGCCGGGCCCCAGGGCACGCTTTACGGCACCGGGGCGCTGGGCGGGATCATTCGGCTGGTTCCCAATGCGCCCGATCCGGGTGCGGTTGCCGGATCGGTATCGGCGGGGATCGGAATAACGCGTAAAGGCGGCACCAGCACAGACGCTGCGGCGATGCTGAACCTGCCGCTTGCAAGGGATCGCCTTTCGATCCGCGCGGTGGGTTATGGCGTTTTCGATGCGGGCTACATCGATGATCCGGCACGCGCGCTTGCCAATGTAAACCGAACGGAAATGAAGGGCGCAAGGTTTGCCGTTCGCTATCAGCCGGGCAATGACTGGGTGATCGATGCGGGCGGCGTGTTTCAGGATATCGCCAATCGCGACGGACAATATACGCTGCGCGACGCACCTGCGCTGACGCGTGCTACCGCGCTGGCTCAGCCGTATGACAACAATTACCGGCTCGCCCAGCTGCGCGTCGGCAAGACCTGGCGCGATCTGGAACTTGTTTCATCGACTGCGTTTGCGAAACACAATTTCGATGCCGAATACGATGCCACTGCACCCACACCGGGCAGTGCGCCGGTGCTTTTCGAGGACGGCAACGATATCCGGCTGCTCTCTCACGAAACCCGAATTTCAGGAAAGCGCGCTGGCGGAGAGGACTGGATCGCGGGCATCGCTTTCGTGCGTAACAAGGAACATCGCCAGCGGCTGCTGGGCGATTCTTCGGACCCCGATACGATTGCGGATCTGCGCGCCACCGTCACCGAGGCGGCTCTGTTCGGCCAGTATGCGATCGCCATGGCCCCGCGCCTTACCGCAACGATTGGCGGGCGGCTGACATACACCAGGTTTACCGGCAAAGTGCGTGACGCGGTGACGCTGGACGAGTTTGAGCCGCGCCGCAATTCGGTAAGCGCAATACCCTCGCTGTCGCTGGCGTGGAAGCCGCGCGAAAAAGCCATGGTGTTCCTGCGCTATCAGAAAGGCCGCCGCGCGGGAGGGCTTAGCGTGGGGTCGCAGGCAGCACAGCGATCCGCGCAGCGTTTTGACAGCGATACGATGCACATGATCGAAAGCGGCTTTCGCCTTGGCACGCCCGGTCAGGATCGTTTCGCCGCCAGCGCCACGCTCACCTATTCGCACTGGTCGGATATTCAGGCAGACCTGATCGATGAGGCGGGCTTGCCGTTCACGATCAATATCGGCAGCGGACGGATCGTCGGACTGGATACGAACATCACATGGATGCCCGCTGATGCGGTCTGGCTGGAACTGTCCGCCTTTCTTAATCGCACGTCGCTGAACAAGCCTGCCCCTGCATTCCTGGCTGCGGAAGACCGGGAACTGCCGAATGTTGCAGAGGAAGGCGGGCGCTTCGCGATCACATACCGGGCCGAACTGGCCGGTTCCGCCGCGCTGATGCTGGATGGCAGCGTGCGTTACGTCGGATCGTCGCAGCTGGGTATCGGGCCGCCTCTGGATGTTTCGCAGGGCGATTATTTCGAGGTGACAACGGGTGCCCGATTTGATCTTGGCGCGGTGGGCATCTCGGTCGATGTCAGCAATCTGGGCGATGTGCGCGGCAATCGTTTTGCATTCGGCAACCCGTTTGGTCTGGCGGCGCGCGATCAGATCACGCCGCTGCGGCCCAGAAGCATCAGAATCGGACTGGATACACGCTTTTGAACCCGTTTCCGGGCCGCGCACCGCGCGACTGTTTCTCGTCTGGCCCCTGCGGGGTTCGGTCCAAATCCACCCTCGCGGCGTTGCCTGCACTTGAAAATAAGGGATATTTCCTTCGCACAGGCGCCTTGCGAGGCCGAATTTGGGCCAAACCGTGACAACAGGGAATTTGCCCACGCCGCCTAAGGAAAGGCTGGACGATCACGCGAATTAAAAGGAAACTCCGCTGAACGGTAACGTCTGGCCGCGATGATCCGAAAGAAGCAATGATGACCGAGCATTCTGAGCCGACACAGCCAGCGCAGGGCCAGCTGGTTCGCCGTCACCGCCTTTCCACACGGATTTGGCATTGGGTGAACGCGGTGACGCTGCTTGTTATGCTGATGAGCGGGCTGATGATCTTCAACGCGCACCCGCGGCTTTACTGGGGCGAATATGGCGCGAATGCAGACGCGGCGTGGCTGGAGATCGGCGCGACGCAATCCGGCGAAGGCATGCTCAGGATTGGCGGCGGCGCGATCAGAACCACGGGCGTGCTGGGCGTGTGGACTGATGGCGAAGGCAAGGAAAAACGCCGCGCGTTTCCTTCATGGTCCACCATTCCATCGCATTACAGCCTTGCCGATGCGCGTGTGTGGCATCTTGCGTTCGCATGGGTGCTGGCGCTGGGTCTGCTGGCATATCTGGTGCGTTCTTTGCTGAACGGGCATATACGGCGCGATCTACATATCACGGCGCGGGAATGGCGGCCTTCGCACATCTGGCACGATATCAGGGACCATGCGCGGCTGCGTTTTCCTAGCGGGGCGGCGGCGCTGCACTATAACGTGCTGCAAAAGCTGTCTTATATCGGTGTGCTGTTCGTGCTGTTGCCGCTGATCATCCTTACCGGGCTGGGCATGTCACCGGGCACCGATGCGTGGGCGCCATGGGTGACACAAGGTTTCGGCGGTCGGCAATCGGCGCGTTCGATCCATTTTATCGCTGCGTTTCTGCTGGTTGGCTTCTTTCTGGTCCATATCGTGATGGTGATTCTGGCCGGGCCGATCAACGAAGTGCGTTCGATGATTACCGGGAACTATCGGCTCCCGAAGGAAAAGGACGATGCGAAATGAGCGGCTCGGCAAAGATACTGACCCGGCGAGGCCTGCTGCGCGCGGGCGCATTGGGCGCGGGCGGTCTGGTGCTTTCGGGCTGCGACAGACTGAACGATAACAGCGGCTTCAGATCGCTGCTGGAAAGCGCGGAGGGGCTGCATCTTCGTTCGCAGCGTCTGTTCGGGCGCGATGCGCTGGCGCGCGAGTTTTCGCCTGCCGATCTGTCACCCGAATTTCGCGCCAATGGCAACCGCGAAGTGAAGGACGCCGCTTATCGCCAGCAGCTTGCCAGCGGATTTGCAGGCTGGACGCTCAAGGTTGACGGACTGGTTGAAAAGCCGCTGGCACTGCCGCTGTCCGCGCTTCAGGCAATGCCACAGCGCGCGCAGATCACCCGGCATGATTGTGTTGAAGGGTGGAGCGCGATCGGCAAGTGGCAGGGGCCGCAATTATCGCATGTTCTCGATGTTGCGGGTCTGAAACCGCAGGCGCGTTTCATCGTGTTTCACTGCGCCGACCGTTTCGGATCGACGCCCTATTACGAATCGATCGACATGATCGATGCGCTTCACCCGCAGACGATTCTGGCCTGGCGGATGAACGACAAGGTTCTGCCCGAAAAGTTTGGCGCGCCCCTGCGGCTGAGAGTGGAACGCCAGCTTGGCTACAAACACGCCAAATATGTCATGCGGATAGAAGCCCGCGAAAGTCTGGACGGTCTGTACGGCGGCAAAGGTGGATACTGGGAGGATTCGTCCGGTTATGCCTGGTATGCGGGCATCTGATCAACCGGGGGCGCTTGCATCCGAGTTGTGCGCACGCGCGAAATTTCCGGCCATGATTTGGGCAGCGCGCTGCATAAGCCTTCCCCGCAACGCGAGGCGTAGAGGCGCTATAGAGAAAGCAGCCTATCGTGAACGCGGCAGGCCGGTTGGCGGATCTATTGAGAAAAATGCTGGTGTAGAGTAGGTGGCCTGCGCCGATGTCAGGAGGAAATGACCAACAATGATCACCTTGCTCTCACCGGCGAAGAAGCTGAATTTTGCAACGCCTGAAACCCGGCTGGAAGTGACGCGGCCACGCCTTGCCCAAGACACGCGCGAGATTGCCGGCGTTGCCAAGCAGCAATCCGCAGCAGACCTGAAACGGCTGATGCACATTTCAGACAAGCTGGCAGCGCTTAATGCAGAGCGGTTCGAAGCGTTTGACCTTGATGGACGCAGCAACTCGGCCGAACCGGCCGGGCTGGTTTTCGATGGCGATGTCTATTGGGGGCTTGAGGCGAAAACCATGGATGACGGCACGCTTGCCTATGCGCAGGATAATTTGCGCATTCTGTCGGGGCTTTATGGCCTGCTGCGTCCGATGGATGCGATCCAGCCCTACCGGCTTGAAATGGGCACGAAGATGGAAAATCCGCGCGGGAAATCTTTATACGATTTCTGGGGAAGCCGGATCGCGGAAGCGCTGAAAGACGATCTGTCCGCGCATGAGGATCAAACAGTCGTAAACCTGGCCTCCAACGAATATTTCAAGGCCGTGGATACGAACGCACTTTCCAGCCCGGTCATCACCGCATCGTTTCTGAATGTGAAAGACGGCGAAGCGCGCAGGCTGATGTAT
The DNA here is from genome assembly GCA_947258815.1 of uncultured Sphingomonadaceae bacterium. Classification (GTDB taxonomy): domain Bacteria; phylum Pseudomonadota; class Alphaproteobacteria; order Sphingomonadales; family Sphingomonadaceae; genus Novosphingobium. The sequence continues at coordinate 8,992 of CAMYJW010000002.1, forward strand.
CATGTGAAATTCGCGCGGGGATTGATGGCCCGCTGGATCATGGAAAACCGGGTTGATCGCGCCGAGGGGCTCAAGGATTTTAACGCCGAAGGCTATGCTTTCGATTCCAGCGCTTCAACCAGCGACGAGCTGGTGTTTACCCGCAAGCAGCCGCCGGTGAAGAAGAAGTAGCGGCTTGCCGCTTCGGGGTTAACCTGCGGGCGGCTTAACCCGCGAGGCGCAGATCTTCTGCCAGAACGGGCACGGCCTTGGGCTGATCGGGCCAGATGCCGCGGGTATCGTAAACCAGCTTGTCTGCACGTTCGGCAAGCGGGACGACCCGGAAAATATCATGGTCCACGAGCGCGATCAGAATGTCGCACTCTTCAAGCGCGGTATCGATATCGATCAGGGTTGCGCCGGTGCCGGTGAATTCGATGGGCAGTTCGGCGGCATAAGGCTCAACCACCTGAATCCGGCTGCCAAACTTGCGTGCCAGCGTTGCGGCAACAAGGCGGGCAGGGCTTTCGCGGAAATCGTCGATGTTGGCTTTGAAGGCAAGGCCAAGGCAGGCGACGCGCGCATTGGGATGGGCTTCGACCAGCGCTTCGGCATGGCCTATAACGTGGCGGATCTTGCCATCGTTCACGCCGCGCGCGGTGCGGATCAGCGGCGATTCTTCGGGCGCGCCATGGACGATGAACCACGGATCGACCGCGATGCAGTGCCCGCCCACGCCGGGGCCGGGCTGCAGGATGTTGACGCGCGGATGGCGGTTGGCCAGCCGGATCACTTCCCACACATCAAGGCCCATGCGGTCTGAAATGATCGAAAGTTCGTTGGCGAACGCGATATTCACGTCGCGATAGGCATTCTCGACCAGCTTGGTCATTTCGGCGGAACGCGCATCGGTGGTGATGCATTCGCCGCGCACGAAACGCTTGTAAAACGCCAGCGCCTTGCGCGCGCAGCGTGGTGAAATTCCACCGATAGAGCGATCGTTGTTGGTCAGTTCTTCCAGAATCTTGCCGGGCAGCACGCGTTCGGGGCAATAGGCGATGGAAATATCCGGGGTCTGCCCGGTGCGCCCGGGACACTTGAGATCGGGGCGCTGTTCGCAGATCATGTCGCGCAGCTGTTCGGTTGTGCCAACCGGCGAAGTGGATTCCAGAATGATCACGTCGCCCTGTTTCAGCACCGGCGCAATCGCGCGTCCGGCGGACAGGACATAGGAAATGTCAGGCGCGTGATTATCGTCAAACGGTGTGGGCACCGCGATCACGAACACGTCGGCGGCTTCAGGTCGGGTTGCGGCGCTTAACAGGCCGCGTGACACCACGCCCTGAACCAGACCATCCAGATCGACTTCCTCGATATGGATTTCGCCGCGGTTGATCGTTTCCACCACCTGTTCCGAAACGTCCACGCCCAGCACCTTGCAGCCCGCGCGGGCAATGATGGCGGCGGTTGGCAGGCCGATATAGCCCAGGCCAACAACACAGACGTTGGGCTTGGTATCAGATTTCATGCGCGAGCAGCTCCACAATCCGGCGCGCGGCCTGGCCGTCCCCGAACGGGTTGTGGGCCTGCGCCATTTTCTCGTAGGCGCCCTTATCGTCGAGCAAGGTTGATATTTCGGTAACGATAACATCGCTGTCAGTTCCGACGAGTTTCGCCGTGCCCGCCGCCACGCCTTCCGGGCGTTCGGTGGTTTCGCGCATCACCAGAACCGGCTTGCCCAGTGCGGGGGCTTCTTCCTGCACACCGCCGCTGTCTGTCAGCATGATTTCAGACAAATCGAGCAGCCGGGCAAAGTTGGGATAATCAAGCGGCTCGATCATCGCGACATTGCCAAGGCCGGACAGCGCATCGTCCATCACCTTGCGCACGTTGGGATTGGGATGAACCGGAAAGATCAGCGCAACATCGTCGCGCGCGGCAATCCGGCGCACGGCATCGGCTATCGCTTCCAGCCCGCCGCCAAAATTTTCGCGCCGGTGGCTGGTAACGCCGATGATGCGCTTGCCGGAAAATCGCTGTTCCAGTTCCGTCAGCGCTGTTGCCAGCGAGGGTGTGTCCGCGATCCGTCCGGTCACCCATTGCAGCGCGTCGATCACGGTGTTGCCGGTGATGTGAACGCGCGCCGGGTCTGTGTTCTCAGCCTTTAGCGCACTGGCCGATGTTTGCGTGGGTGCAAAATGCAGGCTGGCCATCGATCCGATGATCTTGCGGTTCACCTCTTCGGGCCACGGATGATAGATATTGCCCGATCGCAACCCGGCTTCGACATGATCGACCGGAACCTTGCGATAATATGCGGCAAGCGCGCCGCACATGGCCGTCGCGGTATCGCCCTGAACGATCACGCGCGCGGGCTGCACATCGTCCATCACGCCGCCAAGTCCGGTCAGCAGCCTTGCAGTCAGCTCATCAAGCGACTGGTCGGGCTTCATCACGTCAAGATCATGGTCCGGCGTGATCCCGGCAATATCAAGCACCTGATCCAGCATTTCGCGGTGCTGCGCGGAAACGCATACGCGGCAATCGAAGCGCGGGTCTGCCTTGAGGGCATTGACCACGGGAAACAGTTTGATCGCTTCGGGCCGGGTGCCGAAGATAACAAGAATACGGGCAGGCTGTGTCATGGCCATGGCCATACCATGTGATGGTTAACCATGTCGTAAGGGCTGGCCGGGACAGCGCCAAAAACCCGGCGCAATGTCCAAAAAATCTGCAAGGATGCTGGAAACGATCGCTCCGGCGTTTTAGAGCGTGATCAAACAGAAAGAACATTGAGAGGGAGTGGCCGCGTGCCTGAAGAAACAAAACAGTTCAGCGAATTTCCGACCGAACATGCCTTCCGGCACAAGCTGAGCGCGGACGGGCGCGAATCGCTGGCGCATATTTTTCTGCTGCCCGAACAGGGCGCGGCGGGCTTTATCTATCCCAGCATGCTCGGCACGGGTGAGGCCAAGGCGCAGGCGTGTTTCTTCGGTCCGCAGTTTCCCGATCAGGTGGCCGAAACGTTCGAGGGCCCGATTGCGGACGATATGAACTTTGACGATTGGCGTCTGGGGGCGCTGCGCATGCAAGTGGTGGAGCCTTACAAGCGCGTCGATCTCAACTGGGATGGTGATCGGATCAAGGTCAATGCCCGGTTCGATGCCACGCACCCTCCATATCCGTTCAGCACGCACCCGCGCGGAAATCCGCCCTATTTTGGCGATAACCGCACCGAGCAACATGGCCGCGTGGTTGCCGATATCGAGATTGACGGCGTGAAGTTTCAGCATGAAGGCCTGCTGGTCCGCGATCACAGCTGGGGGCCGCGCATCTGGGGGCTGAACCAGCATTACAAGTGGATTCACGCAACGACGGGCGAAAGCTCGATCCACTTTTTCGAAATGCAGGGCTTTGGCCGCACCGAAATTCGCGGGTTTCTGTTCAAGGACGGGATCATGCGCCATCTGGCCAATGTCGATTATGATTTCACGTATGACGATGCGATGTTGCAAAAGACATTTCAGATGACCGTCACCGATACCGACGGGCGCAAATCCACGGTCGATTATGAAGTGTTTACCGTGCTGCAATCGTCACACGATCCCAAAACCTGCATCAATACCGGGGCGGCAACCATTGAATTTGATGGAAAGCCCGGCGTGGGCGTGTGCGAGTTCAGCTGGAACAGGGACTATTTTGACTTCGCCAGGGGTTATGTCGAAAGGTTTGGCTGAAGCCGAGGGATGGGCCGATCGCATAGACGAACCGTGAGGGGATAACCGCGCCTGCACGCTTGCCCGTGCTTGCATCATCGGCCATCACAGCGCGATGGCGATTCTCAGCGATAAATGGATTCGGAAGCAGGCGAGCGATCACGCGATGATCGAGCCGTTTACCGAAGCGCAGCGGCGCGGCGGATGCATTTCCTATGGTCTGTCGTCCTATGGCTATGATGCGCGGGTGGCGGACGAGTTCAAGATCTTCACCAATGTCGATTCTGCGGTGGTCGATCCCAAGGATTTCGCGTCCAACAGCTTTGTCGATCGCAAGACGGGCGTGTGCGTTATTCCGCCCAACAGTTTCGCGCTGGCGCGCACGGTTGAATATTTCCGCGTACCAAGCGACGTGCTGGTGATCTGCCTTGGCAAAAGCACCTATGCGCGCTGCGGCATCATTGTGAATGTCACCCCGCTTGAGCCGGGCTGGGAAGGGCACGTCACGCTGGAGTTTTCAAACACCACCCCGCTGCCTGCCAAAATTTACGCCAACGAAGGTGCCTGCCAGTTCCTGTTCCTGCAAGGCAACGAACAGTGCGAAACCACTTATGCAGATCGCGCGGGCAAATACATGGGGCAAAAAGGCGTAACGCTGCCCAAGTTATAGAGCGTTTTCCGTTCAGGCTGGCGCGAACGGAAAAGCAACGCTCATGCGCCGCGCAGGCTTATCGCGGCTTCCGATGCCGATTGATCTGCCATTGCTTCAGGATCGGGTTTGCCGTCTTTCCGCAAAGAGGTCCGGTATTGCGTGGGCTGACCGGGTTCGCATGCGCTAACCGCTGTAGCGGACGCATTTCCCCCGCCACACGGCTGGGCGCGACCCGGCCAGACCTCCGAAAATGGGTTTCTCAGCCGCCTTTCAGCGATCCGGCAACACCAACCAGCCGGACGAATTCCTGCCGCCAGAAATTGCCGTTCTTGCCTGCCAGCCGCGCGATATCTTCGGCGGAGAAATCGTTCATCATTTCATCGCCGCGCAAGGTCTGGCCAAACGCGGCCACCGCCGTGGCGAAGGCAAAATCGCCTGTTGGCCGCGCGGCACGCTGGATCAGGCTGGCTGGCACGGTGCGCTCAATCAGGCGAGAGGTCTTTCCGTTTGGCAGTTTGTAGCGCAGTTTCACATGCGCCAGCTCACCCGATTTACGCAGCGCGGCATCAGGAACCTTGTCCTGATAGCGGCGCGGAGCGATCCAGCCTTTGACCCCGGCAGGCACGATTTCGTAAATCGCCGTTACCTGATGGCCCGCGCCGATATCACCCGCATCAACCTTGTCGTTATCGAAATCCTCTTCGCGCAGCGCCCGGTTTTCATACCCCAGCAAGCGATACTGGCTGACTTGCGCGGGATTGAACTCAACCTGGATTTTCACATCCTTGGCGATCGTGAACAGCGTTGAGCTCATCTGCTCAACCAGTACTTTGCGGGCCTCAAGCGCGCTGTCGATATAGGCATAATTGCCGTTCCCGTGATCGGCGATCTGCTCCATCATCGCTTCGTTATAGTTGCCGGTGCCAAAACCCAGCGTGGTCAGCGTGATGCCATTATCGCGTTCACGCTCGATCATTTCGATCAGCGATTTGGTATCGGACATGCCGACATTGAAATCGCCATCGGTGGCGATCAGAATTCGGTTCACCCCGCCTTCGATCATGTTGTCGCGCGCGATATTATACGCCAGTTTGAGGCCAGCAGCTCCGGCTGTGGAACCGCCCGCCTGCAAGCGCTCCAGCGCGGCCTTGATCTTGCGTTCATCGTTGGTCGGCTCAAGCACAAGGCCCGCCGCGCCTGCATAGACGACAATCGAAACCCGATCGCGTTTTTGCAGTTCACCGGCAAGCCCCGCCAGCGCGGTCTTGACCAGCGGCAGCTTGTCGGCGCGGTTCATCGAGCCGGAAACGTCCATCAGGAACACAAGGTTTGCGGGCGGGCGGGTATCGCGATCCAGATCATACCCGCGCAGACCAATGCGCAGCAGCCGGGTCTGCTCGTTCCACGGGGTCAGCGCCAGATCGGTGTTGACCGAGAACGGCGTGCCGCTGCTTTCGGGCCGGGCATAATCATAGCGGAAATAATTGATCAGCTCTTCGGTGCGCACTGCATCGCGCGGCGGCATGCGGCCTTGCGAGAGGAACCGGCGGGTGTTGGCATAAGCGCCGGTATCGACATCGACCGAGAAAGTTGAAACCGGCTCTGCCTGCGTGAGTTTGACCGGGGAGACTTCCTTGCCATCATAACGCTCACGCCCCGGATCGGTGGCGACCATCACCGGGGGAACATGATATCCGGGATGGGCCATGCGCACTTTGCTGGCATACGCACCGCCAAGCACGGCGGCCTGAGGATGGGACCTCGGCGCGGCAACAGGCGGCGGCGGAGGGGGCGGCGGCACGTTGCCGGCTTCCTGCGCGGTGCGCTCGCCAGTCACGACGACCTGATCCGCCGTCTTCGCTTCGGTCACATCCTCGGCAGAGCGTTGCTGGGCGGCGCAGCCCGCCATAAGCGCGATCATCGAGGTTGCTGCAACAGTTCGGGCGAAACGCATGAGAATCCCTCCATTGATACTTCCCGTATCAAAAAGACGCCCGCGCCCGTGAACCGCGACTGAACGCCCCGTACATGCGATAAAACGTCAGGTTTTGGTCCCTTTTCGGAACAACAACCGGTCTTCCTCGCCAAATCCGCGATGCCAGATCACATAGCCATAGACACCCAGAATCGCCGGAATGCCAAATGCCAGTTCGGCCCATTCAGGCAGGAATTGTGTCGCCGCCCAGCCAACCAGAACCGCAGGCGCCGCAGCCCAGACCAGCGCCCAGCGCCAGTTGTTTACCCGCTCTTCAAGGATGCGCGAAAGCACGATCGATTTGACGATCGAAGCGAACGCCAGTGAGAGGCCCAGCGCCAGTGCTGCGGCGGCAGCGCGCCACAGCTGGCCGAAACCCATCGCTTCAACCAGCATGATCCCGCCAATGGTGAGTACCACCTGCAAGGCAATCGTCGCAATTGAGAGAAACAGGTTGCGCACCCGCGCGACATAAATCAGCGCCGCTTCGCTGACGACCGCCGTGGCCGCGACCACTTCTGCCGCCAGCAGAAATGCCAGCGCACCCGTGCCGCCCACAAATTCCGGCCCGACCAGCCCCATCACCCCTTCGCCGGGAATGCCAAGCGCCAGTGCAACGCCGGCCTGCGCTGCGATAATCCAGAAACCCACCTGGCGGACCTGCCGCGCAATCGCTGCATAATCACGCTCTTTCAGGCTGCGGGTGATGACCGGGCCAAGGATCGGCTCAAAACTGGTTTTAAGCTTCTGCGGCAAGCTGGCGACTTGCTGCGCGACATAATACACGCCCACCGCCGCGGGCGTTGCGAAGAAACCAAGGATCAGGATATCGGCACGCCGGGTGCCCCATTCGATGGCGTCGGCAGTGGCCAGCGGCAGGCTGCGCAAAGTCATCCGGCTGATATTGCCCAGTTGCGGACGCCATCCCTTTGGCAAGCCATAAGCGCGCACAAACGGCACCAGCGCGGTCAGCGCGGCCGCGAAGATCGACACGATATAGGCGATGGACAGGCCATCATCGGGCGCCACCCAGATCATCGCGCCGGCCATGATCGAAAGCACCCATGGCTCTACAATGGCGCGCGCGCGCACCGTTGCGCCGATGTTGAACTTGTAGGCAAGGCCCGCCAGCCATATCTCGGTCAGCGCCAGCGGCGGAATGGCGATCACCATCAGCCGGTCGATCGCGCTGTATTCTCCGCCGGGAAACATCGGCGCGGGAAACAGCCAGAACAGCGCGGCCAGCGCGCTTGAAGCGATCAGCGCGACCAGCATGCCATCGGCAACGACATTGGCCGGATGGTCATCCGATTCGGTCAGTCGCTGGGCCAACCCACGCTTTTCTCCCAGCGTGCACAGCATCGCGGTCAGTTCGATCACCACCAGGGCAGAAGCGAACCGACCCAGCGCCGCAGGACCATAGGCTTCGGCGCGCCCGGCAATAAACAGGAACGGGATCCGCGCGGCCAGACGCAGGAAGAACCCGAAGAAGTTGGTTCGCCCCCCTTTCGCGATTCTGGCGATGTCGTCGCTTGTGTCGGGCTCGCTCAAGCGCCGCTGTCCTGTTCAGAACGCAATGGGCGGGCCAGCAGATCGGATACGGTTTCGCGCGCAGTGGCTTTTCCAGCCAGCAGGCGATGCACGGCTTTGACAATCGGCATATCGATGCCATCGCGCGCGGCCAGTTCGGCAAGCACCGGAGCCGTCGCCGCGCCTTCTGCCACGCTGCTTTTGCCGGCCAGCGCTTCCTCGGCGCTCTTGCCTTCGCCCAGCGCCTTGCCGAGAGAGAAATTGCGGCTCGACGTGGATGAGCAGGTCAGCACCAGATCGCCCAGACCGCACAGGCCTGAAAGCGTTTCCGCCTGTGCGCCGCGCGCCATGCCAAAGCGCAGCATTTCCGCAAACCCGCGCGCGATAAGCGCGGCGCGCGCATTCTGGCCCAGCCCCAGCCCTTCGACAACACCACATGCGATGGCGAGGACATTCTTCACCGCGCCGCCAATTTCAGCGCCGGTCACATCGTCCGAATAATAGGGTCGCAAGGCTGGCCGGGCGATAGCCGGAGACAGGCGCTGCCACTGTGTCTGCCCGCCCGAACAGGCAAGCGTTACCGCCGTGGGCAAACCGGCCGCCACTTCATGCGCGAATGTCGGGCCGGAAAGAACCGCAATATCCGCTTGTCCGCCAACTTGCGCTGCAACATCGGCCATCAGCCTCCCGCTGCCCGCCTCGATCCCTTTGGCGCACAGCACCAGATCGCGCGGGCCAGCCGGGAGCCGTTCCAGCACCGAGGCCAGAAATTGGGCGGGTACAACCACCAGCAACACCGGCAATGATGCCAGATCAGCCAGATCGCCCGTCGCCCGCACGCTTTTTGACAAGCTCGCGCCCGGCAGAAACAGACTGTTGGTGTTGCAGGAGTTGATCTCTTCCACCAGTTCGGGCTCGCGCGCCCAGATCAGCACCTCGCTGCCATCGCTGGCGCAGGACTGGGCCAGCGCCGTGCCCCAGGCGCCCGCCCCCAGAATGCCGATCCGTGCCGGTGTATCGTGCGCTGCGCTCATGCTTTCACTCCCGCGCCGCGCACGGCCTGGGCCTCAGGATCGAGCGGCCAGCGCGGTTTTGCCGTAAAATCAAGCGGATCGCGATGGCCCAGCCGCAACCGCTCTATCCCCGCCCACGCGATCATCGCGGCATTATCGGTGCACAAGGCCAGCGGCGGCGCAACAAAGCGCAGGCCATGTTCGCTTGCCAGATTTTCAAGCGCACCGCGGATCGCGCGGTTGGCGGCAACGCCCCCGGCCACAACCAGCGCATTCATCGGCCCGGCAGCGCCCAGTGCCCGGCGCGTGCGATCGAGCAGGCAATCAATCGCGGCCTGCTGAAACGACGCTGCGATATCGGCGTCGCTGTGTTCGCCAGACTGTTTCGCCCGCAACACCGCGCTTTTAAGCCCTGCGAACGAGAAATGCGGTTCCTTGCGGCCCAGCAACGGGCGCGGCAGAGCCACCGCCGCCGGATCGCCCTGCTGCGCCAGCCGCTCCACCGCTGGCCCGCCCGGATAGCCCAGCCCCAGCAGCTTGGCCGTTTTGTCGAAAGCCTCGCCCAGCGCATCGTCAATCGTTGTGGCAAGGCGGCGATAATGCCCCGCCCCTTCAACCGCGAGCAACTGGCAATGCCCACCAGAAACCAGCAGCAGCAGATAAGGATATTCCAGCGTCCGATCGGCAAGGCGCGGCGAAAGCGCGTGGCCTTCAAGATGATTGACCGCGATCAGCGGCTTATCCGCAGCCATCGCCAGCGCCTTTCCCGTCACCAGACCGACCATCACGCCGCCGATCAGCCCCGGCCCTGCGGTCGCCGCTATTGCATCGACATCGCCAAGCTGCATTCCGGCATCGGCCAGTGTCGCCTCTATCAGCGGCGTGAGCTTTTCGACATGCGCGCGCGCGGCAATTTCGGGAACGACGCCGCCATAAGGGGCATGCGCCTCGTCCTGCGAAGCGATATGCTGCGCGAGAATCTGGCCATCGCCGGTCACCAGCGCAGCCGCAGTCTCGTCGCAGGAAGATTCTATGCCAAGAACGATCTCCATCCCGCTCTTTCCCTTAGCCGCATTGCCGTTTAGCACAAGCACGCATGACCACAGCTGACATCGACAGACCCTTGCGCCTTGGCACCCGCAGTTCTCCGCTGGCGATGGCGCAAGCCATCGAGGCGCGCGAACGGCTTTGTTCCGCCCATGGATTTGGCCTCGAAATGGTGGAAATCGTGGCCGTTACCGCCAGCGGCGATAAAGTGCAGGACCGCCCGCTTGCCGAAATCGGCGGCAAGGCGCTGTGGACCAAGGAACTTGATGTCTGGCTGATGACAGGCGAAATCGACTTTGCCGTTCATTCCGCCAAGGATGTAGAGACAATCCGGCCGTATGAAATCACCATCGCCGCGATCCTGCCACGCGAAGATGTGCGCGATGTGCTGATCGGGGCAGAAAGTATCGCCGCGTTGCCGCCCGGCGCCACCGTGGGTACCAGCGCGCCCCGGCGCGCCGCGCAATTGCTGAATGTTCGGCCCGATTGCCGCGTGGTTCCGATCAGGGGCAATGTCGCAACCCGGCTGGCAAAACGCGATGCCGGCGAAGTCGATGCCACGTTTCTGGCGGCAGCGGGGCTTAATCGCCTTGGTGAAACCGAAATCGGGACGCGGCTCGATCCCGCCAGCTGGCTGCCCGCGCCGGGGCAGGCCGCGATCACTATCGAATGCCACGCCGATAACAGCCAGACCCGAAGCCTGCTTGCCGCGCTTGACGATCCGTGCAGCCGCGCCGAAGTGATCGCCGAACGCGCCTTGCTGGCAGCTCTTGGTGGCACTTGCCACAGCCCGATCGCGGTGCTGACCAAAACCGATGGCGATCAGCTGCATATGCGCGCTGCGCTGTTCAGCCCCGACGGAGTTGAACGGGTTGACGGCGAAGCCCGGTTCGCTGCGGCCGATATGGATGCCCCGGCGCAACTTGGCGCAGACCTGCTCGCCCGTGCAGGAACTCGCATCACTACCCATTTCACCGGAACACAGGACACCCAGCCATGAAACCGGTCATCATCATTCGCCCTCAACCCGGCGCATCCGCAACGCTGGCCGCTGCGCGCGCGATGAACCTCAACGCCCATGTGTTTCCGATGTTTCAGGTCCATCCCATGCCGTGGGATATGCCCGATGCGGAAAGTTTCGACGCGCTTCTGCTAGGCAGCGCCAATGCCGTGCGCCACGGCGGCGCGGCGCTTTCCACTTATGCGGGGAAACCGACATATGCGGTGGGCGAGATCACCGCGCAAACCGCGCGCGATGCGGGGCTGGATGTAATTCAAACCGGCACCGGCGGTCTTCAGGATGTGCTTGGCACGCTGACGCCAGACCATCGCCGGTTGCTCCGGCTGGCCGGAAAACAGCGTGTCGAACTGACGGCGCCCAACGGTGTTTCGATCACCGAATGCGAGGTTTATTCAAGCGACCCGCTGCCCATGCCGGGCGAACTGACCAAGATCCTGGCGCGCCCGGCGCTGGTGATGCTGCATTCAGCCGAAGCGGCCCGCCATTTCGCCGCGTCTTGCGAAACGCGGGGTATTGACCGGTCGATGGTTATGCTCGCCTGCATCGGGCCACGGGTTGCAGACGCGGCTGGTAATGGCTGGCAGGATGTGCGCGCGGCGGCCGAGTCCAGCGAAAAGGCGTTACTGGCCTTGGCTCGCGAGATGTGCAAAGAAACCCGCGGCTCGCAGAATGACGAAGCAACAACAGAACAAAAAACTGAACAAGCCCCGATGCAGGACCAGATCGGAAGCCAGATGATACCGCCGCCGAACCAGCCGAAACGTTCGGTCCGCAGTCTTGTGGGCGTTGGTCTGCTGGCGTTTTTGCTGGGCGCGCTCGCCGTTGCATGGCTTGTCTGGGATGGACGCTTCAACGTTCCACCCGCGGAAGAGCCCGCACCCGCTGAGCCGGTCGAGGCGACACAATCGGCAGAAACACCAGCCACCGAAACGCCGGATTCGCCTGCCAACATCAAGGCTGTCAGCGGCGTGGAAGCCCGGCTCGCCATGCTGGAGGATCGCTTTTCACGGCTCAATCTTCAGGCGAACGCCGCTTCGGGCAATGCCGCGCGTGCGGAAAGCCTGCTGATCGCGTTTGCCGCGCGCCGGATGATCGATCGCGGTGAACCGCTGCGCTATCTTGAAGATCAGCTACGCCTGCGTTTCACCAACGCGCAGCCGCGCGCCGTCGATACGATCATCGATTTCGGCAAGGCGCCGGTGACGATTGACGAACTCAGCGCGCGTCTCGATGCGCTGACCCCGCGGCTGACAGGCAAATCGGATGATGAAAGCTTCTGGGACAAGGCATCGCGCGAACTCTCCGGTCTGTTCACCGTGCGGACCGAGCCTTCCTCGCTGCTGAGCCCCGAAGCGCGTTTGGAGCGCGCGCGCGTTATGCTGACGGCAGGTAAAATCCCCGAAGCGGTCGATCAGGTGCAGCGCCTTCCCGGCGCGGACGCGGCAGACAGGTGGGTTGCCGACGCGCTTCGCTACGAATCGACGCGAAAGGCGCTGGACCTGATCGAAACCACGGCAATGCTTGATCCCAGCCGGTTGCAGGACAGCGAAGGCAACAAAGTTGATCAGCCAAGCCCGTTCGCCACGCCGCCGGAAGACAAGAAGGCGCCTGCAAAGAATTAAGGCCAGGCCCAAGGCCGCGTGACCACAGGAAATCTGTCCACGCGGCCTAGCCGCGCAGCAACTCCGGCAGATTGCCGGACATGCCGCGCGCTTCATCCATGAAGAAGCTCTTGAGCACGGGAAGCCGCTGAACCGCGCCCATGCCCAGCCTCCGCATCGCACTGGGCAATTTTCCGGGAATGCCGAACAACCGGTTCAGCCCGTCCGTTACGGACATAACCATAAACGTATCGAGGCTGCGCCAGTCTTCATAGCGTTTGAGAAGCTGCGCATCGCCCGGTTCAAGCCCCAGCCGCGCCCCTTCCTTCAGCACATCGACCAGCACGCCGACATCGCGCAGCCCAAGGTTCAGTCCCTGCCCGGCAATCGGGTGCATCCCGTGCGCCGCATCGCCGATCACCGCCAGCCGATGATCGATCAGATTGCGCGAATGATGGAATTTCAGCGGATAGGCCATGCGCGGCGCGGCCAGCTCAACCGTGCCGAAAATGCCATGCATGTTCTTTCCCACTTCGTGCACAAAAGCCCGGTCCGGCAATTTGGCAACGCCCGCTGCGTCTTTTTCTTTCACCGTCCAGACCAGCGCGCTGCGATGGCGGCCATCGGCGCTGTCAAGCAAGGGCAACAGCGCGAACGGCCCATCGGGAAAGAAAATTTCCCATGCCACGCCATCGTGCGGTTTTTCGTGGAATAGCCCGGTGACGATGGCACGGTGGCTGTAATCCCACTGCGCCAGCGAAAACCCGGCTTCCTCACGCGTAGGCGATTGCCGCCCTTCGGCCGCGACCAGCAGGCTGCCTTCCAGAACGCGGTCATCGGCCAGCGTCACACGAACGCGATGTTCGCCGCGTTCGCGTTCGATCACCGTCGCGCTGGTGTGCCATGCAATCGCGGGTTCGCCGCGCGCCGCTTCAAACAGGGCCAGCCGCAAATCGCGATTGGCAAACATCCGGCCCAGCGTGCCTTCTTCAGGCTCCGGCCGAAAATCGATCCGGCCCGGCTTCATCCCGTCGGTCACCGCGATGGCTTCAATCGGACACCCCAGCGCATCAAGCCGGTCGGCAATGCCGATATTGCGAAACAGGTTCCAGCTTGCAGTCGAAATCGCCGATGCCCGTCCGTCCGCGCCTTCGGCTGTCAGCTCGGCGGGATCGGCGCGATCGACAACATGCGAGGTGATGCCCGCACGCGCTGCGGCAAGGGCCAGCGTCATGCCGACCAGACCACCGCCAAGTATAACCAGATCGCGGCGTTCGGTTTGGGGATTCGCGTTCATTGCCCCCTCTATCGTGCGCGCCGCCGCCATTGTCGAGCCGGATTGCGCGTAACTTTTGTGCGCCAGTTCGCGAACAACGGACGATGGCGCCGCTTGAATTACAACAGTGAACCCGGCAGACCGCCTGACAATACATATGACACACGCGGCAGATCCTTTGCGGGCGCAAGGCCCCCGGTGGCGAACTCGGCGCACATTCGCGCTTGTTGCCCTTGCGCTGGGCGTGCTGTTTGCCGCGCTGCTCATCACGGCTCCGGCCAGCGCCGCGCCCACCAATATCACCGCAAACCTGCTGGCAGAAGGCCCGGCACAACCGGGTGAAACGGTCACGCTGGCGATAGAGATGAAGCCCGCACCGGGCTGGCATGGATACTGGCTCAATCCCGGCGATGCCGGCCTTGGCATGGTGCTGGACTGGACTTTGCCAACCGGCGCAAAGGCTGGAGAGCCGCTCTATCCCGTGCCGCATACGCTGGTGATTTCCGGGCTGATGAACCATGTCTACAAGGGCGATTATGCGGTGCTGGTGCCGCTGACGATCCCGGCGGACGCCAAAGCGGGGACCAGTCTGCCGATCGCGGTGAATGCACAATGGCTGGCATGCACCGATGAGATTTGCGTTCCCGAACAGGCCCGGCTGGAAACCACAGTGCCCGTCGGCGATCCGGGCCGCCCCGATCCACGGTTTGACACATGGCGCAGGCACCTGCCCGCGCCGCTCAACGCCGATGCGACGTTCGCCGTTACCGGCAAGACCATCCGGCTGGCGATCCCGTTGCCCGCCACGATGACACTGCGCGATCCGCATGTGTTCACCGTGGCTGACAGGATCGTGAACTATGCCGCCCCGCAAAGCTTCAGCCGCACTGACGACCATCTGATCGTGACGCTGCAACGGCCCGAATTCTCGCCCGCCGATCCGGCAACGGTTTCAGGCGTGTTGCGGCTGAACGATGCCGATGACGGACTGGAATTTTCCGCAGCGCCCGGCGCGGTCCCCGCTGACGGCAAACCGCTGGGCGATACAGGCGGCACAATGGCGACAGCGGGGTTGCCGCTTTTGCTCCTTGGCGCGCTGGCGGGGGGATTGCTGCTCAACATCATGCCATGCGTGTTCCCGATCCTCAGCCTCAAGGCGCTCAGCCTTGCCCGCGCCGGGGAAAGCGATGCCCATGCCCGCACCGAAGGCATCGCCTATACCGCAGGCGTGATCGCGGCCACCGTGGCGCTGGGCGCGCTGATGCTGGGTCTGCGTGCGGCCGGGCAGGAAATCGGCTGGGCTTTTCAGCTTCAGGAGCCGGTTGTCGTTGCCGCATTGCTGTTGCTGGCAACGGCGATCACCGCCAATTTCCTCGGGGTTTTTGAATTTGCGGTTCCCGGCTTTTCCGCGGCGGGTTCATCGCGCGGCGCGTTTTCAACCGGACTGCTGGCGGCCTTCGTGGCAACGCCGTGTACCGGCCCGTTCATGGCCGCAGCAATGGGCGCGGCGCTGTTGCTGCCCGCCGGACCGGCTCTTGCCTTGTTCGCGGCGCTGGGCCTTGGGCTGGCGCTGCCGTTTCTGGCCGTTGCGTTCATTCCGGCGCTGCGCAGCCGCCTGCCCAAACCCGGCCCGTGGATGAACCGGTTTCGCGTATGGATGGCGGTGCCAATGGGGTTGACGGCGCTTGCGCTGCTGTGGCTCGCCAGCCGGGTCGGCGGCATGCCGTTCGCCGCTGTCGCACTGGCGCTGACAGTTCTGCTGGTGTTGCTGCTTGGCCTTGCCGGACGCAGGCAGCGCGCGGGCAAGCCGGTGGCGGGTCTGATCGCGGGCGGACTGGCGGCAATCGCACTGGCAGGCGCGGTGCTTCTTCCCGGCACGGCCAATGCGCCAGGCGCTTCAACGTCCGCCAGCATGCTCAACCCCCAGCCCTTCAGCCAGTCCGCGCTGGATGCGGCGCGCCAGTCCGGCAAGCCTGTGTTCGTGTGGTTCACCGCAGACTGGTGCATCACCTGCAAAGTCAACGAACAGGTTGCGATTGAACGCGAGGCGACGGCAAAAGCATTCGCGAAGGCCGGGATCGTGGCCATGCGCGGTGACTGGACCCGGCGCGATCCCGCGATCACCCGCTTTCTGACGGCGCGCGGCGTAGCGGGCGTGCCGCTATACCTGTGGTATCCGGCGGGCGGCGGTGCGCCCGAACAACTGCCACAAGTGCTGACTCAAACCATGCTGACCGATCGCGCCGCGCAAACGGCGCCAACCGGAAAATAACCGCGTTCAGCCCTCCAGACTGAAGCCGACTTTCATCGTCACCTGATGCGTGATGCTGCCATCGTCTGCCACATATCCGCGCTCTCCGATAACTTCGAACCAGCGGATGTTGCGCAGCGATTTCTTGGCGCGCTCCAGCCCGACCTTGATCGCGGCCTCATGACTATCCTGCGATGTGCCGACGATTTCGGTGATCTTGTAGACCTGATCTTCCATGCGATGCTCCTCTCTCCAGAGCGGCCAGCATACGCTTTGCGGCGCAGCTTGTGGAGGGTGAAGTGCGGTCTGGCCGAAGACAGCATCCGCCAGCTGGGTTCGCTTTCATTGAATTGCTCCACGCTGACCCAAGGCAAAGTGCCGGTTGCGCGTGTTTGTCGGGCGCTATCCCTCGATTTCGGATGTTTCGCGCGGCGCAATTGGCGCGGCTCTGCGCAAAACTCCCCAAGTGAAATCCATTAGGGGGAATGCACATGGGGTTTAACGAGAATCTGATTCTGATCGACAGCGACTTTCGCCGTCGCGCCGCGATATCGCATGCCATGGCACCGGCGCACATTCACACCGAACCGTTTGAAACCGTGTCTGAACTTGCTCAAAGCTGGCCACGGTCGGGGATCATCCTGATCCACGATACCGGCGATGCTCTGGCCGAACTGGTCAGGCAGATGTCCGTCTGTGCGGAATGGTTTCCGGTCATCGCATTCAGCGAGAATCCGGGCGCCAGCCAGGTGGCAAGTGCGATACACGAAGGCGCGCTTGAATATGTTTCCTGGCCGTTTGAACAGGCCGAACTGGAAGATGCGATAGAGCGCGCGCATGCCCGTGCCGAAGGTATTGGCAGCGTCAAGCTGCGTGAAACGATGGCGCGCAGCCGGATCGAAAAGCTGACCCGGCGCGAACGGGAAGTTCTCGATGGTGTTGCAGGCGGACTTTCAAACCGGCTGATCGGAGAGAGGCTTTCGATCAGTCCGCGCACGGTGGAAATTCATCGGGCGAACATGCTTAACAAGCTGGGCGCCAATCATACGTCCGAAGCGATCCGCATCGCGGTGGAGGCGGAACTGATCAGTTGAGCCTGACCGATTCAGCGTCAGCCGGTCCGGGATCGTGGAGAATGCAATCGGGACCGGCGTCCTCCGCCAGCGCGGACATGTGCGCCGCAAGCAGCGCCAGCGCGGGCGTTGCGCCTTCGGCGATCATCTCTTCCGCGCCATCGGGCTGAACCACCGTGGCAAGGCACGATCCGTTGCCCCCGCGTGACAGCATGAATGCCGCATCATCGCCCATCAGATAAAGCACCGCGCTTTCATAAGCGCTTGCCGACAGCATGGCTTCAAGCGCCGTCCCGCTGATCGAAACCGGTGCATAGCCGGAGGCATGCAGATCACTTCGACGCAGCAAATGCGCGGCATCCCTGATCCGCGCGGCCTGTTCACGCGGCACGCTGGCAACGCAATCCTTGTGCAGATCACGCATGCGCGCTTTCCATACGTCGAGCGTCAGATCGTCGGCACTGGCTCTCGACACGTGAACTGCTCCCCTGAATTCGGCGATCCGGGCCCAGGCCGAATCCGCCGAACGCGATAGCAGCGAATCGAATCCCGGCGACTCGCAGCTCTTTGCCTGTGCCATCCTGCAACAGGCCCGCCCGCTACGCAAACGCCCTTATTGATCGCTATTTGGTGGCTGGCCTCTCCTGGGCCGGGGTGGCTGGGGTGCGTGCCGCCGCAACAAGTATTGGAAATTTTCACTTCAAATCACAGGGCAACATAGTTAATAAATGCATAGTGATTCTAATGTTATACGTGTTATATTACAAAACTAACTTATTTGTGTTGGATCACTGTTGGGGCAATTTTGAAAGTAATATTATGAATTGGGCTTTAAGTGAGGGGCGATCGGGCGCGCCTTAGCGTCAGAATCATCCGAAATCTGTTATTCTTTCACGCTGGGTCAGGGGGCTACGCGGCGATGGGAATTGAGTTTACGGCGCGGGAAAGCGCCGCACTATACGAGCTGCTCGCACAGAGCACGACTGACATCATACTGAAAACCGATCGCGAAGGTTTTATCCGCTATGCATCTCCGGCGATTGAGCGGACGGGGCTGGTCATGCCCGATCTGCTGATCTGGCCGCACCTTCTCGATCTGGCCGATCCGGCATGCGCGCCATCAATCGCGGCGGCGCACAACGCGGCGATAGATGGCTGGCAAGCGACCGACTGGACAGAGCTGTGCGCGCGCACGCCGGAGGGCGAAGAGCGATCTTTCGCGGTGCGCATGTGCGGACTGGCAGACGACAGCGAACGGATTTACGGCACGCTGACGGTGATGCGCTGTGTTGAGGAAATGCGCACGCTGGAGGAACGGCTGTTCGCTGCGGAAATGACCGATCCGCTCACCGGGCTGACCAACGCCCGCGCGTTTAACGCCATGCTGCAACATCTGGTTGCCGATCATGCGGAAGGCTGTCTTGCGATTCTCGACATCGATCACTTCAAGGCAATCACGTTGCGACACGGACAATCGGTTGGTGACCGGCTCCTTGTCGCTTTCGCCGATCTTCTGCGCAAACTGATGCGAACCGAGGACATCCTTTCGCGCATCGGCAGCGAAAGCTTTGGTATCCTCATGCCCGAAACCGGCCTTGGACAAGCCGAAGAACTGATCCGGGACGTGATCGATGCGCTGGCGCAGATCGGTCAGCCGATCGCACCGGGCGAACCATTGCTGACCGCAAGCGCCGGACTGGCCCGGATCGATCACACGATCGACACGACGATCAAGAGCGCGGAACTGGCCGTATTCTTCGCCCGGTCCAGAGGACGAAACTGCCTGGAACTGGCCGATGGAAAGTGGCGCGCCTGATCGCGCGCAGCGGCTTCATCCCGCCTGATCAGGACGCTTCGATCTCGCGCGGGGGCTGTCTGCGTCTGGCCCGTCCCGTTTTCGCGGCGATCGCGATCAGCACGCCATTCGCTCCTTGCCGAAACGCGATGAGGCTATAGCCGTCCTGTCCCTTGGTTGCCTGAAACCGGGCTTTCCAGTCCGCCAGTTCATCAACCGAGGGATCGACCCCAACCGGAAATTCCTCAAGCCGGGGTTCAGGCGGGCGAGGCTGGATACCGTCGACCGGCGCCTTCAGCAGGGCCGCACTGATAACCGGGGAGGGCAACGGCTCCACAAATTCGCAGCCGAAACATGATTCCCGATGCCATTTGACTTGCGCCTTCGTTGACTGTGCGCCCGGCAGATCGACGACGATTGTCTCGCCGACTTCCAGCCCGGCGTTCGTCTGCAGAAGCAGCCCGGTCTCCGACAGGTTGCGAACCACCACCCGGCTCAGATCATGAGCAGGTCCGGCGCTGACGATCAGTTCGACATGCCATCGCACATCGGCGCGCCGGTTTGCGAGGGGAAGAATCGAAATGTTGGCGCGAAGGGATTTCATCGCATCTACTCTCGTTAAAAGGGCATGCACCCTAGATTTCAATCATGATCCTGACGCTTTCAGGTCCGGTCCCGAAAGCATCGGCGATCTTCTCGCGGCTCAGCGAAAGCAAATCGTCCAGCCCGTCGTCGTCGTGTCCGGTCAACAGTTCGCGACTTGTCACGCCCAGCACGCCGGCAAGCGCCTCTATCCGGCTTTTCACCGGCTTGGCCCGGCCTTGTTCCCATGCCCACACAGTCGGCTTGCTGACGCCCAGCTCGCTTGCAACGCGCGCCATCGGCAGCCCGCGTTCCTTGCGCAGGCGCTGTATTCGCGCGCCAAACGATTCGCGCGGCGCTGCGGGTGCCGCCGCCATTCCCGGCTCAAGACGCACCGCGCTGCGCAATTCCGCCGCGCTCAGAACCGCATCGGGGATCGGACTGCCAAACCGGCAGCCACGCAAAACGCCGCTTTCCCATACGATCGTAGCGTTTATCGGTCCTGCATCGGGCAGTTCGATCGCCAGTTCATCACCCACACCAAGTGGACGATCGCACTCAAGCAGCAGCCCGCTTGCCGATATATTGTGTATCGTAACGTTCGCCACTTCGCCCGATGCCGAAGCACCGCGCGTTTCCAGCCGAATCGTTCGACGCGGTTTCCGCCTTTTTCCCGAAGAATCCGAAAGAATCTCCAGTTGCGCCGCTATTGCCATATGGTTTTCTCCTGAGGGCGGGATCAGGTTTGGCAATCGCGGTTAATTATTTCTTAGGGCCGCATGCGGAACGCGCCGTGCCGTTGGCCAGGAAAGACGAAAGGCGCGATCCGCTCCGTCGCCGTTCTTTTTCAGGCGCGGCAATGCTATCGTCCGGCCATGCGACGCACTGTTGTCGATCCTGCGGCGATTTTTCGTTTGCGCTGTAACCGGCAACCGCTCCGGTCCGAATGGTGTGGTGAGGCCCCAGTGCCTCATACCATACAGCGAAAGGACCTCGATTATGCATGGATCGACCAAGCTGGTTGCCGCCGCAAGCGCGTTGGCCGCTGCGGCACTGGTGGCCTCACCCGCAGCCGCAGGAAGCACCTCCGGCGCCAAGGAGAAATGTTTTGGCGTGGCGCTGAAAGGCAAGAACGATTGCGCCGCCGGGCCGGGCACAAGCTGCGCCGGGTCTTCAACGAAGGACTATCAGGGCAACGCCTGGAAGTATGTTGCCAAGGGCGCCTGCGTAAAAATGGGCGGCACACTGAAACCCCATGCCGGGAACGCACCGCCGAAACCCGCAACCTGACCGGTTATACGGTTCGGCCGGCGTGACGATCCCATTCCCCTTGCCCCCCTCCTCAGGGATCGGGCTCAAGCCGCAACATTACGCGCAAGCGCTTGACCATGCGTCGGCCGAAAACGCACCCAGCCGGGATGCGGACCTGTTCCGCCCCGGCTGGGTTGAAGTTCACCCGCAAAACTATTTCTGCGAAGGCGGTCCACCGCACCGCTGGCTGACCGCCGTGCGGGAACATTATCCGCTCAGCTTTCATTCGGTCGGCCTGTCGCTTGGCTCCGCAGAGGGGCTGGACCAGGCCGAACTGCTGCAACTGGCCGTGCTGTGCGAACGCTATCAGCCGGATTCGGTATCCGATCACCTGAGCTGGAGCGGGTCTGCCGGCAACCGCTATCCCGATCTGCTGCCACTGCCCTACACGCGCGAATGTCTGGATCATTTCGCGGCGCAAGTAGCGCGCACGCAAGACACGCTCAAACGCCCCATCCTGATCGAGAATCCCTCACGCTATCTGGCGTTTTCAGGCGACGAGATGGATGAAGCCGCGTTTCTCCATGCATTGTGCGAACAAACAGGCTGCGGGCTGCTGTTCGATATCAATAACGTGGAAGTCAGCGCCACCAATCTTGGCCTCGATCCGTTTGCGATGGTCGATGCGATTGATCCGGCGCGTGTTGGCGAAGTGCATCTGGCGGGCCACGCGGTTGAAAATCATGAAGACGGGCCGCTGCTGATCGACGATCACGGATCGCCGGTGACGGACCTTACCTGGCAGCTGTTTGAACGGTTTATCGAACGCGCCGGGCCAAAACCCACACTGATCGAGTGGGATACCGACATTCCCGAATATTCCGTGCTGATCGGCGAAGCGGCGCGCGCGGCAAACCTGCTTGAAGCAGCAAGCGTTACCCATGCGGCTTGAAACGCTCCAACGCGCGATGATCGATGCGATCGACATGGGGCCAGACCATGTGCCGGACGCCGCGTTTGCGGGTGGACGACAACGCGTGCTGCGCGGACTGGCGGTTCATGCCAACACGATTTCGCACGCGCGCCTTGTCGCTCTGGAAGAAACATTCCCGCGCACCCGCACGCTGATCGGCGAACAGGCATTCAATCGCCTGTCGCGCGCCTTCGTGGAAACCGCGGCGGCAAAATCCCGGCCGCTCAGCCTGATCGGCAGCGGATTTGGGGCATTTCTGAACGATCAGCGGGAAACCAGCACTGACGCCATCGCGCTTGCCGCTTTCGAATGGGCGTGGCTGGAAAGCTATCACGCGGCAGAGCGCGATGCGCTGGCGCTGTCAGACTTTGCCGATGCCGATGAGCAGGCGCTGCTGAACACGATTGTCGCGCTGCATCCCGCCGCCCGGATCGCGCCGATAGAGGCCGCAGCGGCGCTGGAAAACGAAGTGCCCGGCCTTGCCGAAGCCGATGCCGATGCCGGGGCCGAAGCGATCTTGCTGACACGCCCGCAAGCCGATGTGCTGATTGCGCCGGCCAGCACCGCGATGGTTCGCCAGTTCGCATTGCTTGGCGCGCCGCAGCCGTTCTGTAACCTTCTCGGCTCGGTTGACGAACAAGCCGGTGCACAAGGACTTCAGGCATCTATCGCGATGCTCAAAGCCGGTGCGCTGGTCTTGCCGCGCTGAAGGGCGTGGCAGGCCGTAACAAGGGGAACGCTCATGCTGGCACTCTATGATCGCGCCGTGGCCGCCATTTCAGGCCGCTTGCCCGAAGGCATTGCGTTGCTGGTGATGCGCGTGGCGCTGGCGGGCATATTCTGGCGTTCGGGCCGCACGAAAGTGGAAGAAGGCAGCGTTCTTTCGATCAGCGACACCACCTATTTCCTGTTCAAGGAAGAATATGCGGGCGTGCCGCTGCCTTCCGATTTTGCAGCGGTGATGGCGACATATGCCGAACACCTGTTTCCGATCCTGCTGGTGATCGGCCTGTTTGCGCGGCTTTCGGCGCTGGCCCTGCTGGGGATGACACTGGTGATCCAGATTTTCGTTTATCCCGAAGCCTGGTGGCAGGTGCACATTTTGTGGGCCGCGATGTGCATGGTGCTGATCGTGCGCGGCGCAGGGCTGTTCTCGCTCGATGCGCTGCTCGCCCGGAAAGCCAGCCAGGAAAGCGCGCAGTGAAAACCGACGATGCCACGCTGGCCCGGCTGATGGCGATGGCCCAGCAAGGCGACAAGCGCGCCTATGCCACGCTGCTGGAAGAAGCGCGAAGCTGGCTGAAAAGCTATCTGCGCCGCCGGGTTGCGCCCGATCATCTGGATGATCTTGTGCAGGAAACGCTGGTTTCGCTGCATCGCAAGCTGGCAAGTTATGATCCATCGCGCCCGTTTCACCCTTGGCTGGCCGCCATCGCGCGCTATCGCTGGGTCGATCACTTGCGCAAACTTTCACGCGGGGATGAACCCGCCGTCGAAGCCGATGTTGCGGTTGATTCCGACGAATCGGCGATCACCGCCCGGCTCAGCCTTGAACGGCTGTTTTCCCAACTGCCCGACGCGCAGGCCCGCGCCATAGAACTGGTCAAAGTGGAAGGCTATTCGATAGCCGAAGCCTCGCACGCCAGCGGCCAGTGCGAATCGCTCGTCAAGGTAAACATCCATCGCGGCCTCAAAAAGCTGGCCGCCATGATCGAGAAAGACTGATCGTCATGCCCCATGACACCGACACGACAATCGCAGACCTTGTGAACGATCTTCAACCCGTCCGCCCGCTAAGCCTGCGCAAAGGCATGTGTGTGGCGCTGGCCATGATCGCGCTGGGTGTGGTGCTGGCGATAACGCTGGGCACGATGCGCCACGATCTGACAACCGGCGCGCCAAGCGGGGCATTCATGGTTTCAAATGGCCTGTTCCTGATACTCGCGCTGGCGTGTGCCGCTGCGGTTCTGCTGATGGGCACCCCGCGCGTGGGCAACGCGCAGAGCGGATGGGGCCGGGGCTGGGGCTGGGCGCTGGCGATGGCCGGGCTGTTGCCGCTGGCCGCGCTCATTCTGGCTTTCGCCAATGGCCATGCCGCCTGGGAAGCAAGCGAGCCGGTGCATGGCCTTGATTGTCTGGCCGCGTCGGTGGGGCTGGGCCTGATGACCGGCGGCGTGCTGGTGCTCTGGCTGCGGCGCGGCGCGCCGACATCGCCCGAACAGGCAGGGCTGCTCACCGGAATTGCCGCCGGAGCTTCCGGTGTGTTCGCATTCTCGTTCGCCTGCTCGATCGATGCGATTGTCCATGTTGGCCTTTGGCACGGGCTGGCCGTTATGCTGAGCGCGCTTGCGGGCCGCTTGATCGTGCCGCCGCTGGTGCGCTGGTAAGCAAGAGGCCGGACAAGGTTTCCTCTGCGCTGGACAAAATTCTCCGCCTTGTTATCGCAGGCGCGTGAAACCCTATCGCTATGTCCATTTCATCGCCGGAGCCGTTGCTGTCGGCGCGCTGTCGTTTGCCGCGACGAACAGCAACGGGCCGCGCTTGATCGCCAAGCTTGAACAGGATGCGATGGATGCGCGGGCGCGGGCCGAGGCCGAGAGCATCGCTATCGATTTTACCACGCCCCAAGGCTGGCTGACGCGTCATCCGTCTTTGAGCGGCGGCGAATCGCTCGATGATGAAACCCGGGTTCGCGCGGCTATCGCGATTGCCGATGTGCCGGGCATTGGCGGCGTGCGCTGGCTGAGCCAGAGCGCGGACGGGTCTCGCGGCGGAAACGCGCGCGAGGAATCGGCCTCGTTGCACTGTCAGGACGATGTTGAAGCGATTCTGGAAGCGCGCACGATCCGCTTTGCCGAAGCGAGCGCCACAGTCGATCCGGCCAGCCAGACCGTTCTTGATGAAGTGGCAACCGCGCTGGAACCGTGCGTGGGCAGCATTATCGCGATCACCGGACATACCGACAGCAACGGCGATGAAAACGCGAATATCGCCTTGTCCAAGGCGCGGGCGCAGGCCGTGCGCTGGGCGTTGATTGGCCGGGGCATTCCCGCAGATGGTTTGCGCGCGGAAGGGCACGGATCGAAGGAGCCGGTCGAAGGGCTTGATCCGCAGGATCCGGCCAATCGCCGCATCGAATTTTCGGTGATCGCCAAGATGCCGCTGAAACCGACGCCGATCGACATGCCCGGACCGGGATAAGAGGGAAAGCCAATGCCGCTCTGGTTTGAAATGCTGGTGATGATGTTGCTGACATACCTGCTTGGTCTGGCTATCGGCTGGGCTGTCTGGAATCGGGGAGACTGAACGACATGCTGGAAATGATCGAAGCGAACTGGCTGGTTTTCGTTCTCGCCCTGCTGATCGGGCTGGCGGTTGCCTGGTGGCTGTTTGCGCGCGGATCAACGATTGCCACCCCGCATGAACGCAAGCCCGATGCACTGGACGAGGATGCGGCGCCCGCGCAGCGCAATCAGGCGCTGATCGATGCGCCGCCTGCCGCCGATCTTACGCCAAATCCAGCCTCCGGCGCGATGGCGGGAGTGGGCGAGATTGTTTCCGTTGCCGCACAGGATGAAGTTGAGGAACAGGCCGTGCGCGCAGCGCAGGCCGAACCGGAAATTCCGCTGCAACCCGCACCCGGAGCCGCGCCAACACCTGCTCCCGTAACGCCCGAGCCCACCGTTGGCGAAGGAGACGATCTGCGCCAGATCAAGGGCGTCGGCCCGAAACTCGTCACGCTGCTCGCCTCGCTTGGCATCACCCGATTCGATCAGATCGCAGGCTGGAGCGAGGCCGATATTGATCGCATCGATGCGCAACTGGGCGCGTTCCAGGGGCGCATTCGCCGCGATAGCTGGATCGAACAGGCAAAGCTGCTCTCAGGCGGAGATACCGCCGCTTACGAAGCGAAATTCGGAAAGCTGTAAGGCCGCGGGGCGGGCGATCAGGCGGCGCTTTTCTGCACGGTCAGTTGCAGGCCCAGCGCGCCAAGGACTGCGGTTAGCGTTTCCAGTGTCGGATTTCCGTTTTCGGAAAGGGCATTGTAAAGCGCCTGCCGGCCAAGGCCCGCTTTCCGGGCAATTTCAGTCATCCCCTTAGAGCGCGCAACATCGCCCAATGCACTGGCAATGTGCTGAGGGTCGTTCCCTTCCATCGCGGCTTCGAGATAATAGAGGATATCCTCCTCGGTTTCGAGGTGGTTGGCAGGATCAAACGGATAAACCTTCAATGCCATCGTCAGCTTCCTTGGCCAAATTGATGTCGCGTGCTTTTCCGTTCTGAAAGACGCGTCTTGTGTTCAAAGCGATTCGAAATCTGGTCGAGATGAATAGACATATTGCCAAGAGTTTTCATAAATTTGTCTATTAATCCCATCGATCACCTCATCACCATCAGCCTCCATGTACCCGTTGCCGATTGGAGCTAGTTGGACTCCCTGATTCAGTATGAGACAAAGTTCACGCGATATTGGAAGAAGCGCAATGTCTTTATTTGAGTAGCTTACGAGAGGGTTGCTCGCTGAGAGAAAACGTCGTTTCTGGCAATTTCCCCCCAAATGGATGACAGCATAGTTGATTGGGTCGTACTCCTGCCAAACGTTCATGGCCGTCTGTATCTCGCGGATGAGAAACGTGTCTTCGTCCCAGTCCCAAACTTCGTTAGGATGTTGTTCTTTAAGGCCGCGGCGAATCTGCGGTTGATGGTTTTGTATGAAGGAGATTGCTAACGCTAATGCCGCGATGTTTTCTGGTGGATCACGTTCGACGATCCGTCGGATCACTCGCGCCGCCGCGTCATCAACCTGAGCCAGCCGATGCTCTGCCCAATTCTCGTCTATTCCTTCGGGTGGATTGTCGAGCCTGTTCCAGTGCTTCTGAAAGCCAAAGGTGCGACTGCTGCCACAGACGACCTTTCCTGTCTCCTTGTCCAAGCGCCATAGTCTTCCTTCATCGTTTTCGAAATGTCGCAGATAATACTGCGGATTATAGTGGTGACGCTTCGGAATAGACATTGTTGACTCACCGGCCCCATTTTCGCTGCGTCTTGCCGAACCGCATCTTGCGCGTGCCGGGTTTGCCTTCGTTGCTGCGGCCAACGCGCGGGGCTTTCTTTTCCGCATCGGGAAGGCCGAGTTCGTCGGCTTCGAGGCGGCGGATTTCATCGCGCAGGCGTCCGGCTTCCTCGAACTCCAGATCGGCGGCGGCATTGCGCATGCGGCCTTCCAGCTCCTCGATGTAGGCGCGCAGATTGTGGCCCACCAGATTGTTGCGTTCATCGTCTTCAAGATCGACGGTGACGCTGTCCTTGCTTGCTGTGTCTGCAACGATATCGGCGATGCGGCGCTTGATCGTTTGCGGGGTTATATCGTTGGCGGCGTTGAATTCTTCCTGTTTGGTGCGACGGCGATCGGTTTCAGCCATCGCGCGTTCCATGGAGCCGGTTATCCGGTCTGCATATAAGATCACCCGGCCATCGACATTGCGCGCGGCGCGTCCGATGGTCTGGATCAGGCTGGTTTCGCTGCGCAAAAAGCCTTCCTTGTCTGCATCAAGAATACACACCAGCCCGCATTCGGGAATGTCCAGCCCCTCGCGCAGCAGGTTGATGCCCACCAGCACATCGTAAACCCCCATCCGCAGATCGCGGATCAGTTCTATGCGTTCCAGCGTTTCCACATCGGAATGCATATAGCGTACGCGCACGCCGGCTTCGTGCATGAACTCGGTGAGATCCTCGGCCATGCGCTTGGTCAGCGTGGTGACGAGCGTGCGATAACCGTTTTTCGCGGTTTCGAGGCATTCGTTGATGCAATCCTGCACCTGATCTTCCACCGGACGGATCGTGACCGGCGGATCGATCAGTCCGGTGGGGCGGATCACCTGCTCGGCGAACACGCCGCCGGTCTGTTCCATTTCCCAGTTGCCCGGTGTGGCCGATACGGCGAACGTCTGCGGGCGCATCGCATCCCATTCGTTGAAGCGCAGCGGGCGGTTATCGATACAGCTGGGCAGGCGAAAGCCATATTCTGCCAGCGTGAGTTTGCGGCGGTGATCGCCGCGCGCCATCGCGCCGACCTGCGGCACCGTCTGATGGCTTTCATCGACGAACAGCAGCGCGTTGTCGGGCAGATATTCAAACAGCGTTGGCGGCGGCTCGCCGGGAAGGCGGCCGGTCAGAAAGCGTGAATAGTTTTCGATGCCGTTGCACGATCCGGTGGCGGCGATCATTTCCAGATCGAAATTGGTGCGCTGTTCCAGCCGCTGCGCTTCAAGCAACTGCCCGGCGGATTCCAGTTCCTTCAGGCGCTCTGTCAGTTCAAACTTGATGGCCTCTGCGGCCTGTTTCATCGTCGGGCCGGGGGTGACATAGTGCGAATTGGCGTAAATCCGCACTTTTTCAAGCGCTGCGCCTTTTTGGCCGGTCAGCGGATCGAATTCGTGAATATCCTCTATCTCGTCACCGAAGAATGAGATGCGCCAGGCCATGTCTTCATAGTGGCTGGGGAAGATTTCCAGACTGTCTCCGCGCACTCTGAAATTGCCGCGCGCGAAAGCATGATCGTTGCGCTTGTATTGCAGCGAAACCAGCTTGCCGATGATTTCGCGCTGGTCCTGCGTTTTGCCCGCCTCGATATCGAAGATCATCGCCGAGTATGTTTCGACCGAGCCGATACCATAAAGGCACGACACTGAAGCGACGATAATCACGTCATCGCGTTCCAGCAGCGCGCGCGTGGCCGAATGGCGCATCCGGTCTATCGCTTCGTTTACCGAGCTTTCCTTCTCGATATAGGTGTCTGATCGCGGCACATAGGCTTCGGGCTGGTAATAATCGTAATAGGATACGAAATACTCGACCGCGTTGTCGGGGAAGAAATCCTTGAATTCACCGTATAGCTGGGCGGCAAGGATCTTGTTGGGGGCAAGGATCAGGGCGGGGCGCTGCAGTTCCTCTATCACCTTGGCCATGGTGAAGGTTTTGCCCGATCCGGTGACGCCCAGCAGAACCTGCGTTTTCTCGCCCGCGCGCGCGCCTTCGACAAGCTCGGCTATTGCGGTTGGCTGATCGCCTGCGGGCTCATAGTCCGAAACGATCCTGAGCGGGATGCCCGGCAAAACCTTTTCCGGCCTTGCAGGCTTGTGCGGTGTGAACGCGCCTGATGTATCGGGTTCTTCCAGCCCTCTGCGGATAATGAGTTCGGCCATCGGGCGGATATGGGGGATGGATCGCAGGCGCGCAATGCGTTGCAACGGGCGTCCGCGTTGGCTTGATGGTGGCGATCACCGAACAAATATTGCGTTTGGCAGGGCCGCTCCGGCTTGTTAGTCAGCTTGACGAACTGACCGGGAGATTTGAATGTTGACCACCACTATGCGCCTTTCCGCTTTCGCCACAGTTGCCATTGGTGCGCTGGCCCTTGCCGGGTGCGGCAGTTCCGACACGATCGAGGCTGAGAACGAGAGCGTGGAATCGGTTGCCGAGAAAGTCGCGAAAGCCGATATTCGCCCCAGTCCGGGCAAGTGGGTTTCGAAGATGACGATCGAGAAGATCGAAATTCCCGGTCTGCCGCCCGAAATGCAGGGTATGATGAAAGCGCAGATGGGCAAGATAGAGGAATCGTCAAGCTGCCTGACGCCTGAAGAGGCGGAAAAGCCCGATGCCGATTTCTTCCAGCCCGGCGCTGATTCGGGCTGTAAATACAACTCGTTCAAGATGGGCGGCGGCGAGATCGAGGCCGATATGACCTGCGAGAAGGGCGGGATGGCCCAGAACATGAAGATGTCCGGGACATACAGCGAGGAAAGCTATGCCATGAAAGTTTCCGCTGAAGGCAATATGCAGGGCCAGCCGATGTCGATGGCAATGGCGATTGAATCGCAGCGCGTGGGCGAATGTGATGCGCAAGACGGCGGGTAAACTGCGCCTGACGCATTCCGGGGCAGGCGGTATTGTTCATCGCCTGTTGCGGAAATTCGTGTAACGACAGGCAATGTTCGAACGGCTTGACAAGACAGCATCGCAATCCGCGCGGGATATCCTGCGCGGTGTCGTGCGTCGGGCTGAATCGCTGATTGGTGAGATCGATCAGCGCTTGAAGCTGGCGCGTGAGCCACGCCCCCACGATGTCAGCGCGCCGTCTTCAAAGCTTCTGGTGGGAGAGTTGGGCAGCCTTGCGCGGCAATCGCGCCTGAAGCTGGATACGGTCCCTCAGGCTTGCAACCCGCGGCCGGTCATGCTGCTGCCCGGTCTGGGCGCGCACCCGAGGCGTATGCGCGGGATGCGCGAAATGATCCGCAAGGCGGGGCATGACCCGCATGACTGGGGGCTTGGCTTCAATTTTGGTCCGACGCCCGAGAACTTTGAGTTTCTCATGCGGCGCGTCCGCATTCTTGCGAAGAAAAGCGGTCAGCCGGTTGCGCTGGTCGGGTGGAGCCTTGGCGGCGTGTATGCGCGGGAGATCGCGCGGCGTCAGCCAGAGAATGTCGCGTGTGTCATCACCATGGGCAGCCCGTTTTCGGGCGATCCGCATGCCAACAACGGATGGCGCGCCTATCAGGCGATCACCGGGCATGCGGTGGAAGATCCGCCCATTGAGTATGATCCGACGGTCAAGCCGCCGGTGCCGACGTTCGCGTTGTGGAGCCCGCGCGATGGTATTGTCGATCCACGTTCGGCGGCAGGCTGGCCGGGCGAACGCGATCGCGCGATCGCTCTGCGCTGCACGCATCTGGAATTTGTCAGCGATCCTGCGGTGTTTGCCCAGGTGCTTGCGTTGCTGGACGGCGAATACTGATAATCCGCGGCAACGGGCCGTTCATGTTCATGCTCTGGGTGGTTGCCTGCGATAACTGAGTGCTTCGGCAATGTGGATACGGCTGACATCGGGCGAACCCGCAAGATCGGCAATGGTGCGGGCCACGCGCAGCATCCGGGTATAGCCCCGCGCGGTCAGGCGCATGGCCTCGGCGGCCTGCATCAGCAGCGCGTTGCCGGCTTCGTCGGGCGTTGCATGGGCTTCAAGCGCATCGCCATCAAGTTCGGCGTTGGTGCGCGCGCCTGTCTGATCGGATCGGGCGGACTGGATGGCGCGCGCGCTTGCGACGCGCCGGGCGACCTGCTCCGATCCTTCGGTGGGGGAAGGTAACGCCAGATCGGCCGCGCTGACCGGATCGACATCGACATGCAGATCGATCCGGTCCAGCAGCGGGCCCGATACTTTCGATTGATAATCGGCAGCACATCGCGGCGCGCGCGAACAGGCCAGCGCCGGATCGCCCAGGTGCCCGCAGCGGCATGGGTTCATCGCCGCGACAAGCTGCACCCGCGCCGGAAACGTGACATGGGCGTTGGCCCGCGCGACGGTGACCTCGCCGGTCTCAAGCGGCTGGCGCAGCGAATCGAGCACCGCACGCTGAAATTCCGGCATTAGGTAGCAAGCGCAGAAAGAAAGTCAGTCCCTCAAGTTGGTCCCATCGGTTACATTTCACCGCATGGCAGACTCACATGTTTTAACCGCGCTTCGCACCAAGCG
Organism: uncultured Sphingomonadaceae bacterium; assembly: GCA_947258815.1. Classification (GTDB taxonomy): domain Bacteria; phylum Pseudomonadota; class Alphaproteobacteria; order Sphingomonadales; family Sphingomonadaceae; genus Novosphingobium. The sequence goes on from CAMYJW010000002.1 coordinate 40,262, forward strand.
CGCTGAATTGGCTGGC
>CAMYJW010000003.1 GCA_947258815.1 uncultured Sphingomonadaceae bacterium
AAAGGGTTCAAAGAATGCCCATTCGGCATCCCCCATCAGCAACCGCGCCAAGATAACCTCCGCAAAAGCTATCTTGAATCACATCTCGTCCCGCTTGTGAATCCAGTTTGTCAACAGGGCCTAGTCGGTCTTTGAGGAGCGCGGCAACTACGTGCGTGAGTGGCTGTTCCAAAGGTGGGACCGGCTGATTGTAAGGCCTTTGTTGAGGGAGCGGATCGGATCTGGCACTGAACATTTTAGCGTAGAAGCAAAATCTCTTTTCCAATCCGCTCTGGGGCTAAAGCTGGCGACCAAAGGCAAGAGCTGGTCAGCGTTGGCGGACGAGCTCTGGCGGTTCCTACTCTTCAGCGAGTTCGTCCTGGACCTGCCAGGAGAACTTCCACCAGCGTTGGCCAACGTACCTCATGCCGATGCAGGCGCCCACACATTGGTGACTGATCTGTGCGAAACACTGCGTAACGACAATCGAACGCGGCAAGCCTACATTGGCCGTGCGGAACAAATCGAAAAGGACCTCGATCTCGCGACTGCCTGTGTTGAGATCAGCGATCTCGGTGTGCTGGATACGTTCCCATTCGAGGAACGAACCTTTCTCCAGTCTGCGGTCAGGGCCCTGAAAGAGGACCGACTTGACGATGTGCGCTTGGTCGTGGGGAGGCACAGAAACTCGGTGTGGCTTGGGAAAGGGGAAAGCCAAGCGCAGTGGGGCCTCGTCGCTGCTGCCCTTCAGCTGGTAGCAGCGTGCGACGACGCTGATCGCAACCTCGCTGGTCATACTGGCAGCCTCGATGCGCTCATCGAGCACTATACGAGTAGCCTCCGCGAGATCGATCGCTTGCAGCGGGAGTTTGAACAAGCACTTGGAGAGTATCTTTCTAGGGAGCTGATTGTCGATGATGTCGCCGAGCATGTCCGTAAGCGCTACGCTCGCATCGCCGAAAAGATCCAGGTGCTCTTCATCAAGCATTTGGAAAAGGAGGGCTGGCCACCGCAAGGTTTCCTGTCCAACGCCGATCTCTTTGACCAGATGGTCACGCCGCTGTTGGCTGAGCGGGACACACGCGTCGGCTATTTCGTAGTGGACGCGCTTCGTTACGAACTCGGCGCCGAATTGCAGAAGCAGCTTATTGATACCGGCACGGCGAGCATTGAGCCATCCATCGTCTTAAGCAGCGGCTCAAGCTCGGCAGTGCCGTTGAGGGCCGTGATGAAAAAGGGATCAAGAAGACGCTTTGCGCCTTTTTGAAGATCCTCCATCCCGATGGCCCACCAAGCGATGACGAATTTTTTGAGTACGTAGGGTACGCCATCGAGTGTCGCCGGCGCGTCAAGGAGCAGATGAACAAACGCAAGCCGGACGATGAGTTTGCGCTGATCGACCTGTCATATTTCGACGCTTCAGGACACGAGGTCGTTGTTCACTGCCCGGAAACGAAAGGCATTGCTGCAACGCTTGAGCCTAGCCGGCGGCGCCTTTCCGTAGCAGGCAATCAAGCGCCGATCGAAGTTTCCACAAGCATCGATCCAGTGGTGAGCGCAGAGGAAGGCGCGGCGCCAACGCCGCCAGCGGCTGGTGAAGACGCTGACGAAGAGCTTCAGGAACAGCATTTCACGATCAACTATGGAGACGTCGGCCATACCTACGACACCATCATCGGTCCCTACCTCCGAGGAGCGAAGGGGGTCGTAATCGAGGACCCCTATATCCGTGCTCAGCATCAAATCGCAAACTTCGTTCGGTTCTGTGAGACTGTCGTGAAGACCCCAACGGTCCGGCGCATCCACCTCGTCACAAGCACTGATGATAAGACCGACGTGGCCTTTGTGAGCGAGAAGATGGATGAGTTAAAACAAAGCCTTCTGGAGATCGATGTTGAGCTGACCCTGGAACTGAACCAGGCGTTGCACGACCGCGAGATTCGGATCGACAACGGCTGGATAGTGAAGATTGGCCGTGGGCTCGACTTCTACCAACGGCCAGATGGCTGGTTTGCGATCGGGGCAAACGACTTCTCGTTGAGGCGATGCTTGGAAACCAAGGTGGATGTATTTCAAGCGTCTTCCGCGTCGGAGAGAAGCGTCGGTTGAAGCGAATTGCCAGCCGCTGAATGGTCCACGCTGGCAGTTAGCATTGAGCCAGCTGCACAATATCTGCCGCTAAGGTTCGAGGCGTCGATTAAGGATGAAGGATTTAGACATCGCCTAGTCAATCGGCGATGTAGAAAAACATCGATTCCCGGGCTTATCTGGTGCTTATCCAAGCAAGTGCGATGCGCTACCACAATATCAATGGCTTCATAAGCCATTGAAAAATGGCGCGAGTGACGGGACTCGAACCCGCGACCTCCGGCGTGACAGGCCGGCGCTCTAACCAACTGAGCTACACCCGCGCATCGCTTGGGAGCAGCGCCACTAAGACAGGCATCAAGGGCTGTCAACTGCCTTGGCGCCTGCGATTGAACAATCAACAGGAATAGCACCCGCAACAGCCACATTCGGCGCTGCATTGAATGCCCTCAAACTGAAATTAACCATATTTTCGCCCTTCGTCGCCATGATCGGTGCCCAACGTCGAACAACAAGGCTCAAGGGGGCAATATGGTGTCAATTCGCGACAGGAGCGTGCGCGCTTCACTGTGCATCTGTGCGGGAATCGCCGGACTGGCGACGCCTGCCGCAGCCGCGCCCAATATCGCGACCGACAGCGCCGTTTTTGTCGAACATCGCCAGACAAATGCGCTCCGCAGCCTTGAACCGGCAACCGATCTCAGCCGCGGCGACAGGGTGGTGACAATCCTGCGCTGGTACCGGCTTGGCGGTGACGGTGATTTCACGATCACCAATCCGCTGCCCAAAGCGATCAGCTATCAGAAAAGCACGCGATCGGGCGAGCTGGTATCGGTCGACGGCGGACGGACGTGGGGTCGGCTGGGCCAGCTTCGAATCGGTTCGCGCTATGCCACGCCCGAAGACGTGACACATGTGCGCTGGCGGATTTCGGCCCGCCATGCCGCCAGCGGAAGCGGGCAGATCGCGTATCGCGGGATCGTGCGTTAGCGCCGGAGCGCCATAGAGCCAGCTCAGACGGCAACCGGCGCGGGAATGTGCGCCTGCGGCTTATATCCGGTCACTTCGAAATCCTCGATCCGGTAGTCGAATATCGACGCGGGTTTTCTGGCGATTTGCATCGTTGCCTGCCCTTGCGGTTCGCGTGAAAGCTGTTCCTCCACCAGCGGCGCATGGTTGAGATACAGGTGCACATCCGCACCCGACCAGACAACCTCGCCCGGCTCCAGCCCGCATTGCTGCGCCAGCATCCGCGTCAGCAACGCCAGCGACCACATGTTGAACGCAAAGCCCAGCCCCAGATCGCAACTGCGCTGATAAAGCAGGCCTGAAAGCCGCCCGTCGGCAACATAAAACTGATAGGTCTTGTGGCACGGCGGCAGCGCCATCGCATCAAGCTCCGCCACGTTCCAGCCTTCGATAATATGGCGGCGGCCACCCGGATTGGTTGTGAGCGATTCGACCAGCTCGGCCACCTGATTGACACCCTTGTCGCGCCGCCGGAACAGCCCCTCGCCCGCAGGCTCATAAACCGGCCAGTCCACCCATTGCTTGCCATAGACCGGGCCAAGATCGCCCCACTGCGCCGCGAATGCTTCATCCGAAACAATCCGCGCCGAAAAGTCTTCCCGGCTGATCGTATCGCCCGTTTCGCGCCGATAGCGATCGAGCGGCCAGTCCGTCCAGATCTGGACATTCTGGCGGCACAGGTCACGAATATTGGTGTCCCCGGTCAGAAACCAGAGCAATTCGCGCGTGGCCGTTTTCCAGAAAACACGCTTGGTGGTAAGCAGCGGCATCGCTCCGCCCGCAAGATCGAAGCGCATCTGCGCTCCGAACACTGCGCGGGTTCCCACGCCGGTGCGGTCCATCCGCTCATCCCCATGTTTCCAGATGCGGCGCATCAGATCGAGATACTGCCATTCCCAATGCCCCGGATCGGGCCTCACGGCAGGAGAATCGGTTGGTGAAGCAGCAGTTGCCATGCGCGCGACGATAGCCATCGGATTGCGCGCTTGCCACCCTCGTCATCCAACTCTATAGGCGCGCCTCTGCCTCAGGCCGCTTTCGGGCGGCAGGCACCGGTCGGGGAGTAGCTCAGCCTGGTAGAGCACTGTCTTCGGGAGGCAGGGGCCGGAGGTTCGAATCCTCTCTCCCCGACCAATTAAATCCGCAGAAATCAGCCATTGTTAGAGCCTTTGTAGACAGGGGTTGCAGCCTCATAGTGAACCTTATGCCGTCTTTCCGATGGCGTCGGCCACTCCGCGAAGATAGTCCGGGCTGAACCGTGCGTAGTGTTGCTGCGTGGTCCGATCATCGTCGTGCCCCATGAATTGCGCCAGTTCTGCCATGGGAACACCCGCTTCGGCGGCCCATACCGCGCCGGTGTGACGGAGCGTGTAAGGCGTTGCATGGACATTGCTCCTTTGGGATGCGGCCTGAAACGCTTTCTTGACGCTGTGAATCCTCTGCCCACCGCGCTCAATAACGTATCCGCAGGTGCGGGCCGTGAACCCCTTCTGGAGCCATGGAAGCAGATCACCAGCAATCGGAACAATGGTGCGGCGCTTTGCTGTTCGAACATGACCGGACGGCGTGAAGTCGATCTGCCCCCGCATGAAATCAACGCGATCCCATGTCAGTTCGAGAATCGCGGTCGGGCGAGCCATGGTGTAAAGACCTATCTGGGCATAGAGTTTCGCATGATCGGCGTGGACGGCGTTGAAGAACGCAGAAAACTCTTCGCGCGTAAGGTGACGTGTCTTGCGTTCTGGCAGATCGGGAAGCCAGACCTTGCGGCGTGAGCTTATATACCCCTTCCCCATCGCCCAGTTCAGCGACGTAGACAATTGCATCAGTTCGTAGCGGACAGTTGAGTTTTCGACCGGTCGCGAACCGCGATAACTGCGGCACATAGCCTCGTCGATCACGGCAGGATCAACCGCGTTCCAGAACGGTTTCATGGCTTTCCATGCATCCTTACGTCTGCCGTAAGAGGGCTTGCCAGCGATCGAAGCGAGATAACCTGTCATTATTCGGCCCACGGTCCACGGGTCACGTTCGTCTCCGGTTTGCCAGAGTTGCCGCGCTTCCGCCTCGGCGCTCTGCCTATCTTCGGACGCGAGTTGCCGCCGCCGGCGTTTGAATTTTCCTTCATCTTCGGACCATTCCCGCCAGACGAGTGCGAACCCTCCTCTGAGTTTTTGGACGGTGAACTCGTTTTCGGCTTCTGACATTCGAATCGCTCCACTTCGGCTGCGCTGATGCGGATTAAGGTGCCTGGCCGAAAACAATGCAACTCCCCGCGATCGATCATCTTCCGGATAAGACCTTCACTACAATCCCATCGCTCGGCCAATTGAGCCACTGAGAACGGCAGACGATCATCATCATGGACATGTGCGGGCGCGCTCATGCTGCCAGACCTTCCGTCGCTTCCCATGCCGCAGTGATCCTGCGAACGGCGGTCGCGAAATGCGCTTCGTTGTGTTCGATCCCGTAGAACCGCTTCCCGGCCTTGATCGCGGCAACGCCGGTGCTTCCCGTGCCCATGAACGGGTCGCATATGGTTTCACCGTTCGCATTGCGCATGATCTTGTCCATCACCGCGTCGGGTTTGACGGTGGAGTGCTTATAGAGTTTGCTTGGCGTAGAGCCTGAGAGAATGAAGCGGTGCTTGTCGTGGTGACCTCCCTGAGGATGGGAGCCTTTGTTCCACGCATGGATGAACGGTTCGGTATCTGCCAGATAATGCCTGTTCGCCATCGGAGACGGATTTGGCTTCTGCCAGAACAAGACCACTGATCGGTGAAAACTCCCAGCGAGATATGGCAGTAATTTCGGAAGTTGATCGTTGTGGCAGAAAACGAAGACTGAGCTGCAGAACAAAGGGTTGATGATTAAATGATCAAAACCCTGATCCAGACCTTCCTCGACGATCTTGTCGCTTGCGCCGCGCGCTTTGCGAAATTCGCCTCCACCTGAATTGTCAAAATCATAAGGCGGGTCCATCACGTCCACATCGACGCGCCCGATCACAGGTCGGATGGAATAGGCGTCACCGCAATAAAGCGTGGCCGGGCCGATGATGACGGGCGCAGTCATCCGGCGTTCTCTTTGTAGGCAGCGAGGGCTTTGCGGGCGCGGTCACCAGCTTTACGCATTTGATCCCACGCATAGCCAGCCTTTCTGCTGCCGTCTCCGTGCAGATCATGCTCTTGCCTGTATCGGCGTTCTGCATCCTGCAAGGCTGTCAGCAATTTCGTCATATCCTCGCAGTGCTTGCGCAGGCGCTCTATCTCGGCCTCAAGTTCATCGAGCTTGGCATCATGGCGGACGTGCCCAGCAGACTCGCGGTCAAGCACGGCTTTTAGTTCAACTTCCTTGGCCTGTTCGGCTGCGATGCGGTGGCGGGCAAATTGCCCCCGAAGATACATCTCATAATCATACAGAGTGGCGAAACCTTTGTGCGTCAGATCATGCGCACGATCTATGTCCGCCTGTGTGATTTCAATGTCACTCATGGCTGGCCTTTCTTCGGTAGATGATAAGACAATTCGTCGGCGAATGTAGCGCCCATGCAGCCGCATTCACGGCCATTACAGCACAAGCGTTCGTCCGCATCCTGCTTCCATATTTCATGATACCAGCCCACTGGATTTGAAAGAAAGAAGTGCCATAGCATTCGTAGTTTTAGGACAATATCATTCATGTCCGCCCCTCCCATTCAGCAAGGGCTTCTTCCAGCTTATCCGTGAGCGCGTAAGTTTCTGGCTCAATTTCGAGGCCCATCATCTCCAATTCAGCTATTGCTTGCTTGTCGATGCGAACAAGTTCTTTGGCAGCCTCCACCAGCTTCTCGACGCGCGGGTCTGGTGTGCGGGTGTTCCATGCAGCAGCGGCTTCCTCGCAGGCCATGCGTAGTTTCCATTCTGGAATGTCGTCGTTGTTCATTTCGCTTCCTCCATGAGGGTTTCAACAGCGACACCGAGGCACCGCGGGCATTCTTCGACGTAGCTGCCATCAACGAACTGCCGGCGCTTCATGCTGCGATCTCCCGCTCGGGCGGCGGGCGGTAGGACAGAACCGTGAAGGGCAGTTCGCGGCCATTGGGGAAGCGCCAGGCTTCGCCGTCCCAGCGGGCGATCGCGAAATAGCTATCGCCTGCGACGAACTGGTAGCCGCCGTTGCGCGCGGCATCGTCGATCGGGACGGTCGGGATGCGCAGTGTCATGCCGGGAACCCATTGTGTTCGCGGCCATCGAGAAGGCGTCCGGCGCGTTTCTTGCCTACATTTCTGACGGTGGCGTAATCGTCGAACTGAAAATGCTCGCCCGCACCCTCCACTTCTGAAACCGAAACCCACTCGCCCCACTGCTTAAACAGGAACGGCACGCCTGCATCTTCGCACTGATCGCGCAGGGATCGTGCCCAGTCGGGGTGCATAGGTCGCGCACCAGGACCGCTTTCGCCACCACAGATGATCCAGTCGATCTTGCGGTTCGCGATGATGTCATCGGACCCGCTGACTACCCAACGTCCCATGCGCCGCCCCTCATGTCCGGGGCGTGTCGGGCGGTAATCGTCACCGGGACGTTCCACCCAGTTGCAGCCCAGCAGCGCGTCGATCACACCGTCCGCGTCTTCGTTCGGCTGCGCAATCCATGTCAGGTCCACCGGCCCCAGCAGCGGCTCGCATGACAAAAACCGCACGGCGGCGGGGGTGACGAGCAAGTCAGGGATCCGCGCATCAGCGGTTTTCTGATCCTCAACCGAGACGCCAAGCCAGACGTTGGGTAGAGGCCAGTCTGATATCACATCATCGGGATCGTCCGCCTTACCGAGAGTGATAACTGGCCAATTTTCTATTAAAAACAGTTTGGGGTTTTCAATTGCCTCGTCAAGAATGAAGCGCGCGACCCGGCGTGGTGTATTCGGGTTTGAACAATACTTTTGCATCCGCCCGCTTCGCTTTGTCAGCACCTGAAAATTATGCTGCGGGCAGAGCGCCATCACCGCGAAGATGCGATCCAGCCATTCGTCCGGCACCCATTCGCCGAACATGTCTGTCATGGAGCAGGGAAACACTTTGCGCGGCTTGCGCCAGCGCAGGGGCTGCAACAGCACCTTTTCGTCAAGGAACAGTTCAACCTTGTCCTGATCCTGCGCGGCGAAGCGCACCGGGTTCTGAAAGCGCGGTTGCCGCCGTTCGGCGTAGCAGTGGCGGCATCCCTCGCTGGCGTGGATGCAGAAATGGCCAATGCGGCCGGTTTCGCGATTGCGCGCGCGGATGGGATTCCACGTTGCGTCGGTCCATTCGATGCTGGTTTTATCGGCCATGCGCCACCACCTTCCTTGCCCGCTCATCCTTAAGCACCGGCCTGCGCGGCTTGTGCTGCACGCGCGCTCCATCTGCCGGGACGAACAGATATCCGTTGACCATCAGCGGTTGATTTGGGTCGAACGCCGGATCTGGAGTTGTGAGTTTGAACGTCATGCAGCCTTCGCCTTGCCTTCCGGCGATGCTGAGAGCTTCGGCCCTTCGATGAACTTTGACTTGAACTCATCGAATGGCCGCTGAAATTTCAGCCATGGCATTGCACACAGAACGTAGACGGCCTCTTTGTCGTTCGTCTCTTCATTCCACACGGGAAAAAGAAGCTGATAATCGTCGCCGGTTTTGTAGTGATGAAAGACCTTTCCATACATCTCGCGGTCGCGATCATATTCGGACTTCATCTGCTGGAGGGTTTTGCGGACGGTCATCAGGTGGTCCTCACGCGCTTGAGGGATTCAACCATCCCGTCAGCCAGACGCTTCCAGGCATCGGCATCGGCATCGGCATCGGCATAGGCATAGGCATAGGCATAGGCATAGGCAGCGGCACAGGCATCGGCATCGGCATAGGCATCGGCATCGGCATAGGCATAGGCATAGGCATCGGCATAGGCATAGGCAGCGGCATAGGCAGCGGCATCGGCAGCCTTCAGCACTGGGCGCCACTCATCGGCAGCGATCTTCTCGCCTGCAAACGCGCGCATATGCATATCTTGCAAGGCTTTGTGAGGGGCTGGATCGCGACCTAGCTTTTTTGCCGCGTCGATCCCTAGCTGGCAGACGGTGTTTGCGTGCCAATCGTGAATGACGCTAAATGGCACTTTGCCGTTAATCCGGGAAAGCTGTTCGCTGAATGCCAACCCCCACCCGAAGGCGTCCTCCTGTTTCTGCTGGTCAAAAAAGGATGGGACCATTTGAGCAAGCCAGCGCGGCATGATCTGCGCGGGGCACTGCGATGGGTTTTCGACTTCATCACCGATGACGCCAAGCGCGCAGGCAAGCTGCCTGCCATCGCGCTCAACGCGCCACTCGCCTTGCGTGAGTGCATCATTTTCAAGCGCCTGCTTGTAGCGCTCGTGATACTCGGCAGCGGTTTGTGCTGTGTCGCTCATCGCGCTCACCCCCTCAGCTTTGCGCGGCAATCGCGGAACATGGCTTCAAGGTTATCTTTCGCGCGATCAGGGAGAGACGCCGCGATCTTGACAAATTCCGCATCAGCTTTGGAAATTGCTTCAGACGTGGCGGCTGTGTTGAGCATATCGCGAATGCGCTGCTCTTCCTTCATCCATGGCGGCATATCCGCCTGCTTGGCCGAATCCTCGCTGGACACGCCTTCCTGCTCTGGTTCCGACTCAGGCGTGTCCTCCTGCGGTTTGAGATACCATTTGATGCCGTTGGGCGTTTCATGCGCGTGGCGCAGTTTTTCGCCATCCCACCACGTTTCGCCGCGACTGGCGCTAGAGGGCTTAGCGCCGGTGTAAGTTGCATCAGGAGCGTCTGGCTTGGGTTTGCTTACATACCAGACCAGTCCGCCGTCAGGATCGCTGTGCGCCCAGAGCAGCGTATTTCTGTCGGTATTATACCAGGACTGGCCAAGTTCAGCTTCGCTTGGCGCTTCGGGACCAGCATAGTCAGCGTTCTGTGCCTTTTTTGGCAGAGGCTTCTCATACTCTCCGCGCTGCTCCTGTGCCGGACCTTCTTCGGCGGTCGGGTTTTCTTCGGAGAGAGTGCCGTCATTGGCATCCAGATTACGCGCGGTTTCCTCATCCACTTCCGTCATGCCGCGAGAATCGGTTGTGGGCTGTTTGTCGATGATTTCGCCGGTTTCATTGTCAAAATCCGGGATGCCGTCACCGTCCAGTATTTCTTCGCTGCTCCGTTTTGACGGAAGCGTCTTCGGCTCTGCATGAACATCGACGATAGGTGAAAACTCATCCTCATCGCCTTCGGCAACCATACCGGAAAACCCAAAAGCGATCCGCACACCCTGAATCATCGCGCGGTGCCTCAACATCCGGCGCGGCGATTTGTTCCATGGTTCAGTGTTGCGCTTGCACTCCTCAAGATATTCGATGATCTTGATCGGGTGATTTCGATCCTTACGATAAACAACCGCCTCTATCGCTTCGATTTTACCCTTCTCATCGTTGATATAATCGAACTCGATTCCATCGAATGCCGGATGTTCGTTCATCAGACGGATCCAACCATCAACGCCAACCATCGGCACTACACCGCCGCCTTTTGCAGGAAAGGCGTAGATTTCCTTGAGAAGCGGATTCAGTCCGTATTCGTTGGCGACAATCACCATCGAGACAAATTCTTCATTCGACCGACATGTCGAAAAGGCTGTTTTCTGGAGCGTTGTTTTGAGAACGTCCGTAGAAACTTGCAGACGGCGAGCCATCGCCTCCATTGCATTGCGAGGCCGTTGCTCCGCCTCTTTCGCGGCAATGGCGCGTTTCTGGCTGGCATCGATGGAAGCGCCTTCATTGGCGATTGCGGTGCTACGAGCGTTCATTGAAAGAGTTCCTGTTCCTTGAGGTGAAAAAAGATGCGAGCTGATGCGTCACAGTCAGGACGTGCCCTGTGTGCGTTTTCATGTTCTTCACCGAAGAAATGAGCCGTCGCTTCGGCGAGCGTTGGCCACTTCCAGTCCTTCGGGTGGCGCGCACGCGGGCCGATGATCTTGCAGATATTCGTGGTGCGCCGCATCGTGCAGAAGGTAGGCAAGTGGTTCTCCCACTTTTCACCCGTCACGCGAGCGCTGAGAATGCGCACCATTCGAATATCGAAACTGACATTGTGACCAACAACCTGATCAGCCTTGCCGGCAAGAGCGAAAAATCCCTCCAGCGCAACCGCAGGATCGACGCCTTGTTCTTGCGTGATTTCAGTCGTGATGCCGTGCAGTGCAGCCACATCATCAGGAACCGGAACGCCGGGATTGATGATTGCATCGAAGCGTTCAACTTCAATGCCGGTATCGTCAAACAGACTACAGGCAATATCGACGATATGCGGCTGAGCCGGATCGTCGCTTGGTTCCCTCCAAAGAGGCAGTCCGGTGGTTTCGGTGTCAAAAACGAGGTTCATAATTCTATCCTTCACCGTGCCACGGCTTGTTGAGTGTCCCAGATCTTCACGCCCTTGATCTCGCGCTGCCCGGCCTTCACGAGGCGTGAAATGGCGGCGTCGATCGCTTGCTGAACCTTGGGATCGGACTTCACCGCGGTGAATGCCTTGCGGTAGTCTTCAACGTGACTGTTCCAGACGGTTGTGGTTGAAACGGTCGCACCGCCATCGGAACGGATTGGCGCGGGTTTTTTGGCTGGCGCTGCGGCAAGCGGTGCTACTTCACCCTGTTCTGCCATGGCCGACGATGCAGCGGCTGCCTGCGCTTCCGCCTCAAGACGTTCCCGCTCTGCCTTTTCGTCCGCAGCCTTCTTTGCGGCATATTCGTTTGCGAGTTTCTGAGCTTTCAACTGCGCGACATTTATGCGCGCGTTGATGCCATTCTTCGCTTCATCGATCGCGCGCCCGGCATCGAGATATGGGCGTTTCGCAGTTTTATGAGCATCATCGACGTGCCTGGATGCCAGGCGACACATCTTGATGAAGTCACCGGCCCGGCCAAAACTGTCGTCATCGGTGATAACCACTCGCTCGGCGGCGGCTTCAATATCATCCACTTTCTTCTCAAAGTCCGGGCGATCACGCAGCAATTCTTCGCGAAAAGAAGCTCTCGCCTCTTCGTCCGGGGGCGGGCGATTATGGCCTATTCCGGCGCTCTGTGGTGTTTCGCCGGGCAGAGGTTTTTCTGCGTGCGGCTTCTCTGCTGTCTTGACGGGCATGATCTTCCTTTCGGCTTCAAAACATCATCGGTGATTGGGTTGAGAGCGGATCGTGCCTGCGGCGACTGTCGGCGTAAGCACTGTCTGGCGCGTTTTGCCGTGCCCATTCGGTGCGCTCGCAGTAGTGAAGGTAATCGCGCTTACTAATCGGTTCGGCGGTGCAAGCAGGCCAGACACGATCAAAGTCTATAGGTTCACCATTGAACCGGGCCTGCCAGCGCCATGAGCGATCAAGCGCCTCACCCGTGACAGGATCGAGCGGCGGACCGTGCCATATCTGCACGCCGCCGCGCACGCCGCTGGAGTGCAAACGGAAGCGATAATATCCGGCAACAGGCGTGGACACATCAACCGCGCCGTCGACATGGACAGGGCGCACCGTCTGCGCGGAATAGTCGATCGCATCCCGCGTCATGGCTGACCTCTGAACAACCAGAACAAAGCCGCCCAAAGCGAGACAGTGACCGGAAGGCCAAATATAAACCAGCGAGAGACGATGCCGCACTTCATGAGAGCCACCCCGCAAGCGATCCGGCAATGGCGCACCCAATGAGGCATGCGACAACGGCCCACCTGCCAAGGCGTGCGGTCCATATGTCGACACGGCTGCTATCCATTGGCCGGATCCGGCCGTAGGTAAGGAGCCGCTGGTGAGCGTCTATGTGAGGCTTGGGCAGCACGGAATCATCCGGGCGCGAGGAGTGAAACTTGGGAGACATCACCGGCGCCCCAGGCTGAATATCTCTGGACAGATCAGCATCAGCCACATGGCCAGAACCAGAAAGGCGATGATGTAATGTTCGGGATGAAGTTGACGCATCACAAACTCCCTTTGCGCAGCACGCGATCCACGCCGCTTTCCAGCGCGGGTGATGGCGGCAGACCAAGATCGCAGCGCATCTGGCGTGCGCGCGCACGGATGCGCTCTCGCTCGCTCATCGTTGCAAGATTGCCGAGTGTGCGCGCGGCTTCGGACGGGGATGGATGACGTTTACGGAAGGGGTTCATGCCTCACCGCCTTTCACTTCATCATCTTTCCTCAGTTTTCCGACGATGCGCACCGGACCAAACAGCAGCGGCGTGCCATCCGGGCTGCGCGGAATATCGTTGATGTCCAGCGTGGGAATTTCGCGCGCGGGCGCGTTGGTGCGAGCGCGGGTCATGCCGTTTCGCCTTTGGCTTTGGCGTCAGCAGCAGCGAAGTGCACGTCGATTGCCTCTTTCAGCCAAGCGCGGTGCTCTTCATCCCCATGCTGGATCGCATCGAACAGCGTTTCGCGCGCCTCAAGCAGTTCTGGCGCGGCGGCGATCAGGCGGGCGTCTGCGAGGCCCCTGCCGCCCGCCTTGTTGTCGGTGTAGAAAACCATTGCGATGGCTTCGGAGAGGTCGTTAGCCGTGATATCGTAATGACCAGCATCATCATCGTGACTAACAACCCACGGACCCGGAGTGTGCTGCGCGCTCATGCCGCCACCTGCTCTGCGGCGATGGCATATTCGATATCGGTATCATCCCATGGGCCGAACGAAGGCCGCTGCGGGAAGTTGCTTCTTACCAGCCAGGCAAACCTGTCCTGCGAGGGCGTGAAGCGGTTGCGAGATAGATCCAGGTGAACATCGCGATCGGCACCGCGCGCGAAATACTCGTGGCGCCAGAAGCCATCGCCGTCCTCAACCTCGATGCTGAAAAGTTCCCAGCCATCGATCGGCTTGACATCAGGGACGGGGAAACCGCCGCCAAATCTGCTGTCTTGATTGGTTGGCCGAGAAAACCTGCGTTGCATGCGCCACCTCCGTTCGTTGGAGGTGTGATTATATGCGCATGCGCATACCGTCAAGTAATTTTATGCGCTTACGCATTTTTCTCGCTACCCACCCCTGCTCACGCTATAGAATGCGGGAAGGAGATTGTTATGAGCGGCATTCACATGGGATCACGAGCCAGTGCGCGCAGCGTGGGGCGCTATGATCCTGAAGGAGATTTGGTTGGTGTGAGTTTTACAGATGAGAACGGGAATGTGATCTATCTGAACATCGACCGTAAATCAGCCCTGTTCCTATTGGACAGCCTAAGTGATTCCCTGACTGGCTACCGGGATGTTTGCCAGAAGCTCAAATCCTCAGGAATACCAAGATCAGATGGATCACCAGAGGAGGGCCATGTTCAATAGCCATTAGCCACGGCTTCCGCTGCGGCCTGAGCGCTGGAATGTGATTCCAACGCCTCATCTTCGAAAAAGATAGTCCAACGTCCACCGTAAGCAACGATTCTGAACAAACCTCGGCGCGTTTTATGGCTGAACGCTCTCAAGCCGTCACCTCAAATTCATGGGAGCAATGTTTGCAGATCAGTGCGTCTGGCTGAACCAGTTCGGCGCAGCGAGGGCATTTTTTCTTTTCGCCTGCGGCCAACTGTTTGGCGGCCATCTCCTTTTCCCCACCCATAAACAAGGTGATTATTACACCAAGCGGGCCAAGCAATAATCCAAGAAAAAACCCGCCGGGGCCACTTCCTCCACGGCTGCTCGCTATCATTGCTCCTACAATACCGCAGACAATCCAGATCAGCACAAATTCCATAAGTTCGCCCTCGAATTATTATCTACGCTTTGTTTTCCGAATGTCGGAATGCGTCAACAAGACAGCCAGCCAGCCACATCAGAAAACCTCCAGTGAGAAATCTATCGCCAAACCATATCATCCCAACCCGTGTTTCAATATAACTGCGTGCCACCTCAATTTTGTCCCGGTATTCCCAAGCTTGAGCAATATTGTCTTCGTCGGGTGTCGGGGGTAGTGTGTTCGGAATAAAATAAGCGATGATCAGCAATGTTGCGCCAATAACAAACACCCACAAACCAAGCACTCTAAGCCAGTGCCACTCGTGATATAGATCGCGCAGTGGTAAATCTGAATTATCAACCATAAATTGCCTCATCCACATGAACTTGTTGTTTATATCTAATTTGTGCGTGATGGCACTTTGATATTACTCAGGAAGTATAGCCGAAACAACAACTGCGATAACCTTCACCTCAATGATACCTTGCTCAGGATCATCAAGCCTGAATGCCTGATGTGCAGGGTTTTTTGATCTGGGTTTCGCCCATGGAACACCGTCTATTTCGACAAATTCCTTGACGGTCGCTTCATATGAAAGATCGGCCTCGCGCTTACGCAAAATAACAATTCTCTTGCCGGGCGCCGCTTCTGAACGGCCAAAAACAGACACACATTCAACAATTGTGCCTTCAGGATATATCTCATTCATTGAGTCGCCTTCTACCCTGAGGCCAAATCTGTGATCGACCTCGGCGGTCACGTCAGCCCGTCCGGTAAATGTAAGCCAATCTTCCTCTGGCCATTCAAACGCCTCAACCCACTGCCCTGCCGCAACCGCACCTTTGACGCACAAGGTTGGTCCTAATGGCCTGATATTACGAATAAAACCGTCTGCTGAAATAAGTTCATCCACGGACAAGCCTATCGTCCTGGCAATAGCCGCAAGCATATCAGGCTCCGGGTTGGCGCCTTTCTCCCATCGTGAAACAGTCCCTTGGGTCACGCCTACACGCTCGCCAAACTCTGCCTGATTAATCCCTTCACGTCGCCTGAAGGTTACAATTTTGCCTGATATATCGCTGGTCATTCCTGCATTTAAGAGGCTGCTCGGCGATTCGCATAATCGCATACGCATATCATGCTTGACCGAACTATGCGTATGCGCATATATCTCCGGCCCATGGACGAGTTTCTTCATATCAGGCGTTCCCTTGGGTTGACGCAAATCGAAATGGCTGAGGCTCTCGGGCTTCATCAGACAACCATCTCTCGCTTCGAGCGCGGTGAACTTGAGGTTGATAAGAGAACTCTTCTCGCGGCGAGATCTCTTGGGCCAACGCCCGACGCCACCGCGACCACACCATCAAAAGCCGACGCGGCATGAGCGGAAACATGCCAAACAGCGGCGCACTTGAGGGCGGTGATGAACGGTTTATCCGTCCGGGTGATGTTTCCCGGAAGGCGCTGCGTGCTGACCTGCAACACGAACAAGATTCTCGCCAATCTCACGAGCTGCATCCGGGGGAAGGTAAAGCTGGACACTTCTGGCGCGCGGAGGTTTGCGCGGACGATCCTCCGCCCACTCCATTCGAACAAATACAACTAGGCCCTGTTCTGAGGTTTGAAGCGCCGTCAGTTTGTGGGCAATTATCCGGCCGTGCTGATCGCGGTCTAACCCATCGGGTTCGTCGGGCATTTCTGTTCTCCATGATCTGTGTTGCAGCGATCATGGTAAGTCGGGCGGCGGCTTCCGCAAGGGTGTCGTCGTCCGTTCTAAAATCAGGTGCGGCATGAGCGCGTTCGGAAAATTCCTGCGCAATCTGTTCACGCGCAATCCCGACATTATCATTCGTGGAGATCGCGTGATCATCTATCGCGCGCCGCGTGGGCTTGTCATCAACCCCGCCAAATCCGACCGCCCTTCTTATATTTACGTAATCCATACCAAGGGGATATCCGATGTCGGATGAGTTCGCCGCTAACTTTCCCCTGCTTGTTTCCAGCGGTGAGGCGCGCGATGGAATTGCCCGCGCCCTGCGTCTGTTTGTTGGCAGAGGACGGCGTTACAGCGTCAAACAGCTCTCCAATTCGACCGGCGTTCGTGAATGGGAAATCAATCAGGCGCTGATCCCGGCGGACGATCCAAAGCACAGGCCGCTCAAACCCGAATGCCTGATGAGCATCAGCATGTTTCTGGGCGCGGCGTTTATCAACGAATGGATATCACCCACCAATGTCGGGGTGTTCGACCTGCCTGAAGAGGGCGTGTGCCCCGGCGAATTTGCGGCCGACAATACCGACGACAACGCCAGTATTGTTCGCGATGCAATCGACAAGGTTTGGGGGACCAGAACCGGGATTCCAGACCTGATGCAGATTGGCAACCGCATGATGCAGCGCGGCGCGCAACTGATCGCGATAGGGCGCGCAAAGCCAGATATTCAGCACAATTCAGAGACAGGTTCCGGCGGCGCCGGGGTGGAGCCGTCAGAGGGGGGATGAGGCTCAGGCGATCCTTTGCGACAGTCAACCGGACGCAATCCCGACAATAATTGCGCGGCTGTAATCCCCCTCCATCCCACCCATCATTCGAAAGGAACACGTAAAATGGCCAGTGAAAAAACCGATGCAGAATCCGGCGAAGGCGGCGGAATTGACGGTGAATACAAGAAGCCGGACGCCAAAGCCGCACTCAAGATTTTCCGCGAGGAAATCGCACCAAAACAAGCGCATATGGCAACAATCAAGGGCGATCTTTCCGACCCATACAAACGCATAAAGGACGATTGCCATTTTCCGCGCAAGGTTCTCGATTTCCTGATCATCCTGAATGGCATGGAAGAGGCGAAGCGCGATCATTTTCTGCTCGCCCTGTCGCTGGGCATGTCTGAACTTCAACTGTTCGTCCCACGCGATCTGGTGACGATGGCGAACGATGAAGATGGCGCAAATGTCATCCCGATCGGCGAGCGTGAAGCGGATAATCTGGCTACGCTGGACGATGATGATTTTGAAGCCGGTGAAGATGAACTGGCGGCGCAATCTTCACGCCCAAGCACACAAAAGGCGAAAGCTGAAGCTGACGCGGCCAGCGAGGAAAAACCTGCTCCAGGAACCGGCGCTGCGGCACGCAAGGCGATGAAGGCACCGCCTAAATCCGCTGTCAAAGGATCGACCGCAGCGGCGGTCCACTGATCATCACCTGAATTCAGGTGTGACCGGAGAGTGGCGGTAAATTCAACCCGGCCTGTGAAGAAGGCTCCGCCACTCCGAGGATGACACCTGTGCCAGCCTGTTGGGGAATCAATGTCATATCTTGCGCTTGATCTGTCAAAGCGATCAACCGGATGGGCACTCTGGAAAGAGGGCTGGGACACCGCGCGTATCGGTCATTGGAAACTCGGCTCTGAGTATTCTTCCGATGGGCAGGTTTATGGAAAATTACATCGATCGCTGAACGACCTGTTCAAACTGGAACGGTTTGAATTTGTCTTCATCGAAGAGCCTATCAACCTGCATAAGACAGGCGGAACCAGCGCAAATAACATCCGAATGTCGCTGGGTCTGAACGCGCACGTAGAGAGTTTTGCCGTCGCGAGACGATGCCGCAGGCTTCAGGAAGTGAACGTCTCAAGCTGGCGGCAGGACTTCATCGGGCGCGACATCACGGGCAGTGCGCGCAAGGAAGCCAAACGCGCGGGAAAGAGCGCACGGGACCAGTTGAAACGCCTGACTATCGCGCGGTGCCGCCAACTGGGCTTCACAGTCTCTGTGGATGACGAAGCCGACGCCATCGGCATTCTGACATACGGATTATCCATCAGCGGAATCACGCCGCCATGGCTGGCTAACGAAACGCTTCGCCCCATCCTTGATGTGGGGACTGCGCGATGAAACCCGAACTCGTTGACATCGAAATAATGAGAGACAAGCGCAATGAGGTTATTGTCTCGGATTTTGCCGCTGGCGATGCCCTGAAAGACATAGCAGAGAAACACGGAATTTCACCACAGCGCGTCGGCCAGATCGTATCAAGATTTGGCATCGAGCGTGATTTCGGGCGCCGTAGCAAAAAGATTCGCAACATCCCTAATCGGCGTGGGCGACCCAAGCTGCCGATCACCGAATCCGACCAAAAACACTACGCTAAATTACGGCGTATTTTAGGCGCCAGATACGCACGTCAGGCGATGGGAATTCCGTTGTGAAGAACTTTATCGCCATGCAGCGAGAGGCGCTCGATCATGTCCTTTTCAAAGGGCATCCAGACCGATTTTATGCGTGGTTCTGGCTTGTAGCCAATGCGGCATGGAGGCCCACGCGAGTCAGAATTAAAGGTGAGACAGTGACCCTTGAAAGAGGTGAATTATCATTCTCGGTTCGCTTTCTTGCAGAGAACTGGAAGTGGTCAAAAAGCAAGGTGGATCGCTTCATCGCGGACCTTCGCGAAGAAGGCATGATTTCTACGCGTTCAAAAAACGGGACAGCAAATGAAAATAAACCGGGACAAGGCCAGAGCATTATAACCATATGTAATTACAACAAATATCAAGACCCGGAACAATCGGAGTGGGACAACAGCGGGACAACAACCGGGACAACAGCGGGACAACAGCGGGACAAAGAAGAACAAGGGAACAAGTTAACAATAGAAGAAGAACCTAAAGGTTCTAGTCCATCAGCCCCTGATCGACAGTCTGACCATGCTGATATTTTTTCGGCATGGAACGCCATGGCTGCCAGGAGTGGCCTTCAACCGATTATCAAACTTTCCGACAAGCGATCGAAAGCGCTGAAGGCCCGTCTGGCGGATCACGGTCTTTCGGAAATTCTCAGGGCCATCGACCAAATCCCGAAAAGCAGATTTCTACTCGGCGCCAACGACCGTGGCTGGAAAGCTGATTTCAATTTTCTGATCAAACCAGACAGCATCCTCAAAATTCTGGAGGGCAAGTATGACGACCGACGCCAAACAAATCGGAGAGGTTCTTCCGGCGGTCACGCAGAGCGAGACACGCGAGACGGCTTCCAGCGTGCCATCGACCGCAAACTGGGAATCGATGGATATCACGATCCTGAACAGCCTGCCGGAGAGGTTGGACGACAAGATGCTGGATCAGGTTCAGGCGATAGCGAAATGCCCTCTGCCGAAATTATCCCCCTGCGATGAGGATTATCTGATGGGGATCGCCCGCAACCTTTCAACCATGCCGCGACGGGCTGACGACGCCGTTTCCGGTGAGGTGCGTATCGCGCTGTTCCTTCGTGATTTTGCCGGATACTCGAAGGCAGCCATGAACTTCCTGCACGATACCGCGCGGCGAGAACTGAGGTTTTTCCCTTCACCCAAGGAGTGTTTCGACATCCTCGATCGCTGGGAGCGTTGCGATGGTCCATCGGTTGCGCGGCGGCTGGCCAGGCAACGGGCGAAGGCTGAGCTTACAGCGCGCCACAACGAGGCGCTGCAAGCGCTCAGGGAACGTTCTCTCGATCAGGCGGCGATCGACGCACTCCCCGACCACTGGAAGCGGCAGGGAGAGGTTCTGGGTTATCTGCGCCTCTGGCCAGACGGTCGATACAGCGCCCGTGCAGACACCGCTGGAGCAAGTGAGGAAGTTTTGGCTGAAAGCCGCAAGGAGGCGCAGGATTGGCTTGATGCATGGCACCGGGCAGGAACTGTTTCGGACGATGGAGATGGTGATGGCATTGCGGCCTGATCAGCTTCGCCGGATCGACGAAACACTCATCCAGTGGATGAACCGACTGCGCGAGGAGCGCGGCAATTTTCATGTCGTCTGGAGAGAGGATCACAGCGGCAATCCATATCCACATCAGGCACGCCAGAGCCAGCCAGCAATGGATTTCACACGATGAGCGGAACCTCCCTCACCCGGTTCGCCGGCATGATGCGCGATCCTGATCCGGCAGGCGCACGCAAGGCGGCGCGGGAACTGTTCGACAAACATGAAATTCTTGTCGTGTTCCCGGATGATGTTCGAAACGGGAAGATCGATCGCATGTGGGTCGATGCAATCGGCAGGCGGCTTTACGGGAACCGGGGGGCAAGATGACCGTTGATGACAGATTGCTGGATAAACGACCGGGAGAAACCTGGCTGGAATACCAGATAAGACTGGCTGAAATTGAAGTTGGAATTCGTGATCGTGGAGCGCCGATTGTTCCGCCCGAAGCAGAGCAGCATGCCGAATATAGCTATGAGTTGGTCAACAACCTTGAGCAAGGAACCCAGGCATACACGAAGCGCAATATGACATCATCACCGTTCCAGGATCTCTATAACCGCGGAACCATAACACTGGAACAATTTGATGCATTCCTACAAATCTCGATGGCTGCTGAAACCATCCAGAAAGGGGTTTCGATAAGGACTGGAAACCTTGAGCCTTTTGTAGACAGTTTCGGATCCGCCCATGATCCGTTGATTGAGAGTTTGAGGTATGTGAGGCTCTGCGTTGCTTACACGCGCTGGCGAAACAATCTGCCTATGCCGCGTAAAATGATTGTCGAAATGATAACTGATCGTGGACCGCTATTTGTAAAAGCCCGGAAGTTCAGGATGAGTTGGCCAAGGGCGCGTAAACTGCTGATACGCTCTCTCGATAACTGGATCGATTTCATGGAGCGCGTCACCGAAGAGATTGATGAAAGAGACGTTGAGGCAGTCTATAAACGCCTTGGTGAAGGAAAAATTAGGTGATGGGCTTGACCGTGAGTGAGAGTGGGGCTACCCGACCATTACACAAATTTGCGCAAGCAGATAGCATCTCTTGCACGGGTAATCCCAAAAAATCGCAGAAAACCGGGGTTTGAACGATGCCCCGCCACACATCCACGTCTCCGGCAAAGCGCGTCGAAGCGCTTGGCAGAGCGCGGTTGCGAGCAAAGAAACTCAAGCGTGGTGAAACCCTGACAGCCAGACCGATGGCCAAGCTGATCGGTGTGAGTTGGGTTACGCTGCGCGGATGGTGTAACGACATCGCCGGATTTGCCGAAAGCGATGCGTTTGAAGGCGGTGCGCAGGGCGTTGATTACGTTTTCAAGCCGCTCAAGACGATCGATTTCCTGACGAAGCATTTCAAGGCCGAGCGTGATCGGAGAATTCAGGAAACGCGGCGGTTGGCTCAACTTGTTGGCGCCGAGGATCTGATAGATCCGGAATCTGATTTCTCGCCCGAAGAACTGAACAAGATCCTTCAGCTTGCAGAAAGGATCGAGGACCGGCGCTTAAGGCAGGGTGAGCTGATCGATGCCGCGACGGTTCGTGAACACTTCAATGCCTATCACCTGAACATCCAGCAATCGGCGCTGCGGTCCGCGCAGGAGGCGGATCCGGAAGGAAACTGGGAACCTGAGTTCAGGCAGGCGTTCGACGATGCGATGCGGAAACTGTTGATACGCATCCAGCGCGCCGGACGCGATTGCACGTCAAGACTTGGCGCAAAAGGGGTGACGCAACCGAGCGGGTAAACTGAAAAGGGAGATTTATGGGTCTGGTTCTTACGCCAGAGAGCCTGGCCAGCGAAATAGCCGGTCTGGCGTCCGGTAAATGGCTTCAGGAACCCGCCCGCCTTCTGGCAGAAGCCAATGATCTGCTAACGCCGCCGGAGAACATATCGACGGTCGATTGCGCCGAAGAACACAGGAATTTACCGGGCAATGAAGATGGCGCCGTGGTGCGCTATGACCGGATGAGAACGCCCTACAACGTTGGGCCGATGAACAGCCTGGATAATCCAGCATGCCAGCTTATGGTGATGGTCAAGCCGTCGCGGTCAGGCGGAACCACGGTTGCTGAAAACTTCGTATTCAAGATGATCAAATATGGCCCGGCGGCGCATGTTGCATGGGTGTTGAACAGCGATGAGGCGGTGACGGATTATTGCCGCAATGTCGTCAAACCGATGTTTGATCTTAACGATGATATTCGCGCTGCGATCGATGAAGGCCGCGGGAACGATACTGATGGCTACAAGCAGATCAGGGGTTATCCGTTCGAGTGGCTTTCCGCCAAGGACTCGACCTTTCGCAACCGTCAGCCGTGGTTCATGGTGTCGGACGAAACCGATGCCTGGGCCAAGAAATATGCACGGACGCCGCGCACGCAAATTGAAGGCCGTCAAAAACTGCTGGGCAACCGGCGCAAGGGCGCGATCATGTCGCACCCTGATCTGGGATATACCAGCGGCGTAACAGCAGCTTACGAAGATACCAGTCGCGGTATTTTCATCATGCAGTGCCTTGAATGTCTGGGTTACGCGGCGGCTTTTGCCACCAAGTTCTGGCGCGGCGTTCCGCAGTTCAAGCTGGACTGGACGCGCAGCGACAGCGCATCGAATGATGACCGGCTGGACCTGGCCGAAAGGACGGGACGAATGCACTGTCCGCATTGCGGGGTTGGCCTGACCGACGAACAGCGCCGCCAGATGGTCGATAAGGCTCTGACAGGCGGCGGGAACGCAATCGACGGATGGATGCACCGGGGACAGACGCTGGACGCTCTGGAGGGTGTTATTGGCGAAATGGAGCCAAACGACGCGCACGGGTTCTGGGTTCACGGCCTGATGCTGAAGTCTGAGGACATGGGGAAGCTGGCGCGCGAATATGAAGCGGCGCTGATCGATTATGAGCGGACGCGCGATCCAAGCAAACTGAGGGAATTTCTCTCCAAGAAACTGGGTGAAGTGTTCGAAGGCAAGGCGGGTATCGCCGGAGTGAATGCCTCAACATTGCAGGAACGCGCCAAAGAGGAAGGTTTTTCAATCGGAGAATTTCCGGCCGACGCGCGGTTCATCACTGCCGCGATCGATATTGGTGGCGGGAAGTTCGACGTTTCGTTTCGGGCGTGGGACGAGGAATCGCGATCATGGTGGCTGGACAGGATCACTATCCGTCAGCGCCGCTGGCCTGATGGCACATTGCGCGATGTCCGGCCCAGTGAACGGATTGAAGACTGGGATATATTGATCGACGAAGTGATCAGCCGGCGCTTTGCAATCGAGGATCGACCCGGCTGGGTAATGCCGGTGGCGCAAGTTTCGATCGATGCCAGTGATGGCAACGTGACATGGAAGGCGCGCGAATTTGCCGCACGCTGCATGGCCAGGGGATTGTTCTGGGGACCACGCGCGAAACCATGGGCCATCGTCCAGCTTATTCAGGGCAGCCCAAGCGCGAAGGCACCGATCCTGCCGCCGAAGGCGCGGCTTGCGGACGCCAAGGGCAGGCGGTTTCCCAAAGGGGTGCAGGAATGGACCGTGGGGGCGCATAAATCGAAGGAGCAAGCGCTTGAACGGCTGGCTGTTACCGATGGCGGGCCGGGTCAGTGCTTCTTCGCGAACGCGATCGCGAGGAACTATTTCGATGAGTATTTCAACGAGCCGCTGATCGACGGAAAGTTTGTGAGGCAAGGTCCGAACGAAAGTCTGGATCTGTTCGGTTACGAGGAAATGGCCCGGCTGATGCTGAAGCCTGATCGCAAAGATATCGACTGGAAGTCCGGCAAGTTTCCGGTCTGGGCAACGGCTATCGAGATTACTGAGAAGCCTGAAGAAGAACATCAAAAACCAACTGATAAACCTGCAAAAGCAGACATATCCCGTTGGACCAATCTTAACAGCAACAACAGGAAACGCTGAAGCATGACACAACGCACTTCGACGGAAATAGCCGCCGAACTGACAGAGTATCGTGCCGCACGATCAGCCTTGATCAAGGGCGAGCGTGTGGAGGACGTTTGGCGCGACGGAAGGCGTATGCGTGTTGCTGATGCAAGTCTGAGCGACATCAACTCGGCAATTTCCGACCTTGAGCGAGAATATGAACAAGCCGTTGCTGTAGAAGCTGGAAGGCCGCGTCGGCGCCCCATAAATCTGGCGTGGATCAACTGATGCCCAGCCCGGACCAATACAAATCATCCTTTGGTGATGGCTCGTTGAAAAAAGCCAATGCAAGCGTTCTTCAAACAGGCCGGCGTGACGCGGCGCGGCATGATCTGACGGAGTTTTCCGGATGGAACCCGCGGATGCGATTCTCCGGAAATTCCCGCGATTACGGTTGGGAAACCGTTACCGGCCGCGCGCGTGATCTTGATGAGAATAATGGCTGGATCAATGCCGGACTCGACCGCCGGGTTGAATCGGTCATCGGTGTCAGAATCCGGTTGAGTGCGCAACCCAAGCATGAATTACTAGGTCGCGACTTCAAATGGCGGATGGGATGGACAGCCGATGTTCAGGCTCGTTTCGATGTTTGGGGCAATGATATCGAAAAGCGGTGCGATGCACGTCGCAGATTTTCTTTCGGTGCAATCGCCAAACTTGCCTATCTTGGATATTGCAGAGACGGTGATGCGGCTGCCGAAATTCGCGACAACCGGCGCGGCATGGCGAACACAACCAACATCATGTTGATAGAGCCTGAGCGTATCGAAACGCCGCCGCTCCTTAAGCATGAGGAAGGGCCGCGTTTGCGCGATGGCATTTGTTACGACGAAAACGGCGGCGCAATCGGATATTATGTCCGCTCCGGACACCCGGATGATCCCAATATAGGGTTTGAGCAGGAGCGCTGGAGTTACATCCCGGCTAAAGGAAAGACTGGGCGCGCAAAGTTCGTTCATGTTTTCAGCCCTCGCCGCGCGGACCAGAATCGCGGTATAAGCAAGCTCGCTGAAGTGATGTTGCCAGCCAAGATGCTGGATAGGGTTGATCGCGCGGAAGTGAATGCCGCGCTGAAATCCGCAATGCTTTCACTGTTTATCAAGTCACCCGGAACGACCGACGATATCGAGGCTGCGCTTGGTGCGCCAGCATCTGACGCCGTGGCTATGGACCCATGGATCGATGCCTATCTGAATTACAGGGAGCAGAACCCGGTTTTCGTCGATGGAGCACAAGTCAATCATCTTCTACCTGACGAAGACATTCACACGCCGGAGCGATCAAGCCCGAATTCAAATTATCCGGACTTTGCCAAGTTTGTCCTACAGAAAGTCGCTGGTTCGCTGGGTGTCAGTTACCCTCAGATATCGCAGGACTGGGCTGGCATCAACTATTCGTCCGCCCGCGCAATGCTGAACGAGTTGTGGCGGTCATTTCTGGAAGATCGCCATTTCTTCACACAGCAATTTCTGACGCCGATCTATGCGGCATGGCTAGAAGTTGAGGTGGCAAACGGAGACATTAAAATTCCGGGTGGCCCCGCAAATTTCTATCGCAGAAAAACGGCAATCTGCATGGCGGAATGGATTGGTCCAGGACGCGGTTCTGTCGATCCGCTCAAGGAAGCAAACGCGGATAATCTGCAAGAAGCTGCTGGCCGTAAATCGACGGTCGAATCGATCCTTGAGCGCGGCCGCGATCCGGTGGACGTGATGGCTGAAGAACGCTGGCTTCGCGATGCGCGCCGCGAACATGGGCTTCCGGATCAGAATTTCAACGTCAAAACAGAAGCCGGAGACGGCAGTGATGATGGCGCTGGCGGTGGAACCGAAGAAGACAGGGACGGTGATGGCATTCCCCGCGAAGCTGAGAAACACCGCAAGAAAAATGAGGGCGAAAGCGCATGATCGAATATCCGCTTATCGGCCAGCGACTGTTCAACACACCGCTGATGCTACGCCCGGAAAAGTGCGAAATTGTCGTTGCTGCGCTACTTGATCATTTCAATGTTGCCAAGCTCAACAGGATCGATGGAACCAGCCTTGGCGTTGTTGAGATGCGCCAGCAGGCGGAAGAGGAAGTTGACCGCCCTTCTCGTGCCAGACGGGCTTATGCGCTTGTAGATGGCGTGGCGATTATCCCTGTTCAGGGTTCGATGGCTCAGAGGGTTGGTGGCCTTGATCCTTACTCCGGGATGGTTGGCTACAATCAGATAGAAACCAAGCTGGAAATGGCGATGTCGGAAAGCGGGGTGCGCGCCATCCTGCTGGACGTTGATACGCCGGGCGGTGAGGTTGCGGGTTGTTTTGATCTGGCCCGCAAAATCCGAAATTATTCGGCTGCGAATGGCGGGAAACCCATCATTGGTGCGGCCAATGAACAGGCTTGTTCGGCTGGTTATGCGCTGATTTCCGCATGTGATGAAATCTACATGCCAGAGACGGGCGTGGTTGGATCAATCGGTGTCTGGACGTTGCTGGTCGATATGACACGCGCGCTCGACAAGGACGGCATCGAAGTGAAGATGGTTCGCGCCGGCGACCGTAAGGCGCGCGGTGGATCTTTTGAGCGGGCCGACAAGGAAACCGTTTCCAAGTTGATGGCATGGGTTGAGGAAACCCGGCTTCAGTTTGCAACGCTTGTTGCTGAAAACCGCAGCCAGTCTGTTGCTGATATCCTCTCTCAAGAGGGTGACTGGTTCCATGGTGATGAGACGATAACGCGCGGTCTTGTCGATGGGATCGGGCCTTTCGAGGCCATTTTTGAACGGGCGCGCACGCTCGCCAACTAACCACAACCGAAGAGGAACAATAATGACAGACGGAGCCTACGCGGGCCTCCGGATGGCGGCGCGTGCCGACGAACCGGACCCCGAAAACACAGAAACTGATCCCGATGATGAAGAATGTTCATCGGATGGGAAATCCAAAAAGAAGGACAAGAAGGATATGAACGAACAGGACCAGAAAGCCGCGATCGACAAGGCATATTCTGAAGGCTTTGCCGCCTCAAACGCCCGTTTCGGCAAGGTGCTGGCATCGGATGAATATGCAGGCCGTGAACCGCTTGCTCAATCGTTGCTGGCAACCAGTCTCTCGGCGGACGAGATCATCACGACGCTTGCCAGTGCCGAGGCCAAGCCGGTCAATTCGGCAGAAATGTCCGATGACGACAAAAAGGCTGCTGCCGAAGAGGCCGGGCGTCAGGAAATGAAAGACGCGCTCAAAGAATCTCAAAACAGTGATGTCGATGCCGATGCCGGAAGCGCTCCAAAAGGCCCGGCTGCCAGCGCGAAGATCTGGGATCAGGCCATCTCCGAAGTGATCGCCTGATCTGGCTGAAACATGAAATCAAGACAAGGAACTGAATCATGGTAACTCTTACTGAAGGTATGCACGAAGGCGAATTTATTGGCGAACTTGCCATGGGCCTTGGCTACCATGTTGACGAAATCACCGTTCTTTCCGGCGAAAATCTCGTCGCCGGAGCGGTTCTCGGCAAAGTCACGGCAAGCGGCAAATATGTCGCTTATGACAACACTGGAACCGACGATGGGCGGCGCACTGCGGCTGGCATTCTTGTGGCCGCAGTAGACGCATCAGCGGGCGATGTTGTGGGTCGCGCCATGCTTCGTGGCCCGGCGGTCATCAACAAGAATGATCTGACCTGGGCGGCTGGCATCGACGCTGCGGAGCAGACCGCGGCACTTGCGGAACTTCTCGCCAACAACGGCATCAAAGCCGTTTGATCGGCGCTGACAGAAACAAGGAAATAATCTCATGCATATGAACATTTTTGATAATGACGCTTTCACGCTTCAGAGCATGACTGCGGCTGTTGAGAAGATCCCGTTCATTCCGGGTTTTCTCGGTTCGCTCGGCATCTTTGGGCAAGGTGACGGTGTTGCAACCGACACGGTGACGATTGAGCGCAAGGATCATACCCTGACGCCGATTATGACCAGTCAGCGCGGCACCGAGCCGCCGATGGGAAGCACGGACAAAGCGAAACTGCGTGCATTCAATATCCCGCGCGTTGCCAAAGCCGATCAGGTTTTTGCTCGTGAAGTTGCCAACGTCCGCGCATTTGGCAGCGAAGGCGATCTTCTCACCGCAGTCAAATTGATTGCGCAGAAGCAGGCAAAACTGCGTCAGGAACATGAACTGACCATGGAGATGCATCGCTTGAGCGCGGCGCAGGGCATCTTGCTTGATGCTGACAATTCTACGGTGCTTTACAACTGGTTCGACGAGTTCGGCATTTCTCAGCCGGCGGAAATCGATTTTGATCTTGATGCTGCCAGTCCTGCTGAAGGCGTGCTTCGCAATCTGATCTCAGACAGTGTTGTGCGTCCGATTGCTCGCGCTCTTGGCGCATCCTTCAATCCGGGTGTGCGGATCATCGGCCTTGCCGGCGATACGTTCTATGACCAGCTCGTCAATCACAACGATGTGCGCGTGACGTTCAAGAACTGGGAGGCGGCCACCGGCCTGCGCGAAAGCACTGCGTTTGAACGCTTCCCATTCGCTAACGTGGACTGGATCAATTATCGCGGAACCGACGACAATTCCACTTGCGCGGTTGGCGTGGGTAAAGTGAAATTCATCGTGACCGGCGTTCCTGGCCTCTATCGCCGGGTCAACGGTCCAGGTGAATCCATGGACACCATTGGTACGATCGGAAAGCCCATCTATTCCGAAATGGTGCGCGACGATAAGCGCAACCAATGGGTGCAGCCGGAAATCTACTCCTATCCGCTTCATCTTTGCACGCGCCCTGAAGCGTTGCTGCGCGGCAAGAACACCTGATCTCTGATCGTCACGCCGGGCGGGCTTTGTGCCCGCCCGCACAACGGAGTAAATTCCATGAAAATTAAAGCGTTGCGCACGTTTACCGCATTTGATGGTGCGATGCGCGTATTCAACAAAGGTGATGTAGGCGAGTTGCGCGACGATCTTGCCGAACCACATGTGGAATCCGGCAGCGCTGAAGTTGTTGGCCCGCTTGACCATGACGGCGACGGCGAACCCGGTGGGAGTGTGCCGCATGATCCACCTGCCCTGACCGGCAAGAACAAGGTGGAACTTCTGGCTATTGCTGCTGACGAAGGCGTTGAAGCTGACAAGACGATGACCAACTCCAACATCATCGCCGCCATCGAAGCGAAACGGGTTTTCGCACTGGTAAATGACGCTTTGGAAACAGGTGTTATCGAAGGTGCTGATCCGGGCGATGATGTGCCTGACGCGCCGCCGGTCTGAGCATCAAGGCAAACAGGATCAGCAAGGGCCGGGGCATGTCTCCGGCCTTTTGCGTATGAGCCATGGCCATTCCCACGCTTGAAAGCGTTACCGACAATCTCTTCGAGACGGTCAACACCGTGCTGGAAGATCCGATCACTTATGCCATCGGCGGAAGCAACCCGACCGCGATCAATGCGTGGGTTGAACACGAAGACAAGACCGATGCCTATGGCGGTGTGCAGGTTACGGATCAGGACATCACCGTTGAGGTTCTGAAATCCGATGTCAGCGCGCCTGACTATGACGATGTGATCACCCTGCCCCAACTTGGCAACGCGCAGTTCAACCCGAAAGACTGGAAGAACAATACGTCTGGACGTGGCTGGACCATCTGGCTGACGCGAGTGCGCACATGAGCGGGGAAGCGGCGCTCACCAAAGTAAAGGACCGCACAGTCGCGTGGCTGGACGGCAATGTCAGCGGTGTTTCGATTGTCAAGGACCGGCCCATCGACAAGCCGTTTCGCGATAGCGATCTGCCAGTCATCCATCTGCGCATAACGCAGGTTCAGATCACTTCGGCACGCAATCCGACCGGCGACTTTCACGATGCGGCAGTGATGTTCGATATTCTGGCGCCATCGATCCTGATGGGTTCGATCGACGATCGGCAAGCTGAAATCATGGCCGATATCGTCGCGCGGCTTGGCGCGATCGATGCCACGCCCGGCACGCTGGGTGAACTGCTTGAGATTTGCGAGCCGACCATTGCCGCATCGCGCGAAGACGAAATGGCGATGCTGAGCGACTTTGGAGTCACCACGCTGGCTTACCGCATGGGCTGGCGCTGCCCGCACAACGATTTCCGGACGATCGCCGGCCACAACGGCACCGTCCCCTGACACCCTCAATCGACGAAGGAAAACCGATGTCCACGAAACCCAAGGTTATCGACGCCGCGCCGCCGCTTCCGCCGACAAGCGTGGATTACGATGCGCTTCAGAAAGCTATTGTCGCGGGCAAGAGCGCCGAAGATGTGCTGACAATCGCGACCACTGGCCAGGCTGTCAGTCCGAAGCCGCAAACCAAGACCACCACCACGCCGGACGCTTCCGGCGATTCCGAACAGACCAGCAAATAAAGGGGAACCGCAATGTCCGGTCCAGTCCATACTCCGTTTTCAGCGCGCAAGAAGGCGATGGCCTTTGCCAACCAGAGCGCGCCCGGAACGCCAGCAACGCTCAGTTCCAGCGATCTGGTTGACGTTTCGAATTGCAGTTATGCGCCCAGCGTGCGCACGACGCAGGATCCGCGTTATACCGGCACAATCCATCGTTCCGGCCCGATCCGCATCGGCACACTTTACGATATCACGTTCGAATGGCTGATCCATGGCCATGGCGCCGGAACGGTTCCCGCAGCGGACGCATTCTTGCCGGGCCGCATCCTGCAAGCCGTGGGATTCACCGAAAACCGTTTTGCCACCGCGATTGCCGCTGAGGCGTTTTCTTCGGGAACCGACAATGCGATGACGCTGGGTGCCACTGCGGTTGGCACGGCTGACCTTTACAAGGGTCTGGCGCTTAACGTTGACGATATTGCCGCCGCGCCTGCCGGTCTGGCGATGATCTCGGACTATACCGCCGGAAAAGTGGCCACGCTGGCGCGCACACGCAGCGGTTCCAATGCGACGGGCGATTATTCCATTCCCGCGCAGCTTGCCTACACACTGTCTGCCACGGAACCGGCCAACCCTTCATCGATCACGATCTGGGAAGGTGACGCCGGTGGTTCCGGTCATCGCCTGAACTTCGTTGACTGCCGCCCGACCGCATTCCGGTTTGAGCTTAACACCGCATCGCTTGAAGGTGGCGGTGATGGCTATTGCAAAGTTTCCGGCACTTTCCGCGGCACGCTGAGCAGCGAGGCCAACGAAGCATCGCCCGTTGCATCGACTGCCATTGCCATTCCACCGTTCAACAGCGGACAGCAGGATATTGCCAACCTTCAGATGGGCGGTTCTTCGGTTATCATCGATCTTGGTGTTCGTTCCGGCTTTCCGCCGAACCCGAACCAGACAGGCGGTTCCGATCCGGGCCTTGTTGTCGAAACCGAGCGGACCGTTTCCTACACGCTCAACAAGGTGCGGCGCACCGATATCGATTTCAACGCGCTTGCGCAGGCGCAAAGCCAGCACCCGTCCCAGTTCCTGTGGGGGCTTGCCAGTGGCAATTACTGTGGCGTGATGATCGATGCGCAGCGCTTTGAAGAACCGACCACGCAGGAAGGCACGGATTTCATCCAGACGCAGGGCAGCGCGTGGATCGACGGCGTTGATCGCGCGATTGCCATCACCTTCCCGATCTACTGATCGCTTTTTCGCGCGATACTCACCAAACCGAAAGGACCAGAACTATGGCGATTCCCGTCGAATCGTCAGAGGTTCAGGAATTTACACCTGACTCTCTGAAAGAAACCATGGGCGACGATGCGCCCGTATTCCGCCTGAAAGCTGCCTCTGAACGCTGTATTCGTCGATTCAGGCAGCTTGTTGCCGACGATGGGCTGGAGACGTTCAGCGCGGAGGAATTCAACGCCGAGAAGCTGCGCGCGATCGATCTTTACTGGTCCGATGATGTTGCACAGTCATACAAGGACAAGCTGAAGGCGATCATCGAGAAGCAGAAGCAGGACATCGACCTGAGCGACGAGGAGGTTGCCTGGGCCGATCAGCTTGATGAAGAGCTTTATGGCAATCATCGCCCGCTGAACGTGATGCGCCGAAAAGCCGGGGAGTTTCAGCAGTATTCACCCCGCCATACAATTTCCACATATGTGACCGGGTGGAAGGGTCTGGACACGGCATTCCGGCTGGACGCTGGCGTGATCCATCCCGAAGCGGTTTCAGCGCTGGAAAACGAGCTGGAGAAGCTGGGCAAGAAGCATACGCCCGGCACCCCTCACCTGCCGTTCCTTGAACTGTTTGCCGAATGCGGCAAGCGCATCAACATGGACGAGGACGAGGAAAAAAACTCGCCTGCGCCGTCGCAGAATTCTTCCAGCCCGGAGGCTTCGACGGCGAATGTGAAGACGGATGGAGAGTCTACCGCGGAAAAAGAGCTGGACGCCCGATCTTCTTCACGTTCGAAGCCCAAGAAAACCCCGGCAAAAGGGTAACGCCTGACATGCTCGATCTTGTGCGCCTTTGCCGGATGTGTGAATCCGGGATGGGTTCTCCGACATGGCCGGACGGCGGCGCTATCCTCGATCAGCCGGTGAAGCTGGTTCAGGCATTCAACATGATCCGCACGATCTCTCCGTTTTATGAGGCGGACAAACCGTGATCGATGCCAGCCTTGAAATTCAGACGCCTTTCGTGGACGAAATTCGCCGTGATTCCATCCAGCGTATCGAGCGCGCGGCGATGGTGGGCACGGACAAGGCTGCCAAGGGCGCACTGGGCCAGATACGTCTGGAGATGCGTGGCAGGCAGCTTGGCGGCCTTGGTAACGCGCTGGGCATGTTCTCCGATCTGAAAAAGGGGCATGTGTTCCGGCGTGGCGCGGAAGCCTTTTCCGCATCTGCCGGGATTTATCTGCGCAGCAGAAGCGAGCGCACGATTGGCGCGATCATCTCCTACACCGAAGGCGCAACGATCACCGCCAGAAATGGCCGTTGGCTGTGGATTGCGACGGATGATGTGCAACGGCTTGTTGGCAGTGGCAGCGAACGCCGCCGACTGACCCCTGCCCTTTGGAAATCACGCGGGCTTGATAGCAAGATCGGTCCATTGGTTCCGATCCGGGGTATCAACGGCTTTCCTCTGCTGGTGGTCAAGAATGTTGGCGTCTCGCTGGCCGGCAAGAAACGCAGCGTCAAAGGGCTGAAGAAGAATGGACAGCCGCGCAAAGGCCAGTTCGCGCGCGAACTGGTTGTCGCGTTCTACGCCATCCCGCGCACGAGCCGGGAAAAGCGTGTGGACCTGATCCAGATTGCATCGCGGTGGGCCGGAGTGGCCGCCGATTATATCAACGAAGAATTGCGGAAAGGCAGATAAAATGGCGCGTAGCTCTATCCTGCCTGTCATCATCAAGGGCGAATACGCGGCCAATGGTGCGTTTCAGCAATTGGTGCAGGACGCCCGGCAATCCGGCGATCAGGCCAAACGCGAGTTTGAGGCCAATTTCGATGAGATTGGCAGGACGGCACGGCAGGCGCTGAGTATTCCGCGCAATCAGGCCGGTGCGCTGAACCTTGGCGCGGAACAATACCGCGAAGCCGCGCGCGATGCGGAAGCCTATGCCATTGCATTGCGCGAAGTTACGCAGGCGGCTGTTGCCGAGGCGGCTGCTGTTGGCGATACCAGTGAGGGCACGCGACGGTTCATTCAGGCATCGCGCGCCGCGACGACACAGGCCGAAATAGAATCGCGTGAACTGAATCAGCAAGCGACGATCCATGAGAAACTGCAAGCCCAACTCGACCAGACCAAAAGCGCCACCGAACGCCTTGTAACGGCGCAAAGGGCAGGAACGACTGCGCGCGGCTCTGTGGTGAACTCAGCCCGCGCAGAACGCACGGCCTTTGTCCAGCTTGGCCAGCAAATGCAGGACGTGACCGTCCAGGCGCAGATGGGCACAAATGCCTTCACTATCTTTGCACAGCAGGTTCCTCAGGCCGCGTTCGCGTTGTCCGGATTGGAGCGTAGCGCGAACAAGACGAAGGCGCGTATCGGCGCTTTGGCAACATTCATGTCTGGCCCATGGGGCGCGGCGATATTTGCCGCGACGGCGATTCTGGGTCCGCTCATCTACAGGATGATTGACACCGGTGATGCGGCTGATGATGCGAAAGATAAAGTCTACGATTTTGCTGACGGACTTCATGTTCTTGAATTGAGCGCTGAAGAAACGACAAATGCAATGGGTCAGCTTGTTACCGAGATGCGCAACGCCATCGCGGTTCAGGGGGACTTCCTAAATCAGAAAGCGTTGATTGCAGGATCTGCTGTAAATGATCTTGAGAGCAGAATAGGATCTCGTAGCGCAGAAATTGCCAAACTGAGTAAGACTGAAGGTGGTGTTCCCAGTATAGCCGAGCTTATCGGCGTTGACCCGACTTCAAACCGGCTTGCTGAACTTCGTGCAGAGCAAAAAGCGGACAGAAAGTCTTTGCAACTCGCGCGGCAAGCTCAAGCTAATTCCGAAATTGCGGTAACTCAAAGCCGTGTGAACGAAAGCCTTGATGCCGGGGCGGCGGCAACTGGAAAATACAATCGCGCCATTGGCAAACTCAATGAGAATCGACGGAAATCGATTTCCGACCCCATCGGAGCGCAAACCAGCGGAATTTTTATTGGTGAATCTGAGTATGAGGCGGAATTTCGTCGCCTGACAAAAATCCGTGATGCGGAACAAGACGCTGCACGCAAGCGATCCAAAAAAGACAGCAGTTCGAAAGCGGATCGCACGGCGGAACGCGCTGCCCGCGCTGCCTACCAACTCTCGGAATTCTCCGCCGATACCAGTGACCGAATTGAGCGCATGCGGCAGAGCTTTGAAGATACGCCACCTGCGATTGCGCGGGCGAACGATGCGATGGCCCGGCTGGCCGATTTGTCCAGCGATGTGGACGAGAAGATGCGCCGGGGCCTTGATCCCAAAATTGCGGCAAATCTGAAAGCCGAGATAGCAAGCCTTGAGCCTGTCATCCGTGCATCGGTGAATGAGCCGTTCGACGACATGATCGAAGCCGCGGGTGAGCGCGCGGCGATCGATGAGCTGCTTATCCAGGGCCGTGAGATCGAAGCTGAAGTGCTGGCCCGGACGCTTGATCTGATTGAGGCAAAAGGCTCAGCATCTGAAGCGCAAGTAGCAACCATTCACGATATCGTTGTTCAGGAACGCCTGCGCAGCAATGAACTGGAAAAGCAGAACGAACTGCGTCAGCGCGAAGTGCGCCTGATCGAATCGACGCGCGACAATATCCGGGAAACAATGTCCGACCTTGCGCGCGGCGGCGGTGTTGGCGCGATTGGAAGACTGTTCAAACGCCAGTTCGATCTGGTGATAGAGAACCAGCTCGACAATCTGTTTGAAGGTATCTTCGGCGACTTCTTCCGCAACGAAAAAGACAAGGCGCTTGGCTTCGATAAAGTGAAGGAGGCCAGCGGCAGGCAGGTAGAAACGATAAACCGCACGATCCGGGCGCTTGAGGATTTTCAGTATAGTGTTTCGCAAGCAGCGACTGCGGCGAACGATAACAGCCTGGGCGTGGTGGGTGCTGAT
This sequence comes from uncultured Sphingomonadaceae bacterium, assembly GCA_947258815.1. GTDB lineage: Bacteria > Pseudomonadota > Alphaproteobacteria > Sphingomonadales > Sphingomonadaceae > Novosphingobium. The sequence goes on from CAMYJW010000003.1 coordinate 36,027, forward strand.
GGCGCTGTAACCGTAAGTGCGCCTTTCAATCTTGAAGCCGCGTTCGACAAGACGTTTGGAGCCGGCAGCGGCGCATCCCGCACACTGACCCCCAACGAATTTCTTGGCACGCTGGTTGGAAAAGTTGCCGATGTGTTTGTGGACAAGACCACCGCGAAGAAAATCGGTGAAGGTATTTCCGAGGGCCTGAGTGGTGGGCAAGGCGCTGGATATGGCGTGTTGGCAGGCGGCCTTGCATTCGGTGAGAGCGGTAGCCCGCTGTTTTCCGCACTTGGTGGAAAGATTGGCGAGAAACTGCTCACCGAGCCGTTGAAGAAGGGGCTGGAGTCCGTAACCACAGGGCTTGGCAAAATTGCCGGACCTCTTGCCGGTATTGCCGGTGGACTGATTGGCGGTCTGCTTGGTGGTGCGCTGAGTTCCACCAAGCGCGCATCTTCAACCATCGGCGTTGGCGCGGACGGGACGCTGCAAGTCGTATCGACGCGCGGCAACAGTTCAAGCCGCAAGAAAGCCAGCACGGGCGCGGCTGGCGAAGCGCTGGACACTCTGGACAGGATCGCCTAAGCGCTGGGCGCCGATATCGATGCCAGTCGCGGTTCGGTTTCCATCGGTGTGCGCAAAAGCAACTATCGCGTCGATCCGACCGGCTCCGGCCAGACCAAGACCAAACGCGGCGCAATCGACTTTGGCGAGGATGCCGAAGCAGCAATCCGCTTTGCCACGCTTGACCTGATCAAGGACGGCGTTTTGCAGGGACTGCGCGATTCAACGCAGCGGCTTCTCAGGCAATCCGAGGATCTGGATACCGCCATTCAGAAAGCGCTGGACTTTGAAGCTGTGTTCATCCGCCTCAAGACATTCAAGGATCCGGTTGGCGCGGCAATCGATGGCGTTGACAAGGAATTCACCCGCCTGATCAAACTGTTCAAGGAAGCCGGTGCCAGCGCTCAGGAATTTGCCGATCTGGAAGAACTGTATGGCCTTGAGCGCGCCGAGGCGATCGAAAGCGCCACCGATGCCATGACAGGCGCTCTGCGGAGCCTGATCGACGATCTGGAGGTTGGAGACAATGGCCTTTCGCTGCGCGCACGGCTGGCCAATGCGCAGGCGATCTATAACCCGCTGGCGAGTTCAATCCGCGCCGGAAATACGGTGGATTACGATGCATTCTCCGATGCGGCGCGCACCGTTCTGGATATCTCCCGCGAGATATATGGCAGCCAGAAGCAATACTTCGACACGTTCAACGAAGTTCTGGGCTTGTCCAAAAGTGCCCTTGCCGAGCAGGAAGGCATTATTTCGATTGCCGATGGCGCATCGACGCCCTTCTCATCGGTTGACACCGTGCCGGTTGTCGATGCGGTGAACGAGCAGACGCAGGCAATCTACGGCCAGTTCGTGACGAACAATCAGTATCTCCAACAGATCCTTGCCGCGATCCAGGCGGGTGGAACACTGCCTTTGGCTTCAACCGGAACCGGCGGCAACAATTTCTAAGCGCCGGGGGTTTTCCCGGCATTCTCAAAACCCTGAAAAACTGAAAATAAAAAGGAGGCAAGTCAGCCAATGCCTGATAGTAAAATCAGCGAGCTTTCCAGCTATGGCGACAGCGATAACACCGGCGATCTGCCTTATGAAATTGATGACGAAACCTACCGGCTGACGCCCGGGCAGCTTCTGACGCTGGAGGGGGTGGAATCTGGCGCGACACAAAACGATACTGACGCAAACCTGAAAAACAGAGCTAACCACACAGGTTCGCAGGCCGTTTCTACCGTGTCCGGGCTTCAGGCTGCACTGGATGACAAGCAACCTTTGAATGCCGCACTTACTGGAACGACCGCCAGTTTTACCACGGCTCAAGAGAGTAAGCTGGCGGGCATCGAAGCTGGCGCGGACGTAACAGACGCTACCAATGTCGCCGCCGCTGGGGCGCTGATGCTGACAGGCGGCACTCTATCCGGCGCTGTGACTTTTGAGTCCTCGTTTATTCAGGCAGATGGCAATGTTGGCTTTGGTCAGGCCAACCCCCAAGAAAAAGCGCACATCACCGCCGAAGATGCCACTCTGCTTATCAACAACGCGACCGGCAACGCGGGAACGGTCGGCATCAAGTTGTCGCACAGCCAAAACGGAGTGTCTCAAAACAAGGTTGGCATTTTCTCTGTGGCGGATGGCAGTGGTTGGGGACGAAGTGCCCTACACATCTGCCTAAGCAGCGCGGGTGACGCAAGTGATGCGACTGTTGATGATGCAGTCGTGTCGTTCGCGAACAATGGCAACGCGACTTTCACCGGAAACCTTGATTTTGCGAATAACTGGTATCGAGACATTCGCTTACATGGGGCCGTTTGCGACAGCGGCACGACCGACGACAGCGCAGCGATCGCCGCAGCAATCGCCGCTGGTTACAAAAACATCTACTTACCAGATGGAACGACCATTCAGGCCGGAACACTGACGATCACCGGCCAGAACGGTGTTACTCTCTATGGCGATGGTATTCACGCCACGAAGGTTTACGTCAAAGGCACAACCGGCGACGTAATCACGTTTTCCAACTGCCAGCACTCTGGCGTCGAAAAGCTCAGCTTTGAGTATGTCTCAGAGCCAACTAGCGGTTGGGTTATCAAGTTCACGAACAACTGCTTCACGCCATTCGCGCGCATCCGTTGCGACTATCACTATAATGGAATTTGGGTCGAAGGGGCGAGCGAGTCTGATATCAAGTTGATCGCTCGTTACGGCTTCGGTCCGTATATCGGTTTGCGCTACGGCGGCGGCAGTTCCTATTCCTGCTACGGGGCGGACCTGAATTATGAAGGCGACAATCCCGCGCCTGTGGCGGTGACAACCTATAAGGCTTACGCAGGCAGCACGGCGTTCACTCTTGGGCAGGTGACACACGTCAATTCAAAGATTTACGTTTGCACGCAAGCTGGAACGACCGGCTCGGCCAGCGCACCCTCTACGACATCAGGGAACCGTTTCCTGACCGACATTACGGACGGCACTGTGAAGTGGCGCTTCATGGCCGACAGCTCTGCTGTCCATGTCGTGATGGACAGCTTCGCCTATTCCCTGCGCGTGCGAAAGTCTCACGCGCTTAACGCTGGTTATGCGTTCATAATGCAGGACACGCAGAATACCGGCTCGTCGGCTCCCAAGTGGGCTTATCTCGGCCTCGAAGCGGACCACAGTCTATTCGCAGGCATTCAGTGCAAGGCCGGGCAAGGTGTCTATATCAACGACAACGCATGGATAGGTTCATGTATGAGCGGCAACGGCCTCGCATGTTTCGATGCGTTTGAAGGCGAACTTACAGTCGCACCAACTGTGCGCGTATTCGGGAACGCAGAACATGGCGCACTTCTGAACGTTGGCCAGAATTACGATATTCAGGGCCTGTTTAGCGGCAACTCGCAGAAATCAACTGGCACGTATAACGGGATCACCACTGGCTCAGGCGTGACGGATTTCATGATTCGCGCGACCTGCGGCAAGTCGATAGATGGTGGGGCTACGCAGGGCTACGGCATCTCGCTCGGTGCCTCAAACAACAATTATAGCATCGTCGGCTGTAACCTTACCGGGAATGCGACGGGAGGTCTTAACGGCCACTCTGCCTCATCGACCAAAGTCGCTGCGAATAATCTGACATGATAAAGACCGGCGACACCGTGACCCTGCGCGACGAGCCGGGCTGCATCATCCCGGCGGGCCGCTACGTTGTGAGCAAGGTCAACCCTGACAGCTCGTTTCACGTAGGCGGCAATACGGCAGTCTGGCCAAGGCGAGTAGTCAAATGAGCTTTCTCCTGCTTGCGGACGGCGGCCGCATTATTCTGGGTGACGGCGATGGATATCTGCGCCTGGATAGAAGTGCTGATGTCGTCTTTCCGCCACTTCCACGAGTAGGGCTGGTTCTTCACGCCGAACTATCTCCACTTGACCCGGTTGGAGGAACCCGCACCACACTGCGCGCGACAAATGCCAATATCGCAAGCGAAACCGGATTGAACGATGAAATCTGGCGCCCGGCGATTTCCGAGGAGGCGCAAATCAGCATCCGGCTGTTCGAAGGTGCTTTCTCCGCATCCGCCGAACCGGGAACGGGGCGCATGGTGCTGGAGATCGATCAACTGGAAGCGTTGAATGCCAATGTCCGGCGGTTCGTCTGGGCAGGATCTCCGATAAAACTCTATGCCGGCGCAATCGGCGATGGCTGGCCAAGAACGCAGGTTTTCGAAGGTATAGTTGGTCGTCAGCATCGGGCCGAAGGCAATCGTCTGACATTGCCGATCGAACCCAATGCAGAACCGTTTCTTGCCGATATTCTGACCGAGACATATGCGGGCACCGGCGATGAAGAAGGCGGTGAAGATCTGAAGGAGAGGCCGAAGCCGTGGCTGCTTGGCCGCTGTTTCAATGTTGAGCCTGTTCTGATCAACACGGTGGACTCGGTGTTCCATTTTTCCGCCTATGGCGCGATCGAGGCCGTGACCACGCTTTATGAAAACGGATCGGACTTTGGCGCATCGATCGGAGATTATGCCGACTATGCCGCCTTGGTGGCGGCAAGCATTCCTGAGGGCCGTTGGGCGACATGTCTGGCCGAAGGCATGGTTCGTCTGGGTGCACCACAGGCGGGGGTTATCACCGGTGATGTCGATGGCGATTCTGTTGCGTCAAACTGGCTCGACAAGACCGGGGAGATCATAACGCGCGTTGCCACGAACGCAGGCGCGATCAGCCAGGTCGATACAGCATCGCTGACCGCTCTTGACACTGCGCTTTCAGGTTTTCCGAGCGGCGGGCAGATTGGTGTTTATATTTCAGAGCAGGAAACCCTGCTTGAATTTGCCAATCGCATGGCAGCCCCGTGCAACGCACAAGCGGGCGTATCGTGGCTGGGCAAGCTGTTTGTCTCTCGCATCGGTATCAATGCTGCTTCGATCACTCTGGATGCGCAGCAGCGGCAAATGCCCCGCGTAACACAATCGGTTGAACTTGGTGTGTCCCCGCCCTTCTCGCAGATCGAAATGGGCTATGCGAAGAACTGGCGTGTCCAGTCGAAGAGCGAAATTGCCTATGCGGCGGAGTTGATCGAACGCGGGCTTTACGATGCGGCGGAGACATACCGGGAAGGCAATATCGTTACCACTGATGACAATGCCCGATGGGTCTACATCAATACGGTTGCCGGATCAGGAAATGCCCCGCCAACGTGGCCAACGACATCGAATGCATACTGGGCCAATCTTACCAAGCCGGTAGGCATCAATACCCGCATACTGATCCTTGAGGCACGGGTGCATAGCCCGCGCGATATGAGCGACGTTGAGCGCTATCTGCTGATAGCAACGGACGCCGGGGCAACGGCAACGATTTCCGTGGCGCGGCATGCATGGGATTATCCGAACGACGATGGTGATGTGACGCGAGAACTGGCTTCTATCACCGGGCTTTCGTTCGATACCGATTATTACATCTATTTCGATGACGACACGCTGGCGGATGGATCGCCATCATATCTGGCAACAAGCGATCCGGGCGCACCGATCAATTCCACGGCCAACCCCGATCGCCACTATCTCGGCTCGATCCGCACGCCCGCCGATGGCGGTGCCGATACGTTCAGCAACGGCGTGGTGGGCGGCAAGGATTTCGGCATCGGTGTTGCGCTGAATTACGTTCAGAACGCCAATGACAATAACGCCACCGTGCCCACGTCAACCGGATCGTTTTCCGCGCCGGTGAAGTATCAGGATTTTGCGGATGGCAACGTGAGCTATGAAGCCACGTTCACCTATCAGACCGATGCCGACCCTAACGCGGCAAACAATTATGATGGCTTTGCGCGATGCGTTTATGCCGCTGATACCGGCGCTGCCTACACGTTATTGGGGCCGGGAACAGCGGGAGAGGAATGGCCGGGGCCAGTGCTTATGCCGCTGGGTGCAGCGAATTATACACTGCCTTATCTGGTCAATCGCAATCCGGTCAAACACTACACAATCGGTGTGGCTGGCTTCCGAAAGGTCAGCAAAGATATCGATCCCAAGGGATATATTCTTGGGCCGATCATTCAATACGGCCCGTTTCAACCAGCCACCGTGCAGGCCATGTCTGGTTCTGGCATCACCATCGGCGGAGAGACGGCGGACGATGTTGGCACCGGCGCATCGCGCGCGAACACCGCGATCGACAGCGACAATGCAATTGCGCTGATAACCAAGATCGGTGGATCGGGCGGGCAAACGGCCAGCGCGGTATCGACCGGGGCAGCGCGGGCCAATGCGGGTCTGGAATCGGATGGCACGCTGTCCGCCGGCAAGGCGGTGACGGAATCGCTGGTTTCCGGCGCGGTCAACGACTTGATCGTGGGCGTCGGCACGTCGGACACCGACATGCTTTCGGCGAACACCTGGTATCAGCTCTGGTCGATCGCTGTGAATGTAGCCGATGTTGATGATGTGGCGATCGAGATCCTGTTCGTCGGGCAGCTCGTGTTCGGCACCAACGGGGGGTCGAGCGCCGGCACGGTGAAGTGCGAGGTAAGGATCGACGAGACGCCGAGCCTCTCGCCCACGCCGGAGTTCGCGACCGAGGAAAGTTATTTCCCGTCAGCCGGCCTGACGGAGCAAAGGACGATCGCCTTCAGCCATGTTTTCAGCCCGGTCGACCAGGACACATACGATATCGATATCGATTGCCGCCGGTCGGGCACGGCCAGCAGCGGCTTCGCCTACATGGACTGGAAGGCCGTCGCGGTGCGGGAGATCAAGCGGTGAAGCGGTCATTCATCATCTACGACAAGCGCACCGGCGCGATCGGCGAACAGCTGACCTGCAAGGCGTCGCTGGTGAACCGCCAGTTCATGAAAGCGATTGGCGGCGATGTGGTGAACTTCGGTCGCATCGATGATGTGGTGGCCGATGGCCGCACCCAGTTTGTTGATGTGGAAATGAAAGAGCTGCGGCCGCGCGAACCTTTCGATCTGGCGATTTCGGGCAACAGCGTTTCGGGCGTGCCCGAAGGCACGGAAATCCTGTTTCTGTTCGATCGTTCGCGCACGGTGATGGACGCATCGGGCGTGCTGGAGCTGGACGTGGATTATCCGGAGACGGTGAAGCTGGAACTGCGCCACCCGCGCTTTGTGCGTGAAACAATCGAGGTTGCCTGCACATGAAACACAAACTGAAGCAGGATCACGGTGCGCTGCGCGCGCGCCATTATCCGCCGCTGGCCGAACAGGTTGGCGCGATGATGAAAGCGATTGAGGCGCTGGGCGCGGGCAAGGCGATCCCGCCCGATGCCGCCGCCGTGATCGAAGCTGTCACCGCGGTGAAAAACACGTTTCCGAAACCCAAAAAGGAAGTGAAATGAGCATTCTTGACGTAACGTATCACAGCACTGACTGGGAAACCTCGCCACGCATGACTGGCAGCGACCTTATCCCGATCCTGCCGCCGCAATCCGGCAATTCAGAGCAACTGGATTTTTCCAGCGGCACCGATGAAGGCGCAGCACAAAGCGCGGCGATCATTGCCAATGTTGTGGCAGACGCTGACTGCCGGGTGGCTGTTGGTGTTTCGATCACGGCAACAACTGCAAATTCCCGCCTGATCAAAGCCAATCAGGAAGCGCAGTTCTGGATTCCTGCCGGCGCGCGCATCAGTGTGAAAGCGCCATAATGCTGGGGCTTAGTTTGGGATTGGGACTGTCTGGCCGGGTGGGCGGATTTATTCCGGCCTTGAGCCTTGATTTCACCACGTCCGAAACGCTGGACAGCCGGATCACGGCCAGCGGCGGGGCAAACGGCAGGCGGTTCAATTCAAGTGGCGAGATGGAAGCGGCTGCGACGCCGCGTTTCGATCATGCTTATGCCGACGCCGAATGGTCTGCGGCGGGCATTCTGGCCGAACCTGAAACGACGAACTACGCGCTGCACAGCAACGATCTTGATGATGCTGTTTGGGGCCGGATTGCCAGCGGCGGAACGATTATTCAGGATGCGACCGGGCTGGATGGCAGCACCAGCGCATGGACCGTTACATGCGGCTCCGCATCCGGTTATTGGGGGCCAGTTCAGCAAATCACCATACCGTTGGGCGCGACGGTCACATGGTCATTCTACCTTCAGAAGGGCACGTCAAGCCAGCAGCGCTTCAACATCTATGATGTTGATGCGGGCGCGCACCTTTCAAACCATCTGATTACGTGGATTGACGGTGTGCCGACAAACGGAGCGCTTCGCTTCAAGCAGATCAACGCCAATGTCTGGCGGGTTTCCGGCTCCGCTACAGTCGGCGCGGGAACAACCTCTGTCAACGCAGTTTGTCGCCACGAAGAAGCAGCGGACGGCGAATACTTCATAATCGAACGCTTCCAGCTTGAAGCGCATGATCGCGCCACGTCTTACATCGATACTGCCGCCAGCGCCGTCACCCGCACGGCTGACAGCCTGACGATGACCGGCACCGATTTCAGCGACTGGTTTCGCGCGGATGAAGGCGCGTTCGTGCTTGAGTTCAGCTGCCCTGCGGCAGACACGCACACCATCTTTCAGGCGGACGATGGCACCGCTGATGAACGCTATACACTGTGGGCCGATGGCACCGATCTGAAGCTGACGATTGTTGATGGCGCAGCCACCGTGGCCAATATCACCATTGGCACGATCACGCCGGGGCAGGTGCATCGCTGCGCCTTTGCCTTCAAGGCAGACGATATAGCCGCTTCGCTCGATGGCGCGACCGCCGTAACCGATAGCGACACGGGCGGCGGCCTGCCAGCGCCGGATCGCGTGCGGCCTGGCGCTTCGCTGACAGCCGGTGAAGAGCTGGGAGGGCATCTGCGCAAGATGACATTTTATCCGCGCTACATAGACGATGTGGAGGGGCTATGATCCTCGCCACACTCGCACTTGTTGTCGCCGGTCCGTCCGGACCTGCGCTGGAAGCTGAAAAAAGCGATGAATATCGCGCGGAATACCGGCAGGCGTTCAATGCCGAGCGCCAACGGCTGAAACGATGTATCCGCCGCGCCCGCGCCGCCGCATTAACCGCGCACGCGCTGGATCTGGGCAGCACGATTTACAGCATCGAAAGCGGCAGGGGCCGTGAAGTCGGGCTGGCCGCGCTGCTGGGCGGAAAGATCGAACACGTTGTGGCGATGAAGGCGGCTTCGATAGCCGTGATCGAATGGTCAACCGCGCGCTCGATAAGGCGCGGCAATTACAAGGCAGCCTGTCAGGGACAGAAGATCAGCGCGGTGATCACCGGGCTGGTTGTGGTTTCCAACGGGCTGCAACTGACGGGAGCAGTGAAGTTCTGATGCTAACCGCCAAGGCCACCTATCTGCTTGCTGCGATGGCATCGGGAACCACGGGCGTGATCGCCGGGCGGGTCGTGCCGGAAGTCGAGGCCCAGCTGACGGTAGAACATTTTCTGCAAGTCAGCGTGCCGCTTCCTATCCTGCTGGTGGGCCTTGGCATGTCTATCGCGGGTGGCTTTATCGGCATGGCCATATCGCCGCCAAACGACCGATTTTCTACCAAGCTGCTCACGCTGGTTGTTGCGCTGGCGTTCGGCCTGCTGGCCGCAATGGCGCATCCGGCGATACCATTCGTGAAGGCGTTTCCAGAGCAGGCGGTGATGTTCATCGCAGGCATGTCATCGCGCATGTCGGCCCTGCTGGCAGTCAAACTGCAAGTTCCGTTCCTCAAAAACTGGGGGGCGAAGTGATGGGCGTTACAATCGCCACATGGGAGCCGGTCCCGTGGATCATTATCGCAGGTTACTGCGCGCTTATGTGGTTTTTGTTGAACGCGGCCACCGCCAGCGGCAAGGCGTTTATCGACCGGATGATGTTTGCCACGCTGGGCACTGCGTTCATGGGGTTCGGCTTCGGGCGGTTCCTGGTTGAGTTCGACATTTACGAGGTCTGGCTGTTCAGGGTCGGCCACTTCTCTTTCATCGCTTATGCCATGATGCATTTTTACAAGGCGCGACGAACATGATGCGCAAACTCGCCTTCGATGCGATCCGCAAGAAATTCGGCTCAATCCCGCACGAACTTGTCCCCATGCTTGACTATGGCTTCGACAAGGTAGGCATTCCGCGCGAATCCCCTGCGCCAAACAAGCTGGAAACCCGCCTTGCTGCATTAGGTGCCGATCCATCCCTGCCGTTTCAGGAGCGGCTGATCGAGTTGTTTCGCAACACCAGCGCCCCGGCGATCAGCACTGAACAGCTCGAACAGTTCGCCAATCGGTTGGGCTGCACTTCGCGCCAGCTTCGGGCCGTGGCGAAAGTCGAAGGTGGCGGCGCAGGCTGGGACAATGCAGGTCTGCTTAAATGCCTCTGGGAACGTCATTGGCTTTGGAAGCGCGTCAAGATCGCCGTTCCGGGCCTGTCTGACAGGAGCACGGGCGGTTACACGATTGACGCGAACCGAGACGGGATAAACGATAGCTGGCAGAAGCTGGCGCGCGCGGCGGAGCGGTTTGGAATTGTTGCGTTTGAATGCGCCTCGTTCGGCAAGTTCCAGATCATGGGCGGGCACTGGAAAGCGTTGGGCTATGCAGACCCTGTGGAGTTTGTCTGGAGCCTCTCTCAGAGCGAAGCGGCGCATTATGAAGCGCTGGCCCGGTTTATCGAGATGAACGGCCTGACAAGCGCTCTCAGGCAGATCAACGGCAGTCCTGACAACGCCAAGGCGTTTGCATTGGCCTATAATGGCCGGTTGGGCGTGAAGCGCGGGTATCACCAGAAAATTGCAACGGCATGGAGGGTTGTTTGATGACCGAAGTTTTACAAATGGGCTGGCCTTTCGCGGTTGTCCTGATCGCAAGCGTGGCAGGGATTTGCATCATCTACGGGCTGCGATGCACCGCCAAGGCTGAGGAGCGTCGCGAGAGCAGGACAATCGAAGGCAAATGCCGGGAAATAGAGAAAGTCTCATGAAAACATTGAAAGGAACCGCAGGCGCGCTTGTCGGCGGGGCTGTCATGTTGCTGGCAGTCGGCATTGTTGTCGCGCTGTTCACGCTCGAACTGCCGCCGGGCAATCGCGAAGTGGCGCTTGTTGTGCTTGGAATCGTGATCGGTTGGGGTGGCGCGGTGGTGAACTATCATTTTGGATCGTCGCAAGGAAGCAAGCGCAAGACCGAGCTTCTCGGCCCGCCTGCTGAACTGCCGGGCCGTATGGTGGGGGACGGCGAATGATATTCAATCTTAAAGGCTGCCTTGGCCTGATAGCCATCGCTGCCCTTGGCTGCTTTGCGATTTACGCGATGGGCGCGCAAATATGGGGTTGGCTATGACCGCAATCATCAAATGGCTGCTTGGCGCTGGCACAGGCGGATTCACCCGCTGGATATGGATTGCAGCAATATCGGCGGTGATAGGTATCGCCACGCTCACCATAACCCGCGCGCTCGACAACATGCAGGACAGCGCGACGGACGCGGGCCGCAACGAACAACGCGCCGCACAAGCTGAAGCGACAATCAAACAAGTGGAGAAAGCGAATGAAGCGTCTGACAATCTGCGGGGTAATGCTGATGCTGCCCATGCTGAATGCCTGCGCCACGCCCGCAACCCCGGCGATTGCTGACAGCGCCTGTCTGGTGTTCAAGCCGATACGATACGCCATCCCGCCCGTTCAGGCAGACGGCACCCGCAACATGGCGGTTGATCCCGCGAACGCGCATGACACGGTGGGAACCGTGAAAGATGTTCAGGACCATAACGTGCGTTACGCTGCGACGTGTCCAAGGAGGAGCGAACGATGACAGACCATTCCAACAGCCGCACTGTGGACATCAAGGGCGTGCCGGATGATTACACCACCCAAGCCATGCCCAACGGTGGTGTGTATCTCAGGAACAAGGCATTTTTCGGACGCTCACCCATGCTGAGCAACGGTGAGGTCGCCAGCTTCAAGGGTGATATGAGCGACTGGCTTGTGAAAGACGGCGGCCTTGAGCGTCTCGATGGCGGCGGTGCTGCCGCGCCAGCGGAAATCCCGGCCGTCGCGTTTGAACTGCTGGCGCAGGCCCGCACATCTCTGGAAGCCGGGATAGACCAGATCGACGCGGCGGAACGTGAACTGCGGGGGCGTTGATACATGCCCGCCACCCCTGCCCGCATCGGCTTTGTGCTTGAAGAATTCAGGATTGCATCAAGCATAAGCAGTTCAGCCGCCAACAAGTATGGCGATGCCGCGCGCAAATCTGATGTGATCGAGACATATTTTGTGAACGAAGCTGATGCTTTGGCCATCTGCGATGAGCGAAAGACATTGCTTTCGGCTGATCATCGCCGGTTCGGCATGGTGATCAGCGGCGAGCAAACCGGTATCGACATTCAATACACCACTGAATCGCCCTGCGCGCAGACGATCGACGATGAACGCAATTTCGATGCAGTGACCCTTATCAGCGAAATCACGGTCAACTTTGCCAAATCGGAAACCCGGCTGGAGCTTTGGGGTGGCGGCGTTGAGCCATGACGCGGCGATACACCACAATCAGGAAATAGAAATCGATGGCCATTCAGAAACCGTTTGCCGTTATACCGCTTGATCTTGGCACGATCGATGGCGTGGGCAACGAGAAATCGAACCGACCGGCGAGCCATGCTGGTGAATTCAAAAACCCTGGCATGGTGTGGGAATCGAGCGGTGCATCGAATGTGTGGATCCGCGGCGATCTTGGCGCTGCACGGCAGATCGATTTTATATCCCTGCTTGGCACCAACGCCACCGTATCAACCACCGTGCGCCTGCGGCTGGGAGACAGCGATACCGAAGTGGACGGCGCGGGCGATTATGACAGCGGCGCGCAACTGATCCGCAATCCGGCGATCACCAGAGACGATGAGCTTTATGTCAGCCATTTCGAACTGCCTGCTGTTCAGACGAAGCAATGGTATCGGATCGACATTGGCAGCCACACCGGCGATTTCAGATGTATGGCGATTGTGCTGGGCGTCCGCCGGAACTTTGCCGACTTTTACAATGCCGATGGCGTGGGATTTGGGCACGAGGATCTGGGTGACATTGAACTGAGCCGATACGGCGTGGTTACAGAAACCGATGGCATCATGCTGCGCACGCTTTCCATGGGATTTGGATGGATGACCGACGCGGATCGCACAGACAAGTTCGATCCGCTGGCAAGGACGCTGGGCAAGCGCGGATATGCATTCTGGTGTTTCGATCCCGAACCGACCGTGCAGCGCCAGGACAAGACCTATTTCGGCAAGTTTCGTGAACTGCCCAGCTTCCGGCCGACAACATGGAAGCAGGACCGCTGGACGGTTCCCTTCGAGATACAATCGATCATCTGATTCCGGGTGCTGCGACGGGTGGCATTTCGGACAGGGCCGGGCGTGTGGTGGCTTCCTGCGCGCCCGGCCCGACCAATAGCCCGTAGACGGGGATAGGGGTGATGACAGCCCTTCTCCGTCGATACGCACGGTAGGGGTGCGATTGTGCGGCATTAGGTAGCAAGCGCAGAAAGAAAGTCAGTCCCTCAAGTTGGTCCCATCGGTTACATTTCACCGCATGGCAGACTCACATGTTTTAACCGCGCTTCGCACCAAGCGCGCTGAATTGGCTGGC
>CAMYJW010000004.1 GCA_947258815.1 uncultured Sphingomonadaceae bacterium
AGACTTGGCCAAATCGATACCGATAGTAATAACATCCATGTGGGCGGCTCCTTCTTTCTGCCGGTCTACAACAGCACTAGCATGGCACATCGCGATGCCGTGGGTGGAGCCGTCCACACCATCAGTCTAACCACAACTCGCCTCCGATAACCGAGCGGGACGAAAGGGGACGGCGTGGTCGCTCGCCACGCACGCGCAAGCGTCCATGGTGAGGAATGGCTTCGCGTTCCGGCGTACGGTCGCAGCGGTAAGCCTTCGAGACCACCGCTGCACCTTATCCCAACGGCAGACCATCGGGATAGGTCTCGGCGAACGGGCGCATTCGACTATCCGGTTCCATCGTGAGCCGCTCGAACCACGCCGTGCCGCCCTGCCCGTGCTGCTCAACCAGCGCCAGCCATGGTTCCGGCTTGTCGAACCGCTCATGCAGCATGCGATGGCAGCGGCGGCACAGGTGATAGACATCGAGCGGATTGCCGTAGTCCTCACTGTGTAGCCAAACGGTATGATTGCACCAAACCCCGGTTCAATCTGGGTAATCGGGATTGTCTCGGGTCGTTCGTGGATCAAGGCCTGAAGCCAGGTCTCGCCATACTCCCCCTGCCCCAGACTTATGCGTTTTAAACTTGAGACGCCCAGGGCGTCGTCGAACAGCAGCGGATGTCCTCTTGCCTTTTCCATGACCTGTTTCTGTGCTCGAAGGTGCCGGCGCAGTCCAGTAGAAATGAGACTTATAAGTCGTGGGCTAATCAGTCGCTCTCGCTGATCCTCGTTTGCGATGGACATTCGCGAGCGCATTGGCTGGAACCTGCGGCGGCTGCGCAAGGAGCGCGCCATCACCCAGGAGGACTTTGCCACCGACAGTGGGTTTGACCGTGGCTATATCAGCGGTGTAGAACGCGGAGTACGCAATCCTTCCGCCTTGGTGATCGAGAGACTCGCCATCGCACTCAAGGTCGATGTGAGCGAACTGGTCGATCGCGAAAAGGCCAAGCAGTTCGCGAGCCGGCGTTAAAGCCGATTTCACATAACGTCTGTTCACCTTTAGGATTTTGTTGTCTGCCGGTCACACAGGCCGGTTCTGTCATGTGTGGACGGCTCCTGTTGTGCAAGGATTGATGTTGGGTGATTGTTGATCATTGTGGGGTGCGGTCATGTGTCCGGCCTATTTGTGTGGTGCATTGACCACTGGCCTTGATGAAGTCCGCTTGCCGGGTTCCAATCAGTCTATCGAGCTACGACGCCCTGACTGGACTTATAACGGTTTTTTGCCGATCACCTATCTCACTATGCCACCTTGGCTTCGAACGCGAGGGGGCTGATCTCGCCGTTCATCTCAACGTACATCTCGTCAAGGTGCCAACGCCAGTGACGAAATCCGCGCATGTGGTTCACACGCCGTCGCCGGATTTCAGCGGCAAACATAGGCCCGAACCGATTCCACCAAAAGCGCACCGTCTCGTGACAAATGTCGATCCCGCGCTCGGAAAGCAGATCTTCAACATTACGCAAGGACAGTGGGTAGCGAATGTACAGCATTACCGCCGCACGGATGACTTCCGGCGACGAGTTGAAACACCGGAACGGATTGATAGCTTGCCCCATAGATCTTTCAGCGACTGTTCAAAAAACTGACGGGCTGCTGCCTCATCACACGCTTCCGTAGCATAAAAGTTCAAAAGTTCGCCGGCTTCATCCACCGCCTTCCAGAGATAGCGCGGCTGCCCATTTATCTTCACGCGCTCCATTTCAAGCCGCCAGATAGGAACTGATGCTTTGCCCATATCTTCATCTAGTGGTCTACAACCAGCTAAGCAATTTTAGTCTGACAATGCCCCCCTCGCCGACCACTGCAGCTCATCACCCCGGCGGCAGGCCTTTCTTCGCGGCGCCCCACGAGCCGCGTTACGCAGCCCATTGCTTCGACCACGCTGATGCGTAACAAAACGGTCCAGTTCCAATCCCGGTTGGCGAAAACTGGGGATCAAGTCAGATAGCTAGGTACAGGTAATTCTTGATGAGCACGAACGATACAAGACCCAAAATGTGGATGATAACGGGCGCATCTTCCGGCATTGGCCATTCGCTGGCCGAGAGAGTTCTTGGGCGCGGAGACCGTGCGCTCTTGATTGCCCGAAACGTCTCGGCACTTGATAAGATTGTTGCCCTCCATCCAGACCGCGCGGCATCCTTGTCCCTCGATCTCTCGGATACTGCAACAGTCAGCAAGTCGCTTGCCCGATATCTGATGGACCTCGGCCCCATAGACGTGCTTGTGAACAATGCTGGCCACATGCTGCTGGGCGGAGTTGAGGAAGCCTCTGAAACGCAGATTCGGGATATCTTCGAGATCAACTTCTTCGCCGCGATCTCCATGATGAAAGCCGTGCTGCCGGGGATGAGGGCGCGCCGTAGCGGGCATGTTATAAACGTAACCTCGGCCGCCGCCTACTCGGGGGGGCCGGGCACACCCTACTACGCTGCGACGAAGTCTGCACTGACTGCCGTTTCTGAATCCCTGCATGCCGAAGCAGCCCATCTTGGGATTAAGGTAACGCTGGTTGAACCGGGTTCGCACCGGACAGCTATTCGGCACAATTGGAAAATTGCACAACCGATTGAAGACTATGCAGAATCAGTGGCCGCGATCCACGCTATCTTCATGGCAGGAGCGGGTAGTGAGCCGGGCGATCCCGATCTGGCAGCTGATGCGATCCTGTGCGTCGCGGATGCGACCGAACCACCGCTGCACTTGCCGCTTGGCCAGGACGCGGTTGATCGCGCCAAGACCAAAATCGCGTCCCTTGAACGAGAATTCTCAGACTGGCACGAGGTTATCCTGTCGACGCGCTTTGCAAGGCCTGATTGACAGATCTTCAGCCTTGGCTCTTGGGCAGCGGCTGCTCACGGAAAGGAAACTCGATCTGGCGCCGCTCAATTAGCCAATTGCCGTCAACTTGCCGGTAGCGATCAAAATATCGGACAGGTTCTGATTGGGTAGAACCGTCCACCAAAGTATCGGAATGGGTCGTGACGATTCCAGAGGCTCGTCCCGGCTCCAGCGCGTCAAAATCAACCAATACATTGTGAACGGCATGAAAAGTTGGGCTGCTCGTTGCGAGGAAGTTTCGCATGTAGGCGACGATCTCACTACGACCGCTTACCGACGACCCAGCCAAGTTGCCATGGAACAATTGTGCATCTTCTACGAAAATGGCGTCGAGAGCCTCATAGTCCCTTTGATCCACGGCCAGCGCGTAACGACAGCAGAGCGAGAATATGCTGCTCTCGGCTCTCAAACGCGCGGTCTCCAAGTCTGTCACAATAATCTATCCCGCAAGACCCAGACACGCCGAAACAAACCGCGCCTTCTTATTCTTCTTCACTGTCCCATACTGGTGCCGCGAGCGAAATTCACGAAACTGCCAATGTGATCATTCTCTTTCTACAGCATTGCGTATGCGGCGTTGGTTTTCGATCAACGCTGCCTCCAAGGTCGCATGCATCGGCCCTGGCCTGTATGCTCCGGAAATGTAACTGGGCATCACGCTCTCACACAGGGTGGCATCCTGCAGGAAGATATCGATCGTCGCATCCACTGCCTTGCGGCACAAGTCAGGAGCTCCAGCCTGGGCATCGTCGAACCAAAAGTTGTGAAATGCTTCAAACTTTGTAGCCGACAGTGGATTGATGCGGACGGTCTTCATGCCGCCTTCAAAAAGCACAAGCGTCCAGTTCGGCCAGCATTGCAGCCATTTGCCACCGTAATATGCGCCTTCAGCTCCTTCTTCCGATCCAGTAGTCATTCGGATCAATCCATTCATCGCCTCAGCGGCATAATCCAGGATACCGATATTCTTGTCAGAGGGATGTATTTGGGGAGTATGCCAAATCTCATTGTATTGATCAAAATAGCACTTCCAGTTTGCATCAATAACCAGATGTCGGCTTTCCGTGTGCGTATAGTCTGAGATAGGCGTACTGCCGACCTGCGAAACTGCATCGCCGAGCTGATCCAACAATTCTTCAACCGGCGCAATCGCGACAAAAGCCAGACCATTCCATTCCTCAACCGAAATCTCGTCGAGCTGCATCGCAGCAAGTTCCGGCGGCACCGGTTGCCCGAACCAGTCTCCGGCCATCTCGAAATTCCCGTCATCGCCGAACTTAGCCGCGTGGTACGGGCAAACGATCTCGCTGCAATTACCAGCTTCTTCCTTGAACAGCGGGCTTCCTCTATGTGGGCACACATTTATGAACGCACGCAACTTTCCATCCTGCCCACGGATTATGAAGATCGGGATTCCGGCAATATTTGTAGCAATGAAATCGCCATTTCGGCATAATTTATTTGCACCGCCCATCAATTGCCATGACGTTCTGAATATGGACGATTTTTCTTTGTGAAACCAATCGGGCGATGAATATTCAAATCCAGACATGTTTAAATGCAGAGCCATGCTATATTCACCTTACAGTATGCGTCCTCGTACTCTTATATATCCTCGCTCAAGATGAATGTATTAATTATAACTCTAACATATGCCGACACCCCTAAGAGCATTGATTGTATCTTCAGATCGTCCAATTTCTTTCAGGATACTGTGCGTATCCTCTCCGTAGCGGGGGATATTTCTTATCCCGACAGAGGGAGTTTCCGACAATGTGAACGGAACCCCAACATGTTTAACGGTTCCGACAGGCTCGTAATCATGTTCGATTATCATCTTGCGATGTAGCATTTGCTCATCTTCAAAGACTTCTTCCAGGGATTTAACCGGACTGATTCCCAAATCATGTTCGCGATTGAATGCATCCCATTCATCTCGCGTGCGGGTAAGGAAAATCTCCTGAAAACGAGCGAAGGCAGCCTTGCGGCTTTCCTCATCTTCGACAAATTGCTTATCAGCAAGATCAGGGCATCCCAGCTCCTCACAAGCACGACGGTAAAGCCACGGCTCAGGAATGCTGACGCCGACATGCAAACCGTCCTTGGTCTCATAAACCGCTTGTTCGGGCACAACATTGTATGCTGGCGATGTTGTTGAGAAGAAGTTCGCATGTTCCGGCAATTGCTGGGCATAGGCATGATATCCCAGAAGCGGGAGCAGGCCCGCAGTCATCGACACGTCGATATGCTGCCCCTTGCCGGTATTGTTGCGGTGAATGATGGCCATCAATATCCCCACAACCGCATTGAGGCTGCCGCCCACCAGATCGCCGAGGAAAGCCGAATGCATGTGTGGTGGGCCTTCGAAAAATCGATTGCGCTCCATCACACCGCTTAATGCCTGATAGTTTGGCTCGTGATTGACAAGTTGCGAATAGGGCCCGTCCTGGCCGAAACCTGAAATCGAGCAATAGACGAGTTTGGGGTTTAGCTTCGACAAGGTTTCATAATCGACGCCTAAACGCTTTGCCGTGCCGGGCTTGAACGCTTCAAGAACCACATCAGCACCGTCGACCAGTTCATTGAAAATTTCCAACCCTTCAGGGGATTTAAGGTTCAGTGTTAGGCTGCGTTTATTGCGTTGATGCCAAACCCAGCGAGGATGCGCATCGTCATTGAGCATCTTGAAATCGCCTTTTCGGGCGGCAACTACCTGCTCGATCCCGATGACTTCCGCTCCAAAATCAGCAAGCATCATCGTGGCGCACCGACCCGGAGCATAGGCCGAGAGGTCGAGCACTTTAATACCTTCGAGCGCATTCATTGCGATACCATCCCCTTCAAGTTCTCAACCGTTGCAGACGCTGAATCCGGCAATCCCGGCGCACCGCCGCTATTTCACCACCTTGTTGTCGATAAGCCCCTGCAAACTGGCGGCATCGACGCCGATCTCCGATAGAATTTCCTGATTATGTTCGCCCAGTTCAGGAGACATTTCGGGTGGGACAAGGCTGGATTCCGACAGCGAAAAAAGTCGCCCGATCTGCGATACATATCCGTAATGGGGATTGCGCGCCTTCTCTACGATGCCAACCTCAAGCAGGCTGGCATCGGTCAATGTCCGCGCTTCCATTTCACGCTCGCAGCGGGCGGCCCAGACACCATTTTCAGCCAGCGCAGCCAGCAATGGTTCTAGATCACGAGTAGCCATGGCAGCGGCGATTAGATCGTGGTCCTTGTCCGTCCAATTCCGCCAGTCGTCTGACAGAACGGATAGTCCCAGAACGTCTCCAAGGGCCCTGGCCGCCGCCTCGCAGCGAACCGCTATCGCCAGCCAGCCGCCCTTTGCCTGATATAGACATTCGGCAGGGTGCACGCCGGTCTGGTGCGAATTGAGCACCTCACAACCAGAAAAAGCCCCATCGGGGCGCTGAATTGTATCGGATTGCAGGAAAAAAGCGGCATCCAGCAAAGATGCCTCCACCAGGGCACCACGGCCATTTCCTTGCCTATGAACCAGCGCGGCGAGCACCCCGATCGCACCCAGCATACCCCCGGCATAATCGGCAAGGAAGGTGCGATTCCAGATTGGCTGGTTGCCCGTTCCTCCGGCCCGTACTTCAAACCCGCACATCGCCTGGAGGACCAGATCGAATGCCCCTTCCTTGCTTCGTGGCCCGGTCTGGCCAAAAGCAGGTGTTTCCAGAATGATCATACGAGGATGACGGGCGATCAGGGTCGCACCATCGATGCCCAGCTTTGCGGCAACTCCGGTCCGGAAATTTGTACAAACCACATCGGCAGTCGCACATATCCGATCGACCAGTTCTTTGCCTTCAGCCTTCTTCATGTCCAGTGCCAGCGACTTCTTGCCTCGGTTTGCAGCCATGAAGGCACGCGGCAAGTTCCGGGCTGGATCGCCACGCAGCGGTTCGACCTTGACAACCTCTGCCCCCAACTTGCGCAAGATCATTGACGACACGGGGCCTGCCGTAAAGGCACCAAAATCAACGATACGGATGCCCGCCAGGGGAAGGTCCGAATTGGCTTCCGCCTTGGGTGCCGCGGCCTTGCCCGGAATGGCTTGCCGGATCGTGCGGCCGACAAATCGCGTACCGTCCGGCGCGGTGTCCACGATTCCCAAATGGATGACCTGCGGGTCTCGCCATGCCACGCCCGGCTCGTGGACCTTGGCTGCCGCAACGCCCTCGCGCGTCAGTGCGGCGACGAGCTCATCGCGATCCCAGTCCTTTGCGTACTGTTTCAGCAGCTCTGTGTTGCCGTAGAATTGTTCGGGCGGATCGTTGAGATTTGGCGCGCCGGAATCGCCGAGCTTAACACACGGGTCGTCAATACCAAGCACTTGATATGTAGCATATTTTGCATTGTTGGAGCCGAAAACTATGTGAATATACTCACCCTTTCGGCACGGCAGGATTAGCGGGCGCGGATCCATCGGCGTAGTGAACTGAAAGTTCGGTTCCGGCTTCTCTGCCAGATTCCATGTCGTCACCCATGCCAGCGCGCCCTGGTAGAGAGATGTTTCCACCACTTGCCCTGCGGCGCCAAGCCCCCGCGCGTAAAGGGCGGCCAAAACACCTATCACGCCTTGCAATGCCGCGCCGAACTGGGCGGGCTGGAAGGTCATAAGGTTTGGCCGGTCCAGATAATGCTCGTAAACCAGCCCGGACCTCGCCTGTACCAAAATTTCTACAGCTCTGGAAGGATCGTCAACGCTTGCCGGAAAGCCCCTAACATCAAGCACAATGGCATTCGGCAAGGCAGTGATGACCTCACGCGCTTCATCGTCATTTCTGGTGACGCCCGGAAAATCTTCACCACCAATGATGCAGACATCAATGTTGTCAACCTTGCGTATTCCGTCTCGGACGTCATCAGCCGGGAACGGATTGGCTCGCAAATATTTCAATGCGGGATAATGCCGAACCACCGGTTCATGGTCAGGCAGATCGAGGGAAATGACGTCGGCTCCAAGATCGCCCAGCAGCTTGGCCGCCACTGCAGCGACAAAGCCAGTGCCAGCATTCAGGACCCTGATTCCATTCAATAGCCGGTCGGCTCTCGAAGTATCATGCAGGACAGATGGCAATATTCTCTCTCTCGTTTAAAGATCGAATGGAGGAAGTAGCGTCGATCAATTCAAACCACCAATCGCTGCCAGACTATGCTTTCCTCTAATGCGCTACATTTGCACCCCGACATGTTGCGCAGAACGAATGGATCTGCCCATACTCGACCATAGAAACTATTCCGTCGAGATGACTTTACCTGGGCAGAGCTCCATCGCCTCTGCGACTGCATCGGCAAGATCATCCGAAGGATTCGGATCGAGAACGATGACCAGACCCTCATCATCATCCTGGGTAAACACCGCCGGTGCTGACATGACGCAATTGCCTGCACCAATACACTTCTCACGATTTATGATGATACGCATAAGCAGATCCTACCAGGTTACGGGAAGGGCATCGACACCATAGACAACGCTCTGCTCCTTGAACTTCAGGTCTTCAAACGGAACAGCAAGTCTCAGGTTCGGCAAACGCTGGAACAGTACCGAGAAAACCTCCTGCATTTCCATGCGCGCCAGTTGCTGACCTGCACATTGATGGATGCCATAACTAAATGCCACGTGGTTTCGCTCGGTTCTCGTCACGTCGAACTGATCAGGATCGGGGTAGATAGATGGATCGTGGTTGGCTGAATTCAGCATCACGAAAACGCCCTCACCTTTCCTGATCGTACGGCCATCGATCTCCAAGTCCTCGGTCGCCGTCCGAACCATACCCAGTTGTAGGACGGAGGTATGTCGCAGCATTTCCTCGACAGCGGTCTTCACAAGACTGGGGTCCGAAAGCATCAATTCGAGCTGGTCTGGATTGCGGAGCAGAAGCAAAGTTCCCAAAGTCAGCATGTTGCCGGTTGTTTCGTGGCCGGCCTGCACCATCGTATATGCAAGGATCACCGCCTGCTCATGCGAGATGAGCCCTGTCGCGACATGGTCACGGGCCAATCGCGTCAGAATGTCATCGCTATCACCTGGATCCTTCTCTTTATCACGAAGAATTCTCGAGAAGTATTCTGACAGTTCCTTGGTCGCGCGAATGGGCACGTCAGCCGGCACATCAAGCGCCACTCGCAGCCGACTGTTTTCTTCGAAGAATTCGTGATCTTCGTAAGGCACGCCAAGTAGCTCGGTGATCACCAGCGAAGGCAGCGCCAATGCGAAGTTGCTGACAAAATCGAGCGGCGACCCCTTCTCAACCATATCATCGATCAGCTTGGCGATGATCTTCCGGACATTTTCGCGTTGCGCTTCCACGCGCTTGACCGTCAATTCACGGCTCATCACCCGGCGCAACCGCTTGTGTTCATCGCCTTGTGTATGGGTGATAAACACGTCTTCAGCACCAACCAATGCCGCCCGGGACTCGGAAAACATCGGGTAGCCCGGATCCTTGGGGCTTTCGCTCAAACGACTATCGAGCAAGGCAGCACGAACATCATCATAGCGGGTGATCAACCAAGCTTCAGTGCCGTTCCACAAACGCACTCGCGAAATTGGGCCTTCCAACCGGAAATTCTTGAGGGCGTCCGGCTGCAAAAGCGGCGCACTGCGAGGTAGAGGATAAGACGCAACGTTCATGGCACTCTCCTGCTCCGAGATCCTCACAACCCACACTGGAGGAACTCGCGGCTTGCACTACCTTTTCTTGTTCAGATGTCGCAACTTCACTAGTTCGTGCGCGCCGTGATTTCTTTCCTGTCATGGGAGTCTGCGCTTACCTCGCAGGAATCGCAGGGATTCGAACTGCAATTTCCGGGCAAGGCCATACCGCCCCCGATACTGATTTGAGAACACAATGCACTGGAGGATCTTTCCTGTGCCAGTGTATACAAAGTCGCAGATCAGTGAACTACAAATTCGGAAGCTTTCTCCCGATCGCGCCAATCGACTCCTTCGGGAACCATCAGGCCACCAGCCAGCACCTCCGGCTCTTCGATCGCGACCGGATTGCCATCAAGCCATCGCATCACCGCATCTTCGTATAATTTGCGAACACGAACAACCGCATGGTCCGCCGCATTCAGAAATTCGGTGGTTCGGTCCGCAATTTCACCCTGGCTTTCGGCAACCGCAAAATCTTCCTGAATTGCATGGCCGGGGAAGCCAGCAAAACTTGTCCTTTTCATCAGGTCACGTTGCTGCCCCCAGCGATCCTCACGACCAGCCGTGAGATATGGCGGAAAGTTATCGGCATCTTCCGCGGGGTTGAGATGGTCCGGCTTCAACGGCCCGTCAGCGTTGTAACGCATCATATACAGCGCCGTCGTAGTATCATCCTCAGGAACGTGGATCACACAGGTTCCGCCCTCGAAAGGAATATACGAATACCATGGCAGTGAATATCCGGTCATCCGGACGTACCTTCGGCCGTCTGCCAGATTACGGATCGCACCGTAGCGAAATCCGCCAGGGAAATCGTCAAATTCAATCTCAGGCGCTTCATCCCCTGCAGCCATGGCCTCTGGCCGACCCGTCGCCGCAAAGGCCTGCACCAGATCCTTGTGCAATTGCGTGACATGGGCTGAATCGACCTGACCTTCAACGCCCTGCAACCAATTGTAGGGGAGCTTCTGATAGGTGACATGCAATTGGTCATCAGGAATGCCCATAAATTCATAATCCGGCAATTGCGCCGGTTCACCGCTTCCCAGCCAGACGAAGACAAGCCCCCCACCTTCCTTGACGGGAAAGTGCTTCAAAGGCACCTTCTTGCAGAAGGCATCATGGTTTTCCCGCTGTGTCGGAACTTCAAGCACCTTGCCATCGACGCCAAATTTCCAGCCGTGGTAGATACACCGAAGGGCGTTCTCCTCATTGCGTGCCAAAGTGAGAGACACACCGCGATGCGGGCAGCCTTCGGGAAAGAACCCGACACGTCCGTCCGTCGCCCTGAAGGCAACATAATTCCTGCCCAGCAAGCGCACCGCCCGTGGTGGAGCATCTGCTTCAAGCGCCTTGGAACGGCAGGCCGGGAACCAGAAATTTTCGCGCAAATACTGGCCCATCGGAGCATCGTTCTCCACTCTTGTCAGCAGGTCTTGTGTCGCACGCGATATGGCCATTAGTTTCCTCCGGACATTTTCACATTCAATTCGCGGCACCCGTCAATCAAAGCGTCGATGTACACCCGATACCAGGACCATGCCGAGCCTGAATTCATAACCGCGAATGTATCGCAATCGGCCATCAAGTCTTTCATCTGTTGGCAGTCCAGCCTTTCACCGGAGCGTTCAACCCGCAGATTTCGGATCACAGGCTCCGCGCGATGAGCAAGCGCATGATCTCCGATGTACCCACCTGGATCCGGTGCCCTCTGGCCAGGGCATACATCTTGGAAATCGGATATTCGTCACTGAAGCCGAAACCGCCAAACAACTGAAGGCAGCGATCAAGCGCCCTGCCCTCTGCCTCTGTGCACCACAGTTTGGCGATCGCCGATTCCGTGGCATCCACTTCGGAATCCAGCATTTTTCGGTAAAGGCTGTCGAGATAGGCCCTGCCGACCGTCAGCTCAGTTTTGACGGAGGCAAGTTCGAACTGCGTATTCTGGAAGTCGATAACCCGCTGGCCGAAGGCCTGCCGTTGTTTGACATAGTCAGTCGTCAAAGCAAGTCCCAGTTCGGCAGCAGCAAGCGCCCTTGCAGCCACCACCATCCGCCCCAATGCCAGAGTCTTGAAACCAGCGGACAGGCCAGCGCCCTCCACGCCGCCCACAAGGCTGCTGGCAGGCACTCTCACATCGTCAAAGAAGACCTCCGACAGACCACCACAAGACTTCGGCATCATTTCCATACGCTTGCCGACTGTCAGGCCCCTGGCCCCTTCAACGGGAACGATGAACATCGAGAACGATGGCTTTTCGCTCGTGCCATCATCGGTGCGGGCGATAAGCAGAAACATTGTCATGATTGGCCCATTGGTGAGCCACATCTTCTGGCCATTAATCACAAAATCGTCACCGTCCCGCTTCGCATGTGTCTTGGTGCCCTGAACATCGCTTCCCGCTGCAGGTTCGGAAATCGCAACTTCAGAAATAACGTCGCCAGTCGCAAAACGCGGTAGCCACTCGCGTTTCTGCTCTTCGGTCCCGGCAAGGAGCAGGGTGTAAGCGACGCTATCAGTC
This sequence comes from uncultured Sphingomonadaceae bacterium, assembly GCA_947258815.1. Classification (GTDB taxonomy): domain Bacteria; phylum Pseudomonadota; class Alphaproteobacteria; order Sphingomonadales; family Sphingomonadaceae; genus Novosphingobium. The sequence continues at coordinate 12,103 of CAMYJW010000004.1, forward strand.
GCTAGGCCACCCTCCAGCGAAGCGCCAGCCAGGCTATATGCCTGCTCCTCATGCATCACCAGATGATGCAGAACGTCGCCACCCATCCCGCCATACTCCTCGGGAATTCCGGCGCAAAGAAGACCGTATTTGCCTGCCTCCCTGAAGAGTTCGGCAGGGAAATGTCCGTCATCCTCCCACTGCCTCACATTTGGCTCTACCTCATGTTGGAAAAACCTGCGGGCTGTCCGCCGGAATTCTTCATGATCAGGCCGGAACACTTCGCGGCCAAACCCCAGTGAAGCCAAATCGCTCATCGAAACTCAATCCTCCGTCCGCAAAAACATATCGCATGCATGCAGGTTGTCACTACGCGGCATTGGGTGGGAGAGTTAATAGCGGCAAAGCAACAGGATTGTTCCATGAAAGGTTATACAAGACCAGATCAATCAGCCGATAGGCGATAATCGGTGCCGGCTGGCATAGTGCCGTGGGTCATGGAGAAGATTTATTTCCGAGCAATCTGAGGCAGCGCAATCGACCTCAACCGTTTTCCGCCTTGCCAACCATCTTCCCCTTGCGATCATGACACTGACTTACGCGGTATCATTTGTAGATCGTCAATTGCTCGCCATCTTGCAGGAATCGGTCAAAAAGGACCTACTGCTGAGTGACAGTCAGCTCGGTCTCCTTAGCGGGACTGCGTTCGCCTTGTTCTACATCAGCTTCGGAATTCCTATCGCTCGAATCGCTGATCGGTGGGTGCGGCGCGACGTCATAGTCCTGTCTTTAATCGCTTGGAGCTCTATGACTGCGGTTACCGGCCTGGCACGAAACTTTGGTCATTTGCTGCTAGCCCGGATCGGCGTCGCGATCGGCGAGGCTGGATGCAATCCACCAAGCTATTCGATCATCACCGACCTGTACCCTCCCCACTTGCGGGCCTCTGCGATCAGTTTTTTCAATACGGGCGCGAGCTGGGGAATGCTCATCGGCTTCGCAATTGGCGGATGGCTGGATCAAACATTTGGCTGGCGCACGGCATTTGTTGTTGTCGGACTACCGGGCATCCTGGTGGCGATCTTGGTACGCCTGTACGTGCCCGAACCACCAAGGACGGATTCACGCAAGGGCAAGCTGGAAAGTTTCATGTCGGGTTTCAAATTCCTGGCGGCGCGCCCGGTCATGAAACCGATGATCATCGGCGTCGCTCTGGCCGCCATTACATCTTATGGATCGATTATCTGGTCAGCGTCGTTCCTGATCAGGGTTCAGGAAGTAAGCACGTTCCATGTCGGCCTCTTTCTGGCGGTTACATTGGGGCTTGGGTCTGCAATCGGACAATTTGGCTCGGGCGTACTCGCCGATCGGCTCGCGCTTCGAGACAAGCGATGGTATCTGGTTTTGCCGGGAATTTTCGCCATTTGTTCAGCCCCGCTTCTTGCGCTGGGCTTTCTCGCCAATGGCGGCGGCGCGGCGATGATGTGGCTGGTGCTCCCGCTGGCATGCAATTCAGCCGCTTCGGGGATTTGCCTGTCCCTGGTCAACACCATTACACCTTCAAGCTTCCGCGCAACCGCATCGGCAATCTACTTCTTCATCGCAAACGGTGCGGGGCTAGGTTTCGGCGCATGGCTGATCGGATGGCTCAGTGACCAGATGGTGGGCGATCTGGGGAATGCCTCGCTCCAGTATGCAATGCTAAGCGTTATTCCGGTAGCCTCGGCAGGCGCTGCCCTTTGCTTCTTTTTCGCATCACGACACCTGCCAAAGGAACTGGGTTAAGCCCCAAGCGGCATGTCAAGGCGCGTCTAGGAGCTGGCCCTGTCTACCGAAACGGATATCTCACGCCATTGGCGGATTTCATCAATCCGGCGTTCCAGTACGTCTGTAAGCGCCAATGCCGCATCAGCACCTAGAACCAGGCGAAACGGGCGGTGCGGATTTTCGATTGCGTCGAGAATTGCCTTGGCGGCCAGCACCGGATCGCCGGGCTGCATGCCATGCGAGGTCGGAATGCGCTCGCGCATCATGCCCGATGTTTCGCGATAGTCATCGATGATCCGCGCCGCCGCAACCAGCGATCGAACGGCATAGTCGGTACGAAAAGCGCCAGGCTCGATCAGCATGACATCGATCCCCAAAGGCTCAAGTTCCTGCTTCAGGGCCTCACTCATCCCCTCAAGCGCAAATTTTGTTGCTGCATAAAGGCCGCAGCCGCCCACTGCCGCGACGCCTGCGCGCGACGACATATTGACTATCATGCCGTCGCCACGACTTCGCATCATGGGAAGGACCGCCTGGATCATTCTGACGCAGCCATTGAAGTTGATATCGAACAACATTTCAACTTCATCCTGCGAGCATTCCTCAATGCTTCCCACAAACCCCAAGCCCGCATTATTCACCAGAACATCGATTCGACCGAACCTTTGACAAGCACCCTTGATTGCCGCGTCGATGGTGTCGGCTTTGCTTACGTCGAGATGCAGTGCGAGAAGGTCTCCGTCACCCTCCTCAAACAGGTGATGCAACGAATCCGGATTACGTGCCGTCGCAACAACGGCATATCCGCGCACCAGCGCTTCCCGGGCGATTTCCCGCCCAAACCCCGACGAAGCACCGGTTACCAAAAGTGTCCGACGACTGGCAATCATGACGCTCTCCCCGAAAGGCAGGTTCGGGCGAGTGGTGCCCCGGCCGCAAGCCCTGATTGCCACAATGCCATGACAGATATCTGGTGTGCTCCGTCTCGGGCCATTTTACCCGCTCAAGAAACAGAGACTTCGGAACAGAAGCAAGCTAACTCTAAGGGCTCAGCAGTAGGGTGCCTGATTAGATGAAAAGCGCGATTGTAACAGGTGGTGGAGGTGGAATCGGTGAAGGCATAGCCCGTCGACTCCAGGCGGTTGGATATCGAACCGGAATCTTTGATCGTGACCTTGAACAGGCACGCAAGGTCGCCGCGAAGATCGATGGCGCGATGGCTATACAAGTGGACGTAACCGACCCGCAATCGGCCACAGATGCCGTGGCCGAGTTTGGCGGTGAAGTCGCGGTGCTGGTCAACAATGCCGGGATCACCGCCGCAGGTGGAATGGCCCAGCCGCCGGACGTATTCCGCCGAATTCTCGACGTCAACGTGACTGGAGCCTATATCATGATGCAGGCTGTCGTCGATCAGATGAAGGCACTTGGCGGTGGGGCGATTGTCAATATCACATCATCTGCCGCGATAGCCGCCGTGCCGCTTATCGGTGCCTACGGCCCATCCAAGGCGGCCCTGTCGAACCTTACAAAGGCCATGGCGCTCGAACTCGCACCTTGCGGAATTCGCGTGAATGCCGTTGCTCCTGGGTTCGTTGCCGCAGGCCTTGGCGCGCGCTCGATTGAAGATCCCGCCCTGTATGCCAGCCGGGTTGCGCAAGTCCCGGCAGGGACTCTCGGCACGGCCAAAGACATTGCCGATGTCGTCCACTTCCTTTGCTCTGAGGAATCACGCTATGTCCACGGTCAGGAAATTGTGGTAGACGGAGCACTGACACTGACCGCGCAAACACGTACCTTTGACACGGGCAGTACCTGATTGAGGCGCATTGCTTGGCCGCGAACTCTGGCCAAGCCATATTATCTGGCAGAGCCTCAAAAAATGAGGTCGCGAAGATTGGGAGAGAATCTATGGGCGTTGTTGAGACAATCGACTCGGATTCCGGGAGTGGTATCGGTCAGCCTACGACGAAAAATTGGGAGGAATTGATCAAGCTGCATTCGCGCGGCCTCAAGATCATTGGAGACAAGCCCAACTTGCGCGGTGAGCTAGAGAAGTTTGAATTTGCCGGAGCTACGCTCTGGTCGATTCACTCCGAAGCGCAGCTCATGCGCCGGACGAGATCCAATCCTTCCATCTTCCGGCCGATGGCGATCCTGCATGTCTCTGGCGACCTTGCAATCATTCAGGGCGAGGAACAATGCAAGTTAACCGATGGCTCATTTGTCTTCATCGATGGCGCAATTCCTCATGAAATCAAGGCTACTGGCGAGTTCCGTCAACTGGTCCTTGAATTCCCGGTAACCTGCTTCAGGAACTATATCTATCGCCGCGCACTGGGCAAAGGAATGACTGTAAGCGATCCGGTCAACATGCCATTCTATGAAGGCGTGAAAAACCTTTGGGCCGCCGCGAAACACCTTGATCCCAGGCAACATGCGGATGCGCTTTCGGCCCTTATTGCCCTCAGCCGCATGACTTCTGTCCTGAACGAGGCCGAAAACCGGGCCGAAGTTCCGATCCGCGTCCATTGGGCAATGGAATTTATCGAACGCAATCTCAGCGATTTCGATTTGACCGCGCAAACTGTTGCAGATGCGCAGAATGTCAGCCGCCGCTACCTTGACGCTCTTTTCGCACCTATGAATCACAGGGTTCAGACATGGATCTGGGAGCGGCGGCTTGTTCGTGCCGCAGAGGATCTACAACTCAACACCAGCCCTTCACATACAATTCTCCAGACCGCGCTTGACCACGGATTCAAGACTCCAAGCCATTTCTCTCGGGCATTCAGCAAACGGTTTGATATGTCCCCAAGAGAATTCCGTCGCATCTACAGTCTTCGCAAGCCAGGCGAGAAAACCTCCCGGGCACCGTCACGGAACAATTGAGAGTTCCGTTCGGAGCGATACGCCACGCCAGATGCAGAGTAGTCTGTTTGGGTTGAAGGCAGATCATGCCAGCAATTCGGGAGGCTACCATTCACAGTATCCGTATTGGCGTCGTGCTGAGATTCAAGAATCCGGAACCCTGGAGGGTGGGCTGGAAACAGCTATACGACGAACATCTCGAATACGCGGCAGCGGTCGATCGGTTGGGATTTGACGGATTATGGGTGCCCGAGCATCATTGTATCGATACAGGCTATAACCCTGCGCCGCTGACGACGCTTGCTGCAGTGGCCGGCGTTACAAGGCGCTGCTGGCTGGGAACCCAGCCTCTTATTCTACCGCTGCATAATCCCGTCCTGGCTGCCGAGCAGGCAGCCACGGTCGATGTCCTGTCAGGCGGCCGGTTGATCTTGGGCATGGGTGCCGGATTTCGCGCCGAAGATTTTGAGGCGATCGGGATACCCAAGAAGGAACGCGGTAAACGCAGCGATGAAGCAATCCAGATACTGACCCGTGCGCTCCGGGGCGAGACCTTCGATTTCTCTGGCAATTTTTACGATGTCAAAGGCGTCAGGCTCTCGCCGGGCCCGATGCAGGAAAGCATGGGCTTTCAGCTTGCAGTCCGTTCGGAAGTTGTTGCCAGAAGAGCCATTCGAAACTCCGTTGATGTCAATCTGCAATCCCGCGAAGAAGCATTGGTTTTCGGACCAGCTGTTGCGCAAGAGGCAGAGAAGATGAACACTGATCCAAACCGGATTGGCGGCAGCATTCAGCGCGGAGGGTTTATCGGCACGACACGCGAGGCAGCAGTTGAGGCAAGCAAGCCCTATCTGCGCTTTCAGGCAGAGGAATATCTGACCAATGCGGGAGCTGACACCAATGTGCAGGACCATGCCAGGAAGATGATCGCCAGCGTCGATGCTGGTGAAGGTGCATTTACGGCCAACGAATGGCTCGAAACGCTCGAAGCCGATGGCGATGCCATAGAATCGACAGGCCTGCGCCCAGACTGGGTGAACTTGACGCTCTGGCATTCCGGCATGCCGCTCAGCCAAGCTATCGATGCTCTGGAACAATTTGCGGAGCAGGTCCTGCCGCATGTGAAACGACCGCCGCTGCCTAAGCGATAGAGGCGCTTCAGCGGTTGGAGGAAGGCCATGCAACCCCTGACCCACAATAATGTACTATTCCACGCGTAGCTTAAGCCCCAAAGGTCCGCGCACAGCGTAACTCTTTGGGTACGCGATCGAATCCTTACTCTGTGCCAAGGTTATTGACTTGAATTTGCTGAGCCACGCGGCAAAGGCAATGCGCAGTTCCAGCCTCGCCAGTTCCGCCCCCAGACAATGATGCTCGCCCGCACCGAAGGTGATGTGCGGACGCACATTTTCGCGATCGAGATTGATCCGTTCAGCATCAGCGTAAATGCACTCATCCCGGTTTGCACTGGCAAGGCCAACAAAAACCTTCGAGCCTTTGGGGATCGTCACCTCACCCACTTCCACGTCCTCCAATGCATATCGCAATGTGACCTGAAGCGGCGTGCCGACCCTGAGAACCTCCTCGACAAATTTCTCTATATTGTCCGGTTCCGCTCGCAAACGGGCCTGCAAGTCAGGCTCCGACGCCAGTTGCAACATCCCTGCCGCAAACGCATTCGTTGTCGTTTCATTGCCCGCTACCAGCAATTCATCCGTGAAACCGCAAAGCTCACGATCTGTCAGAGGACGCCCCTCATACTCAGCATATGCCAGAACATTGAGCAGATCGTCACGCCGCTCTCTTCTCCGCAGCTCAATCTGTTCGAGCATGTATTTGTGCATTTCAACCATCAACTCCGCCCCGGCGATGGCCTCTTCCTCGCCAACCTGAACTGCCGTGTAGGTCAGCACAGCATCCGACCAGGCCTTGAAGCGGCGATATTCGCTTCGGGGAACTCCGAGCATATCAGCGATCACATAGACCGGCAGCGGAACGCCGTACGCATCCACCACATCAACCACCGAACCAGCAGCAATATCGCCAAGCAATTTTGCCGAAGTTTCTGCAACGTAAGCTGCCATCGGGCGAACTGCCCCTGACTGAAAATAGGCATTCACTATCGAACGATAGTCCCGATGTTCCTTGCCATCTTTCTGCGCCATCAAACTGATCGGCGTTCCGACATCCTTTGTCCGCAAGATTTCCTGCGCGGCCTCATTGGGCTCAATGTAGCGGCGCCCGTCATTCTCTGCCGTTTTCTTGGCAAAACGGCGGGAATCGACCAGGACTTTGCGCCCGAGAGCATAGTCTGTAATGAAGTACAGTCCCATGTCAGGCATATGATGAACTTTTGCCTGCTTTCTCAATTTTGCAAAAAACTGATGCGGGCAAGTCTGCGCCTCTGGATCGAGAAGACTGGCATTAGCGGAGGTCATTTCAGTTCACCTTCTATGAAGCGTTTCGATTGGCCGATTATCGTGCCATCCACGCAACTGGCGATCGGATGATTTGACCGCCAAGCACTCTGCGACCGCAGAATGATCGAAATATGGCCTTAAAATCGAAACGTCTCCAATACATAGCGCGGGTCGGACAATTGAATGCCTCTAAACGGGGTAATCGCGGCACTTGGCGATCAGGACATTCGGATGTTCTGCGGAGTGACAGAACATTCGGCAGCACGATCTAAACTCCCCGCATTATCTCAGACCTGTGCCGACAATCTCATTCGGCAGGAAAGCGGAGCCGACCCTCAAGATGAGCGGAGAAGCTATATTCGAACCGGTCAAGATTTGCGGCCTTCCCCTGCGCAACCGGATCGTGATGGCCCCAATGACCCGTTCGTTCTCTACCGACGGCATACCCGGTCCGAACGTGGTCGAGTATTACAGAAAGCGAGCCGCTGGAGGGACGGGCCTGATCATCACCGAAGGCACCTGGATTCCCCATTCCAGCGCATGGAATGACGCCAACGCGCCATGCCTGGGGAACGAGAGGCAGCTTGCCGGATGGCGGGTGGTGGTTGACGCGGTTCATGCGGAAGGAGGGCTCATATTTCCGCAGCTCTGGCATTGTGGATTGATCGAGGAACCTGTGGCCGGAATGGGGAAACCGGGCCTGAATATCGGTGCCCATCAGCGTGGCCCCTCCGGCATTGGCGGTGGCATGATGAAGCCGTCGCAGCCCGTTGGCGAACCTATGACCAAAGCGGAAATTGCAGAGGTGATCGAGGCATATGGTGTAGCGGCGGGCAATGCCGTGACATGCGGCTTTGACGGAATCGAGATTCACGGCGCGCATGGCTATTTGATCGATCAGTTTCTTTGGCACGAAACGAACCTGAGGACTGATGACTATGGCGGCGATATAGCCGGAAGAGCGCGATTCGCCTGCGAAGTTATAAAAAAATGTCGGGATGAAGTGGGGCCAGACTTCCCGATCAGCATGCGGATATCGCAGTGGAAACAGCAGGATTTCGAGGCGCGACTGGCATCGTCTCCAGATGAACTGGAACTGCTTCTGGCACTGCTGGTGAACGCAGGAGTCGACATTTTTCACTGTTCTACCCGCCAGCATGATGTTCCAGAGTTTGAAGGCGATCCGCTTACATTCGCCGGTTGGGTGCGAAAACTCTCCAACCGCCCGGTTATCGCGGTCGGATCAATTGGGCAGCGGGCCGATTTCACACCTGCCAACACTGACTTTGCCGAGGGTCTTGTCGAGGAGGGTAACGTCGATCTCCTGGCGATCGGGCGTCCCATGATTGCCAATCCGGATTGGGTCACACTCTCTCGCTCAGGAAAGACAAGTGAGTTACGTGCATTTGATCGCACCATGCTCGCGAGTCTCGATTAGGCCGGAAAGGATGGAGCTCTGACCATGCCACAAGACACGCTCAGCATCGAAGATCGTCTTGATCGGATGGAGGCAGTATCCGCGATCCGACAGCTGGCATATGACTATGCATATGCAGTCGATATGCTGGACTGGGAATTGATGGAGAAGTTGTGGGTAGAAACCGATGCCCCGCAGCCCCCGCCAATCCTTGACATACACGCCATTCGCAAGCTTCCCGCCCTGTTCGCTGAGCAGGGGCCATCAATGCTGGCGGTCGCAAACCATCGAATCGAGTTCGATGGTAATGATACCGCAAGCGGGACGGTCTATTGTTTGGCCTTTGTCGATCGCGGAGAATTCATCGAACAGGCGATCGTCTATGTTGACGATTATCGCAAGATAGACGGAGAGTGGCGCTTCCTGAAGCGGAATCACCTTTTGCTCTGGGGTCGGGAAACAGCCAATCCACTGCAACAGGCTGAGGCCAACTGGCCAGCCAGCCAAATCGGTGCGGGTAATGCCGCAAAGGTGCTGCGTGCGCATGCCTGAACCTTTGCCCTGCCACCCACCGCATTGGCAGCGTCTTTGACGGGAAGGATTGTTCGATGCGTCTGAAAGGGAAAACGGCCGCAATTACGGGTGTTGCATCCCCCAATGGGCTGGGTTTTGCGATAGCCAAAGCCTTTTGCAGCCAGGGTGCGACGGTCCACATCTGCGATATCGATGCAAAGGCTGCCGCAGATTGCAGCGAAGCCCTGAATGCTGCGGGCTTTCAATCAATCGCAAGGCGTCTCGACGTAACCAGTGAGCCAGACTGGTCCGATTTCCTCAAGCCAATAGCAAGAGATAATGGCCGGCTCGACATCCTAGTAAACAACGCGGGAATATCCAGGCGGGCCTTGACCGAAGATATCAAGATCGCTGACTGGAGACAGGTGATCGAAGTCAATCTGACCGGAGCATTTCTGGGTTGTCAGCAAGCGATACAGATCATGCAAGGTCAGCCAGGAGGAGGTTCGATCATCAATATCGCATCGATCTCCGCGCTTGCCGCGTTTCCGCAAAGTTCCGCGTATGGCGCCAGCAAAGGCGGATTGCGCCAGCTTTCCAAGGTTGTGGCTCTTGAAGGGGCAAGCCGCAAAATACGTTGCAACACAATCTTCCCCGGCATGATAGCGACCGACCTGTTGCGTGATCTTGCAAAGACTTCACCCGATCAGATCGCTGAACAGACAGCAAAGATTCCCGTCGGTCGCATCGGCGATCCATCTGATGTTGCGCAATGTGCGATATTCCTGGCGTCGGAAGAATCGAGCTACATGACCGGCGCCGAGATTACGGTCGATGGCGGATATCAAATTTGATGGTGCCAAATACTCAATCTCTCGGTGTCGATGGACAACTGGATGGTCTGAGCGACAATTTCAGCCAGTCATTCGACAGACTTCACGAACTGGCGATTGACCGGGCCCACGTCGGTTCGGACTTCGGCGGCACTGAATACCATACCGGATTGCGCATCCTGCTTGATGCGCTGGACGAGGATTTTCAACTGACGGCAATCGGCAAGTGGTTTGCTGTCGATACGATCATCTCGGTTCTGGCCGCTAGGCTTTCAACCGAGACAGGTTGGAAGAACAACCCGCAATACAAAGACGTTCGCATAGCTAAACCGCTGGTCATCGCAGGCCTGCCCAGAACCGGAACCACAGCCTTGCACAAATTGCTGGCGCTGGACCCCCAATTCCAGGGACTGGATCTCTGGATCAGCCAATTCCCTGCAGTTCGGCCACCGAAAACGACCTGGGAAACCAACAAGCATTTCCGCCAGGCAGCAGAGATACTCGCCTTCCGCAAACGCCACATGCCGCAGTTCTACGCCACCCACGAAACATCCATCGACACGCCTGACGAGTGTATCGAAGTCCTTCGGCAGAGCTTTGTTAGCAATGCCTACACTACTTTTGGCAACAGCCGATATCAATCATGGTGGTGGCGGCAGGATGAACTGACCTCTTATCGTCGATATGCGGACGTATTGCGGCTGATCGGTATGGAGCAGCCCAATAAGACGTGGCTCCTCAAGAGTCCTGGTCAGCACGTTTGGGCTCTGGACTGCCTGTTCGCGGTATTTCCGAATGCCTGCGTGGTCATGACCCATCGGGATCCTGGCAAATTCATCCCGTCGGTTTGCAGCCTGTCCACAAGCCGCCAGCGACTGTTTCAAGGCGACAGCTTCTTGCCCGGATCAAAGGGTGTGCCAGAAGCGCTCAAATGGCGACAGGCATTGGACCATTCAACGCAGGCAAGAAAAACAAATGCCGCGCAAATTCTGGATATCCGGCACAAGGACTTTGTCCGGGATCAGATCGCAACGATCCGATCTATATACGACAAATTCGACCTGAGATTTGATCCTCAGGTCGAAACCACCATGCGTGAATGGCTGAAGAATCAACCAGCAGAACATAAAGCAGGAAGCCACCAATATACCGCAGAAGAATACGGCCTTAACGAGGAGCATCTGCGCGAATTGTTCAGCGATTACATAAAACAATTCGATCTCGTCTGACACAGGACCGGAGCTGTTATCGCGCTGACAGGCCGCCATCCACCAGGATTTCAGCTCCGGTGATATAGGATGAATCTTCGCAAGCGAGGAACAGGGCAGCCTTGGCGATATCGTCCGGCTCACCCATTCTGGCCATCGGGATCGCGGCAACAAGCGCGGCATGCTGGTCGGGTGACTGCTCCTGGATAGGCGTGTGTATATCCGATGCGATCATGCCGGGCAGGATTGCATTGCATCTGATGTGGTTTTTTGCAGCCTCAACGGCAATGATCCGGCTCAACTGCAATATCGCAGCCTTGCTCGCCCCGTAGGCTCCGCTGAGCGGAACACCCAGCCGCCCCGCAATCGATGCGATATTTACGATAACACCGCCACGGCCACCTTCGGCCATGACTGCTATTGCATGCTTGCAGCCAAGGAAGGTGCCGGTCTGGTTGACTGCGAGCACCTCTTCCCAGCGATTGAGTTCGAATTTGTGGATCTCCGCACGGCGGGAAATGCCAGCATTGTTGACGGCAACATCGAGAGCGCCGAATTCGGCGACAGCACGGTCAACGATAAGGGCCCAGTCTGTTTCGCTCGACACATCATGGCGTAGCCCGATTGCAGTTGCCCCGCCAACGCCAATCTCCCGCGCCCGATCCGAAACACCTTCGGCGTCTATATCGCTCAGTATGACGTTAGCGCCTTGATCGTGGAACAGGCGCGCGATGGAAAAACCAAGCCCGCGCGGCGAAGCGCACCCGGTAACAATCGCAGTCTTGCCCTCAAGCTTTCCCGCCATTTAAAAGTCCTTTGGTCGGCAGAGGGTCACGCCAAGGTAAAACCGCCATCAATCACAAATTCCGCACCAGTGACGTAGCCGGATTCGTCCGATGCGAGAAATACAGCGCAATGGGCTATCTCGCCTGGTTCAGCGAAGCGGCCCATGGGTATGGCCGCCAGACGCCGTTCGATAAGGCCGGGGTCGGATTCGACAAGCGGGGTAAAAATGTCAGTCTTGACCATGCCCGGAAATATCGTGTTGCAACGAATCCCGTGCGGTCCGCCCTCCAGCGCGATGATCTTGCTCAGTTGCCGGACCGCGCTCTTGCTCGCACCATATGCTCCACCCGTTGCATATCCAGCCAATGCACCGACCGAGGCGATGTTGATTATCGAACCCGGATTTCCGGCTTTCTTCATTGCCCGAACCACATGTTTGCAGCCTAGCATGGTGCCGGTCAGGTTGACATTCTGGACCAGATTCCAGTCGTCAATTTCCATATCCTCAATCGGGTGCAACCGGGTCAGCCCTGCATTGTTGACGAGTATGTCGATCGAACCAAACTCCCGGATGGTCCGGGCAATAAGATTCTCCCAGGCGGCTTCTTCCTGAACATCGCTTGCAGCGGAGAACACGCGAAACCCTTCTTCGCTCAATTCCCTCGCGCGTTCGTTGAGAGCCTGTTCGTTGGTGCCGGTAAACACGACCGAGGCACCGGCAAGGCACAGGTGGCGAGCTATCGCATAACCAATTCCGGCCTCGTAAGATGCACCGGTGACAATCGCGACCTTGCCGGCCAATCTGGCCATAGCCGTTATTCCATTCCTGCCGGAACCAGAGTGCCGCCATTGTCGATCACAAATCGCTGGCCGGTAATGTAGGATGATTCATCCGAAGCCAGGAAAAGCACCAGCCTGCCGACGTGCACAGGATCGCCGGCACCGCTTGTGCGCGAAACGAAACGATCGTTCATCGACGCATCCCCAGCTCCCGGCATTTTCACTGCCGTACCGGCCATCATGGGCGTGGCAAAGGCACTGGGATGAACAGAATTGCAGCGAATGTTATAATTGTTTTGCAGGCAGTGCACGGCCACCGTGCGTGTATAGGCTTCTATCCCGCCTTTGGCGGCCGAATAGGCGGCTGCATAAGGCATGCCCTGAACTGTCGAGACCGAAGACATGTTAATGATCGATCCGCCACCGGATTTTTGCATCAGCCTGATCGCATGTTTGCAACCGAACATCGTGCCAAAGGTACTAACGGCAAAGATGCGATGGATGTCCTTCTCCAGGACCGTTTCGGGGTTCGCAGGTTCAACAACTCCGGCATTGTTGACCAATATGTCCAGCCCGCCTGCCTCTTCCACAACCCGGTCGAGCACTGCTGCGAACTCGCCTTCATTGCTGACGTCGAGGTGCACAAACCTTACGTTTTCGCCAAGCTGTGCGGCAAGATCGCGCCCGGCATCGTCGGCGACATCGGCGATGTAGACCGTGGCCCCTTCATCCACAAACGCGCGTACATCAGCCTCTCCCAGCCCCATGGCCCCGCCTGTGACAACCGCTACCTTGTTCGCTAACCTACCCATCCGTGATTACCTCAGCGTTCAGTGAAAATTGCATACACAGCAAGCAGGCTATTGCGCCGACGCGCCCCCATCGACAATGAATTCAGCGCCCGTACTGAAGGTCGATTCATCGCTTGCCAGGAACAACACCGTATTGGCAACTTCCACCGCCTGGCCGAGCCGCCGCAAGGGCGTCGCCAACATGGCCTGTTCATAATGCTCGAAATGCGGATCATCCTGCGTCATGGGCGTAATGATCGCACCGGGATGAACCGTATTGACCCGTATGCCGAATTCCCCGAGTTCAATTGCAGCCACCTTGCTCAACCCACGCAAGGCGAATTTGGCGTCGCAATAGCCGCTGGCGTTGCCCGCCCCGGTCAGTCCTCCAATAGAGGAAATGTTGATTATTGACCCACAACCGGTCTTCATCATTGATGGCAGGACGGCTTTGACCCCAAGGAATGGGCCAATCTGATTGACCTCGATGAGCTTGCGATAATCTGCCACGGTCCGATCGATGATACTCGCGCCGATAAAGATGCCAGCATTGTTCACCAGAACATTTACGGGGCCAAATTCGGCCTCCGCCCGCGCCACGACTTCAGACCACCCCTGTTCATCGGTGACATCGTGCTGCACGAATACAACATCGTCGCCCAGCTCGTCAGACAGGGCCGAACCTTTTTTGGTATTCAGATCGGTGAAGACAAGCTTTGCCCCTTCACCTGCCATAGCCCGGACATTGGCTTCGCCCATCCCCTGGGCTCCACCTGTCACAATTACCACTTTGCCTGCCAGTCTGCCCATCCGCGCGCATCTTTCCCTGAAGAGAATGAATCCCGGACCCTGCTTAGACGATCGGAACTGGATCGGCGTGTCCTGCGCTGGAACAATTGAGATTACAGACCGGGGCCAGCCAAGGCCCTGGGGCTCAACATTTCCCGGTTGGCGAAGCTGACAAGCCAGCGATCAGATCATAAAGCCAGCCTGGCTGGATCAGAGACGTGCTCTTCCAGCATCACAAGGCGCGTGGCACTACGGTCGAAAAGCCGCTCCTCGTCCCGGCTGATCTCGTCAAGGACATCCTGCCGTGTCAGGTTCGCCATGGAAGCATCATAATCCGCGCGATTTTCGAACCACATTTCCGTCACCACGTCATAGGGTGGTTCCGCCTCCGGCGCGGTGAAGGCATAGTCGAGAGGCAAACAGTACCGTCGTGCATAATGCTTTGCGTGGCGGCTATGTTTCTCGCCCAAAAGGCGATGATGACTTTCATAATACTCCCTGAAGTCCTCAAAATTCATTCCGGCCTTACGCTTCAGAAAACACATGATCTTGAACATAGATCTTCCTCCTTACCAACAATACTGGATCGACTTGCAGAAGCCTCGTGCATTGCCTTCAGTCCCTTTCCAGTTGTCAGCGAGCGACGCACAGAATGGGGAAGGGCAAAAAGTAGTTCGGAAATGGGCAGCGCAGTAACATGCTGCGGCACCGGAGCGTCTAACGCGCCGAGCAATTGAGATCACGCACATGGTCGCAAGCTAGATCAAATCCTGCATGAGGCGCATTTTGTCGATCTTTCCTGATGGCAAAAGAGGGAGTTTATCCAGAACATGAAGTACTTCAGGCCATTTTCGTTTTGACAAACCGACTGCCTTCAGATGTTCCTGCAATTGCTCCAACGTGAGGCCAGCGGCATCGTCTTCCCACCGGCACACTGCACAAGACTGTTCGCCCAGGACATCATGCGGAACTCCGATTACAGCGATTTCGGCGATTTGCGGGTGGATGGAAATCGCCGCCTCAACTTCCGATGGATCAATGTTATATCCTCCACGAATGATCTGGCCTTTGATTCGTCCGACAACTTTCACATAGCCATCAGCGTCAACCACAACTTCATCTCCGGTCAGGAAATACCCGTCGGCGGTAATCCGTTCTTCGCCTTGCCCCAGCCCTTCGGCATAGCCAACGCACTGCGAAGGCGCCCGCAGACCTCCCTCTCCCCTCGTCCCCGCCGCCAAGCGGTGACCGGCCTCGTCAAATGCCGCCACGTGGCAGCCAGGGTTCGCGATTCCGTCAAGCGTCTCACGCCGCCACTCTGGATCGTCGAGGCGGGTAGAACATGGCGCCAGCACCTCTGACAGACCATACTGACGCAGCACCTCTATGCCTAACACCTGTCTGGCATTGGCAACCAATTGCGGGTCTATTGAAGCCCCCCCGACCGCGAATGCTCGCAGAGGCAATCGAACGCCGCGCCATTCCTGGGATCTTGCAGTCGCAATCAGGCCTAACAGATGGGTTGGAACTCCGGTCGTCCACCGGCAATCATATCCAAGGCATGCCTGCATTGCAGCAACCGGATCCCATCTGCCGATCAGAACCAGAGGAGAACCGTAACTCAAGGCGAAATGGACAGTGAAAGCATAACCTGCGGCACTGTCAAACGGCATGATGCCCAGAATGGCTTCGCCCGGTTGCAGGCCGGAATTTTCCGCGCACCACCGGGTAACAAAGTTAAGAGCAGCGGTGTGATGCATCACCCCCTTGGGTCTTCCCGTCGTGCCTGATGTAAAGCCGATTAGCGCGAGCTGGCAGTCGCGCTTGTCGGTGGAATTATTCGCTTCGGGAAAGCGATCGATCTGTAAGGTTCCATCTGGAAAAAGTTCCAGCCTGGCTGCCAGACCCAGCCGGCCAAAGAGCAGGTCTTTTTCCTGCTTAGTCGTAAGCGGCGGTATCGGGCAAAGTATCCCTCCTACCGCGGAAACGGCCAGGGCCAGCGCCATGGTTTCGACAGATTTGAAGGCGGTGATCGAAAATCGCAGCGATCCTGTCAGGCCCTCAGCCACCAATCGCTCCACCACTGCTTCTGCGTTGGCGACAAGTTCTGAACGTGACCACGTCCGTCCGCTCTCTTCTACAACCGCGATCATGTCAGGATCAGCGCGCGCGTGAGCGGCAGCCTTTGCCCAGAGCGAAGTGCGGTCAGCCTGAGGCAAAGCGTCTTCCCCGCAGTTCCCCGAGATCGTGTCCAAAATCATACTCCAGATAGCAATTTCGACGATTGGGGACGAGATTGCCGGTGTCGTAAACTCCTGCAGCTTATCAAGCGCAAACCCAAGGAATGGAAGAGCCCAGACTAAGCCAAATCACGGCATCCGCTATCGAGGACTTTCTCACGATAGAACAAAGGCCTTGCCTGCCATTGAAACAGAATTGCAATCTCATTCCATTTGCCGGCTTTCTGGCCAGGAACAACAGATCGACGACGTGCTCTGCCATCTGTTGCAAATCGTAAGTGTCAACGCGGCCTGCCCCTGAGAGAGGAAACGTTCGAACGATAGCGGGCGCAGGAGCCATTGGCGAATCTGAGCAAGAGGGGAAATGCGGGCCAGGCAGCAGACTCCATGACCGATGGTGCAGAAATCCCCGCCTCGTGATCCTTGACGCCGGTTTTGGTCGCGTCACGCAATAGCCGGAAAGAGCAATCTATTGGCCCGTATTGCGCTGTTGCCTGAGAGTCTGGCCGGATAACGCGGTATGATGATGCATCACCCGCAGCAAACGAGGTGAATATGACAAGTGGCCAGGATACAAGATCGCTGACTCATCAGCTGGCAGCTTTTGTCGCAACCACATACAGCGAGGATATTCCCGCAAATGTCCTGCATGAATGTCGTCGGCTCTTTCTGGATACGGTGGGCTGCGCGATGGGCGGGCTGATCACTCCAAGCGGTGATGCGGCAATCAGCTTTGCAGCAATCGGCGGTGGCGATCCTGATGCGACAGCACTCGGCTTGCACCACAAGACCGGCCCGACCAAGGCCGCCTATGTCAATGCGCGCCTGGCCAACGTGCTCGATGCCGACGACACCTTCCCGACATCCAGCCATTTCGGCAGCGCAACAGTCTTTTCCGCATTGGCCCTGGCCGAATGGTCCGCAGGTTCGGTGGCGGATATTGTGAGAGCAATCGCCGTGGGTTTTGAAGTCGGTTCGCGGATCGGCGGGTGGATGGGTTGGCCCGTGAAGTTCGAGAACGGCAAGATCGTCGGCTGGAGCCCACTGGCCGGACCCGCCGCCACTGTAACCTGGGCTTCTGTGGGCGCTGCGGCGGCAGTACTGCAACTGGATACCGAGACGACAACACATGCATTTGGCATTGCCGGCGCAAATTGCCCACTTCCATCGATGCACAAATTCGGTGAGCAGATGCCGGTTTCAATGTTCAAATATACCGATGCGGGATGGTGTTCCAACGTTGGCATTTCGGCTGCACTGCTCGCCAGCACAGGCAGCACCGGATATGCCGATGTCCTGGACGGCCCCAATGGGTTCTGGCGGTTTTACGGGGCTGAGAGCCACAACGACGAATACCTGACGGGCGATCTTAGGCAGCGGTGGGATATTCTCAACACCTGCTATAAGCCGTGGCCGAGTTGCCGATACACCCATCATCCCTTGACTGCGCTGCAGGAATTGCTCCGTACACAGAACATTGAAGCCGAAAATATCGAGGCGATCACGGTTCGCGCAATGCCGTTTGCGCTGTCGCCGATGTTCCTTGAAAAACAGCCGTCGGACATGCTGACAGCGCAATTCAGCCATGCCCATGCCGTTTCCGCATTTCTCCAGAAAATTCCGCCGGGACCAGCATGGTACAGCGCCGAGGCGATGACTTCAGAAGAGTCCCGCCGCCTGCGTAGCCTGGTCTCGGTCGAGGCGCACCCCACCGCCATGAGCGACATGGCCAACGCCATGGTCGGTCCGCAGTGGCGCGAAATTCCTGCCGAGGTGGAAGTCGAAACGGGAGGAATGCGCATCAGACAGGAAGCAGAATTTGCCAAGGGCGATCCCTGGTCCCCCGGCAGCCGGGTGTCTGATGCAGAGCTGATAGACAAGTTCCTGTCGATGACTGCTCCCTGCGGAAACGAAAACCTCGCCAGGCACGCTCAAAGCATCGCGCAGCTGATCCTGACCGAAAACCATCTCAGTGCAACTGAGTTGGGCAATGAACTGGCGCAATTGGCATCCGAAATTCGAACCAGTCCGAGCTGACGCATCGCTGGCCGCCACCGGTTCATCGCCGGAAATCCTGTGCGAAGGTGTTGTCAGCTGCCGTGAAGCTGCACGACAACCGATTTGCTTTCACGATAGCTTTGCAAGCCATCAACCCCGAACTCACGCCCCCAGCCAGATTCCTTGAACCCGCCAAACGGTACCATGGGATGGGTCACGCCATAACAATTGACCCAGACATTGCCAGCTTCCAGTTCGTCAGCCACAATGTGAGCCTTGTTCACATCGGTTGTAAACACACCTGCAGCGAGGCCGTAGCGGCTATCATTGGCCTGAGGTATCACATCATCCAGATCGTCAAACGGGATGGCCGCGATAACAGGGCCGAAAATCTCTTCGCGGATGAGGCTTGAATCCTTGTCGGCACCAACAACAACTGTCGGTTCGACGAAAAAGCCGTTGCCGGACGGGCTGCCGCCTCCGCAGACAATTTCAGCGCCCTGTTCTTGACCCTCTGCGACGATCGCGGCGATGCGATCGCGCTGCTGTGCCGAAATGACCGGCCCGAGTTGGTTATTGGGGTCCATTCCGTTGCCGATCTTGAGCGAACCGGCAACCTGACCGATGCCAGCCACGACTTTGTCAAACACCTTCCTTTGAACGAACAGCCGCGAACCGGCGATGCACATCTGCCCGGAGTTCGCAAAGACAGCCATCGCCGCCCCTGGAATTGCGAGTTCGAGATCGGCATCGTCAAAGACAATCGTTGGCGATTTACCGCCAAGTTCGAGGGTTACCCGTTTCAGGCGGTCCGCAGCACGGCGCGCTATCTCTTTGCCAATCACGGTTGAGCCGGTAAACGAAACTTTGTCGACCAATGGGTGTTCGACAAGCGCGTTTCCGACAACCTTGCCGTCTCCGGTCACAATGTTGAGCACACCCTCGGGTACACCGGCTTCCAGCGCCAGCTTGCCCAGCAGCAGAGCAGAAAGAGGCGTCAGTTCGGCTGGCTTTACGATACACGAACATCCGGCCGCCAATGCTGGCGCAGCCTTTACCAGAAATGACGCGGCAGGGCCGTTCCAGGGGATGATCAGCGCCGCGACACCGATCGGCTGTGTGGCGGAATAAGCGTGCAGACGCCGGTCTGCGCTGGATGTTGCCGCGCTGAAATTCTCGTCAGTCAGAGTTGCGGCTATCATTGCCGCATAACGCAGCCCTTCAATCCCGCTTGCAATGATCATACGCGCAAGCCAGATCGGCATACCGTTATCGAGGACATCGATTTGCGCGAACATTTCCGCGTCGCGTTCGATCAGGTCGGCAAACCTGAGCAACACCTGCGTTCGCTCTGACACGCTGGTTCCGCGCCAGACCTTGGCCTTGAAACTGGCGCTGGCTGCCTTGACTGCGGCATCGACTTCGGCTGGTCCACATTCTGCCACGGTTGCAATGACATCGCCGTTGGCCGGGTTGCATACGTCGCGCATCCGCCCATCGGATGCCATCTTCCATTGGGCACCGATCAAAGCGTGATGGGCGCTTCCCAGAAATTCGGCTACTTCAGGAAGAACATCGGGACTGTTCGAATTGATTTCACTCATCTGGGTGCACCCTTGGCTAAATCAATTTATACGTCTTGCCCATCGCAAAGCTGTCTATGTATTCGGTGAAAGATGATATTTTTCCATCAATAAAATCAAATACCTGAATGTATTTTCCCGCATACTTAATCGGGTTTCCGGCGGCGCTGACATCGACATCCGAACGCGCCGTCACCACGATTGTGCTGGGATCATCGCCCACGATCAGACGTTCGGTTGTCCAGTCGAAACGGCCCTCCATCCCGAATATCGGCAGCCAGAATTCATCGAAGCCGGAAGCCCCTTCAAAAAGGGTTTTCATACCTGGTGGCGCGAATGGAATCCGAATGACAGGAGACTCCACCCAAAGCGAACGGAATCCCTCCAGATCGCGCATGAAACTCGATTGGAATTTCCCGATTACCGCACAGTTCTTATCAGCGCCCGACGCTGTATTGATGGACATGCCAGCACCCTCCGTCAGCATCTAAATAAGAGTCTCTAATTACCCAGAATGACTCTGATGGCGCGAGGACTGCGAACCATCAGACCACGAGGTTGCGCATCTTCACGAACGCCCTTGCCAGTGGCAAATCTCATCGATGGGAACCTCGCGACCAGCTCTTCCATCACCACCTGTAGTTCCTGCTTGGCGAGGAACATGCCGAGGCATGTGTGCAGGCCGCTTCCAAACGTCGTGATCTTGCGCCCGTTGCGCCGCAGATCAAATTCCCCGGGGTCTGGATTGGCCGCCATGTCATGGTTTGCTGAACCAAGAACCGGAATGACAAAGGTTCCTGCCTTCAGCTCGACCCCGGCAACTTGCGTATCATTCACAACGGTTCGGAATACGACCTGCAAGGGCGCCTCAAACCTGAGGATTTCCTCGATCGAGGCCCTTATAAGGGTCGGGTCCGCAACCAGTTCGCCCCACATATCTTCCAACAGCAATTTTGAACAAAGATTGCCCAATGTCCGATAGGTCGTTTCAATTCCGGCAGGCAGCAAGGTGAGAATGAAAGAAATGATCTGCTCGTCAGACAAGACATCACCGTCAACCTTGGCCTCAACAAGGGAGCTGATAACATCTTCTTGTGGCTGCTTGCGGCGCTCGGCCATAATATCGTGCAGATAGCCGCGCAAACGCTCGGCCGCCTTCATTGCTGTTTCCGGTTCGGCGGCTATCAGAATGATTTCCATTGCGAGGTCGCGAAAAGTCTCAAAATCGCTTTCCGGCAATCCGAGCATGCGGGAAATCACTTTGGCAGGCAGGATAAACGCCAGATCGCTGACCAGGTCCGGATCTGCCGCGACAGCCATTTCATCAAGTAGTTCGACGACCGTCTTGCGAACGACCTCTTCCTTAAGCCTCGCCAGTGCCGCTGGCGTAAATGCCGGGGAAACCAGCTTGCGCAAATGCCCATGTTCGGGAGGGTCGTAACCCACCAGCAACCCTTCCCCCAGCGCGGGGCCGAGGAACACTCTTGCGGCACTATTGGAAAAACGTTCGTAGTTCTGCAGGGTCTCGATCACATCTTCATAACGATAGACCCACGCGATAGTCCCCAGCCCCGGCATGTCTCTGACGACGACGGGGGTTTCTTCGCGGCAGCGCGCATAATCATCATATGGATTGCGCCTGTCCGCAGGAGGGTCAAACGGCATCGCAATATCAGGAAGGCGATCATCGACCAGCGCCATATTTATTTTACCTTTTGCTTCAATAGTTTATGCTTTAATTCACGAAGGCAGGCGAAACATTTCAAATCGCAAACCCAGTTCATCCTGCGCGTCTATATGCGCGTACTCGATGCCATTTGCCGTGATCCCACGGTGGAGAACGGGCAGGCCGCAGTCTCGGGCGTGGCTCAACATGGAATCATAACCTTCGGCAGGCTGCGCCAGCAGGTGATAGATGCCCGGCCCATTCTCCCGCAAAAACCGTGAAAAGTCGCTTTTATCGTCAAGCGGCTGAACAAGCGATAACCCGACATTCAAGGCTGTGCAGGTTGCGATCCTGACCTGGTACGAACACGGCTGTTCATTCACCCATTTGCTGGGAACCGCATCATCTGAAAGATCCTGCTCCTGCCATGGGCCAATGCCAAACTGCGTTTCGTAGGCCTTTATCGAAGCGTCCAGATCACCAACCACCATGAACACCTGCAATATACTATCGATCTTGCTCTGCATGTCTGACAGCCGCCCTTTGAGGAATAGTTGTTGCCCGGCACTATGCAGTCTCGCGATATGACAAGCCATGGTGCAATTTGCCTGAACTGGATGCGTTGCATTCCACGAGTGCGACAATTCGCCGGATGGTGCTTCCCGGTCAGGAGTAAGGCGTTACTTCGGGTCGGGCATAGTGCACTGAACCATGGCGGTCGATCCGCTCTACGGGATGAAAAATCATGCAATCCGCTGTCGACAATTTAGATTTCGACTGGGCACAACCTGGAGCATTGGGCGGCGACTATATTCGCCGAATGCTGCGCATCCAGCAAGCTGAACCGATATTCTGGAGCGATCATCAGCAAGCGTGGATCGTGACACGCCATGCCGACATTCTTGAGGGCCTGCAGAACCGCAAGCTCTCCAACCGGCGCTATCATCTTGAACTGGAAGCAAACGCACAGGATGCCGGATCGTCGGGATCCATGCTGGAAACAGTCCGGCGCTGGATGTTCAACAATGACGGGCGCGATCACATGCGCCTGCGAACGCTGTTGATGAAACCGTTTTCAAAGAGGCAGGCCGAAGACTTCCGGCCAATTTTCAGAGAGATGATGATTGCCCGAATGACCGCCTTGACGAACGGGCACAGTTTCAACTTCGCATCAGAATTCTCCCACAAGCTTGTGGCATCATCACTGTTGAAAATGCTGGGTTTTGAAAATGTCCTGTCCGCCGAACAGATGATTTCCATGGCGGAAACAATAGTTGCCGCACTTGTCACCGCCAGCGATGCAGATTCCGTTCGCAAGGCGGATCACACGATCGACCAATTGACGCCGATAATCCAGAACGAGATCGCGGCTCGCCGCGAAGCCCCGCGTGACGATCTTCTGTCCAGCTTAATCCATATCAGCGAAGCAGGCGATCGGCTGAGCGAAGAGGATATCATTTCAATTTTTCACGTCTTGCTTCTCGCCGCTATCGATACGACGTCCAATTCAATGTCGCTGATGGTCGCCGAACTGGATAAGTCGCAGAAGCACAGAGAATATATCCGGCAACACCCGGAACGCATCGGAGCAATCGTTGAAGAGCTGCAACGCTTTATCGACATGCAAAATCTGATGCACCGCATTGTTGGAGACGATTTTGAATGGCACGGTAAACAGCTGAAGAAGGGGCAAATGATCTACCTGATGCTGGGGATCGGCAACTTCGATGCGAACGTCTATCCTGATCCGGAGAAGCTGGATTTTGAACGGGATCGCGGACAGATGCTGGCTTTCGCACCTGGCCTGCACCATTGTCTCGGCTTCAACATTGCCAGGATGGAGCTGGAAGAATTCCTGCTACACACCTACGTGAATTTCGAGAATGTCGAGGCACTCGAATCACCCACGTATCAAGCCAATCCAATGACGCGCTGTTTTGAAGAACTGCGGGTAAGGCTGATACCCCGAAACTGAAGGGCGATATAGGCCTTCCATTGCGAAGGTTCGCGGCAAGCATCCGAACACCACAGGCGGAGATTGCCCTCGCCCGACCGGATGGGAAATGTGGTTTCCAAGCCTGTCAGGTTACACTGCGCGATTGATCCTTCCAATATGGCGCCCGCAGCGCCTTGCGATCAAGTTTTCCAAGCCCGGTGAGCGGCAGTTGTTCCATGAACTCCACTGACTTGGGTGCCCAGGGTGCGCCACGGCAGGCTTTCACATGTTCCTGCAGTTCCTCTGCCTCCACAGAGCAGCCTTCGCGCAATTTCACAAAAGCCTTCACTGCTTCACCCCACTTCGGATCGGGAACGCCGATCACGCCCGCCATCAGGACCGATGGATGGGAGGAAAGCGCATCCTCCACTTCTCGAGGATAGATGTTGAAGCCCCCCGTGATGATCAAGTCTTTCGTGCGATCCACGATATAAAGAAAGCCCTGCTTGTCCCTGATGGCGACATCGCCAGTGTGCAACCAATCGTCTTTGAACAACGCGGCTGTCAGTTCGGGCTGTTTCCAGTAACCACTACAACACAATGTCCCACGAACGCAGATCTCACCCGGCTCTCCAACCGGCACTTCCTGACCATGAGAATCGAGCAGACGCACGGTCGAAATCGCATTTGGTTTTCCGCACGATCCCAGAAGATCGGGGCGGGAAAGATCGTGATCGGCCTTGCGCAGGATCGAGATGACCTGTGGCACCTCAGTCTGGCCATAAAGTTGCAGGAAAATCGGCCCAAGCGCCTCCATGGCCGCCTTCAGTTGCGACGGCGAAATCGGCGCAGCACCGTAAATGACAAGTTCGAGCGAGGACAGATCAAACCGCTCGCGAACGTCCTTTGCTTCAACCAGCAGGCTGATGATCGTTGGCACCAGGAAGGTGGAGTTCAAAGAGAATTCCTGCACTTCGGAGCAAAAATTCTCGACCTCGAACCCGTTCAGGAAATGGGCACATCCACCGCGCAGCATCACCGGATACAGCGTTATACCAGCAGCATGGCTGATCGGTGTTACAGCAGCGAAGCGTATTTCGGCTGGCCATTCCCATTCGCTGGCAATGATCGATGTCATTGCAGCGACACAACGATGTGACAGCATGACACCTTTCGATCGCCCCGTGGTTCCTCCGGTATATATCAGCCAGACCAGATCTTCAGGCTCGGTAGGATCAACCAGCTGCGCGGGCGCTGCAGTTGCGGCGCTTGCTACGATATCGACGGCACCGGGAACCGAATCGATCGAAAGAAACTGCGGCGTGTTGGTCAACCGCCCGATCAATGCCTGCCCTCGCTCACCAAACTTGCGCCCATCCACCAGCAGCGCATCGATTTCAGCATCCTGGCAGACGAAGAGCTGATCGTCTTCAGACGACATCGGGTGGATTGGAGTATAGCGGACACCCATTATATTCGCCGCGCATATCGATGGCCAGACAGCCGCACGGTTGGTCGTAAGTACAGCAATCGCGCTGCCGCGTTTCAGTCCCAGATCCGAAAATACCGTCATCGTCCGGGCGATGGCATCGCCAAGCTCAGCATATGTCATCGACATATTGCCATCCGATACGGCCAGCCTGGGACCGAAACGATGGATTGCATCGATAATGATCTGAGCAACGGAGCCTCCGCGCGAAACCGCCGGGACAGTTACTGGCTGCATCTGACAATCACCCTTTGTTTTCCAGATGCAGAACCTAGGAATTGGCATCGTTCCTAGTCTGTCCTCACATGGAATATCCTGCGTAGCCTCATTTTTGCAAACTGGCCGTGGACGTCTCACGCTTCCAGTACGGACAAGATTTCAGATCAGATAAATGCATGGTGGGCAGATCATCACATCTCGCAAGCGGGAAGTCGCGGAGCGTCTTGCGCCCGTATCCCGCCGGACTGTCGGAGTAGACAATGATTATCGATGCTCATGCGCACCTCGTTACCCCGCTTTCACTATTGGGGATTCGTACAGGTTTGCAGGTTTCCGCCGGCCAGCATTCGCTGGAGTGGCTTCAGACGATGCTTCCCCAAGCCGATCTAGAAGCCTCTCTGGAGAAGAACATCAAGACGATGGATGCTGTCGGCACCGATATGCAGATCATCTCGCCGCGCCCGTTTACATTGATGCATTCGCACGATCGTTTCGAAGATATCGACACCTGGGTGCGTCTGCAAAACGACATTATTCATGGAAATGTTGAAAAGCATCCGACCCGCCTTCGTGGTATGGCCGGATTGCCGCAGATGCATGGAGCGCCTATCGAAACCTGTTTTGATGAACTGGATCGCTGCATCAACGAGCTGGAATTTGTCGGCATCCTCCTGAACCCCGATCCAGCTGAAGGCCTGCCTGGCGGTGTGCATCTGGGAGAGAAATACTGGGATCCGCTCTGGGAAAAAGTGGCCGAGATGGATGTCCCTGTCCTGATCCACAGTGCCGGCTGCTGCGGCCGCGAAACTTATGACGAACACTTCGCAACCGAAGAAAGCATGGCGATCACCAAGCTCGCACATACGGACATTTTTGATCGTTATCCCGATATCAAGATCATGGTCTCACACGGGGGTGGCGCGATCCCCTATCAGATCGGCCGCTGGCGTTCGCACTGGCTGATGTCCCAGGCGGCAACAAAGCCGCATATTGGTGCCTATATGGAAGCGCTGGCAGAGGCAGCCCAGGACGGACGCGATCATCCCGAGCGGCCCGACGATCTCGTGACTTTCGACCAGATGCTGCGCAAATTCTATTTCGATACAGACGTACATGACGCCACTTCTATGCAGCTATTGTTCGAAAAGGTTGGCGTCGATCGCTGTCTGTTCGGCACGGAACGTCCGGGCAGCGGCGGCGGTCTCGATCTGAAAACGGGGCGTCCGATGGACGATTTGAAATATACCATCGACAACATCGAAACCCTGTCACTGGCCGATCGCCGGGCTCTGTATCAGGACAATGCGCTCAAGGTCTTTACGCGCATACCAAAGGACATCGTCGAAGGCCGTCTGGATGGCTGAAATTGTATTGGGTCTCGGCACTTCGCACAGTCCATTGCTGACAATGGACGCTGATATGTGGGTCGAGCGCGCTAGCGATGATTTGAGAAATTCGGCGTTGACCACGTCGGACGGTCGCGTCATGAATTATGAAACCCTGCTTGCCGAGCGCGGACCAGGCCATACCGATCATTGCACCAAGGAGCATTTGACCAGACAGGTAGTCCAAAGCACAGCAGCGGTTGAGCGTCTCGTTGAAGAAGTCGCCCGCGTCAAACCCGATGTCGTCCTTGTCATCGGCGACGACCAGGACGAATTGTACAAGCCGGGCAATACGCCCAGCCTTGCCGTCTATCAGGGTCCTGAAATCGTCATGCGGCCGCTGGGCGAAATAATGCATGACCCTCCGCCATGGATGAAAATTGCGATCAGCGGCTATGCAATGGACCGGGCATACCGCTTCCCCTGCGATGCAGAATTTGCGTTAGCACTGACAGAATGCCTGATGGAAGCCGGGGTGGATCTGGGCGTGCATACAGATATCCCGGACCCCATGATCGCAGCATTCGGCCACGCATTCGGATTCGTGACCCATCGATTGTTCGGCAATCAACAGATTCCTATCGTGCCACTTTTGCTCAACACCTATTTCCCACCAAACGTTATGCGTCCTTGGCGCGCTTATGAGGTCGGATGTAAGATCGCCGAAGCAGTAGCTGCCATTCCCGGTGACAAGCGTGTCGCAGTCATAGCCTCAGGCGGCCTGAGCCATTTCGTTACCGACGCAGAGTTGGACAAAGGCGTACTTGAGGCGCTGCGCAAGAATGACAGGGAAGCTATTGAGAGTATTCCGATGGAAGCTCTGAAGGCCGGCTCTTCGGAAATTCTGTGTTGGGTTATGGGGGCTGGCGCTTGGAGCCACCTTCCCCACCGCTGGAGCGACTATCTCCCAGTCTATCGTACACCGGCCGGAACCGGGATTGGCCTGGGCTTTGCGGCTTGGGGATAAGCGGCATCGCAGCAACCGGAACTCCCGACAACGATCCTCTCAATCAAGAAGTGTTCAGCAAGATGGGGCCATTCAGATGGTGCAGATTTCAGTAAAGCGCCTGTCGGGCGAGACGCAGGAGATAACCGCCGAGGAAGGCCTTACCTTGATGGAAGCGGTCCGTGATGCCGGTATCGACGAAATGCTGGCCCTTTGCGGAGGATGCTGTTCATGCAGCACGTGCCACATATTTGTCGCCCCTGTGTTTGCCGACCTTGCCGGGCCTGTCAGTGAACCGGAGGACGAATTGCTCGATAGCTCTGACCATCGGACACAGCGATCGCGTCTCGCCTGCCAGATTGAGGTGACCGCCAATCTTGATGGCATGGTGATTGAACTCGCGCCCGAAGATTAAGGCTTCCTGCAAGGTCAAAGGAATAACGATGCCGAACGTAAGCGACACAAAACCGATCGGATCGGGCGTTCCTCCGCGACGCAGCGACCAGATATGGTCGGATGCCCATCTTCCAGAGGATGTGAAATCTGCCGCCAGGTTAGCCCGGAGCTTTGCTGAACAGCATCTCGCGCCGATCGCATATGAACTGAATACCACGCCGGAGCATCGTGACAATTTTCCCCACGAAGTGTTCTCGGCGATGCGCGATGCGGGGTTGTTCGCGATCCCTTTCTCCAGAGATGTTGGCGGGCTAGGTTTGGAACACCCCACGCTGGCGCTGCTAGTGGTGCTCGAAGAACTGGCCTATTATTCGCCTGGCATCGCATCCGCTCTTTATGACGCACAGATAATTCTGGTCGGGCAAACTCTCGCCCGGGCCGAGCCGCCAATTCGAAAGCAGTGGCTCCCGCGGATTGTGCGTGGAGAAATCGTCGCCTCTTTCGCCACCAGCGAACCTGATGCAAGCACCGACCTTTCGGCTAGGTCAATGCAAACCATCGCAACGCGCGTGAATGGCGGATGGCAGATCGACGGTCGAAAGCGCTGGATAACTAATGCCGTAGCCGCCGATATCATTCTCGTGCTCGCGCGAATACCAGATGAAGAGCAGATCTTCTTGCTGGTCGAAACCGCCAGGGGCGGCGTAACGATTGGCGATCCCGATATCAAAATGGGAAACCACCCTCAGCTCACCTCCGATATTGTATTCGAAAACTGCTTTGTGCCGGATAGTAATGTGATCGGGGAGCCCGGCAGCGGGCTTCGATCGGCATTGTCCGCACTTATGCTGGGACGCATCGGAATTGGCGCTGTTGGTGTGGGCATGGCCCAGGCAGCGTTCGATTTCGCCTGCGACCACATGACCCGGCGCACGGTATTCGGAAAGGAACTGGCGCGTTTCCAGCATTGGCAATTCACCTTTGCAGATCACGCCATCGGTATCGAACAGGCGCGTTCGCTGTACCAGAAAGCCGGAGATATCTTCGATGCTGACGGCAATGCCGAGATCGAGGCTGCGATGGCCAAGATAACCGGCTCGTCCCTCGCCGTGGATGTAGCTCGCGACGCTATTCAGGTTTGTGGAGCATCAGGCTTTGTGCGTTCTATCGGGGCAACCGGCGAACAACGAGCCTTGGAATCCATCTATCGCGACGCAAAAATCGGTGAGATCTACGAAGGGGCAAACGAAATTCAGAAATGGATTATCGCCCGCCGCATCTTTGGACGGAATTTGACCGGCTAAACTGCCTCTAGGGTTTTGAAGGCCAGGCAGTGTCTCCAACAGACTGCCCTCGGCATTCGAACCGCTATTTTTGGACCCTGGTCTGGAGCTTGTGGTAGTTGAATTGTGTCCGCGCTTCACGCAGACTCATGCCACCATCGATCGCCTTGCGGATATTCTCCTCGGCCTCGGCGACCTCTTTTGCTGCCGCAAGAATCTCTTCGATGCGGCCGGCCGGGGCGGCAACGATCCCGTCACCGTCACCACGCAGCCAATCGCCCTGAGCCACGCATATCCCACCGATATCCACGGGCTCGCCCATCGCTTCCACGCGAACCCGGTCTTTGCCGGTTCGCATCCACGTGCCTTTTGAAAAGATCGGGAACTTCACTTCGATCGCCCGGTCTATGTCGCGGCTGACGCCGTCGATAACCGCGCCGGAGACGCCGCGTCGCTTGGCTGTGGAGGTCAACAAGTCACCCCAGACGGTCGCATCCATGCGCCCGCCATTATCAATTACCACGACCTGTCCGGCCTCAACATCGTCAATGTAGTCACCCACCGTTCCGCCATCGATTCCAATAGGACCATAGCGCAAGGTGAAGGCGCGTCCGACCAGGCTGAAGGAGCGGTCCAGCGGCAAAATCTCAGCACATTGGCAGGGGATACCGAGCCGGTCCATGGCGTCGCTCAAATCGGTGCAGCTAAGGGCGGCCAGACGTTCTTCGATCGTTGTTGACATCAATCCTGTCCTCCATGGAGCATCTCTTCGTAATTTCTTCCCATCACCTCGGACACAGGCGAGCCTTCGCGTATCGCTTCGGCCATCAATGCCTCTTTGCGCGCCAGCTTTTCTGCAATCGTGATAACCTCATCCGCACGTGACGCGGGGATGAAGCAGATTCCGCTGCCATCGGCCAAAACGAGATCGTTGGGCTGCACAGCGATGCCGCAGATCCCGATTGGAATGTTCCAATCCTCTTCGACGACCCTGCCTCGTGCAGTCCGGCTCACATTGTCCTTTGCGTAAACGGGGAAAGCCATCTCGCGGGCTTCATCGATATCGCGACAAGCGCCATCGGTAACGACACCGGCCACGCTTCGATTGCTGGCAGCGAGCGTCAGGATACCGCCCCAGGAACCCATTTCAGTGCGCCCGGCATTGTCAATGACGATGACCGATTCTGGCCCGCTTGCCTCTATAGCGGCGGTGCATAAGTGGCGTTTCGATACAACATCGCCCGCAGGGACCAGCTTTACCGTGACCGCTCGTCCGGCGACGCGGCGAGGAACGCTGACCTCGCGCAGCGCCGATGTCACGCCATCGATACCACAACTGTCCATCGCATCCGAAACAGCGCAGCTATCCAGCTGCCCCAACCTCTTCACCAGTTCATCGCTCATCACATCGCCTTACCGTTTGCATTCTTGAGAAAGATAAGAACCCTCGTTGTCCCGTAAGCTTGCGCACCAACTGAAACGCGCCGCGTCAACCATTGCAAGACGCAGGATTGCCGACCACTTCTTCAGTCCAGCGCCATGGCAAGTGCGTCGCACTGGACCAACATTCCCCCGGGCAAATCGGCGGAAAGAACGTGACGAGCCGGACGCGATTTCTCATCGGGAAACAAGGCGACCCACGGCTCGTTCAACACCGCCCTCGCCTCGGGCGTAGCGATCCAGACGGTTACTTTCAGGATCGTTTGAGAACTTCCGCCCGCAGCCGTCACGATGGCTTCCAGATTTTCAAACATCAGCCTGGCCTGCTCAGCCGCATCATCAGGGATCACGCCCGTTTCCCGGTTCACGCCGCACACCCCTCCTGTCGCGATCATCGGCCCCACACGTGACGCAGTCGGAATCGGGAGGTTCGCGTGAATGTGTCCTGGGACCTGTATGCTTTTTCTGTCAGGATTCGTCATCGATCACCTTTCAGACTTGGCAAATTATAGATATCGAGGCTCGTTTCGCCCGCTCGCAGGCGCGCGAATATCTCGACCTCGCTGGTATCGCGGTTACGTGAATCAGCAAAGACCGCCTCCGCTTTCGCCTGCGGAACGATCATCACACCATCGGCGTCCCCGATCACAATATCGCCACGACGAACGGTCACATCGCCCAACATGATCGTCTGCCCAATCGCACCACCACGCGTGGGATCTTTGCCCGTGCCGCGAATGCAGACGTTCCCAGCAAAGACCGGAAAGCCCATTTCCTGCATCTGGAGACTGTCACGGATCCCGCCTTCGATGACCAGACCCGCAAGCCCCACTGCCTCGGCAGCTACCGCCATGACCTCGCCCCAATAGCCAAAATCGCGCGCACCGCTGCACTCGGCCACCAGCACGTCGCCCGGAGCCGCAGCATAGATTGCGTGATGCAGAAACAGGTTGTCACCGCTCGGCACTGAAACCGGGAAGGCTCGTCCATATAGGCTAACGCGAGGGTCAAGCGGCTTGATGAAAGACGGCAAGGCACCGATCTTCCCGGCGGCTTCATGAACTGTTGCGGTAGACAGCCCACGAGCCAGCTCCACCAGCCTGTCTTCATCCATTGCTCGTTTCTCCGCGCGAGTTTCGCTTCAAGGGTTGCGCGCGCTGCAAAAGCAGTTCCATCTCTTCAAAGTTCATGATTTAGCCATCCTAAGGGCATAGCGGCCGCAATCTGTTCCCGTGCGGAGCCTTGAGCTTGTCCGCCCGGTTCTTAGTGAAAACTTCCTACTCTCAGGCATCACACGGTTATTGGTCCGAGCGCACCGCGAACACGGCTCTGGAAGTAAGCCACACCGCGTTCCAGATCGGGATGGAGGGGCCCGGCGATATAATTGCCTGCATCGTAGTTGATCTGGGCAAGACGACAGGCGGCAATATCGTCGCGAAAGATCGTTTCGGTCGCGTCGATCACGGGGCGACGCGTCCCGGTGCCATCGTCAGTCATGTCCGCAAACAGATATTGGAAATGGATGACGAACTTGCTGGCAGAGACGGGTTCGACACGGCTCAGCTTGATGCCGCCCGGAAACGTCGACAGCGTCCAGTTTGGCCACCCCCAGATCCACCTTCCGCCAAAGTACATTCCATCAGCAGGGGCCCTGAGAACCACAATCCCATCATAGGCATCTGCAGTATAGTTCCATATCTCCAGGCTCTTGTCCGGCGCATGGACCAGCGGAACGTGGTAGTTCTCGGTGAACTGATCAAAATATGTCTTCCAATTGACACCAGTGCCTTCGAATGATTGCCATTCGGCAGTCCTGAAAGTCTCGATCGGGATATCCTCGACTTCCTTCTCAAAGTCTCCCAGCTGTTCCAGCAAACCAAGTTGCGGATCGAGGGCTGCAAAGATCAATCCGCGCCAGACTGTTACGTCGACTGGAATAAGTGGAAGCTCTTCACATGCAAACGGAGACGGTTTTTCAAACCAGGCAGTAGCGATCAACGCTCCCTTATTGTCATATTCCCAACCGTGGTAGGGACACTGAATCTGGTCGCAATTGCCTTCCCCGTCTAGCAAACGCGCTCCACGGTGGCGACATGCATTGCGAAAACCGCGAATTTCGCCATCATTCCCGCGCACCAGAAACGCACCAATTCCCGCGATCTGGAACGTCAGGAAATCGCCCTGGTCTCTGAGCCGGTCAATTGCGCAAATCAGCTGCCAGTTCTGCGAGAAAATCTTCTGCTGCTCCAACGCGAAAACGCTCTCGTCAACATAGTATTCGCTCTGCAGGCCTATGGCCGGTTCGGTCCGGGCAGACATTTCGAGTCCTCTCATAAAGATATATGCACACGATCATAGTCGGGTTTGCGGTCAGCAATCTTGCTCGACCTAGCCGTACAGTTTTTCCAATGTTCGACCGTCTTGCTCGCAGTGCCGAAGTGAGTTCGGACTGCGGGCGAGCCGCAGCACATCACTATGCGGGCCGTGACGGACAACAGCGGATGTCCAGCATAGGCATTCATCCGGTGCCACTTTGCGGCAAGATCACCGAACCCGCCAAGCCGGACCCGCCATGTGCTGACAAGCGGGCAGGCACGATGTGATACCTGGAGAGGCTCAATGCGCAAATCACCATCTGAAATTGCCGCACCGGAATGGAGTGCGTATTTGCGGGATATGGATGCGGCCGGCCAACGCGTCGTGGAGCGGCTTCCAGAGGGCGCGAGTGCCGCCGATCGTCATGATGTTTATGCAATGATGACCGGGGCGCTTGCGAGCGCCTATTTCACCATTGTCATGAGCAACCCAGATCATCCCGAGTTTGCCCAATGGCTCGGGCTATATCAAAATATTCTCGCTCCTAATCCGGACACAGTCTACCTCAACACACGCATCAATGGGGCCGGCACCTATCGGATCTATGGCAATATCGGCTCGGCCCAGATGGCAATGCTGCAGGTTCAGGGACCTTCGCAAATGGTCACCGGATCGAAAGTTCCCGCACTGGCAGATTACGAACTGACCGAGATTGCGGATGCAAAATCGGGAGACTTCGTGATAATCCTCGGCCCGAAGAGACCAATTGATTATCAGGATGAATGGCACCCGCTCGATCCGGGCGCTGGCCTGCTCATGGTCCGGCTGGTCTCGGATGATTGGGCAGCGAAGCCGGACCCCGTCATCGCCATCGAGAGGATCGATATTCCGTCACGAGCCAATCGCCGGAACGCAGAATTCCTGAACGAAAGCATGAAAATGCTCGCCCCGTATATCGAAAACACCACAACCCGCTGGATCGACCACGTGCAATCGCTGCGCGATGACGGTATCGTCAACACCCTCAAGCCCAAGTCCTATGCCTTTGTCGGCGGTGTCCCTGGCCAGAGCTATTATGAAGGAATATTCGACTTTGACATCGAAGAGGCTTTGATCCTGGAAACCGAGGTTCCAGATCGGTGCGCATACTGGTCTGTAATCCTCACCGACACGATGTTCTCCACGCTTGACTGGTCGAACAACCAAAGCAGCCTCAACCGAACGCAAGCACGACTGAATGACGATGGGATATTGCGCATTGTCGTTGCCCATCGCGATCCTGGCGTGCCCAACTGGCTGGACACAATCGACCGTCCGACGGGAGTCATTCAAGGCCGGTGGGCAGGGGCGAGTTCGCAGCCTCTACCAAGTATCAGGAGAGTTCCGCTTGCCGAAGTAAGAAGCCACCTTCCCGAGGACACACCGATTGTTACCACGGAAGAGCGCGACAAGGCATTGCGGGCAAGACGCCAGTCCTATCAATTCCGGCGAAAATGGTAGCGGGGTTTTGTTATCAAGCCGCAATTCTGAACATGGTGATGCGAACTGACAGCAAAAAATGGCCGAAGACTCTGGACTATTTCCCGCTCGTTTCGCGATGGCCTCAGGCCAATAATATACCTCTATGCGAGGCAAGATTAGCGCGGCGACATGGTGTCTGTGTTGAATGCAAGAACAGCGCAAGGCTTCGAAAAATGACTCAGGTAATCGTGCTTGTTGCTGTGATAAAGATCTAGGGAGTGGGGAATGGCTAAGAAAACGAAACTTTTTGCCTCGGTTGCGGTGATAGGACTGTCTCTTTCTGCATTGGGAGCTGTTCCGGCGCTAGCGCAAGATAACGGAACCGACGATTCCGGAAAAACAAACGCATCCGAAGGTGATAGCGATTTCGACAATGGCGAAATCCTCGTAACCGCACAGCTCCGCTCACAGCGGCTCAGCGATGTTCCGCTCGCAATTCAGGCTCAGACCGGTGAGACTCTTGCTGAACTGGGCGTCATTGACTCGCGCTCGCTGGAGCGTATCGCGCCACAACTCAGCTTCAGCAACGGCTATAATACCAGCAACACGTCATTCTCAATGCGTGGCGTGATTTCATTGGTTGCAAGTGCCTCGGTGCAGCCGAGCGTTGGCGTCCTGCTCGACGAAATGCCCGCCGCGCGACAGGGTGAAGTCGTTCTCGATCTTGCCGATATCGATCGTGTTGAAATCCTCTCCGGCCCGCAGGGAACCCTGTTCGGCAAGAACGCAACCGCCGGTGTGGTGAGGATCATCAGTAACCGACCCGTTTTTGGATTGGAAGGTAACGCAGAAATCAGCGCGACCACCGATGAGCAATACACACTAAAGGGCATGATCAACCTCCCTCTGAGCGACAGCATTGCCCTGCGCGTCAACGGGTTTGTCGATGATATGCAACCCATCGTCGAAAATATTCATCCGCAAGGACCGGATGGTTTC
This sequence comes from uncultured Sphingomonadaceae bacterium, assembly GCA_947258815.1. Lineage (GTDB taxonomy): Bacteria > Pseudomonadota > Alphaproteobacteria > Sphingomonadales > Sphingomonadaceae > Novosphingobium. The sequence continues at coordinate 47,614 of CAMYJW010000004.1, forward strand.
GATAATGAAGCATTCGGCATCCAGGGCAAATTGCTGTTCAAGGTTTCCGACAGCACCGATTTCATGCTCACCGCCAATTACCGGGAATTTGACGGCGGAAACGCGCCTGCCATGGTGATCATTCCGATCTCCGGCCCGGTAGGTGACCTGCAGCGGGCCGTGCTTGGAGACGCGGTTGGATATGGCAAGGACATCATCAACCATAACACGCGCCTCATTAATGAAGGCGAATCCTTTTCGATCATCGCCCAGATCGATTCAGACCTGAGCGACAATCTGAATTTCCAGTCGATCACAGGTTACCGATACTTCACCCACAATGCCGGACCCGACACGGATACGGGTCCGATTGGCGTTTCGCGAACACTGGGCCTCGCTCCAAACCCATTGGGCTATCCTATTGGTGCAGTGGAAGTTGAACGGCCCCAGGTTCTTACTTATAAATACTGGTCGCAGGAATTCCGCCTCAATTACTCTGGTAACGGAATCGATATTGTGGGCGGCGTATTCTATCAGAACTACGACGAAACCTATGATGCTGCCCCATCAAATTTTATTCTCGGTGGTGCCTATGTCGGCCAGGATCCAGCCAGTTTCTGGTTCACTTCGTTCCATACCATTGCAGAGATTTCGAATGATACAGGAGCGATCTTTGCCGATGCCACGGTAGAGGTTACACCGACCATAACGCTGTTCGGCGGTCTGCGCTACACTATCGAGCGACTGCGAATTGATCGTTATACTCGTGATAACTTCTTTGCACCTGTAGGCACTGGTCCCGGCTTTTTCGACCCTGATAATTATGGAACCGTTGCCGAAGGCTTCGGCCTGACTCCTGTTGCAATGCTGAACCTGCCGCCTGTCAAGGAAACCTACCACAACCTTTCAGGACGGGCAGGAATCCAGTGGCAGCCGCAAGACAACCTGAACTATTACGCTTCTTTCAACCGGGGCTATAAGGGGCCCGCCACCACGTTCGGATCAAGTGTCAGCAATTCCAATGATCTGATCTTTGAGCCGGAGATCGCGACGGCCTTTGAACTGGGTGGCAAGCAACGTTTCTTGAACGGCATGCTGTCGCTGGATTTTTCAATCTATACGCAGGAGATTGAGAATATCCAGATCACAGCAGTCCCTCCGGGTACAGTGGCCCCTGCACTGATCAACGCCGGCTCGATCGAAACAACTGGCTTTGAAATCAGCGCCACTGCCAGACCGAGTTCGGATCTGACCTTCAATCTCGGTTTCGTCTATAACGATGCGAAATATTCAGGAGACTTCAGCTCTCCCTGCCTCGATGCCAATACGCCGAACTGCCGCGCTGACGGGACGATCAATCTTGATGGAACACGGGCCGTCGGCGTTCCCGAATACAAGGTTACCGCTTCGGCATTCCTTGATACGCCGATCACCCCGTCGCTCGATCTCAACTTGGGCATGGATGGAAGCTACCGCAGTTCCATTCAGTACCAGCTGCAACATGACCCCCGGACCGCAGGTGAAGGGTATGCGATCGTCAATGCCAGCATCGGTGTAGAGTCATCTGACGATCGCTGGGAGATCACAGCCTTTGTTAGGAACCTGACCAACAAGTTCAACTACGCTTATTTCTTCACGGCCGATGGTTTTATCGGACAGCAGTTCGGCTATGTTCCGCGTGACTACAAGCGTTACGGTGGCGTGCGCGCCCGTTTCAGCTTTTAAAACGACTTGATGGTAACGCCCGTGGCCCTTTGTGGGCCACGGGCGATCAACGATGGGCCGCCCCTGTTACTAGGTGTTTAGTCCCAGCATGTGATGGTGTAAGATTATCATCGTCACAGCGGAGGGATTTATGGGCCAGGTTCTCCACGGCAGCACCAAGACCACGCACGCCATTCGAGCGGAGCTACAGCGATCGCAAGCTTCGGTCTCGAGCCTCGCGCGGAAGTACGGGATCAACGAGAAGACGCCCTGAAGTGGTTTGGATGCCTGAATGGGGGCGCTGCCGCCGCTCTCAACAACCCGATCGAATGTCAACTGCAGCGGGACGGTGAGCATATGTGCCGCCATACCAGAGGTTGACCAAGATTCTCGCGCGAACTGATCGGCGCGCGATGCTCGAAACCGGCCGTCAGCTGGAAGAGATCGAAATCGAACTGCGCGGCTTCGCTATTGCGCCCCAATCACAGATGCGGACGAGCGCCGCAGCCCGCCGTATTATTCTTTCCTGCATTCCGCACAATCCATTCGACTTGCGCTGCAAACCAAGCATTGGTGTCACCACTGAATCGCAGCCGGACTGATCGGTTGCCGCCCCGACAACCATCGCGTTGCCGGGCCATGGGTGGTGGGAGCGACGCCGTGTCGTTCCGCAATCAGGAGTCCACCCAATGCCCAAGACAATACGTCTCAATGACCTCCAGCTGATGTTGCTCTCCAATGCCGCTGCGCGCGACAATGGCAACCTGCTGCCGCTGCCAGAGAGTTGCACCCAGGACACGACCCGCAACCGCAAGGCCATGGACTCACTCCAGCGTCGCGGCCTCGCTGAGCAGATCGTCACTACCGACCGGAGCATGTGCTGGCGTGAGGAGGATCAGGACACAATCGGCCTGTTCATCACTGATGCCGGTCGCAGTGCGATCGGTGTGAACGAGGAACGGGTCGATGTATCCGGTGCAGCTCCCGCGACGCCCGGCACCAGCGAACAAGCCGCACCGACGAAAACTGCCTCGCCTCGCGCTGGCAGCAAGATCGGCGCGGTAATTGTCCTGCTCGAACGCAAGGGAGGCGCAACGCTCGACGAGATGGTCGCGGCCACGGGCTGGCAACCGCATACGACCCGCGCCGCGCTGACGGGCCTGCGCAAGAAAGGTCACACTATCACAAAGTCCAGGCGCGGTGACATCACGTGCTACGGAATCGCGGCGGAGGGTTGATCATGGTGAAGCTTGATGAACAGCTTGCCGGTATCGCAGATCTTCCACGCGCGGATCTGCGACGCCGGTGGGTGAATCTCACCGGGCGTACAGCTCCAAAGCTCAGTAAAAAGATGCTGCGCATGGCGCTCGGCTATGAGATACAGGCCAAGGCTCTTGGCGGGCTCTCGGCCAACGCGCGGCGGCAGCTCGAAGGCCCGGCTCTGGCGAGCCCTCGCGCCATACCGCTGGCACCGGGCATGCGGCTGGTGCGCGAATGGCACGGCACGGCCCATGTCGTCACAATCGACGAAGCTCGCCAAATCCACTGGAATGGCAAAACCTGGAAGTCTCTGAGCGAGATTGCGAGAGTGATTACCGGAACGCGGTGGTCGGGCCCTGCCTTCTTCGGCCTGAAGACCAGAAAGGCCGCAGCATGAAAAAGGTTCGCTGCGCAATCTATACGAGGAAGTCGAGCGAGGAAGGTCTCGAACAGGACTTCAACTCGCTCGATGCCCAGCGCGAAGCTTGCGCGGCCTACGTCATGAGCCAGGCCTCGGAAGGGTGGTCGCTGCTGCCTGACGTATATGATGACGGCGGGCTGTCGGGCGGAACATTGGAGCGCCCTGCCCTCAAACGCCTGCTTGGCGATATTACGGCGGGCAAAATCGACACCGTGGTTGTCTACAAGGTTGACCGGCTAAGCCGGTCGCTGCTCGATTTTGCCAAGCTGGTCGAGACCTTCGATGTCGCCGGAACCAGCTTCGTGTCGGTAACCCAGTCGTTCAACACCACCAACTCCATGGGACGGCTAACGCTCAACATGTTGCTCA
>CAMYJW010000005.1 GCA_947258815.1 uncultured Sphingomonadaceae bacterium
CCTCACAATTCGGGTCTCTGACGAACAGCGCGCACTGCTGGCGCATCGCGCCGGAACTCTCGCGGCGGCGCGCGCGATCTGGCGCGGCATTTGACGAAGGAAGAGAACGATCATGTGACCGTGCATGAGCTGCGTGGATTCGTGTCCAATGATCTAGATGGGGCGTTTCAGGAGGCCTATGCGGTTTCGCGTGGGACGAAGTGCAAACAATTCCTCTTCTCCCTTTCCCTCAACCCGCCTGCCGATGCGAATGTCTCGACGGACGATTTCGAGCGGGCCATCGGCCAATGCGAGAAGGATTTGGGTCTGACTGGCCAGCCCCGCGCTATCATCTTTCACGAAAAAGAAGGGCGTCGGCATGCCCATGCGGTGTGGTCGCGCATTGACCCCGAGACCATGACCGCGCGGCAGATGTCATTTCACAAAATGAAACTGCAAGCCGTATCGCGGGAGCTATACCGCGAACATGGCTGGCGGATGGGCATAGGTATGGAATCCGAGATGACCCAGCTTCTCACAGTCCAAGAGTTCAAGGACCGATACAGCATCAGCCACTCCGCCTTCTACCGCGAAGTGGCGGCCAAGCGCATCCCTATCCGTAAGATCGGACGCTCCACCCGCATCGCCGTTGCCGATGCAGAGGCGTGGGCGGCCAGCCTTCCCAATTCAACGGATTAGACAAGGCACGACCCTATCCCGGTCTACGCCGCAAGCCGTGCTCAATCACGATTGGCGGCCAGCGGTTTATGCGAATTGGCGCTTCCTCCCGCTCCACCAAATGAAGCTGCCTTGGGTGAGCCCATCGCTTCCGAGTTGCTCTGCATCCGGACAAGGGCGAGTCCGCAAAGAGAGTGATCCACTCTGACGGGTCGATGGCATGGGGGTATCACCCGCCCCTCGCAAAGCCTTGCTGGATGGCAATGCGGATATACGCGCTTAAACGCCACGGCTTTCATTGTGAAAGCCGACTGCGACCACGGCAGGCCGGACGGCCAACGGTGGGGGCCCCGAATGATCCACGATACGGATGCGCGGTAAACATGTCAGAGAGTGCCAGTGGGTTAATCCGTTTCGCCCAGCAAGGTTTCCTTGTGAGGTGGCCCTAACGGGTGGGGGAGCTGTGTCTGGCTTCAAACAAAGAGTGCTGAAACAGTACCAAACTGAAAGTAGCTTCGCCGCATCACGCTCTGAAAGGGAGAGTAAGAAACGGCGAAATTCCGCCATTCCTCATAGCTCGGGACTCCAATGCACAATTAGCTACTACCGCAGGTAGTGCTCCAAGCCCGCTTATTGACTATCTTTGGTTGTGCCCAAGCAGAGGATTGAGAAATGGCAGCCAGAAGAACACTCGTGAACCCGGTGCTTTTCTCAAAGCATTTCGGCGTGAGCACTTCGGCCTTCACCAACGCCAAGCTGCTTGATCCTTTGCTTAATAGCGATACGAAGCTCTTTATCGATCCTCTTCTCGTTCCGAAGAGTCAGAATGCGAAGATTAAAAAGCAGGGGCGGAAGGATCTTGAGGGCTGCTTTCAGAACGTGGTCGGCTTGCTATCCATTTCGGAGAATGAGGGCGATGTCGCTTGGCGCGGCGCGTTCAATGCTCTCGACTTGTCAGAACGGTCAGAAACCGGGCTGGGCTATGGCGGCGCAGGAACAAGCGGCAGCTCCCGGCCGCCAAAGCTCAGAAACGGAATCCTTCGAACGGCCAAAGAGATCATTGCGCTTGGGGTAAAAGACCCAAGCATGATCCCGCTAATGCCTCTCTTTGAAGAGGGGGTCGGCCCAGACACGCTCAGCGATATGACAACGAATTTCCTTCTGCCCGTCCTGTGTCAGGTGACTGAGGAATTCTGCGCCGCTAACAACGTCCCTGTTCGCGCTTTCGGCAAGAAATACGGCAACCGCAATCTGCCCGAAAATCCGTTCCAGACGGACAAGCCCGTTATCATGGTGCCGCGCGATATTCTTCGTGACTTACCTCTCGCTGCTGACTGGTCGGATGTCAGCCGTGTCGTCATGGAAATTCAGGAAATCCGGGACGCGGTGAACAGCATGTTCGGGAACCTCGCCAAGGCTACCCTGTCACAGAAGAAGGCAGCGCTGCGGAGAGCCGTGCTTTCGTCGGAATCGCTACTTCGCGAACTGATCAAAGCCGTGGGAGCTGCGGCTGAAAGCTATGATGAGAAAGCCGACCTAGACGGATATTTTCAGTTCCGGCGAATCCTCAGTGGAGTCCCTACCCCCTATGTCGGAGTACTAAGCAATCCCGCTACAAAGGATGCTTCGACGCTCCTCGAAACGGTGATGACCATCGTGGAGACGTTCCAGGGCCTGGTCGAAGACAACAACATGTGGGAGCTGCTCTGGCACGGCAACGCACATAGGCACGAACGGGCCAGTCAGCTGCTCTTCTTCGCAATCGCCAACGTCATGTGCGCGGTGAACAACGTTGACATCTCGCCAGAGACTAACTCAGGCGGCGGACCGGTAGACTTCAAATTCTCCACCGGCTTTCGTGGGCGCGTCCTTGTTGAGATGAAACTTTCCAAGGGGCGCGTAGAGCATGGCTATAAGACGCAGCTGGAAATCTACAAAAAGGCAGCGACCACCTCCCAAGCGATTTTCGTCATCATGGATATTGGCGGCATGGGCCGAAAGTTGCGCAAGATCGAAAAGCTTAAACAGGACGCTGAAGCGCGGGGCGAGCGAACTTCAGAAATCGTAGTTATTGATGCTCGCCGGAAAGCGTCTGCAAGCGTGCGGAACGAAACAATGCTGTGACAGGCACAAGCCTGCCCAACCGCATCGAGCTGGGGAAGTCACTTAAAAGGTGCAAGCTCACAGGGGCAACGCTGCTTGTCGCCAAGCTTGGCCTGGCTTGGTCCCGCCCAAAAAGGCCTTTCAATGGCATTCTTGGATTGCCGGCCGAAACACAGCACCAAAAAGCACAGGCGGATGGAACGCGGAATGAGGGCTTTGAATGCCTTTCGCAAATCGCGGGGCTCAGCCCGGTTTCCGGCGTTGAATCCCGACACATAAGGTCGTGACTGAAAGTGCTTCCAGCATCGGTTTCAGGCACGCTGAGAGCTCGAAATAGCTGAAATCCGAAATTTTATTTCGTGTCGGCTTCCTACGCATACATAGCTGCTACCATGGGTATCGAATGGCAGCAGCTACAGATTCAAAGTCTGTTGGTGCGCTTTCCTTTGAACGATATTCAAGCTCTTTCTGGCGAGCCGTTCAAGGCTCCGAAACGGATGGGTGGCTATCGAGGATTGCTAGCCCGGAAGATACACCCCATATAATTGGTGATTGTATCTATTGCAAACACGCCTTTTGAGCGCCGTTTGCGGCTATTAAAAAACCCGCTCAATCGGCGGGCTTTTCTGTCTCCGGTTTAGACTTTGCCAGCTTGCGCAGCCGCTCGTCCCAGCGCGCCTCGTCCTCATCGCATTCGAGTTCGCGGGCGGCTTCTTTAAATTTGTCGGTTTGTGTTTTCTTTTCAGCCATCAAAGCCTCTTTGGCGCAAAATTCGGTCGTTGTATCCGATATGATAAATGTAAGGTGCCTGCTGCTCATCGACAATCTTTCGTATCCGTCGATAGCAGGCAACAAATCGCCTCAACTTGTCCCATTTCACGGAACCGCCACCGTCGAGATAGAACACCCGTCCTCCGTGTTGGCGAACGGCCGCAATAGCCGCGCTATCCTGATGGAACCGCTTATCATGGCTGACAACAATCCAGTCTTTTTGACTGACCACTGCAAGCCAAGCATCATCGTCCTCTGCCTGATCAAATCCGTGCTTCTTCTCATCGTGGAATTCGATCTCAAATGGCGCGCGTAAATGCCTCAGTCGCTTGGGAACGACTGAGCCGGTGCATCGGTCAAAGAAGAACGTTAGTGAACCCACTCGTTCTGACGAGTCTTGCGAGGGTCAATGCCCTCAAACACTAGAGCGGCTTTTAGGTTTTTTTCAGTGACACTTAGGTCTTCTGCGATCTCATCAAGCGGCTCACCAGCCTCCCAACGCTCTTTTAGAAGCCAAGTAGGGACGCCCTGCACATGCGGCGCGCCGAAGCGAACGCGAGGGTCAATTATGACTGGCGATGTTACGCCCGCCGCCCGCCATCGAGATACTAAACCATCTTCGTATTCGAACTCTTTGAACCGCTGGCCGATCATACTCTTCCAGGCCAACTGCCCTCGCTTGTTGCCGATAAGTAGCTCGGCTCCAGCATCCATGGCTAAGTCGATACCATCAGTTTTCAAGCGCAGGGTGGCAAACGGATGAGGGGTGTCAAATTTGGCCGAATAATATGCGCGGGCAACTCGAATGTCCGCGAGCTTCATGCCCTCTTTCTTCCAAGCGGCAACCATCGCTAACTCAATAAGCTGCAAATAGGAGAGCTTTGCGCCGCTTTCTCGTCCGCCGAGTGTAGTGTTCTTGTGCCAGCGGCCAACCGTTGCAGCGGCCACACTCGCATAGCGCGCAGCTTCCCCGACAGCATAATTGGGGACGTCAAGACGGTCCTTCCAAAATTCATGCGAGGCGAGTTGAGCGTTCATGCTGTCATTTACGCCGCTTGCGGAGCTGTTTCATAAGTAAGCCTTTTACCAATGATGCCTTTCAACGCAGTTACGGCGCGATCTGCGTCGTTGAAACCAAGTTTCTCGCGGTTGTTATACCGGAACTCGAATTCTGCCAAATAGCGGTGAAGGTGACCTTCGCCGCAATGCTGGTAAACACCCTTCATGCCGCGCTTGAAGATGCTGAAATAGCCTTCCACCGTGTTGCTGTGGATACTGCGATCCTCAAGGTTCACATACTCACCCTTGCCATGGCTGGTGGTGCCGTGGGCGGCAAACCACTTGCCAGCGTCACGATAACCGCTGTGTTCGTCAGTCATTACGCGCGCTTCACGCTCCACATTTTCGATCACCAGCGGCATGAGAGTTTCAGCCTTCACGTCGTCAATCACCATCGTGCGGGCCTTGCCGCTCTCACGGTCCACCAGCGCCAGCACCTTCATCTTGTGGTGGAAGGCACGCTTTTTAGGTAGACCCTTCTTGCGACCGATGAAAGTCTCATCCACTTCGACAACGCCACCGTTGCTGCCAAACGGGGTAACATCATCACTGCGCATCGCTTCACGAATGCGGTGCAATAGGAACCACGCGCTCTTGTAAGTAATCTCAAGCGTCCGGTGGAGCTGGTGCGCGCTGATACCCTTCTTGCTGCTGGTGACGAGATAGACCGCTTGTAGCGCCTTATGGAGCGGCAAGCGCATATGCTCCAATACTGTGCCCACCTTTACCGTGAATTGCTTCTTGCAGTCACCGCAGCGCCAGAGGCCAACGCGGATACGTTTTTCAGGATTGGCCTTTACCTTCGTGATGCGATCCAATCCGCCACAGTGGGGGCACACAGGAGCGTCACCCCAAATCAGCCACTCTAGGTGGCTGAAAGCGGCTTCTTCGCTGTGGAACTCTGGACGGGAAAGGGCAGACATTTCAATAACTCCGTTGATGCAATCCTTATAGCATCAACGGAGCGTGTTTGCAAAGTATATAATCGCCATATAATTAGCAGCGAATCGTCACAAGGCATGATAAGCTTGTGATTGGGAATCGGGGGGATTGGTCGATGGCGGCGCCTCAGACAGGCGGCTACTTGAGCGGTGATCATCATGCAGCGTTCAAGGACTATGCGGCATGTCTGAACGTAACCGTGAGCAGCTTGGCCAGTCTTCTTGTACTCCGCGAGATGAATCAGCGGAGACTTTCCTCTCTGATGGCAAGGTTTGACGCACCGACGCCGACTGGGAAGCGCCCGCGGATTACCGCCCACCACAGGGATCCCGAACAAAAAGCTGCATTCGTTTCCCTGTGTGATGAGGTCGGGGTCGCCCCTGGACGGGCAGCCTCAGCGCTTTTTCGGGCGGAGCTCGAGGAACGCTGGCTGCAGTCTTGCATCGGGGATTAGGCTGGAATCACATTGATTCCAGAGCCGAGGCGAGGTACTTATGGAAAACCCAGCGGGTTCAAGAGCGCGCGCTGGTGGAGGAGTTGAGAGATGTTGATCGAGCAGGAAAAGAGCGAAACTCAGGCGGGGCTCATGCTGACTCCGGATGATCTCGCTCGCCTGCAGTGGGAGCAATTCGAGCACGACGAGAAGTATCATCACGAGATTGCGCGGCTTACGGTTCAGGACCGACTGAAGCATATGGCGCTCCACTTCGCGAAGTACTCTGGCGGCCTCGCTGCCCAGCCGGAGGAAACGGAATTGCGTCGATTGGTGACGGATATCTTCGTGATTGCCCTCTCTTCAGCGAACATTCTGAAGATCAGGCTTGCAGACCGTCACAACGAGCTTTTGGCAGAGGCCCCTGGTGACCTGCGGACGGCAGTAGCAATGTCCGCCGGTCGCATGGCTGCGGCCTGCGAGAAGATGGATCACTTGGAGGCTTTCCCCTTCCGAGAAAAGATCGACCAAGCAATCTTCGAACTCATGCGCACATCCATCTCATTCGCTGCCGAGCGTGATTGGGATATGGTGGAGATGGTGCGCGCGCGACTTCAGCCAGTGAAGGAAAAGAATCCCTTCTACGGGAAGCTGTAGAGTCGGCTCATGGCGTTTTGGGGTGGTGCGCGGCTCTCTAGAGAGATTGAACAGCGCGATATTGTGACGCCATTCAACTCGAAGAACATAGATTGCAACAGCTATACGCTTTGTATGGGCGACGAGTACTACGTCACGCCTGACGCTGGTTTCTCCATACGTAAGAGCCGAAAGCTCGCGTTGACATCTCGCAGTTACTTCTCGCCTACCGACAATCGCTTTCTCCATAAGGCGGATACTTTCACAATACCGCCGGGCCAATTTGCATTCTTGCTTTCACAGCAATCCGTGAAAATTCCTTCTGACGTGATGGGCTTCATCTCGCTTCGGTCCGGCATGAAGTTTCGCGGTTTGATCAATGTTTCCGGATTTCATGTTGACCCCGGCTTTGAGGGCAAGCTCATATACTCAGTATTTAATGCCGGTCCCTCAGCATTCTCGATCGGTCTTGGTGATCCGCTCTTTAAGCTCTGGCTCGCAGACATCGACGATGATGAATCTGGCGAATATGTGTGGTCATCCGAGCCTCAATCGGAGATACCCAACAAGCTCATATCCGAGGTCGCTAAGCCGGTCAGCTCGGTCCAGCAAATGGAAACCCGAGTAAAGAACCTTGAGAATAAGATGGCCATCGTCCTAGGTGTAATCGGCGCTTTGGCTACTGCTGCGGTGATCATCGCCAGGATCGCCGGCGCACTATAATAGCAGGCCTTGGATGGAGGGCTTGTAGCGAGCTTTTGGCCGACCTTGCCCAAGCCTAACCCGCTCATACTTGTCATACTCGCAAAGCTGAAATTGAATGTCGTGGAGTTCGAGTTGCGGCATGAACTCTGGCAGAGCTGCATGTGACTGCTCAAAGAGCTCAACCATTTCCTTCAGCAATTCTTCGTCTCTGACTGTTTGCTTGAGCGGTCGTTGATATATCCGATTTAGCCCGCGACGAGCTCCGGGCCCCGCTGGACACCAAGCATTCCGGTCGACTGCACAAGCTAGAACCGGGGTTTGTATGACATCCTGCAGGACTTCTTTCACCATGAACCCTGTGCCGCCGAAGCCCGGAAGTCCTCGCATCGCCATAGCGACCGCCTTCCAACTCTGCGTGGAAGACGCAATTCCCGCCAAACGGTCGCGGTCAGCCCATAGTGGGGTGAGGATCAGACGAGCCACTGCTTCAGCCTTCGGCCCGCGATGGCCAAGTGTCGGAATTATGTACGCGCCGGTAAAAACCTTCTCTCCATGTGAGGCCCGTTCCCTAGCCAGCTCGATACATGCCTCAGGTTGCCAATCGTCCTGCCAACCGAGCGCGCCAGCGAACTCGGTGGTTCCAAAGTACCGAAACACAGCGCAGTTGAAGATGATCTCTCCAGCTGGGCGATTTCCATGAGGACCTGTCCAATTGGTTCTCATCCAACGCGTTGTGCGGTCGTCCTCTCGCTTCACATTCGTGAATTTGTATTCGTTCAAGATAGGATCGTTGGACCAGGGCCAAGGGTTACCCGCCTCTTTCGCCATTCGAAGCCGCTCCCTTCGAGTCATGAACTCAAAAAAGCCATCGACAGAGGATTGTCTCGTGGTTTGAGCGGTCGACCGTTCTTGCATCCAATCCGAATGCAGTAGGCTAGGCCGGTAGTCTAGACGGCAAAGAACCTCATCCCATGTGTGTGGCGCTGGCGGTCGCTTTCCCGTATTGAGTTTGGGAAATAACTTCATGGATCATCACTCACGTCACACCGGTCTATGAGCCGTGCTTGGTGAATTTAGAGAGCACACCCTACCCCGCGAATTCGGGACGTACGTCACTCTAATTGTTGATAAAATCCGGTTTGGGCGGAATCAACTCTTCTACGGGTTGAGCGGGTTTGCGCTGATCCGCTGCCAACTCATCAACGAGCAAGCCTCTGAAATAGAGATTGAAATTAGACAGAGCGCGCGAGTTGCTTGCGATCCGCACAATTCTCTCACCGTAAGCGGGACAGCCGCTATGGCCCAGACTGTAACTTCTAACTGAAACTATCGCCCAGAAGCTGCGGAGGCGGGGAAAAAGCGGTCACCTAGCGCTCCTTAGAACCGCATGTGCTGGGCAGGACCCGAAATTCCAAATAGTGCCAGTCTGAATTTATTCTTCAAACCTAGTGAGGTTGGGGAAGAAGCCATTTCAGGGAGCGCTAGCACTCCAGTCACCAGCCCGGGCAGGGAATTGCGTCGACCCCCCTTTTCCATACTCATTCCATACGGAGCGAGCGGCGCTTCTCTAAGTCATTGAAAACTGGCGCACCCGACAGGATTCGAACCTGTGACCTCTGCCTTCGGAGGGCAGCGCTCTATCCAGCTGAGCTACGGGTGCCGGTGCGCGCGAGCAGGTAGCAGAGCAGCGTGGTCCATACCAGTCCCATAATTGCGTCGGCCGTGTGAGCCAGCGTGTCCGCGGTCGAGATCTTTGTATTGCGCGTGCTTTCGCGCGCGGGCGGTTAGCGTTTTGGCAAGGCTGCACTGCTAAACGTGCGCCAGTTTCCATATTTCGACAGGCAACGGCGAAGCAGGCACATGAGCGGACGTTTTATTGGATCGGGCAGGCCCGAGTTCGGACAGGGCTCTGCCAGCGCGATGAGCATGAAGTGGTCGGCGTTGCACGATGCCGCTGGCGCGGTCGCAATGATTGCCGCGCTCGATCCGCCCCGGATGACTGCGGCGATCCGAAACTTCCCCGTTACCATGCGCGAGGCGGACAGCGGCCGCCTGAAACTTGCAGAACAGGGCATCGAAGACATATCCGCGATTATGGAACCGGGCCTTTCGGCCTTGCTGGCAGCCCATGCGCGCGGCGCAGATTCGCGCCACGCAGCGCGCGCATTGTGGGACGAATTCGTGCGCGCGCGCGATGCGGTTTTAAGCCTTGCACCGACCGAAGAAGAACGCGGCACGCTGCGCTTCGCCTGACCGGGCCGAAACCCTTGTATGTTCCGTGTATGTTCCTACAATGAAGCATGCCCCTTATCGAATCACCTTCTCCGAGCAAGCCTGACCTGCTGACCGCGCGCGATGTGGCGCGCGGAATCGGAAGGCTGTTCGCCCGCAATGATATCTGGTGCCTTGCCGAGATGCCGCTTCGCTGCGGACGACGAGCGGACCTGATGGGGATTGACGCGAAAGGGCTGGTGGTGATCGTCGAGATCAAGGTGAGCCAGGCTGACCTGCTGGGCGATACGAAATGGCCGGATTATCTGGACTATTGCGATCGGTATTACTGGGGCCTTGCGCCAGCGCTTGATCGCGCGTGCCTGGATGGGCCCGCATTTTTGCCTGACAGATGCGGCGTGATCGTTGCCGATGGATATGATGCGGAAATCCTGCGCCCTGCTCCATTGCAGAAACTTGCTCCATCGCGGCGCAAGGTTGAAGTTGAAAGGCTTGCGCGCGCGTCGCTTCGGCGGCTGACGAACAGTGGCGATCCCGATACCGCGACGGCCATGGCGAACCCGGAAGACACTGCGAACTGAGGGTTTGCGCCTTCAGCGTCGGTCGCGAACCTGCGCCTTACGGGCCTTCAGTTCGTCCAGAATTGCCAGTCTGGCTTGCGATGAAAGCATCGCCCAATCCGTGATTTCCGCAAGGGTGCGGTGACACCCCCGGCACCATCCCGTTGCCTGATTGATCCGGCAGACTTTGTTACAGGGTGAAACCGGTTCGCGCATAGCCCGATCGCAAAGCATCACAACGCCCGCCGCGCAAGATATTTGGACTCATGCGCAATTATCTTGCGTTTTGCTGCAATGCACACTATGTCCCCGCCAAGCAATCGGCGCGCGGAATCTGTTCCGCCGCAATCCGAAGCAGCGTGAGGCCATTGGCATTTGCACTTCAGCATTTGCGCAAGGCCTGCCCGGATGGACGGTCGCTCACAGACCAAACGCTTCCTTTTTCACGCAGGGTCGCAATCGACGAACCCTTGCTTTGCGCGAGACGGCCTGCGCCGCTGCGCCACGCATATATTTTTGAAAGTTATTCATGTCATTCTTTTCTGACCTTGGCCTTGCCGAGCCCATTATCCGTGCGCTTGAATCCAAAGGCTATTCCGATCCAACACCAATTCAGCGCCAATCGATCCCGGCCCTTCTGGAAGGGCGCGATCTGTTGGGCATCGCGCAAACCGGCACCGGCAAGACGGCGGCATTTTCGCTGCCATCGCTGCACCGGCTGGCCGAAGACCCGGCTCCGCGCCATCCCGCATCCTGCCGCATGCTGGTGCTTTCGCCCACACGCGAACTTGCTGCCCAGATCGCGGACAACATGCGCGGCTATGCCAAATACCTGAACCTGTCGGTCCAGTGCATTTTTGGCGGCGTTCCTGCGGGCAAGCATGCGCGCGCGCTTTCGCGCGGCTGCGACGTGCTGGTGGCGACGCCTGGCCGCCTGCTTGACCTGATCGATCAGCGCGCGCTGACCTTGCGCAATGTCGAGATCTTCGTTCTGGACGAAGCTGACCAGATGATGGATCTGGGCTTTATCCAGCCGCTCAAGCGCATTGCAAACCTTTTGCCGAAAGGCCGCCAGAGCCTGTTTTTCTCTGCCACGATGCCCAAGGCTATTGCCGAACTGGGCCGCCAGTTCATCAACGATCCGGTGCGCGTGGAAGTTGCCCCGCAATCCACCACGGCTGAGCGTGTTGAACAGTTCGGCACCTTCGTGAACCAGAACGAAAAGCAGGCGCTGCTGACCATCCGGCTGCGTGAGGGGCTGGCCGATGGCACGATTGAGCGCGCACTGGTCTTTTCACGCACCAAACACGGTGCGGACCGCATTGTTCGTCATCTCAGCTCAGCGGGCGTTCCTGCCGCCGCGATTCACGGCAACAAGAGCCAGTCCCAGCGCACTGCCGCGCTCGGCAGTTTCCGCAAGGGCACGATGAAGGTTCTGGTGGCAACCGATATCGCGGCACGCGGCATTGACGTTTCTGGCGTCAGCCATGTGTTCAACTTCGATATGCCCAACGTTTCCGAACAGTATGTCCACCGCATCGGCCGCACCGCGCGCGCCGGAGCGGACGGCATTGCGATCAGCTTCATTGCGCCTGACGAAAAGCCCTATCTGCGCGATATTGAGCGGCTGACCGGCGTGAAGCTCATGCGTTTGCCACTGCCGGAAGATTTCACCAAGCTGGCGGCAAGCCTCCCCGCGCCCAGCCGTAAGCCAAGAAACAACAATTCGGGCGGGCCAAACCGGCGCAACAACGGCCCCCGGCGCGACAAGGGCGGCGAACGCAACGGTGAGCGGCGTGATGAAAGCCAGCGCAAACGCAATTTCCGTTCGGGCGGCGGCAAGCCGAACGTCGGTGCACATCGCAACAAGGTTCGCAAAGCCAACTAAGGTGCGCACTCAGGCCGGGCATCCGCACAGTGGCGTCGCCCGGCCGATGCCGCACTGGACAATGTCTGCACCCGGTGCATAACGCGGCAATGACCGGCACATTCGGACCAGCGCTGTGGGCCGCCATGCTCTCTGCAATCGCAATGACGGCAATCGTGGCGGTTCGTTATGTGCTGACGAGCGGTTTCTTTGCCTGGCTGTCCGTCCGCGTCCGCCCCGGCATCTATGACCGCCTCACGCCCCAGATCGGGCGGGAAGTCCGCTGGTCGCTTCTTTCGGCGGCGATATACGGAACGCCCGCCGGAATCATCGCATGGGGCTGGCAACAGCACGGCTGGACACGGATCTATACCGATCCGCACGACTGGCCTTTGTGGTGGCTGCCGGTTTCGGTGCTGGTCTGCCTTGTGCTTCACGACACCTGGTTTTACTGGACCCACCGCTGGATGCACCGGCCACGGCTGTTCGCACTGGCCCATGAGGTTCACCATGCCAGCAAGCCGCCCACCGCCTGGGCCGCGATGAGCTTTCATCCACTTGAAGCGTTGACCGGCGCCGTGGTCGTTCCTGCGCTGGTGCTGGTTATTCCACTCCACATCGCCGCCCTGGGGCTGGTGCTTGCCATCATGACGGTAATGGGCGTCACCAACCATATGGGGTGGGACATGTTCCCCCGCCGCCTCGTTCATTCGCGGATTGGCCAATGGCTGATAACCGCGAGCCATCATCATCGTCATCATGAGCAGTATGCATGCAATTACGGCCTCTATTTCCGGTTCTGGGATCACCTGTGCAAAACCGACCGCGGACTGGCCGCGCACTGATCTTCCTGATCGCGGGCCTTGCCGTTGTCGCGGTGCCGGGCACAGCGGCAGCGCCTGCCCCCGAGCCGGCCCCGGCGCGCACCCTTGCAAGTGCGGGCGTGGACGTGAGCGTCAGCGCAACCGTCACCGGCCTGCGCTCATCCAGAGGGCAGGTCATCGCCTGCCTCACGGCAAACGCCAAAGCATTTCCCAGGTGCGAAAACGATCCCCAGGCGCGGGGCCGGACCATTCCGGCCTCAGGGCCGCTGCGGATAGAGTTTGGCGAGGTTCCCGCAGGAAACTACGCAATTGCCCTGATTCACGATGAGAATGCCAATGGCCGGCTGGACAAGCGCCTGATGCTGCCGAACGAAGGGTTCGGGTTTTCCCGCAACGCGCCGGTGAAGTTTGGCCCGCCCCGCTTTGCGCGCGCCGCATTTGCGGTGAACACGCATACACCGCATCAGACGATCAGAATGCGCTATATCTTTTAGAGCGATTCCCGATCAATCGGGATCGGAAGCCACGATAAGCCCGGGCGGTGCATGAGCGTTGCTTTTGCGTTCGCGTCAGCTTGAACGCAAAACGCCCTGGGCCGCGATATCTTCTCGGACTGCGGCCTTCGCGCGGGCTTGCCTGCAAACCGCGCGGCCCTGTGAAAACCGGAAATATCTTAATCATAAGTTTACCATGTTGCGCCACAAAGCTCCTGCAAAATGGGCAAGTGGGGACACCACATGGATAATATGCGCGGCCAGTTTTCGGATCAAAGCGAGCCGTTTGGCGACGCGATTGATCACGAATTCGAGGACGAAACTGTTGGCGATCTCCCACCCGACGCGATCGGGCAGGACGAGCGCAGGATGCAGGTGCGCGCCTACAATTTCTGGGCGGGCATGCTGGAAGACCGCAACTTTCCTGCCATTGAAGATCTTGAGCCGGAAGACGTGGACGACTTCGGCCCTCACAGCGTCCTTCTTGATTTCACGTCCGGCATAGACGATCCGGCAATTGCCTATCTTGGCGACAAGCTGGCCGGCGAATGCGGCACCGATGGCCCGATCGAACGTCTGAGCGATGTGCCCAGCCGATCGCTGCTTTCACGCATTACCGATCACTACCTTCAGATCATCGCCAATCAGGCACCCATCGGATTCGAAGCCGAATTCGTGAACCAGCGCGGCCTGACCATCCTGTATCGCGGCATTCTGCTTCCCTATTCGAGCGACGACGACACCATCGATTTCATCTACGGCGTGATCAACTGGAAGGAAATGGCCGACCAGCAGACCACCGATGAACTGATGCTGCAGATCGATCAGGCGCTTGAACCGATGAACGAGAGCGTTCGCGAGGAAGCGCCGCACACCGATTGGGCAGATGGACCCGCAAACACGCCGGACATTCTTGATCTTGGTGCAGAGCAAAGCGAAGCGATCGAACAGCAGGCATTCCCCGAGCCTGAATTTGGCCAGTCGGACGATGATACGTCGGATGACGGCACCGCGCATGACGATATTCTGGATGACGGCGCTGATGACAGCGTTTCGAATCACGAAGCTTCGGATCGCACCGCCAGCCTGCTCGATATCAGCCCTGCCTCGCAATTTTCCGATCTGCCAGTTGCGCCCGAAGCGGAGCTGGAAACGGAAATGGAACCGGGGGCGACAACGGACGCCGCCATCGGTCTTGCAGACTGGCTTGCATCGGCGCGCGCACTGGCGGACGAAGCCAAAGTCAGCGAAGATCGCACGCGCAAGGCACTTTATGCCGCAATCGGCCGGGCCTATGATTTCTCGATAGCCGCAACGCAGGCCCCGGACGAATTCGGTCAGCTTGTTGAAGATGCAGGCCTTGTTATTCAGGATCGCGCGCCAATGACGCCGATCGTGAAGCTTGTGTTCGGTGCCGATTATGACAAGACGCGTCTGACTGAATATGCCGCCGCCCTGACCCATGCACACCGCCATGATGTCAAAAGCGGGGAACTGGCCGAACTGCTTGGCGAGGCGCCGGGCGGCCTGAAAGGCATTGTCGCCGAAGAACGCAGACTGCGCCGCGAGGAGAGCGGCAAACCGTCCGCCGATCGCGACACTGTGCGCGAGACGCTGGCCCGCAAGCTGCGCAAGCTGGAAAGCCGCGCGTTGGCGGACCTTCCGGTTGAAGGCGGCGAATTTACGGTTCTGGTCGCACGGCGGCTTCCCGACGGGCAAGTCGTTCTGCTGGGTGAAATCGCCGACGATCTGCCGCTGATCGAGCGCGCGGCCAAACGCCTGCTGAAATAGCGCAACGGGCAAAACGCCGCTTTGCTTCGGCGACGATGAGACCTATCTGGGTATCATGGCCGCCGCTTGTTGCCCCGCATTGATCCATACCCGCTTCAGCGCCGGTTCAGGCCGTCTGAAGGTAAAGACGCACATGCGCCTGATTGCACATATCGCCGGAGCGCTTGCAGCGCTGCTGCTGGCCGTCCAGCCCGTCGCCGCGCAATCGATTTTGCGCGACGCGGAAACCGAAGCGCTGCTTGACGATATGGCCGCGCCGCTGATCAAGGCGGCAGGGCTTGAGCCGGAAAATGTCGATATCGTGCTGATCAACGACCCCTCGGTCAACGCGTTCGTTGCGGGGGGGCAGGCAGTCTATATTCACAGCGGGCTGATCAACGAGGCAGAAACCGCCAACGAAGTGCAAGGCGTTATCGCGCACGAACTGGGCCATGTCGCGGGCGGACACGCCGTGCTGAACCATGGCGCCAAGGCTGCAACCAACATCAGCCTGCTTTCGCTGCTGCTCGGCGCGGCGGCGGCGGCGGCAGGGGGCGGCGAAGCGGCATTGGGCGTGCTGATGGCAGGCCAGCAAGCCGCAATGGGCAAGTTTCTGGCGTTCAACCGATCGCAGGAAGCGTCGGCGGACGCTGCGGGCGCGCAATACCTTTCAACCGCCGGCATCACGGGCAAAGGCTCAATCGCGTTCTTCAAGAAGCTGCAGAACCTTGAGTATCGCTATGGCTACTATCCGCGCGAGGGCGACGAATATGGCCGCACACACCCGATGACCCAGGACCGGATCACAACGCTGAGCGATACGTACGAAAAGGATCCTGCCTGGGAAACACCCAGCGATCCCGAAATCGAACAGCGCTTCAGACGCGCCAAGGCAAAACTGTTCGGCTATCTTGCGAAACCCGCCGACACATTGCGAACCTATCCTGAATACATGACCGATGTTCCGGCCCGCTATGCGCGTGCCTATGCATTTCACAAGGATGCCAGACTGGCGGAAGCCACCGCGCAGGCAGACAGTTTGCTGCGCGATGAGCCTGAGAATCCCTATTTTCTGGAACTCAAAGGCCAGATCCTGCTGGAATCGGGCCAACCCGAAGCCGCGCTTGCCTCGCTGCGCCACGCCACCGACCTCACCGGAAACCAGCCATTGATCGCCACGCTTTTCGGGCACGCGTTGATCGCCACAGAAGAGCGCGAGAATTTCATCGAAGCGGAAAAAGTGCTGAAAGCGGCCGTCGCGCGGGATCGGCTCAATCCATTTGCGTGGTATCAACTGGGTGTCGTCTATGCCAACAATGGAGACATCGCCCGCGCCCGCCTCGCCAGCGCCGAGCAACAAGTGCTCTCGCGCAGGATGGGAATGGCGCTGCATAGCGCCAGGGCAGCCGAAGCCGCACTGCCCAAAGGCTCTCCAGACTGGTTGAGGGCACAGGATATTGCCCTGCAGGCCGAAGCCGAGATTGAACGCCGGAAAAAGAAGAAGTAAGCGCAGATTATGGAAAATAGCGGAACAGGCGGTGCCAACCGCACATTGTTGCTTGGCCTTGGGGCCGTGCTTGTCATTCTCGCTGGCGTGGGGGGCTGGTTTGTCTCGAAGGCCGCGTCCGACCCTGCGGCATCGCTGTCATCGGGTGACCGGGCAGCGATCGAAGTGGTCGTGCGCGATTACATTCTCGAGAATCCCGAAATCATTCCCGAAGCGATGGAAGCACTCCAGCGCAAGGAAGGCAGCGAAGCGTTGGCAAGCGTCAGGACCGAGGCGGAAACGCCATTCCCTGGCGCTGTGCTTGGCAATCCGAATGGCACCGTCACGCTTATCGAATTTACCGATTTTGCCTGCGGCTATTGCCGGCAGAGCGTGGACCATGTGCGAACTTTGCTGGCGAACCGGCCAGAGCTGCGCATTGTCGTTCGCGAACTGCCGATTCTGAGCGAGCAGAGCGCCGCCGCCGCGCGCATGGCGCTTGCCGCGGCAGAGCAGGGCAAATACGCCGAATTTCACTACGCGATGTTCGATGCGGGCCGCCCCGGCCCCGCAACAATCGAAGCGGCGGCTAAAACCGCTGGCCTGGACCTTGCGAAGGCACGGGCAGCCGCGCAGAGCGACCGGATTAAAGCGGAACTGGGCAAGAACATGGACGTCGCGCGTCAGCTTGGATTTAACGGAACACCCAGCTGGATTGTCGGCGATGAGCTGATCTCGGGCGCGGTGGGTGTTGATGCGCTGGCCGAAGCGATCGACCGGGCGCAAAGCTGAGCAGACAGCCGCGCCGGGCGCGGGCACCAGCCGTTTTCGCAAACGGATTCCCGCAAGAGCCGATTTAGGCTAAACTGTCGCCATGGCCGTTTTGCCCATCCAGCCCAACCCGTTCTTCGCGAACAAGAATCAGGCTTTCTGGCGTCTCCAGTTCGCCGGTTGGGGCGGCGCAATGCTGCTGCGCGCTATGTCGGCCATCGCCAACGATCAGCCACCCGCGTTTCTGGTTCTGGTCCTCATCGCCACGATCACCGGGTTTTCGATCTCGCTGGTTCTGGCAGTGATCTATCGCCAGCTGATCAGCATTGGCAGACGCCCGCTGGTTACCTGGGGCTTCACCGCCCTGATCCTGCCGTTCGCGGTTGGCCTTCATGCGTTTATCGATGCGTGGATCATCGCGCTTTACCGCACCGAAAGCGATGCCAGCTTTACCCAGCTGTTCCTGGGCGTGTTCTATCTGGATGCAACGCTGCTTGGCGCATGGTCGGCGCTGTATTACGCGATCAACTTTTTCATTCAGGTGGAAGAACAGAACGATCAGCTGATCCGGCTTGAAACCCAGGCGACAAGCGCGCAACTGGCGATGCTGCGCTATCAGCTCAATCCGCACTTTCTGTTCAACACACTCAATTCGATATCGACGCTTGTGCTGCTGAAACAGACCGAGCCGGCAAACGCGATGCTCAGCCGGCTATCCTCTTTCCTGCGCTACACGCTTATCAACAAACCTTCGGCCAGAGTGACCGTCGCGCAGGAAATCGAAACGCTTAAACTCTATCTGGATATCGAACGGATGCGCTTCGAAGACCGGCTGCGCACCAGCTTTAAAATCGAAAACGGCACGCAAAAGGCACTTCTGCCCTCGCTGCTGCTTCAGCCGCTGGTCGAAAACGCCATCAAGTATGCTGTCAGCGCGCAGGAAAGCGGCGCCGAAATCCGCATCGAAACGCAGCTTGTCGGGCAGAGGCTTCGGATCACCGTCTCTGACACCGGCCCCGGCTTGAAAAGCAAGATCACAGACCACAGGCTGTCTGGCGTGACATTCGATGGAGGCGAACCGGTATCGACCGGCGTGGGCCTGGCCAATATCCGCGAGCGGCTTGAGCAGGCCTACGGCGAGAGCCATCAGTTCGAAACCGTTGAGCCTGAAGGGGGCGGCTTTGCCGTTGTGATAGAAATCCCGTATGAACCACAGGAGCGCATGGAACAGAATCCTGAATTGCCGCCGATCGCCGCTGCAGCCGAATAGGCTGACATCAGCGCAACAACTGAATTCATGCAGAGCGAGAACCGCGTATGAGCATTCGAGCCATTATAGTCGATGATGAAAAACTGGCCGTTCAGGGCTTGCAACTTCGCCTTGAAAAATACGCCGACGTTGAAATTATCGACACTTGCCTCAACGGGCGCGAAGCGATCCGCAAGATCAAGACTGAAAAGCCGGACCTGGTTTTTCTCGACATCCAGATGCCCGGTTTTGACGGGTTCAGCGTTGTCAAAGGCGTGATGGAGATCGAACCGCCACTGTTCGTGTTCGTAACCGCCTATCAGGAACACGCCGTGCGCGCGTTTGAAGCAAATGCCGTCAATTACCTGATGAAGCCGGTTGAGGAAGACAGGCTGGCCGATACGCTTGAACGCGTCCGCGTCAGGCTGGCGGAAAAGCGTTCGGCGGAAGAGGCGGAGAAACTGAAAGCCGTGCTCGCCGAAGTCGCGCCCGATGCAATGGATGCGATCCCCGACGAAACCGAAGGCGCCACGCAGCGCTATGAAAAGCTTATCAACATCAAGGATCGCGGGCAGATTTTCCGCATCGATGTCGATACCATCGAACATATCGAGGCGGCGGGCGATTACATGTGTATTCGCACGGCCGACAATTCGCTGATTCTGCGCGAAACGATGAAGGATCTGGAACGTCGGCTCGATCCGCGCATGTTCCAGCGCGTTCATCGCTCTACCATCGTCAATCTCGATCTGGTGCGTCAGGTAAAACCGCACACCAATGGCGAATGCTTCCTGATTCTGGAATCGGGCGCACAAGTGAAGGTTTCGCGCAGCTACCGCGATGTGATTGCGCGTTTCGTGCATTAATTTTTTGGGCCTCAGGCGCCGGCGGGGCCATCCGGCCCCTTAGGCTTTCCTCGCGCCTCGCGGCGCTGCGGGCGGCCGGTCGGCCTTGCGGTCCGCTGATCGCGGACCGGACTTGCGCGAACCGCATGCCTGGAATGGACCGAGCTGCGACCAGCAGCTCGCAAGCGCGACTGCGCGCCCGAGCTTATGCGAGGAAAGCCAAGCGCGCGGATGCGCGCGCCCGGCGCTTGAGGCCAAAGCAAAAAAAGTCCAAACGAACCCGATGAGCGACTTTACTTTAACCGGCTTCGATCTCGATGCCTTTGTCAGTTCCACACTGGCCGAAGATCTGGGCGTCGGCCTGCCCGGCGGCGGGCGCGATGTGACATCCGAAAGCGTCATTGGCGCAGGCGACAGGTTTTCGGGCGTGATGGACGCGCGCCATGCGATGACCGTTGCCGGATTGCCGATCGCCGCCGCGTTCTTCCGCAAGCTTGAACCGGATATGGACATCGCCATCCTTGTCGAGGAAGGCGCGCGCGTCGCGCCGGGTGCAGATCTCATGCGGCTGACCGGCAACGCACGGGCCATGCTGACGGCAGAGCGCAGCGCGCTTAACACCGTGCAACACTTGTCCGGCATCGCCTCGATGGCGCGCACTTATGTCGATGCGATGGGAAACACGAAGGCGGTTCTGCTCGACACGCGCAAAACCATCCCAGGCCTGCGTCATCTTGAAAAATACGCCACCCGGATGGGCGGCGCGCAGAACCACCGCATGGGCCTGTGGGACGCGGCGATGATCAAAGACAACCATGTGCTGGTCGCGGGCGGGGTCGGCGAAGCGGTGAAACGCGCGCGCGATGCCGGTGTCGCCAAAATCATTTGCGAAGTTGACCGGATCGACCAGATCGAACCCGCGCTGGCCGCTGGCGCACATCATTTGCTGCTGGATAACATGGGGCCAGATACATTGCGCGAAGCTGTCGCACTGGTTGCAGGCCGGGTGCCTTGTGAGGCATCGGGCGGTGTCAATCTGGAGACGATCGGCCCGATCGCGGCAACCGGGGTCGATTTCGTTTCAGTCGGGCGGCTGACGCAAAGCGCACCAGCTGCCGACATCGGCCTTGATTTTAAACCGCTGTGAGAAATCCCTGCTCGCGCAATACCCGTTGGCCGCGCCGATATGCGCCTGTCGGCAGGCCCCCCAAAGGCGCGTGGGCGCGTTTGCAAGCCGCTGTTGGCAGCGCGCTGATTCTCGCAGCGCTCATGTTTCCGATGTTCGCGCACGCCCAGGCCTATCAATGCGCGGTGCCGGGCCGGATCGAAGCCCCACCGGTCCAGAAACCCAAAGGCCCGGTGCGGCGAACCGCAGTGGGGCGCTATACGCTTGCCGCAAGCTGGTCGCCCGAATATTGCAAGGCGAACGGTCGGCGCAGCCCGATGCAGTGTTCCGGGCGCAACGGGCGGTTCGGCTTTATCCTGCACGGCCTGTGGCCCGAATCGCGCAGCGGCCCGCCGCCACAGTGGTGCGCCGTCAGGCCAACGCCATCGCCCCAGCTCCTGCGCCGCCATTTGTGCATGACGCCATCCGCCCGCCTGCTGGCACACGAATGGGCCAAACACGGCAGCTGCATGACCAAACGGCCCGCCACCTATTTCAAGGTCGCCGCCATTTTGTGGGATTCGATCCGCTGGCCCGATGCGGATTATCTTTCACGCAAGGATGATCTGACGGCGGGCGATCTGCGCAAGGCATTCGTCCGGCTCAACCCGGACTGGCGCGAAAGCCAGATCGGCATTCGCTCCAGCCGCACCGGGTGGCTGCGCGAAGTCCAGCTTTGCTACGATCGCTCATTCCTGCCCGCCGACTGTCCGCGCCGCACTTATGGCGCGCGTGACACGGCACGGCTGAAAATCTGGCGGGGTTTATAGGGTTCTTGTCTGTCCGGCGGGTGTCAGGCGTCGGGTGTCAGCCGCCGCCTATCGCCGCGCCTGAAAGAACGCCCGCAACAGGTCACCCGCTTCCGATTCGCCCATGCCGGTATAGATTTCGGGCCGGTGCAGGCACTGTTCCTGCTCAAACACCCGCGCACCATGTTCTACCGCACCGCCTTTGGAATCGGCTGCGGCGTAATACAACCGGTCGATTCGCGCATGGGCAATCGCGCCGGCACACATCGCACACGGCTCAAGCGTCACCCACAACTCGCAGCCATCGAGCCGTTCGGAGCCGATCTTTTCTGCCGCCATGCGAATCGCCGTGATTTCGGCATGGGCAGTCGGATCGTGAAGCGTGCGCGGTGCGTTGTGCGCAGCCGCTATCACCGCGCCTTCACGCATCACAACCGCGCCAACCGGCACTTCGCCGCCCGCAGCGGCCCGGCGCGCCTGTTCAAGCGCCATTGCCATCGGTTCGGGAAGAGGCCAGCGTGTCATCATCGCAGGCGCTATACGGGGCTGGCCTTGCGCGCAACTTTGGTGGCCCGATGCCCCGGCTTTGCTTGACCTTTGCGGGGTGAATCGGTAATGGCGCGCCTTCCCGTAAAACGGCAACGATTTTTCAAGCGAGTAAAAACCATGTCCCGCATCTGCGAACTGACAGGCAAAGGCCGCCTGACCGGTTGTAACGTCAGCCACGCCAACAACCGCACAAAGCGCGTTTTTCTGCCCAACCTGCAGAATGTTACGCTGATGTCCGAAACGCTGGACCGCAGCTATAAATTCCGTGTTTCAACCCACGGCCTGCGTTCGGTCGAACACAATGGCGGGCTGGACAACTGGCTGCTGAAAACGGCTGACGACAAGCTGAGCGCGCGCGCACTTAAAGTGAAGCGCGAACTGAAGAAAATCCAGAAAGCCGCAGCCTGAACGCTTCAGGCCGACTGGCGACTGTTCATGCATCGGAAAAAAGGCGTGCGGGCTGACCGCGCGCCTTTTCCTGTTTGCGCGGAATAAGCCATTCCTTCGTCCGGCCCCTCAGCGCAGGCTTCGAGGATCCACCGTCAGTTTCCAGAGCAGCGTTTGCTGATACAGCGCCCGATTGTCGTCCGAGATCAGCCAGACAACAAGCCTGCCATCGTCACCCGGCTCGATCGCCAGCCCTTCGAAATTGTCGACCGGCAGGCTGGATGAAAGCTTTGCCACTTCCTTTACACGCCATGTCTTGCCCGGACGGATTTCATCGGGATCGCCGATTGCGATACGTCCGGCGAATCGCGCGGGCAGCGGCCACAACAATCTCCGAAAAAGGATCATCACCCGGCCATCGGGCATAAGCGCCGCGTCGGTCGGCCTGAAACCTTCCGGCCCGGACATGGCGAAGTGCTTTGCGTCGCGGTCTTCCACGGGATCGCGGTCGAACAACAGCGCGACATGGCGGCGTCGCTCAAACAGTCCGTCGAACGATTCGCGCAACGCGATGAACCTGCCGTTCTCAAGGCGCAGAAAAGTCTCCGGGCCTGAATTTCCACTCCACTTGAACAACTTGGGAGGAACGGCCACTCCGTTGATGGCAAAGTTGCCATCGCGATAATTGAACCGCAGAATGGCATTGATGTTCTCAACCGCGGTCCAGATCGTCGATGTATCAGGGTCGTAAGCCGCCGCCTCGATATCGCGCCACGACTTTCCCCGGTAGTGCGAGGAGAAGACACGGGTGGGTTCCAGATCTGAAAGCACCGGGCCGGGCAGGCGCATGCGAAGCGAATTGCCCTGATCGCTGAATGCAAGAAGTTCGCCGCCCTCATGCGTGACAAGCAACGCCGAATATCCGCCGAACAGGTGATGGCGACTTTCCAGTTTCCAGACCTTTTCCAGCACAAACGGCCCGAGATGCGGCATCTGCCTGTCTTGCGCGGGGACTTGCAGTTCGCTGGCCGCAATCGCGCCGTGAAGCTGGCGCTCGGAGGGAACGACGCGCCACCATGTGCCCGGAGCCAGTCCCAGAACGACGATCAGCAAGGCAATAAAGCGGTACACGCCGCGCAGATAGCCGAACCGCCGCCCCGCGCAATGGCTTACTGCATCGGACCCGTCAGCAAAATGGGATCAATGCGGGATTTGCGCCACTTCATCCCCCAGTGAAGATGCGGCCCCGTTGCCCGGCCCGTGCTGCCGATGCGGCCGATCACCTGGCCTTGTTTCACCCGATCGCCCTTGCGCACAAGCAGTTCCGAGCAGTGCAGGAACGCGCTGTTAAGGCCCGCCCCGTGATCGATCATCAGCAACCTGCCTTCAAGCGTGAAGGGCGTGTGCGCCGCCAGAATCACAACGCCGTCAGCGGGCGCGACGAATGGTGTGCCGCTGCCGCCCGTCGCGATATCAATGCCTGAATGATAGCTCCCCGGCTCCCCGCGATAGATGCGCTGCGAACCGAAACGGCCTGAAATCCGGCCTCGAACCGGCCAGATGAAATCCTGCTGCCAGCCCGCGCTTCCCGTATCGAGCGAACGCGCGGCATTGATCTGCGCAAGCTCCGGGCGGCGCAGACGCATGAATGCCTCGGTCGGCCCGCCCCGACGACGCGCGACATTGACGCGCTCTATCTTCCACGCACGCGGTGATACGGCCACCTCATGCGATATCGTTCCGCCGCTCTCCAGCCGGGCAACAAGCGTTGCCGTTGTGCCTGCGTTGCGATCGAACGCCGCGAAAAAGCCGCCTTCATCGTCCATTTCAACCCGCGCACCATCAAGCGTCAGCGTCGTCGCTCCGCCCGGCGCGATTCCCCTGATCCAGCCGCCTTGAGTCAACTCACCTGAAACGGAAAACACCGCAGGCCGCGAAGGCAAAGGCGAAGGTGGGGGTGGGGGCGGGGGCAGTGGCAAAGCCGGTTCAGGCGATGGCGCGGATGCCGATGCAGGCGCACGGGCCGGGCCCGTATCAGACACATCGTCACGCGCAGAACCGGGCGTGCAGCTTGCCGCGGCAAGCGCGAACGCGGCGGCCATCAGCGTCAGCACCGAACGTGCCGTCACGCTCAGGCCTCATCCATCAGATGGCGCGTGGCGATCGCGGCGCTGGCATAAGGCTCCTGCCGGTCAACACACCAGTACCGCAGCGCTTCAAGCGCAATGGCTTCGCCGGTAACGGCACAGTTCACATGTTTTCCCGCAGTGATAACGCGAAACCCGTTGGGGCCATATTGCAGCGTCGCGGGGCGATCGGGCGATGACATCAGCATGGCATCCTGCCTATCAGAACCGGCGGCTCAAAACAAATCGCCCTGCCGCGATGAATCGTCCTTTTTTCGGGGCCTGGACCTGGGCTTTGGCTTCGGCTCGGGCCTGGGCGCCGGAAGTTTCTCCGTGGCGGGCGCGCCTGACCGGCCAACCGAAACGGGCAGGTCGCCATCGTGAAACTTCAGCACCAGTCCCGCGTGCCGTTCCGCATCGGCCCGGGCGGTAAGCGTCTGCCCCTCTTGCGATGTGACGCGTGCAAACCCGCGCGCAAGCGGCATATCGGGATTGAGCTGGGGCAACACCCTGTCAAGACCGGAAAAACGATCGGCGGCTTGCTTCAGGCGTCGGTCCAGCACGCGCCGGGTCAGGCCCGCACTTTCGAGCCGCGCCCCCAGATTGGCGATTCGGCTTCGCAACAACGGCAGTGAAAGATGCTGCGCGCGCGCGTGCAACTGTTCGCGGCCAAGCGCCACGCGATCCTGAAGGCCACGGCGCAATCGCTCGCCCAGTTCATCAAGTCTCTGGGCGGCGGGCGCAAGGATCGCTTCCGGCTTCGGCATGCGTTGCGTGCGAGCCTCAAGCCGTTCACGCCCCAGAACCACCGGGCGAAGCGCACAACGCCGTTTGCGCAACGCCAGATCGCCAAGCTGCGCGATCAGGTCTTCGCGCACGGGCACGGCAATTTCGGCCGCAGCCGTTGGCGTAGGCGCACGGCGGTCCGCGGCATGATCGGCCAGGGTCGTATCGGTTTCGTGCCCGACTGCGGAAATGACCGGTATGTCCGACTGTGCAATCGCGCGGACCACCGCTTCCTCGTTAAACGCCCACAGATCTTCGATCGACCCGCCACCGCGCGCAACGATCACCAGATCGGGCCGGGGAATGGCTCCGCCGCGTTCCAGCGCGGAAAATCCGCGCACAGCATTGGCCACTTGCTCGGCAGCACCTTCGCCCTGCACCAGCACCGGCCAGACCAGAACGCGGGTTGGAAACCGATCTTCCAGCCGGTGCAGAATATCGCGAATCACCGCGCCGGTGGGCGATGTCACCACCCCGATAACGCGCGGCAAGCCGGGCAGCGCACGTTTGCGTTCCGGCGCGAACAATCCTTCCGCCGCCAATCGCGCCCGCGTCTTTTCCAGAAGCGCCAGCAGCGCGCCCTCTCCGGCGATCTCCATGCTTTCGCACACGATCTGATATTTTGAACGACCGGGGTATGTCGTCAGCTTGCCACTCGCGATCACTTCCAGACCGTCCTCTGGCTTGAACGCCAGGTGGCCTGTGGTGCCGCGCCACATCACTGCGTCGATCACGGCTTTTTCGTCCTTGAGCGCACAATACAGATGCCCGGACGCGGCGCGCTTTACGCCGGAAAGCTCACCGCGCAGGCGCACGAAGCCGAACTGGCTTTCCACCGACCGCTTGAGTTTCGCGGAAATCTCGCTCACCGAAAGCGGCGCGGCGTTGTCGCCAGCGCCATGCTTCGCTAACAGCCCCCCACGCGGATCGTCGGAGTCGCGGTGTTCGTTGAAAGGTGAAGTGTCGGCCATGAATATCCTGCTGCTCGGATCGGGTGGACGTGAACATGCGCTGGCATGGAAGCTGGCGCAATCGCCTATGTGCGACAAACTTTATGCTGCACCCGGAAATCCCGGCATTGCCGATTGCGCCGATTGCATCGCGCTTGATGCGGCCGATCACGGCGCGGCCATCGCGTTTTGTGACGAAAGCCGGATCGGGCTGGTCGTGATCGGGCCGGAAGCCCCGCTCGTCGATGGACTGGCCGACAGCCTGCGCGGCGCGGGCATTGCCGTTTTCGGGCCCAGCAAAGCGGCAGCCCGGCTGGAAGGCAGCAAATCGTTCACCAAGGCGCTTTGCGAGAAAGCGGGGATACCCACCGCTGGTTATGTCCATGCCGACGATGAAGCGAGCGCACTGGCCGCGCTGGACAGTTTTGGCATTCCCGTCGTCGTCAAGGCGGATGGTCTGGCTGCGGGCAAAGGCGTTACCGTTGCGATGAATCGCGAAGAAGCCGAAGCCGCCGTGCGCGAGATTTTCGCCGGGCGGTTCGGTGATGGCAAAGCCGAAGTGGTGATCGAGGAATTCCTCGAAGGCGAGGAAGCGAGCTACTTCGCGCTGACCGATGGCAGCACCATCGTTCCGTTCGGCACGGCGCAGGATCACAAGCGCGTTGGCGAAGGCGATACCGGCCCCAACACCGGCGGCATGGGCGCCTACAGCCCTGCACCGGTGATGACCCCGATGCTTCGCGGCGAGGCCGTGTCGCGGATATTCGCCCCCACCGTTCAGGCAATGGCCGACGCCGGAATGCCCTATAGCGGCGTGCTCTATGCCGGACTGATGCTGACCAGCGAAGGCCCCAAGCTGATCGAATACAACTGCCGGTTCGGCGATCCAGAATGTCAGGTGCTGATGATGCGTCTGGAAAGCGATCTGGTCGAATTCCTGCTTGCCTGTGCCGAAAATCGCCTGGCCACGCTGGAGCCACCGCGCTTTTCGACCGATACCGCGCTGACCGTGGTGATGGCGGCCAATGGATATCCCGGAACGCCTGAAAAAGGCGGAGCTATAGAAGGGATCGCCGAGGCCGAAGCCGAAGCCAGCGGTGCGAAAGTCTTCCACGCAGGCACAAAAATTGCCGACAACGGCACGCTGACGGCAAGCGGCGGCAGGGTTCTCAACGTAACGGCGCGCGGATCGTCTGTGAAAGAAGCGCAGACACATGCCTACAAGGCTGTCGACGCGATCGATTTCCCATCCGGCTTCTGTCGCCGGGATATCGGCTGGCGCGAAGTGGCGCGCGAAAGCGGGAAATAGCCAACCCCCGAAAGACGTTTCGGATCAGGCCAGAACCCCTGCAACCAGCTCCTTCAGATCGGCTTCGGGCCGCGCGCCATAGTGCGAGATAATCTCCGCCGCGCAGACCGCGCCCAGCTTCAGGCTGGCCTCCAGCGATTTGCCGCGCACATGGCCAAACAGAAAACCGGCGGCAAACAGATCGCCCGCGCCCGTGGTGTCGATAACCTGCTCAACCGGCTCTGCGGGGACGGCCGCACGTTCCCCGCCCGCCATTGCAACCGCGCCCTTTTCGCTGCGCGTAACCACCAGCACCGGCACTTTGGGCGCAAGCGCTGTCAGCCCGGCTTCAAAATCGTTTTCGCCGGTCAGCGCGGCCAGTTCGTTTTCGTTGGCGAACAGAATGTCGATATCGCCAGCGTCGATCAGTTTGCGAAAATCATCGCCATGACGATCGATCACGAACGCGTCTGACAAGGTGAACGCCACTTTGCGCCCGGCGTTGCGCGATGCCGCAATCGCCTTGCGCATGGCCGCGCGCGGCTCTTCAGGATCCCACAGATAGCCTTCGAGATACAGGATCGCGGCATCGGCAATCGCGGTTTCATCCAGCGCAGAGGCAGGCAGAAACTGCGATGCGCCCAAAAACGTGTTCATCGTGCGCTGACCATCGGGCGAAACGAATATCAGGCAGCGCGCGGTTGGCTCGGTTCCTGCAAGTGCCGGCGTCGTGAACGCGATGCCCCCGGCGCGAATATCATGGGCGAACACTTCGCCCAGCTGATCGTTTGCCACTTGCCCGATAAAGCTGCACTTTGCGCCCAGCGCGGCAAGGCCCGCGAGTGTATTGGCGGCCGATCCGCCAGACACTTCCCGGCCCGGCCCCATCGCCGCGTAAAGATCCCTCGCCTGATCCGCATCGATCAGCATCATGCCGCCGCGCGTCATACCCAGCGCTTCAATCTGCTCATCCGATGATGGCGCCATAACATCGACAATCGCGTTTCCAATGGCAATGACGTCATGTGTAGGCTGAGACATGCGGGAATCCTCTGGCTGACCGGATCAAGATGGCTGATCGCAGCGCCTAGAGGCGTTGCCCGCGAACGGCAAGGTCATCAGGCATTGACAGGTTGAAATTCGCCGCCGATTCACCGGCGCGATGTTGTCCGCCCTCGCTCTCGCCATACGCCAGATCGGCGAACCTGATGTGTTGCGCATATTGGCAAAGTGCATCGCGATCGGCCTTGCGGTGTTTGCAGTTCTGGCGGTTCTTGGCGGTCTTGGTCTGAACTGGGTGCTTACGTGGGCTGGCCTGAATGATGCGCTGTTTATGGGTGCGGATATCATCCGTGAACTGCTGACGCTGGCCGGACTGGCGATCGGCGGCTGGCTGCTGTGGCGGATTATCGCCATGGCGGTGTTGCAGTTCTATGCCGATGAAGTGGTGCAGGCGGTGGAGGCGCGACATTATCCCGAAACGCTTTGCCATGTGAAATCACTGGGCTGGCGACGCGAGCTGGCGATCGGCCTGAAAGGCGCGCGCCGGGCCTTGTTGTATAACCTGCTGGCCCTGCCGGTTGCGTTGCTGCTGCTGATCACAGGGGTTGGCGCGGCTGCAGTTTTTCTGGCGGTCAACGCTGTCCTGCTTGGCCGCGAGCTGACTGAACTTGTCTGGCTGCGCCATTGCCATGATCCCGGCGCACCGCTGCCGCTGGAGCGCGCGGAACGCTGGTTGCTTGGCGGCATTGTCGCTGGGTTGCTTGCAGTGCCGTTCGTCAATTTTCTTGCGCCGGTTATCGGGGCCGCTATGGCAACTCACCTCGTCCATCGCAAAGGGTTGATTGCGGATGCAGCTTAGGACAACGGCGGCGCTGGCCATCGTCGCAATGCTTTCGGCCTGCGCTTCGGCAAACGGCGGCACGGCAGACGGCGCGCGCGTTGCCACATCTTCGCGCCCGGTGATCCGCAAACCAATCACCCGGCAAGCGCGCGATCCGCAATTTCATACCATTCCGGGCCTTGAAGGCGTGATTGGCGCAAGCGAAAGTCAGCTGATCCGCCAGTTCGGCGAGGCGCGGCTCAATGTCTGGGAAGGCGATGCCCGCAAGCTGCAGTTCAGCGGCACGCCCTGTGTGCTCGATATCTATCTTTACCCGACCTCCAGAAGCACCGAACCCGTGGCGACCTATATCGACACGCGCCGTGCTTCTGACGGGCAGGATGTCGATCGGGTCGCCTGCGTTCGGGCCCTGCGCCGCCGCTGACGGCTGCGCGCCGCGCCGGTAACACGTATTTAAGCATATTTGGCGATACTGGGCGCTCGAATGAGAGGCCTTTTACACGATGAGCATGCATTTTCGCGAAATCGCCGAGAAAGCGGCGGCTGACGGCGTTATTTCGGCGGGGGAAATCCTCGCGCTTCGCAAGGCGGGATGGGCGAACGGCCAAATCACGCCCGAAGAGGCCGAAGCGATTTTTCAGGCCAACAACGCGGTGGCCGATCCGAGCGCCGAATGGGCTGACTTTTTTGTGGAAGCGATCCAGGTGTTCATCGTCAACACGCTGGAGCCCGCTGGCTATGTGACACAGGAACAGGCCGACTGGCTGATCGCAAAAGTCGATCACAACGGCAACGTTGACAGCATGACAGAGCTGGAAATGCTGGTGCGCGTGTTTGAAACGGCCACCAGTGTGCCCGATTCATTGCGCGAATATGCACTGGCGCAAGTTGAACGCGCAGTGCTGACCGGCGAAGGCCCGACACGTTGCGGCGGCACACTGGAAACCGGCAATGTCACGCTGGCCGAAGCAAACCTCATGCGGCGGATCGTGTTTTCAACCGGGAGCGAGCGCCCCGCCGCCGTCAGCCGCAAGGAAGCGGACATGCTGTTCCGCCTCAAGGATGCAACGCTTGGTGCCGATAACGCACCGGAGTGGCAGCGCCTGTTCGTGCAGGGGGTTGGCAATTATCTGATGGGTTTTGTGCGGCACACCGCGCTGAGCCGCGAACGCGCGGGCGAACTCAACGCTTTCATGAACGATACCAATGCCTCGGTCGGCGGTTTCTTTGCCCGTGTCGGCAAATCCGCCGTCAAAGGAAACTTCTTCGAAGCCATTGGCGATATTGTGAAAAAGGCGCCTTCGGGGCCGGACACATCCGAGCTGGCCGCAATTGAACGCGCGGTCACCACCAGCGAACAGATGTGGCTGGAAGACCGGCTGGACGGCAACGGCCAGATCGACGCATACGATCAGGCGCTGCTTGATTTTCTGAACGAGGAAAGCGGCTTTACCCGTTAGGGCGTTTTCCGTTCAGGCTGGCGCGAACGGAAAATGCTCTGATCAGACGGTAAAGCTCTCACCGCAGCCGCACGCGCCGGTTGCGTTGGGATTATCGAACACGAACCCGGCGGTGAAATCGTCTTCCTGCCAGTCCATCGTGCTGCCGATCAGGTAAAGCACGCTGGCGGCATCGATGAAGAACGTGCCGCCCGGCGTTTCGATCCGCTCATCCATCGGGCTCGCCTCAGTCACATAGTCCACCGAATAGGCAAGGCCCGAACAGCCGCGCTGCGGGGTGGAAAGCTTCACGCCAATGGCATCGTCAGGGGCCTGGGCCATCAGTTTTGCCACGCGCGCCTGTGCGGATTCGGTCAGAATAACCGCCGCCGGACGTTCACGGGTTTTCGTTTCATTTCCCATCACAGCATTCCCAGTTCGAGGCGGGCTTCATCGCTCATCTTGCCCATGTCCCACGGCGGATCCCACACCAGAGCCACTTCGGCATCGCGCACACCCGGCACACCGGCCACGCGCAATTCCACTTCGCCGGGCATCGATTCGGCCACCGGACAATGCGGCGTGGTCAGCGTCATCGTCACCATCACAGACGCATCGTCGGACACGTCCACACCATATATAAGGCCCAGATCGTAAATATTCACCGGGATTTCCGGATCGAAAATTTCCTTGAGCGCGGCGATCACGCTTTCATAAAGATCGCCGCCCGGCTCTCCGGGGCTGGCGGCCTGCGGCTTTTCCGAAAGGAACCCTTCCAGATAATCGCGCTTGCGTTCCAGCTTTTGCGCATCGCTTTCCGCGCCGCCGGACGCAGGCGAAGCGGCATCATCAACCCGGGCGCGTGGCGGCGTTTGCGCGCTATCCACCTGCTCCACGCGAAAGCCGCGTTCGTTATCGGCGTTATGATCGCTCATGTGGCGAAAATCCTTTTCGTCCGTTCGATACCAACCAGCAAAGCGTCGATATCGCTTTCATCGTTATAAAGGCCAAAACTGGCCCGCGCAGTGGCGGGCACGCCAAGGTGATCCATCAGCGGCTGGGCGCAATGATGCCCGGCGCGGATCGCAACGTTTTCCTCGTCAAGGATCGTGCCCAGATCATGCGGATGAACGCCATGCAGTTCAAAACTGACGATCCCGGCGGAATCTTCAGGCCCGAACAGCCGCACATCGTTCAACCGCTGCAATTCGGTGCGCGTTCTGGCAACAAGCTCTGCCTCGCGCGCGTGTATCCTGTCCAACCCGATCGCTTCGACATAATCGATCGCCGCGCCCAGCCCGATCGCTTCGATAATCGCAGGCGTGCCGGCTTCAAAGCGCTGCGGCGCGGGGGCAAATGTCGTCTTGTCAAACGTCACCCGGTCAATCATCGCGCCGCCACCTTGCCACGGCGGCATGGCGCCCAGAATCTCCGGGCGCACCCATAACGCGCCGATCCCGGTCGGCCCGTAAAGCTTGTGCGATGAGAACGCATAGAAATCGCAATCCAGATCGCCCACATCAACCGCAAGGCGCGGCACCGCCTGACAGCCATCGACCAGCAGCTTCGCGCCAACCCCATGGGCCAGATCGCCTGCGCGTTTCACATCCAGCACCGAGCCAAGCACATTCGATACATGCGCGAACGCGACCAGCTTGTGCTGCGCGGTCAGCATCTCTTGCGCCGCATCCAGATCGATCCGGCCATCTTCGGTGAGCGGGCAGACATCGATTTCGATCCCGATCCGATCGCGCAGCAATTGCCATGGCACGATATTCGAATGGTGCTCCAACACCGAAAGCAGCACGCGATCGCCGGCCTTGAGGTTTGCCAGACCCCAGGTTTGCGCAACAAGGTTGATCGCCTCGGTCGCGCCGCGTGTGAAAACCACTTCGCTTTCCTGTCCGCCGATGACCCGCGCAACTTTGCGCCGTGCCGCTTCAAACGCCAGCGTCATTTCGGCAGAACGCGCATAGACCCCGCGATGGACCGTTGCATAATCTGCGCCCATCGCGCGCACGGTTGCATCGATCACGGCTTGCGGCTTTTGTGCCGTCGCGCCGCTATCCAGATAATGCCACGGCTGGCCATCGGATGTTAGCAAACCCGGAAAATCGGCGCGCAGGTTTGCCATAACAAGTGCGTCCGCGTTCACAGCAAGCCCTCGTCCAGCCGTTCCAGCGTTTGCTCCAGCATATGCTCACGCATCGCATCGTCGGCAATCGCCTCGAATGCGTCGGCCACGAAAGCGCGCAACAGCAACTTGCGCGCAACATGCGGCGCAATACCGCGTGATGCCATGTAGAACGCCGCCCGTTCATCAAGCGCGCCAATGGCCGCGCCATGGGCCGCTTTCACATCGTCAGCGAAAATCTCCAGCTCGGGCTTGGCATTCGCGCTTGCCCCAGCTTCCAGCAGGATCGCGCGAAAATTCTGCGCCGCATCGACCTGCTGTGAATCCCGGGGAATCTCGATCCGGCCCAGAAAATTCCCGACCGAACGGCCCCACTGCACGCAGCGCACAACCTGGTTCGACGTGCTGCGCGGCGCATGATTGACCCGCGTAACGAATTCCTGCCGGTAATCGCCGCCGCCCAGCGTGACGCCGCCAAATTCAAAGTGCGCGCCTTCTTCAAGCGTAACCTCGATCTCGTGGCGCGCATATGGCCCGGCGGCGTTGGTTATGAAAAGCGCATAGCGCCCGCCCTTGCCAACATGCACGCGCAGCCGATCAACCGTGCCGGCAGTGGCATCGCCGCCCGATGCGTGCACATCGTAATCGGATTTGCTTTCTCCGGGCGCAATATCAAGCGTGCGCCAATGGCCAACATACGCCGGGTCTGCCGCGGCCAGCCATTCGCCATCGGCATAGCGCCAGTCCTCATCGCGCGTGGTCGGAAGAAGTGCCGCGTCGCTCACGCCGTCACCGCCTCATAGCCTTCGTCTTCCAGCATCAGCGCAAGCTCTGGCCCGCCGGTTTTGACGATCCGGCCATCGGCCAGAACATGCACATAGTCGGGCTTCACATAATCGAGCAGCCGCTGATAATGCGTGATCAGCAGCACCGCCCGATCGGGCGCGCGCATGATCGCATTGATGCCATCGCCCACCACACGCAGCGCATCGATATCAAGGCCCGAATCTGTTTCGTCCAGCACGGCGAACGCAGGATTGAGAATGCCCATCTGCACCATCTCGGCGCGCTTCTTTTCACCGCCTGAAAAGCCAACATTCACCGGCCGCTTGAGCATATCCATATCAAGCTTGAGCAGCGCCGCCTTTTCCTTTGCCAGCTTGAGGAATTCACCGCCGGAAAGCGGCTCCTCGCCCCGGTTCTTGCGCTGCGCATTGGCCGCTTCGCGCAGGAACTGAACGAACGAAACGCCGGGGATTTCAACCGGATACTGAAAGCCCAGAAACAGCCCGGCGGCAGCGCGTTCATGCGGTTCCAGATCAAGCAGATCGATCTGGCCGTCCGGCCCGTCAAGCGTGGCCGATCCGCCCGTCACCTCATAGCCGGGGCGTCCGCCCAGCACATAAGAAAGCGTGGACTTGCCCGCGCCGTTTGGCCCCATGATCGCGTGCACTTCGCCCGCATTCACGGTGAGCGAAAGGCCCTTGAGGATTTCCTTGCCGCCAACCGTGGCGTGGAGGTTTTCGATCTGAAGCATTTTTAGGTCCTGTCCGTGAAGCGGCCGCGCGGCGCGCTGTTACGATGATGTTCGCGCCGCGCCTGCTGCTTGTCAGCGATGCGCGCGCGCATACCGGCGGTTATCCGTTGAAGGACGGTGTCCATATCATCGAGAATTTCAGAAGCGCTGATGTGCATCACACGAATGCCAACCGCTTCGAGACTTTTATCGCGGCGGTGCGAAATGGCTTCGCTCACCCCCTCTTCGTCAATCGCGATAGCCATGCCGAGGTTGTGACAATTGAAATCGACAAGCGCGGAGCCGACAACCGCATGGCGCGTGAACGCATAGCGCCCGAGGTCCGCCTTGGCGAAACGTGCGGCAAGCGCCTTGTGCGCCTCCGACGAATGGCGGCGCAGCACCCGCGCCTGTTCGTGCAGCGCATCGAGCCGCGATTCGGAAATCTCCCAGCCGCGGCCCTTTTTCTTGAGCGCAGGCGGACTGGTCGTTTCCGAAGGATCGCGCAGTTTGAGGGTTTTCTTGTCGCTCACCCCACGCTCCCTTCCAGCGAAATACCCAGCAGCTTTTGCGCCTCGACAGCAAATTCCATCGGCAATTGCTGCAACACTTCCTTGGCAAATCCGTTGACGATCAGCGCCACGGCTTCTTCGGTGTCCAGCCCGCGCTGCATGGCATAGAACAGCTGATCGTCGCTGATCTTGCTGGTTGTCGCTTCATGTTCGATCTGCGCATCGGGGTTCTTCACTTCGATATAAGGCACGGTGTGCGCGCCGCATTCCGAGCCAAGCAGCAGCGAATCGCACTGGGTGAAATTGCGCACGCCATCGGCAGATGCCCCCACGCGCACCAGCCCGCGATAGGTGTTGTTCGATTTGCCTGCGCTGATGCCCTTGGAGATGATCGTTGAGCGCGAGCCGCGGCCGTTGTGAATCATCTTGGTGCCGGTATCGGCCTGCTGATAATTGTTCGTCACCGCAACCGAATAGAACTCACCCACCGAATCTTCGCCGTTGAGCACGCACGAAGGATATTTCCAGGTGATGGCAGAGCCGGTTTCAACCTGAGTCCAGCTGATCTTCGAACGCGCACCCTGACACAATCCGCGCTTGGTCACGAAATTGTAGATCCCGCCCAGCCCTTCGGCGTTGCCGGGATACCAGTTCTGCACGGTCGAATACTTGATTTCGGCATCGTCCATCGCGACCAGTTCAACCACGGCCGCATGAAGCTGGTTCTCGTCGCGCATCGGCGCGGTGCAGCCTTCAAGATAGGATACGTATGATCCTTTTTCGGCAACGATCAGCGTGCGTTCAAACTGGCCTGTGTTTTCCGCGTTGATGCGGAAATAGGTGGAAAGCTCCATCGGGCAGCGCACGCCTTCGGGGATGTAAACGAACGTGCCATCCGAAAAGACCGCACAGTTGAGCGCGGCAAAATAGTTATCATGCTGCGGCACGATTTTGCCGAGCCACTTTTTGACCAGATCGGGATATTCGCGAATCGCTTCGCTGATCGACAGGAAGATCACGCCCGCCTTTTTCAGCTCCTCGCGAAATGTGGTGGCCACCGATACCGAATCGAACACCGCATCGACCGCAACCTTGCGCGCGCCTTCCACCCCGGCGAGCACTTTCTGCTCTTCCAGCGGAATGCCCAGCTTTTCATAAACCCGCAAAATTTCGGGATCGACTTCATCAAGCGATTTGAGCGCCTCTTTCTGCTTGGGCGCGGCATAATAATAAGCGTCCTGATAATCGATCGGCGGCACGTTCAGCTTGGCCCAGTCAGGCGGGGTCATCTCCAGCCATGCGCGATAGGCTTTCAGGCGCCATTCGAGCATCCATTCCGGCTCTTCCTTTTTGGCCGAAACGAAGCGCACGGTTTCTTCTGAAAGACCCTTGGGTCCGAACTCCTGCTCAATGTCAGAAGACCAGCCGTGCTCATAGTCCGCAACCTTATCGGCAGCATCGCGCGCGGCCTGATCCTTTTGCGGGGTATCGTGGATGGTGGGATCGTCTGTCATTGAACCTCTTGCGCCAGTTGAGTCAGCGGGACTTGCGCCAGCGCCCCGCGCAATGCGTTGTTAACGCCGGGCCAGTGCGGCCGGACGGTGCAGGCATCTTCCAAAGTGCATTCGTGCCGCGTCTGTTCGACACAGGCAGTCAGCGCGATCGGGCCTTCGACGGCCTCAACAATATCGGCCAGTGAAATTGCCGCAGCCGGGCGCGCCAGCTGCAAACCGCCACCAACCCCGCGTGACGAGCGCACCAGCCCCGATGCGCTTAACCGGCTGACCAGTTTTTGCACGGTCGGGCCGGGCAGGCCGGTTTCGCGCGCCAGCTGTCCGGCGGAAACGCGCGCACCACCGCAATGGCGCGCGGCGGCGGCCATAATAACGATTGCATAGTCGGCCATACTGGACAGGCGCATGATTGCGACAAACCCCGCATTCTGTGACAAAGTGGACTGATTCTTTCCAGTTTCACATAGTGCAGCGCAGCGACGCTTTCAAGCGGTTGCCCGCATGCGCAAAGGTTTCAGGAATCAGCAACATCTTCGCCACAAAAAATGACGGTTCCCGGATCGAAATCAGGAAACCGCCATAAAGGTGGAAGTTCTTGCAGCATAAGCAGCGCGAACTTCGGGTCGCAACGACTCGCTACGCCCAAAAACCTATGAAAAATTGTAGAAAAGCGACGCGCAACCCGAAAAAGTCACAGTCTGTACGATTTTGGATGTAATTTGCCGAACGCGCACCGGGTGGCAACGAATGAATTGTGCGCCGCACGGTCCCGCACTATGCGCAAGGCCGATGATGTACAAACTGATCCGTCCGGCGCTGTTCTGCATCGATGCAGAGCGGGCGCATGCGCTGGCCATCGCGGCGCTGAAACGCAAGCCGGTGCCGGCTCCCGCGACAATGGCGGGTGGCAAACTCGAAGCCCGCATTGCCGGGCTGACATTCCCCAACCCCGTCGGCATGGCAGCCGGTTTCGATAAAGACGGCGAAGTGCCCGACGCGGTGCTGGGGCTGGGTTTCGGGTTTGCCGAAGTCGGTTCGATCACGCCACTGCCGCAGCAGGGCAATCCCAGACCGCGCCTTTTCCGCCTGCGCGAAGACCGCGCGGTGATAAACCGGATGGGCTTTAACAACGGCGGCGCGCTCGATGCGATTCAGCGGTTCGAGGCACGGCGCGGAACCCCCGGCATCGTTGGCATCAACATCGGCGCCAACAAGGATTCGGAGGATCGCATCGCCGATTATGCGCGCATGGCTGTGGCGATGGCGCCGTTCGCATCATATCTTGCAGTGAACATCAGCAGCCCGAATACGCCGGGTTTGCGCGCTTTGCAGGACGAAGCGTCACTGACCGGACTGCTTGATGTCGTGATCGCGTCGCGCGGCGAAAACGGCCCGCCCGTGTTCCTGAAAGTCGCCCCCGATCTTGAACCTGCCGACATTGATGCAATCGCGCGCATCGCCATCGAAAAGCAGCTTGGCGCGCTGATCGTTTCGAACACGACCATTTCGCGCCCGCCGCTCAAATCGGCCCATGCAAACGAAACGGGCGGGCTTTCCGGCGCGCCGTTGCGTGATCTTGCACAACAGCGGCTGCGCGATTTTTACAAGGCAACGGGCGGGGCGATGCCGCTTATCGGCGTGGGCGGCATTGCCAGCGCGGACGATGCCTGGGCGCGCATCCGTGCAGGCGCCAGCCTTGTCCAGCTATACAGCGCAATGGTTTATGAAGGCCCCGGCATTGCAAGGCGGATCGCACGCGGTTTGATCCAGCTGATGGACCGCGATGGCTTCACCTCGATTGCAGAGGCGGTTGGAACCGAATAACGAGGCGGGATGATCAAGCCCATCCTGCTCACGCTTTTCGCCCCGTTTGCCCTTTCCGCCTGCGCGACGATCGCGCCAGACGCACCGGGCACGCCGGATACAATGCCGGTGGCCACAGCCGCGCCAGCCTTCGACCGCGGCGTTGTCAGCGCCGCCGATCCACGCGCGGCTCAGGCGGGCGCGGCGATGCTGCGCAAAGGCGGCAGCGCCACCGATGCGGCAATCGCCACGATGATCGCGCTGACCGTGGTCGAACCGCAAAGCTCGGGCATTGGTGGCGGCGGTTTTTATATGCGCAGCGCCCCGGACGGCGCGATCGAAACGATAGACGGTCGCGAAACCGCCCCCGCCAGCGCCACGCCTGACTGGTTTCTGGATGAGAACGGCAAGCCGCTGGACTATCGCAAGGCCGTGCTCAGCGGCCTGAGCGTTGGCGTGCCCGGCAACATCGCGCTGGCCGCGCAGGCGCACCAACAGCATGGCAAGCTGCCTTGGGCTGACTTGTTCGAACCGGCCATCCGGCTGGCCCGCGACGGCTGGACGACGACCGAGCGATTCCACATGTTCCTTACATTGCGCCCCGGCAGGGCCAGCCTCGATCCGGCGGGCAAAGCCCTGTTCTTCGGCCCCGATGGCAAACCGCTTCCGGCCGGAACGCACATCAGAAATCCGGCTCTGGCCGATACGCTGGAAGCCATCGCGCAGAACGGGCCCGATCACTTTTATCATGGCGAGATAGCCCAGGGCATCGCCCGGAAAGTCGCAGCGCGCACGCCCAAAGCCGCTGCCATGACCCCGGCGGATATCGCATCCTACCGCGCCAAAGCACGTGCGCCTGTTTGCGGCGCCTATCGCGCCTATCGCGTTTGCGGCATGGGCCCGCCCTCGTCCGGCGCGACGACTGTTCTGGCAATCCTTGGCCAGCTTGAGCGCTTCGATCTGACTGCGCTTGGCTCTGAATCGCCGCAGGCGTGGCATCTTTTCGCCGAATCGCAGCGGCTGGCCTATGCTGATCGCGAACGGTTTCTGGCTGACAGTGATTTTATCGCGGTTCCTGTTCTGGAGCTGATCGATCCCGCCTACCTTGCCAAACGCGGTGCGCTGATCTCACCGGACGTGACCATGGCAACGGCAGAGCCCGGTCTGGACCTGCCGCCGCCCGATGGAATGGAACCCCCCGAACACGGCACGTCCCATCTCGTCGCGGTTGACCGGACCGGCAATGCCGTCACTTACACGTCAACGATCGAAGGCGCGTTCGGGTCTGGCCTGATGTTCGGCGGGTTTTTCCTTAACAACGAACTGACCGATTTCAGCTTTGTGCCTGATGTGGACGGTGTGCGCGTTGCCAATCGCATTGAAGGCGGCAAGCGCCCGCGCAGCTCAATGGCGCCGACGCTGGTCTATGGGCCCGACGGAAAGCTGGTTCTGGCAATCGGCGCGGCGGGCGGCGGCACGATCCCGGTGCAGGTTGCGCGCGCACTGATCGGGTTTATCGACTGGGACATGGATATCGATCGGGCGCTGGCGCTGCCCATGCTCTATGCGCCGGGCGACGCCCTGATGATCGAGCAAGGCTCAAGCCTTGAAGCGATGATCCCCGCACTTAAAGCGCTGGGCCACAAGCAAATCACCACGCGCTTTCTGCCGGTCAAGACAAACGCGATTTCACTGTCAGGGCGAACCGTCACGGGCGCGGCAGATCCGCGCAGCGAAGGGCGCGCGATCGCGGAATAAGAAAAACCCGCCGCTTGCCGCACCGGCCACGCCCGCCTAGGCTTGCCGGACGTTCGTCACATATCGTTCAGGCAGCGCGATGCAGCTTTCAGATTTCGACACGACCGGCAATCTCGTCTCGCTGTTCTTCCAGCGCGCGGACGCGCTGGGCGATGCCCCGATGCTGTGGTCGAAGATCGACGGCGAATGGTGCGCGATTTCATGGACCGAAGCGGCGCGGCAGGTTTGCCTGATCGCGCAGTCCCTGCGCCGGACCGGGCTCAGCGCGGGCGACCGGGTGATGCTGGTGTCGGAAAACCGGCCCGAATGGTGCCTTGCCGATCTGGGCATCATGGCTGCCGGGTGCGTCACCGTGCCGACATACATCACCAATACCGAGCGCGATCACGTTCATATCCTGGAAAATTCAGGCGCGCGCGCGGTTATCGTTTCGACGGCAAAACTGGCGACAAACCTGATTCCCGCCGTGTCCCGCACCGATGTGTGCGAATTCCTGTTCAGCATGGAGCCGATCCGCCACGCGCAGGAAAGCAACTTCGCCTATCATGCATGGAGCGCTCTGCTGGAAGGCGATGCGGAGGCGGCGCGCACCGATGTCGATCAGCGGATCGCCAACATCGCCCGCAACGATCTGGCCTGCATAATCTACACCAGCGGGACGGGCGGCGCGCCGCGCGGCGTGCGCCAGCATCATGGCGCGATCCTGTGCAACGTTTCGGGCTGCGCGCATGTTGTCGCCGAGGATTTCGGCTGGGGCGAGGAAGTGTTCCTTTCGTTTCTGCCGCTCAGCCATGCTTATGAACACACGGGCGGTCAGTTTTTCCCGATCGGGCTGGGCGGACAGATCTATTACGCTGAAAGCCTCGACAAGCTGTCTCGCAATATAGAGGAAGTGCGGCCCACGTTCATGGTGGTCGTCCCCCGCCTGTTTGAAGTGTTGCGGACGCGGATTATCAAGCAGGTTGAAAAGCAGGGCCGGTTCGCCGCACGGCTGATGGATCGGGCAGTTGCGATCGGCGGGCGCAAAGCGCGCGGGCGGCGCAGGCCATCTGATTTCATAGCCGACCTGATTCTGGGCAGAACGCTGCGTCCGAAAATTCGCCGGCGTTTTGGCGGACGGATGAAAGCGATGGTCTCGGGCGGAGCGCCGCTCAACCCCGAGATCGGCACGTTCTTCTCATCGCTGGGACTGGTTCTGCTGCAAGGCTACGGCCAGACCGAAGCGGG
Organism: uncultured Sphingomonadaceae bacterium; assembly: GCA_947258815.1. GTDB lineage: Bacteria > Pseudomonadota > Alphaproteobacteria > Sphingomonadales > Sphingomonadaceae > Novosphingobium. The sequence continues at coordinate 41,151 of CAMYJW010000005.1, forward strand.
CCCGGTGGTCAGCTGCAACCGCCCGGCAACCGGCCTGAAGATGGACACCGTGGGGCCGCCTCTGCGCGGCGCGGAGATCAAGATCGCACCCGATGGCGAAATACTCGTGCGCGGCGAGCTGGTCACGCATGGCTACTGGGGCAACGAAGCCGCCACGGCGCGCGCGATCAAGGAAGGCTGGCTCTACACCGGCGATATCGGGCATTTTGATTCGGTCGGCCGGATCGTCATCACCGACCGCAAGAAGGACATGATCGTCAACGACAAGGGTGACAATATTTCGCCTCAGAAGGTCGAATCGATGCTGACGCTTCAGCCGGAAATCGCACAAGCGATGGTGGTGGGTGACAAGCGGCCCTACATTGTCGGCCTGATCGTCCCCGATGCGGAATGGGCGCTGGAATGGGCGCAGGCGAACGATGAAAAGTTCGATCTGGAAGCGCTTCAGGATTTGCCCGCGTTTCGCAACGAAGTGCGCGCGGCGGTTGACCGCGTGAACGCAACGCTTTCAGTCATCGGGAAAGTGCGGCAGTTCACTTTCGCCGATGAGGCTTTCAGCATCGACAATGAGGAGATGACGCCAAGCCTGAAAATCAGGCGGCATAAGCTGAAAGACCGTTATGGAGAGCGGCTCGACAGCCTCTACAAAAACTGATGCGCGTGCGGAGCGCAGCCGGCTCAGGCCGCTTCCTTGTCCACCCATTCAGGAAAGAACACAGGCTCACGCTCTGACCAGCCGGGCGCGGTTGCCGCTGCTTCGCTGATCGAATGGAGCAGTTCCTTGCGCTGGTGCGGCGCGATATGCGGCAGTGCCGCAGCAGAACAGAACGCGCTGGGCAGCCATGGCCTCGCCTTGGCGCCAAGCAGCCGTTCATAGAGAAAACGGTATGCGGAAAAACAGGCAATGCGGCTCTGCGCCAGATCGAAAGCGCTGACACGGACCAGCTTGCCCATGAAATCCTCAATGCCATCGAGGCAGGTTTCATCAGGCAGGTTCGAACGCAGCGATTTGAGATCCTGGTAGGCCACATATTGCGATCGGATCGAAGCGATCTCATCGGGATCGCGCGCCCAGAGCTTGAACGCATCCTGGCGCCCCAGCCCGACATCGATGCTGCGCTTGATATAGCGCTGCTCACACGGGCTGAAACTGGCGAATTCGCGCAGTTCGTTGATCGTCAGAGACGCGGTTCCGGTCTGGCCCATCAGTGGTGCCCCTTGCTTGGTGAGACCCGACGCCTCACTGCGCGCAAGAACACCACAAGAGGGTTACGATGCCGTTAACCACGATTGCGGCAGCGGCCTGGGCGCGCGGTTAATCTGTCGCGCGCGCGCTCAGATCAATCCGGCAAGCGGACTGGATGGATCGGCATATTTGCGCGTTGCCATGCGTCCGGCGCGATAGGCCTCCCGGCCAGCCTCAACCGCCAGTTTCATTGCGCGCGCCATGCGAATCGGATCCTGCGCTTCTGCAATCGCGGTGTTCATCAACACGCCATCGCAGCCCAGCTCCATAGCCACCGCCGCATCGGATGCGGTGCCCACGCCGGCATCAACCAGCACCGGCACGCCTGCGCCTTCAACGATCAGCCGGATCGTGACCCGGTTCTGAATGCCAAGCCCCGATCCGATCGGTGCGCCCAGCGGCATCACCGCAACTGCGCCCGCTTCTTCCAGCTGCTTCGCCGCGATCGGATCGTCAACGCAGTAGACCATCGGCAAAAAGCCTTCTTTGGCCAGAACTTCGGTGGCTTTCAGCGTTTCGCGCATATCGGGATAGAGCGTCCGCGCCTCGCCCAGCACTTCAAGTTTCACCAGATCCCATCCGCCGGCCTCGCGCGCCAGCCGCAGCGTGCGGATCGCATCGTCAGCCGTGAAACAGCCCGCGGTGTTCGGCAGGTAGGTGATCTGCTTTGGATCGATAAAGTCCGTCAGCATCGGCGCTTTGGGATCGGACACATTGACCCGGCGCACCGCAACCGTGACGATCTCCGCCCCCGACGCAGCGACCGCAGCGGCGTTCTGTTCAAAATCCTTGTATTTGCCGGTGCCGACAATCAGGCGTGAGCGGAACGTGCGCCCCGCCACGCTCCAGCTATCGTCCCGGCTGCCGCCCTCCCGATCATCATCGTGATCGCCGCCGCCAACAAAATGGACGATTTCCAGCACGTCACCGTCGCCCAGCGCAACATCGGCCAGTGTTGAGCGCGGCACGATCTCGCCGTTGCGTTCAACCGCCACTTTCTTGGGGTCAAGTTCAAGATCGCGGACAAGTTGCGCGATGGTCGCATGCATGGGCGCACGGCGCTGTTCACCGTTCACGGTAAGGGAAAGCTGTGTTGTCATGCTTGCCAGATAGCGTTCAGGACGCGTGGCGCAAGTTCCGCAAATGCGCAGCCGCAACGAGAGCCACACCGCAAATCGTCAATATGGCTTCCGAAACACCGTGGCCGACCGCCAGCGCACCGCCCATCAGCGCCAGACCCGTCACGCCAAGCAGCAGCGGCCCGGCGTTGCCGTGACGCAAGACACCCAGGCCCAGCGACAGCGCGCCGACAGCAATGGCAATTGCCAACCCGACTTCATGTATTTCCGGAGCGAACAGCAATTCACCGCCCACACCCAACGCGGTGACAAGCACGATGCCCAACACACAATGCAACGCACACAGCCCGGAAAGGACGATGCCCGCGCGATCGAATCGATCGCGAATCGAGAGTTGCAGTTGCTCCATGACGTTCAATCTATGTGATGTTGTAACATCATGCAAGGGCGCCAGGCTGCGCGATATTGCACTGGGCCCCGCAATGCCGCTACGAGCCTGTCGATAATGACCGACACTCACCCACCCTTGAGCCGGGCAGCCGATGACACCGCATCCATGGTGCGATGGTTGCTGGGCGTGGCGCTGCTGGTGCTGACGATCGTGGTTGTCGGCGGAATCACGCGGCTGACCGAATCGGGGCTTTCGATCACTGAATGGAAGCCGGTTACCGGCGCGATCCCGCCCTTGTCGGACGCAGAATGGCAAGCGGAGTTCGAGGCCTACAAGCAAATCCCCCAGTATACGCAGGTCAACGGGCCTGCCGGGATGACACTGGCGCAATACAAGTTCATCTATTTCTGGGAATGGATTCACCGGCTGCTGGCGCGGCTGGTCGGCATTGCGTTCGCGCTGCCGCTTGCGTGGTTCTGGATCAGAAAAACGATTCCCGCCGGATACAAACCGCGCCTGCTCGCGCTGCTGGCGCTGGGCGGGCTGCAAGGCGCGATCGGCTGGTGGATGGTGACATCGGGGCTGAGCGAAGACGTGAAAGTCAGCCATTTTCGGCTAGCAACGCATTTGCTTATCGCGCTGGTCACTCTGGGCGGGCTGATCTGGACCGCGCTTGATCTGATGGGGCTGAGGGATGGAAAGCCGCCAGCCCGGATCAACGGCTTTTGCGCTTTCGTGCTCCTCGCGCTTTTTGTGCAATTACTGTTCGGCGCGCTCGTTGCCGGACTGCGCGCCGGATATGTCGCGGGCGCGGGCTGGTGGAACTGGGATGCCTGGCCTTTAATGCAGGGCGCGCTGTGGCCCGATGGCATCGTATGGGTGCGCGCATCGGGCAACGCGCTGCTCAACGATCCTTATCTCGTCCACTTCGTGCATCGCTGGTGGGCGTGGGTTGTCGTTGCCGTGCTTGTGGTGATGGCCTGCAAACTGCGCGCGGCGGGACGGCGCGACGTTTCGATCGCAGTCCACAGTGCGTTTGGCATCCAGTTGCTGCTTGGCATTGCCACTGTGTGGTCAGGAATAGGGCTATGGCTGGCCGTCGCGCACCAGTTCGTCGGAGCGATCCTGCTGGCGGCGACGGTGTGGGGCGCACACGTTCTGGGATCGGCCGCCAACAGCGATTGAACGCTGGCAATGGTGGTGGGTGTGCTTTTGCGGCACCAACGGATGGCCTTCTGCGCGACCAGCGCAAAATCCCCACTTGACGAACGCCTGATTGCCTGTCCCAATGTGAACGGGTCATCGACTCTGCATACGCTTGGGGGAAGCGGTGGAGAGTTCAGTCAGAGGCAGGGGCACTGCGCAAGATGAAATTTGCTGAGCGCTGCAAAGCGACATTGGGATGCCTTGCGGGATTTTCCGGAGGCTGCGGGCAATGACAAAAGATCGCCGGTCGCGTCAGGCGGCCTTGCTTGCCGGCGCGATGGCCATCATGCCCGTCGTTGCAGCAGCCATGCCATCCGTGTCGGCTGCCACATCCAGACCAGCGCAGTTCCAGCCGCCACGCGAACCGATGGTGTTGACCCGCACGCTGCACCGGGCACTTCCGGGCGGAGCCGAAGTGAAAACCCGGCGCAGTTACGAAGTGCGCTTCGTGTCAGACGGCGATGGCTACCGCATTGACGGTGAGCTGCTGGAAACGCTGGTCGATGCGCCGCCCGCGCTTCAGGCACTTGCTGCGCTGGAAAAACGTCGGCCGGACGACAGCATGTTCCCGATGCGCCTTGACGCGCGCGGACTGCTGAAACCCGCCGAATCGCCAGTCACGTCAAGCGCAACGTCGCAACAGGCCGTCGATCTGGCGCTTCGCCATATCGATCGGCTCAACCTGCCAGCCGGGCAGGCAAAAGAGGCCCGGACATTCGTCAATCAGATCAGGAACCGGACCGGACACACCCCCTGGCCGGACGACCTGTTCAATCCCGCCCCCGGACAGCGGCGCCAGGTTCAGACTATCCCGCTTCCGAACGGCGGGCAGGGGCAGGTTTCGATTGAGATCGAAGCCCACGCCGACGCGCCCACCGGCCTGCTTGCGTCGTTCGCGCGCACTGTAACGACCGAACTGGGCGGCGATTCGCGGATCACGCGCGAGATCTGGACGCTTTCAGACAAGATCCGGGATCGGAGCCTGTAAACCGCAGCCCCGGCCCATGCGCTTTCACGGCCCACATTGGCAAGGTATCATTTTACCTCCGCCGTGTGCCGCAGATTCGCTTGACTTCCCGCTTGTTTTCGTCGAATTGGCCGCCTTCTCGCTCACCGGGCATCGGGCCCGTGTGGCAACTCAAAGGGATTTGACCAGCCATGAAGGCGCTCAGCAAGGTCACCCGGTCAATCAAACCGGCCGAGGTGGAAAAGAAGTGGCATCTGATCGATGCCGATGGACTGGTGGTGGGCCGCGTGGCTTCTATCATCGCCAATATCCTGCGCGGCAAGCACAAAGCCAGCTACACTCCGCACGTTGATTGCGGCGACCATGTCATTGTCATCAATGCAGAAAAAGTGCGGCTGACGGGCAACAAGCGCGCGCAGAAAACCTATTATCGCCACACCGGTTATCCGGGCGGCATCAAGGGCGTTACGGCCGAGAAAGTTCTCGATGGCCGCTTCCCCGAACGCGTGATCGAAAAAGCGGTTGAGCGCATGATCCCCCGCGGACCGCTGGGCCGCGATCAGATGCGCGCGCTGCACGTTTATGGCGGCACCGAACATCCCCATGCGGGCAACCAGCCCGAAACGATCGATGTCGCTTCCATGAATCGCAAGAACAAGGTGGGTGCCTGATGTCAGATAACGAAACTGTCGAAAGCCTGTCCGACCTCAAGGAACTGACCGGCGATGCGCCTGCCGCGCCCGAAGGCGAAGCACCTGCAGAGCCTGCAGCGCCAACAATGCCGCTGCGCGAGCAGGAGCTTGATGCGTATGGCCGCGCTTATGCAACCGGCCGCCGCAAGGATGCCGTTGCGCGTGTCTGGCTCAAGCCGGGCACTGGCAAAGTCACCATCAATGGCCGCGATCAGGAAGTGTATTTCGCACGCCCGACGCTGCGCCTGGTGATCAACCAGCCGTTCCAGATCGCAGACCGTGATGGCCAGTACGATGTTGTCGCCACTGTCAGCGGCGGTGGCCTTTCCGGCCAGGCCGGTGCCGTCAAGCACGGCATCTCACAGGCACTGACGAAATACGAACCGGCCCTTCGCGCGCCGGTCAAGGCTGCGGGCTTCCTGACGCGTGACAGCCGCGTTGTTGAACGTAAGAAATACGGCCGCGCCAAGGCCCGTCGCAGCTTCCAGTTCTCGAAGCGCTAATTGCGAACGGCCTTTCAAGGCATACCGGATTGAAGGGTCGCGCCGCGCGCGGCCCTTTTTTCTTGCGCGCAGGCCCTCAGGCGTCAACGCCATCATGCAATGCGCAAAACTCCACCCGCACGTCGCGACCATCGATCACGATGCGGTTAAAGCCGGGCGGGCTGGAACGAAGCCGCGTGGACAGCGTGCCCGAACCGATCATTCGCAGCGAATGGCCATCAATCGCATAGGCAAGATCGAACGGCACATGGACATGCCCCGAAAGCACGACATCGGCGCCTGCACGGGCAAGGGCTGCAAATGCGCGATCGCCATGGATCGTGGGATTGGGCGAACCGGGCGGCCCCGCCATCAAGGGGTGATGGCAGGTCACGATTTTCAGCCGCGGATCGTCGGAAAGAGCGTCCAGCCGCGCCAGAGTTTCTGACAGCGCATTATCGGTGACAACGCCATCCGACCAGGGAAACCGGGTTTGCGCGGGCACTGTCGTCAGCAGCGAAACGAACGCGATACCGGGCAGATCAAGCGGCGCGGCAACGGCCGCCGCCAGCTTTTCATAGCGTTTGAACGGCGTGCGAAATCGTTCAATCGGATTGTAATAGGGCATATCGTGGTTGCCCACTTCCAGAGCCACCGGCACGCCAAGGCCCGCAAACCATTCGCGCGCGGCGGCATATTCACGGTGTTTCGCGCGCTGGGTGATATCGCCGGTGCAGATAACCGCATCGGGCTTCTCGTGCGCAACGGCCTGCGCAAAGCCATCGTGCGCAGCCGGATCTTCAACGCCGAAGTGAACGTCGCTGACATGAAACAGGGTGACTGGCGCGTTCATACCTTCCCGGTCAGGATCATCCACGCCGATGCACCGTTAAGCGCGCTATATGCCAGATAGGCGAGTGCCCAGCCTGCCGACCCGGCATCGACCATCAGCATCGCCCCCAGCAGGATGACAAATTCAACCGCCAGGCTAAAGCGGCCACCCGACTTCTGAAAGAACCAGGGCATCTGGCTCAGAATCGGATGCGCACTTTCCAGCACGGCCTTGTGCATGGCAAAATTGGCTATGCCGAGCATGAAGAGGGCGAAAATGGCCATCGAAGCGCGCAATGTAACCACTGCGCGCCCAATGCGCCAGCGCCGATCAGCCGTTCTGCAGCAGACGTTCTTTGGCGATCTTGTCTTTCCAGTGCAGCGGCGCGATCGTGTGGACGTTGTTGCCTTCGCTATCGACGGCAACCGTGACCGGCATATCCTCTACTTCGAATTCGTAAATCGCTTCCATGCCAAGATCCTCGAACGCCACGACCTTTGCTTCGCGAATCGCCCGCGCCACCAGATAGGCCGCGCCGCCCACCGCCATCAGATAGGCAACCTTGTGATCGGCGATAACTTTCGTCGCGCCCTGCCCGCGCTCTGCCTTGCCGATCATCGTCAACAGCCCGAGCTGGCACATCATATCGGTGAACTTGTCCATCCGGGTTGCCGTGGTCGGGCCCGCCGGACCGACAACTTCGCCCATGATCGGATCGACCGGGCCGACATAGTAGATCGACCGGCCCCTGAAATCGACGGGCAGTTCCTCGCCTTTTTCGAGCATGTCCTGAATACGCTTGTGCGCGGCATCGCGCCCGGTCAGCATCTTTCCGCTAAGCAGCAGCCGATCGCCATTGCGCCAGCTTTTTACTTCATCGTGGGTCAGCGTATCGAGATTGACGCGCTTGGCAGCGGCGTCCGGCTCCCAATGCACTTGCGGCCAGTCATCGAGATTCGGTTTCTCAAGGTAACGTGGCCCCGATCCATCGAGCGTGAAATGCGCGTGGCGCGTGGCGGCGCAATTCGGAATCATGGCCACGGGTTTACCCGCGGCATGGCAAGGCCAGTCCTTGATTTTCACGTCCAGAATCGTCGAAAGACCGCCCAGCCCCTGCGCACCGATGCCCAGTTCATTGACCTTGTCGAAAATTTCGATGCGCAGCGCTTCGATATCGGTCTTCGGGCCGCGCGCCTTGAGCTGGCCCATGTCGATCGGGTCCATCAGGCTTTCCTTGGCCAGCTTCACACAGTGTTCCGCCGTGCCGCCGATACCGATGCCCAGCATGCCCGGCGGACACCAGCCCGCGCCCATCTGCGGCAACATTTCCAGAACCCAATCGACGATATTGTCGCTGGGGTTCATCATCTTGAACTTTGACTTGTTCTCACTGCCGCCGCCTTTGGCAGCCACATCGATCGATACCGTGTTGCCCGGCACCATCTCCACCGAAAGCACACACGGCGTGTTGTCTTTCGTGTTGCGCCGGGTGAACGCCGGATCGGTAAGGATCGAGGCGCGCAGCTTGTTTTCCGGGTTGTTATAGGCCCGCCGCACGCCCTCATCGACCACGTCCTGCAGCGACATGTCGGATTCAAGACGGCATTCCTGACCCCATTTGACGAATACGTTGACGATGCCGGTGTCCTGACAGATCGGCCGGTGCCCTTCGGCGCACATGCGGCTGTTCGTCAAAATCTGGGCAATCGCATCCTTCGCGGCCGGGCCCTGTTCCGCCTCATAGGCTTCGCCCAATGCGCGGATATAATCCATCGGGTGATAGTAGGATATGTACTGCAACGCGTCGGCCACGCTGTCGATCAGGTCTTGTTCGCGGATAGTCACCATTCCGGCCATGTCTGTGCGCTCCATTGCTGGGAGGAAATCTGCTGTCGCCATAAGCATGCGGCGCGCGCGCGTCAAAGCGCTTGGCCTCGTCCACTGCTTGACTTAGAAGGCCCCTCAAATATGCAGAACCGCGCACATCGCGTGCGGTGCACAAAGGACAGGCTTGCAGGTGACCATGAACCAGGAACGCAGCGGCAGCGACACTGAAACCGCGCGACTCGCGATGATTAACAGCCAGCTGCGAACCAGCGGCGTGAACCAGCCGTGGGTTCTGGCCGCTATGGCAAGCATTCCGCGCGAAGATTTCGTGCCCGAAGCAATGCGCTCTGCCGCGTACATAGACCGTTCGATTCCACTGGGCGAAGGACGCGCGCTGGCCTCGCCGCTCACGCATGGAAAGATGCTCGCCGAAGCAGCGCCGACAAAGAACGATACGGTTCTGCTTGTCGGTGACGGTAAAGGCTATCTGGCCGCGCTGCTGGCGCAGCTTTGTGGCGCGCTCGATGCGCTCGATCCGGCAGAGGCCGCTCAAAAACGCGGCAAGGGCGCTTACTCGCTGATCGTTGTGGACGGCGCAATCGAACAGCTCCCCAAAACGCTTGCATCCCAGCTTGCCGAGGGCGGTCGCATCATTACCGGCGTGGTCGAACGCGGCGTGACACGCCTTGCCGCCGGAACAAAATCGGGTGGTGAGGTATCACTGCTGCCGTTGGCGGAAATCGGCATTCCCGCCCTTCCCCCGTTCGAAGCCCCAAAAAGCTGGAGTTTCTGATGTTGCGGTCCAGGACTGCTCCTGCCGCGATTCTTGCGGGCCTCGGCATGCTGGCCTTGCAAATGACCGGCCCGGCGGCTGCCGACACCCTGCGCGAAGCACTTGCCGCAGCCTATCGGACTAACCCGACTCTGCAAGCGGCCCGCGCACAGCAACGCGGGATCGACGAGAATGTGCCGATCGAAAAAGCGGCCGGGCGCCCATCGATCACCAGCGACGCAAGTTTTACGGAATTTCTCAAGCGCAGCGACAATAATTTCGCCAGCCCCGAACGAGTGCTGAACGGCAATGTCCAGTTGGGCGTGCCGATCTACTCCGGTGGCGCGGTCAAAAACGCGGTAAGGGCCGCCAAGACCCGCGTGGAAGCGGGTCAATCGGATTTGCGCGCGACCGAATCGGCCATTTTTTCGCAAGTCGTCGCCGCCTACATGGATGTCATCCTGCAACAGGCGGTGGTTGGCCTGAATCGCAATCAGGTTGAGGTTCTCGATGTCAATCTGCAGGCGACGAGCGATCGGTTCGAAATCGGCGATCTGACCCGCACCGATGTCGCGCAATCGCAATCGCGGCTGTCGCTGGCACAAGGCGATGCCCGCACTGCCGCTGCCAATCTGGCATCGGCGCGTGAACGGTATATCCAGCTGGTAGGCACGGCGCCGCAAAGCCTTGCACCGCCCCCGCCACTGCCAAATTTGCCCGAATCGGCGGATCAGGCGGTTGCGGTCGCGCTTGAATACAATCCCGATCTGATTGCCGCGCGGGAACGCTCCGCAGCCTCCGAATATGACATCAACGTAGCCGGATCGTCGCGATTGCCCAAACTCAGCCTCTACAGCACCGGCAGCTATAACGATTATTTCGATACGCTTGGCGGACAGACGGCCAACAATTTTTCGCAGACCGAGAAGACCGCGCAAGTGGGCGCGCAGATATCGATACCGATCTTTCAGGGTGGCAGACCGGCGGCACAGCGGCGCCAGGCCCAGGCATTCGCATCGGCGGCAATGGAAACCGAAATCGCGGTCGAACGCGATGTTATCGCGCAGACCCGTGCCACGTATTCATCCTGGCTCGCCGCACAGGGGCTGATCGAATCGATGCAGTCCGCCGTTGCCGCCGCCGAACTCAGCCTTGAAGGCGTGCAGGCCGAAAACAGCGTCGGCAGCCGCTCGATCCTTGATATCCTCAATGCCGAACAGGAACTGCTGTCCGCGCGCGTTCGTCTGGCAACAGCGCGGCGCAATGCCTATGTCGCGGGCTTCTCGCTGCTGGCCGCGATGGGCAAGGCCGAGGCGCGCGACCTCAATCTCGATGGCGGCACGCTGTATGACCCCGAAATCAACTACAAGCGCGTGCGCGGCAAGTGGTTTGACTGGGACGATGATGCGCGGCCAAAGCCGATTTCGACACGCACCATTGACACGCAAGCTCAGGACGGCGAGATTCCAGAGCAATGAATCGCACCAGGGGGATTTGCGATGCGCCATTCGGGTGAGCCGACCGTCGAGGAAATACTCGATTCGATCAAACAGGTTATCGCGCGCGATAACCGTGAAGGCGCCGCGCAGGTTCGCCAGCATCGCGAGACGGATGGCATTGCCGACGACGATGAAGAAAGCGATGCGGATGACGATATTCTCGACCTGACGGACAGCGTCGAATTCGTCGAAGATGAAGAAAGCGATGAGGCCGCCGACGACGCGCCGCTTGTGACCGAACGTTCGCAAGCCAGCATGCGCGAATCGCTGGCCGCACTGGCGATGCTGTCTGAGCCGGGTGCCCAGCCCCGGATCGTGCGGTCGGGTGAAACGTCGCTGGAAGGTCTGGTGCGTGAACTGCTGCGTCCGGCTCTGGCCGAGTGGCTGGACCAGAACCTGCCTCCGATCGTTGAACGCATGGTCGCTGAGGAAATCAGGCGCATCGCGGGCAAGAAGAGCTAAGCTCAGGATCTGGACCGCTTCACGCCCGCCGACTGGACGGATCGCATTCTTGCCCTTAGTGGCGCCTCATGCCCAAGCCCGATCCTGCCCTGCTTGATCCAGCACGTTTTCGGTTCAGCTGCGATATAACCACACGCTTCAGCGATCTGGATTTCAACTGGCACGTCAACAACGTAGCGATGTCAGACCTCTTGCAGGAGGGCCGCGTGCGCTTTCATTCCGCGTGCGGATGGAAGCCGGGCCTTGATGGCAATGCCCCGATGGCGGCCAGCATTTCCGTCGATTTTCTGGGGGAGGCCCGTCATCCCGATCCGGTCACCGTTCATGCGGCTTTGCTTGATGTCGGGCGGACCAGTCATACCCTTGCCGAACTGGCCATGCAGGGCGATGCGGTCATCGCCTTCGCGCAGGTCGTCATGGTCTGCGTGAAAGATGGTGCGCCGATAGAAAATCCGGCGGAATTCGTGGCCAATGCGCAATCATGGATGCTCAGGCCATGAGCGTTACGGACTCAGGAAAAATCGCAGCCGCGCGCGAGGCGTTCAACGCTTATGGCGGCGATCTGGTGGAACGGCACATATTTCTCTGCGCCGAATCGCAGAAAGGGGCCTGTTGCCCGCGTGCGGCCGGTGAAGCATCGTGGAAGTTCCTGAAAGCCCGGCTGAAGGAACTGCAACTGGATAAGCGCGGCGGCATCTATCGCACCAAGGCAGACTGTCTGCGAATCTGCGCGGCAGGGCCGATCGCCGTCGTCTGGCCCGATGGCGTGTGGTATCACAGCTGCACGCCCGCAGCGCTGGAAAGGATCATTCAGGAGCACCTGATCGGCGGCGTTCCGGTCGAGGAATTCCGGCTCACCGCTTCGGACAGTGAACGGACCTAGGCCGCGTGGGCCAATTCCCTGTGGCCTCCACGGCCCGGAATCAAAGCCTAAGGCGTCTGATCGTCTTCCAGCGGATCGATGATCGAATCATCATGTCCGCTTCCGCTTGACAGGAAAACCAGCCCCATCAGTCCAGCCGTCAACAGCATGGCAAAGCCGATGCCCAGCGCCGTCGCTATGAAGAAATGGACCGAAATAAAGCCGTTGCTGCGGTAAAGCGCGACCATGGCGATAATCACCACGATAACCGTGACCAGCATCATCCAGCGCATCAGTCGCCGATAGCGCGCCCATGCATGGGCCGCACGCTCCGGGTCATCGAGAGGTGAATTGGGGATCATGATCCGGCCCCATGCGCCGCGATTGCCCGTGGTGCAAGCCGATTTTGGCGCACGGCGGCCCGAGCAGCGGCATTCTGGTGCATCCGAACGGTTTATGGCACTATGGCCGGTATACAACAGGAGATGAGAGGATGACTATTGAACGCATTCTTGAAGGACGGGACGCTGCTGTCCTGACGTGCGAGGCCGACATGAGCGTGCGCGAAGCCGTTACGCTCCTGTCCGACCGGCGAATCGGTGCCTTGCCGGTTATGGAAACGGGCGCGGTGATCGGAATTTTTTCCGAACGTGATCTGATCTATAATCTTGCGCGCCATGGGCCTGCCATTCTGGACAAGCAGGTTCGCGATGTGATGACATCACCGGCAGTGACCGTTGAACCGGAAACCAGCGCGCTGGCCGCCCTGTCATTGATGACAAAGCGCCGGATACGACACTTGCCCGTGATTTCGGCCGGACGGATGGTCGGGTTTATCTCGATCGGCGATATCGTCAAATATCGTATCGACCGGATCGAATCAGAAGCAGAGGCGATGCGCAGCTATATTCAGATGGCGTAAGCGGACGGGCGCGACAAGCGCTTGCCGGGGGCCGATACGCACCCTACATCACTGATCATGGATATGCAGTCGATAAGCCTCAGCCCCTCCGCCGCCGCGCGCGTCGCCGCGATTGCACAAAAGCAGGGCGGCCCGGCAATTCTGCGCCTTTCGGTTGAAGGTGGCGGCTGTTCGGGCTTTCAATACCAGTTTGGTCTGGCCGATGGCCCAGCCGAAGATGATACGGTGGTGGAAACCGATGGTGTGCGCCTGGTTGTCGATCCGGTCAGCCTGGATCTGGTCGCGGGATGCGTCGTCGATTTCGTCGAATCGCTTGGCGGCGCTGCGTTCCGCGTTGATAATCCGAATGCAACGGCCGGATGTGGCTGCGGATCGAGTTTCTCGGTCTGATGCTGAATGGTGAATACCACACCTCATCCCCGGTCAGATTAAGCGCAGGCGTTCGGTGATGCGGATCGCCAGCTATAATATCAACGGCATCAAGGCCCGTTTGCCCCGGCTGCTTGAATGGCTTGAAGAAACGCGCCCCACGGTCGCATGCCTTCAGGAAATCAAGACAATGGACGAGAACTTTCCCGTCGGGGAGTTCGAGAAAGTTGGATACAAGGCGATCTGGCACGGCCAGAAAAGCTTCAACGGCGTGGCGATCCTTGCCGACGGCGTCGAACCGGTTGAAGTCCGCCGCGGACTGGACGGGGACCCGGAAGACGATCATTCACGCTACCTTGAAGCGGATGTCGCGGGGGTGCGCATAGCCTGCATCTACCTGCCAAACGGAAATCCGCAGCCCGGCCCGAAGTTTGAGTATAAACTGCGCTGGATGAAGCGCCTACGCAAACGCATGCGGGAAATTGCGGCGCTGGAAGTTCCGGCAGTCGTTCTGGGTGATTACAATGTCATCCCCGAGGACAAGGACGTCTGGTCGCCGCCCGCCATGGCCGACGATGCCCTGATGCAACCGCAATCGCGAGACGCCTATCACAGGCTGCTTGGCGATGGCTGGACCGACGCGCTGGATCTGCACAATCCGCGCGGCGGCATCTGGACCTACTGGGACTATCAGGCCGGCGCATGGCAGAAAGACCACGGCTTCAGGATCGATCACGCCCTGCTTTCGCCGGAGCTGGCCGACAGGCTGATCTCATGCGGGGTCGACAAGGCGCATCGTGGGCGCGAAAAAGCCAGCGATCATGCGCCCGTCTGGATTGAACTGCGCGATTAGACCGTTTTGCGTTCAAACTGACGCGAACGGAAAACCAACGCTCATGCGCTGCGCGGGCTTGCCGCGTTTCCGATCCCGATTGATCGGAAATCGTTCAACCACAGCCGCTTCGCGCGCATGTGATCGACGGATCAGCGATAGAAAATGTGATTGTCGACGCGAGCAAGGCGTTTGAGGCGCCAGTTCGGCGAAACGCGCGTGGCATGAAAGAAAAGCGCGCCTTCCACCGGGCTGTCCCAGCTTCCGTCGTGCGCGATCTGCGCCATCGCCACGGCCCGTCGCCATGCGGCTGAGCTTTTGCGAATGGTCGGCATGCGGCCGCCTTTGACGAAGGAGAACTGCGAACGCTGAAAAACAACGCCGCAATAGCTTTCGGGAAAACGATGGGATCGCATGCGTTCGATGATCACCCGGCCAACCGCGAGCTGGCCTTCCAGCGATTCACCGCGCGATTCGAAATAGATCGCGCCCGCCAGACAGCGCATTTCACGGCTGAGCGCCTTTGGCTGCGGTTGAGCGGCAACAAGCTGACGCAGCGACGTGGCGGAAATCGCGGGAGCAGGTTCGCTCACCGGCTCGGGCCGGGAGTCTTCTTCTGCTTCGGGTTGAACAGGGACGTCCTGAACAACGGGGTTGGAAACAAATGTGGTGGCGGAAGGACCCGCAACGATCGAAGGAAAGATTTCTTCAGCGGCAGCCCCCGAACCGTGGGTCGCCACCAGGGCAGTAAACATGGTTGCGGCCACGGCAACGCCGCTGGCCCAATGCAATTTCGAACGCATATTTCCCTAATTATCAAGCGGTGAACGCGCCTGTCACAGGTTTGGAACGAACGGCCTTTGTCTGGCCTGTCTGTGTGTTCGCCCGTGCCTGCCGGCGGCCTCCGTCTGCGTGCTTGCCGCCCGTGATTGAAAGTTCACAGGCAACTGCCTTCGCGATTTGTTGAGGCGCCACATATGCCGCAGTGCAACAAAGTCAACCCTGTTCTGGATTAAACCCGATGAAACGTTCACCATCAGCGATATCCAGTTCCACCACCCAGAGGTCTGGGTCCTGGCTTCCCCGCCGTTCGAGAAAATCGGCAAAATCTTTTTTATTTTCAGGGTCTTCTGTGATCGAGCATGACCAGGTGCGCGAGCCATCAAGCTGCGGCATACGCTCAAAAATCCGCGTATTTTCGCCGTTGTGGGTCAGAACGACAAGAATTGTGCCCGCGTCGCGTTCACCCTTTTTCAGAACCATTGCAAACCCGCCTTCGGCCTGAACCCGCCGAATCAGGCCCGCCACTTCAAGGTGCGCCGGAATGCGGGCGTCCATCTTAGTCGGTCAGCGCTGACGGGTTTGCATATCCTTCGAGGCCGGACAGCGAGATGCGCGATCGCATAAAGGTTCCCGTTCCCCTGCCGATTTCTTCCCCCTCGGAATCGATCAGCCTGGATTCGGCAACCAGCACACGCCGGCGGCCGCTTACCCAGCGCCCTTCGGCAACGATCTGGCCCTCACGAACCGGTTTCGTAAAGTGCAGATTGAACGATGTCGTCAGCAAGAACCGATCGGAAACGAGTGTGTTGGCCGCATAGAAGGCCGCATCATCAAGCATCTTGAAATAGATTGTTCCATGCGCCGCACCGCCGGCATGAAAACATCGCTTATCGACCGTGAACGTTATCCGTGCAGTGCCCTCCGCATCAATATGAAGAGCGGAGTCGAACAAATCGTTCACTGGCGCGGACGCATACAGACTTTCCAGCGCCCGCCAATGCAGGCGCGCTCCGGTCTGATCAGGCGGCGTCGCGGTCAACGACATTTGACAGCAGACTGAAAAGAGCTTCGGACCCGGGAGCATCGACCAGCGCCTTGCGCATGCCCTCATCGCGCATCATGCGCGATATCGCCGCCAGTGCGTGAAGGTGGCCGACACCCGCGTTCTGCGGCGAAATCAAACCGAAAACGAGATCCACGGGAACATCGTCGGCCGCATCGAAATCCACGGGTGCGGCCAGTTTGAGAAAAACCGCTGCAGGGCGCGAAAGGCTTTCCGCGCGGGCATGAGGGATCGCAACACCGCGTCCAAATCCCGTGCTGCCGATCGCCTCACGCGCATGCAGGCCCGCCAGCACCGCTTCACAGTCCAGCGCGTAAACACGTGCAAACCGATCGGCAAGCTTCTCAAAAATATCGGCTTTTGAAGGTGCTTCGACCGTATCAACCGCTTCGGGGGCCAGTAGAAAATGCGTACTCATAACTTTCAGACAAATATCAGATGTGGGCCGCCAGCTCTTGCTTGCGGCCCTTTACGCCGGGGCCGAAAGGGGGAATGCCCCTCCCGGACAATCCCGTCAGCTCAGCTTGTGGATGGCTCAACCCATCCGATCGAGCCGTCGCCGCGGCGATAAACCATATTATGCCTGCCGGTTCCAGCATTTTTGAACAACAGCGCACTCGTATCGCGCAGATCGAGGAGCATCACCGCATCGGAAACCGTGGCCTCGGGCACGTCGATGCGCGTTTCGGCAACAACGACGGGCGCATCCGCCTTGACTTCCTCGTCTTCCTCGATCGCTTCTTCGAAGATGGTGTAAGCCGCCTCTTCCTGCTTGAGAGCATGCGCGGCCTGCTCATGGTGATCCTTCAGCCGCCGCTTGTAGCGCCGAAGCTGCTTGTCGATCTTTTCGGCGGCCTGATCCAGCGCGTGATGGGCATCGTGGGCAGTGCCGGTCGATTTCAGGACAAGGTTCTGCATCACATGCATGATGATATCGCACTGAAACGCACCGGCTGGGGCACGTCCGAACGTGACATGCGAAGACAGCGCGCGGCTGAAATACTTGCCGACTATTGCGGAAAGCCGGTCGGTCGCATGCGTTTGAAGCGCTTCACCCGTTTCGACCTGATGGCCGGAGACGCGAATGTCCATGAATGTATTTCTCCGTTTCGGTTGGTGCTATCCGCCCCACAGGGGGGACTGGATTGATTTGAGGAACTGTGCGTGAGCGGAGCGTTCCTGTTCGCTGGGGCGGTGAGCGCGCGGCTCACGATATTTCCGCGTTGGCTGCGGCAGACCTGTTTCCAGATCGTCATCCTCAACCGCTTCGCCAACCAGTTCCAGGCCGATTTGCCGCCCGCCTTTCAGTTCGACATAAACTTGCGCCAGCAGTTCGGCATCGAGCAGCGCTCCATGCAAAGTGCGGTGGCTGCGATCGATACCATAACGTGAACATAGCGCATCGAGCGAAAGTTTGGCGCCCGGATGGCGAACCCTTGCCAGCGCAACCGTGTCAATCATGCGATCAAGCGAAACTTCCTGCATCCCGCACAGTGTCAGTTCCGTGTTGAGAAATCCAAAATCGAAGCTGGCGTTATGCGCAACCAGCGGGCTGTCATCCAGAAATTCCAGCAATTGTTCGGCACATGCTGCGAAAAGCGGTTTGTCTGCCAGAAACGTTTCAGACAGGCCGTGCACCGCCTCCGCTTCGGCTGGCATCGATCGCTGAGGGTTGAAATAGGCGTGAAACGTCTGCCCGGTGGACACGCGGTTCACCATTTCGATGCAACCGATCTCAACCAGCCTGTCCCCGTTTTTCGGATCAAGCCCCGTCGTTTCCGTATCGAAAATTATCTCACGCATTTGTTCCCATATCGGCCTGTCTGCCGCGCTAGGCAAGGGCTTGACGCGAGATTTATTGGCCGTTTCCGAGCGCCGCAATCACCTGCCGGACCGCATCGCGGGTCTGATCGAGCGAAACGCCCGTATCGATCACATAATCTGCCTTTGCGCGCTTCTCTGCATCGGGAACCTGAAGCGACAGAATCTGCTCAAATTTTTCAGTTGTCATGCCCGGCCTGGCCAGAACTCTCGCGCGTTGATCCTCTGCCGGTGCAGACACGACGACGACGGCATCCAGACCACCAGTGCCGGTCTTTTCAAACAACAGCGGTATATCAAAAACGATCAGCCGCTTGTCCCGGTTTGCTTTGACGAACTGCTGGCGCATGGCGCCGACTGCGGGGTGAACAATCGCCTCAAGCCGCTTGAGCGCGGCCTCGTCTCCGAAAACGGCCGCACCCAGTTTCGGGCGATCGACACCATCCGGCCCGGTTGTGCCGGGAAACTCCGCTTCGATGGCCGGCAACAGCGCGCCGCCAGCGCCCTGCAGCTGGTGAACCGCAGCATCGGCATCGAAAACGGGCACGCCCAGATCCTCGAACATTCCGGCGACAGTCGATTTGCCCATTCCGATCGAGCCGGTAAGCCCGATGATCAGCGGTTGCGCGCACGCACTCATGCGGAAACCAGCCTTGCGCGAAGAATTTCGTCAAACTGGCGCGGCGGGCTCTCTCCGAAAAACCGCGTGAATGCGGTAGCCGCCTGACCGATCAACATTGAAAGACCGTCAGACGAGCGCAATCCAAGCGCGCGCGCAGCTTCAAGCAGCTCTGTCTCAAGCGGCGCATAGACCATATCGAACACCAGCGCGTTGCCATCCATCCGGCGCAGGTTTTCCATGATCGAAGACGCCATCGGCTCCTGCCCGGTCATTCCAAGCTGGGTAGCATTGATGAGGAGCCGCGCGCCTTGAAGCGCATCGCCACTTTCCGCAAATGGCACAATGCGCGCTTCAAGCCCGCATTCGGCTGTTGCCCGAGCCGCCTTTTCCGGCGATCGCGCAATCACGCACACATCCGCCCAGTTGCCGCGCGCCAGCTCGGCAAACGCAGCGCGCGCGGCACCGCCCGCACCGATGACCACCGCATTCGCAGCCTTGCTTTGCGCAGCCGCGATTGCCTCTGCAACGCCATCAATATCGGTGTTGGTTCCGATCAATCCGCCATCACCGCGCCCGAACACAGTGTTGACCGCGCCGATGGCACCGGCCTTTTCGTCCAGTTCATCCAGAAACGGCTGCACCGCCTGCTTGTGCGGGATCGTAACATTGCAGCCGCGCCAGTCTGGATCGTCACGGCGTGCGGTGAAATACGCCTCGAGATCGTCGGGCCGAACATGACAGACGCGATACGCCGCATCGATCCCAAGCCGGTCCAGCCAGAAGTTGTGAATGACCGGCGATTTGGAGTGCGCAATCGGATCGCCGATCACTTCGGCAAATGGCTTGTTCGCGCCAGCGCCGCTCATGTTTCCAGCTCCCCGAAAGTCCGCAATGCACCGATGACTTTCAGCAACGGCATGCCCAGCACAGTGAACTGATCGCCTTCAATCCGCTCGAACAACTGCGCGCCGCGCGCTTCAATGCGAAATACGCCCACACATCCGGAAACAGCTGGCCATTCGTGATCGAGATACCGTTCGATAAACCGGTCCGACAGTTCCGCAAGCGTGAGAACGGCTGTCGCGGTGTCGCTCCACAGCGCTTCGCCATCGCGAACCAGAGCCGCAGCGCTATGCAGCTGCATGCTCTTGCCCGAAAAGAAGCGCAGGTGCTCTGCCGCCATGTCCCGCGATTCCGGCTTGTCAAACCGCCGTCCGTCAACTTCCACGAGACTGTCACTGCCCAGAACGATCCGATCCGGGCAATCCGCAGAGATCGCCATGGCTTTCGCCTGCGCCAGCGCGGCCGCAACCGTTTCGGACCGCACGTTGCCCAGCCCGGCTTCGAGGGCGCGCTCATCCAGATCGGCAGGCCGTGCCTCGAAAGCAATTCCCGCAGCCCGCAACATTGCCTGTCTTGAGGCGCTTTGCGATGCCAGCACGATCATATCGGTTTCGCACCCGTCGCAGCAGCCGATCCGGCAGCCCGGCGTTCGTTCACAAGGTTGATCACCGCGGCGGCGGTTTCCTCGATCGACCGGCGCGTTACATCAATCACCGGCCATCCGTTATCGCCAAACATGCGCCGGGCATATTTCAGTTCGTTCGAGACCTTGTCGCTATCGACATAGTCCGTATCGGGCGCCTGGCTGAGCGACAGCAATCGGTTGCGCCTGACCTGAACCAGCCGTTCAGGCGCAGTGGTAAGCCCAACGACGAGCGGACGTTTCAACCCAAACAGCGCATTGGGGGGAGGGCTTTCGGGAACGATCGGAATGTTCGCAACCTTGTAGCCCCGGTTGGCAAGGTAGATGCTGGTCGGCGTCTTTGAAGTGCGCGAAACGCCGGCCAGAACGATATCGGCATCTTCCCAGTCTTCCCACGCGATTCCATCATCGTGCGCGATGGTAAACTGGATGGCGTCAACGCGATTGAAGTAGGCTTCATCAAGTTGGTGTTGCCTGCCGGGCCTGCCTTTTGCTTCCTGCCCCAGCATGTCTTCAAGTGCGAGTGTGACAACATCGAGAACCGCGATTGCCTGCAAGCCAAGCGACCGGCAGTTTTCCTCAAGCCGTTCGCGAATTTCATGATTGACCAGTGTGAAAATGACCATGCCGGGATTGGATGCAATTTCAGTCATAATCCGGTCGAGGTGCTGCCGGGAACGAACCATTGGCCAGAAGTGGCGCATCACATCGGTATCGTCGAATTGCGCAAGCGCGGCTTTCGCAATCATCTCAAGCGTTTCACCGGTGGAATCCGATAAAAGATGTATGTGCAAACGCGCCATCGAAACCCGTGAAAGCTGGCCATAAGCCATGTGGATATTTCAGCGCATAAACCACGGGAGGAATGTGCTGACAACTTTCGGGCCCGATTCTCTCCCCACAATGGCGATCGGGATGTTCTGAAACTGAACATGTTGACCGATGTTTTCACAACCTGGGGATAGCGAGGAAAAGCTGCGCTTGACGCGCACAACCGTTGAGTCGGATCCGTGTTTGGCCTGTTAATTTCAGGACAAATCGGGCAAGGGGCATCCATCCCCGCTTTCCACAAGCCAACAACCTACATAATCCTATATAATTAAATATTATTTTGATTGGACCTGACCCGATGCCCGGTCTCCTCCTGAAAACGCTTTGCGGCGACAAAGAATTGCAAACACCGGTCTGGCTCATGCGCCAGGCGGGTCGGTATTTGCCCGAATACCGTGCTTTGCGCGCAGAAAAAGGCGGTTTTCTGGCGCTTGTCTATGATAGCGACGCCGCAGCGGAAATCACGCTCCAGCCGATCAGAAGGTTCGGATTCGATGGGGCAATACTGTTTTCGGACATCCTGATCGTCCCTTATGCGATGGGACAGAATCTTGAGTTTCTGGCTGGCGAGGGGCCCCGGCTTTCACCTCGGCTGATCGATCAGTCGCTCGAAAGCCTGACTCGCGTTCCCGAGCGTTTGTCGCCGATCTATCAGACCGTTGCGAAAGTGAAGGCAGGGCTTGGCAAGGAGCGAACGCTGCTGGGCTTTGCCGGAAGTCCATGGACCGTTGCGACGTATATGGTCGCTGGAGAAGGCAGTCGGGATCAGCATTTAACCCGCGCCCTTGCCTATCGCGATCCGGCCGGGTTTCAGGCGATCATCGATGGCATTGTCAATGTTACGATCGAATATCTTTCGGGGCAGATTGCTGCAGGTGCAGAGGCGGTACAGCTGTTTGACAGCTGGGCGGGAAGCCTTTCACCTTCGGAATTCGAAACCTGGGTGATCGCGCCCAATCAGGCCATTACCGAGGCGGTGAAAGCACGTTACCCCGATGTTCCGATCATCGGGTTTCCGAAAGGGGCCGGTGAGAAACTGCCGGCCTACGCGCGCGAGACGGGTGTGGATGCGGTCGGGCTTGACGAAACGATCGATCCGCGATGGGCGGCAAAGGCATTGCCTGAAAACATGCCGGTGCAGGGCAATCTCGATCCTTTGTTGCTTCTGGCGGGCGGAGATGCGCTTGAGGAACGGGCTCGGCGGATACTCGAATGTTTTGCGAGCAGGCCGCATGTCTTCAATCTGGGCCACGGTATCGACAAGGAAACCCCGATTGAAAATGTTGAAAGGCTGCTCGCGCTGGTTCGCAACTGGCAGGGATGACGAACCGGGGTCTGTTCGGCTAATCAGTGTTCATGGATCAGGTGCTGCAAATGACATATCTCTGGCTGAAAGCCGGCCATATTATTTTCGTGATATTCTGGATGGCCGGGCTGTTTATGCTGCCCCGCTATTTCGTCTATCATCAGGAGGCAGAGCCCGGCTCGCCGGAAAACGCCCTGTGGATCGAGCGCGAAGCGAAACTGCGCAAAATCATCCTGACTCCATCGCTTGTCGTGGTCTGGATTCTGGGTGTAACGCTGGCTTTTTCCATCGATGCATGGGGTGAGGGCTGGTTTCACGCGAAGCTGCTGATCGTGGTTCTGCTCAGTGGTTATCATGGCTGGCTGGTGAGTTATGCGCGCAAGCTTGCCAATGGCGAACGGCGGTTGACCGGCAAGCACCTTCGCCTGCTGAACGAGGTGCCCGGCGTGGCCGCCGCACTGATCGTCGTATTGGCTGTCATCAAACCGTTCTGATGCGTTGACCGCACAGACAGGAAAGCCTATCTGGGCTTCTCCGGCGCACGGCAATGCGATTTTGCATTCCACGATCTGCTTTCTCCAAGCCCAGAGATCGGCCGAACTTCCCCGTTCCTGTTTGGAAATTCCAAGACAATGCATCTGTTAGAACTCAAGAAAAAGAAGCCCGCTGAACTGGTCGAGATGGCCGAAGAGCTTGGTGTTGAGGCCGCGTCGACGATGCGGCGCCAGGATCTGATGTTCGCGATTCTCAAGGAAGTGGCCGAGGATGGCGAAGAAATCATGGGGCTTGGCACGATCGAAGTGCTGACCGATGGTTTCGGTTTTCTTCGCTCGCCCGAAGCCAATTATCTGGCCGGGCCGGATGATATCTATGTTTCTCCGAACCAGGTTCGCCAATGGGGCTTGCGCACTGGCGACACGGTGGAAGGTGAAATTCGCGCACCAAAGGACGGTGAGCGTTATTTCGCGATCACCAAGCTTACCAAGGTCAACTTCGATGATCCCGATGTGGTGCGCCACCGTGTTAATTTTGATAACCTGACGCCGCTGTACCCGGATGAACGTCTGCATCTCGATACCCTTGACCCGACGATCAAGGACAAGTCGGCCCGCGTGATCGACCTCATCAGCCCGCAGGGCAAAGGGCAGCGCGCGCTGATCGTTGCGCCGCCACGCACGGGTAAGACCGTGCTGCTGCAGAACATGGCCAAGGCGATTACCGACAATCACCCGGAAGTGTTCCTGCTGGTTCTGCTGGTCGATGAACGTCCTGAGGAAGTGACCGATATGCAGCGCAGCGTCAAAGGTGAGGTTATTTCCTCAACTTTCGATGAGCCTGCATCGCGCCATGTGCAAGTCGCTGAAATGGTTATAGAAAAGGCTAAAAGGCTGGTTGAGCACAAGCGCGATGTGGTGATCCTGCTTGACTCGATCACGCGCCTTGGCCGGGCCTACAACACGGTTGTTCCCAGTTCGGGTAAAGTCCTTACCGGCGGTGTCGATGCCAATGCATTGCAGCGGCCCAAGCGCTTTTTCGGCGCGGCGCGCAATATCGAGGAGGGCGGTTCGCTGTCGATCATTGCGACGGCCCTGATCGATACGGGCAGCCGCATGGACGAAGTGATCTTCGAGGAATTCAAAGGCACCGGCAACTCTGAAATCGTGCTTGATCGCAAGGTTGCCGACAAACGGATTTTCCCTGCGCTCGACGTTGGCAAATCGGGCACCCGCAAGGAAGAGCTTCTGGTCGACAAGGACCAGCTTTCGAAAATGTGGGTGCTGCGCCGGATTCTGATGCAGATGGGAACCATCGATGCGATGGAATTCCTGCTCGACAAGATGAAGGATTCGAAAACCAACGAAGACTTTTTCGATTCGATGAATCAATAGATTATGTGCAACCATTTCTTGCACCGGAAAACTGAAGTGAACGACCAGTGACAGACTTGCTTCTTCTTGCCGCAGCAGTTCCATCGCTTGGCGGCCCTGCCGAAATCTGGGCGGCGATCGTCAAGGATTTTTCGAACATCGGCACACCTGCGGCGATGGCCGCGTTCCTTCAGGTTCTGGCGATCGATATCGTGCTGGCCGGAGACAATGCGATTGTCGTTGGCGCGCTGGCAGCGGGCTTGCCGGCGGATCAGCGCCGCAAGGTTATCGTCATCGGTGTTGTCGCTGCGCTTGTTTTGCGGGTTATTTTCGCGCTCATGGTTACGTGGCTGCTCGGAATTGTCGGCCTTGTGCTGGCTGGCGGTCTTCTGCTGTTGTGGGTTGCGTGGCGCATGTATCGCGATCTGCATCATGGCGCGATGGAATCGCCGGGCTCTCCCGAGATCGAAGGCGATGAACATTCCGGCCTGACCGCAAGGAAGAGCTTTGCTGCGGCTGCGTGGTCAGTTGCTGTCGCCGATGTCTCGATGAGCCTTGATAACGTTCTGGCCGTGGCGGGTGCTGCGCGTGATCACCCCGGAATTATGATCGTTGGCCTGATCTTCGCGGTTGCGCTGATGGGTATCGCGGCCAATATCATCGCCAGATATATCGAGCGGTATCGCTGGATTGGCTGGGTTGGCCTGCTTGTGATCGTTTATGTTGCGATCAAGATGATCTGGGACGGTTTCCACCAGGTTGCCCCAATGGCGATGGCGCTTACGTGACTTTCCTGAATGTATCGGCCCGCGCGGTCCGCCACGACCGGGCGAACTGGGTGCTTTCGGGATCGTCAAGCAGCTGGCCCGGTTCGAGAAACTGATAGACCTGGCTCATCGGACCGGCCCTGACACTGTCAATTCGCAGAACCATATCGTGAAAGGAAATGTCCCAGGGGGCCTGGAATCCCATGGCGACGATTATTTCCCTGAGTGCGCCGATCGTTTCGGCCTGAAAACGGGCGACGCGCCGGGCCTTGTCTTCAACGACCAGACCTTTCTGTCGCCACGCTTTCTGGGTTGCGACGCCGGTTGGGCAATTGCCGACGTGACATTGCATTGACTGGATGCAGCCCAGCGAAAACATGAAGGCGCGGGCGGCGTTGGTCCAGTCCGCGCCAAGCGCGAACGCCCTTGCCATGCCGGCGCCCGAGTGAATCTTTCCGGCCGCGCCTATCTTGATCCTGTCTTTCAGGTTGGTGCCGACAAGCGCATTGCGCATGATCGTCAGCCCCTCACGCATTGGCATGCCGACGTTGTCGGTCAGTTCCTGCGGCGCGGCCCCGGTTCCGCCCTCGGCTCCGTCGACGATGATAAAATCAGGTGTGATACCGGTTTCGAGCATGGCCTTGGTCAGCGCCATCACTTCATGCGGAAGGCCAACGCACAGCTTGATTCCCGCGGGTTTCCCACCGCTCAGTTCGCGTAGCTGAGCAACCCATTCTAGCAGTTCGATGGGGTTGGAAAACGCTGAGTGCGCAGCGGGCGAATTGCAATCGATCCAGGGTTCAAGATTTCTTGCGGCTGCAATTTCCGGTGTTACCTTGCTGCCCGGCAGCATGCCCCCGTGCCCGGGCTTGGCGCCCTGACTGATCTTGATCTCGATCATCTTCACCTGATCATCGGCGGCACAATCGGCAAACCGTGCCGGATCGAAATGACCGTCAGGCGTGCGGCAGCCGAAATAGCCGCTGCCGATTTCCCAGATGAGATCGCCGCCATGCTTGCGGTGATAGGCGCTGATTCCGCCTTCTCCGGTATCGTGTGCGAAACCGCCGATTGCCGCACCCTTGTTGAGCGCTTCGATCGCGTTGGCCGACAGTGAACCGAAGCTCATCGCAGAGATGTTCAGCAGCGAGGAATCGTAGGGCTGGGCGCAGTCCGGCCCGCCGATCCGCACGCGCCATGATTTCGGGCAGTCGTCGCGCGGTGCCATCGAATGCCCCAGCCATTCGTACTCATTTGAATAGACATCGAGCTCGGTTCCCATCGGGTGACTGTCAACCTGGCCTTTGGCCCTCGCGTAAACGAGGCTGCGCTCGTCGATGTTGAAGGGGCGGCCTTCCTTGTCGTTCTCCACGATATAGCTGCGCAGGAAAGGCCGCAGATCCTCAAACAGCCAGCGAATGCGCGCCAGAAGCGGGTAGTTTCTTCTCAGCGCATGTTTTCGTTGCAGAAAATCGACAAGCGTTACGGCCAGGGCGGGCAGCAGCAATAACAGCAGCCACCGCAGCCCCGGCGTGAACGCGCACAACGCGCTGGCCGCCAGAATAATGGCGGGCCACAGATACCTTGGCGCAAGAAGCACCGGTCAGCCGATATGCCCGGCAAAGAACTCCTCGGTTCGGCCATCGGCCGTCGCGGCAGCGTCAACATCACGGCGCGAACCGAATTCGGCGGCGAAGCCATGGTCCAGACCATCATAGTCATGGAGCGTGACTTTGGCGTGATCGTCCAGCCCGGCATGAATCGCCTGCTGCGCTTCGGGAGGCACAAATCCGTCCGCCGTCGGAATGTGGAGCATCAGCGGATTGGCGATGGCATGTTTTTCATTCAGCATCTGATCGATCATTACGCCGTAGTATCCGACGGTTGCATCGATGTCGGTGCGGGCTGCGACAAGATAGGCGACCCGGCCGCCCATGCAGAAACCGACAAAGCCTACTTTTTCGATCTTCTCTTCGCGCCGGATCCAGTGGATCACGGCTTCCATATCGCGAATGGCCTGATCGAAATCATGGCCCATCATGAATTCAACCGCTTTTTCAAAGTCTTCCGGCTTATCCGCGTCCAGTTCGATTCCGGGCGTCTGACGCCAGAAAGCGTCCGGTGCCACCGCCAGATAACCTTTTGCAGCCCAGTCTTCGGCCTTCTTGCGAATCCCTTTGTTCACGCCGAAGATTTCCTGGTGAACGATGATCGCGCCGCGCGGTTCGCCATCGGGGCGGGCGACATAGGCCGGAATCATGTCGTTTCCGCTAAGTGTCGGGATATCGGTGTTTGTGCTCATATCAGGTTCTCCTTAGGCAGGTTTGCATAGGGCGGCAGGCCGCACAATGGACTTTGTCCGGCGCATGTGTCAGCAATATTGTATATTCCGCGTCTGGAGAAAGCCATGCAAGTGAATGTTACGGTCGATTGCACACCTGAAGAGGCTCGTCGGTTTCTCGGCCTTCCCGATGTCAGCCAGGCGAATGAGATTTATGGCAAGGCGTTGGCCGACGCGATGAAGGGTGTCGGCAGTTTCGATCAGCTGCAGGAGATGGCGAAGCAGATCGCCCCGATGGGCCAGTTCGGGCTCAAGCTTTTCCAGCAGATGCTTGAAAGTGGCGCAGCGATGAGCGGCGCGACCGGCAAGGGCAAATCGCGGGATTGATATTCCGGGGTGGCTTCGGCCATGCCTCCTGAAGAGATGGAGCAGATGGGCGAAACCATTTTTGCGCTTTCGAGCGGCTCTCCGCCTGCGGCAATTGCGGTGGTTCGGGTGAGCGGGCCAGGTGCGGGCAGTGCGCTCCGGGCCCTTGCCGGGCCTTTGCCGGAGCCAAGAAAGGCCAGCTTTCGCACGATACGAAATACGGCGGACGATATTCTCGATCGCGCGCTGGTGCTGTGGTTTCCTGGCCCGGCGACGGCCACGGGTGAAGATCTGGCGGAACTGCATCTTCATGGGGGCAGGGCCGTGGTCGGGGCGGTTGAATTCGCTCTGGAAGCCATTCCCGGCCTGCGCCGCGCCGCTCCTGGTGAATTCACGCGCCGGGCCTTTGCCAATGGCAGGATCGATCTGGCTGAAGCCGAAGGCCTGGCAGACCTTCTTGCGGCCGAGACGGAGCTGCAGCGAAAGAGCGCGATTGCGCTGGCTGGCGGTTCGCTTTCCCGGGTGGTTGAGGCATGGCGTGAAGATTTGCTGCGCGCGTCTGCCGCGATAGAAGCTGTGCTTGACTTTGCGGACGAAGACGATGTTTCGGGCCTGCCGGATGGCTTTGCGGAAGACCTCGAACGGTTGCGTGGCGGGATTCTGGCCTGGCTCGATCGCCCGCGTGCGCGGGTGTTGCGTGAGGGTTTCCGGGTGGTTCTTGCCGGTCCGCCGAATACTGGGAAAAGCACCCTTTTCAATGCGTTAGTTGAATCGGAGGCGGCAATCACGGCGCCGGTTGCAGGCACGACGCGCGATGTTCTGTCGCGGCCAGTGGCGCTGTCGGGCGCGCCGTTTGTTTTCTTCGATACGGCAGGCCTTCGCGAGAGCGCGGGAGATGCCATCGAAGCGATCGGGATCGATCGTGCGCATGAAGCGCTTGGCGATGCGGATCTGGTGCTGTGGCTGGGCGACGAGGGCGAGGGGCCCGCAGGGGCCTGGGAAATCGAGCCACAATGCGATTCCGATGCGCACGCCGTGAAGGAACAGCCGCGCCACCGGGTGTCCGCCCGAACGGGCGAGGGGCTGGACACTCTGCGCGTCGATCTGGTTGAAACAGCGCGCGCCGCCATGCCGCGGCCCGGCGAGGCCGCGCTGAACGATCGCCAATGCGGGTTTCTGGAGGAAGCTGCGCATCGCATTGCATCTGCCTCTCAGCATTCCGATCCGCTGCTTGTCGCGGAGGAGCTGCGGCTCGCGCGCGTGGCATTTGACAGTTTGCTTGGCCGCACAACAACCGAAGACATGCTCGATGCCTTGTTCGGGCGATTCTGCATCGGCAAGTGATGTTCCACGTGAAACATGCCTTGCGCTTGCATTCCGGTTTTGACGCGAATCTTCTGCTGACGTAAAGCGCGAGCGTAATGCACACCTTTGATATCATCGTAATCGGCGGCGGCCATGCCGGCTGCGAGGCGGCGGCTGTGGCGGCTCGTATGGGCGCGCGCGTCGCGCTGGTGAGTTTTGATCTTGAGGCTGTCGGCGCGATGAGCTGCAATCCGGCGATCGGCGGGTTGGGCAAGGGGCATCTTGTTCGCGAAGTCGATGCGCTTGACGGGTTGATTGGCCGTGCAGCGGATGCGGCGGCGATCCATTATCGGTTGCTCAATCGCTCAAAGGGAAGCGCGGTTCAGGGCCCTCGGGTTCAGGCGGACCGTTCGTTGTTCAAGGCCGCGGTCCATCGCCTGCTTAAGGAGCAGGGCGATCTTTCGCTGATCGCGGGCGAAGCGCAAAGCCTTGTATTGCGCGGTGGCAAATGTTGCGGTGTGCAGCTTGGGGACGGGATCGAGCTTCGCGCGCACGCTGTGGTTCTTTGCACCGGCACATTCCTTGGCGGCACCTTGTTCCGTGGTGAAGAACGGCTGACAGGCGGCCGGGTCGGTGAGGCATCCGCGCAGGTGCTTGCGGCGCAGTTGCGCGAAGCCCGCTTGCCAATGGCCCGTTTGAAAACCGGAACCCCGCCACGGCTGGATGGACGGACGATTGACTGGTCGCGCCTTGCAGAGCAGCCTTCCGATCGCGATGCCTGGATGATGTCTGCATTGCATACCGAGCGGTGCAATCCGCAGGTGTTCTGTGCGATCACGCGCACGAACCCGCGAAGCCACGATATTATTCGCGCCAACCTGCATCGCTCACCCTTGTTTACCGGTGCAATCGATGCGCAGGGCCCGCGCTATTGCCCGTCGATTGAAGACAAGATTCATCGTTTCGCAGATCGTGACGGCCACCAGGTGTTTCTTGAACCGGAAGGGCTGGCGACACATCTGGTCTATCCCAACGGGATCAGCACTTCGCTGCCAACCGACGTTCAGGTGGCGATGCTGCACACAATGGACGGGCTTGAGAACGTTGCGGTCGAGACACCCGGCTATGCGGTTGAGTATGATCATATCGATCCGCGCGCGCTGCGCACCAGTCTGGAGCTTGCCGGGATCCCGGGCCTTTATTGCGCCGGTCAGATCAACGGGACGACCGGGTACGAAGAAGCGGCGGCACAAGGTCTGATTGCTGGCATGCATGCAGCGGCAGCGGTGCTTGGCCGGGAGCCGGCGAAGATCAATCGGTCGAACAGCTATATGGCGGTGATGGTTGACGATCTGACGCTGCACGGCGTGAATGAGCCTTATCGGATGCTGACAGCGCGGGCCGAGTATCGGTTGCGGCTGCGCGCGAACAATGCATCGTCGCGGCTGACCCCGCTTGGCCTGTCTGCCGGGTGCATCGGAGCCGGGCGCGCAGACTGGTTCGCGCGGAGAGAACAGGTCCGTACGGTTCTTGATGAGGCGTTCTCAAGGGACGTAATGTCGGGCGATCTTGTGGCTGCCGGCTTGCCGGTCCGGCCTGACATCGGCCGGTTGCCCGTGCGCGAATGGCTGCGATTTGGCGGCGTCGATCTTGACGGGCTGGCACCCTGGATCGGCAATGAAACGGCGCTTGACCCGGCGCTCGCTCAGGAACTCGCCGAAGATGCGGCATACGCACCCTATCTCGCCCGGCAGGAGAGCGAACTGCGCGATTTGCGGGCAAGCGAGGCACTGCCGCTCGGCCCGGATTTCCCTTACGATCAGATTGCCGGACTTTCGCGAGAAATGACAGAGCGCCTTTCGGCTGCGCGCCCGGAGACACTTGCCGCGGCAGGCCGCGTTCCTGGTATTACGCCAGCAGCGCTTGCGGCTTTGCTTGTCCATGCCCGGCGTCTGGCCGCCGCCGCATGATCGCGAATGAGGACGCCGCTCGCGACTGGTTGCTGTCATCGGGGCTGGACAATGCCGGTTCCATGGAGCGCCTTGAACGGTTGGCCAGATTGTTGGTCACGGAAAATGAAAAGCAGAACCTGATCTCAAAGGGCAGCGTGCATGAAATGTGGCGCCGGCATATCGCTGATAGCGCCCAGCTCCTGACTTATGTTTCACGTGAAACATCGACGTGGCTCGATCTGGGGACTGGGGCGGGTTTTCCCGGACTCGTGATTGCCATTCTACGGCCTGATTGCCGGGTTTCGATGGTCGAATCGCGGGCGCGGCGGGTTGCATGGCTGGCAGAGGTGTGTGCCGCGCTTGAGCTGGATAATGCCGAAATCCTGGGAACGCGGCTTGAGGTTGTAGAGACCCGTAAAGTCGATGCCATTTCCGCGCGCGCGTTTGCGCCATTGCCGCGGTTACTGACGTTATCCGCGCGATTCTCCACAACAGAGACGGTCTGGCTGTTGCCGAAAGGGCGATCGGCAAGGCAGGAACTGGATGATCTGCGGGGTTGGCGCCATACGTTCCACGTGAAACAATCGCTGACGGAACCACAAGCGGGTGTTATTGTCGGGACACTCACCGCCGGGAAGGGGAAGCGCTCGTGATTCGTATTGCAATCGCCAATCAGAAGGGTGGAGTGGGCAAGACCACCACTGCGATCAACATTGCGACTGCTTTGGCCGCAACGGGCTGGAAGGCGTTGCTGATCGATCTCGATGCACAGGGCAATGCGTCGACGGGCATTGGCATCGAGGCCGCCAATCGGGAAAAATCAACATACGATGTTCTCATCGATTCTGCACCGATAGGTGAGTGTGCACAGGCAACGCGCATTCCAAATCTCGATATCGTTCCTGCCACGGTTGATCTCTCGGGTGCGGAAGTTGAGCTTGTCGGCGTTGATAACCGTACAGACAGGTTGCGCGGCGCGCTGCACGCGGATTTGCCTTACGATATCTGCGTTATCGATTGCCCGCCTTCGCTGGGGCTGCTTACGCTTAATGCACTTACCGCGGCGGACACGTTGCTGGTCCCGCTGCAGTGTGAATTCTTCGCACTGGAAGGGCTGAGCCAGTTGCTTCAGACGGTTGAGCGGGTGCAGCAGCGTTTCAATCCCGATCTTGGCATTGTCGGCATTGCGCTGACGATGTTTGATCGGCGCAACCGGCTGACCGATCAGGTTGCGGATGATGTGCGCTCTTGCCTTGGCGGCCTGGTGTTCGACACGACAATCCCGCGTAATGTCCGCCTTTCGGAAGCGCCGAGCCATGGCATGCCGGCGCTGATCTACGATCACAATTGCGCGGGAAGCCGGGCCTATATGGCGCTGGCGCGTGAATTGATCGGACGTCTGTCTGACTTGAGGAAAGCAGCATGAGCGACGATCCAATCGTCCGCCTTTCGGGAAAACCGGCCGGACAGGATGGCGAAAGCCCGAAACCGAAGGCCAGAGGGCTCGGTCGCGGTCTTGGCGCGCTGATGGGCGAGACGCGGCGAGAGGAACCGCTTGCAAAAAAGCCAGTGTCCGGCGTGTCTGCGCAGGCATCCGAAGTATCAGATGGTCTTGCGACCCTGGCGATCAGCGCCATCAAACCACACCCGGACCAGCCGCGGCGCAACTTCGATGAAGCGGCGCTGGATGAACTGGCGGCGTCGATAGCCCAGCGAGGCGTGATCCAGCCGGTTATTGTGCGGCCCAAAGGCACAGGGCAGTATCAGCTTGTCGCGGGTGAGCGGCGCTGGCGGGCTGCGCAGCGCGCGCAATTGCATGAAATTCCCGCAATCGTTCGCGATCTGGATGAACGCGAAGTCATGGCGCTGGCGCTGATCGAAAATCTCCAGCGCGAGGATCTCAACCCGATTGAAGAGGCGCGGGCCTATCATCGCCTGGCGGCCGATGAAGGCCTCACTCAGGCCGAGATTGCCGCAATGGTCGATAAGAGCCGCAGCCATGTCGCGAATTTCCAGCGGCTGCTTTCGCTTCCCGATAGCGTTGTTGATCTGGTTGAGTCGGGCCGCCTGACGATGGGCCATGCGCGCGCTCTGATTGGCGAGGCAGATGCGGAATCGCTTGCGAAAGATGCCGTTGCGAAAGGGCTTTCAGTTCGCGATGTTGAAAAGCTGGTGCGTGTCAAAGCCCGCGCGGACGGGCAACCTCGCAAGGCGAAGCCCGATCGTCAGCCGCAAGGCGATGCCGATATAGTCGCTGTCGAAAAGCATCTGGAAGATTTGCTGGGCCTGAAAGTCCGGATTGCTTCCGATGCCGACCCGCGATCGGGCGCGGTGACGATCCGTTATGCAACGCTGGATCAACTCGATCTGATCTGCCAGCGCCTGACTGGCGGCGCGATCTAGGCCGTTTTCCGTTCAGGCTGACGCGAACGGAAATGCAACGCTCACGCGCCGCGCGGGCTTGCCGCGATGCCCGGCCCCAATTGATCGGAAATCGCTTTTATTCCTAATCCAACCCATTGAAAATAAATGGTTTCGTGGGCATAAAAGCGTCACTGAAAACTGCTAAAAGTTGCGCTGCGCAACTTTCTGCGTTGCAAGCATGCCGCCCGTCATTTCGTGCGAATGCGTTTGTCCGGCACAACCTTGACGCGCTTTTCCGGCACAACTTTCACGCGTTTGACAGGAACCGGCCGTGGCTTTGCCCGCACCGGGACGTCGACATATTCATACTCGACTGTTTCGGTGCATTCGGGCTCAGCTGGCGTCTGGCGGACGATCGGGACCATCATCATCGGCTGACCGCAGCATCCCGCGCGATAGCCATATGCGGCACCGGAAGAGGCATGATAGGCGCCATAACCTGGATGACCGTAGTAGCCACCATAGCCATCATAGCCTCCGTGGCTGTACCGCGCGTAATAGTTATCGAGGAAAGCTTCGCATTCGTCGCGCGCGCCGCGATCTTCTGCCTTGTCGATTGCCATTCCCGCTGCCGCACCAACAGCGGCGCCTGCTATGGTGCCGACTGTCCTGTCACCTTTGCCGGCTATCCGGTTTCCGGCCAGTCCACCCACAACCCCGCCAATCGCCGCGCCGCCAAGGCCCCGGTCGCGCTCGCTCACCCCGCGTCGGCAGTCTTCCAGCCATGCTTCGCGTGCGCGCGGATCGACCCCGTAATGGCCGCCCCGGTCAGCTTTCCAGCTGGGTGTGTAGTTTCCGCCATGGCCATCGTGGGCCATCGCGGGCGTTGTGGCGCAAGCCAGGCCGGTGGCGGAAACAAGGATCAGGTGGCGAAGGCGCATTGAACTTCCTTTTCGCTATCGGGTCGAATCCCGGCGTGAAACGGGAATTTAGCATTGTGGTCCGCCCGGAACCAAGGCCCGCACCCGGTTTTACCTGTCGCTGTCCCGTTTCGGAGCAAACCGGCGCGCCTCTTGCGCCTTAATAATCAGCCCGCTCACGAAGCGGTTGCCGCCCGGGCACTGCGGCCCTATTCCGGGCCCATGAAACGCACACTGCTTATTGTCATTGCCATTCTTGCCGTCGTTCTGGCGCTGCTGGTGGCTTATGTCTGGCGCGGCAATCCGTCAGAGCGCCCCATTGAAGATACGATGGGCACCGATCCGGTTCTGGCTGAACCTGAAGCGCGCTCGATCCCCAGTATCAGTCTTGCCAGATCCGTAGGGTGGAAAGACGATGAAGCGCCGGAGGCAACCGGATCGCTGAAGGTCGGCCGTTTCGCGACCGGTCTGGTGCATCCACGCACGATGCTGACTTTGCCCAACGGTGATGTGCTTGTGGCTGAAACCAGCGCTCCGCCGCGGGAATTGGGCGGATTCTCGGGTTTCGTGATGAAGCGTTTGATGAACTATGTCGGGGCGGGTGTGCCTTCGCCCGATCGGATCACGCTGCTGCGCGACGCCGATGGAGACGGCAAAGCTGAAGCGCGCTTTACATTGCGCGAAGAAGGCTTGGCGTCGCCCTCGGGAATGGCTTTTGGCGGCGGCAAACTTTACATCGCCAATCACGATGCGGTTCTGGCGTTTGATTTTGAACCGGGCGCCACCCGTCTCGATGGTGAACCGCAAAAACTGATGGATTTGCCGCCGGCGGGGAACCACTGGATGCGCAATCTGCTGCTGAACGAGGACGAGGACGAACTTTTCGTCGCGGTCGGTTCTGCTTCGAACATTGCGGAAAATGGCATGGAGGCGGAGCAGGGGCGCGCCGCGATCTGGGAAATCGATCTCGAAAGCGGTAGCCGCAGGCAATTTGCGAACGGGATGCGCAACCCTAATGGCATGGCCTGGAACCCATCGACCGGAGAGTTCTGGGCCACGGTTCAGGAGCGCGACATGCTTGGCCCTGATCTGGTGCCGGACTATCTCACCAATGTTCCTGTCGGTGTTCAGTATGGCTGGCCCTGGGTATACTGGAAAGACGTGTTCGACGAGCGGGTGGAAAACCCGATGCCGATGTATATGCTGGAATACACGCGCCGCCCGGAATACGCGCTTGGTGCGCATGTCAGCGCTTTGGGCATGGTGTTTTCGACCGGGGGCAACATTCTGGGCGATGGGTATGCCAATGGTGCATTCATCGCGCGGCATGGATCGTGGAATCGCAAGCCTGCTGCGGGGTACGATGTGATCTTCGTGCCGTTTGATGCGCGCGGCAATCCCCAGGATGAGCACAAGACGGTGATTGAAGGCTTCCTGGGCGAAGACGGCGCGAAAGGCCGGCCGACCTGGTTGGCATGGGATAGCCGTGGCGCCCTGCTGGTCAGTGATGACGTCGCTGGCGTTGTCTGGCGCGTGATGTCGCCAGGGGCAAAGCCTTCGCAGCCGCCAAAGCCAGTCGTGGAAAGAAGTTTGCCGCCACAGCGTGAGCTTGATGCGACGATCGATCGCAAATTCAAGGCTACGATCAGTGACGATTACATTGTCGATCCCGACACGCAGTGATCGCATGGCCGCCGGGCCGCACCATTCTGGTTCAGGCTTCAATGGCGGCGAAGGCGGCATTGGCGGGAGCGATGGGCTTTGGCCCTAGATGGTTTTGCCTGCCCGTCCGGCCAGTTCAACCACGTATTGCCAGGCCACCCTGCCTGATCGCGCGCCTCTTCGTTTGGACCATTCCAGCGCATCGCTTTCATCCCAGTCCAGCCCGAACGAGGCGGCGTATCCTGCGATGATCGCAAGATAATCGTCCTGACTGCAATTGTGAAAGCCAACAGACAGGCCGAAGCGATCGGCAAGCGCAAGTTTATCGTCCAGCACGTCGCGCGGGTTCACCGGATCGTCCTGTTCGGAAAGATGCCTCGAAACGATTGCTCGCCGGTTCGATGTCACGGCAAGTCGAACATTGGGTGGCCGGGCTTCCACCCCGCCTTCGAGCCAGGATCGCAGCAGGCGTGGTCCGGTGCCATCATTGTCTTCAAATCCCAGATCGTCGACAAATACCAGAAAGCGCCGGTCGACATCCCCGAGACGAGCAAACAGACCGGTCACGCCTGCAAGCGATTCCTGGGCGATCTGGACAAGTGCAATATCGCTGGCGTTGCGCGCCTGTGCCTGCACGATGCTGGCGCGAAGCAAAGCGGATTTGCCCATGCCGCGCGAACCCCAGAGCAGCATGTCATGCGCGGCATGCCCCGCAGCCAGTCGCAGCACATTCTCAACGACGACGGTCTTCTGTTTGTCGATGCCGCGCAGCAGCTCAAGATCGGGCGCCTCGATCCGTTCAACTGCGCGCGCGCCATGCCGTTCCCAGACATAGGCGGGATGGCCCAGCCAGTCGGTCGGCTCCGCAGGTGGCGGTGAAAGCCTTTCCAGCGCATCGGCAATGCGTTCAAGGGGATCGGTGTTATCAGTCATAATCGTCCTCAGCCCGCGAGCTGGTCTGCATCGAGGGCGTAAAGCGTGCCCGCGCCTGCCAGAACGGACGCATGCAAAC
The DNA here is from genome assembly GCA_947258815.1 of uncultured Sphingomonadaceae bacterium. GTDB lineage: Bacteria > Pseudomonadota > Alphaproteobacteria > Sphingomonadales > Sphingomonadaceae > Novosphingobium. The sequence goes on from CAMYJW010000005.1 coordinate 78,000, forward strand.
CAATGGCTTCGGGCACGATCGTTTCCAGGAAAAAGTCGCAAATGACGGGCTTGGTGCGGGCGATATTGCGCGGTACGTCAGGGGAAATGGCGGCGCGGGACTGGCGCAGCAATTGCCAGCCGGTGACGGCAACCGCGCACATCGTCAGAAACGCGACGCTCCCCGCCAGTGTATCGTCAAGCGACGCGTCACCGCGCATCCATTCCGCTAAGTCTTTGCAATTATTAGCTAAAATGCATAGGGTCTTGGCGTCACCGGCATCTTGCAGGATGTCGTCCATCAATGCTGAAAGCACGCCGCCCTGTTCCAGAGCAAGTTTGCGCGTGACCAGATCGGCGGCCTGAATGCCGTTAGTGCCTTCATAGATCGGCGCAATGCGCGAATCCCGCATGAATTGCGCAACGCCGGTTTCTTCGACAAACCCCATCCCGCCATGGACCTGAATGGCCAGGCTTGTGACTTCCACTCCGATATCGGTGCCCCAGGCCTTTATCAACGGGACGAGCAGGTCCGCGCGCAGCTGTGCCGCATCATCGCCCAGCGCGCCCCGGTCAATCTGGCCGGTTGCATAATAGAGCAGCGCTCTTGCCCCTTCGGTCAGCGCGCGCATACGCATCAGCATGCGCCGCACATCGGGATGCTCGATAATTGGTACCGGCGATTTGTCGGCAGACCCCGCGCGGGGAGACTGGATGCGGTCGCGCGCATAGGCCGTGGCCGCCTGGGTCGCGCGTTCGGCGATCTCGACGCCTTGTGCGCCAACATTGATGCGGGCACTGTTCATCATCGTGAACATCGCGCGCAGTCCCTGATTTTCGGCACCGACGATATCGCCGATGCATTCGCCGTTCTCGCCATAGCTCATCACGCATGTGGGCGAGGCGTTGATGCCCATCTTGTGCTCAAGGCTGACGGCTTTCAGATCGTTCCGTTCACCCAGATCGCCGTCGGACGTGGGCAGATACTTGGGCACGATGAATAACGATATCCCCCGCGATCCGGCTGGCGCGTCGGGGGTTCTTGCGAGGACCAGATGAACGATGTTCTCGGCCAGTTCATGTTCGCCGAATGTGATGAAGATCTTGGTGCCCGAAATGCGGTATTTTCCGGTATGCGGGCCTTGCGTGATCGGCACGGCGGTGGTGCGCAGCGCGCCAACATCGCTTCCGGCTTGCGGCTCGGTCAGGTTCATGGTGCCTGACCATTGCCCGCTGATCAGCCTGGGCAAATAGAGCGCCTGCTGTTCTTCGCTGCCATGGTCCAGCAGCGCGTCGATTGCGCCGACTGTGAGCAGCGGTAACAGCGAAAACGCCAGATTTGCGCTACCCAGATTTTCCAGCACGTTGACCTCAAGCGAGAAGGGCAGGCCTTGCCCACCAAACTTTTCGGGCGCGGCAATGGATGCCCAGCCGGCATCGACGAACGCCTGATAGGCAGCGGCGAACCCGTCCGGCAGGCAAACCTTGCCGTCAACCAGCCGTGCGCCTTCGATGTCTCCCACACGATTGAGCGGCGCCCATTCTCCGGCGGCAAAGCTGCCCACCCCTTCAACGATCGCGCGGATCATGTCCGGTGTCGCGGCGGCAAAGCGTTCGTTGTTTGCCAGCGCGTCCAGACCGCCGTTCACCGTGAGCGCAAATATCTGATCGTCGGTTGGCGGCGTGAAATCCATGTGCTGCTTTTCCTTGGCATTCGGTCCGGGCGGCTATAGCGGCAGGGCATGAACGGCGCCAGCCAACCCACGATTCTGAAAGCAGACACCGCCGGTGTTGCCAAGGCAATAGATGTGCTTGGCGAAGGCGGCCTTGTCGCGATGCCGACGGAAACCGTCTATGGTCTTGCCGCGAGGGCTGATAGCGATGCGGCCATTGCGCGCATTTATCGCGCGAAAGGCCGGCCCGATTTCAATCCGCTGATTGTCCATGTTGCAGATGTTGCGCAGGCAAAAACGCTTGCGCACCTTGATGACCGTGCGGAGCGGCTTGCTGCGGCGTTCTGGCCCGGCGCATTGACGCTGGTTGTGCCCTTGCGGGCTGGCGCGCCGGTCGCGCAGGCAGTGACAGCGGGGCTTCCCACTATCGCGTTGCGCTGTCCGGCACATCCGGTGATGCGCGCGGTATTGGCCGAAAGCGGCCTTGCGCTGGCTGCGCCATCCGCGAACGCCAGCGGAAAAGTCAGCCCGACCATGGCGGACCATGTGGCCCGATCGCTGGGTGGCAACGTGGGGCTGATCCTCGATGGCGGGCCATGTGCGGCCGGGATTGAATCGACGATTGTCGCGCTGCGTGAGGGCGGGGGTTGGCAGGTGTTGCGCCACGGGCCGGTTACAGAATCCCGGATTCGCGGAGTTCTGGATCGAGATGCCGACGCCATGACATCGAACCGCACGTTCGAAGCACCAGGCCAGCTTGCCAGTCACTACGCGCCGGGCAAGCCGATGCGGCTGGATGCCGAACGTGCGCAACCGGATGAATATCACATCGGGTTTGCGGATGTTCGGGGCGACGAGACGCTGTCGGCCACCGGCGATCTCGCCGAAGCGGCGGCGCGGCTTTATCTGCTGCTGCATCGCGCGGCCGAATCAGGCAAGCGCCGGATCGCGGTCGCGCCCGTTCCGTCGGAGGGAATCGGGGTGGCGATCAATGATCGGTTGCGCCGCGCCGCGGCGGATATGCCAGCGCAGTGAGCAATGAAAAGGCCGCCCGGTTCGCGGACGGCCTTTTCGGTTTATCAGTAATGCCGGATGCTTATGCGTCTTCGGCGTTTTCGTAATACTTGGGCGCATGCTCGTTCAGGATCGCAAGGATCTTGACCAGCGCGGCCGGTTCATCGGTTTTTTCCATTGCCGCCAGTTCGCGCGCCAGCCGCGAGGAGGCTGCCTCGAAAATCTGACGTTCGGAATAGCTCTGTTCGGGCTGGTCATCGGCGCGAAACAGATCGCGTGTCACTTCGGCGATCGAAACCAGATCGCCCGAGTTGATCTTCGCTTCATATTCCTGGGCCCGGCGCGACCACATCGTGCGCTTGACTTTGGGCTTGTATGTCAGCGTGTCGAGCGCTTCGCGCAGGGTCTTGTCGGACGACAGCTTGCGCATGCCGATCGATTCGACCTTGTTGGTTGGTACGCGCAACGTCATCCGTTCTTTCTCAAAACGCAGCACGTAAAGTTCAAGCTGCATTCCGGCGATTTCTTCATTCTGAAGTTCGATGACCCGGCCAACACCGTGCTTCGGGTAAACGACGTAATCGCCAACATCAAAGGCATTTGCCTTGTCCGCCATGTACATTCCTTTCGCGTGCAGGTCCGGGGGCCAATCGTGAAACGTCAATCCAGTCCAAACGGGACCGACGCGTATCGATAACGGTCAGATAATGAAACCAGACCGCTTGCTCCGGACTTTGCCTCTTGCATGATTCTGTAGCCGCAACGGGACGTTATCCCGCACGGACGCGTCATTATATAACACGAATGTAACAAAAGTGCCAGTGGCAGGAATTATCAGCAAATTCCTGCCCGACGGGCTGCGTTCAGAATCGGGATCGTGGCCCTGTTGGCGCGGGCGATCAGTCGCCTTCGCCGGGCTCGGCCGAGAAGAATTTCTCGAACTTGCCTTCCACGCCTTTGAAGTCGTCGGCGTCTGCCGGCGATTCCTTGTTGGTCGTGATGTTGGGCCACTCCGCTGAGTATTTCGTGTTGACTTCCAGCCACTGTTCGATGCCGCCTTCGGTATCGGGCAGGATTGCTTCTGCCGGGCATTCCGGCTCACACACGCCGCAGTCGATGCATTCGCTGGGGTTGATGACCAGCATGTTTTCGCCCTCATAGAAGCAGTCCACCGGACAGACTTCCACGCAATCCATGTATTTGCAGCGAATACACGCGTCAGTGACGACATAAGTCATGGCCGCAAAATTCCCTTCTCAAGCATCGTGTTCGTTGCCTGCTGCTATGGGATTTGGACGTATCTCGTCAAGCACTTGATAGCAGCTTTGCGCTTCCGAAGCCGGACCGCGCCTTTTCGGCAACTCCAGAACCCGGATCACACGCACGGCTTTGCCCAGCGGAATGGTGAGAACATCGCCGACCGCGATCTTCTGGTGTGGCCGTTCAACGCGCTGTCCGTTCAGCCGGATGTGGCCTGATTCAACCATCGCCTGTGCAACCGACCGGGTTTTTGCGAAACGCAGATAACCGATGAGCTTGTCGATCCGCATCGGCTGGTTACCGGACAAGTTCTGCCAATGCGGCAAATGCGCTGTCGGTTCGTGGAGGGGTGGTCGTTTGCGGTTCCTGTTTGCGGCGCGGGGGGCGCCAGCTCCAGCGGACCGGGGCCGGAGGGCCGCAGGCACCATCGGCCAAAGGCCTGGGCGCCGTTGGCCGAAACCCGGCAAGGCGCAGCAATCGGGTGTGGCTTTCCACGGCCAGCCCCATTGAAACCGCCAGCGCCGGGCTAAGGACAAACGCCTTGCGGCCATGTTTCACTCTGGCACCGTGCGCCTCGCGCAGTAGTTTTTCCGCCATGTCGATCCTGATCCACTGTCTTGCCGCCTGCCGATAGCCTGCCGGTCGCCCTTTTCTGGCGGCGCGAAGGGTCGGTGGAACCTGCGGTGGCGGAACGACAAGCCTGCGCGCACCGCAGACTTGCTGCAGCATTGCAAATGTCTCCAGCGGGCGCGCGCGCAGCATCGCCGGAACGAACAGATCAAGCGCGCCGACCCGCACGCCGAGCTTCGTGAGGCGCGTGCGCTGTGCCTTGTCGAGCCGCTCCAGCCCGGAACCTTCGCGCTCCAGCATGCCGCCGCTTTCGGTCAGCGCGATCAGCAAGGCGCGCAATTCCGGCCCGGCGCTTGGGGACCGCGCGGCCCGTTCCAGTTTCCGCAGCGGCGCAACTGGCGCAAGCGCATCGGCAAGCCATGCCTCCAGCACAGCGCTCAGCCGCTCTTTCCAGCGAGCGGGCAGGGTGTTGGCGGCCTGATCCAGCTCTACCAGCGGATGCAGGATGTGCTTTCCTTTCGCGAGCCTTGCCAGCGGGCGACCGAGGTGCAGGGTCGCAATGCCGTCGATCGTCAGCGCGGCATCGCCGTTTTCGATGTCTTCGCACAAGCGTGCGGCGCGATCCGCCACCAGCGCCGGAACATGGCGCTCCGCCGCTGCCAGCAGCAGTTTGCGATCAGTGTGCCGTGTTTGCGGATCGACCTGAAACGCAAAGCCTTGCAGCGTGCCGATATGTTCATCCTCCACCAGTACATCATCGCCATCGAGGCGCACTGAGAGCAGCCCGGAATCGCTTCCCAGCTTTTTCATCAGAACTGCCGTGCGGCGATTGATGAAGCGTTCGGCAAGGCGGCCATGCAGGGCATCGGAAAGCCGCGCTTCAACCGCTCTGGCTCGCGCCGCCATTTCGTCGCGCGCCATCACCCAGTCAGGGCGTTGCGCGATATAGGCCCAGCTGCGGATTGCCGCGATCCGGCCCTGCAACGTGTCGATATCGCCACTGACATTGTCGAGCCGGGCAATGGCCTGCGCGATATAGTCTGCGCCAAGCTGTCCGTGCTGCAGATCCTGCCAGAGCCGCGCGACGAACCGCGAATGGGTTTCCGCGCCCTGCTGGCGAAAATCGGGGAGCGAACAGACTTGCCAGAAACGCGCAACGGCATCGGCGGACGGCACGGTTCGTGCCACGTCGGGTTGTTCGGCAAGGCGTTTCAGCACTGCCAGATCGATCGCTTGCGTTGCCGGGATCAGTCCCTCTTCATCGGGTGGCGCTTCAAGATCGGCAATCAGCGTTGTCAGGTTGTCGAAGCGCGGTTCGGGATCGCGCCAGAACAGTTTCGTCAGTGGTGCAAAGCGATGTTCCTCGATTGCATAGACTTCCTCATCGGTGAACTGGGAATCATGTTTGCCGGTGCCGGTCAGCGTGCCGAATGTGCCGTCGCGCTGGTGCCGCCCGGCGCGCCCTGCGATCTGTGCCATTTCCGCCGTGGTCAGCCGCCGTTGGCGCACGCCATCGAACTTGGAAAGCCCGGCAAAGGCGACATGCTCAATATCGAGATTGAGGCCCATGCCGATGGCGTCTGTGGCGACAAGATAATCGACTTCGCCAGACTGATAGAGCTCTACCTGAGCATTGCGCGTTTGCGGCGAAAGCGCGCCCATCACAACGGCGGCCCCGCCGCGAAACCGGCGCAGCATTTCCGCGATCGAATAGACCTGCTCGATCGAAAACGCGACAATCGCGCTGCGCGGCGGAATGCGTGACAGCTTTTTCGACCCGGCATGGCTGAGCGTTGAAAAGCGCGGCCTTCCGATAATCTCCGTTCCGGGCAGGAGCGACCGGATCATCGGCTCCAGCGTTGCTGAACCCAGGATCATCGTTTCATCGCGCCCGCGCGCATGAAGCAGGCGATCGGTGAAAATGTGGCCGCGTTCGCGATCCGCGGAAAGCTGGGCTTCGTCTATCCCGACAAAAGCCAGTTCGCCATTACTGACCGGCATCGCTTCTGCCGTGCACAACAGCCAGCGCGCGTCTTTCGGTTCGATCCGTTCTTCACCGGTGATCAGCGCCACCCGGTTCGCGCCCTTGATCGTGCAGACCCGATCATAAACCTCGCGCGCCAGCAGCCGCAACGGAAAGCCGATCGCGCCGCTGGAATGGGCGCAAAGCCGCTCTATGGCGAGGTGGGTCTTGCCGGTATTCGTCGGGCCAAGCACGGCTTTGACCGTGGCGGATGCGCCGCTTGCCCGGCTGTCGGACGGGGTGTCGAACATTATCGTGCGAATGTGACATCACCATTTGCCGCGAGCAAGGCCCGGACGGACCGGTTTCGACCGGAAATTTCCCCAAATTAGGCGGGTATTAACCTTGAAAGGGCATGGAATTGTGCCAGAACGCCGCAGATCGAATGCCAACAGGCTCCTCTCTGGCCAGAAACGGGGCAGATCCGAATGTATGAACCGCGCGAAGATCGCGAGCATGACTATGCCGGAGACACGCAGGACCCGGCGGTTTGCGATGTTCCGCGCACGGCCGAAGCGAGCCGGGACTTAGATGGCCTCGCCGGCGCGACCAATACCGCCACGACCACCGTAACCGAAGCCGAAGGCGCGGCGCTGGCATGGCGAGACAGGCTGCGCATGCTGAAAGCCGAAATCGAAACGCGCTGCCATGCTATCGACCTTGCGCCCGATCTTGCGCAGGATATCGGCAGCGGGCGTTGGTTTCGCGGGCTGGCCACGATGCTGGGGCTGGGCCTGGCGGCGGTTTCGTTCTGGCCGGATCTGACTGAAGTTGAAGCGGCAACCGCGATGCCGGTTGAAGACGATGTGCGCGAAGAATTTCGCAGCCAGATGATTATGCCGCTTGCGCTGGGCGCTGACAGTGGCCGGCGGATGGGCGCGACCCCGCGCGTGCTGCCGCTTAAGTCCGCACCGGAAAGGCCGATGGTCCAGCTCGTCGCGACTTTGGGCAAGGGCGATAGTTTCGCGCGCATGTTGCAGCGCGCCGGCGTGGGCGGTGCGGATATTTCGCGCGTCGCCTCCCTGATTTCCGCGGCGATGCCAATGGGCGACATCGCGCCGGGCACGCAGTTCGATATCACGCTTGGCAAACGGAGCGAGCCGGGCGGGCCAAGACCGCTCGACAAACTGGATTTTCGCGCGCGTTTCGATCTCGATCTGGGCGTTGAGCGCAGTGACGGCGGATTGGCGCTGGTGCGCAATCCGATTGAAGTTGACGCCACGCCGCTGCGCATTCGCGGGGCGGTTGGCAAGGGAATATACCGGTCTGCCCGCTCTGCCGGAGCGCCGCTTGATGCGATCCGCCAGTATCTTCAGGCAATTGACGGGCATGTCAGCCTCGATGGCATACCGGCTTCGGATGAGTTTGACCTGATTATCGCATACAAACGGTCCGCAAAGGGGGAGCGACAGGCTGGCGATCTTCTCTACGCGGGGCTTGATCGTGGTGGAAAATCGCGTGTGCAGCTTATGCGGTGGGGCAAGTCCGGCCAGTTTTTCGAAGCGTCCGGGGTTGGCAAGCAAACCTCTCGCTATGTCCGCCCGGTGTCGGGCCGGATGACGTCGCGCTATGGTATGCGCCGCCACCCGATACTTGGCTATCGCCGGATGCATTCGGGCGTCGATTACGCCGGTGGGTATGGCGCGCCGATTTTCGCGGTGAGCGATGGCGTCGTCTCATACTCGGGGCGCAATGGGGGATACGGCAAATATGTCCGCATCAATCACTCTGGCGGTCTGGGCACAGGTTATGCGCATATGAGCCGGATTGCCGTCAATCGCGGGGCCAGGGTTCGTGCCGGGCAGGTGATCGGCTATGTCGGGTCCACCGGCCTTTCAACCGGGCCGCATCTTCATTTCGAAGTCTATCGCGGCAGCCGCAAGATAAATCCTTCGTCGGTGCGTTTCGTTTCGCGCCCGCAGATTGACGGGGCAGAGCTGACAAGGTTCAAAACCCGGCTGAACAGTCTGAAGGCCGTGCCCGTTGGCGAAGCGCTGAATGATATCGCACCCGGTCAGGAGGCCGGACAGGAGCCGGTTCGCGAGATTGACCGGCTGGCGAAACGCCGCGAAGTGGTGCAGCCCGCGCCCGACAGCGGCAACGCAAAAGCCATTGCGACCCGCGCCCGTGATCAGCTTCGCAATTGAAGGCTGCGTGATTTTGCGGCACAGGCATTTGCATGACTGCAAGATTTCCCGCCACCCGCCTTCGCCGAACGCGCTCCACCGCATGGAGCCGCGCGATGCATCGCGAAACGTCGCTGCAGGTATCCGATCTGATCTGGCCGCTGTTCGTTACCGATGGCACCGGCGTTGAACAGCCGGTCGCCTCGCTTCCGGGTGTTTCGCGCTGGTCATGCGATGTGCTGGCGCGCCGGGCAAAGGCGGCGGCGGAGCTTGGCATTCCGTGCATTGCCCTGTTCCCCAACACGCAGGCGGACCGTCGCAGCGACGATGGCGCCGAAGCGCTGAACCCGGACAATCTGATGTGTCGTGCGATCCGTGCGATCCGCGATGCGGTGGGCGATGGTATCGGCGTGCTCACCGATGTTGCGCTCGATCCCTATACCAGTCACGGTCAGGATGGCCTGATCGACGATACTGGCTATGTGCGCAATGACGATACCGTCGAAGTGCTGGTTGCGCAGGCGCTTAATCAGGCGAATGCGGGGGCGGATATCGTCGCGCCATCGGATATGATGGATGGCCGGATCGGCCTTATTCGCGACGCGCTGGAACAGGCGGGCCATGCCAACGTTCAGATCATGAGCTATGCGGCCAAATATGCATCGGCGTTTTACGGTCCGTTTCGCGATGCCGTGGGATCGGGGGGTCTGCTGAAGGGTGACAAGCGATCCTATCAGATGGACCCGGCCAATGCCGCCGAAGCGTTGCGCGAAGTGGAAATGGATATTGCCGAAGGCGCTGACAGTGTGATGGTAAAGCCTGGCCTTGCCTATCTTGATATTGTGCGCGCGGTGAAGGATCGCTTTGACGTGCCGGTCTTTGCCTATCAGGTGAGCGGCGAATACGCGATGATCGAAGCGGCCGTGGCGGCGGGCGCGGGCGATCGCGATGCGCTGGTGCTGGAAACGCTGATGGCCTTCAAGCGCGCTGGATGTTCGGGCATACTGACGTATCATGCGGATCATGCAGCCCGCCTGCTCAATGGCTGATGCGGGGGCTTGAAGAGGACTTATGACGACACAGCGACATGACATCACCGTTGCCGCATTCAACGGCCACACCCCGCGGATTCATTCCAGTGCATTTATTGCGCCTGGCTGCCGGATCATCGGCAATGTAGAGATCGGGCCGGATGTCAGCATCTGGTATAACTGTGTGATCCGGGCCGATATCAATCGTATTGTCGTCGGGGCGCGGTCCAATATCCAGGATGGCACTGTCGTTCATTGTGACAGCCCGAAGCCTGGCAATCCCGAAGGCCATCCCACGATTATCGGCGAAGACGCGCTGATCGGCCACATGGCGATGGTCCATGGCTGCACGCTGGAGGATCGCGCGTTCGTGGGCCTTGGCGCGATCATCATGGATGGCTGCGTCGTGGAGTCCGACGGGATGCTGGCGGCGGGCGCAATGCTTACGCCGGGAAAGAAAATCGGCGCGAGACAGCTATGGGTGGGCCGCCCGGCGAAGCACCTGCGCGATCTGGATGATGATGCCATTGCGCAAAATCGCATTGGCGTTGCCGGATATGTAGAGAATGGCAGACGCCACGGTGCCGCACTCGGGCTGGCCGATCAGGCGGGATAGATAATCGGGCGCGCGCCGATGTTGCGCGGCGCGACTTGGCGGGACGGGTATTGCCGGATCGGCAAGGGCGAGATCAGTTGCGGCCCATGCCCAGCGCAAGTTCGCTCAGCGCGTCGCCCATGGCTGTTGCCAGCAGATTGTCAGGCGTTTCAACCGCGGCGATTGCCTGCTTCATCGCATCCGCCCATTGCCGGGCGACTGCGGCGTTGATCGTGAACGGTTTGTGCACGCTCATCATGCACCGGCCCGGATTCTGATCGAACCAGTCGCGCGGCCCGCCTGCCCATCCGGCCAGAAACAGCGGCAGGGATTTGCGCATCGGCGCCAGATCGTCCGCATGCATGGCGCGCAGTTTGGCATAGGCGGGATCGCCATCCATCAGATCGTAAAAGCGATTGCAGATCGCTTCGAATGTCGGATGTCCGCCAAGTTTCTGGAATGGCGTTTCGGGCACGGCCTCGGCTTGCGTCGCCAATTAAATCTCCGCAGATGAACTGTTCGAAGATTGGCATATAGCAAACCGGCCGGCTGGCGACTTGATCGGAATCAATCGCCGTCTTTTCCATCCGGCTTGTCAGCAGCAGGTGTATCGGGCGCCGGCGTATCGGGCTTTTTCGGAGCCGCCCTGGGCGCAGCCTTCTTCTTGCGTTTGGAGACACGCGGCGGAGAAGGCGTAAGCTCGAAGTTCGGCTCCCCGTCCTTGATCGAAACGTGCACTTCGCCACCTTGCGCAAGTTTGCCGAACAGCAATTCTTCCGCCAGCGGTTGCTTGATCCTTTCCTGAATCAGCCGCGACATCGGGCGCGCGCCATACAGTTTGTCATAGCCGCGTTCGCCCAGCCAGTCGCGCGCATCGCCATCGAACTGGATGTGGACGTTCTGCTCGCTCAGTTGCAGTTCAAGCTGGAGGATGAACTTGTCGACCACGCGGCTGATGGTGTCTTTGCCAAGATAGCTGAACGGCACGATCGCATCGAGACGATTGCGAAATTCCGGCGTGAACATCCGCTTCACCGCTTCTTCGCTGGCGTCTTCCTTGGATACATCGCCAAAGCCGATGCCCTGCTTGGCCATATCCGCGGCGCCTGCGTTGGTTGTCATCACCAGCACGACATTGCGGAAATCGACAGTCTTGCCGTGGTGATCGGTCAGGCGGCCGTTATCCATCACCTGCAGCAGGATGTTGAACAGGTCGGGGTGCGCTTTCTCGATCTCATCGAGCAGCAACACGCAATGGGGCTGCTGATCAATCGCGTCTGTCAGCAAGCCGCCCTGATCGTATCCGACATAGCCGGGAGGCGCGCCGATCAGGCGCGAAACGCTGTGGCGCTCCATATATTCCGACATATCGAAGCGTTGCAGTGGAATGCCCATAATGCTGGCAAGCTGACGCGCGACTTCGGTTTTGCCGACGCCGGTCGGCCCCGAAAACAGGAAGCTGCCGATCGGCTTGTCCGGGTCGCGAAGCCCCGCGCGGCTCAGCTTCATCGCGGTGGACAGCACTTCGATTGCCTTGTCCTGGCCGAACACGACGTGTTTCAGATCGCGGCCCAGATTCTCCAGCGCCCGCTTGTCATCGGAGCTGACCGATTTGGGCGGAATGCGCGCCATCGTTGCGATGACTTTCTCGATCTCGCGCGCGGTGATGGTTTTCTTGCGGCGCGAGGGCGGAGCAAGCATCTGCATCGCGCCCACTTCGTCGATCACGTCGATGGCCTTGTCGGGCAGTTTGCGGTCGTTGATGTAGCGCGCGGACAGCTCAACCGCCGTTTTCAGGGCATCGGGGGTGTAGCGCACCTTGTGATGCTCTTCGAATGCGGAGCGCAGGCCTTTGAGGATTTTGACCGTGTCTTCGACAGTCGGCTCGTTCACATCGATTTTCTGGAACCGGCGCAGCAGGGCGCGGTCTTTCTCGAAGTGATTGCGAAATTCCTTGTACGTGGTTGATCCGATGCAGCGGATGGTGCCGCCGGAAAGCGCTGGTTTCAGCAGGTTTGAGGCATCCATGGCCCCGCCGCTGGTCGCGCCTGCGCCAATCACGGTGTGAATCTCGTCGATAAACAGGATCGCGTCGGGCATTTTTTCAAGTTCGGCGACAACTTGCTTGAGCCGCTCTTCAAAATCACCGCGATACCGCGTGCCCGCCAGCAGCGAGCCCATGTCGAGCGAATAGATTTCCGCATTGGCAAGCACTTCGGGCACGTCGCCTTCAACGATCTTGCGTGCCAGCCCTTCGGCAATCGCGGTTTTGCCGACGCCCGGATCGCCAACATAAAGCGGGTTGTTCTTGGAGCGGCGGCACAGAATCTGCACGGTGCGATCAACTTCGGGTCCGCGCCCGATCAGCGGATCGACTTTGCCCGCCAGCGCCTTTTCGTTGAGATTGACGCAGAACTGATCGAGCGCCGAATCCTTCTTGTTCTTGCCTTCGGCCTTGCTTTCACTCGGCGTGGCTTCGCTTTCGACGCCTTTGGGCGACTTGTCTTCGATCCGTCGACCGCCCTTGCCAATCCCGTGGCTGATGAAACTGACTGCGTCGAGCCTGCTCATATCCTGTTGCTGCAGGAAATAGACCGCATAACTGTCACGCTCTGAAAACAACGCGACGAGCACGTTGGCGCCGGTCACGGTGTCTTTGCCCGATGATTGCACATGCAGAATCGCGCGCTGGATCACGCGCTGGAAACCTGCGGTTGGCGCGGGATCGCCTTTTTCCTCGGTCTTGAGCGACTGATATTCCTGATCGAGATACTGGCGCACGACATCGCCAAGATCGCCAAGGTCCACACCGCATGCTTCCATAACCTGCGCGGCATCGGCATCTTCGATCAGCGCAAGCAGCAAATGTTCAAGCGTGGCGTATTCGTGGCTACGCTCCGACGCATTGGACAATGCAGAATGCAGTGTTTTTTCAAGGCTTTGCGCAAAACTTGGCATCTGGTCGTCTTTCGGGTGTGAGGATGGCCCCCAAGGAACAAGGGGAATGTGAAGAATAATGGTTAACGCAATGCATATAGGCCGGGCCGGTTGAAATGCGAGGCGCTGCAATTGGAACGATCATGATTTGGGCCTGAACAGTTCGTCCGCAGAGCGCATATGGCTGGCCGCTTTTTCGCGATGGTTGGCGATCCGGGCGATCTCTGCTTCCAGCGCGGCGATACGCGCATCAAGCTCGTCCAGCGAATAGCTGTCCAGGCTTTCGCCGGCCAGCAGGCTTGCCGCTCCGAGGCTGGCCTGCGGCATGCGCGGTTTGGGTCGATCGTCATCGTCCATCACGCGAAACATCAGCCGCGGATGGCTTGCTGTCAACTGCTTGTGCGGTTACGTCCCCAACGTCTGCATCCGTGCAGGGGTTTCGGGAGCGGAAATGACAGCCGATTTTCCACATTCTATGATTGCTGTCGGTTTCGAATCTCCGGGCGGCCCGGATGTTCTTGTCGCGCAAACGGTTGCGCTTCCGCAGGCCGGGCCGGGCGAGCTGCTGGTTGAAGTTGCTTATGCCGGGGTCAACCGGCCCGATGTCATCCAGCGGCAGGGCCACTATCCGCCACCGCCGGGCGCCTCTCCGGTTCCCGGACTTGAGATTGCAGGAAAAGTGGTGGCGCTTGGCGAAGGGGTTGATCCTGTACTGCTGGGGCAGCCGGTTTGTGCGCTGGTTTCTGGTGGCGGGTATGCGCAGTATTGTATCGCAGATGCGCGCCACTGCCTGCCCGTTCCCGAAGGACTGTCGCTGGCCGAGGCCGCCGCGCTGCCTGAAACGCTGTTCACCGTCTGGCACAATGTGTTCGAACGCGGCTGGGCACGGGACGGGGAAACGATACTGGTGCACGGCGGCACCAGCGGCATCGGCACGATGGCGATTGCGCTGGGCAAGCTGTTCGGGCTGACCGTAATTGTCACATGCGGCAGCGATTCCAAATGTTCAACCGCGCTTGAGCTTGGTGCGGCCCATGCCATTAACTACAAGAAAAGCGATTTTGTTGAAGAGGTTGCGCAGATCACCGAAGGCAAAGGCGTGAACCTTGTGCTGGATATGGTTGCGGGCGATTATGTGCCGCGCAATCTCAGATGTCTTGCCGAAGATGGCCGTCATGTCACAATTGCAGTGCAGGGGGGAGCCAGAACGCAGATCAACATGGCCGTGGTTATGACACGGCGTTACACGCTGACCGGATCGACGCTGCGCCCGCGCTCGGCACAGTTCAAAGCACTGCTCGCCCAGGAAATCGCCGCGAACGTGTGGCCGCTGGTCGAGACGGGAGAGCTGCGCCCGGTGATGGACCGGACTTTCCCGCTTGCCGAAGCCGCCGCTGCGCACGCGCGGATGGAATCGGGCGGACATATCGGCAAGATCGTGCTGGCCGTCGCCGGGTAACCGGGCGCATCAATTGTGACCCTGTTTGCGACGGAGCCGGCGATCTGGCCGGCGACGTGCGGGCAACGCTTGCCGAACGGGCAAATCTCGCCTAGATCATCGGCCAAACGGCCGCTCCGCAAAGGGGCGGCCCTTATTGTTTGTGACGGAGATAACAGAATGACACAGCTCACTCCGCTGATGCCTCATGCAACGGCCTCGTGGCTGGTGGACAACACCGCGCTTGGTTTTGAGCAGATCGCCGAATTTTGCGGCCTGCATATCCTTGAAGTGCAAGCCATGGCTGATGATCTGGCGAGCAGCAAATATACCGGGCGCGATCCGGTTCGTGCCGGTGAGCTTACGCTTGAAGAGATTGAGCGCGGCCAGGCCGATCCCGAATACCGGTTGCAGATGCAAAAAGCGCCGGTCAATGTCAGCAGGACAAAAGGGCCGCGCTATACGCCGGTTTCGAAGCGGCAGGACAAGCCCGATGGTATTGCCTGGATTCTGCGCCACCACCCGGAAATTTCCGATGCCCAGATCGGCAAGCTGATCGGCACCACGCGCACCACGATCAACGCCATCCGCGAACGCACCCACTGGAACATCCAGAACATCCAGGCCAAGGATCCGGTTACGCTGGGCCTGTGCTCTCAGCGCGAACTGGATGCGATCGTTGCCAAGGCCGCCAAGAAGGCCGGGATCGTCGATGCCGACGTTCAGCCAGTCGGGCAGAGCGGCGATCGCGAGGCGCAACTGATCGAGGAATTGCGCGCCGAGCGCGAGGCGTCTGAGAAGGCGGCCAGCGAAGCCGCCCAGGAAGCGGAAGCCGCGGCATGGCTTGAAGCCAAGCGCACGGCGGAAGCGGAATCCGAGAAAACACCGGGCGAACAGGGATAACAGCACTTACGCCAAGCGCATGCGATGTTCTGACTTGCCCTTGGCATGTCAAACGCGCAGATTGACCGGCATGAATGTAAGGACCGGCCCGGACATCTGGCGTGAGCGCTATGTTCACCCGTGCGGCTGGGACCAGCAGTTCTCGCCGCTGGCGATGACCGACCTGTTCGCGCAAAGCGTGCACAGGTTTGGCGAGCGCCCGTTTCTGGATTTTTTCGGTCGCACTTATTCCTATCGCGCGGTCTGGGCCGAGGCGCGGGCATTCGCGGCCGGCCTGCAACGCCAGGGCATTGCCAAAGGCGATCGGGTCGGCCTGTTCCTGCCGAATGTTCCAACCTACCTGGCGGGGTATTTCGGTGCGATGATGGCGGGCGCGACGGTCGTCAATTTCTCGCCGCTTTACACTGCGGAGGAACTTGAAGCCCAGGTTGCCGATTCCCGGACCAGACTGCTGGTGACGGTCGGCGTGCCTTCGCTGCTTCCAACCGCGATCGAGGTGTTGCGGGAATCGAGCCTCGAACAGCTAGTGGTTAGCAAGCTGCCCGCGATGCTGCCGTTCTGGAAGGCGCTGGCGCTGCGGGTGTTCGGACGCGGCGAATTTTCGCCGATGCCATCGGCTGCGAACATCACCGAATGGTCGCGGTTTATCGTCAACGAAGAGCCTCGCCCGGTTGAGATCGCGCCCGAAACCGATCTGGCGTTGCTGCAATATACCGGCGGGACGACCGGCACGCCCAAAGGCGCGATGCTGACTCATCAGAACCTGAGCGCCAATGCGCGGCAGATTATCCAGACCGATCCATTCCCCGATGAGCGGGATGTTATTCTGGGTGTTCTGCCGTTCTTCCATGTGTTCGCGAATGCGACGGTGCTGAATCGCACTGTGTTAACGGGCGGAAGCATTGCGATGTTGCCGCGCTTCCGGGCAGGCCAGACCCTGAAGACCTTGCAGCGCGTGCGGGCGACGTCGATGCCCGGCGTTCCCACGATGTATCAGGCGCTGCTTGACAATCCGGCGATCAGGCGAACCGACTTTTCCAGCTTGCGCAACTGTATTTCGGGCGGCGCACCGTTGCCATTGCCGATCAAGCGGGAATTCGAGGCGGCCACCGGGGCAAGGCTGATCGAAGGCTATGGACTTACGGAAACGTCGGGCGTCGTTTCGACCAACCCCTTCGCGGGAGGCGACCGAACCGGAACGATCGGACATCCCTTGCCGGGCACCGATGTGCGCTTGCTGGACAAGGAGAACCCCGAAATCGATCCGCCGCCGGGTGAGCCGGGCGAGCTTGCAATTCACGGGCCGCAGATCATGCGGGGATACTGGAACCGCCCGGACTCCGACAAACATGCATTCGCGCAGCGGGACGGAAAACGCTGGTTGCGAACGGGCGATATCGCCACGATTGATGATGACGGCTTTATCCGTATCGTCGATCGCACAAAGGATATGATCGCGGTTGGCGGGTTCAAGGTGTTCCCCAGCCAGGTTGAACACGTCCTTGTCTCGCACCCGGATGTAAAGGAAGCGCTCGTTATCGGCGTGCCCGATTCCTATCACGGGGAAATGCCAAGGGCGTTCGTCTCGCTTCAGCCCGATGCCGATGCGCGCGCCGACGATCTGCGTGAGTGGCTGAACGAACATGTCGGCAAGCACGAACGTGTCGACCGCGTGGAAATCAGGGAAAGCCTGCCCAAGACGATGGTGGGCAAGCTGGATCGCAAGGCGCTGCGGGAAAGTTTACAAACCGAAAACGCGTCCGATGAGCCGGCCTGAGGTGCCCGGTCTCTGAAGTGCGGATTGCGATCTGCGTGGAACAAACGCAGCCGGTACGGGCGGTTATGCCTGCTGAGGCTCGGTCAGGATAAGCATATCTTCCGATTCGTCCGGCGCCTGGGTTTTTGCAGCAGGCGCGCTTTTTGCCGATGGCGCGCCGCGCGGAGCAAGCTGGCCGTCGATCACGGCGCCTTGCTCGATTGTCAGCGAATCGTACTGAACATCGCCCTGGATCTGCGCTGTCTTGAGGATAACAAGCTCCCGCGCATTTATCGAACCCTGCACCGTGCCTGCCAGTCGCGCGCTTTCGGCTGAAATGGAGCCGACGATTTCGCTGGTTTCACCCTGCACGAACGACGTGCATTCGATATCGCCTTCGACCCGCCCGTCGATGTGCAGATCGGCCGAGGCTGAAATATCGCCCTTGATCGCGGTGTCCGCGCCAAGCACTGAAAACGAAGACGCGCTTGAACTGCGGGGACTTGCCACGGGCTTAAGCTCCGGCTCTGGTTTTTTGTTGAACATGTGGTGATGCCTCAAGGAAAGGACGTGGATTGACCGCGCGATCATTGATGCGCACTTCAAAATGGAGGTGCGGGCCGGTCGACCGTCCGGTGCTGCCAATGGCGCCAATCACATCCCCGGCGACAACTTTCTGTCCGGCCTTGGCGCGATAACGCGACATATGCGCGTACCGGGTCATCAGGCCGTTGCCGTGATCGATCTCGATACATTTGCCATAGCCTTGCTTGCGGCCGGCAAAACTGACGGTGCCTTTCGCGGCTGCATAGATCGGTGCGCCGGTCGGGCCTCTGAAATCAAGGCCTGCGTGAAATGCCGCGCCGCCGTTGAACGGGTCCGAACGATAGCCGAAGCCCGAAGAGATAAAGTCCATGTTGGCGGGCTGAACCTGCGGGATGCCGGCAAGACTGCGCTGAAGCGCGTCCATCCGGGCCAGACTGACGCCCAGGCGCTGGAAACGCGGGTCCAGCGATCCGTTCTTTCCGGTGGCGAGGCTGAGATAAGGGCCGCCTTCGGCCTGCTTGTCGCTTGCTCCGGCAAGAAGCGCATTGGGATTCAGGCCCAGCCTGCGAATCGCCGCTGCGGTTTTGGCGGCGCGCATATCGGCATACCGGGTCAGGCGCTCGACAAATGCAAGCTGACGCGCTTCCATTTTCGCAAGCCCGGTCGCTTCGGGAATGGCGGCGCTCACTTTATCGATGGTGCGCTGCGCTTCCGCGCTGCTGTCGGAAACGGCAGCCGTTCCGGTTTCCGCCTGTGGCAGGTCGTCCGGCACTTCGCCGATGTGCGCGTCGACCATCTGTTCGATAAATTTCTGCCTGCGGACAAGATCGGTCGCGACCGAATCGATTCCTGCACGGTATTCGGTGACCCGGCTTTCGGCGCTGGCGACTTTCGCTTCGCGGTCAATCAGTGCCAGTCTGTCACGCTCGGCAGTGTACTGAGTGAAAGTCATCGCGCCCATGGTGATCAGCCAGGCAACCAGCAAAAAAACCACAACAGTCGCGGCAATCGCCTGAATACGCGATGAAAATTTAATGAAACGAACTTGCCCCTGAGACCGCATGATAAATTCGCGATCCGGGAACAGCGTTCGCAGGCGCTCCCCCAGAGCACCGGCGGTTCTACTTTTCAAACCGACCCCGCTTGTCTGCTTTTTGTCTCTATCTGGGGCAAGGGGCTAGCAGTTCGTTACCCGGTAGGCGAGTCGGAAAGCGCTCTGATCGCGATATTTTCGCGCCGGACAGGTATATGGCGCCGATGAAGCCACTGATTTTCCCGGAAGCGTGCGCGTGCAGACCATGCGAATCGCTGCCCCGATGCCAAAGCTGACGTGGCGGTGACAACGAACAGCACTGGTGCTAGGCGGCGATGCATGACTGCACAGGCTGCCATTCAGGAATCCCCCACCGCGCTGATTGAGCGTATCGCTTTGGCGGCGCGCGCCGCGCAACGCGAGCTTTCGCGACTGACAAGCGATCAGAAGGCGACGGGCCTTCATGCCGCGGCGCAGGCGCTGCGCGATGCCGAAGCAGACATTCTTGCTGCAAATGCCAAAGACCTTGCCGCCGGAGAATCGAAAGGTCTGACGCCCGCATTGCTTGACCGGCTGATGCTTGACCCCGCGCGGCTCGCGGCGATCGCGGATGCTGTCGATCAGGTTGCGGATCTTCCCGATCCCGTCGGGCAGGCGATCGATACGCAAACCCGCCCCAATGGCCTTATGCTTTCGCGGGTGCGGGTCCCCATCGGTCTGATCGGCATCATTTATGAGAGCCGGCCGAACGTGACGGCAGATGCCGCGGCGTTATGTTTGCGTTCCGGCAATGCCGTCTTGCTGCGCGGCGGCACCGAAGCGGTCAATTCGAACCGGGCGATTCATCGCGCGCTGATCGCGGGGCTGACAGCGTGCGGCGTTCCGGCAGATGCCGTTCAGCTTGTGCCGACGCAGGATCGTGCGGCTGTGGGCGCGATGCTGACTGCCGCCGGTCTGATTGACATGATCGTCCCGCGCGGCGGCAAGAGCCTGGTCGCGCGGGTACAGGCCGATGCGCGGGTGCCGGTGCTTGCCCACCTTGACGGCATTTGCCACACATACATTCACCAGTCGGCGGATCCGCAAGTCGCAAAGGACATTGCGCTTAACGCCAAGATGCGGCGAACGGGCATTTGCGGCGCAATGGAAACCCTGCTGATCGACACGAGATTTCCGGCTGCGAAAGATGTCTTGCAAGCGCTGCTTGACGGCGGGTGTGAGCTGCGCGGGGATGCGCGAGCACAACAGATCGACCAGCGGATCGTGCCGGCCGCCGCTGACGACTGGGACACCGAATATCTCGATGCGGTTCTTTCAGTGGCTATAGTCGATGGCATGGATGAAGCGCTTGCCCATATTGACCGGCACAGTTCACGCCACACCGATGTGATCGTTGCGTCTGATGAAACTGCTTCGGAGCGGTTTCTGGGCGAAGTGGACAGCGCGATCGTTATGGCGAATGCGTCGAGCCAGTTTGCCGATGGCGGAGAGTTCGGCCTGGGTGCGGAAATCGGAATCGCGACGGGCCGCCTGCATGCGCGTGGTCCGGTCGCGCTTGAAGGCCTGACAACATATAAATGGCAAGTGCGTGGAGCCGGACAGGTGCGCCCGTGATGCGCCGTTTGCGGTGACCCGGCCGGGATTACGAACGGGGCTGCTGGGCGGCAGTTTCAATCCTGCCCATGGCGCGCACCGCAAAATCTCGCTTTTCGCGGCGAAAGCACTGGGTCTGGATGAGGTCTGGTGGCTGGTCTCTCCGGGGAACCCTCTTAAAAGTGCAAGCGGGATGGCGCCATTGCCGGCCCGGTTCGCGTCTGCGCTGGAGCAATCGCGGCGCGCGCCGATCCGCGTTTCGGCAATGGAGCGGGAGTTTGGCACGCGGTTTACGGTCAACACGTTGCGCGCTATTGTGCGGCGCTGGCCGCAACGGCGGTTTGTCTGGCTCATGGGATCGGATAATCTTGCGCAATTCCATCGCTGGAAGCACTGGCGCGATATTGCCCGGTTAATGCCGATTGCGGTTGTCGCGCGGCCCGGCTATGATGCGCGGGCTTTCGCGAGCCCCGCGATGGCCTGGCTAAGAAAACACCGAAGATCTGCCGCCAGTTTTCGCGATTCGGCAAAATGGAGCGCCCCGGCGCTGGTGATATTGCGTTTCGACCCTGACAGCCGTTCGGCCACGGCAATTCGCCGTGAAGATCCCGATTGGCCCAAGCGGTTTTCATCCGTGAACCTTCGAGACGGTGTAACGCGCCGCCTGATCCTGCCGGACGGCCTTGTTGCCGATCAGGATCGAGAGCGTGCCGCGTGAGGATCAGGGCCAGGCAGCGTTGTCGAGGCAAAGTTTCCCATTCATGGTTGATGGCAACGGCGATGGTTTCTCATCGCCCCCGCCTGATGCCGATTTCAGGAGTGCGTAAGAGGTAAATGAACCAGGCGCAGACAGAGCCAACGGCCACGGCTGGCAATCCGGTTTCGGAAGGCCGGGAGCCGTTGCTGGCAATGATATTGAAATCGCTTGACGACGATCAGGCGCAGGAAGTCGTGTCGATACCGCTGGAAGGGAAATCCAGCATTGCCGACTATCTGGTGATCGCCTCGGGCCGATCGTCGCGGCAGGTTTCCGCGATCGCGCAGAAACTTTCGGAGCGTATCAAACAATCAGGACGGCCCAGCCCGGTGATAGAGGGCTTGCCCGCTGCGGACTGGGTGCTTGTCGATGCCGGGGACGTCATCGTCCACCTGTTCCGGCCAGAAGTGCGCACGTTCTATAATCTGGAGCGTATGTGGGCGTTCGGAGACGAGCCTTCGGGCACGGCCTGACAGGTTTGCGGCAGCGCCGTTATGCTTTTGCACATCCTTGCCCGCGGAAAGATCGGGCGCTCTCCCGAAGCGGAACTTGTTGAGCGTTACGCGAAGCGGATCAACTGGCCCTTCCGGCACACCGAATTGCCTGAGATCGGCGGAAAAATCCCGGAATTTCAAACCCCGTCACGCGAAATCCTGCTGGATGAGCGCGGCAAGACAATGTCTTCCGTCGCATTTGCCGATCTGCTGGGGCGCTGGCGCGACGATGGCGTGCGTGAAGCGCGGTTTGTGATCGGCGCTGCCGATGGCCATTCAGGAAAGGCACGCGCGCAGGCCGATCTGTTGCTTGCTTTCGGGCCGATGACCTGGCCGCATCTGATGGCGCGCGCAATGCTGGCCGAACAGCTCTGGCGTGCGACAAGCATTCTGGCGGGCCATCCCTATCACCGAACCTGACTTGCGGTGCTTTCCCGGACAATCCGGCTATGGCGCGCTGCGGCTTTGCGGTCTAAACGCGCAAGCCATGTTGATGGCTCGCCGACGATACCTGACATGCGCGCTGGCGGGCGCTGCGCTGCTTGCGGGCGCCGCGCTGGCGCAGTCCGCAATGGTGGGCGCCGATCCGGCTGAAACCCGCGCGGCGCTTAATCAGGCGCTGCGGCAAGGCCAGGCCGCCCGCGTTCGCGCGGAAAAACTTGAAGCTGAAGCGCGCCGTGTCACCGAGCAGGCTGAAAAGACGGCGCGCCGGGCGGCGGCGGTGGCTGCGCGCATTCAGGAGACCGAGGCGGAAATCTCTGCTCGCGAAGTGCGTGCCAGCATTATCGAGCGTCAGCGCGAGGATCTTCGCGAACGTCTTGCGCAGCGGCAGGAGCCGCTTGTGCGGCTGACTGCGGCGCTCCAGCGGCTGTCGCGCCGCCCGCCGGTTCTGGCGCTGCTGCGGCCCGGTTCGGTAAGCGATACGATGCATATGCGCGCCTTGCTCGATACGATGTTGCCCGAAGTGGAAAAGCATACGGCGCAATTGCGTGTCGAACTGGAAAAGGGGCGCGCGCTCAGGCGCCGCGCGGTTGTTGCGGCAACCCGTCTGCGCGACAGCCAGGCCGAATTCAAGAAGCGCCGCAAAGAGCTTGTCGCTCTTGAATCGCGCCAGCGGCTTGCATCGCGCGAAGCGACGGGAATTGCCAATCGCGAGGCAGATCGGGCACTGGCACTTTCTGAAAAAGCGCTCGATTTGCGTGAACTTGTCGAAGAGGTCGATAAACTGGGCCAGCTGCGCGAAGAGCTTGCGGCGCTGCCCGGCCCGATCGTGCGGCCCAGACGGCCGGAGCAATCCGAAGTTGTGCCGGTGGCAGACGCAGACGCCGGCGCCGAGGCTGCGCCGCAAGGTCTGGAATCATACTTGTTGCCGGTATCCGGCCGGCTCGTTGCCGGTTTCGGAGCGCAGATCGATGGTCGTCCTGCGTCTCGCGGTATTGTTCTGGCGACAAGGGGCGGCGCACAGGCGGTGTCTCCCGCTCCGGGCCGCGTGGCTTTTGCAGGGCCTTATCGCGGCTATGACCGGATCATCATCATCGAACATCCGGGCGGCTGGACAACACTTGTCACCGGACTGGCGCGGCTGGACGCGCGCGTTGGCGATACGCTGCTTCGCGGATCGCCGCTTGGCCTGACATCGCCGGGCGATCCGATCGTAACTGTCGAATTGCGCCGCGAAGGCAAGCCGGTTAATCCCCTGCAATATGTTACCGCACAGTGATGCGCCCAAACTGCGTCATGCGTGCGGAAAGCTGGCATTCAGGCTGCCGATACCATACATGCCGGGTGTCGATGGCCCGTTTGCTTGACTGGCCGGAGTTGATGAAAGGCCCAAATCGCATGAATGGTCCCGCCGCCCGATGAAATTCGCATCGCTCGCCCGCGCAACAATGCTGGTGTCCGCCGTGGCACTGATCCCGGCTGCCACCGCGGGCCTTGCCGCAGTTGACGGGCGCTCGGGCGCCCAGTTTGGCAAACTTGTGGCGATTTACCGGCTGGTTCAGGAAAATTATGTCGACGATGTGAAAGGCGATGACCTGATCAAGGGCGCGATCAGCGGCATGCTTTCCAGCCTCGATCCGCATTCAAGTTATCTCGATGGCGCATCGCTGCAGCGGCTCGAAACGATGATCGACGGCAGTTATTCGGGCCTTGGCCTGTCGGTCATCATGGATGATGGCGCGGTCAAGGTGATTTCTCCGTTTCGCGGCAGTCCCGCGGACAAGGCCGGAATCAAGGCGGGCGATTTCATCACGCATCTGGACGGTGTGCTCTATTTTGAGCGTGAGCTTGATGAAGCCGTAGCGAAAATGCGCGGCAAAGCGGGGACATCGATAACGCTGACGGTATTCCGCCCCGGCAGATCCGATCCTTTCGATGTAACCGTCACGCGCGGGATCATCGATCTTGAGCCTGTAACCAGTGCGCTCAAGGATAGTGTCGGGGTTATCACCATCAACGAGTTTTCCCGCGACGTTGGCAACGACGTGAATGCTGCGGTCAAGACGTTGCGCGCGCAGGCGTCTGGCAAACTTTCCGGGCTGGTGCTCGATCTGCGATCAAATCCGGGCGGCTCGCTTGATGAAGCGGTCGCGCTTTCAGACCTGTTTCTCGAGAAGGGCGATATTGTTTCCCAACGCGGGCGACTTGCGAGCGAGAATGAATTTTACGAAGCCGAAACGGTGTTTGATGGCGATGTTGCCAAAGGAATTCCGCTTGTGGTTCTTATCGACGCGGGAAGCGCCTCGGCGTCGGAGATCGTGGCGGGCGCACTGCAGGATCACAAGCGCGCGGTCGTGATGGGAGAGCGCAGTTTTGGCAAAGGCAGTGTCCAGTCGCTGATCGGGCTCGATCGCAACAGCGCGGTCAAGCTCACCACCGCGCGGTATTACACACCCGATGGCCATTCAGTGCAGGAAGGCGGGATCGAGCCGGATATCCGCGTTCCGCAACTTTCCGATCCCGATGCCCGCCTGCGGGCGGAACGCGCAATCCGCGAATCCGATCTGCGCGGACACCTGATCAACGAGATTGCGCTTGATGACAAACAGCTTGAAACCGACAAGCAGGACGATCCGCGCTTCAGGATGACTGCTGACGAACTCAAGGCCCGGGGCATTGAAGACTTCCAGCTTCACTATGCGATCGAAACGCTGAAGCGTGCCGCATTGCACGGAACGTCTGTTGCGCGCCCGAAGTAAGCGGTGCGATGGCGCAGTCAGTTGAACTCAGGCTTGCAGGCGCGATCGCGGTTCTGGCGCCGGGCGCGCTACTGGCGGGGGCCTATATATCGCAATATGGATTTGGGCTGTTTCCCTGCGAAATGTGCTGGTGGCAGCGCTATCCCCATTTTGCCGCACTGGCATTTGGCCTGTTTGCGTGGATTCGGCCGTCAACACGCTGGCCGGTTGGGCTGGCTGCCATCTCGCTGGCGATCTCGGGACTGATCGGGGCGTATCATGCGGGCGTGGAATATGGCTGGTGGGAAGGCGTGAGCGCCTGCACAACCATTCCGGCGTCTGCGGGCAGCGATCCGATGGAGGCCATTCTCAATGCCCCGATCGTGCGGTGTGATCGCGCACCTTGGAGCCTGATGGGCGTTTCGCTGGCTGGCTGGAATTTCCTGTTTTCGGTTGCATCGGCGCTTGCGATCATGTTCCTGCTCAGACGCGAAGGAAGGAACAGGCGATGAGCAAGCCGGATGTCGATCGGATGCTGCGCGTCGATCAGGCGGGCGAGTATGGCGCGACCCGGATCTACGCCGGTCAGCTCGCGGTGCTGGGCGCGCGCGGGCCGCACGCGCAGGACGTTGCGACAATGGCCGCGCAGGAAGCCGTCCATCGCGAGAAATTCGATGCGCTGATGGTGCAGAGGGGCGTCCGGCCGACTGTGCTGCAACCCTTGTGGTCTGTCGCGGGTTACGCGCTTGGCGCGGCGACGGCTCTGGCAGGACCGGAGGCCGCGATGGCATGCACGGCGGCAATCGAGGAAGAGATTGACCGGCATTATACGCACCAGCTTGATGAGCTGGATGGGCAGGACCCGGAACTTGAAACGCTGGTGCGTGAGTTTCGCGATGAAGAGCGGGAGCATCGCGAAACCGCGCTGGCGGCGGGCGCGGAAAACGCACCGGCCTATCCTTTGCTGGCCGGTGCGATCCGGCTGGGATGCAGGCTTGCCATTCGCCTGTCCGAACGGGTTTGAATTGCCTTCACTTCAGCTATCATTCATCGCACGCCGACCCTATATGGGCTGCAGACAGATACACCAACTTCAAGGAGCCGATCCCGTGTCGCGCATTCTGACCGCCGCAATCGTCACCAGCACCGCCTTTCTGGCCTTCCCGGCAATATCTTTCGCGCAGGATGGAGGTGAATCGATCAATCAGCTCATCATCTACGGCGACGATGTCTGCCCGCCATCGACGGGCGATCAGATCACGGTGTGCGCACGCAAGGACGAGGCGGAGAGATACCGGATACCCGAACCCCTTCGCGAATCCGATTCGCCCCAGAACGATGCCTGGAACAACCGCGTGCTCGCCTATGAAACCGTGGGCAAGGGCGGCACGTTGAGCTGCTCTCCGGTTGGCGGCGGTGGCTGGACCGGGTGTGTCGCGCAGATGGTGCAAACCGCTTATGCGGAGAAGGATTCCGATCCGTCGCTGCGCTTTTCGGAGCTGATCGCGCAAGAGCGTGCGAAGCGGCTTTCGGCGATCGACGAGCAGGCTGCCGATACGCAGGCCCGCGTCGAGGAAGCGGAACGGGAATACTTCGAAGGGCAGACCGCCGATGCGAAGGACGTGGCGGAAACGCCGGAAGCGCCCGATACGGAAGAATAGTCGCGCGGCTTCGCTCCGTTGGTGACGGCTCCTGACGCGCTGTGCGGATCTATAGCTTCGAGACGACGCCGTGCACTGCTGCCAGATAGTCGCGCATTTGCGAAGCGGTCGTGTCGGTCAGGGCAATAAGATCGCGCCGACGGTCCTTGGGATCGGTCCAGCGGCGCAGCAAGCCCGCTTCTGTCATCTGGCGCACCCAGCGCAGCGCGGTGCTCATCGGAACCGATGCCGCGATGCACACGCTGGAAACCGAAACCTGCTGATTGTCCAGCCTGGCGCGTGAAAGATCGAGCAGAATATCCCATGCCGGATCGGCAAACAGCTGGCTGGGGAAGTGGCGATTGCGCAGGCTGCGTGAACCGATAATCGTTCGCAGTGTCGCGTTGATTTCCTGTTCGGTTGTCCGCGGCTCGCCCTGTGCGCTGGCGCCCGATTTGCTTTCCAGCATCGATACGAGCTGAGCAAGCTGCTGGCTGAAATTGGCGATGTTGCCGCCATCGGAAATCGCGCGGCGCGTGGTGAGATAGTTCATCGCGCGCCGCAGCGCCCCCGAATAAGCCTCGAATTCCAGGGGTTTGCACAAGAGATCGACCACCTCGGCGTGCATGCCGCGCATTGCCAGATCGGCGGATGTTTCGTTCGATATAATCACAGTGGCAAGCGGTCTGCTGTGGCCGACCCGCGAACGCGCTTCGTCAATAAGAACAAACCCGTCGACAGTGGGCATCTGCACGCTGGCCATCAGGATCTGGATGGATTGGTCCTGCGTAACAAGCTCCAGCGCTTCGCGGGCGGAGTTTACACAATTGTGGCGATAGTTGAGATCGTCGAGCATGCGGGCGCAGTGGTTGGCGCATTCGGCGTCGTCATCGACGACCAGGACTGTAGGTGTTTGCGGTTGTGCGTGGTGGGCAATTTCCTGCGATGGAACTGACACTGACAGGGCCTGGCTTGCCATCCAATTTCACTCCTTCGGGCGGGCCTGCAAATGCCTGCGATTTCCGTGTGTCCGGTGGCCCGGAACCGGGAAATTCCTGCGAAGAGCACGCCTCCATTACTGCCATTATGGCAATAGTCATTCCGGCGGCCATCGGGTTTCAGCCGAAAGCCATGGCCTGTATAGCCAGAAAAAATCAGAATACCACCGGGTTGGCAGAGTTATCGTCACCTTGGGCTGTGCGAGCCGTCTCGCGCCATGAACGCTCCGCCGTGACGCGACGCACAGCTGCGACAGACCGTTTCTTGATGGCGCTGGAACTTTGCGTTGTATGAATCGTTACGAAAACGGTTCGGGCGCGCGGTTACGACCGGCGATGACAAGCAACAACCTGAAGATATGGCATAAAATCTTCAATCGCCTGGTCCTGAAGCGCCTGGAAGTCGGGATCCGGGGAAGTCAATCTGACAGTGCGCCCCTGTTATCCCCGACGCGTTCGGTTACCGTGAGGGCTGCCGGAGTCCGTCCCGCGATTGTCATGCCAAAGTGGCAACCTGACCCCAGCTTCAGGTTTGCGCGTACCGCAGCGGATATCTCGGAATCGATCGATTTTCGGATGAAGTAGCCAAAATGGTCCTAGTTTGCCGTGCATCGCATGAAGCCTCTGCTATTTGCATGCACATATTGCAGGCAAATCTTGCAAGGAGATTCATTGACCGACACGGATTTCAGAGCGGCCGAAACAGGTGCCGGCGGCAGCGATGATGCTGCGACTGACCCTGTGGAGCCAGGTGCGGGCGACGATAACGGTGGCCGCAGCTGGCGCAATCTGCTCTCGCTTGATTCCGATCTCTATCAACAAAAGAAGATCCGGATTCTCACGCCGGAAGCGCGCGTTCTGATTCATCTGAAGCTCCATGGTTCAATGTCCGTGACCGAGGCCATGAAGCTTGCAGGCGTATCATATCGCGGATTCTATGCCGTTCTGGAAAGGTTGAAGCAGGCCGGTCTGGTCGGACAGGTAAAAGACAAGCAAGACCAACGTGTAAGACAGCTTCGCCTCGATTCATCCATGCCAATCCCTCCCGATAACCTGTGACGCCGGGCACACCAGATATTTCCAGGAATGCAGCCTTGACTGATCAGAACCCCCCATTTTCCACCAAGCATCCGACGCCGCGCCTGACGCGGTGTTCGTCGTTTGCGATTGCCGCCCTGTGCGTGGTGTCGCTGTTCGGTGTGCGACCGGTGAATGCCGCAGAGCAGGCCGTTCCAAACGCGCCGCCGGCCCAAGGTGCGCAGCCGTCAGACGGCGAAGCGGCGCCGGCCGAAGGTCCGAAACCGGTTGAGAGTTCGCCCGTCGGTAAAAGCACAGCCACGCCTCAACCGAAGATCACAGGACCGCAGATTGCCGAGGACGTCTTCTACGGGCCGCCCGCCCCCAAGGTGAAGAAAGGCAATCTGTCGCAAATCAGGTGGACTGAACCGACCAGACATGTGCCGCCCGCATTGGAAGAGGCGATCAACATCGTCACCGCGAATTACCCTTCCGCGATTTCGGCACGGGCCGGGCTTCGCGCGGCGGCATCGGATGTAAGGGCGGCGAAATGGCTCAGATTTCCTTCTCTGAACGCGAATGTCGCATACGAATCCGATGATAATGAGCCTGTTCCGCAGATCACGGTTGACCAGCCGCTCTGGTCCGGCGGGCGGATCGAATCGAGCATCAGACGCGCCAAGGCACAGGAAAACGTTTCGTCTGCCCAGTATGTCGAGGTCGTAAAGAACCTCGCGGAGGCGACGGCTCAGGCTTACTTCGATGTCGCGCGTCTCACCCAGCGTGAACAGTTGCTTGAAGAAAGCGTGATTGAGCATGAACGCCTCGTCCGCACCATGCAACGCCGGTACGACGCCGAAATCAGCCCGCTTGCCGATCTTGAGCTGGCGAAATCGCGTCTTGCCCAGATTGAGCAGGAATATACGGTTACGCGATCGCAGCGGCGCACGACCCTGCGCGTTCTGGCAGAGCTGATCGCCGATCCGAGCTATGAACTCGGTCCGATGCCGCATTATGACCCGGACGTGGATCTGCCCAACAGGCCCGCGCTTGAAGATCAGGCGGTCGCTTTCGATCCGTCTCTCCAGCGCCTTTATGCCGAAGCGGATGT
Organism: uncultured Sphingomonadaceae bacterium; assembly: GCA_947258815.1. Classification (GTDB taxonomy): domain Bacteria; phylum Pseudomonadota; class Alphaproteobacteria; order Sphingomonadales; family Sphingomonadaceae; genus Novosphingobium. The sequence continues at coordinate 107,672 of CAMYJW010000005.1, forward strand.
CGCGCGTGCCGCCTACGATGAGCGCAAAGCGTCGATATTTCCTCAACTGAGTGCGCAATACGTTTATGACGAATTCTTCGGGAGCCGTGTCGGCGTGGCACTCAGATCGCAGACAACCGGCGGACTGAGCCAGTTTTCCGAGGCGCGCAGCGCGCAACTGCGCATCCGATCGGCGCTGGAGAATACCCGGGCTACGGAGCAGCAGCTGCGGCGCGATATCCAGACGGGGATAATTCAGTATGAAGCGGCGAAAGAACGCGCCGCGATCTCCAAGAGCGCGGCGTCGACCGCAGGGCGCGTGAGCGCAAGTTACACCCGGCAGTTCATCGCCGGCCGGCGATCATGGCTCGACGTCATGAATGCCCTGCGCGAAGCGATCACGGCGCAGATCGGCCAGTCCGACGCGGAAATAACCGTCATGTCGACTGCTACGGAGCTGTTGTTGCAGAGCGGTCGCTGGAGGCCGGTTTTCGACGACCGGAACTCCGGAAATGACGGATTTGAATCTTTGAATGGGGCAAGCAAACGTGGGCAATGAAATTCTTTCAGCGATCGCCGATCTGGCGAGATTGCGCCGCATAGATCTTCGGCCCGAGTGGGCCGATGCGGCTCAGGATATCGAAATCGAAGGCGAAGATGCGCTGGATGCGTATTGCGAGGCCATTGGCTGGGCGCCCTCAAGCGAATATGAAGACGATCCCAGAGCGCATGAATTTCCCATGCTGGTCTTTCATGAAGCGCATGGCTGGGGCGTTGTCGAACGTATCGAAAGCGACAACCGGCTCCAGGTCGTCAAGCACGGTATCAGCACCACATGGACTGACGCGGACAAGGCGCGGCTTTATGATCTTGTTATTCCGCTGCCGGCAGGCAAGCAGCAGTTCAGCAGGGCAATCGACGTATTCAAAACGGCGATCCTGCGCCGCAAGCGGGCGATCTTTCTTGCCATTCTGGCGACGTTTGTTGTCAACTTCATCGCTCTCATCACCAGCATCTACACGATGCAGGTCTATGACCGGGTCGTCCCGCGCGGCGCGTTCTCCACATTGTGGGTGCTGAGCGTGGGCGCGCTCGTTGCATTGGGCTTTGACTTCACGTTGCGGGTCATCAGGGCAAACCTGATGGAGCGCGAAGCGGTTGAGATCGATGCTGAAGTATCCGAATTCTTCTTTTCCCGTTCGGCAGACGTTCGCCTTGAGGCACGGCCACCGGGTATCGGCACGATGGCCTCGCAGCTGCGCGGGCTTGAGCAAGTGCGCTCCATCATGTCGTCGAGCGCTTTGTTCGCGTTTGCCGATCTGCCTTTTGCACTGCTCTTTATATTTGTGATCGCCCAGCTTGGCGGCTCGATCGCTATCGTGATGGCGATCGCATTCCCGATCGCGCTGGTGCTGGCGTTTATCTTTGCCAAGCTGATCCGCCGCAACACCGAGAAGGCGCAGATCAGCGGAAACAGGAAGAACGGTCTGCTGGTCGAAGCGCTGGATGCGGCCGAGACAGTCAAAGCCAATCGCGGGCAATGGTATCTGCTGTCGCGCTGGAATACACTTCTGGAACAGGTTCACGATTCCGATCTCCCGGTAAAGAAGATGCAGGCCAAGGCCGGCGCGTTGTTTGGCGTGCTCCAGCAGGCATCGTATATTGGCCTGATCGCCTGGGGTGCCGTTCGCGTCTATGAGAACGAAATGTCGATCGGGGCCCTGATCGCCTGCTCGATTCTTGCAGGTCGGGTCAACGGCCCGCTGATTGCGCAGCTACCTAATCTGCTTGTCCAGTGGAGCTATGCCCAAACGTCGCTCAAAATGCTCGATGGCATACTGGAGCTGCCGACGGATACACCAGCCGGGCAGGATCTGCTGCGCCCGAACCGGCTTGCCGGAAAGCTCAGCCTGAAAGACGTTGCATTCGCCTATGTCGGCACGAACTCCGGCCTGAAGGTTCCCAAACTGGAAATTGCCGCAGGCGAGCGGATTGGCATCGTTGGCGGTGTCGGCTCGGGCAAGTCAACGTTGCTCAAGGTTTTGTCCGGGCTCTACAAGCCGCAGGAAGGCCAGATACTGATCGACAATCTCGAAATGAGTCAGGTCGCAGATGATATCATGCGCGATAATGTCGGATACCTGCCGCAAGACTACAGGCTGGTGAACGGCAGTCTGCGCGACAACCTGTTGCTTGGTCTGCCCGATCCGGGCGACGATGCCATTCTTGAAATGGCTCGCAAGACGGGCCTTGCCAATATGATCAACAGCCACCCGCGTGGTCTTGACCTTGAAATCAGCGAAGGCGGCCGCGGGCTTTCGGGCGGCCAGCGCGTGCTGACGGGGCTTACCCGTATCCTGCTGGCCAGGCCCAAGCTGCTGTTGCTTGACGAGCCCACATCCAATCTTGACGTGGACACCGAAGGGCTGGTGCTGAGAACGCTGAACGACTGGCTGGAGCCCGATGTCACACTTATTATCGTCACACACAAACTTCAGCTCGTGAACATGGTGAGCCGCCTTATGATTGTCGCAAACGGTGGAATCGCTGTCGACGGGCCGACCGCTGAAGTAATGAAACGTCTGCAACAGCCCAAGGGGCAACCGCAAGCGCGCCCGTCTCAACCGACTTCCGGGTCGCCGGGTTCGAGCGGGGAAATCACGACGAAAATCGGGGGGCGCACGAAATGAGCTTCGCCAGCTTCAAGTCCCGTTGGCTGAATCAGTCATCAATGGTGATCTTTGGTGTGATCGCATTTTTCGCGATCGCCATCGGCTGGTCGTTCTGGGCCGAGCTGGACCAGCTTAGCCGCGCGCCCGGCCAGGTGATTCCCACCGGCCGCATTCAGGTGATCCAGAGCACCGATGGCGGCCAGATCGAGAAGATACTCGTCAAGGAAGGCGATGCGGTGACGCAAGGGCAGCTTCTGGTCCAGCTGGAAGATGTCAAATTGCGCGCGTCGGTTTCCGAAGCACAGGGCAAGGTCGCCTCGTTGAAGTCGTCCATGGCAAGAATCAACGCAGAGCTGTTTGACCGGCCTTTGATGTTCCCGGCAGACGTGCGGGCGTTCCCTGAATTCGTGAACAATCAGACACTCTTATATAACAAGCGCCGCCAGGCCCTGGAGGATCAGCTCAGATCACTGCATGAAATGCTCGGTCTGATCCGGGAGGAAATGGAGATGAACGTGCCCCTGCTTGAACAGGGTGACGTTTCGCGGGCTGACGTTTTGCGCATGCAGCGCGGCGTCTCGGACATCGAATCGCAGATCGTGAATGTGCGCAACAAGTATCTTCAGGACCTTCAGACGGAATATACGATGACCGAGGAAGACCTGGTCACGGCACGCGAGGTTCTGGCGCAACGCACCGATTCACTGAACGACACGAAGATTCGCGCGCCTGTCGACGGCATCGTGAAAGACATCCGACTGACGACAGTTGGCGGCGTGCTTCGTCCCAGCGATGAAGTGATGGCCATCGTTCCAACCGGGGATGAACTCATCGTCGAAGCGAAAATGCCGCCATCCGACATTGCCTATGTGCGGGTGGGCCAGTTGGCATCGGTCAAGTTCGATGCCTACGATGCCTCGATCTATGGATCGGCCAACGGCAAGGTGACCTACATCAGTGCAGATACCTTGAGCGAACAGACCGCAGCGGGCGAAAACCTCTTCTACAGGGTGCATATCGAAGTCGATACCAGCCAGATGAAGCCCCATCTCAAGAACGAAAAAATCGAGATTCAGCCGGGTATGACGGCAACTGCGGAGATCCAAACCGGTAAAAACACCGTCTGGAAGTACCTCACCAAGCCAATTAACAAGTCAATTAGCGAAGCAATGACCGAGAGATAGCACGGATTCCCGGTGTATGCGTCAATCACCACGCATCACCGGGTCCATCCCACAACGCTGGCGCTATCGCCCCGAACAATCTGCGAAGAAAATCAAACGCAAAAAACCGCAGAGAACCGCCAAATTTCGAAAAGTGAACGGAATGATACGCCTAGATGTCAACCTTTCGTTGACGGATGGGCCGTAGTCGGGCAGACGCAAGCCTTGACGAATCCACGGGACTCCGTGCTGAAAGCGTTGAAACAATAAAACCGCCAGATTGGCAGCTTTGTGGTTTTAATAGCTTTGGCAAAGTCCCGAAGGGCTTGTTAACGCACAAGTCGCAGGGAGCTGTTTTCTCTGCACGGTTCCATGTTGGGGGATTAGATGAGCACTAAAGTCGTACCGGCGCCAGCAGACCAAGCTAAGCAGCCTGTTCGCAGCGAAAAACTGGCGAAGCAGTCGGAAGAGCAAAAAGCGGTTCAGGACAAGGATGAGCGCCTGGCCGATGATGACTCTGAAGAAGAAGTCAGTGTCGCAGAAGTGGAAGAATCGCAGAAGCAGGAATCGTCCCTCGCGACAGATTTCACGTTCAGCGGTGCCTTGGCGGAAGCCGCGGCGGCTTCTGGATCGCTGATCGCGGAAGCTGAAGAAGCTGACGTGTCATTTGGCAATTACGGAGAAGGCGGCTCGGAAGGCACGGTCCTTCTCGTTGGCGCGGTTCTTCTGGTCGGGATCGGCATTGCCGCACTCGCCAGTGGCGGTGACAGCGATGATCCGGCTGACGATGTTCCGCTGAATGAAGACCCCACGGTGTCTGCGGACGTCGCAGATGTCACTCTCGATGAAGACGGTGCGTCCGGCGCGATCACTGTTACCACTGACGACGCTGATGGCGATGCGGTAACGGTTACCGGTTCGGCTGATAACGGCACTGTCACCGACAACGGCGACGGAACGTTTACATATTCGCCAAACGCCGACTTCAACGGAGCGGACACGATCACCTTCACCGCTGACGACGGAAATGGTGGAACCGCCACAACGACGGTTGCGGCAACGGTCAATCCAGTGGCAGACGCTCCGGCGTTCGACGCTGACTCGATTGATGTGACGGCAACCGAAGATACCCCGCTTGACGGCGATGTATCGGGCAATGCTTCGGATGCGGATGGTGATAGCCTCACATTCGCTCTGGCATCCGGCGCCGCCAATGGCGTTGCAGTTGTTAACGCGGACGGAACGTTCACGTACACTCCCGCGCAAGACTCGAACGCGGCCGACAGCTTCGATGTCAGCGTTGATGATGGCAATGGCGGAACCGACACGGTCACAGTCAACGTAACTGTCACGCCGGTGAACGACGCTCCGGAATTCCCGTCTGAAACGGCTGATGTTGGAACGACGGTCGACACGCCGTTTGTTGCACTTCTCGCTGCCACCGATGTTGATGGCGATGCGCTCACCTTCGGTCTCGAAAGTGACGCAACAAGCGGAACGGCAACGGTGGCTGCGGATGGTACTGTCACCTACACGCCAAATGCTGGTTTTGTCGGAACTGACTCGTTTGTCGTTAATGTTGACGACGGAAACGGCGGAACGGATACCGCAACGGTCAATGTTGACGTAACAGACGGTCCGGCCCTGAACGTGGTCAGCATTGACAACACACCGGAAACAGCGGGTGAAACCGTTCCGGCGACTGCGGACATCGATGTATTCAGCGATGACGCGGAATCATTCACCGATGTCGTCATCACCGGCTTCAATGCCAGTGGCGAGGGCGATACGATCGCGGTGACGAATGCGGCTGCAGGGGATTACTTCTTCGGCACAGGAACAGACCCGAATGACCTTCGGATCACATTCAACGACGGCGCCAACTTCACCGAAATCATTCTTGATGACGTGCTGGTGGGCTTCGAAGGGTTTGTCTTTAACCTCCAGTCCGCGACCGACGCACTCGGTTACGACTTCATCACATTCGGTTGATCCGGACCACGGGAAAACTTTGCAGATTACGATTTTACCAGGGAGCTAACTCATGGCACTTATTACACTAAGCCCGAATGAAACAGCGGGCGTATTCGGGGCGGTCGGCCTTGCCGATATTTTCGGCACCGCCGGCTCGGAAACCGTTGTTATCGACGGCAACGGCAATGCAATTCTTGACGGCTCTTTCTCCGCAGGCGGGGATACGATCAAGATTGAAGGCAATGCTGCAGACTACACGGCAACGATCAACGGCTCGAACGTTGTTCTGACTTCTGCTGGCGGCGCGAATATCGTTATCCCGTTCGGCACTGCCGGCGCGACGATCGAATTTGCTGACGCGACCCGCACTCTTCAGCTTAAGAGTGGCGAACTTTGCATTGGCGATCAGGTGATCGGCGATTCAAATGGCGATTCGGCTCCGGTTGAAGCTGGTTCGAACGGCAGCGGCGGCGGCGGAGGTGGCTCCGACGACGAACAGTTCCTTACGGCCAACCAGGACGTGCTTGAAGGCACAAACGGCAACTCGCTGTTCTATGCCGACGTTGTTCAGGTGAACGGCCTTCAGGTCAACAGCATGGGCACAGGCGATCGTGTCGACGGTAACGGCGGCGCTGACCGGCTTGAAGCACAGGCTACTCGCGGTTCGACTTATGGTGACGGCAATGCTCCGATCCAGCCGCGCGTAAACAATGTTGAAACCATCACCATTGAAGCTCTGCAAAGCGATCTTGCGCAAACCAACCTTCCGATTTCGCTCACCGATCTGATCGAAACGGACAACAACACGCTCGTGTTCGTCAATGCTTCGGATATCCGCGGCCATAACGAAATCTGGTCGTACGAATCCAAGGCCGACCTGATCATTCAGGACGTGACCACAATCGTTGCTGACGGCGGTCACGACAACAATCGCAACACCGAAGCGCTGACGATCGGTATGGCTTATAGCCGTAGTGACAACCACCAGTGGGATGCGTCGGACTTCGAAGTCTATCTTGATCCTGACTTCCTTCTCAGCGGTGTTGCTAATCAGGCGCAGGCCATCTGGTTCGCGCTCGATCAGGACGCGGCTCAGGCCGGCGATCCGCTTCTGAACAACATCAACATCGATGGTATTCAGTTCACGGTTGATGGCGTTCCGGTTGAACTGCGCGATCCCAATGCGCAGCTCGCTGGCAACCACAACAACTTCGTTGCCGAACTTCAGGATGAGCTCGACGCTCTGATCGCGCTTGGCGTTCTGCCTGCCGATACGACGCTGACCGTTCAGCTCGGCGTTGAAGCTGGCGGCCTTGAAGATACGTTCCTTGATGATGGCACGTTCTTCCAGGACATTCCGGCAATCGTTCTGGAAACCAACACCGCCACGGAACTGCTTCCGACCGGCTTCACACAGGTTGAAGACGCGATCGGCGAGTACAACTTCTACGGTCGTTTCACGAACGAAGCTGAAGTTGACGAACTGCCCATCACCATCAACATCGCTCTCGAAAAAGCCGGCAACGGCGTGATCGATTGCTGCGATGCCGGCGAAATGATCGTTGGCTCGATGGATAAAGACAACAGCGGCATCGAAGTGTTCAAGGTCATCGTCTATGGTGATGATAGCCGTCCGAGCACGCTGGCACGTCTTGACTCGACCGGCGGCGTTCTCAACGAGATGTATATCGCATCTGACAACGCAGGCTTCCCGAACCAGGACAAGTATGCCGACCTGACGATTGGTGACACCAATTCGGGCATGGAACTCATCGACGCTTCGGAATTCAAGGGCGACAACCTTCAGCTCGGTTCGAACTGCAAGGAAGAAGATTTCAATCCGAAAGGAAGTTTTGACGCCTACCGGTTCAGCAGGTACGATACCATTGGCGCATACGTTGATCTGCTGCTCGAAGAGGCGCAGGACCAGATCGATGGCCAGGGAATTGACATTCCGCTTGCAGAACTGATCGAGTCATTCTTCGTTCCGGGTTGTGAGCGCATCGTCAACCTGCAGATGCTCGATGCGGTCATCGATGGTAATGTCACATATTATGGCGACATCACTCTGCCGAACGCGTTCACATACAACACGGGCGGTGGCGACGATCTCATCGATCTCTGGATTGATGGTGACGCGCTTGACTATGCTTCGAGCAGTTTGCGCATTGATACCGGTGGCGGCAACGACACTGTTATCACACAGCGTCTGTACGATGGCGATGGTGACTTCCCTGAACTTCCCAACCACGTCATTCTTGACAACATCGACATCTTCACCGGTGCCGGAAATGACGTCATCCGCACGCTGGGTTCCGGCAATGAGCGTATCGACGCCGGTTCGGGCAACGACACGATCTACACCGGCAACGAAGACTCGAAGCCGGTTTGGGTGTTCAACACCGATCCTGCCGCGATGGCAGCGGGCGGCTGGAGCGTGCCTGGGGATCTCCCGGGTGTGCCAAACCAGCTTTCGCTGCTTGACGGCGGCATTGTGCGCGTCACCTTCTCCGGTGCCGGTCTCAACAATGACGGCAGCAACGGCGGTGGTGCAGTTGGTGAATTGACTGATGTTGGTGACGATGCTTCGGCTGCCGCGTTCATCAATGGTTACGAAAGCACGGCGGTTATCAACGTTGGGCCTCCGTTCCAGAACTATGGCAACCAGACTGACATCAACAACGCCATTCTGGAAGCGATCAACAACGATCCGGTTCTCAACAAGCTGCTGAAAGCCGAGATCGGTTCGAACAACACGCTGGTCGTTTACGGTTGCGTCGACGGCTACTACGAACCGATCGATCTCGACATCGAAATCCTTCCGCCGAACCTTGACGTTGATGCGAGCGGCAATGTTGAAGCTGACGAAGTGCCTGCAAGTGTTCTTGCCGACCTGCGCTTGGCTGGCATCATCGACTCAGACAACATACTGCTGAGCGACTTCGGTCCGCTGGGTGCGATCGGCGACGATCTGCTGGTTGACGTTACGGATGCAAACCGTGGCACAATTCTGCAGCTGGCTGATCCGACTGCGGATGCGTTCTACGATGGTGTTGATGTTCCACGCCAGATCTCGATGGGCTCGCGTGGCAACTTCGAAAGCGACACGGTCATCACGCCGGGCGCCGGTATGGACGTTACAGTCCTTTCGACCGACAATGTCGATTTCAATAGCCAGACAATCTACATGCCGGACGTAAACAACAACTACACGACGTTGAACGGCTATCACTACGATGGTGCGAGCAACGAAACGATCGTTCTGTCCGGCGTCTATGGCGATGACTACATTTTCAACTTCATGACCTTCTACGGACCTGATGGTTCCGCCGGTCCGGTTGCGAATGTTGGCTTCGACTTCCTGGACTACACGTCACACCTGCAGTCGAGCTTCTCGACTTCGGGCTCGACACAGTCCACTCAGACGTACGCTGTCACTCTTGACGATTACAGTCAGGAAACGTTCGGCACCCCGCCGGCGGAAGACAACAGCGGCATTGACGTTACGCTCAATGAAGTTGTTATCTTTGACTTCGACGATACCGGTGCGGATGCTTCGGATACCTTCGCCGGACTGGACGCAAACGATATCCGCCAGGTTATCCTGAACAACGATAGCTATGGTTCGCTCAATTCAGGCGGTATCACGCTTGAAGACAGCTTCACCAACAACAACACACCGGGTGGCCCGCCGCCGATGAACGAGCCGAACCCCGGCAGCGGTCAGCCCGATGACGAAGTTGTTGGCGGAACGGGTTATGCGATCCTCAAGGTTCAGAACCTCGACAACCTCGGTGAATACAAGGACTTCCTTGTTACCTGGGATGCGATTGCCGGCACAGGTGATCCGGACGACTGGAACGTTGCCGTTCTGGAAATCGGTATGACCGACTTTGGTGCGTCGCTTTACGGGTTCGGTGAAGAGAACCTCGTGGGCAGCAACGCCTACGCAATGCTGGGCTAATCACCCACTAAAACATGAACCGTAGGAAAGGGCCTCTACCGTAGCGGTAGGGGCCCTTTCTGCATTTAACGGCAAGGTTCTGGTAGCGCGGGTGTAAGCGACTCAGGCAACTGGAGAAGCAACCCGATGATCTATCGCGCAACAGCACGTTGCGCCAATGGGAGGTACGGCTCAACGGGCGCGATCATCAAAGCGACGCACCCTGCCGGCGCGCGGTATGGTGGAGCTGAACACTCGACAGGCAAACGATAGAGCGGCCCACACGCACCGTTCATCTCACGCCCGAACAATGTGCGGCGTTCAACCCTTGACAGGTGTTGCCCGGGCCATATCTGATCGTGCGACGCCGCCGAAAATTAATTGGAGACTGAGAGGCATGCCGTTGATCCCGATAAGAAAACCCAACCGACACGGCAGTCGAACCGTCATGATTCAGTAACCAATTCTCTTCACCAGGAAGAGCACCACAAAAATAAACTGTTATCGCGTTATTGCGCCCCGGAAGCCGCATTTATGCGACTGCATTCCGAACGGGGGAATTGAGAGACCATGACCGCACCTACAACTGAAGAGCAATATCTGCTCGAACTCGTCAATGATGCACGACTGAATCCATTGGGTAACGCTGCGCGATACCTTTCATCGACCGCCGGCCCACAATCCTATTTCGACGGCATCAATCTCGCTCTCGATTATTTCAACGTATCCGGGTCGGCGCTTGCGAATGACCTTGGTCAACTCACGCCCGTCGGGCCCGTCGCATGGAACACAAAACTCGCGACCGCCGCAGAAAAGCACAGTGCGGCGATGATCGATGCGGACGAACAATCCCATCAGGTTCCCGGCGAAGCGTCACTTGGTGACCGCGTGGCCGCCGAAGGGTATCAGTTCACCAAGCTGGGCGAGAACGTTTACGCCCACGCGAATGACGTAATGTATGCCCACGCCGGGTTCGTCATCGATTGGGGTTTTGATTCCGCCGATTATACAAACGGCAATCTCAACTCAAATTTCGCAGTCACCGGGGATGGGATCCAGGATCCTGCCGGGCACCGGATCAACATCTATGATGCGGCCTTCAAGGAAGTTGGCATCGATGTCACGCATCAACTGGATGACAACGCGGATACGGGCCCTCTTGTTGTAACGCAGGATTTCGGTTCGTCGGGATCCGGCTTCTTCGTTACGGGTGTTGCGTACACTGACAGCGACGACGATCAGTTCTATTCGTTTGGCGAAGGCCGCGGTGATCTTGTCGTCAAGGTTGGCGGCGCATCAGTGCAGAGCTTCGCCAGCGGTGGCTACAGCGTTGCGGCTGGCATTGGCGCCAAAACGATCGAATTGAGCGGTGGCGGACTTACCGGAACAGTCACGGTTCAGGCCAATATTGCGGATGCCAGCCTCAAGCTTGACGTTGTCGATGGCAATACGCTGCTTACATCCGGGTCGATCATTGTCGAAGGTCCGGTCGCGGAAATCCGGGCTCTGGGGATCGTTGGCCTCGAAATCACCGGTGGTTCCGGTGCGCAGGAAATTATCGGAACAATCGCGGGCGACCAGCTCAACGGCGGCCTTGGCAACGATATACTTCAAGGCGGATTGGGCGACGACTTTATCCGGGGTGATGAAGGCACGGACGTTGCCGTTTTTGAAGGACGACGAAACAGCTACACGGTCGGGACGAACCAGGAAGGCGCGCGGATTTTCATCTCGCCCGAAACCGGGCAGGACACCGTTGAAGGCGTTGAGATTTTCCGCTTTGCCGACGGCGATTACATGTTCGTCGATGGCCGCCTGAAATCAACCGGTGAAGCGGGCGGAAACACCGACGGTTATAACGTAATCGAAGGCAACGCGAGCAACCAGACGCTTAACGGAACCAATGGCCCCGATCTCTTTATCGGCGGATCGGGCGATGAAACTGTTCTTGGCGGTAATGGCGAAGACATCGCTGCATTCGCAGGGACACGCAAGAGCTACACGATCGCGACCAGAGGCGAGACGATCATCGTCATCGGGTCTGACGCGGGCGCTGACCAGCTTGAGGATGTCGAAATCCTCCGCTTTGCGGATGGCGACTATGTCATGGAAAACGGCGAGCTTGTTCCCTACAGCAACGCGGTCAACCAGGCCCCGGATGCCGCAAGCACCCAGAATCTGAGTGCGAACAAGGGTGACGCGCTCAACTTCAAGGTGTTGGCATTCGATCCTGAACAGGATCCACTCAGCTTCGTATCGACTCAGGCTGCCAACGGGTCTGTCGTGAACAGCGGTGGCGGCACCTTCAAATACACGCCGCATTCGGGTTTCACCGGAACCGATACGTTCATCGTCACGATTGACGATGGCAAGGGCGGTGTTGTGAAACAGGCGATCAATGTTGAAGTTGTCGGAGAGCCCGCGGCGAACAGTGCGCCTGTCGTCATCTCGCAGCAGCTTGCCTCAACCGAAGCCGGGGTTCCCGTTTCGATTACGATCGAAGCCAGCGATCCTGACGGCGATCCCCTGCAGTTCATTGCAGGTGGTGCCGACAATGGATCGGTCACGGGCGGAACCGGGGGTGTGCTCGTCTACACGCCCGATTCAGGCTTCACCGGCCTTGACGATTTCGAGGTTACCGTTGCCGATGGCAACGGCGGCGAGGCGAGTGTCACCGTCTCGGTGCTGGTCGAACCTTCGGCGAATGTTGAGCCGGAGAATCAGGCGCCCGTCCTTGCACTGTCGCAAGTCGTTGTTCTCAATGCCCAATCAGTCGCATACATCAAGGTGTCGGCGACCGATCCCGATGGTGACGAGCTGAGTTTTGCAGCATCCGATCCCGCAAAAGGTGAGCTTACCGGCGAGAACGGTATGTACACCTATCAAGCCAATCTCGGCCTTTTTGGTGATGAAGACAGCTTCATTGTTACCGTTGATGACGGCAACGGTGGGGTGCGCCAGCAGGAAGTCAGCATCATCGCGCCTCCGCCGGGACTGCAGCTTTTGCTTGCGCCGAATTTTATCGGCACGATCGGTGGCGGAGCGTCCGTCTTCGGGACCACTGCCGGGCAGGATCTGACGTTTGTTGATGCACCGGGTAATGTCGACTTCGACAATTCGTTCAACCAGGGCGGCGATATTATCCGCCTGCCGCATGCCGCAAGCGAGTATCAGGCATATCTTGTGGGTTCGGTTGTTATCCTTACGGACGGCGATACGAATTACTCGATCCCGATCGGCCCGGCCGGCCTGCCCATCGTTTTCAGCGATGGTGTGCGCGAGCTGAAGTTTGACGATTTTGCGAACGCAATCAAATTGGGTAGCCAGTCGCTGAACAACACGCCTGCTCAGCTGACTTCGCCGCCAGACGGCACGCCGTTGCCATCAGTTACCGACGCGGGTGACAGTTCGGTGATTTCCACCGAGGTTGGCGCAGAGTTTTCGATGGGCGGCGACTATTCCATCTTCGGCACACAAGGCGCTGAAGATGCACACTATATTGCTGGCGATGTGGTTTTCGATCCGTCGTTCAACAAGGGCGGCGATACGATCCATCTGCCTGGCTCACTGTCTGATTACTCGGCGTATTTCGTGGGCAGCACCGTGGTTCTGGTGTCCGATCTTGGCACGCTGACCATTCCGGTTGGCCAGACCGGGATTGACCTGTCGGTTGACGGCGAAATTCACAAGATGCTGATCGATGTGCAGGCGCAGGTTATCAAGATCGGCGCGCAAGTCATCGATGGAACCAGTCCGCAAACCGCCACGCAGCTTGGCGATGGCAGCGGCGGGAATGGTGGCGGAAACGGCGATGGCATCTCGATCGACAACGATCCGTCAAGCGCCGGTGAAGTCTTCTCCGCAAGTGGTGGCGCCAAGACGTTCCTCGACGATGCCGAAGCCTATACCGACGTGGTTATCTCCGGTTTCAGCGAGGATGACGTGATCAACGTGAGCAACGCCGGTTCGTCCGATTACTTCTTCGGAACCGGAACGGACGCGACCGATTTGCGGATCACCTTTAACGATGGCGCGAATTATACCGAGATCGTTCTCGACAATGCGCTTGCCGGAAAGAGCGGCTTTATCTTTGACTATGACTCCGCTGTCGATGTGATGGGTTTCGAGTTCATCACTTTCGGCTGATTTTCCGGCGAATTTTGCTGGCAAACAGAAACGGGCCAGGCAGGACTGTGTTGATGCGTCAACGCAGTCGGGCCTGGCCCGCTCTTTTTCGGGCTTGTCCTGACTGTTCAGGCAGCCCGCGCCCGGTGTCCTCACGCACGTTCGGATCGGCTCTCCATGCGCGAAAACCGGCATGCGTGCAGAAGGAAGGGCGGCTGGCCAAGAAACCTCTCGAAACCTGCGTGCTTTTCTGACATCACGCCACCGTGATCAGATTGGCATATGGGCTTGCAGCCACATCTGATGGTTGCAGCCCTTCGGGAGATCGTCGCCTGTTATGAATGCGAATGCCACAACCGGGGACGGACCGGAGGTTATCGCCTTTCGCGGCGAGGGTTTGAGCAAGACTTACCAGACCGGTGAGACCGAGGTTCACGCTTTGCGCAACGTTGATCTTGTCATCCCGGAAGGTGAAATTGTCGCCATGCTGGGTCCGTCGGGAAGCGGAAAATCGACGCTGTTGAACCTTCTTGGCGGCCTTGACCGGCCAACGGATGGAACGCTGCATTTTCGCGATACCGATCTGACGGCCCTCGATGATACCAGCCTCACGTCCTACCGCCGGGCTGAGGTGGGTTTCATTTTTCAGTTCTACAATCTCATCCCCAGCCTGACTGCCGAGGAGAACGTTCGGCTGGTGACGGATATCACGGCAGATCCGCTGAACGCGGCGGATGCGTTGGAACTTGTCGGGCTTGCCGGCCGGCGAGATCACTACCCGGCGCAGCTTTCGGGCGGCGAGCAGCAGCGTGTCGCCGTTGCGCGGGCGATCGCCAAGCAGCCAGGTGTGCTGCTGTGCGACGAGCCAACGGGCGCGCTGGACAGCGCGACCGGCGTGCGGGTCCTTGAAACTCTGCAAACCGCGAACCGGGAGCTTGGCACCACGATTGTGCTCATCACGCACAATGCAGGCATTACGGCGATGACGAACCGCGTGTTTCATTTCCTTGATGGGCGGATATCGCGGATTGAGACTGTCTCCGATCCCGTCGAACCCGCAGAAATTCGCTGGTAGTCTGAAAAGCGCCGAAGGCAGTCGAATATGTCATCCACATGGAGGCGGGCCGAACGCGGTTATGAAGGTATTCTTTGCGCGGATAGTCCGCTATTGGCGACAGCGTCTTGCGTCGGGAGGTGGCCGCGCGAACGCGGTGTCTGAAGAGGCTTGCGAATTGAAGGAACGGCAGTGACAACAGAATTTTTGCAGCGCTGGCGTTGGGCTATCCTGATCGCGGCCCTGCTTGTCGGAGGACTGATTTTCGCTCTCTGGCCGGAAGCGGCACGCGTGGACCTTGGCAAAGTGACGCGCGGACCGATGGAAGTCGGCGTCACTGACGATGGCGTGTCCCGGGTTGAAGAATATTACGTTGTTTCGGCACCTGTAACGGGCAAGATTTCTCGCATCGAACTGGAACCGGGTGACAAGGTTGCGAATGGCGATGTGATCACGACGATGCGCGGCAGGGCGTCGACGCCGCTAGACGTCCGTTCGCGCCGCGAGCTTGTGGCCGCTCTTGCTGCTGCGCGTGCTGCCGCGCAGGCCGCGAGATCGTCGCTTGGCCAGGCCCGGCGCGATCTTGCAAGGGCGGAGCAGCTTATGGAGCGCGGGTTTCTGTCAAAGGCCCGGCTGGAAACGGAGCAGACCCGCGTTGCGACAGAAGCAGCCGGTGTCAGGCGGGCGAATGCCGAAGTCGCGCGTATCTCGGCGCAGCTTGCCGATTCCTCCGGTCAGGCAGCGGGTGCAGCCATTCCGGTGCGCGCGCCGGCCAGCGGTTCGGTTATGAGCGTTATAAATGAGAGCGAAGCCGAGATCGCCCAGGGCATGCAATTGATGACGATCGGCGATCCGGGGAAAATCGAAGTGGTTGTTGATCTGTTGTCCCGCGAGGCGGTTCGGGTGCAGCAGGGCGACAAGGTCAGAATAACCGAATGGGGCGGGGCGGACCCGCTCATCGGTTACGTCAAGCGGGTCGAGCCGTTCGGCAAGCTCAAGGTGTCGGCGCTGGGGATCGAAGAACAGCGCGTCAACGTCATCATCGGATTTGCCGATGCGGCGGCGAAACAGGCTGCGCGGCTTGGCCATGGATACCAGATCGATGCGACGATCATTCTCTGGAGCAAGAAGGATGCCCTGCGCGTTCCGATCGGCGGACTTTTCCGAAGCGACGAGGGTGCGTGGCAGGTGTTCGAAGCGGATGGCAGCCGCGCACGGGTTCGCGACGTGAAGCTTGGCCAGGTCAACGATGAGTACGGAGAAGTTCTCGAAGGGCTTTCCGAAGGGGCAATGGTCGTGCTGAACCCGGCCAAATCGCTTGAGGATGGCAGCCGAATCAGTGAGCGTTGAGGCCCATGGTTGCGGGACACATGCATCGACCGGATGAAAGCCCGACCGGAAGCGTGCCGGTCGCGCCTTTATGAAGGCGCTTGATCTCAAGCTCTTGCGCGATCTCTGGAACGCAAGAGCCCAGGCCTTTGGCGTGTGCGTCGTGCTTGCTGTCGCGACCTGGACGTTCATTCTTGCCAATGGTGCATATCAGTCGCTGAGCGATACTCGCGATTCATATTATGATCGCAACAGTTTCGCCGATGTGTTCGTTTCGATGACGCGTGCGCAGCGCAGCATCGTTGCGAAAGCCGCGAGCATAAAAGGTGTGCAGCGCGCGGAAGGAACGATCCGGCAATATGCGACTCTCGATCTGCCGAACCGCGATGTCCCGGCGCGCGCGCTTGTTACATCGGTCAAGGAAAATGTCGGCAACCGGCTTAACCGGATAACCCTGCAGTCCGGGCGTTTGCCTCGCGCGGGGGCGACTTCGGAGATCGTGATCGATGAAGCTTTCGCGCAGGCCAACTCGCTTGGGCCGGGCGACCAGATCAATACGATCATCTATGGCAGCCGGCACAGGCTGGATGTTGTCGGCATCGGACTTTCGCCCGAGTTTATCTTCGCAATGGGCCCTGGCGATCTGCTTCCCGATGAGCGGCGTTTCGGTATTTTCTGGATGGGCGAGAAGGCGCTGGAGGCGGTCACCGACAGAACAGAGGCGATCAACTATCTTTCGCTGAAGCTCGATCATGGCGCGTCGGAAGCCGATGTGATCCGGGAAGTCGATCTGCTTGTCTCAGCATTTGGCGCAACCGGGGCGCACGGCCGTGACAGTCATCTTTCTCACGCATTTATTTCCAACGAACTGGATCAACTGAAAGCGATAACTTCCGTGATCCCGCCGGTGTTTCTGCTTGTCGCGGCCTTTCTGGTTTATGTGGTGATCAGCCGCATTATCAGAACGGAAAGGACGCAGATCGGCTTGCTCAAGGCAACAGGATATTCGGACTGGTCGATTGGGTGGCACTATCTCAAGTTTACGCTGATCATAGCCGGGTTGGGCGCGGCGCTGGGCTCTGTCGCGGGGGTATGGATCGGCCGGGATGTCACTTCTTTCTACGCGAATCTCTATCGTTTCCCGTTCTTCCAGTATGAGCTTTCTCTGTCGGTTTTGCTGACGGCTGCGGGGATGTCGGTTGGGGCGGCTTTGCTCGGCGCGTTCGTGGGCGTCCGGGCGGCGGTGCGGCTTGAGCCGGCGGTGGCGATGGCTCCGCAGGCGCCCGCAGCCTATCGGCCGGGTCCGATCGAGGCGCTGGGAAGGCGGGCCGGCTTCACGCCGATCGGCAATATGATTGTCAGACATATCGTTCGCTGGCCGTTGCGATCGGCAATGACTGTTCAGGGTGTGGCCTTGTCGATCGGATTGCTGTTCTCGACGTTGCAGTTCGTCGATTCCGCGCGGGTCATGGTCGATTCGTCGTTCGTGCGGGCGCAGCGCCAGGACATGAGCGTGATGTTCATCGAGCCCCGGAATGAGGACGTGATTTATGCTCTGGCCCAGTTGCCGGGGGTGCTTCGGGCAGAGCCTTCCCGTTCCGCAGTGGTCAAGATCAGAAAAGGCCACCTTGAAGAGCGCGTGATGCTGCTTGGCGTGGCGGACGACGCACAGCTTTCGGCCAGGATACACCGCGACGGTCCCGAAGTGCGCATGCCGAAAAACGGCCTGATGCTCAGTCAGCATCTTGCCTCGAAGATCGGTGCGAAAACCGGGGACAGGGTTGAGGTTGAACTGCTGGGCGGCAAGCAGACGCTTGCAACAATGGCAGTTACCGGCGTTGTCGAGGAGTTCTTTGCCGAACAGGCTTATGTTTCCGAAAACGCGCTTGAACGGATAACGAAGGATGCTTCGCCCGTCGGTTCGGCGCTGTTGCGTATCGATGCCAATGAGCGGGTTCGCCTGCTTGATCGCTTCAAGGATATGCCGAATGTGCTTGGCGTCGTTGAGCGCGATGCGGCGATCACGAAGTTTGAGCAACTGATTGATGAGAACATTCTCACGCTGATCAGCGTGTTTGCGGTTTTCGCAGGAGCCGTCACCGCAGGCGTTGTCTATAACAGCGCGCGAATTCTTCTGGCCGAACGGGTTCACGATCTCGCGATTCTGCGGGTGCTTGGTTTCCATCGACGCGAAGTTGTGCTGGTCCTGCTTGGTGAACTTGCGCTTCTGGTGGCGATTGCGGTTCCGCTGGGCTGCGTTCTGGGACATTTTATTGCGCAATACATGACGTCGATGTTCACTTCGGACCTGTTCCGGCTGCCTTATGCGCCGGCGCGATCAACCTTTGCCTATGCGGTGCTCATTTGTCTGGGGTCCGCGCTTTTGAGCGCGCTGATCGTCGCGCGGCGGATCTTGAGGCTGGATACGGTGAAAGTGCTTCAATCATGAGCGAAAACTTGGAGCCTCAGGCTGTTTAATAATCGCCAAGAACGTTTTTCATCCACTTTCATTCCATGCGCACGTGGGCTAGCGTTTTTAGCGAATCTGCTTGTTTGGTGAGCAGTTGAGTTATGACAGGGGCGCCCGGCCCGCACCGGCGCGTTTCTTGGAGCGCCAGCGTTTCGATGCCTTGTCCGGCAGCATGTGCGCTTCGCGATTTGTGAGGGTTTATGGACACTATACAGGACGGGTTGGTGACTGAGTTGATGACCAGTGAGACGACAGCGCCGGTTGCCGTGATCGGCGTGGGTTGCCGTTTCCCCGGTGGCGTGGACGGCCCTGATTCCTATTGGAATTTCCTGCGCGAAAAACGCTGCGGGATTATAGAGATTCCCGGCAGCCGCTGGGACCTGGAAGCCTTCTACGATCCCGATCCGGAAGCGCGCGGCAAGTCATACGCACGTCGAGGCGGATTTCTTACGAATGATGTGTATGGTTTCGATCCGGTATTCTTCGATATGTCGCCCCGCGAGGCGACTGCGATGGATCCGCAACAGCGTCTGGCGCTTCAGGTTGCCTATGAAGCAGCCCAGGACGCGGGCGTAACGATGAAGCAGCTGCGCCGCGAGCGCACAGGGGTTTTCCTTGGCATATCGACGACCGATTTTGGCCTTCTGCTTCGGCAGGGCGGAAGCGGCGATGATATTTTCGCTGGGACAGGCGCTGCTTTCTCGATTGCCGCTAACCGGATTTCCCATCGGTTCGATCTGTCCGGCCCAAGCCTTGCCATCGATACGGCCTGCTCTTCCGCGCTTGTTGCGATCGATCAGGCCGTGCGCCACCTTGCAACGGGAACCTGCGACATGGCGCTTGCCGGCGGGGTCAACTGTATGCTGGATCCGGGGCCTTTCATCGCCTTTTCCAGCGCCAATATGCTTTCGACGACGGGGGAGATCTACACGTTCGATGAGCGTGCGAACGGATTTGTGCGCGGCGAGGGCTGTGGCCTGGTCCTTCTGAAGCGGCTGGACAAGGCGGTTGCCGATGGCGACCGCATTTATGGCGTGATCCGGCAGGCCATGGTCAATCAGGATGGCTACACATCGACGCTGACCGCCCCCAGTGGCGACGCGCAGGAAGCCATGTTGCGGGCGCTGGTCGAAAGATCCGAAGTCGATCCGGGCGATGTCAATTATGTGGAAGCGCATGGCACCGGCACTCCGGTTGGCGATCCGATCGAAGCGACCGCGATCGGCCGGGTATTCGGTTCGCATGCGCGATCGGAGCCGGTCTATGTCGGATCGTTCAAGCCGAACATCGGCCATCTTGAATCCGCAGCCGGTATTGCCGGTTTTATCAAGGCGTTGCTAACGGCCCAGCGCGGCGTGGTCTTGCCGAACCGGAATTTCGACACGCCAAACCCGGACATCCCGTTTGGCGCCCTGAACATGACTGTTGCGACCGATCCGGTGGCGCTTGACGAGGACTCCGGCCCGTTTCTTACTGCCGTCAATTCCTTTGGTTTCGGCGGGACCAATGCGTCGGTCGTGATTGAGCAGTGGCGCGAGGGGCCGCGGCTGGCGAGCAAGCCTGCCATCGCCCTCATCCCTGAACAGACGATAGATGTTCCGGTTTCGGCCCAGCGCGCGGATTGCCTGAAGCTTTGGGCCAATCGACTCGCGGAATCCCTTGATGATGGCGGAGTCTGGGCTGAAACGCCGGTTGAGGGCATTGTCGATCACCTGCGGACCCAGCGGGACGATTTTTCGGAACGCGCGAGCCTGCTCGTCAAGCCGGAACGTGCCGCGTTGCGCACCGCGCTGCTTGGCCTTGGGGCCGACGATGGCGACGCGCAAGAGGGTCACGATGCTATTGTTACCGGTCGGGCTTCCGGCCGGCAGCTGGGGATGGTCTTCTCGGGCCAGGGCGGCCAGTGGTGGGCCATGGCGCGCCGGCTTTTGCAGGAGGACCGCGAGTTCCGCAAAGTCGTTGACGAGTTCGACGAGGTATTGCGCTCGCTCGTCGGCTGGTCGACCGCTGAAGAAATGCTCCGGGACGAGGCTGAATCGCGGATCAACACTGCCGAAGTCACGCAGGCCTCGATCTTTGCGACGCAAATCGCGCTTTACCGCAAGTGGAAAAGCAAGGGGCTTTCGCCGTCGGTGTTGATCGGTCACAGCTTCGGCGAAGTGGCGGCAACCTATTCGTCCGGCATTATCGGCCTGGAAACGGCGGCGAAAATCATCGCCTTGCGCGGACAGATTCCCACGAAGTGCTCCAAGAGCGGGGCCATGGCCGCTGTCGGGTTGACAGTGGATCAGCTTGAGCCGTTTCTCCCGGCTGCCGATGGTAAAGTAGAGATTGCGGCCTTCAACGGCCCGGTCGCCCAGACGATTTCCGGCGTTGAGGACGATGTTGTCGCGATGATGGCGGCGATCTCCGAAGTGCATCCCGACGTGGCGGTGCGGCGCATCCAGATGGATTTTGCGTGGCACAGCCATCTCCTTGAAGAAGTCGAAACCTGGTTCCGCACGGAGCTTGGCAGGGTTGAATACCGCGAGGGCGATGTTCCCGTCGTGTCGACCGTCACGGGGAACGTCGAAACCCGGTTCGATGAGGACTATTGGTGGGGCAACTTGCGGCAGCCGGTGAATTTCACCAAAGGGATCGCGCTTGCCGTCGATCTGGGCCACGATGCATTTCTGGAACTTGGCCCCCACCGCACATTGACGCCGCTGGTGCGCGGCATCGCACAGGATCGCAATGCGAGCGTTGTGGCGGTCACTTCGCTTGACCGCAAGCAGGACGATTTCGAAACGATGTCCCGCGCGGCGGCGGAGCTGTTTGTAGCAGGTGTGGAATTCGAAAAGGCAGAGCGGTGCGCCCCCCTCGCCAACGCACCCAGGCTGCCCTGGAACAACCAGAGCCTGAAGGAGCTTTCGGAAGAAACAAACGCGTTTCTTTATGGTCCTGTCGTGCATCCCCTGCTTGGTCGGCGGGATTTTGATGCACAGCCATCATGGACCAACGAGATCGCACTGAAGAACTTCAAGTTTCTGATGGATCACAAGGTTGGCGGTGACTGCCTGTTCCCGGCGGTCGGTTATATCGAGATCATGGGCGCCGCATTGCGCGACCACTATGGCGAAGGCCCGGTCGAACTGCGCGATCTCAAGCTGCATGAGGCGACCTCGATTAACGATGACGACGCCATTGTGTTCTCGACAAGTCTGGATCCCGCAACCAGCAAGATGACAATTTCGACATTGCACCGCAATTCAGACGAGGGCTGGAGACTGCGGGCCGAGGCATATGGCTTCCGCCATGATTATGCGCTTGCCAAGGCGTCGCATGAACTGATCGAGCCGGATATGGTCAAAGTCGAGCAGTCCGAATTCTATCGGTTGGCCAAGCGCCATGGCATGCAATATGGCCCGAAATTCCAGCGCATCGGGCATCTGCATATCAATGCGGACCGGACAGTCGCTGCGCTGACCAGCGAAGGTGATGCGCGCGAACAAGGGTATTTCGCATTCCCCGGGCTGCTGGATTCGGCGCTGCAGGCCAGTATCGCGCTGGCCGCGAATGACGAAGACGTGTGGGATCCCGAACAGCCGTTGCCCCCCGCAGCGGAAGACAAGACGCAATATCCGATGCGGCTGCCTGTTGGCGTGCGCAAGGTGTTTCTGGCAGCGCCGCTGACCGATGAAATCGTCGTCGACGCCAGCGAGGGTTACAGTGAATCGGCGGTCCGGCTGCAGATTTCTTCGGCTGCCGGCGAACCGCTGATCACGTTTGAGGATCTGGAATCGCGGAATATCGGAACCGTCAGGGCGGGCCGGCAGGTTCAGGATGAGGCGTCCGAAGCGAAAGTCTATGTCGAGCACTTCGAAAAGGAAGCGGCGGTAGCCGACAAGCTTGCGGTTCGCGAGCAATGGCTGGTTGTTGGCGAAGGCGATGCCCTGCTTGACGCAACGCTCAGGGAACTTCAGCGCCGCGGATCAGGTGTTGAAATTGCCGACGTTTCGCCATTTCGCGACATGGACGTAGAAGCTGCCCGTTCCTGCATCGATGCGTTCATGGAAAAGTCGCAAGGAACCGGCGGCGTGCTGTTTTGCGTGCCGGAGGACGCGAGCCTTGGCGACAGCCCGACCGGGGACGCGCTTCTGGGCACTGTCGCAAGCGGTGTTTACCAGCTGATCACGCTCGCGCGGGTTTGCGAACAGTTGACGTCGGAATCGGCCGAAATGCCCGACATTGCAATTTTCACGGCGGGCAGCCGGGCGCTCGAAACAGACCCGCCGGTTGGGCTGACAGGGCTTGGTCAGAGCGCATTGATCGGGCTGGGCCGGTCCATGGCGAGCGAGCTTCTGCATGCCAATATCCGTTTGATCGACGCGGATTCGGATGCATTCGGTTCGGGCCACGCGATCGCGGACGCGCTGTGCGAGGAGACGGCTGACAGAGAGTTCGTCATTCGCGGGGAAGATCGTTACGTTCCCCGGCTTGAGCGCCGGTCGCTGGAAGACGTTTCGCCTGCCAAGCGCCTGCTGGACAAGGCATCGGACGAAACGAATTTCGGCATCACGATGACCAGCGCGGGCAGCATCGAAAATCTTGTGCTTCGCGAAATGGTGACGCCTGAATGTGAACCAGACGAGATATTGCTGGAAGTTGCCGCCGTTGGGCTGAATTTCCGCGATATCATGGCGGCGACCAGCATTCTGCCCGGAGAGCTGGAAGGCGATGAAGCCTACTGGCGCAATCTGGGTCTTGAATTTTCCGGAACGGTGCGTTCGGTCGGGGCGGATGTCACCGGCCTCAAGCCCGGTGACCGGGTCATGGGCATGGGCAAGGGTTTTCTGCGACGTTATGCCAAGACCAAGGCGGGCGCGGTGATGCGCCTGCCTGACGATGTCGATTTGCACGATGCCGCATCGATGCCGGTGGCATTTCTGACGGCGCATTATGCTCTCAGTCAGGTTGCGCGTCTCGATGAGGATGAAACCGCACTGGTCCACCTGACGTCGGGTGGTGTGGGCCTTGCCGCCGTTCAGGTGGTTGACGATATCGGAGCCACCTTGCTTGGCACGGCGGGCAGCGACAAGAAGCGCGATTATCTGAAAGATCTCGGCCTCGCTGCCGTGATGAATTCGCGCAGTCTCGAATTTGCCGAGCAGGTTCTGGCACACACCGAAGGCAGGGGTGTCGATGTCGTTCTGAATGCGCTTTCAGGACACGGAATTGACAAGAGCCTTGAATGTCTGGCGCCGTTTGGCCGCATGGTTGAAATCGGCAAGCGCGATCTTGCGGAAGACAAGCCGATCGGCCTTGGCTCGCTCTACAACAACAATTCCTATCAGGTGATCGACCTTTCGACCCTGCCCAATGAGAAGCCAAAACTCTTCAGAAAACTGCTGGCCGAAGTTGAAGCCAAAGTGGCCGAAGGCAAATACAAGCCGTTGCCCGCCACGCGGTTCGCGGCATCGAAAACCACCGATGCCATGCGCATGCTGTTCCGGGCGGAGCACATCGGTAAGGTTGTTGTGACTTTCGATGAGCCGGCGCTTGATGTTGAAGTCGATCTTGGCAAGCCGTTTCAGCTTTCACGCGACGCCGCCTATCTTGTTACGGGCGGTCTCAGGGGATTTGGCGTCGTCATTGCCGACTGGCTGAGCGAGCGCGGAGCGGGAACGCTGGTTCTGGCGAACCGCACCGGCGAGCCGGATGAAGAAGCAGCCGCCGCGATCGCGGAAATGGAGAAGCGGGGCACAAAAGTTATTCCGGCCGCGCTGGACGTTTCCGATATGGGTTCCGTCGAAACGTTGTTTCAGCAAATGGCCAGGGGCGAACATCCCTTGCGCGGTATCGTTCACGGCGCGGCCGTGATTGATGACGGGTTCCTTTCGCAGATGGACCGGGACAAGCTGGATCGCGTGTTGGGGCCGAAGGTCGCCGGTGCGTGGAACATGCATAATGCCGCTGCGGCACATGGCATGACTTTGGATTTCTTCCTTAATATGTCTTCCATCGCACAGACGGTCGGCTCGGCCGGACAGGCGAACTACACGGCGGCAAACTCGGTGCTCAATGCGTTTGCGACGTATCGCAGCAATCGTGGCAGCCCGACCAGCGCGGTGGCCTGGGGTGCGATCGCGGGCAGCGGTTTCGTGTCGCGTTCGGAGTCGCTCACGAATTACCTCGACAGTGCCGGTATTCGTCCGGTGCAGGACGTCACTGCGGCGGCCGCACTTGGCAATTTGCTGCGCACGCGCCTTGAAAACGTGGGATTCGCCAATCTTGACTGGGATGCGATCGGCCGGATGAATCCCGGCGCAATGGCCAATCCCCGGATCAAGCCCGTGCTCAGCAAGGCATCGGGGGAACAGTCTCGCATTCAGGCAGAGCTTGAAAATCTCCCGCGTGAGCGTTGGGATGCGTTGCTCGCCGATCTTATCCGGCGTGACGTTGCGAAAGTTCTGAAAGTCGATCCCGGTGCGATTCAGGATGAGAGAAAGCTGAGCGAACTCGGGCTGGATTCGCTGTCAGCCTTTGAACTGAAAAACCGGATCGAGGCCGAGGTCGAAGTCGACATTCCGATTGCCAAGTTCATTCAGGCGCCGACGATCGAGCGCCTGTCGATGCTGGTCGCGGTTGCCCTTGAGCGCAAGATCAGCGCCGCGGCGGCAAGCAAGGCTAATGTGGACAGTGATGGACATGACGGCGGGGCCGGAGAAGCATTGCGGCCTTTGGGACGCCAGACCTATTCTCTTGAGGTCGCTTATCGGCCGATGTCGTCCGCTGCGGCCCGCGCTGACAATGAGGTGTTTGCATCGATCAGGCTGGCCGACGACGTTTCAGGTGATGACCTTGCTGACCGGCTGGCGCGGCTTGTAGCGCATAACGATGCGCTTCGCCTGACCGCATCGGTCAACGAAGATGGCGGCGCGGACATTGCCCTTGATGCGAAGCCGGAACTGGAAACCGTTGAGGCCGATGGCGAGCTTGGGCATATCGCCCGGTCCGGGCCCTTGTGGCGGTTTGGCCTGTCCACCGATGGAGAGGGTGCCCGGATCCTGCAGGTTCGCGCCCAGCGCGCAGCCGCAGACAGCCTGTCGCCAATCGTGGTGCTTGACCAATTGAGCAGCGGCAAATTGCCTGAAGCGGGCGAAGAGCCGTGCAGTTTCAGTTCCTTCGCAGCCGAAACCGGGTATCCGGCCGGGTCACCCCAAAACAGGGCGGCTCTGGCGCACTGGAAAGAAATTCTGCACAGCGCGCCAGAGGCGGCGAGAGTTCCGGGGCGCAGGCGTGCTCTGGCGCCCGTTGGCCTTGGGCGCAACCGGGGCAGCATGGGCATCGTTCGCGCAACGCTTCCGGGCCTCGGCGGCAATGCGGCATCGCTTGCGGATGGCCTGATGGCGGCCTTCGCGCGGGCGCTGGCGGAAACGTACGGGGTTGATTCGGTCGTGATCGACCGCTGGTTTACGGAACGCAACGCAGATCAGCCAGCCGGACTGACCGGACCGTTTGACAGTTCTTTCCCCGTTGTTCTTCCATCGGCAGGCGGCGATGACGCTGCGTTGCTGGCGGATGTTGCGCGCGCCGATGCAGGCGGGCGCGCCAACCGCTGCGTCGATACACCGGGCCTGGAGCAGGCATTGGCTGACTGGCTGCGCAGTCGCGGTATCGCGTTGCGACAGTTTGGCTTCGCGTTCCTCGATGCGCAGCTCTCCGGGCTGTTGTCGGCGCTTGGCGATCCACTGGATGCGGTCGCTGTCACGCCAAACGAGATCCAGTTCGCGGCGGCGGCTGACGGGGCGGACATGCAACTGCGTCTTGCCGTTGATCTTGATGTCATGTCCGAAGCGCAGGCGCACGCTTTGCTGGAAGCGATTGTCAGCGGGCTGGCTGGCTTCGCCGGCGAAGGTGTTGCTGTCCCCGCGCTTTCCGGCATCGGCTGGAACACGCGCGACTGGACGAAAATCGAGGACGAGGAGCCCGAGCCGGACGAACTGGAAGCGATCGAAAATGTAGCGAATGTCGAACGCACATTCCCGGCCACCACCAGACAGCTGGGAATCCTGCATCAGCTCGATCATCCGAAATGCTCACCCTCAATGTCGCTCACTTATGTGATCGGCAAGGAGTTCTTTGTCCGGCCACAAATGGATGTCGACAGGTTGAGGCGAGCGGTCGAAACTGTCAGGGCGCGCCACGAAGCGATGAGCACGCGGTTTTTCAGGAAGAGCGATGGCTATGGCGCTTATCTGGAGAAAGAACCGTCCGAGCTGTTCTTCGTCGAGCATGTGGCTGATGACGAGGAGGCGCTGAAACGCGCCACCGAACTGGCGGCTGAAACGATCGATGTCACCGATCCGATGTTCAGGATTCACGTGATCCGGTGTGGAGACGAGGCCGATTTGCTTGTCGCTTCCGCGCACCATCTGGTTTCGGACGGGTACTCGCTGGGGCTGGTGGTTGAGGAAGTCGTCAAGGCGTACATCGGGCTTCCGCTGCCCGAAGTGGAAATGAATATCGATGAATTCCTTCGCGATTTCGATCATGTCGGCGATCCCGATTCGTTCGCTCGTCGCGAAGCATTCATGCGCGATCTTTTTGCCGATCCCCCGCCGATTCCGAACATCGGCCGAAAGGCAAAAGGGCTGAAGTCCAACGTCGAACTCGTCGAAGGTGAGCCTGGCAAGGATCTTGTGACGATCATTCCGCTCGAACAGCAAACACGATTGCGCGAACGGGCGAAGGCCGCCGGCACGACCGAGTCAGCCATGGTGGTTGCCGCCTATGCGAAAGCGATCGCGTCGCTTGGCGGTGTCGATGACGTCATACTCGATGTCTCGCATGCGATGCGCCAGAATCGCCGTCTCGAAAACTATGTGAACTGCGTTTCTTCCGGCGTGCCGGTGCGATTGAAGCCGTATGCCTTTGAAGGTCTGGATGCCGCAGCATGTGAGATCAGCAGGCAGGTTGACAATGCAAGCCAGTTCGGACCGTTCACCGACATTCTTTTCGGCGGCGAATTTCATGACGAGATCGTCAGGAAGGGATCGTATACGGTGCTGTTCTTCGCCGGCGATGTAACGGCCAACAAATGGACGCAGGACACCGCATCGGCACCATTGCAACGCATCGGTGCCGAAGGTGAGATCGATATGGGGATGGCCAAGATCACCCCTGTCCAGAATATTCCCCGGGAGGGCGCTGTTATAATGGAGCTGGTCTTGCGGTCGTTTGTGTCGCCGGATGGGCTGGGCATTGCGGTAAGGTACGATCCGTTGGGCTATACGGAGCAGGACGCACAGGCCGTTCTGGACGAGGCGGTGTCGTTCCTGGTCGATCCGTGATGATCGGGCGACGCGGGTGTTTGCTGCTTCTGGCGCACTCGCCGCGATTCCGCGGCTGGCGTTCGGCAAGGTCCGCCCGCCGCAGTCGCCGTGATTGAAACAGGTCCGATTGCGCTGGACTCCATCCGGGCAGTCGCTGACAGACCGGGAACCGGGATCGACATCTGGTCCGCCGATCTGGATGGTGACATCCCGGCATCCCGATTACAGGATTGCAGCGCGGCGGAGCAGGTAAAAGCGGAAGCCTTCCCATCGCCTCGAGATGGCAAACGGTTTCTCGCCTCGCGCGCCATCTTGCGTGCGATACTTGCCGCGTATACCCGGCGCCCTGCGGCAGACATCATGTTCGCGATGTCCGGTGAGGGCAAGCCCCTGGTTGAGGGTGGTTCGGTGCGGTTCAATCTTTCGCACACCGGCGGTAAAGCGCTGCTTGCGGTTCGCGCGGCCGGGGAAGTGGGTGTCGATATACAGGCTGCAAGAGCCGTCTCCGATCCAGTGGGTGTCGCACGCGCACTGTTTGCCCGCGAAGAGTTCCGGCATCTTGTAAGCCTGCACGGCGCGGCGCGGAATGCGCTCTTCTTTCGGCTGTGGACGGCCCGCGAAGCCGTGTTCAAGGCGGTCGGGCGCGCGATGACCGCAGGACATTTCGTGCTCGAACGGTGCGGCGACGAGCAGTTCCAGGTTACGCAATCGCCTTCGAGCTGGGGAACAATCGGGCTGCGCATGTTCCGACCCGGACCCGGCGCAGACTTGTTCGGTGCCGTCGCCTGGCAGGGCGGCAATGAGGCACCTTATGTCCGGCTGATAACGCTCGATACCGGCGACCGAACCGGTCTGGCTCGGGATCGGCGTGAAAGAGATTGACGGCGCCGGTGCAACCCATCCGGTTTTCTGATGACATTTGCGTGTCGACGTAAACTCGGCATTGACTTCATCCGCGTCGGGTCCGATCAGTCTGGTTTCGTTGCGATGTCGGATCGTTGAGAGGCGAAGCCAGCTTTAGGCAGCACCTGAATTTGAGCAGCATGGCGCCATCGCGCCGAGAAGGAGTGTAATCTCGTGGCAAATTTCTTTGCATTGGATCAGTGGAACATCAACCAGGTCGACCTGAATTTCTATCTGGACAACTTTGTCGATGGCGATTTCGAGCAAGGCGGCAGTTTTTCGGTCAATGGTCAAACGTATTCTGACTATTTCTTCGTCATCGCAGAACAAGGGTCTGATCACCGCCGCTTCGATCTTTACGGCGAGAACATCACTGTCATTACACTCCTCGGCAACCCCATCGTCACTGGCGGCGAGATCAATGTGGTCAGTGAATTCGATGTCAACGCGGGCAGCATCTACTGGTTTATGGACGGCATTTCGCTTGACGCCGAGACCACTTTCAATGCTGCGATCTCTGCTTCGACCAGCGATGACATTCAGGTTATCGAAAGCGCGTTCAGCGGGAATGACACGATCGATCTTTCCCCGTTCGACGACGTTATGAACGGCTACGCCGGAAATGACGAAATGAGGGGCGGGGCAGGCGATGACATCATGGATGGCGGGACCGGGCAGGACACCGCGATTTTTGACGGCAGCTTCGCGCAAAGCACTATTACGTTCGAGAATCAGGGCGCGGTTGTCATCATCTCGAACGGGACCGATGGTGAGGACCGTCTCACGAATTTCGAGAACATCGATTTCAACGGCGATGTGCGGACGGTTGCTTCGCTGAAGGCTGCAAATTCGGCACCGACGCCTTCGGCTGAAACAGACACCGCGACCGAGGACGGCGCTGTCGTCAACGGTCAGCTCTCGGCGAGCGATGCAGATGGCGATGACCTGACTTTCTCCGTGAGCGGGTCTGTCGCGGGCCTTTCGATCGGCTCTGACGGCAGCTACAGCTTCGATCCGTCAAATAATGCCTATCAGAGTCTGGCGCAGGATGAGACATCTGAAGTTGTTGCCAATTTCAACGTTTCCGATGGCCTGCAAACGGCAAGTTCCACGCTGACGATTACGGTAACCGGGGTTAACGACGATCCGACCATCAGCGCGTCCGGTTCGAACCTTCAGGCGAATCAAAATGCCGCAAAGGCTTTCTCGGTACTCGCTTCGGACCCGGACGGCGATGCGCTGACTTATGCCGCGTCCGATCCCGCCAACGGGACGGTCACGGGCGGTACCGATGGCCAGTTCACATACACGCCCGACAATGGTTTCACCGGGGCCGATCAGATCGAGATCACCGTTACCGACGGGAACGGTGGCGAGGCGATGCGCACCTTCAACGTCACCGTGTCGGCGGCCAACTCTGCACCGGTGATTGAGCCTACCGCTCTTGAATTTGCAACGACGGTCAACACCGCCAAGGGCTTTACGGTCAGCGCGAGCGATGCCGATGGCGATACGTTGACATACAGCGCCGCCGATCCGGCAAACGGTTCGGTAACAGGCGGAGCTGGCGGCCAGTTCACTTATACGCCCGACAACGGCTTCACCGGAACCGACACCGTAACCGTTACTGTTACCGACGGGAACGGCGGTGAGGCGATGCAAAGCTATGTCGTCACGGTGAACGCGGAAGTTTCAACCGAGCCTAACTGGAAGCTGCTTTCGAGCAGTGGTTTCGAAGGTTCGATCGGTGGCAGCGGCAGCGTTTTCGGCGCGGCCGGTTATCAGGAGATCACGATCCTTGACCTGCCGAGCTTTATCACTCTTGATCCCTCGTTCAATGCCGGAGGCGACAGCCTTCACCTTTCCGGCGATGCTGATGAATGGCAGGTCTCCCAGTCAGGCACATCGGCGGTATTCTCCGATGGAGATACGACCGTTCAGGTGCCTGCAGGGACCAGCGGCATGTTCATCGTTTTCGACGATGGCGATCGCCTGCTGCGCATCGACACCACCGAAGGATCGCTCAAGATCGGCTCGCAGGCGTTCGATACGAACGGGGCGCAGGTTTCGGCACCATCCGACGGCGCAACCTTGCCCACGGACCTTAGCCCCGATGCGGTTGCGAAAGTTCTGCTCGTATCCGAAGGCACGGCCACGGCAGGCGGGAACCTCAGCATTTTCGGCACGTCGAACGGTGAAGTCGTCAACCTGCTGTTTGGCGATGCGTCGCTTGATCCGTCATTCAATCAGGGCGGAGATACGCTGGTGCTTGACGAAGCGGCAAACCAGTTCTCGGCCAGCCGGGTCGGCACGTCGATCCTGCTTGAGGGAACGGACGTCGATGTGCTCATTCCCGTCGGCACGACGGCAATGACAGTGGGCTTCCCCGGTGGCGACAACAGAACACTGCTGATCGATACGAACGTTGGCGCGATTGTTCTTGGGAATGATCAGATCGGATTCGATCCGATCACACTGTCGGCGTTTGTTTAAGGCCTTCTGAGGCCTGAGGCCGACACCGCGATATTTGCATCGGGCTTGGGATTGCGAAAGCCCGATGCAAATGGAGCATCGCCGTACTTCGGCCTGGCCGGGCGGGCGGAGGTCCATCATGAACCGCCGCGTTCTCCAACCTGTTCGTCAGCCAGGCGGCCCGTTGTGCAGCTGCTTGCTGCCGCGCGCGTGTTTATTGCGTTTTCCGTTCAGGCTGACGCGAACGAGAAAGCAACGCTCATACGCCGCGCGGGCTTTGGGGCATTTTCCGATCCGAATTGATCGGAAAATGCCCTAATCCAGCGAGATGTCAGGCGCGTCTTCCTGCTTCATGCCGACAAGATTATATCCGCCGTCGACATGGTGAATCTCTCCAGTGACGCCTGACGCAAGATCGGAAAGCAGATAAAGGCCACCGCCGCCCACGTCTTCGATCGTGACGTTGCGCCGCAATGGTGCGTTCAGTTCGTTCCATTTGAGGATGTAGCGAAAATCTCCGATTCCGCTTGCCGCCAGCGTCTTGATCGGCCCAGCGGAAATCGCATTGACCCGTATGCCCTGCGGCCCGAGATCGTTCGCCAGATACTTGACGCTGGTTTCAAGCGCGGCCTTGGCGACACCCATAACATTGTAATGCGGGATAACTTTTTCGGCGCCATAATACGAAAGTGTCAGTATCGATCCGCCACCCTCTTCGCGCGAAGGCATCATCCGGGCTGCCCGTTTCGTGACAGCAACCAGACTGTAGGCCGAAATGTTCATGGTCATCAGAAAGTTCTCGATGCTGGTATCGACGAACTTGCCGCGCAATTCGTTCTTGTCCGAAAAGCCGATCGCATGGACAACGAAATCGATCGTCGGCCAGCGCGCGGCCAGGGTATCGAAAGCCGTATCCAGCGCAGCCATATCGGATACGTCACACTCAAGCAGGAAATCCGATCCAAGCGAATCCGCCAGCGGTCGTACACGCTTTTCCAGAGCCGCGCCCTGATAGGAAAAGGCCAGCTCCGCCCCGTGTTCCGCCAATCGTTGCGCAATGCCCCAGGCCAGCGACTTATCATTCGCGAGCCCCATGATCAGGCCCCGCTTTCCCTTCATCAACCCGGTCATCCGTTGTCATCCTGTGTTGACGGTTCAATTGTGTCTTCATCGACCGATGCCAGCAGCAAATCCCGCTCCTCCGGCGTTTCGGCCAGCGCGGCGTTCAATTCGGCACCGACAACCAATCCTAGGCCGACAAGCCAGAAAAAGAAAAGTGCGATCATCACGCCGGCAAGACTTCCATAAGTCAGATCATATACAAAAAAGCTACGCAAAATCATCGGCAAAGCGACGATCAGGACAATCCACC
Organism: uncultured Sphingomonadaceae bacterium; assembly: GCA_947258815.1. GTDB lineage: Bacteria > Pseudomonadota > Alphaproteobacteria > Sphingomonadales > Sphingomonadaceae > Novosphingobium. The sequence continues at coordinate 140,442 of CAMYJW010000005.1, forward strand.
ACGATGCGACAAGCAATGGTCCGGGCCATTTCGCATAGGCGCGCCCGGCATACCGGGCCGGGGTCAGCGTCACAAACAGCAGATAGAGTGTGCCGAACAGCACCAACCCTCCCACAAGCCGCGAAAGCACGAACGCATCAATAAGCCCGTCCAATCGCGGAAACCACGCGTATACCATTTCCTGAATGGCGGAAATCGCGACCTGCATCGCCAGCGCGACCAAAAGAAGGAGGACCGATCCGAAGATCAGACCGATAGAAAAAAGCCGATATTCCCAGAACGCGCGAACGGGCGGCGCGCCATAGGCACGGTGCAATACATCGCGAATCGTTTCGATCAGGCTGCTCGCGGTCCACAATCCGAATGCACCGCCCACCCACAGCAGCCAGCCTTCCCGCGCGGCAACGGCATCGCGCGCGGCAGGCCCGATCACTTTTGCAACCGAAGGCGGCACCGCGACAAGGAACGCATCGATCGATGCTTCGCGCTGGCTTGGCTCCCCGATGGCAGAGAGAATTGCGGCCACCGCGATGAAGAACGGAAAGAGAGAAAGCAGCGACATGTAGGCAAAGTTGCCCGCATGGATAAAGCCATCCTTGAGCACGCCGCTGGCGACCCGCTTCAGGACGGTAAAGAATTGTGAGCCGGGGCCTGCTTTTCGAGCCAGACGATCGCCGATCTGTCCGCTCCACAGGCTGGCCTTCATGCGCCGGGCTTCGGGCGAAAGGTCCGATGCGTTCTCTGCGCGAATGTCCGACTGCTCTGACACGCTGTCCGTCATAGACGGGGCATCTTCAGACACCAAGCCTGCCGCGCACGTCGCCTGAATCGCGCCAGCCTTCAAGTTTTTCGGCAAGCGAGGCAATGTCTGCCGGCAGCACGATCTGCAGCGAGATCAGCTGATCGCCGCGAGAGCCGTTCTTGCGGGTAAAGCCCTTTCCCTTGAGCCGCAGTACCTTGCCCGAACTGCTTCCGGCCGGAATCGACACCATGACGGTTCCGTCCACAGTGGGCGCTTTCACTTTTGCACCTGAAACCGCCTCATCAAGCGTAATTGGCAATTCCAGCCGCACGTCATCACCCTGACGGACGAAAAACGGGTGCGCATCGATCAGGATCGTCACCTGGCCATCGCCATTTCCGCCGGGACCGGGCTGTCCCTTCCCGGCAAGGCGCATTTGCGTGCCGTCCTCAACGCCCGCAGGCAGTTTCAGATCGATGGTCTTGCCATCGGCGAGCGTAATGCGCTGCGTGGCAAGGGTTGCGGCATCGGGCAGCGAGACTTTCAGCCGATACTGAACGTTCGCGCCTTTGGGGGCCGCCCGTGTGCGCCCGCGCGGGCCCGCACCGCCAAATCCGCCACCGCCCATGCCACCGCCCATGCCACCGCGCCCGCCGAAGATCCCGCCGAAAATGTCACCCAGATCGACATTTTCGCCGCCGAAACCCTCAAAGCCATCGGCGCGGAATCCATGCTGGCCGCCCGGCCCATGGGCGAAGCCCATCGTCGGATTGCCATCGGCATCGATTTCGCCGCGATCGAACTGCGCGCGTTTGTCCTTGTCGGAAAGCAGGTCATAGGCATGCGTGACATTGCTGAAGCGCTCCGCCGCGCGGGGATTGTCCTGATTTGCATCGGGGTGCAATTCCTTCGCAAGCTTGCGATAGGCGGATTTGATCTCCTTGTCGCTTGCTCCGCGGGATACGCCCAGTGTTGTGTAAGGATCACTTGCCATGACGCTTAGCTAGGTGTCCTTATGCGTTTGAACAAGGCGTGCTTTCCTCAACGCATCGGGCGCGGTATCGCCGCAGGCACGTTGCGTTGATGCCGGGGCGCTGGCCACAACCGGATAAATGGCACACGATCTGGACTAAATCAGGCATTTTTTTGAGCGACAGGCATGGCAAGCGAACAAACACAGGAACTGGTCCCGCACGGCGATCCCCTTGAAATATTTGAACAATGGTATGGCGAAGCGCGTCAGGCCGAACCCAACGATTCCAATGCGATGGCGCTGGCCACGGCAACCCCGGATGGGCTGCCTTCCGTGCGGATGGTTTTGTTGAAGGGCTATGGGCCGGATGGCTTTGTTTTCTATACCAATGCGCAAAGTCGCAAAGGCGGGCAAATAGCCGCGAATCCCAATGCCGCTCTGCTGTTTCACTGGAAGAGCCTGCGCCGTCAGGTGCGCATCGAAGGACCGCTGACCGAAGTCGATTCGGCGACGGCCGATGCATATTTCGCCAGTCGCGCGCGCGATTCGCAGCTTGGCGCGATTGCATCCGATCAGTCATCCCCTCTCGATTCGCGCACGACGTTTGTCGAACGGTATGAGCAGGCACGCGCGAAGTTTGAAGGACATGACGTGGATCGCCCGCCGCACTGGACCGGATTCAGCCTTGCTCCCCAGGCCATGGAGTTCTGGCATGATCGCCCGCACAGGCTGCACGAACGCAGGCTGTTCACCAATGCCGGGGCCGGGTGGAGCAGCACTCTGCTGTATCCCTGACGCGCCGATGACAGCTTCCTCCACTCTGAACCGCAGCGCCGCCATCGCCAGCATTTCGGTCGCGCTGTTTCTGGTCGCGCTGAAGATCTGGGCCGCGTGGACCACGGGGTCTACAGCGATGCTTGGCAGCCTCGCGGATACCGCGCTTGACCTGATCGCGAGTCTGGCCACTTTGGCGGGTGTCTGGATCGCCGCGCAGCCGGCAGACGAAAAACATCGCTTCGGCCATGGCAAGGCCGAAGCCATTGCGGCGATGTTTCAGGTGGTCCTGATCTCCATTTCCGCCCTTGGAATTGCCGCGCATGCTATCGAAAGACTGATCGTCGGCGCGCGGCCGGAAGCGGCAGTGAACGGCATCGGCGTCTCGCTGGTTGCCATCCTCGTGACGCTTGGCTTGCTGATATGGCAACGCCACGTAATCGCGCGCACCGGCAGCCTCGCGATAGAGACGGACCACGCGCATTATCAGTCAGACCTGTTCCTCAACCTTGCGGTGATCGCGGCACTGGCGCTTGATCGCTATGCCGGTTTTGCCGGGGCCGATCCCCTGTTCGGCATCGCCATCGCGGCCTGGCTTGGCCGCGGAGCCTGGAAGGCTTCGCAGCGGGCCATAGATCAGTTGATGGACCACGAATGGCCAGAGGAAAAGAAAGCGCTGTTGCTTGATGCCATCGCCCGCAATCCCGATTTGCGCGGCGTGCATGATTTGCGCACCCGCACTTCGGGCAACCGCGATTTCGTGCAATTCCATGTGTGGGTCGATCCGAACATGACGGTGCAGGAAGCGCACACCGTGATGGATGACATCGAGGATCGGCTGCTGGCTGAATTTCCCGATATCGAGATTCTGATCCATCCCGATCCCGAAGGCCTTGTCGATGAAGAGGGGATGGCTGCTGAGGACGTGTTGCCTGCCGATGCGGCGGGAAGCCCCGCCAACCCATGACCGGTCCGGTGCCATACTGGCATGTCGATGCCTTTTCGGCCGAGCCGTTTTCCGGCAATCCCGCGGCGGTGATGATCCTTGGCGCGTGGCCGGAAGACAGTGTGCTTCAGGCGATCGGCGCGGAACACAATTTTGCCGAAACCGCGTTTCTGGTGCGTGATGAAACCGGCGCGGCGGACTGGGAGCTGCGCTGGTTCACGCCAACGGTCGAGATTCAGTTATGCGGCCATGCGACGCTTGCTGCGGGCCATGTCCTGCTGGGGCGCGAACCCGGAAAGAGCGCCGTGCGGTTTTGCACGCGCAAGGCCGGAACGCTTGAAGTCAGGCGGCTTGGGCTCGGCTATGAAGTCGGCCTGCCTGCCATTCCGGCCAAGCCGGGCAGCTGGCCCGAAGCGGCGTTGGCGTTGGGGGCACAGCCTCGCGAGACATGGCGGCACCCCGACGGATACAACCTGTTCCTGTATGAGAACGAAGCTCAAGTGAAAGCCATTGCGCCCGATCTTGCGGCACTGGCAGCGCTGGGCCCTGACTTGTTCATTGTCACGGCACCGGGCGATCGGACGGATATTGTCAGCCGTGTTTTCGTCCCCGGTTCAGGCGTAGATGAAGACGCGGTGACCGGATCGGCTCATGCGGTGCTTACGCCATACTGGACCGGCCGACTGGGCAGAAACGCGTTCAGCGCTTTTCAGGCCTCGCAGCGGGGCGGGCATGTGGCATGCCGCCTTGATGGCGATCGCGCCTGGCTGGGCGGAGACTGTGTAACGATCGTTGAGGGGCGTTTTCTTGTCTAGTGCGTTTTCCGTTCAAGCTGACGCGAACGAAAAAGCAGCGCTCATGCGCCGCGCGGGCTTTTCGCGTTTTCCGTTCAAGCTGACGCGAACGAGAAAGCAGCACTCATGTGCCGCGCGGGCTTTGGGGCGTTTTCCGATCCGAATTGATCGCAAAATGCTCTAGCTTTCGGGATAGAGCGCGATCAGATCGCCCAACGTATCGCGCAGGGCAGGAAATTCCTCAATCTGCGTATGGCCAACGCGCACCACCACCAGCTTCTGCCGCGGCGAGCCGATCACATACTGCCCGAGAAATCCCATACAGGCGAACAGGTCTTCCGGTGCCTTGCCGGGGAAAAGCACTTGCGGGCCTTCGGTTTGCGGTCGGTTGAGCCACAGTTGCGCGCCATATCCGGGGTTACGCGGCGATGGTGTGCGCATGAACTCGATCCATCGGCGCGGAACCACCTGTGCACCGCGAACCGATCCCTTGTGGCGCAGAAATTCACCCAGCTTGCCCCAGTCGCGCGCGCTGGCGTGTATCGTTCCCGAACCGATCAGAGTGCCCGCCGCATCGAATTCAGGCACCATCGAATCCATCCCGGCAGGTTCGAACAGGCGGGTTCGCAGGTAATCGGAAACGAGTTTGCGGCGCCGTTCCGGGTCGGTGCTGGATGTCAGGGCATGCCCGGCAAGGTCTGACAGGATAATCGTCGTGGCCGAGGAATACTTGAACGTGCTGCCCGGTTCGGCCTCAAGCGGTTGCGCCTCCGCATGGGCGGCCATGTCGTCGCGACCGGAAAGGAACAGCATCTGCGCGGTGTGCGAGGTGTGGGGCGGATCGGCCAGTTCGGCATGGCGCAGCCCTGATCGCATCTGAAGCAGTTGTTTGAGCGTTATCTCGCCGCGCGGATCGCCGGACCGCTGCCACGCCGGGACTGGCGCGGATTCGTTAAGGCGCAACCGGCCATCGCTGACCAGCAAGCCGATCATGATCCCTGTCACGCATTTGGACATCGACCAGCCGACGAACCGCGTGTCCTTGTCAAACCCTTCGGCATATCGTTCCGCAACAATTCGTCCGCCGCGCCTGACAATCAACGCGCGGGTTTCGCCCACCCGTTCGGTATCGAACACGCGATCAATCGCGCGGGCCAGCTGTTCACGCGCTGCCCCCGGATTTTCGGCGATTGCATCGAGCGATTCGCGGCTGGGCGGAGCGGGCGGCGGTGACGCCGGTCCGCCGCTGCATCCAAGCAGGGTTGGCAGCGCCAGCAAGGGCAGGATAAGGGAGAGGCAGCGGGTCAACATGACGCGGTCCGTGATGCGCAAGGGCAGAGAAGATAGCAACTGTTTCAATGGCCAAGTCCAGACAGATTCATCGGCCCGTGGGAAAACGGCGAACAGTTCGCCGGGTTCTGCTCGCCGGTGCGCTGGTTGCGCTTGCCGCGCTGGCCTGGTTCTGGAGCGCTCTTGATGTGCGGGCTACGGCCGCTGCCGCCTATGGCGCGCGCGTCGCCTGTTCATGCCGTTACCTTGCCGCTCGCCCGCTTGACCATTGCCGCAAGGATTTCATGCCCGGAATGGGAATACTGATGCTGTCGGAAGATGCAGAGGCGAAAAGCGTGACCGCCACTTTCCCGTTGGTGGCAAGCCAGACGGCGACCTGGCGGAACGGGCCGGGGTGCGTTCTTGAACCGTGGAGTGACTGAACGCGCGGCCCGCCCGTTTCAGGTTTGCGATGCGGGCTCGGTCGAATCGATCCAGCCACCGCCGACAACGCGATCGCCGGCATAGAGCACTGCCGCCTGTCCGGGCGCCACACCATATTCAGGGCTGGTGAACCGGATCGTTGTTTCCAGCCCATCGCCAAGCGGGCCTTCAAGGCTGATCGGAACCGGCTTTGACAATGAACGCACTTTTGCCGTCAGCGGGCTGTCCGGAAGCGGGCCGATGCGATTGGTCTGGGTGATTCGCGCCGCACGTACGGCCAGCAGATGTCTTGGCCCGACAATCACCCGGCGCGATCCGGCGTCGATTCCGGTAACATATAGCGGTTCTGGCTGACCGCCGATATCCAGCCCGCGGCGCTGGCCGACGGTATAATGAATGACGCCGCGATGCGTTCCAAGCGTTTCCCCGCTGATCGCGTGCACGATCTCTCCAGGCGCATCGCCAGCGGGCCTGATCGCGCGCACAACCTTGGCATAATCGCCATCGGGCACGAAGCAGATGTCCTGGCTGTCCGGCTTGCCGGCGACGGCGAGCTGCGCGCTGTCCGCGATTCGCCGGACTTCCGTCTTGGGCAGGCCGCCGAGAGGAAATCGCAGGAAATCGAGCTGATCTTCGGTTGTGGCGTAAAGGAAATAGCTTTGATCGCGCGCCGGATCGGTGGCGCGAAACAGCTCTGGCCCGGCAAGCCCTTCGCTGCGCCGGACGTAATGTCCTGTCGCCAGACAATCGGCCCCAAGCTCCCTAGCCATGGTCAGCAAATCGGTAAACTTCGGCCCCATGTTGCAGCGAATGCAGGGGATTGGCGTGCGGCCCTCAAGATAGTCGTCGGCGAAGCGCTCAACCACCTCTTCGCGGAACTGCGATTCGTGGTCGAACACGTAATGCGCGATGCCCAGCCGGTCTGCCACCGCGCGGGCGTCGCGAATGTCGTCTCCCGCGCAACACGCGCCTTTCCGCCCGGTTGCGGCGCCATAGTCATATAGCTGAAGCGTGATCCCGATCACTTCCGCGCCGCTTGCCGCGGCCAGTGCGGCAACAACGGAGCTGTCCACGCCGCCCGACATGGCGACGACGATTCGCCGTGCGCGCAGTGGCCCGGAAAGCTGAAACAGGGCCTCGAAATCGAGGCCGTCAAGGTGTGCGGAAGCAGTCATCTGGAAGGCCATATAGGGAATGTGCAAAAGAACGAACAGGGGGCGAAGGCAACCGGGATCGGAGGCATGGGCATTTGCGTGATCGGCGGGCTGATCGGGGCCCGTTTTCGGTATCGAACGATTAACTATCCTCAACGGCAGGTAAACCGGCCCTTTACCTCGCTTTGACTAACCGTGCCGTATAGGCGCTGTCATGGATATCGCGTTTGAAAAGAATTTGTCGTCGCATCGCTCGGGGATGATCGGGTCGCCGGAAGGTGACGTGCATCCCGAATGGGCCGGACTGTTTGCCCGTTTGCGCGCAGCGCAGCACACCTGGCAGACACTGGACCGGCAAGCCGCCGAAGATCTCGCCCGTGCATGTGGCAGTTTCGACAAGGATGCGGCCAGATGCATCGGCCTGTTCGGCGATTCGTTACGATCGGTTAACCCAGTAGATTCAGCCAATCGAAATGGCAGTCGGGACATTGAGGTGGATGTCGCCGGCCCAAGCAGCACCGGCGATAGAGGGTAAAGATGATCGAAAATCAAAAGATCCGCCCCGCCCAGGTGATCGGGCCACTCGGCGAACCGCTTACGCTGGATTCGCTTCCCCCGCCGAGCACGACCCGGTGGGTGGTCCGTCGCAAGGCGGAAGTCGTCGCAGCCGTCAATGGCGGCCTGCTGACAATCGACGAAGTGTGTGAACGTTATCAGCTTACGCTTGAAGAGTTCGCATCGTGGCAGCGCGCGGTGGACCGGTCCGGCATGCAGGGTCTGCGCGTCACGCGCATCCAGCACTATCGCGACCTTTACGAGCGCCAGCAGAAATACTGATCTGAATTCCGACCGTTTTCCAGATTGATAGCACGGTGTCGCCCTTCCGATGAGGGGCGACAATCGCGATTCGAATCGCTAGGACTCCCTTCTGTGGTCGGGCATAAAGCCTCCGACCGTGATTGCAGGAGGAAAAAATGGGCTGGATTGCGACAGTTATACTTGGCGGCATCGCTGGCTGGCTGGCCAGCATGGTGATGAACCGTGATGCTTCGATGGGCATTTTCTGGAATATCGTGGTTGGTGTGATTGGCGGCCTGATCGGCAGCACAATCGGAAATTACACTGGTTTTCTGACCACCGATGCCGGCTGGACCATGTATCTGGTGACAGCCGTTGTCGGAGCGATCGTGCTGCTTGGCGTGATCAATCTTGTTCAGCGCGGCAAAGTGCGCTGATCGCACAACCGGGTATCAACGCCGGACGATTGGACCGGGCCGGGGCGATATTCGCTCTGGCCCGTTCGTTTTTGCCGGTTTCTGATATTTCGACCGCTTGACGTGCCGGGAATTTACACAGCAAGGTTAGTTTGCGTTGTGATTCATCCCCAGCCCGTATATGGCTGGCGCAAGATAAAGTCCGGGTGGTTTGTTGCCGAATGGTTCGCAACAGACAATTGCCGTTAGAGAGGTTCTGGCCACAACGCTCAGGCTTGAGATGCAGTGGCTTTTGCAGTGATCGCGATGAACTACGACACGAAGATCGATACCACGGACGATAATGAGGGCGAAAGCGCTCTTGATCCGCTTGACCAGTCCGCCGGCGAAGGCGGTCAGCAATCCGCGCGCCGGTTATGGATCATCGGCGCTGTGGTGGCGGCGATCATCATCAGTCTGTGGTTCTTCAATAACCGGTCCGGCCAGACCAAATTCGGGCAGGACATTCCTAGTCAGGCTCCGGCCGTCACGGTCATTACGCCTGGCAAGAGCACAATCACCGGCCAGATCGAAGCAACCGGAACGCTGGCCGCCCGACGCGAACTTCCGGTTGGCGTTGTCGGCGATGGCGGCCAGGTCAGCCGCGTGCTGGTGGAGCCGGGCGACTGGGTAAAAGCCGGGCAGGTGCTGGCGCTGATCGATCGTTCGGTCCAGACACAGCAGCAGGCCAGCCTTGCGGCGCAAGTGCAGGTTGCGCAGGCGGATGCACGGCTGGCGCAGTCAAATCTTGACCGTGCGCTGAAACTTGTCGACCGGGGCTTTATCTCGAAGGCCGATGTGGACCGGCTGACGGCAACACGCGATGCCGCCAGTGCGCGTGTCCGGGTGACGCAGGCGCAACTTTCCGAAATGCGCGCACGCACCAACCGGCTCAACATCGTAGCCCCCGCAGCCGGGCTGGTGCTGGAACGCAATATTGAACCGGGGCAAGTCGTCGGCCCTGGCTCGGGCGTGCTGTTTCGCGTCGCCAAGGGCGGCGAGATGGAGCTTATGGCGGACCTTAGCGAGGATGATCTGACGAAAGTTTCCGCTGGCGTATCGGCTGATGTAACGCCGGTCGGCTCAGGCGAGAGCTTTACGGGGCAGGTCTGGCAGGTCTCCCCGGTTATCGATCCCAATGACCGTCAGGGCGCGGTGCGGATTGCGCTGTCCTACGCGCCGGACTTGCGGCCGGGCGGCTTTGCGACGGTCAGAATCTCGACCGGCGCACTGGTTGCGCCGATGTTGCCCGAATCGGCGGTGCATTCCGATGAGGCAGGCAGCTATGTCTATATTGTCGGCAAGGACAACAAGGTCGCGCGACGCGATGTGCGCATCGGCAGCATTACGGCCGATGGAATTATTATTGCGGAGGGGCTTTCGGGCCCGGAAAAGGTCGTCCTGCGCGCCGGGGCATTCCTTTCAGCCGGTGAGACGGTGAAGCCCACTCTGGTAAAGCCGTCCTGAGGCGGGCTGTCGCATGAATTTCGCGAATATCTCTGCATGGTCGATCCGCAACCCGGTTGTGCCGCTGGTGATGTTCGCCGGGCTGGTGATCATCGGGATCATCAGCTTCATGCGAATGGATATCCAGCAGCAGCCCGATATCGAATTTCCGGTCGTGATCGTCAGCGTCGTTCAGCCCGGCGCCGCGCCAACTGAAATCGAAACGCAGATTACCCAGCGCGTCGAAGCGGCGGTGCGGTCTATCAGCGGCGTCAAGACGATCAGTTCCACCGCGTCCGAAGGCGCAAGCCAGACATTCATCGAATTCGCGATCGGCGAGGATATCAACGCCGCGGTGAACGAGGTTAAAAACACGGTTGACCAGATTCGCAGCGATCTGCCTGACGGGATTCTCGAACCGCAGATTTTCAAGCGAACCACCACGTCTGAGCCGATTGCCTACTTCGCGCTTGAAACCGAAGACATGACGCTGGAGCAGCAATCGTGGTTCATCGACGATACGATTGCGCGTCGTCTGCTTTCGATTGACGGTATGGCCGAAGTGTCGCGCATGGGCGGTGTCGATCGGGAAATTCTGGTCACACTCGATCCTGCCAGAATGCAGGCACTCGGCGTTTCCGCCGGACAGGTGAACGGCGCACTGCGCCAGCTGAACGTGGATGCCGCCGGCGGAAAGATGGAGATCGGCGGAACCCGCCAGTCGGTGCGGGTGCTTGGCAACGCGGCGAATGCGTTCGAACTGTCGCAGACCGACATCGCGCTTGGCGGGGGGCGCACTGTCAAGCTGGCCGATATCGCGCGGGTTACCGATGCCTATGGCGAGGTCACCTCGATCGCGAAATTCAATGGCCGCCCGGTGGTGACATTCTCACTGTCCAGAGCGCGCGGTGCATCGGATGTCACGGTCTATGACGAAACGGTGGCTGAGCTTGCCCGGATCGAGGAAGAGCACAAGGGCGTTCGTTTCCGGCTGATGTTCACCACCGTTGAATATACCTTGAGCCAGTACGAAGGCTCAATGGCGGCGATGGTCGAAGGGGCGATTCTCGCGGTTGTCGTGGTGTTCTTTTTCCTGCGGGACTGGCGCGCCACGATCATCTCGTCGATCGCCATTCCGCTTTCGGCGATACCGACGTTCTGGTTCATGGACCTGCTCAATTTCTCGCTCAGCCTGCAGTCACTGCTGGCGCTCAGTCTGGTCGCGGGTGTGCTGGTCGACGATGCGATTGTCGAGATTGAGAATATCGTGCGACACATGCGCATGGGCAAGACGGCCTATCAGGCCTCGATCGACGCTGCCGACGAGATCGGGCTGGCGGTTGTCGCCACCACGTTCTCGATCGTTGCGGTGTTCCTGCCGGTGGGCATCATGCCCGGCGTTTCGGGTGAGATATTCCGTTCTTTCGGCCTCACAGTCGTTGCCGCGGTGCTGATGAGCCTTGCCGTTGCACGTATGATCACACCGATGGCTGCCGCATATTTCCTGAAGTCCCATGGCGTTGCGGAACATGGCGGTGGCAAGGCGATGGATCGCTACATGGCTATGCTCCACTGGTCACTGGATACCAGCAAGGCTGAGGCATACCGCGAAAATGCCCGGCTTGCCGATGGCCATATTCCGTTTACGGCGCGGATAGCGGCGCGCTTTCACGATCACAGGTTCTGGATGATCGGGGTTGGCGGCGCCGCCATGTTGCTGACGGGCCTGATCGGCAACGCCATGCCCATGGAATTCATGCCTACGCAGGACAACGACAACGCCAGCATCACGATCGAAATGGTGCCGGGCACCACGATCAGGCAGACCGAGGAAGTGACAAATGAGGTCCTTGCTCTGCTTGAAGACCATCCGACGGTCGACGAGATATTCTTCCGGGCCGGTGAAGGCCAGGCTCGACTGATGATTTCCCTGCAGGATGACAGGAAACAGACCAGCAAGGAATTCACCGAGGAACTGACACCGGTCCTGCAAGAAATTCCCGATGCGCGAATCGCATTTCAGGATATTCAGGATATGAGCGGATCGGCCACCGGACGTCCGATATCGGTGATGCTGACAGGCGCGGATTCGGAACTTCTGGATAAGACTGCCGCTGCGTTACTCGAAGAAATGAAAGGCCTGCGTGAAATCGTGGCCCCCCGAATCAGCGCGGACTTGCGGCGCCCGGAAATCATCGTTCGGCCCCGCCATGATCTTGCCGCCGAACTGGGTGTGACGACTGCCGCGCTCAGCCAGACGATCCGCATCGCCACGATCGGCGAGATCGATCAGAACGCGGCCAAGTTTTCGCTGAGCGATCGTCAGGTCCCCATCCGGGTCCGCCTGCCGGAAAATGCGCGTCAGGATATGGTCAACATCGCCAACCTTCCGGTGCGAACGGTAACGGGCGGCTCGGTTCCCTTGTCGCGCGTCGCCGAAATTTCGTTTGGCTCAGGCCCCACCCAGATTGAGCGTTACAATCAGGAGCGCCGCATTTTCATCGGCGCGGATCTTGCGCCCGGTATTGTCAAGAGCGAAGCCGTCGATCAGATCAATGCGCTGCCGACGTTGCAAAACCTGCCACGCGGTGTCGCCAACAAACCATTCGGCGCGGACGAATGGCAGAAGGAAATGCTCGATAACTTCGCGGTCGCCGTACCGTCGGGCATTCTGCTTGTGTTCGCGGTTCTCGTGCTGCTTTATCATCGGGTGGTCTCTCCGCTGGTGAACATGTGGTCCCTGCTTCTCGCACCGCTTGGCGGTTTGATTGCATTGGTGCTGACGGGCCAGGCGCTGTCGATGCCGGTGTTCATCGGCATTCTGATGCTGCTTGGGATTGTCGGAAAGAACTCGATTCTGCTGATTGACTTCGCGCTTGAGGAAATGGCCCAGGGCCGTGACAAGTTTGAAGCGATTATCGAGGCCGGGCACAAGCGCGCGCAGCCGATCGTGATGACGACCGTGGCGATGACGGCAGGTATGATCCCGACGACACTGGCAACAAGCGGCGATGGCGCGTGGCGCGCGCCGATGGGCACGATGGTGATCGGCGGATTGCTGCTTTCGACGGTGTTGACGCTGGTGATCGTTCCCGCAGCGTTCAGCCTTGCAGACGGATTCGAAAAGCGCCTTGGCCCGATGTTGAGGCGCAAGTTCCTTACGTTCGAGCCGCATCATGCCGAGGACGAGCGCAAGAGGCGGGACGACGCGTTTCCGGCCGAATAATCATGGAACGTAAGCGTGTTGCCTGAACGGGACACCGCGCAGACCCTGTCGGCAGACAAGGCGCGGGGGATGCGTCGGACCGCCACCGGCCTGCTGATTGCGATGGCGCTGGCATTTATCGCCTTGCGGCACTTTGAAGGCGCGCATCCCGGATGGGGCTATGCCATTGCCTTCACCGAAGCGGCGATGGTGGGCGGCCTTGCTGACTGGTTCGCGGTGACGGCCTTGTTCCGGCATCCGCTGGGCATTCCGATCCCGCACACCGCGATCATACCAGTGAACAAGAACCGCATCGCCGACACGATGGCCGTTTTCCTGCGCGAAAACTTTCTGACCCCGCAAGTCGTCGCACGCCGCCTGCAGGGATTTAATCTCGCAGAAGGCGCGGGCAAATTTCTCTGCGCAGACCGTCCCGACAGCGGTGGCCGTTTACAGGACGGCGTGGCTGAGCTTTTCGCCGACATCCTGGAATCGCTGGACCCGGAACGGCTGGGCGGACAAGTGAGAACCGGGCTGACGCATCAGCTGGAAAAGCTGGAAGTTGCGCCGCTGCTCGGCCAGATGCTCCAGACATCGATTGCCGATGAACGCCACACCCCGCTGTTGGACAGCCTTATTCGCAAGGCGGGCGAAGTGCTTGAGGCCAACGATGATCTGATGCGCACGATCGTCAGGCAGCGGACAAGCGCAATCCTGCAATGGACCGGACTTGACGGGCGCATCGCAATTTCAGTGCTTGACGGACTGTACAAGTTGCTGGCCGAAATGCTGGTTATTCCCGGCCACCCGCTGCGTATGAAAATAGAGGAACTTCTGGAAACGCTGGCCGTGGATCTGGTTGAGGATGCCGACACGCGTGAGAAAGTGGAGCGCGCAAAGCTTGAACTGCTCGCCAATCCGGCGCTGGGGCACTGGTGGCAAGGTGTGTGGGAGCGCATACGGATGGGGCTTATCGAAGCGGCGCGCGATCCGCAGCGTCCGGTTTCGGCACATCTCGATTCCGCGTTGACCGAGCTTGGCACGGCGCTGCGTGAAGACAAGGCGCTGCAAGTCCAGGTCAACCGCTTCGCCCGGCGTGCGATGGTGGGCGTTGTCTCACGCTATGGCGATGAGATCGTTCGGCTGGTTTCCGAAACGGTGAAGCGTTGGGACGCGCAGACTGTCACCGGTCGCATAGAAAGTGCGGTAGGGCGCGATCTGCAGTTCATCAGGATCAATGGCACGCTGGTGGGCGGGCTTGTAGGCCTGGCCATTCACGCCGTCGATTCGATTTTGTAGGGCATGGCCAAACAAGAAAACCCGGCCGTTTCCAGCCGGGCTTTCCAGTGTTCGAACAGGGGTGTCTGTCAGAGCTTGCCGGTCAGTTCCGGCACGGCTTTGAACAGGTCCGCCACAAGGCCGATGTCTGCCACCTGGAAAATCGGCGCGTCTTCGTCCTTGTTGATCGCGATGATCGTTTTGGAATCCTTCATGCCCGCAAGGTGCTGGATCGCGCCGGAAATACCGATGGCGATATAAACCTCGGGCGCAACGATCTTGCCGGTCTGGCCGACCTGATAATCGTTGGGCACATAACCGGAATCGACTGCGGCGCGGCTGGCGCCGACGCCGGCTCCCAGCTTGTCGGCCAGCGGCAGAATCACTTCTTCGAAGGTTGCTGCGTCTTTCAACGCGCGGCCACCTGAAACGATGATTTTCGCGCTGGTCAGTTCCGGGCGTTCCGAAGCCGCGATTTCCGCGCCAACGAAGCTGGAAAGGCCTGCATCGCCGGGGCCGGCTGCATCTTCGACACTGGCTGAACCGCCAGTTGCCGCCGCCTTGTCAAATGCCGTGCCGCGCACCGTGATAACCAGTTTGGCATCCGATGCTTCAACCGTTGCAATCGCGTTACCGGCGTAGATCGGCCGGGTGAACGTGTTGGCACTTTCAACCGAAAGAATGTCCGAAATCTGCATCACATCGAGCAGCGCGGCGACGCGCGGTGCGATGTTTTTGCCGTTGGTCGTCGCGGGCGCGACGAACGCATCATGATCGGCCATCAGCTGAACGATCAGCGGCGCGACATTTTCAGCCAGCGCATTGCCATAAGCGGCATCGTCTGCCTTGAGCACTTTGCCGACGCCGGCGATCTGCGCGGCGGCCTGTGCGGCGCCGTCACAATCGGCACCGGCAACAAGCGCGGTGACATCGCCAAGTTTGGCAGCGGCGGTGACGGCGGAAAGGGTGGCGTCCTTGACCGACGCGTTATCGTGTTCGACCCAAACGAGCGTGTTCATCAGGCGACTCCCATATCCTTGAGTTTGGCGACAAGGGCATCGACGTCTTCGACCTTGATACCCGCCTGGCGAACCGGAGGTTCACCAACGGTTATGGTCTTGAGGCGCGGCGCGGTATCGACACCATAATCGGCGGGCGATTTGGTATCGAGCGGTTTCTTCTTCGCCTTCATGATGTTCGGCAGCGAGGCATAGCGTGGCTCGTTCAGGCGAAGATCGGTGGTGATCACAGCAGGCATCGCCAGCTTGACCGTTTCAAGTCCGCCATCGACTTCGCGCTTCACGGTGACCGAATCGCCTTCAACCGTTACTTCGCTGGCAAATGTGCCTTGCGGACGGCCCAGCAGCGCGGCCAGCATCTGGCCTGTCTGGTTGCTGTCATCGTCAATCGCCTGCTTGCCAAGGATGACAAGTCCGGGCGTTTCCTCATCGGTGATTGCCTTGAGGATCTTGGCGACGGCCAGCGGTTCAACTTCATCGTCAGTCTCAACCAGAATGGCGCGATCCGCACCCATGGCGAGCGCCGTGCGCAAGGTTTCCTGCGCCTTTGCCGGGCCGATCGAAACCGCGACGATTTCTTCGGCGGTGCCCGCTTCCTTCAGACGGATCGCCTCTTCAACGGCGATTTCGTCAAACGGGTTCATGCTCATCTTGACATTGGCAAGATCAACGCCGGTGCCGTCGGATTTGACGCGCGGTTTGACGTTGTAATCGATCACCCGCTTAACGGGGACGAGGATTTTCATTGCAGTCTGTCCTCTCTCTTACGGGACGGCCGAAACTGGCCGTTCGGATAAATCTGAATGCAAGCAAAGCCATTGCCGCGCCTGCCTGCAACGTCAACCCCTGCTTTGGTGCAGCGATCTGTCAGGCACGCGTTCAGGATCGGCGCGCAAGGCGCGGCAAATGTCGATCGGGGGTCAGGCGGCCTCCTTGACCTCTGCGACGATCTTCTTCGCCGCGTCGCCAAGGTCATCCGCCGAAACGATCTTCAGGCCGGAATTGTTCAGGATTTCCTTGCCCTTTTCAACGTTGGTGCCTTCAAGGCGGACAACCAGCGGGACCGAAAGGTTCACGTCCTTGGCCGCCGCGACAATACCATCAGCGATAATGTCGCATTTCATGATGCCGCCGAAGATGTTGACGAGAATGCCTTCCACCGCCGGGTCCGACAGGATGATCTTGAACGCCGATGTGACTTTTTCCTTGGTGGCGCCGCCGCCAACGTCAAGGAAATTGGCCGGGAAAGCGCCGTTCAGCTTGATGATGTCCATCGTTGCCATGGCAAGGCCCGCGCCGTTGACCATGCAGCCGATGTTGCCGTCCAGCTTGATGTAAGCCAGATCGTATTTGCTGGCTTCGACTTCGGCAGGGTCTTCCTCTGTCTCGTCCCGCAGTGCCTCTACATCGGGATGGCGGTAGAGCGCGTTCGAATCGAAGCTCATCTTGGTGTCGAGCACCAGCAGCTGGCCGTCCTTGGTTTCGACCAGCGGATTGATTTCCAGCATCGCGCAGTCAAGCGACATGAACGCTTCGTAAAGCTGTTTGGACAGCTTTTGCGCCTGCTTGTTGAGATCGCCTTCCAGCTTGAGCGCGAAGGCAACCGCGCGGCCATGATGCGGCATGAAGCCCTGTGCCGGATCGATGGTGATCGTGGTGATCTTCTCAGGCGTTTCTTCGGCAACGGCTTCGATATCCATGCCGCCTTCGGTGGAAACGATCATCGCGACGCGGCCGGTTGCGCGGTCTACCAGCATCGAGAGGTAGTATTCCTCCGCGATATCGACACCGTCAGTCACATAAAGGCGGTTGACCTGCTTGCCGACATCGCCCGTCTGCACGGTGACAAGCGTGTTGCCGAGCATGTCTTTCGCATCGGCTTCGACATCTTCGATCGATTTGGCAAGGCGAACACCGCCCTTGGCATCGGGGCCCAGTTCCTTGAACTTGCCCTTGCCGCGCCCGCCGGCGTGGATCTGGGCTTTCACGACATAAAGCGGTCCGGGCAGTTTCTTGGCGCCGGCAATGGCTTCTTCAACAGAAAGCGCGGCATGGCCCGCCGGGATGCCAATTCCGAATTTCGAAAGCAGCTCTTTCGCCTGATATTCGTGAATGTTCATGGATTATGCTCTATTCCGTTTCGATCGTCCTGGGGAGACTGGAAGGATTCCCATTTGTGCGCTGCCGCATAAGCATATCGTCGCGCGCTTGAAAAGTCCCCGTAGTATCCCGATTTCGCAAACGTCCCGAAAAAGCAGGTTTTTTGTTATGGCTTCGCGCAGATGATCGACTTTGACCAGGCAGAGGCGATTGTTCGCGAAGCGGGGCGCGTTGCGCTGGCGAGCTGGCCGGGCGATGGCCATGCGCCTGAAGTTTGGGAAAAATCACCGGGCGATCCCGTTTCGGCAAGCGATCTGGAAGTTGATCGGTTTCTCAGGGCAGAGCTGGGCGCGCTGGTGCCCGAAGCCGGCTGGCTTTCGGAAGAAACCGCAGATTCGCCGGAAAGGCTGGGCGATCGGCTGATCTGGCTGGTCGATCCGATCGATGGAACGAGAGACTTTATTCATGGCCGCGATGGCTGGGCGGTCTCGGTCGCGCTTGTAAGCGATGCGCAGCCCTTGCACGCCTGGCTTTACGCACCTGCGCGCCGCCGCGAACAAGGCGGTGAATTCTGGCGGGCGCGTGCCGGACATGGCAGCTGGCGAAATGGCGACCCGCTGGAAGCGAGCACGCGTGCGGCGTTGCCCGGAGCGCGCGTGCCCGCCAGCAAACTTTCAAAGGAAGACAAGGATCTCTCGCCGGTTGCACGGCCCAACAGCATTGCCCTGCGCATGGCGATGGTGGCGGCGGACGAAGCCGATCTGGTCGCCACCTTGCGCTGGGGTTTTGAATGGGACGTTGCCGCCGCCGGGCTGATTGCGCTTGAAGCCGGGGCCACGGTGACCGACGCGTTCGGCCTGCCGCTGCGCTATAACCGGCCTGATCCGCGCGCATTTGGCGTTCTGGCCGCTGCGCCGGGCATACATCCCGCTGCGGTCGAGCGTCTGGCCGACAGGGCCAGAGCGCTCGCCGGTTAGATCAGGGCCTGAACGTCAGGCGATCAGTAGCCTTGCTGCTGCGCGGCCTGAACCTGCTCTTGCGTGATCGGCACGATCTTGATTTCAACCCGCCGGTTGCGCTGGCGGCCCTGCTCGGTATCGTTGCTGGCAACCGGCATCGTTTCACCAAAGCCCTGACTGCGAATGCGAGAGGCCGAAACGCCCTGCGACACAAGATAGTTGGCGACCGTCGATGCCCGGCGTTCGGACAGCGACTGGTTATAGGCGTCCGATCCGGTCGAATCGGTGTGGCCATAAACATCGATCAGACTGTTGGGATACTGCTTCATGCTGCCGCCGATCTGGTTCAGCGTATCGCGGAACTGGGGCTTGAGCGTTGCGCTGTCGACATCGAAGGTCACGCCATCGGGCAGATTGACAAGGATCGCCTGGCCGTTGTCGGTCTCTGTGATGTCGACACCGCTGCCCGCAGTGCTTTCCTTCAGCTCCTTGATCTGCTTGTCCATCTGATAGCCAACCGCGCCACCCGCGACGCCGCCGATGCCCGCGCCGATGATCCGGCCCGTGCCGCCACCGATCAGGCCGCCCAGCAGCAGCCCGGCAAGCGCGCCGCCGCCTGCGCCCATAGCTGTGCGCGATACCTTCTTTTCACCCGTGTTGGGATCGGTGACACAGGCCGTAACGGTAACCAGAGAGAGAGCCGCAAGGCTGGAGACAAACAGACGGGATCTTTGCATGGTTTTGACCCTTTCCTTCAAAAAATGGAGCTTGATCGAAGTGTGTGGCGTTACAAACATGAATGGGCGCTTGATCGTTCGGCTGTCAACGATTTCGCATGTGAACCGCTGATCGTGCCGCCGTTTGTCCCCCGCAAATCAACAGCCAGAGCGCTGCGGACGATCATTCGATTTCGTGAATTGCAAATTGTCTGCTAGCGCGATCTTATTGTGACGCCGTTCCCCTGGACAGATTGCCTGATTATCGCGGGATTGATTCTGCTGAACGGGCTGTTCGCAATGTCGGAACTGGCCATCGTTTCAGCCCGGCCCTCTCGCTTGCAGGTTGCGGCGGGCAAGGGGAGCAAGGCGGCGCACACCGTGCTTGCGCTGGCTGCCGATCCGGGCAAGTTCCTCTCTACCGTTCAGATCGGTATTACACTTATCGGCATTGTCGCGGGCGCATACTCGGGCGCAAGTCTGGGCGGCCCGGTTGGTGAGCGGCTTGAAGCGGCAGGCATTCCGGCAGAGTTCGCCTATACCGCCGGTTTTGCGCTGGTCATCATAGCGACCACCTATTTCAGCCTTGTCATCGGGGAGCTTGTGCCAAAGCAGCTGGCATTGCGCGCAGCCGTGCCGATCTCGCTTGTCATGGCGCGGCCAATGTTGCTGCTGGCCCGCGTGATGGCGCCGTTTGTCTGGCTGCTTGACCGGTCATCGGCGCTGGTGCTGCGCGTTCTGGCCGTGCGCCGCTCGGGCGATGCCCGGCTGTCCGCCGAGGAACTTCACATGATCTTTGCCGATGCCACCCGCTCGGGACTGATCGAGGAAGGCGAGCGCGTGATGATGGCGGGCATTCTCAAACTTGCGGAACGCCCGGTGCGTGAACTGATGACGCCCAGAACCGAACTTGACTGGATCGAACTGGGGGCGAGCGAGGACGATCTGCGCGACCGGATTGCGCATTCGCCTCATTCGCTTTTGCCGGTCGTTGATGAATCGCCCGATACGATTGCGGGGATCATCAAGGTTCGCGATGCGCTGTCCGCGCTCGTCGACGGGCGGCGCGCCGATATACCCGCTCTGATGAAGAAGGCCGAAGTGATTCCCGATCAGGTCGATGCGCTCGATGCCTTGCGGGTTCTGCAGCAGGCCGAAGTCGCGATGGTTATGATTCACGATGAGTATGGCCACTTCGAAGGGATTGTCACGCCAACCGATTTGCTCACCGCGATCGCAGGAAGCTTCGCCAGCGATCAGGAAGAAGGCGAGGGGCCGATGCTGGTGGAGCGTGAAGATGGCTCCGCCCTCGTCGCCGGTGCAATGCCGGCAGATGCACTTGCTGACCGGTTTGAACTGGAGCTTCCCGAAGACCGCGAGTTTGCGACGGTTGCGGGTTTTGCGCTGTGGGTGCTCAAGCGTCTGCCGTCAGAGGGTGAATGCTTTGAGGATCAGGGCTGGCGGTTTGAAATCGTCGATATGGATGGTCGCCGGATCGACAAATTGCTTGTCAGCCCGGTCGATCCGCCTGCCAGCGACGATCTGCCGGATCACACGCCCTGAATCCGTTTCGCCGGGCGATCCGGCGCGGCCAGACCCTTTCAGCCGCCGATAACGGCCTGTGCTTCGCGGCCATCGCCTTCGGGCGCGGCAAGGATGTCACGCGTAACGCTGCCTTTGGCAACGGTGTTCGTTTCGTGGTCGCCCACGCTTGAACGGATACCGGGTGCGGCAGTGCCCGCGCGGCCGATGGTGTTGGTTTCCACGCCGCTGCGTGGGCCCGGTCCGCCGAACAGCGCGTCAAGCGTCTGGTCCTGCAGCGCGCGCTCTGCCGGGCGGGGTTCGCCCTGGCGGGGCGGGGTGAGCGCGAAATCGGGCGGCACGACCAGCGGTGTCTGGCGCTGAACGGCAAATTCATCGGGCCGGTCGCGATTGAACAGGCCGCTGCCGCCACATGCGGATACAAGTCCGGCCGATGCGGTAACAAGGATCAGGGCCCCAATCTTGGTCTTTGAAATCGAATGCATGGTGTCAGCTCTCCGGGGCATCTTGCGATACGGTTTCGGGCTTTTCGCGCGAAAGCAGGGTTCGGGCAAGAATAATCACGACGCCGATGGTGATCGCCGCATCGGCAAGGTTGAAAATCAGGAACGGGCGGAACGATCCGAAGTGCAGGTCGGCATAATCGATCACATAGCCATGAAGCACGCGATCGCGGATGTTGCCCAGCGCGCCGCCCAGCACCAGCGCCAGCGCCAGAATATCGCCAAGCGCTTTCTCGCGCAGCATCCAGATGAACACGAACAATGCAATCGCGCTGGTCATCAGCACCAGCAGCCAGCGCATTTCCATCGTGTCGGCGGTGAGCATGCCCAGCGACACGCCGTAGTTCTCGGTCCAGCGCAAATCGAAGAACGGCAAGATTTCGATCGCCCCTCCGGGCTGCCGACGCAGATCGAGCGGCCCCAGCATCAGGCGTTTGAGCCACTGGTCCGCCAGAAAGATCGCAAGCGCAAGGCCAATGGCGGTTACCCGCTGGCGCAAAAGAATGCTCATTCCGCTGGCGCTCCCGCTGCGTCGATCTGGGTGACGACCGTTTCGCACCGCCCGCATAACGCGCCGTCTTCGGCCACTTCGGGCAAGTGCCGCCAGCAGCGGCCGCATTTGTGGTGAGAGGTGGGCGTGGCGGTCACGCTGTCCGTCTGCCTGCGCGTCACTGTCGCGGTGATGAACAGTTCTTCCAGCTCGGCGTCGGGCGCGGATGCCGGGATCGTCACTTCCGCTTCCAGCCCGGAGCGAACCCGTTTTTCCCGCCGCAGCGGCTCAATCGCTTCGTTCACCTGTTCGCGAACGGCGCGGATGGCACCCCAGCGATCCATATCAACCTCGCCGCCAAGGCCGCCAAGCTCCGGCCATTCCAGCAGATGCACGGTTTCACTGCCGGGATAGCGTGTCTGCCACACTTCCTCCGCGGTAAACACCAGCACCGGCGCGGCATAGCGGACCAGCGCGTGGAACAGCGCATCCAGCACCGTGCGATAAGCGCGGCGTTTCAGGTCAGCGGGGGCATCGCAATAAAGGCTGTCCTTGCGGATATCGAAGAAGAACGCGGACAGATCCTCGTTGCAGAAATCGGCGATTTCGCGCGTGTAGGTGTTGAAATCGAAATCATCGACCGCGCGGCGCAATTTTGCGTCAAGCTGGCCGAGCAGAGCCAGAACATAGCGTTCCAGTTCCGGCATTTCGGCGATGTCTACCCGCTCTGCCTCTTCAAAATCGGCGAGTGCGCCAAGCAGATAGCGAAATGTGTTGCGGATCTTCCGGTATTGATCGGACACGCCTTTGAGGATTTCATCGCCGATCCGGTGATCTTCGGTAAAATCAACCGAAAGCGCCCACAGCCGGACGATATCGGCGCCATACTGCTCCATCACTTTAAGCGGGCTGACCGTGTTGCCCAGCGATTTGGACATCTTCATGCCCTTGGCGTCCATCGTGAAGCCGTGAGTCAGCACCGCCTTGTAGGGCGCATGGCCGCGCGTGCCGCAGCTTTCCAGCAGGCTGGACTGGAACCACCCGCGATGCTGATCCGATCCTTCCAGATAGAGATCGGCGGGCGGGCCTTCATAGCCTTCGCCGCGCAGCAGATCGGGCCACTTGCCGCTTTCCAGCACGAACGCATGGGTGCAGCCGGAATCGAACCAGACATCGAGGATATCGGTGATCCGCTCGTAATCCTCGGCCTTGTAGGCATCGCCAAGATAGTCCTGCGCGCGTTCATCGCACCACGCATCGACACCGCCTTCGCGCACGGCGGCGATGATCCGCGCGTTGACTTGCGGATCGCACAGATACTGGCCGGATTTGCGATCGACAAACAGCGTGATCGGCACACCCCACGCGCGCTGGCGAGAGAGCACCCAGTCTGGCCGGCCTTCGACCATCGAACCGATACGGTTACGACCCTTTTCTGGAACGAACCGTGTTTGTGAAATGGCCTGCATCGCCGTTTCGCGCAGCGTGCCGCCATCGCGCGGCTTGTCCATCGGCACAAACCACTGCGGCGTGCAGCGGAAGATGATCTTCTTCTTCGAACGCCAGCTGTGTGGATAAGAGTGTTGATAATCCGTGGACGCGCTGAGGAGAGCGCCCGCCGCGCGCAAATCTTCGCAGATCGGGCCGCCCGTGCCATCTTCCTTGGGCGGTGCGTTGAGATTGGGATTGATAACCGCGCGCCGCCGATCATCATGCGCGCCCAGCCACGGCCAGTCATCGCGATACAGCCCGTCCGGCCCGACCGCGAACACGGGTTCGATGCCATGTTCCTTGCACAGGAAGAAATCGTCCTCGCCATGATCGGGGGCCATGTGGACAAGGCCGGTGCCGCTTTCAGTGGTGACGAAATCCGATCCATCAAGCATCGGGCGCAAGCGTGTGTAAAAATCGCTATCGGGAAACTGCGCCGCCATCGGGTGACGGACTTTGGTTCCGGCGAATTCGGAGCCTTTGCCCGACCAAAGAGTTTCAAACTCGGAATCTGCGCCACCGCCGCATACCCGATTGTCCATTGCAGTTAGCAAATCTCTTGAGACAATTAACGTCTTGCCGACGTAGTTGTTAAGGCGCTCTCCAACTTCGTCCGCTTCTCCAGCCCAAGCGGCACTGACTGATGCTAGGACCTTGACTGCAACATACTCAACATCCGCCCCATAGGCGATCGCCTGATTGCTCGGGATCGTCCACGGTGTTGTCGTCCAGATTACGGCGTGTGCGCCGATCAGTTCGGGAATCGGGCTTTCAACAATCTCAAACGCCACGTCGATCTGGGTTGAGGTGATGTCCTCATATTCCACTTCGGCTTCGGCCAGCGCGGTTTTTTCAACCGGGGACCACATCACCGGCTTGGCGCCGCGATAAAGCTGATCGGATTCGGCAAATTTCATCAGCTCGGCAACGATTGTCGCTTCGGCTTCGAAATCCATGGTCAGATAGGGATTGTCCCAGTCACCATTGATGCCCAGCCGTTTTAGCTGTTCGCGCTGGGTATCGACCCAGTGCTGCGCATAGGCGCGGCATTCGGCGCGAAATTCGTTGGCCGGAACTTCGTCTTTGTTCAGCTTCTTCTTGCGGTATTGCTCTTCAACTTTCCATTCGATGGGCAGGCCATGGCAATCCCATCCGGGCACATAAGGCGCATCCTTGCCCAGCAGGCTTTGCGTGCGCACCACCATGTCTTTCAGAATGTGGTTCAGCGCATGGCCGATGTGCATATCGCCGTTGGCGTATGGCGGGCCATCATGCAGGATGAACTTTTCGCGCCCCGCGCGGGCTTCACGCAGTTTGCGGTAAATGTCTGCCGCCTGCCAGCGCTCAAGAATGCCCGGTTCCTTCTTGGGAAGCCCGGCTTTCATGGGGAAATCGGTCTTCGGCAGGAAGACGGTGTCTCTGTAATCGCGCTGCTCGGTCATCGCCTACACTTTCAAACAAGCGGCGCGCTTAGGAGTTTCCGCGCATTGTCGCAATCCCGGCCCATCTGCTCCTGCAGGGCTTCAAGCGAATCGAACCTGGCCTCGGGCCGCAGGAAATGATGCAGCGCCACTTCGATTTCCTGATCGTAGAGGTTTTCCTGAAAGTCGAAGAAGAAAGGCTCCAGCAGTTCCTTGGGCGGATCGAATGTCGGGCGGATGCCCAGATTGGCCGCGCCGCGCAAAATCCGGCCATCGGGCAGTGCGCCTGCAACCGCATAGATGCCATAGCGCGGGCGCAGGTAGCTGCCCATATCGAGATTGGCGGTGGGAAAGCCGATGGTGCGGCCCACTTTATCGCCATGCTGGACCACGCTGCGGATCGCGAACGGTCGTGTCAGCAGGCGGCGAGCGGTGGTGCAGTCTCCGGCTTTCAGCGCATCGCGAATGCGGCTGGACGAAATCGGACCGTCCGAATCGTGCACCGCCGCCACGAACCGGGTCATGATATCGAACCGCTCGCCCAGTTCGCGCAGCGATCCCGCGTTGCCCGATCGATCCTTGCCGAAGGTGAAATCATCGCCGGTAACGACGCCCGCGGTTTGCAGCCGGGCATGAATGATATCTTCAACCCAGCGATCCGCGGGCATTCCCGCAATCGCCTGATCGAAATGGAACACCAGCATCGCATCCGCGCCGGCTTGCGCAAACAGCTCTTCGCGCTGATCAAGCGAAGTCAGCCGAAACGGTTCTGTATCGGGCCGGAAAAAGCGGACAGGGTGCGGATCGAACGTGGCGACAATCGCCGGGCGGCCTTCTTCGCGCGCCCAGCGCACGGCTTCGCCCACCACGGCCTGATGGCCCTGATGAAATCCATCGAAATTGCCCAGTGCCAGAATAGCGCCGTGCAGATGTTCGGGAATCGGTTTGCGGTGGTCGAGGCGAATCATCGTTTCCGGCCTATAGGGCGCGTTCGTATGTCACCCAAGCGAATGCGGGCCGGGTGCCATCTGCGGGCTGTTCTTCGCGCGTGGTTTCCACCCAATCTTCCCCCGGTGCATCCATATGCGTGTCGCCGCCTATCGCGGCGTGGATCTGGGTCAATTCTATCCTCCGGGCAAGCGGCAGAAACAAGCTGTATATCTGCGCGCCGCCGATAATCGCAATCTCGCCGTCTCCTGCCAGCGCCAGTGCATCTTCAACCGTGTGCACCACTTCGGCGCCGTTGGCGCGCCATCCGGCATCACGGGTCAGCACGATATGGCGTCTGCCCGGAAGCGGTTTTGGAAAACTTTCAAATGTTTTGCGGCCCATGATCATCGGCTTGCCCATGGTCAGCGCCTTGAAACGCCTGAGATCGGCCGGAAGGTGCCATGGCAGCGCGCCGTCCTTGCCGATGGTGCCGTTTGCGGCGCGCGCATATATCAGGACAATATCCTGCGACATCGCGCCGCTCAGTCCAGCGTCAATCGCGTGACGTGGCCCATTTTGCGGCCCGGTCGCGCGGCGGCCTTGCCATAAAGATGCAGATGATTGGCCGGATCGGAGAGTATTTCGGGCCAGTCGTGCGCGTCATCGCCGATCAGGTTGTCCATTTTCACCGCGCGCGCTGCCAGCGCCGTATCGCCCGGTGGCAGACCGCAGATTGCGCGGACGTGGTTTTCGAACTGGCTGGTGAGCGCGCCTTCGATTGTCCAGTGGCCCGAATTGTGCACGCGCGGCGCCATTTCGTTGAACACCGGCCCATCGTCGGTGGCAAAAAATTCCAGCGTGAGAACGCCAACATAGTCCAGCGCGTCCGCCACTTTTGCGGCAAGTGCGCGCGCTTCGGGAACAAGCGCTTCGACCCGTGGCGAAGCCGGGACGGTGGAGTGCGCGAGAATCCCGCCTTCGTGCACGTTTTCGGGCGTGTCCCAGAAACAGGTTGCGCCATTAGCGCCGCGGCACAGCAAAACCGAAAACTCGGCAAAAAAGGTGACGAACCCTTCATAGACCAGCGGCTGGCCCGGCAAATCAATCGCGCTGGCATCGGCCGCGCTGGCGATCCGCCACTGGCCTTTGCCGTCATAGCCATCGCGCCGGGTCTTGAGGATGCCGGGCGCGCCGATTTCGGCGATTGCCGTGGCCAGATCCTCGGCCGAATTTACCGCTGCGAACGGGGCCGGCCTGCCACCCAGCTCTTGCACAAAGGTCTTTTCGGCCAGCCGGTCCTGCGCGGTTTCAAGCGCGCGCGGGTGGGGGGCAAGCGGCACATCCTTGAGCGCCTTGAGAGGGGCAACCGGCACGTTCTCAAATTCATAAGTGATAACAGCGCAATCGGCGGCAAACCGCGCCATCGCATCGGCATCATCAAAGCCCGCGCAGGTAAAAGCCGCGCTGACTTCGGCGGCGATGCTGTCACGCTCGGGCGCGAAGATATGCGTGCGATAGCCCAGTTGTGCCGCCGCAATAGCGATCATCCTGCCCAGCTGGCCGCCGCCAAGGATGCCGATGGTCTCGCCCGGTGGGATCATGGGAGCAGGATCACGAATACGCTGTCATGCGGATCACGAAGGCCGCTCGGCCACGCTGGCCGTCTGCTCGGCGCGAAACGCCTTGAGCCGCCCGGCCAGTGCCTCGTCAGCCGTTGCAAGGATGGAGGCCGCCAGCAATCCGGCGTTCTTCGCGCCCGCTTCGCCGATTGCCAGCGTGCCGACGGGCACTCCGGCTGGCATCTGCACGATGGAAAGCAAACTGTCCTGCCCGGAAAGCGCTTTGGATTGCACCGGCACGCCCAGCACCGGCAGATGTGTCATCGCCGCGATCATCCCCGGCAAATGGGCCGCACCGCCAGCGCCTGCGATGATAACCTTGAAGCCATCATCCGCCGCGCCGTTTGCAAAGTCTGCCATGCGTTGCGGCGTGCGGTGGGCCGAGACAATCCGCGCGTCATAGTCCACCCCCAGCGCATCGAGCATCTCGGCTGCGCACCG
Source organism: uncultured Sphingomonadaceae bacterium (assembly GCA_947258815.1). Classification (GTDB taxonomy): domain Bacteria; phylum Pseudomonadota; class Alphaproteobacteria; order Sphingomonadales; family Sphingomonadaceae; genus Novosphingobium. Next base: position 167,951 of record CAMYJW010000005.1, read on the forward strand.
CATCGTTGGCCAGTCCGACTGGCTTCCCATCACGATCGCAACCGGTGCAGTCATCTCAGCGCTCCGAAAGGTAATAGCGTTCCGCCGCGTTCAGATCGGCGTCAAGATCGTAAACGATAGGCTGGCCGGTTGGAATCTCAAGGCCGGTAATCTCTTCATCCGAAATGCCAGAAAGGTGTTTGACCAGCGCGCGCAACGAATTTCCATGAGCGGAAACCAGCACGGTCGCGCCCGCTTTCAGGTGGGGGACGATGGCGGATTCGTAATAGGGCAGCACCCGCGCGATGGTGTCTTTCAGGCTTTCGGTCTGCGGGATATCGATGCCGGCATAACGCTCATCGCCCGAAAGATCGAACTGCGATCCGGCTTCCAGTGTTGGCGGGGGCGTATCGAAACTGCGCCGCCAGATGTGCACCTGATCGTCACCATGTTTTGCCGCCGTCTCTGCCTTGTTAAGCCCGGTCAGCCCGCCATAGTGGCGCTCATTCAGTCGCCAGTCCTTGGTTTCGGGGATCCACAGCAGATTGGCTTCGCGCAGCGCAAGGTGCAGCGTGCGGATCGCGCGGGTCTGGAATGAGGTAAACGCGATTGTCGGCAAAACGCCTTTTGCGCGCAGCAGCCGCCCGGCGGCGAGCGCTTCTTCCTCACCCTTTTCGGTAAGGTCCACATCCCACCATCCGGTGAAACGGTTTTCCAGATTCCATTGGCTCTGCCCGTGGCGGACAAGGATCAGCTGCGGCAAGATGATGGCTCCACTGTGTCAGGAGCGGCAGCCCCTAGCTTTTTGGCGGCATTTTGGAAAGGGCTTCGCTGTCAGGTTGTGCGGTGCTGGCATTCATCGCGCGCGCCTGGGTCTTTCGGCGGCGCAGATTTTCGCGCAGCTTTGCGGCCAGGCGCTCCTCGCGGGTCAACTTGGGATCGTCTTCAGACATGATCGCCCATCTGCCTCTCTCACGCCACAAGCGCAAGCATAGCTTGACATTGATAGCCATGCAGACAATAGCGCGCGCCTGCCCGGCACGCCCGGCCGAATGCGCTGCTGTAGCTCAGTGGTAGAGCGCACCCTTGGTAAGGGTGAGGTCGAGAGTTCAATTCTCTCCAGCAGCACCATTCAGTCCCCATTTTTCGGCTGGCATCAGAGAGCCCTGGACTGACCATAAATTCTTCCCTGATTTCAGGGCCTTGTGCGCCGCCAATATACTGAGCCGCAAACAGAGACGATTCTGGCGGGCGAACATGGCGAAAATCTCACCCATATCTCTGAAGGGCCAAAACGCTGGCACCGGTTGCAGATCGAGATTTGCGAAGGGAGTGAGGATTGCTCAGGCAAACCCGAGAAATGCGCGCTGGCCGGGCCAGTCTAGCGGGACATCACCGCAGCGCAATAGGTAGCGGGCAGTGAGATGCGGCGGCTGGCGGCCTTTGAGGATATCAGAGACGATGTCGGGGGCGAGCCAGGAAAGTCGTGCCAGCCTCTGCAGGTGGGGCCTGCTGTAGTCCGACACGATCTTGCCTTCCTTGCCTTCGACAAGATGTTGGCGCGCGGCAAAGGCCTGGCCCATGAGCTTGACCAAAACCGGGTCCGGTAAGGTTGCCGGCGATCGGTGGTCGGGAGGTACCGCAATCTTCAGTTCATGGCCCTTGCGGACCAGCTTCGCGGGGACGGAAATGGTTGTGAGTTTGTTGTCCTCTAGCCCACTGAAGGCGATTTCCACCGAATCTTCTTTCAGCCGGACGCCTGTCTTCAGCTCAAGCAATTGCTCGCGCTGTTCAATGGTGGAGCCATTTCGCAGTGCCTCGGCTATCGAATGGTTTACGTCGTTGCGTTTCTGCCAGTCGGCCGTGTCGTCTGTGCCGGACGACACCGGCTTCTCGAGATGACGGGCGATCGCCTCTATCACGACGGTATCGATCTCGCTCGTCGGGAAGCTCCAGATCTTGTCGCGGTCTTCGCCGGGACTGGTTCGGGTTGTGTAATAGCGATAGGTCTTCACACCCTTCTTGCCGCCAGTTGGCGACATCGGCCTTCCATCAGGATCTGTCAGCATACCGGTGAGCAGGCTCGGCCGGCTCGTTCTGGTGCCCACCACCTTTTCATGATTGTTGCGCTTGAGGGTTTTCTGGACGGCATCGAAAGTGACAGCATCGATAATGGCCTCGTGCTCGCCATCATGGATCAGGTCTTTGTGGCGAATCTTGCCGATGTAGATGGGATTCTTGAGCATCAGCCCCAGAGGGCCCCGGCCGAAGCAGACATTGCCGATGACACGTCCATCAGTCAGGGCGCGCCTGCGCGTACGATATCCTGTGCGGGCAAGGTCATCGACCAGCAGGGGGATCGACTTCAGTTCGAGGTAACGCGCAAAGATATGGCGCACGTCTCCCGCTTCAGTCGGCTCGATCAGCAGCTTGCGTTGCTCCACACGGTAGCCAAGCGGAACAGCACCGCCCATCCACATGCCCTTCTTCTTGGAGGCCGCAACCTTGTCTCGGATGCGCTCTGAGGTAACTTCGCGCTCGAACTGGGCGAAGGAGAGCAGGACATTGAGCGTCAGCCTGCCCATGCTGGTGGTGGTGTTGAATGCCTGGGTGACGCTGACAAATGACGCGCTGCGTACATCGAGTATCTCGACGATCTTGGCAAAGTCGGCAAGGCTGCGGGTCAGTCGGTCTACCTTGTAGACGACAATCACATCAATCTTCCCGGCCTCGACATCGGCCAGCAGCTGGCGGAGGGCAGGCCGGTCCATGCTGCCTCCCGACCAGCCACCATCGTCATACTGTTCGGCAACAGCTTCCCATCCTTCGCCGGCCTGGCTCAGGATATAGGCGGCACAGGCTTCGCGCTGTGCATCGAGGCTGTTGAAATCCTGCTCGAGTCCTTCCTCGGTCGATTTCCTCGTATAGATGGCACAGCGCTTTCGATCAGCCATTGGCATTTCTCAAGCCGAAGAACCGAGGCCCCGACCAGTGCGCACCGGTTATGGCGCGGGCAATCTGGCTGAGACTGCGATAGGACCGGCCTTCATGCTCATAACCATCGGCAAGGACCAGTACCTGGTGCACCGTGCCGTGCCAGCTTCGGATTAGCCGCGTACCGGGTTTAAGTCTTGTGACACCGGGTGTGCCGACTTCGCCGTCCTGGTCCAGCTTTGTGATGATTCTTTCGAGTTCACGCTTCGTCGATGACGCAAGCCTGCCAAATTGCCGTTCCTGCATTTTATACGCGACACCGCGGCGCAGGAGGTCCGGCCCAATGTCCGGAGCAGGCGAACGATACTGCCCTCGCCATGCCGCCCGCAATTGCGCGGGCGACATGGTCTTGAGCTCGTCCAGTGCGAGGCTGGTCATAGTGGGGCAATCGCATCTGATGCGATCCGATATGCCGTCTTGCCGTCGGATCGTTCCTGCCTGATCAGATCGCCGTCGGACTTGCGAACGCCAGTGAGGAATGCTCGGCAGCTATGCGGCTTCCAGCCCGTAGCCTTCATGATTTCGTCGATTGTCGCGCCCCGTTCCCGGCGTAGGAGGAGCCTGACGGCTCCGGATTTTGTCTTGCGGGCGTCGGTGGTCTTCGTCATTTCGGGTCTCCTTGTGTGTTGCCGGAAAATCCGGCCCCTGCACTGACCCGAGCCGCGGGATCCTATGGACCAGGCGGCCTGCGCGTTAGAATGAAGCGCAGGAACAGCAATGCTCGATTTCAACGGTAAGTCGAGTGGAAAGACTGAACATTCGCGGTTTCGCTGAATGCGTGTTCATTCGGACCAGCAAAGGGGGGGCAATAAAAGGCACACGCCGAGACGGGAGCAGTAGACTCTGGTGTCGGATCCATCGACCGCTATGTTCGACACTCCGGAACAGCTACTTTCAAGAGCGCAAATTGGGATACCGTCAGGAGCGGCATTTTGCCCGGGGAGTCGCAGCATGCCGCGAAGGCATCGCCACTGCCGCACAGGCATGGTTCGCTCGGTGCCGCGGGCGTAGGCGGCGTGGACAAATTGGTTGACGTTGCGCTGGCCGGTTGATTCAAGGCTGCCTTTTGGAGGCGGGCTTGCGCCGAGGCGATCTGACAGAAGTAGAATGGCGTGTTTTGAAGGATTTGCTGCCCATTGAGGCATCGAACCGTGGGCGTGGCAGACGCCCTGAACAGAACCGCTCCATTATCAACGGCATACTCTGGCGGCTTCGCTGTGGTACGCCATGCGCGATGTTCCGCCCAAGTACGGCAATTGGAACACGATCTACCGGCGGTTCAGGCGCTGGAGCGAGGCCGGGGTCTGGGAGACAGTTTCTGTCACGCTGGCCGAGATCATGGCGGACAGCGGCCACTACAGCATCGATAGCACCACGGTTCGCGCCCATGTCTCGGCAGCGGGCGGAAAAGGGGGACTCGTCGAAGAGCTCTTGGCCGCTCGCGGGGCGGGTTTACGCTATTGTTCTAACCGAATGACACCGAAAAGCAGGCACTCAGGCCGCCAATCTGCTTGGCCGATCTATTATCCCATCGTCTGCGCCGAAAACGCATGGTTGTTGCGGGTGCTCGGCTGGCCATCAGATTTGCGAACGCCGGCTAGGAATGCACGGCAGCTTCGCGCCCTCATCTCGGTCATTGAGCGTTCTCTGTCGGATGCGTTCCTTGAGCAACGTTCTCGGATCAGCGAAAGTCCGTGACCTCGATGGCCCTGGCTTTGCCACTTTCAGTGAGGCGATTTGCTCCGAGATCGGCAAGATTGTGGACGTCAGGTTGCCGGAGACCGGATCGGCTTATGACGATCTCGTGATCTGGATCACGGGCACGACGCGCGATTATGGCTGAAGTCCTTTGCCAACGTGGCCTAGGCCGCGTGGATTCACCTTCAGTTTACGATTCATCAATAATTGGCCCGTATCCAGCAGCATATGAAAAACTTTGCCGACTTTGCTGTTCATCTGCGATCAGACCGATCTGGAAATGTTCTGCCAATAGCTGCGGTTGCAATGTTGGTTGGGATCGCGATCGTGGGTGGCGGTGTTGACATGAGTCGTGCGTACAAAGCAAAAAACAGAATGCAGGCAGCTTGTGATTCCGCCACGCTTGCTGGTCGCAAAGCGGTAACGATCAACGGGTTTGATACAGATGCGGAAAACACCGCAAACGACTATTTCGGCACAAATTTTGATGAGAATTCTCAAGAAGTAAGGAACGTCGTATTCAACGCGACATCCGACGACAACGGCAACACAGTCGTTGGCAAGGCAACCGCAGTGCAGGACACTGCTTTAATGAGAGTCTTCGGATTCAATGAGTTTGATCTAGAGGTCGATTGTTCAGCCTCAATGGGTGTCGGCAATAGTGACGTTGTTATGGTGCTGGACTCAACAGGCTCGATGGGTTGGAATCTTCCTGGGTCTTATCAGACACGCATTTCAGCGCTGCGCGCTGCAATGAAAAACTTTTATGACACACTTTCTGACGCCACTTCGGGAACAAACGCACGAATTCGCTACGGGTTTGTACCTTATAGCCAGAGTGTTAACGTCGGACACCTTCTTGAGGCTGACTGGCTCGTCGATGAATATGAATACGCGTCGAGACGACCTGACTACGACACACAAACAACAGAAGTTTTCGATTACTGGGGCGATCCTGTATACTCTACAGATACAAGCAAAAACAACAATTCCTCTGGTAGTTGGTCACAATACTCATCAACACCATACGGCGATAAGAATCAGTGTATTCAGCAACTCCCGTCTGACGGATCGTGGGAAGATCACGGAAATTCGACTACAGAAACGACATCTCAAGAGGTGGATGGACAATTAATAGAGATCACATCTGAAATACAGCCTCAGCGTAAATTGCAATATCGGTGCCGAAAGAGCAGTGGAATATTTTATATCAATAGCCGGTATAAATATCGAGATTTTATAACATCGACAACGGCAACGAGCGACGCGGTGTATACGACTGAAGAAACCGAGGTGTTCGACCGGTGGATCTATGAAAATGTGATTCATGACACCAGCGACTACAAAACGTTTTCGCCCGCATCAGCGCTGGTCGGGGCAAGCAAGCGTCATTCTGACAATGACTATGGCGATATGTTTAGTTGGACCGGCGATCCTGTCACATCCACGTCGCTTTGGCAGGGGTGCATTTTGGAGCGAAAGACGGTTGCGTCCTCGAGTTTCTCGTTTACCAGCCTCCTTGGGCTGTCGCCTTCAGGCGCACTGGATCTTGATATTGATTCCGCTCCGGATATTTCAGACCCGGAGACCCAATGGGCTCCGATGTGGCCAGAGGTGTCATACCGGCGCTGGGATAATTCAGGTGACCACTATACTCAAGACTCGACAACAAATGGCACATCTGCCCGCTCGAATGCTCGTTGCCCGACGCAGTCACGGCTGCTTTCTGAAATGGATGAAACATCTTTCGACAATTACGCGGATTCCCTTGTCGCGACAGGCAACACTTACTTGGACGTGGGCATGGTGTGGGGCGGGCGGTTGAGTTCTCCGACAGGTATTTTTCAGTCAAATGTTGCTGAGGAACCCAATAATGGCGCGGAAGTCGCAAGGCACCTCATCTTCATGACGGATGGCGAAATGGCCACGGTAAATGATAGACCCACTGCCTACGGAATTGAGCGCAACGAGCATCGGGTAACGGACAATGGCTGGAGCAATCAGAACAGTCGCCATTTATCGCGTTTCAGCGCAGCCTGCCAAGTGATTAAGGCAAAAGGCATTAGAATTTGGGTAATCGCGTTTGGAACAGGCCTATCGAGCCACCTTCAGGCCTGCGCGTCGGACAGCAGCGCGTTTCAAGCCAACGACGCGGATCAATTGAACGGAGCATTCCAAGAGATTGCCAAGCAGGTTGGCGAACTGAGGATCATTCAATGAAGTTAACGCGCGGGCGTATATCGCGAACAGAACAATTGGAATACCGTCTAACCGCGCGTCTTGCCTTCGACGAAACGGGTGTAACTGCAATTGAGTTCGCTATGCTTGCTCCTGTATTGCTATTGCTGATGCTTGGCATGTTTGATTTGGGGCACATGGCTTACGGCCATGCAGTGCTGAACGGAGCAGTGCAGCATGCCGCGCGAACGTCGTCGCTCGAAACAGGTGACACGTTAGCCGCCGATGCTAAGGTAGTGGAAATCACCAAGCCTATACTTCCTGGTGCTGATTACGCATTTAAACGAATTAGCTACGAGGATTTTGATGATGTGGGGCGTCCAGAGGCGTGGAACGACTCTGACGGCAACGGACTGTGTGACAACGACGAAAATTTTGTTGATGAAAATGGCAACGGAATTTGGGATGAAGATATTGGGATCGACGGGAACGGTGGTGCTGGAGACGTTGTGGTCTACCAAGTAGACGTGACCTATGAGCCAGTATTTGCTGTCCCGCTGTTGGCCAAAACGGGAGACTTACGAACGATCTCGGCTACCACTGCCCTCAAAAGAAATCAGCCATTTGCAAAACAATCGGGCTACGGTTCTGAAGCTGGGGTGTGCGAATGACCTATTCAAGAATAGTCGTACCGATCTTCTCCAAGATCAATGAGGCTGCCGCCTTCTCATGCGCCGCGTGTGTTAAGGCTTTTAGAGATGCCAAAGGGGTTGCCTATCTTGAATTTGTGCTTGTTTTTCCGGTTCTTCTCACGCTTGGGCTTTATGGTACGGAAATTGCGTACATGGCGAGTGTCAACATGCAAGTCAGCCAAATGGCAACGTCAGTCGCAGATAATGCTTCGCGCATTGGCCAAACCGATAACAGCGGCGTAACGCCCACAGTGACCGAAGCGGAGGTAGACTCGGTATTGGGAGGTGCGATACTTCAAGGGCGTGGAATAAATTTTGAGCAGAATGGGGTAATAATACTGTCAAGTCTAGAAAAAGATCCAACAACTGGCCGCCAATATATTCACTGGCAAAGATGCCGGGGTGGGCTAGAGAAGGGATCATCTTACGGTCCTGAAGGATATGGTTTAGGGGGAGAAACGCTCGAAGGGATGGGCAAAGCGGGCCGCCTGATCACTGCTTCCGCTGGCTCGTCCGTTATGTTTGCTGAAGTACACTTTCGTCACAAGGCTCTACTTGGAGATTTGTTTCTCGGTGACGTAGAGTTTAGGCAAGAGATGGCTTTCGAAACACGCGACGACAGAAATTTGGCACCGGGCGTTACAGGCAACTCTAGTAGTTCCGAGTGCCAATGAGTATGCCTTGCGCCCCGCTCAAATTTGCTTTGAAGATTTCTGTAATGACAGTGACAGTGGTTCTCCTCATTCTGGCCGTTACAAGAACTGATCATTCAGTGTGTGTAAAAAACCAGGAAAATTTTTATTTAAGTAATTGGTATAAGGAAATGCCAATTCGGGCTCGAGATGCAGCTTATGTATATTGCTCTAGAAATAAAAATGTTTTCCAGACTCAGGACGATATTTGAACTACATTCGCAGGGGTCTGGGTAATTATATACGTTACTTAGGTGCGAGAACACTTAATTCGGGGTGTATCCCCTTTGCATGCGTGAATCGGAATTTGATGGCATGGTAAGCTGGTCCGGGCTAGCGAGGATTGCATGAGCCGGGCTGACTTTACACTAAGCTATGATGGGTCTGCGTTGGCGGCGCACGAGATGGACGTGCGTGAGCTTGCGCCTGCCATGCTGGCTGTAGGTGAGCTATTTGACGCCATGAACCTTTTGCTCAACGGCGATTCTGCCGAAGTGCAAGTGAACGTTCGGGCGCACGAGCCGGGCTGTTTTTCAGTAGTTTTCTATATAGTCCAGAGTTGGCGTGATGGAGCAGTCGCGCTTCTCACAGGCGACTTCGTAAGTGCAGCCATAAACCTCAAGGAGCTGCTGCTTGGAGCAAGCGGGCTAGTCTGGTGGATCAAATACAAGCGCGGCGAAATTCCTGACCGGGTCGAAAAGCTTTCCGGGAATATGATCCGTGTGCACTATGGAGATGAAAGTTTCGACGTGCCGCTAGAATTGCTGCGTTTGTATCAGGACCTGGCCGTGCGGGATGCTTTAGAAAAGGTAGTCCACAGGCCCTTGCAGACCGATGGAATCGACCTTGTTGAATTTGGCCCCAGAGAGAAGCCGATGCAGCAGGTGGCCAAAGCTGAATCTGGGGCGTTCAAAGTTCCCGAAATGGCTGACCGGGTGCTTGTGGATGATACGCGAGAAGCCGCATTCTCGATTGTTTCCTTGGCTTTCAAGGACGACAATAAATGGCGTCTCCATGATGGCAACAGTTCCGTAAGTGCAACAATCGAGGACGAGGAGTTTCTGCGAAAGGTCAATGCCAACCTGATTCGATTTGCGAAAGGTGATGTGCTTGTCTGCGAAGTCCAATTCACCCAGAAGCAAGGCGCTAAGGGACTGGTGACCGAGAATATTGTAAAGAAGGTCAAGCGGCATATTCCAGCCCCGCGCCAACTAGGGTTGCCTCTACCGCCATCGAAGGAATCAGATGACGAATCTCCGTGAAGCCCTAGAGCAGAACAAGCTCAAGAAATTTGTTGCCGAACGCCGGGGCGAAACCGGTGATGAAGCCGCATTCGATGCTACGCTTGAGGCAATGGCCGGAAAGTCGAAAGAAGCTCTGAAAGCATCGTCTCGGGACGATTGCGACGATTGAAGCGGTATTCGAACTCCTTGGCATAGAGGCCAAGGTATTTCGGCGAAACGCTCGTGTGCGTCCCGTTGATCGAACATTTCAGGTGACGCCAGAAATTCTCGATCGAGTTGACCGTGACCGTCTCGGCAAGCCGGTAGTCATAGACCGCGTATTCCTCTGCGCTGTGGTTCACGCGGGCATGACGATAACCAACGTCTGACAGGTTCGAATAGCTCTTGAGTTCGTCGGTATGGACGTTGCCGCCGATACGCACATTGGCCTTGATGAACGGTTCAAGGCTGGCGCGCTTGCGATCCGGCACAACCGCCGTGATAACGTCGCCACCGCGTTCCAGGGCGCCGACAACAACCGTCTTAGCAGCAGAGCCGCGATTATGCTTGCCGCGCTTCACACCGCCAACCAGCGTTTCGTCAATCTCTACGTTCGTGCCTTCGCCGCCGATAGGCTTTTCGCCGTCAACGTCTGCCATATGCTCGCGGATATGCTTCGCCATGCGCCACGCCGTCTTATAGGTGACGCCAAGTTGCCGCTGCAATTCCTTGCCAGATACGCCGTGGCGCGTCGTGGTGAACAGGTGGATGGCATAGAACCACAGTTGCAGAGGGGTTCGGGTTTGCTGGAAAGGCGTGCCTACAGTCGGGTGCAGGTGATGACCGCACCACTGGCAGGAATAGGCGCGCTCGGCCTTGATGCGATACCAGTTGCTTTCGCGCTCGCATGACGGGCATTCGAAGCCCTGTCCAAAGCGAACGTCGAACAGATGTTGCAGGCAGGTTTCGTCGTCAGGAAACTTGCGAAAGAACTGGGCAGTGGTGAGGGGCTTCGTTGTCATGCACCATTATATAACAGAACATCCTACGTATGTAAAGGGGATACACCCCCAAATTTGGTTGATGCGCCGCTGAATGATTGATTCAAGGCTACCTTTTGGAGGCAGTCCTGAGCCGGGGCTATCTCACTGAAGCGGAATGGCATGTTTTGAAGGACTTGTTGCCTATTGAGGTAGCGAACCGAGGGCGTGACCGCCCTCCTGAAGCGAGCCGATCGATCATCAACGGCATACTTTGGCGGCTTCGCTGCTGCAAGCCATGGCGCGATGGTCCACCCAAGTATGGCAACTCGAACACGATCTACCGGCGGTTAAGGCGCTGTGCTTATCGCCCGCTGGCCGCGTCCAGCGACCGCGCTCAGGCGGCAGCAGTGGCGTGATCGGCTCCCACTCCGTGTCCGACAAATTTCCGCGACCCACGACTGCTCCTCAAAAAGCAGTCTTGAATCAGAACCAGGCCTCTTTGGGTATCCCTTTTGTCGACACAGCCTAATTTCGTACGGTATCGCCCAGAAATTTAGCAAAACGCCAAAAAAATATCGCCGTTAGTTTTGCCGCTAGATTTTTTGTTGGCTGCAGATTCGCGCTGTTTTGGGCACCGGTCCTGCAAATTCGAGTGAATGACGATGTTAAACCGCATTTTAACCACTCCGGACTAATACGTAGATCGAAGCTCAGGAACGGCTTCATCTAAGTATTCTGGAGACTGAAGACATGACTTCGAAGCGCACCCTTGGATCTGCGTTCGCCATTGTCGGGATGGCTGTCATTCCGACCGGGGCGCACGCTGAATCGCAGTTCATTACCGGCACCGGCACACCGCTGACGGCATCGGCAAAACTCGATTTTACCATCACCATTCCCAAGTTCGTCTATGTTCGCATCGGCACCGGCACGAACGTGGCCAACAACACGGCCGTCGATAACCTAGTCTACACCGTTCCTGCCGCCAACGTTGGCGACAGTTCGGCGATCACCGGAACCGGCGGCGATCTGACCGGTGGCAAGGTGACGGCGCGGGTCATTGGCAACAACGGAACGATTGCCTTCAGCTCGACCACGCTGGGCGCGATGAACAACGGTGCGGGCGATACGATTTCGTGGTCGCAGATGGACGTTGCCGTTGCGACGAACACGTCTGCAACCGCCCTCAACCACCCGACCCTGGTCGATGGCAGCACGACGAGCATCAACCTTACGCCCAACATCGGCAGCAAGGTCACTGCTCTCGATGCCCAGTGGACGTTCACCTACAAGAACGAAAACGTCGTGCCGGCTGGCACTTACGGCGGCGTAAACACGCAGAATGGCCGTGTGACCTATGCGGTATCGATGCCCTGATCCGGGGTCGCAGGCTGATTGCTGCATCGGTGAGCGACCTGCACCCGAATGTTAACCAGGCGACCGTCACGGAGAACCGTGGCGGTCGCCTTTGTATTCAGGAACCTTAAGGCCTGCGGTCCCGATACGGGATTCGCCGTAAGGTATGACAATTGACGCTTTAACCAGACAGCTGCAAACTGATCTCATAAACCTTCTGGTTGACGGGGCAGTTTGTAGTGGCCGGGCGAAGTGCGAGGATTCTGATGGTTTTGGTGGCGCAAGGCCTGGCATTCCTGCCCATTAGCGTCCATGCATCATCGCGGTTCGACCTCAGCGATCCGTCGCCCCTGCGCGCGAAAGCGCATTTGGATTTTACAATCATTATTCCCGAAATCATCCAACTGGCCAAGCGAAGCGAGAGTGATCAGGACACAACGCGCGACGGAAACTCCCCTTTCGTCAATTCTACAACAGGAATGGTTGCTATAGCTCGCGACACCAGAAACGTACTGGTCGCATATGGGAATTCCGGTACGCTCGCATTCCAGCGTGCGCCAGTCTCCGCCGGTCATCGGTCAGAGCCGGAACAAGCAACTGTGGTTTATGTCGTGTCGATGCCTTGAAAATCTAGGTGATTTCGCAGATCAGGCTTCCACATAGGTATTCGCCACGTGGCGATGGCCTGGGAGGTATGAAATGTTCCTGATGCTTCGAAAAAATTTGCGCACAGAAGTTGACGCTGCACGCTTATTCAGTGGCAAGATGAGTATTTCCCACATTGTCGCCTTGTGCTTGGGATTGGGTGTTTTCGTAATCCCGCATGCTGCCAATGCTTATACGATCACTATAACGCCTGGGTCACGCGCCATCTATTTGCAGGTCGGTGCAGGTGGCTACTCAGGCTTCTACATCTCTGGAGGCACCCCCGGCAACAATTCGACAATCAACACCGTCTCCGTGACTGTCCCGGCAGCCAGCGTAGGATCGGGGACGGCCCAGGCGATGACGTCGAACAGTTCAGTGGCACAGAGTCCAATCGACGGTTACACATTCTGCAATCCTCCATCGCAAGTTTACATCGGGGCCTGGTCGAGACCGGGATTTGGTGGCGGTGTAGCGACACTGACCGTCACCTCCCCTTCGAGCCTGACCAGTGGGGGAGACACGATCCCATTCAGCCAGATCAGCTGGGTCATGTCCGGGAATGGTGACGTGGTCTTTCAGTTTCCCAACGGAACATTCACAGGTGGGACACAAACTCTGGCCAACTTTCCGGCGAACACTTGGAAGGAACAGTGCATGACCTTTTCTTACGCGAACACTGTGGTTCCCGCTGCCGGAACATACAAAGGGCGTGCCACCTATACGCTTTCCTTGCCATGAAACACTTCGGTGCCATCGGCGCGATTTGCTTGGCTGCAATCGGACTATCCTTTCCGGTCGCAGCGCAGGATACATCTGCGCCAGCGACATCCGGCCTGGTCTTTCGCGTTGACGACAGCGGAACCGTTGTCGTCGATCCGGTACTTGAGATGCAATGGCAAGAACCCGGTCGAACCGGCACGACTTCGCTTGTCTCGGCGGCGACCAGAGTAAGCATACAACTCAATCTGGCGGCGTGGGTCGGTCGCTCCGGACGCATTTACATGACCTTGCCGCGCACTGCGGGGCCTACTGTGCGGGCGACCTGGCGCACAGGCGGCACCTTGCTTCCCGGCACGCTCGTCTCTGGTGATCGGTCGCTCATCTATGCTGGCACCATAAACAGCCCGCTCCTGCGTGACCTGATTGACATCGAATTGGAGGCTGACGGCGCGCGGCTTGCACGACCGGAAGCCCTAGCATTCGGTTTTGAAATCGAGATCGACCAATGACCGACAACTCGCACAATTCAACCCGAAGCCGCAAATCAGTTTGCCTGGGAGCGCTGGCACCATTGCTGGCAACTTCTGCGCCCGCGTTCGCGGACGATTTTGCCTTGGCGGTTTCGCCGCCACGTTTCGAACTATCTGCCGATCCAGGCGACACAGTTCGCGCTGTAGCCGAGCTGAGCAATCGCTCGGACGTTGCGACGCAGCTCACTTTCGCTACGGCGGAATGGGAGCTGACCCCAGACGGCGGCGTTACTCTGAGTGAAGCGCTCAAACCGGATTCGTGCCGTCCGTGGGTCGCAATCGAACGGCGGCAAACCACCCTGCTGGCAAGGGCGCAACTGCGCTACCGCTTCGAGGTCACGCCTCCTCCAGAAACACCGCCAACCGAATGCCGCTTCGCTATCGTTGTTTCCGGCGCGGAAGAACAGGTATCGCCGGGCGGGGACGTGAGCTTTCCGGTTCGAGGGCAAATCGCCCTGATTGTCTATGTCGCGGTTGGCGATGTGAAACCCGTGTTACAGATCGTCAAAGCCGACATTGCCGATCTGAACGGCGTTCAGACCCCGGTCCTCATGGTCGAAAATGCTGGTACCGCCCATGGCAGGCTTTCCGCGTTTTTGAGTGGAACCGATGCGAATGGCAAGAAGCGGGAGTTCGCGCCATCCACCTTGCCCATCCTGCCCGGTGAAACGCGTATGATCGCGCTCAATATCGACGATGGCGGGGACGCTGTCGAAGCACAGATTCAGCCGCAGTCCGGGGATGAAGAGCCGGATTTGATCGCCTATCCGCTTAAGGTGTCAGGTACAATGAACGACACGATCAACTCCTTCAGTTTTGAAGGCGTATTTGAGCCCTGATCTTGCGCGGCGCGGCCATCCCAGATTTGCGGCGAACACGCATCCGGATCAGGTTATGTAAACTGGCCATTCTGGCGCTGTGCGCAACGTATCCCACAATTGCAAAAGCAGACTCTGATCCTGCGGGTGATGAAGAGAGCAAACCGGAGGCGTATATCGACCGCCTGATTGATGGCGGGAATCTGGAGCCGTCAATCACCTTAAGCGGCGAAGCGGGGCGCAACACATCGGGTAATGTCCGCTCACTGACTGTCGAATTGACCGGATCGCGTATCTCTCCCAAGTCCAGCATTACCGGTATCGACACCTCACGGATCGACAGGGTGCAACGGGAAGAAGGCCTCTCCGTCTCGGGCCGATATCAGACCGACAACTATGGACTATTGGGCATTGATGCGCAGATTCGGCGCGGTTCAAAATTCGGCCCGTTCGGTAGCATGGAGGGCGAGGACTGGAACGGCTCTGTAGCGTTGACCAGTCGTGACCTGCCCCTGGGCGATGGCTGGCTTGCAGATAGCGGTTTGGGAACCATTACCACTCCAATGATTCCGTTGGTGAGAAGGCAAACCCGTTTCTACCTCCCCGCAACGCCTATCATGGGCGGTGCTGCAACTTTCAATGGCTATCGCAAGCCCCAGCAGGGCCAGCCTTCGGTTGATCCTGAACCATTCGCGAGCTTTAATTTAGCCGTTGGCGAGCCGGGATTGCTAGGCGGGCTGAGGTTGTCCGATTTCACTGGACTTTCGGGTCTTTCCATCACCGGCGGAGGGCAACTGGAACTCTCCCCCCGCTGGTCAGCGGGCGTACAGGCCATTGCCGTCAAGGACACACGCGACCCTTACGCTGTTGTTTTTCAGGCAACGCCAGACGGTGAGGCGATCCCAAAGATTTCATCGCAGGGAGCATTTGGAACACTTGCCTATTCCAGCGGTAATCTCCGTGTCCAGGCCAATGCCATCTGGTCAAACCGCTCCGGCAGCGACCCAGGAATCGATATATTCGGCGGAGACGGGTCAGCCGGTGGGGCGCTGATCGATGCGAGGTACCGGGATGGGCGCACAATTCACAGCGGTGGCGTCTATTATTTCGAACCAAGCCTGTCGTGGGGCACCTCGGCGGTCATCAACAATGCCTATGGCGGCTACTACCGCTTGTCCTCTTCGACCCAGCGTTGGCGCTGGACGCTCAATCTCGATGCGGTCGATACGGTCGATGGGAATGGATCGAGCGGCGTAATCGTGAACGGGGACGTTCGCAGGAGGCTGACATTCGACACTTCGGTCGGCCTCAACAGCAGCCTGCGAGTGGCTAACGGGCAGACTTCAACCCAGTTTCTGGGCTTCGTTGACTTCTCGACGGGTTTGGGCACGTCGCGCGCCGAAGCAGGTTGGGGGCACGATCCGGTATTCGACCTCTACCGCATCGGCTTCGACCAGAACTGGTCGCTCCCCGCCTCACTGCCAGCAGGCAGCCGCTTGAGCACACAAGTCTCTTATGAGCATCGACGCCAGTCGGGCGAGGCTCTCTTCTTTCCAGACAGCGACGTTACAGAAAAAACTGACAGTTTAGGGGTCGCCATCAGCGCCGGAACGACACCATTTTCCGGTATCAGCTTCGACGCCTCCGTTGCCTACAATTCCAACGCAAGCTCTTCGGCCACGAGCATATACGGACCAATTGATTCGACCGGCGGCGCCCTCGGCGTCCTGTCTTCACAGCAGGGCGAATCGTTTTCGGCTACAATTGTTGCGACCGCGCGCCTTTCCTCGAACTGGAGCCTGACAGCATCCTACACCGACACCACGTCGAACCTTACGTCGCGCTATGGCTTGCCATTTTTCGGATTATCGCCACTTGGGCCAAGTCAGGGGCAGTTAGATGATTTGCAGCGCAGTTCCTTCCGGCTGCGCGCGGGCTACCTTACCCTGCGATATTCTGTTTCGGCGGGCCGCCCGCAAGGCGCACTGGGCTTGCGGCAATTCCCGGTCGGTGGTCTGGGCAATCTCGAAGGGCGCGTGTTCCTCGATTCTAACGACAACGGTGCCAAAGAGCCTGCCGAGAAAGGCGTTGCAGGTATTGTCGTCATCCTGGACGGCATCCAGGCAGTGCGCACCGACGAGGCTGGGTTTTATCGCTTCGAGGGCGTCATTGATGGTCCACATCGCATAACGCTAAATGCAGATGCACTACCGTTGCCGTGGTTTATCGAAACCGAAGAAAGGCAAGGAACCGGGGAGTCATTTGTAGCAACTGCGGATATTGGAGTGCGCTCCACGACAACACTCGATATTCCAGCGCGAAGGAATTGAAGTTGATTTCCGTTCGGTGGATAGAAGCGTTGCTCCCGCATGCCCGTATTCCTTCAAATGACTGGGCTTGTACCGGTTTTGCGCCGGTCATTTAACTCATTATGCCACTTTGGCTTCGAATGGGAGCGGGCTGATGCCCAGCTTGCGTTCGCCTAGGAATCCGGTTTGGCCTCCCACCCGATTGTGTCGAGACCAATCCGCTCGAGCAGTTCGTCAATATCCTTCCTGGTGTCAGCGGTCGGCACTTCGCCGCTGAGCTTGGCAGCAAAGAATTCGAGGATCGTCAGTTCATCCAGAGTCAGTTTGTCGAGTTCTTCCTCGGTGAAGACCTTATCGTCCGTGTATTGACGAATCTGAGAAAGAACTGACTTGATCGCGCCTGCATGGCCTTTCGCAGCATTGTCAATCAGTCTCATGAGGATTGCGCGCTGCTTCGTAACGCGATGCTGTTTGCCATTTACGGTCACGGTGACGAGGCTGCGGATTTCCTCAAGGAAGTCGGCGCCAAGTGACTTTGGTACCTTGGGACGACGACGGCCACGCCTGCGCCCGTCGCCCTTGCGGAACTTGCCGCTCTCGGGTGGCTTGCCCTTTCCCACGATATAACTTCCATCGGAGCCGGTGTTGCCAGGAGCATATTTATCCTGATCACCGGATTTAACGTCAGACATCAGACCTGCTCCCCTTCAGCTGACCGGCGACCAGCCTCGATTTCGGGGAACGGCTTGCCCTCCAGCATTGCGACTTCGCCGGTTTCTTCCTGGATGCGGCGCAAGGCGACATCGGCATATTTGGGATCGAGTTCGATGGCGCGCCCGAGCCGGCCAGTCGCCTCACAGGCACACAGCGTCGTTCCCGAACCGGCGAACGCGTCCAGCACGACACCACCGCGACGCGAGCAGTCAATAATGGCATCGGCGATCATCTTCTTCGGCTTGACCGTCGGATGCTCGGCCAGATCCACCATACGACCGGTGCGGAACACATTGGCTCCGGGATAGGTCCAGACGTTGGTGCGGTAGCGTCCGCCCTCACCGAGTTTAAAATTGTTGATGTGCTTTCCAGGGCTGACCTTGAAGGCATAGATGAGTTCGTGGGCCGAGCGGTAGAAGGCGCCCTGACCGCCATTGGTCTTGGCCCAGACAATGAGGTTCTTGACCTCGTCGAAGACGCCAAGAGCAGCATCGAGCAGATGCGGCGCAGCACGCCAGTCGATGAACACGAAGGCGATGGCGCCCGATGTGCAGTGGCTCGCCATGCAGCGCAACGACGGCCGGAGCAGCGTCATTGCGAATTCGGTGAGGCTGGTCTCGCCGGCACCCATGACGAAATCGCCATGCTTGACCTTGCCGCCGCCCGAGACATTGCGCTCAATGGCACATCCGTAGGGAGGGTCGGTCACGATCAACTGGACGCGTTCGCCATCGAGCAGGCGCTCGTAGACTGCCGGATCGCGAGCATCGCCCACGATCAGGCGATGGTTGCCAATCGCCCACAGGTCACCGGGACGCGATACAGGCGTAACATCGTCAGCAGGCAGGCGGACATCATCGTCGACAGCCTCTTCCTCAACGTCGAGCGAGAGCATGGTCTCGATCTCAAGCGTGTCAAAGCCGGTCAGTTCCAGCTCGTAGCCGAGCTCGGCAAGGCCGCTGAGTTCGCTGGCCAGCGTCTTCTTCGACCAGCTGGCGCGTTCAGCCAGAGCATTGTCGGCAATGATGTATGCGCGGCGGTCAGCATCGTTTAGGTGATCCAGCGCAAAAAGATAAAATGATCTTTCGGCATCTGGCCGAACGCCGCTCGCTAGATCTGCAGCGGAACCAGACCTTGCGCCGCTCATATGAGCGTAAGCGGGAGCTGGAATCCGACATCCGGCGCTACGGTCCTAGCCTGCCTGCGAGAACAGATGTCGTCGTAGATTTCCCAAGGCTCGCGGTCAGCGTCCATCCACTTACCGTGCAGGATGCTGTTATTGTAGGCGGCTAAACAGGCCACATAGATTCTGATTTCTCCCTCGCTCATTTCTTTCCTTCCAATGGGTTAGGGGTTGCTCATGCAACCCTTGGCCCTCGCCGAGAGTGGGTGTGCAAACGGAGGAAAAAATCTGCGGCGGGCGCAGGAAGCTCGTCTTCCGAGCCTCGGGAGACCGCCTATTTTTCGTGAAGTGCGCCGAGGGCGAAGCCCTAAGCTGCGTTAGTGATCGTCACCGCAGGCCGAGATCCGCGCTGCGGTATCGGCGCGGTATTCGAAGCGGCAACCATTGTCGGGGTTCCCTTGTTCACAGAAGACGAAAGCAGGCTTAGCGAGCGGGTGGCGCAGCAAAGCGAGACACTTCGGCTCATGCCCAAAGCTGTTCGCAAGACACAAACGGCGGTGAAAGATGACTTCTAGGCACCGCCATGAGGAAGCCTATGTCTGGATATGGCTGCCGGATGCAACTGAGCCGGTGGTTGCGGGCCGCTTGAGCCGCGAACCTGATGATCGTCTCACATTCAACTACGGACAAAGCTATCTCGCGCGCGACAATGCGATTGCCATCTACGAACCTGAACTGCCGCTCAAGGCCGGTGCGATTGATCTTCACGACAAGATGCAACTGCCCAGCTGCATCCGTGACGGCTCGCCTGATGCATGGGGACGGCGCGTTATCATCAACCGGATGCTCGGCCTGAAAGGCAAGGACGCGGATAGCGCCGAGCTGGACGAGTTGACCTATTTGCTGGAATCCGGCTCCGACCGGATTGGCGCGCTGGATTTCCAGCTATCGCCAAACGAATACGTCCCTCGCCAGAGCCAGAATGCGACACTTGAGGAACTGATCCAGTCGGCGCAGCGCGTCGAAGAAGGCACGCCCCTCTCCCCGGAACTGGACCTTGCGCTCCAGCACGGAACGGCGCTGGGCGGCGCACGTCCCAAGGCGCTGATCGACGATGAAAACAAGAAATACATTGCCAAGTTTTCCGCGAGCAACGACCTCTACAATGTGGTGAAGGGCGAGTTCATCGCCATGCGCCTTGCCAGCCTTGCGGGACTGAACGTTGCGCCCGTCAAGCTGACACAAGGGCTGGGCAAAGACGTGCTTCTCATCGAACGCTTTGACCGCACGCCCACCGAGAATGGCTGGGCCAGACGCGCCCTTGTCTCGGGCCTGACCCTGCTTGATCTTGATGAAACCGAAGCGCGCTATGCGAGCTATGAGGATATGGCGACACTGATCCGCCACCGCTTTACCGATCCCAAAGAAACGCTGGAGGAGCTGTTCGGGCGGATCGTGTTCAACATTCTGTCGGGCAATACCGACGATCACGCCCGCAACCATGCGGCCTTTTGGGATGGAAAAAACCTCACTCTCACACCGGCCTATGATATTTGCCCGCAAGGGCGCACTGGCGGCGAAGCGTCACAAGCCATGCTGATCACAGGAAACAAGCGGCTAAGCCAACTGACCACCTGTATTGAAGCCGCATCGAACTTCCTGCTCAGCGAGGCAAGGGCGCGAGAGATCATCGAAGCACAGATCGACACCATTCGAACGCAATGGCCCGCAGTTTGCAACGACGCAGGCATGAGCGAAGTGGATCGTGCCTTCTTGTGGGAACGTCAGTTTCTCAACCCGTACCGCTCTCGCCCAAGGCATCGAGCACCAGTTCCCACAGCCCTGACAAGGTCCAGCGTCGGAACTGGCGATAGACGCTCGACCATTTGCCGAACTCTTCGGGCAGATCGCGCCATGCAGCGCC
>CAMYJW010000006.1 GCA_947258815.1 uncultured Sphingomonadaceae bacterium
AATGGTTCGAGGATCAGATCGATCTGGAACCCGAGCGTCTGGTCTTCATCGACGAGACCTGGACCGCCACCAACATGACCCGCAGCTATGGCCGCTGCCCGAAAGGCGAACGGCTGCGGATGGGCTTTACCTATGCTGCAGAGGCGCATGTCGAGGATGAACGTCGATTTCTTGGCGAAATGTTCGAAGGCACCCAGCTGCTGCTTGTGCCCGCAGCCGTGGACTACCGGCTGACTCTCACCAAGCTGACACTGGACGGGGTGGACTACGACGAAGATATGAAAACTGTCTCCGTTACACTGCCTCCCCTGAAGCTAGGCGAGGTGGCGTTCCAGCCGGAACGGGCAACGATAATCCATGGCGGTTGGCTGACCTTCAACGATGGCGTCGTCCATGGGGTGCCTTTCCATCTGTCAATCATGGCGTTCCCTCATCGGAACATAATTAGGACATTTAGATGTATCGCAAGAAGCAATTTCGCGCGACGATGAGTGCCCCGGCGATACGCTGATAGAATATGGGACCGATACGGCAGGTAGGGGAAACTGCCGGACGCAATGGTGCGTGATTGGCAGGCGCAGCTCATTGTCACGGTTTTTTGGAGAACTGTTGCCAGGAAGGCACATGCGCGGCGTTTCCGGCTTAGTTGGGTGCCCTCAAACCTGTTCATGCATTTGCAATCGGCACACCATGACCACCGGGGCACCTTCCTTGGCTGATGAAGAGTTTCTTGTGAAGAGTTTCTTGCGCTTCGGTTAGACAATTTTGCGGAGGCGGGACTTTCACCTCCTGCGGGGAAATCGAAAGATTTGCCCGAATTGCAAAGCCAAGTGCGCACCATTTAGCTGCGGGAAACATGACAAACTGCCGTCTTCCGAAGTTTCTGCCAATTCGGGTGCGGTGAACGCATACGTTGAACGGGTTGTTAACCACTCCGGACTAATACGTAGACCGAAGCTCAGGAACGGCTTCATCTAGGCCCTGTTGACAAACTGATTGGTCCAGAGGCGTGCGGCGGCGATGTGTATGAAGCCCAGATATTCTCCGCCCCGATGGCATCAACGAAGCCCGCCTCAAACAATTTGAAGTGGTGTCAGATGCTTTGGAAGCCCGGCGGGAGGATGAAAACTTTTGGCTGATGGAACAGTTGCCCATCACTAGCCTGCTGATGGATGGGGCAATCGACTATGACGGCAATATCCGCAGCCACTGGATTGATCTGCCCGCCACATCGGCAGCACCGGTGCGGCTGCAACTAGCCGACCAATTCGTTGAGCTGAGCCGAGCATGACCTACGCCCTGACCCAGGCGGAGGTGGAGGCGATGGAGCAATTGCTGGGAGCACTGGTCGATCACTGTGACCCGAGACAGCAACGCTTGGTACTGCAGCTCCACCAGCGACTGCACGAAATCTACCACGCCCAACGACAAGAGCATAAGCAACTGGTTCGGCTGCGTTCCCTGTCATCTGCCGGTGACTCGCGCTTGCCGTTCGCTCGTTAAATCCCGATTTATCGGGATGGCGCGTCCTTAAACCCAGAAAAATCGGAAACGAGCACGCTTAAGTCCGGAAAAATCGCGAAAATCGAAAAATGGTGCGTCTTAACGCGGGTTTTTTCGCACTCACCGCCTGGATAGGTCGCTCGACAATCTCAAGCGGGTTTCCTCGACAGTGGGCAACCACATGAGCTGCCTGGCAAATCCTCCAAACCACACCCTGACTGCACTCATTACATTTATTTCACTTATTGCATTTATGCAATCAGCCGTTATCTGGAGCCTATGCAACCAATCAAAAGGAGTAGCCGTGATGGCAGATGGAGCACTTTCCGAACGACCTCCGACGGAAAATGAGGTCCGACTGGCATCTGAAGCCGCCAGGGCTTTGGCTGGTGCGCTTACTCCAACGGGCTTGCCATTTTCGGTCTGCAAGAATGGCGACAAGACGGAAGTGGCTTTGCCGCCAGCACTCGGTCAACTCGTCCTCGACGTACTCACCCATGTGGCTCGGGGGGAGATGATCACCCTCATCCCTTACGGAGCAGAACTGACCACGAAGGAAGCGGCTGACCTACTCAACGTATCCCGACCATTCCTCGTCAAACTGCTCGACCAGGGTGAGATTGGATTTCACAAGGTAGGGTCGCACCGACGCATCCGCTCGGAGGACATCTTAGCCTACAAGGCTGAAAGAGACCTGGAACGCAAGCGAACGCTCAAAGAGTTGCAGAAACTTGGTCAGGAGTTCGATGCCCCGTGAGAAGCATCGCCGATCGATTTGTCGTCGTTTTGGACGCCAACGTGCTCTACCCGTTTCGGGTGCGGGACGCGCTGCTCCGCTTCACGGAGGCAGGTCTGTTCCGGACACGTTGGTCGCCCAAAATTCTAGACGAATGGAAAGGCAGCCTCCTCAAGCGACGTCCTGATTTGGAAGAGAGCATCAATCAGCAACTCGAAGCCATGGCACAAGCCTTCCCCGAAGCCTGCGTCACGGCAGGAGCTTACTTGATACCCTCGCTGACACTACCTGACCCGGATGATTGCCATGTTCTAGCGACCGCTATTGTGGCTGGAGCAGAACACATCGTTACCGAAAACCTGAAGGACTTTCCTGATGACGTGCTTTCGCCCTACGGTTTGAGCGCCATTTCTCCCGATGATTTCCTCACCAGCACCTTTGAACTCTATCCCGCAGATGCGTTGTCAACGATGAGAGCCATGCGCCTCGATTACGAGAACCCACCCTTCACGCCAAGCGAGTTCATCTTCGATCTCCAGGCGAAAGGTCTGCCCAAACTGGCTTCGCTCCTCAAGGCGAATATCGAAACGCTCTGAACGCACCACCCCACCGGCTCAAAGCGCAAACTGCTCCACCACCACCCGCAGCTCCTCCAACTCCAACCCTTCGCCGTATTTCGGGCGCTCGAATTTGTGCCCCATCAGTTGGCACTGCACCCGGTCAACCACACCCAGCTTCGTCAACTGATCTTGGAAGTGATGGCGCAGGCTGTAGAGCGATTGCCCCGCTTCCGGGAACACGTCATTCTCTCGCAGCCATTTGTTGATGGCAGACGTGGCGACCATGTTTTTGCCCAGCCGGTTTGGGCTCCACCCCCCCTTGGCTACGAGTTGACGCGCTGCCTCAAGCGAAACCCCCAGCAGCGGCAGTTTTCGTTCTGAATGCGGAGTCTTGAGTACTCGCACCCCGTTTGCCCGGATGCAGATGTGCGGCACCGGTTGATCGAGCTGAAAATCCATCGACTCCAAGCCGATCAATTCCACCGGACGCGCGCCAGTGTTGATCATCAGCTGGACGAACCAGCGATATTCTAGCGACAGCCCATCAAGCCGTCCTGGAGCCAGAAAGCGTTCGGTGATCTGCTCGCTGGTGAGCGGCTTGCGCGTGCCTTCTTTCTCTGCCTTGAGCCGGACCCGCGCAAAGGGGTTCGGAGTCTCAATCCCATCAATATCATAAGACACCGCGAACAGTCGTCGCAGCGCCGTAATCTCCCGATTGGCGGTGTAGCTGTTGAGACCCTTGGCTTGCTTGCGTTTCAGCCACCACTGGCGGAACGCCATGGCGTGACGGCGCTCAATGTCATGGAAGTCCATTGCTCCCACCGCCGCCTCGAAATTGCGAATAGCTTTGAGGAAGACGTTGCGCTTGTTGCGTCGTTGGTCGTGGCTGTAGCCTTCGTAGTCATCGGCAATGTGTTCCCAAAACCGATCAAAGGCTTGGGGCAACGACAGTTTGGGTTTTTCGATTAACCCGAGCACCGCCTTCTGTTCCGCCGGAGCTTGCTTTCCCGTCAAAAGGAGGCGCAGGCGCTCGATTAGATCATGGTCGGCAAGCTCCGCCGCCGCTGCTGGTTCCAGCCCCAGCGAGCGATTGTGGTCGTTCGCTGCCGCGTAGCGGCGGGCTTCGTCCTGCCCGCGCAACGACACACCACGTTCTAAGGCGTTCTGCCACTGCTGCTCAAGATCATGGGAAATCTGCACTGCCTTCAGCTTGGCGGCTGATAAGCTGTCAGTGCCAAGTGCGAAGGTGATGACGGCTCGCGGCTCTACGTCCGCAAACCGCCGGGGACGATTGCGGTAGTAGTGCCAGCGGTTGCCCCGCCTTTTGAGATGCAATCCATGCATCGATCAGTCCTTCCCGTCCGGTCGGCTGATCGCTCGCGAGAAAAGTGAGTACAATTGTACTCAGTTTTGTACTCACATGGCTCCCAGCCCGAAAATCGAGAAGAATCTAATTCCTGGTTTTTCAGGGCGTTAGGGGCGGGCTTCCGCCCCAGTGAGAACAAATGGTGCCCAGAAGAGGACTCGAACCTCCACATCCTTGCGAATACTAGCACCTGAAGCTAGCGCGTCTACCAATTCCGCCATCTGGGCTCTACCGGGGCGCATGGTTGATGCGTCGGGCAGGTGCGGGCGGATAGGGTTTTGCTGCGATGTTGTCAACGGCGGCATTGCGCTTCGCCCGTGGTGGGCGTGATGGCGCAATGTTCGGTTGCGAAGGCGGGCGTGAGTGTGGCAATGGCGATGTGATCTTCGCAGGCCATCTGCATGGCTTGCGCACACAGGGCAAGGAACGCGTCAGCCGATGACCACACATAACAATCAGGACCTGCTGGGCAAAGTTGTCACCGTGCTGGGCGGCAGCGGATTTCTGGGCACGCATCTGGCGCAGGAACTGCTGGCGAGTGGCGCGCGGCTGCGGGTTGCCAGCCGCAACCCGGAGCGGGCCTTCAGGCTGAAGCCGCTGGGCAACCTTGGGCAGGTCGCGTTTGTGCGGTGCGATGTGACGCGCCCGGAAACGGTGGCGCGGGCGATTGCCGGATGCGATGCGGTGGTCAACCTTGTTGGCGTGTTCGATGGCGATCTCGATGCGGTTCAGGGAGACGGCGCCGGGCTGATCGCAGCGGCCGCGCGCGATGCCGGTGTTAAGGCGTTCGTGCATGTTTCCGCGATTGGCGCCGACGCCGATTCGCCCATCGCCTATGCCCGGACCAAGGCCGAAGGCGAAGAAGCGGTGCGCGCCGCTTTCCCCAAGGCGACGGTTATCAGGCCATCGCTGATGTTCGGGCCGGACGACAATCTTATCAACCGTTTTGCCGGGCTTATCGCGGGATTACCGGTGCTGCCGGTGTTCGGGCCGGACGCGCCTTTACAACCGGTGTTCGTCGATGATGTTGCCGGTGCGATCCGTATCGCGCTGATCGATCAAGAAAAGGCCGGTGGCAAGACGTATGAACTGGCCGGGCCCGAAGTGATCACCATGCTGGATTTGAACGAACGCATCGCGCATGCGCAAGGACGTGAGCGCGGTTTCATTCCGCTGCCCGACGCTGTTTCCGCCGCGTTTGCAACGCTGACCGGGTGGCTTCCGGGCGCACCGATCACGCGTGACCAGTTTGAACTGTTGAAGTCGGGCAGTGTTGCCTCGGGCAAGCGGCCCGGCTTCAAGGCGCTTGGCATTTCGCCCAAGCCGCTGGGGTTGTTTCTGGATCGCTGGATGGTGCGCTATCGCAAGCACGGCCGGTTTGGAACCGAAGCGGCTGCCAACTAGGCCCCGGCGCTAACCATCGACTTCGGCATAGTGCCTGGGCGGCTGGATCACTTCCATCCGCTCTGAAAGCATCGGGCGGAAGCTGGGCCTGCTTTTGATAACGGCATACCAGCCGCGCGCCTGATCGTGGTTTGACCAGTCAATCCCGCCCAGATAATCGGCCACCGAAATCTGGGCCGCCGCCGTCAGATCGGCGAGGGTCATGGTGGAGCCGGCCAGCCATGGCCGATTGTCGATCAGATAATCAATGTAATACAGGTGATCGTGTGCCAGCCGCATCGCTTCACGCAGGATGCGCGAGTCTGGAGATTGCCTCAGGATCAGGCGTTTCTTCATGCGTTCGTAAAGCAGCGGCCCGGTGACATCGCCGTAAAAACTCTCATCAAACAGCGCGATCAGGCGGCGAATCTCTGCCCGCTGATCGGCGGTGCCGCTGATCAGCGGGTTCTTTTCAACCGTTTCTTCAAAAAATTCGCAGATCGCGCGGCTGTCCGACAGGGTTTTGCCGCGTTCGGGATCGTGCAGAGCCGGCGTGCGTCCGGCGGGGTTCATCGCGAAGAATTCGTCGCGCCCTTCCCAAGGGTTTTCGCGCCACAGTTCATACGCGATGCCTTTTTCGCTCAACAAAAGCCGGACTTTGCGGCTGAACGGACACAAGGGGAATTGGTAAAGCTGCCACATGGCCTTGATCCTTGCCCAAGCGATGGCGCATCGTCCAGACGCTTAACGTAAAGGCCGGTGCGGATTCAGGTGGATAACTCTGGCGCGCACCGGAAAGGCGCGCTCAGTAATGCGGGACTGCGTTCTTCATCTGCTCGGCCATGGCTTTCAATTGCGGCATCATCTCTTCGATTGTTCCGGCCATTGAACCCATCGCGGTCATCATCCGGGGGACGTTTTCAAGCAGTTGCGCGCGCACTTGCGCATGATCGGTGCCGGCAAGATCGGCCACGGTGGCATCCGGGCCAAGATCGGGCGCGGCTTTTCCACCCATGCCTTCCATTGCTTCGAGAAACGGGCCGACCTGAATGTCGAGCATCGCTTTTGACATCGCGGAGATCATTCCGGCAACGGCATATTGTGTTGCCGGATCGTTCAGCCGCTCTGCGATCTGCGCGGCTTCGTTTTCCTGCGCCAGCGCCGGAGCGGGGAGCAGGCTGGCCATCGCCAGCGCGCTTGCCAGCAGGGGTTTATGAAATGTCATGTCCGGGCCTCCGGTTCGGGGCGTGCAGAGTCTCGCACTGGAAAACAGGTTGTCCAGTTGTGATTATGGCAATGATGCCACCGGGCGGCTTTCGCATCGCTGAACGATATCGGGCAATCGCGTGACTTGTCATTGACCTGACCCGGCACGCCGATATGGTCCGCGCTTCAATTGCATAATCGGGAGATTCCTATGTTCAGTCATGTTGTTGTCGGCTCAAACGATCTGGAGAAATCCAAAGCGTTCTACGATGCGGTTTTTGCCGCGCTTGGCGGCGGGCCGGGCGGCGACATGGACGATCGGATTGCCTATATGCACAACGATGGCATGTTCCTGGTGACCAAGCCGATCAACGGCGAACCGGCAACCTTTGCCAACGGCGGAACGATCGGTTTCACCGTCGACAGCCCCGAACAGGGCGCTGCATGGCATGCGGCGGGCATCGCCAACGGCGGGACAACGTGTGAAGATCCGCCGGGCATGCGCGATTTTGGCGAAGCCAAGTATTACCTCGCCTACATGCGCGATCCCGATGGCAACAAACTGTGCGCGATGAAAGTGATGGGATAACGCACGGCCCGCCTGATGGCGCTTTGCCCAAGGCGGGGCAGATGACGCGGGCGGTTCGCGTTTTTCCAGACGGGAGCCGCCAGCCCGCGTCGCAGCAGTGGGTGCCAGAAGCGCCGGTTGCGCTGGAATTCAATGGTCTGGCCTATGCCGTGATGATGGCAACGCCAGCCCAGCTTGAAGACTTTGCGACCGGGTTCGCGCTGAGCGAAAGTCTGGCGGCAAACGTTGCTGATATCAGCGATATTGCGGTTGCCGAAACCGACAAGGGCTGGATCGTGCGCGCCACGCTTGCGGGGCTGGGCATCGAAAAACTGGGTGAGCGCGTGCGCGCCCGCGTTTCGGAATCGAGCTGCGGGCTGTGCGGCATAGAGAATCTGGAAGCGCTCGATACGCCGCTGCCCAAAGTTGCGGGCCACACCGCGCTGGACGGGAAAGCGGTGTTCGATGCGGTGCATGCGATTGCGGCACATCAGGTTCTTGGCGCGGCGACGGGGGCGGCCCATGCCGCGGCCTTTGCCGATGAGACCGGCGCGATTGGCTGCGTGCGCGAAGATGTCGGCAGGCACAATGCACTGGATAAGCTGGTGGGCGCGATGGCGCGGGAGGAAAAGCCGCTTTCGCCCGGCTTTGTGCTGTCAACCGCGCGGTGCAGCTATGAAATCGTTGAAAAGGCAGTGAAAGCTGGCGCGACCAGCCTTGTCACCATTTCCTTGCCAACCAGCCTTGCCGTGCGCCGCGCGCAGGCAGCGGGGCTGAGCCTTTGGGCGCTGGCGCGTGATGATAGCGTGCTGCTGGTGAACGATGCGGAGGCGCAGAATTTCTGATTCAATCCGGGCGCGCTGGTGTTTTGAGAATTTGCGGCAGGGCACTTTCCCGCCCTGCTCTTCCTATTTGGAGAGCAGAAACACCGCATGTTCCGCGCGGAAATTGGCGGCGGCCGGGCTGCGGTGTTTATCGCCTTTCAGGAACCATGCGTTTTCCACCTTGATGCCGCGATCGCGCAGCAACTGGCGGAAATCATCAATTGTTGCGTGGTGGATGTTGGGCGTTTCATACCATGCTTCGGGAAGTAGGCGCGTTACCGGCATACGCCCGCTCCAGAACAAGGTCAGCCGCACGCGCCAGTGCGCGAAGTTGGGAAAGCTGACAAATGCCTTGCGGCCGATCCGCAGCAGTTCATCAAGCACGATATCCGGGCGGCGCGTGGTCTGCAGGGTCTGGCTGAGGATCGCATAATCGAATGTGGCATCGGGATAGAACGCCAGATCGCTGTCGGCATCGCCCTGAATAACCGACAGGCCCTTGCCGACGCATGCGGCGACATTGTCAGGATCGATTTCCATGCCGCGCGCGTCGCAGCCTTTCTGATCGCGCAGCGCGGCCAGCAGCGTGCCATCCCCGCAGCCAACATCGAGCACGCGCGAATCCGGGTCGACATTGTCGCGGATGACCGCAAGATCGGGGCGAAGCTGGCTCACTGTTCGATAAACCCTGAAATCACGCGATCCAGCTCGGGCACATCGAGCAGGAAACTGTCATGCCCATAAGGCGCGGACAGTTCCACGAAGCTGACGGGCGCACCGGCGGCATTCAGCGCATGGACAATGGCGCGCGATTCCGCCGTGGGATAAAGCCAGTCGGTATCGAAACTGATCAGACAGAAGCGCGCCTGCGATTTGGCGAATGCATTGGCCAGCAGGCCGCCATGTTCCTCGGCCAGATCGAAATAATCCATCGCGCGTGTGATATAGAGATAGCTGTTGGCATCGAAGCGGTCTGTAAAGCTGATCCCCTGATAGCGCAGATAGCTTTCCACCTGGAAATCGGCATCGAAACCGAAGGTTTTTTCCGCGCGATCCTGCAGATTGCGGCCGAACTTGTCGGTCAGCCCCGCTTCGGAAAGATAGGTGATGTGTGCCGCCATGCGCGCCACTGCCAGCCCTTTTTCCGGCCCTTTGCCATGGCCCGAATAATCGCCATCGCGCCATTCAGGGTCGGCCATGATCGCCTGCCTGCCCACTTCGTGAAACGCGATATTCTGGGCAGAATGGCGCGCGGTCGATGCGATCACAAGCGCTGCGGCGGTGCGATCTGGGAAATTCGCGGCAAGCGACAGCGCCTGCATCCCGCCCATTGATCCGCCAACAACCGCGTGGAGCCGTTCGATCCCCAGCGCATCGAGCAGCGCGATGTGGCCGCGCACCATATCGCGAATGGTGATGACCGGAAACGCCATGCCATAAGGCTCGCCATCGGGGCCGGGGCTTGCAGGCCCGGTCGATCCCATGCAGCTGCCCACGACATTGGCGCAGATCACGAAGAACTTGTCCGTGTCGATCGGCTTGCCCGGCCCGACCATGCGCAACCACCAGCCTTCCTTGCCGGTTTTGGGGTGGGGGCTGGCGACATGCTGATCGCCGGTCAGCGCGTGGGCGATGAATATCGCGTTGGACCTGGTCTCATTCAGATCGCCATACGTTTCATATGCGATCTGCACATTTTCCAGCTGTTGTCCGCCATCAAGCGGCAACGGATCGGGCAGTGTCAGAACCTGACTGGAAGAGGTGATCGGTGCGGACGCCATGACAGACCGGCAATTGGGGGTTGGGCGGCGCGCTGTCAATCTCACGCTGTCAATCGGCGCTGCGCTTCGCTAAAGGCCTTGTCCACCATGGCAGACTCATCGAACACCGCTGGCGGACCGCAGCCCAAGGACTGGATCGCGGCTATCCATGCCTATGTGCCGGGCAAGTCCAAAGGTGCGGACGGGCAAAAGCTTATCAAACTGTCGGCAAACGAAAATCCGCTGGGGACGAGCGCCACCGCGCTGGCTGCCCGCGCACAGGCCGTCGAACCTTCGCTCTATCCCGATCCCGACAGCACCGCCCTGCGTGAGGCGATTGCTGCGTTGCACGGGCTTGATCCGGCGCGGATCGTGTGCGGCACCGGATCTGGCGAACTGCTGACGCTAAGCGCCAGTGCATTTGCCGGGCCGGGCGATGAAGTGATCTTCGTGCGCTATGGCTTTTCTTTGTATGAGATTGCCGCGCGGCGCTGCGGCGCAACGCCGGTGGTCGCGCCCGATGCCGATTATGGCACCGATGTCGATGCGCTGCTGGCGCTGGTGACAGAGCGCACCCGCGTGGTGTTTATCGCCAATCCGAACAACCCGACCGGCAGCTTCCTGACCCGCAGGGAACTGGCGCGTCTGCACGCCGGGTTGCCCGGCAACGTGTTGCTTGTGCTTGATCAGGCTTATGCCGAATATGTCGATCCGATGGACGACGATGGCAGTCTGGAGCTTGCTCGCAGCAGCGCAAATGTGCTGGTGACGCGCACGTTTTCAAAGGCCTATGGCCTGGCCGGAGAGCGAGTCGGCTGGGGCACCGGCGCACCTCGGCTGATCGATATGCTGAACCGCATTCGCGGGCCGTTCAATGTTAACAATGGCGCGCAGGCGGTCACGCTTGCGGCGCTTGGCGATCAGGATTTCGTTTCGATGTCGCGCCGCCACAACGCGATGGAACGCGCGCGTTTCGAGGAATTGCTTGCGCCACTGGCCAACCACGGTGTGCGCGTGTTGCCCAGCGAAGCCAATTTCGTGCTGGTGCTGTTCGATGGCGCGCTGAGCGCGGAAAGGGCATACAACGGGCTTGCCGAGCGCGGCTACATCGTGCGCTGGTTGCCGGGACAGGGACTTGCCAACGGGCTGCGCATCACTATCGGCAAGCGCGAGGATATGGATGCCATCGCCGCAGCCTTGCGCGCCATGGTGGAGGATGCGCAATGAGCTTCAACCGGATCGCGATTATTGGCCTTGGCCTGCTGGGCGGGTCGATCGGGCTGGCGGTGCGCGAATATCTGCCGGACAGCGTGACAACCGGCTTTGACAGCGATCCCCAAACGCGCAAGCGCGCGGCCGAGCGCGGCCTGGTCACAACCGTGTGCGAAACGGCAGCCGAAGCTGTTGCCAATGCCGATCTGGTGATTTTCTGCGTGCCGCCCGGCGCGATGGGGCGGGCGGCAGCGGATGTCGCCGATGCTCTGCCCGCCGATGCACTGGTCAGCGATGTGGGATCGTGCAAGGTTTCCATCGCCGAGGCGCTGGGCAAGGCTTTGCCCGGCCACACCGTTATTCCAGCGCATCCGGTGGCGGGAACGGAAAATTCCGGGCCTGACGCGGGCTTTGCCAGCCTGTTTCGCAATCGCTGGTGCATCGTCACCCCGCCAGAGCCGACCGATCTTCTCAAGCTGACCGCGCTGGTCGAATTCTGGGAAGCGTTGGGCGCGAATGTCGAGATTATGGATGCCGAGCATCACGATCTGGTGCTGGCCGTTACCAGCCATCTGCCGCATCTTATTGCTTACACGATTGTTGGCACCGCATCCGATCTGGAGGATGTGACGCAAAGCGAGGTGATCAAGTATTCGGCGGGCGGTTTCCGCGATTTCACGCGGATCGCTGCATCAGACCCGACGATGTGGCGCGATGTGTTTCTATCCAACAAGGATGCAGTGCTCACGATGCTGCAACGCTTTTCGGAAGATCTGTCGGCGCTCCAGCGGGCGATTCGGGTTGGCGATGGCGATGCCCTGTTCGAACAGTTTTCGCACACCCGCGCGATCCGCCGCTCGATTATCGAGGAAGGGCAGGACGATGCCCGGCCAGACTTTGGGCGCGGCGATCACGATGGCAGCGCTGCGGGCGATTAGCCGGTCGGCTGATCATTCGAGGTATCGTTCAGCGCGTTGATGGCGTCGGTCACGCGGCGCTCGATCTCCTCGCGCGGGAGGCCCGGTTCAATCGTTTCGCCCACTTTGACCGTGATTGTGCCCTTGCGTTTCCAGCGGCGCTGATAAAGCGGCCCGCTGTTCAGTGCGACCGGCACCACCGGAATGCCCAGCAGCTTGTATAGGCCGGCGAATCCCGCCTGAAGCGGCGCCCGGGTTCCGTGCGGCACTCTGGTGCCTTCGGGAAAGATCACCATCACCCGGCCAGCCTGGTTGAACGCTTTCGCCACCGAAATCATCTTGCGCAACGTGCGCGCGCCCTGATCGCGTTCCACAGGGACAAGGCCATACATCATGCCGACTTTGCCCCACAGCGGAATGCGGGTCAGCTCTGCCTTGGCGAACACGGCCGGGTATTCAAGCAGATTGGGCGTGTCGATCGCTTCGAAAAAGCTTTCATGCTTGATCGCGATCAGGGCGTTTGTCTGCGGAAGCGTGCCTTCCAGCTTCACATTTATGCCCAACAGCAAGCGTGCGCATCCCCGATGCCAGGCGGACCAGCTTTCCGCGACAGCGCGCAGCGCGCGTTTGCCAAGCAGCATTGCCGGAAAGGCCGCAATCACGAAAAGCGTGGTTCCGATATAGAACGCGGCATAAAACGCGATGCTGCGTATGATGCTGGACAGGTCCGCGATCATCAGCCTGCCCAGAGCCAGGACAAGTGCCGCGCGATCAGTTTGTGATACTCAAGAAACAGAATGCGCAGGCTGGGGCGGGAATGCACGGCATCGCGCACAACCTGAATATGTTCGGGAATGGCGTGATCCAGTTCAAGCGCTGATCGGCGCATGTGCCAGTCTGTCGTGATCAGCCGGACCGATCTGTAATCGTTGCGTGCAAGCCAGCGCGAGGCTTCCAGCGCGTTCGATCGCGTATCATAGGAATCATAGCCCAGGGTGATGCAGCACCGCATAAGCTTTGCCGATACGTTATATTCGGCAGCGAATTCCCCAGGACGAACTTCGCGGTCCACGCCCGAAACAAGCAGGCGCGTAGTCCATTTTTCGTCCAGCGCCTCAAGTCCGCGCGCGATTCGCCCTTCGCCGCCGGTATAAACCACGGCGGCATCGGTTTCCGCCTTTCCGGCAGGGCCGGGCAGCGCGATGGCAAACCAGAAAAATCCGATGATCCAGACAAGGAACACGACCGAGGCAAGGCGACGAAGCATGGCGGGCGCTATAGCATCTTGCGCAAGGTATGTATCACCGTGAGCCTTGCGGTCAGCATCGCAAGGCCCGCGGCAAGAATCGGCACCGCAGCGAGCATCAGCCAGTCCCAGAAACCAAGCGCGCCGCTATCGACCAGCCCGGCACCAAGGCTGGCGAAACGTTTTCCCAGAAACAGGATGACCACGATCGCCAGAAGCAGGCCGACAAAACCGCCACCGGCCGCGCCAACCCCGATGGACCGCTGGAAAATTCGCGCGACCTGCGAATCCGTGCCGCCAAGCAGATGAACGATTTCAATCGTATTGCGGCTGGCGCCCAGCGCGGAGCGGGCGGCCAGAAGGACAGCCGATGCCAGCGCCATCGCCAGCAACACGACCAGCGCAAGGGCAAGCCATTGTAACGATTCGATCGCATCGAAGACCGGTTCGATCCAGCTTGACTGCGCATCGACGCGTGCCGAAGGTGCAACCTCCAGCAGCGCCTGCTGGATCGCCGTCAGCCTGCCGGGCGTAACCGGCCCGTCCAGCCTTGCATCGATCAGGATCGGCACCGGAACGGCGGTGTCCAGCCCGGTCTCGGTTCCCGAACCAAGCCATGGCTCGATCAGTGCATCCACTTCGGACTGCGGCACACGCCGCACAGAGATAATGCCCTGAAGCGATTGCAGCCGCGCGTGCGCCGCCTTGCTTTGCGCCTCACGAACATCCGCGCGCGCTTCAACGATCTGGATGGTAATCCCGCCTTCCAGCTCTGCCTTGGCGGATTGTGCGGCGTTGTTCAGCGCAAGGCCGGCGGCCAGAGCGATCACCGTCAGCGCCACCATGATGGCGATAACCCAAGGCATCGGGCCGGAAAAGCGGGTCAGGGGAATCAGATCGGGGCGGTTTGATCCGGCGATGTTGCGCCAGATGTCGCGCGCGGATTGCGCCAGATTATCCAGGCCATTCATTGTTGCGGCCCACTTGCGCGCGCGGGTCGCCGTGGCGGAAAGCGCAAGGCGCCCGTCGGATCGGAAAGACGCCCCTTGTCCAGCCGCATAATCAGCGAATCGGGCACTTTCTTGAGCAGATGGACATCATGGGTGGCGACCACCACGGTTGTGCCCAGCCCGTTCAGCGCTTCAAACAGCCGCAGCAGTTTGATCGCCATTTCCGGGTCGACGTTGCCGGTCGGTTCGTCTGCGACAAGGATATCGGGGCGGGAGATAACCGCGCGGGCAATCGCGACGCGCTGCTGCTCTCCGCCGGAAAGTGTCGCCGGTTTCGCTTCGGTCCGTTCTGTCAGGCCGACCCAGTCGAGCATGTCGTATACCGGCTTTTCCAGGTCTTTCTCTTTCGCGCCCGAAACGCGAAGCGGCAGCGCCACATTGTCGAACGCCGATAAATGCGGGACAAGGCGGAAATCCTGAAACACCACGCCAATGCGGCGGCGCAGGGCGGGCAGGCGTTCGCGTGGCAGGGTGATCGCATCCGCCCCGAACATGCGGATCATTCCGCGCGATGGGCGTTGGGCCAGGTAAAGCAGCTTGAGCAGCGATGTCTTGCCCGCGCCGCTGGCCCCGGTGAGGAAATAGAAGCTGCCGGGATAGAGCGTGAACGAAAGGTCGCTCAGGACTTCCCGGTCGGTGCCATAACGCAACCCGACATTGTTGAAATGGACAATTTCCCCGTCGGCTGCCTGATTCATGTGTTCTCTGCTATCCGGTCTTGCGGGGTGCGTTGAGGGCTATAGCCGTCAATGAATGTGGAAAAAAGGGTCAAGCGTCGGTCAGGCTGCCAGACGATGCTTGTCGGGTGCGCGGCTGGCGTGCTTTAGGGGTGAAGTCATGATCATTGCCTGCCCAGCCTGTTCCACGCGCTACGTCGTGCCCGATACCGCCATTGGTATCGAGGGCAGAACGGTTCGCTGCGCCAAATGCCGTCACAGCTGGTTTCAGGACGGGCCCGAACTGGATGTTCCAGAGCCGGCTCCGCCGCCGCAAATGCCCGAATCGCAGGCGCCAGCCGCGCCGCCGGTTGCTTCGGACGATCAGCCGGCCGCAGAGCGGGCAGCGGCTGACGATGGCGTGCCTGACAGCGAGGAATTTGACGATCAGGCCGCCGCCCAAGCCGCTGCCGATGCGCCACACGAAGATCCTGCCCAGCCGGATTTGCCTGTCGATCCGCCTGCGGATGATGGGTTCGACGCGCCCCCGATCGCGCAGCCTTTGGAAGAGCGGGCACCGCAGCCGGTTTACGATGATGCGGATTCGATTTCCTATGCGCCCGCGGTCGAGGAATCGTCGAGTTTTGAGTATTCCCCGCCGTTCCGCCCCAGGCTCAACCGGCCCAGGCTCCTGATGATCGCGGCAGTTCTGTTCGCCGTGGTGGCGCTTGGCGCGGTTGCCTATGTCTGGCGGTTCGGCCTGCCGGGCTGGATGACCACTCCTGCGGGAACATTCGCGCAGGCCCAGCCGGATCTGGTTCTGGATTTTCCGCCCAATCGTCAGGATCGCCGCACATTGCCCAACGGCACGGAATTTTTCGGGGCAAGCGGCACGGTTACCAATGTGGGCAGTGTTGAACGCTCTGTCCCCTCGATCCTCGTCGTGATGCACGATGCGCGCGATCGTATCGTCTATAGCTGGGAAGTCGTTCCGCCCAAACGGCGGCTCGGGCCAGGCGAAAGCATGACGATCAACGAAGCGGTGACGGACGTGCCCAAATCGGCGGTCGCTGCGGAGATCGGCTGGAAACCCGGCTGAACAACCGGCCTGCCGGGGATGACGATGCGATCGCGCGCTTCCTGACCGGCCCGGTTGCGCGCTGCGAATACCCGCCGGCTGCGATATGCGCATGAAAACCTGAGACGCCGCTTGCAGCATGCAGAACCCTTTGCTAATGGCCCGCACCTGCCCGGGGCGGCTGCATCAGCGCCCCTGTCGATTTAGCGGTCGTGGCGGAATTGGTAGACGCGCAACGTTGAGGTCGTTGTGGGATAATATCCCGTGGAAGTTCGAGTCTTCTCGACCGCACCAGGCAGTCCTGTAGTGAACCGGATTTTCGCCCTCGGGCGACCTGCGACCGCAGAATGGCGCAGTTCTGCGGGCTTTGGCGACTGGTCCATTTTGACCTTGGGCAAGAGACGCCGGAACGCGGCGAGATGTGCGCGCCATTTCGGCCTGATTCTCTGTCTGGAGTTTCCTCGCCCACACGGCGATTGGGGGGATTGAACAACGCTCAGGCCTAGATGCCAAGCAGTTCTTCCTGCTCGGACCAATCAATCGGCAACTCACATTCGAGCAGGCGGCGCCGGGTGATCGACTTCGGCTGGGCGCCGCTTACGATTGCATCGACGATCTGCGGGCTCAGCCAGCTCAGGCGGAAGAGCTTGTGGAGTTGTTTCCGGCAGCGGCCAGCCTTGTTGGCCAGCTGATTTATTGTCAGATCCGGCGCGGCAAGCACAAGTTTCTGGGCTTCAAATGCGTCGGCGAGTACAGTCTTCCTGCCGAGCAGTTTCGCTGCTTCGACCCTGCCATGGCCTGCAATGATCTCGCCATCGTCCGAAACCAGCACCGGGTTGGTAAAACCAAACCGCTCGATACTGGCAGCGATCTGCCTGATCTGTTTTCTGGAATGGGTACGTGCATTGCGCGCGTAGGGCCTCAGTGAGGTAAGGTCTTGCTCTTCAACAGCACAACTGGATTTAACCATCTTTCGGTTCCTCGCATGTCGGCAAGCTTGGTCTTTACCTTTGATTCGCGCAAAACTAGCACAGAAGAAGTTCAAAAAGCGAACAAATTTGTGGAATGCGGGGACGGATGCCATTCCACAAACGAGCTGAGACCAATTTCTCGGTAGTCAGGACTTCATTCAACAAAGGTGCGCCGGCGGCGGCAATTGACCGGCGCACAAGACTACGAGAACCGCATAAGGTCCTCGGGTGGGCTCCGTGCGGGTTCGCCGCCATCCCCACCGCCGCGCTCGATCCGCCCCACAGTGCGGCGTCTCCCGCGGTCCCCGCGCTTATCGGGTCCGGGTCCCCATCAAGCCGCCTTTTGCAATTCAGCGATCTTCTGGAATTCGGTCAGGATATCGGGGTGGTGCTGTGCAAGGTGCCGCACGACCCTGGCGTTTTCGATTAAGCCAGCCACGTATGCGGACGCCAGAACCAAATCGAGATGGTCGGCCCCGTAGCACTGTTCGACGAGCCTGAATTCCCGATCGAGCCGGGCCGTTTCCTCGGTCATCAGGTCGATTTGCTCAGCGGTTAGACCTTGGGTGGACGGGCGTTTGCCTTCGACGAACTGCTCGGTTGGCGTTGCGGCGACGATCGACTTTACATAGGCAATGGAATATTTGTTCATGGCAATCATCATTTCGGCAGCAGCGATCTGACGCATTGGCTTCAGTCGTCTCAGCTCAATGAATGCGTTGATAGGGACGTGCTTGTCGCGCAGCAGATCAGCGGCCTCCGGGCAGATTCCGACAAGCAGGTTTCGCTTCCTGCGGATGAGATCGATGTTGACGTTGAGCGCGCGGGCCAGTCGCTCCTCGGGCACGCCTCGCTTTATGGCCTCGAGGATCATCTTGTGCTCCTGAATGGTCGCAATGCGGCTCACGCGCCGATTGTAGGTGAAAGCCTCGTCTTCCGTCGCGACCAGACAAACGACTTCCTTCGCTCCTTGTGAGATCAGAATGTCGAGCCGAATGTGCCCGTCGAGCAGGCGAAACCGATTCTTGGCTTGAGGGTCACGAATGACCACCGGCGGCTCGATGATCCCCACTTCCTCGATTGAGGCGGCAATCTGGCGATATTTGACGGTGCTTCGAACACCAGGACGAATTTCACGCAACGGCGTTATGTCCTCGACAGGAATGCGCAGGGTCGAATTCTCGAATGCCCGGGCAAGAAGGGGCTGGTGCTTGCGCTTCATGCCTCGGCCTCGTTCTGCAAATGTAACCTCGTCGCGAGATTTTGTGGCAAGGTCGTCAGGTCCTCATCTTCGAGCAGCGACATGAAACGTTCATCGCTAGCGAGACGGCGAAGCGCCTCGACGATGAGCAGCAATCGGTCACGGGTCGCCCGGGATCGCTGGATGAGCGACCGCTTGCGATCGGTGTCTTCCTGATAGGCTTTGACAAGCGATTCGGCAGATACACGTTCGCGCTTGCGGTTGCCGGTATTGGCAAGGCCTTTGCCGCGGCGCTGACGGTTTTCGATAACCCTGCGCGCGATGAGCAGCTTGCGACCTTTCAGCAGACCTCGTTCGTAGGCACTGGACAGGGCAGCCTGGACTTCATGATCTTCACACTCGGCGATTTCGACCGCGACGCTCAAGGGAATGACCCCGGTTTCCACTGATCGCAATAAGCGTTGCTCTCCCTTCTCCAGGAGTCGCGCGACGCCGTGGACATATTCGTTTGTCAGACCGGTTTTCCGCGCGATGTCTGATGTGGAATAACCTCTCTCCTCCATCCCGCGGATATCCTGTAGAAGGTCAATCGCTCGGTGTTGTCGCCGGGCGCAATTTTCGACAAGGCTGGCAACCAGACAATCTTCGGGATCAGCGGTCACAACCAGCGCCGGCACCTCGGTTTGACCGAGCTCGATATAGGCTTCGAGACGGCCCTGACCGCAGACCAGATCGTAGAAGGGGCCATCTGCTTCTGCTCTTCGAGTGACGGTGATCGGCTTCTTGAGACCAATCTTTGCAATATTGTCGACGATCTCCTTGAAAACGCGTTTGTTCCGCACACGTGGATTGGCGACTTTCACGCGATCAACCCGGATCATTTCGACGCGTTGGGCAGGAAGAGCGGACATCAGGCTGCCTCCCTGAAGTTCGATCGCGCGGACATTTGATAGAAAGATGTAAGCGTGTCGAAGCGAAACGCATCGAGCGACAGACCATTATACTCAGCCAGTCGCAGCACCGCATCGCGCATGTCCAGCCGGGGCAGGAGATAATAGTCCATCGGTTTCTCGTTGGCGGCATCCATCCTGATTGCCACCGTCAGGTCTGGCTTGAGCGGAGTGTCGAGCCGCAACTTCCAGCGCAGATTACCGGCAGAGGTCTGAAAGCAGCGCACGATGATCAGGGAGGCTGTGAATTCACGATTGATCGTCAGCAGATCGGTTGATGGATCGCGCGCGACGGATCCTCCAGCTTGCCCGATACCGTCGAGCACCGACTCGACAATACCAGGGTACATGGCTCGTAACTTCCGGTTCGTCTCCAGATACCGGTAGTCATGGTCGGGCGTGAATCCGACCAACGCATAGGCTCTAAGCAGACTTCCAAACCGTGACCGGAACGAACTGCTCGAGGGACAGTCGTCGGACTCGTCAATAACCAGGCCAGAGAGGAAACCATTGCGCTCAAGGATCTGCGCCAGAAGTTCGAGCATTTCATTATCTGATAGCCTCGCACTGCGATGGCAAATGATGACCTGGGCGGCATCAAACATGTCTTGCGGTACGATACCTTCGAAGGCGGCATCCGCCCTGATCCACTCATCTGGATCATTGCGAACATGTGCCCCTTTGAGCTTGTAGGAGGTCCGCGCCCAGACATTGTTGCCGATATACTTTTCGTTGATCAGCAATTGGTGGACCGACCCGCGGGTCCACGGCCGACCAAGGTCTGTCACGATCCCTCTGCCATTCAGCTCTTCGGCAATTTCACGCTCGCTTCGCCCGCGTTCGACGAACTGACGATATACTTGGCGCACGATTTCGATTTCGTCCTTGGGGCCCGGAACCAGGATAACCCGATCGGTCGCGATACTCTTGTGTTCGCCGTGGTCGAGAATTCCCTTTTCCTCACCCGATTGATCAACGAGCATGCGCCTGAGACCAAAGCCGGCAGGGCCACCCTGGCGATATCCGAGCCGGATCAGGTTCGCTTGACCGGCAAATACCTTGACGGAGAGCTCGCGGCTGTATTCGCCGGCCATCGCCCGTTTGACGGTTTTTATAATCGAGGAACCGATGCTGCCGTCGTTTTCGAATTGTTCGGCACAGTAGTGGACCTGGACGCCAACGCGGCGACAGCGCAGTTCATAGGTCGCTGCCTCATCTGGATCCTGAAAG
This sequence comes from uncultured Sphingomonadaceae bacterium, assembly GCA_947258815.1. Taxonomy (GTDB): domain Bacteria; phylum Pseudomonadota; class Alphaproteobacteria; order Sphingomonadales; family Sphingomonadaceae; genus Novosphingobium. The sequence continues at coordinate 20,378 of CAMYJW010000006.1, forward strand.
CGCCCCCAACGGCTGACATCATAGACGAGAAGCGCGTTGAAATCGGCTCGGCCGGTTTCGACATCCTCGAGTAGCTGCTGCAAGGCTTGCCGGCCGCCAATGTTGAGCCCGCTCTTCCCTTCGTCGGCGTATGTCTTGACGATCTCATAGCCGCGCTGCTGAGCATATCGGCGAATGGTCTCGGACTGGTTGTCAGTCGAGTATTGCTGGTGCTCCGTCGACATGCGGACGTATTCCGCCGCCCGCACCTTTGGCGGATCGTTCGGATCCTCAGGTTCCTCTGTATCTAACCATTTTATTACCATCACGGCCCCGGAAGATGTTGGCGACTACGTCCATGCGGAAACCTTCATTTACAGCATGAGGGGCCGAAGAATGGTTCGTAAAAACATAAGTCAACTTCGGGATTCACGATTTGTCCTTGCTGAAACCGACCTGGCGGCGCAGATCGGCCAAGCACTTCAGGAAGAGCTGGGTGCGAGTCGCCGGGCGACGAAGACCGTGATGCGTTGGGCTGGTGTCAGCGACACGACAGCTCGGGCATGGTTGCAGGGTCGAGCAAGCCCCAGTGGTGTGCATCTGCTTGCCCTTGCGGCCCATTCCCATCTCGTCATGATCGTATTGCTTAAGTTAACTGGTCACGAAGGCCTTGAGATTGGTCTGAGGCTGCAGGAGATTGAAGAGGGTCTTTTGCAAACACTGGATCAGGTTCGCGCTATGATGAAGCCGATCGAATCTGGTATTTAGCGTTTCCCTGACAGTGCGTTCGGTTGGCTCGCATGCGCATCTGCTTCAAGCGCACGAGCCGACGGGCAAGATCGGGCCTGTCGAGCGTATGGGTGAAGAAGAACCGCAGCGCCGCAACGATGCTGTTCATGGTCGGCACGGGCATCCCGGCTTCGCGCTGCTCGATCTGGAACCGGCGCAAGTCCTCAGCGGTGGCTGTATCGGGAGGACGCCCGAGGAAACTGGCGAAGCGTCCGACATCGCGCACATAGTTGCGCTGCGTCTCGCGGCTGAAGTGCCGCATGTTGATATCGTCGATCAGCCGCTGCCGCAGTGGGCTGACGGGTACGGCGGGCATCACAGGTACAAGATCGTTCATTGTCCGACTCCTCAGTTGAAGGAGCCGCAATGTTCGGCCTTGACCGATCTATGCGCTACGCTCGTTATCCTGGGTGAGCCTCGCCGCCAGAACCCCTCCCGCGCAGCGGGTTCGTGCGGCCCAAGAGCCGACATCGCTTGCACACCGTCGAACCGCTGCATCTCAGGTCCGTCCCAAATGGCAGGTTGCAGGCCGTGGTTCTTAGATAGCCGCCGTTCTAGGCCCAACGATGCGACGACAACCACCCGAAATGAGCCGGCCAAGGTGCGCTTGCGAATTTGCACCCACGAGGACCTTCGGGGGGCTGCGTCAGTTAACGGCGTTGACAGCTAAATGCCGAACGATACTGTCATTCTTAGTTATTTGAATATCTGGATCCACAGAGATTTGACCTTTTGTTTTCGGAAGCATCAATAGGCAAGATAGCGATCACCGGGGCAGGCCTGCGGCTGCCCGGTGGCATCTCGAGTTTGGACCAGCTCTGGAAGTTCCTGATCGCCGGCGGTGATGCGATCCGCGACCTGCCGGATGGGCGCTGGAGTAAGGACCTTTATGACCCGGGCGGCGGACCAGGCCGAACCTATGTCCGACGCGCGGGCTATATCGACGATATAGAGCAAATCGACACCGCTTTCTTCAACGTTTCCCCAAAGGAAGCGGTGATGATCGATCCTCAGCAACGGCTGCTTGTCCAGACCGCCTTCGAGGCTTTGGAGAACGCCGGCCTTTCGCTTGATACCTTGCGCCAATCGCGCACCGGTGTGTTCGTCGGGATATCGTCGAGTGATTACGGGCAACTGCTCAACCAGCAACCGCGCCATTCCAACGCGTATACGAACACGGGCGGCGCGCTGAGCATTGCCGCCAATCGAATATCCTATCTTTTCGATCTTCGCGGGCCGAGTCTGGCGATCGACACGGCGTGCTCATCGGGGCTGACGGCGCTGGATTCCGCCGTCCGGGCGATGAGGGATGGCGCGTGTGACTTGGCCATAGTGGCCGGCGTCAACGCGTTGTTGAAACCCGAGCCGTTTGTCGGTTTCTGCGCGGCGAAGATGCTCTCGCCGGTGGCGCAGTGCAGAGCCTTCGATGCAGACGGCGCCGGATTCGTTCGCGCCGAAGGCGCTGTGTCGTATGTGCTCAAGCCGCTCGACAGAGCCATTTCCGATAACGATCCGATCCTTGGCGTAATCCTCGGATCAGATGCAAACAATGACGGCAGGACTGCCGGCCTTTCCCTGCCGAATATGCGGGCACAGATTGAACTGATTGAACGGGTGCTTGAACAATCGGGCGTGCATCCGGACGAGATCGGCTACGTCGAGGCCCACGGGACAGGAACCGCGGCCGGAGACCCGATCGAGGCAGAAGCAATCGGGCGCGCCATTGCCACCAAGCGGAGCAACGGCGCGTCGTTGCCAATCGGATCGGTCAAGACCAATCTTGGCCATCTTGAACCGGCATCCGGCCTAGCGGGCCTCGCCAAGGCCTTGCTGTGCCTGAAATACGGAGAAATCCCTCCGTCCCTGCACTTCGATACACCGAACCCGCAAATTGACTTCGCGGGTCTGCGGATTGAAGTCGCCGATAAACGGCAAGCGCTGCGCGAGGAGGTAATCGGCGTCAATTCCTTCGGCTTCGGCGGTGCGAACGCACATGTGCTGGTTGCCCGCCCGCCGGAACGAACCGGCGAACCGAAACCCGAAATCGGATCGTCCTGGTACATGATCTCCGCCCGGTCGTCGGACGCTTTGGCAGCTGGCGCCCAAGCGCTTGCGGATCATGTCGAGAGCAATCCGGAAAACCTCCTATACGATGTTGCAGGCACGCTCGCGCTCCGGCGAACGCATCATCCCCAAAGGGCTGCCGTCTGGGCAGACAGCCGCGAGGAACTGCGAGCCGGACTACTGGCACTCGCCAAAGACGAAGGCGCGCCCAACGTCGTTTCAGGGAGTGCCTTGCCCGCGCAAGAGCCGGTTTTCGTCTTTACCGGAAACGGTTCGCAATGGTGGGGCATGGGGCGCGAATTGCTGGCGAGTTCGGTTCCCTTTCGCGAGACGGTCGAGGAAATCGATGCGATTGTGCGATCCTGCTCGGATATCCGGCTGATCGACGAGTTTTCAGCGAGCGAGGCCGGGAGCCGAATGCACTTGACGGAGATCGCCCAACCAGCGCTCTTCGCTCTTCAGCTTGGGCTGGTGCGGCTTCTTGACCGTGAGGGACTTTCGCCTGCGGCGGTCGTCGGGCACAGCGCAGGCGAGCTCGCTGCAGCCGCCGTCTCGGGTGCATTCGATCTGGAGGCGATTACCCGTATCGTCATCGCAAGGAGCCATCACCAGGCCCGGACCGCGGGACAGGGAGGCATGGTTGCGCTTGGGATGGGGGCGCAAGATGCCGAGGCCTATCTTGCGACGTGGCCTGACATTGTCGTGGCGGGCGACAACAGCCCCAACGCAACCACCTTGGCCGGGCCGCATGCGCAAATCGACGCCTTGGTGGACGGTGCCGCCGTAGAGGGCCTCTTCGCGCGCAAGCTCGATATAGACTACCCTTTCCATAGCCCGGCGATGGACCCGATTGAGCGCGGGTTTCGAGATGACATTGGCGATGTGCGCGGACGGGAAACGGCACGCCCGTTCTATTCGACTGTGACCGGAACTCGGATAGAGGGCGTCGAACTTGATGCCGACTATTGGTGGCGCAATCTGCGACAACCCGTGAAGTTTCGGGACGCGATTGAAGCGCTTCAGGGCGACGGACACGGGATCTACGTCGAAGTCGGCCCGCATCCCAATCTCCTGCGGCATATCCGGTCAGAAAGTAACCGAAGCGGCGTCCAGGTGCGGCTGGTTGAAACGTTGCGGCAGGGCGAGCCTGAGACGGACAGCGTTCGCCGGTCTGTCATCTCGTCCGCAGTAGTGGGCGCGCAGTTCGATCACGCGCGACGGTTCCAGCACCCGGTAGAGCCCGTCGCACTGCCGAATTACGCATGGCAGAACGAACGTCATTACGTTGACCCGGCCAATGCATCGTCGGTGTCCGGCCAGCCGACCGGACATCCATTCCTGGGTGCCCGCTTGCCGACGGACGGCGGGAATTGGATCCAGGAGTTCTCGCTGGGCGCCGCGCCGTTTGTTTCGGATCACGTGGTCCGTGAGCGGGTGCTGTTTCCCGCAGCTGGTTTTCTGGAGATCGCATTGGCCGCAGGACTAGTCGGCGATCCGAACTCCGGGATCGAGATCGATGCCTTCAGGATCGGCAAGGCGCTGACCCTCCGGAACGACGATGAGGTGATCTTTCAGACATCCCATGATCTGACCGACAACTCTCTAACCATCGCCAGCCAGAAGATCGCTGACGCAAGCGAGCGACCAGCGTTCGAGGAGCATGTATCGGCCACGGTCAGGCGTCAGCGCGTTCAGATTGATCCCGTCGATATCGCCGACGTTCGCAGCAGGCTTCATGGATCGCTTTCGGGCGAGCACCACTATGCGCGCGCCGCTCAAAGAGGTCTGAATTACGGGGAAGCCTTCCGGGTAGTCGAGCGCCTGGAGACCGGCGATGGCGAGGTTCTCGCAACCCTTGTGAGGCGCAAGGGCGAAACCGAAGCCTATCATCTCGATCCGACGCTGGTCGACGGCGCGCTCCAGGCCATGATTGGCCTGATCGGTACTGCCGACGACAATCGCCTGTTCCTGCCGGTGGAAGTGGCGAGAGCGAGGATTCCGAAATCCTCCCGCATTCCGGACAGGATATTTTCGCACGTCAAAGCCAGGGGGCAAAGCCGGTTTCATCTGACCGCTGATATCACGTTGATCGACGAGGACGGTGAGGCGCTGGCCGCGCTGGAGGGAGTTCAGGTCCGGGTTGCGCAGCGCCGGGAAAGGACGTCGGCACAAATCCTGCGCCATCAATTCGTTCCGTTTTCCGGTCTGGAAGCCGGCATTCCCCGGATGTCCGTCAAGGACCTCCTGGCGGCATATCGACCCTCGGAACTCAATCTGAGAAGACGACTTTGCAGCGATCATTACAATTCCGCGACGGAGGAGGCAGTCGCGCTGTATGCTGCTGAAGCGTTTCGCAAATTCGCGGGCAGCCGAGCATTCACGATCGAAGCGCTTGTTAGCGACGGAAAACTTGCCGCCAAGCACAGACACTACGCGACCGTGCTGCTGGAGATTGCCAAGCGGCATGGTACGGCAGAGGAGATCGCACCCGGACGCTGGCGAATTGTCACAAGGCGCAAAGCGGCAAAGAGTTGGCGCGATGGCTATCGCAGCCTGCCGCAGTTCGCCGCGGACTGGCTTTGCATTGCCCGGATCGGCAGCGAACTGCCCGACATTCTGAGTGGTCGAGCCGACCCCCTGGGTATCCTGTTTTCCGATGACAGCGCGACGATGGAACAGGTCTACAATCAGGGGTTCAGTTCCCTGGAAGCCAACGAAATTCTCGCCCAATCGGTAAGGAAACTGGCGGAAGAAATCTCGCCGCACCGGCCAGTGCGAATCCTGGAGGTGGGCGGGGGTACCGGCGGAACCGCAGGCCATATCTTGAGAGCCCTGAACGGGTTCGCGGCGGACTATCTCTTCACCGATGTCTCATCGTCCTTCTTGCGTCATGCGGAGAGCAAATTTGGCGACTACCCCTCGTTCAGGACAGCCGTTTTTGATCTTGAAGCGAGCGAACAGGATCTTTTCGAAAACCGTTTCGATATCGTGGTGTGTGCCAACGTGGTCCACGCCACGAAGAGCGTAAGAGAGTCGCTGCGGGCGTTGAAGCGAATGCTCTGCGCCAACGGCGTCCTGATGTTGAGCGAAATCCAGCGGTGCGCGGCGTTTGATTTCGTCTTTGGGCCGCTACCCGATGTCTGGCGGTTCGAGGATCGCGATGACCGGCCCTCACACGCACTTCTTGGAAGCCAGGAATGGGAGACGATCCTCCAGACCGAGGGCTTCGATGACGTGCAGGTACTTGGCGACATGCCGAGCGGTCAGACAGCGAATCTGTCCGTAGCGTTCGCGGTCAATCGAGACGATAGCGCAGCAGGGGCCGCGATCCGCGAACCGGCCGGGCAATCAGAAAAGCTGTGCTTTCTTGTCGACAACGGTTCCGCACTCGCAGCGCAAACCGCCGCCTGCATGCAGCAGGCCGGGCACCAGCTGCGAACAGTAGACCTATCCGACATACTGGCGAGCGTTTCGGCCGAGGAAGCAACGCTAGCGCGCTGGGCAGAGATTTTCGAAGGTGCGCTGGGCGAATCGTCCAATGACATCCTGTTCTTTGTTCCAACCCACTACGAATGTTCCACATCCGACGTGGTCTGGCCGCTTATCGCCATGATGAAAGCCGCGGGAAACGTAGCCGGCTTGCGCCGCCTGATACTGGTGACCGAAGGCTTGGAGGATTGCGCCGATGTCGCCGGCGCCGCCTCCGCCTACTGGGCTGTCGGGCGCGTGATTGTGAACGAATATCCGTCGTGGTCATGCCTGCGCATCGATTGTGCGCCTGATGCGGATGCGCGTGCCCGGCTGGCGGATGTGCTAGCCTCCGGCGATCTCGACGATCTGGAGCGCGGCGAAGACGAGCTAAGGGTCACTGCGCAGGGAATTCAGGCCAACAGACTGTCTGCTTTGCCCGAAGAGCCAATCGCCGGTGCCCGCTCTGACGCCGATGCTTTCACTTTTACATTGTCCGCACAGGGTTCGCTGGAGAGTCTCAAGGCGTACCGCACTGATCGCGCTGAGCAGCTTGCCGATGGCGATGTCGAAATTCGCATCATGTCCGCTGGCATCAACTTCAAGGACGTAATGCTCACGTTGGGCGTCTTGCCCCCGGATCTTTTCAGGGAATCCGCGATCGGACCACGTGTCGGCCTGGAAGGCGCCGGCACGATCGAGCGTGTGGGTCGAAAAGTGAATTCCCTTACGGTGGGCGACAAGGTCTTCTTCATGGCTGAGGGCAGCTTCGCATCGCATATCGTAATGTCCGCAGACGCCGTTCACCGGTTCCCTGAGGCATGGAGTTTTCAGGAAGCGGCTACGCTTCCCGTCGTCGGCCTGACGACCATTTATGCTCTGCTTGTTGTCGCAAAGCTTCGCCGGGGCGAGACACTTCTGGTGCACGGCGGTGCCGGAGGCGTCGGCATGGCTGCGATCCAGATCGCGCAGTCGATCGGCGCGCGGGTCATCGCCACTGCGGGAAATCCGGAGAAGCGTGACCTGTTGCGCGCGCTTAGGGTTGAGCATGTAAGCGATTCCAGATCGCTCGCGTTTGTCGATTACGTGCGTGAGCATACCGGCGGCGAGGGCGTCGATGTCGTGCTCAATTCCTTGGCCGGACAGCCCATGCTCGCGTCGCTCGATCTGATGAAGCCGTTCGGGCGGTTCATCGAGATCGGCAAGCGGGATTTCGAAGAGAACAGCCGATTGAATCTCCGCGCCCTTGAGATGAACATCAGCTACCACGCGGTGGATCTTACGTATCTCTGGGAGAGCAGACCCGATCTGTTTGTCAGGAGCTGGAAGAAGCTCGTCGAAAAGGCATCCTCGGGTGCCTTGCGCCCTTTGCCGTTCAGGCAGTTCCCGGCGAGCGAGCTTCCTGCGGCGATGCGTTTCATGCAATCCGGGCGGCATATGGGAAAGCTGGTTGCCGACTTACGCGATCCGGCGATTGAGCTCAGCAATAGTGCGATCCCGCCGACCGTGCAGTTCTCTCCCAAGGGCGCTTATGTGATTGCCGGCGGTCTTGGGGGTATCGGCCTTGAGATTGCAAAATGGCTCGCAAGCCGAGGCGCCGGCGGGCTGGTTCTGGTCGGTCGCCACGGCGTGACAGATGAAGGTCAGCGCGAGGCCATACGCCAGCTTGAGGCCGATGGTGTCCGCGTCGTTGTTCGCGAATGCGACATTGCCGATCCCGATCAGGTCAATGCGCTTGTCGATGAAACGGCCGCAGCATTTGGCTCGATCAGAGGAGTCTTCAATGCCGCTCTGATTCTTGATGATCGCCTGATTTCGGACGTCACACGCGAATCAGTCCGCAAGGTTATAAGCCCAAAGGCTGACGGAGCGCTCAACCTGCATCGGGCGACTATTGGTCATCCACTCGAATGCTTCGTGGTTTTCTCCTCCATCGCCAACGTGTTCGGCAATCCGGGCCAAGCGAACTACGTGGCTGGCAATGCCTTCATGGAGCAGCTTGTCATGGCACGCCGGTTACAGGGCCTTCCCGGTTCGGTGTTGCAGCTCGGTCCCGTCGGTGATGTCGGGATTCTGCGTAGAGACCAACGCTTGCGAGACGCGATCGGGCAAGTCCTGGGCGCAACCATCTCGTCGGGCGATGTGCTCGCCACGCTGGATCGCCTTCTCGTGAACGGGCCGGCGATCGTCGCCGTGACGGGGAGGCACGCACGAGTGAACGCGCCGATTGAGAGTACAGGACGACTGGCCGCGATGATCGGCGAGGCGACTTCGGTTGAGGGCGAAGAGATTGACCTTATAGACCTCGCCAACGTCCCTTCCGATCAGCGCCTGGCAACGATGGAAGGCTTCCTGCTGAGTACGGCTGCCGCCATTACCGGCGCGCACTCTGATCGCATCGATCTGGAGCGTTCTCTGGGCGATCTGGGGCTCGATTCACTTATGGCCGTGGAGTTCAGCCATGTTCTGGAAGAGCGTCTTGAAATAACGGTTTCGCCGGCTGACATCGCGCAGGATCGCAATCTGCGCGAACTGGCGCTGATATTGATCGGCCGCCTGCAACTGCCGGACACGCCCGGCTTCGCACCGGATAGCGAAGCGGCCCTGCAACGCGATGAAATCGACAATTGCGTGGATGATGCAGTCCTGCCCCCGGATATCGGGGCCGCAGACCCGGTACCTGCCCTTCCTCTGTGCGAACGCGAACTGCTGTTGCTGACCGGTGCGACGGGCTTCCTCGGCAAGTTCCTTTTGTCGGAAATTCTGGATCGCGGCGCCCGGAAGGTAATTTGCGTGGTGCGGGGTGATGGCGATCGCGGAGCGGAAGATCGGTTGCGAACGTCGCTGTGCGAAGCCGGTTTGGACGTTCCAGCCGCCGAACTCGGCAAATCGGTGGAAGTCTGGGCCGGGGACGTTTCCCGGCCGCAATTCGGCCTGAGTTCCGATCGCTGGCGGTTTCTCGAAAGCAACGCGGACGCGGTTCTTCACAACAGCGCGAATGTCGGCTTTGTCGAGAGCTATCCCGCGATCAAGCCTGCGAATGTCGACAGCCTGACCCAGTTGATCGGGCTTGCTTCGCAAGGCTGTCCAAAGTCGCTGCATTTCGTATCTTCGCTGCGGGTCTATAGCCATCCCGAACAGGTAGGCGCAACAGATCCGATCGACGAGGATGTCCTACCGATGCCGCCACTCACGGCCGAAGGCGGATATGTAAAGACCAAGTGGGTCGCGGAGCAGATCGCCCGTGAAGCGCGTCAGCGCGGATACTCAATCGAGATCTACCGGCCGTCCTTCATCATCGGCCGCTCCTCCGATGGGTACTCGAGCGTTACAGACGTCGTCTCTGCCTTTACACGATTGGCGCTTGAACTGGGCATCTTGCCAGACCTGCAGATTGCCTTCCCGATGATCCCGGTCGACGTCGCAGCTCGGCAAATCGTCACTCTCCTGGATGCCGCCGGCGAGACGAAGGAGGCGCACCATATCACCGACTGGCCGTCGCTCTCCATGCCGGAAATCAAAGACTGTCTCAGTGATGTTGGCGTGGACGCGCAATCGCTCGAAGTGGAAGAGTTTGTTTCGAAGGCGGCAGATTTCCTAGCCCGCAACCCAAGGCATCCTGCAATCTGGCTGCCGACCTTCCTGCGGGAGACCCCAATGGAAAACAATCTGGGAAGACTGATTTCCAAGCCTTCCCTGCCGGAGGGCATTCAGCCAACTCCGGACATCAAGCAGGTTATTAGTCGCATGATGCAATGGCTGCAGACTGAGCTTTAGGTCAAGCCGACTAAGATCCCTTCCATCTTGAAGGCGGATCACAGGGATGCGGCTTGAGCCTTCGCCAAAGCTTCAGGGGATGATTCATCCGCAAGCGAGCAACATGCGTGTCGGGCACACCTTCAACCCACGGTCAATGCAGCTTTGCCCCGCGCCTGCATTCCTCTCGAAACCAGCTATTCTTCATCCAACACCTGCAGACCAATCGAAGCCAAAGTGGCTTAATGAGATAGGTGACCGGCGCAAAACCGGTACAAGTCCAGATCTCCTTGCCATCCGCGAATAGGGTTGCCCCCAGCAACCGGACAACTTCGTCCCTGCTCAGCACCACCGGCAGCTTGCGCATCTGCTTCATGCGCACGAGCCTCCGGGCAAGATCGGGCCGGTCAAGTGTATGGGTGAAGAAGAACCGAAGCGCGGAAACCACGCTGTTCACGGTCGGTATGGGCATTTGCGCTACGCTGGCGATTCTGTCTCGGCACCGCCGGCAGCACCGCTCCCGCGAAGCGGGTTCGTGCTGCGGCCTAATTGCAGGCATGTTCCGGGAATTGGCGCCGCGGACATTCAGCTAGCGGACGCTATTCTGCCTGTCACGCATACGGCGGGAAACGGGCGTAACTCCAGTTCGTGGAGCGTGATAGCGGAGAACCCTGCACTTAGCATCGCCATTTTCGTCCTGTCCGCCATGCCCAGCGCCTGCTCGCGGGTCAGGTTCTTCGATCTGGGCTGATAGGTGGTTGCAACCATGCCTCGGGGCGCGAGCAACTTGGCAACATCGGTAAAGAGCCGGTCGATGTCGGGTACGAACTGGATAACGTTGAGCGAGAAGGCGCGGTCGAACGATCCGCGAAGGGTGTGCAACTCATCCGCGCCGATCTGGAGCACCGCGGCTGTCCCGCTCGCTATCTCGTTCCGCACGCGGTGTGAGGCCTGCCGTGCCATGGTAGCGGAATGATCCACGCCAAGCACACTTCCCTGTGTCACATGGGTTGCACAGGCTTCCAGCGCCAGCCCCGGCCCGCAACCTATTTCCAATACGCGGTGTTCAGGTTTCAGGTTCAGCAGATCGACCGTCCACCTGTTTCGTTGCACATTGGATGGCCGGTTTGCCATTACCAGCCCCGCGATCTCGCCGAGCAGGCCGCTGGGTTTTCTGAACTGCGAGATGATGGTTGTGCGCAGGCTCATTCGCCGCGTCCAGCCCCGCCACGGAACCGGGCACCACGCCCGCTACGAAATCCCACTCCGGCGATTGTCGACAGCGTGCCGATCAGTAACAGCGCCGCAAGTGCATGGCTGAACTGCATGGCCGGTGCGCCGAACAGGCCCGCGGCAACCTTGTTCCATGACCAGAGCAGCGCGATGGACGAAACGGCAATCATCGCCGCCGCCGCTGCCAACCCTGTCACTATACTGTGTCCCTTGCGATGCTCATGCATTGTCGTTGTCTCCCTCCAGTTGGTGATCAAGTGCGGTGGCAAGGGCGGCAAGAGCCTTGCTCACCTCTGCGAGAGGTTGCCCTTCAAGTTGTCGGGCAAGCCTTGCGTAAACCGCGATTTCGCGTTCACTGATCGCTGCGAAGAGCTGCTTTCCCTTCGCACTCAGGCTGAACAGCGACGATCGCTTGTGCGCGGGGTTATCGTCCATCGTCACCAGTCCGCGCTCCAGTAGGGCGTCCATATTCACCTGAATATGCTGGCGCGAGACGCGCTTTGCCCGCGCAATGGCGGGAACCGTGTCAGAACCATGCCAGTCAAGCGCTTCGAGCACGGCGCGCATGGATGCATTGACACCAAGATCCGCGCACATCGTGTCCGACATTGCCTTGAGTCGGTTGAAGCACGCACGGATACTCGCAGTGAGCTGTTCAAGGGAGGCGGATGGAGCAGGCATGGCGAAACTCGTTATTGACAATGTAGTTGTCATAATAAGTGACAATTATATTGTCAATAACGGAGAGCCGAATGCGCTTCCTCACAGGCACCATGTCACAATGGCGGCGCCTGTCGCAGCCAAGCATCCATGCCACCCAGATGTCCGCTTTGAGTTCTCCCTGTTTCAGACCGGACACTCCCTGATCAGATGGTGCTAAATTCCCTGTTAATGCGTCCAGGGAATTCGGTTCGCGATGCGCCGGAATTCAGCAGTTTTTGGTGGTTGGCTGAGGACAGGAATCCGGCAAAAATCCAAATATTCCCTGTTAATTGCGCAAAACAGGGAATTAACAGGGAAAGACTGGTTCGCTCAGGACACCATCAGCATCGATCCGGAGTTTTGCTTCGCGGAAGGGCCGGCGCGCCGGTGGCGGCAAAGAAAGTGACAAGCCTCCATCCGACCGGACAGGTGACCGGCGCAAAACCGGTACAAGTCCACATCGCTCGATATGGTTTGAAGGCCCACAAGGCGAAGTCCTTCTCACCCGGTCAACCACGGGTGCTGACCGGCATCGCAAAGACGCAGCGCGGTCGGGAGCCTCCCCGAGGTCTGCACGCCTATATGTCATTGACATATGCTCCATTGGCATATAAGGAGATGATATGAACACCTTACAAACCGTTGTCGAACTACCTGAGTTCCTGCGGCGCGCTAAGAGTATCATGACCGATGATGAGCGCGCGGTACTGGTGAATTACATCGCGGCCAACCCCGAGGCAGGTGTCTCACTTGGCGGCGGATTACGAAAGGTCCGTATACCGCGTGCGGGCAGCGGAAAAAGCGGAGGCTATCGAACTATCTATGTATTCGGTGGAACGCATATGCCGATCTTCGTGATCACTGTGTTCGCCAAAAACGAGAAAGATAATTTGAGCAAAGCCGAACAGGCAGCAGCAGTTGAACTGAGCAAGACACTAATCGCAAGTTACGGAGACCGATAGATGAACGCTTATGATAGCATCAAACAAGGGTTAAACGAGGCGCTAGACCACGCGCAGGGCAAAGACGTCGGCGCGAAGGTCCATCAGATAAAGGTACCCGCCGTCGATGTCGCGGCGATCAGGGCCAAGACCGGCCTATCGCAGAACGCATTTGCGCAAAGCATTGGCGTTGCAAAGGGAACGTTGCTTAACTGGGAGCATGGCCGCAGGCGCCCTACTGGCCCTGCGCAAGTTCTTCTCGCCATGATCGCCAAAAAACCCTCCCTGGTCAGCGAGCTACTCCGATAACCGCCATTATGTTAAATAGCTGGCACCAAAAGACTTTCGCGCTCTCTGCGCAGATTATGCTCGACTTCGCTCCCGTTCCAAGCATTGCTGGGAATGCGAGGTGCTGTGGTTAAATGCCTAAAGGCAGCCGCCCCGACCGCCGATCTGGCGCGTGCCGGGGCTGTGGGTGGTGGGAGCAGCAACGGGCTGCCCCAGCAACGGAGAACCACCCATGTCGATAACGAAGAAATCTCAGCCAAAAGGCTCAAAGGCCTGCGCTCACCCAAAAACCAAGATCGGCACGGTCGTCGAAACCCCGCGGTACTGCGGCGTTCTCGCGACCGTCGTGGATCTTCGCGGAAATTGTGAGACTAGGTGGCGGTGGAACCAGTCACCTGCGAACCGCTCTCCGGTCCGATTATCCCTGATAGTCGGGAATTTACAGGGAATTTTTGATGTTGGGCCATCTGGCCGCATCGTCAAAACCTCAAGAAACGGCGAAAATGCGCCATTCTCGATGGGAGTTCCCTAAACGAAGAACAGGGAATTTTTCGCAAGACGCAGGGATCATTTGTCTCGGTACAGGGAAATCCGCCCAGCCCCAAACCAATCAAGGTCGGCTGGCGGATTGAACCAATGAGCCAGGGTCACCAGCGATAGCGGCTCGGATGAAAACCAGTGTCGTCGTCGCCGAACACATGTTCACCTTCGAAGAGCGCCTCGAGGCCTTCCACACTGGAATCGCATTCAGCTTGCTCAACTACCTTACCTAACCATTCGACAAACTCAGTTGCACGGGGTGAAGGAGCATGCTCGAGTTCGTCGGTGACCTGCGCGGCAAGACGGCGCAGACGGTCGCGCCTTTCCATCCTCTCAAATACGACTTCCAAGACTTTATGTCGGCGGTCTTCGATATAGGCTAGGCGCTCCGCCTCATTGCGCCTACGCGATTCCTCTTCGGCTCGAAGGCGTTCAACCTCCGCGCGCTCCTGGTCCTCACGCATTGCCGCTGCCAGCACAGCTAATCCCACGGCGATGTCATTCGCCATCTTCTCAAGGCGCTGGACCTTGGCGTCTTTGAACGAACGGCGAAGCGAAGATGAGTATCTGAGATAGATGTCAAACTCGAACGATACCTTGCCCGTTGGCGCGTAATCCCATTCTGGCCAATGATCGTGTCGACCCAAGCTGAAATCGAAGTCCCATTCATTACGCGCCCACCTGCGCTCGCGTCGTTTGCGCTCCTTTTCAGCTCTCGCGAGCTCTTCGGGCGTCGGTTCATGCTTGGATCGCTTGACGGCCTCCTTCAGGCGAACTGGAATAGTGTGAGTGCCATCCGTAAATGCAGCATGTTTGTCACCGCGGCAAAGGCCGAACCCTTGCATTGTTGCGGCGCTCACTATCCGATTGAGAGACAATTCGATCCGCTCGATCGAATCCGGCGCGATCTCGATGTCGATCAATCCGGACTGATCGAGCCTGACCAAACCCTGAACATTAGGCATGACCGGCTAAGTCGGTCGCTGCTCGATTTTGCCAAGCTGGTCGAGACCTTCGATGTCGCCGGAACCAGCTTCGTGTCGGTAACCCAGTCGTTCAACACCACCAACTCCATGGGACGGCTAACGCTCAACATGTTGCTCA
>CAMYJW010000007.1 GCA_947258815.1 uncultured Sphingomonadaceae bacterium
AAAGCAAATCCATCGAAAGACGTTGGCCCATCCATGCTGGCCTCCTTCACCAGCACGGATTTTGAATCAGAAATCACGACCGGCGGGAATCCCCACGCGATTCAAAACGGTCGAAAACCGCTCTAATGTCGGATGTGTTGCCCGGCGTCAGCGCAAGGCGGAGTGGTCGCTCGAGGACAGCCTGCACGACATCATCCTTGAACAGGGCGGTGAACCGGTCATCCCGCCCCGTCGCCACCGCAAATATCAGCGCCGATATGATCGCATCGCCCACAAACAGCACTGGGGCGTCGAAGGCTTCTTTGCCAAACTCAAGCAATGGCGACGCATCGCCACACGATACGACAAACTCGCCGCCAGCTTCCTCGGCTTCGTCAAACTCGCCAGCATCCGCCTATGGCTCAAATGACTAATTTGTCACTAAAGCCTAAAGCTCAAGCACTCCGGGCCGTGCATCACGGTGGTATTGCCCCTCCGCGGGTAACAGGTACGCGCCGGTTCCTTGCCTTATCGTCATTTCGGGCGTCGCGGCGCGACATCTCGGGTTTTCGCCGTGCCGCAGGGCGCGATTTACGCCGAGTTGAGGCAGGGGCGGGACAAGAACGGGGATTATACTTAATTTTCCGTTGATGCGTATGTTGCACAGCGGTATTGCTGCGTCTGAATAAGTTTCAGGACGGAGCGCGCATTCATGAAATCCAAGAGCATCCTTGCCGCCTTGCTGGCCGGCGGTGTGATTATCGCTCCTGTCACGGCAATGGGCGGAACCCGCGCATCCGATAATGAGCCGGTCGGCACTGCTGCCGCCGGCGGCACATCTGCCGATGTTCTGCGTCTTTGCGGAAAGATTGCGGCGACCAATTCGGGTGTGACCGATGAGGCATGCCACGCGGATTTGATCACGCACGAACGCGAAGACGTGGATCGGCTTTGCAGCCTGATCGACGCAAACGACCTTGATGTAACGGACGCAGAATGCACCGATGAAGCCGGAGCGCTTGCGGGTGCTGGAGGCACCGCCGGGGCGGCAGGTGGGGCCGGCCTTGGTGGCGGGCTCGCTGGTGCGGGGCTGATCATACCGACAGCTGGCGCTGCTGCCGGAAGTGGCATAATAGCTGCCAGTTCGAGCTCTTCGGTTTCGCGCGGCGCAAACTGATCGTATCAGGTTGAAGCGCGGTTCCGGCTGGCGTGAGTGCGCTGGCCGGAGCATTGTTCGTGTCCGTTCCGGGAAAGGGCACTGAGATCGCGGAGCAGGCTGAGTGGACGTGACCGGAGATTCGCATGCGGCGACCGGCAATGTCGTCAATCGGGCTGTCAACTGGCTGAACCGACCCGATTTTGCGCTTTACGGTTTGCTTGTCATCTCGGTGGTGCTGGGTGGTGGCGGCGTCGGATCAGGTTTTTTCAACCTGGTGGTGCAGCTGGCCGCTCTGATTATTCTCGTGCTGCACCGTGACGCGGTTTTCACCTTTGTGAGCGATGGGCCGCGACTGCTTGTCGTTCTTGTTCTGGCAACTCTGGCTTTGCCTCTGGTCCAGCTGATACCGCTTCCGCCCGGCATCTGGGGCGCGCTTCCCGGCAGGGATCTTGTTGGTCAATCGCTGGACCTGATTGGCGCGAGGGACGACAGGATGGCGCTGAGCGTCGATCCAAATCGAACCATGCTGGGGTTCATCGCGTTGCTGCCGGGGGTTGCGGTATTGGCTCTTGGATGGCGCCTCGATCCGGCGCAGGCGCGGCGGGTGTGCGGGCTCCTTGCCGCACTTGGCGTGCTGAGCATTGCGATGGGTGCGGTGCAGCTGGCCACGGCCAATCACGCCGGAAATCTCTATCCCGGTGGCCATCCGATGCAACTGTACGGGACGTTTGCCAATCACAACACGGCAGGATTGTTTCTGGTGATTGCGATCCTGATGTTGACAGGCTTGCGTTCGCGCAGGGCGGGCAAGCCACGGTTTCGGGGGGCTGGACTGGCGCTGGCGGCGGTGTTCGCGATCGGGGTGATCGTTACCCAGTCGCGATCGTCAACCTTGTTGCTGATTGTTGCGGCGCTGTTCCTGCTCGCAATGGGAAGGCCTTCCGCTTCGGGCCGTGCGGGCTCCACGCCAGCCACGGGATGGCGGCGCGCTGCAGCGCTGAAAATGCTGGTGCCGCTTGCTCTGCTGATTGCTGGTGGCGGCTATGTGCTGCTTGAAAACGAAAAGGTTCAGCAAACGATCGGGCGGTTCGATGATCTGAACGACCCGCGGCTTCGCATCTGGCAGGATTCAGCCGTGGTGGCGGCCCGCTATTGGCCTGTGGGCAGCGGGGCGGGCACTTTCGACGAGGTGTTTCAGATCGACGAATCGCTTGAACATGTCGTTCCGCCGCGCGCGGGCCGGGCGCATAATGACTATCTTGAAGTGGCGATCGAATCCGGCCTGCCCGGCCTTGCGCTGCTTGCCTGCTGGATTGTCTGGCTGGGATGGCAGGCCAGGCACGCGGCGACCTGCGGCGACCGGCACATGCGATATGCCGCAGCTGCCGGATTGGCCTGCATCGCGCTTCAATCATTCCTTGATTATCCGCTGCGTAACGAAGCGATGGTGTGTGTTGCCGCCGTCCTGATCGCGCTGCTTGCCCGTAAAAGTGTGGTTTCCCCGTCATGACCGGTTGGTTCCATGCATTTTTCGCGAACGGCATATCGCCCGCGCTCCGGTTTTGGCGGACATGAAGCGATTGCAGCAGACTGTGGGAATGTTCCTTCAAGAGGTGGTTAATCGGGGAAATTCCGTAGATAGGAGGGTGAGGATCAAGCGTGGTCGCAGGTGGTTGAAGTATAGCGATTGTTCGGGGGCAATGCGCGGGCCGGGTTCGTCAGGCGTGGAATCCGTCGCGCCCCCATGAGTTGAGTCGATTGTCAGTCAAAGCGGTGAATACAGATGGCATCACAGTTGGCAGATAGAGATCAGGGCGATCCGGCGGGAGAGCCCGTTTCCGATTTCGACGAAACCGATGATATGCTGTTCGGTGTCGATCTTCGGCATTATCTGAACCTCGTACGTCGCAATATCCTGCCTATACTGCTGATTGTAGGCGGTGCGCTGGCGCTTGGTGTGCTGGTGACCATGCTGACCGTTCCGCGCTATGTCGCGACAGCCAAGGTGCTGGTCGAGCAGGAAACAGAGCAGATCATCGAAGGCACGGATCTGACCCCGGCGACAGACACCTGGGATGTTGACCGTTTTTTACAGACGCAGGTGGATATCCTTCTGAGCCGCACGCTGGCGGAAAGAGTCGTCGAATCCGGCAATCTGGCGAAGGACGATGATTTTCTCACCGCGATGGGTGTGGCCATACCCGATCCAGCGGAGCTTGAGGGTGCCTATGCGGGGCAAAAGGGCTACGAAAAGTATCGCGAGGAACTTGCGATCGACCTTGTTCATGGCGGACTGTCCGCCAACCTGCCGACGGGAAGCCGGATCGTTGATATCGATTTCCACGGCACCGATCCGGTTTACGCCGCAAAGCTGGCAAATGCCTATGCTGAAAACTTTATCGAAGCGAACCTCAACCGCAAGTTTGACAGTTCGGCCTATGCGCGCAAATTCCTGGCGGACCAGCTTGAAGAAGCGAGAACCAATCTCGAAGCGTCCGAGCGTGAACTTAATCAATATTCGCGCGCAGCAGGCCTTATTCGCGTAACCGGACAAGCGCGCAACCCGGATCAGGAACAGGCGCTTTCCGTCACCAACGATACATTGATGCAGCTTAACGCGGCAGCGAGCGAAGCCACGGCCGAACGCGTTGCGGCACAAAATCGCTGGGAAACGATTGCCCGTGAGCCATACCTTTCGGTGCCGCAGGTGCTTCAGAACCTCGCCATTCAGGATCTGATCAAGCAGAAAACGAAAGTGCAGGCGGATCTGGCGGAAGAAAAGGCACGCCATCTTGACGGCCATCCGACGGTGCAGGCGCTGAACGCGCAGCTGAACGAGATCGAGGGCCGGATGAAAGTCGTCGGCAATTCGATCAAGCGGTCCGTGAAACTGGAATACGATGCCGCGCGAGAACACGAGGAGGCTCTTCAGTCACGGGTTTCCAGTTTGCAGACCGCCGCACTGAACGAACAGGATCGCGGGGTTGAATTCAACGTTCTCAAACGGGTCGCGGATACCAACCGGGCGCTTTACGACAGCTTGCTTGAACGCTTCAATCAGCTCAGCGCAACCGCCGGCGCTTCATCGAACAACATCATGCTGGTCGATGCGGCAAAGGTTCCAGAACGGCCATCGTCGCCAAGGCTGCTGCTGAACATGGTTCTCGCCCTGTTTTCGGGGCTGTTCCTGGCTGGGGTGTTTGTCTTCCTCAAAGACTATTTCGACGATGCGATCAGATCGCCAGACGATGTTGAACGCAAGCTTGGCCTGCCTATGCTCGGCCTGATTCCCGCCGTTGATGATCCCGAACATGAAGCGCAGGATAGCCTGTCATCGCTAAGCGAATCCTATCATGCGCTGGTCACGAACCTGATGTATTCGACAGCACAGGGCCTGCCGCGCTCGTTGCTGGTCACAAGCGCCGGAGAGGCCGAGGGCAAAACCACGACGGCGTTTTCTATCGCGCTCGATCTGGCAAGGCTGGGGCGGTCTGTCTTGCTGATCGATGCCGATCTCAGACGGCCCACACTGCATCACCGGATCAAGGATTCGACCCGTCCCGGCCTGACCGAGGTGCTGGCCGGGCAGGCAACCCTTGATGAGGTGTCCGTGGCATCGGGTGAGCCGAACCTCACGTTTGTGACGGCTTTGCCGATCCCGCCCGAACCGTCAATCCTGCTGGGCAGCGAACGCCTGCCTCGGCTTATCCGGGAAGCCACCAGCCGCTACGATGTGGTCATCGTCGACAGTCCGCCGATGCTTGGGCTGTCCGATACCGCGACTCTTGCCACGCAGATGGAAGGTGTGGTGCTGATGGTCGATGCATCGGAATTCCAGCGCGGTGCCGTGAAATCCGCGCTGCGCCGTCTTGGCCTGATCAACGCGAATGTCCTTGGCGTTGTGCTGACAAAGTTCGATCCCCGGTCGGCGGATGGTGAATATCGCTATTATGGCTACAGCTATTATCAGTATGGCAAACAGGCCGGGAGCTGACCCGGCAGCGCCGCCTGGGCAGATCCGGGTCCGCTGATGATCGGTAAAATCCTCTGGCTTCTGGTGTGTGTTGTCCTGGGGATCACTGCGGGATTTCTGCAGCTTGACCGGGAAGCGCGGCGCAAGCCTGCCTTGGCGGACAATGTGCCTGCGGTGTTTCGCGGATTTGCGCATGAAGGGATGACGTTGCGCGCCTTGCGGGCTGAACAGGCCGATGCGTCGCTCGATCATGCAACCGCGCTTGTTCGCAAACGGCCGCTCCCCGCCGAACATCTTGCAATGCTGGCGCTGGCCGGAGCAGCGGGAAACCGGGTGGAGTTGTCCAACAAGGCCATCCTGCTCTCTGCGCGGCGCGGATGGAGAGCGCCACTGGCGCAGCAGGTTATTGTTGCGTCTGCTGTCGATGCCGGACAATGGACGACGGCGAGCGACCGGCTGACGGCGCTATGGCGATCGGGTGCGGAAGACCAGACATTAGGCCTGTCAATGTCGCGCGTCCTTGCCGATCCGCGCGGGCAGACCGCATTTTCCGCTCACGTTGGCGAAAACCCGAAATCGATAAGGCGTTTTGCATATTGGGGGGTGCGCAACCTGCCATCTGATGCATTTGCTTCGACGATGGCGCAGGCCATTCAGCGGGGCGGTGACGTGGATTGCGGTGATCTTGGATATGTCACCGAGCGCTTGCTCAATTCCGGTGCTGCAAATGCGGCGAAGCGGATATGGACCGGACCATGCGCCACAAGCGCGGAAACCGGGCGTTCGAATGGTCCCGCAGTCAGTCTGGCCGACATGGAGTTCCTGCCGGACGATGGCGCCGGTGCCGGCCCCTTTCGATGGACATATCCAGGCGTATCGGGCCTGAAACGATCGTGGCACGAAACGGATCAGGGATGGGTTGTCGGCTATGTCAATCGCGATCCGTTGAACGCGGTTCTTGCATACAGATTTCTGATGCTGCCGCCCGACACCTATCGCCTGACGGCAATCGGCAAAAGCTCAGGGCGGCCAGCCGGAAATAACGCCGCCATCGCGGTGTGGTGTATCGATCCCGATGGCAAGCGCAGGCAGATTGCGAGCATGGCGGAAACTGTCGGTTTTGAGGTTCCGCCCGAGAATTGCGCGATTCAGTTCATTCGCGTGCAGGTGCCACGGGGCGAGAGCGACGGCCTGCGGCTGGTGCGGGGCTGAATGCGGTCGTTTCGGTTATACAGCGCACGCGCCTGCGCGCTATCTGCGAACAGTGGTCTTGAGCGGTCCGCATAGCCTTCAGCCCAGGATCAGTTTCAGCCCGGTGAGCGCGAGCATGATTGCCAGAGCCGCACGCACAAAGCTTTCATTGGTCCGACCGGCGGCAAGCGATCCGGCGATGATGCCGGGCACCGAGCCGATCAGAAGCTGGCCAAGCAGAACCCAGTCAACGTTGCCAAGCCATGAATGTCCGATCGCCGCAACAAGCGCGAGTGGAATGGCATGGACAATGTCTGTTCCGACCACCGATTTGGTATCGAGACGCAGCGGATAAAGCATCATCAGCATGGCCGCGACCAGTGCGCCCGCGCCGACCGAAGTGAGCGCTACCAGACAGCCGACCCCTGCTCCGCCGATCACAGTGGCGGCGAACTGCTTTCTGTAAAGGCCCGGACCAAACTTTTCACGCAGCCGCACGGCTGGACTGAGCAGGCGGTCCTTTAGCGGAATGAGCGCCGCAGTGAGCAGCAACACGAAACCGAGCAACCACAGAAGCGCCTCCGCTTCCAGTCTGCCGCCGCGGTAAAAGCCCAGCCACGCCAGTGTCAGGATCGCTGCTGGCACGCTGCCGATCGCAAGCCGACGGATAATCTGCCAGTCGGGCGAGCCAAACCGGCGATGCATCGCGCCGCCGAAGCACTTGGTAATGGCTGCGAACCACAAGTCCGTTCCGATGGCGACAGCCGGATTGAAGCCGAAAATGAGAATCAGCAGCGGCGCCATAAGCGAGCCGCCGCCCACGCCGGTCAGCCCGACAAGAAAGCCGACCAGCAGGCCGACAAGCGCAAAGCCCGGATCCATCCTATGCTCTCCCCGGCCTGAGCGGCCGGGCGCTGCCACCGATCAGCGTGCGTGGAAAAAATCGCATGTCCGCTTTGCTCCGATACCGCGATTGAATGCCCATGTTCAGAGCGCGCCCTGCTGATAGTGTTCCAGGTACCAGTCAACAAAAGCCGCTACACCGGTTTTCAGATCGGTATCCGGCGTATAGCCGGTAAGCGCACGAAGCAGCGACGGATCGGCGAAAGTTTGCGGAACGTCGCCCGGCTGCATATCCATCATGTTCAGTTTGGCCTTGCGGTCCAGACATGTCTCTACCGTGGCAATGAAATCCATCAGCGGCACCGGAGCGCCTCCGGCGATGTTGACGATCCGATAGGGCGCAATGGCCGAAAGCGTATCTTCGGCATCGTGCGTGGTCACGCGGTTGTCTTCACCTGGAGGGATATCGACCAGCCGAACGATGGCTTCGACCAGATCGTCGATATACGTGAAGTCCCGGCCCATCCTGCCGTGGCCGTAAACGTCGATCGGTTCATCCCGCAACATCGCCCTGACGAACTTGAACAGAGCCATATCCGGGCGGCCCCATGGTCCGTAAACGGTGAAAAACCGGAACGCGGTGGTCGGGATGTGGAACAGGTGCGCATAGCTGTGCGCCATCGCCTCCATGCCTTTCTTGGTTGCGGCATAAAGGCTGACAGGCTCGTCGGCCTTGTGCGATTCCGAGAACGGGATGATTTCGTTCGCGCCATAGACCGACGAGGTCGAAGCGAGCAGCAGGTGGCGCGGCTGGAGCTGGCGCGCAAGTTCCAGAACGGACCATGAGCCTTTGAGATTGCTGTCAATATATGTCTCGGGCTCTTCCAGCGAATAGCGAACGCCAGCCTGCGCAGCGAGATGCACGATCACTTCGGGTTCGGCCAGCTCGGCAGCTTTTTCAAGCGCGGGCATGTCTTCAAGGCGGCCGCGCACGAAGCGAAATCCGTTTGAGCGTTCCAGGATGCCAAGGCGGGCCTGCTTCAGGCGGACATCGTAATAATCGGTCATCGCGTCGAAACCGGTGACGAAATGGCCTTCATCAAGCAGGCGGCGGGCAAGGTGGAAGCCAATAAATCCCCCCGTCCCGGTGATCAAGAAACGCATCATACCCCCTGTTCAGCACGGAAACCACCGATAGCCCGCGCATCGCCATGTCGCAATGCACCATGAATTGCCGCGTGTCGCTTGTCATTAGGCGCCGTATTGGCAATAGCGCGAAGGAAGTTTCCGTCAGGATACAGGCCGGTGCAGTGATGCAGGCCGAAACGAGGGCTGGGGCAGTGTTGGTTTCATCGGGGCATCGTTAATCATGGCGGATGATGTTCGCCCGGAAGCAGGATATGGAGCAGCATGGGTTCGTGCCAGCAGATATCTGGCGTTTGCACGCGTCAGGCGAAGCCGGCGTAACCGGATGGGGAAACCCTGCCATAACCTTGTTCCACGCAGTGTGTCGTGCGGTCATGCGCCTGCGCAAGGGCAGGCGCAGAGCCAGAAGCAGAGGCAGAGGCAGAGCTTAGCCGATGGTTGATCGCAATCCGCCGCCAGTTGGTGATGAAGGCCCGGTACACGTCCTCCTCGGCACATTGCCCCCGCCGGTAACGGGCGCTTCGGCCAACACCGCTCTGGTGCTTGAAGACATGAAAGCCAAAGGCCTTGATCCTGTTGCGATCAACACGACGACCGCAAGCGGAACCGCGCTGGATCGTTCGATATCCTATCACTTTCATCGAATCCGGCGGTTCCTCTCCAGCGCTGCGCGCCTTAGATCCGCGACCCGAAAGCGCGGCGCGGCGCGGCTCTATATCGTGCCCGACGGAGGGTTGGGCCTTTGGTACACAGTTGGTTATGCCCGTGCCGCGCGATCCCGATTCCAGAGGGTCGTGATGCATCATCACACGTTTCAGTATATCCGCACGCCAAGCCGCGCGATGCGAATTGTTTGTGCGCTTCTCAATGGGAAGCTGACCCACGTATTCCTGTCCGAAGGGATGAAGCAGAAATTTTTCGGGGTTTACGGAGAGCAACCCGCGATCGTTTCCACGAATGCCCGGTTCGTTGAACCGAGAACGCCGCATAAACCGGACGACAGGCTTGTGATTGGCCATCTGAGCAACCTTTCGGCGGCAAAAGGTTTCTTTGAGGTGGCGGACTGTTTTGAAATGCTGCGAGCGCGTGGCTTGCCGGTTGAGCTGCAGCTTGCCGGTCCGGTTGTCGAGTCGCAGGTTCAGGCCCGGCTTGACGAACTTCTGGCCGCGTTCGGCGATGCTGTGCAGTATCACGGGCCGGTTTACGGAGACGCGAAAAGCCGATTTTATGATCGGCTGCACGTGTTTCTGTTTCCAACACGGTGGGCACAGGAGGCTCAGCCTAATGTCATTTTCGAGGCATTTGCGGGCGGCGGCGCTGTCGTAGCGAACGATCTTGGCGTGATCGGAGAGATGATCGAAGGTGGCGTTGGCAAGCTTGTGGCAAGCCCCGACCGCTTCGTCGGCGATGCAGCGGATTATTGTCAGGATGTCTGGGAAAGGCGGGGCGAAATGCCGGACCGCACAGGCCTGATCGCAAAGAAGATGCAGCATCTGTGCGCACTTTCGCGAAAGCAGGGTGAAGATCTGTTGGAATTGTTGATGGATTAGAGCATTTTTCCGATCAATTCGGGTCGGAAAATGCGATAAGCCCGCGCGGCGCCTGAGCGTTGCTTTTTCGTTCGCGTCAGCTTGAACGCAAAACGCTCCAGGCCGCGCGTGCAGTGAACCCGGAGCGAGATAAGCTGAAGCCTTGCGGCGCATTCGCCTTTTGCCGTGCATATCCGGTTTTCACGATTGGCCAAGCTGGTGTCGACTGCTACGTACCGCGCCGGACGCAATGGCGTATGGAAGCCCGGTGATCTCTATACTTTACCTCAGTCTGAGCGGGTTTCTGGCCTTCGTGTGCGCGCAGAGAACCCGGTTGCTGGCGCCGCCGACGATCTGGAGCCTCTACATCCTTGTATCGCTTCTCGTCTATGAATGGGTGGTGCGGACCGGGCTGACAAAGAAAGACAGTGTGTTTTCCGCCATGCCGCTCGATCATGTGGCAAAGCCCTATCACACGGTGTTTCTGTTTTTTCTGGCGATGCAGGTTCTCGCGGTAGTCTCAACGGTCGGTTTGCCTCGGCCGCGCCAGCAACTCTCGTTCGATCGGACTGTGATCCTGCGCTATATGGACGGCATTGTCGGCAAAGGGTCTCTTTTGGTGCTTTTTGCGTTCTGGGTGATGTCCGCGTGGCACTTTGCCCTGATTGATCGTGACGTGCTCTGGCGCAACTATGAGTACCTGATGATCACCGACCCCATCGGTATCGGTGCAGACAATCTGTTTGCGAGTGTTTACCATGTCATCTTTCGGTTTATCGGTCTCGTCGCAGTTGCGGCGAGCGTCGTCTATATGCGCCGGGGAGCATGGATTCATTTTGTGCTTTCAGCGGGGCTGGCCGTTTATCCGATGATCTTTCTGCTTGCCAGCAACAGCCGACTGGCGGCGATCTATTTTGCTTGCGCAGCCATCGTGAACGTTATGATCAGCAGGCGGCCGCTGGGACTGTTCACATGGGTTTCGGTGGGCCTGGTTTTGCTCACTTTTACGAAAGTGCTGATCGGGCGCGGTTTGCCGATACAAGGCATTTCTGCGATTGACGAGGGGTTTGCGGCAATAGAATTTCAAAAAATACCCTTATATCTTGAAGGGTTTGTAACAAATGTATTTCCAATAGCATTGAATTTTGCAAATACCGTTGTTCTAGATCCAAATCACGTTTTCGAGTATAAGATAAAGTCGTTTTCTCCTTTGTTTGGTTTCATGGATAATTTCCAGGCAACCCGGCAGGCATACGAAATTCGCATCTCTGCTGCCAATCCGATTTCGGCATTCGGCGAGGTTTTCTCGTTTGGCTGGAAGTTCCTGCTCGTGTTTCTCGCGGGATGTTTCATATGGATGCGCAGCGTTTCCCGCCTGATAATTGAAAAGCTCGATGCGCTTGCCATCCTGCTCTCGATAATGAGCATATTTCTGGTCGCGACGATGGGAAGTTACTCGTTACGGACATCGTGGAGGGTTATGCTGATCGTCACGATCATTGCGTTGGTCCTGCATGGGCGTCGTCGGCTGGCCAGCCGACGCAACAGGCAGACGCATCCCAGACGCAAAAGGAATGCCCGATTGCCCGCGCCTTCCGGGCCTGCTGCTTAGGCAAGTTTGCCTATGGTTGAGCGGGCTTTGTGATCACGCGGTTTTTTCGCCAGTTCTCGATCGGACGCTCAAACATCAGATAGTACACGCACCCGCAAAGAGCTGCAGAGATGGCCAGAATGGCAAGGCTAAGCGCACCGGGCAAGGCGGGGGCGAATTTGAAGATCACTTTGTTGAATGCGGAGATAAAGAAAGTATGAATCAAGTAGATTGAATAGGAGGCTGTTCCTACAAAAATGACGGCGCGAGGAAGTTTTAGTCCGGCGCAGGCGATGCCATAGATCGTAAAAAGTCCAAATAACCCCAAAAGAGTTACTTCGAGAACGACGGGCATGCCGCTACCTCTTGCGACAGCCCCACAAACTCCGAATGCAATAAACCCGATGCAAGCGACGAGCAGCGCTTTGGGAGCGGAAATCTTGTGTTTTACAAAAAGATATGCGCTGACGATTCCGAAACCAAATTCTATATTTTGTGGGTGAAATAGCCACGAAAGCAGAACAGAATCGCCGGAGGGAATGAACGGAGAGCTTACTGCCCAGGCTAAAACGACGACCATGCCCGCAGTGGGCCAGATAATGGCTAATCCGAAAATGGCATAGAAGAGAAGTTCTTGTTTTAAAGTCCAAAGGATGATCGGCACTGGGTCAACCGCCGAAGGCAAGAGGAAGAACGATGACAGAAAAACGTCTGCGTCAGGGTCTTTGCCAAATATAACCCAATTGAAATTGAGAAAAACTAGAGCCGTAATCATTGCCATAGGATATATACGGAGGAGGCGTCTTGATAAGTACCCGTGTATATGTATTGATCTGCCAATAAATAATGGGAGAGAAATTACGAATCCCGAAATGACAAAAAATATGTCTACACCGGTATCCAAACTTCTCGTCGATGTTTTAGCCCAAGTCAGACCTTGATACTTATCTTCTGAAAGTATTGCCCCCGCATGATATATGACCACCGAAAGTGCAGCTATCGCGCGCAGGCCGTGGACTCCATCAAGAAAAACCTTACCCAAATCTGCGCTCTTACAATCTGCCACATAGGTTACGTTATCGGCTGACTACCTCAAAAACCAGTTCAAATTTGACAGGAGTTATTTGGTGGTCGGTGAAGGAATATACCGGACCTGCTAGAGCATTTTCCGATCAATTCGGATCGGGCGCCGCGATAAGCCCGCGCGGCGCATGCGCGTTGCTTTTTCGTTCGCGTCAGTTTGAACGGAAAACGCGCTAATGTCAGAAGTGTTCATGCTGTCCGGGTGCGGGTATTCATCGCGCCGATCAGTTTGCGTGAATAATAGACCTGCCCGGCGAGCACTGCCGCGGTGGCGACTATGACCGTTATCGCCGCGCCGTTGGCTCCAAAGCGCGGGATCAGCATGAAATTGAGGGGGATGGCTATCAGCACGACCACGAGGTTGAGCGCACCAAACTGTTTTTCCATGCCGCCCATCATCAGCAACACCCCATTTGCGTTGGTGAATGCGGCAAAAAACTGACCGATGCCGAGCAACATCAGAGTTTTGCCGCCGGTGGTGAATTCACTTCCGAAGACCCATTCCATGATCACTTCCGGCACGAACAGGAACACCAGCAGGAACGGTGCAGTGGTTACGAACGCATAGGCCGCTGACAGGCGCATGATGCGCCTGATCCTGTCAGCCTGGCCATGTGCGAAGGCTTCGCTCAGCAGCGGTGTGACCACTGTCATCAGAACAACCTGCGGAAAGGCCAACAGGTAAGTCAGCCGCCATGCTGCCCCAAAGATGCCCACCGCATATAACGTTGCCAGCGGCGCCAGCATTATGACGTCCATACGATTGACGAGCACTCGTGAGATCGTGCCGACAATGATGGGCAAGGCGATGCGGAACCAATTGCCAAATTCAATCAGGCGCCGGGCGGGGCTGACCTGGTCTGGAATGAGTCTTCTAACAACCAGCGTCGTTACGATCAGACCAAACAGTGTTGACCCGACATACATAAGAATGATCGCTTCAAGATCGACGATACCCGTAACCATAACAACCGTGGCCACCACAATTGCGGCGAAACCTTGATCGAACATTAGCCCCAGCGCCGGTCGCTTAAGCGTCCAAAGCTGTTGTTGTCGCAGCACAAGTAGTCCGAGCGGGATGACAAGCATTGCCGCAAAAACAAGGCCGGCACGCAGCGTGTCGTCGATTCTGGAAGCGGCCAACAGCAAGACCGCACCAACTCCCAGCGCGGTGATCAAGACGAGATCGGCCCCGTCGCGCAGGCCTTTCAGCCGGCTCCAGTCCTTGTCGCGAACAAACTGCGGGTAGAGCCGATTGAACAGGCTTGGCCATCCCAGCGTGGCAAACGCCGCAGTTAATGCTGCAGCGCTCAAAGCAAACGTGAAAACCCCATAGTTCTCGGGACCAAGATTGCGGGCCAATAGAATTGATAATGCCAGTTGCCCAAGTCGCCCTGCAACCGAAGCAAAAAGTGCGCTGAAGAATCTCCGACCGGGTTGTCCGTTTATGCGATCGCAAACTATTTGGGTGATTCTTACAATCATCACTGCCTGGTCTTGATCCTAAATGTCATAACCGTATTCCCGGATCGCATCTTTGTCATCTTCACTCAGGCGCGACAATCTTTCCGGTGTCAACAGGTCCGACCAGGCATTTATCCAGCCTTTGCGGAAGGTAGCACTGCTGTTGCGACTTTCCTGTTTTGCAAAAGCATCGGGCGGCAGGCCAAGGAATTCAAGCAGCGTGGCCTGCGTGCGCCGCCGGACTATATCATCTCCGCCGCCGCGCGAGCCGACAAGATCTTCAAAACGAACGGTAAAAACGCCGGGTGCATCGAGCCATCCCTTGAACGCTCTTAGTTCGTCCGCAAGACCGAAGGATTCGGGTTGCTCGCTCCCGCGAATAAGCAGATCCAACCGGTCGTCATCGCTTGGCAGACCTACAAAATAATCGTGCATCGCGTGACGGCGAAGTGCCTTAATATAGTGGAACTTGGAAACTATGATATCGAGAGGATGACGAATGACAAAGACCGTCCTGATGTCGGCATCGTTCAGCGCATCGAGAATCTCGGGATAGTAGTCAAAATGCCCGACTGCGAATTGCCCGTTGCGGATAGTGGCCAGATATCTGTCAAGTGAGGGGCGGTGCAATGCGAAGCGCCGTGTGCGTTCATGCTTCGGTGCCAGCGCATTGACGAATCGATTTTCGATCCACAATCGGCTGTCCTGCAGCTGCGGTGTTACGCCCAGCATGGAAGTCAGCAAATGCGTCCCTGCCTTGGGGACAGAGTTGATCAGCACGCGCGGGCCTTTGCGCCAGATCTGCGCGCGCGCATAGAACCGGTACGCGCCGATCAGCGTTGCGCGCAACGCGGTGTTCTGAACAGGCCCGGCCACTATCTTTTCACGCTGGGGTTGGCGCAATACATGGTCAGATCATCCCGCGCAGCGCGCGCCAGCCGCGTTTCATGAATGCAGTTGCGGGATTTTTGCCAAAATACGTTCTGATCCGCATTACGGCATCCTGATGTTCTTCGATTGTGATCGGAAACTCCGGCCCCCGTGCCAGTGAAAGATCATGACCGTCCGACTTCACTTTGCGGCAGTGTGTCCCACTCCCGTCCAGCCCGATATTTTCAACCAGTGAACTGGTCGGGTTCAGACACAGGCCATTGTTCATGAAGATCGTTGCGTACCAGAAAATATCCCAGGTCTCGTACCGGCCGGAGATGTTCCGTTCGATTTGCTGAAAGAAGTTATGGCTGCCGTCGAGATTGAAGCGCTTTTTGCCGTGCGCCGCAACTGCATCGCGGATACGTTCAGGATCTCGCTCGAAATGCTCCCACCGATCGGCCCATGTCGCCCACCCCCAGCAATTCATCACTCTCCAGAAAAAGCTGTCGGACAGTCCGTCGGGCTCAATCGGATAGTTCCATCCGCTCAGGTGCCACACTTTGGGTTCGGCCTGGTAACGGCGCAGGCCCTCATTCATGAAATCAAGGAAATACGGAGCCGTCAGGATATCGTCTTCCACGACGATGACCTTGCCGTGGGCGCTGACCGTTTCCGTTACGCCCGTGACGATGTTGTTCGTACACCCCACGTTGGCGGGACGTTCGACCATGGTGACAGACCGAAAGCCCGTTGCTGCGCGTGCGACGGCTCTGGTCTGTTCGACAGCCGAAGCGCCCGCATCGTCTTTCGCGCCGTCCGAATAGACGATCAGGTCTGACTCTTTTGCGCCGTTATTGGCCGCAAGCGCTTCCAGCGTGCGTTTCGTGTGATCGGCGCGATTGTAGATGAACAATGCGATCGGCGCTTTCGAACCGGTTTCATTCTGTATCAAGCAGAAATTCCTTCATCGGCGTTGGGCAACTATGCCGCGCCGCTATCCTTGCGCAAGGCAAGCACGGACTCAGTCCACACGCGTGATCGGCAGGTCTGTGTGACTAACCGGATTTCGATCCGGGGGTGTCTGGTTCTTCAACTGTTTTGGTCCGTCAGGCGTGTGATGTGCTTTCTCCCGTGCGCGTTGAGACCGCGCTGCGCAGCTCGGCATCGAAGCGCGCGAGGATGGCGGTTCGGCTCCAGCGTTCCTGAGCGCGCCGGCGGGCTTCGGCGCCAAGCCTGGTTCGCAGATCTTCATCGTCCAGAAGGCTGCAGATCGCGTTTGCCATCGCTTGTCCGTCTTCCGGGGGACAGGCAAGTCCGCAATCCCTGATTTCTCTTGCCACGCCCGTTCCCGGTTCGACGCTGGCGACAACGGGTTTGCCGGAAGCCAGCATGTTGGCCAATTTTGAAGGCAGAACCAGATCGGCTGCGTCCTTTCGTTGCGGCAGTAAGTGGACAGTGGCAAGGTTGAGCAGTTCGCCAAGCTCTTCCATTGGCTGAAGATCGTGGATCTGCACATTGTCCAGACCCTTCGCATAATCTGCCAGCGCCTGTCTGCGCGGGCCGCTGCCGCAAATCACGAACACCAGATCCTTTCGGTGGGCAGCCGCGCGCGCCGCATCGACGATTGATTCGATACCTTGTTTTTGCGCGATCGAGCCGGAGTATAATGCCACATGACGCGATCCGATCTGCCAGCGATCGCGATATGTCGATCCGGGCTGCGGACGAATATGTTCAATCTCCGCCCAATTGCGCAGTTCGCAAATGCGGTGCGCCTCAACCCCCTTCTCGCCCAGTTTGCGAGCCATTTCCGGGGAAATTGTGCTGACCCGGTCAAATGCGCGCAACATCTTTTGCTCGAACCAGCGCGCCAACTTTGCGGTGGGCCCGCCTCCCGACATATGGTCCGTTGCAAAGGCGGCTTCGACTTCAAAGTCCTGCACATGCAGCTGGCTTGCGGCGCCGGAAACGCGCGCGGCAAGCAAGCTTGCGGGGGATGCGATCAGCGAGGGGGCGACAGCGAAAACCAGTTCGGGCCGGAACCGGCGCGACAGGCGCACAATCGGCCAGAGCGAAGCCAGAAAGAAGCTGATGTAATGGACGATGCGTTTTGCACCGCCTCCGCCAGCCGGAATGTAGATCGGGCAACGGATAACATCGACGCCGGCTTCGCGCGTTGTCGTCCAGCGCTGGCGATGGCCATCAAACAGCTGCCATTGCGGATAGTGGGGCACGGCGCAAAGAACGTGCACCTCGTGCCCCAGTTCGACCAGCGATTGCGCAAGACCGCCGCTATACAGTCCGATCCCCGTAGGTTCGGGTGCATAGTTCAACGTGTGGAGCAAAATTCGCATCAGCTGGGCCGGTCAAGAAACCATTGATAGGTGGCGGCGATGCCCTCTTGCAGTCCGATCGCGGGCTTCCAGCCTTGCTCCGCCAGTTTCTTGCCTGACATCAGTTTGCGCGGGGTGCCATCCGGTCTGGTTTCATCGCGCACAATTTCTCCGGAGAAGCCCACCGCCTTGCACACCATTTGCGCCAGTTCGTAGATCGTCACATCGCTGCCCGAGCCGATGTTGACGTGGCTTTCGCCGGAATAGCCTTTCATCAGGAACACGCAGGCATCGGCGCAATCGTCGACATGCAGGAATTCGCGGCGCGGGGTGCCCGTGCCCCAGATTTCAAGCGACGGCGCGCCAGCCAGTTTTGCTTCGTGGGCTTTGCGGATCAGCGCGGGCAGGACATGGCTTGAGGCCAGATCGAAGTTGTCGCCGGGGCCGTAAAGGTTGGTGGGCATGCCCGAAATGAAATCGCACCCGTGCTGGCGGCGATAGGCCTGACACATCTTGATCCCGGCGATCTTGGCGATGGCATACCACTCGTTCGTGGGCTCCAGAGGGCCGGTCAGCAGCGCGTCTTCCGTGATCGGCTGCGGCGCCATTTTGGGATAGATGCACGATGATCCCAGAAACATCAGCTTTTCAACCGCGTTGGCGTGCGCGGCTTCAACGATGTTCGCCTCGATCATCAGGTTGTCGTATAGGAAGTCCGCCGGATAGCTGTCGTTGGCGAGAATCCCGCCGACCTTTGCGGCGGCGAGGAAAACCGCATCGGGACGGTTGCTGGCAAACCAGCTTCGCACGGCGGCCTGTTCGCGCAAATCGGTCGCGCGTTCGGACGTAAGGATTTCGCAGCCTTCATGTGCCAGCCGCCGGACAATCGCAGAGCCGACCATGCCCTTGTGCCCGGCCACATAGATCCTCTTGCCCGCAAGGTCGTATGCCATCACTCGCCTTTCGCGATGGGCGCTTCACGCATCACTTTCATGTCCGCCTCGACCATTTCACGAACAAGTTCGCGCACGGTAATTTCGGGTTTCCAGCCCAGCTTTTCATGCGCTTTGGCCGCATCGCCGATAAGCAGATCGACTTCGGTGGGGCGGAAATACCGCGGATCGACTTCGATGAGGCAATCGCCGCTTTTCTGGCAGTAGGCTTTTTCGTCCAGGCCATCGCCACGAAACGTAACGGGTATGCCGGCATCTTCAAATGCCCAGCGAACGAAATCGCGCACCGGCGTCGTCTCGCCAGTTGCCAGAACGTAATCGTCGCCCGCGTCCTGCTGCATCATCATCCACATGCCGCGCACATATTCGCGCGCGTGGCCCCAGTCCCGCTTGGCATCAAGATTGCCAAGATAAAGCCGGTCCTGCCTGCCAAGCGCAATCGCGGCCGCGGCGCGCGTGATCTTGCGGGTAACGAACGTTTCGCCGCGCAGCGGGCTTTCGTGGTTGAACAGAATGCCGTTTGAGGCATGAATCCCGTAAGCCTCGCGGTAGTTGACCGTGATCCAGTAGGCATAGAGCTTTGCAACGGCATATGGGCTGCGCGGATAAAACGGCGTCTTCTCGTTTTGCGGCACTTCCTGAACAAGACCGTAGAGCTCGCTGGTCGATGCCTGATAGAAGCGCGTGGTCTTTTCCATGCCAAGAATGCGGATCGCCTCGAGCAGGCGCAAGGTGCCGACAGCATCGGAATTGGCAGTGTATTCCGGGGTTTCAAAACTCACGGCAACGTGGCTTTGCGCCGCAAGATTATAGATTTCCGTGGGTTGGACTTCCTGAACGATGCGGATCAGATTCGTCGCGTCCGTCAGATCGCCATAGTGCAGATGAAAGTTTGCATCTTCGACATGAGGGTCCTGATAAATGTCTTCGATGCGGCCGGTGTTGAAAGAGGAAGAACGCCGCTTTACGCCGTGAACCTCATAGCCCTTTTCCAGCAAAAGATGCGAAAGATACGCACCGTCCTGGCCGGTAACGCCCGTTACCAAAGCGACTTTTCCGTTCACGCGCGAACCCTTCTGCCTGTGTCGCAAACCAGTCCAAAGCCATACCGGGCCGCCAAACCAATGCAAGGTCGGCCCCTGCAAGTTTGCCGCCTAGTCCACAGCCAGCACGGCGAGACGAAGCTATCCGGGCAGGTTTCCGCCGATAAGCGTGGCCACGAACTGTTCACGCCATTTGATGACGTTGTCGTCGCGCACGGTGCCGATCAGGCTTTCCCAGCGCCGGATGCGTTCCTTGCGTGGCATTTCCAGAGCCAGGCCGATGTTGTGCGCAAGATCATCGGGGCTTTGCGGATTGACCAGCAGCGCCTCTTGCAATTGCTGCGCCGCGCCCGCGAAACGCGAGAGGATCAGCACGCCCGGATCATCGGGGTCCTGCGCCGCGATATATTCCTTGGCGACAAGGTTCATGCCATCGCGCAGCGGGGTCACCAGCCCGATTTTCGAGGCGCGATAGAAGCCGAAAAGTTCGGCGGTGGAATGGCCCTTGTTGACATAGCGGATGGGAACGATGTCAACCTCGGAGCGTTCACCGTTTATTTGTCCGGTTTTTTGCTCAAGCAGCGCCCGGATATCCTGATACGATCCGATGTCGGCGCGGCTGGGCGGGGCGATCTGGATATAGACAAGGTCGCGCACGCGTTCGGGACTGGAATCGAAGAACCGGCCAATCCCGTCAATCCGTTCGGGCAGGCCTTTTGAATAGTCGAGCCGGTCAACCCCGATCATTGCGGTCCGGTTGCGGGTGCTGTCGATCAGGCGCTTTTGCGCGTTCCTGGCTTCGTCCGTTTCGCCCTGCGCCATGAAATGATCGTGGTCGATGCCGATCGGGAAGGCTTTCGCAAGGATTGTGCGTTTGCCGAGTTTCACCGTGCCGCTTGCTTCGTCAACGTCTGCGCCCAGTTCCTTGCGACAGTAGTGCAGGAAACTTTCGAGCCATTCGTCGTTCTGAAAACCGATCAGGTCATAGTCCAGCATCGAGCCGACAAGCCGTTCATGATACGGCAGCGATACAAGCAGGCGGGTGGGCGGCCACGGGATATGCAGAAAAAACCCGATGCGGTTTTTCAGGCCGTGCTCGCGTAGCCGGGAACCAAGTGGAATCAGGTGATAATCGTGGACCCAGACGGTATCGTCCGGTTCGATCAGTGGCACCACACTTTCTGCAAAACGCTCATTCACCTCTTCATACCGCTTGCCAAATTCGCGTTCGTATTCGGTCAGGTCGATGCGGTAATGAAACAGCGGCCACAAGGTGCGGTTGGCATAGCCGTTGTAGTATTCCTCGATGTCCTGTGGTTCGAGATCGATTGTTGCCGTGGTCACGCCATCGCTGCGCTGCAGGTTTACACTTCCGGTAAACTCGTCGGTTTCCTGACCGGACCACCCGAACCAGATGCCACCCATTTCCTTGAGGGCGGAATTGAGCGCGCCGGCAAGCCCGCCTTGCGCGCCCGCAGCGCCGCGCGCCTTGGGGACGGCAACCCGGTTTGAAATGACAATCAGTCTGCTCATCGCCACTCGCTCCACAACCGGGAGAGCACCCCGGCACAATTGATAATGCCGACCAGCGAATAGGTTTGCGGGAAATTCCCCCACAATTCGCCGGTCTCGAAATCCATGTCTTCCGACAGTAGGCCCGATTGCGTCCGGTGGGAAAGCATTGTCTCAAAAAGCTGGCGCGCTTCTTCATCGCGCCCATCAAGGTGCAGCGCTTCGATCAGCCAGAACGTACAGATGTTGAAAGCGGTTTCCGGCCGCCCGAAATCGTCCTCGCTATCGTATCGCAGCATGTGCTCGCCGCGCCGCAGGGTTTTCTCCACGGCCTTGAGCGTGGCCTGAAAGCGCGGATCCTGCGCTTCGACATAGCGCAGCTCAACAAGCTGCAGCAGGCTGGCATCCAGTTCATCGCCGCCAAATGTTGCCGCATAGTGCCCGGCTTTCTCGTTCCATGCCTTTTCGTCGATGGTCTTGCGAATGGCATCGGCGCGGTTGCGCCAGAATTCCTGCCGGTCGGGCATGCGCAGCACATCGGCGGCATTGGCCAGGCGATCACAGGCCGCCCAGCTCATCACACTGGAATAGGTATGAACGGCGGTTCGCGTGCGCAGTTCCCAAAGCCCGGCATCGGGGCGATCGTGCATTTTCCATGCCATCATGCCGACTTCTTCAAGGCTGGCGAAATCGTCCGCGTTTGCTCTTCGCAGCATGCGATGATCGTAAAACGCCTGAATGTTGGGAATGATGATCTGGCCGTAACAGTCGTTCTGGGTCTGGTGATAGGCGGCGTTGCCCACGCGCACCGGCCCCATCCCGCGATAGCCTTCGAGCGATTCGGCGGTCCACTCG
The DNA here is from genome assembly GCA_947258815.1 of uncultured Sphingomonadaceae bacterium. Lineage (GTDB taxonomy): Bacteria > Pseudomonadota > Alphaproteobacteria > Sphingomonadales > Sphingomonadaceae > Novosphingobium. The sequence goes on from CAMYJW010000007.1 coordinate 21,528, forward strand.
GTCAGCTCTTTCTGGCCGCTGACCGAATAGAGCGGCTGGATCATGCCGCCTTCGGAATCGTCGACCAGATTGCGCAGATATGCCAGATACTTTTCCAGCACATCCAGAGCGCCAAGCCGGTTCAATGCCTGCACCGTATAATAGGCATCGCGGATCCAGCAGTAGCGATAGTCCCAGTTGCGCTCGGTTCCCGGCGCTTCGGGGATGGATGTCGTCAGCGCGGCAACGATCGCGCCGGTTTCCTCATGCTGGCACAGCTTGAGCGTGATCGCGGCGCGGATCACTGCATCCTGCCAGTCCATCGGCGTTGCCAGACCGCGCACCCAGTGCCGCCAGTAAACCGATGTCTTGTCCAGCATCGCTTCCACTTCGCGCCCGACATTGCCGACAAACGGCTCATCGGGGCCAAGGAAGAAGTGCAGGTCGTTCTCAACGCGGAAATAGCGCTCTTCCAGCACGTATCCGATCGGCGCATTGGTGGACAGGCGCATCGAATGTTCTTCGATCAGATAGCGAATGTGATTGGTGCCGTGGGTGCGATCGGCCAGTTTCGATCCATAACCAGTCATCGGTGTCAGGCTGACTTTCAGACGCGGCGAACCGGCCACGGGGCGCACGACCCGGCAATAGGCGACGGGGCGGTACATGCGACCGCTGCGCTGGAAACGCGGGCAGAAATGCAGGATTTCTACGGCGCCGCCGCAATCGTCCTCCAGCCGGGTCAACAGGATCGGCGTGTTGCGGATATAGCGGTGTTTCGCGCTGACCTGTCGTTCCAGCTCCATGCGCCATGCGCCGGCCTTTTCCGGTTCATTGTGATCGCGCAACAGCGAACAGAATGTCGGATCGCCATCCACGCGCGGCACACAGCCCCAGACAAGCGAGCCGGCCTCATTGATCAGCCCGCTGACCTGACAATTGCCCACCGGCCACAGTTCCAGCGAGCTCATGTCAGCGCCTGCCGCAACCAGTCATGCACATCGGCAACGCCGGGCAGGCGCGATGTTGCCGCCGTGGCGCGTTCAGGTCCAACCAAAATGCCTTCTCCTTTCAGTTCTTTCACTGCCCCGAAGGCATCCTCGTCGGTTATGTCGTCGCCCACGAACACCGGGCGCGCGCCGTGAAATTCCGGCATATCCATGAATTGCATGACCGCGCGGCCCTTGTCCGATCCGGGCATCACCAGCTCAACCACCATCTTGCCGCGTTTGACCGTCATGTTCGCGGCTTTGCCGAGCGCGCTGGCACGGGCAACCACATCGGCTTCGGCTGACGGCTTTTCGCGATAATGGATGGCGGCGCTGAAAGGCTTGGGTTCCACCAGCAGGCCGCCATGATCACGGGCGATGGCCTGCAGGCTGCGGACAACTTCGCCGGGCAGAGGCGGCGCAAGCGACTGCACGTCGCGGCTGCCAGCCGGCCGGATTTCGCCGCCATGCGATCCGGCCATCGCGATATTCAGCTTTCCAAGGTGCCGGTCCAGATCGGCAAGCGAGCGTCCGCTGACGATGGCCAGCCGCCCACCCAGTCGTGCGTTCAGCCGCGCAAGCTGCTCGGCAAGATCGGGCGGGACATGAATTGCATCGGGATGCGGCGCGATCTCCACCAGCGTGCCATCAAAATCGAGAAACAGCGCCGCATCCGGCAGGCTGTTCAACGCAGGCGGCGGCGGCAGGGAGGAAGCGTGCAAGGCAATGCTTACGTTTGAACGGGCGGTCATTGCCGAATCGTGTAACACTTTCGGCCACCCTTGCGCCAACGTTTATGCGTCCGACTGTGTGAATTGCCATGCGCGCCCGGATTTGCGCGCAGTCTGCGGTTGCCAGGTGCGCAAAACGGTTGCAGGAACGCGCGCATGAATGATCTGACAATACAAGTCCGAGATGCAATCGAATTTTTCCCATGGACGCGGGTTCTGATCACGCTTGGCGTGGTTGTGGCGATCGCGGTTATTGCCAACTGGCTGACCAGGCGGATCGTTCTGCGGCTGGTCAAAGGTGTGGTCGAACACACGCCGGTTTACGGGGAATCCCGCCATATTGAGCGTCTTGCGCGGCATATTTCCTATGTCGTGCCCGCACTTATTATCGCCAAGGCGCCCGATTTCGTGCCCGAACTCCCCGAAATCATCGTGACGACGGTGAAGCTGGCCTCCGCGTCGTTCATCATTTTCATCATCGCGCGCGTGCTTTGCGATATTCTTGACCTCATAAACGATAGCTATGAACAAAGCGCCGACGCTGCGACCCGGCCTATCAAGGGCTATGTGCAGGTTGCCAAGATGTTGATCTATGGCGCGGCGATTCTGCTGATCATCGCGCTGCTCACAGGCCAATCGCCGTTGCTGCTTCTATCGGGCCTGGGCGCGATAACCGCCGTTCTGCTGCTGGTTTTCCGCGATACCATCCTGTCGCTGGTGGCGTCCGTCCAGCTTCGCTCCAACGATATGATCCGGGTGGGAGACTGGATCGAGATGTCCAAACTCGATGCCGATGGCGATGTGATTGATATCGCCCTGCACACCGTGAAAGTGCAGAATTTCGACAAGACGATCACAACCATCCCGACCCACCGCCTGATTTCCGAATCGTTTCGCAACTGGCGCGGGATGCGCGACTGGGGCGCGCGGCGTATCAAGCGATCGCTATTCATCGACAAATCGACGATTGGGTTTCTGACCAAGGATGAATGGGAGGGCCTGCGCCGGTTTGCGCTGCTGCGGCCCTATATCGAATCCATGCAGGCCGAGCTTGACGCATGGAACGCAGAGCACGCGCGCGGCGAAGATGGAGAGCGCGGCGCGGTGAATAAACGCCGCCCGACCAATATCGGCACATTCCGGGCCTACGTTGTCGCCTATCTGAAAGCGCACCCTAGCGTTGCCGACAAGGGCACCATGATCGTGCGCCAGCTTGCACCCACCGATCTGGGGCTGCCGCTTGAGATTTACTGCTTTGCCGATACCACGGCATGGACCGAGTATGAGGCAATCCAGTCAGACATATTCGATCACCTGCTTGCCATCATGCCGGAATTCGGTCTGTTCGCGTTTCAGCAGCCCAGCGGCCACGATCTGTTGCGATCGAGCGAAACCGGCGGGGCAGCGGGAACCATTGCGGGCGCCTGACAGGCATCGGCGCGGATCGCCGCCAGCGCCGAACAAACGATGTGGGAAAGTTGCCCCGCCCCTTCTCGCGGCGCACCGCGCTGCTGTAGGCTCGCGGTATGAGCGCCGTCTATCTCACTTTCATCGCCGTTTTGCTGTCAGGACTTGGCGCGCGCGATCAGGTGACGATTGCCGGGCTTTCGCTGCGCCAGGGCGCGCGGCCAGCGGTGTTGCTGGCGGCAACGGTCATCACAGTGGGCACGGCGATGTTCGCGGCCTGGGCGGCAAGCGTGATCGCGCCGGAAATGGCCCCGCCCGCGCGGATGTTTCTGGTGGCGATTGCATTGGCTCTCGCCGGGCTGGAATCGCTGATCCTTGCGCCGCGCGCGCCGCCGCGTGAGCCGACCCATTCGCTGTTCGCAACCGGGCTGGTGCTGCTTTCCCACCAGTTGACCGATGCCGCGCGGTTTCTCATCTTCGGGGTTGCGGTGGCTACGAATGTGCCGCTGCCCGCCGGCATTGGCGGGGCGATGGGCGGGATCGCCCTGATTGCCGGAGCATGGGCGTTTCCCGAGATGTTCACCCATCGCTTCACTCGCATGGTGCGCCGGGTTGTCGGCGTGCTGCTTGTGGCGCTGGCGCTTTACTTCGGGCTGTGGGCGATGGGTGTGTTCTGATTGTTCACGCCGCCTAAACATCGCATCGCGCAGCTGCTATCATCGGCGCATGGCCAGAATAGAAACCCTTACCGGCGCGGACGATGCCGCTATCGCCCGCTGGCTTGAGCAACGGCTGACCGACGCACTGGCGCAGTCCAGTGGAGAGATTGCGATCACGGTGCCCGGCGGATCGACCCCGTTTCCGATTTTTGAAAGGCTGGCCAAGGCGCCGCTCGATTGGCATCGGATTGCCGTCTGGCCGGGGGACGATCGCATCGTTGCAGAGGATCACCCGGCGAGCAACATCGGCCGGATTCGCGCGATACTGGAACCTGCCGGTGCACGGATCGTGCCGCTTGTTGCCGATGCGCAGCCGCCCCGTTTTGCGCTGGCGTGGCTGGGGATGGGCGCGGACGGGCACATTGCCTCGCTGTTTCCCAACACCGATCCGCGCGTTGACGATCCGCTGCCCGTCCGCCGCCTGACCCCCGATCCGCTGCCGCCCGAAGCGCCGTTTGATCGTGTGAGCCTGACTATCCCGGCATTGCTGAACAGCGATGCGCTGTTGTTTGTCATTCGCGGTGCGGAAAAGCGCGCTGTGTTCGCGCAGGCCGTCGCTGGCGAAAACGATCTGCCGGTGGCGCGCTTGCTGGGCGCAGCGCATCAGCCGGTTACCTGTTTCACCTGATCGGGTTCTGGAGTCCCGGGATTGTTCTAAAGCCCGCGCGGCGTGTGAGCGTTGCTTTTCCGTTCGCGTCAGCCTGAACGGAAAACGCCCCCAAAGCCCGCGCGGCGCATGAGCGTTGCTTTTCCGTTCGCGTCAGCCTGAACGGAAAACGCCCCTAAAGCAGTGAAAGTTGCGCATTGTTCGCCGGTGCCTGATCCCGCTCACTGTCACTTTCCAGCGCGGACAGTGTCAGCCCCATCAGCCGGATCGGCTGGGGAAGCGGCAACAGATCGGCCAGCAGCGCGCGGGCGATTTCAGCGAACCAGGCCTTGTCGGTGATGGGTTGGGGTGCCGATTTCGCGCGGGTCAGCGTGGTGAAATCGGCATAGCGCAGTTTAAGCGTGACGGTTCTCCCACGCGCACCGGCGTTTTCTATCCGCTCCCAGACGATTGCGATGATCCGCTCCAGCGTTTCGTTCAGCGCTGCGTCGCCCGAAATGTCTTCATGGAATGTGCGTTCCGCGCCGATGGACTTGCGTTTGCGATTGGCGCTGACTTTGCGCAGATCGATCCCGCGTGCGGCGCGATAGAGATAATCGGCCATCGAACCGAAGTGCTCGCGCAGAAAGCCGATATCGCGCGCACGCAGATCGGCGCCGTTTTCGATCCCCAGTTTCGCCATTTTTTCCGCGCCGCGCGGGCCAACACCGTGAAACCGGCGGACCGGCAGATCGGAAACGAACTGCGCGCCTTCGCCCGGACGGATGATGCACAGCCCATCGGGTTTGTTCTGGTCGCTCGCCAGTTTGGCCAGAAACTTGTTGTATGAAACGCCTGCACTGGCGGTCAGCCCGGTTTCCTCGCGGATACGCGCACGGATCAGTTCAGCGATGCGTGTGGCGGTGCCGATGCCCTTACGATCGGCGGTGACATCGAGATAGGCTTCGTCCAGCGACAGCGGCTCCACATGCGGGGTATAGTCCAGAAAGATCGCGCGGATCTGCTGGCTGACCGCGCGATAGACATCGAACCGGGGCAGGCGAAAGATCAGATCGGGGCACAGCCGCTGCGCGCGCGACGATGGCATCGCAGAGCGCACGCCAAATGCGCGCGCTTCATAGCTGGCCGCGGCGACCACCCCGCGCCCGCTTGCGCCGCCCACTGCCACCGGCTTGCCGCGCAGCGATGGATCGTCGCGCTGTTCGACGCTGGCGAAGAATGCGTCCATATCGACATGGATGATCTTGCGGATGCCGCCCGCTTCGTCATCGTCGTCAGGGATGGTGCCTGCATCGTCCATGACGGGGATCATAACGCGCGCTGCGGAAAAATGCCCGTGCGAAAGGCAAATCCGCTGGCCAGACCGGCATCCATGGGCCAAGAGCACAGGCATGAATGCTGCCGCCCGGTCAGGCAATCCATTTCCGCTGCGCGAACGTGAATTCGTCGCGATGATGGCGCTGACGCAGGCGCTGCACGCGCTGGCGATCGATGCCATGCTGCCTGCGCTTGGCCAGATGGCGCTGGATCTTAACGCTGTGGATGAAAATCAGCGGCAGTTCGTTGTTGGCATCTTCCTGTTCGGTCTGGGATTTGGATCGCTGTTGCCGGGGCCGCTGGCGGATCGGTTTGGCAGGCGGGCTATGCTGCTGGTCTGTCTGGGCTTTTATATCGTGCCTATGGTCGCCTGCGCGCTGGTTCGCGATTTTAACACGCTGCTGGTGCTGCGGCTGGTTCAGGCGCTGGGCTGCAGCGGGCTGGCGGTGCTGCCAGCGACGATCATCCGTGATCGGTTTGAAGGCGATCAGATGGCGCGGCTGCAATCGCTGGTGACGGTGGTGTTCATGGCGGTGCCGATGCTTGCGCCGCTGCTGGGGCAGGGGATCATGGTGCAGTTTGGCTGGCGCTGGATTTTCGGCGCGATGGCGGTGATGGGCATCGCGATGGCGATCTGGGTTTGGATGCGCCTGCCCGAAACGCTGGCGCCCGAAAACCGGCACAATGTGCGGCTGGAATCGATCGCGCTTAACATGGCGAAGATTGTTACCACGCGCGAGTCGGTTGGGTATGTGTTTGCAAGCGCGCTGATGATGGGTTCGATCTGGGGCTACATCAATTCATCGCAGCAGCTCATCGCCGAAGGACTGGGCGCGGGGGCGATGTTTCCTTTTGTGTTTGGCGTTGTTGTGGCGGGCATGGCCGTTGCCAATTTCGTCAATGCGCGCATCGTCAGCCGGTTTGGCGCGCGCCGGGTTTCGCATTGCGGCATTTTCGCCTTCATCGCGGCGGCTGGTCTGCAAGTCTGGCTTGCGCATTCGGGGCAGCAGACCTTGTGGCAGTTTGCATCGGTGATGAGCATCAATATGGCGCTGGTTGGGTTTATGGGCGCGAATTTCAGCGCGATCGCCCTGCAACCGTTTGGCAGGGCGGCTGGCGTTGCCTCTTCGGTGCAGGCGTTTATCCGGCTGGTCGGCGCGGCGGTGATCGGGGCGTTTATCGGTCAGGCCTATGACGGGACGGCGCGTCCGCTGGCGCTGGCGCTGCTGGCGTGCGGTTGCATTGTCTTGCTGCTGGTGCTGTTCAGCGAGCGCGGCAAGCTGTTTCGCCGGGTCAGCCAGCCCGGAACCGTTCCCGACCCGGATATGATCGTGCGATGAGCGCTGGTTTTGACATTGCCGTTATCGGCGCGGGGGTGAACGGCGCGGGGATCGCGCGCGATGCTGCCGGGCGCGGCGCGCGCGTGGTGGTGCTTGAAGCGCGCGATCTTGCCAGCGGAACATCGTCTGCATCGACCAAGCTGGTCCACGGCGGACTGCGCTATCTGGAGCATTACGAATTCGCGCTGGTGCGAGAGGCATTGCGAGAGCGCGAGGCGCTTTGGCGGATCGCGCCGCACATCATCTGGCCGATGCGTTTTGTTTTGCCGCACACACAAGGACTTCGCCCCGCGTGGCTGCTGCGTCTGGGGCTGTTTCTCTATGATCATATCGGCGGCAGAAAACGCCTGCCGCCCGCGCGCGGCGTTGATCTTTCGCGCCATCCCGCCGGGCACAAGCTGAAGCCGGAATACCGGCGCGGGTTTGAATATTCCGATGGCTGGGTCGATGATGCGCGGCTGGTTGTACTCAATGCCATGGATGCTGCGCGGCACGGCGCCGATATCCGCACACATACGCCGGTGACGGGGGCACGGCGCAGCGGCGATGGCTGGGTGATCGCAACGCCATCGGGCGATGTGCATGCGCGCGCACTGGTCAACGCGGCAGGGCCAGCGGTGGTCGATGTGCTCGATATGATGGGCGCGAAAGGCGCGTTTGGCCTGCGCAAGGTGCGCGGATCGCATATCGTTGTGCGCAAGCTGTTCGATCACCCGTTCGCCTATTTTTTCCAGCTGCCAGATGGCCGGATTTTCTTTGCGATCCCTTATGAGCGCGATTTCACCCTGATCGGGACAACCGATGCCGATCACACCGGCTCGCTGGACGATGTGCGCGCCAGCGAAGCGGAAATCGCCTATCTGTGCGAAGGGGTGAACCGCTATTTCGCCAGCCCGATCACGCCTGCCGATGTCGTGTGGACCTATGCGGGCGTTCGCGCGCTGATCGATGATGGATCGGGCAAGCCCGAAGCGGCGACACGCGGCTATCGGCTCGATCTTTCCGCAACCGAAGACGGCGCGCCGTTGCTCAATGTGTTTGGCGGCAAGATCACATCCTATCGCCATCTGGCCGAGGATGCGACCGGCCTGCTTGCCGCGCGCCTGCCTGCGTTAAGCGGGCCGGCATGGACGAGCGACAAGCCTTTGCCCGGCGGGGATTTTCCGATTGATGGCGCGGATGCCTTGCAGGCCGATCTGGCCGCGACGTATCCGTTCCTGGGGGAAAACGATGTTGACCGGATTGCGAAAGCCTATGGCACGCTGGCATATTCCTGGCTCGGCAAGGCCGGGGTCTGGGGGGATCTGGGCCGGGATTTCGGTTCCGGCCTGACACAGGCGGAAATCGATTATCTGCGCGATGCGGAATGGGCGCGCAGCGCGGATGATATTCTCTGGCGGCGCAGCAAGCTTGGCCTGCGGCTTGATCGCGAACAGCGCGATGCTCTGGCGAATTACATGTCAGCCTGATGTGCATCGGCCTCGCGCGCCAGCGCGGCCAGTTCGCGCCTTGACCATTCGGGAACGGGCGCAGCGCGCGGCGCAACGATGCTTTGTAACAGGCCGCGCAGGATAAAACCCGCTTTTGCCAGTTTACCAGTGCGCACCCGCCGATCCCACGCCCGCGCGCCAAGCCGGGAAACTTTCCGGGCAATCGCGCCGTAGATGCCGCTTGCAGAGAGCACCGCCCAGCGCTGGCGAAACGAAAGCCGCGCCGCGCCAACCCGCGCGGATGCTTCATAGGTTGCCACCAGCGCGCTTAAACGGTGCACCAGTGTCACCAGCCCCTCGCGATGATCGGGCGCGGTGATTTCGCCGGGCGGGATCGCCAGTTCTTCCAGCCAGTCGGCAGGCAGGTAACAGCGGCCCGCGGCATCATCTTCAAAAACATCGCGCGCGATGTTTGAAAGCTGGAATGCCAGCCCCAGATCGCAGGCGCGGTCCAGCGTTTCTTCGTCATCGGGCGAAACCCCCATCACCACAGCCATCATTACGCCAACCGCCCCGGCAACATGATAGCAATAACGCAGCATGTCGGCTTCGGTGCGCGGACGCCAGCCCGCCGCATCAAGCGCGAACCCGGCGATCACGTCATCGGCCATGGCCTGCGTGATGCCGGTTTCGCGTGCCAGCACGAACAAGGCATCGAACGCGGCATGGTTGGTCAGTTCGCCGGACAGCGCCTGCCGGGTCAGCATGCGGATCGATGCCAGCCGCGTGCCGGGACGGGTCAATTCTCCCAATGCATGGCCATGATCCTGCGCGTCGGCAATGTCGTCACACGCGCGGGACCAGGCATAGAGCAGCCAGACCCGCTCGCGTGTTTTCAGATCGAACAGGCGGCTGGCCGAGGCGAAACTTTTCGATCCGCGAACGATCGAAAGGCGCGCGGCGTCCACCAGCCCTTCACGCACGATCAGGTGCGGTTGAGCGGAGCCGGCGTTGGAGGAAGTGTCCGAGGATCGAAATGGAAATAAGGCCCTGCTGGTCACAAGTCCCCGGCTTTCATCTGGAAAATCGGGGTGGCCGGCTGGTGCGCGGCAAGGCGTTCCAGCAGTGGATCAAGCTGCGCCTCTGCGATAATCAGGTTCTGGTGCGCGGGCCGCACAAACCCGGCGTCTGCCATGGCCTTGTTGAACGCCAGCAGATGATCGAAATAGCCCAGCGCATTGAGCAGGCCGACGGGCTTTTCATGATAGCCAAGCTGTGCCCAGCTGACCGCTTCCCACAGTTCGTCCATGGTGCCGACGCCGCCGGGCAAAGTCAGGAAACCGCACGAAAGCTGCGTGAACATCGCCTTGCGCTCATGCATTGAACGCACGATGTGAAGCCGGGTGCAGTTCTCGTTCGCAACTTCATCGCTCACCAGCTGATCGGGGATCACGCCGATCACTTCGCCGCCCGCCTCCAGCGCCGCGCCGGCCAGTGCGCCCATCAGCCCCAGCTTTCCCCCGCCATAGACCACGCCGATCCCGCGACTGGCCAGAGCCCTGCCCACTGTGCGGGCGACATCGATAAAGCGCGGATCATGCGGTGTTGCCGATCCGCAATATACGGCCAGCCGCTTCACTCCATATCCTCCAGCATCAGCCCGGCAGTCGCCTTGGCGCTGCCGACGACGCCGGGAATACCCGCGCCCGGATGCGTGCCCGCGCCAACAAGGTAGAAATTGCCGATCTTGTCGTCGCGGTTGTGGGCGCGAAACCACGCGCTTTGGGTCAGCAGCGGTTCAAGGCTGAAAGCGCTGCCGTTGTAGGCCGAAAGATCCTGCGCGAAATCCTTGGGCGCATAGTGAAAACTGGTGACGATCCGATCGTGGATATCGGGGATCAGCCTGCGGCCGACTTCATCGAGAATGCGCCGTTCCAGAGCCGGGCCGATCTCGTCCCAGTCAACCGGAAGCTTGCCCATGTGCGCAACCGGCACCAGCGCATAGAACGTGCTTTTGCCCGGCGGCGCCATCGACGGATCGGTGACAGTCGGGTGATGCAGATAGATCGAGAAATCCTGCGGCAGCACGCCATGATCGTAAATGTCGGTCAGCAGCTCTTTATAACGCGGACCGAACAGGATCATGTGATGCGGAATGCCCGGCCAGCTGCCTTCCAGGCCGAAATGGACGATGAACAGGCTGGGTGAAAAGCGCTTGCCCGCCAGGCGTTTGCCTTCCGCAATGCCGCGCCCGGTTTGCGAGAAAAGATTGCGATAGGTGTGGACGATATCGGCGTTGCTGGCCACGGCATCGAAGCGCTCTTTCCAGCCGCTTTGCGTTTCCACCTCGGTTGCCTGATCGCCCATCGTATGGACCTGACAGACCGGATCGCCCATGCGCACCGCGCCGCCCAGCCGTTCGAAATGCTTGACCATCGCGGACACAAGCCGGTTGGTGCCGCCTTTGGCCCACCACACGCCGCCATCCTTTTCCAGCTTGTGGATCAGCGCATAGATCGCGCTGGCGGTCATCGGGTTGCCGCCGACAAGCAGCGAATGGAACGACAGCGCCTGTCGCAGTTTCTCATCCTTGATATAGGACGAAACGATCGAATAGACTGATCGCCAGGCCTGATGTTTCGCCAGCGCGGGCGCGGCCTTTATCATCGATTTGAAATCGAGAAACGGCACCGCGCCCAGCTTGACGTAGCCTTCCTGAAAGACTCCGGCGGAATAACGCAGGAAATCGTCATATCCGGCCAGATCTTCAGGCGCCATGCGCGCAATTTCGCGGCGCAATTCGGCTTCATCGTTCGAATAATCGAAGTTGGTTCCATCGGGCCAGTTGAGCCGGTAAAACGGCATCACCGGCATCAGTTCGACATCATCGGCCATGTTGTGACCGGAAAGCGCCCACAGCTCACGCAGGCAATCGGGATCGGTGATGACGGTTGGCCCGGCATCGAACGTGAAACCGTCACGTTCCCAGAAATAGGCGCGCCCACCCGGCTTGTCGCGCGCTTCGATCAGCGTTGTCTCCACACCCGCCGATTGCAGGCGGATCGCCAGTGCCAGCCCGCCGAACCCGGCGCCGATCACGCATGCGCGCTTCATCGCCGCGCCTGCGCACCGGAAGCGTCATCGAGCACGCTCAGCGGCTGGCCATGCCCCGCAAGACTGCGCACAGCCGCGCCGATCGGCACCGGCGGTTTGCCGCACAGGATACGCGCGATATCGCCTTTGGTGTTCTGGCCCGCATAGAACCGTTCGATCAGACGTTCGGGCAAGCGATAAAACCTTTCCAGTATGCGATAGCGATCGGGCGGCGATGCGGCGGCGAACAGCATTGTCGTCAGCATGCGGTGGAATTTCCCCTGCTTCCAGTGGCGCGAAGCCCAGTCATAGCTTGCCTTTTCAAGCGCTGCACCCGTTACAATGGGCAATTGCGCAATATGCCGGGCAAAACGCACCGCATCGGGCAGCGAATAACTGGTCAGGGGATGGATCAGCGCCGCGCGCGCGCCCGCCATGGCTGTGTTGCAATCGCGCGCGCGCCAGAACGCTTCGAAATCGCCTGCGGCAATCACCGGCAGCACGCCGGTTTCCGAGCGGGTTATTTCGGCGATGTCCCAGCCATTTGCAGCGGCATACGCAGCGATCCGGCCATGCAGCGCGGGCGCATCAAGCTTTGGATCGTCGGCATAATAGGTATCTTCAACGAACACCTCGTGCGCGGAAAACGGCAAACAATAGACAAAGCGATAGCCATCGACCTGATCAACCCTGGCGTCCATGATGATGGGCCGCTCCAGACCATGCGGGCGCGCCAGCTTCAGCATCTGCCCGGCGAATTTCTGCCAGCCGCCGCGCATATGGGGCAGCAAGGATGCGCCGCGTGCATCGATCACGCCGCCAGCGCGCAGTTCCGTGCCATCGGCCAGAGTAAATCCGGTGGCGCTTGCGCTTGTTACGTGCGCGCCGGTGATCAGCGAAGCAGCAGGCAATGCCTCGCGCAATGCCGCATCCAGCCGTTCGCTGGTGATGGAGCGGTATGGCGTTGCAAGTTGTCGGGAATGGCCGGGAAAATGAACATCGTAACCGTTCCAGCGTGCCGCGATCAGCGGTTCAAGCAGCTGTGCATCGCGCGGCGCGATATCGCTGGCGAAAAACGACCAGACATGGTTGCCGCCAAAAGCTTCGCCGCGCTCCACCACGCACAGGTCCAGATCGGGTCGCGATCGTGCAAGCGTCAGCGCGATCAGGCCGCCTGCCAGCCCGCCGCCCAGAATGGCGATATCCGTGTGGCCGCTGTACATGGTCCGACGCCTAGGGGCTTGTGAGGATTACCGCAACTTGGCTTCACATGGAATTTAGGGCATTCCTGCATCATGACTGACGCAATCCCCATTGAGCCGGCGAACCTTTCAGACGCCCCCTTTATTGCCGATGTTTATGCGCATTACGTGGAAAACGGCACGGCCACGTTCGAGACAGAACCTCCCGGCGCGCAGGAAATGGCAGACCGCATGCGCGATGTTCTGGAATGCGGCTATCCTTGGCTGGTCGCGCGCGATGACGATGGGTCGGTGATGGGGTTTGCCTATGCCAGCCGCTTTCATCCCCGAGCCGGGTATCGCTTTTCATGCGAGACGACGATCTATGTGCGAACCGGCAGCCGTCGCAAGGGCGTGGGCACCGCGCTGATTGAGGCGCTGGTAAAGGAATGCGAGGAACGCGGCATTCGTCAGGCCTTTGCGGTGATCGCCGGGACAGAGCCAAGTTCGGTCGTGCTCCATGCGCGGGCCGGATATCGTCCGTGCGGCACGCTGGAATCGGTGGGGCGCAAGCACGGCAAGTGGATTGACGTGTTCTTCATGCAGCGCAAGCTGGGCGAAGGCGCAGATACGCCGCCGCCGATCGAGCCTTAGCGCGTTTTCCGTTCAGGCTGACGCGAACGGAAAAGCAACGCTCATGCGCCGCGCGGGCTCTAGAGCGTTTTCCGTTCAGGCTGACGCGAACGGAAAAGCAACGCTCATACGCCGCGCGGGCTCTAGAGCGTTTTCCGTTCAGGCTGACGCGAACGGAAAAGCAACGCTCATACGCCGCGCGAGCTGTAAAGCATTATCCATCCCGATTGATCGCAAATCGCTCTAACCGACAGCGTGGGGTTCCGCTTCAGAACGTATAGCCAATGCCCGCGCCGCCGATCCACTGATCGGCATCGCCGCGAAGCGACGTGTAGGGCGTGCGTTTGGCATCGTTCAGCTGGCGGCTGTAGCTGCCCAGCACAAACACCGCGAAGCCGCCGTCCAGCGCGTTTCCGCTAAGGTCATAGCCACCCAGAATGCCGATCCCGATGCTGTCCCACCCGCTTTTCGCTTCAAATTCGGGCAGGCCGCTGGCCGTGCTCTGGGCCGGGGTCACGCCATAATAATAGCTGGCATAGGCATCATCGACATGTCTTGCGCTGACCGAAAGCGTGATCAGCGCCGCGCGGCTGAGCGGCGTGAAATAGCTGAGCGACGGACTGATGACCCGGCCCGAATGCGCACCGGCAACGTCCCATTTTACGTCTGCTGACAGTGTCAGGCTGTCATACCCGTGCAGCAGCTTGTATGCCGTAACTCCGCCATTTACGCCCAGTTCAAACGCGGTATCCAGCTTGCCTGCCGCGCGCACCGCCGGGTCTTCGATCTGGCTGGCGCGATTGCGCGATAACGTGGCGACCGGGCCAAACGAAAACCCGAACCGCGGATCGTTTCCATCGGGAACGATATCAAGCGCGATCCCGCCCGGACGCGGGGTGATTTCTATGCCTTTCAGATTGCCCTGAACGACGGGAACAGGGGTCAGCACATAATCGTCGGAGCCATCATAACTTGGCCCATAGATCGCGCCGACGCCGACGGTGAGATAATCGCCATCGAGCACGCTTTGTTCGGGCGCGATATCGGATTGTGCGATTGCGGGCACGGCGCATATCAGGGCCAGAAACGCAGCAATGGCGGAAAGCGGTCGCATCGGGTGTCCTCGATAGAAGAGTTAAAGCGCGCTGCATCGGGCTGCGCAGGCCAGCAGATCGCCGTATCTTACGCTTTTTCCCGAAACAATGCGAAGTCCGTTTCGTGGACTATTTCGGTCCGTTCCATCGGGCTTCTAGAGCGTTTTTCGATCATTCCGGGTCATATCCGCAGGAACTGAAGTAATTGGCGCATTCGCCGATCTTTCGGAGCATGGCTTTGAGCCGGGAGAACGCCTTCTCGATCGGGTTGAAGTCGGGGCTGTAGGGCGGGAGGAAGCGCATTATTGCACCGGCTGCTTCGATCTTTTCCCGCACCGCCGCACGCTTGTGCCTCGACAGGTTGTCCATGATGACGACGTCGCCGGGGCGCAGTTCCGGCACGAGCACTTGGGTGACATAGGCTTCGAACCAGTCGCCGTTGATCGACCCGTCCAGCACCATCGGCGCGACCATGCCAGTCATACGCAGACCGGCGACCAGCGTGGTGGTCTTGCGGTGGCCGTGCGGGAAGCCCATCCGCAGCCGTTCGCCTTTCGGGCAGCGGCCATAGCTGCGGGTCATGTTGGTGGCGGTCCAGGTCTCGTCGATGAAGACCAGACGCTCGGGTTCCAGATCGATCTGATCCTCGAACCATT
>CAMYJW010000008.1 GCA_947258815.1 uncultured Sphingomonadaceae bacterium
AGACTTGGCCAAATCGATACCGATAGTAATAACATCCATGTGGGCGGCTCCTTCTTTCTGCCGGTCTACAACAGCACTAGCATGGCACATCGCGATGCCGTGGGTGGAGCCGTCCACACCATCAGTCGAAGCGCACGTCGTGCCCGGCATCACATGTCATTGCGATCCACCTGTCATTGCCCGTGTGCCATTGTGGCGGCTCCAGACCTGCCTCGCCAAACTCCGCATCGATCGCCTCGCGATCGGCCAGCAGTGCCGTGAAAGACTCCTCGCCATCGATGCCCGGAAACTTCACTTGTGCGCCGATCGCCTGATCACTCTGGCTACGATAGAGATCGATATAATAGCCATCAGGCAAGGGCACCTTGACCCAGCCCAGCCCTCCGCTGCGCGGTTCAGGTTGCCCGGGGTCGTCAAAGGACACATCAGCGACAAAGCACTCGACAAAGGCGCGCCAGGCAAGCCCGGCCTCGCTGACAGGCCGTGCACCCGCCCCTCCTCGAGATTCTGGATCAACCGTTTCGAACACCAGCCCTGGCACTTCCGAACGGATCACATGGCGCTCGATAGTGGCCGTGCGCGCGAGTAATCGTGGCTGCATGATCGTGCGCTCGCGGCCAGTCTCGTCCCGCATCCGGTATTCGGCAACCTCCACCAGACCGAACCCGAAAGCCAGTCCTGGCTGATCGCGCAAATACTCACCGATCCGCTGCGCACCTTCAGTGACACCATCGCCAGCGACCAACAGCAGGAAGCGCCCGGCAGCGAGATCACGCGTTACGCCGTCGACGAAGCTTGCTTCGTCCAGTTCGCATCCCGCCTCGCAGGCCATTTCGTAAAGAACGTTGCCCTTGCGCTTCTTCGATGACGATATCTGCCGCTGCAAATCTTCATAGTCCCAGCGGGCCAGTTCGCGCGCATAATCGAGGATCTGACCCACGACTTCACGCCGCGCCTGCGGATTGCTCCACAACTTGCATTCAACCACGATCAGCCTGCCACGCTCGTCGGCCAGCAGGACATCGATGTAGCCCACCGACGGCACGTAAAACTCCTTCGCCACCGTAAACACGCGGCCAAGCGAGCCATCCACCGCTTGCACCGGCATGGATTCGGGGTGGTCATGGATCAGATCGCGCAGCACAAATTCGCTGTTAGCGGTTCCGCGGGGCACACGCTCTGCAATCAGCGCGCCCTCGCCTTCATTGAGCAGTATCAGGGTCATAGACGTCTCAACGTGAATACCATGCCATCGACAAGTTCGACCATGGCCTTGCCGCTAAGGTTCTACAACATCTGTTGCGCGGTCTGCTGGCTCAGCCCTTTGAGCGGGACTCCGTTGATCCGCGCGATCACCATGCCCGGCCTGATCCCGGCACGTTCAGCCGGAAATCGCAGACTTTTTCTACGATAAACGCGCGGGCTATTCCTGACGATGACGGCAAGCCTCCCATTTCGTTGAGGGGATTTCCGCCGAAATGGCGGGTCTCCCACTCAAACATCAATGCGTCGAAAGGCGTACCTTCCTAATCGGCAGACTGCAGCATGGATGATGGCTTATGCTCCGGATCATATGCCGAGGTCCGCAGAATTCGCCCTGGCAGCTTCCCTGTGCAGACATCGTTTTCAAACGTCATCACGCCGTTGACGTATATTGCGCGGAACCCCAGCGACTTTTCGACAAGCCTGATTCCGCCGCCGACGATTTCCTCATAAACGGGTTCGGGTGTCGCCAGCCGCAGATTGTCCAGGTCGTAGACAATAATATCCGCTGGCATTCCAGGCTGGAGAGTTCCGAGATTTTCAATGCCGGTCGCCTGCGCCGCCAGCAATGAAAGGCGCCAATGTGCATCTTCAAGAGGCATCAGGTTATTGTCACGCACCATCTGCGTAATCATTACGGTTGGATATTTGCCCATCGAAAGAAAGCGTGTGTGTGCGCCTCCATCGGAAACCCCCGGAACGACAAATCTGTGTTGGGCGACCTCCGCATTTGCATCTTCGTCATCACTGGTCAGATCGGCGATGTAGAAGTACGTCTTGAGATCCTCCTCCAGCGCAATATCCAGAAACGCGTCCAAAGGCGTTTTTCCCTCGCTTTGGGCGATCTCATCAAGCCAGCGCCCGACATATTGCGACTGTTCGGATTCGAACACTTTCAGCTTGTCCCAACGCCCCGACCAGACACGCACAAGATAATTGTCGAGATCATCTTGCAACTTGACCCTGACTTCGGGATCGCGAAGATTCTCGATCTTCTGCTCGGTATCGCAGGACAGGGTTTCAGCCCATGCAGGCATGTCATCAAACAGATTATATTCGATCAGGTTAAAGAGCGAACCGATCCGCACGATGCCGCCTAGTGCAAACACGCGGTGGCCGCGTGCATTTGCGTCCTCAAGGCGCTGCAAGGCCTCCTTATAAGCTTCCGGCTTGTGGTTCGAATGGAACAACGCTGTGTGGATTGCCGGTCGACCGGACATCTCCGAAAAACGCTCGAGCAGTTTGATTTCGGGCTCGCCCAACGAGATATCTTCTGGCGTGACTTCGACCGAACCGACATTGAACTCGCGTCCGATTTTGAGCAACTCGTCGATCTCGGACATATCGGCGACAGCGCTGGGCAGCAGCCCGCCGTCAGCATCGCGGTCGATCAGGCTGAAATCGGTGGAAAGACCAAGCGCGCCGGCACGGTATCCGTCGCGAACCAGTTCCTTCATTTCTTCCAGTTCGGGATCGGTGATTTCCTTGCGCCGGTCATCGGTGCCCAGCACATAGGCGCGCACCGCGCTGTGCGGTATATAGAATGCCGCATTGACGCCAAGACCTGACCGCTCAAGCGAATTCATGTAATCGTTCTGAGAAACCCAATCCCAGCGCATCGATTTTTTCATCGCATCGTAAGGGATGGCCTCAACACGAGTCATGCGGCGCATCCAGCGTTCGCGGTCTTCAGGGCGGCACGGTGCAAAGCCAAAGCCGCAAAGACTCATGATTACAGAAGTTATGCCGTGCCAGCATGACTGCGAGCAATAAGGGTCCCATTGAACCTGCGCGTCATAATGGGTGTGGATGTCGATAAAGCCCGGTGCAACTACGAGGCCAGTCGCATCCAGTTCTTCCTTGCCCTTTCCGGGCACTTTGCCGGTCGCAACGACCTTGCCGTCCGTGACGGCGACATCGCCGATAAACGACGGCATTCGGGTGCCGTCCACCACACGTCCGTTGCGGATTACAAGGTCATACTGGTGGTCAGGCATAGAAAGTCCTCTCGTTTTTCTGGTTTTGTTCGGGGTGATGCGCCGTGCAATTGCTTACCGGCGAAAGGATTCAGATCAGGTTCTTTTCGCGGAGCATGGCGATCGATTCTTCAGAGAATTCCGCGCCGGGATTGTTCCCGCCGATTACGCCCATCATCAGATTTGTCGCGTTCGGATCTTCGTTGTCGGTGCGATTGACAAATGACCGATTGACTCCGGGCGGAATCGCAATCGTATCGAGTGGCCCTAGGCGCACGGTTTCCACCCGGTCGTCAACCTCCCACATGATGTCCCACTCGCCAGTGATGGGAATAAATGTCTCGTTCGTGTCGTGATTATGCATCAGGGCGCCATTGCCGCTGATGCATTCGACGTAACCGATGTTGAAGCCTTCCTGGACCTTGATACCTGCTTTCGCAGCAGCTTCCGCACCCACGGGTGATACAACGGATTCCTCGCCTTCGGGGGGCTGGAAACCCACTACGTTGTATATCGTGCGTTCCGAACCGGGATAATGGCTGTCAGGCAGGCCCCCATCATATCCCTCAAGGTCGCAGAAGCGCACGACCCGTTTCATCATTTCGTCGCGGTCCACCCGCACCTTACGCAAAGTCATCACCTTCTCCCGTTTGCAAAGCGACAGTTGCGCAATTTTTGCACCGTGCTTTGCACCGTGATCCATTATCGACACAGTTTATCTGCGCATCGAATTATAGTCAACATACGATGCTCATATCATATTGAGATATACAACCTTATATCTCAATCGTGATCTTTCCGAAATGCGATCCCGTTTCGAGGTATCTGAGTGCTTCGGGCAGGTCTTCGAACGCAAAACTGCGATCAATCACCGGCTTGACTGACGAATGTTCGATCGAACGATTCATGGCTGCGAACATGTCACGTGATCCGACTTCAGTACCCCGAAGCGTAACGCCTGCCAGCAGAATATGGACCGGATCGATTTCTCCTGGCGAGATCAAGCCGATGATATGAATCCAGCCGTCTCTTCGCGTGCTCTGTATCGATTGCAGCAGTGTCCCGCCGCCGCCAGTCTCTATCACGTGGTCGGCCCTGCGATTGCCTGTCAGTTCTCGCAACTGCGCGGACCAATCCGGATTGGTCCGGTAATTTATCGTGTAACTCGCACCTAACGCGCGAGCCTTTGCGAGTTTCTCGTCACTGGATGACGTGATCGCAACGCAGGCCCCCGCTGCGTGCGCAAACTGAAGTGCGAAAATGGATACGCCGCCTGTCCCGAGAGTGAGCACCGTATCGCCTGCAACCACAGGCCGGGGCCCATGCAGTCCGTTCCAGGCGGTCAGTGCCGCGCAAGGCAATGTTGATGCCTCGGCAAAACTGAGATGCGCCGGGATCTTGACGACCTTGTCAGCGCAGAACACCCGGTATTCTGCAGCGACACCGTCAATTGAGCCGCCAAGTGCGGAATGGCTGTCACTGTCCCGCATGGGACCACGGTCCCAGTCCTGAAAGAAGATTGGCGTGACTCTATCGCCCACTGCAAGTTCGGTCACGCCCTCGCCCCGATCAACGATCTCGCCTGCACCATCGGAGAGGGGAACGATCAAGTCCTGCTGACCGCGAGGATAGCGCCCCGAAACAACGAGCAAATCGCGAAAATTGATCGATGCCGCGCGCATTCGAACAACCACCTCCCCAGGACCGGCACTGGGTTCTGGCAGATCGACTAACTTAAGTTCGTCAATACTGCCTCCCATGCGGTACTGATAGGCCTTCATTACCTGTCTCCCTGCTGTCGTTCAGGCGTTCTCTGGCTTTCGGGTGGATGGGTTGGCTTCGCGCAGCATCGCTTCAATTTCCTCGCAAATCCGTTCTGCCGTCGGAATGACCGCCTGCTGCAGATTGGGTGCGGATGGCATCCGCACGTCAAGTCCGCCGATACGTTTGACGGGAGACGAAAGGGACTGGGCGTAACGCTCATGGATACGCGCTGCTATTTCGGCGCCGAATCCTCCAGTCACCGGTGCTTCGTGGACCACGACAACGTATTCGCATTTCCGTACCAGTTCACCAATTGCCTCATCGTCAATTGGCGAAAGCCACCGCAAATCGAGCAACGCGGTTGAAATGCCGCGCGCCTCCAGCGTTTCGGCCGCAGCCTCGGCCTGCAGAACCGATGTTCCCCAGCTAATTATGCCGACATCGCTGCCATCTCGCGCCAATCGGGCGCCTGACGTCCCTTCGACTCCATCGGTAAGCGCAACGTCGCCCTTGTTCATGAAGGCAATTCGAGCCTCGATGATGATACAGGGATCGGGATCGGCGATGGCGGCGCGTAACATTGCATAGGCGTCTTGCGGTGTGACCGGCAGGCCAACCTTGATGCCGGGGATGTTAGCAAGATGCGCTTCCACGCACTGGGAATGCTGGGCGCACGAACCAGGCGTAACCCCCTGTTGCGTTCTGATTACCAGAGGCGCACTGGCTCGACCGTTCGAGACATAGCGAACATTGGCAGCCTGGTTGACGATCTGGTCGAAAGCTACGAACAGAAAATCGCTGAACATGATTTCGGCAATTGGTTTCAGCCCGTCGATCGCCGCGCCGACTGCCGTTCCCAATATCGACGTTTCCGCGATCGGCGTGTCGAAAACGCGATCGGGGCCATAGTCTTTCAGCAAACCGCGGCTCAGCCCGAACACACCGCCGGGCGCGGCCACGTCCTCGCCAAACAGGACGACGTCCGACTGCTCGGCCATTTCTTGATGCAAGGCTTTGTTGATCGCCTGCGCGTACGTAAGATTTTCGACTGTGCCTGCCGACGTTGGCAGCCGCTCCGCACTTTTGTCCGCATAGAGATTGTCTTGCACCGTGCCGATATCGGGGCGCGATGAGGAAATTGCGATTCTTGCTGATTCCTCAATGGTTTCCGCCACCTGGCGATCAAGATCATCGATCTCGGCGGCTTCCATGCCAGCAGTCAGCATCTTTTCTCGTACCCCGACAATCGGATCGCGCTTTTCGGCAGCAACACGATTTTCCTTCGGTCGATAGTGTTCGATATCCTTGTTGTAATGTCCCCAAAGGCGGGTGGTGTGGCATTCGAGGAGTGTCGCTCCCCCGCCGTCGCGCGCGCGCTTCGCGGCTCGAGCCACCGCGTCACGCACAGCCTCTGGGTCGCAACCGTCCACTTCTTCGCTGGCCATGCCATACAGGGGGCCGCGGTCTGCAATCGACGCCTTGACCGTAAGATTTGTTGGCGACATCTCCGCCCATTCGTTGTTCTCGCACACGAAGATGACTGGCAGGTTCTGTGTGGCGGCCATGACAAACGCTTCGTGCAGCCCACCCTGGCTGGTGGCGCCGTCACCAAACGAAACCGCAACCACACGCCCGTCATTCTTCACTTTCGCCGCCAGTGCGACGCCACATGCTATTGGGCCGCCAGCTCCGACGATCGAGTTTTCGCCGATGAAGCCGCGATCGGGTGCCATCATCATCAACGAGCCGGCACGGCCGCCGTTTATGCCATTACTGCGTTGACACAGCTCTGCCATTGCCTCGTCAACACTAACGCCGCCTTCCAGTACCCAGCCGTGGCCGCGATAAGTCGCAACTATACGATCTTTTTCGCTCAACGCACTTGCCGCGCCGACCGGGATGGCCTCTTGTCCTGCGCAAGGATGAATGGACCCGACGATTTCCGGTGCGTTCCCCGCAGTCAACTCGACTGCTTTCGCTTCAAACTGTCTGATCGTCGCCATTCGCATATAGGCGTCTCGGAGAAAGTTGAGGTTGTCTGAGGTCATCTTAGGTGTCTCCCGAACGATCAGGCTTGCAAATGAATTGCTTGGTGGCGTCGTTTAATGTTGTAGTTGTCAGATTATGATGGAAGAGGGCTCGCCAAAGTGCTTGCCATGGTCGACCCATTTTGTCAGATAGCGATAGGATCCCTTGTTTGAATGGTCTCCTGCATGAATGATCTCACCCCGGACTCTGGCGAAAAGAAGCAATATCGCGTGCAGTCTGTCGCGCGTGCTGCTTCGATCCTGTTTGCCGTGGCGCGCAACGAACATGGGCTTTCGCGCAAGGAAATCAGTCGATTGACGGATTTGCCCACACAAGCTTCCTACCATTTGCTGCACACGCTCTCGCAGGTTGGGCTGCTCGCCCGCAATGATGAGGGCCATTATGTGCTTGGTCTCAAGGTCGGCGGGCTCGCGGAGGGGTTCCGGAAGCAGTTGGGCGGCGAGCGGCAATTGTCGACTCTGCTGCGACAGATTGCGCGCGCTACCGGCGAAACTGCCTATGCCGCGCGGTGGCTCAACTGCGAGGTGATTTCGGTCGAGATTGTGCGTGGGCACCATCAAATTCAGGCGCTGGAACTTCCGCCGGGCTATTCGGAGGATGGTCATTCGCGCGCGGGCGGCAAAGTCTTGCTCGCCTATGCCAGTGAAAGCGAGCGGGAACAGTATTTTCGCACGCACAAACTGACGAAACGAACGCCCAATACGACGGCCTCGATCACTGCGCTCAACAAACAGTTCGAAGAAATTCGCGAACGGGGATACGCCATGGAGGAAGAAGAGTTCGCCCTGGGCCTGTCCTGTATCGGCGTTCCTCTTGATGGGGGGCTTTCGCCCTATGCCATTGGCGTTTCCGCTCCAACGGAGCGTTTCAACCTGAACTCTGAGTTTTACATCAATACGCTGAAGGATGCGGTGCAGAAGTTCAGCATTCAGAACTAGGTGATGCATCATATTGCGGTCAACGTGGATTGCGGTCAAACCGCGATGTCCGCGGTGGCCGCCCGCATCGGTAACAGCCGGCGCGGGCGGCGCTTCTCCTTCGATCACCAGCGCGGTCAAAATTTCTTCCCGACCGTGACCCCATACGTGGCTGGCATGCCTGCTGTGCGCACGATCGTGTCGCTGATACGATTGACGTTGCTCCAGTAATATTTGTTGGTGATGTTCTTACCCCAGACCTGGAGGCGCCAACCATCATTTGATTTCACACCGACCTGCAGGTCGACCAGAGTGTAGGCATCGATATCATAGAAGTCGCTCGTTGCGCCGATTACGCCGCTGGTCTTGCCGCGGAAAGTCAGCGAGCTGCCCACGTAAGCGTCAATGTTTTCCGCGACAGGGAATTCGTAGATTGCATCGAGAGATCCCGACCAGTCCGGAGCGAGGTTGAATTTCTCTCCTGACAGGTCCGCAGCCGCACCGTTGACGTCAAAGCCGTCGAACTCCTTTATCTTCGTGTCGATGTAGGTGACGCCACCAGACAGGGTGAGGCCATCGACAGGAATGATCGTTGCCGAAATCTCCGCGCCGTAGATCCGGGACTTTGGAATGTTTACAATCGCAATCAGCGGACCAAACACCGCATCCGGCACGAAATTGCTCAACTGCTTGTCATTGTAATCGTAGTAGAAGCCCGCACCTTCAATGTTGATCCTGCGATCAGCAAGGGAAGCCTTGAAACCCGCTTCATATGTGAGGACCGATTCCTGTCGGGCAGGCAAATACTGGATTGATGTTGAGGCGCCGACTGCCGGGAAACTACCGGATTTATAGCCCTTTGCGATCCGTGCATAAAGCAACGTATCTGTATCGAGTTTGAAATTTGCGGTCAGGTTCCAGGAAACATTGTCCTCGCTTAGTTTCTGGGCGCTGTCGGTCGGCAGAAATGTCGGTGGGTTTCCATCGCGCGGGACATTGTCGAGCGTGATACATTGGCCCTCTCCTATGGGTTCGTCGGTGTTCCCCGTCAAAGTCTGATAAAGGATGTTGAAGAACCCGCGCAGGCTCGATGTCACGCCCGGCGTGGGCTCGTCAGGCACGGGTGGTCCAGAATCCAGATTGCAGCCGGTAAAATCGATTTTGGTTTTCGTATAGCGAACACCACCAACCAAATTGAATTGGTCGGACAATTCCACCTCCACATTGCCAAAAACCGCAAAAGCATCGGTTTTTTGCTTTGTGGTGATAGGAGAGATGATTGCGCTGAATCCACTCCCGCCGATATTCTGAACATTCGACAGGTCGTGAATCAGGATATCCTGCTCTTCGTTGATCGTATTCGTCTGGTAATTGCCGCCAAACACCCAGTTGACCGGACCGCTCTTTCCAGAGAGACGGAGTTCCTGGTTGAACTCCTCGATGTCGCCCCGCTGGACAATTTCACCGATCTCGAAACTTGTTCCGTCCACATCGATCAGTGAGTCCGTCTCGAAGCGCGAATAAGTGCTCAGCGAGGTCAATGTTATTGTATCGCTAAGGTCGGCATCCAAGCGCAAGAAGGGCTGGACGAACCAACTGTCATATTGAAATTTTTTGTTGTTTCCGCTGAACCGCAACTTTGGGTCCCAATCGGCCGCGCGCGGATTGGACGGGGCAGTCGGATAGGCCGCAACTTGCGGCAGACCGGGCGGCAGCAGCGGGTCGTATTCGATAAGCTGGTTTGCCTGTGAATCCGAAGCATCCTTCCAACCGTTGAGGCCGGCATTGATTGTCAGGCTTTCGGTGGGCTCCCATTCAAGGAGAGCACGACCGACAAACTGATCGCGCTTTCCAAGCTTGTCATTCCTTGTGTAACTCTTCTGCCACGCACCGCCACCCTCCTGACGGGCGGCGACACGCACGCGCAGCGTCTCTGAAACCGGACCGCTGACGTATCCTTCGACGTTCCAACGGTTGAAGCGGCCGAAGCCGCCTTCGATCCCGGCTTCAAACGTCTCGGTTGGCTTGTTGGCAATGTAGTTGATTGCGCCGCCGGTTGAATTCTGTCCGAACAGCGTGCCTTGCGGCCCCTTGTAGGCTTCGACTCGCTTGAGATCGAGGCCGATCCCCTGAGTCATAACCGGATAAGCCAATGGCACTTCATCGACATATACGGCAACCGCTGAGGTCGCACCCAGATTGGCCGAATTGAAACCGACCCCCCGAAGGGTATAGACGACCGTGGCACCGTTGCCCGTTCCTGAAACCGAGAGACCTGGAACGATCTTCACAAGGTCCTGGGCCGAAGTAATGTCACGCCGCTCAAGCGCTTCCTCACCGACGGTGACGATCGACAGTCCGACATCGCTTGCCGCCTGCTCACGTTTCTGCGCCGTGACCACGATTTCGGGCATGCCATCGTAAGAAGAAGATGTCCGCTCTTGCGCATGCACCGACGATACAAACGCAAGTTGGCAAGTCATCATACCGCCAGCAAACGTAGCCCATTGTCTGAAATCAATCATCCCACCCTCCCAAATTCGGCTTGAGGCCGAAACTGCATCCACTATCACCCGCATTCCATTGTTATAGAATCATCATATTGCGATAATGTAATTATAGGCGAGCAAGCAGTTCCTGCAACAAGAATATGTCATACAGCAATGCATGTATCACTATTTGATGCATTGGTTTAGGGGGGTAGAGTTCACGAGCGCCATAACTCAATAATTTTACGTGAGAAAATAAGAAACCGATCAATGATCGATCCGCGCTGACGTGACCCCCAGCCTTCCCCCTGCAGGGGTTAGATATCCAGACACGTTGCCATCCCATCAAACATCAATCATGAAGGAGGAGACTCTACCTCTTAACGGCAACAATCAGGGGAGCACGTCACTCGGCCCCAACCGGTTCCACCAAAAGCAGACAGATTGGTGGCAAATATCTATCCCGCGATCAAACGACAGAAACTCAGACGACACTCCGAAAACCGGCGCCGGCAGAAGTGATCGTCTGATGCCTTACGCTCAGAATTCAAAGCTCAGTTCAGCGCCAATCACCCTTCCTCGGCTTAACGGTGAGAAGCTTGGAACAGGGTTTGGACCGCCGGGCCCGTCACCGCCAAATGCCCCGACATCCGGCAAGACAGTCGCGTTGCCGGAATAGGCGTTGTCGGTGAGATTCACCCCGTAAACCGAGAATTTCCAGTATCCGCTGTCGGGTGTGAAACTGACATTCGCGTCGACTGTGTTGCGCGCTTTCAACTCACCGCGATTGTCATCCGTGAAGTATGACTTGTCACGATGGTTATACGATACCCGGCTGGACAAATCGCCCAGATCGCCGAGGGGGATATCCAGCACGCCATATACCCCGTAAGTCCATGGAGCGAGCCTGGGGACTCTCAGCGTGAAATCGGCATCGTCGATCATGCCATCGCCGCTGATGTCAAACGCGAGCGATGTGTATTTCCCGCGCGTATATCCGACCTGACCGCCCAGAACCAAATTTGGGATCACGCGCACCAATGCATCCACTTCAAACCCTTCGATGCGCGCCGTCCCGACATTTTTTGTCACCTGGGCGACGCCAGCAGTCCCGCTGGGGGTCGTGATGTCCCTTTGGATACCCTTTATCGTGTTGCGGAATAGCGCGATATTGATGTGCCCCATGTTGTCAGGAAGGCTCTGTTTGACACCCAGTTCGAAAGCGTGCTGGGTTTCCGCATCCACCGGGCCGGGGATCGCCCCCACAGTGGTGTTGCGAAAGTTGTAGCCGCCGCTGCGGAAGCCCTTCGTGTAAAAGGTATAGGCTTGCGTCAACGCATTCGGTTGGAACTGCAGGCCTACACGCGGCGTGACATCGCTCCACGTTTCTTCGCTGAAGAAATCGGGAAAGATCGAGCGCGTGTCAACATCGCCGCCGCCAGTGCGCACCGCGCTGATCTCAACCTTCTTCTTCTCGCGGCTGAAACGAGCGCCAAGATTGAGCGTAAATGCCTCTGCGAAATGCCAATCCAGCGCTCCGAACGCACCCAAGGTTGTGAAGCGCCCCTTGCCACCGCCAGTCCGTTGAGACGGGCCCAGAATCCGGTTTTCAACGTAGTGCAGCTTCTGAGTGAAAGCATAAAGGCCCGTCGTCACGTCAACGTTTCCGAATGATCCGGCATATCGCAGTTCGTTGCTGAGCTGCTCCTGATCGGTCAGGAATACGATGTGAAACACGGTGTTGGTCGTGCCGTCGATATCACCAAGACTGTCGCTGCGAATATCCCGCCAACCGGCGATATTAGTTATCGTGCCATCGCCCAGCCCCACATCCAAATTTGTTTCGAACGTCAGCGAGTCCCAGCGATTTTCAACGGATCCCGGCTCGTTGATCGCAAAATCGAATGAGCCGTCGGCAAACAGCGCGTGATTTTGCGTTGCCGGGCCTTGTCCCGTCTGCTTGCCATGCTCATACCGCAAGAGCATTTCCAGGTTATCGGATGGCGTAAAGCGCAGTGATGGACGGATCACCCACTGCTTATCCTGACCGAATTCGGTGTTGTCCGCACTGTTGCGGAAAAAGCCATCATCGTAAGTGTAATATCCGGCCAGCTTTGCGGTCAGAACATCCTCTACAAGAGGGCCGGAAACCGAAGCGTTGGCAGATACGCGCGCACCGGTTTCCACCCCGATTTTGCCCCGGAACTCAAGCGTATCGGAAGGCTTTCGCGTCCGCACGACAATCGCACCCCCCGTGACATTGCGGCCGAAAAATATCCCCTGCGGGCCCCGCAGCACCTCGATGGCTTCGAGATCGAAGTTGTCCAGAACCTGCCCAACGCTGACCCCCTGATATACACCATCGACAAACAGGCCCACTGTCGGATCGGTTGATGGGATCGAACTGTTAGTGCCCAGTCCACGGATCGAGAAATTGGCAAAACCCTTGAACGTGCCGTTGGAATCAAGCGCGACGTTCGGCATTGAGGTCGTAAGACTGCCAAGATCACGAAAGTTCAGCTTCTCAAGCTGCTCTCCGCCAAAAGCAGTGATCGCAAGCGGCACATCCTGCACATTTTCCGGGCGCTTACGGGCTGTAACCACGATCGGACCGGTAAGCACTGAGGATTGGTCTTGTACTGCGGGCGGCGAGGTATCGGCTTCATCTTGCGCGATGGCGACGGTGGCCGATGATGCCGCAAGACCGACTGCAAACAAAGCGCAAGTCATGCGGGCAGTTGATCCCATCAAATGTCTAGACAACGACGATCTTGTCATAATCCTATCCCCATATTGCAATTATTGTTATCGAACGGATCAGGTATTTCGTGCCTGACCGGAATTGCCATTTTGGGTACAAGTCGGTGGGTGCAAGAAATACCCACGTCATCGGCATATAGTGATAACCCAAGGTTGGAACCCGTGCGGCAGGTGACGGGAAATTTCCGGAAGATGCTCAAGGCCTGTCGAATAAGACGGCCTGGCGCTCCGATTCCACAAAATCGTTGTATTAGATAATTAGAAGAGGAACTGAGGCTGACCTTTGCAAACGGATCGTCAGCCTGCCTGACGGCTCCGTTCAGGCGTCGACTTCATCGACAAAGCACTGAACAGGAGCGTCGCGCCGATTGCACTGAGTAAAATGATTGTAGCCGAAATGGATTGTGCAACCTTCTGCCCGTCGCCGCCAAGGATATAGTCAGTCCATAGACCGGGCAGCAGCGGGCCGAGCGTCATCCCGAAAAAATTGACAGTAAACAGGTAGATTGCGGAAATCCGGCCGCGCATCTCATTAGGTGTAATCGCCTGCAGTTTGGCACCTGCTATTCCGAACGACATGTTAGTAAAAACCATCGTGATGCCTGTCATGGCAAGCGTTTCGGAAAGGCTGGATGCCAATGCCAGACCGATAGCGGCCGGAATAGCCAAAGCCGCACTGACGGCGCAGACTTTAAGCTCTGCGTTGGCATACCCGCGCCTGTCTATCTGGCGGGCGAACCATGCGCCCAGCAGGAGTCCGCCTGGAAAGCAGACCATCGTGACAAGCCCCAGCATCAGACCGGTTTGCCCCTGCCCCATTCCGTATGACCGGACCAATATGGATGGCGCCCACGCCATCACCGCCATCGTCCCACCGGTAATCGCACTCATACCAAGCAGAAAGCATGCCATGAACCGGCCCCGTTCTCCCATGAACGCAAGCACATTGCGGATCGGCGGCGCGACCTGCGCAACACGCCCTTGTCGTTCGGGTTCCGAAAGCGAATGAATAAGTATTGCAATCGGAATACCGGGAATCGCGACAATGAAGAAGACGGTCTGCCACGTCTCTACCTGGCCGATAATCGGCAAGGAGTGGGAACCCATTGCGTCAAGCGCCGCGTAAAGCCACCCACCCACAATATAGGCCAGACCCGCACCCAATCCGGCACCGGTTGTGTAAACGCTAATCGCAAGCCCCAATCGCTCGCGCGGGAAACTGTCGGAAAGCAGGGAATAAGCGCCGGGCGAGAGCGCGGCCTCTCCTACGCCCACGCCTATTCGTGCAACGAACAATTGCCAGAACTTTCCGGCCAGACCGCAAATCGCCGTCATCACACTCCAGACGAGCACCCCCGCTGAAATTACGTAACGTCTGGGGTAGCGGTCGACCAGACTCCCTAACGGAATGCCCAGCACACAATACAGCATGGCGAAGGAAAGCCCGTGAAGCAGGCCAAACTGGCTATCTGTGATGGCAAGGTCATCGCGAATAGGATCGACCATCAGGCTCAGTATCTGGCGATCCACATATGAGCATATATAAGCCAGAACGAGGGCGAACACCCAGAACCATGCCCTGGTTCGAGAAGGCAAAGCGGGTTCCTCAATGCTCATGTGGTGTTCACGTCATTGGCACTTCTCAGGCAAACAACAAAGCGCCGATATTGCCCGGTCCGGACGGGACGTATCATGCCTCGTCCACTCACAAGCTCTGTATACATTCTACCATCGCATTTGCGAAAGCGTGATGATGATCGGCCCGCGCGCACTGCGCATAGCCTCCTGAGAACGCCGTTATCGAGACGTTTCCGGCAGAAACCGCGCTGGCATCGCTTCCGGCCACATCTTCAGGATCGAACCGGTCAATACTGAAGCGAAGGTTTTCTCCGTCCCGCACTACGCCAACATCCATCAAAGTGCCGTTCGCAATCCGGGTTGGCACGGCGCCCTTCACCGCATGGCGAGGCAAGGCCGGGACGTTGACGTTAAGCGCGACCGGCTCCGGCCATTCATACAGCAGCTTGGCAAGCGAAGGGCCGAGCGTGGCTGAAGTTTCAAGAAAATTGTCCTCGCCGGGGCCACAGCTTATTGCTGCCGCCTTGAGACCAAGCACGCATGCAGTCATCGCCGCGCCAATCGTGCCCGAATGGATAACTGTCGGCCCCGTATTCCAGCCAAGGTTTATCCCTGACAGCACGATATCCGGCTTCAGTCCGAAACATGGCCCAAGCACTGCTTTGACGATCAGCGCCGGAGGCGCCCCGATCGCGATTCCCCTGGCGAGGCCTGGTATTTCGGCAAGTTCGAATTCCTTGCACTCGATGGGATGTCCGTCGATCACACGCCCCAGGCCCGCGCCACCTCCGCTCTGTTCTCGCGAAGGCGCGGCGATCGTGACTTCATGGCCGGCACCAATCAGTGCATTGGCAAGCGCAGCAATGCCGGGCGCAAAATAACCGTCGTCATTCGTGACGAGAATTCTCATCGAACGGGCACTCACCGTAAAACCTGATCCGGGAAGAAGCTTTTCAACGGCCTCACGCCGGGGCCGTCCGGATCGACCGCAATCGGTGCATACCAGGACAGCTCCATCTCGATCCACGCCTGCGAAGCGTCAGCCACGATCCGTTCAACTCTGGTGCGCGTTTCTTCGGGCGCATCCTGCACCCTGCCAACCAGTTCATCGATGACGCGGGCCAACCGGGCAGAAATAGCCCGGATCTCTGATGGCCTTGCAATGGCAACATTCAGTTTTTCGGTGTGCGCCAGTTCATCCGACAGTGTTGCGCGGTCGGCCTCGGCCAATCCGGCGTCGAGCAGCAACTCAGCCATTTGCCGATAATGATCGAAATCGAACCGGGCCCGATCAGCGATAAAATCCATACGCTGCTGAAGGAAACCCAGATAGTCGATTGTGAGATTCATTTGCTCCAGCGCAAGCGGATCGTCAGGATCGACAGACGGAAGCACCACGTCGGCCAGAGACTTGCGGATCGATTGCAAATTGTTGTCAATGTAGTCGGCCATCACAACCTCTCTGAAAGCAATTGCGACAAATTGCGCAAAAACGCTGGTGGCAGGGCACGCAAACGCGCAAGCAGAACATCCTGATGCGTCTTGCCAAGCCGCGAAACGCGATATGCCGTGGCAAGCGTGCCGACGACGAGCTGATAGGAATTGAGAATCCGGTAATAGTCGATCTTTTTCTGATCCACCGTCATTCCCGAAACCTCTGCATACCGGGCATAAAATTCGTCTTCTGGAACAATACCGCAAACATAGTATATTGAATTGTCGTCATTATAGTGCCCAAAACTCGGCTGGGTCGTCCATGCCAGATCGCGGTGCCGATCTCCCATGTGGCCGCGCTCCCAATCGAGCCAGGCCGTTATCGTTCCAGACTCTTCCTCGAACATGAAATTACCGCTGCGATAATCGCCATGCACCACACTGACAGAATCAAGCGTGGGCATGTTCCGCTCAAGCCAATTGGCCGCAACTGTCATCAGCGGTATATTTTCGCCGGTATCTTCCTCCCAAACCCGACGCGCGCGATTAAGCTGCCACAAAGCGTTCTCGGTCGTTCCAACCTGCGGCAAATCCATGCTGGTGAAACCAGCAGATGCATGATCAAACGTGTGGATTTTCGCCAGATAATCTATGAACTGCGGCGCAAGCTTGCCGCGCAACTCCTCGCCAAAATCGGTCCCAAGCCCTGCAACTTTTCCGGTTGTCGCCAGCACCGGTTTCGTAACACCGTGTGCGAATGAATAGACAAGAGTAGGTTCGGGAAACCACTTGCCTTCCTCATCCAGAAAATAGGGTTTGGGAACGGGAATGACCCCGTGAAACGCGCGCAGCAGCTCAAACTCGCGGCGTCGGCTGTTGATATTCAACGCCTCTTTCGGCTCCATCCGAAGCACAATTGTTTCGCAATTCCAGCCTTGGTCGGGATCGTTCCATCGCAGATCCATGGCAGCTTGCAACTTTGACGCACCGCCGTTCAGCCACCGCGAATTGCCGAGTTCAAAATCCGGCGTGACCGTTTCGGTCAGAAATTTGGAGAAGCACTCTTCCAGTTCCCCAAGGCGGGTGCGCGTAAACGGTCCCTCAGCGCGACGCGCCATCTTGCGGATAAGACACTTGTCGATCTCAGCCTCGACTGGGAACTGCCGTGCGATGTCGTTGATGAACTCTTTAGTGGGCGCATCGCGCAGCGCATCGTTGGTCTCGTGGTCCATCATCGCTCAGCCCTGCGTCGCATGACGTGACAAAGTGTCCGAAAGATAGTCCGTACCGAAGATGTCGCCGGTCTGCCCATAACCGACGCGGCCGCGATATTCATAGCGATACAGCGTCTGGAACATCGCATAAGCGGGATTGAAAGTCGTATGCGGATAGGCCGCAATGGCGGTGCCATAAAGCTCATGAACCTCACCGCGGGAATCGACCGCTCGAATGATCTGGCTCATGGGAATCATGTCGATGCGCGTGGGCGTTTCCACTGAAGCTTCGACGATGCTGAAAATTTCGCCATTCTCCAGCACGAAACCGAAGCGGGCCGGATCATAAATCACTTGCCCTTTGGAAATGCTCAGCGGAAGCGAAAGCTGAAGACCAAACGACTCGTCAAACGCGACTGACAGATACGCTTCGGCCCGGGCGCTTACCTCGCTACGCGGGCCCCAGGTGTGATCGGTACCATCATAGCAATCCACTTTGTAGGTTTTGCCGCGAAGAACCAGTTCGCCCGTTACATGCCCCTTGAGTTCAAAATGCCCGTTCTTCCAGGGATCACCAAACCGCGGATCAGTGGGCGCTCTGGTATCGGATACTCCGATCATGCCATTTTCTTTCGCATCATGGATGTCGAAAGGGTGATGAAGCCCCTTGAAGTGCAGATCGAAGCTGCAATTGCCCAGTTCGTGCTCATAGCGAAAATGGAAATCGCGCGGCGGGTTAATGGCTTTCACCGACAGCCCGCTGGACAGCGTGAAATCGCTGAGATCCTCGGGCGCGGCAACGTGCATTTGTGAATCGACGAAATCGATCTCGTATGGATGCCTGCAAATTCCTTGCGCGATGACTACAGATGAAATGGCCGCCCCCAGGTTCGGGCGCGTCAGCACATAGGCAATTCCAGCGATCGAGTGCTCGGGAATATTGAAGAGGATCGGCATCGTTTCAACCCAGGTGCGGATTGACGGATCACGCTCATGATACCGGACATCAGCTGCTTCAATCATCGATTTCCCCTCTCCCAACTTCAAACATTGAGGTCGTGCCGCAGGGTTTCCCCCCGCGTCTTAGATTGTCGGAAAGTTAAAGCGCCGTCGCGCAACGCGAAACCCACTCAGAGCGCATATGGCGATAACCCCAGGTTGTATGTTTAACCGCAAGTGCTTAACGTTGGAGGTATGATTTCCGCTATGGGAGCGTTCTGCGGGACAGCTTGGGTAAGGATGAATGCCTAGTACAAGAGATATTCTCGATTCGCGCGCAATCCATCATGTCGTCGTTACGGCTGAAGCTGGCAGCGTGCGTCAGGCGGCAATCAAGCTAGGAATGTCGCAGCCCGGTCTGAGCAAAAGCCTGCGAAACACAGAAGAGGCACTTGGCGTCCATCTGTTCGATCGCCACCCCGGCGGAGTAAGGCTGACGGAGGTTGGCGAACATCTGGTCCGTAATGCGGCTCAGATCCTTGCTGCCCTGAAAACAGTCGAGCGTGACATACGTGAATTTGCAATGCTTGAGCGCGGGCACTTGCGTGTGGGATCGACGCCGACTGCCGAGACGATTCTGGCGCGCGCGCTATCGCAGTACACCCGCCTCTATCCTAATATTGACGTAACCGTCGAAGTCGGGCTGCCACATGTGCTTGCGCAGATGGTCGAAGCAGGAAAGCTCGATCTACTGGTAAGTAACGACGAGACCTTATACCTGACTGACCGACTGAAACGCAGATTGCTTCGCCGAGACAGTCTTGGCTTCTTCGCATCGAGCAAGCACCCTCTTTCAGTTCAGAAGAACATACGGATCGAGGAACTATCGTCATCACGGCTTGCCATGCCATTTCTAACCCCGCGCTTCAGCGAATGGCTTTCTAACAATGATATCTTTCTTGACGAGAATCAGGGCCGGATCATATGCAATAGTTATGAGTTACTGGCCCGCCTGATCGCTGATGGAACTGCCGTTTCCATAGCACCGCGTTACGCAATCGATGAATTGGCAAGCCACTTTGACGTCGTCGCTCTCGATGTGAAAAATGTCAGCTACGAAGTTACGCTGACGTGTGTTCTGCCAAGCGTTGGAATCATTGGCGCAGCCGCGCAAAAAATCATCGGGCTGCTGGAGGACACGCTCGGCTCAAATGTCCGCTCCACAAGCAACATATGCGATTGATGCTCGCATGGGCATCTCACGTGCGTCGGTCGCGTAATATCCTGAGGTTATCGGCTGCCAACCAAATCCATCCTATGTATCGCAACGCGCATCATGCAAAATGCGCTCATCACATTGGGTTTGTGAAGCACTCACATAGTTCACGATGCGCGCATAATAATTGATTGAGAGGTCAGAAGAGGCACATGGAAACGGTTGCATTCATCGGTGTCGGCAATCTGGGTCTGCCGATGGCGGCAAACCTTGTGAAGGCTGGCCATAGTGTCGCTGCTTTCGACGTGGTGGAAGATAATCTCGATGCGGCGGTCAAGGCGGGCTGCAGGCGCGCCGAGGATGTCTGCGATGCGGCCAGAACGGCCACGATTATCATCACCATGGTTCCCAGCGGCAAAGAGGTGAAACAGGTCTGCATTGCCGATGGCATGATCGAAGCGGCAAACCCCGGATCGCTGTTCATCGATTGCTCGACCGTCGACATGGCCAGCGCCAGTCTGGTGAAAGAAGCCGCACGCGCAAGCGGGCACGACATGGTCGACGCGCCTGTTTCAGGCGGATCTGTACGCGCCGCGCAAGGCAAGCTGACGATCATGGTGGGCGGCAACGAAAGCGCGTTTGCAAAAGCGGAACCGGTGCTGTCCTGCATGGCGGATTCGGTGCAGCATCTGGGCGGTGACGGAACCGGGCTGGCGGCTAAAATCTGCAACAATATCATTGCCGGAGCCAGCCTCGCCGCGGTGTCGGAGGCCTTCGTTCTTGCGGAGCGCTTCGGCCTTGAGCCGCGCAAGTTCTACGAAGTGGCATCGCGCTCTTCGGGGCAATGCTGGGCACTCAATGCCATGTGCCCTGCCCCCGGCATCGTGCCCGACGCGCCTTCGAGCAACGGCTACAAGCCCGGCGGCGCGGCGACGATGCTGATGAAGGATTTGGCGATGGCGCAGGATGCTGCGGCAGCCGCGGGGATGGCCAGTCCGATGAGCTCAACCACACTTTCGCTCTACACCCTGTTTTGCAACGCTGGTCTCGGCGATCTCGACGTGTCAGCCATTATCAAGTTGTACAGTAACGGCTTGCCGGTCGGACATGACCTGGACTGAACGCACGTTTACAATCTTCGACGTAATGTTTGTATCCAGCTTCAACAGAATTTCAGGGACCTATTCAGTATGACCACCACGCAGGACGTCGCCGCCTATATCGTCGGGACCGGGTATGGCGATTTCGATGCGGAAACCGTCCACCGCGCCAAAGCATTGTTCCTGAGCTCTCTGGGCATGATGGTGGCCGGCTCGAAAACCCCTTCCGGGCAGGTCCTTGCCGAATACGCAAAGTCCGCCGGTTCAGCCGGTGAAAGCGGCATTGCCGGCATGGGCTTTCGCACCTCGGCGGAACTTGCCGCATTCGTGAACGCGACCGCTGCGCACAGCACCGAACTTGAAGACGACAGCTGGCCCGAAGCGATGTACACCTGCCATCTGATCCCCGCCGTTTTTGCGCTGGGCGAGGAACTGCAGTCGAGCGGGAAAGACATCATCGAGGCCTTCATCATCGGTTATGAAGTGCAGGCCCGCCCGGGCATGATCCTGACCAATGGCGGCGCCACCGAACGCGGCAATCTTTCTGCGCCGCATCTTGGCGCAATCGGTGTTGCAGCAGCAGCATCAAAGCTGCTCGGGCTCGATCAGCACAAAACGACCATGGCACTCAGCCTTGCCGTTTCTCAGGCGAGTGGGTCCACCCGGCAGATGGGTACGGGCGCGCATCTCTTTGAAGCGGGCGTTGCAGGCCGCAATGGCATCACCGCAGCAAAACTTGCCAAACTCGGCCTGACTGGCGTGACCGATATACTGGAGGGCCCCAAAGGCTATTTCGATGCCCTTGCCGGAATGCCGGAGATCGATTTCCACCTCGGCACGGGCAAGGATCTGCGCATGATGGAAGTCGGCTTCAAGAAATACACCGCGTGCTACCTTATGCAGCGCGTGATCGACGGCATCATGGAACTGGCCAGCGCGCATGAATTTTCCGCCGACGATGTCGCCGAAGTGATCGTCGAGGTGAACCTGACATTCCCGGAAATTATCAAGTTCCCAAAACCGAAGGACGGCGACGAAGCCCGCTTCAGTCTGCACCACTCGGTCGCGGTGGCGCTGTCTGGCGAGGACATAACCATGTGGTCGTTTTCGGACGAGGCGGTTCTCGATCCCGCACTGCAAAAACATTGGGACAAGACAACCATACGCGTGAACCCGGACTGGCCCCGCGCCATCTATGGTGAGGCCAACCCGGTCACCATCCGGCTCAAGGATGGCCGGGAGGTGGAGAAGCTATGCGCAATCGCGCATGGCGATCCTGAAGATTCGCTTTCCGACACGGAAGTCGGCCACAAATATATGAGCTGCTGCGACGACATACTTACGCCCGAAAATGCCCGGAATGCCGAAGGGCTGGTCTGGCAACTCGACAAGGCGAACGATGTCCGCGACTTGATGCATATTCTTACGTTTGACCGCCCCCTGACGGTCGGCACGCAATAGTGCGATCTGCGCTGATACCATTGCAGAACGCGTGTTGTTCGCGGGTTCGCTAGTAGGCGGCGTGGACAAATTCCCTGTTGTCACGGCCAGACGAGACACCGCCATTTCCGCGTCGGTCATCCTTGAATATGCCCAGCATGTCCCGCGTCTTGCCATGTCGTTCTGCTGGCCAGGTCCGAGAGCAAAGCGCGCCGGCAGGCCGAGCGCATCGACTACGGCGTGGACCCTGGATCCGAACCCACCTCGGGACCGACCCGGAGCCTGGGCTTGCGAGCCCCCCTTTTACGCCGCCCGCCGGCGGCCTGAGCCTAGGCGCGGACCACCGTGACATCGATCGCCAGCCACTCCATGTCGGGATCGCCCGACACCGCCTCGAAGATGCGGTCGAACACGCCAGCCTCGATCCAGCGATAATAGCGCCGCTTCACCGTCTGATAGGGGCCAAAGCGATCCTCTGGCAGATCACGCCATCGCGCGCCCGAACGCGCCAGCCACAAGATCGCGTCGAAATACCGACGTCCGTCGCTGCGCGGACCGCACTTGCCCTTACGACCACCGGGCACAAATTCCCGCAACCGCGGCGCCGAAGCGCCGCATTGTTTGTTGGATCGACGGGAGTAGCGGTCAGAGTCGGAACGCCGCGAGAGTGGATGACCGAACCCCGCAGGGGCCAGACGAGAAACCGCCAGTTCAAGAAGGGAACCCGCATGCGGTCTTCTACGCGGCCTGCACGCAAGGCAAGTCCTCGCCGATCGCACCTATGATGCCGACAGCCTGCACGACATG
Source organism: uncultured Sphingomonadaceae bacterium (assembly GCA_947258815.1). Lineage (GTDB taxonomy): Bacteria > Pseudomonadota > Alphaproteobacteria > Sphingomonadales > Sphingomonadaceae > Novosphingobium. Next base: position 22,947 of record CAMYJW010000008.1, read on the forward strand.
ATCCTTGAACAGGGCGGTGAACCGGTCATCCCGCCCCGTCGCCACCGCAAATATCAGCACCGATATGATCGCATCGCCTACAAACAGCGCTGGAGTGTCGAAGGCTTCTTTGCCAAACTCAAGCAATGGCGACGCATCGCCACACGATACGACGAACTCGCCAGCATCCGCCTATGGCTCAAATAGTTAGAGCGTTTTTCGATCATTCCAGGTCATATCCGCAGGAACTGAAGTAATTGGCGCATTCGTCGGGCTGGAAGATGTCGACGAGCTTGCCGATCAGGTCCCAGAGGCCACTGACGGTTCGTTCGCCGATCTTTCGGAGCATGGCTTTGAGCCGGGAGAACGCCTTCTCGCTCGGGTTCCAGATCGATCTGATCCTCGAACCATTCCCTGCGCCGTTTCAGGATGTCAGGGCGGTCTTGCTCGATTGCATGGCCAATCTTTTTTTGCGCGTCATGCCCCCGGCGCACGAAGAAGCGATGCAACCCGGCAACGGAGACAGTCAGACCAATCTCGGCC
>CAMYJW010000009.1 GCA_947258815.1 uncultured Sphingomonadaceae bacterium
GCGCCGTTTCAGGATGTCAGGGCGGTCTTGCTCGATTGCATGGCCAATCTTTTTTTGCGCGTCATGCCCCCGGCGCACGAAGAAGCGATGCAACCCGGCAACGGAGACAGTCAGACCAATCTCGGCCAGGCCCGCGCGCAGTTCTTCAAGCGAGATGTCCTTGTGCTTCATCGGGGAGATCGGGCATGGCCGTTGGGATGCCCGCCGAACGGATCGTCGGGCGAAGAACCCGAAGCTCGGGCATCTTGCGCAGCGCGCGTACGCTCGAGAATACCGCGATCTCTTCAGCCCGCTCGGACTCGGCATCAAGTTCGAGAAAACACAGCCCTTTCGCGTAAAACCGGCGGCCGAAGCTCCGCTCAATTCCGCGAGCCTCGAGAAACTTTCCGAATTGGTCCAGAAGTGCCATCTCGCCTTCAAGCTCTCCTGCATGAAGCACGATTTCCAAAGGGAACGTGCCTGTCTCAGGAAGCACGCCCTTGATTTTGCTGCTCGGGATATACGCCCGTCCGGGACAATGGCGGATAGCACCCACGGTCCCTCTGGCCTTATGATTCGCAGAAACTCTGCGACATCATTTACTTCCAGACCGGCAGGCCTAGCGTTGGTGGCGGTGTCTCGGTCCTCGCGCTCATCGGCGCGGGGGCTGTTACTTTGGGAGGTCATAGGCCGCACCTCCGTCCGCTCATCCACTCGTCCAGATCGGCACGGTTATACCGCACTGCCCGATCAAGCTTGGTGTAAGGCGGGCCTTCGCCGCGTCCGCGCCATGCCTCCAGCTGCTTTGCGGACAGACCCAGATAGGTCGCCGCATCGGCAGGTGTCAGATATTGCGGAGCCACAGCCCCCAGTTTTGATAGGTAATCATCGACGAACCTCTTCGTCGCGTCTTCTATTGCTAAGTCTAATGACATGCATGCCTCATCGCTCCCATCGGGAGTCTCAAAGGCAGCGTTGCATCTCACCATTAGCCGCGTGGGAACCGACTTAACCCACTCCGCTTGTCATCGCGGGGCTTGCAACTGATCAGGCTGTTGTTCCGCCGAGGCGGGTGCGTTGGTGTCTTCTAAAGCCTGACTGCTATGACAGGGGCGAGATAGGCCTTGTAAGCCACCTACACAAGGGAAAAGACGTGGTGACTGATCCGCTGCTGATGTTCGCGGCACATTTCCACATCGGGTTCCGCGACATATCCATCGGTGACATCCATCCGCGGCACGGCATGATTGACCAGCAGCTTCCGCTGATAGGTCGGCACCCCCAGATCAACAGCCAGTGCCATATATTCTGCCCGCAAATGGTGGGCATTGGGCAGCACCCGATTTAACTGGGAGAGGTGGCCGGTGCCTGCCCGGAAGGACGGGAAGGCCCATTCATTAATGCAAGGCAGACCGCGCAGCAGATCAGCGGTCTGTGCGGACAGTGGCAGCGTGAATGCCCGGCGTTCTCCACCTTTGGGATTGGGCCTATGCATTGTTTGCTTATCAAAATCGATGTCAGACCAGCGGACGGAGAAGCAGTCGCTCTTGCGCAACCCGGTCGTCAGCATGGTTATTGCCGCCGCGCGCTGTACAACGTTGACCTCACCCAGCGGCAGCTCCGCCAGATCAAGCCGGGGGTAATCGCGGCGGCGATTGCCATGCCATTCAACGGCTATGGTCGGATTGGTGGGCAGGTCCACCTTCTTTAGTGCCGTGTTGTAAATCGCGCGCAGGTGCCGCATCACGCGGTCCGCTGTCTGGTCGCCAGCCGTGACGGTCAGGCGATCATGCCGTGCCTCGCAATTGCCGCGTGTGATTTCTGCCAGCGGGCGGTTGAGCCATTGCCCAAGATGCTTATGCACCTCGCGCTCTACCAGTGGGCCAGAGCTGTTACCCCTGCGATCCATACGTTTCAGGTGCGCGCGCAGGGCCATTTCCAGCGTGATCTGCGCGCCCTCTTGCTCGGGCTGTTGCAGCAGCGTGTCCCGCGCCCGACGCCGCGCCTCTGCGCAGGTCATCAGCGGGAAACGGCCCAGCGTCCAGCGCTTGCGCCCCGACTTTTGTACCACCCAGCTTTTCGTGCCGGTGTCTCTGGTGACGAGCCCCAGCCCTTTGATCTCTGTGTCCCACAGCGCGCCCGGCCCCGCCCCATCGGCGATGGCCTGAGTCAGTTTCGCAACAGGCATTGGCATACTCCCTGGCAACTTGCTTAGTTAGGCAAGCCTAGGGTCACTGGAATCGAGAAGATATGATAAACTTCTGATTTATCAATGAAATATGGTATGCAAGGGAAGCCGGGGGGAGCTTGGGAAGCTTCTGCTCTACCATTGAGCTACGCCCGCGAGGTGCTGGCCATTAGCAGGTTAGTTCGCGATCCGGAATATGTTTCAGATGTGTGCCGGAGCGCACCGGGGCCGGGTTAAATATTCTGCGCCAGCTTCGGCACTTCCGCCAGAGCCCGCAAGGCATCGTTGAGATGCGTGCATCCCTGAGTGCCGCGCAGGTTTGAAAGCACTTCCTCGCGAATATCGGCCAGCCGCGCGCCGACCATTCGCTGTGCATTGGCCACGGCACCGGGGCATTCCGAAAACGGCAGAATATGCGGAGTGGCGACAAGATCGAGCACTTCGAGCGTTTCGGGATCGGCCGTTGCCTGAAGCGTATATTCGTGAATAGCGACGCGGCCGCCGTGCTGGGTCTTTGCACTGTCCTGAAAGCCGGTATCGATCCGGATCGCGCCGGTCGCTTCGTCGCGCACAACATCAATCCAGCGCGCGCGGCGAAATCCCGCGCCATCCCGGTCTGGAAGATCATGCCAGCCGTGCGGATCGTCAGGATTGCGCACATCGCTGGCATCGGCATCGGCGACTGGCAGGATAAGGCCGCCCGATTGCGTGCCGCTGTTGCCTTCCTTCAGGCCCCAGCAGACATCGACCCGGCCTGACAATGCGCGGCTAATCTCACTTTCGGACATTTTGTCCTGATCGCTTTCGGCGCGCCCGGGATCCCATGTGGCCCAGCCGACCGACGAAACCAGCGCCGAACCCGAAAGGTCATCAAGCGGAAGGTAAAGCGGGTGCCCCGATTCCAGTAGCTCCGGCGTCAGTTCCTGCAATGCGCGGCGCAAGTGGCTTCCGGCGCGCTGACCGGCCAGTTCTCCAATTCTTGCGGGAGAAGGGTCCGACCAGATCGCATGAATAACCTTTTGCGCATCCAGCTTTGCTTCCATCTGCGCTTGCGCAAGCATTTCGCCGGGGCTGCCGGCCTCACGCGTGACCAGATCGCGCGCACGGCCGATGAACAGCCGATCGTTCCGGTCATGCGTGGGCCAGAATACATCGACACTGCTTGTCCGGCGCACCGAACCGGAAGGACGCGCGGCCACGGGCATAACGGTCTGGCGAGGAGGTTTGGGAAGCGCGTCGATGGTCATGATCGGAATGGGTTGTCCCGGCTGGAAATTGAATTCAATCCTGCTTTGGCACCATCGCCGGGCGCATGCCAGACAAAGATGATGTGTGCGGCTTTCCGGTTCGAAGCCGCACGTTCATCTGGCTGCACCGGAAGAAATTTTCACAATCTGCAGGGCAAGCCCCTGGCAAACAGCCTGTCGACAGATCAGCCGAGCCGCAAATTGGCCATCATTCGTCCGCGCCGTTATCGACCACGTCCTCCTGAAAGTCATAATCGTCATCGGTCGGGATGAGATGCAGGATGCGGCTTTCTCCGACCTTGTCCCGCCAGGCAGCGCTGAGCATTTCAGACCAGGTTGCGCGGTCGGGCCGCGCGCGCCATGTCGCAATCAGTTCATCATTGTGCGTGTACAGCGCCCGAAGATAGGGCGAGAGATCCCTGCCGGCGCGAACACCGGCGTCCCGCAACACTTCGCGCAAGACAGGATCGTCTGTGCCTGACCGGTCATAACGCGTGCACGGTACCGAATCCGTGCTCACGCGCGCTTATACTGCTTTGGAACATCAATGTTGAACAGCTTCGCCGAGTTCAGGCCGATGATCTTGGCGATTTCATCCTGGTTCAGGCCTTTGCCCCAGATGGCCAGTTGCTCTTCCGAATGCGGCCAGCAGCCTTCGATATGCGGGTAATCGTTGCCCCAGAGAAGGTTTTCAACGCCCATCCGGTCACGCAGTTCAACGCCGATCGGGTCCGTTTCAAAGCTCGAATGGCCGTGCATCAGGTAATACTCGCTGGGCTTGTATTTCAGTTTTGGCATAACCCAGAAGCTGTGCGCGAAATTGCCGAAGTCCATGGCGTGCAATGCATAGGGCACCCAGCCGGCACCTGCCTCGATCGTGGCGAACTTCAGTTTGGGATAGCGATCGAACACCCCTGATGCGCACAGTTCAACCGTTGGCTGCAGAACCGTATTCATCGCGTGAACGACATAATTGATAATCGCACCGCCATTTCCGGTTGCGCTGCGAGGATCCTTGCCGGTGCCGGCATGAAACAGCACCGGCAGACCGGCTTCGGAGGCAGCGGCCCAGATCGGATCGAAAATCGGCAGATTATAGCCTTTCCCCTCCTTCAGCAGGGGCGGGAGCATGATCGATTTGAAGCCGTGTTCGGCAGCCCACTCAATTTCCTTCACCGCCGATTCGACATCGGCCGGCGCGACGCATGCGGCGGGGAAACTGCGGCTATGACCGCCAAATGTTTCATAAGCCCATTCATTCCATGCATGGCACATTACGGTGTTGAGTTCAGGGTCGGACGACTGCCAGTTTACCAGCCCCTTGTTAGGGAAAACGATTTCGCAGTCGATCCCGTCATAATCCATGTCGCGGTAACGATCGGCGGTGATCCCGCCCTGATCCTGGAACATCGCGCCGCGGGTCCGGTCAAGCTGCGGACGTTCACCGACTTTGACGAACTCGGTGATTTCAACCGATTCGTCACGCGGCGCTTCCCGGATACGCGATGGACGAATACCTTCGGCGACAAACCATTTGCGCCCGTCCTCATCAACTTTGATCCGGGGCAGGCGTTCATGATACTTCTCGTCAACCCGGGCCTGCCAGACATCGTTCGGTTCATTGACATGGCAATCGGCGGAGACAACAAAGTAATCCTTGAGCGTGGCTTTCTCAGCCGGCTGGTCGGCCGCTTTTACAGGTTCCTTGTTTATTACACTCGCCATCATCACAGCTCCGGGTTTGTATGCATATTATAAATAACAGCTATGCTTTTAACACGATGCTTCTCACGGTGCAACCCGTCTGAGGCCATGGGCCTTGCGCATGGCTCACAATCAGTCACCGGCACGATGCCCAGCTTCGTGTTAACCCCGCCGAGCGGCCCGGCTCCCGTTCGGTTGCAAGCGCCTGACGAACATATTTGTCAAACCCTGCATTTTTCAAATGCCGGGCTCAGCACGGTCAAGGGGGTAATCATCAGGCAAATGGCGTGGCAAACTCAATGCGAATGCCGCCGGGCATCGCACAAATGAAGTGGGACACAGCCGAACCGGCGCTTATCGGTTCGGGCGCGAATTCAATGGTCGTGCCCGGCTGGTTTTTCACCCGCTCGAACACTGTGTGCAGCGCATCGTGGTCTGGAACGCGCAACGCCAGGTGATGCAGCCCGATATTGCCGCGTCGGTCGAAAGGGTTTGCCTTTGCGGGATCCGATACGCGCCACAAGGTGAGCATGATCGTTCCGTCAGACACGAAGATTGCCGGATAATCGGGTATTTCTCCCACCTTCCCGAAGCCCAGCGCATCGTGAAAAAAGTCGTAGGCCTCATCCAGATTTCGCACGGCAAGGCCGATGTGATGGGCGCCCTCAGTGAAACTTTTCGTCATATTTCCGGCCATTGTCCGTCCTTTCGCATGGTTTGGATATCTTCCGCTGTCCAGCGTGGCGTGATGTGCTGCGGGCAGTTCCAGTCGAACGCGACAACATCGATCACAAACGCGCCCTCCGGCGTTGCCGCATAGTTTTCCGGCATCAGCCGTGCGATCGCGTCGGGATCGTCCGCCAGCGCAATCCGGCGGGCATGACCGATCAGCTTCAGGCGCCGACGCGCCGGATAATCGATCAGGATCAGCGCCACCTTGTCCTTTTCAGCCACATTGCCCGCCGACATGTACTGGCGATTGCCCCGGTAATCGGCAAAGCCGACGCGGTTTTCATCGAGCAGACGCAGGAACCCCGTTGGCCCGCCGCGATGTTGCACATAGGGCCAGCCATCGGCTGTCACGCTGGCGATGTAGAAGCTGTCGCGCGCCGCTATGAATTCTGTCTCGCGCTGGCCAAGCGGATCGGGGCGCCCATCGGCCCGCGCTTCCATCGCGCCGTATGATGCGCGCGAACCCGCCTGTTCCTGCATCGCCCGTGCGTGGTCGCCGAGCATCGAATTGAGATAGTTGGCTGTCATGACGCTGATATCTAGCGGATGACCAATTATGTGATAATAGTGTGATTATGCAGATCACTATTTCAGAAAGTAAAATAATATATGGATCGTTTCGAAGCGCTGGATGCATTCGTGAGCGTGGCCGATCACAAAAGCTTCTCGGGGGCGGCGCGTGCCCTTGGCCAGTCGCCGGCAAAAGTCACCCGTGCCATCGCCGCGCTTGAAACGCATCTGGGCGTATCACTGTTTCACCGCTCCACCCGCAGCGTTGCGCTATCGCATGAAGGCGCAGCGCTGCTTGAAAAAACCCGCGGACTGCTATCCGATCTGAGGGAGGTGGAGCATCTGGTGATGGGCGGCGCGGCCAACCCCAAAGGCGAACTTCTGATCACGGCCCCGGTGGTGTTCGGTCGGCTTCTTATTCTTCCCGCCGTGGCGGACCTGTTGAAGGAGCACAGCGAGCTGTCGGCGCGCATGATGCTCATCGATCGTAATGTTCGTATCGTTGAAGAGGGCATCGATGTCGCGGTGAGAATCGGCGAACTGGCAGATAGCAGCCTTATGCGCGTCAAGCTGGGCACTGTTCGCCAGATGCTTGTTGCCAGCCCGGAATACATCGCCCGGCGCGGAACCCCTCAGGCGGCTGGTGAGTTAGCCCGGCATGACTGTCTTGGCGGGTCAGGAATTCGGTATGACAATGTCTGGCGCTTCGGCCCGCAAGGCAAAACCCGCGTTACGATCACCCCCCGGCTTGCGCTTAACGATGTTGCCGCCGGCATCGCGGCAGCCGAGGCGGGATGCGGCATCCTCAACGTCCTGAGTTATCAGGTTGCAGACCTGTTGCGCGCAGGCCGACTTGTCAGCCTTCTGGAAACAGACATGCCCCCGCCACTACCGGTCCAGTTGCTGTACCATGCCAGCCGCGCTGCGATGCCGGCAGTGCATCTGTTCATCAAAACGATGCGCCAGAAGGCCGCACAGAAATCGTGGCAGGACAGTTTGTATTGATGCCGCGGTTGCATCATCGCGAAGTGTGGCGTCTGCAAATGCCCGTGCAGCGCGGCAAGGGGCCGCGAACGATCGAAGGGCCACCTGACCAAGTGCCCGCCTACGCCCATCGCAGCACCGGCCAGTTGCGTTCGCATGCCACCTTCCGCAGAGCCGGAGACGGGTTTACGGCGATGGCCTCGTCGGCCCATTCAAATGTCGGCAGATCCGATACATGGTCTGAAAAGAACCGGACGCTGGTCTGTTCGCGGCAAAGCTGGCGGGTTTCCAGATAGGCGCAGACCATATCGCGCTTGGCCGCGCCATAGCAGTTCTCCCCGTCGATTCTGGCGAGAAGATCGTCGCCGTCCCACATGGAGCGGGTGGCCACCACGTCTTCAATGCCGATCCGCCTGGCGATGGCATCAAGGTAAAATGCGTTGGCCGCTGTTGCCATGATCACCTGCCTGCCTTCGGCCCGTTCCTGCCGGATACGCGCAAGCCCTGCTGGACTGATACCCTTGCGCGCGATCTTGTGTGCGTACCGATCGGCCAGGCTGGCAATTTCGCGGCGTGAGATTCGCCTGCCCAGCACAAGCGCCTGTTCAAGCTCTTTCACACGGCGGCGGGAAATGAACCCCGCCAGATAGGCGAGCATGCAGGCCACCACGCAAGGCGCCAACGCCAGCCGCCACGGACAGTGGCGCAGCGCCGCGAACGCGAGGAACGCGGTATACGTCGGTTTGCGGGTGAGTGTGCGATCAAGATCGAAAATGGAGAGCTGCGCGTGGCTTGGGGCCGGTGTGGCCGATTTTTCGGCACGGCTGCGCAAAATCGCTTCGGCAAGCTGATGATCGCCGGGCTTGTCAACATCGATTGCGGCGTCAGGATCGTCGAGTGCGATCAGCCGCGCGCTTACGCCCAGCTTTCGTCCGGCGGCGGCGATCGCGGCATCAAACCCGATCGTTCGGGTTATCGCCCGCGCGGCAAGACGAGGGCCAAAGTGCAGGAACAGGCGCACCGCGTTTTTGCGGTCCTGCTCGGCGGCGGACCACAGGCGGAGCGCGGCGGCGGTTTTGCTGTTGCGAAGGGCAAACATGTTTGCGCCGGAATAGGCGCCGTCGGAAAATTTCAGCCAGGTGCGTTTGCATGCCGGGTATCGCGCCTGCACGGTGCTTTGCTCGACGGCTCCGACGGATATATCGGTTTCGTCTGCCCGGCCCAGAAAACATTCCACCAGTTCAACGGTAAGCAGCGGATGGTCCGCAGTTGTTACGAACGCTGGCCAGGGCGCATCGCGGCTGCCCGCAACATCCGCGATGCTTTGTGCGATCCCGCCCGTGCTGATCATTGGCACGATGCGCGGATGCTGCGTGGCCCAGCCAAGCGGTCCGGCAAGCAGTGCTTCGGGCTGCTGCGCCAGAACCACGATCCGGCCGATTGAAGGGGCAGCCAGCATGGTGCGCAACACCCGCGACAACATCGATTGTCCTGCAATTTGAACAAGCGCTTTGTGCGTTTCGCCAAAGGCTGCGGCAAGTGGATCTGTGCCGGGGCGTTGACCGGCCAGAACGATAGCGGTCCAGCCACCTTGCCGCGTTTCGGGGGCTTTGGTTTCGACATCCTGAAATTCGAGCGAGGCGAGGTAGTTCATCGGGTCCGTCTTGCTGCACCCGCATGATCCGGGCAGAGGTGTGACGGCGCGGGTTGCGCGATGTCGCACCTGAACGGCGCCTGCGACAATCGCATGCGCGCGGCGTCTTTGATCGAAAGAGGATCAGACATGTATTCAGCCGATCGGTCGGATTTCGCCCAAAGTGTATGGCCACGGGCCGGCGCGCGCGCACGGGGCACGCGGCGCGCCGGGGCGGTGCCCGTTGCGCCGCCCGTTGCACCGCCATCGCCCGCGCGGATCGGCTTTCTGTTCAA
>CAMYJW010000010.1 GCA_947258815.1 uncultured Sphingomonadaceae bacterium
AGCCCCGACTTCAACCCGATCGAGAAGGCGTTCTCCCGGCTCAAAGCCATGCTCCGAAAGATCGGCGAATGCGCCAATTACTTCAGTTCCTGCGGATATGACCCGGAATGATCGAAAAACGCTCTAAACAAAAAATCCCGGAAAAAACGCTCCGCTCAGTCTTCCTGAGCAAGCGTGACCCGGCAGCCTGCAAGATCGGCTGTCATCGGAATCTGGCACGACAGGCGCGAATTTTCATCGCGGTGATCGGAACTGTCGAGCAGATCGTTTTCGTCTTCGGTCATTTCAGGCAGCTTGTCCTTGAACGAAGGTTCGATGTGCACATGGCAGGTCGCGCAAGAGCAGCAGCCGCCGCACAGCGCCAGCAGCTCGTCAAAGCCATTGTCGCGGATGACTTCCATCAGCGAACGGCCTTCTTCCGCCTCAACGCCTTTTTCCTCGCCCGCCTGATTAATGACTGTGATAGTAGGCATTTTCGAATATCCCTTCCGAGTGTTCGCCATAGTCCGCTTTTGCGCGGTATGCGGCTTTGGCGGGGCTGCTAATGACTGAGATCAACTTTTGCAAGGTTATACGTCGCCACATGGGACTGGACGCATCAACGCTGCGCAACGCACTGGACGCCATAGCCGCGCAGGAGCCGCGCTTTGCCGGCGCACTGCAAGCCGCGGGTTATCCCGAGCCGCGCTCTCGCCCCACCGGCTATACCACGCTGCTGCGCACCATCGTCGGCCAGCAGGTCAGCGTCGCCGCCGCCGCTTCGGTTTGGGCCAAGCTGGAAGCGCATCTTGGCGAAAACATTCCCGCAGACCGGCTGATCGCGGCGGAGTTTGACGATCTGCGCGCCTGCGGTCTTTCCCGCCAGAAACAGGGCTATGCGCGCTCTTTATGCGAAATGGTGGCTTCGGGCGCGCTCGATCTCGATGCGCTGCCCGATGACGATGAAGCCGCGGTTGCACAACTGACGCAGATAAAGGGCATCGGGCGCTGGTCCGCCGAAGTCTATCTGCTGTTTGCCGAAGGCCGACCGGACATCTGGCCCGCAGGCGATCTTGCTGTGCAGGCCGGGTTGCACAAGATACTGGATCTGCCCGAACGCCCCGCCGAAAAGGCAACGCGCACCCTTGCCGATCCATGGCGCCCCCATCGCGGATCGGTCGCGATCTTCACCTGGCATGTTTACAATAACCCCGCGCTTTAGGTCCGATCGACATTTAACACAGCCAGATCATGGCGTCAGCTAGGCCGTGTTGACAAAAGACTTCCGGCATAGGCGGGCGGCGGCGAGGTTGAGGAAGCTCTCGAAGGAGAAGGCGGTCTTGTCGTAGCGGGTTGCGATGCGGCGCTGTTGTTTCAGCTTGCCGAACATGCGCTCGACACGGTTGCGGTCGCGATCGCGGCGATAGTCGGGATGCTCTGGCACCTTGCGGTTCGATTTTGGCGGAATGATTGGCAGGATACCCCGGATCAGCAGGGTTTCGCGGAAGCGATCACCGTCATAGCCCTTGTCTGCCAGCAGTGCCTTGGGCGTGGCGACGGGGATTTGCATCAATGGCTCGGCGGCGATGTAATCGGATGCCTCCCCGCCCGTCAGGATGAAGCCGACAGGCAGTCCCTGATTGTCGCAGCGGGCGTGGATTTTGCTCGTAAACGCTTGTCACGCGCGGACAGAATGTCGGTGGCGGCGCAATCGAGAGCGCTGGCACCAATCGCGGCGAGACACGAAGACCCGTCCTGCAAGCCGAAGACATTCGGGCAATCGGTAATGGTAGACAGATCATCAAAGTAGCTGGACTGCCCCAGCTTATCGTCTGCGACATGCTGCCATTCTACGCCGTGTCGCCGTGGGGATCGCAATTGAGCGACGTTCGCGAATTGCATCAGAATGCCACCATTTGAAATCGGCAAATTTGCATGAGCGGCGCACGACATAGTAAACTGGACGTAGGTGCCGGAAAAACAACCAGGATGTGTGGTGGTGTTTTTCCCAGAAACGGCAGCAAGCCGTCATATCCAAAACCCGTGTCTTGAACGATTTGCCGCTGCATGCGGCAGAAGGGTTTTGGGTGGCATTACTGGACCAACATGATTTCGAAAGATACCGGCAGTACGTTGCCGAAATCGATAGCCTGACATGGCGACCGTCCCGATCTCGCCGAATATGATAGCCGAGAAACTCGAACCCTGCCGAGACTGGCGGGATTTCATGCCGAAGATCAAATGACCCCGCCCGGTGGCCGGTGAAGTACTCGACCAGAGAGTTATGGGCAGTTGCGGTTGGCCTGGTTCGGTGGTGATGTAAGCCCAAAGGGCCTTCAGCAAATTCATCAGGAATTGTCCTTACCGCTTCGCCGGTCAATTTCATCATTAAGCTGTCTGATCTTTGCTATCGATGCATCCATCTCTTTGCGCAAAGCTTCCAATTGCTCCTCGTTCGCTCGTGCTTCAGCCTCTTCTGCATTCATTTTCCGATTCTCAGCCTCGGCCTCCCCAACGAGCTGCCGAAGTTCATGTAGATCGCGCTCACGAGACAGCGGATCATCCGCAGGGCCAGCATAGTCACCTTCCGTACCGCCACCTTCTCGAACACGCCTGGCAGTCGAAGAAGGAAACAAAGTGGCGAAAACGGATAGGCATATGAGGCGGCCACTCCCGACCTGCGCAAAAAGCACGAACCGGACACTTCGCCGCCAATCCAATCCGGCTGATTGCTATCTGATTGCTACGCCCACCCCACCCTCTAAGAGGGCGACGATCCATCTGTCTAAGTGATTGAAAATATGGTGAGCCCTGCTGGGTTCGAACCAGCGACCTACTGATTAAAAGTCAGTTGCTCTACCGACTGAGCTAAGGGCCCCAAACACGGATCGCGTTTGCGAGCGGTTCACCTAGGCATCCGAAGGTGCCGGGTCAAGCGTGAGGTTAGGTGACGGATGGAAAGGCCGGTGACCGGATCGCGCCAGTTGGGCGCGATGGCGAGTGCCGGGTGCAGCACGAAATCTCGCTCACGCAAGGCAACATGCGGAATTATGAGGCTTTTTGAAGCCCATGGCCCGCCGCTCCACAGCGCGATATCGATATCGAGAACGCGCGCGCGCCAGTGCAGACCGGCACGCTTTCGACCGAATTTTCGTTCAATCTTCTGAACCCGGGCAAGGACCGCAGGTGGTTTCTTGCTGGTGCGCACCACAACCGCAGCATTGGCGAAGCGGCGGCGCGACGGGCCAAGCGGCGCGCTGCTGATGATTGGCGACGTCCGCTCAACCTTCAAACCCTTGCGATCGAGCCTGACCATTGCCGCGCGCACCACATCGCGCGGCGATCCATATCGGGGATGACGCACATTCGATCCGAGAGCCAGAAGATAGCGATGTTTGGGCATGCTCAGATATCCTGACAGATGCGCGCGTAAAGCTCCGGTCGGCGATCGCGGAAAAATCCCATGCCCGCGCGGTGCCGGGCCGCCTTGTCGAGATCGAGCCGCGCCAGCAGAACCGCGCTTTCGCCTGCGCCAGAATCCGCGACCAGATCGCCCCATTCATCGCAGATGAAGCTGTGCCCATAGAACGCCTGCCCGTCTTCCGTGCCGATCCGGTTCGCTGCGACGATCGGCATACAGTTTGACACAGCATGCCCGATCATCGCGCGGCGCCACATCCGGCTGGTATCGAGATCGGCATCGTAAGGCTCGCTGCCGATCGCGGTGGGATAGAGCAAAAGCTGCGCCCCCATCAGCGCCATCACCCGCGCGCATTCGGGATACCACTGATCCCAGCAGATCCCGACACCGATCGTGGTTCCGGCCACATCCCACACCTTGAAACCCGCATTGCCGGGGCGAAAATAGAACTTCTCTTCGTAGCCTGGCCCGTCGGGAATATGCGCCTTGCGATAGACGCCAAGGATTTCCCCCGCTTCGTCGATCATCGCCAGCGAATTATAATAGTGCTGGCCGTCGCGCTCAAAAAAACTGGTTGGAATCGCGACATTCAGCCGGGCTGCAAGCGCCTGCATGGCGATGACCGAGGGATGTTCGCCCACCGGACGCGCCAGCGCGAAAAGCGCTTCATCCTCAACCTTGCAGAAATACGGCCCGGCAAACAGCTCTGGCGGGAGAACGATCCGGGCGCCCTGCTCCACCGCCTGTTCAACCAGCGCCGAAACGGCGGCGATGTTGTCTGCCTCGTCAGGCTGATCAAGCGCGAGTTGCAGCGCGGCGACGGTGATGCTGGCCATGCGGCCCGCTTATCAGGTTCGCTTGCGGAACAGCAAGGTCATCCGGTCACTCTCACCAATGGGCCGCAATTCCTCGCGCTTGGACCGCATAACCGGAGGCAGTTCCCATACGCCATCTTTGTGATCCGCACTGTCGCGCGCATTGGCGTTGACTTCGCTGGTCGCGACCAGTTCGAAGCCATGCGCTTCGATCAGGCCGATCACGTCTTTCTGGCGCATGTAGCCCTTGTGGCCGTTGGCATATGTTCCGTCTGCCCAGGGCCTTGCGCGATGCTGGACGATGCCCAGCATGCCATCGTCGTTCAGCAGCGCGTGAAGGCGGCTGAGCTCGGCATGCATCAGGCCGAAACGATGCAGGTTATGCATTTCGCGGAAGATCAGCACGCGATCGACGGTGCCGTTCATTGCATCGGTAAGCTGATCGGCATTGTAAGCCTCTATCTTCGCGCCGGTCAGTTTCCATTCCGCGGCCTTGGCGGGAAATTTCTCACGCAGGCCACCCAGGTAATCGGCCAGCCGCTTTGGCGTGGCTGGCGTTATCGCCGGGTTGAGGCCGATATAGCGCCCCTCGCTTCCCAGATAAGGCACCAGAACGCGCGTGTACCAGCCAGAAGATGGCATATAGTCCACCACCGTCATGCCCGGCTTGACCTTGAAGAACCCAAGCGTTTCTGCCGGATTGCGAAAACTGTCTCGCGCGCGGTCCTTATCCCGGCGGGCGTTGGCCAGGGCTGACTGCATCGCCGTTTCGATCCGGGAATCGACAGCCTTTTCATGGTGGCCGGCATGGGCCGGAACAGCCATCGCCAGAGCGGCAACGATCGGAATGAATTTGCGCATGATCGGTTCTCCCAGAATGGATCAAAATTGACCGGGCGATGACAAGTGCCGGAAGCCGCCCTATCTCTGAGGCAAGGAGTATCGGACTTATGGATGACAAGGCAACGGCAATTATCGCCGGCGGGTGCTTCTGGTGCACCGAAGCGGTGTTTCGCGATGTGATCGGGGTGAGCGAGGTCGAAAGCGGCTACATCGGCGGCCAGACCGACAACCCGACTTATCGCGAAATCTGCACTGGCACGACCGGCCATGCCGAAGCGATTCGGGTGACATTCGCTCCCGAAACGATCAGCCTGGCTGAAATTCTTGACGTGTTCATGGGCACGCACGATCCCACCCAGCTTAATCGCCAGGGCAACGATATCGGAACGCAATACCGGTCCGCGATATTTCCGCTGGACGATGAACAGCGCCGCGAAGCCGAGGCCGCGATCACGCGCGCCAACGCCGAACATGGCGGACGCGTGGTCACCACAATCGAAGGCCCCGCCACATGGTATCCGGCGGAAGACTATCATCAGGAATACTGGGAAGGCGAAGGCCAGCGCAATCCATATTGCCTGGCGGTGATCCCGCCCAAGTTGCAAAAACTCAGAAAGAGTTTTGCCCAAAAGGTAAAGTAAGCTTGAGGTTTTGAGATCAGCCCGCGCCTGCGCTTGCAGGCGATGGTAAACACGCGATTAAGAACCCGTCCATGCCGCCATGTTCCGCCAGCATCGCAGGATCGGTGCGCAACCACCCTTGCGGAGACGGCGCAACAGGAGCGGGCAGACAATCCTGCGCAACGGGCAGCGCGGTAACGCCCAGCCGCGCGATCTGGTCCTCGCCTTCCTCCCGCTCAAGCGAGCAGACGGCATAGACCAGCCGGCCTTGCGGTGTCAGCCAGCCCAGCGCACGATCCAGCAGCGCGGCCTGAAGCGCTGCCATCTCTTCAATCTGGCGCGGACCGATCCGATGCAACACATCGGGATGACGACGGCAGGTTCCGGTGGCGGTGCACGGCGCATCAAGCAAGATCGCATCGAACGGCGCATCGGGCTGCCATTCCAGCGCGTTGGCCACGATCATTTCGGCATCAAGCCCGGTGCGCGCAAGGTTTTGCCCCAGCCGCTCCATGCGTCTGCCGCTGATATCAAGCGCGGTCACGTCCCATCCCGCCGCCGCCAGTTGCAGCGTCTTGCCACCCGGCGCGGCACACAGATCGAGCACCCGCCTGCCCTGCCCGGCGCCCAGCATACGGGCGGGCAGACTGGCGGCAATATCCTGCACCCACCATGCGCCATCCGCAAACCCGTCAAGCGTTTCCACCGCCGATCCGCGCGCCAGCCGAATATGTCCGGGCATCAGCGAAACCCCGCCAAGGCGCGCCGCCCAGTCGTCGGTCTCGCCGGCATCGCGCAACGTCAGATCAAGCGGCGGGGGATTGGCCAGCGCAGCGCGGATCGCCTTTCCCCGCTCACCCCAGCGCGCCGCAACCGGCTCTGGCAAAGTTGGCGCATCGGGAAGCGAAACCGCGCGTTTGGTCAGCGCCGAAAACACGCCATGCGCCAGCCGCCTTGGCCCGCCCGCAAGCAACGGCAGCCCGGTTGCGATGACAGCATGGGGCGGCGTATCGAAGCGCAGCCATTGCGCCAGCATGATCGCCAGCACCATCCGCGCCTTGGCATCGTCTGGCAGATTGCGCTTCGTAGCGCTGTCAATCAGGCCATCGAGATCGACTTTCCAGCGCAACACCTCTGAGGCAATTGCCAGCGCCAGCGCCTTGTCCGCCGCAGAGCGCACTCTGCGCGAAGCCGCACCCGCACACTGATCGAGCGTTTCGCCACGGCGCAGCACCGCATCAAGCATCGTCAAGGCAGCGCGGCGAGCGGGAAGACCGGGAATATCCATCGCGCAGCCCTTAGGAGAGATTGCAAAGAAGGGCCAGCAGAGCCATTATAGGCGCATGACCAAGCGAGCGACCAAACGCCCCGAAGGCTTCAAAAAGCCCGCCCACTGGAGCGACGCCCCCGCGCCCGCGCCCGACGCGGCCACCCACGGGGACAGCAAAAGCGATCCCGACGGCCTTTCACCGACACGCTATGGCGACTGGGTGCGCAACGGCATCGCGGTGGATTTCTAGGCGACCCTCGACTACGATTGCAGGCTTGTGACTACAATGCCGAAACCTTGCTGTGGTGTGGCCCCGTGCCGCCTTCCGGCGCGGCCAGATCGAGAACGTCGATACCGCTGCTCTTCAGCTCGCGTTCGGTCCACAACGGATTGGCCAGCGTATGCTCGGCATCTTCATGGCCAGCCTGCCAGCGCTCGTTCATGGTCAGGCGTGAGAACTGATAATCCTTTGTGCCGCTGTCAAATTCGCCAGAGCGGTTGATCAGCAAAACCAGCGTGACCGGGCGATGCGGCCCGGCATCGTAGAGCGCCACCATATCGGGATCATCGCGCAGTTCGGGCGGCAGCTTTTCGCGAAGCCGCGCGGCATGACCGGCAATATCGTGAAGCTGCAGATAGCGATCGGTGGTCAGGCGCGTGCGGCTGGACAGGCGGATATCCTTGTCGCGCTGCTGCACGTCGAGCAGGCTTTTGGGCATGTGGCCGCGCGCACTGAACAGGTCTATCTGGAAGATCAGCAGCGGATCCTCGCCCGGCTCTTCCAGCACATATTGAAGCGGCGTGTTCGATACCATGCCGCCATCCCAATAATGGACGCCTTTGATTTCGACAGAGGGCAGACCAGGCGGCAGTGCCGCGCTGGCCATGATATGTTCGGGCGCGATAATCTGGTGTTTGCTGTCAAAATAGGCAAAGTTTCCGCTTTCGACCTCAACGGCGCCAACGCTTACCCGCGGCCCCTTTTCATTCAGATAATCGAAATCGGCCAGATCCAGCAGGGTCTGGCGCAGCGGTGACGTATCGTAAAAGCTTGTCGGCCCCTTCCAGAAGTCAAGCGTGAACAGCTCATGCATCACCTCGAACGGCCCGCGGGGCCTGAAAAAGCCCCCAATACCGAACGCCGCCGCCTTTGCCGCAGAGATTTCGTTGGTCATCGCCCGGAACATCGGACCGTCAGATCCCGGGAAGACAACCACATCATCGGTCACCAGTTCCCAGAAGGCGCGCAGCTTGCGCTCGTGATTTTCGGGCGGATTACCGGCAAGAATCGCGGCATGGATCGCCCCGATCGAAATGCCCGCGATCCAGTCTACACCCAGACCGGCTTCAGCAAGCTTGAGATACGCCCCAGCCTGGTAAGCGCCAAGCGCTCCGCCACCTTGCAGGACCAACACTTTCTCTTCCGGTTTGGCAAAAGGCACGTGATTCTCCTGTGGCAATGTCACGAATCTGGCTATTAACTTGCCATATTGCAAGTGCGAGATAAAATATTGCGGCGCACCATTATGAGAATGCGTTTGAGAATGAAACGGCCCGCGTCAGCCGTTTGGCTGATCAGGAGACTCGGCCGAAAATGCGCTGAAATCCGCAGTTTTCCGAGATAACGTTCGTGCGTCGCCTAGCTTACGATGTCAATCGGCGTGCCATCGGGCACAGTTTGCCACATCCACTCAATCTCATCATTCGAGACGGCAATGCAGCCGTCGGTCCAGTCTCCGCGCATACGTCGGGGAGCGCCATTGGGTTGGCCATGGATGAAGATTGCCCCGCCGGGGCTGCGCCCTTGCGCGCGGGCATATGCTTCATCTGCGGCGTTGGGGTATGAGATGTGGAGCGAGAGAAAGTAAGCGCTTTTCGGATTGCCATAATCAATCAGGTAGCGGCCTTCGGGGGTGCGCTCATCGCCCTGAAAGCGCTTGTGACCACGCGGCGCATCGCCCAGCTGAATGCCGCCAATGGTTCGCACCGGCTGGCCAGCGCTGAAAAGCGTGATTGTCCGCGCTGCCTTGTCAACCCGGACATAATCGACCACCGGCATCGCCTGCGCCTTCCCGTCCAGCTCATGCGCCTGCGCCGGGCCGACCAGAAAGGCCAGAACAAGCGGGGCGAGCCGAAGGAATTGCATAGCCTCAGTCCGAAAAGGGATCCTGAACCAGGATTGTATCTTCACGTTCCGGGCTCGTCGAGACCAGCGCGACGGGGGTTTCGATCAGTTCCTGCACGCGCTGGATATATTTGATCGCCTGCGCGGGCAGATCGGCCCAGCTGCGCGCGCCTTCGGTCGAACCGCTCCAGCCTTCCATGTCCTCATAGATCGGCTCAACCGCGTCCTGCGCTGCGGCATGGCTGGGAAAATAATCAAGAACCTCACCGTTGAGGCGATAGCCTGTGCAGATCTTCACCGTTTCGAACCCATCGAGCACATCAAGCTTGGTCAGCGCGATTCCGGTTACGCCCGAAATCGCGCAGCTCTGGCGCACCAGCACCGCATCGAACCAGCCGCAGCGGCGCTTGCGCCCCGTCACCGTGCCAAATTCGTGCCCGCGCTCACCCAGCCGCTGGCCGGTTGCGTCTTCCAGCTCCGTTGGGAACGGACCGGAGCCGACCCGCGTGGTATAGGCCTTGACGATCCCCAGCACGAAGCCAGCCGCCGATGGCCCCAAGCCAGAGCCTGATGCCGCCGTGCCGCTGACCGTGTTGGACGATGTGACGAACGGATAGGTGCCGTGATCGACATCCAGCAAAACGCCTTGCGCGCCTTCAAACAGGATACGCGCGCCCGCTTTCTTCACTTTGTTCAGCCGGTTCCACACCGGCTGCGCGAATTGCAGCACAAACGGCGCGATTTCGCGCAGTTCTTCCAGCAACGCCGCACGGTCCACCGGCGGCTGGCCAAACCCGGCGAGCAGCGCATCATGGTGTGCACACACCCGGTCAAGCTGCGCATCGAGCGCATCAAGGTGTGCCAGATCGCAAACGCGGATCGCGCGGCGGCCAACCTTGTCTTCATAGGCGGGGCCAATCCCGCGTCCGGTGGTGCCGATCTTGCCAGACCCGGCGGCAGCTTCGCGCAGGCCATCCAGCGTGCGATGTATCGGCAGGATCAGCGGGCAGTTATCGGCAACCGCGAAATTTTCAGCCGAGATTTTCACGCCTTGCGCGCGCAGCTTTTCGACTTCTTCCTTGAGCGCCCACGGATCGAGCACCACGCCATTGCCGATGATCGAAAGCGTGCCGCGCACGATGCCCGACGGCAGCAGGCTGAGCTTGTAAGTGTCGCCATCGATAACCAGCGTATGCCCGGCGTTGTGCCCGCCCTGAAAGCGCACCACGGCATCGGCCCGGCTTGCGAGCCAGTCGACAATCTTGCCTTTGCCTTCATCGCCCCACTGGGCGCCGATGACGGTTACATTAGCCAAGGTCTCAGGCCTTTCTTCAAAATGTCATGAAGTTCGCGCCGCGCCCTAGGCGAACTGGCGCGCAAGGGCAACAGCGCCCGACACAATCTCGGCAAAGCGCATGCTCAGCCAAGCTTGGCCGGCTCTGCGCCGTCCAGCCGATGCGTGCAGCCCAGCGCCGCCGGATCGTCCTCATCCGACAGTGCGGCAACAGTACGCCAGCCGATGGCGCGCAAGCGTGCCGCGGTTTCCTCATCATGGCCGGGCGGCAGGAACAGGACATCGCGCGGCGCCGCGCCATTTGCCAGCTTTGCGATCAGCGGATCGGGATAGAGCGAAAAGCCGGTGGCCACTTCTTCGCCGTCGCGGGCCAGGATCGTATAGGTGCCGCCTCTGCCCAGCGCTGCGGCAATACCCTCGGCATAGATCGTGAAGCCGAACCAGCTTTGATATTCAAAACCATGCCGTTCCGATGGATCAAGCGTGATCCGCGCCTTGCCTTCCACCCGCGCGGCAATTGCGCGCAGGCCCGCAATCCGGCTTGCCAATGCGCCGCCCGCGTCAATCTCGGCAAGCTGCTCGATCGCGCGCTCAAACGGCCCGACGGCATAAAGCAGCGGCAGATACGCTTCGCCGCCGGCATCTTTGAGCCCGCCCGCATCCTTGGCGTCAAGCTCGCGGCGCACTGCCTCGATCTTGCTGGCGGGCAGCGGCAAAGCCTTTTCGGCCAGCGTATCGACCAGATCGGGCAGCGTGAAATCAACCGAAATATCGCGCGCGCCGGCAACCTGCAAAGCCTCTATCGCCAGCGCCACCATCTCGGCGGCAGCGGCAACGGTATCGCTGCCAATCAGTTCCGCCCCAAGCTGAAGCCGTTCGCGCGCCGGGTTCAAGCCATCGGATTTGATCGTGACAACCTGCCCGGCATAGCACAACCGCAAAGGGCGCGCGGATTGCGCCAGACTGGTGGTGGCGATGCGCCCGACCTGCACGGTCATATCGCTGCGCAAGGCCAGTGTGCGCAGCGACGCCGGATCGACAAACCGGAACATGCGACGCGGCTGAACCCCCGCCATGCGGCTGGCCATCGATTTTTCAAACTCGATTGACGGGGTCTGCACCCGATCAAACCCATGTCCATCCATCACATCAAGCGCCGCGCGCGTCACACGCGCCGCGCTTGCCGCATTGGCGGGCAGCCGGTCTTCCAGCCCTTCGGGCAGCAGATCGCGATCAATGTCTTGCGTCATGCGCGTTCCCCTGCCCCAAGCAGCGTCAAAATTCCAGTGGCATCACGGTTTTGACGCCGGGAAGCGCGCAGGCCTGTTTCATCACATCTTCGGGAATCGCCGCGTCGAGCGAAAGCAGCAGCACCGCTTCCCCGCCTGCATCGCGCCGCCCCAGATGGAAAGTGCCGATGTTGATGCCGTTTTCACCCAGCAAAGACCCGATTCTGCCGATAAAGCCGGGCGCATCTTCATTGACGATATACAGCATATGGCCATCGAGATCGGCTTCGATACCGATCCCGAAAATCTCCACCAGACGCGGCGCCTCGCTGCCAAACAGCGTGCCCGCAACCGATCGCGGCCCCTGACTGGTGGCAACCGTCACGCGCAGCAGCGTGTGATAAACGCCTTCATGTTCATGGCGGACAGAGCGCACATCCAGCCCGCGATCCTTGGCAAGATGCGGTGCGTTGACCATATTCACCGAGTCTGAATACTGGCTCATATATCCGGCCAGAACCGCCGCGGTGATCGGCTTGCCGTTAAGGTCTGCCGCCGCGCCAGAGCGTTCGATGCTGATCTCTGTCAGGTTGCCGTGTGCAAGCTGGCCGACCAGGCTGCCCAGACGTTCCGCCAGCGCCATATAAGGCTTGAGCTTGGGGGCTTCTTCAGCGCTCAGGCTTGGCATGTTCAGCGCGTTGGTCACGCCGCCGTTGACCAGATAATCGCTCAGCTGTTCGGCCACCTGCAACGCGACGTTGACCTGCGCTTCGCTGGTCGATGCGCCAAGATGGGGCGTGCAGATGAAATTGTCAGTTCCGAAAAGCACGTTTTCCTTGGCCGGTTCCTCGGCAAATACGTCCAGCGCGGCACCCGCGACATGGCCGCTGTCCAGCGCTTCTTTCAAAGCCGCTTCATCAATCAGCCCGCCGCGCGCGCAATTGACGATGCGCACGCCCGGCTTGGTTTTCGCCAGATTTTCCTTCGAAAGGATATTGCGCGTCTGATCGGTCATCGGAACGTGCAGCGTGATGAAATCAGCCTTCGCCAGCAGCGTATCGAGATCGGCCTTTTCAACGCCCATTTCGATTGCGCGTTCCTCTGTCAGGAACGGATCGTAGGCGACAACTTTCATCTTCAGGCCCAGCGCGCGACTGGCAACGATAGAGCCGATGTTGCCGGCACCGATCAGGCCCAGCGTCTTGCCCGTCACTTCAACGCCCATAAACGCGCTTTTCGGCCATTCTCCGGCCTGCGTGCGCGTGTTGGCAGCGGGGATTTGCCGCGCCACCGCCATTATCATCGCAATCGCATGTTCGGCCGTGGTGATCGAATTGCCGAACGGGGTGTTCATCACCACGATGCCTTTGGCGCTGGCATAAGGAATATCGACATTATCAACGCCGATCCCGGCCCGCCCGATAACCTTGAGGTTTGTTGCCGCATCAAGGATTTCCTTCGTCACCTTGGTCGACGAACGGATGGCAAGGCCATCATATTCACCGATCCGGGCGATCAGCTGTTCGGGCGTTTCGCCGGTGATAACGTCAACATCGCAGCCACGCTCTTCGAAGATCTTCGCGGCATTCGGGTCCATCTTGTCGGAGATGAGCACTTTAGGTTTGGTCATGGTCGTTCCAGTCCTTTGAAACGTCATGCTGAACGGCGGTTCAGCATCCATCGCGCGTTGGTTTTTGTGCGCGCGATGAGGGAAAACAGGCCCTGAAACCGGTTCAGGGTGACGGGGAAATTCAGGCCTTCAGCTTTGCCCAGGCCCAATCGAGCCAAGGGCCAAGCGCTTCGATATCGGCGGTATCGACAGTCGCCCCGCACCAGATGCGCAGGCCCGGCGGGGCATCGCGATATCCGGCAATGTCATAAGCTGCGCCTTCATCTTCCAGCAGCTTGGCAAATGCCTTGATAAAATCCGTGTCCGCGCCTTCGACGGTAAGGCATACGCTGGTGGTGGACCGGGTCGCCGGATCGGCGGCAAGGTGCCCCAGCCAATCGCGCGACTGAACAATCGCATCAAGCGCGGCGGCATTGGCATCCGAACGCGCTTTCATGCCGGAAAGACCGCCCAGCGATTTGCCCCATTCCAGCGCGAAAATCGCATCTTCAACCGCCAGCATCGAAGGTGTGTTGATCGTTTCACCCCTGAAGATGCCTTCGATCAGCTTGCCGCCTTTGGTGAGGCGGAAAATCTTGGGCAGCGGGCGATCGGGCGTGAAGCTTTCCAGCCGCTCAACCGCGCGTGGGCCAAGGATCAGAATGCCGTGCGCGCCTTCAGAGCCAAGCACTTTTTGCCATGAGAATGTCGCAACATCGATCTTGTCCCAATCAATGTCGCAAGCAAAAACGCCGCTGGTTGCATCGGCAAAAGCCAGACCTTCGCGGTCAGCCGCGATCCAGTCCGCATTCGGAACACGCACGCCCGAAGTTGTGCCGTTCCAGGTGAACAGCACGTCGCTGTTCCAATCGACCTGAGACAGATCGGGCAGCTGGCCATAATCGGCCTTGATAACGGTGGGATCAAGCTTGAGCTGTTTTACCGCGTCGGTAACCCAGCCATCGCCAAAACTTTCCCATGCCAGCGTGGTGACCGGGCGCGCGCCCAGCATTGTCCACATCGCCATTTCAAAAGCGCCGGTATCGGAACCCGGCACGATGCCCAGCCGGTGCGTATCGGGAAGCTGGAGCAGCTCCTTCATCAGATCAATGCAATACGCCAGCCGCGCCTTGCCGATTTTCGCGCGATGCGATCGGCCCAGCGAATCGGTGGACAGTGTGGCGGGGGAATATCCGGGCGGCTTGGCGCACGGGCCGGATGAAAAGAACGGACGCGCGGGTTTGCGCGCCGGCATTGGCAAGTCAGTCATGTAGTCTCTCCTTACAGAGAGCACGCGCGGCGTTGGGACCGCGTGGCCCGGAGCCGCCAATAGAGGGGCGCCGGGCTTTGTCAACTACGTTGCGGCGCAGCAGGGCCGATCAGTAGCCGGGCGCGCGATAGAGTTCCCGCCCGCGTTTGAGCACGAGAATCTTTTTCAGGCTAACCGGGTGAAAGAAGCTTTCGACATTGTCGCCTTCGGGCGTCTTGCCATAAACCTCATAGCAATCGCGCACTTTCTTGGCTTTCTTGATAGTCCAGCCTTCGCCAAGCAATTTCTGTTTAAGCTGTTCAACATCGGTCCAGCCCTCGCGCGGGCCGCCGCCACAATTGATTTTGCCATGCGCCATTGCAGTTCCGGGCAAGCTCAGAGCGAACGCCATCGACGCGGCCAGAACAAGTGACGTTTTTTTCATATGGAAATTTCCTTCGGTTTACGTGCTGGCAGTTTACTGGCTGGCCACCACGCGATTTGGCGACACGCGCTTCACAATACGCAAAAGATTAAACAGCAATAGCGGCGCTATATGAACCAGCGCTGGCGTCCATTCCCATGTCAGCAAGCCCCAGTGCGCGATTGAAAGGACCGCTGCGGGATAGGCAAATTGCTGCACCCGTTTCCAGCCACGCCCCAACGCGCGCATTGCCGCATCGTTACTGGCAAGGCCCGGCAAAGCCATCAGCACCATCGCGGCCCAGCCCGTCCAGATGCCATGCTCGGTAAATTCGGCCAGCATCTCTGCAAGCGCGCCCATGTCCACAATGTAGAAAACAAGGTGCGCCACGGCATAAATGAACGCGGCAAACCCGATCCAGCGCCGCCGCGCAAGCAACCACCGCAACCACCGGCGCTGGCCGAAAACATCGATCAGCGGGCCGATCAGCATTGCGATTATCATAAACCGCACCGCAAATTCGCCCGTGGGGTGCAGCATACCCATCGCATCGAGCCGCCCATCGGCATAGCGCGACAACATACCGAAGCCCGGAAAGGCCAGGATCAGCCAGATGAAATAGCGACTATTGAGAATAGTTCGCATCATAGGCCGCAACCGCTAACGCGCAGACCGGTTAACTGCAAGCGCAAGATTGTATCAGGCCCGACACACACTGAAACCCGATAAACCGGGCAAGCGCCGCGACAGGCGGTTTTATGCTAAAGACGATGTTAACACGCATCCGGCAATATTCTGCCCATGCGGCAATATCTTGCCATCCTGCCCATGCTTGGCCTGCTAAGCGCGTGCGTTGATTTTCCCGATAAGGGGAAACGATCCGGCGTGCGCCAGTCCGGTTCGGGCTTTTACAGCGCCTCTCCTTCGGCGCGGCAATGCCTTTCCCGCCTTAGCACCACCCGCGCCAGTTTCACGCCCGTGCCCGATCGCTATTTTGATCGCGGATGCTCCACGCTCAACAGCGTGCGGCTGTCATCGTTGCGCAGCGATAATGCGCAGCTCAGCTTGTCCAACCTCGGCCCTGTCACCTGCGATGCGGCAAACCGGTTTGCCGGGTGGGCGCGCTTTGGCGTTGACCGGGCAGCCCGCCAGATTCTGGGTAGCAGACTGGTGAAAATCGAAACGATGGGCAGCTACAATTGCCGCAATGTAGCGGGAACCAGTCGCCGCTCTGCCCACGCCACGGCCAGCGCGATAGACGTTTCGGGCTTTGTCCTTGCCGATGGCCGCCGGATCAGCGTGCTGAGCGGCTGGAGCAATGGCTCAAGCGCGGAACGCCGTTTCCTGCGCGTTGTGCATCAGAGCGCCTGCAAGCGATTCGGCGTTGTCCTTGGCCCCGAATACAACGCCGCGCACCGCAATCACTTTCATGTCGAAGCCAAAAACGGATCGTTCTGTCGTTAGGTGGATGATGCCTGATGGCATCGCCCTGTCCCTCTCCAACGGCCAACGGCCAACGTCAGCCGATCAGTCCGCGCGCGGCAAGATCGGCGGCCAAAGTCGGCGCATCGCAAAAGTGATGAACCTGCCAGCCCAGATCGCGCGCACCGGCGATGTTCGCCCGATTATCGTCGATAAACAGCATCTCGGCGGGGGCATGGCCAAAGCGACGCGCCGCCAGATCGAAGATTTCCGGCGCGGGCTTTGATATTTTCTCGACGCCCGAAATCACGATATCGCCAAAATGATCGAACACCGGCTGAACCGCGCGAAAATCATCCCAGAACGTCGCTGCGAAATTGGTGATCGCAAACAGCGGAACACCGCGCCCGGCCAGCGCCTCGATCAACGCCTGCGTGCCCGGAACCGGGCCCGGCACTGTCTCGTTAAAGCGCGTGGCATAGGCATCGATCAGGTGCGCATGATCGGGAAACTGCGCTTTGCGCTCTGCCACCATCTCAGCCAGATCGCGCCCGGCATCGTGTTCAAAATGCCATTCCTCGGTGACGACGTTTGCCAGTGCCCAGTCCAGCTCCCGCTCATCGGCAATCAGCTTGGCGAACAAGGTGCGCATATCCCATTGCACGATCACCCGACCGACATCGAACACAACGGCGCTGACTTTGCCCGCACGATTGCTCATCGCCTGTTCCTCACACAGAAAAAGCCCCCGCTTTCACGGAGGCTCCTGCTCATCAACACAGCCGCGAACACATCGCAGCCCGGCATGGATCAGCCCTGACGCGCCTTGAAGCGGCGGTTGGTCTTGTTGATGACATATGTGCGGCCACGGCGCCGGATAACACGGCAATCGCGATGGCGGTTCTTCAGCGACTTGAGGCTGTTGCGAATCTTCATGACATTCTCATCTAAAAACTTGGCTCATCTAAAAAACTTGGCTCATCCAGAAACCCGGCTCATCGACAAACCCGCCTGACTGCAAACAGGCCGAAGAGGTTTCCGAACTCTGGAAAATGTGAGCCGCGCGGTTACGTGCCGCAAACGCCAAAGTCAAGCTTCACCGCGAATCTCGCCAAGCTTTCGTTCCCAGGCCAGCGCATGGGTGACGATTGTCTCCAGATCGGCGTATTTCGGCTCCCACGGCAGCGTCGTCTTGATCCGGCTGTTGTCTGAAATCAGCGAATCGGGATCGCCCGCGCGCCGACCTTCCATGCGCCGGTCAATCGTGCGGTTGGTCACCCGATCCACCGCATCAAGCACTTCAAGCACGGAAAAGCCCCGGCCATAACCGCAATTCATCTGCAAAGACCGCTGCGGTTTTTCGATCAGCGCATCCAGCGCCAGAACGTGCGCGGCGGCAAGATCCGAAACATGGATATAATCGCGAACGCCGGTGCCATCGGGCGTATCGAAATCGGTGCCGAACACGCCAACCCCGTCGCGCTTGCCGAGCGCGGCCTCGACAGCCACCTTGATAAGATGTGTCGCGCCTGCGGTTGATTGTCCGGTGCGCCCCTGCGGATCGGCCCCGGCCACATTGAAATAGCGCAGCGCGCAGTAATTCATCGGATGCGCCGCTGAAACATCGGCCAGCATGCGCTCTGTCATCAGTTTGGACATGCCATAAGGGTTGATAGGGCTTTGCGCGGTATCCTCGGTCACGGGGGACACATCGGGGATGCCATATGTCGCCGCGGTGGAGCTGAAAATGAAGTGCGGCACGCCAGCGGCCACCGCCGATGCCAGCAATGATCGCGTGCGCGCCGTGTTGTTGTCATAATATTTGAGCGGATCGGAAACCGATTCGGGCACAACCACCGATCCGGCAAAATGCATCACCGCACGCGTCCCCTGTTCGGCAAAAATGCGCGCCAGCAGCGCATCATCGCGAATATCGCCTTCATAAAACGGCACGCCATCGGGAACGGCAAAGCGAAAACCTGTTACCAGATTGTCGATCACGGCAACCGGCCACCCGGCGTCGGTCAGTGCCAGCACCGCGTGGCTGCCAATATACCCGGCGCCGCCGGTGACGAGAACTGAAGGCTTATCGTGCATGGTCAGCTGGCTACTCCGCCAATGGTTAACACGCCAGAAATACTTGCAGGATTAATGCCCTGTCGCCAACGTGCAATTCTGCGGTAGAGTGAGATTATGAACCGTTTGATGACAATCGCCGCCGCAATTGCGGGCTTCACTGCGTTACAGGCCTGCGTGGCCCCGGTCGGCCCGGTGGAAGTAACCCGGTTCCATGTCCCCGATGCGGCTCCGGCTGCGCAAGGCACATTCGCTGTCGAACCTGCCCAGGGCCACGAGGCGCAAAGCCTTGAATTCAGAACCTATGCGGCGGCTATTTCCAGAGAAATGAACCGTATTGGTTATTCTGAAATGGTCGCGGGGGGAAGCGCCAGCCAGTTTGTCGCGATCCTGGCGGTAGACCGCCACAGCTTTCAGCCGGGGCGCGATCGTGGCCCGGTCAGTGTTGGCGTGGGCGGCAGCACGGGTAGTTATGGTTCGGGTGTTGGCGTTGGAATAGGCCTTGATCTGTCTGGCCCGCCGCCCGAGCAGATCGAAACGCGCATGGCAGTGATGATTCGCGAGCGCGAAACGGGCACGACCGTGTGGGAAGGACGCGCCAGCTTTACCGCCAAGGCCGGTTCGCCGCTGGCCGGATCGCAACTGGGCGCCGCAAAAATGGCGGCCGCACTGTTTCAGGGCTATCCGGGCGTTTCGGGTGAGACCATACTGGTGAAATGACCGCGATTGAGATCAGCGCTGCGTTCGATTCGGGCAATATCGAGGTGTTGTCCATCAATGGCGATGAAGCGCAGCTTGCCATCCGGCCCGATCACAATTCGCACTTCTATCAATGGTTTCATTTTCGCGTTTCAGGCGCGAAAGGCCGCAAACTGATATTGCGGATCACCGGCCTGCACAAATCCGCGTTCCCTGGCGGATGGCTGCACTATCGCGCCTGCGTTTCGCACGATCGCGAAAACTGGCTGCGCACCGATAGCGATTATGACCCGGAAATCGCGGGCGGCACGCTCACCATCCGTCATCGACCGGAAAGCGATATCGCGTGGTTTGCCTATTTCGCGCCATATTCGATGGAGCGACACGACGATCTGATCGCCCGCAGCGCCATGCGCGATGACGTGACCTATCGCAGCCTTGGCGAAACCCTTGATGGCAGGCCGATCGACTGCCTCGAAACGGGCACAGGCGAAACGCAGGTGTGGCTGATCGCACGCCAGCATCCGGGCGAAAGCATGGCCGAATGGTGGATGGAAGGCGCGCTTGATGCGTTGGGCGATCCTGCAAATCCGGCTGCACGCGCACTCACGCAACGTTGCCGTCTACGCATCGTGCCCAATGCAAACCCCGATGGTTCATTGCGTGGTCACATTCGAACCAATTCGGCAGGAATCAATCTCAACCGCGAATGGGCCAGCCCGTCTCTCGAAAAGTCTCCCGAAGTGCTCGCAATCCGGAACGCGATGGATCAAACCGGGGTTGATTTCGCGATGGATATCCATGGTGACGAAGCGATCCCGGCAGTGTTTCTGGCCGGGTTTGAAGGGATACCCTCGCTCAAACCCGAACAACTTGAAGGTTATCAGCGGTTTCGCGCCATTCTTGAGCGGCGCACGCCCGATTTCCAGACAAAAATGGGCTATCCCACCGCTCCGCCGGGCAAAGGCAACCTGACAATGGCCACGAACCAGATCGCCGAACGGTTCGGCTGTGTGGCGATGACGCTGGAAATGCCGTTCAAGGACCACGATCCCCTGCCCTGCGTGCGTCAGGGATGGAGCCCGGAACGATCAAAACAGCTGGGCCGCGATTGCCTTGCCGCGCTGCTTGAATGGCTGGGCGCACAGCAAGGCTGAAGCAGCGAAAAGCGGCTTACGCGCCCTTAACCGTCTTGCGCTAAGATGCGACAGCTCAAAACCGCAGAAAAGCCACAGGAAGTTCGCAGGGCCTGCGCGCCCCGTCCCAATCCATGACCCGCGTATTCATCACTATCGACACCGAATATGAGCCGGGCTTCACCGCGCGCATGGGGGCGGACACGCGCGCCGTGAATTTCGCGCGATCGATCCGATGCGATACCCCCGAAGGCGATGTCGGCGTGGAATGGCAGGCGCGGGAGTTCGCACGCCATGGCCTGAAAGCCGTGTTCTTCGTCGATCCGATGCCCGCGCTGCTGTGGGGCAAAGAAGCCATCACCGACGTTATCGCGCCGATCCTTGACCATGGCCACGACGTGCAACTGCATATTCATACCGAGTGGCTGGCGCTGGCAGGCAATGCCAACCCCATCGGCCAGCGCACCGGCGACAATATAAAGGACTTCACGTTCGATGAGCAGTGCGCGCTGCTGGACTATGCCGCTGCCACCCTGATGGCGGCTGGCGCGCCAAGGCCGATTGCGTTCCGCGCCGGAAACTATGGCGCGAACGACGATACCTTGCGCGCGCTCGCACAGACTGGCCTGACGCACGACACCAGCCACAGCCCCGCCCTGCCCGGATGGGCATGCGCCATCAGCCTCAACGCCAGCCATCGCCAGCCGCTTCACCATTGCGGCATCACCGAAGTGCCGGTGGGCTGCATCGGCGATGTCGGCGCAAAGCTGCGTCATGCGCAGATCACCGCGCTTTCATTCGGTGAGCTCAAAGCCGCCATCCGCCATGCCCGCGATACCGGCGCGGACCAGTTCAGCATCGTCTCGCACAGTTTCGAGCTGCTGAGCCGGGACCGTACGCGGATCAACACCCTGGTGCGACGCCGGTTTGACCAGCTTTGTCAATTCATTGCGAACGAGCCGGGCGTTTCAACCGGAACATACGCGCAGAGTGCGCCTGTCGCGCTGTGCGACGGGAAAACAGCGCCCGTACTGCCGGCCAACGCGCTGCGCACCGGGCTTCGTCATGTCCAGCAGGCGATCTCCAATTTGCGGTTCGGCGCAAGCTGAGCGATCAAACCTTGCGCAGCAGCAGTTCGATATTCGGGCTTAACCAGCCGGGCGCAATACCAAGCATCCCAGCAATTTTAGCAACCGCGCGTATCGGCAGTCCGGGTCGACCATGAACCGCGCCGCGCGCCGCCAGCCATGTTTCGTGACAGTCCACTTCAAACCGCCCGGCAATCGCACGGTTAAGCAGCAAAGGCGATAAACCGCGCTGAAGATCGGTGCCGACCAGCCGATCGAAGACCCGCGGCAGATAGTTCACCAGCCAGCGGTGGCTGTGAATTTCGCGCGGCGCGATCCGGCTGGCCGTGCCGAGAACAAGCATACGCGCGCCCGGCTTCATGGTCCGGTGTATTTCGCCCATCACATCGACAAGCAACCCCGGCGGCACATATTCAAGCACGCTGTTGGCAATCACCAGATCGAAGCTGGCGTCCTCCAGCGGCAATGCGCGCGTATCGGGCACATGCAGTGCCCGTGCCTGGCCCTCAACGCCATTAAGCGCGATATTTGCATTGGCGACTTCGACATAAGCACGGTTGACATCGACCCCGGTGACTTGTGCGCCCAGTCGTGCAAGAACGATCCCCGAAGCGCCGACATTGCTGCCAAATTCCAACGCGTTCAGCCCCGCAGGATTGATCCCGTAGACTTCAAGAACCGGGCGCAAATGCGTCCATTCATAGTCGACGTATCCGCCCACCCAGGGATCGGCAGGATCCATCCGCGCAGCTCTGGCCGCCGCGCAAAACGCGTCAAACCGGGCATCGCCCGCGCCTGCCAGTGCTGGTGCCGTCATCAATCCCTCCGCGGTGGAAGACGGTTAATAGCACGCAACAATTGAAAATGACCTAAAGCATCAGCTTTTCAGCATGTTCGGCCCGAACGCATGCGGCAGCAGTTCGGAAAGACGCAGTTCCAGCGTATCCCCGCCGCCCGAACACCAGACAACCGGGTCCGTATCGCCAAGCCCGGCCAGTTCGCCCAGCACCTGCCGACAGCGCCCGCACGGTGTCAGCGCGACGTCGGAACCGCCGTGCGCATCTCCGGCGCCCGAAATCGCAACCGCGATCAGGCCGCCACGCCTGCCCCCGCTCATCGCGAGCCCGGCCGCCAGCGTTTCAGCGCACAGCGACAGGCCATAACTGGCATTCTCCACATTTGCGCCAGTCACCACCGTGCCATCATCAAAAGCCAGCGCGGCCCCCACCCGGAAGCCGGAATAAGGCGCATAGGCATTACGCGCGGCATCGCCCGCCGCCTGGATAAGCGCGGCCCGATCCGGCAGCGCGCTCATGGCTGCACCACCAGCCAGCGCAGACCCTTGCTGGCGATCGCGGTGTTCAGCGCCGAATTGGCGGTCCACATCGTCCATGGTCGTCCGGCATAATCGGGCTGCAGCCGGTCACGCACCAACCACAGATTGCGATCGACACGCGAAGCCATGGCATAGCGATCTTCAAAACCCGGCATCAGCTTCAGGATCGCCGGTTTTCCGGTATGCGTTTCCACCTGATTGAGAAAAGTCGTCAGCTCACTTTCAACCGCAGCATCGCTGACCTTCACGGGGCAATTGTCCGCCGTCATTCCCAGCTCCACGGCGGGTGGCAGCAGATTATCGTCTCGCGGCACGACGGTGACGAAGTTCGCGGCCTGTTTTTCCGCCGGTTGGCAGGGATCATAGCGGTGCACCGCACCAACTTTCATTTTTGCAGCGTTTGCATCGCCAAGGTTTCGGCTGAACGCGGGATCGCGCGCAAAGGCGCTGGCACTGGCATCGATATACGCGAAATCCGCACCGATGGCCTTGAGCGCAGCCCAGTCCACGTCTTCGTCATCCGCGCCGATTTCAACGCCCTGCATCGGATAGATCGCGCGATCGGGCGTCCAGTGCTGCATATGCCACCACGCATAACCGCCCGCGATCAATGCCAGAAGCAGGACAGCCCCCAGCAGCCGCAGCCGCGTTTTGCCGCCCGCCTTGCGCCTTGCCATGCCGAAATGCGCTCCCCCGTTTCCCTTAGCCCCTGATATGGAGCACGCAGATCAAGGTAAAGAGCCTGCGTGCGGTGGGAAAATCGGTTTCGACTTTGCCATCCAGCCGCTCAAGCAGCATTTCCGCCGCTTCGTTGTGAACCCCGCGCCGGGCCATGTCGATCGTTTCGATCTCCTGCGGGCTGGCCTTGCGGATTGCCTGATAATAGCTTTCGCAGATCGCGAAATACTCTCGGATCGGCCTGCGGAACCGACCAATGCCAAGGATCAGCGATTCGAGCAGTTCGCCTGCCTCGCTGGAGACATCAAGCGCCAGCCGGCCATCGAGCACCGAAAGTTTCAGCCGGTAAGGGCCAGCGTGTCCGGCCTCGAACGCGCGGACCGGCCTGAATGTGTTGTCTTCAATCAGATCGAAGATCGCGACCCGGCGTTCCTGTTCGATATCCGCGTTGCGCCAAAGAATGGTCGCCTCGTCTAGCTCGATATGAGAGATGCGCGGATCGGACATAGCCTTGCGCCTTTACGCAATTGCAGCATGCCGGGGCAATAGCTTGCATCATCCACATCCTGTGCAAAAAAGATCGCCTTGCGATAACGGTTGCCGGTTGCCGGGATGCTGCAACGCGCGCATTATCCCTCGCCCATGCCCCAGGAAGACCTCCTCATTCGCTCAGACAGCACCGCGCAAGAGCCGGAATCCAAGGCCCTGCCTTGCAACCCCGAAGCAGAAGCGGCGTTCCTTGGCGCAGTGTTGATTGACAACCGCGTGATCGAGGAATTGCCAACCGCGCTGACCCCGGCCCACTTCTTTGAGCCCGCGCATACAAGAATTTATGAGCGTATTCTGCAGCTTCTCGATCGCAAGGCGATTGTGACGCCGGTAACGCTCAAGCCCTATTTCGAATCGGATGATGCGCTAAGGGAGCTGGGCGGCGTGTCCTATCTCGCGCGGCTGACGGCGGACGGGCAAGGCCTGCTTGCCTCACGCGAACTGGCCGAACAGATTTACGATCTGGCGCTGCTGCGCGAACTTATCACCGTGGGCCGAAATCTGGTCGAAGGGGCGATGGACACGTCCGAAACGGTTGAACCGATGGAGCAGGTGGAACAGGCGGAAGCCGCGCTCTATTCGGTGGCTGAAGGCGCGGCAGGCAATAACGATGCACAAAGCTTCGGCGCGGCATCGCGCGTTGCCATCACCGCTGTTGAGCGTGCGTTCAATTCCGGCGGGCACATTGCGGGCAAGACCACCGGCCTCAGCACGGTGAACGAGAAAATCGGCGGCCTGCACGATTCCGATCTTATCATCCTCGCCGGACGTCCGGGCATGGGCAAGACCGCGCTGGCCACAAATATCGCATTCAATGCGGCCGACCGGCTGCGCCGCGATATTGACGATGGCATCGCGGCGGAAGAATCGGTCGGCGCGGCCACAGCCTTTTTCAGTCTGGAAATGAGCGCGGATCAGCTGGCAACCCGTATTCTGGCCGAGCAATCGGGCATCAGTTCAGAAGCGCTGCGCATGGGCAAGATCAGCCGCGATGATTTTCAGCAGCTTTCCTTCGCCAGCCAGCGCCTGGCCGAATTGCCCCTGTATATAGACGATACCCCGGCGCTGACCATTGCCGCGCTGCGCACCCGCGCAAGGCGACTGAAACGGCGCCACAATATCGGGCTGATCGTGGTCGATTACCTGCAGCTTTTGCAAGGCACGGGCCGCGCGACCGACAACCGCGTCAACGAAATTTCGGAGATCAGCCGGGGCCTCAAAACGCTGGCCAAGGAGCTCAACGTGCCGGTGATCGCGCTTTCGCAGCTCAGCCGCGCGGTCGAACAGCGCGAAGACAAGCGTCCGATGCTGTCTGACTTGCGCGAATCCGGCTCAATCGAGCAGGACGCGGATATGGTCTGGTTCGTTTTTCGTGAGGATTATTACGTCGCGTCTCGCGAACCCAAGCGCCCGAACGAGGGCGATGACGTCAAAACGCACGAGGAACATGCGCGGTGGGCCGAAGACATGGAACGCGTGTATGGCCTTGCCGAACTGATCGTGTCCAAACAGCGCCACGGCGCCACCGGCAAGGTGCGCTTGCGCTTTGAGCCGCGAATCACCCGCTTTTCCGATCTGGCCGACGACGCACAGGGCTACGATTACGACTGACGGCACATTCCGGCCCGCTGCCCATAACGGACTGACGCTTTCGCACCTTCGCTAACTTGTCTTTCAGGCCCTTGCGCCTACATTGTCGGAACAACAAAGGACGGTTCCGACACATCATGAATGACGACCAGCAGCCGAACGGCAATCCGTGGGTTAAAAGCCTGCTCATCTGGGGCGGGATTTTCCTTGCGCTTCTGATGCTTGTCTCGATGTTCGGGGCGCGAACCGAAACCGGAACATCGATTGGCTATTCCGATTTCCGCAACAAGATCGTCGAAGGTTCGGTTGCCGAAGTGCAGGTTGGCGAAGACCTGATCGTCGGAAAATTCACGAACGGCGATACATTTTCCACGGTGCCGGTCCCAGGCGACACGTCGCTGCCCGAACTGTTGCAGGATAACGATGTCAAATATGCGGGCAAGGCGGCCGAAGAAGGCAACCTGCTGATCTATATCCTGATTCAGATGCTGCCCTTCATCCTCATACTGGGTATCGCCTTTTTCGCGCTACGCCAGGTGCAGAAAGGTGGCGGCGCGGGCGGCGCGATGGGTTTCGGCAAATCCAAGGCCAAACTGCTGAATGAACGGCAAGGCCGCGTCACGTTTGACGATGTCGCCGGTATTGATGAAGCGCGCGAGGAACTGGAGGAAATCGTCGAGTTCCTGAAAGACCCGCAACGGTTCTCGAAACTGGGCGGCCAGATACCGAAAGGCGCGTTGCTGGTTGGCTCTCCGGGCACCGGCAAAACGCTGCTGGCCCGCGCGATCGCCGGCGAAGCGGGCGTGCCGTTTTTCACCATTTCCGGCTCCGACTTCGTCGAAATGTTCGTTGGCGTGGGTGCAAGCCGCGTGCGCGACATGTTCGAACAGGCCAAGAAGAACGCACCTTGCATCGTCTTTATCGACGAGATCGACGCCGTCGGTCGCCATCGCGGCCACGGGCTTGGCAATTCCAACGATGAACGCGAACAGACTCTGAACCAGCTTCTGGTCGAAATGGACGGGTTTGAGGCGAACGAAGGCATCATCATCGTCGCCGCAACCAACCGCCCGGACGTGCTCGATCCCGCGCTGCTGCGCCCCGGCCGGTTTGACCGTCAGGTCGTCGTGCCGATTCCCGATATCGAAGGCCGCGAAAAGATTCTCGACGTCCACATGAAGAAAGTGCCGCTTGCACCCGATGTGAAGGCGCGGACCATCGCGCGCGGAACGCCCGGCTTTTCGGGCGCGGACCTTGCCAATCTGGTGAACGAGGCCGCACTGCTGGCCGCACGGCGCAACAAGCGGCTTGTCGCCATGCAGGAATTCGAAGACGCCAAGGACAAGGTGATGATGGGCGCGGAACGGCGTTCCATGGTCATGACCGAGGACGAAAAGAAGATGACCGCCTATCACGAGGCTGGCCATGCGCTGGTTTCGCTGAACGAAGAGGCATCAGATCCGATCCACAAGGCAACGATCATTCCGCGCGGCCGGGCGCTGGGCATGGTGATGCGCCTGCCGGAACGGGATAACTATTCCTATCACCGCGACAAGATGCTGGCGAACCTGTCTGTCTCGATGGGCGGACGCGTCGCCGAAGAGCTGATTTTCGGCTATGACAAGGTGTCGTCCGGCGCATCATCGGATATTCAATATGCGACCGATCTGGCCCGCAATATGGTCACCAAATGGGGTATGTCGGACAAACTTGGCCCGCTGCAATATGAAGCGCAGCAGGAAGGCTATCTTGGCATGGGCGGCAATCAGCGGCTGATGATGTCGGATGAAACCAACAAGCTGATTGACGCGGAAATCCGCGAACTGGTGGACAATGCGCACAAGCGCGCGACCGACATTCTCAAGGCCGAGGAGGAGAAACTCCACCTGCTCGCCAATGCGATGCTCGAATACGAAACGCTGAGCGGCGATGACATCAAGGAATTGATGGACACGGGCAAGCTGGACCGCCCCGACGAGCCCAAAGGCCCGACGAAAGTCGCGCCCGTGCAGGGATCGTCAATTCCCAAGGCCGGCAAAGGCATTTCAGGCGGCGGCGCGGCTCCACAGGGGGCATAGGCAGACCTGTTCTAACGTTTTGAAACTAATATAGTTGATGAAAACCTGCCTGCAGATGCGAACACCCGCTTTCTTTCCTTACAGCACGCAGCTAGTCACTCACTCCCGGAACCACACTGGCGATCGGGTCCTCACAGGCGTTGCAGTCAATAGAAGCCTGCCGATGCAGACGATCAAACCCGATTTTTTCCTAGGAGAATTCGCATGGCCACCCGCGCGAAGGCCCCGGACATAGATTTAGACACACTCGATGTTTCGCAAGTAGAATACTACGCCTACGACACCTGGCACGAACCGTTCCGCAAACTGCGTGCGGAAGCGCCGATCCATTATTGTTCCGATTCCAGGTTTGGGCCGTATTGGTCCGTCTCCACGCGCAAACATATCCTTCACATCGAAGGTCTGCCCCGGATTTTTTCGTCTTCTTATGAATATGGCGGCACCTCGATCGCGTCGCATGTTTCTGAGCTGATCGAAGGCGAATTTCGCATGCCGATGATCATCGGCATGGACCCGCCACACCATTCGGCGCAGCGACGCGCGGTTGCACCGGCATTTCGACCCAGCGAGATGGCGAGAATGCGCGATGCAGTTGCCGAGCGCACCGGCGCCATTCTTGACAGTTTGCCAAAAGGGGAAACGTTCGACTGGGTTGAAAAGGTCGCCATCGAACTCACCACCGGCGTGCTTGCAAAACTGTTCGATTTTCCATGGGAAGAACGAAGCGACCTTACCCGCTGGTCCGATGTCCTGGGCGATATCGAACTGCTCACCGATGCCGAAGGCGTGGCCATTCGCAATCAGAACGCATTTGAAATGGTCGCCGCATTTGAAAAGCTGCGGGAACGCAAGCTGAAAGAGAAGAACGGCACGGATCTGATGTCCGTCATGCTGCGATCCGAGGGGCTGGGCAAAATGAGCCCGGTGGAGTTTCTCGCCAACATGACTTTGCTGGTGGTGGGCGGAAACGACACGACGCGCAACAGCATGTCAGGCTTTGACTATGGGCTCGATCAGTTCCCGGAGGAACGGGCAAAACTGGAAGCCGACCCATCGCTCATACCCGGTGCGGTCAGCGAACTGCTTCGCTGGCAAACCCCGGTTTCCCATATGCGCCGGACGGTTACGGAAGATACCGAGGTTGGCGGCGTAAAGATGAGAAAGGGCGAAAAAGTCGTGCTCTGGTATATCTCGGCCAATCGCGATGAAACGGTTTTCGAAGACGCCGACAGCATCAGGATCGACCGTGACAATGCCCGGCGGCATATCGTTTTCGGCTATGGCATCCACCGCTGTGTCGGCGCCCGCCTGGCGGAGCTTCAGTTGGTTGTGCTGCTGGAGGAAATGGCCAAGCGCAGACTGCGCGCCCGAGTGATGGAAGAACCCACCAGGGTGGCAGCCTGCTTTGTGCACGGTTATAAATCGCTGAAAGTCCAGCTGGAAAATTATTAATTTATATCAAGAGGTTGACCGCTGCACCAACTTCCGGTCGACAGCGTTCCAGAGATGCGCAAACCGCGCGGCTGAAGGGCTGCTTCTGGCGAACGCGCCAACCGGCATCTGCCGCACCGCACACTGTTCGATAACGCTGGAATACGGAATCGCAGGCCAGTCAGGGTTCGCCTCTCGGGCCTGACGGTGGAGCGTGCGGCGCATATCCAGCATCGAAAGCACGGGTAATATGGGCGGGTGCGCCTTTCCGCTCCCCTTGATTTCATCGACAACAAGGTCAAACGCCCGGTTCGACAAGGGCGAAGGCGGCAGCGGCACGATAATGATGTCAGCCGCGCGGATAACCTGCGCGCTGATCTCGTTCATGACCGGCGGACAATCCAGAATGATCCGCTGATAGTCCGCGCCGAGCCGTGCGACGAGTTTGGCCAGCCGCTTGCGCTTGCCAAGCTGGGCCAGTTGCTCGTTCAGGCGCCGGATACTGTTATCCGCTGGCAGAACATCAAGCCCGTCAAACGCTGTCTTTCGGATCAGCTTCGCCGGATCGCGTTCCTGAGAAAACACATCTTCGGCCTGTTTGGACTTGCGCGGCTCAACACCATAGAGAAACCCGGCACCGCCCGCCGCATCGAGATCCCACAGCAAGGTGCGATGCCCTGCCAGCGCGGCGGAACACCAAGCCAGATTTGCGGAGAGCGTGGTCTTTCCGACCCCGCCCTTCGCGCTGTAAACGGCAATGGTTGCGCTATCCTTCGCGGCTTTGGCCGAAGCGGACCGCTTGCGCATCCCAGGGACACGCGGCAATTTTCGAACTGTTTTCGCCAATTGCCGTTATCAGCCCCTCAGCCCTCGTAATCAGCACCGATAGATGTGTTGCGCGTCGGCGCGGACGCGGTGATACGCAGCGCCTCCGCCGACTGGCTGAGCGAACCGATTTCGTCCATCTCATCATCATCGTCAGGCAGAACGCGCTGCAGCGACGTGATCAGCGTTTCTTTCAGCTCGGCAGGCTTAACCGTCACTTCCGCGATTTCACG
Organism: uncultured Sphingomonadaceae bacterium; assembly: GCA_947258815.1. GTDB lineage: Bacteria > Pseudomonadota > Alphaproteobacteria > Sphingomonadales > Sphingomonadaceae > Novosphingobium. The sequence continues at coordinate 30,020 of CAMYJW010000010.1, forward strand.
CAGTGCGACGACCGGGTTCTTATCGCGATCGCGATCGATCGTCAGTTCCGCACCCCCGGAAATTTCGCGCGCACGCTGGGCAGCGAGAAGCACGAGATCAAAGCGGTTTGGAATCTTGTCGACGCAATCTTCGACGGTAACACGCGCCATAGGGCACTCCGGTTGATAAGCCTGACTGGAAAGGCGGGCGGATAGGTCGCTTTTCGGGCAAAGTCAAGGAATTCAGCGCGTGCCGCACGCGCCCTGCCCCACTCCCGGACAGTTTGCCTCTTGAAAGTCAGGCATGTTACGCTCCTTCAAACAAAGCCGCAGGCGCCAGAGCCACAAGCGGCATCGAGGGAGAGCGAGTGAAGAGACTTTCACGCCCGGCGTTGGCATGCGCAATCGCATGCCTGATGCCACTGAGCACACCAGCGTTGGCCGACGGCATATCCGACGACGAGCCAGAGAATAGCAAACAAAACCGTCCGGTTGCGGTTTTCGCAGAAGTCACGCTGCTGTCTGACTATCGTTTCAGGGGCCTTTCCTATTCAGCAGGCGATCCCGTGGCGCAAGGCACCGTCACGCTGCTTCACGAGTCCGGCTTCTATGGCGGGCTGTTTGCCAGCTCACTCAGCGACGATCCTTTTTACGGCGACGTGGAAATCGACATTTTTGCCGGCTGGACCGGAGAGATCGCACCAAGGTTAACCGCCGACGCTACGGTGCTCTATTATTACTATCCCGATGCGGTCCAGGTTCCGGGCGCCAGCTCGGACTCTTTCGAAACCGCCTTTCAGCTTTCCGCGCAACTTGGCGTGCTGCAACCCAAAATCGGCATCTGGTATTCGTGGAAGCAGGCAGCGCTGGGCAATCAGGACAACTTTTACCTGTTCGCCGATCTCACGGCCCCGATCCCACAGACCCCGCTATCGGCGACAGTTCATATCGGCCATACCGATGGCGCCCATTCACAGGCTGCCGACAACAAGACCTTTGACTGGTCCGCAGGCCTTGAACTGGATGCGGGGCACGGGATCGCGCTTGGCATCGATTATATAGGAATGAGCGGACCGCGCATAAGAGACTTTACCGACGATACCGTGATGCTGCGCGCGAGCATCCACTTTTAGGCCGCGCGGATAAACAGGCCGCGTGGCAGGCATTCGAAATCTCCGCACGGATCCAGCTTTGGTTTCTATCCGTCCATGCAGCGGCGTTCCCCCGAAAGATGCTTCGCATCCGGCGAAAACGGGGGTTGCCCGCCGATTCGTTCCTTGTCATAAGCCCGCAAGAACAACGCGGCACGGCTATCGCTGTTGCTTACTGTCGCGCCCGGGGGGAATTTCGAAATGGGGTCTGCTCACGCATGTGGGCGGTCGATTAACGGGCGAGGACCAGAGTTATATGCGCGTATCCAGACGGGATATGCTTCGCGGTTCCGGTGTTGCGGCAACGCTTGGCGTTTTGGCCGGTTGCAGCACATCTAAATATGGAAGCCGCTCCAGCTATCTGACAAATATCGTCGATCCGGCGAACCGTAACACCGTGTTCCACTGGGTCGATATCGCCATGCAGCAAGTGCGCGATCAGCGGGTTGCGCCGCCTCGCGCGGCCTATGGCTTCGCACCGCCGATGGTTGCCGGGTTCGTCGCCGCGAACGCCATCCTGGGACGGTATGACACGCCTTATGATTTTGGCGAAGCGCCAGCAGGGGCCGACCCGGAAGTTGCCTATGGCGTGGCGTTTGCAACCGCCGCATCGGAATGTTTTCAGCAGCCGTTCCTGTTTGAACGCAAGGCCTTCAAACGGCGTTTCCCGAATGGCGAGGCAAAGGAACTGGGCATCCGCTGGGGGCGTCATGTCGGCCTTGCGATCAACAAGATGCGCACCCGCGATGGGGGAGAGCCGAGCAAGGTCAACTATTACCTTGGGCGCTATCCAAGGCGCACCGATGCGATGCGCTGGACGCCGACCGGCCCTTCCTATGCCGCGCACCCCGGCCCGGCCGTGGGCAGCTACGAACGCGGGCTCTATCCCGGTCAGGGCAAGATCACGCCCTGGACGATGACATCTTCCTCACAGTTCCGGTCCAGCGATTTTCCCGATCCGTGCAGCCCCGAATTTGCCGAGGATTTCGATCTGGTCCGCAGGCTTGGCTGCAAGAACAGCACGATCCGCACGGAAGATCAGTCTGAAATCGCCCTGTTCTGGGAAGATGGTCCATGGGGCATCACACCGCCGGGACATTTCCTGCTGATCGCCATTCAGGTGATGCAGGACCGGGGTTTTGATTTTCTGGACATGGCGCGCGCCTTCGCGCTGCTGGGCGCAACGCAGGCCGACGCCTCGATCAATGCGTGGGACAACAAATATCACCACGACATCATCCGGCCGGAAACCGCGATCTGTTTCCGGTGCAGCGAATTTGGCAGCACCGACCCGCGTATAGTCGAGGAGAAAGGCTGGATGAGCTATATCCCGACGCCCAATTTCCCCGCCTACACATCCGGCCATTCAACCTTCGGAGCAGCGGGCACGGAAATGACCAAACTGCTGATCGGCACCGATACGGTCAGCTTCAGTCACGAATCGCCCGATCAGGTGCTGTGGCCATCGCTGACCGGCAAGCGCCGCCACTTCACCAGCCTCGATCAGGCTGCGGAGGAGAACGGCTGGAGCAGACTTTACGGCGGGGTGCACTGGAGAACCGATCACGACGCGGCAATGAAAGCGGGGCGCGCAATTGCACAGCAGGCTTTCACAACGATGTTCCCCAGGAAGGCCTGATCATGCGAAACCGCTTTGCGCGCGCGCCGTTTCTGGCGTCGCTTGCCGCTATCGCCGTGTTCGGCCCTCAAACCGCCGCTGCACAGAACGTCAGCCTCAACTATGATTCGCTTTCGTCGATGGAAGAACCCATCGCATTTGAAATCGACGAGCTGACTGTCGAACTGACCGGCCTTGTCGATCTGCCGGTTTCATTCAACCTTGATGACAACGGCCCGCAAGACGATGTCGAGCCGGGCTTTGTGGGCAATTTCGAGGTCTCGGCGCAAATGCAGCTGAAAAACCGCTGGCGCGTGGGCGCGGCCTATTTCGGCCAGTATGCCACCGATGCGACGGCGGTGTTCGACAATGCGAGGGACGACTATACCGACAATGTCGCCGGTTTTGTCGGCACCAGCTTCGGCACCGTGCTGGGCGGCAATGTCAGCGGTCAGGTCCGCGAACAGACGCGGCGGCGGCGCGCGCCGGGCAACGCGGTGCTGGCATTCGACAACTTCTACGGCGGGCTGGACGACTGGGGCGGCGCCTATGTCGGGCGGTTCGGGCCTATGGTACTGAGCGCCACTGTTGACGAGAATGGCGATTTCGAGGCGGGCGGGTCATTCCAGAGGCCGCTGGGGCGCAAGGACTATCGCTTCAGCCTGCGCGTGGCGGACAGCCATTTCACCTCAAACGATCTGACGACCCGGTTTGACACCAAGGGCATTTCGGCAGTGGGCGAAATCGTTTACGGCAGCTCGTTGTTCGATCTTGGCGTGGGATACGAACACCTCGATTCCCCGGTGATTGATGTCGATCGCTGGTTCCTTTCGGCGGGCGCGCGGACCAAGCTGGGGCCGCTCTCGATTTCCGCCGAGGGGCACTATGGGAAGACGGCGGGCGACAGCGAAAAGTCAGCCGCTCTGGGCGCGGCTTACGATCTTGCACGCGGTCTGTCGGTCAATCTCGGGCTCAACTATCAGGAAGCCGATATCAATGCCGGGCCGGTCAATCTGGTGTCGGCTGACTCGGTTCAGGCCCTGGCGTCGGCCCGGTTCAGCTTCTGACCTCAACGGAAACACTTGCGATAAGCCCGCGCGGCGCATGAGCGTTGTTTTTTCGTTCGCGTCAGCTTGAACAAAAAACGCTCTAATCGCGAACGCCCCACACACGTTCCATCATCAGATACGTGAAAGACGCGCTCCAGGTGATGAGCACCAGTCCGTTCAAGGCTTCGATCGCCGAAATGAGGCGCAACGAGCCGTGCGGCACGATATCTCCGATGCCCAGCGTCGTGTAGGACGCAAGCGAGAAATAGAAGTGATCGACAAACCAGCCGGGGCCAATGTCGATAACGCCAGAAAGCGATCCAAGCCCGGCCCAGTCAAACAGTGACAACATCAGGGCATAAAGCGCAGCCTCAACCAGATGTGCGGCGAACAGTACGAACAGCACCACCAGCATCGGACGCCGGACCGGCGAGTTTTCATGATGCACAATGCCAGCGAGAAATTTGAGCACGGCAAAGTGTAAATGAAAACACACCGATACAAGCACCGCGCAGGCAAGGATCGTCAGCAACATGGCATCAACACCTGAAACAATTGAACACGCTGCGCAATCTTGCCGCGTCCGGCCAGCCTGTCGACATCTTTCTCGCTCACCGCGTCCGCAGCGAACCGGCGATAGCGATCTGTAACAGGGCGCATTTTCAGGCAGACACCGCGCGAACCCGCCCGGCTCAATGCAAATTAGTAATATATGTTTATAGATAACAATGTTGACTGTTTTTCCGCCGCATCCTAGAAGGCCAGCTCCTTCGCGCGAGGCATGCACGACGTTACCCTCGCACCGGATTCTCATCGACACTCAGGGCACCCATGGATTTCAGCGCCAATACCGACCACGAGGCGATCAGCGACACCGTTCGCGCGCTGATGCGCACATTCCCCGACAGCTATTGGCTGGAGAAAGACCAGAACCACGAATACCCGACCGAATTTTTCGATGCGTTCGCGGCAGCGGGGCTGCTGGGAATCGCCATTCCCGAGGAATACGGCGGTTCCGGCCTGGGCATTGCCGAGGCGGGCCGGGTTTTGCACGATGTCTGCCAGAGTGGCGCGGGCCTGAATGGAGCCAGCGCAGTGCACCTGAGCATGTTTGGCATCAACCCGGTGGTCAAGCATGGCAGCGATGCGATGCGGAAAAAGTACATTCCAAAAGTGGTTTCGGGCGAGCTGAACATCTGCTTCGGTGTGACGGAACCGGACGCCGGAACCGACACGACCCGGATCACGACCAAAGCGGTTCGCGATGGGGACAGCTACGTGATCAACGGTCGCAAGACCTGGCTCACCAAGGCGGGACAGTGCCAGAAAGTGCTGCTGCTGACGCGCACGACACCGCTTGAAGACTGCAAGAAGCGCACCGACGGGATGACGCTGTTTCTTGCCGATCTCGATCCCGGCGCGGTCACCATCAATCCGATACCCAAGCTTGGCCGCAATGCCGTCGCATCGAACGACGTTTATTTCGATAACCTCGAAGTCTCGGTCGAAGATCGCGTCGGTGAGGAAGGACGCGGCTTTCATTATCTTCTCGACGGATTGAACCCGGAACGCATTCTCGTGGCTTTCGAGGCTGTCGGCGTTGGCCGGGCCGCGCTTGGCCGGGCGGTTGCCTATGCCGATGACAGGAAAGTGTTCGGGCGATCGATCGGCATGAATCAGGGCATTCAGCTTCCGCTCGCGGATTCGCATGCAAGACTGGCCGCCGCCGAGCTCATGGCGCAAAAAGCGGCCTGGCTTTATGATAACGGCATCGCATGCGGCACCGAAGCCAACACCGCCAAATTTCTGGCCGGCGAAGCGGGTTTTCAGGCGGCGGACCGCGCGGTTCAGACGCATGGCGGATTTGGCTATGCCGCCGAATTCGTGGTGGAGCGCATGTTCCGCGAAGCCCGCCTGATGCGCATCGCCCCGATTTCCGAAAACCTTATCCTGGCACAAATCGCCGAGCATGTGCTCGGCCTGCCACGATCCTACTAGGCGCCCGAACCATGAACGCGAACGCAACCGGAAATTCAAACACCACGCATGACAGCCAGGCCGGAGATCTGGTTCTGATCGAAGATCGCGGCGCTGTCAGATGGCTCACGATCAACCGGGAAAACGTCCGAAATGCCCTCAACGACGATGTGCTGAATGCGCTTGCCCAAGGCATTGTCGGCACGCAGTCCATGGATGGCTTGCGCGCCATCGTGGTAACCGGCGCGGGCGATCGCGCGTTTTGCGCAGGCGGCGATCTCAAGCCCGATTCCAGGACATTCGGGTTTGATCCTTCGATCCCCACAACCAGCCTTGGCAGACTTCTGCGCGCCGCGCACGCCAGCAATCTCCCGCTTGTCGCGCGGGTGAACGGTCATTGCCTTGCAGGAGGCATGAGCCTGCTGGCGATGTGCGACATGGCGATTGCCAGCAATGCGGGCCTGTTCGGGCTGCCCGAAGTCAAGATCGGCATGTTCCCGATGCAGGTTTCCGCGATCCTGCAAAACATGATTTCGCCGCGCAAGTTTGCCGAACTGAGCCTGACTGGCGAACCCATATCCGCACAGGAAGCGCTGGACATCGGACTGGTCAATTACGTGACCAGCCCGGACGAACTTGATGACAAGGTTGAATGGCTGCTTTCCAGGCTTGTCGATAAATCCCCGACCGCTATCCGGCGCGGCAAACACGCGCTGCGGGCAACCAGAAGCATGACGTTCGAGCAGGCGATTTCCTTTATGGAAAATCAGCTTGCCACGCTGTCGCAAACCGAAGATTCCAAAGAAGGTATCGCCGCGTTCAACGAGAAACGCTCACCAAGCTGGACGGGGCGCTGAACGGCCATGTCCGATCTGCCCAAATCGGTTCGCATTTGCGAGGAAGGGCCACGAGAGGGCTTTCAGAGCGAGCCTCCGGGAATTGCAACAGCAGACAAGGTGCGTCTGATCGAATCGCTCGCCGAAACCGGATTGCGCGATATCGCCTGCTGTTCGTTCGTCAGCCGCGAGCGTGTGCCCCAGATGGCCGATGCGGAATCCATCGCGGCGCAAATCAACAGGCGAGCGGACGTGCGCTACACTGCACTGTGGCTCAACCGGGCGGGCTTTCAGCGGGCTGCGGCAACTTCGCGCCTCGATCTTACCGGCCTGCTTGTCGCCAGCGCATCGGAAACATTCGGGCTCAAGAACAACAACCGGGACCGGGCTGGCATGCTGGAGGCGCAACACGCGCTGATGGAAGCCTATGCATCTGCGGGAATACGCGCGTTCACGGCCTATGTTTTCACCGCTTTTGGCTGCAATTATGAGGGCACGATCGAACCCACGCTGGTCATCCGCGCGATCGAGGATCTGCTCTCGATCCATGCCGGGCCCGAAGTGGTTTATCTTTGCGATACCGTGGGCCAGGCGACACCCGCCAATCTTGAAAGGCTGATCGCAACGGTTCGCAGCCGCTGGCCCGATTTGCCACTGGGCCTCCATTTGCACGATACGCGCGGCCTCGGCATGGCGAATGCCCACGTCGGGCTCAATCTGGGGGTTGCCCGTTTCGACACGTCAATCGGGGGGCTTGGCGGATGTCCGTTTGCCGGAAACAAGGCCGCCGCGGGCAACCTGTGCACCGAAGATCTGGCCTATCTGTGTGCCGAACTCGGCATTGAAACGGGTCTGGACATACCTGCCCTGATCGAAAGCGCGAAACTGGCTGAGCGCATCGTCAGCCATCCCCTGCCCGGCAAACTGAAAGAAGCCGGCCTACCGCGTCGCTGACGTGTCTGCGCAGCCGCGAATGGAAAAGTACCGCCGCTCAGCCACCGTTGATCGGGCCGCACTATCCGCCCATGGCACCTGCCCCGAATGTGGATATCGCGGGCGGATTGCGATAACTGCGACATCTCTAACCAGTCAGGAACAGTGTGCGTGGCGAAAGGTCTGAACAGGAAACTGAATTTCGGCGTTCGAGTGCACGAGGTTTCCCGGATCCGCCGCAAGGCTATCGATCAGGTGATGAAACCGCTGGGCATTACCGGAGGACAATGGTGGGTGCTGACCTACATTTCGCTCCACAACGGACGCTCTCAGGTTGAACTTGCCGACGAACTCAACATGGGCAAGGTCGCACTGGGCGGGTTGATCGACCGGCTGGAGAAAAGCGGCCTTGTGGAACGCAGGCCCGATCTGGCCGATCGCCGCATGAAGCGCATTCACCTTAGCAAACAGGGTCGCGAAATGGTCAGAAAGATCCGCAAGACAAGCGCTGACATTCAGGATGCCGCGCTTGCGGGAATTTCGGATGAAGACCTCGACATCGCCGATGCGGTATTGGAAAAAATGGACGCCAATCTGAGACGGCTGGTCAGCCGCTAGAGCGATTTCCGATCGATCGGGATCGGAAATCGCGATAAGCCCGCGCGGCGCATGAGCGTTGCTTTTTCGTTCGCGCCAGCTTGAACGGAAAACGCTCTAAGCGGGCTCGCGCGCACCCATCGAAGCGATTCCAGATTTCTAGAGCACCGCCTCCGCGATCTTCTCAATCGCCGCGCGGCCTTCCTCGATTGAAGCGATCGGCGGCTGCATGATGGCCACCCGATCCGTTCCGGCATCTTCGAACCGTTTGACAATATCGCGGGTAATGTCGCCAATCAGGATTGCCGCAATCTGAAAATCCTTGGGGCCGCGATGGCTGTCATTGGCGGCCTGCTCCATTTTGCGGCGGCCATCGATAATGTTCTGCGGGCCTTCCTCAAGCGTTGCACCCGGCGCAAGCCCTTCAGGAAAATAGGCCGGAAACCAGCCATCGCCCCATTCGCCCGCGCGCTTGAGCACGGCATCGGAAAAACCGCCCAGCAACAACGGCGGATGCGGCTTGCTGACAGGGGCAGGACGGCAAAGAACCGGAGGGATCGTGAAAAATTCGCCCTCATGTTCAAAACGCTCCTGCGTCCACAGCCCTTTCATCACTTCAACCGCTTCGCGCGTATAGGCCCAGCGCCTTTCCCACTGGCCACCAGACGCTTCGATTTCCTGACGGCTTGCGCCGCCTGTGCCGATCCCAAGGATCAACCTGCCGCCGCTATACTGATCAATCGAGCCGACTGTTTTGGCCAGTGTGACAGGGTGATGCATCGGCACGACACACATGCCCCCCACTTCCAGCCGGGTGGTCATCGCAGTGGCGCGCGCAAAGCCCACCATCTGATCCTGAAACAACGGCACACCGCCGCGATGCGGGCCGGTTATTTCCTCTTCCAGCGGCCGGACTGTGTGATGACCATAACAGATCCAGTCAAACCCCACCTTCTCGGCATGCTGGCCGATAAGCGCCATATCGATGTCTGGCGTGGGATATGGCGGCTCCGAAAGCGGACGACCGATACCGATGAGCATGAGGCAAAACCTTTCAGGTTACAGCAAATTGGATATGCGAAATTCGCAAGGTCAGGCGCGGCCTTCCAGCGGCTGTGCGCCCACGACAATCGACGCCACGATCGCCGGCGCGTCACCCCGGTTGGACCATGCATGCGCGCCGCCGCGCAAAACGTATGTGTCGCCCGCGTGCAACGTCACTTCGTCTTCATCGAGAATCATCGTGATCTGGCCGGAAATAACGAAGCCGTAATCGACCGTATCGGAATGATGCATGGCAAAGTGGCGCGCGGTATCGCCTTTGACCAGACCGGGCACATGATCGGCCGGAGAAGATGTGGCGATGGCATGCAGTTCGGGAGGCATGCTCTCAAGGTTGGCCGCGGGCGGGTGCTGTATCACGAAGAAAGCCGTTTCGCCCGGCTGCGGAAACATGATCTGCGCCGGTTGCGCATCGCCCGCATTCGATGGCGGTGCCTGAGCGGCCCACAGCATCGCCGCGCCCTGCCCGATGCCGGGAAAGCCCTGCAATGCAACGCTTTCATCAGAAGCAACGACGGACTTTCCCGCCTCGTTATGCGCAGTGACAACGCGGCGGACTGTCCCGAGTGTTTCAGCTGGCTGTGTCATGTCATTCCTCCCTGTCATTGGCCCTGTCGTTGACCTTATCGTTGGCCGCCGGGCTGAGTGGCGCACCTTGCCCATCCAAAGTGCGCGCACGCGGGCGTGCCTGCGCGGCATGGCGGGCGGCGCGGCGGCCGGTAAAAACCGTATCGGCGATGGAAAGACCGCTGGCATGGCCCAGCGTGGCGACGCCAATCGCAGTGCGCCCGGCCACGTATAGCCCGGTGATCGGGCAGCCATCCTTGTCCAGAACTTCGCCCGTATCGTCTTGCGGAACCAGCCCACCCAGCGTGGAAGTAAAAGTCGGACCAAACTTGTTATCGAGCGAGACATTGATCGCGTAAAAGGTTCTGCCCGAAAGCGGCTTTATCTTGTCCGCTGCCTTGCCCAGCGGATCGGGCTGCCCCGCGTGCGCACGCTGGTTATAATCAGCAATCGTGCGTTCTAGCGCATTGCCATCCATGCCGCATTTACGGGCCAGAGCGCTTATGCTGCGGGCGCGCCGGGTGCCGCCAAGCACGGCATTCATAAGCGCCGGTGCGCCCCACTGCATGAACATCCCTTTGCCGGGAAACAGCGATTGCCTGATGCCTTTCCAGAAATGCGCGGAATCAAGCACCAGCCAGCCCCGGCCATACCCCGGCTGCTTTGAAAGCATTTCGCCGAAAACCGACTGATAGGCATCCTCGCTGACGAACCTGCGGCCTTCAATATTGACCATAACCCCGCGCAAGAACGCTTCGGGCGGCGATATCGGGCGGCCCAGAAATATCCGGTCCATATGTTCAGCCTTGCCGCCGACTGACTGCCCCAGTTCTATGCCGCTGCCATCGCACCCCATCGAGCCAAGCCGGAGCAACCCGGTATAGCTTTGCGCAACTTCCTCACGATATTTGCGGATCATCGCAAGGCTGTAGGTGAAGGCGCCAGCGCAGAGGATAACGCCGCCACACGCACGCAAACGCCGGGTTTCTCCGGCCTTTTCCAGCGCATCGCAGCGGGCAATGGCGCGTTCGGCGCGCTCTGCATTGAAAGGCCGCCACGGGCTGACGACACCATAGAGCTTTTCATGCTCTTTCCAGTGCGGCTCGGGCATTGCGTTGACTTCAACCCCGATCACTGTGCCCGCCGGATCGAGCAACAGGCGCTGCGCGGGCGCATGCGGCAACAAACGCGTGCCGCGCGCAATCGCGGCATCTTTGAGTTTCGCAAAATAGACATGCCCGCCAAAACCCGGAACGGCCGTGCGATGGCCACGCGGCGCGGGTTCGGACACTTCGCGATAGGCGGGCAGCATCTCGTTGCCCGAATAAAACAGCCAGTGGCCGTCGGGCGGATAGGCGGTTTTCTGCAGATAAGCGTTGCTGCCATATGGCACGCCAAACCCTTCCAACCATTCAAGGTTGGCATTGCTTTCTTCGCAGAACCGTCGCAGCACGGCGGGAGACAACGCACATCCTTCAGCCGAAAGATATTTGAACATTTCCTCGGCAGTGTCTTCAAAGCCCGCCGCTTTCTGATGGCGCGACCCTGCGGCATAAAGCGTGCCCCCGCTCATCGCCGTGCTGCCTCCGCCGCCAAACCGATCGACCGCCAATACATCCGCGCCCTGATCCAGCGCCTCCAGCGAGGCGACAACGCCCGCGCCGCCAAAGCCCACGACAATGACATCGGCCTCGTCATCCCACCGCTCGACATCGGGATCGGCCACCACCCGAGGCGGGCTGACGCGCGTCCATTGTTGCTTCGGATCGGCGGAAAGGTCTGCGCCTGTCATCCCTGCGCGCTCATCATCCGCATCACATCGGCCACGATCGGCGAATGGCTGGAATAGCCGCCATCGACGACAAGGCTGTGCCCCGTGATGAAACGCGCGGCATCGCTAGCCAGAAACGCAGCCGCTTCGGCCACGTCATCGGGTTTGCCAAGGTAAGGCGTAAGGTGGTGTTCCTCGACCAGATTGATCATCGCTTCATCCAGCGTAGCGGCGGTCGCGGGCGTCATGATCAGGCCCAGCACCAGAACATTGCAGCGAATGCCGCTTTTTCCGTATTGCGCGGCGATGTTGCGCCCCAGCGAAATCAGCGCCCCTTTTGACGTGCCATAGGCCGGCAGTTCCATCTCGCCCTGCAGGCCGCGCGCGGATGACGTCATCAGGATTGAGCCGCCACCCGCCTCCAGCATGTGCGGGATCACGTGTTTGCAACACAGCATCGGCCCGCGCAGATTTACGGCCATTGTCCGGTCCCACACCGCAGCATCCATATCGTGGATCGGCGTGTCGAACTGCGTGTGATCGGGGGTCGTCAGTCCGGCATTGGCATGAAGAATATTGATCGGCCCGAACGCATCGACGCCGCGTTCAACCATGGCCCGGACCACCGCTTCATCGGCAACATCGCCGCCCGCGCCCACGGCTGCAAAGCCCTTGGCGCGAATGTGCGAGGCCGTCTTGTCAGCCTCATGCTGATGCAAGCCACCAACGATAACGTTGGCCCCGCGCGATGCCATTAGGTGCGCGGTCGCTTCACCTATTCCAGACGTCGCGCCGGTGATCAGCGCCACTTTGCCATGCAGCATATCGCCCATGGGCATCCTCTCCCGCCCTGCACCGGCTTGCATTGCCACCAAACGTGCGCACGGCCGACGCGGTTTTTTTATGCGGAGGATTTTATCGCGATTGCCGATCGGAAACACTGCAAAACACTGCGTTTTGCGGGCAATTCAGTTGCGATCGGGCCAGTTATCCGCCTGCCGACATGGCATTGGCGAGGGCGCGATATTCGCGCGGGGAATAGCCGGTCACTCGCCGAAACGCGGCCGCGAAAGCCGCAGCATTGCGGAACCCGCAGTGGTGCGCGATTTCCTTTACCAGCAGCCGTCTTTCGGCCAGCAGCGCCTTGGCGTGATCGATTTTCGTTTCGGCGACGAACTGTCCCACGCTCATCCCCGTGGCATTCCTGAAGCGCCGGGTGAAATTGCGCCTGCTGATGCCGCAAAGGTCTGCCAGTTCCTGCAACGATGGCGAAGGTTCGCTGCTGCGTACCCGGTCCGTAACCATGCCAAGCTGGCGTTTGGAAAGGCCCACAGCGCTTCCCGCATCTTCTGCCCTGCTTTCACCGAACATGCGATAGAACTCGGCCAGCATCATCATCGATGCACCTTCAAACAGAATGTTGCTGGCAAATCCCGGCTGCATGATCTCGCGCGTTACTCCCGCCATGATCGAGCGTATCCTGCCACTGCGGATATCAAGCGTCTGGCGCAAGCGTTCAGCGTTCCATTCGATAGACGCGAATTCGGGCAGAACCTTGCTGTCCAGATGGAACAGCACCGCGCGCTGATCCCAGGCCGGGCACATGCTGACCAACGTCTGGCCGGGCGGCAACAGCATGATCTCACCAAGATCCGTCGGCTCGAACGTGAACCGGCCATCCTCGCGATAGGCGCTTCTCGCCCGGGGCTGGTGCCTGCCATGGAACGCGACGACTTGGGGCGCTTCTGACCATCCCGCCGAAACGACTTCACCCTTCCAAGCGTATGCCCGCATATCCGCGCGATAGTGCCTGCCTGCCGCCGCTTCGCCGATGATCCGGTGCATCGCGAGCGGCGCGCCGGATTCGATCCGGGTTATGCTGTTGGGATCGAAGATGGCCATTCCAACCGGTCAGCTCCCTTCTTCCATATCCGGTGCATTTCGGGCTGCAAGCACTTATACATACAGGCTGGACCGCGTATCGAAAACCCGAAATCGCCGAAGCGGCAGCGGCTGACCGCGCGCTTTCCATCACGCTCAGACGGTGACGACGACCCTGCCTGACGGGGATCGCTTTTCAAGCAGTTTCAGCGCCTGTGGCAGCTCTTCGAAATCGAACGTCGCTTCAACTTTCGGATCAAGCTGTCCAGCTTCCCACCACGCATTCATCTGACGATGCGCGGCCTGAACCGATTCCGGCTTGTAATCGCGATAATCGGTCCACTGCATGCCGCAAACGCTGATGTTCTTGAGCAGGAGATAGTTCGTTTTCAGCTGCGCGATTTCACCCGAGGCAAATCCCACGACAACCAGCCGTGCCGACCATGCCATTGCCCGCACAGCGGCCTGAAAGAACTCTCCGCCTATCGGATCGATCACCACATCGGCGCCGTGCCCCTGCGTTGCATCCAGCACCGCCTGCTTCAGTCCGTCGCGCATATCCGGGCCGCTGACGTCGATAACGCAATCGGCCCCGGCTTCGCGAACAATCGCGGCGGCTTCGGATGAGCGAACACAGGCGATCACGCGGCCACCCGCCGCCTTGGCGATCTGCACGGCCGCATAGCCAACGCCCCCATTGGCACCGCCCACCAGCACATTTTCGCCAGGTGAAAAGTGCGCGCGTTCAAACAGCGCGATATACGCGGACTGATAGGCCAGCCCCATCGCAGAAGCGGTGCTGAAATCCATCTTGTCAGACAGCCTGAACGTCTGGTTGGGCAAGGCGATCGCCTGCTGGCCAAATCCGCCCTTGCCCGGCTGCGCAATGACACGGTCACCCGGCGCGAAGCCCGAAACGCCCGCCCCCGTTGCGCGAACGACCCCGCTGAATTCCATGCCCGGCGTAAACGGTCGCTCGGGCAGCTTCTGATACTTGCCCGCGATCAGCAGCAGATCGGGAAAATTCAGCCCGATCGCCCGCACATCAACCACGATTTCATTGTCTGCCGGCACCAGATCGGGTGCCTCCTCCACAGCCAGTGAATCCCAACCACCAAACTCGCGCACGACATATCTTTTCATAGGAACGATTACTTATCCTTACTGCTCGACTGCTCGTCGCCCCGGCCATCTGCGACAACGCTTCTGAATCAGACCCAAACGGGATCGGCCTTGCCGCGCACGTCAGCGCTTCAACGCAGGCTGCGGAATGTTTCCCTGATGTCGGCGACGATCATGTCGGGCCGCTCAGACGGTCCAAAATGGCCGCCCAGTTCATGGCTTTTTTCAAAGATGACGTTGGAGAACATCGACGTGTCCGGCTCATCGGGAAACTTGGTTCCGTCGCCCAGCATATGGCTAAGCCCGACCGGCACGTTCACCACTGGCTCGCCATGCGTGGGCTGCCATGGATTGCGCGCCGCCTCGGCATAAAATCGCGTGGACGTGCCAAGGCTTTGCGTAACCCAATAGATCATCGCCGTGGTGATCAGGAATTCCTTGTCCCAGATGCTTTCAAGATCGCCACCGCAACAGGCCCAGCCGCGCCTGCGCTCCATCAGCCAGGCAAGCAGCCCCGCAGGAGAATCGTTCAGCCCGGTGGCAAGCGTTTGCGGATCGAGCATATGCACCGCAACGTGCGCGGCGATAGCTTCCTGCCATTTGATGATCCTGGCGCGCTGTTCATCCGGCGTGCCTTCGGGGATCATCGCACCCCCGGTAATGTCCCACGGGCGCTCGGTGTTGAACGTGGTGAGCGGAAGAATCATGATCTGGTGAAGGCCGATGATGGACGGGGAATACTTGTATCCCAGTTGCGACGTGATGATCGCACCCCAATCTCCGCCTTGCGCGGCAAATTTCGAATAGCCGAGTTTCTCGGTCATCAGTTCGTGCCACATGTCCGCCGTGCGCCAGAAATTGATCCCCGTCTGCGTAATCGGCGTCGAAAACCCGAAGCCGGGAAGCGATGGCACGATCACGTCGAATGAATCGTGTGGATCGCCGCCATAAGCCTCGGGATCGGAAAGCGGACCGATCACCTTGTGCAGATCCCAGAATGTCCAGGGCCAGCCATGGGAAAGAACCAGCGGCATGGGGTTCGGCCCCTTGCCTTCGGCCTTTATGAAGTGAATCGGCACTCCGTCGATGTTCGTACGGTAATTGTCGAACGCATTTATGTCGTTCTCGACCTTGCGCCAGTCATACGCATTGATCCAGTAGTCGACCAGTTCGCGCATGTATGCGGTGTTGGCCCCGTAGCTCCAGTCATCGTTCGCGTAATCGACCGGAAATCGCGTCATCTTCAGGCGGGTTTCAAGATCCTGGAGCACGGCATCCGGGATATCCACGCTAAATTGTTCAACCGACATCGCTGCTCTCCATCTGATCCGACATCCACGCGATGTCTGCACATTCTATTATCTCAGATATGCATATTGTGCTTGTCTGGTTTGCGCAATCCCAATCCGCACGACCGTCAGTGCCGCCTCTGGAACGAAGTGTCAGGCGATGCCGGGAGGCAGTGGCGCAACCGGTGCCCCCGCGCACCCAGCTTGAGCCGATGCGAATAACAATGTAGTCAAACCAATATGATTCAGGGACGGACCGGATGCGTGAACCCATGCGAACCCATGTATAGAAAACGCCTTGTCAGGCCGGACTGGCGATATTGCCATGCACGCACCCACTACCCGGAAAGACCGGAATAACGCCGTTGGTCAGGGCGGTAAATTCAGTATATTTGATGCAGACAATACATAATAAACGCGATCGACAACGGAACTTATAAATATGCTTTCTGCGAAGGGGATAATCGATTCAAAAAGACTACAGGTCTTTTACCATGTGGCGCGCCTTGGCAGCCTGAGCAGGGCGGAAGCTGTTCTTTTTGCCGCGCAACCGGCCATCAGCCGAAGCCTGAGCCGCCTGGAGGAAGACCTTGGCGTCAAACTGCTCGAAAGACATGGTCGCGGCGTTACCGTCACCAAATATGGCGAGATCCTGTATCAGCAGGCCGAGATCATCCTTCAGGAAATGGATGAGACGCTGCAAAAGCTGGCGCGCGCCAAACGCAAACCAAGCCGGAAAGTCAGTATCTCCGCATCGGCAATCGTGATGTCGCAGTTCATGCCGGAAATCCTGAACCGGATGATTGACCGCGACCCGTCGACGGAGGTCGTCGCCGTCCAGTCCCCGTCCGGCGAGGTCTACAACGCGCTGGTTGCCGGCGAAGTGGATATCGCGATCGTGATGCAGGTACCGAACCGGAAGAAGTTTTACATGAAAAAACTTCTCGAAGAACCGATGGTTATGATCGCCTCGCGCAACACGGAAGTCGGCAAACTCGACGTGGTGAAGCGCGCCACTCTGCCGGACCTTCCCGTAATACTCCCCGCCGCGCCCAACGGTTTGCGCAAGGTTATCGATGACTATGCAAAGGACGGCAACATCGAGATCGCGCCCCATTTGCAGATCGACAGCGTCCCTCTGATCAAGAACATGCTGGCGACCGAGAAATACTGCGTGATCATGCCGCAAACGTCCTACGAAATGGAGTTTGACAACACGCTGTACGCGGGACTTCCGCTGCAACCCGCCATCAACCGCACGCTTTATGCCGCATCGCATAAAGGCGTCAGCGATGAAGAGCATGTCCGCATGCTCCTTGAAATCATTTCACAGGTGTTCAGCGAATTCGAGGCCGCCGGAAAGTGACGACCCGCTGACGGGAACCAGCACGGTGAACGAGAGCGGTTTTTCGTTCGTATCAGCCTGAATGCTAAACGCCGCCGGGGTCTGGCCTCCGGGCTAAGGCGCCGCAGCAGCGTCAGACGTCCGGCGCTGCTCACGCGCATTTCGCAGCAAGGCCAGCGACCGATAAAGGCCGTGTACCATCTTGCTGTAGGGCGCGAACACAAACAGCGTCAGCACCGTCCCCAGATGAACCGCCAGCAGAATGCCCATCGCGGGCGTGGCGCGCAGGCCCAGCAGGACAAGGCCGGTAAACGCGGTCAGAAACAACAGCATCAGCAGCGCGAAATCGGCACCCACAACCGACGGCGCAGCCGGACCGGGATCGGCCGCGATTTTCACCCACGCCAGCCCCACAGTGCCGATCATCATGCCAATGCCGCCCCAAAACCCCAGTTGCACCGGCCAGCTCAAGAAGGCGTAAGGCGCGATCAGCCCAAGGAAATGATCGTAAACCGTGGCCACGCATGTCGCGGCAAAACACAGCGCAAAACCGTAAAACAGGAAGTGGTGGAATATCCGGCGCCAGCTTGAATAGGTTTCGTCGATATCGTTGCAGCCTTCACCGCCGCCGCCAAGATTGCGCAGTGTCAGCACATCGCCCGCAGCCTTGCCCAGCGGCCCGGCTTGCGCAAACGATCCGCCGCCCGTCTCACGCCAGAAGCGAAAGCCGCTTATGATCAAGGCAAGGATGGCAAAACCAAAGCTCGCCCCCGCAACCGCCACCATGATTTCCCACGGAATGACCGCATAAAACGAACCGGACCGGTCATTCGCGCCCCAGAACGCAGCCGGATCGGAAAGCGCCATCGTCAGGATCAGGATCAGTGTGACCGCCAGTATCGTTGCCAGAGACAGGATCGTGCCATTGCGGCGAAACAGGCCTGCCAGCGGCTGTGGCCATGCATACTTGGCATAGCTTTCGGTCCGCAGTTCCGCGAAAACCTTCGGAACGTTGATGCCAAATTCGTGCGGCGGCGCATACTGACACGAGAAAAAGCAACCCCGGCAGTTGTGGCAAAGGTTCGCCAGATAATCGAGGTCGCTGTCACGAAATTCCCGGCGCAGCGTCATCGCGGGAAACACAGCGCAAAACCCTTCGCAATACCGGCAGGCGTTGCAAATCTCGATCGCACGGCGCGCATCGACATAGGCGCCCTGCCCGCGATCCTCGCGCAGCTGGCACGAGCCGGGAGCCTGCGCCGTCAATGCATCGAGAGCTTCATCAAGATTGGCCATTGCCTTCGCGTGTCCCTTCGTGCGCGTTCAGTCCGCAGCCAGTGCGTGCCGCGCGGCGTTCTGCCCTGCCAGCCGGCCAAACACGGTGCCGATTGCCATGCCGAAACCTGCCAGATAACCCTTGCCCAGCACGCTTCCGGCCATGATCTCCCCCGCAGCGAAAAGGTTATCGACCCTGCGCCCCGATTCGAGGCAGACCTGCGCGTGCTCATCCACTTTCACGCCCAGATACGTAAACGTGATACCAGGCCGCAGCGGATAGCCGATATAAGGCGGCGTATCGATGGTGCGCGCCCAGTTCGTCTTGGACGGGTCCAGCCCTTTCGTCGCACAGCCATCAAGCCGCTGGCTGTCAAAGTCACCCGGCTGAACCGCCGCATTGTAATCCGAAACGGTGGCTTCAAGCGCAACGGCATCGAGGCCCAGTTTCTCCGCCAGTTCGCCAATGCTGTCCGCGCTGATCGCGGGAAACACCGAGGGCATGAACAGTGGCACGGACCGTGAATCGAAAATCGAATACGCGATCTGGCCGGGCTGCTGCGCAACCAGTCGCCCCCAGATCGCATAGCGTTTTGGCCAGACATCCTCGCCTTCATCGTAGAAGCGTTGCCCATCGCGGTTCACGACAATTGAAAACGGCACGCTGTCCAGACGGGTGACGATTCCGCCATCGAATTTGGGTGCCCGTCCATCGATCGCTACGGCGTGACACTGCGTAGGGTCACCGATTTTGGCGACACCCTGATCGAGGAGATTTCGCAGCACTTTGCCCTTGGCATACGGCGTTCCGCGAATGATGAAGTTTTCCGCGATATCGCCCCAGCCTTCCTTGAGCCATTCGATATTCGCCTGAAACCCGCCCGAAGCAGCAACAACGGCCTTGGCGCTGATCGTTTCAGGAAACCCTTGGCACGTTGCTTCAACTCTGCCGATGCGCCCGTCATCAAGGTGCATGGCCGTCACCTCGCTATCATAGGCAATCGCAATCCCCAGCCGTTGCGCGGTCTGGTACAGTGCATTCACCAGAGACTTGCCGCCTCCCAGGAAGAACGCGTTTGTGCGCGAAAGCGAAAGCGTGCCCGAAAGCGACGGCTGAAACCTGATACCGCAATCGAGCATGAAGGGCAGCGCATCCTGCGTGCCGCGTATCGTCATCCGCGCAAGGCGCTCATCGGTTTCGCCGCCGGTTACACGCAGCAGATCTTCCCAGTATTCCTCTTCATGATAGGCATCGGAAAGCGTGACCGCAGGGGCATCGTGCATCGCGCGGATGTTGCGCACATGGCGGCTGTTTCCTCCGCGAAACGGCCTGGGCGCGCTTTCAAGAATCAGCACAGAGGCACCCATGCGGCGCGCAGTTATCGCCGCGCACAATGCCGCATTGCCTCCACCGATAATCAGGACATCGTAAACCCTGGAAAAGTCAGTCATCGAAAGCCAATCAGACGACGCCTTCTTCACGCATCCGCGCTATTTCATCAGTGCTGATCCCAAGCAGACCACCCAGAATTTCCTCGGTATTCTCACCAAGTTCAGGCGCCACGCGCAAAGGATCGGCGGGCGTTTCACTCAGCTTCGGGAAAACGCCCTGCATTTTCACCGGGCCGATCCGCGGATTGTCCACGGTGACAATGGATTCGCGCGCAGCATAGTGCGGATCGTCAACAATATCCGCAACCGAATAGATCAACGCATGCGGCACGCCGTTTGCTGTCAGATCCTCTATCACGCGATCGACGGTGTTCGACTTGATCCATTCGGCCACGATCGAATTGATCTCATCATAGTTTTTAACCCGGTCTGGATGAGACGCAAAGCGCGGATCCTCGCCCAGTTCGGGCTTTCCGATCGCCTGGCACAACCGCCTGAACACATTGTCCGCTGCAACCGTCATCGCCAGATAGCGGCCATCGGCGGTTTCATAATGATCGCCCGGAGATGCCGCATAGTGCGAATTACCGCGCCGTTCACGCGTCACGCCCGCCTTGTCATAAGCGGCGACCATCGTGTCGGTGAACCGGAAAATTGTTTCATATAGCGAGGCATCGATGTGCTGCCCCACGCCATCGCGCGCATCGCGATGATAAAGCGCGATCATCACCGCGAACGCGCCGAACAGGGCAGACTGATAATCCGCAATGGCCGTGCCGGGACGCACCGGAGGGCGATCGGGATACCCCGTCATGTTGAGAAAACCGGAAAATGCCAGCGCAACACGATCATAGGAAGCCTGTGTAGCCCTTGGTCCGGTCTGCCCGTAACCCGAGATGCTGAGCATGACGAGCCGGGGATTGATTGCGCGCAGATCGTCATAGCCGCAGTTCCATCCCGCCATCGTGCCGGGCCGGAAATTCTCGATCAGAACATCGGCATGCTTGACCAGTTCGCGCAGCAGTTTCTGACCTTCGGGGACCCGCAGGTTAAGCGTGACAGACCGCTTGTTGCGCCCTTCGACATTCCAGTAGAGGCTTTCACCGTCGATCAGCGTGCCCGATTTGCGGATCGGATCGCCAATGCCCGGCAGTTCAAGCTTGATGACATCCGCACCGAAATCGCCCAGCAACGTAGCGGCAACCGGCCCGGCCACCATAGAGCCGATCTCCAGCACGCGTATTCCGGCCAGTGGGCCGCCTCTTTCCGTCATCCCTGCTCCTCTCGCGCTCCGGCCCGCGTTGCGCAGCCGGCGTTCAGAATGCACGATCGTTCAATCGTGGCCACATCCCGCACACGCTTCTCTTTTAGCCTGGGCATGTATTTTTTCAATATCTGATATTCTTAATATCCCACTTTAACTGCCCGGCCGCCCCGGCATCGAAGTTCTCACACCAGACCGCCATTGGGCTGGACCACCTGCCCCTGCACCCAGGATGCGCGCGGCGATGCCAGGAAGCTGACGACTTCGGCAATTTCCTCTGGCCGTCCGATCCGGTTGAGCGGACTTAGCCCCGCGGATCGCTGCTTGGCTTCGTCCGTCTTTCCGGCATTGAACAAGTCCGTATCGACCGGGCCGGGCGCCACCGCATTCACTCTGACACCGCGCGCAGACAGCTCCTGCCCCATCGCGCGCGCAAGGCTTTCAACCCCGGCCTTCACCGCGCTGTAAAGTCCAAGGCCGGGCAAAACGCGCCGCACCAGCGATGTCGTCACGGCGATAATTGCGCCGCCGTCGGTAACTCTGCGGCCCGCTTCCCTGAGGCAGGCATAAGCCCCCATCAGATTGACTTCGACCAGTTCGCGAAAAACCGCCGGATCGGAATCGTGCACCGCAGAAGGCAGGCGATTGATCCCCGCGTTCACCAGCACGCAGGCGGGCGCGCTGCCCATCTGCGTCTCGCAATGATCAAAGGCCGCACCGATGCTGGCTTCGTCGCGCACATCCATCGCGCAGATCGACACGCGTATTTCGGGATACCGCGCAGCTATTGCCTGCTGCGCGCCGCGCGCCGCTTCGGGCTGCGTGGCATATGTGAGGACAACGTCAAAGCCATCGCGCGCCAGTGCATCCGCGCTTGCCAGCCCAATACCGCGTGAACCGCCAAGGATCAGCGCAACGGGGTTTGCCTTGCTCATCATCGTGCTCCGTTGCTGTCTGGGCCGGGTTGCCACGGCGCGCCATATGCCGGTTCCAGATAGGGTATCGGCGGCAACTGCCATGTGCCCGTCGATGGCGGCCTGACGTTTGCATCGACATGCACGTCGATCAGGCAGGGCCGGTTATTGGCGATGGCCGTTTCGATCGCGTCGGAAAGATCGTCCGGGCTGGTCACGGTCATGCCATCGGCGCCGCACGCGCGCGCCCATGCGGCAAAATCGGGATTGTATGGCTGGCCATCGCGATAGAACGCGGTGCCGATCTCGCGGCCATCGAACAGGCCATACTGAATGTCGCGGATCGCGCCCCAGGCAAAGTTGTTCCAGACAATCCAGATGCACGGCAGATTGTATTCAACCGCAGTGCAAAGCACATAAGGCGTCATCGTGAACCCGCCATCGCCAACCACGGCAATGCATGGCCGATCCGGCGCGGCCAGCTTTGCGCCCATTACCCCGCAAACGCCAAACCCCATCGAGGAATAGCCCCAGCTGTTGAGCATGCTGGCAGGCTGTTTTGCTTCCCAGAACTGCATGAACCAGTTGTGATGAACCCCGGAATCAAGCGCCAGAATGGCATCGTCAGGGAGCACTTTTTGCACCGCATCGACAACAAATTCAGGCCGCAGCGGCATTGTTTTCTCAGAGAAATGCGGGCGCACATGGGCTTCCCATTCGGATTGCCAGCCTGCAACCTGCTGCGTCCATTGGCCAAACTGCCCACCGGCGATCCCGGCCCCGTCGATGCCTTCCAGCATCTGCCGGGTGAACGTTCTGACATCGGCGATAATCCCCAGATCGGGCGCATAATTGCGGCCCAGTTCCTGCGGATCGATATCGACGTGGATCAGCTTGCTGTGCGGGAAATTCCATGAATAGCCCGGCTGCCAGGTGGACGAGGAACGATCATCGAAGCGCGTGCCCAGCGTGATCACCAGATCGGCATGACGCCCCGCCTGATTGGCAGGATACGCGCCGTTGCGCCCGATAAAGCCAAGCGACAGCGGATCGTCCATCGGGATGCAGCCCATCCCGTTGGGCGAACTGATAACCGGGATGGAAAGCTGGCGCGCCAGGTGCGTGATTTCCGCGCTGGCTTCCGAAAGCGTTGCCCCGTGTCCGATAAACAGCACCGGACGCTGTGCGCCTGCCAGCATTTTCAGCGCGGTTTCCACATCCTCGGCGCTGGCCGCCGGGCGATGCCGCGTGCCGATATGCGATGGCGGCGGCAGTGAAACGTCTGCCTCTTCCTGAAATACGTTATAGGGAATATCCAGATTCACCGGGCCGGGACGCCCCGTGACCATCGTATCCATTGACTGGCGCAGCGCCAGCGGCAGCATATCCACGCGCGAGGGCTGAAAACTGCGTTTCACGACCGGCTTCATCACCGCCGCGAAATCGGCCTGATTTTGTTTGTACAGTTCCTGAAACGGCGCGCGGTTCGCCTGCGATGTCGGCACATTCGCCGTGATCGCCAGAAACGCCGAACTGTCAGACAATGCAGTGGCAAGCGACATCACCATGTTGGCCGACCCGGGACCGGTCGATGTCAGCGTGGCGACGGGGCTGTGCTTCACGCGATAATAGGCATCGGCCATATGGCCCGCGCATTGTTCGTGGCGCGGGGAAATCAGCTTCACATCATCGCGCACATCATAAAGCGCATCGAGAATGCCAACGTTGCCGTGCCCGCATATGCCAAACACATAGGGAATTTTTTCCTGAACCAGATACTCGGCGATCAGTTCTCCGCCCTTCATCACGCCCATTCCCGCTATGTCCTTGTTGTTCTGTTCCGGGCGGCGATCACAATTGGACGCCAGCGAAACTGATCATTCGTTCTTCGGTCATTTCACGCACGGCATAGTGCGGTCCTTCGCGGCCAAACCCGCTGTCTTTCGATCCGCCATAAGGCATCAGGTCAACCCGCGCGCTTGAGGTTTCGTTGATGTGAACATTGCCCACTTCCAGCCTGCTTGCCGCTGCGAACGCATCGTCAATCCGGTTGGTGAAAATGCCGCTGGCCAGCCCGTATGGTGTTGCGTTGACCCGGTCTATCGCTTCATCGAGGGTATCGAACGCGGCGATACTCATCACCGGGCCAAACGCCTCTTCGCAGCCAAGCTTCATGGTTTCATCAACGTCGGTCAGCAAAGTGGGCGGCACAACCGCGCCTTCGCGCGGGCCGCCTGCCAGCCGGGTTGCGCCCCTTGCCATCGCTTCATCGATCCATTGTTCAACCTTGATCGCGGCACTTTGCGAAATGCTGGGCCCCGAAACGGTTTCAGGCAAAGACGGATCGCCAAACGGCAACGCGCCAACCATGTCGGCCAGCCGCGCAGTCACATCCTCAACAATCGCGCTGTGAACCAGAAGCATCTGGATAGAGGTGCAGACCTGCCCGGCCTTGCGATAGGACGCGCCCACCACCTTGGGCAGGGCCTGATCGAGATCGGCATCCTCGCCAAGGATCGTGAAGGCGATGCTGCCCAGTTCCATCTGCGTTTTGCGAAGCCCTGCCTGCGCCTGAATTATCCGGCCAACTTCGGTGCTCCCGGTAAACGCGATATACCGGACTTCGGGCTGATCAAGCAGCGTGCGGACCACATCGCCGCCGCCATAGAGCAGCGAGACAAAGCCATCGGGCACACCCGCTTCGCGCATCAGCTCAACAAGGCGAAACGCCGTCAGCGGTGTTGATGAAGATGGCTTTATGACAACCGCATTGCCACCTGCAAACGCTGGCGCGAACTTGTGCATCAGCGTGTTGAGCGGCGCATTGAAAGGCGTAACAGCCGCAACAACCCCCAGCGGCACGCGCATCGTATACCCAAACCGCCCTTGCTGTCCGGGCGCACCCTCCATCGCAATCATATCGCCGACCAGCGTGCGCGCCTCAACTGCCGAAAGCCTGATCGTCTGGATGCATCGCGCCAGCTCGGTTCTGCCGTCCGCCGCCGGAAAGCCCGCGTCCAGCTCAACAAGCCGGACCAGCTCCTCGCCATTGGCCAGCACCAGATCGGCCAGCCGGTCAAGAATATCACCGCGCTGCGCCGCGGTCAGCCTTGTCGATCGGAATGCCCGATGCGCGAAGCGAACCGCCGAAACGATCTGATCGTCATCGGCCGCGGCAAGCGAAGTGACGGTTTCAAGCGTGTACTTGTTCTGCAGATCAAAGCGCGGCCCTGCGCCTTCGACCGGCGACCCGCCGATCATCAGCCGCGCGCGCTCTTCAACACCTGCAGCCACTATGCGGCCCCTTGTTCGTCATCCGTCGCCGGGCCGGAAACCACCAGGAACACCAGCGGTTCGATCCCGCATGCGGTTATGCCGTGCTCGGCTCCGGCGGGAATCCAGACATAGTCATGCTTGCGCAGCAAATAGTCCTCGCCGTTGATTGTCATCATGCCTTCGCCTTCGAGCACGTAATAGACCTGCTCCTGCACGGCATGCGTGTGGCACTCAACATAGGCCATCGGCTGATAGTGCGAGATCCGCACATCGAGCAGATTGGTGCCCATCATCGATTTCGCGACCAGTTCCTTTGACAAGGCACCGCCAAAATGGGCGGGAAACTGCTGCCATGTCATGCGTGACATCGATCCGACGTAAGGCTGTCCGATAACGGGCGGTTGGCCGACAACGGGTTTTGCTGAACTCATAATCTCTCGCTACTCTTGAATGACAAATCTTGAATGACAGACATCCGCCCTGCCCGGCATCGATTGCCCGGATCAGACGTTCGGACGTGAAACAGGCAAGCGGTCAGTTCACATCGCCAACCGCTTGCCTGCTGCTCCCTTCGCTGCAGGAAGCTGGACTGCTTACCAGGTTTCGCCCACTTCATCCGGGCGGGCAAATGCCTCTTCACTGGTCAGTTCGTTACGCTCTTCATCGACCCAGTGAAGATCGTAGGCACCGGCCCCCACCGTAAACAGAATGCACGCTTCCTCGCTTACGCAGCGGAAACGGTGGGTGGCGCCTGCCGGCACCTGGCTATAGCCGCCAGGGCTGAGCGCAACGGGATCGCTACCCTGAACCTGCACCACGACATCGCCGGTCAATACCGCAAATTCTTCAATCGGTGTGTGCCAGTGCCAGGGTGCAACGCCGCCCGGCGCGGTATGCGAAAGGAACGTGCCCGCTTCTTTCGAGATATCCCCGCGCAAACTGAGATTGCTGAAACTGGTGCCTTCCATCTTGATGAAATCTGCTTTCGTCGGATCAAGGATTGTCAGCACTTCGGCCTTTTCGGCGCAATCCTTCTTCGCTTCGTGATGTTCCGCCAGTGCCGCTCCGCTCCAGAGGCCCGCCGAGCAAACCAGTGCCACCATAATCCGCTTCGCATATGTCATTTTCTTCTCCCGTTTGCGTCTGAAATCCTGCATGGTTCAATGCAGTGGCATCCGCAGTCCGTCGCCACTTCGCCAGACACCATCGTAACACCGGATTGCACCGCTATACACGCAATGGTATTGCATATCTGATATTCCAATGCCAGTAGATTTTGGCGCGCTGTGGCGTGATCGGACTTCCCTTGGAGAATTGCTTAGATGAGACCACTTGAAGGGATCAGGGTGCTTGAGCTTTCAACCCTGCTGCCCGGCCCTCTGGCCACTCTGATTCTGGCCGAAGCCGGTGCGGAAGTCATCAAGGTAGAACGCCCCGGACGCGGCGACGAGATGCGCACCTATGTTCCCAAATTCGGCACGGACAGCAGCAACTTCGCGCTGCTCAACCGCGGCAAGCGCAGTCTTTCCGTGGATCTGAAAGCCGAAGGCGCGGTGGCTCTGCTCACGCCCTTGCTGGAACAGGCCGATGTGCTGGTTGAACAGTTCCGGCCCGGCGTGCTGGATCGGCTGGGCCTTGGATATGAAGCCGTCCGGGCAATCAACCCACGCATCATTTATGCGTCGATCACCGGCTGGGGCGCTTCCGGCCCGCATGCCGAGACGGCGGCGCACGATCTGAATTTCTGCGCACAGACCGGTATGCTCGATCTCACAGCGGGATCCGATGGCACACCGGGCCTGCCCGCCGCGCTGGTTGGCGACATTGCGGGCGGCACGTATCCCGCGATCATGAATATCCTGATGGCGCTGCTCCAGCGTGAGCGGACGGGCGAAGGATGCCAGCTTGAAATCGCGATGGCCGATAATCTTTTCACGCTGATGTACTGGGCAATCGGCAGCGGTCTGGCGGCAGGAGAATGGCCACGGTCCGGCGGTGAACTCGTGACCGGGGGATCGCCGCGTTACAATATCTATCGCACGGCCGATGGCCGCTTCATCGCTGCCGCACCGATCGAGGAGAAGTTCTGGATCAATTTCTGCGACGCGATTGGTCTCGACGCTGAATATCGCGTCGATTCGATCGACCCGCAGCTCTCAATCCGCAAGGTTGGCGAAAGGATAGCGGGCGCAACCGGCAGCGAGTGGGAACAGCGGTTTGCCGGAAAAGACGTGTGCGCCACGCTGGTCGTCTCGCTGGAACAGGCGATGCAAGACCCGCACTTCACAAGTCGCGGTGTGTTCGATCACACGCTTGGCGGCGGTGTGGATGCGATTTCCGCGCTGCCCGTTCCGGTCTCGCACCAGTTTCGCGGAAAGGCGCAGACGCGCACTTATCCCGAACTTGGCGAGGGCAATGCCGAATATCTCGGCTCAGACTGACCCCGATCAGCCGCCCGAACGCGCTTTTGCCACGCGGGCCGCGCGGGCAGGAGCATAAGGTTCCTGGCCCAGAGCCTCGTAAAGCGCCTGCGTGACATCGAAATGCTCGGCCAGTCCGGTGCGGTTAAGCAACGCGATCGGGCCTTCGGGATAACCCAGCCCCATGCACAGCGTGCGGTCCAGATCCTCGGCTGTCGCCAGCTTTTCATCAAGGCGGCGCAGCGTTGCGTTAAGATAAGGGCGCAGCAGCCGGTCAATGATCCGGCCCGGAAAATCCTCACACACGGCCACGGTCAGCCCGGCAGCTTCAAACGCGGCGCGCGCGGCATCCAGCGCTTCTGGCGTGGTCCATGGCTGGCGGACGAGTTCGACAAGCTGCCCCGGTTCTGCCGTGCCCAGCCGGAAGCGGGCAAAACCCACCAGCCGCCCATCGCCATTGGCAGGCCCGGATGCCAGCCCGCCATGAACGCCAAGGCATTCGCTGCCCAGTTCCACCGCCACGAATGGCGCATCGCCGAACGCGCCGCCGTCCACCAACGCATGATCCGATCCAAGCATCACCAGTCCGGCCCCGCTTTCATCGGCGGCCTCGATAAATTCATGGGATGTTGGGAACGAGCGGCTCTTGCCCGATGTTACAATACGATAGCTCGCCATGCTCACGCTCCAAATGTCTTGCTGTCGGCATAATCGTGGAACCCGCGACCGGATTTCTTGCCCAGATGTCCGGCGGCGATCATGCGCCGCACCAGCGGCGGGCAGGCCGCGCGCGGTTCGTTGGTGAGGCCATGCATCGCCTCGCACAGCAATTTCTGCGTATCCATGCCCACCAGATCGAGCAGCTCAAGCGGCCCCATCGGATAGCCAAGCGCGGTCTTGATCGCCTTGTCGATCTCTGCCGGTTCCGCCACGCCCTGTTCCACCAGCCGGATTGCATCGTTGTTAAACGGGATCAGGAAGTAATTGAGAATGAAGCCCGGCGTGTCCTGCGTTTTGACAGGGACTTGCTTCATAGCCTCGCAAAATTCCCACGCGGCGGCGAACGTTTCGTCGCTGGTGGTCAGCCCCGGTGACATTTCAACCAGCTTCATCAGCTGCGCGGGCAGGCAGAAATGCATGCCCACGGTGCGATCCGCACGGCCCGATCCGCCCGCGATTTCGGTGATCGAAATGGTCGATGTGTTGGAGGCGAAAATGGTGTGCGGCGGACACACCGCATCAAGGCCGGCAAACAGCGCATGCTTGACTTCCAGATCCTCAAACACCGCTTCGATGATGATATCGCACCCGGCCATGCCCTGATGGGTTGTGGTGCCCGATACCCGCTCCATGATTTTCGGCAGCTCTTCGGCATCGAGTTTTCCGCGTTCGACGGACTTGCGCAAAAAAGCCTCGATCTGGCCACGCGCACGTTCAAGCGCGGGTTCCTGCGTATCGTAAAGCACGGTTGCAAATCCGGCGCGTGCGGCAACGATGGCAATGCCCGTTCCCATCGTGCCGCATCCGGCAACGCCCACTGTCTTGATCGTCATTGGGAAAATTCCATCATTTCTGGAGAAAACTTCGGCCGATAAGCTGGCGGTGGACCTGATTGGTGCCTTCCCAGATCTGCGTGATCTTGGCATCGCGCATCAGCCGTTCGACCCGGTGTTCCTTGCAATAGCCATAGCCGCCCAGCAGCTGGACGGCATCGGTGGTAACGCGCATCGCGATATCGGATGCGCGCATTTTGAGGACGGACGCCTCAATCCCGATATCGTTAACGCCCGCGCCGATCTGCTGGCCAACCTGCCAAAGCCACGATTCGCACATCAGCAGTTCCGCCGCCAGATCGGCCAGCATGAACTGTACGCCCTGAAACTCGATGATCTTGCGGCCCGATTGCTGGCGTTCGTTGATATAGGCCACCGCATCGTCAAACGCCGCGCGCGCGATGCCAAGCGCATGGGCGGCAATGCTGGGACGCGATTTGTTGAGCGAGGAGAACAGGATTTTAAGGCCATCGCCCGGCGCGCCGATCAGGTTGGCACGCGGCACGCGCGCGCCATCGAAGGCAAGCTGCGCGGTGCTCGATGCATTGGTGCCCATCTTGCGTTCCTTGCCCAGCACTTCCAGACCCGGCGTGCCTTTTTCAAGCACCAAAACGGAGATGGCGGCCTTGGGGTTTTCGATCGCATCCCATTTGCCGAACACCAGATAGAAATCGGCGACATCGCCATTGGTGATGAAAATCTTGCCGCCGTCGATAACGATCTCATCGCCATCCTCGCGAAAGCGCGTGGTCATGCCGGTGGCATCGGACCCGGCATTGGGCTCTGTTATCGCCAGCGAGGCCAGCGCGCCTTCGGCCAGCCGGGGCAGGATACGCCGTTTCTGATCATCGGTGCCAAAATCAATCACCGGCTTCATCGCGTGAAAGTTTGTCGCCCAGACAATCCCGGTTGCCGCGCAGGCCGCCGATATTTCACGAACGCAGGCCAGATAGCAGGTGTAGGATAGCGGACTCCCGCCGTATTCTTCCGGCACGAACATCGCGTTGAGGCCAAGCTGGTTGATCAGTTGGACGTTTTCCCACGGAAACTCGCCGCTTTCATCATAGGCGGCGGCGCGTTCCATCAGTGGCCCGCGCGCGGCCGATGATACGCTTTCCAGCACGGCCCGTTCGGTATCGTCCAGCGGGATATTCGCGTCCAGCCGCTCAAAAATTGTCTGGCCTGCCATCAGGACACCAACGCCTGTGCGCCATCGATGTAGATGGTTTCGCCGGTGAGATACGTAGTTGGCATCGCAAACAGATTGACGACAAGCGCGGCAATATCTTCGGGCGTGCCGGGCTTTCCGTTGGGGATGCGCGATTCGATATAGGGTTGCAGCGGACCGCCGGGTTTGTCCCATTCCTCGCGGTTGAGGTCCGTCAGCACAAAGCCCGGCGCGATGTTCACCAACGAAATGCCATAGCGCGCCCATTCCACCGCCAGCACCCGCGTGATCGAACCAACCGCGGCTTTCGATGCGCTGTAGGCGAGATTGTTTTTCACGCCCAGCTTATCGAAAAACGAACCCATGTTGAGGATCAGGCCGCCGTCGACGTCCTTGAGGTGCGGATAAGCCGCCTGACACCCGATTACGACCGAATCCGCATTAGCCGCCATGATCGCGCGCCATTCGTCCATCGGCATTGTTGCAGAGCGGTGTTCATCATGAAAACCCGCGTTGTTGACCAGCCCGGCGAACGGCAGCGGGCCGCTTGCGAAATCGTCGATGGCCTTGCGCAGCGCAGCCTCATCAGTGACATCGGCGCTGGCGGGTATGCACCGTTTCAGCACGCTGGCATCGGCATCCTTGATCTGCGGCAGGCTTCCAGAGCGCGAAATGCAGCCCACGGTATAACCTTGCTCAGCCAATCGATAGGCGATTGCCGCCCCGATCCCGCGGCTGGCGCCGGTTACGATAACAAGTTTGTCCATCATTCGCCTTTGAACTGCGCGGTGCGTTTTTCGAGGAACGCCAGCATGCCTTCTTCGGCATCGGCGGTGCGATAGGCCAGCGTTGAAAGATCAGCCTCCGCACGCAGCCCTTCTTCCAGAGAGGTGGACGATGCCCGCATCACTGCCTCGCGCGCAAACTCAACCGCGAGCGCGCCAAACTGGCTGAACTGGCGGGCAAAGGCGATGGCTTCATCAAGCGGATCGCCTTCGACCAGTTTGTTGACCAGCCCCATTTCCAGCGCTTCGGGCGCTTTCACGGTGCGGCCGGTCAGGATCATTTCCATCGCGCGCGCTTCACCGATCAGGCGCGGCAGACGCTGCGTGCCACCATATCCGGGGATCAGGCCCAGTTTGATTTCGGGCAGGCCCATCTTTGCAGATGCAGTCGCCAGCCGGAAATTGCAGGCCAGCGCCAGTTCCATCCCGCCGCCAAAGGCAAACCCGCCGATCATCGCGATTGAAGGAATGCGCAGTGCATCGATTTTGGCAAAAATGGCCTGCCCGAACTGCGCGCCGCGTTTCTGGGCGGAGAGATCGCGGTTTGTCAGCTCCTTGATATCCGCGCCGGCGCAAAATGCCTTGTCGCCAGCACCGATGACGATCAACGCGCGCGCGTCTGAGGCCGCCACTTTATCAATCGCCGCGCCGATATCTGCGATGAGCGCAAAGCTGAGTGCGTTCAGCGCTTCGGGACGATCAATCGTCAGAACGGCAAATTCATCCCTGAATTGCAGGTCGATACTCAAGCCGAATTCTCCTTAAGCGGCACGCGTTCGATCGCGACGGGCGCGAATTTTCCTGCACGGTGCCATTCAACCAGCACCCGCTTCAGGATCTTGCCGCTGGCCGTGAGCGGAAATTCAGGCAGGACGGCGAAGAACTCTGGCAGATCGTATTTCGACAGCCCCTGATCGAACAGATGCCGCACCATACCTTCGCCGCTTGGCTCATCCGAACCGGCCAGCATGATCGCCAGACAAACCTGTTCACCCAGCCGATCATCGGGAACCGCAATCGCCGCTGCACGCAGAACCGCAGGATGGCGCAATGCCAGATCCTCGATCCGAGAAGGGTGGATGTTATGCCCGCCCCGGATGATGATATCCTTGCGACGGCCCATGACTTGCAGATTGCCCTGTTCGTCCACCCGGCCCAGATCACCGCTCATCAGATAGCCGTGCGCGTTGAACGAATTTTCGGTCGCTTCCTGATTGGCGAAGTAGCCCAGCATCAGCATCGCGCCTTTGCCGCCGATTTCACCGATTGAGCCGGGTTCGGCCTCTTCATCGGGGCGATCTTCATTGAAGATTTTCGCTTCGTATGCCTTGCAGCTGCGCCCGCATGTTCCGGCGATGACATCTGGCGGATCATCCGGCAGGGTGTAACTGTGCGATCCGTTTTCGGTCATCCCGTAGATGTTCTGGGGGGTAACTCCCATCGCCAGCAGCCGGTCTGCCGTTTCGCGCGGGATCGGCGCGCCGGCCATGTAAAAGACGGACACTTTGCCAAGCGCGGTTCGCCCCTCGCGCTGCAAGGCGGCAAGAATATCTATCGCATGCGTGGGAACGCCCATCACATATGTTGCGCCGGTCTGTTCTATCCAGTCCACCGGCGCGATGCCCGATTGCGGATCGGTCAAGACCAGCTCGCACGCGGCCACAAGCACCTGATCGATCGCGACAGTGCCGATGTGGTGGCTCACCGGACTAAGGCTGCACAGCACGGTGTTTTCATCGTGGTGCCAGTCTTCCACCATGCAGCGCGCGTTGGCGAGCAGGGTGTTATCGCTGTGCATCACCGATTTGGGGATGCCGGTCGTGCCCGAGGTGAAGGCCAGATACGTCACCTTGTCGGGATCGTTTATCGCGGGCGGCGGGGGCGCGTCGACGCTTTCTGGAAACGGCAGTGTGCCGGGTGGAAGCGGCGCATCTTCATCGCCATCGCGCGCGCGCAGTGCGTAAAGTGCTTTCAACGAGGGCACTTCGCGCAACCGTTCGAATGCGGCGTCTCCCTGATTGTCCGCGCCATAGCCGACCTGCGCGAACAGCGCTTTTGTATTGACCGAACTGAGCAGCGTGGCGATTTCTTCAACGGTATAATTCTGATGCAGCGAGGTGTTGCAGATATACCCGTTGCGCGAACAGGCGAGCAGCACGATCACCGCTTCAACACGGCTTGGCAGCCAGATCGAAACGCGATCACCGGGCTTGAGGCCAGCGGCATGCAGCGCGGCGGCGACGTTTTCCACTGCGTCATGAAACTGCGCCCAGCTTAGCTGGCGGAAGGGATCGCGCAGCGCGCCTGCATCCGGGCGGCGCCGGGCATTTCGCTGCAACAGCGCAAACAGCGTCTCGTCACGCCATAGCCCTTCGGCATAATATTGTTTTGCCGGGCCGGGCCTATGCAGAGTGAGGATCGCCGTCACACACGTTCTCCTTAGTGGCCGAACTTGTCTGAATCGGGCGTGCGACGTTCACCGAAAGCCGCCGAAAGCTCTTTGGCTTCGTCGGTTGGCAGGTATGTGCGCAACAGCATGTCGTGTGCCATGCGCGAAAGACCGCCGACGCCGCCATGGCGCGCGTTGAAGGCGGATTTGATCGCCGCCAGGGCAAATGCGCCCCGATCTGCGACTTCGAGCGCGTATTTGCGGGTTTCAGCCGCCAGATCGGCATCGGGAACGACTTTGTTGATCAGGCCGATGTCGCGCGCATATTCGGCCGTCATTTTCTCGTTGCGATACCAGATGTCCTTGGCCCGCTTCTTGCCCACCAGATCTTCCAGATACCAGGTGCCGTAGCCAGCATCGAAGCTGCCCATCATCGGGCCAACCTGGCGGAATACGGCGGTTTCTTTCGCAATTGTGAGATCGCACACCATCTGCAGCACGTTGCCGCCGCCGACCGCGAAACCGTTTACCGATGCGATGACGGGCTTTTGCAGCTTGTCTATCGATTCGTACATTTCCAGTGTGGGCAGCACGCCTGCGTAAAGCGTGGTATCCTCCATGCCTTCCTTGCGCCCGCCGATGCAGAAAAACCTGTCGCCCGCGCCGGTGATGACGACAACCCGGGTGCGGGTTTCGCGGCGGATGTCGTTTATGCAATCGCGGATTTCATGGCACATCACCGGAGTGAACATGTTGCCGTCGTCCGGGCGGTTCAGCGTGATTGTCCCCACAGGGCCATCTTCGCTGTATTCGATTTCGCTGAAAGCCATTGCCATAAATCCTCTCGATTAAACGGTTCCATTGGCGCGAAGCGCAGCGATCCGGGCAACGTCCAGACCGAGCATTTCGCCCAGAATTTCATCGGTGTGTTCGCCCAGTTTCGGTGCCAGCCGCGCGCCTTCGGTCTGTCCGTCAAAGCCGATCCCAAGGCCGATCTGCGGCACTTTGACGCCGCTGCGTTCGACCGAATAGAGAAACCCGCGCGCCTGCAATTCGGCATCGCTGGCCACTTCATCAAGACGGCTGATCGGTCCTGCCGGGATGCGCGCTTCGCGAAACAGGTCCAGCCATTCATCGCGCGAACGGGTTCGCAGGACCGCGGCGATTTTCCTGACCAGCGCGGGGCGATGTTCACGCCGGTCCGCATTCGATCCATATTCGGGCCGCTCAGCGAATTCAGGCTCCCCCAGCGCGGTCCAGAAGCGTTTCCAGATGGCATCGTTGCCAAGGCCAAGCGTCAGCGGATTATCGGCGGTTTCAAACGCCTGATAAATCGCGATTACGCTGTCTCGCCCGCCGCTGCGGCGCATCAGGTCGCCCGATCCCAGATAAGGCGAAAGGCGCGGCGCCATAAAGCGGGTCATACTTTCGATCATCGACACATCGATCGCGCAGCCGCCGCCTTTGCGTTCGCGTCGGAAAAGCGCCGAAACAGCTGCTGTCGCCGCATCCTGTCCGGCAAACAGATCGGCCGCGGGTGTGCCCACTTTCTGCGGAGGATTTTCCAGTTCCCCGGTCATATCCATCACGCCCGAATAACCTTCGGCGATGAGATCGTAACACGGCATGTTCGCGCGTGCGCCTTCCAGCCCGAACCCCGAAATCGTGATATGGATCAGCGCGGGATTGATCGCTTTCAACGTTTCGTAGTCGACCGCGAGCTTGCGCTGGACCCGGTCCACCATGTTGAGCAGCACGACATCGGCGCGCTTTATCAGATCGCGCAAAACGTCGCGCCCGCCATCCGAGGCATAATCCAGTGTGATGCTTCGCTTGTTGCGATTAACCGCCAGAAACCACAGCGATTCCCCATCAAGGAACGGCGGCCCCCATGCGCGGCAATCGTCGCCCGCGCCGGGGCGCTCGATCTTGATGACATCGGCGCCCATATCGCCCAGCATCTGCCCCGCATATGGCCCTGCTACCGAGGTTGTGAGATCGAGAACAACGATCCCTTCCAGCAGATCGAGGCCACCGCCCTGTTTGGGCGCAAGCAGATCGGCGGGACGACCGGAATTGGCGTTTTGCATTGTCACGTCCCAGACGCCTCATACCCCTTCAGAGCCAGCGCCACCGGGTGATTGTGGTGGCTGTGGGCCCTATTATCCATCACATGTTTGTGGATTGCATTTCTGTTATGACTTTTTCGCATAATCTCCGACAGCAATCAAGAGCGGCGCACCGCAATGATCGCCTGTCCGTTCAATATCTCCCGACCGTGAGCTTCGATCATCATCAGGTTGAGTGCAAGCCGCAAGATGCCGCCCGTTTCCTCACGCGTGATAACCTTGCCGTTGCAGGTCAGACTGTCCCCCGGACCGGTCTTGCCGACAAACCGCACGGCACACGATTCCAGCGCGTCGACCGGCGCAAGCGCGGTCAGAAACCGGCCCGCCAAAGCCATGGACAACATCCCATGACCGATCACATCGTCCTGGCCGCCGCTTTCGCGCGCAAAATCACTGTCGGTGTGCAGCGGATTATGATCGCCCGATCCGCCGCAATAAAGTGCAAAATCATGGCGGGTGAGCGGCGCAAATTGCATTGGTGGCAGATGATCGCCGGGGCGGGCGTTCAGAAGAAGGGGGGCGGGCATCTCAGCGCTTCACCACGATCGTGACGTTTTCGATTGTGGCGATCATTTCATCACGGTGATTGGTTGCGTTGATGCGAAACACCACGAATGTCAGTTCGCCATCTTTCTTCTCGTATATATCGGCGACGGACCATTCGAACCGGACCGTATCGCCCGCGCACAGCGGAACGCCATATGTGAACGATTGCGATCCATGAAGCGTGTCCGCCAGCGTGATGCCCATGCGATCAAAATGATCGTATGGATCATCGCGGCCAATGCTCAGCAGCGTGTAGACGAATGTTGGCGGGGCAACGATGGCGCGATAACCGGCACCTTGCGCCGCGCGTTCATCGAAGAACACCGGATCGGTCTGGCCGGTCGCTTTGGCGAACAGCCGCATCTGCCCGGCTTCGGCAACCACTGCGACGGGCGGAAATTGTAGTCCGATCAGCGCGGGGTTCACTGTCGGCACGGACATCGGCGAGGCGTGCTCAGGCCGGTTTGAAACGCGGGATGAACATGCCTTCGCCGATATCGTCCCACCACAGGTTTACGCGCATGCCGATTTGCATCGCCGCCGGATCGACATCGGTGACATTGGTGACCAGCCGCACGCCGGGAAATCCTTCAAATTCCACCAGAGCGCCTACATAAGGGAGCGCGCTTTCCACAGCCGTGTGTCCCGCATGGTGCACGACATTATAGGAATAGATCGTGCCGGTTGAAGGCGCTTCCAGCCATGTCACTTCCACCGAATGGCATGCATGGCAGATCGGCGTGGGCGGATGGCGCAGCGCGCCGCAATCGCCACATGCCTGAAAGCACAGGCGTTTTTCGGCGTAGTTTTTCCAGAACCCCTCATCGTCATAGTTGGGTTCGGGGCGCGGCATGTCCGCTGGAAAAAAGCTCATGACTGACTCCGTAGAATAGTGCCGCTGGTTGGTGAAACGCCAAGGCCGCCCGTTACAAGGCAGGTTTTTGCGCCTTCAACTTGCGAAGTAGACTGGCCGCGCAGCTGGCGAACGCCTTCGATCAAAAGGTTCATGCCATGGACATAGGCTTCGGAAAGCTGGCCGCCCGATGTGTTGATCGGCATTTTGCCATCGGGCCAGCGGATCGCCCCGGAGGCAACAAATTCGCCGCTCTCGCCCGGCGCGCAGAACCCGTAATCTTCCAGCGCCATCAGCACGAGGCCGGAGAAGTGATCGTAAATCTGCGCAACATCAATGTCGGACGGGCTGATCCCGGCCAGCTCAAACAGCTCTTTGGCCATATATTTGCTGTTGGTTGAGGCATAGTCCGCATCGGGCATGTTCTGGCTGCCCAGTGGTCCGCTTCCCCAGCCGGGGCCGCTGCCATGCAGGGCGCCCAGAATATCAATCGCAGGGCCATCAAGATCACGTGCACGTTCGCGCGAGGTGACGATCACGGCGCAGGCACCATCGGTTTCAAGGCAGCAATCGAACAGCCGGAAAGGCTCTGCAATCCAGCGCCCGGCAAAATACTCATCGCGGCTCAGCGTGCGATTGTGCATCACCGCCTTGGGATTGCGATTGGCGTTGGAACGGGCGTTCAGAGCAATTTCGCACATGTGTTCATGCGTGATCTGCGGATGAAGATGCATATAGCGCCGCATCATCAAGGAGAGGAACATCGACGGCGCGAACAAGCCATAAGGATAAACGAAATTGCCGTGAATCCGTCCCTGTCCGAACCGTCCGAACCGGCGAAACTGGCCCTGACAAAGCCCGCGATAGACCACCACCGCATTGGCCAGTCCTGATTCGACAGCGGCACATGCCTGTGAGAGCGCGGCTATCGAGCCTCCGCCGCCGCCGCCCCAGACCATCGATGACCAGCGCGTTTGCGGCAGGCCCAGAGCCACGGCCATCAGCGGCGCATTGTTCGAATCGTCAGCAAAAGATGCAAAACCATCAATATCGGCGGCAGTCATTCCGGCATCCTTGATCGCGGCGGCAATGGCCTGCGCCGTGATCTGAAACTGGCTGCGGTCCATGATACCGCCCCATTTGGTGAACTCGCTTTCACCAACGCCAACGATACATGCCTTGTGATCGGCTACGGCCATCCGGGGCTCCCTCTCATGAAATGTGTTTGAGGCTCATGCACGAGGCAATCACAAACAGCAATGCTGATATGCGAAAGTCGCATAATCCGTTCGGATTTGCACAGTCGCCGCGGAGTGCCAGCCTGTCAAGAACCCGCCGCCGATGCCGCTTCTGTCGCAGCGACATAGCCAAACGTAAGCGCCGGCCCCAGCGTGATCCCCGGCCCCGGATAAGCGCCGTTCATAACCGACTGCATATCGTTTCCGCATGCAAAAAGGCCGGGGATCGGCGCGCCCGACGTGTCAAGCACCCTGGTTGCCGCGTCCGTGACGATGCCCGCAGCCATCCCAAGATCACCAGGGCGCACTTCAACCGAATAGAATGGCGGCTTGGTAATCGGGGCCACACACGGATTCGGCTGGACATCACCGTCTCCCAGATGGCGCTGGTATCTGTCTCCACCCCGGCCAAATTCAGGGTCTTGTCCGGTTGCCGCCCCCTGATTGAATCGCGACACCGTATCGGCGAGTGCGCCAGCGGGAACGCCGATCTGATCGGCCAGCGCCGCAATCGTATCGGCGCGTTTAAGGTATCCACTTGCTATATCCTGCCTGACCGACGGCGCGAACGGACGGATCTTTCCAAGCCCATACTTCCACAAGAATGTCTGATCGCAAATCAGGTGCGCGGGCACCGCCTCTTCGCCGCGCCGCATCTGCGCCAGCCCGAATTCGTGATATGACAGTGCCTCGTTGACGAACCGCTTGCCATCGCTGGCGACAGCAATCAGACCGGGCTTTCCGCGATCGGTAACGGTATGCGGGAAATATCCATCGCTGCCGTCCGCATATGTGAACTGCGAAATCGGAACCCAGAACCCGCTGCCCTGTTCGGGCTCGCTGATCCGGGCATCCAGCCCCTGCACCAGCCGCGCGCCGCAGTCCGCATCCCCGGTGGACACTGTCCCCGTGCGCGGACCGACCGTTTCGGGCACGTAACGCGAACGCAACTGCGCATCGCCCGAAAGACCGCCCGTTGCCAGAATGACACCGCCGCCCGCCACAAACTCAAGCTCTTCGCCATCTATCGTTGCGCGCACACCGCATACCCGGCCCCCGCGCGAGGCAAGCGCGCGCACCGTCGCACCTGTGCGAATATCGACACCGGCATCGCGGGCGGATTTGAACAACCGGGCGACCAGCGCATTGCCCAGATAAAGCCGGGTTCCGCGTGGCGCGCGCAAGCGCTGAAGCGCATATTGGCCGACCAGCCGCAACACCCTGAAGGTCGATCCCGGCGATCTGCCGAAACGCCTGAAGTGAGGTATATCCTCGCGGCTCACCATCATGCCGCCCAGCAGCATGAATTCCGGCAAGGGATTACGCAGCCGCGCAAAATCACGTCCCAGCTCCATGCCATCGAACGGCACCGGTTCCAGCACGCGGCCGCCCGGCTGACTGCCCTCAAAATCGGGATAATAATCGGGATAGACCTTGACCGGGCGAAGCCGCAGCGATGTGTTGCGTTCCAGAAACTCAAGCGCCTCGCCGCTGCGATCAAGGAATGCGTTCAGCCTTTCAGGCGTGGCATCGCTGACCAGATTGGCAAGATAGGCGCGGGCCTTACCCAGATCGTCTTCAAGCCCAAGCGCCTTCATTTTGGCATTGGCGGGCATCCAGACCATCCCGCCCGAGATCGCGCTTGTCCCGCCGATCACATCGGCCTGTTCAAGCAACAGGACCGAGCAACCGCGCCGCGCCGCAACGCTTGCAGCAGCAAGCCCGGCGGCACCCGCACCGACGACAATGACATCGAACCGCTCAGGCATAGGCCCTGGAAGGCTCCATGAGCTCAATCCGGTGGGTCGTCGTCGGATCCCAGACGAATTTCATATTTTCAATCGAGGCAGTGATGCCACCCTTGAAAAG
This sequence comes from uncultured Sphingomonadaceae bacterium, assembly GCA_947258815.1. Lineage (GTDB taxonomy): Bacteria > Pseudomonadota > Alphaproteobacteria > Sphingomonadales > Sphingomonadaceae > Novosphingobium. Next base: position 70,268 of record CAMYJW010000010.1, read on the forward strand.
CGGCTTTTCATTGGGATCAATCCTGAACTCGGGAATGCGCCGCAGCCACTCTTCCAGCATCACCCGGATTTCCATTCGCGCAAGGTGATTGCCTGGGCAACGATGGGCACCGCCGCCAAATGTGGCATGTTCAAGCTTCTTTCGCCCGAAATCGACAGCCATCGGATTCTCATGTTGCTGATCGTCGATCCCTGCCAAAGCCAGTGCAGCGACGATCATGTCGCCCGCTTTTAGCTGCGCACCTTCAATCTCTGTATCCTGCGTCACTTCGCGCGCGATCGTGATGACCGGAAAGCGCCGCAGCAGTTCTTCAATCACGCGCGGCATCTGATCGGGATTGGCCATCATTTCCCGCCACCTGTCGGGGTTCGTAGCCACGAAATGCATCACGTAGTTGAGAAACTGGACAACCGTATCGACGCCACCGAACAGAACCAGAAAGCAGAAATTCAGGGCCTCGTCGCGCGTTAGCGTGCGACCGTCGATCGGCGTATTGATCAGGTGGCTGAACAGATCCTCTCCACCCTTGTCCTTGCGCGCGTCGACATAAGGCGCGAGATAATCAAGGAAGTTCTGTTTGCCTTTCGCAAAGTCCAGATCGCCACTGGGCCGCACCATCGCCGCTGCCCAGCCACGCAGTTTCGGGACATCGGCAATCGGCATGTCGGTCAACGACATGAGTACCTGAATAGGGAAAAGTTCCGAAAAGGCGTGGGCGAAATCGCACGCGCCGTCTTCACGCACTGCTTCTACGAGCAGCGCGGCATGATGACGAATCTGCGTTTCCATCGCCTTGACAATAGACGGAGAAAGGCGAGCGTTGAGCAACGTGCGATAGGCCTTGTGCTCTGGCGGATCGACTGTGCCCGGCAAGGCCCCGCGATAGGCCGCGCCAGCGGTTTCCTTCGGCACGAATATCGTCCGGCTCGAAAACCGCTTGTAGTCGGCAAGCACCTTGTTGATCGTTGGTGCGCGGGTCGCGATCCAGTGCCCTCCGTTGTGCGGGGTCCAGACGACCGAAGGCAGGCCCTCCACCTGCAGGCTTTTCCAGCTTTGGTGAAACCCGTCGTGGACTGCGGGCGGCGCATAAATATCAAAATCGACCACCCGGTCTTCCGATACCGTCGCGATTTCGTTCATTGCGCCCCCCCCTCGTCTGTTATGATCTTCCGTTCGCACAGTGTTCACCGGCGGAAACACCCCGGCAGCCGATTGAACGGTATATTGATTTCTGATATATCACATATGCCAGAGATGGCCAGCACCCGGATGCTTTGGATTCATGGCGGGGCGCTGTTTATTTGCGGCACAATTTGATGTGCTGGTGTTGCGCACGATTGACAGGCCATGGTTGGCAGCGTCTGATTGCACCGGTTTTGGGAGAGAATTTTTGGACAAGAAAAGCGACAAGCCGCCTGTTCTGACATTGCCACACTGCGATATGGCGGATTTCGATTCGGGCGCGGAAGCGTCAAGCTTTCAAAGCGCGATGTTGCGCGGCGATATGATGACCGAGTCAGCCACATTCCTTACGCGCATGGCGCCCGGCGCGGTGGCCCCATGGCACTGGCATACGCATACCGAAGAACTCGTCGTCCTGAAGGGCACGATTGTCGCCCAACTTGAAGGACACGAACCGGTTCGCGTCGGCGCTGGCGGCTATTCCCAGCTGCCGGGCAAACACGCCCACCGCTTTCGCTGTACGGAAGAGGAAGGCTGCCTGCTGTTCGTTGTCGATGAAGGGGCTTTCGACCTGCACTGGATCGATGAAAACGGCAACGATATTACCGAAGAAGAAGCCTACGAACGCGCAGAGAAAGAAGGCGGCACCTGGTAAATCAGGCCCGGCGATTCGGCGGGCGCGCTGTCAGCGCCTGCCGATCGTATCGTAGATGTCGCCGAAGAACGCATCGGCGACATCGCTTTGCTCAACCAGTTCGATCAGCACTTTATTGGATGGCCCCGATTCGAAATAGGCCCATTTCAGCGGGTTCTGTTCGATGTTCCCGTCCGCCAGCAACGCGATATCATCGGTAAAGGTCGTCCGCGCGCGCGCAATCGACGGCACCATGAAAGCGACGTGATGGATGCCGCCGCCGCATTCTCGCAGATATGCAGCATGGGGTGACAAGGCGTCGGCAGGTTCGAGCACTTCGAGCAGACAATCGCCAAGCCACAGAAAACCAAGCTTCATATCGAATGTCGTCAGACCGGTGGCGAGTTGGGCGGTGACGGGCGTATCGACAGTGTAGGCCCCGCCCGAACCGGGCAATGCACGATACTGCGCAATAGTCTGGTCGCGATCAGGGCTGATAACCCCGACATGATGAACTGGCCCCAATCCAGGCTGCTGTATGTCGGGAACTTCCGGGCTGTCTGCCATGGCATTCTCTCTTTGGAACAATTGCGCGTTCAAGGCCAAACCCGCGATGCGCGCACCATAGGCAACAACCATCAAATGTCTATATCAGGTATTCAGTTTATGAGATTTGCGCAGCCTTGTTCGCCGCCTGCACAGGGTTTTCGCAAAGGCGGGTGACAGGCCCCTCGGTATGTGTATATCTGGTAGAACAAAATACAGATACCGGGAGTGAGATATGGAAGAGGCCGCCGTTGCAAGGTCTCCGCTAAACTGGGTCGGCGTTGCCCTGTTCGGGCTTATTGGCGTTTTTCTGGTTGCTGGCGGTGCCTATCTGGTTTCGCTTGGCGGTTCATTCTATTATCTGCTGTCGGGGATCGCGTTCCTGGCTGTTGCCGCGCTGATTGCACGCAGTAACCCGCAGGCGCCGTGGCTCTATTTTGCATTTGTAATCGCAACGTTCATCTGGGCGCTGGCCGAAGTCGGGTGGTCCACCTGGGAGTTGCTGCCGCGTATCGCGATGCCTGCCGGGCTTGCGCTCTGGTTTGTGCTTCCGTTTGCAAGACCCGCTGATTCCTCGCCGCCCTCGCTGTTCGGCGAAAAGGGACCGATGCTTGCGCGGATCGCCGCGCCCGTGCTGGCAGTTGCGGCCTTTGCGATGATCGCGGTATCCTATTCCGCATCGCGATTCGAACCACTGGGAACGGGCACGGCCAATGGCGCAGAAGCACCGGAACGGGGCGCCAGCCAGTGGCAAAATTACGGGAACACAATCGCGGGCGATCGCTATTCGCCTGCCGACCAGATCACCCCCGCCAATGCCGACGATCTGGAAGTGGCGTGGGTTTACCGAACGGGCAACAGCGCTTCCTCGTTCGAAGCCACGCCGATCAAGGCCGGCTCATCGCTGTTCATGTGCACATCGTCGAACGAAGTCATCAGCATCGATGCGGAGACGGGCAAGGAAAACTGGCGGTTTGATCCTGCTGTCGATCTCAGCAAACCGCCCACGCGCGCCTGCCGGGGCGTTTCATATTATGCCGGTGGCGGCACGGCGGACTATTGCGACCAGCGCATTGTTACCGCCACGCTGGACGATCGCCTGATCACGCTGGACTGGGCCACGGGCAAGCCATGCGATGATTTCGGCGATGCCGGGTTTGTCGATCTCAACGAAGGGCTGGACTGGAAAACGCCGGGCCATGCGCTTGTCACATCGCCGCCCTTGATCCTTGGCGACACGGCGATTGTCGGCGGCATGGTCTATGATAACCAGTCGGTCGATTCACCGTCCGGCGTGGTGCGCGCCTATGATGTGCGCAACGGCGAGATGAAATGGGCATGGGAAGCCAATTCGCCCACCAGTCGCGGTCCGCTGGCCGACGATGAGCATTTTGCCAGAGCGACCCCGAATGCATGGGGCGTGTTCAGCGCCGATCCCGAACTGGGGCTGGTCTATCTACCGATGGGCAATCCCAACCCCGATTATTATGGCGGCGATCGCCCGCCCGAAAACGATCTGTACGGCAGCGGTATCGTCGCGCTGGAGGCCGAGACGGGCAACGTGCGCTGGAACTTCAAGATGGTGCACCACGATCTGTGGGACATGGACGTGGCCGCGCAGCCGATCGTTGCCGATTTCGATACGCCGCAGGGCAAGGCAAAGGCGCTGATTTCCACCAGCAAGCGCGGTGAAATATTCGTTCTTGATCGCGCCACGGGCGAATCGCTTGTGCCGATCGTTGAGAAACCCGTGCCGCAAGATGGCGCGGTGCCGGGGGAACGCCTTTCCCCCACGCAGCCTTATCCGCAGGACTTTCCTTCGTTTTCCCCACCTCATCTGCGCGAAGCCGATATGTGGGGCGCGACATTCCTGGATCAGATGCTGTGCCGGATCACGTTCAAACAGCGCCGTTATGAAGGCCAGTTCACGCCGCCCAGCCTTGAAGGCTCAATCGGGTATCCTGACATTTTCGGCGTGTTCAACTGGGGTGGCGGGTCTTACGATCCGGGTCGGCAGGTGCTGATCGTCAACGCAAGCTACATTCCCTATCTTACGCAGCTGATCAAACGCGAAGACGCCGACGCATCGGGCGTGACTGTCTGGGGCCATGATCCCAAACAGCCGCCCAGCAAGCCGATGCCCGAAGGCTGGGTCTATCCGCAGGACGGCACCCCTTATGCCGCGATATCGACCCCATGGACTTCGCGCTTTGGCCTGCCCTGCAACGCGCCGCCATGGGGCGAGCTGGCAGCCATCGATCTGCGTCAGAAGAAGGTGCTGTGGCGCCAGCCGTTTGGCACCACGGAAGATGCCGCGCCGCTGGGTATCGCGTTGCCCACCGGCGTGTTCAGCGCGGGCGGTTCGATTGTCACCAAAAGCGGGGTGATGTTTATTGCGGCCGCGATCGACGATTATCTGCGCGCCTATGATGTGGCGAGCGGGCGCAAGCTGTGGGAACAGCGCCTGCCCGCTGGCGGACAGGCGACACCGATGACGTATGTTTCGGAAGAGTCTGGCAAACAGTATGTCGTTCAGGCGGCGGGCGGCCATCCGCTGCTGATGACAAACCAGGGCGATTTCGTGATCGCCTACGCTCTGCCGAACGACAACAAATAGCCCCCCCCCCCTGCCCGCCTCTAGACGGACAGCCAACGTCTTGCAGATCCGCCGGGTTTCCCGGTCCGGCGGATCGCGCGTGAAATCTCCGGCCGATACGCGGACCTGACTTGCGCAAGCGCCCGCAGATGCGTGCACTTGGATAGCGGGCCGCGATGTGCAGGCGCCAGGCTGCTTCGCCCTGCCCCCAGCGCCCGCCACTTTCGCCCTTTCGGCGCACCGTCCGAAGCGCTCGGAGCAAAGCTACGGGCACGCCTGCGCGTCTTACCCGCACCGCATGACAATCGAGAGAACGCCGTTGCTCACCAGCGCCCAGGCGCAAGGCGAAATGGCCCTGGGCACTGCCAAGCATAAACAGCGCGGATGCGGCTCAGGCTCAGCTCAGCTCAGATACAAAAAAGCCCGCCCGGCGTTTCGCAACGACCGGGCGGACTGAATGTGTTGACTGTTGCCCAGACCGCCGACCGCGCAGCGCGACCGGCGGAGCTGTTATCGGTTCAGATCAGAACTTCACGCCAACTTCCATGCCGTATGTACGGCCAATGGAAGGCAGATAGGCGTTGGTGCCGACAACGGCACCCAGTGCGATACCGCCAGTGAAGTATTCTTCGTCAGTCAGGTTCTGGACATACCCGGAAACCGAAACATCCGATCCCATGATGTTGTTCCATTCAAGCCGTGCGTTCGTCAGGAAATAACCCGGCAGTTCCGCACCCGGAACGATCGAACCGACAAGGTTGGAATATTCCGTGCCCGTCTGGCCGTAGACGTCACCGCGGAACACGAGAGTTCCCGTATCGCCCAGATCAGTTTCGGTTCGGATAAATGCGGAACCGGCCCATTCAGGCGTATCTGCATACGGGCCAAACGTCAGCGTATCGGCGCCGATCGTCGCAATCGGATCGGTGTACTTCGCATCGGTGTACGTCAGCGTGCCGCCAAACTGCAGCCAGTCCGTCAGGTTGATGCTGCCATCCAGTTCGACACCGCGAATGCGCGCCTTGTTGGCGTTGCCGGTAACACTGGTGATGCCGATATAGACCGAACGAATGATGTTCTTCACCGTCTGCTGGTAGATCGCCAGATTGAAGCGAGCCGGCATCGTGCCGAAATAGCCATTGAATTTTGCACCGGCTTCGATGTCCCATGTCGTTTCAGGACGGAACTCGTTGGTCAGGCCGTTCGCACCCAGACTTGTTCCGTTGAAACCACCGGTGCGCCAGCTGCCGCGCTGCACCAGATAGACCATCAGAGAGTTGCTGGCCTGATAGTCGAGACCAATGGTCCAGCTTGGCTTGGTTGCAGACGTCGATTCGTTCGGAACGCCAAGAACGCTGCCGAAAGCATCGTTGCCGATGTGGTCAAGGCTGATCTTTTCCTTGGTGATTCGTCCACCAAGGTTGAAGGTCAGCTCCGGTGTGATCTTGTATCCGATCTGCGCGTAAGCCGCGTAGGACTTGTCGTCGATGATGAAATCATAACCGCAGAACTTTTCGTCCAGTTGCGCAATCGTGCGCACTTCGAGCCAGTCCGCAAACCCGCAGGCTGTCGCTGCGGTGGCTGCGACTGAATCGGTCGCCAGCGAAAGAGGAATCTGCACCCCTTCCTTCTGGTGAGACCAGTAAAGCCCGGTGATGAAGTTAAGTTTGCCGTCAGCCAGTTCACCTGAAAGCTGAAGTTCATCGGAAATGTCCCGGTTGGTGAAGCGGAAGCCCTGGTTGCGCCCGCCAGCGAATGAACCGATGTTCAACAGTTCGAACGGGCTGCCATCATCATCCGCAAGCGTGCGCGACTTGACCTTGTTGTAGCCGAAGATGTTCTTCAGAACCAACGTATCACCGATTTCGATTTCGGTCCGGTTGGTCACCGTCCATGCTGATGAATTATAGTATGCTGAAACGTCGGCCATCACCTCATGATGGCCCAGGCCGGGTGAAACGCGATCAATGAAATCGCGGATACCGCCCGTTACACCAAGCGAAATCAGCTTTGCTTCTGCGGCAGGCGTATAAAACGGAACGCCAGGCGCGACTTCCGTGCCCGTGGGTACGTTGTAGATCGCATCGCCCGTTGCGTTGAGCGGCGTGCCCAGACCATCGACCGAAACATCGCCGACGCGGTTGATGTTCTGCATTTTCAGGTTTGTACCAATGCCGTTGCCGGTGCCGTGCTGCACGACCGTGACATTCTTGATCCCGTTTCCAGGCTCAAGCCGCAACGAACCACGAATACTTTTTGAATCGACGCTACCGCCATACGTATCGTCATAAAGGTTGTGCTGGAAACCATCACGCTTCTGGAAACGACCGGCAAAGCGCACCGCCGCGACATCGCCAAGCGGGATGTTGATCGCACCTTCGGCTTCTGTGTTTCCGAGATTGCCGAAACCGCCGCGCAGATACCCTTCGAAATCGTCAGTTGGTTCCTGCGTGCCATAAAGCACCGCGCCACCTGTGGCGTTGCGGCCAAACAGCGTGCCCTGCGGGCCTTTCAGAACCTGGATCGACCCAAGATCGTAGAAGGCCGAGGATGCGACACCCTTGATCTGGGTTTCATTGAAATAGGCCACAACGGCAGGCGCACCATACGAAAAGGCGTCAATCGACTGGCCGCGAAGCGAGAATGAAAGCTGCTCGGACGAGTTTGTGGAACGCACCGTCAGGCCCGGCGTGCTGGCTTGCAGATCACGCTCGCTTACGATCCGGCGTTCGGTCAGTTCTTCGGCCCCGAAAGCGGCAACCGCAACCGGAACCTTGGAGAGCGATTCCTCGGAACGGCGGGCCGTAACGATAATATCCCCTGAATTGGCTGCGCTTGCTTCGTCGGCCTCCTGCGCCATGGTTGGCGTTGCGACCATCGCGGTTGCCGCGGTCGATGCCAGCAGGCAGCGCTTTAGAAGGTAATTCATTCCATTCTCTCCCTAATGTGAGCCTCTTTGGTTGAGGCTGATCCGAACAATCTTTTTGACTAAAACTCAACAACCGCAGTCAACGCGCGTGTTGGCATAGCAGGCGCCAAACAATATCGGGGGAATCAGATATAACAATAGGGTTTCGCCTGCGTTTGGCACGAACGAACCACGTTTGGCGCGAATCGCGCCTAGAAAGGGCTGTTTTCTGTGCGAAAACCGCTAACCGTTGCATAAAAGGCACACTGCATTATTCTTGGTTTTGACCCGGAATTTTCAGTGTTCCGGCACTCTGTAAACTTATAAATTGATCATAACAGGGTTTTATGATTCGATATGAATTACATCTGATTGACCCGCGATTGATTCCGGCCCAGTCTCTCGGCCTCGGGTAACGCAATTGCCAATTTCAAGGCCAGCACAGGCCAGCAGGGAGAGCTGCCAAAATGATTACCGCCGCCGATATGGACTATCACAAACCCGATCCGGACGCGTTCAACTGGGTTGAAACCAATGCCTTCCAGTTCTGGATTCCTGAAGAGAACATCAGTTGCTATACCTATGTGCTCACACGCCCCAATGCCGGCGTCTGCCATTCCTCTGTCTATCTGCACAAAGGGTTTTGCGAAAGCGCGGCAGACGCACTGTGGGGCGATGCGCGCATGCATTTGCCCTGCCCCGAAACGCTGCTGGACTATGACTTGCCGAACGGGTTGGGCACCACCGTGATCGATGGCCCGAACGATTATCACGTGCGCTACAATTCCAATGATGGCGCCTGCAAGTTTGACTTTACGTTCAACGCTCTGGCCGGGCCTTACGATCCGCACGACATAGATCAGAACCCGCTGCGCAAGCAGGCGCAGGATTCAACCGAGGCAGGCGGCTGGGGCGAGGCATGGTCAAACGGGCATTTCGATATGCTGGGCGCATGCAAAGGCACGCTGACGTTCGATGGCAAATCCTATGAGATTGATTGCATAGAGGCGATGGATCACAGCTGGGGGCCGCGCCCCGAATGGGAAATGGGCTCGATCAGCTGGGGCAACATGAGCTTCGGCCCTGATCTGGCGTTTCATGTCTTGTGCCCGATAGAGCTGGACGATGCAGGCAACACCATCCACCAGCCGCTGACTTTTGGCCACATGTGCGACAACGGCAAGATCGTCGGGCTGGTTTCGGCGGAATTCAGGACCGAAAAGCGCGGACCGTTCGGCATTCGACAGCACATCACCGTGGTGGATGAACTGGGCCGCAGCTGGAGCATGGTGGGCGAGGCAGTGGGCCATGCGCCATGGCACACATCTTACCCCAGCTTCCTGATCTTCTCCTCGCTCTATCGCTGGACGATGGGTGATCGGGTTGGCCAGAGCCATGTCATGGAAGTCTATGGAACAGGGACTTTGGGCCGCCGGGCGAGAGCCAAACTGCTTTAGGTGACGCAACCGCGTCCGAAACCGCATCCGGGTCGGGGCGGTATGATCTATAAAATTGGCACGCATGGCGAACAGACAGGTCAGCGTGGTGGGAGAAACGGCCGATGATAATGCCACTGGCACAAAGAGAACTGGCGTCGCTCGATCTGGAACCGCACACAGCGGCAATACTCGAACGCCGCCTCGGGAAACGTTTGCAAGGCCCCTATCGCCCGCGTTCCGAAGCGGATGTTGCGCCGCGTTTGCAAAAGTTCGTTAATCTGCAGGAAGGGTTTGGCAGCGCCACGGTCAGCAATGTCGCACGGCTTTCGGGCGGGGCGTCCAAAGAACAGTTCCGCTTTGATGTGGATAACGGCGACGGACAGTCTCGCCGTTTCGTGATCCGCATGGACCCGCTTGAATCGGTGGTCGAAACCAGCCGTTCACGCGAGTTTGAGGCGATGCGCGCGTTCGAAGGCGTGATCCCTGTGCCCCATGCCCAGTGGCTTGATCCTGATGGCGAGCACATGGGTGAGCCGGCCATCATCACCACCTTCATCAAGGGCGTCACCAAACCCGCTGGCGCGCCGGATGCGAATGTTTCGGGCCTTGGCACCAATATCGGGCCAGACTGGCGACGCGAAATGGGCGATCAGTTCCTGCAGCATCTGGTGGCCATGCATGGCGTGAAATGGGATGCGGATGCGTTTCCATCCTATTCGCTGCCCGATGCCGATCCGCTGCAATCGGCCCGGCGCCATCTGGACTGGTGGACGCGTATCTGGCTGGAAGATGCGGTTGATATGCACCCGATGTTCCCGGTGATCGACGGATGGCTGCGCGATAATATGCCGCCGTGCGATACGTTCGTTTTCTGTCACAACGATTATCGCACCGGCAACTATCTGATCGATGAGGATACGCGGCAGATTTCTGCAATACTGGACTGGGAACTTTCGCACTGGGGCGATTTCCATGATGATCTTGCCGGAATCATTCCAAAGGTTCTGGGCCATCTTGATGAAAAGGGCACGTTCCTGATTTCCGGCCTGATGCCGCGAGCCGAATTTCTCGATCGCTATTGCGCGATGTCTGGCCGCACGATCAACCCCAAGACGCTGCACTATTATGAGGTGCTGCAGAACTACAAGAGCCTCACGATTATCCTTGGCTCTGCCTATCGCGTCGCCATCGAACAGAACAATCATCAAAACGTGTTGCAAACCTGGCTTTGCCCTGCCGGGCACATCTTCATGGCGGAAATCTGCCGCCTTCTGGAAGAAGGACCACAGCAATGACGCCCTCCATTCCCGACCGTTTTGACAGCATGGTGCAAACGCTTGCCGATATCGTGATCCCTGCGATCGATGCCGACAACGACCTTGCGCGTGAACAGGCGCAGCTGGTTATCGCGCATCTTACGATGATCAAAAGCCAGCTGCCTTACGCGGATCGCTTCGATCGCGAGGAACTGGAAGACGCGATCACGCTGGCAGAAAAGATGCTGCAACTGGCCAAGGGCGGCGATGTAACGCGCGCTGCAGCAGATGCGCTCGGGCAGGCGGTGAAAGCGGCAAACCCGCTCGATCCGATCACGCGCTGCGAAGCCAACCGCGCGGTCAACGCGGCATCGGAAGACCTTGTGCGCGCCGTGCGGATTGATGGCGCAGGCGATGCGGCCAGCCGGATCGCGCAAATCGTGATCGAAGATGCAAATCGCAAAGTCATGCGTGATCGCATCTGGTTCCAGGACAGTGGTTTTGATGCCGAACGCGCAAGCCTTCCGGGGCTTGGTTCGCTGTTCAGCGAGAATGGCTGAGATGTCTTCCGCTTCATCTGACGGACGGCAGGAACATAACAAAGGCGAATGAACGCGATGCAGAACGAAACGCAGGAGTTTGACTATATCGTCGTCGGCGGTGGCTCCGGCGGAGCGGCAGTTGCGGCGCGGTTGAGCGAGAACCCGGCCATTTCGGTTCTGCTGCTTGAAGCCGGGCCGGAAAAAGGCAACCGGTGGATGAAAATGCCCATCGGGTTTCCCAAGGTTCTGGCTGATCCCAAGTTCATGTGGCACCTTGAAAGCGAGCCGCAGGCAGCGTTGAACGGGCGCAGGATACCGGCAATGCGCGGCAAGGTGCTCGGCGGTTCCAGCGCGGTTAATGGCCTGATCTATGCGCGCGGCACACCATCGGACTATGCGATCTGGCGGCAGATGGGCGGCGAGGGCTGGGCGTTTGACGATGTGCTGCCCTTTTTCCGCAAGGCCGAAAAACAGCAACGCGGTGCTGACGAGTTTCACGGTGTCGACGGCGGGCTGGGCGTTGAAGATGTGCGCTGGGAAAACCCGCTTACCGATACGTTCCTTAACGCTGCCGAGGCTGCCGGCATTCCGCGCACGCCTGATTTTTGCGCGCGCGACATCGTTGGCTGCGGCTACTATCAGTTGACGACATGGAACGGCCAGCGGTGCTCATCCGCGGATGCCTATCTCACGCCCGCAAGCGGCAGGCGTAATCTTGAAATTCGGGCAGACGCGCACGTCAGCCGCATCATTTTAGACGGGCGCGAAGCCACCGGCGTTGCCTACACGCGCGGCGGCGAGGCGCGGCAGGTTTCAGCCCGGCGCGAGATTATTCTGGCGGCAGGCTCTTTCGCGACGCCCCAATTGTTGCAGCTTTCAGGGATCGGGCCCGCAAACCTTCTGCCCGGCGTGGGCGTTCGCGTGGTGCACGATCTGCCCGGCGTGGGCGAAAACCTTATGGACCACATTCTTGCGCGGCGCGCCTTCACAACCACCAGCCGCCATACCTTCAACGCAATGATGGCAGGTGTGTTTTCACAAGGGCTGGCTGGTCTGCGCTATATGCTTGCGCGCAGCGGTCCGCTGGCTGTCGGCGCGGCGATGGCGGGGGGCTATGCGAAGACCGAAGAGGGCATGGAAGATCCCGATATTCAGTTCTTCTACATGCCGTTCGATCCGGGCGACGGTTCGGGCGTTCTGCCGCCGCAATCCGGGTTTATGATGGCGTGCTATCAAAATCGCCCTGAAAGCCGGGGGACGGTCAGGATCACGTCACCCGATCCCGCCGCGCCGCCGCTGATAGATCCCAATTATCTGTCTGCCGAAAAGGACATGCAGACCCTCATCGCAGGGCTTCGCGTGACGGGCCGCATTGCCGAGGCCGCGCCTTTGCGCGATGTTGGCGCGCAGCAATTCGATCCGCCGCCCGGAGATGAGAGCGACGAGGCGCTGACCGCTTATATTCGCGCAACGGCGGACACCGGCTATCACCCTGTTGGTTCATGCCGGATGGGCGGGGCGGACGATGCGATGGCCGTGGTCGATCCGCAGCTGCGCGTGCGCGGGATCGATCGCCTGCGCATTGCCGATGGCTCGGTGATCCCCTCGATGGTTTCGGGAAACACCAACGCGGCCTGCATCATGATCGGCGAAAAGTGCGCAGACCTGATCGCGAACGAGGCATGACACTGGCTGGATCGCGCGATGCCTTTGGCATCAACACCTATTCCTATACGCTGACCCATTCGGCGCGCGATTGCGTGACCCATCTGGCCGCGCAGGGGCTGCGCTCATTCGAACTGATGGCCGCGCCCGGCCACCTGTGGCCCGCGCAAATGGATGCATCGCACCGGCGCGAACTCAAAGCGGTTTTCGATGATAACGGGCTTGGACTCGTTTCGCTCAACATGCCCAGCATGGACATCAATTTTGCCGCTGCTGCGCCGGAAATGCAGGCCTACACTCTCGATCTGATGCGCGCGCTGGTGATCCTTGCCGGCGATCTGGGCGCCAGACAGGTTCTGATCGCGCCGGGCAAGGCCAATCCGCTATATTCCCCGCCGCGCGCGCAACTGGTCGACCGGTTCTATGCGGCGTTGGATACATTGCACCCGCTCGCGCGCGACAATGGCACCGCGCTTGTGGTTGAGAACATTCCGATCTGCTTCGTGCCCGATGCCAAAGGCCTGATGACCCTGATCGATGAGTATGGGCAGGATGATATCGGCATCGTTTACGATGTGGCGAACGCGCATTTTATCGGGGAAGACATCGGCGAGGGTTTGATGGACGTGAAACGGCGGCTGGCGCTGGTCCACCTCTCCGATACCGGGCGCGATGTTTGGAAACACGATCCGGTCGGACAAGGGACCATTGCGTTTGACACGATGCCGGACCTGCTGCGCGAAGCAGGTTACGATCAAAAGCCTGTGCTGGAGATTATTTCGACCAAGGCGGATGAAGATGTGATCGGCAGTGTCGATAGTTTGCGGGCGATGGGCTGGCACTGAAGCATAAGCCCTATCGGTTGCTTCGCGCCTGTCTGTCACATCGGCCTGAACGCGCGATACACCGCAAGAAATATCAATTATGCATATGGGATATACCTTTTCTGAACATTCGCGCTTGTGAAATCCGGCATCATGCGGGATATTCAGCGCATTGAACCGACTAATCCGGTCGCTGGGAGCAGACGATGAAACAGGCAATCAAAGACGTTACCGCGTGGATGGAATGCATCAAGAAAGCGGGAGACGATGAGCAAAACCCGCACCGCAAGAAGATCCTGCGCAATTTCCTGCAGCATGTCGCGCTGGAATATAACGGCCGGTGGCCCGAATTTCTCGGCCCGGACATGACGGTCGATAAGCCGCTCTACAAGGTTAACATGGGGCTGACGCCTGAAACCGATCAGGTCGTTGTCTGCGATGGCTATAACTCGGTTCTAGATTTCTACATGGCGCTGAACGAGGAAACCGTGCTGACCAATCAGGACGATCAGATCGCCGTCGCCGACTGGGGTTTTTCATCCTACAATACGCAGAACATGTGGACACAAGGACGCCACCTTGCGTCAATCGGCGTTGAGCTGGAAGACAGCGAGCCCGAAGCCTATTACCGCGTCAGCATGCGCATCGCGATGTTCTGGAATTACACCGAGGATGCCAAGCTGATCGGCGAGGAAGTGTTTCGCGTCGGCCCAGTCAATATCGAGAAGATCGATGCGTCTGAATCGCCAACATGGGAAGAAGTGCGCGACGCGGTGGCGCCATACCTGCCACCCGCCCCCTTACAGACCAAGGCCGCTTAACCCTCGCGAACCGACGAATCCCGATCAACCCCGGATCAGATTCGATTGATCGCAACCCGAACATCCCGAATGGCGGAGCGCGCCGTTCGGGATAGTCCGATGGCAGGGAAACCGGGTTCAGATCAGGCCGCGCGCCATCCACACGTCATTGGCGGGTGGCAAGCTGTTTTCCTCTTCGCTGGCGATCAGCAGCGTAGAGAACGCCGCATTCTGGGAGAGGAAAACGTCTCCTGTCAGATCCTCCAGCAGGGCAGACCGCTCCAGCGCGTCCATCACCGGCCCTTTCACTTCGGATAAATGCAGCCTGATCCCGCCGTCGCTCAGCCGGTGATTGATCGCTTCCAGACTTTCCACGGCGGACGCATCGATTGCATTGACCGCAGAGCACATCAGCACAAGATGTTTGACCTGCGGTTTTTCGGCCACGGCTTCGAGAACAAACTCCTCCAGCCAGCGGGCGTTGAGATACGTCAGCGCTTCATCAATGCGGATGGTGACGATGCGCGGATCGGTGATAACCTTGTGGCGCTTTACGTTGCGGAAATGCTCCGTCTCCGGCACGCGACCCACAATCGCGGCATGCGGGCGCGATGAGCGCCACAAGAACAGCCCGAGATTAAGCAGAACGCCCGCGATCACGCCCGGCTCCACGCCGAACACCAGCGTCACCGCAATGGTTGTCGCCATCGCCGCGAAATCGGCTTTTGAATAGCGCCAGATCAGCAGCGGCGTGCGCAGATCGACAAGATTGAGCACCGCGACAATGATCGTCGCGGCCAGGGTCGCAATCGGCAATGAGGATAAAAGCGGCGTGAGGAACAGCGCGGCAATGGCGATGCCGATAGCGGTGTAAGCCCCGGCGGCGGGGGTTCTTGCCCCGGCATCGAAATTGACGACAGAACGCGCGAACCCGCCCGTCACCGGATAGCCGCCCGAAAACGACGCGGCGATATTGGCCGCGCCAAGGCCGATCAGCTCCTGATCCGGGTCGATACGCTGGCGCTTCTTGGCGGCCAGCGTTTGCGCGACGGACACCGATTCCACAAAGCCGATGACCGAAAGCAGGATCGCCGGGATCGCAAGCTGGCGCCACAATGCCGGATCGAACAGCGGCGTGGTGAACGGCGGCAGGCTTTGCGGAATCTGGCCGACGACTTTCACGCCCTTCGCTTCAAGATCGAACGCAACCACCGCAAGGATCGAAACGATCACCGCCGCGATCGGGCCGGTCCGCGCGGTAAGATCCGCGGTGCGTTCGGGCAGCCCGAACCGCATGAGAAGCGGTTTCAGTCCCTTTCGCACCCACGCCAGAAACGCGATCGACGCGACGCCAATAACCAGCGTCGGCAGATTGGTGGAGCCAAGGTTTTCAAACAGCGAGATCAGCAGTTCGGGCATCGCCGCGCCGCTGGCCTTGATGCCTAGGATAGATTTGAGCTGGCTGGTCGCGATAATCAGGCCCGAAGCGGTGATGAAGCCCGAAACCACCGGATGCGATAACAGGTTGGCCAGCAAACCCAGCTTCAGAATGCCAAGCGCCAGCAGGATAACGCCGGACAGAAACGCAAGAACCAGGGCCGCCGCAATAAATTCCGCGCTGCCGGGCGGGGCGACGGCGCTGGCCGCTGTCAGCGTCATCAGCGAAAGCACCGCAACCGGGCCGACCGCAAGCGTCCGGCTGGTTCCCAGCAACGCATAAGCCATGATCGGAAAGATCGAGGCATAGAGGCCAACTTCGGGCGGCAACCCGGCCAGCATCGCATAAGCAAGGCTTTGCGGGATCAGCATGATGGTGACGACGATTGCCGCCACCATGTCGCTGGTCAGCGCTTCCCTGCCATAGCCCTTTCCCCAATCGAGGATCGGCAAATAGCGAGCCAGCCGGTTCATCGTGCCGCCTTTAACTGCGCGAGGGCATCATGCGGTGCAGCAGCATTCCCGCCAGCATCGCGGCGGTGAAGCCCGCGGCGCTGGCCGGCGCAAGCACCAGCGAGGCAACCGCAGGCCCCGGACACAACCCGGCAACACCCCAGCCGATCCCGAACAGGATCGCGCCGATAATCAGCGGGCGATCGAAGTCCGTCCGGTCCGGCAGCGAGAAAGCCTCCCCAAACACCGGGCCGATCATCGACAGGCGAATGCGCCAGGCAACCGCCATCACCAGCACCGCCCCGCCCATGACGAAGGCCAGCGTCGGATCCCAGTTTCCGAAGATATCCAGAAACCCGCGCACGCGTTCCGGATCGGTCATTCCCGAAACCGTCAGCCCCGCGCCAAACAACAGGCCGGAGGCCAGCGGCGGAAGCACATTCCTTGCAAAAGACATCGCTCAGCCTCCAACTTTTGAAAGAACGAACACGGTGACAACGCCCGATGCAATGAACGTCAGCGTCGCCACGATCGAACGCTGCGAAAGACGGCTGATGCCGCAAACGCCATGGCCGCTGGTGCAGCCGCTGCCCATCCGCGTGCCGAACCCGACGAACAGCCCCGCGATAATCAGCGCCGGCCAGCCGACAAAGTTGGCCGGTTGCCAGTCGGTCGTGTTGGCGATGATCAGTGCGCCCAGTGGCAAGCCGATCAGAAAGCTCCACGCGCTTGACATCGACATGCTGCCGCCACCGATCCCGGTGCCGCGTGCAAGAATGCCCGAAACCCCGGCAATGCGCCCTGCCCCCAGCAGCATCAGCGCCGCCGCCAGGCCGATGAGCACGCCGCCGATCAGCCCCTGGAGCGGCGCGGCGTCTGGAAATGCGGCCAGCATCATAGCGAATTCACCGGAAGCTTGAGGTAGCTGACGCCGTTTTCCTCTGCCGGCGGAAAATGGCCCGCGCGCATATTGACCTGTATTGATGGCAGTATCAGCCGGGGCATGCCCAGCGTTGCATCGCGTTTGGTTCGCATTTCCACAAAATCCTCCTCCGTTACGCCTTCGTGCAAATGAATGTTGGCGGTCCGCTGTGTTCCCATGGTGGTTTCCCAGACGAACTCATCGCGGTTGGGCGCTTTGTAATCATGGCACAGGAACACGCGCGTTTCATCGGGCAACTGCATCAGTCGCCGAACCGAGCGATAAAGCTCGCGCGCGTCCCCTCCGGGAAAATCAGCCCGCGCAGAGCCATAATCGGGCATGAAAATCGTATCGCCGACAAACGCCGCATCGCCGATCAGAAACGCCAGATCGGCGGGCGTATGGCCGGGCACATGCAGCGCGATCAGCGGAATTTCACCGATCGTCAGACCATCGCCATCGCCAAGAAGCTGATCAAACTGCGATCCATCGCGCGCGAAACGGGCATCTTCATGAAACACAGTGCCAAAAACACCCTGAACGGTGACGATTTCCTTGCCGATCACGATTTTCCCGCCCAGCTTTTCCTGCAACCAGGGCGCGGCAGACAGGTGATCGGCATGGGCATGGGTTTCCAGAATCCAGTCAACACCAAGGCCCTGTTCGTTCACATAGGCAATCACCGCATCGGCGGATTCGGTGCTTGTCCGGCCCGAAGGCTGATCGAAATCAAGCACACTGTCGATAATCGCGGCGCGCTTCGTCGCCGGATCGCTGACCACATAGCTCGCGGTGAATGTCGGTTCGTGGAAGAACCCTTTCACAACCGGCGCGGCCTGCCTGCCTTCCAGCACATCGCGCACCTGTGAAACCGCGCGCTCCATAATCGTATCGTTTTCCATTTTGGGTTCCTGCTCAGCGGTTGTCGGTGATCTGGCCCAGTTCCGGGCAATAAAGTTCGTGAAGCAATGTCAGAACCTGTTCGGCACGCGTGTCGCAAATCCGGTAGAATACGCTTTGTGCCTGCTTGCGCGTGGCGACCAGTCCTTCCTCGCGCAGAATTGCAAGGTGCTGCGACAAGGCGGACTGGCCCAGCCCGATGCGATCGACCAGTTCGCCCACCGGCAATTCCCCCAGCACCGCAAGATGACACAGAACCAGCAAACGGCTCTCGTTTGACATCGTGCGCAGCAGGCGCGCCGCCTCGGCCGCCTGTTCGCCAAAAATTTCAAGCTCCGCAGATTCCATCGCGCCTTCCATTAGATTTATCTAAATTAGGTATTTCTAATGAAATTGCAACCTCAAGATTGGTGGGCGCAAGGTTGGAAGGCCGAGATTGAAAAGCATTATCGCGCGTGTTGCACAAGCATGGCGAAAGTCCCTTGAAGGAGGCCTGCACAGTGTCCACATGGAATTGGCAATTGCCAATTCCGGCGAGATATGGAGCCAGGCACATGAAGGGTTTTGTCGACGATATCGAAAAGCTGACCGAGGAGAACGGCAATTTCCGCCAGGTCCTCTACACCGGTCACAACCTTCAGCTGGTGTTGATGTCAATCGAACCCGGCGACGAAATCGGCGAGGAAGTCCATCCCGATATCGATCAGTTCTTCCGCATCGAGGCGGGCGAAGGCGAAGTTTCGATCGACGGCGTAGTGCATAGGGTGAAAGCCGACGATGGCATCGTCGTGCCGCAGGGTGCCAGTCACAATGTCAAAAGCGTCGGCAGCGAGCCGCTGAAACTGTACACGATCTATGGCCCGCCCGAACACGTCGATGGCACGGTCCACCAGACGTGCGCGCAAGCCAACGCTTCGCACGAACATTTCGACGGCAAGACAACCGAATAAGCGCCGCGTCGAACGGAGTCGAACGGAGCGGCAGCTCCCCGCTTACGCCTTGCCGGCCGGTGTTTTCTTTGCAGCAGGCGTGGCCTTGCCGGCCTGAGCCTTTTTGGCCGGGGCCTTTCCGGGCGAATCCTTCTTCGCCTTCCCATCGTCAAGCGCGGCGTCGGGCGACTGGAACACGTCCTCGCCCTTTGCCTTCTTGCCGATGGAATACTTGTAAACGACGTAGACTGACGCTCCGGCCGCTGCCCAGCGAAGCAATTTCATGCAGAATCTCCTTGAGCGGAGCCGTTTGCCACGGGATTGACGTGTGCGCCAGAGGATTTTGATGCAAACCGTCTTCCGGGCACCAGCCTCGATGCCGCGCTGCAGCACGCGTGAAGCATGCTCAGTGCGGAACCAACCCCTTCATTGATAGCGGAAATCTTGCGATTCCGGGCCGCTTGCCCTGCCGCGCGGCGCGTTGAAGCAAAAATGTCATACTTGTATGACATGCCTCAATGCACATCTGCTGTGTATGGATAAAACTCTCAATTCGATGGATATGCCTGCCGATCAACCCGACGGAGCGGACGAAATCGCCGCGATCGACGACCGGTTCTACAACCGGGAGCTGAGCTGGCTGGCATTCAACGAGCGGGTTCTGGCCGAGGCAACCAACCCCAACTATCCCTTGCTTGAGCGCCTGCGGTTCCTTTCGATCTCGGGAAGCAATCTTGACGAGTTCATGATGGTGCGTGTCGCCGGACTTGCCGGACAGGTCCGCCGAAAGATTGAGGAAGTGTCGATTGACGGCATGACGCCATCGCAACAGCTTGCCGCGATCAACCAGAAAGTTCTGGAGATTGAAAACGCGCAACAGGAGATATGGCGTGATCTCAAATCCCGGCTCGGGGATGAAGGCGGCATTCGCATTATCGGCAAGGACCAGCGGCTGGATGCCGAGCGGGAACGCTGGCTGAAAGACTATTTCGTCGAACATATCATGCCGGTGATCACCCCGCAGGCGATTGATCCGGCGCATCCCTTTCCCTTCGTCGCCAATCAGGGCATCGGCATCATGTTTTCGCTGACCCGCATCGCGGACGATGCGCCGGTCATGGAAATGGTGCTGATCCCGCAAGCCCTGCCGCGCTTCATCCGGGTGGTTGGCGACGAGGCGATCTATATCAGCGTTGAAGACATGCTGACGCGCCATGCCGATCAGTTGTTTCCGGGATTTCGCATCGGCGGACACGGCGTTTTCCGGGTTCTGCGCGACAGCGACATCGAGATCGAGGAAGACGCGGAGGATCTCGTCCGCCACTTCCGATCCGCGATCCAGCGGCGGCGGCGCGGTGTGGTGATCGTGTTGCAGTTGCAAGGCGAATTCGATCCCGAAGCGGAAGAACTGCTGCGCAACCAGCTTGAGCTGGATCTGGCGCTTGTCATCAACACCGGCGGTCTGGTGGGGATCAACGGACTGTCAACGATTGTCGATGAAGATCGCCCCGAGCTGAAGTTTGAGCCTTACAGCCCGCGCTACCCCGAACGCATTCTCGAACACGATGGCGACTGTTTCACCGCGATCGCCGAAAAAGACATCGTCATCCAGCACCCTTACGAAAGTTTCGAAGTGGTGATCGATTTCCTGCGGCAGGCGGCGAACGATCCCGATGTCGTGGCGATCAAGCAAACGCTTTACCGCGCGGGCAAGCAATCTGCGGTGATTTCCGCGCTGATTGCCGCCGCCGAAGCGGGCAAATCGGTTACCGCCGTGGTCGAACTCAAAGCCCGGTTTGACGAGGAGCAGAACCTGCTGTGGGCAAGCCAGCTCGAACGTGCGGGCGTGCAGGTGATCTATGGCTTCGTTGACTGGAAAACCCACGCGAAAGTCTCTCTCGTGGTGCGCCGCGAAGGCGAGGGCTACCGCACATACTGCCACTTTGGCACAGGCAACTATCACCCCGTTACCGCACGCATCTACACCGATCTCAGCCTGTTTACCGCCGATCCCAAAGTTGGCCGCGATGCCAGCCGCCTGTTCAATTTCATTACCGGCTATGTCGAGCCGCGCCGCACCAAGATGCTTGCGATTTCGCCGATTGACCTTCGCGAAACGCTGTATGAGTGCATCGATCAGGAAATCGCCAACGCCAAGGCAGGAAAGCCCGCCGCGATCTGGGCCAAGATGAACCAGCTGACCGATCCCGATCTGATCGATCGGCTCTATCTGGCAAGCAATGCGGGCGTGCAGATCGCGCTTGTCGTGCGCGGCATCTGCTGCCTGAAGGCAGGGATCAAGGGATTGTCCGAAAACATCACGGTCAAATCGATCATCGGCCGGTTTCTCGAACACAGCCGCATCTGGGCATTCGCCAACGGCCACGATCTGCCCAACCGCCGCGCGAAAGTCTATATTACCTCCGCCGACGCGATGACGCGCAACCTCGATCGCCGGGTGGAACTGATGATCCCGCTGCGCAACCAGACGGTGCACGATCAGGTTCTGGGTCAGGTCATGCTTGGCAATCTGCTCGATAGCGAACAAAGCTGGGTGCTGGAGCCGGACGGCACATATGAACGGGTTGGCGAAGTTGAGAAACCATTCAATCTCCATCGCTATTTCATGACCAATCCTTCGCTTTCGGGTCGCGGCGCATCACTTGCCAGTGGAAGAAAGGTGCCCAAGCTCTCGCTTCGGCGGGGCAATATCTGACATAAGGCTGCCCGGAACAGGGAAGCTGCTGATCAGAACGGCATGACAGCGTTGCGCGCGATAATTGACATCGGATCGAACACGGTCCGTCTGGTTGTCTATAACGGGCCACCGCGCGCGCCGGTGGTGCTGCTTAATGAGAAAGTGACACCGCGCCTTGGCCGCGAGGTGGCAAAGACCGGTCGGCTTTGTGAAAAGGCAATGGAAACGGCGCTGACCGCACTGGCCCGCTATGCCGCGCTGCTCAAGCTGATGGCGGTAACCGATGTGCAGACGGTGGCCACCGCGGCAGTTCGCGACGCGGAAAACGGCAAGGCATTCCTGAAAGCGATCGGCAAGCTGGGGCTCGATCCGCGCCTGCTTTCCGGCGAGGATGAAGCGTGCGCCAGCGCGATGGGAGTGATCGCCGCATTTCCCGGCGCGCACGGCGTGGCAGGCGATCTGGGTGGCGGCAGTCTGGAACTGATCCCGATTGCACAAGGGGCGCCTGAAAGCGGCATAACCCTGCCATTTGGCACGCTGCGTCTGCCAGCCCTGCGCGAAGACGGCGATAAACGGTTCAATCGCCACGTCGCACAGGCGCTCGATCAGGCGGGCTGGACCCACGGCAAGGACCAATCGCTTTATATCGTCGGCGGATCGTGGCGCGCGCTGGCGCTCTATGCGATGCATCGGATCGACTGGCCGCTTGACGATCCCCATGATTTTGAGCTGACCGCCCAGGATGCGGCACAAATTTGCAGTGACTTGTCTGGCGGGACAATAGACGAGGACACGCCCCGCATATCGTCATCGCGCATGGCCACCCTGCCCGATGCGGCTGCCCTGCTTGGCGCACTGATTGCCGCGCTGAAACCCGATCGCATCGTCTTTTCGTCATGGGGTCTTCGGGAAGGACTGCTCTATGCGGCGCTCGATCAGCAAACCCGTAATCGCGATCCGGTCGTATCGGGGATCGCGGCCTTCACCGATCGTTTCAATGTCGATGAAAGCACCGCCCAGGCGGTCTGTGACTGGATCGGTACCGTTGCGTTCACCTCAGGCGACAAGGGCGGACTTTCAGCAGATCGTTTGCCCTTGTGCGCAACGATGCTGGCGATCGCGGCCATGCGCACCGAGCCGAACACCCGGATGGATCAGGCGCTGACCTGGGCGCTTGCCAAGCGCTGGGTTGGCCTTGATGCACGCGGGCGGGCACTGATCGCGATGACGGTGCTGGCCAGCATCGGCAAGCCCGACACACCCAAGCGGCTCAGCGGGTTGGCAAGCAAGGACGAACTGAAGCGGGCATCCGCATTCGGGCTGGCGATCAGGCTTTGCCGCAAGCTGACGAATTTCACACCCGGCGCAATCGCGCAAAGTTCACTGGCTCTCGATGAGGAACGCTTGACGCTTCACCTCAAAAACGGTGCTGCCCCACTGTATGACAGCAGCGTGGAGAAGAACCTGCGAAACCTTGCAGGCTGGCTTGAGAAAGACTGGACCGTCAGCGGAGCGACGCTTTCATCCAACCCGGATTGAATCTGTTGCCAAACCGGCGTCCGGGCCGGGACGGCAGGCAAAGCGCATGAAACCGCCGCGACAGGGCCGCCGCGAATGCTGCCCTACCCTGCATCCATCGCATAGCCCGCCGCGCGAACGGTGCGGATGGGATCGCGCTCGTCGGATGGGTTGATCGCCTTGCGCAACCGGCGAATATGCACATCGACCGTGCGTTCATCGATATCGGCGTCCATACCCCACACCCCGTCAAGGATCTGCTGACGAGACAGCACGCGGTTCGGACGTTCCATGAAATAACGCAACAGGCGAAACTCGGTGGGTCCAAGGTGCACCGGCTCTCCATCGCGGCGCACGCGATGCGAGGCGGTATCCAGCTCCAGATCGCCGAATGACAGGATATCGCCCGCCAGCGATGGGCTGCTGCGCCGCAAAAGCGCTTCCACCCGCGCCATAAGTTCGCGCGTGCTGAACGGCTTCGTGACGTAATCGTCCGCACCCGTCTTGAGCCCGCGCACCCGGTCTTCCTCTTCGCTGCGTGCCGTCAGCATAACGATCGGGATACGCGCGGTTTCCTTATCCTTGCGCAACTGCCGGCACACTTCGATGCCGGGCACCTGCTCAACCATCCAGTCAAGCACAATGGCATCGGGGTGCTGTTCGCGGACCATCAGCAGCGCCTCTTCGCCATCGGCGGTGCTGCGCACATCATAGCCTTCTGCGCTCAGGTTCCAGGTCAGAAGGTCACGCAGCGGACCATCATCTTCAACAACAAGGACGGATGGATTCATGATTGTGCCGTTTCCCGTTAAGCCCAGGTGTCATCTGATTCTTGTTCATCGCGTTCGGTGCAATATTCGCCGGTCGCGGCGAAATAGACCATTTCCGCAACGTTGGTCGCATGGTCGCCAATGCGTTCCAGATTCCGGGCGACGAACAGCAGCTGCGCGGCGTCGGAGATCGTCGACGGATTTTCGACCATGTACGAAACCAGATTGCGAAAGATGCTGTTGTAGAAATTGTCGAGCTTCTCATCGCGCCGGATCACTTCGACCGCAAGCTGCGCATCGCGCGATCCATAGGCATTCAGCACATCGCGCACCATGCCTTGCGCAATTTCTGCCATCGCCGGAATCAGCGTCAGCGGCTCAATCTTGCGCGGTGCGTCAAAACGGTAAACCCGCTTGGCGATGTTCTTGGAATAATCGCCGATCCGCTCTACCACGCCCGAAATTTTGAGCGCGGCAATCACATCGCGCAGATCGTCAGCCATTGGCGCGCGCAACGCGATAGTGCGCACAACCAGCCGATCAACCTCGGCCTCAAGCGCATCCAGCCGCGCATCATTTTCAACAACCTGCCGGGCAAGATCCTCATCCTGCTGCGCAAGCGCATCGATCGCATTGCGGATCGCCACTTCGGCAAGTCCGCCCATTTCGGCAATCAGCCCGCGAAGCTGGCTGATCTCGTTGTCGAACGCCTTGACGGTATGTTCAACCATGTCACGTCCTCCTGACCGTTAAGGCCTATAGCACATCAACCGTAACGGCCTGTAATATAGTCTTGCGTGCGTGTTTCCTTGGGGTTGGTGAAAATATCCGATGTCTCGCCATACTCCACCATCGCACCAAGGTGAAAAAATGCCGTGCGCTGCGAAACGCGCGCGGCCTGCTGCATCGAATGGGTCACGATAACGATCGCGAAATTCTTGCGCAGTTCGTCAATCAGTTCCTCGATACGGGCGGTCGCAATCGGATCGAGCGCCGAACACGGCTCATCCATCAGGATCACTTCCGGGCTGACCGCAATTGCGCGCGCGATGCACAGGCGCTGTTGCTGTCCGCCGGAAAGCGCAGTGCCCGCATCGGCCAGACGATCCTTTACCTCGTCCCACAACCCGGCCCGGGAAAGCGATTTTTCGACGATCTCGTCCATTTCCTCGCGCGAGTTGGACAGGCCGTGAATGCGCGGACCATATGCGACATTCTCATAGATCGACTTGGGGAACGGGTTTGGCTTCTGGAACACCATGCCAACCCTGGCCCGCAGTTGCACCACGTCCATGCCGCTGGCGTAGATATCCTCACCGTCAAGCATGATCTCGCCGGTCACGCGGGCGATCGGGATCGTATCGTTCATGCGATTGAAACACCGCAGAAAGGTTGATTTTCCGCAGCCCGAAGGGCCGATGAACGCGGTGACGATCCCGTTGTCTATGTCGATCGAGACGTTATCGATCGCCTTCTTCGCGCCGTAATGGACATCGACATTGCGCGCGGTAAGTTTGGCTGAAACGCTCATCTTGCTACCAGCGGACCTCAAATTTGTTGCGAAGATAGATGGCAAGTCCGTTCATCGCCAGAAGGAATACCAGCAACACGATAATCGCCGCCGATGTGTTCTGGACAAAGCCCTTGTCGATCTCGTCCGACCACAGAAAAATCTGCATCGGAAGCACGCTTGACGGATCGGAAAATCCGCCCGGCGGTGTCGCGACGAAGGCGCGCATTCCGATCATCAGCAGTGGCGCGGTTTCGCCCAGCGCGCGCGCCATGCCGATAATCGTTCCGGTCAGGATACCCGGCAGCGCCAGCGGCACAACATGGTGAAACACCGTCTGCACCGGGCTTGCCCCCACGGCCAGCGCGGCATCGCGAATGGATGGCGGCACCGCCTTGATGGCATTGCGCCCGGAAATGACAATCACCGGCATCGTCATCAACGCCAGCGTCAGCCCGCCAACGATCGGCGACGATCGCGGCAGATGCATGGTGTTGATAAACACCGCCAGACCAAGCAGCCCGAAAATGATGGAAGGAACCGCGGCAAGATTGTTGATCGAAACCTCTACCAGATCGATCCAGCGGTTCCGCGGCGCGAACTCTTCAAGATACACCGCTGCAAGAACGCCCATCGGGAACGAGATCAGCAGCGTCACCAGCATTGTCAGAATAGACCCTTTGGTCGCGCTCCACACTCCGGCGATATCGGGGTCGGTTGAATCCGAACCGGACAGGAAATCCCAGTCAAGCCCGCCCACGCCGTTCTTCAACATGATGAACAGCAACAATGCCAGAAATGCCATCGACAGCACGATCGCGCCAAGGCCAAGCAGCCGGAACCGACGCTCTGCGGCATGGCGCCTGGCGCGCCGTTTCTCCATCTCGGGAGTTTGCCAGAATCCTGGAGGTCTAGTCATATGCTTCACGGAACCGTTTCACCACGCGCAGCGCAATGATGTTGAGAATCAGGGTGACGACGAACAGGACCAGCCCCAACGCGAAAGCCGAAAGCGTTTTGGCGCTGTCAAACTCCTGATCGCCGGTAAGCAACTGCACGATCTGATATGTGACGGTCGTCATCGAATCGATCGGGTTGACCGACAGATTGGCCGCGGCCCCTGCCGCCATCACCACGATCATCGTTTCGCCGATCGCGCGGCTGATCGCCAGCATCACGCCTGCCACGATGCCCGGCAGCGCGGCAGGCAGCAGCACTTTCTTGATCGTCTCGGATTTGGTTGCCCCCATCGCAAGCGATCCGTCGCGCATAGAGCTTGGCACCGCGGCAATGCTGTCATCCGCCATTGACGAGACGAACGGGATGATCATCACCCCCATCACCGCACCCGCCGCAAGCGCGCTTTCGGTCGATGGATTGTCCGCCCCAAGGGCAGCGGCAAAATCGCGCACCATCGGCGCGACTGTCAACGCGGCGAAATAGCCATAAACAACCGTGGGAATGCCCGCGAGGATCTCAAGCATCGGCTTGAACCATTTGCGCACCCTGCTTGATGCATACTGCGTGAGGTAAATCGCGCTCATCAGGCCAAGCGGGATAGCGACGATCATCGCGATGATCGCGCCGATATATAATGTGCCCCAGAACAGCGGCACCGCGCCGAAGTTTTCGCCGATATCCTCGCCCCTCGCATTTCCGGGAGACCAGTGCAGCCCCGTGAGAAAGTCGATGGGAGAGACTTCGGCGAAAAACCGTGCCGCTTCATAAACAAGCGAAGCGATAATCCCGAATGTCGTCAGGATCGCGATCAGCGACGCTGTCAGCAACAGCAGCAAGACCGACCGTTCCACCTGAGTTCGCGCGGGAAATCCGGCGCGGACCCGGGTGTAACCATATCCGCCGCCAAGGAACGCGAACAGACAGACCAGCCCGATACCAAACAGCGCCAGCCTGTCCTGAGCCTCCCGTGCTGGCGCCGCCAGTTTTTCGGCAAGCGGGTTGAAAACGCCCGCATCGGGATTCTGCGCAAGGCTGCGCGCCTCGGCCAGTATCGCCTGACGCTCCATATCGAATGCGGGAAGCTGTTGCGCCGCCGGATCCGACAGCATCGCCTCTTCGACAAGCCCCGGAGAGAGCGACAGCCAGACAATCCACGCAAGCACCGCGGGTACGACAACCCAGAGAGTCATATGCCAGGCATGATACCCGGGCATCGAATGCATCGATCCACGCCCGGTATACAAAATCCGGGCCTTGGTCCGCGCGGCAAACCAGCCGGCGAGACCAAGACCCAGTATTGCCAGAATGACAATCAGTGAGGTCATCAGCAGGGCATGTTCGTTATTTCAGCACTGCCGGATCAAGCGGTGTCATGTTGGCGATAACTTCTGCGTTCTTCGCCCGCACATCGTCAGGCGAGATCACCATGCCTTTTTCCTTGAGATAGCCATCAGCCCCCCACGCGTTCGTCCATTCGTTTACGAAGGCGGAAAGGCTCTTGATAGGCCCGACGTGCGCTTTCTTCACATAAATATAAAGCGGACGCGCACCGGGATAGCTGAAATCCGAGATCGTTTCATACGTCGGCTGAACGCCTGACATCGGAATGCCTTTGAGCGAGTCGGAATTTTCCTCAAGGAAAGAGAAGCCGAACACGCCGACAGCCTTGGGATTCTGGGCGATTTTCTGCACGATCAGATTGTCGTTCTCACCCGAATCGACATAAGCACCGTCTTCGCGAATGTCGGTGCAGATTGCCTCGTACTTTTCCTTGTCCGATTTCTTCAGCGCTTTCATGTCTTCGCTGGTTTTGCAGCCAGCTTCGAGAATCAGCTCTTCCAGCGCGTCACGCGTGCCCGAAGTCGTCGGCGGGCCATAAACCAGAATCGGAATCGCCGGCAGCGCGGGGTTGATGTCGTTCCAGTTCTTCGCCGCGTTCGCTTCGCCAAACGGATTGGCCGCCAGCGCCCGGTAAATCTCTTCAGGCGTAAGCTTCATGTCCGGGCCGTTCTGCGCCTCGGCAAAGGCAATACCATCGATGCCGACCTGAATTTCGACAATTTCGGTAACGCCGTTTTCCTGGCACATCTCATACTCGGATGCTTTCATCCGGCGCGACGCATTTTCGACATCGGGGTGATCCGCGCCGACACCGGCGCAAAACAGCTTCATGCCGCCGCCCGTTCCGGTCGATTCGATAACCGGCGACGTGCCCGTCTCGCCCGCAATCTTTTCGGCCACGGCAGTGGCGAAAGGATAGACCGTGGAAGACCCGACGGCCTTCACAAAATCGCGTGAACCGCCCGACGATCCGCCAGATCCACCGCATGCGGCCAGCGCAGCAGACGCGATCGCGGCGACGCAGACTGAATGATAACGTTTCATTGAAATTCCCCTTGTGCGGCCCCCTATGGGGTAGCCTTATTGGTGTTGAATGACACTTTTGTGACAGTTTGATGACAATTGGGGTGCCGCCGGGTGTTCGATCCCCGGCGGCGCCTGATCGATGGTCCACTCGATCAGAACTGAGCTTCTAGAAATCGACCTGCGCGCGCATTCCGAATGCATCGACACCATAAGACGTGTCGCCTCCCGCTGCGGGGTAGTATGCATCGTCATACATCTGACGCCCGTAGTTCAGCATGAACCGCGTGTAATCCGTCGGCGTCCAGATCAGCGAGACCTGATACGCGTTCTGCGTGCCACCAACGATACCCGCGTCGGTAAGATCGAGGTAATCGTAACGCACGTTCACCTGAAACGCACCGATGCCGCCTTCGCCAACCGGGTTTTGCGGTTTGACACGGCCAAACACGCCTTTCTTGTATCCGCGCTTGTCGCCGCCGGTCAAAAAATAGCCGGCTTCAACATACCCGCCGAAGAACGTGGGGTCGGCCAGCATGCCCGGACGGCTGACTTTCTGCCAGTACCCCTCGGCCGCGGCATGGAATGGCCCGAAAATGCCCGCTGCCTCAACGCCCAGTCCCAGTTCGCTTTCAGCGGAGAAGGCATCGGTGTTGATGAACCGGTTGCTTGTGAAGTGTACGAAAGGCCGCTGGCGATAACGCACCGTGTCTGACGCATCCTTCAGTTCGCTGTAGTGGATCGAGCCGCCCAGATGCAGCTGCGCGTCGTTCATTTTCGGCATGAACACGACGCGGCCGTCCGCACTCCAGCTCTTGTTTGAAAGGTCTGCCATATTGTCAGAGAACAATCCGCCCTGCACCATCACATCGCCGGTAATATATTGCGCGGAGATACCAACGCGCCGCTCGAACCCGAACGCATCGCTGAAAGCCGCGCGTTCAATGAACGACGTGAAGCGGCTGGTGGAAAGCTCTTCCAGGCCCTGAAAATTGTTCTGCTGGCCGATCGCGATTTTCAGGCCATCGTCTTTATAAGTGAGAACAGCATCGGTCACTTCAACGTCGCTTCCGGCAAGATCGACTTCGAATTTGTAACCGAACCCGCCAGGAATATCGCCTTCGATGCCAAGCCGCGCACGGCGGGCCTCGCTGCCAAATCCGTCCGAGCGTCCCGTCGCTTCAGGCGCGCTGGTAAAGCCCGCATCATATTGCAGGCGACCGCGCGGCTTGAAGCTCCAGCCCCCTTTGCCGGTCAGCTTGGGCGCGCCTTTCCAGCCAACCTTGACCGGAGGATTCTCTGCGGCAGCGGTTGCAACTTTCACAGCATTGCCCGCCGCCTCATTCGCCTCTGCAACATCGGCGCGAGCAGCTTCCAGCTGACTTTGCAGCGTATCAATGCGCGCGGCCATGCTCTGCATCTGTTCGCGCATGGCAGCCAGTTCCTGCTGGATTGCCGCTGCATCGCCTGCTTGTGCCTGAGCCGGAAGCGCCCAGCCCGCAGCCACTGTCAAAGCCAGTGCCGACGATAGATATCGTGAAGTCATTTCCCGTCCTTTATGTCCACAATCAATCTGTGTGGTGACGTCTGTATGACCACCAAATTGCACTTTTGTGACATCTTGCCGCGATCCTGTGGATAAGCGTTTGCGCGAGAGGAAAGAGGCCGGCCCTTTGTTCGTCAGGCCCATCACCGCGGGGAAGGCCGCACCAAATGGGTGGCAGAACCGGTTACGCGCTCCTCAACGGCGCAAGCAACAAGCCCCGTCCCAAGGAAAATCGGGTAAACTCTCAGCCGTTGCGCAGCGGAAGCATCATCGAAGCGGTTGTGCCTTTGCCAAGGCGGCTGGTGATATCAAACCGGCCACGATGACGCTCAACGATGTGCTTGACGATCGACAGGCCAAGGCCGGTCCCGCCCGCCGCGCGACTTCTGCTGGTATCGGCCCGATAGAACCGCTCCGTCAGGCGCGGCAGATGCTCGGGCTGTATTCCCGCGCCATGATCCTTGACCGCAACCAGCAGCCAGCCGGTCTCCGTCACTTCCAGCGTGACTTCCACGGGCTGATCCGCTTTGCCGTATTTGAGCGCGTTATCCATCAGGTTGCGCAGCACCTGTGCAATCTGCACCCGATCGCCCAGAATCACTGCCGATTCACAATTGGCGGAAACCTCGACACAGTCGTCAGGGCCAAATTCACCCGCCGTTTCACGCGCAACTTCCAGCATATCGACAGACTGGGTCGGCACTTCATGCTTGATCGCCTCGATCCGGGAGAGCGACATCAGATCGGAAACCAGCGTCTGCATGCGCCGCGCCTCGCGCCGGATCGTGTCGAGGAACTTGTCACGGGTTTCCGCGTCGCCACCGGCCTTGGGGTTGGTCAGCGTCTCAACGTAACCAAGGATCGATGCCAGGGGGGTGCGCAGTTCATGGCTGGCGTTGGCAACGAAATCCGCATGCGCGCGCGCGACACTGACTTGCACCGAAATATCGTAAAGACTGACCAGACGTTCATCGTTGCCGATCACCGCGCTGGCAATTTCCCAGACGCTGCCGCCAACCGACAGCCCGACGATGCGCGCCGTTCCTCCCGTATCGCCTAGGATCAGCTCAACCGCATCGGGATCGCGAATGGCTATCCGCACATCCTGGCCGGAAATATGCGTACCCAGCAGCGCTTCGGCCGCCCGGTTCGCAAAGTTGACCTGCCCGTTCGTAACCAGCAGGGCGGGTGTCTGAAGATGTTCGAGAAGATGCGTGCCTTCGGCCATGGCCGCCTACTTATAGGTGAACGGCGAATTGGCAAAGGCCTGTCATTACATTACCGTTTTAACGTCAAAAATTTGCGCGGCAGCAAAACAGGCTCGTGCGGGAAGCGAATGATGGAAATCATGCGCGCACCGGTCACATCTCTTCGCTGGCGCTTGCTTCGGGGTGCTGATATGCTGCGCCTGCGAAGAAATACAACTCTGGAGAAGCAATGGTTCGCGCCAGTCGGTTGGGTTCCATATGAACAGGTTTACCGCCGATCGCCTCCTCCTGTTTGGCGCTACGGGGGATTTGGCCGGGCGAATGCTCTTGCCTTCGCTGTGCGCGCTCGATGCCGAAGAGCTGCTCGATCCCGCGCTTGAAATCGTCTGCACCGCGCGCTCAGAATTTTCCGATCAGGAATTCAGGAATCTCGCGCGCGAATCGCTGGAACACTTCCTCCCGGCAGACCGGCGCGGCGGCATGGCGACTTTTCTCAACCGGCTGACTTATCAGCCGCTTGATGCCTCAACGCCCGAAGGTTTCGATGATCTGGCGCAAAAGGTCGGCACTCCTGAACGCGGGCTTGCGATCTTCCTTTCGACCGCGCCCAGCCTGTTCGAACCGACGATACGCGGCCTCAAGCATAGCGGGCTTGCGGGTGATCGCACGCGGATCGGCCTGGAAAAGCCGCTGGGCACCGATCTCGCCTCAAGCTGCGTGATCAACGACGCGGTTGCCGGCGCGTTTCCCGAACGC
Organism: uncultured Sphingomonadaceae bacterium; assembly: GCA_947258815.1. Classification (GTDB taxonomy): domain Bacteria; phylum Pseudomonadota; class Alphaproteobacteria; order Sphingomonadales; family Sphingomonadaceae; genus Novosphingobium. Next base: position 102,631 of record CAMYJW010000010.1, read on the forward strand.
CGGATTTTCCGCATCGATCATTATCTCGGCAAGGAAACCGTGCAGAACCTGCTGGCGCTGCGATTTGCCAACGTGATGTTCGAGCCGCTGTGGAACTCCACCCACATCGAACATGTGCAGATCACCGTTGCCGAAACCGTCGGGCTGGAAGGCCGCGTCGGCTTTTATGACGATGCCGGCGCCTTGCGCGACATGGTGCAAAACCACATGCTGCAATTGCTTGCGCTGGTCGCGATGGAGCCGCCCGTCAGCTATGAGGCGATGGCGGTGCGCGATGAGAAAGTGAAAGTCCTGCGTTCCCTGCGCGCGGTGAACGCCGCCGAAACCGTCACCGGGCAATACCGCGCCGGGGCCATCGGCGGGCAGGCCGTGCCCGGTTATGACGAGGAGCTCGGCAAACCATCGGACACCGAAACCTTCGTGGCGATCAAGGCGCATATCGATAACTGGCGCTGGAATGGCGTGCCGTTCTATCTGCGCACCGGAAAACGCCTGCCCGAGCGCACCACCGAGATTATCGTGCATTTCAGGCCTGTGCCGCACTCCATCTTCTCCGGGCGCGGCGCAAGGGCAGAGCCAAACAAGCTGGTGATCGGCATTCAGCCGGAAGAAAACATCTCGCTTTCGCTGATGGCCAAAGTGCCGGGTCTGGATCGCGATGGCATCCGCCTGCGCCCGGTGCCGCTCGACATCGCGATGGACGATGCCTTTGCCGGGCCGCAGCGCCGCAGCGCCTATGAACGGCTTCTGCTCGATCTTATCGAAGGCGATCAGACGCTGTTCGTGCGGCGCGATGAAGTGGAAGCGCAATGGGCATGGGTCGATGCGATCCGTGCCGCGTGGGAAGAACAGGGGCTTGCTCCCAAGGCCTACACCGCCGGAAGCTGGGGGCCGTCCGCCTCGATCGCACTGGCCGAACGCGATGGCGTGACCTGGCATGAGTGATGCTCTTCACCCCGCAATTGCCGCCGTGACAGAACGCATCATCAAACGCTCGCGCGAAAGCCGCCAGCGCTATCTCGATCTCATTGCCCGCGAAGCGGATCGCGGCATCGGGCGTGGCAGCCTCTCATGCTCAAACCTCGCGCATGGCTTTGCCGCGGCAGAGGAAGACAAGAACCGGATCGCCGCGGCCAGCAGCGCCAATCTGGCCATCGTCACCGCCTACAACGATATGCTTTCCGCGCATCAGCCTTATGGCGCATACCCCGCCCAGATGAAGCTCTATGCCCGCGAAGTGGGCGCAACCGCGCAAGTTGCAGGCGGCGTTCCGGCGATGTGCGATGGCGTAACGCAAGGACAGGACGGTATGGAGCTGTCCCTGTTCAGCCGCGATGCGATTGCGCTTTCCACCGCCGTGGCGATGAGCCACGCGATGTTCGATGGCATGGCGCTGCTGGGCATTTGCGACAAGATCGTGCCCGGCCTGATGATCGCAGCGCTGCGCTTTGGCCATTTGCCCGCAATCTTCGTGCCCAGCGGACCGATGCCATCGGGCCTTGCCAACCGCGAAAAGCAAAAGGTTCGCCAGCTCTATGCCGAAGGCAAGGCCAGCCGCGACGAACTGCTGGCCAGCGAAAGCGCCAGCTATCATTCGCCGGGCACCTGCACCTTTTTTGGCACCGCCAATTCAAACCAGATGATGATGGAACTGATGGGTGTGCATATGCCCGGCGCGGCATTCGTTTCGCCCGGCACGCCGCTGCGTCAGGCGCTGACCCGCGCCGCTGTTCACCGCCTTGCCGCGATCGGCAAACAGGGCGATGATTTCCGTCCGCTTGGGCATTGCATTGATGAAAAAGCGATCGTCAACGCCTGCGTCGGCCTGTTGGCAACCGGCGGATCGACCAACCATGCGATCCACCTGCCGGCAATGGCCCGCGCCGCCGGTATCGTTATAGACTGGGCCGATCTTGATGAACTCTCCGCCGTCGTGCCGCTGATCGCGCGCGTCTATCCCAACGGGCCGGGCGATGTGAACCAGTTCCACGCAGCGGGCGGCATGGGCTATGTGATCGCTCAGTTGCTGGACGCAGGGCTGATCCATGCGGACATTCTGACCGTGGCCGATGGCGGCATGGCCACTTATGCGCACGAACCTTTCCTTGATGGCGATACGCTGAAATGGCGCCCCGCCCCGTCCCAGAGCGGAGACGATGCGATGCTTCGCCCTGCCGCCGAACCGTTCATGGCCGATGGCGGGATGCGGCTGGTCACCGGCAATCTGGGCCGCGCAACCTTCAAGACCAGCGCCGTCGATCCCGATCGCTGGACAATCGAAGCGCCCGCGCGCGTTTTTGACCGGCAGGAAGATGTGCAGGCCGCGTTCGATGCCGGAGAGCTTGATCGCGACGTGATCGTTGTCGTGCGGTTTCAGGGGCCGCGCGCCAATGGCATGCCCGAACTGCACAAGCTGACCCCGCCGCTGGGCGTGTTGCAGGATCGCGGGCACCGCGTTGCGCTTGTCACCGATGGCAGAATGTCTGGCGCAAGCGGCAAAGTGCCTGCCGCAATCCACTGCACGCCCGAAGCGCTGGCCAACTATGGCACCAGCGGCCCGCTGGCTTTGCTGCGCGATGGCGACATGGTGCGGCTGTGCGCGCAAACGGGCCTGCTTGAAACCACCGCCGATCTTTCAGCGCGCAAACCCGCCCCTGCTCCGCCCGCCGAAACGGGCGTAGGCCGCGAACTGTTCGCGATGTTCCGCGCGCATGCCGATGGTGCAGAGCAAGGCGGATCGGCCATGCTGGCAACGGCAGGATTATAGGATGCAACTTGTCGCGCTTGATATCGGCGGCACCCATGCGCGCTTTGCCATCGCCACGCTGGGCCGGCGCGGCGCGATAGAACTGAGCGAGCCGGTCACTCTTAAAACCGGGGAATTTGCCAGCCTGCAAACCGCCTGGGAAGAATTCGAACGCCGCTATGAAGGCCCGGTGCCGCGCGCCGCCGCCATTGCCATTGCCGGGCCGGTGACCGGCGAAACGGTTACGATGACGAACAACAGCTGGGTGCTCCACACCGGCGCGCTGGACGAACAGCTTGGGCTGGACCGCGTATGCGTGCTCAACGATTTCGCCGCCATCGCGCATGCCGCCGCCACATTCCCGGCAGACAGGTTCCTGCACGTATGCGGCCCCGACACGGCCTTGCCCGCCACCGGCACGATCAGCGTGATCGGCCCAGGAACCGGGCTGGGTGTCGCCCATATTCACCGCAGCACCGATCACTATCACGTTCAGGCAACCGAAGGCGGGCACATTGATTTCGCACCCATCGACGCGGTGGACGATGCGATCCTTGGCCACCTGCGCAAACAGCTTCGCCGCGTTTCGGTGGAGCGGGTTGTGTCCGGCCCCGGCATCGTCGCGATCCATGCCGCGCTTGCTGCGCTGGAAGGCCGCAGCGCGCCCGAGCTGGATGATCGCACGATCTGGGAAGCGGGCCTTGGCGGCACCGATGACCTTGCCGCCGCCGCGATTGAACGGTTCTGCCTGTCGCTGGGCAGCGCGGCGGGCAATTATGCCCTGGCACACGGTGCAAACGGTGTCGTTATCGCGGGCGGGCTGGGCTATCGCCTGCGCGATACGATCCGGCGATCAGGCTTTGCCCAACGCTTTACCTTCAAGGGACGCTATCAGCAGATGATGGCAGGACTGCCCGTGCGGCTGATCGATCACCCGCAACCCGGCCTGTTTGGCGCGGCTGCCGCATTTGCAAGACAATATTCACAGGAGCTCCCGCGATGAGCGCGATAGAGGATATCATGACACTCGCCCCGGTCATCCCGGTGCTGGTGATCGAGAATGTTGCCGATGCAGTGCCGGTTTCAAAGGCGCTGGTCGCTGGCGGCCTGCCCGCGCTTGAAGTGACCTTGCGCACGCCAGCCGCGCTCGATGTGATCCGCGAAATGAAACAGGTTGAAGGCGCGGTGGTTGGCGCGGGCACAGTGCTGAACCCCGCCGATCTTGATGCTGCGCTTGCCGCCGGAGCAGAGTTCATCGTCTCACCCGGATTAACCGAACCGCTGGGCAAAGCCGCGATCGCCAGCGGTGTTCCGTTCCTGCCGGGCACTGCAACCGCAGCGGATGTGATGCGCGGAATGGATCTGGGCCTGTCGCGCTTCAAATTCTTTCCCGCCGAAGCATCGGGCGGGATTGCCGCACTCAAGGCCATTGCAGCGCCGTTCGGGAAGGCGCGTTTTTGCCCGACCGGCGGGATCAGGCCGGAAACCGCGGCCGACTGGCTTGCGCTTGATGCAGTGCTGTGCGTGGGCGGAAGCTGGCTGGTGCCAAAGGGCGCGCCCGATATCGCCGCGATAGAGGCAAGCGCGCGCGCCGCCGCCGCATTGGGATGAAACGCCATCCGATCAGCAGCGGTTAACCTTTGTCCGGCAAGAGTCCCGCGCTGGAACGCGTGATTGCCCGAACTGGCGATTTACCGGCAAATGCGCGATAAGAATGCTGGAAACAGGCGAGTCTGGACTATGCGCGGATCAACCATGGGAATGCTGGCGCTGTGCGGGGCGGCACTGGCCCTGCTTGGAGCAGGTGCGCTGCTGGTTGCCTCTGAACCCGATTCGCACGCGGCTGCCGCATCGGAAACGCCCACAGCACAACCCGGAACGCAAGCGGCTCCACCGGGAAAAACCCCACGAGACACCGCAGGCAGCAGGCAAATCGCAGACAGTTCCGAAGCCGCACCGCCTGTTCAGACGGCGCCTGAAAAGCCCGATCCGTTCGTCATCAAGCGCATTCTCCCGATAGACGGCCCGATCAAATATGGCGAATGGCACTGGGACGAAAAAGACGTTCCCGATGGGCCGATTGTCATCACCGTCGATCTTGATGCGCGCGTGCTTTCGATATTCCGCAACGGCTATGAAATCGGCGCAACCGCCGTGCTGCTGGGCACGCAGGAAAAGCCGACACCGCTTGGCGTGTTTCCGATCACCCAGAAGCGCCGGCACCATGTTTCGAACATCTATGGCGCGCCGATGCCCTATATGCAGCGGCTGACAAACGATGGAATCTCGCTTCACGCATCCGAAGTGGAGTGGGGATATGCCAGCCACGGGTGCATCGGCATGCCCGAACCGTTCGCCGCAAAAGTCTTTTCAAAGACTAAACTGGGCGACCGGGTGTTCATTACACGGGGCAAAATGGTGTCAAAAGGCGATTCATTGGTCGATTCCTGACCGGAATTGAGGCATGATGGCTTTGCCATGAGTGGTAATCCCGCTGGCTGGTCGCTTCGCGGGGTTTGTCCCGGTTCCTCTGCGGAACCCCGGGGAAGCAATCCAGGGTACATTTACGGGCCACCCTGGATTGCTTCGCCTGACATTTTCCCGACCAATCTGAATCTTGTTAAATCCTGCACAGGTCATAATCGGTCAGAAGCCTGTTCACACGATTCTGGCGTGTTTTGCGTTCAGGCGGGCGCAAAGGAAAACGCAACGCTCCTGCGCCGTGCGGGCGTCCCGCGATATCCGATCCCGATTTATCGGAAACCGTCTTATTTCTTTCGTTTCGGTGCGCGCGTAAAATTCCACCCGTCAGGATCGGGGCGGGCAACAAGATTGCCGATCGAAGCGGGCTGTCGGGCAATCAGCGCATCGTAAACACGCGCCACGGTGCCGCCTCGCGGCTCCTCGCCCTCAAGGTCCGCAACGATCCGGGCGATCACGCGCAGCGCCACCGCACGCGGCGCACCCGGCCGATATGTAAGACCAAGCCCACCGCTGTGCACACGCTCTTCCCATTCGCGGCGCGCGGCCCAGTCAAGCGCGGCATCGGCATCGGCCAGATGAGACGCGCTGCGCGCGATCGCATCAATATCCAGCCATGCGGCATCGGCGATGTGCTTGCGCATTCGCGCACGATCGAACCGATCATCGCGGTTGCTGGGGTCATTCGCCACGTCAATGCCCGCCGCCGCAACGATCCGCGCCAGATCTTCGCGCCGCCAGCCAAGCAACGGGCGCAGCAAGGCAACATCCGTTCCCGGCACCTTGGCGCGAGGACGTGCTCCGGCAAGACCGGCAACCCCGCTTGCCCGGTTCAGCCGCATCAGCAGCGTCTCTGCCTGATCGTCGGCATGATGCGCGGTGGCAAGCGCGATCAGCCCGCGCTGCATCGCCCAGTTGCCCAATGCAGCGTATCGCGCCGCACGCGCGGCGGACTGCACATTGCCGTTATCAACGCTGACCCGAAACGTGGCGTGCCGCACATCCAGGCGCCCACACAGCGCGGAAACTCCGGCGGCTTCCGCTGCATTCTCAGGCCGCAACCCATGATCGACGGTGGCCGCTTCCACACGGCCCGGCAGCGCAGCCGCGCTCAGCAACAGCATGGCGCAGCTGTCCGGCCCGCCGGAAACGGCAAGACCAAGGCGCGCGCCGCTGTCTCGACCGAGCGCGGGCCATAGCGCCTGCAACCCGTCGGCGAACCGCTGGATCAGTCCCGCATCGGGGATCAGCGGATCAGCCGCCGCAGACAAGTCCGTTGCGCGTGGTATCGTAAAGCCCCTTGAGGCGGCCAGCCGCTTCCGCGGCATAAGTCTCGCTGAATTCGGCAAGGGCGATGCAGGCACGCTTGGTATCGTTCAACTGCTTCATCGAGGAAGCGAGATAAAGAAGACTGTCCGGCGCGCGCCCGCCCACCTTGCTGGCCTGGTAGTTCTGGAGAAACCACTTGGCGGCTTCTCTGGGGTTGCCTTCGTCAAGATAAGCCCGGCCAAGCAGGTTGCGCCCCCAGCTGGCGCGCCAGTGGCTGGGATACTTGTCGATAAAGATCTTCAGCTGTTGCTGGGCTTCGGGATAGAACTTCGCCTGCCAAAGGCGAAAACCATAGCTGTATTCATCATCTGCCGGGTCATCGGTCTGCGGTTTGACGATTGCGCTGACCGCCTTGACCCGGTCGGAAGGCGGCGCACTGGCGGTCGCGGCGGGTTTGGTGGCCGATGCGCCGCCCGTCATCGCATCGAGATTGGACTGCGGCGCCGGAGCAGCGGCGGGCGCAGCAGCAGGCGATGAAGCGGCAGGTGCTTGCGAGGCCGTGGTAGCGGCAGTCGCTGCTGCGGTCGTCGCAGCGGCAGCGGCAGACGCGCTGCCTGTTGCTGAAGACGCTGAAGGCACGGTTTCCGGCGCGGTTATTCCAGCCTTTGCTTCAAGTTGCGCGATCCGGTTGGTGTTGCGCTCAACATCGCCGGTCAGCCGCGCGATCTGGGCTTCAAGCGCGTCCATCCTCGTCAGAATGTCCGAAATCGCGGACGTTGCAGGTGCCGGGCCAGTGCTGCCCGCACCTTGCTGACCGGAAATTTCCGGCTTGAAGAACCTGTTGTCTCCGCCGGGAAACACCTTGCGCTGCAACGCGCGCACTTCGGCTTCCATTTTGCGGATCCGCGCTTCGGTTTGCGTATCCTGCGCAAACACCGGCGCGACCGGACCGATAAGCACTGCCGCCATGATCGCCAGCCCAGTCGCCCTCGTCAGACCCGTCCTGAATCCGCGCGATTGTCCGATCACATTCTTCATCGTCCAAAACCCCTAACAATCCGGTCTGCATCGGCTTTGCCGCAAACCGACAGAACGCCCGATGAACCGGACCGGAAATGAATTGGGACAATTGCCGAACGACACGCGCGATGTCGAGGGCGACATCGTCGAAATCCGTGGAACCCTTCTCAGCACGGCAAACCGTCCGCAGCGCCCCAGACCCTGTTCTACGCGGTATTACTGAGGCGGTTCAGCGCTTGTTGCGGGTGGTTCGCTTTCCGGCTTGCCCCGCGCCAGCAACGCAGCAGCGCTGACGGGCACATCCTTGACCTTCACCGGCTCGGAACCCAGCGGCGGCACGTCGCGCCCGCTGATCGTTATGCTCAGTGCATCAGGACGGCCAGTCCAGACGAGCGGCCCTTTCGCATCGGCCGGAACGACATAGCGCTCCCCCTTTGCCATCTGTTTCTGGAACAGCTGCTCGCCCGCTTCATCGTAAAACTTGACCCAGACATCAGCTTCAAGCGCGGTGAACACCACCGGCCCGCTTGCATCGGCTGGTGCCTGCGCCGTTTTCTGTTCCGTTTCAACCGCCGCAACCGGCTCCACCTGTTCTTCGCTGATCAGATCGGGCAGCGCGCCAGCGGGCGAAAGGAACGTTTTCCAGACAAGATAAAGCGCGGCCAAAACCACCAGTGCGCCCAACACCCCAAACCAGGCCAGCCGGGCGGGCGGCACCCTTGCGGGATCACCCGGTTCGAACGTTTCGGACTGGATGCCGGGCCAAAGCTCTTCTTCCTCGCCGGCAAGTTGCTGGCGCACGGATTCGGCAATATCGGCATCGTCCAGCCCGACTGACCGCGCAAAAGTGCGGGCAAAACCAACCGCATAAGTCCGGCCCGCAAGATCGGAGAATCGGTCTTCCTCAATCGCAGTCAGATGCCGCGTAGCAATCTTGGTACGCGCCGAGACATCATCAAGGCTTAACCCCGCAGCAACGCGCACACGGTTAAGCCGCCTGCCCACGGTTTCGAGCGGAAGTTCGTTTTCCTGAAATTCTTCCTGAGCCATCCCGCTCCCAACCCGAAATGGAGTGTTGCGCCAGCGGCATCCCAACGCGTCCAGCCGATCAAAGTCAATGATACAATTACATTTTGCATAATGAACTGCGGCTGACCGCACCCAGGAACCGCCAGATCGCGAAACTGCCATGCCGCCAGGCATGGCGAAACCGCTTCAATCGCTGATGATATTCCTCTCGCGGGCCCAGTCCGCCATAACAGATCGCAAGTCCGCGGGCGGATTGGCAAGCCAGCCCGATACCACGGCCTCTATTTCCGCAACATTTGTTCTGGTCACCATTTCCTTGATCCGCCCGACTGCCGCGGGCGTGATCGAAAGGCGCTTGATCCCCAGCCCCAGCAACGCCAGCGCTTCCAGCCGCCGACCGCCCATTTCACCACACACGGCAACGTCCACATCGTATGGCGAAACGGTATCGACCACGCGCTTGAGGAAGCGCAGAATAGAGGGGCTGAGCCAGTCATAGCGTTCCGCCAGCTTCGGATTTGAGCGATCCGCGGCAAACAGAAACTGCGTCAGATCGTTGGTGCCGATCGAAAGGAAAGAAATTTTCGGCGCGATGATATCCAGCTGTTCCGCCAGCGAAGGCACTTCAAGCATTACGCCATAGCGAATGGCTTCCGGCATCGCCTTTTTGCGCTTTTTGAGAAACGCAAGCTGTGTGTCGAACACATCTTTTGCCGCATCGAATTCCCACGGTTCGCTGATCAGCGGGAACATGACGTTCAGTTCCCGTCCCGCCGCCGCTTCGAGCAAGGCGCGCGCCTGAACCTTGAGCAGGCCTTCGCGCTCAAGCGCCAGCCGCAAGGCGCGCCAGCCCATCGCCGGGTTTTCCTCAACCATACCGTCGTCGTCGTGCCGCAGATATGGCAACGTCTTGTCGCCACCAATATCGACCGTGCGAAACTTGACCGGACGGCTTCCCGCAGCATCGAGCACTTCACGATACAGCCGCGTCTGGCGTTCGCGCGATGGCAGGGTTGCGGAAACGAGAAACTGGAACTCAGTTCGGAACAGGCCGATCCCGTCCGCGCCCGTCAGGCTGAGGTTGGCCATATCATCGCGCAAGCCGGCGTTTATCATCAGCGAGATGCGCTGTCCGTCCATGCTGACAGGCTCAACATCGCGCATCTTGGCATAGGCGGCCTGGCGTTCCTTGTTCTTGGCAAACCGCGCTTCGAACGCCTCGATCATTGCAGGCGATGCCCGCACCGTCGCCGTTGCCTGATCGGAATCGAGCAACAGCGCATCCCCCTCGCGCACAACGGTGCGCAGGCTCCGGACCCGGCCCAGAACGGGGATACCCATCGCCCGAGCGACAATCACGACATGCGACGTGAGCGAGCCTTCTTCCAGGATCACACCCTTGAGACGCCGCCGATCATATTCGAGCAGTTCCGCAGGACCAAGGTTGCGCGCGATCAGTATCGCATCGCTGCGCAGCCCCATCTTGGCAGCCGTGCCGATCTGGCCCGAAACAATCCGCAGCAACCGGTTTGCCAGATCCTCAAGATCGTGCATCCGATCGGCCAGCAGCGGATCGTCAATCTGGCGCATGCGCATGCGTGTGCGCTGCTGGACCCGCTCAATTGCCGCTTCCGCCGTAAGGCCGGAATCGATCGCTTCGTTGATGCGCCGTGTCCAGCCTTCATCATACGCGAACATCTTGTAGGTGGTGAGCACTTCCTCATGTTCACCGCCAACGCCAAATTCGGCCTGACTGGATATGTGGTCAATCTGTTCACGCATCTTGTCGAACGCCATGTAGACGCGCTGGCGTTCGGCTTCCGTATCTTCGGCAACGACATGTTCGATGGTGATACGCGGCTGATGGAACACCGCCACGCCGCTGGCCAGTCCTTTCACCAGAGTCAGCCCGCGCAGTTGTTCCGGCCCGGTCTGTTCTTCACGCAAGGAGCGCGCTTCCTCTTCGTCCACCAGTTCGGCATTGGTGATCACTTCGGACAGCACCATCGCCACCGTCTGCAGCGCTTCGATCTCCACATCCTCGTAGCGCCGGGGATCGGCATGCTGAACGCTGACAACGCCGACCGCGCGTTCACGCCGCACGATGGGCACGCCCGCGAATGAGTGAAACTTTTCCTCTCCCGTTTCCGGGCGATAGGAAAAGTCAGGATGCGCCGCAGCCTCTGCAAGGTTCAACATTTCCGTCTGATCGGCAATGACGCCGACAAGACCCTCGCCGATGGCCAGACGGGTGACGTGGACAGCTTCCTGTTTCAAGCCGCGCGTGGCGAAAAGTTCCAGCATGCCTTCACGCAGCAGGTAAATCGAACAGACTTCGCTGTTAAGGCTTTCGCCGATCGCATTGACAACGTTGTTAAGCTTCGCCTGCGCATTGCTGCGCGACGCCATCACATCGTGCAGGCGAGTCAGAATATTACGGGACGCTTCGACGGCGGTGCTGTTCATCAGGTGTTTCTAGCCCAAACACACAGCTTTGGGAACGCGCGGTGTGACCTGAGTGGTGAGAGGCAAGACTGGACAGGTTTTCATGTCTGAACGGGTTTTGTCTGGCCTCTGGCGTAATTTTTTGTCTGGCCTCAGACGCCGGCGGGTTTTTTGTCTGGTGCGCGACGGGCATCCGCCCCTCGCTTATCCTCGCGCCTTCGGCGCTGTGGGCGGCCAGTCGGCCTTGCGGTCCGCCGATTGCGGACCGGGCTGGCGCCAATAACATGGCTTGGAATGAATCGAGCTGCGACCAGCAAACTCGCAAGCGCGAGCGCGCGCCGCGCCTTAGCGCGAAAGCCTAAGGGGCCGTAAGGCCCCGCCGGCGCCTGAGGCCAAGCAAATTAATGCCGTGAAATTTCTTCCTTGATGCGCAACTTTCGTTTCTTGAGATCCTGGATCACCGCATCATCAGGCATAGGTCGTCGCATTTCTTCCAGCAGCTTGCGTTCAATTCCGGCGTGCTTGAGTTCGAGTGCGCTGACATGCGAAGTGTCCATTAAAGTCCTCCATGTTGCGGGCCGACCAATGGCTGCCGACTCGGCAATCATTCTGGTCCGGCACGATTGCTATGAAACCACAATCGCCCTATCTTGCGAAGGGGAAAATGGGCTTCATATCCACAGACCGAAATCTGCCTGCGCCAAACCGCTGGAGAGGCACGATCCATACTTTGCAGCAGGGAAACCCGGCTTGACCGAAGACGAAATGCGCAAGCGCCTTGAAGCGCTCAGGATCGAGCATCGCGATCTTGACGCGGCCATCGACGCGCTCAACGCCGCCGGATCTCAGGACCAGCTTCAGATTGCCCGTCTGAAAAAGCGCAAGCTGAAACTGAAAGACCAGATCTCACTGATCGAGGATTCGCTGATCCCGGATATCATCGCCTGAGCAATGCCGGTTTTCCGGGCTCTGCATTCACGCACCGCCGATGTTTTCAACCGTGCCGCTTTCGGACAGGTGAAAATTACCGGCGCGGACGGCGGTTCGGGCGGTTGCGACAAACGCGCGTATACGAAATAGCCATCGGTCATGTCTGAACCGGCGAGTATAAATGCCCGGATAATCGAGGGGCTCTATTGCGAGGCGCTTGTTCTGTCTGACGAAGTGCGCGATTCGTTTGCCCTCAACGGCCGGATCGACGAGATCGGACAGGCAGAAGACCTCGCGCGCGTCGCGCTGTCTTGCGAAGGGCTGCGCACGACGACCCGGATGATGCACGCCATCGCATGGCTGCTCAATCATCGCGCCTTTTTCCTGGGCGAACTCTCGGAGTTTCAGCTGCGCCGCCACGGCAGGCTTTCGCCAGACCTTCAAGGCAGCGATCGCGCGAATGTGGACTTGCTGCCCGATCAATTGCGTCGACTGGCGGCGGAGACCGAGCGGTTTTACGCCCGGTTGCTGCGGCTTGATCGCGAATGGCGGCGCACGCATCTCAATTCGCCAAACGCGATTGCACGCCTGCGCGAACGCTTGGCAAATCAGGCCCGCGGCTGAAAACTTCCGATTGCGCGATGCCATAACGCCAGCCGCGCGCTGCGCTGATGGGTATCCATTTGCGAACGAAACACCCTGATATTGCCGCGCATTGATCGTGCAGCCATATCCAGATCGGCAAACATTCCGCACCCCACCCCTGCCAGCATTGCTGCGCCCAGCGCGGTTGTTTCGACAAAATCGGGACGCTCAACCGACAGTGCCAGAATATCCGCCATGTCCTGCGCCATCCAGTCATTGGCGCTCATCCCGCCATCAATTTTAAGCGAAGTCCAGTTTGCGCCATCGGCGGCAAATGCCGTGGCCAGATCGTGCGTCTGCAAGGCCATCGCTTCCAGCGCCGCGCGCGCGATGTGGGCGCGCCCTGCAGCAAAGCTGAGGCCCGATATCATGCCGCGCGCTTCGGGCCGCCAGTGCGGCGCACCAAGCCCGGAAAGCGCGGGCACGATCACCACGCCGCCATTATCCGGCACAGACCGTGCCAGAGCTTCCGTTTCGCCCGCATCGCCGATCACACCCAGACTATCGCGCAACCATTGCACCAGACTGCCCGCCACAAATACCGAGCCTTCCAGCGCATATGTCCGCGCGCCGGACTGCTGATAGAGCACCGTGCCAAGCAGACGATTATCAGAGCGCGGCATGCTATCGCCCATATTGGTCAGCACGAACGCGCCGGTGCCGTATGTCGCCTTGGTATCGCCCGGAGCAAGGCACCCCTGCCCGATCGTTGCTGCCTGCTGATCTCCGGCGATCCCGGTGATCGGCAACGCCGCGCCAAACAACTCAGCGCTGGTCAGGCCAAGTTCTCCCGCATTGTCGATCACCGCAGGCAGCGCATCCTGGGGAACACCGAACAGCTCGCACAACCCCGCATCCCAGCCCGAACTGTCCAGCGGCAGCAGGCAGGTGCGGCTTGCGTTGCTGGCATCGCTGACATGCGCGCCGCCCGTCAGCTTGAATATCAGCCAGCTTTCGACCGTGCCCAGCGCCAGACGCCCCGCCTGCGACGCCGCCCGCACCTGCTCCTCGTTATCGAGCAGCCAGCGCATCTTGGTTGCTGAGAAATAGGGATCAAGCAGCAATCCGGTGCGCGCATGCACCAGCGCTTCGTGGCCTTCGTGGCGCAACGCATCGCACTGCGACGCAGTCCGGCGATCCTGCCACACGATCGCACGGGCCAGCGGTTCGCCCGTCTGCCGGTCCCACGCGACAACCGTTTCGCGCTGGTTGGTGATGCCGATGCAGGCAATCCGCTCCACCCCGCCAGCCTGATCGATCGCCTCGCGCGCGCAGGCCAGCGTTGCCTCCCAGATATGCACGGCATCATGTTCGACCCATCCGGGTTGCGGATAGAACTGTTCCAGATCGCGCTGGGCAAGCCCCATCACCGCGCCATCGGGCGCAAACACCATCGCTCTGGTCGATGTTGTGCCTTCATCAAGGACCAGAATCAGATCGCCCGCCATTTTGCTCCTCTCGTGCGCGTTCAGGCCGATGCTCGACATTGCGCGGGTTCGTCGCCATATCGAATGCATGACCGATCCTGCAGACCATCGCCCTTATGCAACCACGGAGCAAGTGGCTCCGCATGTGCGCCGTGTGCTTGCGCGCAATCCCTCTGCCTTCACGTTCACCGGAACCCAAAGCTATCTTGTCGGCACGAACCGCGAAGTTGCGGTGATCGATCCCGGCCCGGCCGATGCCGAACATCTTGATGCGCTGTTCGCCGCCATTGGCGATGCGCGCGTAACCGCGATCTGCTGCACCCACACCCACCGCGATCATTCGCCCGCCGCCGCCCCGCTGGCCGCGCGCACCGGCGCGAAGATCATCGGTTGCGCACCGCTGGCGATTGCCGACGATGGCCCGCGCATGGACGATGCTTTTGACAGCACCTACGCGCCCGATACGGTGATGGAAGATGGCGATACGATTGGCGCAGATGGCTGGACACTCACCGCCGTTGCCACGCCGGGCCACACATCGAACCACTTGTGCATCGCGCTCAACAATGGCGAAGCGCTGTTTTCCGGCGATCATGTGATGGGCTGGTCCACCACTGTTGTTTCACCGCCCGACGGCGACATGTCGGACTATATGGACAGCCTCGGCAAGCTCTATGACCGGGAAGACAAGATTTATTTCCCCGCGCACGGCCCCGCAGTTGAAAAACCGCGCCAGCTTGTGCGCGGCATGATCGGCCATCGCCGCCAGCGCGAAAACCAGATTATCCGCCTGCTGGAAGAGGAAAGCGCGCAGATCGTCGACATGGTCCCCAAGATGTACAAGGGCGTGGACGAACAGCTGTGGGGCGCGGCGGGACGATCGGTTCTGGCTCACCTGATAGATATGGAACGCAAGGGTCGCGTGGTGCAATCGCAGGACGTCTGGGCTCTGGCTTGACCGTGCCGCGCCATGCGGCATAGGCATTGCGGATGCTGTCCGCACGCGCAATCGCAAGGCACACAATCGCAAAAGAGGTAATCCGATGAACATCCAGTCCACCGATCTTTCAGGCGTCGATGTGCTTGCCGAGATCGAACGGCTGCGCAAAGAGCGCAATGCCGTTATCCTGGCGCACTATTATCAGAAGCCGGAGATTCAGGATTTGGCCGATTTCGTGGGTGACAGTCTGCAACTCTCGCAACAGGCTGCCGAAACCGATGCCGACGTGATCGCGTTTTGCGGCGTCAAGTTCATGGCCGATACCGCCAAGATCCTCAGCCCTGAAAAGATCGTGGTGCTGCCCGATCTGGAAGCGGGGTGCAGCCTTGAAGATTCCTGCCCGCCCGAAAAGTTCAAGGCGTTTCGCGAAGCCCACCCCGATCATATCGCGCTGACCTACATCAACTGCTCCACAGAAGTGAAAGCGCTGTCAGACGTAATCGTCACGTCTTCCAGCGCCGAAACGATCCTGCAACAAATCCCCAAGGATCAGAAAATCATCTTCGGGCCGGACAGGCATCTGGGCGGATACCTTTCGCGCAAGTTCGATCGTGAAATGCTGCTGTGGCCGGGCGTGTGCATCGTGCACGAAGCGTTCAGCGAAACAGAACTGCTCAAGCTGAAAGCGCAGCACCCCGGCGCGCCGATCGCCGCGCACCCGGAATGCCCGCCAACGATCCTCGATCATGCCGATCATATCGGCTCCACCAGTTCGATCCTGAACTTTGCCAAGACATTTGAAGGCGATACGCTGATCGTCGCGACAGAACCGCACATCATCCACCAGATGGAAAAGGCGCTGCCCGGCAAAACCTTCATCGGCGCGCCCGGTGCAGACGGCAACTGCGCCTGCAACATCTGCCCCTATATGGCGCTCAACACGCTGGAAAAACTCTACATCTGCCTGCGCGACCTGGAACCGCGCATCGAGATCGAGGAAAATCTGCGCCTCGCCGCCAAGAAAAGCCTCGACAAGATGCTGGACATGGCCAGCGGAACCGTTGGCATGGGCGATCTGGGCGCGCGATAGGCTGCGCGACGCGTTCACCGGTTAACGATTGGCCCTCGGGTTGTCCCCGTTGTGGACGCGCGCGCGAATGCACATGCGCGCGAAGGCCAGCCGGGCTAAGGCGGGGCGCATGATCTCGAAACTTCGCATCCCGCTTGTCGCCATGACGATTGCCCTTCTAGCCACTGCCGCCGATGCGCGGCAGACGGCGCCCTACACTGTCGCCGAAAGCGGACAGGGCTTTACCCGTCTGCAAGACGCGATCAACGCCATCGGTTCGGGCACCGGCACGATCCGCTTTGCTGCGATGCGTTTTGCCGATTGCGCGGTGCAGAATGCGGGCAGCATCACTTATGTCGCCGCCGTGCCGGGACAGGCCGTGCTTGACGGTGTTGCGTGCGAGGGCAAGGCGGCGCTGGTGCTGCGCGGTAAGGCCGCACGGATCGAAGGGCTGGTCTTCGCCAATATCAGAGTGCCCGACCAGAACGGCGCGGGCATCCGGCTTGAAAAAGGCGATCTCACGGTTTCGCAAAGCTGGTTTCGCGATAGCGAACAAGGCATCCTGACGGGCAATGACCCGGAAGCGAGCATTGCGATTGATAAATCGACTTTCACCCGGCTGGGTCTGTGCGCCGCCGATTGCGCGCATTCGATCTATGTCGGCGATTATGGCGCGCTCACCGTCACCCGAAGCCGGTTCGAAGCGGGGCGTGGCGGGCACTATGTCAAAAGCCGCAGCGCGCGCATATCAGTGCTCAATTCCAGTTTCGACGATACCGGCGGGCGTGCGACGAACTATATGATCGATCTGCCCGCCGGCGCGGTTGGCCGGATCGCGGATAACTGGTTCGTGCAGGGGCGCAACAAGGAAAACTATTCCGCGTTCATCGCCGTTGCCGCGGAAGACAAGTGGCACACATCCACCGGCCTTGCGGTTGAGAACAACAACGCGCGGTTTGCGCCGGGCCTGTCGCGCAACAGCACTTTCGTCGCCAACTGGTCGGGCGAACAACTGCGTATCGCAAACAACACGCTTGGGAACGGCCTCAAGCGCACCGACCGGCGCTGAATTTCCGCCATTCGACGAATGACAAGGGCACGCCGCCTAAAGCAAATGCCCCGAACGGTCGCGCTTGGTATCGAGATAGCGCGCGTTGTGCGGGTTGGCGGGAAGCTGGTGCGGCACCCGCTTTGCGATAACAACACCCGCCGCCTCAAGCGCTGAAACTTTGGCCGGGTTGTTGGTCAGCAGGCGGATGGAAGAAACGCCCAGCAATTCCAGCATCCGCGCCGCAACCGGAAAATCGCGCGCTTCGTTGGGCAGGCCCAGCCGGTTGTTCGCATCGACGGTATCAAAACCCTGATCCTGCAACTGATAGGCGCGCAGCTTATTGATCAGGCCGATCCCGCGCCCTTCCTGTCGCATATAGAGCAGAACGCCCCAGCCGCCTGCCTGCGCCTCATCGGCCATCGCCGCCAGCGCGGCATCAAGCTGCGGCCCGCAATCGCATTTGAGGCTGCCAAGGATATCGCCGGTAAGACATTCGGAATGGAGCCGCACCAGAGGCGCGCGCGCACCATCCTGCGTGCCGATCACCAGCGCAACATGCTCGCGCATATCATCGGCAGACCGAAACGCGATAATCTCGGCATTCTCGCTGGCGGAAACCGGCAAACGGGCACGAGAGGCAATGTTCAGCCGCGCGGGATCCTGCCATTCGGCAAGATCAGCCGCTGAAACGCTCTGCACCTCTCCAGCAGGCTCGGGATCGACGAGAAAGGCCGGCAGTATCCCCGCCAGC
Source organism: uncultured Sphingomonadaceae bacterium (assembly GCA_947258815.1). Lineage (GTDB taxonomy): Bacteria > Pseudomonadota > Alphaproteobacteria > Sphingomonadales > Sphingomonadaceae > Novosphingobium. The sequence continues at coordinate 120,434 of CAMYJW010000010.1, forward strand.
CTTGCCAGCTCCATTGCCGCAATTGCTGCACCGGCCGCGTTCTCGTCCGCCAGTGGCTCTGCCGCAAACGGGCCTTTCATCGGAAAGTTCAGATCAAGCGCCGGATCGGCAACCGCCCGCGCCAGGTCCGGATCGAAGGGTTCGGCTGCCCGGATCAGCACCGGCGCTTCGGGAACTGCCGCTTCGCGCTGGTTGGCCAGCTTGAGCGTGGCCGCTCTGGCAGAGGAAATCAGCATGCGCCGCGCGGTTACATCCGGCCCGAAGCCCGTTTCCGCCGGAAACAGCGTGAATGCGCCGTCGATCGCGATCGGCCAGCCATGGCGCAACGCATCGATTGCCAGCGCAACCCGGCGCGAGGGCGAGGGCGATGGAGAGGACGAAGGCAACAGATCGCTCAGAGCGCAAACTCCGTGATCAGCGGGATATGATCGGAAGGCTTCTCCCACCGCCGCGTTTCTTCGACAAAGCGGTGCGCCGTGGCTTGTTTGGCAAGATCCGGCGATGCCCACATGTGATCGAGCCTGCGGCCATGATCCTTCTGCCGCCAATAAGCGCGGTATGACCACCAGCTGTAATTGCGTTCCGGCGGGGGGATGAACGTGCGGCCCAGATCGACCCAGCCATGCGCATCGGCAAGCCGCCCCAGCGTTTCCACTTCCACCGGCGTGTGGCTGACCGTGCGCAACAGCGCCTTGTGATCATAAACATCGCATTCCAGCGGAGCGATGTTGAAATCGCCGACCAGCAGCGTGGGCCGATCGATCTTTTCCGACCAGCGCGTCATCCGTTCCAGAAAATCAAGCTTCTGGCCGAATTTGGGATTCACCTCGCGGTCCGCGACATCGCCGCCCGCCGGGATATAGACATTCTCCAGAATCATGCCCTGCCCCGGACCATCCAGTTCCACCCCGACATGGCGCGCCTCGCCATTGTCCTGCCAGTCATGCCGGCTGAATTCGCGCATTGGAATACGGCTGACGGTGGCAACACCGTGATACCCCTTCTGGCCGTGCACCGCGCGGCAGGTATAGCCCAGCTCTTCAAACGCGGCATGGGGGAAAGACTGCTCGATTGTCTTGATTTCCTGCAAACACAGCACGTCAGGCGCCTGTTCCTGCAAAAAGCGTCCGACCTGATCCATGCGCAGACGCACGGAATTGATGTTCCAGGTTGCAATCGTAATCATGCACAGGCGTTTAGGAGCGTTGGAGAGTCTTTTCCAGCCTCCCCAAAACACAAAAAAACCCTCGTTCCGGGGGCAAGTGGAACGAGGGTTCTTTTCAGCGTTCGTCACGCTTGGGTCGAAGATGCCTACCAGGAGGTGAGGGTAACAGGGGGGAAACCCGCCTCAGGCAATTTCGATGGGTCCAATGTAGGGGTTATGTGCTTTCTGCCAAGTGAACGCGATGCCCGAAAGTGTCGCAGTTTGTCGCAATAAGCACACGCGTTGCGCCAGTCTGTTGCGTGCTATCGACGAACCTTCGGGCGCGGATCGCGCCACCTGAATGTGTTGTTGGAAACGGCAAGGCCATAGCGGTGATTCGAGAGGCGAATCGTCGTCCGCTTGTTCTGCGAATCGAGCGCAACCCAGCTGACCAGCTCGAGTCCGCCGGGGGCACGTGCGTTTTCAACAAAGATCAGCGTGATGATTCCGTATTCGGGATGCTCGCGATCACGCACTTCGATACTGGTTACGCTGGGATCGCGAGTTGGCTTGAGCCTGCCAAACCGCTTGACGTCTCGTGAAGGATCAAGAAGCGCGCCAAGCGGGCTGTTCCTGATCGGCCAGCGCTGCACCTGACGGACATCATAATCGACCAGCGTAAGCGATTTGCCATCGCCGACAATCAGCATGTTGACGCCTTCGTCATACTGGAAACGAATCCGGCCTGGACGTTTCAGCGTCAGCTTGCCGTTCACCCGCTGCCCGTTGCGGTCTGTCTGGGTAAAATCGGCCTGCAAGGTCGAAATTCCGCGCAATGCGGAAACGACACGATTAACTTTCGCGCTGTCACTCTGCGCCAGCGCCGGTACGGCTGGTGCCGTCAGGCTGGCCGGAACCGCAAGCGCGGACACGAGAAACAGGGCTGCAAACTTGCGAACAAGGGACGGGACACGGATCATATGCCTGCCCCTAGGACAAACGGCTTGAACCGGCAATTAATTGACGGGATCGGAAACCGACAGAAACGGCAAATCGCAAACATTCCCGCACGCGGGAGCGATGCTTACTTGATCTTGGCTTCCTTGAACTCCACATGCTTGCGCACGACGGGATCGTATTTACGGAAGCTCATCTTCTCGGTCAGGTTCCGCGGGTTCTTCTTCGTAACGTAGAAAAAGCCGGTGTCCGCGGTGGAAAGCAGCTTTACTTTAACGGTTGCAGACTTCGCCATGGCGTATTCCCAAATTTCAGGCGGCAGGCCGAAAGGTTAAGCCTGCACATCACTTCCAAAAACAAGCAGAGCGGCGAAAACCCGCCGCTCGTTCAGGGTTGCGGCCATTGGGGCAAGACCTGCCCAAAGTCAAGCAGAGTTGTGGCTGGGCGGGGTGATCGGGCCAGCGCCGCATGCTCTCGCGCGCGAAATGCGATCACACGGGAAACGGCTCAATCGGGCGAATAACGCCAAACTCTTCCTTCAGCGGCGCATGACCCAGCGGTTCGAACGCCACTTCGGCGGGATCAACATGCGTATCGGGCAAGCGATCGAGCAGATCGCGAATCAGGGTAAGCCGTCCGCGTTTCTGATCGTCGAAATCCACCAGCGTCCAGGGCGCATGCTCGGTATGCGTGGCCTCCAGCATAGCCTCACGCGCCTTCGTATAGGCATCGTACTGCGTGCGCGCGACAAGATCGATGGGAGACAGTTTCCAGCGCTTGAGCGGATCGTCCAGCCGCTCCGCAAGGCGCTCTTCCTGCTTTTCCTGATCGCAGGTCAGCCAGTATTTGAACAGCAGGATGCCATCATCGACCAGCAACTTTTCAAACGCCGGCGTTTCGGCAAGAAACTTCTCAACCTCTGCATCGCTGGCAAAACCCATCACCTTCTCAACCCCGGCGCGGTTATACCAGCTGCGATCGAACAGCACGATTTCGCCTTTGCCGGGCAAGTGCGGAACATAGCGCTGAAAATACCACTGCCCCGCTTCGTGCGTATCGGGCTTGGTCAGCGCGACGGTGCGACACTGGCGCGGGTTTATCCGGCTGGCGACCGCTTTGATCGCCCCGCCCTTGCCCGCGGTGTCGCGCCCTTCGAACAGCACCAGAATACGCGCGCCCGTAGCGGCGGCCCAGCGCGCCATCACCACCAGTTCCACTTCCAGCGGCTCCAGCAGTTCGCGGTATTGCTTGCCTTTCAGCTTGCCCATTCGAAACAGTCCCTTTGCGGCGCGATGATGGGCAGACCTTAGAAAAACACCAGAAGCGCGCAACCCAGCGCAACGCGATAGATCACGAACACCAGCATCGAGGCTTTCTTGAGAAAATTCATCAGGAACGCCATCGTCACAAACGCGGAAACGAATGTCAGCGCGCCCGCGACAATTGCATCCCACTGCATCTGCGCGGTCGCCTCTGCCAGATCGAGCGCGGCCAGCAGCCCGGCCCCGGCCACCGCCGGGATCGCCAGCAGAAACGAGAACCGCGCCGCTTCAACCCGTTTGTAGCCCAGAAACCTCGCCGCCGTCATCGTCACGCCCGATCGGCTGGTGCCGGGGATCAGCGCCAGCGCCTGCGCAATGCCAACAATGATCGCATCGCGCATGGTCATGTCTTCGTAGTTCTTTTCCTGCTTGCCCACCTTGTCGGCCACGCCCAGCAGGATGCCATAACCGATCAGGTTTGCCGCCACGAGATCGGTGACGCGAAAACTTTCCAGATAGCCATTCGTCTTCAGGAACAGGCCCGCCACCACGGCCGGAATCGTGCCGATCGCCACCCACAAGAACAGCCGCTTCTGATCGGGCGCATTGCCGATGCCAACCGTCGCGAAGCCGCCGCGCGCCAGGCCTATCGCATCGCGGAAGAAATAGATGATGATCGCCAACAGCGAACCGACGTGAACCGCGACATCAATCAGCGGCCCCTGATCGGGCAGATTGGTAATATACGGGATGAGAATCAGATGGCCTGACGACGAGATCGGCAGGAATTCCGAAATGCCCTGAACGATTGCGATGATAAGCTGTTGCAGGAATGTCATGGGCGTCGGGTTGCTCCGGCACTATCGATTGTTGGACAGGAATTTTCCCGCCCGCTGCGCATGACCTCGACTCGCGCCGATAACAAGTCAAGCACTGGCGCGCTGCAATGCACAATGATTACCAGATGCGCACACGCTCGTCAGGTGGAAGATACAGATCGTCATCGGGCGACACATCGAACGCGCGATACCATTCATCGAAATTGCGCACGATGCCGTTCACCCGGTATTTGGGCGGCGAATGCGGATCGGTGACAAGGTGCTGGCGCGCCAGTTCCTCGCGCGCTTTTGCCCGCCAGACCTGCGCCCATGACATGAAAAACCGCTGATCCCCTGTCACCCCGTCAATCACCGGCGCGTCCTCGCCCCCCAGAGACAGGCGATAGGCGCGATAGGCAAGGCTAAGGCCGCCCAGATCGCCGATATTCTCACCCAGAGTCAGTTCGCCGTTGATGCAGGTTGTGCCGTCATCGAACGGACAGAACGCGTTGTATTGCGCGACAAGCTTTTTCTGAAGCGCCTGGAAATTGGCCTTGTCCTTTGCGCTCCACCAGTTGCGCAGATTGCCTTCGCCATCCGATTTCGCGCCCTGATCGTCAAACCCGTGGCCCAGTTCATGCCCGATCACCGCGCCGATCGCGCCATAGTTCACCGCCGGATCGGCAGTCAGGTTGAAAAACGGAGGTTGCAGGATCGCGGCAGGGAACACCACTTCATTATAGGTGGGATAGTAGTAGGCGTTCACCGTGTGCGGGAACATGAACCATTCAGACCGGTCAACCGCCTTGCCAAGCCTGCCCATCATGAAATCAAGGCTCCACCCTTGCGCGGCAATCTGGTTGCCCAGCGCATCGTCTGGCGCAAGCGTCAGCCCTTCATAGGCCTTGTATGTGTCAGGCGCGCCGATCTTGGGCGTGAAGGCGTCCAGTTTGGCCTGTGCCTCAAGCCGGGTTTGCGGCCCCATCCATGAAAGGTCTTTCAGGTTTGCCGCCATCGCGGTGCGCAAATTGGCAACCAGTTCCTCCATCGCCGTCTTGCGTTCCTGCGGGTAGAACCGCTCGGCATAAATCTTGCCAAGCAGTTCCCCGACCTGATTTTCCACGGCGCTGATGCCACGCTTCCAGCGAGGGCGCTGTTCGGGCTGACCGCCCAGAACCGTGCCGTAGAACGCAAAATTCGCTTCATCGATCGCGGCAGGCAGATATGCGGCATGATCGCTGAGGAAATGCGCAGCCAGATAGGCCTGCCATGTTGCCACCGGCACATCGCCGATCAGTTTCAACGTCGCAGGCACCCCGCCGCCAAACAGCGCGCCTGCCTGCGCGGCGTCTATCCCGGCGGTGGCCAGTTCCTCATCGGTGGGCGGCATCTGGCCAACGATGATCGCATCTGCCTGGCCCACGCCAGCCGTATCCATCATCGCGCGCAAAACCGCTTGCGGCGCAAGCGGCTCAGCCTCGGAAACCGTCAGCTTGTTGTATGTCAGATCGCGATTGCGACGGGCAGCGCGATTCCACATTTCCTGCGCCATGCGGTGCTCAAGCGAATAGACCGCCTTTGCCGCCGCCGCCGGGTCTTCATACCCGGCATGGCCCAGCAGCGCTGTCAGCAATGCGATATAACTTGCGCGAATTTCGCGGTTTTTCTCGGTGTTGACGAGGTAGTAGTCGCGGTCTGGCAAGCCCAGCCCGCCCTGCCCCATCGACAGCGCATAACGATCGCTTTGCTTCTCATCGGCATCGACCCACAGATCGACCGGCGAGGCGAAACCGGGAGACGCAAAAAGCCGTGCCAGATCTTCGGGTGAACGCGCCGCAAAGATCCGGTCAAGATAAGGACGCGCCGCGGCAAGGCCTTTTTCCTCGATCGTTTGCGTGTCCATGAACGCACGATAGGCATCGGCCACGCGCGCTTCATCAGACCCCGGCACAAGTTCGGACACCAGCAATTCATCGAGAATCGCTTTCAGGCGATCCTGCGACAAATCGCGCAGGGAAATGAACGCACCGATGCGCGTCTTGTCGGCCGGCATCTCAACCGTATCGTTCCAAACGCCATTGACATAGCGATCGAAATCATCGCCGGGATTGGCCTGATCGTCGATCCACTGTGTCTGGATGCCAAACCCACCCCAATCGCCGGCTTCTTCGGCCAAAGCCGGCGCCGATGCGATCATTGCGGCAGACAAGACCGCACATCTGGCAAGCGTTCTCAAACCCATCCGTGTCATCGAAGTTCCCCGGTTAAATCCGCGTCTGTCATCAACATAGTCCCCGATACCTTGCCGACAATGCGCGTCGTCATCCAACTCGCGCGGAAGGCGGCGGCGTATCGAATTGCAACGACGCCAGATGTGCATAAAGGCCGCTCGATTTGCTGAGCGACTCATGCGTGCCTTCCTCAACAATCAGCCCCCCTTCCATAACGATGATGCGATCGGCATTGCGCACCGTCGCCAGGCGATGGGCGATAACCAGCGTTGTGCGGCTTTCCATCAGCCGGTCCAAAGCATCCTGCACCAGCCGCTCGCTTTCCGCATCGAGCGCGCTGGTCGCCTCATCGAGCAGAAGGACCGGCGCATCGCGCAGCAAAGCGCGGGCAATGGCAATACGCTGGCGCTGACCGCCCGAAAGGCGGGCGCCATCCTCTCCCAGAAACGTATCGAGACCCTGGGGCAGATCGCGCAGGAATTCCGCCGCATTGGCCGCCTGCGCCGCTTCCCATATCTGTTCGTCGGTCGCGGCCCAGTTGCCATAGCGCAGATTATCGCGCGCATCGGCGGCGAACAGCACGCCTTCTTGCGGGACAAACGCAATGCGGCGGCGAATCTCCGCGGGATCGGCGGAGATCAACGGCACGCCATCCAGCTTGATCGCGCCCACTTGCGGGTCGAAGAAGCGTTCCGCCAGTTGAAACAGAGTCGATTTACCCGCGCCCGAAGGCCCAACGATGGCAACGGTTTCGCCCGGCTCAACCTTGAGCGTGAAACCTGAAAGTGCCGCGACTTCGGGCCGGGACGGATAGCGGAACGTCACGTTTTCAAACGATAGCTGGCCGCGCGGCGGCTCTGGCAGTGAAACCGGGCGCGCGGGCGGTGCAATCACCGGCTCTTCGTTGAGCAATTCGCTCAACCGGCTGGCCGCCCCGGCGCCGCGCACAAGATCGCCATAAACCTCTGTCAGAGAGCCGAACGCACCTGCGATCAGGCCGCCGGTAATCACGAAGGCGGCAATCGTGCCGCCCGTTATCGTGCCCTCGGCAACGCCCACCGCGCCGCGCCACATCAAGAGCGTGATCGAACCGAAAATAACCGCAATGATCACGGCGGTCATCACCGAACGGATGGATATGCGCCGTTTGGCCGTTGTGAAGGTGGTTTCGACAGCCTCCGAAAACCGCTGTGCTTCGCGCGTTTCCTGATTGAACGCCTGCACCACTTTCAGCGCGCCCAGAACTTCTGCTGTCAACGCCCCGATATCGGCAACGCGATCCTGGCTTGTGCGCGAAACCGCGCGCAATTTTCGCCCGAACAGCACCAGCGGCAACACGACAACCGGAATCGCCAGAACCATCACCAGTGTCAGCATCGGTGCCAGCGCAAACAGATATATCGTCCCGCCAACCCCCATGATCATGTTGCGCAAGGCAACCGAAACAGTAGTCCCCACGACCTGTTCGATGATCGCGGTGTCGGATGTCATCCGCGAGGAAATTTCCTTGGGGCTGTTCGCTTCAAAGAAACTGGGAGACTGGCGCATCAGATTATTGTGAACGCCCAGCCGGATATCGGCGACGACCCGCTCCCCCAACCAGGAAACCGCATAAAACCGCACTGCCGTGCCGATCGCCAGCACACCCACGATCAGCAGCAGATACTGAAACCAGCGCGCGATATCGTCGGGATTGCCGCCACCGGCGAATCCCCGGTCGATAATCAGGCGGAAACCGGCGGGAATCGCCAGCGTCGCCAGCGCGGTGACAACCAGCGCGACACCCGCCGTCGCCATCCGCCCGGGATAGTTCAACACGGCTTTGAACACCATGCGCAAGGGGCCAAGACTGCGACGCTTTGGCGCGGCGGTCTGCGTTTCGTCATCGTTTTCGGGAACGGTCGTTGCGTCCATCGCGCGCCCTTACAACGTGTCGTGCCAAAGGGAAAGCACAACACCATCGCCTGCCACCACGCGAATCCCATTTAAGCGGGTTTTCCGGTCAACCCGGCCGCACCAGAGCAATTCACGGTGGCGAAGGGCGCATAAAATCGCTATATCACGGACATGGCAACCGCGATGAACCGACGCAAACTAATCACAGCCAGCCTGGCAACCGGCGCGGCAATGGCGCTGCCGGCGCGCGCTTTGGCAACGCCTGCACAGGCAAGCGCACTTTCGCCATATCAGCGCAAAGTTCTGGAAGTCGCTGCGGTTCAGAAAGATCGTGTGGCTTCAAGCCTCTGGCGCACCGATGCAGTGGGCATTGCCGATTTCGGCCTGCCTTCGTGGAAACCCCGGCTTCATCTCGCCAATCTTGAAAACGGCACCGTCCGGTCATTCCTCACCGCTCACGGCAAGGGATCGGACCCGGAACACGATGGCTGGCTGAACAGGTTTTCCAGCGTTCCCGGATCGGAAGCAACATCGCGCGGCGCCTATCTGACGTGCGAATGGTACAAGGGCAAATATGGCACTTCGGTGCGGCTCGTTGGCCTGGATGAGGAAAACCGCACCGCGTTGGAACGTGCCATCGTTATGCACCCGGCGTGGTATGTCGATCCCGGCATGATCGGCAAATGGGGCAAGATCGGACGCAGTCAGGGCTGTTTCGCGCTCTCCGACGTCGATTTCAATGATGTGCTATGGCACCTTTCGGGCGGGCGACTGCTGTTTGCGGACCGGATCGGCGACGCCTAGGGCCGCAACCCTGAGCGCAAACTGATCGAAACGCGGGATGTCGGACAATTCAGACGGAATGATTGACGGTGCGGACTGGCCGGTTTTCGGCTGGGCCGACGATGTTCGCCCCGCGCTCGCCAGTGCGGTTGAGGCCGGGCGGCCTGTTGCGCTGGCCACTCTGTTTCGCGTTGAAGGCAGCGCCCCTCGCGGGCCGGGCGCGCAGATGCTGTTCGATGGTGGCGCGGCAAGCGGGTATTTCTCGGGCGATTGCATCGAAGGCGATGTCGCCAGCCATGCCGCGCAAGTGCTGGCCGACGGAAACCCGCGAATGCTGCACTATGGCACCGGCAGCCCGTGGATTGATATCCGCCTGCGCTGCGGCGGCGCGCTGTACATCATGGTTGAGCGCATAGCCGCAAACAGCGACGCGGCAGCACAACTGCTGGCCCATGCCCGCGCGCGGCACGCCTGTATCTGGTCAAGCGACGGCACCGACGCGACTGTCGAGCTAAGCGGCGAAGGTCCGCTGCTGAGGTATCGGGAAACGCCGTTACGAATCGAGCGTCGGTTCGATCCGCCCCGCAGGATCATTGTTTCAGGCGGCGATCCCGGCGCGCTGGCGCTGGCAAAACTGGCGGCGAGCGCGCAGTTTGAAACGATTCTCGTGCGCCCCGGAGGCCCGGAAACGCCGCCACCCTTCGCGGTTTCACACTATCTGCGCGAGGAACCGGCAGATGCGCTCGCGCACCTGAAACCCGATCGCTGGACCGCTTACATCGGCGCAACGCATGAAGATCATCACGATCTGGCCGGGTGCCTTTATGCCCTGCAAAACGGGGCGGGATACGTTGGCATGATCGGCGCCAGATCGCGCGCGCCGGGCAGGCTGGATGCGCTTGCCGCTGCCGGGGCGACCGCAGCAGAACTGGAACGGCTGCATCTGTCGCCCGGAATTGCCGGTCTGGGCAAAGCGCCATGGCAAGTGGCGACGGGCATTCTTTGCGAAGTGATGCAGGCGCTCAATCCGGCCAGCGAAAATCGGATCGAATCAGCGGCATGAACCGCGTTGCGATCGTGCTGGCGGCAGGCTCTGCACGGCGATTTGGCGGCGATAAGCTCTCCACACCGTTTCGCGGGGAACCGCTTGTCCGCCACGCAATCAGGGCCGCGCGTTCGGCGCCCGTGAACCGTGTCATCGTCGTCGTGCGGCCAGGACTGGATGTCGGGGAATGGCCGGGCGAACCTGCGGTCAAGGTTGTGGAGCTGGCAAGCGAAGCACTGTCCAGTTCGCTCAGAACGGGGATCGCGGCGGCGGGCAAGGCGGACGGCGCATTTGTCTTTCTGGGCGATATGCCGCTGGTGCCGCACGCAATCGCCGCGCGTCTTGCCGATGTTATCGGCGATGCCTTCGCGGCCCTTCCGCGGCACGAAGGCAAGCCCGGACATCCCGTTCTGCTCTCGGCCCGCGCATGTGCGGAAATTGGCAAGCTTGAGGGAGATCAGGGCGCAGGCGGGCTGCTGCGCGCGCGCGACGATGTCGTCCATCTGGAGATCGCTGATCGCAATGTCCTGATCGATGTGGATCGCCCGCAAGATCTTGACGATCTGGAGAGGCCCGCGCGCGATTAGAGCGTTTTCCGTTCAAGCTGACGCCAACGGAAAAGCAACGCTCATGTGCCGCGCGGGCTTATCGCATTTTCCGATCCGAATTGATCGGAAAATTCTCTAACCGCGTCCAACGGCCGTTTCAGGCCTGACCCGTCACCGATGAAAGCTGCGCCGGATCGATGCCTTCGGCGTGCCATGTGGTCGTCCACCGCGCATCGGCAGGCGTTTCGAAAAGAATGTCGGGGCTGCCTTTGGCGACATACCATCCATGATGCCGCATTTCGTTTTCAAGCTGGCCCGCCCCCCAACCGGCATAACCAAGCGCAATCAGCCAGCGGCTTGGCCCTTTGCCCTGCGCAATCGCCCTCAGCACGTCAAGCGAGGCGGACAGCGCGCAATAGGGCTGGACAGTGACCGTGTCGGCACCGCCCCAGTCAGTTGAATGCAGGACAAATCCGCGCGCGCGTTCAACCGGACCGCCATCGTGGATTTCGCAATCGGGAGCCTCTCCCGGATCGATATCAAGTTCTTCAAGAATTCTGTGAAACCGCAATTTGCGGTGCGTGCGGCCGATACCAATACCCATGGCGCCGTTTTCATCATGCACGCACATCATGCTGACCGATCGATCGAACCGCCGATCCGCCATGCCCGGCATCGCCAGCAGCAGCCTTCCGGCAAGATATTGTCCCGCTTCCATTACCCGCCTGTCTCTATCGGCTTTTCACCGGAATAGAAACGTCTTCAACGCCTTAAATTTGTCACGCGGGCAAAGTGTCGTAAAGGGCGGCCATGACCTACTCCACCAAGCTGAATTTCGCTGTTCTGGCAACTGCATCGCTGCTTATCCATGGCCATGCATCGGCAGAGGAAACACAGCCACAATCGCCGATCATCGTAACCGGAAAGGGCCTGCGCGAAACACCCGCCACGCCCGCATATGGCGCGCTTGAGCTTCCCAGAGAGCAGATCACGACCAGCGCTTCGGGCCGTATCGAAGATGCGCTGTCCTCCGTCGCCGGCTTCCAGCAATTCCGCCGGTCCGACAGCCGCTCATCCAATCCGTCGGCGCAAGGGGTCACCCTGCGCGCACTGGGCGGCAATGCTTCCAGCCGGGCGCTGGTTTTGCTTGATGGCGTTCCGGTTTCCCACCCGTTCTTCGGGTATATTCCGCTAAGCGCGCTTGCGCCCGAGCGTCTTTCCAGCGTGCGCGTAACCCGCGGCGGCGGCGCGGGCGCATTCGGATCGGGCGCGGTTGCCGGAACCATCGAACTGACCAGCGCCGATGCCCAGACGCTGGGCCTGCTAAACGGATCTGCGCTGGTGAACGATCGGGGCGAAACCGAGCTGTCAGCCATCGCCGCACCCAAGCTGGGAAGCGGATTTGCCGTCGCCAGCGCGCGCTGGGATCGCGGCAAGGGCTTTTACACAACCCCTGTTGCAGACCGGGTGCCGGCCAGCGCGCGGGCCAAATTCGATAGCTGGTCCACATCGCTGCGCGGCGTTGCGCCGATAAGCGACACGATCGAACTGCAAGCCAGCGGCCTGATCTTCGAGGATGACCGCGTTTTGCGTTTTGACGGCGCGCAATCCTCATCCAGCGGACAGGATGCAAGCTTGCGCCTTGTCGGGCGCGGAAACTGGCAGTTCGATGCGCTGGCATATGTGCAGGCGCGCAATTTCTCAAACGTGGTCATCAGCTCCAGCCGGTTCGTGCGCGTGCTCGATCAGCGCAACACCGCATCCACCGGACTGGGCGGCAAAATCGAAGTGCGCCCGCCTCTGGGCGAAAACCACGTTTTGCGCATCGGCGCGGACTTGCGCATTGCAGACGGCACGCTTGAGGAAGACCCCTATAGCGCCTTCACCGGCGCGCGGCGATCAACCCGCACGGCAGGCGGTCGCAACAGCGACATTGGCCTGTTTGCCGAGCATGACTGGACCATCGGCCCCGTCATCGCCACCATCGGCGCGCGCGCCGACCGCTGGACGGTGCGCGATGGATTTTACCGCGAAGTCGATCCTGATCGCAATGTTCTGGCGGACGACCAGTTCGCAAACCGTTCGGGTTGGGATGGCTCGTTTCGTGGCGGGATTGTGTGGAACGCGGCCGATGCGCTGGCCGTTCGTGCCGCGGCCTACAGCGGCCTGCGCCTGCCAACGCTGAACGAACTTTACCGGCCGTTCGTGGTGTTTCCGGTGGTAACGCAGGCCAACGCCGCGCTTGAGAACGAAAAATTGCGCGGGTTCGAAGCCGGGCTGGATTTCACGCCAGACGATGCCATTTCAATCTCCGTTACCGCGTTTGAAAACAAGCTGAAGAACGCCATCGCCAACGTGACGCTTGCCGAAAACCTGCGGCAACGGCGCAATCTCGATGCGATCCGCGCGCGCGGGCTGGAATTTGGCGCATCGCTGAACCTGGGCACCGTTTCGTTCACCGGATCGCTGGCGCTGACCGATTCCGAAGTAGAAGGCAGCGGTGCATCCGCCGCGCTTGACGGCTTGCGCCCATCCCACGTCGCGCGGATCGCGGCGAGCGGCACGCTAAGCTGGAAACCGCGTGCGGGCTGGCACTTCGCCGCCACCCTTCGCCACACCGGCAAAGAGTTTGAAGACGATCTGGAAACCTTCGTCCTTCCTGCAACGACAACTCTGGGCGCATATGCCGAAATTCCGGTTTCGGAGATGTTCAGCGTTGTTCTGCGCGGCGAAAATCTGACCGACGAACGCGTTGTCACCCGCAATCAGGGCGGGTCGATGGATCTGGGCGTTCCGCGCACTGTCTGGGCCGGGATAAAGATGAATATCGGGCACTGACCCGGCTCGACTTTCCAGAGCACCTGACGCTAACATGTTTCCATGCCGCGCCTGACAGTCAACAATCGCCCGGTGGAGTTCAAGATGGCTCCCGAAACGCCGCTGCTGTGGGCACTGCGCGATGCCGCCAACCTTACGGGCACCAAATATGGCTGCGGCGCAGGCGATTGCGGCGCGTGCATGGTGCTGATCGACGGGGAAGCGCTGCGATCGTGCCTGATCACGCTGGCCGAAGCCGAAGGGCGGTTCGTCACCACCATCGAAGGGCTTTCGCGCGATCGTTCCCATCCGGTGCAACAGGCGCTGGTGGCGGAACAGGCCATACAGTGCGGATTTTGTACACCCGGCATTGCAATCAGCGCCGCCGCGCTGCTCAAACGCAATGCCAGCCCCAGCGCCGATGAGATAACGCAGGCAATCCCGAACCTGTGCCGCTGCGGTGTTTATCCGCGCCTTGTTCGCGCCATCGAACGCGCCGGCAAAGTTATCCGGCGCGAAGAAACCATCAGCGCGGCGCCATCGCCGGGGATCACTCCAGACGATGCAGCCGACGCCGTTCCCGCAATGCGACCCGAATAGCGCCTCAGAATGTCACGCGAACACTGACACTGGCATTCAACGGCTGCGCTGGCTGTATATTGTTGTCGCCATGCGCGCTTGCGTAATAATCTTCGTCAAACAGATTGTTCACGTTCGCCTGCAACGCGATCGCATCGTTGATCGTATAATAGGCCGCCAGATCGATGCGCGTGTAGGACGGCAGCACAACCGCGTTGCTGAACGAAGCGAATTGCTTTGAGGCATGCACGAGACCTGCCCCCAACCCGAACTGTTCGGTAAAATCATAGCGTGACCATGCCGCGATATGATGTTTGGGCACTTGCTGAAGCCGGGTGCCGGCAGGCGCGCTGCTGGTTTCGGACCGGATCTTGCCATCGAGATAAGTGTATCCGAAGTTCGCGTGCCAGTTGCTGGTGATGTTTCCGGCAAGCTGCAGCTCGATGCCCTTGGTGCGGCTTTCGCCGGTCAGCACGGTCAGACCGGAACCCGTAGGATCGGGCGCCTGCGTGTTTGAGCGATCGAGCTGAAACAGCGCGGCGGAAAACAGCAGGTCCGCGCGCGGCGCCCATTTCACGCCCAGTTCGATGTTTTCAAACTTTTCAGGCGCAAAACTGGCCGATGTCGGGCTGAGGATCAGAAACTGATCGCCCGCCTGCGGCAGGAAGCTTTCGGTGTAGCTGGCATAGACCGACACACTTTCCTGCGGCTTCACCACCACACCGAAGCGCGGGCTCCATTTCTCGTCCTTGCGGTCTGCATCGGTGCCCGAAAGCACATCGCGCGTTTCCAGATCGAAACTTTCAAAACGGATACCGCCGATCAACTGGATAATCTCACCGATCTCTATCTGATCCTGAAGATAGGCAGACAGCACGGTCAGCTGCGAATCGCGGCTGCGCGACAGCGGGGTCAACGAGACGGCAGGCAAAGTCAGCCGACGTTCGAGCGGAACGGTCACTCTGCTTTCCAGCCCGCCTGGCGTGGCGAACTGCGCATTGGCGCGCGCGTTTTGCGTATCCTGCCGCGAAACCTCGAATCCGGTCAGCAGCGTGTGGCCGATCGCACCCGTTTTGCCCTGCCAGATAAGGTTGCCCTGCCCGATGAAGTTTTCGCGTTTGGTCGTATCGCGATAGCCAGACAGCTCAACCGTCGCGCCATCGGTGCTGCGCGGGACGACATTGGCATAGGCCTTGTCGTAATTGGCATACTGGCCCGACACATTGATGCTCAGCGCGTCGGAAAATGCGTGGTCCAGCCGGGCGCGTGCGATGTGCACCTGCGAGGATGCCGTGTTGAAATCGGGATCGCCGAACAGCGTCTTGTCAAAATTGTCGAGCGGCAGCCCGTTGAACGAAGGCACGCCGCGATCGGTCAGGCGTTCATCATCGTCGTAGGAATAGCCGATCACCAGCCGCGTCTGATCGGAAAGCTGGGTGGTGACAGTCGGCGCGATGCCGAAGAACCGGCCATCGTAAGAATCGCGATGATTGTTGAACTCTTCATACGTCGCGTTGATGCGCGCTGCCGATTTGCCGCCAATTGGCTGATTTACATCTGCTGAAAGTGCGAACGCGCCAAACGTGCCTGCCGAAGCGGCAGCGGAAATGAAGGCGTCCTGCGGATTTGCCGTTTTGCTGACGCGGTTGATCACCCCGCCGCCGCCGCCGCGCCCGAAAGTCAGCGCGTTGGAGCCTTTGAGAATTTCGACCCGCTCCACATTATAAAGCGAGCGATAATACTGCGCATCGTCGCGCAGGCCATTGAGATAGAAATCGGCGGTGGTTTCCTGCCCGCGAATGAATACCTCGTCGCGATGTCCTTCACCCGATTCCATCGAGATACCGGCAACGTAACGCAGCGCTTCGCCCAGCTGGCGCACGTTCTGATCATCAAGCTGATCGCGCGTGACAACCGACACCGCCTGCGGCGTATCGATCAGCGGGGTTGGCGTTTTGGTTGAACTTGATCCGTCGTCAACGGTGTAACCGGAAAGATGGGCGGTAACGATGATATCGCTGGGCGCATATGTCCGGTCCTTGTCTGCCTCTGCGTCTGCCTCGGCGGCAAAAGCCGTGCCGACTCCTGCCGCGAAAAGCGAAACGCCTGCCAGCAAGCTACCTGTGACGACACGACAAATCTGCATCTGAAACCCCTTATTGCGAATGCATCTCAATTTCACTTGTAGCCGCTAATGCAAATAGCTCGCATTGACAAGGATCAATTTGCCGATTTTTTTCTGGCTGACTAAGGAAGGCGAAACCGAACGCGTTCAAACCCGGGAGCACGCAACGATGAAAGCAACGATCTGGCACAATCCGAAATGCGGCACATCTCGCAAAACGCTGGCTATCCTTGAAGAAACGCCGGATGTTGCGGTTACGGTGGTTGAGTATCTCAAGAACCCGCCCACCGCGGCAAAACTGGCGCAGTTATATGCCGATGCCGGAATCACCCCGCAGCAAGGTCTGCGCATGCGTGGCACCGATGCCGCGGAACGCGGCCTGCCCGAGGCCGATGCCCAGGCTGTGCTTGCCGCGATGGCCGCTGAGCCGATCCTGATTGAGCGTCCACTGGTCGAAACGGATAAAGGCGTGCGTCTGTGCCGCCCGCAGGAGACCGTGCACGAGATTCTCTGAGCCGCGCTTGCGATCGAAACCCGGGTGCGGCGGTCCAGACTGGCGAATCAGGGGCGACTTGCAATGCGCGAGCGAATCTGCAAACCCCCGCGTTACACATTTAAGACGGCAACGACGCGGGAACGGCCTCAAGAATGACAAGCACAGAGCTCGCCAGAGAGGCGCTGCCCCAACGCATCAAGCGCAAGATCAAACGGATACTTGGTCCCTCGGGAGTGTTTCTCGAGGGATTTTTGAAACATCCGGTCATGGTCGGCGCGATCCTCCCGTCCTCGCGTTTCACGATCCGACGCATGCTCCGGCGGGTCGACTGGGACAATTGCAAACTGTTCGTGGAGTATGGGCCGGGCGTCGGCACCTTCTGCCAGCCGGTGCTTGAGAAGCTCCCGCGCGATGGCGCACTGATCGTGATCGACACCAACCCGCACTTCATCAACTATCTGCGCAACACGATCACCGACAGCCGCTTCACGGCGATACTTGGCTCGGCGGAAAATGTTGAGGAAATCATTCAAACGCATGGCCACGAACGCGCCGACTATGTGCTTTCCGGCCTTCCGTTTTCCACATTGCCCGATGGCGTGGGGGAAAAAATCGCCCAGGCGACGCACAAGGTTCTGCGCCCCGGCGGCGCGTTTCTGGTCTATCAGTATTCCGCGCGCGCGCGCGACTTCATGAGCGGCCTGTTCAAACGTATCGACAGGGAGATCGAACCGCTCAACCTCCCGCCATGCCAGTTGTTCTGGGGCTGGAGAGACGAAGACCGGGCCTGAGCGTTCAGGTCGGCACGAATCGCGAATCCGCCGCCGCCCCAAAGAACCCCGCGTCACTCGAATGTCTTGCCGATCGCTTCGGGCGTATCGCCAGACAGCTGGCGGTGGATTGAAGCCAGAATTCCCGCGAAGACAACACCGGCGACCGCACTGATAACGCCCGAAATCACGCCCGCGAGCAGGAGATTGAGCGTTTCGAGGCCTGAAATCGCGGAAAGCAGCCCCATGAGGATCATGCCGGTGACAATCGCAAGCACCGCGTAGGCGATAAACAACAACACGTAAAACAGCGCCAGTCGCACACTGTTGCCTTTGGTCAGCGCCCAGGATCGCTTCATCGCCGTAACCGGGCGATACATCCCCTCGATGACGACCACAGGCAGAGTGAGAGACAATTTCACCATGGTATAGAACAGGCCGGCGACGAACATGATCACCAGCACCGCCCCTACAGCGGCCGAACCGGTGACCGCCGCAATTGCTCCGACAACCGCAGCAAGCAATGCCGTTGCCCCCAGATAAGCCGCTACAAAAAGAAGTGCGGCGCCGATCAACGTGGGCAATGCCCTTAATGCGATTCCCAGCGCTTCGCCCACCGTCGGCCTTGTTCTGTCGGTCAACAACGCAAGCAGCGCAAGATACCCGACAAGCTGCGCAACGAATGCGACAAACCCAAAACCGAACAATCCCGTCATTTGCTCCGACGACAGGTTCTCGAACACTTTCGGGTTTCCAAAATCGGAGACAATTTTCGTCTGTACGTCAGAGAGAAAGAATGACTGGGCAACAGCCGGCATCAAAAAGAACACACCCGCCACAGGCAGCAGCACATCTCGATTGGCCGAAACGGCAGTGACCGCATCCTGCCATGCCCGGTTACTTTCAAATTGCATCGTGCCACTCCAGTTCGCGCGGTTGCGGCCCCTTGATAACCGCACCAAATACCGCCACGCAACGCAGATGATCTGGAATGACGACATCGAGCTGCGAATTGCGCATGATCCGGTGCCATATCGCGCCGCGCTTGATGCCATGGCCGAACGCAACGCCGCAATCCACGAAAATACGCAAAAGGAGCTTGTCTGGCTTCTGGAACATCCCCCGGTTTACACCGCCGGGACCAGCGCGGCAGACGCCGATCTGCTCGATCCGCGCTTTGAAGTGATCAAAACGGGGCGCGGCGGGCGTTACACCTATCACGGGCCGGGCCAGCGCATTGGCTATGTTCTCCTCAATCTCGCTCACAGGGCGCGGGATGTTCGCGGCTATGTCCACGCGCTGGAAGGCTGGGTTATCGCCACGCTTGCCGATTTTGGAATCACGGCTTTTCGCGCTGAAGGCAGAATTGGAATCTGGACCGAGGATATCGACGGGCGCGAGGCAAAGATCGGCGCCATTGGCGTGCGCATCCGACGGTGGGTGACGATGCACGGATTTTCGGTCAACCTCTCCCCCGATCTCACGCACTTTTCAGGGATCGTCCCTTGCGGCATCGCCGAATACGGGGTTACGAGCCTCAAAAGGCTGGGGCTGGATGTCAGTGCATCGGAATGGGATGAGGCACTGCTTGGTCACGCAGACGAATTTTTCACCACTCTGCAACAGCCCTGCGCGCAGGAGACAACTTCGTGAGACGAACGGCATTAGTCCTTGTAATCAGCGGCCTGTGTGGCGCGCTTGTCGCTTGCGGCGATGAACCGGAACAAACCGGACAGCGCGACGTTTCGGTTGGCGGCAAGATCCTTGATCGATCCATAACAGACGACATGCTGCCCTACGACACTGTCACATCGCAGGCACCCCGCGCGAAATCCGAAAACAACGGGTCGGGCAGCAGCGCAGGTCAGGCCGGGGAAACCGGCCGGACGAATGCTCCCGCCGTTACGCCGGACGCAGAATAGGAACAGCTTCGGCCTGATCGGGCACCATGGTGTGTTCCAGTTGAAGCGTGCGCTGCGCAAGCGTGAGGATCGGTTTGTCGATCATGCGGCCCTGATAGTTCAATGCTTCGCACCGGGGGTTGGCATCGAACGCGGCAACAATATCCTGGGCTTCGCGGATGTCATCCTCGCTGGGGGCGAATGCCTCATTGATCGTGACAATCCGGTCTGGCTGCGAGGCGATCATGCCGGAAAAGCCGTCGGCCCGCGCCTCGGTGACGGTCTTCTTCAGGGTTTTCTTGTCCGTAATGTCAGTCGCAACCGTATCGATAGCAAGCACGCCGCAGGCATGAGCGGTCAGCAAGACCTGGGCACGCACTTGCCGGACCGCATCCGACCATACGCCATCGCCAAGTGTCGCACGGGTCGCCGCAATCGACCGGATAAGACCGTCCGCTCCCCAGGCAAGACCGAACAGGCGCTGGTGACCGGTTTCAAGATACTGCCCTATCGTCAGGGCAGACCGGGCCGTTTCGCCGGCAAACGGGATGATACGGGTGGAGTTGGCCGGAATCTTCTGAAGCTGTTCCAGCTCATATAGCTCGGCCGCCAACTGGCGCACCGCATCGGGGCCAGCAGCGCGGGGCAACATGATCCCGTCAGGCGCGGCGGGCATGACGGCAAGCAGATCCTGCCGCCACTCGCTTCCGGCCTCCATCGGATTGATCCGCACCCATCGCGCCATTTGGTTTTCAACCACATTCGAGCGATGCGCTTCAAGCCATTCGGCTGCATTCCTGCGCGCTGCCTGTCCGGCTCCCAGCGAGTTCGAACTGACAAGATCGATGACAACCGCATCGGCGCCGGTGCCGACAGCATTGCCCAGCTTTTTCTCGCTGTTACCCGATACAACAAGCCACGAACGATAACTCATGTACTTCCACCCGCTGCGTCACGACACCTGCAAAAGGCACGTCCCATTAGAGAGTGGTTCTAACCCGGTTCCGGTTAAGAATTCCTAACGTTCCGGCAGCCGAAGTGGTTAATTCCAGATGAAGACCGCACGGCTGCTGCAACCGCCCGGATCACGACGGTCTGCGTGTCATGGCGGTTTCGTAAAGGGGCGCTTTCGTGAGGCGCGCTTTCGTTACAGGGGCTTGCCGTAAATCGCGTATTCGCGGTTCACCTTGCTGCCGATCGCATCGGCAATCGCCACCATTCCCTGATTGTCTTCAAGGATCCAGCCGATCTCCGCAGTCTGCGTGCCATATTTTTCGACACCCGACCGCCGAATATACTCGATCATCATGAAAGCCAGCTGGCTGGCCAGCCGCGAACTTTGCAGCTCCTTGATAACGCCCATCAGCGGCACCCGCATTCGGGGGCTTTTCGGCTTTGCCGCCCACGCAAGCAGCTTGATCCAGTTGAACGGGAACAGCTTGCCTTCAAACGGAGCGATCACCCGGTTCATATCGGGAAAAGTCAGCATGAACGCCACCGGCTCTCCATCAAGCTCTGCAATGCGCAGCAGATCGGGCTTCACCAGCGGTTTCATCTTGTTCGAGACATATTCGATCTCGCGGTCGGTAATCGGCACGAAACCCCAGTTCTGCGACCAGGCATCGTTGAGAATCGAAAACACCGTTGTCGCTTCTTCTGCAAAGCGGCTGCGATCGGCCTCGCGGATAACGATACGCGGGTTCTTCTCGCCCGAAGCGACAATGCGATTGATCAGCGGCGGAAACCCGTTTTCAACGTTCAAGTCAAACGTGAGCAGCGTTTTCGCCACGCTATACCCCTGCGCCTCTATCCAGCCCTGATAGATCGCATTGTCATGTCCCATCAGAATAACCGGCGGGTGATCGTGCCCTTTGACAAGCAGGCCCGGCTCATCCCAGATCGACAGGCTGACCGGCGCCAGCACTTTGGTCATCCCCTTCGCGCGCAGCCAGTCTTCCGCCGCGGCAATCAGCGCGGCGGCAGTCATTTCGTCCTGCGCTTCGAACATGCCCCAGTTGCCCGTCCCCGGCCCCATGCCCTGCTCGGGCGGCAACGTGTGCGACAGTTCATCGATGTGGGCGGATATCCGCCCGATCACTTCGCCGCCGCGCCGCGCCAGAAACAGCTGCACTTCGGCATGGTCGAAGAACGGGTTTTTCTTTTCGTTTAACAGCTCGGCCACATCGGCGCGCAGCGGAGCGACCCAGTTCGGATCATCCCTGTTCAGGCGATAGGCAAGATCGATAAATTCCTTGCGCTCACGCTTCGTGGTCACCGGAGTGACAGTTACATCGCTCATCCCAGTCATTCTCCGGTGCGGACCGTTCTCAGTCCTTGTCCATAACGCGGCGTCGCGGGTGGCCGCTGGCGATGCCACCGGAAAGTTCCTTCACCCAAGGATAGTGAACCGCAACATCCTCTGTATATCCAAGATTGAACACGGTTTCACTGCGCGTCGGACGGTCCTTCTTCTCGTAATAGGTGCCCAAAATCCGGTCCCACGCATAATTGGTGATACCGAAATTGCCGTCTTCATCGAAATAGTGATGTTCATTGTGACGCTGTTTCATGAACTGCACCCATTTCCACTTCGGTTTGAAGGACAGGTGCTGGATGCAGTGCATGAATTCGTAATAGCAGGTGGTAAGAATGCCCGTGGCAAGCGCGGCAAGCGCCCCGCCGGGGCCACCGATCAGCCAGCCGATCGGCAATGTTGCGATCGCGATCGTCGGCAATGTCGTGTGAAGCGCGCCAAACAGCACCTCAAGATGGTTGGGGTCCTGATGATGATCGTAATGAATGCGCTTCCAGGTGGAGCTCATCCACTTGATCTTGTACATCCATTGCCCGTGCAGCACATACTGGTGCAGCAGATGCCAGACCAGCGGATAGACGAACAACGCGGCGCCAACCGCGCCCAGCGTCTGCCAGAGCCCCGCCGGAAACATCACGAAACCCACAACGCACAGCGCTGTCACCGCCAGATAGGCAATGATGGTATAGTGCTGAAAGTAGGCGGCAACGAGCTGCCCGAATGTCATCCGGTCCAGATAGTGCGAGCGCTTCCAGAACGGCAGTTTGCTCTCATCAACGGTAGTCTGCGACACGGCGTGTTTTCCCTTTGGCATTAACCGGAACCTCTAACAGAACTGGGTCCAGCGCGCCATAAGCGCAAGATTGCGGCGCGATTACGGCGATTGGCCCGCCTGGTTTATTCTTCCGTGCGGACCAGAACCGTCTCACCGATCAGCGCAAACAGCAGGAAAGGCGCCCAGGCGGCCACCATCGGCGGATATCCGCCAAAGTTGCCCATCGCCAGCGCGGCGTTATCAATCACGAAATAGGCAAAGCCCAGCGCCATGCCGATCACCGAACGGATCAACAGCTGGCCTGAACGCGCAAGGCCGAACGCGGCAACAGCGCCCAGCAGCGGCATCAGCACGGCTGACAACGGCCCCGAAATCTTGTGCCACCAGGCCGCCTCCAGTTCGCTGGTCCGTCGCCCTGCCGCTTTCAGCGCGGCGATGGACTTGCGCAATTCGAACAGGTTTTGCGCATCGGCATCGACCTTGCTCAGTTCTATCTGGCGCAGCGTAATTCCTTTCGCCACGGTGGTTGAGGCCAGCTTGCCGGTCTGCGTTGATTCCGCGCTGAAGCGTTCGGGTGTTTCCAGTATCCAGCCCGGACCGGCATACCGCGCGCGCGGCGATCGCATCTGCTCGACAATCATGCCTTGTGCATCCCGGCGATAATACGTGACACGTTGCAGGACCGTGGCGTTGCCCGATCCCGACAGCGTGCCCGCCATCAGGACATCGCGCCCATCGCTGAGATAGACATTGTTGCGCACACCCGAATCCTTGGGAATCGGGCCATAATCCACCGCCTGCCAGGCCGCGAGTGTCGAAGTTGCCCGGGTTACGATCCGTTCATTGAAAACGAAGCTGACCAGCGCCACGATCAGCGCGGTCAGCACCAGCGGAGCAAGCACCTGATGCGCCGAAAGGCCCGAAGCCTTCATCGCGATCACCTCGCTGTTCTGGTTCAGCGTGGCAAGCGTGATAATCGTCGCCAGCAGCGCCGAATAGGGCAGAAAACGGGCAATAAGCTGAGGGATGCGCAAGCTTGCATAATGGAACAGCTCCGCCTCACCATTGCCTTCATAGCTAAGGATATCACCGCTTTCGCCCAGCAGATCGAGCATCATCAGCACCAGCACGAGCATGATCAGCACGGCCACGATCCGCGTGACGAACAGGCGCCCCAAATAGAACATCAGCGTGCGCGACGGGAAGAACTCAAGCTGCATGTCAGGCCACCGCATCCGCCGGAAGCAGCGGCGCCGCGCGGCGACGGCGCTGCATCAGCTTGCGCAGGCGCTTGGCAATATTGGCGGACAGCCGTTCGAGCCAGCCGATCGCCTGACCGCCCGGCACATATGCCACCCGATAATACATCCAGACGATCATCACCGCGAACACCGCAAACGGCCCCCACAGCGCAAGTGCCGGATCTATTCTGCCAAGCGACGCGACATCTTCGCCATACTGGTTCACCTTGTGATAGGCGACAACCAGCACGATCGAAACGAAAAGGCCCAGCGCGGACGTGCTGCGTTTGGGTGGAATCGCCAGCGCCACGGCAAGCAGCGGCAACAGCAGCATCATAATAACCTCAACCATGCGATAATTGAATGTCGCCTGGCTGGCGATGCGCTCATTCACCGGTTTGTCGTCGCTCCAGCCGATCCGCAGAAGTTCCGGCAGAATATACTCGCGGTTTTTACCGCCTCTTTCGCGAAACTTTTCAATGGACGGCAGATCGATCGGCAGATCGTGGCGCGAAAAGCTGAGAACGCGTGGTTTTTCTCCGGGCATGTCCTGAATGATCTGCCCCTGTATCAACCGCAGGACAATCGTATCCGGGCTGTCTTTCAGTGCCAGAAAGCGCCCTTCGCGCGCCGAGATCGAAAGCACCTGCCCTTTTGAACTGGCGACCCTTGCGAAAATACCGATCAGCCGCTGCCCGTCATCCTGACTTTCCTCGATCCGAAGCGCCATCCGATCCTTGAGCGTGGTAAATTCGCCAACCTTGATCGACGCGCCCAGTGCGCCCGAACGCAGTTCGTATTGCAGTTGCTCATAATAATAGCGGGAGAACGGCTGGAGATAGCCGACAATCAGGAAGTTCACCGCCACAAGAAACAGGGTGATCAGATATGGCACCCGCAGCAGCCGCGTATAACTGAGGCCCACGGCGCGCATCACATCCAGCTCACTGGAAACCGCCAGCTTGCGAAACGCCAGCAGGATGCCCAGCATCAGGCCAAGCGGAATTGCCAGGCTGGCATATTCCGGCAGAAGATTGGCCAGCATCTTGAACACAACGCCGACGGGGCCGCCCTCTGTCGCCACGAAATCGAACAGGCGCAGCATCTTGTCCAGCACCAGCAGCGACGCGGCAAGCACGAAAATCGCCAGCATCGGCATCAGGACCAGCCGGAAGATGTAACGGTCAATGGCAGTGATGAAATTCAAAAGGTGGTCTGCCTTGCAGTCAAAGTGCGGTCATCAGGACGACACCGCCTTCCGCCTTATCCGCTGGCGTGCCTGGGGAGCAAGCCCCTCAGGCTTTCTCCAGCGTGCATTGCAAAGGGTGTTGATTTTGCCGGGCGAAATCCATGACCTGATTCACCTTTGTCTCAGCGACTTCATAGGTGAAGATCCCGCACACGCCGACGCCCTTCTGATGGACATGCAGCATCACCCGCGTGGCCTGCTCCATGTCCATATTGAAGAACCGCTTGAGAACCAGCACAACGAATTCCATCGGAGTGTAATCGTCGTTGAGCAACAGCACCTTGAACTGGCTTGGTTTTTTTGGTTTCGTGCGTGTCTTCGTGGCGATGCCGACCTGGCTGTCACCATCTCCCGGTTCGCCCGAATCGCCATCGTCGCCAGCGCCAGAGGGCGACGGATTCTGCAGGGTGGCATGTTCAACGATCAAATTCATGGACACAAAGATATCGCAAATCGGGGTGAAACGACAAGTCCGCGCTTTTGCACGCACAAGATTGCCAAAACACAAAAAAGGCCGGGTGGTTTGATCCACCCTGCCCTTTTGCATTTTTGTCAGCATCCGGCAATGCGCCCCGAAAAGGGCCGCGACCGGCGCTAACGAAAGTTTTTCAAACGATCAGAATCAGGCCGCGATCTTGCGAACCTTTTCAACCGCCAGGTTAACGCGGCCCGAGATCGGAGCAGCGACATCGCTGGCAAGCTTGGCCATCGCTTCGCTTTTCTTCGTGCCCAGCTCGATCGCGCTTTCGACGTTCTTCTTGAGCATTTCGCTCTGAAGTTCGAAAAAGTCGGCCGGTGTCTTGACCGAAGCGAACTTCTTGATGTCGCCCGACATGGTTTCGAAAGCGGCCTGGCTGTCGGCAACCGTTGCTTCGCTCATTGCCTTCACGCCTTCGGCGAGGATCTTGCCGGACTCGGCAGCGGCTTCAAGGTTGCCCTTGGTGAATTCGCCCACTTCGCCAAGCAGTTCGCTTCCCTTGGAGAGAACGTCCTTCGCCTTGGCCTGTGCCTCGCTGGAGAACTTCTTCAGATCGTCGTTAATCTTTTTTGCCATTGTCACTTCCTTCAATTTGTTTGTCTTGGTTTTGTTTATTGTGGTCGCAGTAACTTTGTCTTGAACGGGCTTGGCTGTCGGCGCTGGCTTTGCCTTTACCTTTGCAACGGGTGCCTTGCGGGGTGCAGGTTTTTTCGGAGCAGCCGCGGTCTTCTTCGTCGCTGTGGTTGCGGGCGAAGCCTTCGCGGTACGCACCGCCGGCTTTGCCTTGGCGACCGGTTTCGGCTTTGCGGGAGGCTTGGCTTTTGCGGCGGGCTTGGCCTTTACGGCCGGCTTCGCTTTCGAAGCCGCTTTTGCCACTGGCTTTTCAGCCGCAACCGCCACCGGCTTTTCGGAAACCTTGGCCGCCTTGGTCGCCTTCGGCTCAGCCGGAGCCTTTGCCGCGCCTTCAAGCGCCGCCGCATACGCCTTCTCGGCAGAAGCGTCCGCCTTATTCAGATCATTGTCAGCCATACGTCAAAATTCCCCGCAAACACCAAAACGGCATGCCCTGCACGCCCTTTGTTGCACTGCACAATATGCATTGTCGCAACAGGAGTCAAGGATTTTTTGTGCAGTGCAACATAAGCGATACACACTTCACCGTTTGCCGGAAGCCGGGCGCGGTTGTCCGCTCTGCTGGTGCCTTCGCAGGCTACCGTGTCTTTACGTAGCGGCCGGGTGCGTCTTCGATGACTTTGTCGCGCTTGCCGCCACCGGGTATGCGCTTCCCCGATACCTTCACTTGCTTGTCACCCTGATCCTTCAGCCAGTCCAGCCAATAGGGCCACCAGCTGCCAGGATGCTCGCAGGCTCCGTCGACAAATTCGTCCAGCGTCCGGGGCTGCGATTCATTTGTCCAGTAGCGATACTTGTTCATTGTCGGTGAATTGACCACCCCGGCGATATGGCCGGAACCGGCAAGCATGAAAGTCCACGGGCCAGCAATGTGGCGCGTGATCTTCCAGACGCTCTGCGGCGGTGCAATATGATCGTCGCGCCCCGCCTGAATGAAACACGGCGTTTCGATCAACCGCAGATCGATCGGCACTCCGCACGCTTTTAGCGAGTCCGGCACGACCAGCCGATTGTCACGGTAAATGTCGCGCAGGTATTCGTTGTGCCATCTGACCGGCAGGTTGGTGACATCGCTGTTCCAGTGCAGCAGGTCGAACGCGCGATAGTCCTGGCCCTGCAGATAATTGCGTTCGACATAGTTCCAGATCAGATCGTTGCCGCGAAGCAGGTTGAATGTTGCCGCAAGATAGCGCCCGTCGACATAACCATCGCTTGAGATGCGTTTGATCGCCTCGATCTGGCTGCTGTCGATAAAGTGCTTGAGATCGCCCGGCTCTTCAAAATCGACCTGAGCGGTGAAAAAGGTCGCGCTCCTGATCTTGTCTGCTTCGCCCTTGCGGGCCAGCATCGCCAGCGTCGCCGCAAGTGTCGTTCCCGCCACGCAATAGCCAATGACATGGGCCGAGGGCACTTTCAGCCGACTGCACACCAGATCGACGGCTTCAACCTGCGACCGGATGTAATCGTCCCAGACGACGTCCGCCATAGACGCATCGGCTGACTTCCACGAAACCATGAACACGGTGATTCCCTGATCGACCGCCCAGCGCACGAAGCTCTTTTCCGGGATGAGATCAAGAATGTAGAACCGGTTGATCCATGGCGGAAAAATCACCATCGGCGTCTTGAGCACTTTTTCGGTCGTCGGCGAATACTGGATCAGCTGATAGAGCGGCGTTTCGTGAATCACCTTGCCGGGCGTCACCGCGATGTTCTCTCCCACGCTAAAGGCATCGGCGTCGGTTTGCGTAAGCTGCCCGCGCCCCAGATCGGCAAGCATCTTCTCCATTCCGGAAACGAGGCTCTGTCCGCGTGTTTCCACGGCCTTGTCGAGCACGACCGGATTGGTGAGCGGGAAATTGGCGGGACTGAGCGAATCGGCCAGCGCCCGCGCCGCGAACACAAGTTTCTCGCGGTTATCTGGATCGACCCCTTCGGCCCGCTCCGCCATTTCAACGATCTTTTCGGATATCATCAGATACGTCTGATGCAACAATGCGAAGAATGGCTGCTCACGCCACTTGGGATCAGCAAACCGACGATCGCTTCGCGGCAGATCGGGCTCATTCGGGCGCACTGCGGCCGACTTGGGGCCAATACCATATTGCCCAAGCACATTCTCGAAAAGGCTCAGCCCTTCTTCCCATAACCCGTGCTGGGTTTTCGGATCGGCAAGCGGCAGTTGGCGCACAACCTCTTCCGCCGTGGCGATCCATTTCGCCGGATCGGTGTAGTGCGCAGCCTTCGCACCTTCTCCGCCAGCGTGCTGGGAGAGATAAGCACTCCACATCGATTGCAGCTTTTCCACGACCGCGGCCCACTGCATGTCGGGTTGCGCAACTCCGGCGCCATCCGCGGATTGCGGAATCATCTGGCCGAACAGCCCCGTCATCGCTTCAGACTGGATGCGCGCCAGCTCTGCCAGCATATCGGCAGCCTCGGAAGGTGAACCGGTCTTGGAATTCTGATCGTCAGCCATTTGCACACGCTCCAGATAATGCGCCAGATAATGCAATTGCGGCCGAAACCGGATGTGCGTTCCCGTCAGCCGTCCCCGGTTATTTCTTTGACCTATTCATCGGGCATTTGCCAGAGCGAGTTTATTGCCTAAATGTGCCTGGAAGATGAACTGCGGCAGTTTCGCCGCGATATGACTGGAAGCAAAAGAGGTCATGGAAGACGAGTTCTACCGCATGAAGCGCCTGCCGCCCTATGTCATCGCCGAAGTCAACGCGATGCGGCACGCGGCGCGTCAGGCGGGCCAGGACATTATTGACCTTGGCATGGGCAATCCCGATCTGCCCCCGCCCCAGCATGTGATCGACAAGCTGTGCGAAGTGGCGCAAAAGCCCGATGCGCACGGCTATTCACAGTCAAAGGGCATTCCGGGGCTGCGTAAGGCACAGGCCAATTATTATGGCCGCCGGTTCAATGTCGATCTCGATCCCGAAACCGAAGTGGTCGTCACGCTGGGATCGAAGGAAGGGCTGGCCAGCCTTGCCACCGCGATCACCGCGCCGGGCGATACGGTGCTGTCTCCCAACCCGTGTTATCCGATCCACACCTTCGGCTTCATCATCGCCGGGGCCAGCATCTGTTCGGTTCCGACCACCCCTGATGAGAAATACTGGGACGCGCTGGAACGCGCGATGCATTTCACCGTGCCGCGCCCGACCGTGCTGATCGTCAATTTCCCGTCCAATCCCACCGCCGAAACGGTCGATCTTGCGTTTTACGAACGGCTGGTCGCGTGGGCGAAGGAGAACAGGATCTGGGTTCTCTCCGATCTTGCCTATTCCGAACTCTATTATGACGGAAACCCGACTCCTTCGATCCTGCAAGTGCCGGGGGCGAAGGATGTTGCGGTTGAATTCACTTCGATGAGCAAGACATATTCGATGGCCGGCTGGCGCATGGGATTTGCTGTGGGCAACCGAAAACTTATCAACGCACTGATGCGGGTGAAGAGTTACATCGATTATGGAGCATTTACTCCCATACAGGCCGCCGCGGTCGCCGCGCTGAATGGCCCGCAGGACATCGTTGAAAACAACCGCAATCTCTATCGCAAACGCCGCGATGTGATGGTTGAGGCGTTCGGCAGGGCGGGCTGGGAAATCCCGTCTCCCAAAGCATCGATGTTTGCCTGGGCGCCGCTTCCACCGCAGCTTACAGAGATGGGCAGCCTCGAGTTTTCCAAGCAATTGCTGACCCACGCCGGCGTCGCTGTGGCGCCGGGCGTCGGCTATGGTGAGGATGGCGAGGGCTTTGTGCGGATCGCCATGGTGGAAAATGAACAACGGCTCCGTCAGGCGGCGCGCAACGTGAAGCGGTATCTGACCAGCATGGGTGTAAATACCTCCGCTGCCTGACTGGCCGGGAAGCCTGACTCTCGTTTAGGCTCGACACTTGCTATTACTCGTCAAGTCCATGGTGGGCGAGTCGCCAGCCATGGATTTCGGGCAGAGCAGACCTGTCACGGCCTTGGGAGCTGGGCTTGCGTGTCTTTCGCTGGTTGACTGCGAATAGGATTCCTCAGGAACTGGACCTGCGTTCACGCGGGTGGTTCCTGCTGCCAGACGATGACGATCACCACGAAAGCGTCTGCGTCGCCTATACGCCGGGCATGACACCCAGGGGCTGGATCGCGTTTCTGGCCCGCCACGGCAGGCTGGCGCGGCGGTTGATCCTGCTGGTCGGGATCGATGACGCGGTTGACCGGGCACGGCTGCTGCGGCTTGGCTTTGGTGAAGTGACCCCCAGCGATCTGCAACTGGCCGAACTGGAAGCGCGCGCCGTGCGGCTGGCGGAACTGGAAGACACGCTGCCGCGCTATCGCCGCATGGGCAGCCTCAGCCTCGATCTGCTGGCGCGCGAAGCTTATTGCGAGGATCAGCCGCTGGGCCTGCATCCGCGCGAATTTGGCCTGATGTGGCGGCTCGCCGATACGCCGGGCAAAGCGGTGAGCAAGGAATCGCTGGTCAGGGATGTATGGCGACTGGGCTTCATGCCGGAAACGAACAGCCTTGCCGTCCATGTGTCGCGGTTGCGCGGAAAGCTCAGCATCGCAGGGCTGGACACCATGCTGAAGACAGTGCCTTCAGGCGGCTATTGCCTGCAAATCGCGGGCACGCAAGACGATGGCGAAGCGGCGCCGGAACCCGAAGAACCTGAGCCGGAACTCGACGAATATACGCGGATCGGCGCAAGCCAGCAGGCGTTTGAGCGTCACCCCTGAGCGCTTCATGGCGGGTTCTTTCCCGCCCCCGACCGGTCTTGACGCGCGCGCGAACGGCACGAGCGGATACTTATGGCCTGATCAACCCAGGCTCGCCACAGCCGCCGCTGCAATCGGTGAAAGTCCGCTGCGTTCGCTTTTGATAATCTGCGATTTCATGCGCGGATCCCAGAACGAAGTGATGTGGGCCGCCGTTGCCGCGATCGCGCTGTCCTCGCCCTGCACCGCAAAATTTGCCGCGATCTGATTGGCCATATAGTGCAGACGTTCGATATCCATCGCGCCTATTCCGCCGGTTCGGCAGGCGCGATCCTGCGGGCGCGCGCGCTCAGCTCGGCATAGTCTTCCTGCCAGCCTGTCGGCCCGTTCGATGGCGTGACCTGCACCGCCGTCACCTTGTATTCCGGGCAATTCGTCGCCCAGTCCGAATATTCGGTAGTCACGACATTGGCCTGCGTTTCGGGGTGGTGGAACGTGGTATAGACCACGCCCGGCGCCACCCGATCGGTGATTTTCACGCGCAGTGTCGTCTCCCCCGTGCGGCTGGCCAGCCTTGTCCAGTCGCCATCGCTCAACCCGCGATTTTCGGCATCGACCGGGTGCATTTCCAGCTCATCGCATTCGTGCCACAGCGTGTTGGCCGTGCGCCGGGTCTGCGCGCCGACATTGTATTGGCTCAGGATGCGCCCGGTGGTCAGCAACAGCGGAAAGCGCGGGCCGGTCCGCTCATCGGTGGGGACATAGTCAGTCACGACAAACAGCCCCTTGCCGCGCACAAAACCATCGACATGCATGGTCGGCGATCCATCGGGGTGGGCTTCGTTCACGGGCCATTGCAGCGATGCTTCGCGATCCAGCCGATCCCACGAAACACCAGCGAATGTTGGGGTCAGCCGCGCGATCTCATCAAGGATTTCGCTGGCATGCGTATAATTCCAGTCCAGCCCCAACGCATTGGCCAGCGCCTGCGTCACTTGCCAATCCTCAAGCCCATCGCCATCGGGCGCATTTGCCGGGTCCATCACCCGGCGCACCGGCTGGATCCGCCGTTCGGCATTGGTGAACGTGCCGTCTTTCTCCAGAAACGTGCTGCCCGGCAGGAACACATGGGCATAGTTTGCGGTTTCATTGAGAAACAGGTCATGCACGATCACGCAGTCCATCGCCGCCAGACCGGCAGCGACGTGCTGCGTATTGGGATCGGACTGGAGAATATCCTCTCCCTGAATATAGATCGCCCGAAAACTGCCATCAAGCGCGGCATCGATCATGTTATTGATCCGCAGCCCCGGATCCGGATCAAGCGCAACACCCCAGTCATCCTCAAAAAGGGCGCGCGTATCGGCATCGGATATGTGGCGATAACCGGAAAGCTCATGCGGGAAGCTGCCCATATCGCACGCGCCCTGCACGTTGTTCTGGCCACGCAGCGGATTTACGCCAACGCCCCGCCTGCCGATATTGCCCGTCGCCATCGCCAGGTTGGCGATCGCCATAACCGTGGAAGAGCCTTGCGAATGTTCGGTCACGCCCAGCCCATAATAAATGGCTGAATTGCCCCCGGTCGCAAAAAGCCGGGCGGCAGCGCGCAGTTCATCGGCGCGAACCCCGGTGACCGGCTCCAGCGTTTCGGGCGCATGTTTTGCATCAGACACAAACCGCGCCCAATCCTGATAGGCGTCCACTTCGCACCGCTCACCAATGAACGCCGTGTCCGCCAGCCCTTCGGTGACGATCACATGCGCCATTGCAGTAAGCACGGCAACATTGGTGCCGGGGCGCAGCGGCAGATGATGCGCGGCCTCAACATGCGGAGAGCGCACCAGGTCTATCCGGCGCGGATCGATCACGATCAGTTTTGCGCCTTGCCGCGAGCGCCGCTTCATCCGGCTGGCGAACACCGGGTGCGCATCGGTGGGGTTTGCGCCGATCACCAGAATGACATCGCTATCCATTACGCTGTCAAAATCCTGCGTTCCCGCGCTGGTGCCGAACGTGGTCTTGAGGCCATACCCGGTGGGCGAATGACAGACCCGCGCGCATGTATCGACATTGTTAGATCCAAACCCGGCACGCACCAGTTTCTGGACAAGGAACGTCTCTTCATTGGTGCAGCGGCTGGACGTGATCCCGCCCAGCGCGCGCGCGCCGTGTTCCTCACGGATCGCGTTCAGCCTGCCGGCAGCAAATCCCAGCGCCTCGTCCCAGCCCACTTCACGCCAAGGCTGATCGATGCTCTCACGGATCATCGGCGATCGCACGCGGTCTTTATGGTTGGCATAGCCCCACGCGAAGCGGCCTTTAACGCACGAATGCCCGCGATTGGCCTTGCCGTCTTTCCACGGCACCATGCGCACCAGCTGATCGCCCTTCATTTCCGCCCGGAACGTGCAGCCAACGCCGCAATAGCCACACGTAGTGATTACCGAGCGTTCCGGCTTACCCAGTTGCTTAACCGATTTTTCCATCAACGCCGATGTCGGGCAGGCCTGCACGCATGCGCCGCATGAAACGCATTCGCTGCCCAGAAAATCGTCATCTGCCTGACCTGCGCTGACTTTCGAGCCAAACCCGCGCCCCTCAATCGTCAGCGCGAACGTGCCCTGCACTTCATCGCAGGCGCGCACACAGCGCGAGCAGGCAATGCACTTGTCCGGCGCAAACAGGAAATAGGGATTGGAAAGGTCCGGCATCTGACCAAGGTGGTTTTCCCCTTCAAAGCCATAGCGCACATCGCGCAGACCCACCTGGGCCGCGGTATCCTGCAATTCGCAATCGTTGTTGGCGCTGCACGTCAGGCAATCGAGCGGGTGATCGGAGATATAAAGCTCCATCACTCCCTTACGCAGTTTGGCAAGGCGCGCGGTCTGCGTGTGCACGCTCATACCTTCTTCGGCAGGCGTGGTGCATGATGCAGGCGTGCCTTTGCGGCCTTCAATCTCGACCAGACACATCCGGCACGATCCGAATGCCTCCAGATTATCTGTTGCGCACAATTTGGGGATCGCACCGCCACATTCAGCCGCCGCGCGCATCACGCTGGTGCCTTCGGGCACGCACACCGCGCGCCCGTCTATCATCAGTGTCACCACCCGGTCAGACACGACTGCGGGCGTGCCAAGATCATCTTGCGGTTCATAACCCATCGCGTATCTCCGCTGCCTTCAGATCATCGGGCGTGTTGATGTTAGCAGGTTTTGCGCCGGAATTCACCGCGCGCGCGCCGATCTGGCTGGCGAAGTGGCGCATCGAGTGGCGCTCGGCGCTTTGCAAAATCCGCTCAAGCTCTGCGCAGGCATCGGCGGGCCAGAACCCGATCACCGGCTGACTTTCGATATAGGCAGGCGCGGGCGATAGCAGCCGGAGAAGATTGTCCGGCAGTCCGGCGGAATCGACCCCGCACGTCAGCACCGCATCATAGCCTTCATCGCGCGCATGGCGCAGCGCGGCGGCAATGCCCGCCAACGGCCCCATATCGGGCCGTGGCCAGTCCGGCAAAGTGGGCGCGGGCGCTCTTTCCCGGCCAACAACGATCACATGCTCACACCAGCCAGACAGCGCATCGACCGCGCGCGCCAGCAATGTCTGTCCGTTCAGCTCCGCCAGAGCCTTGTCGCTGCCAAAGCGCGTGGCCTTTCCGCCCGCCAGAACCGCGCCGAGGATCATGCGCCGAAATCCTTCGGCCAGTGTTTCAGCGCGCTCATCACCGGATAAGGCGTAAACCCGCCAAGCGCGCAGAGCGATCCGAACTTCATCGTTTCGCACAAGTCTTCAAGCAGCGCGATTTCATCCGCGCGGCTGCGCCCGGCTTTGGGCATATTGTGCATCTGCGCGGTTTGCTCCAGCGGATCGAGCGCGCGCCCACCCGCGCCGATCCGGTCAATCAGTTCGGTTCCGCGCACCGCACCGATCCGGCATGGCGTGCATTTTCCGCAGCTTTCCACCGCGCAGAATTCCATTGCAAACCGCGCCAGCCCGCGCATGTCTACCGTATCATCGAACACCACCACGCCGCCATGGCCGATCAGCGCATCGGCGGCGGCATAAGCCTCATAATCGAACGGCAGATCGAACTGGT
Source organism: uncultured Sphingomonadaceae bacterium (assembly GCA_947258815.1). Classification (GTDB taxonomy): domain Bacteria; phylum Pseudomonadota; class Alphaproteobacteria; order Sphingomonadales; family Sphingomonadaceae; genus Novosphingobium. The sequence goes on from CAMYJW010000010.1 coordinate 155,312, forward strand.
CGGGATGAATATAGGCCCCCAGCGGCCCGCCAACCTGCACCGCCTTTACCGGGCGGCCCGACGCTGTGCCCCCGCCGATTTCGTAAATCAGATCGCTCAGCGTGATCCCGAACGCGGTTTCAAACAGGCCGCCATGTCGGATGTTGCCCGCAAGCTGGATCGGCATTGTGCCCTTTGATCGCGCAACCCCCAGCCGGTCATAAAGAGCCGCGCCGCCTTCGCCCATGATGTGCGGAACGGCGGCCAGCGTCAGCACATTGTTGACGACTGTGGGACAACCAAACAATCCTGTGAGCGCTGGCAGCGGCGGTTTGGCGCGCACTTCGCCGCGTTTGCCTTCAAGGCTGTTAAGCAGCGACGTTTCCTCGCCGCAGACATAAGCCCCTGCCCCAACGCGCACATCTATCTGGAACGGCGCGATTTTGTGCGCCACCAAATCTAAAGCTGAGTTGAGCTTTGTTATCGCATGCGGATACTCGCTGCGCACATAGATATAGCCCTGCTGCGCGCCGACCGCGTGCGCGGCGATGGCCATGCCTTCGATCAGCGCAAACGGATCGCCTTCCATCAGCATCCGGTCTGCAAAAGTGCCGCTGTCACCCTCATCCGCATTGCAGACGATATATTTGCGCGCGCCCTTCGCCTCCAGCACCGTCTGCCACTTGATACCCGCGGGGAAACCCGCCCCCCCGCGACCGCGCAGGCCCGACTGCGTGACTTCGCTCACCACCGCTTCGGGCGACATCGCCCGCGCGCGCTCCAGCCCGACCCAGCCGCCGCTTTGCGCATAATCCTCAAGGCTGAGAGGCCGTGTTTTGCCCGCGCGCGCGAATGTCAGCCGTTGTTGACGCACAATGAAAGGGTGCTGCGCGATGACGCCGATGCCTTTATCGCTGGAGCCATCAAGCACCGCGGCAACATCTTGGGGACCCAGCGGTCCGAACCCGGCTCCTTCAATTTCCGCCAGCGGCTCCAGCCAGTGCATGCCCCAGCTTGAAACGCGCTCCACCGTGCAGCCCGCTGCCTCAAACGTGGCGGCAACAGCGTCCGCGCCGCACGCACATGCCAGCGCATCGTCGGACAGGCGAACCACAGTCATGCGCTTTCGATCAGCCGCACAAGGCCCTCCTGATCAAGCCGGGCATGCAGATCATCGCCAATCCGCGCCGCCGGGCCGGCGCTGCACAGCCCAAGGCAATAAACATCTTTCAGCTGCACCCGATCGCCCGCAGCCGATTGCGCGGCCTCCACCAGCCCATCAACCCCGCGCGCCTTGCACGCTTCGGCGCGGCACAGCTGCACTTGCGGGCGCGGATCGGGCCGGACTGTGAAATCGTGATAAAAGCTTACAACGCCATGCACTTCGGCCCGGCTGAGATTAAGCGCATCGGCGATCAAGGCCTCTGCATCACCATCAACACAGCCCAACTCGGCCTGCACATCGTGCAGGATCGGCAGCAACGGCCCCCCCCGCCCGGCATGGCGCGCGACAATCTCATCAAGGCGATCCGCGCGGTTCATCAATAGACAACCACCGATCGAATGCTCTCGCCCGCGTGCATCAGATCAAAGCCCTTGTTGATCTCTTCCAGCGAAAACGTGTGGGTGATCATCGGATCGATCTGGATCTTGCCGTTCATGTACCAATCGACAATCCTGGGCACATCGGAGCGGCCTTTTGCGCCGCCAAATGCAGTGCCGCGCCAGTTGCGGCCGGTGACGAGCTGAAACGGGCGCGTGGCGATTTCCTTGCCCGCTTCGGCAACGCCGATAATAATCGACGTGCCCCAGCCCTTGTGGCAGCACTCCAGCGCCTGGCGCATGACATCGGTGTTGCCGGTGCAGTCAAAGCTATAGTCAGCCCCGCCATCGAGCATCTTGACAAGATGTTCGACCACATTGCCCACATTGGCCGGGTTCACAAAATCGGTCATACCGAACTTGCGCCCCCAGTCTTCACGCGCGGGGTTGATATCGACACCGATAATCCGGTCCGCGCCTGCGATTTTTGCGCCTTGCAACACGTTAAGGCCGATCCCGCCAAGCCCGAACACCACCACGTTATCGCCCGGCTTCACTTGCGCCGTGTTGAGAACCGCACCCACGCCCGTCGTCACCCCGCAGCCGACATAGCAACTGGTGTTGAACGGCGCGTCCTTGCGGATTTTGGCAACGGCGATTTCGGGCAGAACAATGAAATTCGAGAATGTCGAACAGCCCATGTAATGAAAGATCGTCTCGCCTTTGTATGACATCCGGCTGGTGCCATCGGGCATAAGCCCGCGCCCCTGAGTTTCGCGGATTGCGGAACACAGGTTGGTCTTGCCCGAAAGGCACATTTTACACTGTCGGCATTCGGGCGTGTAAAGCGGAATAACATGATCGTCCGGCGCAACCGAGGTAACGCCCGCGCCCACTTCGCGCACGATCCCGGCGCCTTCATGGCCCAGCACCGAAGGGAAAATGCCTTCACTGTCCAGCCCGTCCAGCGTGTAGGCATCGGTGTGGCAGATGCCCGTCGCCATGATCTCAACCAGAACCTCACCTGCCTTGGGGCCTTCCAGATCGAGCTCCACAATCTCCAGCGGCTTTTTCGCTTCAAAGGCAACGGCGGCGCGGGTTTTCATCGGGCAAATCTCCTCCGGCATATCTAAAGGCATCGCACGGTGATGCCTTGATGGCGATCAAGCAAATCACACAGACGCTTGCCTTGTATGGCGCGATGCGCTCCAAGGCCAGCCATGAAGACCTTGCGCGATCCCGATCAGCTTTTGTCCGATGGGCTCAGTGATATTCGCGCGCAGTTCAAGGTGCCAGAAGGGTTCCCACCGGAAATCATCGCCGCGGCCCAAAGCGCCGCGCAGCGCGCGCCTTCGGATCATGCGGACTGGACGGAGCATAATTTCGTCACGCTCGATCCCGCCGAATCGCACGATCTCGATCAGGCCTTTGCGATCGAACGCGCGGGCGCGGATATGCTGCTGCACTATGCCATCGCCGATGTGGCGTGGTTCGTGCGCGATGGGGATGCACTGGATACCGAAGCGTGGACGCGCGGATCGACGACCTATCTGCCCGATGGCAAGGCCAGCCTCTATCCCCCGGTGCTGAGTGAGAAAGCCGCCAGCCTGCTGCCCGATGGCCCGCGCCCGGCCATCGTGCTGAGCGTACGAGTGGCCCCGGACGGCGCGTTAAAGCTGGACAGCGCCACACGCGCACTGATCCGATGCCGCGCGAAACTGGCATACAAAACCGTGCGTGAAGGCGATCTGCCAGAAGGCTTTGAAGAGCTGGCACGGCGGCTGGCCGAAGCCGAGGCCCGGCGCGGCGCGGCGCGTGTCGATCCACCTGAGCAGCAGCTCGATCGCAACGCGGATGGCACGTTTTCGCTTTCGTTCCGGCCCTATTCGCCTGCCGAACAACACAATGCCTCGCTTTCGCTTGCCGCCAATATCGCGGTTGCCGATGCGATGCTTGCCGCTGGCGAAGGCCTGTTTCGCGTGATGGCGCTGCCCGATGAAGATGCGATAGAGCGGCTGCGGCTGACCGCATCGGCATTTGAACTGGGCTGGCCAGCAGAAATGCCGCTGACTCAGTTCGAACGAAGGCTGAACCCGGCGGACCCGCGCGAAGGCGCGTTCATGCTGGCGATCCGCCGCGCCAGCCGGGGCGCAAACTATCGCGTGTTCGAGCCGGGCAAACTGCCATGGCACGCGGCCATCGCCGCGCCATATGCCCATTGCACCGCGCCGCTGCGCCGTCTGGCGGATCGTTATGTGCTGCGCGCAGTGCTGGCTATCGCCAATGGCAAGCCGGTTTCGCAAGACCTGCGCGATGCTTTTGATAAACTGCCCAGAGTGATGGCCCGCGCCGGATCGCGCGACAGCCAGATTGATCGCGCCGTGTTCGATCTGGCCGAAGTTGCCATTCTCGCCAACCGCGAAGGACAAACTTTCCGCGCCGTCGTCACCGATCTGCGCGATGACATTGCGCATATCCAGCTTCGCGAATTTCCCGTCGTCGCCAGCGTGCCGGCGAACAATGTGCTTCCGGGCGACAGTGTGCAGGTTGAACTGCTGCGCGCCAACGCCGAACAGCGCAAGCTGGAATTCCGGCAGATCGGCTGAACCGGCGCAAGCTGGCCAATGACGTTCAGGCCAGGGCGTTCAGGCCAGCGCCGAGACCGTCACCGGAACGGCATTGAGAATCGCATTGCCGGTCAGCGCTTCAAGCCGGTTTTCGTCCATCAGGATATTGACGTTCACACCCGGAGACTTCGCCGCGACTGCCATACGCGCGCCATCCTTGTTGTGCCCCCACCCATGCGGCAGACTGACAACGCCGGGCATCACTTCATCGGAAATCTCCGCCTGTGTTTCGATTGATCGACCAGCGCCATTGACGCGAACCATCCCGCCATCGACGATACTCAGCCGGTCCGCATCATCGGGATGAACCTGCAAGGTGCAGCGAAACTTGCCTTTCGCCAGCGGTTCAAGATTGTGGCCCCAGCTGTTGATACTGCGCGCCTGACGCCGCCCGATCAGGACCAGCCCATCGCCCGCATCCACGGCACCATCCGCTGTTCCATCCTCGGTGTCATCCGCGTTCATCATAACCTGCAACTGATCGACGAAACGGCGCGGTGCCAGTTCCACCTTGCCGCTTTGGGTCCGCAACACTTCATGGACGCGCGGCACCAGCGGGCCAAGGTCCAGCCCGTCCGGCTCGGCGATCACTTTATCAAGCGTCACCCCATCGGGATTGGCGCCAAACCCGTCGCCAAACGGCCCTGTGCGAAGCCCTGCGTCAAGAAACCGCTCAATACCCGGCTTGTTGCCCAGCATCGCCATCGCCTTGTCCACATCCAGCCCATCGGCGATGCCATATTCATCCGCTGCCGCTTCGGTCAGAACGCCGCGGATAACCGTGTCTTCCATTGCTTTCAGCCCGGCAGCGTCAAGCCTGCCCTGCCCCGATGCAATCGCGCTTACCTGAAGCAGAATCTCCCAGTCCGAAACCGCGTCCGCCCCCGGTTCCGACAAGGCGCGCGAATAGCGGATGACATTGCGCACCCCGTAATTCAGCGAGAAAATGCCATAGAACGGCTTTTGAAACGCATGCGCGCCGGGGAGAATAACATCCGCATGGCGCGTGGTTTCGTTTACATAAATGTCAAAACACAGCAGGAAATCCAGCGATTCAAGCGCCTTGTCCAGCCGGTCGGAATTGGGGCTGCTAAGCGCAGGGTTTCCGCAAATCGTGATCAGTCCCCGCAACTGGCCATCGCCCGGCGTTTCGATTTCCTCGGCAAGGCAGGACACCGGCAGTTCGCCGCATACGGCAGGCATGCCGCGAACCCGGGTTTTAAACGGCGGTGGCGCTTGCGGGCCGGGGCTGTTCGGCTTGCCCCTGGTGTTGGCCGCAAACGCCGGAGCTTTGGGAAACATCATCCCGCCCGGCTGATCGAGATTACCGGCAACGATGTTGACCACTTCGATCAGCCAGCTCGTCAGCGTGCCATGTTCCTGCGTGGTCGCCCCGACCCGGCCATACACGCCTGCTCTTGGCGTCGCGCACAGCGCGCGCGCGATGGCCGCAATATCCTCACCGGCAATGCCCGTCTGCCCGGAAACCTGTTCAAGCGAGACCGAATCCGCAATCGCGCGCACCTCTTCCAGACCGCTGAGGTGATCTGAAACCGCCGACACATCGGCCAGCCCGTCGCGAAACATCACATGCAGCAAGCCCAGCAGAAACCAGCTGTCGGTGCCGGGCCGGATAAACAGATGCTGGTCCGCAACTTTCGCGGTTTCGGTGCGCCGCGGATCGATGACAACCAGCCTGCCGCCGCGCGCCTGCATCGCCTGATGGCGTTTGCGAAACCCGGTTGCGAGCCACAGACTGCCATTGGAAACAATCGGGTTGCCGCCGATGATCAGCAGGTAATCCATGCGATCAATATCGGGCACCGGGTTTGTAAAGCTGTTGCCATACATTTCCTCACACGTGAGGAGCTTGGGCACATGATCGAGCGTTCCGGCCGTGTAAAGGTGCGGTGTGCCCAGTGTTGCAAACAGCATCGGAAACCCGGCCATATAGGCGGTGGTTCCGATTGTTGCGTTGCCGATATACATCGCCAGCGATTCGCGGCCATGTTCGGCGATAACCGCGCCAAGCCGGTCTTCAATCGCGGCAAACGCTTCATCCCACGTTGCCGCAACCAGCTTGCCATCCTTGCGCACCATTGGCGTGGTCAGCCGATCGGGATCGTCACGCAACGCCATAAGCGACGCGCCTTTCGGGCAGATGTGGCCAAGGCTTACCTTGTCATGCGCGTTGCCGCGAATGGCAGTGACATCGCCATCCTCCACCGTCAGCTCCAGCCCGCAGTTCGCCTCGCATATCGGGCAGACATAGTTTTGCTTTTCCTGCACTGTTTCCCCTCCCCAGGGCAATCGGCCAGACGGCTTGCGCCGGTTGTTTCATCTGTCCGCGCGCGGCGCAAGGCCGAACTTCCAGAGCGATTTGCGATCAATCGGGATCGGAAACCGCGATAAGCCCGCGCGGCGCATGAGCGTTGCTTTTTCGTTCGCGCCAGCTTGAACCGAAAACGCTCTATTGCGCGCGATTTCCGATGCGACCATCTATAGCCACCGCCAAACCGGTCACCGGAATTTCGCAAATTGTGCCGCCCGCGCATTGCACTCCCAAACGGAACAGGCTAACAGCCCGCCACCCACGCAATTCTGCGCATCAGGCCCGATGGCGGAGTGGTTACGCAGCGGATTGCAAATCCGTGTAGGCCGGTTCGATTCCGGCTCGGGCCTCCAGGAATATTTCCTTTTTATATCAATTACTTGATTGGAAACGTATTGTCCCGAAGTTGCGGGGGCTTACGGCTGCGTGGGGGGACGAAACTACGCTCAAGAGACTGAGAAATATCCCGATTCTATCTGTGAATTGGGACCTATCCCGCCAGAGTCTCTGCGGCGATTTCTGCATTGACGGAATTGGCATAGGCAAGATCGCAAAGTACATTGCTTTTGAAGTCCTGCGGTTCCCGATCATCATTCTCTTTTTTGGCGATAGCGATCCAGCGCATCGCGTACCCGGTCGAGCGCAGCAGCGAGCGGAGCGTCTTCACCGAGCAGCTCGAAGGTTCCGTTCAGTGCGAAGAAGCAGTGACCGTGAACCGTCGCCAGCAATGAGCGGGTAAGCGCCGGCGCCTTGTCCGAGTGCTCGGGCGGCAGCTCACCCGCCAGCTCACGTTCGACCGCATCGACGATCGCGGTCAGCTTCACCGCATAGTCTTCGGGCGGAGCCTCTCCTTCCGCCAGGCGGAAATCGAAGAGCGCGGTCCATGCGTGGCGATGATCCAGCGCGAACCGGAAATAGGCATCGACAGCGGCGTGAAGACGGTCGCCTTTCACATCGGCCAGGCGGCGTTCGAGATAGGCCAGCCACAAGTCAAGCGTGCGGCCATTGATCGCTAGGATCAGATGATCGTAGCTGCCGAAGACGTTGTAGAGCGTGCCGATCGAATAGCCAATGCGCTTTGCCACCTCACGCGCGGAGAAGCGCGCGAAGCCAACCTCCTCCATCTGCCTGTGGCCTTCGCCAATTATCATTTCGCGCAGTTCTGCGCGCGTGTGGTCTGAACGACGAGCCACAGCCGCACCTCCATTTTAAAAATTACGCATAACCAGTACACCTTTAATTAATCACTGTCTATTTATTTATTGAACACCGATCAATTTTGTGTACAACGATTGTTGACGGGCAATGATTCGCTCCAGGCTATCAGGCCGGGAATGCCGATCATCCGGCGCAATGCGAGACATCAGGAGGCGCGGTAATGGAAGTATTCATCAATGCCAGCGGTCAGTTTCTGCCGGGAGAACCGGTACCCAACGAACAGATGACCGACTACATCGGAACGATTTCACCGGATGCCGACAGGCGCGGCAAGCAGACCTTGCGCAACAACGGCATTCGTCAGCGCCACTATGCGATCAACGCAGACGGATCGACCGATCTGACCGTCGCCGAAATGGCCGCCCGCGCATTGGGTTCGGTCCTCGACTGTGCCGAGACAGATCCAAGGAGCATCGGTTTTCTGGCAAGCGCCACCACCCAGAACGACTTCATGGTTCCCGGCATGGCCAGCCAGGTGCACGCCGCGATGGGCCTTCCGCCGATGGAAATCGCAAACATGCAATCTGTGTGCGCTTCGTCAATGATGGCGCTGAAGGCCGCCGCACTTCAAGTCGCACAGGCCGAGCACGACGCAGCCCTCGTCTGCGGTGCCGAATTTTCCAGCCGGTATTTTCGCCCCGGACATTACCTTGGCACAGATGCCGTCGCTGCCGACGGTACGCTGCCCGGCGACGCCGATTTCCTGCGCTGGACGCTCAGCGACGGCGCCGCTGGACTGTTATTGGAAAACCGGCCGCGCGAACGAGGCCTTTCGTTGAAAATAGACTGGATCACGTTGACCAGTTTTGCCGACAGGTTCGCGCCTTGCATGACAGGCGGCGCGGCGCAGCAAGATGATGGCTCGCTCAAACCCTGGAGCCACTTCACTTCCGCAGAAGCGGCGGCACGCGCGGGTGCGTTTCAGCTGCGGCAGGATATTGACGCCCTTTATCGCATGCTACCGGTATGGCTGGGAGAATTCATGCGGCTGGTGGATACGGGGAGAATCGATCCCCTTTCTGTGGACTGGTTCTGCTGTCACTATTCCGCCCGCTCGCTTCGCAAGGAAATGACGCGCCTGGCGACCCGCGCGGGTTGCATGATCCCCGAAGAACGCTGGTTCACCAACCTGTACGAGAAAGGAAATGTAGGCGCCGCCTCGATATTCCTGATACTCGATGACCTGCTGCGGTCCGGCAACCTGTCAGCCGGCCAAAAGATTCTTCTCGCCGTTCCCGAAAGTGGCCAATCGATCATGGCCCATGCCGGCCTGACAGTGATGGAGAATGGCGAATGAGCGCGTCCAGAACAATTGGCGATGCAAAGGCGCACCACCAGGCCGCCTGGCGCGGATTGTCTCGCGAGCGCATCGAATTCGAAAGCACCCTTGTACAGGTGCCGATCGTGAAACGCCTTCTCGAAGGCAACTGGCGAGCCCACGACTATCGCTCGCTCCTGGTCAACTTGCGCCAGCAAGTGATCGAAGGCAGCCGCTGGATCAGCCGCGCCGCTTCCAACCTGAGTCCCGAGCATGAGGATCTGCGCAGCATGTTCGTTCGTCACGCAGTAGCCGAACATCGCGATTTCCGCTTGCTGGAGGACAACTATGTGGCCGCCGGGGGGCGCCTGGAAGAGATTCAAAACCGGCCCAAAAACATCGGGTCCGAAGCGTTTTCCGCTTTCATGTACCATACCGCTTCAAAGCCCGACCCGCTGGGCATGCTGGGCGCGATGTTCATCATCGAAGGTCTGGGCGAGCGTATGGCCGGAGAATGGGCAGCCTTGATCCAGAGCCAGCTTGACCTGCCGGACAAAGCCGTCAGCTTTCTGGCCTATCATGGTGAGAACGACAGCGAACATATCGCCATGTTCGAACACGCGCTCAAACTTGCGGCCACCAGCGCCGAACGTACCGAGGACATTGTGCGCCACGCGCGGGTCGTCGCCCGTCTGTACCGGCTCCAGCTAGAGGAATTGGATAATGTCTGACCTCACGACGCCGCGCACTGAACAGGCTGGCGGAACGCAGTTTCCGGCTGAACCGGCATGGGCGCTGAGCTACGATATCGAGGATCCCGATCCGTCGCTGGCCCTTTTGCGCGACCGCACCTTGCCGTTTGATCCGTCCGCCAAGGCTGCGCTCATCACCGACCAACGGCGCACGTCGCGACAATTCCTGCTGCCCCTGCTGCGTCCGCTGGCCAAGCTGTCGATCATCGCCGCGCAACTTTTCCACATCATCAGCCCCAGATGGCCGCAGGCTCCGCGGTTTCTCCATCGCATGATCGGGTTCGGCATGGAAAGATTTGTCAGCCCCGAAGCCAACTACCTGATCCTTCGCCATTTTCATCTTGGCACGCAGATTCTGGCCTTCATCGCCGACAACGCCACTCCGGGTTTCCAGCCGCAGTTGGAGCCCACGCGCCCGACAAAAATCCGCGATGTCGAAGACAATATCTTCCTCAAGCACGACCTGAATATCTACAACTTTATCATTCAGCTTAATCAGGAGCTTGAACGCCGGGGCACCGCGATCGGCAAGGTGGAAGATCTCGACTTTTCGGCAATTCAACCCGATGCGATAGAGATCGGGCCAATGGCGGCGGGGCCATTGAACCGGCTGGACCTGGAAACGGCAATCGAACTCTACACTCCGGCCTATGCTTTCTGGCTATCCGACCGAGATTTCTGGCGGGCGGCCAACAGTCTTCAGCTTGACGAAACGATCGCGCTATACGTCGCGCGCCTGACCGGACAAGAGCGGCACCTGGCATTGGTAAACAACACCCATCCCATGGTGGCGCATAGCACGCTGTGCGCGGGTTTTCGGCTCATGCTCCACGGACTGGCAACCGAAGTGCTGCACGGTTTTCTGGTTGAGCTGAAAAACGCGTGTGGCGAGAGGGCTGAGCAAGCTCCGAATTAACCAAATCACCACCCCCTTCTTCTAAACCCCTGTTGAATTAGGAGAGTTGCATGGCCGCTCCAGACCTTTCCCTACTTGGCAAACGCCGCTTCGGACCGATGTTCACGGTCCAGTTCCTCGGCGCATTCAACGACAATTTGCTAAAATTTGCCATGCTGTTCCTGGCGAATTTCGGCATCTTCGCCGCTGAACCGGAAAAGGCTGAGATGTTGGCAGCGATCGCAACGGGGCTGTTCATTTTGCCCTATTTCCTGTTCTCAGCGCTGGCCGGACAACTGGCCGACATGATCGACAAGGCGCGGTTAGTGCGCTGGATCAAGGGCGCCGAAGTGCTGATTATGGCCGTCGCGCTCGCTGGGTTCTGGTGGCAATCAATCCCGCTGCTGCTCGCTAGCCTGTTCGCCATGGGCCTGCATTCCGCCCTGTTCGGCCCTGTGAAATATTCGATTCTGCCGCAGCACCTGCGAGAGAACGAGATCATGGGCGGCACCGGCCTTATCGAGGGTGGCACATTCCTGGCAATCCTGGGCGGGCAACTGCTCGCGGGCATGATCCCGCCCTGGGAAGCGGGACTCGCAGCGATCTGCCTTGCCGTCGTTGGCTTCCTGTTCAGCCTGCTGGTGCCTGCCGCGCCGCCAAGCCGCGATCACCACCACCTTGACTGGAACATCATCAAGGGCACACTGGAAATCCTGGGCACTGCACGCGGCGAGCGGGGCATCTGGCTCGCGATCCTGGGTATCAGCTGGTTCTTCGCCGCCGGCGCCGTCCTGGTTTCCGAATTCGCCCCGCTGGTGAGTGGTACGCTGGCAGCCAGGCAGGAAGTAGCGACGCTGTTCCTGATCGTTTTCTCGCTTTCCATCGCGGCTGGCTCGCTGACGGTCAACAAGCTGCTCAAGGGCGAGGTATCGGCGCGATACGTGCCGATTTCCGCACTGGTTCTGGCAGGCGGCCTGATCGATCTGTGGCTATCGACCAAGGGGTTTTCGGTGCGCACCGCCGGAGCATCGGTCGGCCAGTTCCTGGAAACGCCGGGCGCGATCCGCATCCTGATCGACCTTGGGGTAATCGCTTTCGCTGGCGGAATGTTCATCGTCCCGCTTTACGCCATCCTGCAAACCCGCAGCCCGGAAGACCAACGCTCGCAGATCATTGCCGCCAACAACATCGTCAATGCGGGCCTGACAGTGCTCGCGGTTCTGGCGATCGGCGGACTGCTCGCAGCTGGCCTCGGCGTTCCCGACCTGATCGGCGCGTTAGGCTTCGCGACACTGCTGGTCGCACTCGCCTCCGTCTGGCTTCTGCCCGAAACGCTGTTCAAAGACGTGATCCGCTGGACCCTGAAATTCCTGTTCCGGGTCGAAGTGAAAGGGATGGAATACTTGCCCGGCCCCGGCGAACGAGCAGTGGTTGTAGTGAACCATCTGAGCTTCCTCGACGGCGTGCTGCTAGGCGCGTTCCTGCCCGGCAAGCCGACTTTCGCAATCAACACCCAGATCGCGCGCAATCTGTGGTTGCGCCCGTTTCTCAAGCTGTTCGAAACGTTCCCTGTCGATCCTACCAACCCGATGGCGGCCAAAGCCATGGTCAAGACCGTCCGGGAAGGCCGCACGCTGGTGATCTTCCCGGAAGGTCGGATCACGGTGACCGGTGCTCTGATGAAGGTGTTCGACGGCCCCGGCATGGTCGCAGACAAGGCCGATGCGCCGATTATCCCGGTGCGGCTGGACGGGCCGCAATATACGCCGTTCTCACGGCTGAAGGGCAAAGTCAGGCTGCGCTGGTTCCCGAAAGTGACACTGACCGTGCTGCCGCCGCGTCGGTTCGCCGTCGAAGGCGAGATGAGCGCAAAACAGCGCCGCGCCATCGCCGGGCGCCGTCTCTACGACGAGATGAGCACGTTGATCTTCGACACCACCGATATCGACAAAACGCTATATGAGGCGCTGTGCGACGCGCGCGCGCTGCATGGCGGCGATGCGCTGGTCGTGGAGGATATCGAGCGCAACCCGCTGAGCTACGACCGACTGATCACTGCCGCCGGGCTGGTCGGCCAGCGATTGGAACCCGGCACCGAAAAGGGCGAAGCGGTAGGCGTGCTGCTGCCAAACATCGCTGGCGCGGCGGTCGGTTTCTTCGCGCTGCAGGCGATCGGCCGGGTTCCGGCCATGCTCAACTTCACCGTTGGCGTCGCCAATATGCGCTCTGCGTGTGCGACAGCGCAGATCCGCACCGTCATCACCGCGCGCGCCTTCGTCGAACAAGCGAAACTGGACGAAATCATCGCGGTAATCGAGGCAGACGGCCGTCGCGTCGTGTATCTCGAGGATCTCGGCGCATCGATCGGGACTGGTGCGAAACTTTGGGCAGCGCTCACCACGGGACGCACACTCACGCGCCACCGCAAGCTTCACGTCGAGCCAGATGACCCGGCAGTAATCCTCTTCACCAGCGGATCGGAAGGAACACCCAAGGGCGTCGTTCTCACCCACCGCAACCTGCTCGCCAACTGCGCCCAGCTTGCCGCGCGGATCGATTTCAACTCCAGCGATGTCGTGCTCAATGCCCTGCCCGTGTTCCACAGCTTCGGACTGACGGGCGGCACTCTGCTGCCGATCCTCAACGGAATCCGCACCGTGTTTTATCCCAGCCCGCTGCATTACCGGATCGTGCCCGCGCTCGCTTACGATGCCAACGCCACGATCATGTTCGGTACCGACACGTTCCTTTCAGGTTACGCGCGCATGGCGCACAGCTATGATTTCTACTCGTTGCGCTACATCTTCGCCGGAGCCGAGAAAGTTCGAGACGAGACACGGCGGACTTATGCCGAGAAGTTCGGCCTGCGCATCTTGGAAGGCTATGGCGCGACGGAAGCCGCGCCGGTTATCGCGGTCAACACGCCGATGCATTTCCAGGCCGGAACTGTTGGCCGCGCACTTCCAGCCATCGAAGTGCGGCTGGAAAACGTGCCCGGCATCGACGAAGGTGGTCGGCTATACCTTCGCGGGCCAAACGTGATGGCCGGATATTTCCTGGCCGGGGAGCCGGGCGTGCTGCAGCCGCCTGAGGATGGCTGGCACGACACCGGCGATATCGTCACAATCGATGAAGGCGGCTTCATCACCATTCGCGGCCGCGCCAAGCGCTTTGCGAAGATCGGTGGTGAGATGGTGTCACTGCCAGCGGTCGAAGGCTACGCGGCGCAGGTCTGGCCCGACGCGGAGAATGCCGTCGTCACCCGGCCCGATCCGCGCAAGGGCGAACAGCTCGTGCTGTTCACCACCGCCTCCTCAGCGGACCAGAAGGCGCTGCAGCAGTGGTGCAAAACCCACGGCGTTGCCGAACTGATGATCCCGCGCGACGTACGTGTGTTGGATGCGCTGCCGGTGCTGGGCACTGGCAAGATCGACTACGTCGAACTGGGCAAGCAAGCGAAGAACGATGCTTCGCGTGCAAGTTCGGAGAGCGAAGAACAGGGTGAAAACGCTAACGATTGACGAGCCGGGATCGCTGAACCGAGTCACGAGTAAGCCACCATCCTCAGAAAATTGTCACATAAGTGCCTGGCCGAGCACACAAATTCCAATTCCATCTGAGACGGTTCGATTCCGGCTCGGGCCTCCAGGCGCATTCGGACGGAAGCGCAGCACTTCCAAGTCCGCCGAAGCGGGTGGCGCGATTGCGCAGCGCGCTTCAGGATGCCAAGGCACCGGTTGAACACGCGGAGGGGCGGTCGGTGGGACCGCCCGCGCCGGGCTTCTTACAAACCGTCAAGACCTTTGCTGACCAGGATATTCACGGAAACGCGGCGGTTTTGTGCCCTGCCTTGCGCGCTGTAATTATCGGCCTGGGGGTCTGCTTCGGACATGCCGGTGGGCGTAAGCATGCGATAAGGTTTCCAGCCGCATGCCTGCTGGAGATAATTGACGACACGACCGGCGCGTTTTTCGCTGAGACGCTGGTTGAATTCCTGACTTCCGGTCGAATCAGTATATCCAACAACAAGCATCAGCGCGTTCTCCATCGCCTCTGCGTCAGACGCGGTGGCGCAAAGATCGGCTTTCGCCCGCGCCGACAGCGCGGACCTGCCGGTGCCGAAATACACATTCGTCGTGCTCTTGATATTGTACTTGTCAATATCGCCCATGCGCCCGCGCAACGCTTCCGTTGCGGCGGTCTGTTCGGCAAAGCCCTGCGCGGTTCCGTTGCGTATCATCGCCGCGGTCTTGAGGTCTTTGCTTTTCAGATTGATCCGGCTGGCGACCAGGCCGTTACCCCATTGCACGGTCCTGACGTTCACGGGCAGTCCGTTAAGCAGCGAATCCGCACCCAGCGCGCTGCGGCTGACGCCCAGAAAGCCCTTGCTTGCCCTGATCTCGGTTCCATCGCTGATGTGAACGATTGTGCTGGTGCCGTCGGCGCTTGCGACTTTTATCTTTTCCTGACTGCGCGCCAGGATAAAGCCTTCGACTTCCGGCCCTTCGGACATCCCGGAAAGATCGGCCGGAGGCGCACCATATACAGTCGTCTGCACCGCGTCTTGCGGCTGGGCCAGCGCACTGCCCGAAACCGGCAAGGCAAGCATGGCGAACAGGACGGGAAGACCTGCCCTTGTGGAAACGACACTCATCACGTTACTCCTTCAAACTACATCAGCCGAACCTGCATGTTCAGGCCAGCTTTTCCGGCGCATGAACGGCCCCGGCAACACCGTTGGCTGGCCGACAAAACCCGTTAACCTTGATCCATGCATGCGATTCGCACGCCTTTCAATGCTCTGATCGACCACAAACCCGGTCGCCATGTGAGAATGCCGACAACAAACGCAAGAGAACTGCGACGTGCCGCACCACATCACCGACGATACGTCAACTAACCGGCTTGCCACCAAAACGAAGCGCCTCAAGCCGTCACGGTAAAAACGATTGCCACCGGCAGACCGTCGCGCAGGTGTGTTCCGTTGGCTACGTTGACAGAACCAGCCCTTCAAGATCGCCCTGCTCGCGCCATGTCTCCCAATTATCGAAGAATTCGGTAGCGGGGAAATAGACGCCCGATCCGGTCGTGTTGCGCTGGTCTTCCGGCTTGCCTTCGGCATTGAAATAGCCCGGCGTGCACGCCTCCTGAAACGGACGCCGGATTTCATTCATCTGCGCCATAACCTTCTGCCATCCGGCTTCAGCGGCCTGCGTTGTCTCCACAGTCCTGAAACCGTTCTTCAGACAATGGCGGATGACATAAGCAAGATGGTCGGCCTGCTGCCCAAGAGCATAAGGGATGCTTGTGCCCAGTCCGGTCTGGGTAATGCCCATGAAAAAAATGTTCGGAAACCCATGACTGAACAGCCCGTGATAGGTCTTGAGACCCAGAGCCCACTTGTCTGACAGTTTCAGACCATTGCGCCCGATAACGTCGTATCCGGCCTGGTGCACCCATGCCGTGCCAAGTTCAAAGCCGGTGCAATAGATAATGCAATCAAGCGCATGTTCGACGCCATCGACCATCACGCCATTCTCGGTAATGCAATCTATCCCGCCGGACACATCCACGAGATCGGCATTGTCGCGATCAAAGGCCGGCAGATAGTCATCGCTGAACCCCATGCGTTTGCACATCGTGCGATACCAGGCCTTGAGCAGTTCGGCTTTTGCCGGATCGCGGACCGATCGATCCACGCGCGCGCGCAACATTTCATTATGTTCAAGATCCGCAATCTCCTGAGCCCTTGCCAGATTTTCAGGGGTGCGCTCTGCTTCGGGAAGGGCTTCTTTCGCGGCGATCAGGCTGCGGAAAAACCGTGTCCACCCGTCATCAATCGGACAGTCAACGTTGATACCATCCTTGATCTGGGTGAAGCTTTTCTGCCGATGCCGGTGCCAGCCGGGCGACTGCGATCTGAACCAGGCCTCGTCCGTGGGGCCGTTTTCGCGCGCGGCGACCGCCGTCGGCGTGCGCTGGAAGACGGTAAGCGATCGGGCGACCCTGGCTATTTCCGGCACCACCTGAACGCCGGTTGCGCCCGTGCCGATTATGCCGACACGCTTGTCGCCCAGCTTGTCCAGATTTCCCGCACAATCGCCTCCGGTATAATCGTAATCCCAGCGTGCACTATGGAAGGACCTGCCCCTGAACCGATCTATCCCTTCAATTCCAGGTAGTTGCGGGCGATTGAAAGCGCCGCTCTGAGTTGTGACGAATCGGGCTTTCAGCGTGTCCCCGCGCGAAGTGGTGACGATCCAGCGCGCGCGCGTTTCATCCCAGCACATCGCCGTGATTTTCGTCTGGAACAAGGCGCGATCGTACAAGCCGAAATCGCGGCCCAGCTTGCGACAGTATTCCAGTATCTCGCTGCCGCGGGCGTATCGTTCCGTGGGAATGTAGCCGGTGTCTTCCAGAAACGGGAGATAGACATAGGAGTCCACGTCACAACGCAGCCCCGGGTAACGGTTCCAATACCAGGCACCGCCAAAGTCGCCTGCGATATCGATGATACGAATGTCGGTAACGCCGTGCTTCGTGAGAGTGATCGCCGCCTGCAAACCGCCCAGCCCGGCCCCGATCACAAGCACGTCTGTTTCCTCATCGAGCGCTGGCCGCTCTACCGGCTCACCCGCGTGAGGGTCGGCGTCGAACTGCGCAAAGCGTCCCTCGGCGAAGACATACTGGTCCGTTCCACTCGCGCGTAGCCGCTTGTCTCGCTCTTGCTCATATCGCGCTCTTAGCGCTTCGGGATCGACTGCAATGCGCGAATTTTTGTCCGTCATTGAGTTCGTCCGTCATTAAGAGTGAGAAACCTGTTATATACGCCGCGCATATATCGCGCCTGACGCGAATGGCAAAGCACCGCGCCGGGTGACGATCATCTCAGCGTTCAGGGAAAAGCCGTGACGACATAATGACGACATTATGGAGCAGCCGGAGCGTTCCCGCCCGCAACAGCCGCAATGCCCTTCCGGGGCCGCCCGGTATGAACCGCCGCCCGGCACTGTTCCGCCGGTCATCCCCCTTCGAACAAACCTAAGCTACGCCGGTTACAGAAAGTCCACAGAGCCTGACACCGGGCCAAATTTCAGGCGCTTAACGGAGGCCGTGCGATAGTGCGGCGATGCCAGCGTATCAATGCCGATGCAGGTTGCTTCGCCCCTTTCACGCGTCAGTTCCACGCGCACGTATCCCTGATGCATATTGTCGGTCCAGACGATTTCGTCGATGTGCTCGGCAAAGGCCCGGTCAAGCTGGCGCGCGATATCCGGGCCAAATCCGCTTTCGATGAAATCGCCGGGAGATGAAATCCCTGCGGTGCCGATTTCGATACCCGCCGGTCTGCCGTCATCGTCAGAAAGGCGGTTGGCCCAGAAACTGTGGCTATCGCCAGTCAGGAACACCAGATCGCCGGCTCCGGCCTTGCGGCTGAGCGAATAGAACTGCTCTCGCGCCCATGGATAGCCATCCCACGTGTCGGGATAGAACGGCAGGTTCCATTTACCTTTCCACGCCAGCACCTTTGCGGGAAACGGCGCGTCCGTGTTGGCTGCAGGATCGGGCAGGATGCCAAGGCCAACCACATCGGGCACGTTGGTGCGCGCGATCGGCATCGGGTTGCCGATCAGCCGCCATGGTTGCCCGGCTTTCACCGAACGGGTCAGCGCGGCGGACAGATCCTTTTCCTGCTCTCGCGAAAGCATGCGCCGCCCCGGCTTGCCCATTTCCTCTTGCCGAAGCCGGTCTGCGTCTTCCTGTGAATGAATGCGTTTTGACCAGTCCAGATAGTCTATCTGCCTGGCGCGCGCAGTGTGACGCGTTTCGATGGTGCAAAGCGTTGCAAGATCGCCGAAGCTGTAGCTTCGCCAGAACTGTTTGCGCTTCCGCCCTTTGATCGCCAGCCATTCCGGCTCGCGCACGGGCATCCATTCGAAATAGGCGCGGATCGAGGCTGCGCGGCGCGCGTTCCAATCGCCTTCCTTCTCCGGCTGGTGGTTTTGCGCGCCTCCGGTCCATGGATTGTTGGTGCTTTCGTGATCGTCCCAGCAGGCCAGCAAAGGATGCGCTGCGTGCATCGCCTGCAGGCCCGGATCGGTTTTGTATTGCGCGTGCCGCTCGCGATAGTCGGCCAGCGAGACGATTTCATGCGCCGGGCGGTGTTCGCGACCAAGTTTGCGGCCTGTTTCCGCGCCCCAGCCATCGGCGCCATATTCATAGATATAATCGCCCGTGTGCAGCACGAATTCGATATCGGCATCGCGCGCAATCGCATCATAGGCGTTGAACAGGCCAAACGGATAATTGGAACACGAAGCCAGCGCGATGCCCAGCCGGTCAAGCCGCCCACCCGGCAACGTGCGGGTGCGCCCCGTGGGCGATGTGAGGCCGTTCGCGCGGAAGCGGAAATAATAGATCGCGCCGGGCTTCAGATCGGTCGCCAGCAGTTTGACGGTGTGGTCCGTCTTTGCGTCGGCCGCCGCGGTTCCGCTCTTCAGGATTCGCGCGAAGTCGGGCGTATCGGACATTTCCCATTCCACCAGGGTTTCGCCCGTGCCGGTGATCCGGGTCCACAGAACAACGCTGGTCTGATCCGGGTCGCCGCTGGCAACGCCGTGACGGAAGGTGGGGTTGTCCGCAACCGGATGACCAAACAGCGGGGCCGCACTGGCCAGCAACACGGTTGCGCCGCCGATCCCGGCCAGCAAGGCGCGCCGGGATACCGTGGCGGATAGCGGGCAAGCAGGCATCGCGAAATTCCTTTCGTGGCAAGGACCAAAAGCAGCCGCAGACCACATCACGGGAATGGCGGCCCAATATTGCAGTTGAAAGAACAGGGGCGGCCCGCCTTGCCAGCGTGACCGCCCCCGAAGGCATGGTCAGAAACCGATCAGAAGTCCGCTGTCAGCGTGAACACTGCCGTGCGCGGCGCGCCGATCCATGCGCCGCCGCCCGAGATGCCGCCAAGGTAATCCTCGTCCAGCGCATTGTTGACAACCAGGCTGAGATCGACCCCTTTGAGCACATCGCTGAGCGCTTCGCCGCGCACGCCGATATAGGCATCCACCATGAAGTATTTGTCGGCAAGGAAGGTGTTGGCAACATCGACCCAGCGTTCGCCGGTATATTTGCCGCTTACACCTGCGCGGAACGGTCCGTCTGCCCAGTCCGCGGAAAGCGCGAACATGTTTTCGGCAATGCCCGTCACACGATTGCCCGGCGTGATGCCAACCGCCGCATCGACCAGCGGATCGCCGGTGCCTTTATATTTGGCATCAACGAACGTGTATGATCCGAACAGGGTCAGCGTGGGCAGGACTTTGGCATTGATCAGAAATTCGAACCCTTCGGAATCGATTCCGCCAGCGTTGAAATAAGTGCCGTTGGTGCCGATCAGATAGTTCGGTCCTGCCGTGGTGTTGGCCGAAAGGAAAATGATCCGGTTATCGAACTTTGAGTTGAAATAGGCGGCGGAAGCCTGAATCGGACCGTTATTATAGCGCACGCCCGCTTCCCAGTTTTCGGCCGTTTCCGGTTCGAGCGAGGAAATGTCGGCATCGGGGCGTTCGAGGATCAGGTCGCCCAGCGCCTTGTAGTTTTCGGCATAGCCCGCGTAAATGTTAAGCTCGGGCATCGGCTCTATCTGAATGCCGCCGGAAAACAGCACATCGGATTTTGAATCGATGCTGGCCGAAGGCTCCACGCCAAACACGTCCTTGCGATCGACATCGTTATGAAACTGCTTGATTCCCAGCGTCGCGGTGACAGGCCCGAAGCGGATCTGGTCTTCGAGATACCACTTGAAGGTGCTTTGCGGATATTCGCGATCATACTGGCGCCAGTAGGCCGGGTTTTCATAGCCCGGGCCGATCCGCGTATCGACAACCTGATGCCAGTCGCGGTGTTCCTTGCGCTCGCCATCTTCATACCACAGACCGCCGCGAAGCAGATTTTCAATCGCGCCGAACTGTGCTTCCCATGAAGCATCGGCAGTGAAGCCATAGCGGTCTTTCTTGTAATGCGTGTGGCGATAGGATTGCGCGCCGACCGCGCCTGCCTGATAGCAGGCCGGATCGTATTCCGGGCCGGCGCCGCCATATGGGAAGGTGATCGTTGAAACACAGCCGGCCGCCGGACTGAGCGCGGCGAAGTTGCCATCGACGAAATAGATCCGGCCCAGCGGCGCACCGCCCAGCACGGTGGAATTGCTGGTAAATTCGCTTTCCGGGTTGCCTGCGCCGTCCGCCGTTACGTCCACGATATAGGGCGGCACCCAGTCACCCCGGCCAGAGTTATGGTGATAATATCCGGCCACGCTAAGGCCGATGCTTTCGCCAAACTCGGCGTCGGCTTTCAGGTATGCAAAGGCGTTTTCGCGCAAGGTGGACCATGCGCGGCGATAGAGTTGATCGATATAGGGAATCTGCGTCCATTCGCCGGTAAGCTGGTCCGAATTGGGGTTCGTTTCAAAATCGGCAAGGCTGAACAGGCGCTGGTAGTTATCTTCGTGCGTGTCGTCATAGCTGACATACCCGGTGATTTTCACCGGGCCGCCGGTAACGAACTTGGCGGCAATGTGATCGCGCTCGTTCTGGGCGGTGCGCGTAACATGGTCGGTCGCTTCCTGATGCGACGCTGAAATCAATGCGCGCACGCCCCCGCCGAACAGTTCGCCGGTATCATAGCGGACATAAAAGCGCTGCGCATCGAACTCGCCAAGCGAGACGGAGAAGCGCAGGCGGCGTTCTTCAAGCGGATCCGATGTGGTGAAATCAATCGTGCCGCCCAGCGCCTCGTTTGAACGTGAGGCGATATCGGCGGTACCTTGCGAAACGCGAACCGTGCCGATGTTCATCGTATCGATAAACCGGTTGGCTTTTGAGCCGCCGCCATAGTTCGAACCGCCGTTGGGCAGGCCGTCTATGGTGATCCCAACCTGCTGTTCGCCCAGATTGGTCTGGAACCCGCGCAACGCGACACCGGTTGACCAGTCGTCAAAACCGAAGGTGTCGCCTTCCTGCACGTTCACCCCCGGCAGATTGTCGATCAACGCCAGCGGTGACGTGATCGGGGTTTGCTGTTCGATCATCACCGGGGTGGTGGCATTGTTGTTGAACGTTGTGCGCGCGCCGGTGACGATGATGATGGCCTCGTCGCTTTCAAGATATGCATCGCCGGCGGCTTCATCTGCCAGAGCAGGCATGGACAGCGCCATTGCAAACGCGCTGACGCACAGAACGGACGATTTTTTCAAAGCAGTAGGTGTCATGATGATTCCCCCATGATGCAGTTGTTGCGCCGCAACATCTGGCGAAGAAATCTGAAAGCTGAGCGTCATTTCAGTGACAGAACACCTTCACTTTCGTGAATGTTTGGGAACTTTTTGCGACTGCGAAATGACGGCGATGTCAGCGTTTGCGCTGAATGGTGCGCATGCCTGCCGGGCAGCGCCTGCCCGCCAATCGAAAACGGCCGGCGCACTGCGCCGACCGTTCCCTGCCGTTCGACTGGTCGCGCCGAAAATCAGCCGAAATTCTGCACGGCCGCGATATCCAGTCCGATCTGCGTCTCGTCATACAGGAATACCAGCTGGCCGCCTTCCTTGAGGTCGCCATCGGTGATGCGCGCAGCCTCTCCGTGGACGACGAAGCGATCCTGATCGTCGATGCCGTGCGCCTGCACGTTGGCGATAAACAGCGTGCCCGGGTCTTCTCCAAACAGGGTTGAGACATCGAGAATGCCGGAGCTTTCCCAATCGCCAATATCCTCCGGGTCCTCGTCGGTCTGGCCGTTCGGAACGGCGGAGCGATCGATGTTGGCGATGCGCACCGGCGCGCCGCCCACAACGCCCGGATCGATGCGCACGATGCCCGCTTCGTTGGGGTTGACCGCGCCTTCGCCGAAGATGCCATCGACTGCGCGATCTTCCTGAACATAGATCAGGCCATCGTCGGCCCAGTCAAGATTATCGGGCGAACGCAGCGTTTGCGCAGCATCCGCATCGCCGTCATACAGGATTTCAAGGCTACCGGACGCACCGTTGAAGATATTGGTATCCGGTTCGCCGGGAAGGCCGGGGGCAAGCGTGAAATCGAAAGCCACGTCCATCGTATAAAGTTCGCCGACCAGATCCGCGCCGTTGAAATCGTTCTGGCGCCCGGTGGACGCAAGCACGAATTCAGAGCCATCGTTCGGGTTGGTGGCAACGTCTTCAGGGCGTGAGAACTGGAAGGCACCCTGCGCTTCGGCCTGTTCCCAAAGGTTTCGCTGGGTTGGATAGCCGAACTGGTCAAACCCGGTCGAGCCGTCGGCCGATGCCATCGCCAGGTTCGGGCTGTTGTCTACCTGAACCCAGCTGCCCGGCTGGCTGCTGCCAACGCCGGTAAAACTCTCGGGATCGATCATTGCCGCGTCGTCGGGAACCCAGACGTAAAGGTCGCCGCCCTCCAGCCCGTTCCGGGCCAGGAAACTGGCATCCTCGGCAACGCTCTTCTCGCCGATATACATATACAGCGGGGCCGCTTCATCAACGCCATCATCGTCAACATCGAAGGGCGAAGTATCGTCCGAAAGGATGAAGGCGACATGCGTGGTCGTGCCCGTATCCAGCTGGGTCACGTTTTCCCACGCGCCGCGGCCGAACGCGGGCAGCGCCCAGAGCTCTCCGGTTTCCACATCAAGCGCCCATTCAGCACCGCCAACCGCGTTGAAGCCGCCGCCGTCTTCCTCGCCCGAGAAGTAAATCGTATCGGCAATGCCGCGCCCGGCGCCAAACGTATCGCCTTCGAACAGGATTGAAGAGCACAGCCGCGACAGACCGCCAAAGCCGGGAAGGCTGAGGAAGCCGGTGTCGGTTACCTCGTTGCCGTTGGCATCGTAGATCGTGTCATAGGCCAGTCCGCTGTCAACGATCTGCTTCGTCGACTTGTCGATATCGAAATAGCTGATCCGCGATCCGGTCAGTTCGGTGCCGTTTTCCAGTTCATAGGCATAACCATCGAAGTTCAGGAGCTCGTGGTTGGCATAGACGCGAACCGTGTTTGCATCCAGTTCCATCGCACCCAGGCCGTCTATCACACCCGGAGGCGTGTAGCCGTTGCCGAATGTTTCGCCGACCGTGAAAATCGCTTCCGCTGCAAAGCCGTTCTCGCCCAGAAGCATGCTTGCCGGTGCGGCAGGGCCGGGTTCGTCAATCTGCAAGGCCGTCAGCGTCTCGGACTCTTCGTTCGACACGATCAGAACCGGCTTGCCACCCGGACTGTCCGCCGCGCTCACATAAAGAACGCCTTCAGGGCTGATATCGTCGATGCCGCGCACATACTGAACGAACTGGACTTCTCCGGGATCGGTCACATCGTAAACCATGATGCCGCCGCCGCCGCGCTCCAGCGTCACAAATGCCAGCACGGAATCGCCGAATACGCCGGTGGTTATCCCTTCCGGCTCCGGCCCCTTGTTGTCCGATCGGCCATCGTCGAACTGCCCGGTGTTCGTATCTTCATCATATAGCCCGCCCAGTGCGACGAACTGTTCGATGTGCGAGCCGCTGTCGAAGACAATCGTGCCTTCGGAATTGAGGATCGAGAACGAACGTCCGCCGTAAACCAGGATCTGATCGCTGTCGCCATCGCCATCCGTATCGCCATTGAGGCCGGGCTGGGTGGTAACGCCGATACGGCCCAGCGCCTCGTCTTCCTGCAGGGCCGCGGCATTGGGAAAGACCGTTGGATCGAGAACCAGATCGTCACCCCGGCCATTGGGGTCAGGCTCGATGAAATCCTCGCGATCGTCGCCTTCGTTGGCGATCACATAATACGTCTCGCCATTGTCTGCGCTATAAGAAGCGATCGCATCGGGCATGAACTGGCCGAAAACGTTGGCATACCCGGTATCCTGCCCCAGATTGATCCCGCCGTCGCGATCGCTGAGATCGAACAGAAGGCCGTCAAAGCTTTTGAGGCCAAGCGCCTGAATATCGATGATCGTTGCCGATGCAATGTCGAGCACCGCCACCGCATTGGCTTCCTGCAAGGTGATCAGCGCCGTCATCCCATCAGGTGAAACCGCGATATATTCAGGCTCCAGATCCTGCGCGACGGTGAGGTCTTCAAATCCCTCAAGTCCGGCGAACAGCCGCACGCCTTCGGCGCGGAGCGCATCGATCTGGGAATTGAAGGCATCGAAACCGGCGGTGGACACCGTCGCTCCGGCGAGGCCGCCCGATATGTCGATCACACTTACCGAGCCGACCGGATTGATCTGAACTGCTTCGCTGTCTTCGCTCGCTTCGCCTTCATTGGCAACCAGCACGGTGTTTCCATCGGGCGTGAACGTCACCATATCGGGCAAGGCGCCCACATCGACATCGCCAAGGATCGCGGCCTCGCCGATCGGTCCATCCGCATCGAGGAAATAGACTTTGCCCGGATCGGTCGCCGGATCGGCGGCCACGGCCACCGCGACGATACCGTTGGATACCGCGACACTGTTGATATTGTTGGTGCCAACCGCGATCGTGCCAAGCAACTCCAATGAAAGGTCCGCATTCATCTGGACCACCTGAATACCATTCGATCCGGTCACGAATATGCGATCGCTTTGCGGATCGAACGCGCTGATTTCCGCGCCATCAAGGGCGATCCCGGTCGAACGATCAAATTCGATTGCGCCGTTCTGCATCACATCGAGCCGGTTGGTGACGGCCACATCGTCAAACGCGGGGACAGGCTCGCCAGCAGCGCCAGTCAATCCGCTGCCAAGGAACGACACCGAAACCGCGCCGGTTTCGGCAAGCGGCGCATCGAGATGCAGCACCACGCGGTTGCCCGTCACTTCAACCGCGCTGACCGCGCGGTCACCGCTCTGATCGACCTGAAAGTTAACCACCGCCGGAGCAATCTCGGGCGTATCGAGCGGTCCGTCGAAATAGAGCGTCAGCACATCGCCCGCGCCATCGATGGACGCGTTCAGCAGGCCGACCGGTTCGATAACCGAGATGGCGAGGCCGCCTGAAGCCCCGCTAGTGTTCCCTGCCGCGTCGGTCGCGGTAGCAGTCAGCGTGTGATCCCCCACACCAAGATCGACATCAATGCTGAAGGCGCCGTTTGCATCCGCCGTGACCGTGCCAAGACTGGCAGCGCCATCGAACAGTTCAACGCTCGAATCCGCTTCGGCCGAGCCGCTGATCGTCAGCCCGCTCGAAACCGAAGTGACGTTGTCGTCGTTCAAAGCGCCATCATCATCCTCGGCCGCAAGATCAAGGCCGGTCGGCGCATCGGGGGCAAGCGTGTCCGAAGGATCGCCGTTGTCGCCGTCGTTGTCTTCGTTGTCGTCATCATCCGAGAGCACAACGATCGCACCGGCCAGCACTGCCAGTCCTAGCGCGCCGTATAACAGCAGGCTTGACCCGCCCTCGCCGTAGTTTGCGCTCTGCCATTCAAGATCGCCCGATGCGGCATCCAGTGACGCAAGATCGGCAAGAACCAGGTCCATTGCCTCTCCCATGCCGCCCATGCTGCTACCCGTTTGCGCGGACATCGCGGCAAGCGCGATCTGAGCGGCAGGCCAGCTTGATGCCGTTTCAACTTCGATCCCGGCGACGGTTTCTTCAGCGGCAATCGCAACATCGGCGTCATCGCTCTGGCGCTGTCTGTCATCGTCGCGGCTGGCCTGCACCGGCACCGGGCGGCCAGTGGCCTGATCGACAACCTCAACAGTCGCGCCAGCGGGCACCTTGAGCTTCGCCGGAACCTGCGAAAGGGTTTGCGTAATCACTTTGCTGCCATCGGCTGAGACGATACGAACGATAAAGGCCATTGAATGCTCCCCAGGGAAAGACACGAACCGGAAACCGAATCCGGCCCGGCGGTTAACGCGAGTCCTGCGACAGCAAGATTGCAAACCGGCGACGTTTCAGGGACAGAAGTGTTGCATATTTTCTGCCGGAACATGACCAACGGACTTTCAGGCGTCGGCGTGCGCGGCATTGGGCGGTTGCAGGCAGCCACCTGAGCTTCCAACCGACAGCGGCGCGCATCGGGCTGAGCGAATAAACAGGCGATCGGGCCTTACCCGGCAGGGCCTGTCAGACCTGCATCGGCAAGGAAACAAGCTGGGTTTCAGACAGAGCGCCGTCATAGACCGGCACGAAATCGGGATCGGCCAGATCGATGGCGGGAAACCGTTCAAACAGCCGCGTCAGCGCCTGGATCATCACCATGCGCGCCAGCCGGTTGCCAAGGCAGAAATGTGCGCCGCCGCCGAACACCGGCACATTTTCAGGGTGGCGATGAATATCGAACCGGAGCGGATCGGGATACTGCACCGGATCGTAGGACGCCGCCTGATTGCACACGTATATCGGCATTCCCGCTGGCAAGGGCGTTCCGTCCAGTTCGGTATCGACCATCGCATAGCGCGTGAACAACAGGAAACCCGGCCCATGATAGCGCATGCATTCATCCAGAGCCGCCGGGATCAGCGAGGGATCGTGTTTGACCTGCACGAACTGATCGGGGTGCTGCGCCAGTGACAGCAGCGCACCGCCGATCGTTGCCGCCGTGCTTTCGATCGCACCCGCGCCGAACACGAACACCAGTTCGAACAGTTCACGGTCGGACAGTGTGTCGCCATCCTCATTCGACATGACCAGCTTGCTGATAATGTCATCGCCCGGCTGCCCGCGACGCGTGGCAACGATCCCCTCGATGGTTGCTTCCGCCCTTGCGAACGCATCGGTGTATTCTGGCGGGAACGGATCATCGGGCGAAAGCTTGGATGTCAGCCGCAGGCACTGGTTCATCGTCACGAAATCGGCGCGTTCCTGCGGTGTGAAGCCGAACATGCCTTCCAGCATGACCAGCGGCATCAGCCAACTGGCGAACTGATCCATGGCATCGAATTGCCGACCGTCCGCCACGGCGCGATCGAGTATGCCCTCAACCGTCCGATCGATCACCGAGCCATAACGCGCAAGCGCCGAGGCGGTGAACGCAGGGTTCACCAGATTGCGAATGCGCGCATGGGCAGCGCCTTCGATCTGGGTTGGCGGCGTAACGTTCATGAACTTGTTGGGCATGAACTTCTTCATCGCGGCCCCGTCCTGCACCGGCGGCACTGCCGAAAACCGCTTCCTGTCAGTCAGGACAGTGCGCATATCCCCGAACCGCGCGACAACAGCCTGAGGCGAACCTTTCTGATCGACATAAAACGGCGGATGCTTTGCCCATTCAGACAGGTGCGCGCGAAAATTCTGGCGCACTTCCTCGCTTGCCAGATCGAGATCGCGAAACAGATCCGCCGGAAGCTGCACCGCGCCGGTGCTCATCGCCGCGACCCGGAACCGATCCGCTTCACTTTCAGAATCTCGGCAATATCGCTGCCATCCTCCGCATCGGAGAGATAGCTGAAATCGCCACGTTTCTGGCGCTCCACCAGTGCATTATAGCGCTTGCGGAATTCAAGGCCCGCAGCATCGAAACGCGTGCTGAGATCCGCGCCTTCGGGCGCATCGACATAACGCGGGTTCTGCGGCGCCAGCACCGAATTATCCTGCGCGGCCACCATTGCGGCCGTCGCGGGCCATTGGCGGCGAAACGCCGGATCGTCGGTCTGCTGCGTTCCGAACGCGAAATTCGCGCGGGTCAGGCGCGAGGATTCAGGCGTGTTCGATTGCATCAGCGGCATCGAAGGCGCGTTCGAATAATGGCTGTGCAAAAAACACATGCCGCTGCGGATGAAGATATGGGTGAAAGCGCTCTGATCCTGATACGGCGCTTCCACACCCAGAACCTCTCGCTGATAGCGCGAAGTCGGACGCTTGCGCGTGGTGCGGATCATCGTCACCGTTTCGGATGTCGCCATGAACTCCACATCGTCCGACTCGGCATCTTCGGCATCGCCCGAATAGACATTGTGGATATAATCGATGTGGGTGAGATCGAGGATATTCTCCAGCAACAGTTCATACGTGCAGTCGAAAAACGCGGTGCCGGTGGCATATGCGGGTTGCGGCTTGTTGGGATGAAGGAACGGAATATCGGGAATCAACCCCGGATCGGCGTTGTCGCGATCGCCAAACCAGACCCAGACATAGCCATAGCGTTCAATAGCCGGGACGCGCTGCGCCGCGCCTGATCCGCTGGCCTGCGCATCGGGCCGGCGATCCTCTGCAAACACGCCGTCGCTTCCCCGGCGCAGACAAAACGCCTGTCCGTGAACGAAACGAAGCGAATCCCCGGCGCCGATATCCCGGCTGTGCGCAACCGGGAACCACGCGTCGCGCAGTGCAAACGTGCCGGGGCGCCATGCGGCGGACGCAGTTTGAGCCGCCTCACCCGCAATCGGGCTGCGCGGATCGGAAGATGCCGTTGCGTTCATGCCGGGATCCTTTCGGCTTCACCTTTTTCGAAGCTTGGAAGCCGCACAAGCGCAGCGGCCTTGCTTGCCGCAAACAGCGCGCCTGCATCAAGCGAATCGCGCAAGATCAGGTCGGGGATTTCAACCCTGCCCTGCCGCGCACGCCAGACCAGCCGGCACAGCCCATCGGCCACCGGAACGGCAGCCAGCAGTATCGCGGCGACAATCCCGTCCGGGCCGCGCAGGACAACCCTGTCAAGCGGCCCGACCGACCGGATTTCAAGCGCATAAGGAAAATCGGCCGAGGCGAGCGCGGGTTTATCCGGGTTTATCCGCCTGCGCAGATCCACCGCATAGGCCACATCGACATGCGCCGAACCAACATCGGGTTCGCCCAGGCGGTGATTATCAATGATCTGGTGCTGCGCGACGACCAGAACGGCAGACGGCGCGTTCAGCAGAGCCTCGCGAAACCGGTTCGCTGGATAGGCGATCAGTCCGCCGCCTTCGCGGCCCATCCCGTCAGCAAATTCATCAAGCGCGGCATCGCCCGGCAATGGCAGATCATCGTCTGCCGCGTCGCCGATCCAGATAAACCCGGCACGCTCAACACATGGATAGGCTTCGATACGATAGTGGCCGGGCACGCGCTCTGCCTGAGAAAGATTGGGGATCGCCTTGCACGCGCCGCCTTCCCCTTCATAGCGCCAGCCGTGGTAGGGGCATTCAAGAAGTCCGTCCGGCGTAACCTTGCCGGGAGACAACGGCGCGCGCCGATGCGCACAACGATCCTCAACCGCGCGGCAAACCCCATCCGCGTCGCGAAACAGGGCTATTTCGCGCGTGCCAACGGTGACTCCGTAAGGCGCCGCAGCAGTCACTTCGTTCGAAAGCGCGGCTATCGTCCAGGCCATCGGGTCAGATTCTCCTCATCCTTTGCGAGCGGCCTTTCCTGACGGCCCATTCGCCGAAACCCGTGTCGGGCACGGAACTGCGAAAGTCAATTTTTATCGATAAAATGTGCTAAACGGCGCACTCGATTTGCATGAAGCACCCCGGCAGGCCATGAATGGCGGCGATGACCCGCTCGCCCGTTTCTCCGACAGTTTCCGACACGTCGCCCAGCGCAAGCCAGACCGACGTGTTTTATGCGAATCTTCGCAACGAACTGCTTGCAGGCGCTTTTCCTTCGGGCGAGCGGTTGAAAACCGCCCACCTTTCCGCGCGATACGGTGTCAGCCTTTCGGTGGTGCGCGAAGCACTGACCCGGCTGGCCAGCGAAGGTCTGACGGTGGCATCCTCGCGGCGCGGATTTTGCGCCGCCGGGATCAGCGTTGCACAAATCGAACAGCAGGCCGATGCGATGCGCGAGATCGAAGCGATCTGCCTGCGCCGCTCAATCGCAGCCGCCTCGCGCGAATGGCAGGAGCGCGTGGAAAGCAGCTTTGCCCGACTTGTTGCAACGCCCGTCCACGATGCCAGGGCCGACCCCGCGATCAGCAACGCATTCTCTGAAAACTATGCGGCTTTTCGCGATGCGCTGGTTTCGGCCTGTGACAATACGGTACTGCTTGACGCCCGCGCCCGGTTGCGCGCGCTGGGCGTGCGACATGAAAGCATCTGTATCCAGCTTGGCGCGCAATCGCGCAACGCCGTCGAAGATCACCGTCCGTTGCTGGAAGCAGCGCTGGCGCGTGACAGCAAACGCGCGGTCAGGCTGCTCTCGGCACGGATCAGCGCCAATGCCAGGCTGTTCGTCGCCGCCTATCGCCACGCTTATGGCGGGTGACGCGGGCGTGAGACGCGCTCAGCGGTCTTTCAGTTCATTGACCAGCGTTCGCCCGGCCAGCGCAAATAGCACGATGGAGAGCAACAGGAATCCGCCCACCGCGAACATCGCGTCCTGCAGCCCGGCTGCCGATGCGGCGCTGCAGGCCGCGCTTTGGCTTTCAGCCGCGACTTTCAGGCAGGATTCGTAATTCGCGCCATACTGCGCGGCGGCAAAGCGGTCGCTGAGATAGCCAAGCAAAGTCGCGCCGGTTCCCAGCCCCAGCGCGATCACGCCAAACGTGTGCAATGCCGCGGTTGATGCGCGCATGCGCGAATCCACCAGCCGCTGCGTCGTCGTCATGATTGTGGGCAGGAAAGCGACCAACGTGAACGAAGCGACGAACATCAAGCCCAATAGCACGCGCCAGTCATCCTGATAGATCGCCGCCAGATAGGCAGGCAACCCAAGGCACAGCAAAGCCGCAGGCGCCCATGCAAACCAGCGCGCATCGCGTTCTCCCAGATAAGCCGCGCTCAGCCCGCCGGTAAGCGTGCCAAGCGCTGAACCGAGGCTGAAACACACCGCAAACGCAAAGCCCGCCTGCGCCAGATCGAACCCATGAACCCGCACCAGCAGCGGAATGAGAAACAGCGTAAGCCCGAAGCCGACAACGTTCACCGAAGCCGATCCGCCCGTCAGCAGCAGGAACGCGGGCGAACGCAGCAAATGGCGAACCACTTTCAGGAATGGCGGCGGGCTTTCATCAACGGCATGGCCGGTGCGCTGCGGTTCGGGAATGGTCAGCCAGATCAGCGCCGCCAGCAGCAGCCCCGGAAAGCCAACCGCAACGAACGCGATGCGCCAGCCATAATTCGCCGCGATCCAGCCGCCAACGATGGCCGCCGTCGCCCCGCCCGCCATCGTGCCCAGCGCGATCAGCGAATAGGCCGCCGCCGCGCGCGCGGCCGAAAACCTGTCTGACACATAGGATACCAGCGCTGGCGTAAACCCTGCCTCGCCCACGCCCACGCCCATCCGGCAAAGCAGCAGTTGCCAGAAACTGCCGACCGCCCCCGAGAGCATCGTCATGAACGACCACAAGGCCGTGACAACAGCGATAATCTTCACCCGGCTGCGCCGTTCCGCCAGCCGCGCGATCGGCACGCCCATCACCGCATAGAACACCGAGAACGCCAGCCCGCCCAGCAATCCGATTTCCAGATCGCCCAGTCGCAGATCGTTGCGAATCGCTTCGGCCAGCACGGAGATGATCGTGCGATCGATATAGTTGAACATATACGTCAGGCCGAACAGCAGGATGATCCAGCGATCGGACTTGTTAAAGCGGGCCTGACTCATGGGTATCGTCTGCTCCGAATGCGGCAGGTTAGGCGAACAATGCGTGCCCGCAACGCCGTGGCCGATCGCCTATACTTCCAGACAGGCCTGATCGTAGCGTGGGCGCGGATTACGCGGGAACAGTCCTTCGGTAGTCCCGAAGCCGATGTTGCACAAGAAATTGGATTTCCACCCGCGTTCGGCCAGAAACTCCGCATCGACACCCGCGCGGTCAAACCCCGACATCGGCCCGCAATCAAAACCCAGCGCCCGCGCCGCCAGCATGAAATAAGCGCCTTGCAACGTGGAACTGCGAAACCCGGTTTCCTCGATCAGGTCCGCCTTGCCTTCGAACACGCCGGACATATCGCGCGAGGGAAACAGCTGCGGCATCAGCCGGTAGAAATGTTCATCCCAGGCGATGATCACAGTGCATGGCGCGCTCATTGATTTTTCGACATTGCCCGGGGAAAGGAGCGGTTTGAGCCGCGCCTTTCCCTCTTCGCTGTGAACGAATACGAACCGCGCCGGATTGCTGTTCGACGTTGTCGGCCCCGGAATCGCAGTCTCGAATATCCGCTGGAAATCCGCCGGTTCTATCGTCCGGTCAGACCAGGTGCTGAAACTGCGCGCCTTGAGGAGTATCTGATCCAGTGCCTCTGCGGCAATTTCCTGTCCCGCCATCAGAACGACCCGAAGCGCTTCTTGACGCTGATGCCATAGGTGCGCGGCGATCCGGTGATCTTGTAGTTGTATCCCAGAATGCCTTCGAGGTGGCTGCCCGCCTCGAAATAGGCCTTGTCCGTCAGATTCCGGCCGAACACCGCCACTTCAAGGCCCATATCCTCGATGTCGAGGGCGATCCGGCCATTGACCAGCGCATACCCTTTCTGGGTCAGCGATTCCTGCGTGATCGCGCCGGGCACCAGATCGATCTTGGAGCGATATGTGGTGTTCGCATGGAACGTGAGATCGCCGATCGCCAGCGGCTGAACATATGTTGCGGCCAGCGAACCGGTCCATTTGGGAACGCCAAAGCTTTCGTCCGAACGATCGCCCGTTGCAGTCAGGAACTCATCATATTTGGCATCGGTGAGGCCGCCGGTGGCCTGCAGCGTGAAATTGCGCGTCGGCCGGAGCGTGGCTTCAACTTCGACACCCTTGATCGTGGCTTTGGCGGCGTTGTTCGTGAACGTCTGCGGACCGGCTCCGGTTGCGACAGAGGATGACCGCTGAATATCTTTGTAGTCATCATAGAACGCCGCAAGGTTGAACTGCACGGCGCGATTGAACAGCTCCGTTTTTACGCCAACCTCGTATTCCGTCACCGTTTCGGAATCGAAAGGCGTGAAAAGGGCTGCCGTGTTGCGGCCACGAATATTCAGCCCGCCAGAACGATAACCGCGTGCGATCTTGCCGTAAGCCAGAATGCCATCGGCAACGTCATAATCGATCGAAGCCAGCCACGACGGATCGGAAAAGTTTTCCTCGAAAGTGCGCGGACACAGCGTATCGGCAGAGCCTGACACCGCCACATCGACACCCGGAGCGGGAACCCCGCACAACCCGGCGGACGAATTGCGGCTCGCCAGTTCGCGATCGTCCATCGAATAGCGCGCGCCCAGCGTCAGCCGCAGCCGATCCGTCAGGCTGTAGCTGCCTTGCGCAAAAACCGCATAGGAAACGTTCTCAATATCGGCGTCCGTAATCGAAGGATTGGTCGAACTGAGAAACGGCAAAGCCATCGAAGGGGAGAGTTCACGCCCGCGCTCCTTGCCGAAATAGACACCCGCGACCCAGTTAAACCGATCATGATCGCCCAGAACCTGCAGTTCCTGGCTGATATATTCGTCAAACGGTGTCAGCCGCGTGGCATAAAGGATATCGAACGGCGTTGCGTCAGCATCGCTGGAATTTTCGCGCTTCATATGCTGGTATCCGGTGATCGAACGCAAGGTCATCGCGTCGGTCATCTCGATATCGAGGGTCAGGCCAAAGCTATAGCCTTCGATGCGTGAGGATGTGTCACCAAGGTTACCGCTCTGATAAGGATCGCCGCCGATATAGGATGCAAACACGTCCGCCGCTTCGGCAAGGCCTTCCGGCGTGAAGGGCAGCAGGCCAAGTTCAGCCGCAACCTGAAGCGTGGCCACACCGCCCGGCGCGCCGCCGGGAGTTGCCGGTTGCGCCAGTGCCGCCAGTTTGGAAATCGGCCCGGCGCTGCGCGCGCGGTTATATGATGCGGTCAGTGTTGCGGTAACATGATCGCTGGCTTCCCAGCGCAGCTTGCCGCGCAGGAAGGTGGATGTTTCGTCCGCCAGATCTTCTCCGGCAAAGTTGCGACCATATCCATCGTGCTCACGATGCTGCGCAACCAGCCGCAGGCCTGCCGTTTCGGATACCGGAACGTTGACGACACCTTCAACTTCCCAGGCGTTGTAATTGCCGTAGCTCGCCTTAAGCGAAGCGCCGAATTCATCGGTGGGATCGTTGCTGATAATGCTCAGCGCGCCGCCAGTGGTATTGCGGCCGTAAAGTGTGCCCTGAGGCCCGCGCAGCACTTCGACACGGGCAACATCGACCAGCGCCGAGCGCAGACCATGGGTGCGCGGATAATACAGCCCGTCGATATAGATGCCGACCGACGGATCGACGGTCAGCAGAATGTCGTTTTGCTGCTGCCCGCGAATAGCCAGGGTCAGCGATTGCGGGTTTGAAGGGGATTGGGTGAAATAGACATTGGGCACCGTGCGCGTGACATCCATGATCTCGGTCATCGCGCTGCGTTCAAGATCCTCACCGCTGACGGCCGAGACAGCAAGCGGCACATCCTGCAGATTTTCCGAAACCTTCCGGGCGGTGACGACGATCACGCCGGAGTCCGCAATTGCGCCAGATTCGTTGTCCGATTGCGCCTGTGCCGAAACCGACAAGGCAGGCGAAACCATCGCCGATACCGCCAGAAATGCCGAAACAGCTTTCGCTACGCGCGTTTTCCTCATCATCCATCTCCCTTTGTCGTGCGCCGGTCCGGGTGTTTGCCCTGTCACCAGATGCACTGCTTTCTAATAGAGAAAAACTGAAGCAGGCTATGCGATCTGTCAATCTGTATTTTTTTAACCCGATAAAATATAATTAGACAGATAAGGTGCTTTCATGCAGATTGGCGGTCACTTTGTTTAACCGGACACTCCTGCTATCGAGCCTGCCATGAACGTGGAACCGAATCAGACCGCGATCGCATACGATCACCTGCGCAGGGATTTGCTGGCCTGCCGTGTGCGCCCTGGCGACCGCATTCCCGTGTCGCTGATCAGCAAGGAACTTTCGATCAGCCCCGGCCCGGTGCGCGAGGCACTGTCACGACTGGTCGCCGAAGGCCTGGTCGAGACCGAGCAGAACCGCGGCTATCGCGCCGCCGAACTGGAGATTGAAAGCTTCGGCCACCTGACCGACGCGCGGCTTTCGGTGGATACACTGTGCCTGCGCGATGCGATCGCTGCGGGCGATGTGGAATGGGAATCGAACCTTATTGCCGCGTGTCACCGGATGGAACGGCGGCTTGAAGAACTCGATGGCTCACACGCAGCGGAAGACCGCTTTGCCGAAGCCCATGCCCTGTTTCACAAGGCGCTGGTGAGCGGCGGGCGCAATCCATACCTTCTGCGCATGCACGAACTGCTTTACCTGCAATCGACACGCTATCGCCAGCTGTGCATTCCACTGGCGCAGGACAAGCCGCACATTCATGCCTTTCAGGGCGATTTCATCACTGCCGTAATGGCCCGCGACGCCGACCGCGCCGTGGAACTCCTGACCGAGTATTACCTTGCCGCCCGCGACATGCTGACGCCCGTGTTGCGCACACAGGATGAACCGTCAGAAGCAAACAGCGCTGCCGCGGCCTGAAGACAAAGGCGGAAACACCGGCATGCCGAAATCACTGACACGGATCGCTCTTGCCGGTGCCCTGGCCGTTGGCGTCACCGCTTGCCAGCCATTGCCAACCCCCGCGCAGAATGCAAACGCGGGGCATACACAGGAAACAGAAACCCCGCCGGCTGCGCAACAAGACGCAGAGCGGCAGACCTCCACACTCGCCTTTGCGCAAGGCGCGTGCGGTGATTGTCATGCAGTTGAAGCTGACTGGCTGTCACCAAACCCCAAAGCCCCTGCATTTGCAAACATCGCCAACCGCACGGGCATCACCGCGCAAGCACTTTCATACTGGTTGCGCAATTCGCATAACTTTCCCGAAGAGATGGATTTCGATCTCGATGGACCGCGCGTCGATGCGCTGACCGCCTATATCCTGACGCTACGCGACCCGGACTACAAATCGCCCGCGCTTTGAACGCCGCACGCACGTGCCGGTCTTCACCACGCGTCCAATCACAACGCGTTCAGCCCCAGCGCCTTTTCAAACGCAATCCGCTCGGTCATTGACCGGGTTATCGCCTGCGCTTGCCTGATTTCAGCTTCGGCGCGCTCGCGTTCGGCGGTCAGAATATCAACCGTCGTCCCGGTGCCACCCCTGAAACGCAGGTGTTCCATTTCCGCGATGCGGCGGCGGCGTTCAAGTATCTCGGTCGCCTCATCCCGCTCGCTTCCGGCCTGCACATAACGCAGTGCAGCGCTTTCAACCTCTTCCAGAGCGTTCAGCACCGCGCTTCGGTAAGCCAGTTCCGCCTGCACGCGGCGCTCTTCTGCCGCATTCGTTTCAGCCTTCACCCGGCCGCCATCGAATAGCGGCCATGAAGCCATCGCCCCCAGATTGGCGGCAAGGCTGGCGGTCTTGAAAATGTCCGACAGGCTTTTCGCATTCGGCCCGCCCGATGCGAACAGCGAAATCGCGGGATAGATATCGAGCGCTTTCAGATCGCGACTGCGCGCGGCAACGATATAGTCACGCTCTGCCTTGCGGACATCGGGCCGACGGCGCAGCACATCTGTGCCAAGGTCGGCGGAAATTGCAGGGTCGGCGGAAGGAAGGGGCGATCCGGCCAACAATCGGGCGGTCAGCGCATCGGGCTCGCGCGCGGTCAGAACCGACAGGCGATAGATCGCTCCGCGCATCGCGGTTTCGTTCGCAGGCAAGCGCGCGCGATATTCGGCAAGCTGCGACGCGCTGCGTTCCACATCGAGATCGGAGCGTTCTCCATGCCGGCGCTTGAGCTGCATCGCGGCCAGCAGACTCCGCTGCCGCGCAATGATCGTATCAAGATGCGCTGCCTCTGCCTGCGCGCCGCGAAGCCGCATATAGTTGCGGCTGACTTCGGCAATCAGGCTGGTCTGGACATCGCGCAAAACCTCTTCCTGCGATTCAGTCCGCAATCGCGCGATATCGCGGCGCGCCCGCTTGCGGCCGAACAGATCAAGTTCCCACGCAGCATCGAATGTGGCATCGAACAGGCCGAATTCCGTCTCGATACCCGGCACGCGGCCCGCCGGAATCACTCCGTTCTCGCTCTGCCGCTGGCCGGCTGCCGATGCGCCAAGGCCGATGTTCGGGCCTTGGGCGGCGATCTGCGCGCGTTCGTTCGCCCGCGCTTCGCGCACGCGCGAACGGGCGATGGCAATATCGATGTTGGCTTCAAGCGCATCGCCGATCAGAGCCACGAGCTGTTCATCGCCGATCGTCTTCCAGAGCGGTTCGGGCGCATTCCCCTGTTCGACACCCGAAGCGCGCATGAAGGCCGACCAGTCGCCCGGTTCGGCAACAGTAAGGGACGGCGAAGGACGCGTATCGACATGGGCGCATCCGCCCAGAAGCGAAGCGAAAAGCGCGGCAAGGAGAGGCTGCGCGAAAAGGCGTGTGCGTTTCATTGTCATGCTCCTCCTCAATCGAGCGTGCGGCGATACCGCAGCATTGCGACGGCAACGATAATCGCCGTGAACAGCCCCATCGCCAGCAGCTCGCCCAGAACCTGCAGGAAGCCCACGTCCTTGAGCATCACGCCGCGCACCAGCCGCAGAAAGTGGGTCAGCGGGAATATCTCACCGATGATCTGCGCCCAGTCCGGCATGCCGCGAAACGGAAACATGAAACCGGAAAGCAACAGCGACGGCAGAAAAAAGAAGAAAGTCAGCTGCATTGCCTGGAGTTGCGTTCGGGCGATGGTGGAAAAGGTGAAACCCAACGCCAGATTGGCGACAACAAAGATCATCACGCCAAACAGCAACAGCCACAACGGCCCGATAAACGGCACATTGAACAGCAATTTGGCGGCGATCAGGATCACCGCCGTCTGCGCCGCGCCGACAAATGCATAAGGCGCGATCTTGCCAACCATCACTTCACCCGGCCGCGCGGGCATGGCCAGCAGGTTTTCCATCGTCCCGTATTCATGCTCGCGAGTCATCGCCATGCCTGTCATCATCGCCAGCGTCATCGTCAGGATCACACCAAGCAGGCCGGGAACGATATTGTAGGCGGTCACGCCTTCGGGATTGTATTTGCGGTGGACGACAAGATCGAACGGCGGCGGCTGTCCTGAAAGGCTGGCAAGACCGCCTTTCAGATCATGGCGAAGTGCCTGCGCAATGATCGTCTGCGCCTGAGCCGTTGCCGCCGAGGCTGCGGTGGGATCGGATGCATCGGCCTCTATCAAAAGCTGCGGCCGTTCGCCGCGCAGAAGCTGCGCGGTAAAACCTGCCGGAATCGAAAGCACGAACGCCACTTTCCCACGCGCCAGCAAATCGCCGGTTTCACGCGGATCATCGGTCTGCATGACAAATTCGTAATAGTTCGAATTGGCCAGCCCCTGCACGATCGTGCGCGTGATCGGCGATTGCTCTTCGACCAGAACGGCGGTGGGCAACTGCTTGGGATCGTTGTTGATCGCATAGCCGAAAATCACAAGCTGCATGATCGGCATCATGAACATCATCCCGAATGTCATCTTGTCGCGGCGCATCTGCACCATTTCTTTCAGGAACACCGCCTTGATGCGCTGGAGGATTTGGGAAGGAGAGCTCATGCGTGCTCCCTCTGGTCGATCCCGGCATCGTCCATCATCGCGATGAACGCATCTTCCAGCGTCGGCTGGGTTTCGCTCCACGTCACATCGGGCGCGGTTTCACGGGCAATCGCGGCTTCGATGGCCTCGCGGCTGCTGCTGCTGATATGCAAGGCCGCGCCGAAATAGGCGACATATTTGAGCGCGGGATAGCCCTTGAGCCGCTCGGCCAGACGGCGCACACCCGGCCCGCGCCCCTGATACGTGAACAGACCGGACTTTTCGATAATCTCGGGAACCGTGCCCTGTGCAAGCTTGCGGCCATTGGCGAGATAGACGATCCGGTCACACCGCTCCGCCTCGTCCATATAGTGGGTGGAAACAAGCACGGTCATGCCTTCCAGGCTGAGGCGGTGAATCTCGTCCCAGAAATCACGCCGCGCCTGCGGATCGACCCCCGCGGTCGGCTCATCAAGCAGCAGCAGTTGCGGATTGTGCATGGTAACGGCGGCGAGCGCCAACCGCTGTTTCCATCCGCCGGAAAGCGCATCGGCAAGCTGATGCTGGCGATGGGTCAGCTCAAGCTTTTCAAGCGTTTCATCAACCGTGCGCGCAGTATCAGGCATGCAATAGAGCCGGGCAACAAACTCCAGATTCTCGCGGATCGTCAAGTCGCCCCAGAAAGAAAACTTCTGCGTCATGTATCCGGTCAGCGCCTTGATCTGCGCGGCCTCTCGCAGAATATCAAAGCCCAGACAGGTGCCGCTGCCTTCGCTGGCCTTCAGCAGACCGCAGATCATGCGGATCGTGGTTGTTTTTCCCGATCCGTTCGGCCCGAGAAACCCCCATATCTCCCCACGCGGCAATTGCAGATCGACATTATCAACTGCCACTTTGCTGCCAAACCGTTTGACCAGCCCGTGAACATCGATGGCAAAGTCATCGCTCACCAGTGGATCTCCACAGGCAAGCCGGGATGCAAACCCTTGCCGACCGGAACTTTCGCTTCGATCAGGAACACCAGCTTGTCGCGCTCATCGCGCGAATAGATCACCGGCGGGGCGTATTCGGCGGTGGTGGCAATATAGCTGACCGTGCCGGACAAAGGCTTTTCCAGCCCGTCCGCCGTCACCTTGACTGTGTTGCCCCGCTTGATTTTCGGCAAGTGTGCCTGCGAAACAAAAAAACGCACCTTGAGCGCATCGTCTTCCAGCAGCGCAAGCACCGGCTGCCCCGGCGTCACATATTCGCCGACGCGGTGAAACGTCTCCTGCACGCTGCCGGGGGCCAGCGCCTTCACCGTTCGCTGGCTCAGGCGATAATCGGCACTGGCCTTTGCCGCTCTGGCAACGCCGATGCTTGCCGATGCCGCGCGCCGCTCATCGGGCCGCGCGGCCTGCCTTGCCACCGCAACGTTGGTGCGCGCAACCTTTGCCGCTGCTGCTGCGGCCCGATAATCAGCCTCAACCTTTTCGCCACGCGATGCGCTCTCCACACCCGCGCGGACCAGCGGCATGATCCGGTCCCGCTCTGCCCTGGCTTGCCAGAGCCGCGCTTCGGCTTCGTCCTGCTGCGCACGCAAGGCACGAATTTCTGTCGCCCGTGCGCCCTGATCGAGGTTGCGTGCCTGCGCTGCGGACTGGGCAATCCGCCCTTTCGCTTCGGCAACACCTGCTTTTTGTGCTTCCTGATCGAGCTGAAACAGCATGTCGCCCGCTTTTACGCGCGCACCTTCACGTGCCGGGCGAGCCACGATCCAGCCCGCTTCCGGCGCCGAAACATAGGTCCATTCCGCTTCGACATAGCCCAGGTTCGTGTTCGAACCCGATCCTCCCGAACAGGCGCCAAGGGCCGCAAGCACAATCAGGACACACGCGCGTTTCATGTCAGTTTTCCTCGATACCAATGGCCCGGATCACATGATCGGCATGCATGCGAAACAACGTGTCCAGATCGACGGGCGTTTCATCCTCGTTCGCAAAAACCGCTTCCCACAGGCCCGAAAGAACGATCGGCGCAAGAACAAGCCGGGCCATCAGCCCCGGATCGCCAATCTCGATTTCGCCGCGATCCCTGGCGCGCGACAACATCATCGCAATTGCGCCCAGCAGGCGGTCCACGATCTGATCGCGATACTGGCGAAGGATGTTCGGGAAGCTCTGACTGTCACCGATGATCACTTTCATCAGGCGCGGGAGCTTGGTTTGCCGGATCATCAGCGGCGCGAAAACCACCAGCCGATCCATCGCCTCGCGGAAGGATGGCGAAGACGATGCGATTTGCTCGATCTGATCGAGCCTGGGCACCGCAAGCGACTGAATCAGCGCCTCAAACAGAGCCTCCTTCGATTCGAAATAGAGATAAAGCGCACCTTTTGAGAGGTTTGCACGGTTCGCGATATCCGCCATCCGTGCGGCGGCAAACCCTTTCAGGAAAAACTCGTCAAGCGCGGCGCCAAGCAAAATCTGCCGCCGTTCGTCTTTGGCATCTTCTGTGCGTGCACGCTTCAACAGCCACTCCAATAAATAACTGACTGGTCAGATATATAAAGGGTGCACATCGGTCAAGCAATCGGCGTGACAGCCACATGCCCCTCCCCCCTGCCGCAACACCGCAACACCGCACCACCGCCCCGCCGCCCCGCCGCGCCATCTCCCCGCAACACCGGCGCGTATGCGGTCGCGCACATCGCTTCGACGCCGCAAGCAAACGGCCTGATGACCTGTGCGGTTTCACTTTGAGGCAGATCAAAGACTGTCGCGGCCCGACAGTCCAAATCAACGCCAGCGTTGACAAGAACATCCGGCGGAGGCAAGCCAACAACAAATCCTGCAATCCCTCGC
This sequence comes from uncultured Sphingomonadaceae bacterium, assembly GCA_947258815.1. Taxonomy (GTDB): domain Bacteria; phylum Pseudomonadota; class Alphaproteobacteria; order Sphingomonadales; family Sphingomonadaceae; genus Novosphingobium. The sequence continues at coordinate 197,186 of CAMYJW010000010.1, forward strand.
GTTGTCCATGACACGGCACATTGCGAACGGGCCTGCCGGAGAACCTGAACACCAACGCACGGAATACGAATCATCCGATGATTTGGCAGGATATGAAAAGGACGTTTTGATGGTTACCAGTGGCAACAAGCCGCAATACGATTCCATTGTAATCGGTGCGGGCGTGACCGGCATTTACCAGACGCATCTTCTGGCTGAGGCCGGAATGAAGGTTCTTGGCATCGAAGCCGGCGAGGATGTTGGCGGAACGTGGTACTGGAACCGCTATCCGGGGTGCCGGCTCGATACCGAAAGTTACGCCTATGGCTATTTCGCGCTGAAAGGCATCATTCCAGACTGGGAATGGAGCGAAAATTTCGCCGGACAGCCCGAAATGCTGCGCTATGCCAATCGCGCCGCAGACGCGATGGACGTGCGCAAATATTACAAGTTCAACACCAAAGTGACGGTCGCCATCTTCGACGAGGACGATAATCTCTGGCGCGTCACGCTGGACAGCGGCGATACGTTCACCTGCCGTTTCCTGATATCGGCGACCGGCCCGCTTTCCGCCTCGCGCATGCCGGACATCAAGGGCATCGAAACCTTCAAGGGCGAATCCTTTCACTCATCGCGCTGGCCAACCGATGCCGATGGCAATCCCGAAGGCACCGATTTCAGCGGCAAACGTGTCGCGGTGATCGGCACCGGGGCGACCGGCGTGCAGATCATTCCGATCGCGGCGCAAACGGCTGATGAGCTGTTCGTTTTCCAGCGCACGCCCAACTGGTGCACGCCGCTTGGCAACACGCCGCTGAGCAAAGAGGAAATGGACGATCTTCGGCAGCGTTATCCGACGATCCTGGAATATGTGAAAGGCACGGACACCTCGTTCCCCTATCATCGCGATCCGCGCAAGGGCACCGATGTTCCCGAAGCCGAGCGCGAGGCATTTTTCGAGGAACTCTACGATCAGCCGGGTTACGGCATCTGGCTGAGCGGGTTTCGCGATCTGCTGCTCAACAAGGAATCGAACAAGTTCCTGGCCGACTTCGTTGCGCGCAAGATCCGCGAACGTGTCAACGATCCCGAGGTTGCCGAAAAGCTGATTCCAAAGGACCACCCGTTCGGTGCCAAGCGCGTGCCGATGGAGACCAACTATTACGAGACATACAACAAGCCCAACGTCCATCTTGTCGACATTACCCAGGCGCCGATCGAAGAAATCACCCCCGATGGGATCAGGACGGCGGATGGTTTTTATGAACTTGATGTCATCATCTACGCCACCGGCTTCGACGCGGTTACCGGCTCGCTTGACCGTATCGACATCAGGGGCAAAGGCGGTGCGCGGCTGAAAGACGTCTGGGCAGAAGGTCCGGTGACGTATCTGGGCCTGCAGGCGCGCGGCTTCCCGAATTTCTACACGTTGGTTGGCCCGCACAACGGTTCGACGTTCTGTAATGTCGGCGTATGCGGCGGGTTGCAGGCCGAATGGGTCACGCGCATGATTGACTATATGCAGGAACGCGGCCTGACCGTCGCGGAACCGACGCAGGCTGCCGAAGATCAGTGGACCGAAGAAGTCTACCGCGATTTTGCCCGCACGCTCCTCGCCGAAGCGAATGCCTGGTGGGTCAAGACGACGACCAAGCCCGATGGTTCGGTGGTGCGCCGCACGCTGGTCCACGTTGGCGGCGGGCCGGAATACCGCAAGCGCTGCGAACAGGTCGCCTATTGCGATTATGAAGGGTTTGAACTCGCCTGATTACGCGGGCGCCGCGTCTCGCTTCGATCAGACGGGCGCCGCCCCATATCCGCAGCGGCTAAGGTGCTTTGGCAAACCAGATCGTGTGTGTCGGCCCTTTGCCGTTGCTGCGCGCCTTGACCGAAACTTCGTCAACACTGAACCCCGACCTCGCCAGCCTGCCGGCAAACGCGCGGTCTTTGGCAGCGGACCAGACGGCCAGAACGCCGCCAGGACGCAAAGCGGATTTCGCCGCTTTCAGGCCACGCGCTGAATAAAGCTGATCGTTGGCATCGCGGGTCAGCCCGTCTGGCCCGTTGTCCACATCCAGCAGGATTGCATCGTATTCTGCCGTGGCGGACCGAATAACCTTCGCAACATCTTCAAGCGTCACCGCGACACGAGGATCATCGAGACAACCTGCGGCGAGATCCTCCATCGGGCCGCGCGCCCATTCGATGATTTCCGGGACCAGCTCGGCCACGGTAACCCGCGCGTCGTCACCAAGCTCGGCAAAAGCAGCGCGCAATGTAAACCCCATACCATAGCCGCCGATCAGCAAACGCGGCGCGCGCCGAGCGGACAAGCGTGCGCAGCTCATCGTCGCAAGCGCGATTTCCGAACCGCTCATGCGGCTGCTCATCAGCTCATTGCGTCCCAGCACGATCATAAAGTCACGATCATGGCGATAGAGCTGCAGTTCCTCTCCGCCAGGAACAATTGCCGAGCCGATAAGTTCGCGGGCGATCATGCGCGTTGTTCCGCCATCAACCGTTATTTGCGCGACTTGCGCTTCTTGCGCGCGGCATAGCGGGCATCGCGAGCGGCTTTCAGTTCGGCTTCGGTCTTCGATCTGGGCTTTGCAGCTTCCGCTTCTGCTCTGGCCTTTTCAAGCCTTGCTTCTCTGGCTTGCTTGGCCGCTTCGCGTTTTGCAGCGGCCGCGGCGTCTTTTGCTTCCTGCCGGGCAAGTCTGCGCGCCCGTTCCGCCTCATCAATCGGCGGCTTCTCGCGCAATTTCTTCAGTGCTTTTTCCTTGGCGCGGTTCGCGCTGGCCACCCGTTCCTGAAATCCGGGTTCCTTGAATCCTCGCATCGGCCTGCCTTTGTCCTTTCATATCGTATGCGCGAGCAGAACGCCCCGCCACTGCATTGATCCGGCCATATGCCGGAAATCTGAAGAAATACCGCCTAACGTTCTTTTGGGCCGGATTTGGACCGTTTCTTGACGTTGCCGGGATGGGAGGAATGCTTCTTGCGCGATTGCGGCCTTTCACCGGCGCGCTTGCCTGCCTTCTTGCCCTGCCCGCGATGACCGCCACCGGGCCGGCGCGGCGGCCCGTCGGACCGGGGCCCACCGTGCCCGCGCTTGCGGTGCAC
>CAMYJW010000011.1 GCA_947258815.1 uncultured Sphingomonadaceae bacterium
AGACGAGAAACCGCCATTTGCGCGTCGCTCATCCTTGAATATGCCCAGCATGTCCCGCGTCTTCGCTTCTTGAACTGGCGGTTTCTCGTCTGGCCGTGACAACAGGGAATTTGTCCACGCCGCCTAGCCACACATCATCTGCCGCGCCTGTTCGTATTGGGCGATCAGGCGCGCAATATAGTCGCCCGCCGGTTCAGAGCGCTTGATCGCGCCGATGCCGTGGCCTGCGCTCCAGATTTCCTTCCAGGCCTTGGCGTTGCTGCCGCCATCGGCGATGTCGATTGCCATGCCTTCAGCGCGGTGCAGGTTTTCCGGGTCCAGCCCATGCTCTAACAAGGACGGGCGCAGGAAATTGGCATCGACACCGGTAAAACAGTTGGTGGTGACGATATCGCTTGCCGCACAATCGACGATCATCTGCCGGAATGCATCCTGCGTGTTGGCCTCAGTCGATGCGAGGAACGGCGAGCCGATATAGGCAAGGTCCGCACCCAGCGTTTCGGCAGCGAGAACAGCGCGGCCGGTTGCAATACACCCTGACAGGATCAGCAGACCATCCCACCACTCGCGAATTTCCTCTATCAGCGCGAAAGGAGAAAGGTTGCCCGTGTGCCCGCCAGCCCCGGCGCCGACTGCGACAATGCCGTCAACACCCATCTCGGCGCACTTTTGCGCGTGGCGGTTCTTGATCACATCCTGAAAAACAAGGCTGCCGTTGGCCTGCAGTTGTTTCACCAGATCGGGGTTGGCCGCCAGCGCCAGCACCACGATCGGCACTTTGTGCTTCAGCACAATTTCAAGATCGGCTTCGAGCCGCGGGTTTGTGTGATGGGCGACCAGATTGATCGCATAAGGCGCATCGCCCACATTCTCGCGTATCCGGGCGATATCTTCATCCAGAGCATCGGTGGAACGCGGATTAAGCGCAGGCATGGCGCCGATAATTCCGGCCTTGCACTGCGCGACCACCAGATCTGCGGTTGACGCGATGAACATCGGCCCGGCCATGACCGGGATTTTCAGCTTGGCACGAAGCTGCGCAGCGATTGTCATACCGGTTCCCACGTGAACACGTCTGCCGATCGGTGGAGCGGATAGAAATCATTCGCAAACTGATCGAAAACACGCTCGGCAATGGTTTCGGGTGTCCAGCCATCGGCGGTGTGTGCGGTGCGGATCGGCCGCGGCTGCGAGAACAGGAAAATCTCGTTGTTGCGCACTGCGAAAATCTGGCCCGAAACATCCTTGCCCGCATCGCTGCACAGCGCCACGGCAAACGGCGCAATCTTGTCTGCGTCCAGCTTCTTCAGGCCTTCGACACGCTTTTGCTGTTCGGGCGTGTCAGTGGGGATCGAATCGATCATCCGGGTCCACGCAAATGGCGCAATCGCGTTTGAACGCACATTGAAACGCTGCATATCAAGCGCGATGGATTTCGAAAGGCCAACGATACCCAGCTTCGCGGCGGAATAGTTCGCCTGTCCGAAATTGCCGACAAGGCCGCTGGTCGATGTCATGTGCACATACGCGCCGCTTTGCTGTTCCTTGAAGAACGGCGCGGCAGCACGGCTGGTGTGAAAGCTGCCCATCAGATGCACATCGATCACCGCGCGAAAATCGTCCGGGCTCATTTTGTGGAAATAAACATCGCGCAGATTGCCTGCGTTGTTCACCACGCCATCGATCCGGCCGAAATTTTCAACGGCCGCTTTCACCATCGCGCACGCGCCATCCCAATCGGCAACGCTATCGTGATTGGCAACAGCCTTGCCGCCCATCGCGCGAATTTCCTCAACCACCTGCTCCGCAGGCGATGCTTCGCCCTGATTGTCTCCGGTAAGCGATACACCCAGATCGTTGACCACAACGCTGGCTCCGGCGCTGGCCATGGCCATCGCCACGCCGCGCCCCACGCCGCGCCCGGCACCTGTCACCAAAACGGCTTTGCCATCCATCATCGCCATCGCACTCTCCCTATATCGCTCTATCTTCAAACCCGCCTGTGACGCAGCGGCGATTCGGCCAGATTGGTTCGCCGCCACGTTATCTGGCCCCAGCGGCGCCGCCAGCTTTTCCGCGCCGCGCCAGCAGCAAAACAGACTCAGCTTGACAGCGGCTCTCGCCATAGTAAACCTGTTAACCAATGAATGGCAAGCGGGTTTTCCGCTTGACCGGATGGGGAAGGAAACATGGACGGCTCCCGGACAATTTTTCGCGACGATGTGCTTGCGGGCAAGAACATCCTGATCACCGGCGGCGGTGGCGGGCTGGGCAAGGAAATCGCCACCGCGCTTTCCGCTGCGCATGCCAAAGTGCATATTTGCGGCCGTCGCCTTGGCATGCTTGAAGAAGCGGCCGACGCTATCGGCGCGAAAACGGGGCACAAGGTTCATGCCCATGCCTGCGATGTGCGCGATGCCGATGCGGTGGACGCGATGATCGATGGCATCTGGCAGGATCAGCCGCTGACCGGCCTGATAAACAACGCCGCGGCCAATTTCATCGCGCCGACCAAGGATCTGAGCGCGCGCGGATTTCGCGCGATCACGTCCACGGTTATGGACGGCAGCTTTCATGCCACGCTTTCATGCGGCAAGCGCTGGATCGATCAGGAGCTGACCGGATCGGTCGTGTCCAATCTGGTGACCTGGGTGTGGACGGGATCGGCCTTCGTCGTTCCATCGGCAATGGCAAAAACGGCGCTGCACGCGATGACAATGTCGCTGGCGGCAGAATGGGGTCCATATGGCATTCGCCTGAACGCAACCGCGCCCGGCCCCTTCCCGACACCCGAAGCCTGGGAAAAGCTTAATCCGCTACCCGATACGCAAAGCTCCGCAACCAATTGCGATACGATACCGATGCGGCGCTTCGGCCAGATGCCGGAACTGACCAATCTGATCACGTTCCTGCAATCGGATGGCTGCGATTTCCTGACCGGGCAGACGATCGCCGTGGATGGCGGACAACATCTTGCCGCGCCGAGCACGTTTGCCGATCTCACCAATCTGACGCCAGACCAGTGGCAGGCCGCGCGCGATGCGATCGAAGCTTCCACCGCCAAATCCAAAGCCGCGCAAAAGCAGGACTGAACACAATGATCGAACGCAGTCTATTCACATCCGAACATGAAATGTGGCGCGATTCGGTGCGCAAGTTCATGGAGCAGGAAATCGTTCCCCTTCACGATCAGTGGGAAAAGGATGGCATTGTCCCGCGCGATCTGTGGTTGAAAGCGGGCGAAGCAGGGATGCTGTGTTGCACGGTGCCCGAAGAATACGGCGGCATCGGCGCGGACTACCTTTACGATGTCGTGGTGTTTGAAGAACTGTGGCGCGCAGGCACCAGCGGCCCCGGCTTCCTGATCCATACCGATCTTGTCGCCAGTTATGTGCTGGCATTCGGAACTGATGAGCAAAAAGCCCAGTGGCTGCCCAAGATGGTCAGCGGCGAGGCAATCGGTTCGCTCGGGATGACCGAGCCGCATGCCGGATCGGATCTCAAAGCAATCAAGACCAAAGCCGTGCGCGATGGCGACGACTATGTCATCAACGGGCAAAAAGTGTTCATTTCCAATGGCCAGATGTGCGATATTCTGGTGCTGGCCACCAAAACAGACAGCGAAGCAGGCGCAAAGGGCGTTACCCTGTTTCTCGTCGATACCAGCCTGCCCGGCTTCAAGCGCGGCCAGAATCTCGATAAGCTGGGCATGAAGGCCCAGGACACATCGGAGCTGTTCTTCGAAGATCTGCGCGTTCCCGCCAGCGCCATGCTGGGCGCGGAAGGCGAAGGCTTCAAGATCATGATGACCAAGCTGGCGCAGGAACGCCTCGCGCAGGCGATCCGTTCTGCAACGGTGACGGAAACGGTCATCGAATGGACAGTCGATTACACCAGCGAGCGCAAGGCTTTTGGGCAGACCATCGCCGATTTCCAGAACACCCAGTTCGTGCTTGCCGATCTCAAGGCGCGCGCTGTCATGGCCCGTGTTTTCACGGACAAATGCATCGAATTGTTCATGCAGGGCAACCTCGATCCGGTTGATGCGGCAATGGCCAAGATGACCACATCCGAACTGCATTGCGAAGCCGTGGACGAATGCCTGCAGCTGTTCGGCGGCTGGGGCTATATGTGGGAATATCCGATCTGCCGCGCCTATGCCGATGCCCGGATCGTCAAGATCGCGGGCGGCTCTATCGAGATCATGAAAACGATCATCGCGCGCGACATGTTCAAGGGCAAGCTGAGCCGCAAAAAGTGATCCAGTCCGCGCTCCCCCTTGCCAATACCGCACCGCGCTATACTCCGGTCGAGTCAATCTCCGGAGCTTTGCCAATGCTGAAGAATCTCGATGCCAACCTCAGGTTTGGCTTCCTCATCCATGACGTATCGCGCCTGCGCCGCATCGTGGTTGACAGGGCGCTGAAACCGCTGGGCATCACCCGCTCGCAATGGTGGGTGCTCGCGTTCCTGTCTCGCCGCGAAGGCATGACGCAGACCGCGCTTGCCGCGGAACTGGATCTGACCAAGGTTGCCATTGGCGGGCTGGTCGATCGGATGGAATCGGGCGGCTTTGTCGAACGCAGGGCCGATAAAAAAGACGCGCGCGCGCGCCGGGTGTTTCTCACCAGTGAAGGCCAGAGACTGGTCGAAACGATCCGCGAAGCGGTGGATACGGTGGAAACGAGCATTCTTGCCCAGGTAACCGACAAGGAACTGGAGCAGGCATCCGGCGTGCTGCTGAAGATCAAGAGCCAGCTGATCGATCTGGTCGGCGAAGATGCGGAAGCGCAGGGCTTTGATGGATAATTTTTCAGACCTTTAAAAACGGAGATTGACGTGCAGGGATTGGCAGGAAAAGTCGCCATCGTAACAGGTGGCGGACAGGGAATTGGCAGGGCGCTGGTGCTGCGTCTGGCGCAGGAAGGCTGCAAGGTCGCGATTTTCGATCTCAGCGTCGAGGCAGGCGAAGAAACCGCCAAACTGGCGGGTGGCGATGCCACGATCAAAACCTGGCAGGTCGATGTCAGCGATTACGATGCAGTCGAAAAGGCCGTGGGTGAAGTTGAAAGCGATCTCGGCCCGGTCTGGACGCTGGTCAACAACGCAGGCTGGGACAAGCCGCAGCCGTTCCTCGTCACCGATCCGGCATTCTGGGACAAGGTCATCTCGATCAACCTCACGGGTAATCTCAACACCCATTTCGCGGTTGCCGGGCGCATGGTGAAGAACGGCGGCGGACGGATCATCAACATCGCATCGGATGCCGCCAAAGTCGGCACCAGCAACGAAGCGGTCTATTCGGCCTGCAAAGGCGGCCTGATTTCCTTCACCAAATCGATCGCGCGCGAACTGGCCCGCAAGAACGTTCTGGCCAACTGCGTCTGCCCCGGCCCGACCAACACCCCGATGATGGCATCGGTGGTGGGCGAAGGCCCGGAAGCGGAAAAGTGGAAAGACGCAATGGTGCGCGGCATTCCGCTCAAGCGCATGGGTGAACCGGAAGACTATGCCGGGATCGTTGCCCTGCTTGCATCAGACGATGGCAACTACATCACCGGCCAGGCCATTTCGGTCTCGGGCGGGATGAACATGGTCTGAGAACAAGGCAATGAGTGCACCGATGCCGCCGGGCGAAAATTATGAAGTGATCAAACTGGGCGATCCGTTCTGGGTGCCCATCGGCCCCTTGTATATAGACAAGGCCCGACAGCGTTTGTGCATGTATGTTTCCGAAGCCGCCTGCAACTACACCGGCAAGCTGCACGGCGGCGCGCTGTCCACACTTGCCGATGCACAGCTTATCGCGATGGGCGAACACCACGCCGACCCGGAAACGCACACACCCACGATCAACCTGACAGTCGATTTTATCGGCATGGCGCAAGTGGGAGAGTGGCTTGAAGCGGAAGTGACCTTGCTGCGCGTGACGCGCCGCCTGCTGTTCACCCAGGCGCTGATCACCGTGGGCGACCGGCTCGTCGGCCGCTCAAACGCAATTTACAGAAACAACCCAAAGTCGAGGTATAAACTGACATGACCGATACACCTGCATTTGAGGATATCCTCTACGAAGTGCGCGGCCGCGCCGCATGGATCATCATCAACCGGCCCGAACTCTACAACGCCTTTCGCGCCCAGACGATCGAGGAAATGATCGCAGCTTTCAAGCTGGCCGCAGACGATCGCGGCGTTTCCAGCGTGGTGCTGACCGGCGCGGGCAACAAGGCCTTCTGCACCGGCGGCGATCAGAGCGCCAAGGACGGCCAGTATGACGGGCGCGGCATCGTTGGCCTGCCGATCGACGAACTGCAATCGATCATCCGCGACATCCCCAAGCCCGTCATCGCGCGGATCAACGGTTTTGCCATCGGCGGCGGCAATGTTTTTGCCACGCTGTGCGACATGTCGATCATGGCTGACACTGCAAAGCTGGGCCAGGTCGGCCCGAAAGTCGGCTCGGTCGATGCTGGCTGGGGCACTGCCTACCTCGCGCGCATTGTCGGCGACAAGAAAGCCCGCGAGATCTGGTATCTCAATCTGCAGTATTCGGCGCAGGAAGCGCTGGAAATGGGACTTGTCAACAAAGTCGTCCCCGCCGCCGAGCTGGACGATGCCGTGAACGAGTGGACGCAGACCATTGGTGAGCGTTCCCCCACCGCGCTGGCGCTGGCCAAACGCTCATTCAATGCAGACAGCGACAATATCCGCGGTATCTCGATGCTCGCGCTCAATTCCGTGAAGCTTTATTACGACACGGACGAGTCCAGGGAAGGCATGCGCGCTTTCCAGGAAAAACGCACGCCAGACTTCCACAAATACGTGAAGTGATCGATCTGCATGATCGAACCGGCGCACGCGCGGAGGCGCTGATATGACAGCAAAGCCCCTGCCCTTGCGTAGCGGAGAGCTGGCTTCGCTGCTTCCGCCGGGCGGATTGACCCTGGTGTCATCCTGCTCGGCGGAATCCGATGTGCTGGCACAAGAGGTGCGCGCGGCTGGCAACGCGCTGGGCGAGATGGACTTTTCGGGCATTTTCGTGCCCGGCCTCAATCGCCAGAACTGGCACGCCGGCTCCAGCGCCAAAGTGACCACATTTTTCCAGACACCCGATCTGCGTAAACGCTCTGATCGCACGCGCTTTTTGCCGATTTGTTATCAGGACATCTCACGCCTGTATCGGCAGGAAAAGCCGCAGGCGGCGCTGCTGATGTGCTCCCCGCCGGATGATGATGGCAATTGCAGCTTCGGCACCGAAGTGGCGTTCATTGCCGAGATGTGGCGCGACATTCCGGTGCGGATTGCCCATATCAACCCTTCAATGCCCCGCACACCGGGCGATCCGGGCATTCCCTATGCAGAGCTGACCGCCGTTATCGAAGCCGGGCAGGATCTGCGGGGCATGCCCGCCGCGCCCGCAAACACCATCAATTCTGCGATTGCCGCGCACGTGGCTTCGCTGGTGCCCGATGGCGCAACGCTGCAAACCGGGCTGGGCAAACTGCCCGATGCGGTTCTGGCCGCGCTGAGCGATCATGCCGATTTGCGCCTTCACACCGGATTGATCGGGGATGGAGTCGTGTCTCTGCTCGATTCCGGCGCGCTGGCCCGCGAAGGCGCAGGGCTGGTCGGCGTCGCGATTGGCAGCCCTCAGCTTTATGAACGGCTTGGCGATCCGCGCTTCCAGTTCCGTCCGGTATCCATAACCCACGGACCAGACGTGCTCGCCAGCATCGAAAAACTGGTAACGATCAATTCGGCCATGGAAATCGATCTGTTCGGGCAAGTCTATGCCGAAGCATCGTCACGCGGGTTTCAATCCGGCCCCGGCGGCGCAAGCGATTATGCACGCGGCGCACGGCGCAGCGAGGGCGGGCTGCGGATCATCGCCCTGCCATCGGCGGCGCGCGATATCAGCCGCATCATTGCGCCGGGCACCGGCCATGGCCCGGTTTCGCTGTCGCGCTTCGATGTCGATTGCATCGTCACCGAACACGGGATCGCCGATTTGCGCAACAAGGATTATCACCAGCGCGCCGCCAGCCTGATCGCCGTTGCCGCGCCCGAACATCGCGATGCGCTGGACGATGCGTGGCGCGCCATCGCCAACCAGATCTGACCGAGAGAGACAATGACCGATACACTGCCCAGCCTCACCCAGTTTCGCATAGAGCCGCAAGACAACGGGCTTGTCCATCTGGTGTTCGATTGCCCGGATCGCTCGATGAATGTGTTTTCGAACAAGGCCATTCATGAGCTGGGGCAGTTTGCCGACTGGCTTCGCGCCAGCGATGTGCGCGGTGTGGTGGTGCGATCGGGCAAACCCACCGGCTTTTGCGCAGGCGCAGACCTGAACGAGCTGGGCGCTGCCTATGATATGATCGTCGCCGCTCCGGCCTACGAACGGTTTGACAAGGCCTTCAACCATTTCTTCCCGCTCGGCCATGCCATCCGCCGGATGGAAACCTCGGGCAAACCCGTCGCCGCGGCGATCGCCGGCGTTGCGCTTGGCGGCGGCTGCGAACTGGCGATGGGCTGTCATTACCGGGTGGCGACATCGGCAAAGCACGCGATGCTGGGCCTTCCCGAATGCGCGGTCGGCCTGTTGCCCGGCGCGGGCGGAACGCAGCGGATCACGCGGATCGTCGGGCTGGAACTGGGCCTTGATGTGCTGCTGTTTGGCCGCAATCTGCAAGGCGAAGACGCGCTCAACGCCGGACTGGTGCATGAAATTGTCGATGAAGGCGCCGAAGTGGCCGCCGCCGAAGCATGGCTGCTTTCCGATGCGGCGCACGGCACCCAGCCATGGGACCAGCCCGATCACCGCCCCGCCCCGCACAGCGAAAGCGCAAGCCTTATCGAAACCACTCGCACCCGCGAACTGGCACGCATGCTGGGGCATGAGCCTGCACCGCTTGCCATTCTCGACTGTGTTGAACTGGGCTTCATGCAATATATGGACGGTGCGATCCGGGCGGAAATGTCTGTCTTTTCGCGGCTGATCCAGCGGCCCGAACCGCGCAACATGATCCGCACGATGTTCATGGGCAAACAGGCTTATGATAAAGCAAAGCGAGCCGGGACGATCGACGACGCCACCGAGCAGGCCAAAACAGACGTGCTGCAAATTGTCGAACGTGCGGTTGAGAGCTGCCCAGACCTGAAACGTGCCGGGTTCCTTGCGCAGGGCGCGGATCTGCAGCCAGTGCGCAGCAATGCCGGAAATGGCTTCTGGTTTACATCAGACAGTGCGCTGCTCGAAGCCGCACAGGCGATCAGCGATCAGGCAGCGCCGGTTGCCGACACGCTTGATGACAGTCAGAAGCTTCTGCTCGATCACATGCTGGCAGCCGAAGGCATCGTGCCCGGCTATCTGGGCGGCCTGTTCGGACTGAAAGCGGCCTGCGCTGCCGATTGACTGGCATGGGGCAAATACGCCGCCCAGTCGATCGGTCACAGTCGATCAGGACAGCTTGCGTTCGTCCAGACCCAGCCCGCGCCCGATAATTTCGAGCATGATTTCGCTGGTTCCGGCAAAAATCCGGCTGATCCGCGCATCGGTATACATCCGGCTGATCCGGTATTCTTCCATGTAGCCGGCGCCGCCGTGGAACTGAACGCACTGGTCCATCACCCGGCCTTCCAGCTCGCTGCACAGCAATTTCGCCGAAGACGCGTCCTCGGCTGACAGCGCCTTGTCATTGAGCAGCATCACGCACTGATCGACATAGGTCTGCGCCATGTCGAGTTCGGCACGCATCTGCGCCATCTTGAACCGGGTGTTCTGAAATGCGCCGATCGGCTTTCCGAAAGCACGGCGCTCTTTCACATAATCGAGCGTCAGATCGAACGCCGTCTGCGCGGTTGCCATAAAACCGATGGCGGCGATGATGCGTTCCTGCGCCAGCATCTGCGCCAGATATTTAAAGCCCTGTCCGGCTTCTCCGATCAGGTTGGCCGTGGGCACTTTCACATCGGTGAAAAAAAGCTCGGCCGTGTCCTGGCTTTTAAGGCCCATCTTATCAAGCTTGCGGCCGCGTTCGAAACCTTCCATTCCGCGTTCGACCAGAAACAGACTGATGCCGTGCGGGCGGTCTGGATCGGTGCGCGCGGCAACGACGATCAGATCGCCAAGAATGCCATTGGAAATATAGGTCTTCGCGCCGTTCAGAACCCAGTGATCGCCTTTGTCGACCGCGCGAGTTTTCATCCCCGCCAGATCGCTGCCCGTCGAAGGCTCGGTCATCGCCACGGCAAGAATGGTCTCGCCCGAAATGATGCCGGGCATAAAGCGCGCTTTTTGCTCTTCGTTGCCCAGCTTGTGAATATAAGGCGCGACGAGATCGTTGTGCAGGTTGATGTAAAACCCGATATCGCCGTGGCGCATATTCTCTTCAACGATGATCTGATCGAAGCGCATATCCTCGATCCCGGCGCCGCCATATTTCTCTTCGCCGAAAATGCACAGCAGGCCCTGTTCACCCGCCTTGAGAAAGACTTCGCGATCCACCATGCCTTCTTCGCGCCAGCGATCGACATGCGGGGCGACTTCGGCCTGCATGAATTTGCGAACGCTGTCGCGAAACTGCTCGTGCTCGGGTTCGAAAATCGTGCGCTGCATCGCAGTCAGGCCTTTTCTGGTGCGGGATAGAAACCTTCGCCTTTGGCGGCCTTTTCGCGCAGCCAGGCAGACGGTGCGAAGCGCGAACCATAAGCCTGTGCCAGACGATCTGCCTCGCGTACGAATTCTTCGATACCGATGGTGTCGACATAGCTCAGCGTGCCGCCGGTCCAGACCGGGAAGCCCCAGCCGAGAATCGCACCAAGATCGGCATCTTCGGGCGTTTCCAGAACGCCTTCTTCAAGACAGCGCGCGGTTTCGTTTGCCTGCGAATAGAGGAACCGCTTTTTCAACTCATCCTGATCGGGCTGATTGGCGGTGGCCGGGAACAGCTCGTCCAGTCCATCCCACAGATGCTTTCCGCCTTCGGCCGGATAATCGTAAAAACCGCCACCCGCCTTGCGACTGCCACGGCCAAGTTCGATCATCTTCTTGAGCACATCCAGACCGTTTTCGATCGTGTAGGTGTTGTTGTCTTCATTTTCGGCTTCGGAAAGGATCTTGACCGGAAGTTCCATCGTCACTTCATCAAGCAACGCCAGCGGACCGACCGGGAACCCCGCAGCCTTGGCGGCATTTTCGATCCGTGCCGGCTCGACCCCGTCCTGCAGCATTGCCACACCTTCAAAGATGAACATGCGGAAGACCCGGCTGGTATAAAAGCCGCGTGAATCGTTGACCACGATTGGCGTCTTGCGCAGCTGGCCAATGAAATCGAGCGACTTTGCCAGTGTTTCAGGCGAAGTCTGTTTGCCCATGATGACTTCGACGAGCCCCATCCGGTCAACCGGAGAGAAGAAGTGCAGGCCGATGAACTGATCGGGCCGCGCGGATGCCTTGGCAAGTTCGGTAATCGGCAGCGACGACGTGTTGGTGGCGAACACCGCTTCGCTCGGCAGAACGGCTTCGGCCTTCTTCGTGGTTTCAGCCTTGATGCCCATATCCTCGAACACGGCCTCGACCACCAGATCGCAACCTTCGAGCTTGGCGAAATCGTCGGTCGGCGTGATCAGCGCAAGCGCCGCATCGGCCTTTTCCTGCGCCATTTTGCCTTTGGAAACGAGCTTGCCGAACACCTTCTCGCTATAGCCCTTGCCTTTTTCGGCAGTGGCGGTGTCGCGATCGATCAGGATCACTTCGATCCCGGCCTTCGCCGAGACGAGCGCAATGCCCGCGCCCATCATGCCCGCACCCAGAATGCCAACTTTGGCCACTTTGGACTTGGGAACGCCAGCCGGGCGACGCGCGCCTTTTTCGGCGGCCTGTTTGGAAATGAAGGTGGTACGGATAATATTGCGCGCAACCGGATCGGTTATCAGCTTGGCGAAATACTTGCTTTCGATCGACAGACCCTTGTCAAACGGAAGCTGAAGCCCTTCGAACACGCAAGACAGGATCGCGCCGGGCGCCGGGAAATTATAGCCCGACTTGCCAGCAACCTGCGCCACTGCAACCGAATAGCCCATCGACACTTCGGGAACGATCATGCCGCGCATTTCGGGCATGAAAAAGCCTTTTTCATCCCATGCCTGCATCGCTGAAGGGCCGCTTGCCAGCCATGCCTTTGCAGCCGAAATCAGCTGATCGGCGGGAACGACCTGATCGACAACTTTCATCTCAAGCGCTTTTTGCGGCGTGAGCGAACGGCCCGTGAGCAACAGATCAAGCGCCTTTTTCGGGCCGATCATCCGGGCAAGACGCTGCGTGCCACCCGAACCGGGCAGCAGACCGAGATTAACTTCGGGCAGGCCGACCACGGCGCGCGGATCATCCACGATGATGCGATGGTGACAGGCCAGAGCCAGTTCAAACCCGCCGCCCAGCGCCAGGCCGTTGAGCGCGCAGACAACCGGCTTTTCCATCGTTTCAAGCGCGCGGTGCATCTTGCTGGCAACCTGGCTGAATTCATACGCTTCATGCGCGGTCAGCCGGCCATAGCCTTCAACCATCTGCTTGAGATCGGCCCCGGCCATGAACGCCGGTTTGCCCGAAGTGATGATAACCCCCGTCACCGCATCGTCATCGCGCAGATCGGCAATGACGGCGTTCATTTCGCCGAGCCAGTCGGTCGAAACGACGTTCATGCTCTCATCGGCATTGTCGAGGGTCAGAATGGCGACGCCGTCGGCGCCCTTGTCCAGCTTTATATGTCGCATAGTCTCGCTCATCGGGTTTATACCCGTTCAATAATGGTTGCAGTGCCAAGGCCGTTTCCGGCGCAAAGCAACGTCATCGCGGTGTTGAGATCGCGGCGTTCCAGTTCATCCAGCACAGTGCCCAGAATCATCGCCCCGGTCGCCCCCAGCGGATGGCCAAGCGCAATCGCGCCGCCCGCCACGTTGGTTTTGGCGTGGTCGATCTCAAGATGGTTCATGAAGCGCATCACGACGCTGGCGAATGCTTCGTTCAGTTCATACAGATCGATATCGTCTTTCGACATGCCTGCGTTCTTGAGCGCCTTCTTCGCCACATCGACCGGCGCGGTGAGCATGATCGTCGGTTCAGACCCGATCGAGGCCCACGCCTTGATCCGGGCGCGCGGTTTGAGGCCCGCAGCCTTGCCGAATTCCGCACTGCCCAGCATGACAATGCCCGATCCATCGACAATACCGCTGGAATTGCCGCCGGTGTGCACATGGCTGAGTTCTTCGATCTGGGGATAGCGCTCTTTCGCAACTCTTGCGAAGCCCATGTCGGCAAAACCGGGGAACGCGGGCTTGAGGCCGGAAAGCGATTCAACCGTTGTTTGCGGGCGGCGATACTCGTCGTTATCAAGAACGACATCGCCAATCACGTCCTTGACCGGCACGATCGACCCGGCAAAGTTGCCCTGATCCCACGAAGCCGCCGCGCGCCGCTGGCTTTCGGCCGCATAGGCATCGACATCATCGCGCGAATATCCTTCGAGCGTGGCGATAATATCCGCACCGATCCCTTGCGGCGCATAATAGTTGTGCAGCGCCACGCTGGGATCGGCAACCCAGGCACCGCTGTCATAGCCCATGATAACCCGGCTCATGCTTTCGACACCGCCGCCAATGCCGGCGCTGGCCATTCCGGTCGCCACCTGCGCGGCGACATTGTTGACTGCCTCAAGGCCCGATGCACAGAACCGGTGCAGCTGCTGGCCGCCGACTGACTCGGCATAATTGGCATTGAGAACCGCGCCGCGTGCCAGCACACCGCCTTGTTCGCCAACCGGCTGCGCGCAACCGATCACGACATCATCGAGCAGTGACGTATCCAGATCGTTGCGATCACGCATCGCTTCAAGCAATTGAGTCACCAGTTCGATGGCCGGTATCTCATGCAAGGAACCATCGGGACGCCCGCGCCCGCGAGGGGTGCGGACATGATCGTAAATAAATACATCCTGCATTGCTGCACGTCTCCAGAAAGATCAGGCCAACGACTGCCGGCCCAAAAAAGGTTAGCTGCCCTTCCGATCACGACAGATGTTCAACACCTATCGTGCGGTAGGACTGCCGCGATAGCTGGCGCTCTTAACTCCAGGCTTTGAGCGCGGTTTCTATCGAGACGGTCGAACCATCGCGAATCGATCCGCCAGTCTCTGAAAAGCGCGGCGCGGGTGTGGCCTGTTTAACGCCATTGTGCTCGATGAAAACACCCCTCTCAACATTGACCGGATGCTCCATCGCCTCGCACATCGAAAGCACCGGAGAAACGCAAGCGTCCGTTCCGGCAAATCGCTTCTCCCATTCATCGCGCGTGGCTGACGCGAATATGCGGGTGAACTCTGCTTCCATTTCCGGCCACTGCGATTTGTCATGCTGAACAAAGCGATCGGCGGGCAGGCCCAGCCCTTCGATCAGAAGCGCATAGAACTGCGGCTCGAGCGAGCCGACCGCGACGGACCCGCCGCATTTGCATGTGTAGCATCGATAATATGGCGCGCCGCCATCCAACAGGTTTGAGCCAGCTTCATCCACCCAGTTATCGGTCGCAAGCCACGCGTGATACATGGCGAGCAGATTTGCCACGCCGTCAACCATCGCAGTATCGACCACCTGCCCTTTGCCGGTGGATCGTGCGGCCATGATCGCCGAGACGATCCCCAGCGCGAGGAACATGGTTCCACCCGCATAATCGCCGATGATATTCAGCGGCACCTGCGGCGGCTCATCCTTCTTGCCGATGCCGTGAAGCGCGCCCGTCATCGCGATATAGTTCAGATCGTGCCCCGCAGACTGACTCAGCTGCCCTTGCTGCCCCCAGCCGGTCATCCGGCCATATACAATGCGCGGGTTTGCCGCGAGACACTCTGCCGGGCCAAGGCCAAGCCGCTCCATCACGCCGGGCCGCGCGCCTTCCATCAGGCCATCAGCCTTGCTGACCAGATCCAGAACAGCCTGCCTGCCTTCATCGGATTTCAGATTGAGCTGCACTTCGGTGCGTCCGCGCAGCAACACGGCCTCGCCCAGATCGTCCCACGCGCCGCCGCCCGATGGACGGGTTATGCGCACGATATCCGCCCCCAGCCCGGAGAGGATCATTCCGCACAGCGGGACTGGCCCGATCGCATCCATTTCAATCAGTCTGACGCCGTCAAGCGGACCATTTCCCATCGTTCTTCCCAGATTTCGTTGAACTATCCGCAGAGCCGTTATCAGATGTATGCCGAACCGGCAAAACGCCCTCCATCATTTTCTTTCCCAGGGAGGCGACCCAGTTTCGCATGCCGGACCGCCCGCACAGCAAGCCGCAATTCAAGTGCAGCTGCCGCGCATTTATCCGGCTTGCGGCAAATCGGCCCTGTGTGACCTTTTTGCATCGCATTGAAACAAATCCGTCAAGAAAACCACACTTCCTACCTTTCGATAGGAAGGCATTTCTCACGGTCAACTACGCGGATCAGGCACGTTTGCGGTTATTGCAGCGAACGCGTGATTTCCGGATCGGACCATTCCGATCCGCCTATCGGGAGGAATACAATGAATTCATATCGGCTCAAGGCCGCGCTTGCCGCGTCGGTTGCTGCGGCAACTCTGATACCCACGGCCAGCTTCGCCCAGACGTCCGATGAAGGCGCCAGTGACGGCGGCTTTGACGTTATCATCGTGACCGCGCGTAAGGCAGACGAGAATCTGCAGAAGACCCCGGTTGCGGTTACCGCAATTTCGGCTGAAGGAATTCAGACCCAGCAGCTAGCGACTGCCGTCGATGTGCAACGTGCAGCTCCTGGTTTGCTTGCTCGTGGCGCAGGCACCGGCCCTACCGCCATCGTAACCTACGCGCTTCGCGGCAATGCCCAGAACAGCCCTAACTCGGTTTCAGAATCGGCGGTCGGCATCTATCTGGATGGCGTCTATCTCGCTCGCCCGATTTCGAGTAACCTCGGCTTTCTCGACGTCGCCAATATTCAGGTCGTTCGCGGCACGCAGGGCACCTTGTTCGGACGCAACACCACGGGCGGCGCGGTGCAGTTCACCACAACGCAGCCCGATGGCGATTTCGCGGGCTATGTAAAAGCCGAAGTTGGCAACTATGATCACCGTCTGGTTGAAGGCGCGGTTACCCTGCCGATTGCAGGCGAAGAACTCTCCGCCCGTTTCGCCGCCCGCTATACAGAGCGTGACGGCTATGGCGAAAACCAGTTCACCGGCGCGCCACTGGGTGACATCGAATCCGACGTCTCCACCCGCGCTACAATCAAATGGGCCCCGGCTTCGATGCCGGTTACACTCACCGTTTCAGGCGAGTATCTGAAGTCGAACGACAACGGCGTTGTGCATGCACTTGGTGCCGTTAATCCAGCCGGACCATTGGCAAACTTTTTCCCTGGTCAGTTCTCTACCGATTTCATCCAGACGCCCAATAACTTTTATGACAGCTTCGGCGGAACCGTTACACCATCGGAAAATGTCAACACACCGCGCAACTACAACGAAGCCTTCGGCTTCACCGGCACGCTGGAAGTTGATCTGGGTGGCATAGAAGTTAAGTCAATTACCGCGTATCGCGATTCCGATTCAGGCAACACGCTTGACCTTGACGGCACCCCGGCCGGTGGCGTTGAGTTCGATTCCCAGTACAGACAGCACCAGTTCAGTCAGGAACTGACGCTGGCTGGCGAAATGGGATCGCTTGAGTGGATTGTAGGCGGCTACTACTTCAAGGAGTCGGGCGACGAACGTTCCGACTCATATGCGCTTCATGATGTGCCCGCGTTGGGCGGTATCAGCCTGACGCCATCCCGGCGCACATTCAGTGATTTCAAGGGGCGCTCTGCTGCTGTCTTTGGACAGGTTAACTACAACTTCACCGACGCGCTACGTGTTACGGGCGGGCTGCGCTACACTTGGGACAAACGCAATATTGTTGGCCGTGGTATCAACAATCTTCGCACGGTTCCGGAAATTACACCCGGTGGCGTTGTTCAGCCCGGCACATGCGGCGTTGGCCCGAACGCGGGAACGCTGCCCCCGACACCTTGTGAAAACCCGTTCAGCGCTTCATTCAGTTATCCGGCCTGGACATTTGGCGTCGATTATCAGGTCAACCCCGATCTGCTGGTCTACGCCAAAACCGGCGGTGCATCGCTTTCGGGCGGTTTCAACACCCGTCCCGTTCCGCTTGGGGCCGAAGCTTTTGAACCTGAAGATGTCCGGGACATCGAGGCCGGTTTCAAGGGTGAATTCCTGAACAACCGTCTGCAAACGAACCTTGCCGGATTCTACGTTTGGCGCAACAGTTCGCAAAGCATCGTGAACACGCTCGTGAACGGTGCCCTGACGCAATATGTTGAAAACTCGGGCAGCATCAGGTCCTATGGCGCTGAACTGGAAGTCCGTGCGCTTCCATGGGAAGGAATGGAAATCCGCAGCGCAGTATCGCGCCTGTGGTCCAAGTACAAGGCGGGTTCATTCGTCAACGACGGCCTTCTGGGGCCGGTCGATCGCAGCGATGAAGACGTCGCTCAAACTCCGGAATGGACGTTCAACATCGGCGCCACGCAGACGGTTGAAGCGGATTGGGGCAAAATGTCTTTTCACCTCGACTACGCCTATATCTCGTCGAGAAACTTCGGTCAGGACACGGCTGACGTGACCGGCATTGACCCGCAGGGCCCCGAACCGGTGCGTCCGCGCACTCCGGCGGAAATTGCCGACATTATTGCCTTCACGGATCTCACAAACCAATTGGGCACGCTCGATGGATATGGAATTCTGAATGGCCGTGTCGCTATTGAATTTGACGATCCCGGCCTGGAACTTGCGATCTGGGGTCGCAATATGCTGGGCAAACGGTACAGCCAGAACCTGTTCAACAACTATGGTGGCATTGGCTTCGTATCCTACAATCCGGGGCCGCCAGCAACGTTCGGCGCAACAGCCACTGTTCGCTGGTAACTGAAACGGTTGGACAGGCTGCCGGATCGGCAGTCTGGCCAGTCCCCAAAAAAGAAAAGGCCGGGCAGCGATGCCCGGCCTTTTTTCTGTCGTCAGCGCACGGCGGAGGCGAGCGATCGGCCCGCCTTCCGCTTCGCCTTACATCACAGCATCATCGCAGCACGGCGACCGTCCTTGATCGCCTCATCCGTGGCAAAGGTGCTCCACCGCGCTTCGCGTGCATCACCGGCAATGTGAACTTCCAGCCCGCTGTCCTGCAACGCGTGAAACAGCTCTTCCTGCGGCGGTTTTGACGTGATCATGATGGTGTTGTGAATGTCCTCCAGCACCGTCTCTTCGCCTGTGGCATAATGAGCCAGCGTTACATTTGCCGGGTCGATTGCCTTGATCCGGGTCTGCGGCAGGAATGTCACCTTGGGCAGCACGCGCTTGGCCAGTACCTTGTTGATCCCGATCTCGGTGACGGACATCGCCATGCCGCTGTCGATCGTGACGAGGAATACTTCCTTGCCCTGATCCGCCAGCCATTCGGCAATGCCGGGGCCAACTTCATAGGCTGTGTTGTCATACACGACGACCCGATTGCCCGTGCGTTCATGTTCCAGCAGGATTTGTTCTGGCGTGAAGACATGCTCCAGCTCTGCACCGGGCACACCTTCAAGCTGGTTCTTGCTGACACCATTTGCCGTGTACCGCGCGCCGGTCGTCACGATCACGGCGTCCGCTCCCAACTGCGCGATCAGGTCCGGCGTCGCCTCGGTGTTCAGCTGGATATCAACGTTCAGCTTGTCCAGTTGCAGCTCAAGCCAGCGCACGATATCGGCGCGATCCTCAAGCCCCGGCAGCATGGCCTGCATTGTCACATGACCGCCAAGCGCATCGGACTTTTCAAGCAGCGTAACCTTATGCCCACGCCGCGCCGCATCGTAGGCGGCCTGCATGCCGGCCGGACCGCCGCCCGCCACGACAACGCGCTTGGGTTTCTCGGCCTGTGATGGCGCGGGCAGATATTCGCTGCCGATCTCCGGGTTGACGGTGCATCCCACCGGATGGCCGATGCATGAGCGCAAAAAGCACCCTTCGAGATCGCCAATACAGGCACGGATTTCGTTAGTCTGGCCATCGCGCGCCTTGTTGGGCCAATCGGGATCGGCGATCACCGAGCGGGCAACGAAAATCATGTCCAGCTTGCCTTCGTCGATAAGCTGATCGCCATAAGCGGCATCGAGGATACGCCCGCCGCTGACCACCGGTATGTCGACAACTTTCTTCACCTCGGCGGCCGCATAAACGTGCGTGCCCTGCTCGCCCATGTAGGAGGACGGATAGTGATAATGCGTCATCTGCGGTTTCTGTCCGCGCGCGGTGATGCGCAACCAGTCAACCTTGCCGCTGTCCGAAAGGTGTTTGCAGATCGCCAGACCTTCGCTCAGGCCGTCACCGCCAAGCGTGCTGTCATCCGCGTTGACCGCCAGACCGATCACGAAATCAGGATTGCAGCGCTCGCGGATTCCCTCGACGATCTCCATGACGATACGCATCCGGTTTTCCAGACTCCCGCCATATTCATCGGTTCGCGTGTTATAAAGCGGCGAGGTGAAGGACTGCATCCCTGCGCCCCCGCCAATCGGAAATTCAAAACCGTCCGCGCCGGCTTCTTCGGCATGCTGCGCGGCAACGATATGCGCTTCGGCCAGCGCCTTGATTTCGGGGATTGTCATGGAGCGTGGCTGAGTATCGCTCATCATCGTGTGCGGCGCACCGCCAGAAGCCGCAGCCTGAGAAATCCAGATACCCTGCATAACGATCTTGCTGCCATGCTTGTGCGCGGCATTGACGATGTTTTTAATCGCCGGAATGTGATCGCGGTCGTAGGCCTGGATGAACCAGCCCGGCGGCATCAGCGGCTCTGGCTGAACCATGCAGCTGGCGATTACCATAAAGCCACAACCACCCTTGGCCCGCGCTTCAAAATAGCCTGCCTGCGCTTCAGACCCGATGGGGAGGCCTGCCATGCCATGGGGCGACATGAAAACCCGGTTCTTGAGTTCCAGATTGCCGATCTTGAACGGGCTGAAAAGATGTTTGAAGGTGCTCATAGTGCTCTCCCTATGTGCCGGCTTGCTGCCGGTCAGGAATCGAAAGTGATGACGAAACTGGTGTCCGCTGAAGCCTGCCGGATTGGTATAACCTCCTGATAGCCTTCAGAGAAATACCATTCGCGTGCTGCTCCGGCATCCGCAAATTTCATGATGATGATCGAGCTGCCCGGAAATTCGCCTTCCAGCGTTTCGGGGCTTTCCGCCGCGGCCACTTCCACTTCGATACCGTCAATCAAACGGAAGCCCGCTTCGGCATACTCGTTGTATTTATCAACGTTATGCTTGTTCACCACGGCAACGAGATAGGACGCCATTTCACACTTCTCCCAAGCAAACTTTTGCAATGGGCGCGCATGCTATTCGTGTTTGGCAAAAGGTGAAGGCTGGAATTTTTATTCTGGTAAAGCATCGGGCCGCAGCCCGCGCAGCACAAGCTCCGTCACATATTCGCGCCACATGGCAATTCCTGCCTCGGACGCAAAATCGACGCCGCTGCTTTCAGACATCGACCAGCTTTGCGTGAAAGCGCCGGTGGCAAGCGCGAAAACCGACCAGTAGAACAGGTAAGGATCGACGCCGGATTTGAAATCGCCCGACGCCGCGCCGCGATCGAGCATCGGTATGACCCACCCTTCAACGAACTTGCGAACCGTGGGCAAATACTGCGAACGGCGGGTCACATGTTCGCCCTTGTGCAAATCCTGATCGACAGTGATGCCAACCAGATAGGGGCGCTCGATAAAGTTCTGCATGATCCGCTCTATCAATGCCGCAACGGCTTGCGGCGGACTGAGCCGATCATAATCCGGGCCGGTCAGCATCTCCAGCATTTCCTCGGCCACGCGATCGAGGACCAGCCCGTACAACTCTTCCTTGGTCTTGAAGTAATGATAGACGAGCTGCTTGGTGACACCGGCTGACTTGGCAATGTGATCCAGTCTGGCGCCATCGAAACCGCGCGCGGCAAAGGCATCACGCGCCGCTTCGACAATGCGATCGATCGTTACCCCGGATGAATGGCGCGCGCGTCCCGCCATCAGTTTCGCTCCGCATATGAGCGAGCGATACAACGCGGGCGAGCAAACACGGCTGCATCCGTATCAGCGTGCATTCTTATGGATGTCCGGCAACGAAACATGGGCTCCATTGTGGCAAAGCCGGTATGGGTGGGGCAAGGGGATTCGCACTGCAATGTGCGTTGCGATCCGCCTGCCGCAAGGGAGGAGCGATCGCCAACATATCGCCCCATGCAACCGCGCGCGGACTATGGCAGACAGGCAACCTCAATGACCCAACCTTTGAACATCGAAAAACTGCAATCCTTCAGCATCCCGCAGGCGCAGGACGATTACGATCCGCGCGATGCTATCCTTTATGCGCTGGGCGTTGGCGCGGGGCTGAGCGATGAGATCGATGAGACGAGCTTGCTGTTCGAACGTGGCCTGCAGGTTTTACCAACCATGGCGCTGGTGCTGGGCACGCCCGGTTTCTGGCCGATGGATCCCGGCACCGGGCTGGACTGGCTGACCATCCTGCATGGCGAACAGCGGCTTAAAATCCATGAGCCACTCGATCCGTTCGGAACGCTGATCGGCGATACCAAAGTGACCGACATTGCCGATAAAGGCCCCGGCAAGCCCGCTCTGGTGCGCGCGGCGAAAGAGCTGAAAACGCTCAGCGGCCTGCTGGTTGCGGAAACGAGCGACGTCTGGGTCAATCGCGGTGCGGGCGGCTTTGGCGGCGTGCGCGAACTGCCCGGCGATCCTTTGCCCGCGGTTCCGACACGCGATCCCGATTTCGAAGTTGTTTTGCCAACATCGCGCGTGCAGGCGGCAACCTATCGCCTGTCCGGCGATCGCAACCCGCTGCATATCGATCCTGAAACCGCCGGAAACGCCGGGTTTGACCGGCCAATCCTGCATGGCCTTTCCACCATGGGCGTTGTTGCCCGCGCGGTTATCCACGCCTGCTGCGCCAGCATTACGCAAAACCTGTGCGAGATCGGCGTGCGCTTTACCGCGCCGGTTTATCCCGGCGATACGATCCGCACCCATATCTGGCAGGAGGAAGACACCGTGCATTTTCGCGCCGATGCGGTGGAACGGGCCGTGCGGGTGATCGATAACGGCCTTGCAAAGCTCAGCGTGCCGGCGGTTTGAAACAATAAGCGCAGATCTTGTTTCCATCGGGATCGAACAGGTAAGCGCCATAGGCATGTGGCACCGCGCCGCGCGGCCCCGGCGGCCCGGCATCGGTTCCGCCCGCTGCCAGCCCCGCCGCATGAAACGCCGCCACGGCTTCGCGGTCCGGCGCCTTGAAACCTATCGTAATGCCATTGCCCGGCGCGGCTGGCGCGCCATCGATCGGGCGCAGCACCAGAAACTCGGCCAGCCGGGTTCCATAGCCCAGCCCCTGATCGAGAAAATCGCCCAGTGGCGAAATTCCCAGTGGCGCCAGCGCGGCATCATAGAAACGGCCCGCACGATCAACATCGTTGGTTCCCACGCAATTGTGCGTGAAAATGCCCATCAGGCGAGTTCCCCCTTGCCCGGCATCTTGACCAGCAAAATAGCCAGCAACGATAACGCCGATCCGCATGAGATGATCAGCGTCACGCTTGAAACATCCAGTCCGCGCGCGAACAGAATGCCCGCCAGTGCCGGGCCCATCGCCGCCCCCGCACGGCCAAACCCGATGCCAAACCCGGTGCCCGTCGCCCGCACGCGCGATGGGAAGCCCATTGCCATCAGCGCATAGAAACCAACCGCCGCAGCGTTTGAGAAAAACGCGGTCAGCCCGGCGATCCAGCCCAGCATGGCCACGTCAGGCGGCGCATTGCCAAACACGTTGAGCATCACGAACGCACCGGCCAGAACGATCAGCGTTGCCTTGCGAATACCGATCCTGAGCGAAACAAGCCCCAGCGTTCCGCCGCCGATCGCGCCGCCCAGCATGGCCCAGGTCAGCACGCCGCCGCCCGCACTGGCATCGAAGCCCATATCGACCACCAGCTTGGGTATCCATTTGACGAAGTAATAATATGCGGTGACATGAGTCAGATAAGCCAGCGTCAGCAGGATCGTGCGCGTTACCAGCGGCGGCTGGAATATCTCCACCAGCGATGCACGCGGCTTTTCCTTTGGCGGTGCAGGTAGCTCGTGTGCATCGGGCAGGCCAAACCGTCGCAGGATCGTGTTGATCCGCTCAAGCGCGTTGGCAGGCCGCCGTGCATTAATCCAGTCAGGCGTTTCGGGTATCAGCCAGTAGGCCAGCGGAATGCTGAGGACAGTCATCCCCGCGCCAAGGTAAAACACTTCGCGCCAGTCACCATCGGCAAGCCAGATACTTGCCAGCGATCCGCCAAGGAATGCGCCAAGCGGATAGCCGATCAGCATCAACGGCAGGATCAGATCGCGATACCGCGCATTGCAGAATTCCGCGACAGTTGCGTTGAGCGCGGCAAGCATGCCGCCAATCCCCAGTCCGGTAAGCAGCCGCCACAGGGACAACTGCGTCACATCGGTGGAGGTTGGCGCCATAACCATTCCCACGGCCATCACGATCAGACAGCCAAGGATCGTGGGCCGGCGGCCAAAGCGATCTGCCATGCCGCCCAGCAGGATGGAGCCGACCGCCATGCCGATCAGTTCCATCGACAGAACCCAGCCCAGCACATCTCTGGGCACGTTCCATTCCTCGGCAATGCCCGGCGCTGCAAAGCTGATCGACATGACATCGAAGCCATCGAGCGCGTTGAGGAAAATCGTCATCCCCAGCGCGGCAATCTGCCATCCGCCAAGGCGCCCCTCGTCCACAATCTCGCGCGGCGTCTTCGCCATCAGTCAACTCCATTGGCAACAAACAGCCGCCTTAACAGACATTTGCGCTTCAGGCGTCGTCCTTATTATCCACCGGCGTCAGCTTGCTCATGAAGGCCACGAAATCCGGCCCCAGAACGGGCAGTTCCATGCCCAGCCGTTCGGCCAGA
Source organism: uncultured Sphingomonadaceae bacterium (assembly GCA_947258815.1). Lineage (GTDB taxonomy): Bacteria > Pseudomonadota > Alphaproteobacteria > Sphingomonadales > Sphingomonadaceae > Novosphingobium. The sequence goes on from CAMYJW010000011.1 coordinate 24,082, forward strand.
TAGAGCGTCATGAAATTATCGTTGAGCGATTTGTTTTCCGGCGGGATGTTGCCCAGCCCCACTTGCCGATCAAACGCGCCGAGCGCGACCAGCGCCATGCGCAAGGCGACAACCACATCATAATATTCAAGATGCTGCGCGGTTTTGCCGGTCGCCGCTTCCCAGATGGCGATTGTCTCGTCGTTGGTGGGCAGGCCTTCGAGACGCTCCACACCAAAACGCCTGCTGAACAGATCGTCGAAATACAGCCACCAGGCCAGATCGAGCTCCGCCGGGCCAAGCGCGGCCAGTTCCCAGTCTATCAGTGCATTGACGCTGCCGTCCGCTGCGAACATCACGTTGGATGGCGTGCTGTCCCCCCATAACACGTTAACCGCAGTGTCCGATGGCTGCTCTTCGCGGATATAGGCGATCGCGCGATCGAGATAGGGCAGATCACGGCCCTTGCGCAGGCCTTCATACCAGGCCTCGATATAGCCGAGATACTGATCCAGCCCCGGCTCTCCCCAATCGGGCCGCGCCAGAAAACCAAAGCCATCGCTCTGCCAGTCAATCCGTGACATCCCGGCAAATGCGTTCAATGCATTCTTGAACGTGGCAAGGCGCTGCGCGGGTGTCATGTCCACCAGCCAGCCGACGGTGTTGTAATTGGGGTTCTGCGTCGCCGCCTCCCCGTCAACGCGGCCCATCACCAGAAACGGCGCATCCAGCACGGCGGGATCAAGCTCCATCCCTATCCAGTCAGGCACTTTAACGGTGCCCAGCGCATCGAGCGCGGCGATCATCTGGCCCTGAAGTTCAAGGCTGGAGCCGAACACCACTTCATGATCCTGCGGCTGACGGCGCACCACCAGAGTGCGCTTTTGCGGCCCGTCGGTATCGTTGTATGTCACATCGACGAAGAAAATCTGCGCCGAAAAGCCAGAGCCAACCGCCACATCAAGCGGCGTCAATGCAACATCGCGCCAGCCATCCATTTTCGCTTCAAGCCAGTCGCGCAGACGGCTTTGAACCTCTTGTGCTGTCAGCGCCACGTTACAGCCCTTTCGCCGCCAAGGCCCGCTTCAGCTCCTGCGTCAGCGGCCCCATGCTGAACGGCGACGATCCGTGCAGCAAAATCTCATCCGCACCGGCATCGAGATAATCCATCAGCTGATCGGCACACGATGCAGCCGTGCCCACAGCAGCGCCTTCATCAATCCACTGTTGCGGCAACAGCTGGCCAACATCGACCAGTTCCTGACGGGTATATGCCTGATCGGCGGGCTTGCCATTCAGGCCAGCGATCTTGGGATGCGCGCGCACTTTATCGAGCACGGATTTGTCCCATTCGTTGATCTCGACAATCAGATCGCCAAAGCCGGGCAACTCAAAATAGGTGATCGCCCGGCCACGCACGACGGCGTCTTCTTCATCCTTGGGCAGATCGGGCGCGACGATGGTGTTGTGATAGATGCGCACACTCATCGGATCGCGCCCGGCTTTTTCGGCAGCATCGCGCACGATTTTGGTGCTGTTTTTAACGCCGGTGGGCGCGATAAACGGATGGAGCAACACGCCATCGCAATGCGTTCCGGCAAACGCCAGACTTTTGGGACCGATCGCGGTGAAAATAATCGGCGGGCGCGGGCCATCGTGATAATCGGTCAGTTTCAGGGTGGGGAATTTTCCGAGAATCCCTTCGTAGGAAACTGTCTCGCCATCCCACAGACGCCGAAAAATGCTGATGTAATCGGCAAGGCGCTCCATCGTGATCGCGGGCGCGCCCATCATTTTCATATAGGCGGGGACAGCGCGGGCAAACATCACGCCAAAGCGATCGCCGCTCATCGCCTGCATCATGTTGGCCACGCTGGCTGTTACCAGCGGATGCCGCATTGTTGCGTAAAACGTGCCGTTGACGCGAATTTTCGAAGTCGCTTCGCTTACCGCGCCTGCCAGAACCGCCGGTTCCTTGAGCGCGAAACGCTCTGAAATCCAGACAGCGCCCAACCCGATCCGCTCTGCTTCCAAAGCCTCATCGATGCCGCGGCGCGGATCATCGACCCGGCCCGGAAGAATATAGGTGCCAAACTTGTCAAACAGCGCCTGCGCGCCCGGCTCATTCGTCATTCTGGTTCCTGCCTGCAATGTTACTCTAAGTTAGTATTCCGGTAGCCGACCCCACAATCAACCTGCCGCAAGACAGGCGGAACTTTGCGCCACCCCGCCGCATTTTCACAACAAGGGAGATGGCAATGGATCAGCTGGAAACACTTTTGGCAATCGAAGCGGTGCGCGCGGTGAAGGCGCGTTACTGCCGCATGCTGGATACGAAGGACTGGGATGGATTTGCCGCGCTGTTCACCAGCGACGCGGTGATGGACGTTTCGCAGGATACCGGCAATCCGCCGATCACCGGCATTGATGCAATCGTGGCGCAAGTCCGCTTCGCGGTGGATCACGCTGCATCAAGCCATCAGGTCCACACCCCCGAAATCACGCTGGACGGCCCCGATGCAGCGCATGGCGTTTGGGCCATGCAGGATCGCGTGGTCTGGCAGGAAGGCAAATCACCAATTCCCGGAGTCGGCTCGATCACCGGCTATGGGCAGTATCACGAAAGCTATCGACTGGAAGATGGCGTGTGGAAGATCGCTTCGCTGCGCCTCACGCGCTTCCATGTGGACATGCTGTGACCGCGCATCGGGCTGAATTGAAACGGGAGACGGATATGAACGAAATGCGGTTTGACGGGAAAGTCGTTATCGTCACGGGCGCCGGGCAGGGGATCGGCCGGGGGCACGCCCTGTTTCTCGCGGCACGAGGCGCGTCGGTGGTCGTCAACGATGCAGGCGTCGATCCCGATGGCTCGGGAATGTCCGCCGGCCCGGCCGCAAGCGTTGTTGCCGAGATCGACGATGCGGGAGGCAAAGCCATCGCCGTGACGGCATCGGTCGCGACCGAAGACGGGGCAGCGGAAATCGTGTCAGCTGCACTCGACAGCTACGGCAGGATCGATGCGGTCATCAACAATGCCGGGATTTTCTCCAGTCACACGATCGAGGAACTGACCGCGGAAACCTTCAACCGCGCACATGATGTCCATGTGCTGGGCAGTGCCCTTGTTACGCGCAATGCCTGGCCGCACCTTTCAAAAAGCGGCGGGCGGATCGTCAATACGATGTCGGCAAGCATTTTCGGCATGCCCACGCATTCGTCCTATATCACGGCCAAGGCCGGGGTTTTCGGATTGACCCGTGCCCTTGCGGTCGAAGGCCGCATGGCAGGCATCAAGGTCAATTGCATTGCACCGGCTGCGGCGACCCGGCTGATGTTCGTGGAACGCAAGGAAATCCCCGCGGAAATGGCCGAACACTACAAACAACTGATGCCGCCAGAGGCGATTGCGCCGGTTGCCGCTTATCTCGCTCACGCGGACTGCGCGATTTCGGGCGAATGCCTTGCGGTGGGCGGCGGACGGGTGACGCGCTACATTCTTGGCGAGACGCCGGGCATCGTGCGGCCTGCGCTCACGCCCGAGATCATCCGCGACGAGCTGGAAGCGATCATGGACACCGAGGGCTTCAACCTCTGGCCCGATACCGCCACGCTTGAGCAGGCGACTGTTTAGAGCGGTTTCCGATCAATCGGGACGAAAGCCGCAACAAGCCCGCGCGGCGTTTGAGCGTTGCTTTTCCGTTCGCGTCAGCCTGAACGGAAAACGCCCCAAAGCCCGCGCGGCGCCTGAGCGTTGCTTTTCCGTTCGCGTCAGCCTGAACGGAAAACACCCCAAAAACCGCGCACACCGCCCTCATTCAGACGTGCGACACTCAGACATCCCATTCCAGCTTGAGTTCGGGAACGTGGGTGATGTTGCCCGCGTGGTACTTGATCTGGAACCCTTCGGCGACACGGAACGGGGGCACCAGTTTCAGCCACTGTTCCAGCGCGGTCTGCATTTCCATGCGCGCCAGATGCATGCCCAGACATTTGTGGATGCCAAAGCCCAGCGAGATATGCGGCGCCTTGCGATCAAAGCGAATGTCCTGTGGGTTTTCGTAATAGTCAGGATCATACCCGGCAACGGCCGTGGATATGCCGACATAATCGCCCGGCAGGATTTTCTGACCACGGATTTCGATTTCCTTGGCGGCGATGCGGAACACGCTGACCGGGGCAAAGGCGCGCAGGAATTCCTCAACCGCCAGAACGATCTTCTTGGGATCATCGCGCAGTTCCTGCTGCTTATCGGGGTTCTTCGCCAGATAAGTGAAGATATTGCCCAGCAGCGAAGTTACCGTATCGAGCCCGCCGATGAACAGGTTGAAACAGTGGCCAAACACTTCGGCATCGTTCCACTTGCGGCCTTCAACTTCAAAATCGAAAATCTGGCTGACATAATCGTCGCCCGGATTCTCGCGCCGGTCCGCGATCATTTCACGCAGATATTCCACCACTTTGCGAACCGCGCTGGTGCGCAGTTCAAAATCGTTGGTGTGGAAGATATCTTTCTCCCACTGCAGAAATTCCTCCATCCGGTCCTGCGGCAGGCCAAGCAGATCCAGCACGATGTAAATCGGAAACTTGGATGAGAAATCGGCCACGAACTCGCAATGCCCCTGATCGCGGAACGCGCCGATCTGCGCGATCGCGCGCTCGTGCAGTTCATCGCGCATTTTCGCGATTTTCTGCGGTGCGAAAAAGGGATTGAGCGCCTTGCGATATTCGCCGTGGATCGGCGGATCGGTTTCGGTGGGAATTACCAGCCAGTCCTCACCGATGGACTGCGCGAACTTGCCCATGCCGTTTTTCGTATAGTTATCGGGATCGCGCAGCACCGTCTGCATATCCTCAACCTTGGTCAGCAGCCAGCCGCCCATATCGCCTGGAAAGATGTTGCTGCACCAGGTGATCGGATCAAGCGTGCGCTGAATTTCGGGCAGCATCGTTTCTTGCGGACACACATCGACATTCTCACGCGCGAAGAAATCCAGCCGGACAACCTTGTCCGCCGGAACGTGCGCGGGAACTTCCTGTTTGGGGCGAGTAGCCATATTCAATTCTCCAAGTCTCGAATCTGTGTGTTGAGTTACCAGATTGCGCGCATCTGGGCGGCAATCCTGCGGTTTCGCAAAGCCGCCGCGCGCTGTTCGCGGCTGACACGTTTGGTATCTTGCGGCAGCTGGTCTGCCACCTCGGCCAGCTTTACCTTGCGGATCGTTGGCATGGGTTTTTCGCTCGCCTCAAACCAGCGTCCCTGTATCGCGCCGGATGCATAGCCTGCCGTATCGAGCCAGTTGTGAACGCCCGGATCGCCTGCCGAAATAACCGTGCGAAACACGCCATCGGCATCGACCACGCCTTGCGCATCATTGAGGCTGGACTGATTGTTATACCAGTCCGTCGTCTCATACAGATCGTTGGTCAGGATGATCGACCAGTAACGCGATCTGGCGGGCACTTTCACTTCTGTGATCAGCGCCTCATCGTCTGCCAGTTCATACGCGCCTTCGTAATAGAACTGGCCGGAAAGCCCGGACATCTGCGAAACATCGAATATCTTGAGGGTGTTGAGAAAGCCCTCGTCGCGCAGTTCCTCCACATGCGTGGGAAATGCCAGCGCGCAAACCCCGGTGATGCCGGGCATTTCATCGAATGCGCCATGAAGAGCCTTTGCAGATGGCCTGCCCTTGCCTTCATCGACATCGAGCCGGACGATACCGAAACGCGGTTCGCGCTCAACGCCCCAATCGCAGCTGACAACGCGCACCATGAATTTTTCGCACTGCGGGTCCAGCGCGAACCAGTCACCCGCATAACCCGCCGGGCGTTCAGGCGAGATCAGCACTTCGAAATGGCCTTTGGCGTCCAGTGTCAGCGTATCGAAATCGATCTGCCCCAGCACCGGATGATGCTTGCCCGTGCGCAGCGTATCCGGCCCCATCTGCGCCAGAATGACCATGCGCACCGTGCCGCGATCACCCTTCAGCAGGTAACTGCCGCCTTTTTCGATCAGACACGATTTGTAGATCGTATCGGCGTTGGGCTGAAAAATGTTCTGCGCAATATTGAGTTCGGGCACAAACATCGGGTGGCGGCGATCGCCGACCAGCGCATCGGAACTGGCGCGGCCCAGACCATAAAGCAGCAAACGCATCGATTCCGCCATAACCTGCGGATCACCGCGCAAACGCTCTGGCACGCGCTTTCGCATCGCGTCGCCCAGAGGCCGCAATGCGTCGATCAGTTTTTCCCAGGCCAGACCGTCATCCGCCATATGCGCTATCCCGTTTTTCGTGTTTAGCGTCTGTTTGCGATCTGTCGCCGCTCGCAACCTTTCGCCCGGTAGGAGAATCCCCAGCCCCGCTGCCCATGTTATTGCTTTCAACAAGGAGCGCCGCGCGATGAAATCAACTGACATGATGCTGGATGTTACCTCCGCTGCCGGCCTTGGTGAACCCACGCACATCGCCGCAAGCCTGCACATGCCCGATGATATACCCGATAACGCACGGCTGCATCTGGTTTTCGCGGTTCATGGCGGCGGATATCGCCGGCATTACTGGCACCCGCCCTATGCGGATGAAAGCTACAGTTTCGCGCGCTGGTTCACCGATCATGGCAAGGCGGTTCTGACCATTGATATGCTTGGCATGGGAGACAGCAGCAAGCCTGAACCCGAAAGCAGGCTCAGCAGCGCAGCTATTGCAGCCGCTCATGCCGATGCACTGGCGCAAGTGGTGGCAAAGCTCGACAGGCCGCTCAACGTAACCGGCATCGGCCATTCGATGGGCGGGATGATGATCATCGCGCAAGCGGCAGCGCACCCCGCGCTTGATCGGGTTGCTGTGCTTGGCTGGGCGAACGAGCCAATGCAGCTTGGCGATACCGACGTTGAAACGATGCAGGCGGACCTGATCCCCAGCGGCTATCTCCACACCCCTCGCGAAGCGATGCGCAAGCTGTTTTACTGGCCCGACGTGCCGATCGAACTGATCGAAGCCGATGAAGCCCACGCTTCGGCATCCCCGGCAACCATGGGCCGCGCCGCGTTGACGCCGGGCATTGTCCACGATGCCGCCGCCAGCATCGCGGTGCCGGTGCTGGTTATGCAAAGCGTGATCGACACCAGCCCCGATCCGCAAAAGGAACTGGCCTATTTCAGCGGATCGCCCGCGGTCGAATTGCAGATCCTGGAAGACGCCGCGCATTGCCAGAACTTTGCCGGAACCCGCGCCGTCCACTGGGCCGACATGAACGACTGGATCGACCGGACCAGCTAACGCCGCCGCGCTGCTATTTCAGGCACGGGGCTATTTCAGAAAACGCCGCACGCGGTCTGCCGCGATGCGCCCGGCAATGCCCGAAACGCCGCCGCCCGGATGGCTGCCCGCGCCGCCAAGAAACAGGCCGGGCACCGCGGGTTTTGGCCCGCCAAACCCAGTCGCCGGGCGATGCAGGCCAGAACGCAATGCGCCAAAATCAACATGGGTGACGCAGCCATTGGTGGCGTTGAGCCGCACTTCGCGTTCTCTTGCGGTTTCCACAAAGCGGCCAACTTCATGCTGGAATCCATCATAAAATTCGGAAACCTGCGCAATGATCGAGGCCATCGTCCGGTCTTTCAGTTCAGCAGACCAGCCTTCGCGGGCGTCCACTGCCATCGCAGGGAGGTAAAGATAGGCGATCGAACACCCCTCCGGCGCTTGTGACGGATCGATATTGGACAGCGGGCTCAGCGATACCGCGTGCCGCTGCGGAATATCGCCGCGCCGGGCCGCCGCGAAACTTTCACGCACGTCATCAGCCAGCCCGATCAGGCCAACCGCCTGATTGATATCGGCATCATCGTGGCGCATGTCCTGATGCTTTTTCAGCCGCAGCGGCGCTTTCATCGCAACATTGGCCAGAAACGGCGCCGCGTTCGAACGGTTGGCCGGGACATGGGCGATGCGCTGCATCAGCTTGCGCTCCACCGCATCGGGCGTTGTCAGGGCAAATGTGGTTTTCGGGTCACTCGTGGCGATCACCGCCTTTGCCCTCAGCACCCGGCCATCATCCAGCCGCACGCCTTTTGCAGCGCCATCCTCAACCAGAATTTCGGCCACCGGCGCGTTGAGCATGATTTCCGCGCCCGTTTCGGTGATGCTTTTGGCCATCGCATTTGCAAATGCCTGCAAGCTGCCCACCGGTTTGCCCGTGCCCAGCCGGTGCGTCACGGCGAAGATCATATAGGCTGCCGCGTTGCCATCATCATCGACCGGACCGGCCCCTGCCGCAATGCCATTGAGCAGCGCAATCGTTGCCGGGTGCTCAAACCACTCGCACGCCACCTGATCCGCTGTGCCTTTGGAAATAGCGATCAGCTGTTCGCGCAGCTTCACACTGCGAACCGCGCTGGAAATCATCTTGCCGATGTTGCGGAAATCGGGCCGCCCCGGCTCCGCCATCATCAGCGGAAAGCCGATGTCCATCATCGCGTCCATCACTTCCATGAACTTGAGATACTGCTTGCCGTCAGCAGGATGGATGCGGGCGATATCATCGGCGGTGCGCTTATAATCGCGAAACAGCGCGATCGACTGGCCATCGGGATGCAGATAGACATAACTGGGATCGGGATCGATTGTGGTCAGCCCGTGGCGATGCAGCTCAAGATCCTCGATAATGCCCGACCCGCGCGCAAACAGCAGCTCCACCGCGCACGGCGTCACCAGATAATCGGGCGCTTCGGGAATCATGTATCCCGAACTGGTCATCCCGCCGACTTTCTCCATCCGCTCGACAACCGCGACTTTCTTGCCCGCGCGGCTGAGATAACCCGCCGCCGCCATGCCGTTGTGGCCCGCGCCCACGATCACGCAATCGTAAATGTCAGTCATCGGGAGTTCTCCTCAATCTCTTCGATCTCAGCTGCAATGGCGCGCGCCGCCACCCAGTATAGTGCCACCGCGATCAGCAGGAACAGGCCAAGCAGCAGCAAGGCATGCTGCAAGCCGGTGCCAGAAGCTGCCGCGCACGCCGCCGATGGCCCGGCTGCCTGTTGCGCCAGACAATCCGCGCCGTAACCCGCACCATAATGGCTGCTGGCCAGCCGGTCGCTCATCCAGCCCAGAAAAGCAGATCCCACCCCAAGCCCCAAGACCGACTGCCCGAAAGCATGTATCGCCGCCGCGGTCGCGCGCATGCGCGGTTCCACCAGCCGCTGTGTCACGGTCATGATCGTAGGCAGGAATGCATAAAGGCAAAACGTCGCGCCAAACAGCAAAACCACCATCATCCGCCAATCGTCCTGATAGATCGCGGCAAGATAGAGCGGAAGCGCAAGCGCGGACGCCGTCATCGGCAACAGGCCATAGCGACGATGGCGAACCGCGGCGAAACGATCCGCAATCATGCCGCCAACAACACCGCCCAGCGCTGTCGCCACGCTGAAGCTGAGCGCGAACGTAAGCGCGGCATCTTTCAGATCGAAACCAAAGCGCCGCACCAGCAGCGGAATCAGAAACAAGTTCAGCCCGAAGCCAACCAGACCAACAACCCCGCTGCCCAGCGTAAAACAAACAAACGCGCGCGATCTGGCCACCCGGCGCAGCACCTGCCTGAAAGGCGGTGCATGTTCGCCAGCGTTCAGACGAACCGGCTCCTTGATGGTAAGCCACAGCAACAATGCCAGCAGCAGGCCGGGTGCACCCATCACGATGAACGCCATGCGCCAGCCATAGGTATGCGCGATCCAGCCGCCGCCAAGCACCCCGATCGCCCCGCCAACCGACACGCCAACCGCGATCAGCGAAAACACCGTTGCGCGCTTTTCGGGCGCAAACCGGTCTGCGATCATCGAAACGACCGGCGGCGTAAAACCGGCCTCACCAATGCCCACGCCCATGCGCGCCAGCAGCAACTGCGCATAACTGCCCGCAGCGCCCGAAAGCACGGTCATCGTTGACCAGATCGCCGTTGCCGTGGCGACGATCCCCACGCGGCTAATGCGCTCTGCAAGCCGCGCCAGCGGAATGCTGACCCCGCCATAAAACAACGCAAACGCCGCGCCGCCCATGATACCAAGCTGAAAATCCGAAAGGCCAAACTCGCGGCGGATCGGCTCTCCGACAACGGCGATGATCATCCGGTCAATGAAATTGAACGCATAGATCGTGCCCAGAAGGACAATGAACCAAAGATCACGGCCAGCAAACCGCATCAGACAGGCCGCCGGTTTGCGCCGCTGTCCGCCATTATACGGATCAAGGGCCTCACCGCCACCAAAGCACTCCTGCGATTTTTCAAAGCCCGCCCCTCAACATAAGCATCCTGCGTTAAGCGCCCGCGCCAAGGCCGGACCTTCCATTCGGCAGGTCACGATTCTGGCCCGCTATGGCGAGCAGCATGGCCGAAGGGATCACATGTATGGCACAGCGGCTTGAAGGCAAAACAGCGATCGTCACCGGCGCGGCAGGCGGGATCGGCGCGACATCGGCAAAACGGCTGGCGCAAGACGGCGCAACGGTTGTGCTGGCGGATATCGATCTGGCTGGCGCTCAAGCAGCGGCGGACGCGATCGACGGGGCCAGCGCCATGCAGGTTGATCTGACGGACGAAGCCGCGGTGCAATCGTTGTGCGAAACGGTGGTCAGCAAGTTTGGCGGCATCGATATCCTGCACAATAACGCCGCGATTCAAAGCGACGGGCAACGCCAGCGCGATCTTGATGTGATGAACCTCGATGTCGCGGCATGGGATATGGCAATGGCGGTCAACGTGCGCGGTGCGATGCTGATGGCCAAATATGTCGTCCCGCAGATGATCGCATCGGGCGGCGGATCGATCATCAACAGCGCATCGGGCTTTGGCGTTCAGGGCGAATCGACGCTAACCGCCTATGGCACATCGAAAGCCGCGCTGATCCAGCTCAACCGCATGATCGCCACGCAATACGGCAAGCAGAACGTGCGCTCCAACTGCATGGTTATCGGCTTTGTGCTCACCCCGATGGCGGTGGAATCAACGCCCGATGTGGTGAAAGATATCCTGCTTTCGCATCACCTTACCCCGCGTCTGGGCCAGCCTGAAGACATCGCCAATCTGGTCGCCTTTCTGGCAAGCGACGAAAGCAGCTTCATCACCGGCGCTGCGATCCCTATTGATGGCGGCGTGACCGCGCATCAGCCTAGCTATGCCGATTTCCAGAAGATGTTCGCCGAAATGGGCAGCGGAAAGCTTTAGAGCGTTTTTCGTTCAGGCTGACGCGAACGGAAAAGCAACGCTCAGGCGCCGCGCGGGCTTTTTGCGTTTTCCGTTCAGGCTGACGCGAACGGAAAAGCGACGCTCAGGCGCCGCGCGGGCTTTGGGGGACGATCTCCGCTCCCGATTGGTCCCGCATCGTGCTCCCGGCAAATCAGGCCAGTTCTGCCAGCCGGTCCATGCCGCGCACCGGATCGGTCACGCCGTCCCAGTTGGCGTGGGCCTTTTCCATCAGCGCAAGCGAGCCTTGAATCGCATCGGACATTTCCATCAGTTCGATGTAATACCCATAGGCCTTGCAGGTATCGAACAGGCAAAACCGCTCACCCGATGGCATCTGGCCGCTATAGGCAACTCGAAAACCTGCCTCGCTGAGCCGCTTGTATCCCGCTTCAAAATCCGTGCGCGGCATCACATGATGCAGGCCCGGCCCGTTTTTGGCCAGAAAATCGCGGAACGGCGATTTGCCGTCGTTGGTCTGGGCCAGCAGTTCGATCAGCTGGCCGCCCGAAAACCCGAAGCCCACTTTCATCGCAACTTCGGTCGGCTCTCCATAATAGAGCTGTCCGGGCAGAACCGGCACATCGAACACAAAGAACGGCCCCGCGCCAAGATCACGCGTCCAGTGTTCCAGCGCCGCATCCAGATCTTCCACCACATGGCACAGTTCAAGCACTGATCCTTCAGGCTGCATCGATCCATCCTTCCTTGCTTGTTCGCTGGGAAAACGCGGCTGTCCGCGCGGCAATCTGCGCGTGGCGGCCCGCCAGATCGGCGCGCGGAACATCGCCGGGAATATCGGCAATCTTCACCAGCCGGACATCGCGGATCATCTGATCCTTGGGCGGGTTTTCCGGCACGCCCTGCCAGCGCGTCAGCATCCAGCCTTCATGCAGGCCGCACGTATCGATCCAGTTGGCAACGCCCGGATCGCAAAGCGCGATCGCATAAGTCACCGTGCCATCCGGGTTGGGCGTGATCTGCGCCTTGTTCAGGCTGGCCAGCCGCAGCATCGGATCGGGCGCGATGGTCCACGGATCGGTGATCTGAAAGCCGGTGTAATAGCTGCCCACCGGATCAAGCGTGATCAGCACCGCCTCATCATTTGCCAGCGCAAAACGGCCACCGGCAAGATAGCCCCAGTTGCCATCGCGCCCGTTCGGGCCAACAAGCGTGTTGGGATCGGGGAAGCCAAGAAAGTCATCCTTAAACCCACGCCAGAAACGCACCCAAGCGGGCATATCGGCAATGATCGCGGCGGCAATTTCCTCTTCGGTGCGCGGCTTCCAGTCTGCCGGAGGATCAAGACGGCGCACGCTGACTTGTGCGGGCAACTGGTTCCAGTCTGCCTGACTGTCGCGCGTGTATATCTGGATACGTCCCGATTGCGATTGCAGATGCAGCGGGCCGCCTTCTTCCGGCCCGACCGTAACCGTCACGCGCCGCGCTTCATCGCAATGGGGAAGCAGATCCTGCAGCGTAAGCGCGCCAATATTGTGGCCCAGCCCGGCGTGATGTTTCGGCTCCATTTCGATCACGATGCTGAATTGCGGCGGATTTTCCGAAAATTGCAGATCAATCTCATAATGCGCGTCGCCATCGATGGGTATTTCGCGGTTGAAATTGTCCGGGTTATCGATCGCCACGGCAGCGCCATGATAGACATGGCCAAACCAGTTGCGCGGCGGATTGGAGACGTTCCATGTCACGCGCGGATCGGCGGTATCCCCATTGGCTTCGCGCATCGCCAGCGCCAGCACCCATTGATCGAGCGCGCGGTCCAGCGCCAGATTGCCATCGACCGTGTTCGCGGCGGGATCGGCAAGCATGCCCGAACGCGCCGCTTCACGCGCGGCGCGAATGTCGGCCCACTCTATCAAACGCAGCGCCAGCTTTTCGGCGGCTTCCTGATCGGGCGTATAGAGCGGATTGGTCATGCGATCGTGCCCACGCGCCCGCCTTCGACAAACACCGTGCTGCCGGTGGTGTAGCTTGAAGCATCGCTGGCGAGCAGGATCGCCGCGCCCACCGCTTCATCCGCCGCGCCAAACCGCTTGATCGCATTGCGCTCTGCCAGTCCCAGCCCTTTATGAATTTCCGCTTCCTGCCCGTCCGGGCTCATCGAGCCGACGCACAGCGCATTGACACGGGTGTGCGGCGCCAGCGCTTTGGCCAGAGAGCGCGTCAGGAAAGCCAGTGCCGCCTTGCTGACACCATAGGCAACCGCAGGCGGGATCGGCGTAAACCCACCGCAGCTTTGCACCGAAATGATCACGCCCTTGCCATGCGCTTCCATTTCGGCAGCGGTCAGCTCAGAAAGCCGCCATGTCGCCAGAACGTTGACATCCATCGCGGTTTTCCAGACTTCATCGGTATTGGCCCAAAGCCCGCCATCGTGCGCATAGACAACGCCCGCAGCCGCATTGTTGAACACGATATGGATCGGCCCGAATGCCTCGCGCGCTGTGTTGACCAGGTTTTCCAGATCGGCCCGCTCACCCGCATCGGCGGCCACGGCCAGCGCACGCCCACCATCGAGCGCGTTTATTTCATCCGCGATCCGATCCAGCCGGTCTTGCGAGCGCGCGGAAATGACCACGTTGGCGCCCAGTTCGGCATAGGCTTTGGCAACATGTTCTCCAACGCCGGGGCCAACGCCGGTAAGGATTGCGGTGCGGCCATCAAGCCGGAAACGATCTAGCACGCTCATGCGTTTGCTCCTGTTTCGGGCCGGCCCAGCAAGTGGCCAAACCGGTCGTAATAATCCGCCATGCGGGTGCGCACCTGCGCAACATCGATGCCATATTCTTCGGGCGAATGTTTGTGCTTGCCCATCCGTTTTGCGGCCGGGTTCTCAATCAGAAACCGATCAATCCGGGCCTTGTGCTCGTCGGAAAAGGTGAGACCGAACTTGTCATAAATCCGCTGGATTGCGCCTTTGGGATCGGCAACGACATCCTTGTGCGCCAGATCGATAATCCGGCTTTCAATCGCCGGATCGGATCGTGCGGCAAGGCCTCTGTTCATCGCCGCGGTCCATGTTTCCACCACGTCCTGCCCGATTGCAGCCTTGTCCTTGTCTCCACCAAACGCGGCAAGGAACCCGGCAATAAAGCTCGACAGGGATGAAAACGTCAGCGCCGGATCGCGGTGAGTCCACACCAGCATCGCGCCGGGATAGGCCTTGAGAAGCGCGGGCAGATAGAACAGATGCTGCGGCGATTTCAGCGTCCAGCGCCCTTTGGGGCCTTTCCACTGGAAGTTCTGCAGCAGCCGTTTGTGCGAGGCATAAAGCCCCGGTGCATCGCTGCCGCGCAGCCATTGGGCAAAATCAGGCACACCCAGTTCGGCCGCGAAGTTGGTGCTGGCAAAATGATACTGCATGCCATGGTTGCACTCACCGGGCTGGGTGCAGTCAAACCGCTGGATATCCAGCAGCTGCGGCGCGTGTTCCAGCCAGTTATCATACATCGCGGTGACTTGGGCAATGCGCGGATCGCTGTCGAAAGTCGCCTCTTCGGGCGCGGGCCAGGGGATATACCATTCCCATTCGCGCGGCGCGCGCGCTTCGGGATCAAGGCACAGCAGATCATAGCTGATCGTCGTTCCGGTGCGCGGCAGGCCGATAACGATCAGCGGATCGCCGATATCCTGCTGCGCGATTTCGGGGTGAAGCCGGTCATCCTCGACAAACCGCAGGCGCGTGGAAAGCTGGCCAACGATGTTGTGCGTGGCAAGATGGCGCAGCTGATCGTTTGGCCCCATCGCCTCAACCGCGGCGACCAGACGTTCAAAGCCTTCGCGCCACCCGGTGTCGGGCCCAAAATCGCCAAGGCCGGTTGCTTCACGCGCGGCGGCTTCAAGCCCGCCAACAGTCAGCGGCGCGCTCATGACAGATGCTGCTCCATCATTTCCAGCAGATCGGCATAATGTGGCTGATGCGAAAGCCCGCCACCTGAAATCGAGATGTTTTCGCCAGTGATATAGCGGCTTTCATCGGCTGCGAGGAACGTCACCAGCGCCGCGATATCATCCGGCGTGCCAAATTCAGGCGTCAGGATATGGCGCTGGATAATTTCCTTAAGACCCGGCGCCGTTGCTTCCAGCGCGGCTGTTAGAACCACACCGGGCGAAACCGAATTGCAGCGGATATTCTGTTTGCCATATTGGGTGGCGATATATTTCGAAAGGGTGATCACCCCGGCTTTTGACGAGCCATAAGCGATCCGCGCGAGATCGCCTGCAACACCGCTGTTCGATGCGGTGTTGACGATGGAGCCGCCGCCGCGCTTCAGCATGTGCGGGATCGCGTGCTTGCAGCCCAGCATATAGGCGCGCAGATTGATATCGAGGATCTCGTCCCAGATTTCGACCGGAATATCGACCGCGGTGCTATCGAGCGGGTGCTTGGCCGGATCGGTCATCGCCGCGTTGTTGTGCAACACATCAAGCCCGCCGAAATGGGCAACGGTGGTTTCCACCATCGCTTCTATCGAAGCCGGGTCTGCTGCATCGAACTGCACCGCGAGCGCCGCATCGCCCAGCGGTTCGGCTGCGGCGCGGGCGCTGTCTTCAAACAGATCGGCGATGGCGACTTTCGCCCCTTCCGAAACCATTCTGCGCGCGACCGCCGATCCGATACCGCCACCGCCGCCTGTCACAATCGCGATCTTGCCTTCCAGTCTGCGCATCGGATTACCCCCCGGTGAATGTCTTGTTGAATTCGACGAAGCCTATCAGTCGTTCCTTGCGTTCCACTTCCAGCCGCGCGACATCCTTGCTGCTGGGTCCGCTGAACAGAATCTGGATCGGTTCGCCTGCCAGCAGTCCGGCAAGCGCGTTGTGAGTCACCTCACCCGGATCATAAACCTGCGACAGATCAAATCCTTCGGGGACGGTGCGCAGCAGCATCGGCGTTTTCATCATCGGCGCGGCTACTGCGATCACATCGATCCCGCGCTCATTATATTCCGCCCAAAGCGATTCCGCGAAATTGATCTCGAACGCCTTTGTTGCCGAATACATCGCAAGATTGGGCTGGCCGCCCAGACCTGCGCCTGAAGCCATAACGATCAGTCCGCCGCATCCACGCTCAAGAAACTTCCTGCCAAACCCGTTCGATGCATCGATCAGAGTGGACACATTCATGCGCACAAGCCGGTGGGCAGCGGACGTATCGTCCTCGAAGAACCGATTGAACGCATCCGCGCCCGCATTTGAAATATACAGGCCGACATCAATATCGGACGCCGCTTCAAGAATGCGCAGTCCCGCGCCGTCTTCGGTCAAGTCCTGCGCAACCGCGCGATATTCGATGCCATGTTCGGCTTTCAGCGCTTCGCCCAGCGCTTTGAGCGCCTCTTCCCGGCGGGAAACGAGGACGAGATTGATCCCCATTTCAGCCAGTTCGCGGGCAAAACATTCACCAGTCCCTTCAGACGCGCCGGCAATAACCGCCCATGGGCCATATTTCTTGACGAAGGCCGCTTTATCCAGCGGCAGTTGAGGAAGATCACGCATCGCTTATTTCGCCTTTTTCATTTCGGCAACACGGGCCTTGGCCGCTTCGATACCGCGGAACAGCGCGGTGGTGTTGCCAGCGCCGCAATAGAACAGCAGGAAAAGCGGAAGCTGCTCAAGCTGCTCTTCAGTGAATTCCTCGTTCACCAGCGCGCCCGTCATCTGGATTTCGATCAGATCCTGACGCCCCATCATCGTGGTCGCACCCAGCACCATCAGCCGCTTGTCACGGATCGAAAACGCATCGTCGCCCCATGTGTTGGCAAACTGATTGCCGACGATTTCCTGATTGAGCGGCGTGTCCTTGTATGGTTTGACCATCTCGGACGCACCCGGCCCATAGACCCGGTCAAACACTTCGAGGCCTTTTTCCCAGTTCTTCTCGCTCATCGTATTGCTCCTGAAATTGCAGTGTCAGTTGTTTGATTGGCCGGACGCATCGCGATCGCCAACAAGGAATCGTCTGATCGCCTGTTGTACCTGTTGATCGACGCCGGCCTGCGTAAGATATCCGGGCACACCGGACCAGTTTTCGTCAATCACGCGCCACGCCGCTTCGAGATAAAGCGCACGCACGCCGATCAGCGCATCGACCTGGCCGGGGCTGGGCATAAAGCCGTAGCTGCCCATGAAGCCCGCCTCCAGCTTGCCGCTTTTCTGCAGATTATCGCCAAATATCTGCGATCGCAGGTAATCCTGCATAATGTCATCACGCGAAACGCCCGCGACTTCCAGCAGCACCGCGACGGCGACGCCGGTCCGGTCCTTGCCGGCTGTGCAGTTGACCAGAACCGGCGGTTCATGATCGCTCAGGCATGCGCCGATCACGCCCCAGTGCGGCATCAGTGCTTCAGGTATTTCGCGGTAGGTATCGGCCATCGTATCCAGCGCGATTTGCGGATCGGGCCCGAGAAGCAGGCGATTGCGCCCTTCGTTGCCAAACACCCGCAGATCGGCATCGACATTGAGCCCGTGCCACGCGCATTCATCCCCGTGCCATTCGTGCGGCGTTTGCTCGCGCTCATGCGCGGAACGCAGATCGATGATGTTGCGAATGCCCAGCGAAGCAAGCGCAGAAAACTGCTCTGCCCCGAAATTTGATGGTCCTTCACTGCGATAAAGCACGCCCGGACGGATTTCTCCGTCGCTTGCGGGAATGCCGCCCAGATCGCGAAAATTAAGACCACTGAGTGGCATTGTCATTTACCCCGGATAACTTGGAATGGCAGCCGCCATCGCACGATAGAACTCTGGATCGAACCACACATGCTCAACATAGTGGCCCAGTGTCGCGCGCTCATCGGTGTAGGCATAGCGCATCATGTCTCCCAGCGCGCCACTCCAGATCACCGGGTGGCGCTGCGGATCGAGCGAGGCCATGTGCGCGTCGAAATCGGCAAGCGCGCCATCGATGCGCATCGCCACATGATGAAACCGCATCGCGAAGCTGCCATCTTGCGGCAGAACTTCGGCATGCATCGGCGCTTTTCCGGGAACCGGCTCAATCAGCTCGATTTCCACTCCGCCAACCAGTGCCAGCGCGATCCGCATCTCATAGTGCGGCGATGCCTCAAGCCCCGGCGCATCATTGGCGAAAACGTGGAAGGACGGCACATCGAAATCATCGCGCCAGATCGCCATCGCGCGATCGAGATCGTTCGTCACATAGGCGTTCTGGCTGTGCCGGGCTGCTGTTCGGGCAAACATGAGGCTGTCCTTCAGTTGTTCACGATCTTGCCGCCATCGATCACCAGCGTGTCACCGGTGTGATAGCGCGAAAGATCGCTGGCAAGATAAACCACCGCGCCCCACAGATCATCGGGCATACCGGCCCGGCCAATCGGCGCTTTTTCGGCAACCGAGTCGGCGATCATCTTGCCGATTTCAGGATCGGCCATCGTCATTTCGGTGATGATGAAACCCGGCGCGATAACATTGCAACGAATGCCGTGCGGGCCAAGCTCTGCCGCGATCCCCTTGGAAAGCGCCGCCAGCGCGCCCTTGGCCGCGCCATAATGTGTAAGCGTTGGCACCCCCTGAAAGATCGAGCCGCTGCCGCACAGGATCATCGAGCCGCCCGGATCGCCCGCCTCGGCCCGCTGCACCATATGTCTGGCCACTTCGCGCAGCGTAAACACAACGCCATGCTGGTTCACATCGATCAGCCCGTGATAGGTTTGCGCATCCATTTCAACGAACGGCTTTTGTGTCGCGATCCCGGCATTGGCGACCACCGTATCAATCCGGCCCATCGCCGCAATTGCATCGGCAACGCCTGCCACGATCTGCGCTTCGTCCGTCACGTCAACCGAAGCGGTGTGAACCTTCACGCCATGCGCGCGCAGTTTGTCTGCCGCGGCTTCGTTGGCTTGCGCGCGGCGCCCCCAGATCACCAGATCGCTCCCCGCGCGGGCCAGTCCTTCGGCAAAGCCAAAGCCCAGCCCGGAGTTCGCGCCGGTTACCAGGGCAACCTTGCCCGTCAGGTCGAAGAGATTTTGCGGCATGGTTTGTCTTATGTCCTCTCTGGCCACTGGCTAGCCGGACGAATCGGGCAGGCCGCATATCTTTCGGTAGGCCAAGTTTGGAATTTCTGGCCGTCTAGACACATGGCGATCCGCAAGCGCAAACGGGAGTGAGAGCAATGGCACACGCCGCAGCGACGGGACAGGTGTTCGAGATAACGGACATGCTGGAACCAGTTCTGAGCGATGCGCAAAAGGCGGTTCTGGCAGGCGCGGCGCAGGCCAGTTTCGATTTCTCCTCCGATGCGATCCTGACTGCGGCAAAACAGCAGACCGGCCTTGATGACTTTGGCGCGATGGACTTTGTCGAACGGCTCGATCTGTGGTGCGCATGCGTCAAGGAGGATGCGTTCCTCTCACCTGTCAGCCATGCCGCGTTGTGGACGATGTTTCTGCGCTATGCGAGCGACCGGCTGCGCATCGAAGACATCTGCAAGCGCCATCCTGAAATTCTCGACATTGAAATCGACCGTCCGATAATCGTTGCCGGGCCGCCGCGTTCGGGCACGACCCATCTGCTGGGGCTGCTTTCGGCAGACACACGCCTGCGATCGCTGCCATGGTGGGAGGCAACAGCGCCTGTCCCGACCCAAGCCGATACGCCCACTGTCGACGATCCCAACCCGCGATGGACCCGCGCGCAGGCCGGATGGGAACAGCAGGATGCGCTGCTCCCGCTGATGAAATTCATGCACGAATTTTCGCCCGATCATGTCAGCGAAGATATCGAATTGCAGGCGCTCGATTTTTCATCCTACCTGCTCGAATGGCTGGCCTATGTCCCCAAATGGCGCGACTATTATCTCAGCCACGATCAGTCCGGCCCATATGCCTATCTGAAAAAGGCCTTGCAGGTTCTCACGTTCCTGAAAGGCCCGAACCGATGGGTCATCAAATGCCCGCAACACATGGAACAGCTTCCGGTGCTGCGCAAAACGTTTCCCGATGCGACTTATGTGATCACCCATCGCGATCCGGTCGGCTCGATCCGATCAACGCTTTCGATGGCGCTTTATG
Source organism: uncultured Sphingomonadaceae bacterium (assembly GCA_947258815.1). Classification (GTDB taxonomy): domain Bacteria; phylum Pseudomonadota; class Alphaproteobacteria; order Sphingomonadales; family Sphingomonadaceae; genus Novosphingobium. Next base: position 44,367 of record CAMYJW010000011.1, read on the forward strand.
CCTCGCGCATCCTGCGCACCAAATCCGATCCCGAAGAACCCAAGGGATACTGGATCGATCGCTACAAAACCTTGCTGGGCCGCTGCGTGCGCGATCGCGATTGCCTGCCCGCGGAGCAGACCGTGGATGTCTATTTCCACCAGTGGATCAAGGATCCTGACGCAATCCTGCAGGAAATCTATGCCAAGGCCGGAATACCGCTCGATTCAGGCACGCTGGCAACCCTGCATAAATATCACGCCGATAACGATCCGGCGGTAAAGGGGCGGGTCGTGTTCGATCTGGAACGCGATTTTGGCCTGACCGCCGAGGATATCCGGCGCGATTTCCAGTTTTACTTCGATCGCTTTCCGGTCGAGAAAGAAGTCAGGTAACAGCTTACCGAAGCTTTTTACGGAGAATGCAATGCCAACGATTAACGTGATTGACCGGGCCGGAGCCACCAAGGCGGTTGAAGCCAAGGACGGCGTATCGCTGATGGAAGTGATCCGCGACGAAGGCTTTGACGAGCTGCTCGCGCTGTGCGGCGGCTGCTGTTCATGCGCAACCTGCCACGTCCACATCGATCCGGCGTTCAAGGACAAGCTGCCCGAGATGACCGAAGACGAAAACGACCTGCTCGACAGCTCCGATCACCGCGACGAAAACTCGCGCCTGTCGTGCCAGATCGAAATGTCCGCCGATCTCGATGGCATCACCGTCACCATTGCAGAGGAAGACTGATCATGAGTGATCCCCTTGCACAGGTGCTGGGCTTTTTCGAAGAATGGAAGCCCAGCTTGGAATCGATGCTGGCATCGATGGAAAAGCGCTTCACCGATAAAACCGTCTGGGAAAACGTCGGCATTTCCAAAACCACCGGCTTTGCTGAAGCCAAGGGCTTTATGGACGGGTTCGCGCAGATGTATCCGATCCAGAGCGGCGAAGTGATCGTGCATCATGCTGCTGTGAACGGCGATGTCGTCCTCACCGAACGGACCGACAATTTCTATGATGGTGATGGCAAACTGCTTGTTTCGATCAAACTGATGGGCGTGTTCGAGATGGACGGCGACAAGATCGTTTCGTGGCGCGACTATTTCGATACCGCCAAAGGCTTCGGATAAAGTCCGGCGCAGTCGCATGAGGCCGGACAAGGTCGGTTAGGCCCAGTCGGACAGGCCCAGTCGGGTTGGGCAAGACGGATAAGGAAAGAGACGGACAATGATTGAAGGCAAACGCATCTGGGCGGAATTGCCCGTGCTTGCCGCCAGTGAGCTGGTGCCGCTGGTGCAGCGGCTTGAAGCGGCGGGCGTTGAAGGCGTTTGGGCGCCGCAGATTTTCGGCGCGCCGTTCACCGTGCTGGCCGCTGCCGCTGCCGTCACCCAGCGCATCAAGCTGGCCACCGGCATTGCGCTGGCCTTCACGCGCAGTCCGCTGGAAACGGCATGCAGCGCGATTGATCTTGACCACATCAGCGATGGCCGCGCGGTTCTGGGCCTTGGCTCAAGCGCGAAAAGCCAGATCGAAGGCAGCTTCGGCATGGAATACGGCAAGCCGCTTGCCCACATGCGCGAAGTCGTCTCGCAAGTGCGCGCGGTAATCGAAAAAGGCCACACCGGCGAACTGCAGAAGCTGGAAGGCGAATATCACACGCTGGATCTGTCGCACTTCCGGCTGGTGCGCCCTGCCCGTCGTCCCGCGATTCCGGTCTATCTGCCTGCGGTTTTTGAAAAAGCCTGCGAACAGGCCGGAGCGATCGCCGATGGGCTGCTCGGCCATCCGCTGTGGACGACGGACTGGGTGCGCGACAAAGTCGGCACGCATCTGCAAGCCGGGCTGGACAAGAACGGACGCGAACGGTCTGACATCGATGTCAATCTGATGCTGTTCACCGTCATCAACGATGACCGCGCCGAAGCGATTGCCGATGCCCGCGCCAACATCGCGTTTTACACGCAATCGCCCCAGTATCTTCGCTATTTCACCGAGATCGGGTTTGGCGATGAGGCGCAGGCGATTCAAGCTGCCTTCGCCGCGCAGGACTATGAAGCGATGGCGCGCGCCTGCCCCGATGAAATGGTGACCGCGATCACCATACTGGGGTCCGCTGACGACGTGATGGCGCAAACAATCGAGCGCGCCCGGTTTGCCGATTCGATCACCCCGGTCGTGCCGCAATTCGGGGTGGAGCCGGACAAGGCGGCCACCTATCGGCAACGCATCGCCGATCTCTTTTATCCTTGAGCGGCTGAAACGTTCGCGGTCAGTATCAGCACCAGAATCAGGATCAGAATCTGTTACTCTGGCGTATCGGCTGTGTCCGCTTCGGCTGGTGCCGGTTCCACAGGGCGGAAATGGATTTCGAACGCCGGTGCCCAGCTTTTGCCGCCGTCGTATGAAAACTCGCCGGTTTCAACCCAGCCCGCCGCGCCGTCCTCGCCGATTTCAGGCCAGGCCAGAAACCGCACGTTGCGCGCGCCGCCTGCGATCGACCACTGCAACTTGCCGTCTTCGCGGAAATGCCCGGTGCCTTTCTTGATGAGCCCGCGCACGAACGCGGTGACACGGTAAGTTCCTGTCTCGGTATCAAAATCAAAAACGCCGAAATTCTCAACCACCGGCGGATCATCAAGGCCAGCGCCAGACGCAAATTTCCGCCCGGCAATGGTCAGGATATCCCCTCCCATCCGGTATCTGATGGTATCCGCGCTGCGTGATCGCGTTTCCTTGCCATCGCTCGTCCGGCTGACATTCACGCCTTCCCAGTCGCCTTCCAGAAAGCCAAGCCGCGCCATAGCCGCCTTGCGCGCAACCGCGCTCGCTTCTGCGGCTTCCTGCGCTGCGCGCGTCACCGCGTTTTCAGATGGACTGGCATAGGCCTCGGCGGAAATGGGCGCTGTTGCAAAAGCCATTGCCGCAAAAATTGTCATGCCCACACGGCCTGTCGTCTGTCCGATTGCTTTCACGCTCCTCGCCCCCGTTTTCTTATGCGGCCTTTTGCGCCCGCCTACTTTCCCGCAAGCAAGCCTGCCAGAAGGAACTGCGCCATCGCATCGGCGTGGGCTTCATCGCCGTTCAGATTGCCCGCGTCGCCATATTGATCGGGCAGCAGTCTATCCTGCAACGGCCCCAGCGCGAAATAGGAACTGACGCCGTGCACCAGAATCGCCATCAGCGCGCCTGAACCGATCGGCGTCAGCTGTCGCCGCGATGCAACATCGCCCAGCAGGCGTTGCAGGCGTTTCTGAAATGGCAGAATGAACCGGGCTGTCAGATAATCGAGACGCCAGCTATCCTGCTGCCCTTCGCTGTAGCTGATGGCAACGATATCCGAATTGGCAATCGCCCAGCGGCAGAAACGATGCACCAGATCGCGAAGCTGATCTTCAGAGCTTGCGCCCGTTGCAAACGCCATTTCCACATCGCGCGCAGCTTCCGCCAGCCGCCAGTCCACCGCGGCCTTCCACAGTTCGGACTTGCGGCCGAAACGCACATTGAGAAGATTGTGGCTGACGCCCAGCTCGCGCGCCATCGCCCGCATTGTCGATGCTTCATACCCTTGCGCCGCAAACATCGCGAACGCGGTTTGCAACAGATGCGCTTCATCGATCGACGCGCTGGTATCCGCCTTTGGCCGCCCACGCTTGCGTTCATGAACAACCGGGGCATCACCCTCAGGGACAGGTGGTTTTTCTGCCAGTGAAACCGAAACTGGATCCGCCAGTGAATCTGAAGATGCCATCAAAGGACATTGACAATTTAATTGTCAGCTGTCAATTTATTTGCCAATCGCATGCTAGGGAGAGTATGAGTCGCGCATGACCGAGGCAGTTTGGTGGGCCGTCGCCCGCTCCGAAGAGATCAGCAAGGACAAGCCCGTCAATGTCGATATTGGCGATCAGCCGATCGTGCTGTGGCGCGATAGCGATGGCATTGTTCGTGCGCTGGAAGATCGCTGCCCGCATCGCCGCGCACCGCTTTCGCTGGGATGTGTGCTTGGCAGCGGGATGATCCAGTGCGGCTATCACGGCTGGACGTTTGACGGCGCGAATGGCCAGCTCGTCGATATCCCCAATCTCAAGAGCGAGCGTAAATTCCCGCCCGTCTATCGCGCCAGAGCCTTTGGCGTGACGGAAAGCGGCGGCTTCATTCGTGTGTGTCTTGATGCAAAAACCCCGCAGCCCGCCCCGGCTGAGGAAACACTGCCGCTTTCGGGGACGGAAAACGTCGCGCTCGATCACGATCAGTATATCAATGCCCTGTTTGATGATCCGGCGCTGGTTATCGGCATTCGCGGGGTGCGCTTTTCGCCCTATCTCATGGCCGAACTGAAAGAACAGGATGGCAGGCTGGTGCTGGAGCGATCCTGCCAGTGGGCCTCGCCGCACTGGCCCGCGCCCTTTTCTTCGGATTTCCCGATCACGCTGAAAATCTCGACCGATCCCGCTTCGGGAGAAAGCGACCTGCTGCTGCGCGACGATCAGTTCAATCCGCTGCTACGCGCCACCCTTGCACCGGTTCCCGGCGCCAGAGGCGTAACGCAAGTGCGCTGGAGGGCAAAACTCGAAGCGAAACGTCCCGGATTGATGGCAAAAGCCATGGGGCTGGGCGATCCGCTTACCGTGCATTCCCATGTCGATGGCGCTGCGTTGCGTGTGCAAAAACCATCGGCATCCATCCATGCGGTGGAACTGCGCAAAGAGATCGCCGCGCGAACAGAGCGCCAGGAAACCGCCGCGTAATCGCGGCGCATATTCTAACCTAAGGAACTGACTATGCTTGATATTCAGGACAGCATCCCAACAGCGGACCATGATGATCCGATCAGCTCGGACCCGCGCACATTCGCGGCCAAGGTCAATTCGTGGGTGCCCCACGATATCGTTCTGAAAGATGCCTGGTTTCCGCTGGCGCACAGCACCTCGGTCGGCACAAAACCGGTCCGGCGGGCGATTTATTCGCAGCCGTTCTTCCTGTGGCGTGAAAGTGGCCAGCCGGTTGCATCCGAATTTCACCCCGCCGAAGGGCTTTCCGCCTCAAAAAGCGAATACAGCGATGCCCAAGGCCGATATCCGGTGATGGAAAAATACGGTTTTGTCTGGGGCTGGTTTGGCAATCCCGCCAATGCCGCGCCCCAACACCTGCCCGATATTCCCTACCTTCCCGAAGAAGGCGGCGTGCCCGAACATATGATCGGCACCGTGCGCTTCGATTGTTGCGCCCCGCTGAGCCTTGAAAACCTGATCGACCTCACCCACGCCGATTTTCTCCATGCCGATGTTGTTGGCGATGAGAAGATGGACAAGGAAACCGTGGAAGTGTTTCACGACAGCGAAACGATCACCATGGTCCGCACGTGCGTCAACAAATCGGTCGCACCGGTAATGAAATGGTTTGGCGGTGTGCGATCGGATGTGCAGCAGGTTCGTCAGGTGATCCGCATTTACCTGCGCAGCCACGTTGCGATGGCTTATGGCCGGTTCAGCCCCGGTGACAATGTCCAGCTGTTCCACCCCTGCGTGCCTGAAACGCGCGACCGGACACGGCTGGACTATGTGATGAACACAACCAACGTGAAGAAACGCAATCCCTTCCGCTATATCATGCCAACGGCAAGCTATAAGGTTTCGCGCCAGGACAGTTCGATGACTTCGCCGCAAAGCCCGCGCTATATGCGCCCCGAAGCGCGCAAGGATCTGCACTCGCCGCTGGACGAAGCGGGGCAGAAATATCGTGTTCTCATGCTCGCACTAGCCGAAAGACAGGCGCGCGGCGATTTCGAATATCGTGATGATGTCAGCGCTGATTGCAGTGAGCTGATAGGATACGATGGAACATGACCAAACTGACTAATGCCACCGGCGGTGATCGCCGCTGGTGGGGCGTAATGCCGGTTCTTCCTGCCCCGGTTATGGGCGGCATGGCAAAACAGATGGAACAGGTCGGGTTCGAAGGCTGTTTCTCTTTGCAGATATATGGCGCGCCGTTCGTGCCGATGGCCGCTGTTGCGGCGATGACGGACACGCTGAAAGTATCGCCCGGCATTGCTGTGGCGGGCACGCGCAGCCCGGTGGAAACCGCCTATTCGGCAATCGAATGCGATACGATCAGCCAGGGCCGCTTCGTGCTGGGCCTGGGCACATCGCTGCACAGCGCGCTTGAAGGCATTTATGGCGAACCGCACCGCAAATTGCTGACCCACTTGCGCGAAGTCGTGAAGATCGTGCGTTATGTAAACGCCAACGGCCACAAGGAAATGGAGCCGCTGCACGGCGAATACTACAATCTGGAATGGACCGAAAAGATGATGACCGCGCCGCCCGTGCGCGAGAACATCCCCATCTGGATTGCCGCGCTGAAAGACAAGCTGACCAGCATGGCGCTTGAAATCGGCGATGGCCTGATTGTCCATGCGCTGTGGACGGCGGATTATACCAATCACAAGAAACCGTTCATCGAAGCCGAACTCGCCAAATTCGGCCGCAAGCGCGAAGATGTTGAAGTCAACGCATGGCCATGGGTTGCGGTGAACGATGACAAGCAGCAAGCCATTGATGACAGCCGCGCCACGGTGGCCGGGTATATCGGCTACAAGGAATATGAGAACTTCTTCGACACCATCGGCTTTGGCGATCTCGCCCGCGATTGCCAGCTGAGCGCCGGAGAACATGGCGACGTTTCCAGCGTGATTGACAAGGTGAGCGACGAAGTTGTTCAGGCGTTCGTTAAATGCGGGCCGGTTGATGAAGTCCTCGAACAGATCGAGCCGTTCTGGAATGTGGTCGATTCGCTCTGCCCGATGACCCCCTATCGCAACCTGTCGATGGAAAAGCTGACCGCCTACAACGAAGGCATCTTCAAAATGGTGGCGGAAGCCAAGCGCCGTGAAGCCTGATCGATCTGGACAGGCCTGCGCTGGTTCACTGACCTGCCTTCAGGATATGAACTGAACGCGCGATAACGCAGGCCGGGCACGGTTTATTGCTCGGCCTGCGCTACCAGTTCCTCGCTGATCTTCCAGAGCCGGGCCGCGCCTTCATCGCTTTGCGCCGCCGGCGTAAGATCACCCAGTTTGCGTTTGGCAAAATACTCGCCCGTCGCTTCGGGCGCGCCGCCTTGCGCCAGCCACAGGATCGTGTCCGCCCCCTTTTCGGGCGTCAGTGAGAACGGGCGGCTCAGCAGATACATCAGCTTGACGATGACATTGCCGTGGCTGTCAAAGTTCGTCTGCACCAGGCCGGGATGAACCGCATTGATGCGAATGCCATCCGGTTTAATTCTGCGCGCCAGCTCACGCGCATGCAGGATATTGGCCAGCTTCGATTGCGTATAGGCGTCGTTGGCGCTGAACTTCAGCGTTTGCTGGAGATCGTCCCACTTCATGTCCTTGATGAACTTGTGGGCAACCGAAGCGGTATTGATGATCTGCGCTCCGGGGCCGGCGGCCTTGATCAGTGGCAGCAAACGGTTGGTCAGCAAAAACGGCGCGAGGTGATTGGCCGCAAAGCACTGCTCAAACCTGTCCACTGTCTCAACGCGTTGCGCAGGCATGAAACCGGCATTGTTGACCAGAAGATCGATCCGCTCGGTCTGCGCAGCGATATCATCTGCAAAGCGCGATACGTTCGCCATGACCGACAGATCGGCCAGCACCATATCGACGTGCGCCTGAGGCGCGGCACGACGGATATCGGCCAGCGCAGCCTCTGCCCTTGCCGGATCGCGCCCATGCGCGATCACACGCCAGCCGCTGCGCGCCAGTTCACGGGCTACAACCAGGCCGATGCCGGAGCTGGCGCCCGTAACAACCGCGGTCTTCATCACCCCGCCTCAATGTTTGTGGCTGGGGAAGCAGGCGAACGGTCATCGACATCGTCCGCCTCGCTCGATTTCTTGCGGAAAAACGGGAAAAACACCTCTTCGCGCCAATCGGCGTTGGTGCCGGGCAATCCATAGCGGAACGGCCGGCCGGAAGGGATATACAGGCTGCCGAATATTGTATCATAGATTGACAGCATGATCCCGTAGTTACGAAAATTGCCGCCGTCGCGCCCATATCCATGGTGCGAATGATGGATGCCGGGCGAAACGATCACATGTTCCGCCAGCCGTATCACCGGGCCGAACACACTGTGACGGCGAACCGCATCATCCCAGCGGAAGTGGCTGTGCGTTACCAGCCCCCACATCGTGAACAGGAAAATCGCCAGTGCCGCCGCCTCTAACTGTCCGGCATATACCGCAAAGCCCGTAACCCAGGGCAGCGGCATAACAAACGGCCAGAACGGATTGACCCTGAAAACCAGCAGCACATTGACATATTTGCCCGAATGATGAGTCCGGTGAAGCCGCCACAGCCAGTCAAAATAACGCGAACCCTTGGCTTCATGAGCGGATCGGTGGACCCAGTAGCAAAAGAATTCCGCCGTCACGATGGTTGCCGCCAGCGACGGCAGAAGCCCCCAGTGCGCCAGAAAACCCTGATGCTGCGGGTGCAACAAGCCCAGACCAGCGGCCACCATCATTGCCGCCAGCGGGCGCGTGATTGCCATGCCAATCAGCGTGCACAGCCCGTTCACCAGATGATCCTCACGCCGGTAAAGGCCGCGGTGGCGACCAAACAGCAGCTCGGCAAGAAGCAAGACCAAAGCCGTTCCGGCCATCCACGCAGTTTGTTCAGCAGTCATCCAACGCTCCCCGCATCGTTTCGCAACTCAGGTTGACACGGATCTCCCGGCGATAAAGCCCGTCACCATCGCCGGGCCGACATTGCAGCCATGCGCGGGCGATTTGCCCTGCCAGATCGAATTGGCATCAAGCCCGGCTGCCCAAAGGCCCTGAATGGGCTGGCCGTCCTCGCCCTGAACGCGGCATTCGGCATCGATCTTGACGCCCACCGTAGTCGAGCCATCGCCGGGGAAGATTTCAACCGCATAATACGGCCCTTCACCAACCGGCCCGAAACAGGGGTTGGGCGTGTGCTTGGGATCGCCGATCTCCTGATCGATCAGCGTATCGCCCTTGCCAAAATCGCTGTCCTTGCCGGTTGCCGCATCGGCGTTGACTTTGGCAACCGTGGCTTCAAGCCCGGCCGGATCGACCCCGATCTGGCCCGCAAGTTCCGCCAGCGTGTTGCCGGTTTTCATGTAGCCGGTGGCGACCATTTCCTTGATCTTGCCGCCGCCGGGCAGAACCAGCCCCATGCCGTATTTCTTGACGAATTTGGCATTGGCGATGATGTGCGCGGGAACCGTGCCGGTTGCATGCATATCTTCCACAAAGTGCACGCTGGCTTCGTTGCCGAACCGCTTGCCTTGCTTGTTGACCGCAATGCACCCCGGCTTCGACATGTCGATCAGGTGCGCATAGCGTTCAAGATAGCCATCGTCGCGCTGGCGTTTGGAAACCACTGCCCACACCGCGTTGACATGGTTTTCAGCGCCCATTGCCGCGCCGGAAGCGGTGGCCGCATTGATGCCGTCGCCCGTGTTTTCGTAAGGCAGGATCGAGACATGCTGTTCGGCGAACGGGATGTAGGCCTTGCGCATTTGCGCGTTTGCCGAAAACCCGCCAGATGCCAGAATCACGCCTTTCGACGCGCTGATTTCGGTGGAAACGCCTTTCACCGTCGCGCGCACGCCGGTTACTTTGCCATCAGCCGTGATCAGGCTTTCAACCGGGGTGGATTCATACAGATCAATCCCCGCATCCAGCGCAGAGCGCATCAGCCGCCCGGCCAGAGCGTTGCCCATCGTCAGCCGCGAACCACGGCCCAGCTTTTTCTTGTCGAGCGCAAAGCGGATCGCGATCTTGGCCATGTGCCACAGCGCGCCGGGCGCAGGCAGGCGTTCGATATAGGCGAGATCGAACAGGTCGATCATCATCCCGCCGGGCGCGTTAAACTCCTGCCGGGGTTTGTTGAGCCGATCAAAATCGTCACCCAGCTTCTTGCCATCGTATTCCGTTGGTGAAAGCAGGCGGCCTTCGTGGGCGGCGCCATCCACTTCGGGATACCAGTCGCTCGACGGAGGCGAGAGCAGAAACTCAACCGAGCTGTTCTGTGCCAGCCACGCAACCATTTCGGGTCCGGTTTCGATATAGGCTTCGATCAGTTCGCGCTCTGCCCGGTTGCCGACAACCGCCAGCGCATAATCAAGTGCGGTGCGCTTGCTGTCGCTGACGCCAGCGGCCTTGGCCTGCGGGCTTTCGGGAATCCAGATGCCGCCACCCGAAACGGACGTGGTGCCGCCAAAATGCTCCGCCTTCTCCAGAACGGCAACTTTCCGGCCCGCTTTGGCCGCGACCAGAGCCGCTGTCAGCCCGGCCGCGCCGGACCCCATCACCACGACATCATATTGCATCTTAAATTCCCCTCACGCGCACATGATCGCGCGCATAGCCTTGTCATCAATGCCAAGCTGGCCCGCACAATCGAGCGCATCCCAGTATTCGCGCCACCACACGATCTTGCCTTGCGCATCTATATCGAAAACGCCGACGACATTGGTGGTTGTCTTTTGACCGTTGGCAAGCTGGCGACAGGTATCGACCCGCTCGGTGAACACGGTGTTTCCGCTCACCGCCACATGCAGGATGTCGCACGCACATTCATCGTAAAGCTCATACTGGCGTTCAAGTTCGCCCACGATCGCATCGGCGCCCTGCCGAACCGGCGCAATCGGAACGACCGGCTGATAACGGGCATCGTCGGCCAGCATCGCCCTGACAGCCGCACCATCAAGTTTTTGCGTGTGAAACAGCGCCAGAAAATCGCGCGCGATCTGTTCATGATTCATCAGTCAATCTCCCTGCGGGCCGAAAAAGGCGGCAACTTTACCCGTGTCAAAATATTCACGGCCATGAACGATCTGGCCATCACGTATGACAAACAGATCATGATATTCGTTGGCGTAAACGCGATCGCCGAAATGAAATTCCGAGCGCAGTTCTGCGGCAACTTCATCGCCTTCCGCCACCAGGCGATCAATTTTCACTTGTCGCGGGCTGGCGGCAAGCAGCATGTTCTTCACCTCGTCGGTATAGGATTCCCGCGAAATATCGCCCAGGCCCACAACCCACCACGTGCAGTCCGGCGCTTGCAGCGCCTCTACCGTATCGATATCGCCGGTGACGACGGCATCGAGAAAACGGCGAACGATTTCCTTGTTTGCTTCGGTCTGACTCACCCTGCTCCCCTCCTCGTTTTCGCGATTGTCCGGCAGGCAGGCAATGATCGCCCCTTTCCTTGGACAGGTTGAGGTTTACACGCCTCTGCAATGTTCGCGCACAAACAACACTGGAGAGAAGCCGGGTGGCAAGCACCGCGCAGAATACAGCACCTGAATCGAACTATCGCTGGTATGTCCTTGGCATGCTCACGCTGGCGCAGACCTCGCTTGGCATGGACCGCGCGATCATCGGTCTGGTGCTCAAGCCGATCGGCGACGAATTCCACCTGACGGGCGAACAGATGGGTCTGCTTGCGGGCATCGCGTTCGGGCTGCCGTTCGCATTGGCGGCAATCCCGTTCGGTTATGCGGTAGACCGGTTCAACCGCAAGAACCTGCTGACATTCGCGCTTGTCGGCTGGAGCGGCGCAACCGCGCTTACCGCATTGGCAACGGGTTTGTGGGGTCTTCTGGCCGGGCGCGCGGCGGTTGGCGCTGCCGAAGCGGGCGGATCGCCCACCGGCCTTTCGATCCTTTCAGACTATTTCGGCGCGGAACGGCGCGCAACCGCGGTCGGGCTGTGGTATCTCAGTTCGGGTTTCGGGTTTGCTCTGGCGTTCTTCGTGGGCGGCTGGATCGTCATGCTTTATGGCTGGCGAACGACGCTGCTGTTCGCGGGCCTGCCCGGCCTTATCCTGGCGCCGTTTCTCTATTTCACCTTGCGGGAACCCAAGCGCGGGACGCTCGACAAACCAGAGGTGCTGGGCAAACAGGATCTGTGGGGCCGCGTGCGTGATCTGTGCGCCCGCCCCGGCATACTTATGGCAATTGCCGCCGTTACCTGCATTGCCGTTGGCATCTATGGGATGAGCGTGTGGATCGCGACGTTTCTGGTCGAAAGTCATGATTTCACCCTTGCGCAAGCCGGGTTGCTTGCCGCGGTTGCCTATGGCGTGCTGGGGTCTATCGGCGGCTTTTCCGCCGGTTGGGGCGTGGACCGTCTCAACGATCGCATGGGCGGCTTCGATCCGGCACGCACCGCGCTGGTTTCGGCTGTTTTTCCGTTCGTGACCGCAATCGCCGGAATTATCGCCATGGCGACCGACAACGCAACGATTGCTGTAATCTTCATCCTGATCACCGGCCTTACCGGCGCGTCTTACAACGGGCCGCTCAATTCGGTGTTTCTCACACAGGCAGGCCCTAACCTGCGCGGTCTGGCGGTTTCCATCTATCAGATGAGCGCCAACCTGATCGGCGTGGGCTTTGGCGCGTGGCTGATCGGAAAAGTCAGCGACATGGCCGACGGAAAGGACGGCGTGGCGCTGGGCATCGGCACCGCGCTGGTGTTCTGCCTGATCGGTTCCATCCTGCTGTTGTTTGCCAGTCGCCAGATCAAGAAATCAGAATTGCAAAGGAGTTGAAAATGGATCCTCAGGCACCTGCCCAATATCATAATCCGGTTGTTGATCCCAATTGCGTGCCGCGCCCTTATCCGGCCCGCACCGATCACCTGCCCACCTCGATGGACAACATCGATGCCGCATGGCTCAGCCGGATGATGAGCTACAAATACCCCGGCGTCGAAGCCAGCAACATGGAAACGGTGGAACTGCTGAACAGCCACACCACCAAATGGCGGATCAAGGTGGACTGGAACGATGCCGGCAAGGCAGCGGGTCTGCCCCAGCATCTTTGCATGAAATCGAACTGGTCGGGCGCGTTCGACAATGTCGATATTCATGCCGTGGAAGCGCGTTTCTATCATTTCATGATTGATGAAATGAAAGTGCCCACCGCCAAATGCTATTATGCCGACTGGGATGACGATGGCAGCGCCCATGGCTTCGTCGTGCTGGAAGATCTTGTCCAGAGAGGCGGCAAATTCGGCCACAGCACCGATGCCAATGGCGTTGATATGATCTTCGATAATCTCGAAGGACTGGCCAAACTGCATGGCAGCTTGTGGGACAGCGACAAGATCAGCCCCGCCAACGCGCCGTGGCTGCAAACCCAGATGGATACGCCGTGCGACAGCGATCAGGTGCGCATCATGTGGCAGTGGATTGCTGCCAATCTTGAAGACCCCGGTTTCTGCGAAATCGCGCCGCAGCACTATCTTGACGATCCGCGCAAAGTGGAACGCGCGTTTGACCGGCTGGGCGAGATCGACCGCGCCTATGATGCGCCATACTGCATCGTGCTGGGCGATTGCCATCAGGGCAACACCTATATCCTGCCCGACGGTGATCGGCTGTGGCTGGACTGGCAGCTTGTTCGTCGCGGTCGTCCATGGCGCGATCTCACTTATTTCGTGATCGGCGCGCTCTCGATCGAAGAGCGTCGCAAGTTTCACAAGGACATGGTGAAGAAATACCGCGAATATCTGATCGCCACGGGTGCACAGGGCGTGCCCAGCTTCGAAGAGGCGTGGGAGCAGACCCGCCTGTTCGTGATGTATGGATTGCAGGCCTGGGTCGCGAACTTGGATGCCTGGGGACAGAACGGCATCCCGATGAATGAACGCTTTTTCACCGCTGCCGAAGATTACGGCACTTGGGGACTTCTAGGAGAATAATGATGGGTCTGGTTGAAGGTAAAGTCGCGATTGTCACCGGGGCAGGCGCGAACATTGGTGAGGCCTGCGCCAAGATGCTCTCGGCAAATGGCGCATCGGTGGTGGTTGCCGATATCAACGCCGAAGGCGCCGAGCGCGTGGCCGGTGAAATCAACGCGGGCGGCGGCACGGCCATGGCCCACGCGGTTGATCTGGGCGACGAAGCCAGCATCGCCGCGATGGTTGCGGCAGTGATGGAGCGGTTTGGAAAGATCGACATCCTGCACAACAACGCCGCCAACACCGGCGCCGCGCAGATGACCCGCGATGCAGCACTGCTGGAAATGGAAGAAGAAGTCTGGGATGCGGCGTTTGATATCAACACGCGCGGCACCATGCTGATGACCAAACATGTCATCCCGCACATGATCGCGGGCGGCGGCGGATCGATCGTCAACACCAGTTCGGGCACATCACTACTCGGCGATGTGCTGAACCCGGCCTATGCGGCATCCAAAGCCGCCGTCAACGCGCTGACCCGCAACACCGCGGCGCAGTTTGGCAAAGCAAACATCCGCTGCAACGCGGTGCTTCCCGGGCTGGTACTCAGCCCCGTGGCACGCGCGCAGATGACAGAAGAACAGCTCAACCTTATCCAGCGCCATGTGCTGTTGCCGCGTGAAAGCGTGGCCGACGACATTGCCGGGGTTGTGACCTGGCTGGCTTCGGACATGTCCGGCTTCGTCACCGCGCAGATCATTTCCGCCGATGGCGGCATCTGCCACCACTTGCCGCACTATGCCGATATGATGGACATGATGGCAGCGGCACAAGGCTGAACATCACCGCACCTGCAACGAAAAAGGCCCGGCCTCGAACATTCGAGACCGGGCCTTTTTTCACGCCCGACCATAATGGCCGGGCCAGAATCAGGCGGGCAATCAGATTTTGGGCATAATCTCTTCGGCCACCCAGTGCTGGCGATCGATCCATGCCTGCGCGTCGGTCAGCCCCGGCGGCAGCGGCACGATTGTTTCGGTCATGCCCAGTTCTTTCAGCCAGCCGATCTGATCGATGATCTTGGCCGCGTCGCTGGTGCCCGGTGCGCGCGGATCGTCGAGAATTTCGTGGTGTGCGCCAACATTCAGCATTTCGAGCGCAAAGAAAAACTCAAGCGGGCGGCCATCGTATTCCGGCTGCGATTTGATGTAATCGATGCAATCGGGGAACGTTTCAGGCGGAGTGCGGAATGGCGACCAGCCATTGCCGAACTTTGCCACCCGGCGCTGAACCGCAGGCGCATCGCCGCCAAACCAGATCGGCAGACCCGGTTTCTGCACAGGCCGGGGGCCAAATCCGCAATCCTTGAAGCTAACATATTCGCCTTCAAATTCAGGATTTTCGCTCGTCCACAATTCAATGATCGCAGCCACATATTCATCCGCAATCGCGCCGCGCTTGTTGAACGGCACGTTCAGCATATCGAACTCTTCCTTGAGCCAGCCGACGCCAAACAGCGCTTCGGCGCGGCCGCCGGTCAAAAAATCAATCGTTGACCAGCCTTTCGCCTGCACAATCGGATTTTGCAGCGGCAGGATCGAAACGGATGACGACAAACGCAGGTTCTTCGTCTGCCCGCCAATATAGCCAAGCGCGGCAACAGTGTGGAAATACCAGTCGCCCGAAAGCTCGATATGCTCATTGGGGATAATAAAATGCTCACCCAGCATGCATTTATTGAAGCCAAGATCATCAGCGACAGACATCAGCCTGCCGATCTCCGCACCATCAAGCGCGGCTTCCCACGGCTGCGCCATCGCGGCAACTTTCATACTGTTTGGAACACCAATATTGAGCTTCATGACCGGCTCTCCTGTAACTGCCATTTGTGCAAAAGTGTGCGGGAGCGCCTGTGCCGATCAACCTGTCCACGGACAGGCGAATCAGGCCTTGCGCGGATGATTGCCCTAAAGGGCAATATTTTCCGGCAAGCCGATGCTTATCGAAACAGGTCTTCGTTTTTGGGGCGCAGCGCGGCACCGATGGTTTGCGCCTCTGACTGCCAGGAAAGGCCGCGCACGATACAGGCAGGCAAACCTTCCGCCCCTTCGCCCATCGCCAGCCCTGCGGCGGCCGCGACCGAATCGGCAAAGGCGATCTGCGTAACCTGCATGGTCCGCCCGTCCCGGTCTGGCTCTCCGCGCTGATCAAGCACGGCGGGAAGGCCCGAAATGCCGATCGCAACGTTGACCGTGCCAACCCGCCACGGCCTGCCGAAGCTGTCTGAAATTATCACCGCCACGCCCAATCCAGTCGCCGCTTTGCACGCGCTGGCGATCCGGGCCGCGCTGGCATCGGGATCTTCGGGCAAAAGCAGCACATGCCCACCATGCGCAGAGCCGATATTGGATGCATCAATCCCGGCATTGGCCATCACATGGCCCAGTTTGTGGCGTGTGATGAGGATATTGGGCGCGCGGCGCACCACCGCGCTTGATTCGCGCAGCACCAGCTCAACCAGCGCCGGGTCTTTGCCCACGTCCGCGGCCAGCGCGCGCGCGTCTGCCGATGGCGTAACAGCCGCGGGATCGACCATGCGCCCTTCGGCCTTGGATACGATTTTCTGCGTAACCACCAGAATATCGCCCGCCTGCAAGCCGGGATCGCCTTGCGCCAGCCGCCGCGCCAGAATTGCGGGCAGATCATCGCCATCGGCAAACTCGGGCAGCCCGGCAATCGGTTTAACGCAATACATCGACGGCTCCGAACCGGTCAGTCAGCGCAGATCAATTCGCGCTGGCGCACCTGATAAAGCGTGCTGCGCTCGACCAGCGAACGCCCCAGCCCTTCAGCCAGCTCGCGCATCTGTACGACGCCAAATTCCTGCCCGTTAACGCCGCCTGCCGCGCGCGTAATCGATTCGTCCATCAGCGTTCCGCCAAGATCGTTTGCGCCAGCCTGCAGCATCGCCGCCGCACCCTCTGGCCCCAGTTTCACCCAGCTTGCCTGAATGTTGGGGATCGCCCCATCCAGCGCAATGCGCGCCACTGCATGCATCAGCACCGCCTCGCGCCATGTCGGGCCAGAGCGTGTCTCGCCCCGGCGCCAGTTGGGCGCTTCCATGTGCACAAACGGCAGCGGCACAAATTCGGTAAACCCGCCCGTTTCCTGCTGCAACTGGCGCACGCGCAGCAAGTGAATTGCCCAGTGATCGTGTGTTTCAACATGGCCAAACATGATCGTCGCGGTTGATTTCAGGCCAACAGTGTGCGCCGCGCGCATCACCGCCAGCCACTCCTGAGTGTTGACCTTATCCGCGCAGATGACATCGCGAATATCATCGGAAAGGATCTCCGCTGCCGTGCCCGGCAACGTCGCCAGCCCGGCCTCTTTCAACGAAGCCAGATATTCCTCATAGGTCAGGCCCAGCGTCGTCGCCCCGTGATGCACTTCGAGCGGCGAAAAGGCATGAACATGCATTTCGGGCACGGCCTCTTTCACCGCCCGGACAATCGCGCGATAGGTGTTGCCATCATAGCTGGGATGGATGCCGCCTTGCAGGCAAACCTCGCTTGCTCCGCGCTCCCACGCCTCGCGCGTGCGCTGCGCAATTTCGGCATGGTCGATGTTATAGGCGGGGCCACGCTCACTTTTGGTGCTGCCTTTGGAAAAGGCACAAAAGCCGCAGCGATAAAGGCAGATGTTGGTGTAATTGATATTGCGATTGACAGCATGGGTGATCGTATCGCCCACCCGATCCTGCCGCAGTTCATCGGCAAACCGGCTGACCGCCTCAAAATCGCGCCCTTCGGCAGTGAACAGCCGCGCGACCTGATCGGCTTCCAGTTCCTCGCCATATTCAACCCGGCCAAGCGCCGCGCGGATCGCAGGATCGCGGCCCGCAACCAGCGAGGGGAAAGTTTCGGGAATTTCCCCGCCGGTGCCCGCAGACCAGTCACTGTCACGCGGCAGGCCGCGCGCGTCTACCGCACGGCGAATGCGGGTGTGCAGTGCCTCATCGGCCCAGCGCACCGGATCGCGCGCAAATGCCGGGCCAATTGCCAGTCGCTGCCGCAGATGCCTGCCAGCGCGTTCGGTTTCGGTTTCCAGCTTTTCAAGATGCGGCCACGGCGCTTCTGGATTGACATGATCGGGCGTGACCGGAGAAACCCCGCCCCAATCGTTGACCCCGGCGCGGACCAGGGGTTTGAGCTGGCCGGGCTGCAGGTTTGGCGGGGCCTGTATCGTCATATCCGGGCCAAAGATCAGGCGCGCGGCGGCAATCGTCCACAGATGCTCATCCAGCGGCAGATCGGGCGCATCGCGCATCAGCGTATCGGGCTTGGACCGGAAATTCTGGACGATCACTTCCTGAATGTGGCCATAGCGCACATGCAAATCGCGGATCGCCAGCAACGCCTCTATTCGTTCCAGCCGGGTCTCGCCAATGCCGATCAGCAGCCCGGTGGTAAACGGAACCTGCGCTTCTCCGGCAAGGCGGATCGATTCAAGCCGCACGGCAGGAACTTTATCGGGCGAGCCATAATGCGGCCTGCCTTTTTCGCATAACCGATCAGAACTGCTTTCCAGCATCAGCCCCATCGATGCCGATAGCGGACGCAACGTTGCATAGTCGTGCGCATCCATGATGCCGGGGTTGAGATGTGGCAGCAGCCCGGTTTCATTCAGCACCAGCTTCGCAACATGGGCCAGATAGTCCAGCGTGCTGGAAAAGCCGCGTTCGGCCAGCCATTCGCGCGCGGTGGAATAGCGCGCCTCGGGCCGGTCCCCCAGCGTGAACAGCGCTTCGCGGCAGCCCTGCGCCTCTCCTGCGCGGGCAATTTCCAGCACTTCTTCAGGCTCAAGAAACGGCGCTTCAAGCTGCGACGGGCGATGCGCGAAGGTGCAATAATGGCAAACATCGCGGCACAATTTGGTGAGCGGAATGAACACCTTGCGCGAATAAGTGACCAGCGTGCCCTGCCCGGCCAGCGTTTGCGTTTCGGCTTGACCCAGCAGATCGGGCAGCGCCATCGGTTCCAACCGGTCAAGCCAGTCGCGCGCTTCTTCTCGGTTCCACCACTGCGTCATTATTGTCTCACAGTTCCTTGCGCGCCGCTGCCAGGCCGCGAATTGTCACCAGCGGATCGGCATGACCGGGCAACGCCGCGATCAGCGTCGAGACACCCATTGCCTCCATCTTGCGCATCACATCTGTCATATGGGGTTCCGGCCCGGTAATTGTATCGAAATCCTGCAAAAATTCGGTCAGGCCCATTTCATCCATCATTTGCACGTTCTTGCCGCCGACCACGACATGTTCGGACGGATCATAGCGAGTCTGATAGGCTTCGATCAGCGGGCGGACATTGGGCGGCAGCATCGCCAGCGCTTCAGGCGTGCGGATCGCCATCGCGTTGACCGAGATAAACGCCTTGAGATCGTCAATCGCCTGCTGGCGTTCGGGCCGCACCGAAATGAAACTGGTCACCCAGATATCAATCGCATCGGCATCGCGCCCGGCTTTGGTCGCGGCATCGCGCACCGCGGCGATTTTTGCTTCCAGCCCCTCAAGATGCTGATCGCCAGCAAACAGGATGGCGCCGTCTGCCTGCTCACCCGCCAGCGCCAGCGCCTTGGGGCCGAACGCGGAATAGTAAATCGGCACAGGGCGCGCGAAGCGCAGCGGTTTGACGGGCCGCCCTTCCCACTCGATAGGCTCACCCGCGAACAACCCGCGATAGGCGGCAAGTTCGGCGCGGATTTCCTTTTGCGTGGCAGGCATGCGGCCAACCGCAAGGATCGTGCTGCCGCCGGTGGCAAGGCCCAGAACCGCGCGGCCGCCGGTCAGTTCGTCCAGTGTTGAAAAGGCATTGGCCGCAACCAGCGGATGCCGCATGAACGGCGATGTGACGAGCGAACCAATCTGCGCGTTGGGCGCTTCGAGCGCCGCGATGGTCATGGATGTGACCATCTCATGCCATCCGGCAGGCGAGTCGCCGATTGTGATCAGATCATAATCCAGCTCCGAGGCAAGACGGACTTCGGACCGGAACAAGTCAATCGACGGGCCCCACATCGAACAGATACCAAGCTTCATGGTCACTCCTCCTTTTGCGGCTCGCGTGCGGCGTGCGCGGCGCGGCGCAATTGCGGCGGCAGCACATCCGCCTGTTCGTTCAGATTATGGCGCGCCACATAAGCACGCCAGCTGGCCATCATTGCCTTGAAACGTTCCGGCTCAACAGCCTTTAGATCACTCCGCTCCCCCGGATCGCGGCTGACATTGTACAGATGCCATTCGCCATCGCCCATCGGCGGCAAAATACGGATCGCTTTCCAGTCTCCCGCGCGCACCATGCCTTGTCCGTTAAAGCCAAACGCAACATGCTTTTCAGGACGCGCGGCGCCATCGCCCGCCAGCCATGGCATCAGGTTATCGCCTTCAATCGGCGCGACTGAAACACCGCCAACTGTTGCGGTCTGGCCGATCCCGGCCAGCGCCAGCAAAGTCGGCGCAATATCGCGCACATCCGCGACCACACCGTTGACATCCCCGCCGGCCACACCGGGCGCCTGAAGGATCGCCGGAACGTGGGTTCCGCCCTCGGTCACAAACGCCTTGAACAGACGCGAAGGCGAAGCCACAGCGCGCGCCCAGCGCGGATCCTGAAGCACAAAGCTGGCCGCCGACCCCATCGCTGCCAGACTGTTGTCAGCCGATTGATATCGCTGCGAAAATCCGGGCATTACAGCATACTGGCGCGGATCTTCACCCGCCGGGCCATTGTCAGACAGGAACAGGATCACCATGTTATCAAGCTGGCCTGCCTCCTCCAGCGCATCGAAAACGTGGTTGATGTTGTGATCCATGCGATCAACCATCGCCGCATAGATCGCCATGCGCCGTGCCTCTGCCTTGCGCTGTTCGGGCGAAAGCGCATCCCATTGCTTTTGCAACTGCGCGATTGCATCCTTTGCGCCGGGCGCATCGCCGGCAAACACGCGCGCCTTGCGCTGACCAGCCAGACGTTCGCGCGCAAGCGCCGCCCAGCCCGCTTCATACCGCCCGGCATAGCGCGCAATGTCAGCCTTGCGCGCCTGCAACGGCGAATGCGGCGCGGTGAACGAAAGATAGGCGAAAAACGGCGCGGCGCGATCGCCGCTTTCAAGCTGGCTTATCAGTTTGGCGGCGAAAACATCGGATGAATAAAAGCCCGGTTCCGGCTGCCATTCCCGGTCATTCTCAACATATGTCGCACCGGCAAGGCCGGTGGAGGATGAACCGAAGCCACCTTCGCCAAAATGGTTTGCCGCGCCTTGCAGCAAGGCAAAACTGGTCTGAAAACCGCGCTGTGCAGGGCGCTCGCCATCGGCCATGCCAAGATGCCATTTGCCCGACATCGCCGTGCGATACCCGGCCTGTGCAAACCGCTCCGCCAGAGAGGCGACACGCGGGCTGAGCACACCTTCAAAACCCTGTTGGCCGCGATAATGCGCGGGAATATGCTCTGCCATCGCGCCTAGTCCGGCGACATGATTATCCGCACCCGAAAGCATCATCGCGCGCGTGGGTGAGCAGGAAGGCGCACTGTGCATGCCGGTCAGCCGCAAACCGTTTGCCGCCAGCCGGTCCAGACCGGGGGTGGCAATTTCCCCGCCAAACGGGCCGATATCGGAATAGCCCAGATCGTCGGCAACAATTATCAGAACATTGGGCCGCTGCTTGGCGAGCGTTGCCGCGCCATCTTGCGACGTCACAGTGGTGCACGCGGAAAGCCAGCCACAGGCGAACAGGCCAAGGACGATCCGGGCAAGGAACCCAGGCCTTATCATACTCGCTCTGGTCTGGCTTATGCGCACAGTGCGATCAGATATCGGTGCGATCGCCGCCCTTCAGATCAAGGATCTCGCGCGCCTCTTCCGGTGTTGCGACCGACAGGCCCATGCCTTCGATGATCTTGCGCGCGGTGGCGACTTGCTCGGCGTTGGTTTCCGCCAGTTTGCCCGGCCCCGCCCACAGCGAATCTTCCAGCCCGACACGGACATTGCCGCCCATCGATGCCGCCATGGCAACCACGCTCATCTGCTTGGCGCCCGCGCCCAGCACCGACCATTCATACTGATCGCCAAACAGCCGATCCGCCGTGCGCTTCATGTGCATGACATCATCGGGATGGCTGCCGATCCCGCCCAGAATGCCAAAGCAGGTCTGGATAAACAGCGGCGCTTTCACCAGCCCGCGATCAAGGAAGTGCTTGAGATTATAGAGGTGGCTGGTGTCATAGCATTCAAATTCAAACCGCGTGCCCAACGGGGTGAGCAGCGCAAGCAGGCCTTCGATATCCTTATAGGTGTTCTTGAACACCAGATCGCGCGAGGCTTCGAGAACCTGCGGCTCCCATTCGTGCTTCCAGTCCTTGTAGCGATCGAGCATCGGAAACAGGCCAAAACCCATCGTGCCCATGTTCAGGCTGGCCACTTCTGGTTTGAACGTGGTGGCCGGGCGCAGCCGTTCTTCCAGCGTCATCGACGGGTGGCCGCCGGTGGTGAGGTTCAGCACTGCGTCAGAGCGCTGTTTGATAACTTTCAGAAACGGTTCGAACAGGTCCGGGTTCTGATCCGGCTTGCCATTTTCAGGGTTGCGCGCATGGAGGTGAATAATCGCGGCACCCGCCTCTGCCGCGCCAATCGCGCCTTCGGCTATTTCTTCCGCAGTAACCGGCAAATGCGGCGACATGCTGGGCGTATGAATGGCCCCGGTTACCGCACAACTGATGATCACTTTGCCTTTGGCCACGTTATTCCCCTGCTTGTCCTGATGAATATGAAACTGGTGTAATCTGGTGATCCCAAGGGCAACCTTCCCTTGGATGGGGCGCGATCAGGGCAGAATGCCAAACTGTCGCGCACGGATAACCGCCTGAGGCCGACGCCGCACACCCAGCTTGTCGTAGATTTGCTGCATATACCACTTGACCGTGCCTTCGGTGAGGCCGAGCCGGTCGCCGATTTCCCGGTTGCGCAAACCACCGCCCACTTGCGTGAGAATTTCGACTTCACGCAACGACAACCCACTGCTGAGGCCGAAATCCGCTTCTTCTTCCTCATTCGTCTGCGGCTTGCCCTGCAAGGCCGAAACCAGCTTTGCCGCGAATTTGTCAACCGGGTTATCCAGCATCGGCCCGCTGCCATACGCCTCAAGCAACAGCGATCCGATCGCTTCGCCTTCATCCAGAAACGGGCGCACCCAGCCAGCGGGTTCAGCAAGCTCAACCGCTGCCCGCACCGATCGTCTGGCTTCAGAGCGATTGCCCGAAAGCACTGCAATTTCAGCCAGCAGAAGCTCAAACGTCACGGCAGACCGGATCGCGCCGCGCTTGCGCACGAATTCCAGCCAGCGCTTTGCGATCTTGCGCGAGCGCACCAGCCGGAACCGGTGCATCTCAAGACGCAGCCAGGCGATGGCCATCCACTCATTCAGGCGTGACGGGTTCATCGTCGGCACCGGTTCGCCATCGACCTGCAAATCGCTTGACCAGAACAGCTGCTCGGCCTGATCGAGCTGGCCATTCTTGACCAGCACCCGGACCTGCTCTGAAATAACCAGTGCGCGCAGCCGGTCGAGGCCGCATTCGATGGCGACCAGATGCGCTTCCTCCAGCCCTGAAAGTGCTGAGGATACGTCGCCCGATGCCGCCGCCAGACGCGCGCGAACCAGAAATCCCGAAGCGATCTGGTCAACAAACCCCCATTGGCGAATCGAAGGCAGATACTGTTCCACCAGCCTGCTCGCTTCATTCAGTTCGCCGCATTCATAATGGATTTCGGCCAGCGGCAACGCAGGAAGCGCCCCGATGCCGGGCACCTGCCCGTCCCGCTCGATTGCCAGATTCTGCGCTTCAACCAGAAACTGCCGCGCCGTCTGTGTCTTGCCCTGGGCAACAAGCGTCGGCGCAACCGATGATTTCAGCGCGATAGAGGCAAATGCCGATCCCGGACGGGCAAGTGCCTTGCGCAGTTCTGCCTCAAGCCGCAGCATATCGTGGAAGTGATAAAGCTCTCGCCGGGCAGACAGCAACTGCGCCAGCAACGTGCAGCTGAGATAAGGGTGATCATCGCCCAGATCGTCAAGCAACGTACCCGATTCGCGCTCAACAAACATCATGTTGTCCCGCGCGGCTTCAAGCATCACTTTGCGATGGCGCACATGAAAGGTGAGCTGTTCGGCGCCATAGTCATCCAGAACGCCGCTGCCGATCTGTTCTTCGATCGCCGCTTGTGCCGCCTCGATCATCCGTTCGGCAGACTTGAAAGCCAGGCTCCGGCTTCGCCGCCATGACATGGCCAGCAGAATTGCCGGCTTGTCCTGAACCAGATCCCAGGCCAGCCGGCTGGCCAGATCGTCCAGCCGATGAAGCAGGCCGCCATAGATCATCGGCTCCGCGTTCAGTTCGATCTGATCGACAAGAAACTGCTGATCGCCGCTTTGCTCGGCATGGGCCAGCGCGCGTTCAAAATCCCCCTTGTCCGCGAAAAAGCGACTGGCCCTTCGATGCAGTTCCGCCGCGCGTTCGGGCGCGTGCTTCATCAGCCGCCCGCACACCATTTCGCGAAACAGGCCATAGTAGCGGAAGTGGCTCTGCTCCCGATCAAGCTCTATCAGAAACAACCCGCGATCGAATGCTTCTTCCAGCAGCATGCGGGCATCGCCATCATCGACAATCGCGGCGCAGGCATCGGGCGTAAGTTCGTCGAGTATCGAAGCGTCCACCAGAAAATCGCGAATGTTCTGCGGCAAATCGGTCAGCACTTCTTCGTGAAAGTAGCTCCCGAATTCATAACGCAGACCGGTTGTGCCCACGGTGGGCGCACTGCCTTGCGCGGCATCGTTTTCCCAGATGCCCGCCGCAAGTATCAGACCGGCTGCCCAACCCTGCGTATCAAGCACGATTTTCTTGAGTTCCGCAGTGGGAATCGCCTTTTCCGTCTTCTGCTTCACAAGTGCGGTCGCTTCGCGCGTGTTGAAGCTGAGATGCCGAACCTTCACTTCCAGCAGATGGCCCAGCGACCGCAGACGAGCGACATTGAGGCCGCATTCTCCCCGCGACGCGACAACGGTGGTCAGCCCGTCACGCGCACTGGAAATCAACTGTTCCACAAACGCACGAATATCGGCGGACAGTAACTGCCAGTCATCAATGATCAGCACCGGTGCCGGGCCGGACCGATCGGAAAGCTTGATCAACCATGACCGCGGATCGCGGTTGGCGGCTGGCAATCCGGCCGCCGCGCTCGCTTCTGTGAGAGCCTGTATGAACGTATCGAGCGAATCGATTCCGGCACGCGCCGCGATCCACAGGATCGGCCTGCCTTGCGCGCCGAGGAGATCGGCCCAGCGCAGCATGGCAGTGGTCTTCCCGAAACCTGCCGGGCTGGTGACAGTCACAACCCGCGATTCGCCGACTTGTGCGGCCAGATCCTCTATCGTTTCGCGTCTGACATACTCATGCGCGGCTCGTGGCGGCACGATGGTCGTTGGAATCACGCCCATATCAACATCTCTCTACCCGAAAAGTCTGCCCGAACGGTTATTCCGTCCGGCTTTAACAGGCCTTATCCAACAGAAACCGCGCTGGCGCAAGAGACTCTTCCTACCCGCCGATAGGTTGTCACACGCGCTTTTGGCTTCAGCGGCTGCATGAGCATGATTCCGCTTGTCGAGCGGGAGCGGCCTTGCGGGAGGGGCCCGGTATGGATTTTGAGCTGCCAGAGGAACATCGCGCGTTTCGCGACATGATGCGGCGCTGGGTGGAGAACGAAGTGCCCAAGGACTGGGCGCGTAAGCTCGAAGCCGATGAGCACAATTATCCGTTCGATCTGTGGGACAAGTTCACCGAAGCGGGCCTGCATGGCGTGGGCATCGCCGAGGAATACGGCGGGCAGGGCGGCGACGTGCTGATGCAGATGCTGCTGGCGCGAGAACTGGCGCGATCGCTGGGCGGGCTGGCATGGATCTGGGGGATCACCTCATTCGCGGGATCGAAGTCCATCGGACTTTACGGAACCGACGCGCAGAAGGCGAAGTATCTGCCGCAGATCGCCGCCGGACAGTTGAAAGCGGCGATCTCGTTCACCGAACCGGGCGGCGGCACCGATCTTCTGGGCAGCCTTTCCACCACGGCGGAAAAAGTTGACGGTGGCTGGGTTATCAATGGCGAGAAGATCTGGAGCTCATCGGCCCATGTCGCGGACTATCTGCTGTGCATCGCGCGGACCGACAAGACAGCCGAAAAGAAGCATCAGGGGCTGACACTGTTCTGGGTACCCACGAAGAGCGAAGGCATTCAGATCACGCCGCTTGCCAAGCTGGGCATGCGATCCATGGGAAGCTGCACGGTTGTTTATAACAACGTGTTCGTTTCGGACGACGATGTTCTGGCTGAGCCGCACCGCGCCTGGTACACCTTGCTCCCCACGCTCAACAACGAACGGATCATGGTCGGCGCATTCTGCCTTGGCGTGATCGACGGCGTGCTGGAAGACGCGCTGGCCTATGTTCAGCAGCGCAAGGCATTCGGCAAGGCGATCGGTGAGTTCCAGATCCTCCAGCATTATATCGCCGATATCGCGACCATGCAGACCTCTACCGAACTTATGCTGCACTATTGCGCGTCGAAACTGGCCGCCGGAGAGAACGTCGGCAACGAGGCGAACATGCTGAAACTGCTGGCATCCGAAAACGCCAACCGGGCCGCCGATCTGGGTATTCAGATTCTGGGCGGCATGGGCTATTCGGCGGAAACTGACATGCAACGCTACTGGCGCGACAGCCGCTTGTGGCGAATCGGACCAATTACCAACGAAATGGTCAAGAACGGCATTGCCGAATCGCTTGGCCTGCCCCGCTCCTTCTGAAAACAGGGATAGAAAACCTATGAAAGCCCTTCTCCTCGAAACCACCGAAGGCCCCGAAGCGGTTCGCGTTACAGACGTGGAAACGCCCGAGCCCAAAGCTGGTGAAGTTCGCGTGGCCATCAAGGCCGCATCGATGAACCATCGCGAGATGTGGATTTCGCGCGGACTCTATCCCGGCATGGTCGTCCCCTGCACCATGGGCTGTGACGGCGCCGGTGTGGTCGATATGATCGGCGAGGGCGTGACCGGCGTTTCGGAAGGCGACGAAGTTGTTATCTATCCGGGACGTGACTGGGGGCCAAACCGCCATGCGCCGCAGTCCGAATTTGGCCTTCTGGGCATGCCGCACGCGGGCACGATTGCTGAATACATCTGCGTTCCGGCGGAAAACCTTGCACCAAAGCCCAAGGACATGGGCTGGGAAGAAGCTGCATCCACCGTGCTTACCGGGCTGACAGCGTGGCGCGCGCTGATGTTCAAAGGACAGTTGCAACCAACCGATACGCTGCTGATCAGCGGCGTCGGCGGCGGCGTGGCGACATTTGGCCTGGCCTTTGCGGTGGCGCTGGGCGCCAAGGTCTATGTCACTGGTGAAAGCGATGAAGTGATCGAACGCGCCAAGGAAATGGGCGCGGTTGACGGCCTTTTGTTCACCGACCCGGAATGGCGCAAGAAAGTCGGCAAGATGACCGGCGGGATTGACGTTGTGCTCGATGGTGCGCCCGCGCCAAGCTATGCCAACTATGCCCGCGCCATCAATCCGGGCGCGCGGATCGTGATCTATGGCTCCACCGCGGGTGACAAATTCGAAGTGACCGCCACCGGCATCTTCCTCAAAAGCGCCAGCATCGTTGGCAGCCAGGTTGGCGACCCGCAGGATTTCCGCGACATGCTTTCGTTCATCGAGAAGCACAACATCCGCCCGGTTATAGAAAAAACCTTCCCGCTGGATGAAGCGGACAAGGCGCTTGTCTATCTGGAGAAGGAACACAAATTCGGTAAGGTGGCGATCACGATATGAACCGTTTGTTCGATCTGAGCGGAAAGACCGCGCTGGTAACCGGCGGCGCGCAAGGGCTGGGCCGGATGATGGCCGAAGGCCTGCTTGGCGCCGGTGCAACTGTGGCCATCACATCGCGCAAGCCCGACATTTGCGAAGCTGCGGCGGCGCAAATGTCTGCGCTGGGAAAATGCATCGCGCTGCCGTGCGATCTGTCATCGCCCGAAGCGGCTGTCGATCTGGCAGAGCGATTTCGCAACGCCGCCGGAGACAAGCTGCACATTCTGGTCAACAATGCAGGCAAGACCTGGGGCGGGCCGATTGACGATTTTCCCGACAAGGCATGGCCCGGCGTGATGATGGTCAACGTCCAGGCGCCGTTCACCCTGATCCGCGAACTTCTGGGCGAACTCGACGCGGCAGGGACGACCGACGACCCGGCGCGGGTGATCAATATCGGTTCGGCAGCAGGGCTTTCTCCGCAGCACCTCAGCGCCTATTCCTATTCCGCCAGCAAAGCCGCGATCCATATGCTGAGCCGCGATCTGGCGGGCGATCTGGCAAGCCGCAACATCAACGTGAACGCGCTGGTGCCCGGCTTCTTCCCAACGAAGATGACCGCACATATGCGCACCGAAGAGGAAGTCGATCCCAAGCTGCTTTCGCAGATCCCGATGGGCCGCCTTGGCAAGGCCGATGAGATCGCCGGCACCATCGTATATCTCGCCTCGCCGGCGGGCGCCTATGTGAACGGCGCGCAGATCCCGGTTGATGGTGGACTGGTCGGCTGTGGCTGAATTGCACCGCGCCGCTTTGACCTATCCCACGAAAGGTCAAATTGGCGTGGTCGCTTGCCAGTCGCATAGTGGAAGAAATTGACCGATGGAGTCTGCAGGTTTGTCCGGCAAAAGCGAGAACCCCGCCCTGATGCGCATCAGCGTAAGCCCGCTTGGCGATATGCTGCTGAAATCATGGGATACGTCACCGCAAAAGGAAGCGCTCGTCTTCCCCACCGGACGGCGCAGCTATGACGATGTCGTGCAATCGGTGCTGTTTCGCGCGCGCGGACTGATCGGGCTGGGCGTAAAGCCGGGCGATCATGTTGGCATCCTGCTGCCATCGGGAGTCGATTTCGTCGAAACGCTGTTCGCGGTATCGATGGTGGGCGGCGTTTCGGTGTTGATGAATGCCCGGTATCGCGCACCGGAAATCGCCTATGTGGTCGAAAACGCGGATCTCACCGCGGTCATCACCAATTCGGAATCCGATGAGTTCGTCGATTTCACCACTCGCCTGACAGAAGCTTTCCCCGATCTTGCAGCCTGCGCCGATGCGATGGCGCTTTCGGTTCCCGCCGCGCCAAAACTGCGCCGCCTGATCCTGAACGGCGGCAAGCAGGCCCCCGGCTTCATCGATCAGGCAGCATTCGATGCCGCGGCACAGGCAACAGACGAAGCACTGGTTCACGATGCGCGCCTTTCGGTGCGCCTGCGCGATACCTGCATGATCCTGTACACCTCCGGCACATCGGCCAGCCCCAAAGGCTGCCTGCTTTCGAACGAGGCAATCTGCCGCGAAGCCGCCAATCTGGCGCGCAACCGCTGGGCTTTTCAGGAGGACGAGCGGGTGTGGTCTCCGATGCCGCTGTTCCATATCGCAGCGATGCTGGCGATGCTGGGCGCGGTTGAAGTGGGCGGCACATTCATCGGCCAGCCGCATTTCGATCCGGGTGAAAGCCTGCGCCAGATCGAAGCGGAAAAGGCAACGATGCTGTTCCTGCCGTTCGTTACGTTCCATCAGGCCATGATTGCCCATCCCGATTGGGACAAGGCGGATATGACCAGCGTGCGGCTGATGAACAGCTGCTTCAGCCAGATGCCCGATTCGGTTGGCGATGCTTATCGCGCCAAGATGCCCGATGCCCTGCAGGTCGGCACGTTCGGCATGTCGGAAGCCAGCGGAATCGTTACCACCGGCGGGTATGACATGGACCCGGAACTGGGCTTTCAGGCGCTCGGCTATCCGCTCAGGGGCGTGTCTGTTCGCATTGTCGATGTTGATACCGGCAAGGACATGCCCGTGGGTGAGCGCGGCGAAGTCTGGATACGCGGCTATAACATGCTCGATGGCTATCACCGCGACCCGGTGAAAACCGCCGAAGCGATCGATGCCGATGGCTGGTATCACAGCGGCGATATCGGATCGCTCGATGCCAACGGCCACTTGCGCTTTCATGGCCGCTTCAAGGATATGCTGAAAGTGGGTGGCGAAAACGTCGCCGCCGCCGAAGTGGAAGCCGTGCTCGATACCCATGACGCGGTGGAACTTGCGCAGGTTGTCGGCATTCCCGATGAACGGCTGGCGGAAATTCCGGCGGCGTTCGTCAAGCTTGGCAATGGCGCGGCACCCAGCGAAGAAGAACTGATCGCATATGCCAAAGAGCGCATCGCATCCTTCAAGGTGCCACGCCATATCCGCTATGTCGATGACTGGCCGATGTCTGCCTCCAAGATCCAGAAGTTCAAGCTTCGCCAGCAGCTGATGGCCGAACTGGGCCTTTCGGAATGAGGATGATTTCATGCGCGTAATCATCACCGGCGCTGCCAGCGGCATCGGCAAGGCCGTGGCCGAACTGCTTGCGCAAGGCACCGCCCTGCCCGGCCCGCATCAGCTGCTGCTGACCGATCGCGATGCCGATGGGCTTGCCGCGGTTGCAGCCGCAATCGGCCCCGATGCGGCAACCTGCGTTGCAGACCTGTCCAGCCCCGAATGTGGCGACGCGATCGTGGCAGCCGCGCTTGATCACATGGGCGGGGTCGACGGTGTCGTCAGCAACGCGGGGATTATCGCGGGCGGGCCGCTGCTTGATCAGACACCCGATCAGTTCGATCTGATATACGCGATCAACACCCGCGCAACCTGGCTTTTGGGCAAGGCCGCACACCCGCACCTTGCCAAAAACAAGGGCGCTTTCGTCGCCACCGCGTCCATGTCGGCCACGCAGCCGACGCCGGGGCTTGGCTTCTATTCATCCAGCAAGGCGGCGCTGCTGATGCTGATGCGCCAGTGCGCGCTGGAATGGGGTGGCGATGGCATTCGCTGCAACACGGTTTCGCCCGGCCCCACCTATACGGCGATGACCAAGGCGGGCTATGACGATGCCGAACGCCGCGCCCAGCGCGAATCGATGATCCCGCTTGGCAAGCTTGGCATGGCAGAAGACGTTGCCAACGCCATACTTTTCCTGCTCGGCCCTCAAGCCAGCCATATCACCGGCATTGACATCATGGTCGATGGCGGGATGAGCAACAATCTGATGCCCGCCACGGGTGGCGGAACCGGCCAGAAGGCCAGCAAATAGTTTTTTCAATTCGGAGAATATCATGCGCTTAGCAAGAGTGAGCAAAGACGGAAAAATCGGCCTCGCGGCAAAATCGGGCGATGCGGTCACCGTTGTCTGGGATGAAAGCCTTGCCGATCTCGATACGCAGATTGCCAATGGCGCGCTTGCCGCGGCCGCAGCCAAAGCCGCCGCTGGCGAAAGCGCTGATGAAGCCTCGCTGACATTCCTGCCGCCAGTGGCAAATCCCGCGAAGATCATCTGCCTTGGCCTCAACTATCGTGATCATGCCGAAGAATCCGGCCTTGGCATTCCCGATTTTCCGGTACTGTTCGGCCGCTTTGCTTCAAGCCTGATCGGCCACGGCGCGCCGATCATCCTTCCCAAGGTTTCCGAACAGCTTGACTGGGAAGCCGAACTGGTTGTCGTCCTTTCCAAAGGCGGCAAGAACATTGCAGAAGCAGACGCGCTGGATCACGTTGCCGGATATTCGGTGTTCAACGATGCCTCGATCCGCGATTATCAGCTGCGCACGCCGCAGTGGACTGCAGGCAAGAACTTTGACGATACCGGCGCTTTCGGCCCATGGCTGGTCACACCTGAAGAGCTGCCCGCTGGCGCAGCTGGACTCAAAATCGAATGCCGGGTCAACGGCAACGTGATGCAAAGTTCAAACACCAGCAACCTGATCTTTGACGTCAAGGGCACTATCGCTCTGCTTTCAAGCTTCATGACGCTGAACGCGGGTGATGTGCTGGTTATGGGCACACCGGGCGGCGTTGGCGTGGCGCGCGATCCGCAAGTCTGGATGAAAGCAGGCGATGTCTGCGAAGTCGAGATTGAAGGTGTCGGCCTGCTCAGCAATCCGATTGTTGCCGAATAATCCGCCAAACCCAGAATGCCCCTGAATATCCCCTCGAATATCCCAAGGAGAGCCCGATGAAACGCCCAAACGTGCTGGCCGTCCATTCGATTGATCACTTCGGACTGCAGGTTCCCGATCTGGAGGAAGCGCGCGGCTTTTACGATGCGTTCGGCCTCGATGTGAAAGACGAAGACGGATCGCTGGGGCTTTATGCCCATGGCAAGCCACACCGCTGGGCGCGGCTTTTCAAAGCCGATGCCAAGAAGCTGCACTACATCTGTTTTGGCATTTTTGCCGAAGACGAAGCCGCCTTCTCCGCCCATCTCGAAGCATGCGGCGTGAACCGGATCGATCCGCCGGCCGGTGCCGATGCGCAAGGCGTGTGGTTCGAAGGCTTCGATGGCCTGCCGCTTAACATCCGCGTTGCCGACAAAGTCAGCCCCAGCGCCAAGAGCAAGTTCGAAGCGCTGACGGTTGGCCCGGGTGAAACCGCATCGGTGTTCAACTCGTCCGCTCCCAAAACGCACCCGCGCGGCCTTTCCCATTTTGCGATCTATGCATCGGATGTTGCTGGCGGGATCGCATGGTATGAAAAAGTGCTGGGCCTGCGGCTGTCTGACGGCAGCGGCCCGGTTGTGGCGTTCCTTCATGGCGCGCACGGCAGCGATCATCACCTGCTGGCGCTGGTCGGCTCCAGCCATCGCGGGCTGCATCATTCAAGCTGGGATGTTGGCTCGGTTCAGGAAATCGGCCTGGGTTCGGCGCAGATGATGCGGGCGGGCTATACCAAGGGCTGGGGCGTTGGCCGCCATGTGCTTGGCGCCAATTATTTCTATTACGCCAGCGACCCTTGGGGCAGCCACGCGGAATATTCGGCGGACATCGATTTCATCCCCGCCGATTGTGACTGGCCCGCCAATGCCAACCACGCACCTGAAGACAGCTTTTATCTTTGGGGCCCGGACGTGCCGGAAGGCTTTGTCGACAACACCGAACCTGCAGGAAACTGAACAATGGCGACTTTCCTTTTGATGCATGGCGGCGGCATGGGCGGCTGGACATGGAAATTCATGCGGGCGCAGCTCGAAGCCAAAGGGCACACGGTCTATACCCCCACGTTTACCGGATTTGGCGAGCGTGAGCACCTGATCGGGCGCGATATCGGCAATGCAGTCCATGTGCTCGATATCGTCAATGTCGTGAAATATGAGGATCTGAGCGATGTCATCATGGTCGCCCATTCCTATGCGGGCACGGTTGCGCCGGGGGTTCTGGCCGAAGCGGGGGATCGCATTCGCCGGGTGATCTATCTTGATGCGATCATCCCCAAAGCCGGTGAGCGGATCGCTTCGATGATGGGCTTTGCCAGCGAAGAAGAAGCCGCAGGCCTCGATGCCATGCTCGAAGCAGGCGAAGGCCCGATCGGCTCTGGCGTGCACGAACAGCAGCGCGCAATGGCCAAGGATCACCCCCATATGATGGATCGTGATCGCGAACAGTGGCTGCTCGATCACTTGTCAGATCAGCCCATGCGCGCGACCAGCTGTGTCATTCCCGTGGGTGCGGAATCGATCACCCATCCTGTCGATTATATCGCGGCAGAACACACAATCATGGGCATGATGCATGAACGTGCGCGCGAACTGGGCTGGACGATGCACAACCATCCGGGCGACCATGCCTTCAATGTCGGTGATCCCGAAGGCGTGACGAAAATCATTCTGGAGATCGTCGGCTGATGGATACCAACGCACTCTTTTCCGTGGCCGGGCGCGTTGCGCTGGTAACCGGCGGCAGCGCCGGGATTGGCCGGATGATCGCGCAAGGCCTCGCCGCGGCAGGCGCGCGCGTTTATATCTGCGCCCGCAATGCAGAGCGCGTGGCCAAGGAAGCAGACAGCATCGAGGGCGATGTGATCGGCATCGCAGCGGATATTTCAACGCTCGAAGGCATTGAGACGCTGGTTTCGGAGTTGTCCGCGCGCGAAAAGGCGCTGCATATCCTTGTCAACAATGCCGGCACGCTTTCCGATGCGCCGATTGACGAATTTTCCGAAGCGGACTGGGACGGGGTGATTGATCTTAACCTCAAATCGCCGTTTTTCCTGATCCAGAAACTGTTGCCGTTGTTGCGCGCGGGCGCGGTGGCGGAGCACCCTTCCACCGTGATCAACATCGGTTCTGTCGGCGCGCTGAAAATCGGCCCGCGCGAAGTCTATGCCTATCAGGCATCGAAAGGCGCGATCCACTGGCTGACCAAATCGCTGGCCAAGAACCTTTCGAAGGACAACATCACCGTCAACGCCATCGCACCGGGCTTTTTCGAAAGCGACATGACCGTCATCACCGACGATGCGATGCGCGAAATGGTTACATCAATGGTGCCGCGCGGGCGCACCGGGCTGGCCGAAGATATGGCGGGCGCGGCGATTTATCTCGCCTCGCGCGCCGGATCGTACGTTACCGGATCGGTGATCCCGGTTGAGGGCGGCCTGTCGATCTGACCCTCACCAACGATAGGTTGTCAGCACAACTGCCGAGTGCAAGGAAAAGTCATGGATTTTAGTCTGACCGAAGAGCAAATCGCCTTTCGCGACGTGGTGCGTCGCTGGGTCGATGCAGAGCTGCCCAAAGACCTTATGCGCAAGCTTGAGGCTGATGAAGAAAACTATCCCTATGAAATCTGGGATAAACTGAAGGAGCAGGGCTTCTTCGGCATCGGCATCCCGGAAGAATATGACGGGCTTGGCGGCGATGTTGTCATGCAGATGATTTTCGCGCGCGAAATGGCGCGCACTGCAGGCGGCCTGCTATGGGTCTGGGGGCTGACTTCTTTCGGCGGCGCAAAAACGATCACCGTGGCGGGCAGCGAAGAACAGAAAAAGCGCTGGCTGCCCGCAATGGCGGCCGGAGATTTGCGCGTATCATTGTCGATGACAGAGCCTGACGGCGGCACCGACGTGCTGGGCGCGATGAAAACCTTTGCAGACAAGGTGGACGGCGGCTGGAAGCTCAACGGCGCAAAAATGTGGACGACCGGCGCCAAAGCGGCAGACCGGCTGCTGGTCCTTGCCCGCTCTGATCGCAATGCCGAAAAGAAGCATCATGGCCTGATCGCGCTGTTCGTCGATGCCAAATCGCCCGGCATCACCAGCAGCCTGCTGCCCAAGCTGGGCATGCGCGCGATGGGCAGCTGCGAAGTCCATTACGAGGACGTGTTCGTTCCCGACAGCGATGTTCTGGGCGAACCGGGCAAGGCGTGGGGCGCAATGCTGCCCAGCCTCAACAACGAACGGATCATGGTTGGCGCGCAGTGTCTGGGCGCGATTGACGGCGTGCTTGAAGATGCGCTGGAATACATGATGCAGCGCAAGGCGTTTGGCGACGTGATCGGGCGCTTCCAGATCCTGCAGCATTATGTCGCCGATATCGCCACGGCACAAAAGCTGACCGAACTGCTGCTTTATAATGTTGCGTGGATGCAGGCCAATAACATGCCGTGCGGCAACGAGGCCAACATGCTGAAGATGGTCGCCACCGAAAACGCCGTGAAGTCTGCCGATCTGGGCATCCAGATTATGGGCGGAATGGGCTATTCGGCGGAAACCGATATGCAGCGTTACTGGCGCGATCACCGCATCTTGCGCATGACGCCGATTTCAAACGAAATGGTGCGCAATTCGCTTGCCGAAAATCTCGGCCTTCCGCGTTCATTCTGACAAGGTAGCCCATGGACGATCTTCCCCCCGCTCCCGATGTTGCCGGAACCTCGCTTGACGGAACCGATGTGTTCACGATCAGCGCCGAGGAAAATGCCGCATTGTGCCGCTCTACCGGAGTGGAACCGGCCGCCGATGGCAGCGCGCACCCGATTTACTATTACATCGCCACGCAGGTCGCGATGGGCAAAACCGTCGCGGGCGTGTGCGAAACGTGCGAATTTGATGTTGAAGACGGCCCGATGATGGGATCGTCCGGCGTCAAATTCGAAGGCCATCTGAAAGTTGGCGAAGATTATAAAGTGACCGGCGAAATCCTGAGCCTGGTGCGCAAGAAGAGCCGTAAACTGGGCGTGATGGACGTGCTGACATATCGTCTGCGGCTGCACCCTGCCGCTGGCGGCGACGCTGTGGCTGAGACGGACAATGTCTGGGTTCTCCCGCGCAAGGAGCTGGCCGCATGAGCACCGCAACCGTTAACGTGGGCGATGCCCTGCCCCCTTTCGCGATTGACAGCGTCAGCCCCGATGCCATGCGCGAATGGTCTGTTTTCCTGGCCGATCCCAATCCGATCCACCTTGATGTCGAGGTGGTCAAGGCCAAGGGCCTTGGCGATAAGCGGATCAATCAGGGGCCGATCAACGTTGCCTATATGATGAACATGCTGATGGCCGCCTTTCCCGGCTGCCGGATCGAAGCAATGGATTCAAAATTTCTCGACAATGTCTATGAAGGTGATCGCGTGGTCGCTTCGGGCACTGTCACGGCGGTTGAGGGCAATCGCGTTTCGTGCGAATTTACGCTCGATGTCGATGGCCGGGGCACCGTCAATGCCGGCACAGCCACCATTCTGATTTAAATCCAAGGAGAATAGAAATGCCCAGCGGACCTTTTGCCCATGTGTGCATGGTCGTACGCGATCTCGACAAGGCGATCGAAGACTGGACCAAGATCCTGCGCGTTCTTGATCCCCAGTCGCTCGAACAGCGGATCGTGAAGTATGACGAGTTTTCAAGCGGCGACGATGCCGGCATGAAGTGGGCAACCTTCGTCAACGATTACTCAACCGAAATTCAGTTCATCCAGCCTGCCCCCGGCACGCCGATGGGCCGCCGTCTGGACAAGGTTGGCGAACATGTTCACCACCTGTGCTTCAGCACCGATGACGTGCCCGGCGCGATGGAACAGCTCAAAGCGGCGGGCCTTGATCTGCCCGGCGATGGCCAGACATTCAACGATCCCGACATGACCTGGCAGAAATGGAGCTGGGTCGGCGCGAAAAGCACACATGGCTGCCTGATCGAAGTTGCTTCGCCTTATGAAAGCAAGAACGACGGCAAATGGCACCATGCGCCGCAAAAGTTTGCCTATAAAGGCCCCGGCGAACACCCCAGCCATGCCGAAACCGTGCCCGTCACGGCCTGAGTTGTCTGGCACTCTCGTCAAGTTCAAAGGTGACGGGCTGGAGCTGGCCGGAGACGCATTTGGCGATCCGGCGGCGCCGCCCGTCCTTTTCTTTCACGGCGGCGGCCAGAGCCGTAACGCCTGGCGCGGTTCGGCGCGCAAAGTGGCCGAGGCCGGGTATTACGGCATCACCTTCGATCTGCGCGGGCATGGCGCAAGCGACTGGGCAGCGGATAGCGATTATCTGCTCGATGCTTTCGGGCGAGACATCGAACGCCTGCTCTACCAGTTCGAACGCCCCGTCACGCTGGTTGGCGCATCGCGCGGCGGGCAGGCCACGCTGGTTGGCGGATCGCGCCATCCCGATCGGGTTCGGCTGATCCTGCTGGCAGACGTTGCTCCCGATATGCGCGCCGACGGGATCGATGATCTGCGCATTTTCTTTGCAAACAGCGCGCGCGGCTTCGAAACGCTTGACGATGCGGCCGATTCGCTGGCCACAAACCTCAAACAGGCGCGAATTGCCGATGCGGGCAAGCTTGCACGTTCGATGCGGCAGGATGATGCCGGGCGCTGGTTCTGGCTGTGGGATCCGGCCACCGGAAACCGCGAGTTCCTTGCCCCGCCCAGCGAGAATGAATCGCTTCTGGCAGCGGCAGAGCGGGTGACATGCCCGGTTATTCTGGTGCGCGCCGAACTCAGCCATTTGCTGACCGATCAGGGCGTCGCGAACTTTCAAATCCTGGCTCCGCAGCTTAAAGTGGTGACCGCGCACGGCGTGGGGCACATGTTCACCAATGATCGCAACGACGAATTCGCCGCCGACCTGCTTGACTGGCTGGCCGACATTCCCGAGCAGGCAAACGCATGAAACACAATGCCGCCTTCGTTGTTGGCGCGACCGGCGGACTGGGCCGGGCCGCCGCGCTTGCCCTTGCGCAGGATTGGAGCGGGATCGCACTTTCCTATCGCTCCAGCGCCGACAAGGCCGAGGCCGTGCGCGCCGAACTGCCCGAAACCTGCGAAGGGCTTCCCGTTCATTGCGATCTTGCCAACGCGGCCTCCGTCTCCTCGGCAATTGAACAGGCGAACGCGCATTTCGGCGGCATCGGCACGATGGTTTTCGCGTCCGGCGTTGCAATCGAACAGCCGTTCGTCAGCAAGATCACCGAAGACGAATGGCGCGAAGTGATCGAAACGGAACTGATCGGGCTGACTCGCGTCGTTTCCGCCACTTTGCCGATTTTCCGCCAGCAGGGCGGCGGCAATTTCGTGATCGTGGTTTCGGTTGCGAACTATACGTTCCCGCCCGGAGATGCGCT
This sequence comes from uncultured Sphingomonadaceae bacterium, assembly GCA_947258815.1. Lineage (GTDB taxonomy): Bacteria > Pseudomonadota > Alphaproteobacteria > Sphingomonadales > Sphingomonadaceae > Novosphingobium. The sequence goes on from CAMYJW010000011.1 coordinate 82,641, forward strand.
GTCTTCCGTTCCCAAGGCCGGGATGGAAGCGTTGGGCCGCGCCATTGCCAAGGAAGAAGGCAAGTTTGGCATTCGCGCCAACATGGTTGCGCCGGGCATCATCGATGCTGGCCTTGGCACGCATTTTCTCGAAACGCTCTATTCACCGGAAATCTGGGAAGCGCAGAAGAAAACCATCGCCTTGCGCCGCTTTGGCACCGGCGAGGAAATAGCCGAGGCAATTGCCTTTCTCGCGTCACAGAGGTCACGCTATATTACCGGCCAGACGATCATCGTCGACGGAGGGTTTAGCCTTTAGGCGACGACGGCGCGACCGGCAGAAATTTCGATTATGACGATATGGAGGATCAGGTGATGGAAGAACATGTCAGGGCAATTTATTCGTGCTGGAACGCGGGCGACCGCGACGGCGTGCTTGCCGCTTTCGCCGCGCTGGGGCCCAAAGGCTATACCATCGAATATGTCGGCAACGCGCCGCTTGATGGCGAAGCAGCCGTGCAGGACATGTGGGACAATTATGGCGGCACCTGCACCACCGATATCACCCAACTGATCGTCAACGGCGATGAGGCAGCCGCGCTGATCCAGAACAACGTGCATTCCGATGAAGGAACCACCACCCTTCCCAGCATCGAAACCTATCATGTGAAGGATGGCGTGCTGGCAGTCCGGTATTTCCATCAGGCCCCCGAAGGCAGCTATCTGCAGGAATAACCGCGTTGAACGCCCCCGCCCCGCCGCTGATTGATATTCACAGCCATTTCGTGCCCGATGGCTTTCCCGGCGCGCCCGACGATGAGACGGCAAAGCGCTGGCCATGCATGTGCCATAACCCGGATGGCAGCGCGCTGCTCAAGATCGGCGAAGACCCGTTTCGCACGCTCGACAGCCGATCGTGGGCGATGGAACGGCGGATCGAGGATATGGACGCCGATGGCGTGGCGATGCAGCTGCTTTCACCGATGCCGGAGCTGCTGTCATACTGGTTCGCGCCCGACGCCGGGTTTGGGATCGCCAGTCACGTTAACGGCGTGATCGCCAACATTGTCGCGCAACAGCCAAAACGGTTTCAGGGCCTTGGCATGGTTCCGCTTCAGGATATCACGGCGACACTGGCGATGCTGCCGCAAATCAAGGCTGACGGGCTGCGCGGCATAGAAGTGGGCAGCAACATCAATGGCCGCTATCTGGGCGAAGCGGAATTTGAGCCGTTCTTCGCAGCAGCGGCAGAGCTTGATCTGGCGATCTTCATCCACGCGCTTCATCCGCTCAGCGCGCCGCACACCAAAAGCTGGCCCGCGCTGGTGCCTTTTGCCGGTTTCGTAAGCGATACCGGCCTGTGCGCGGCCAGCATCATCATGAGCGGCGTGATGGAGCGCCACCCCGGCCTGCGCATCGCTTTCAGCCACGGCGGCGGCACTTTGCCTTCGCTCGTCCACCGCCTGCAAAAGGGGTTTGACACCACCGGCGGATTTTCCGGCAAGCTCACTGTCGGCCCCAACCAGATCGCGTCACGCTTTTTCCTCGACACTCTGGTTTATGACGAGGCGTTTGCCCGCCACCTCTCACACGTTGCGCCCGGCCGCGTGTGCCTTGGCACCGATTATCCTTATCTGATCGAACAAAAAGACCCGCGCAGCTTTATCGAAACGGTCGCCACCGGAAGCGACGACACGATCTGGAATGCCGCCGCACGCACATTCATCATGGGCGAAACCGCCTGACTTTCAGCCTTCGTTCCGGTTCGTTTCCGCCAGATCAAGCGCGACATCGACGATCATGTCTTCCTGTCCGCCCACCATCTTGCGACGGCCAACTTCGGTTAGGATCGCGCGCGTATCCAGCCCATAATCCTGCGCCGCTTTTTCGGCGTGACGCAGAAAGCTTGAATAGACCCCGGCATAACCCAGCGTCAGCGTTTCACGATCAACGCGCACGGGCCGGTCCTGAAGCGGACGAACCAGATCTTCGGCCGCATCCATCAGCGCATAGAGATCGCAACCGTGGTTCCAGCCATAGCGATCCGCCGCCGCGATAAACACTTCGAGCGGCGCGTTGCCCGCGCCCGCGCCCATCCCCGCCAGACTGGCATCCACTCTCACCGCGCCGTTTTGCACCGCGACAATGGAATTGGCGACACCCAGGCTGAGATTGTGGTGCGCATGCACGCCGCGCTGGGTTTCGGGTTTCAGCACCCGGTCATAGGCCTGAAAACGCGCGGCATATTCATCCATGTTCATCGCGCCGCCGCTGTCCGTCACGTAAACGCAGTGTGCGCCATAATCTTCCATCAGCTTGGCCTGCTGCGCCAGCGCATCGGGCGGCGACATATGGCTCATCATCAAAAAGCCCGACACGTCCATGCCAAGATTGCGGGCCGCTTCGATATGCTGTTTCGAAACGTCCGCTTCGGTGCAATGCGTGGCGATCCGCACGGAACGCACGCCCAGATCATAGGCGCGTTTGAGATCATGCACCGTGCCGATGCCCGGCAGCAGCAGCGTGGTCAGCACCGAATGTTCGAGAACTTCGGCAACCGCGCCGATCCAGTCCCAATCGGTATGTGCGCCAAAGCCATAGTTGAAGCTTGATCCCTGCAGGCCATCGCCATGGGCAACTTCGATCGCATCCACTTTGGCGCGATCCAGCGCTCTGGCGATATCCTTGACGTGTTCGATGCCATACTGGTGGCGCACTGCATGCATCCCGTCGCGCAGCGTCACATCCTGAATGTAAAGTTTGCTTGAGGTTGGATCGAAAGTCATGCTGCTGCTCCTTGCGTCATGCGCTGGGCGATTTTTTCTGCGGTCTTGAGCGCCGCAGAAGTCATGATGTCGAGGTTGCCGGCATAAGCGGGCAGATAGTGCGCCGCGCCTTCCACTTCGAGGAAAACGGTGACTTTCAGGCCGGTATAGTCGCCGCCCATCTCGGGGATGTGCAGCGGACGGTTCGATCCGATATGTTCGAACTGGACCGCCTGCTTGAGCCGATATCCCGGAACATACGTTTGCACTTCGGCAACCATATCCTCAACGCTTTTGCTGATCGCGTCCTGATCGGCTTCGTCACACAGGCAATAGACCGTGTCGCGCATGATCAGCGGCGGTTCGGCAGGATTGAGAATGATCACGGCCTTGCCGCGTTCGGCGCCGCCCACATCCCTGATTGCCTGACTGGTCGTCTCGGTAAACTCGTCAATGTTGGCGCGGGTGCCCGGCCCGGCGCTTTTCGAGGCAATCGAGGCCACGATCTCGCCATAGCGCACGTTGGCCACCCGGTCGATCGCGTGGACAATCGGGATCGTCGCCTGTCCGCCGCATGTCACCATGTTGACATTGGGCGCATCGAGATTGGCATCACCGTTAACAGGCGGGATCGTGTAAGGGCCGATTGCCGCGGGCGTCAGATCGATAACGCGCTTGCCATGCGCCTGCAGGATATCGTTGTGCTTCTTGTGCGCTCCGGCCGACGTTGCATCGAACACGATTGCGATATCGGCAAATTCCGGCATCGCAACCAGCCCGTCAACACCATCAGACGTGATTGCCACGCCCATGCGCTTGGCGCGCTGCAAACCATCGGATTCAGGGTCGATACCCACCATCGCACCCATTTCCAGCACGTTGGACAAGCGCATGATCTTGATCATCAGATCGGTGCCGATGTTGCCCGATCCGATTATCGCCACTTTGGTCTTGCTCATAAGAGTTACGCCTTCCTGTATGTAAAGCTTGCTTCGCCCAGCCCGCCAACAACCGCGCGAACGTGATCGCCCGGATTAAGCGCGACCATCGGGCCAAGCGCCCCGGCCAGCAGAATATCGCCTGCCTTCAGCGGCTCACCCCGGCGCGCCAGCGTTTGCGCCAGCCACGCCGCAGCGTTGAGCGGATGGCCAAGCGCCGCCGCGCCCGCGCCGAGCGAGGCAACGGTTCCGTTTACTTCCAGCACCATGCCGCATGTGTAGAGATCGAGGCCCGCCAGCGGCTTGCCTTCATCGGCAAGCACGAAAAACGCCGACGATCCGTTGTCTGCCACGGTATCGGCGAAGGTGATTTTCCAGTCGGCAATCCGGCTGTCGACGATTTCGATCGCTGCATGGACCGTCGCCACCGCATCGCCCACCATCGCCGCGGTGGTTTCAGGATCGGGCAAATCCTGGCCCAGCACAAAAGCGACTTCGGCTTCGGCCTTGGGCTGAAGCGCGCGTGCCGGATCGAGCATGCCGCCATCGGCCACCTGCATATCTTCAAACAGCGCGCCGAAATCGGGCTGATCAACACCAAGCTGCTGCTGGACGGCTTTGGCGGTCAGCCCCGCCTTGCGCCCGACAATGCGCCGCCCCTGACTTTGCCAATAGCGCGTGTTGATTTCCTGAACCGCATAAGAGCCATCGATATCGACCGGATCCAGCCCGTCGCGCAGAGGCGGCACCGCACCGCCCGAATATGCATCGCGCAGGCGTTTCGCCAAGTCTTCATGTGTTGCAGTTGCCATCAGCTGAAATCCTCATCCCGTGTGCATCCTGAATAGGCGCAGGCAGGGGTTGGCACCAGATGGGATTCACCCTAAATTCTCATTTAATGAGAAATGGAACACCCCAGCTATCGTCGTTGAAGCGCACGCTGGCGATGCTCGAAGCGATCATCGCCGATGGCGGGCAGAGCAGCGTTTCCGCGCTGGCCCGGCAGATTTCCATGCCGATTGCAACTGCGCACCGGCAAGTGGCGACACTGGTGAACGAAGGCTATCTCACCGCGTCTGGCGGCGGGCGCCATGTTGCGGGATCGCGGCTGCTTGGCCTGTTGCATCAGCTTGATGAAAAGCAGGTTGTCGCCAATGTCGCCGCGCCGGTGCTGCATGAACTGGCCAGCAAGGTGCACAGCGTTGTGCAGCTTGGCACGTTTGAAAATGACATGGTGACATACCGGATCAAGACCGGTCGCGGCGCCAGCGATCTGTTCACCCGCATAGACATGCAACTGGAAGCCTATTGCTCGGGCATCGGCAAAGTGCTGCTGGCCCATCAGCCCGAGGCAGAGCGCGAGGCCTATCTTGCCAATGGCCCGTTCGTGGCGTTGACCGAAAACACGATCACCGATCCGGCAAAGCTGCGCGAAGAGCTGGCGTGTGTGGCGGATCGGGGTTTCGCGCTCGACGACGGGGAAACTTCGCCCGATCTGCGCTGTATGGCGGTTCCGCTCAGGAATGGCGATGGCAGCGTGCTGGCCGCGATATCGGTAACCCAGGCAACAGGATCAACCCGGCGCATCAGCGATGAAGATTTGCGCCCGATGCTGCTGAAAGCCGCTGGCCGGATCGAACAAGATGCCTTCGGCTGACCGGCACACACCCGCACACAGACAGACAAAAAAAGGGGGAAGGCAACGCGGCCTCCCCCCTTTTTGAACGTCGTTAGTAAGTCTGAACTTACTTGTAAGGATCGACCGGCTGCGGCGCTTCCATCACTTCCAGATCGATCAGCATCGAAAGCACGTCGGAGATCGAATAGATGTGCACGATCTTGTCACCATCGAACTTGATCCAGCTGAACCACAGCACGTCCAGCTGATTGCCGGTTGGCTGAACGCCCATGTATGGGCCGCCGGTGTGCTTGCCGTGGTGGTGGCACAGCACGCAGATTTCATCGTCGCCTTTGCCCCATGCTTTCAGCGTGCGGTAAACCGAAGGCGGGAACGTGGTGAACAGCGCGCGCGGCGATGTGTTCCATTCCTCAAACGTACCCAGATCAGGACGATTCGGGTTGTCGTAAGTCATCTTCTCGGTGTCCATGAACTCATCGAAACCGCTCCAGTCACCAACATTGAGCTTGTCGTGAAGGTCCATCCACTGGTTGACCATGAAGGTCTGACGCTCGGTCAGTCCATCGCAGATTTCCGCGCGCTTTTCGGGCGAAAGCTTGAAATCATCGAGTGTGAAAGGGGGAATACGGCCAGCCATAGTAAATCTCCAAAAATGCATCCGCCTGAGTTGCGCGGACCTTGCGTGATCACCGGCTGCGCGCTTTTGCACATGGCCGTGTTCGAAGCCGCTTTTCGTTATTGGCAGGCGCTATGCAACCTACCAACGGACAGGCACTTGCCGGGGGTTGGCTGTTAGAAATTCGCAAAAATCGGATTGGTAGAGGAAGGTGCGGCATATGACGCTTTCAATGCAGGAAATGTCTGACAGGTTCGAGATTCAGGATCTGCTGGTTGGCTACTGTTATGCGGTGGACGACAAGGATTTTGACGCGCTGGATAACTTCTTCACCGAGGACGCGGTGATAGATTATTCCGAAATGGTGGGCGTCAAGGGATCGCTGCCGGAAATCAAGGCGTTCCTGAGCGAGAGCCTCGCCCCGATCCCGATGGCGCAGCATGCTGTGCTCACCACGCAATACAAATTCGATGGCGACACCTGCGAAACGCGCACCGTTTGCCACAATCCGATGGTGGTTCCCGGCGACGATGGCGAACCGCAGGCGATCTTTTTCGGCCTCTGGTATGTTCACCAGTATCGGCGCACGCCAGACGGATGGCGCATTTCCAGCCTTTATGAAAAGAAGTGCTACAATCACAACCTGCCTGAACACATCAAGGCGCTGACAAAGTGACCAACAGCGGCGAGATGGGCGCGCCGGTCGATCCATGGATAATGGAGACCGGCAGCGTCTGTCTCTGGACCGGCCTGCTGCTCGTTTCCATCGCGCTGACGATCAAAAACCGGAGGATCCCGCTGCTGGGCCTGCTGCTGATCGCCGCGACAAGCAGCTTCTGGCAGGAATTTTTTGCGGACTGGGGCGCCTATCTCGCCTGGAACCCGGCATTCGCGCGGCTGCCCCTGTGGGGCGACATGGCTTATACGACCCCGGTCAAACCGCTGTTCATCCCGTTTAGCTGGGGCTGGTGGTTTGCCGTCTCGATCCCGCTGCTGACAACGCTGGTCTTGTGGCTGAAACGCAAGTTTCCCGCGCGCTCTGTCTATCTGCTGGCGATGCTGATCGCCTGCCCGCTGTTTCTGGTTTACCAGATCTATGTTGAGGCCAATTCCGTTGCCAACGGCTGGTGGACTTACGATTCGATCGTCGGCCCGACGCTGGAAAGCGAAAACGGGCGTTTGCCGCTGATTTTCCCGATACTGATCGGCATCTGGGCCGGGTGGTTTATCGGCATTCTGGCAGACCGTGACGAAGACGGTTTCATGGCACACGAACGGCGCATGGGCGTGCCTGCAAAACCGGCCGGTCGGGCGCGCGAATGGGCGCGGGTGTGGAGCGCGGTCATCGCTTTCCAGATAACATTTCTGATTATAAACCTTGTGCCGGCCATGATCGGTCGGGCGGTGTTTGGTGGGCCAAGCCTGCTGGTTCCGTGATTCCTCCTCTTGCTGCGGACTTTTGATTTCCATGAAATTTCTCAATCGGCTGCTGGCCATTATCCTGTTGCTTATGGGCCTTGGCCTTGTCTGGCTGGGCGCAAAGCTGCTGTTTGCGGGCGGCTCTGCCTATTATGTGGTCGCCGGGATCGCGCTGGCCGCCGTGGCATGGCTGCTCTGGAAACACGCTGCCAAGGCGCTGCTTGTGTTCGGCATTGTCTGGGCGGTTTCGGCGCTCTGGGCATTGTGGGAATCGGGGCTGACATTCTGGCCCCTGCTCGGCAGGCTGGGCCTGCTGACCGGAATTGGCGTGTGGCTGCTTATGCCATGGGTTCGCAAATCGCTTGGCGCTGCGCCGCGCTCCGCGCCCAGCCTGTCACTGCTTGGCGTGTTCTTCGCCGGTCTGATCGGCGGCACCGGATGGACATACTGGAACGATCGCATCACCGGCGGAACCGATCTGCAAACGCTGGCTGGCGCCCCTGCAAACCCGCGCGATGGCGAATGGCATCACTATGGCAATCTGCAGGAAGGCCGCCGCTTCTCTCCGCTGGACCAGATCACGCCAGCCAATGTCGGCGCGCTAACCGAAAGCTGGTCGTTCTCCATGGGCAAAGAGCCCAACGGCCAGCCCGCCCCGTTTCAGGCCACCCCGCTTAAAATCGGTGACCGGCTTTATTTCTGCGCAGGCTATAACGATGTGATCGCGCTCGATGCCGAAACCGGCGAGCAGGCGTGGCGCTATGCCGCCAATGCCGACACCACCGGCATATTCGGACAGACCTGCCGGGGCGTCAGCTATTACAGCCTGCCCAAAGATGCAGAACCGGCAAACAGCGAAACGCCGTGCGCACGCCGCATCTACACCGCAACGATCGACAGCCGCCTGATCGCGCTGGACGCGGATAGCGGCAAGCTGTGCGAGGGCTTTGGCGTTAACGGCACGGTCGATCTGCTCAAAGGCATGAGCGAAGCGCCCACAGGGTATTACCATGTATCCTCGCCCCCTGCGGTGATTGCCGGAAAGCTTGTGATCGGCGGATGGGTGACCGATGGCCAGATGGTCGGCGAACCGTCAGGCGTAATCCGCGCGTTCGATGCGGTGACGGGCGAACTGGCATGGGCCTGGGACATGGGCAAACCGGACCGAACCGGAGAACCAGAGCCGGGCGAGACTTATACCCCCGGAACGCCCAACAGCTGGAGCGTGATGAGCGCCGACCCGGAACTGGGCCTTGTCTATGCGCCGATGGGCAATGCCACGCCCGATTACACCGGCACGCACCGCACGCCAGAGATGGAGAAATACTCCAGCGGCGTGGTCGCGCTCGATGCGCAAACGGGGCGCCCGCGCTGGCATTTTCAGACAACGCACCACGATGTGTGGGACTATGACGTAGGATCGCAGCCCGTCCTGCTCGATCTCGCCGATGGCCGCCCTGCCCTGATCCAGCCGACGAAGCGCGGTGAGCTGTTCATGCTGGACCGGCGCACCGGCAAACCCATTGCCGAAGTGGTGGAACGCAAGGTTCAGACCAGCGAAGTGGAAGGCCCGCTATCATCGCCAACCCAGCCGTTTTCGGTTGGCCTGCCCAGTTTTGCCGGGCCGCCCCCCAGCGAAAAGACGATGTGGGGCTTTGCCATGCTCGATCAGGCATGGTGTCGCCTGAAATTCAGGCAAGCGCGTTTTGACGGGTCGATGACCCCCATCGGCGTGGATCGCCCTTCGGTTATCTGGCCCGGCTCTCTTGGTGGCAATAACTGGGGCAGCATCGCGGTCGATCCGGGCAGCGGCATTGCGCTCGTCAATTCCTCGCACGTCCTGAATTATAACCAGCTGATCCCGCGCAAGCAGGCAGACGAAATGGGGCTGAAACCCGTTGCCACGCCCAGCTATGAGAATGTCGCCGGGCCAGTGGCGCAAGCGGGAACGGACTATGCCGTTTCGGTCAAGCCGTTCCTTTCGCCATTGGTCGCGCCGTGTACCCAGCCGCCTTATGGCCTTATCAGCGCGGTAAACCTCAACACCGGCAAACTGCTGTGGCAAAAACCGTTCGGAACCGCGCGTGACAGCGGGCCGCTGATGATGGGCATCGGCCTGCCGATCCCGATGGGCGTGCCCAATATCGGCGGCGGCGTTGTCACCGGATCGGGCCTTGCCTTCATCGGCGCGACGCAGGAACACATGATCCGCGCCTATGATCTGAAAACAGGCAAGGAACTGTGGCATGGCCGGCTTCCGGCAGGCGGCAACGCCACGCCGATGACATACTGGTCGGAAAAATCAGGCCGCCAGTTCGTGGTGATCGCGGCAGGCGGGCACGGCGGCATTCTTTCTGGCTACAGCGACAAGCTGATCGCCTATGCCCTGCCGAAAAACTGATAAGCCGAAAAACTGAGAAACGGGAGCCAAGAAGATGAGCTTTGTTGCAATGGTAACCGGCGCTACGCGCGGGCTTGGACGTGGCACCGCGCGCGGTCTGGCCAGCAAGGGCGCAACGGTTGCGTTCACCGGGCGCGACAAGGCCGCGCTGGACGATGTTGCCAGCGAAGTGGAAGCGGCGGGCGGTAAGGCGCTGCCGATCTTGTGCGATCACGGCGATGACGATGCGGTCAAAGCCGCGTTTGAAACATTGCAGCGCGAAACCGGTCAGCTCGATCTGCTGATCAACAACGCTGCGCATGTAAACGGGATGGAACTGATCGCGCCCGGCGGTTTCTGGGAGAAATCGCTCGATCTGGCCGATATGATAACCGTCGGTCTGCGATCAGCCTATGTCGCGTCTTATTATGCCGCGCCGATGATGGTGGAAGCAGGCCGCGGGCTGATCGCCTCGATCTCGTTCTATGGCGCGGTGGGCTATTTCCATGGCGCTGCCTATGGCGCGGCCAAGGCGGGGACGGACAAGATGGCATTCGACATGCACGTCGATCTTGCGCCGCACGGAGTTTCGTCCGTCTCGTTCTGGCCCGGTTTCATTCTTACCGATGCCCTGCGCGCAATGCCGCCCGAAATGATCCCGCCCGATCTGAAAGAGAAGCTGCCGTTCTTTGAAACGCCTGAGTTTACAGGGCTGGTGCTTCACGCACTGGCAACCGATCCCAAACTGGCGGAGCTTTCCGGTCAGGCGCTGATCGGCGCGGAACTGGGCCAGCGCTATGGCATTACCGATACCGACGGCAAGCAGCCGATCGATTATCGCGCCATCTTTGGCGGCCCGGCCACGTTCAACCGGGGCGAAGCGCAATGATCGAGGCTGTTCTTGTCGTCCAGACCAAGGCTCATCCGGGCCGCGAAGACGATTTTGACGACTGGTACACCAACATCCATTTCCGCGATGCCTTGCGCTTTCGCGGTTCGGTTACGGCACAGCGGTTTGCCCTCAGCGCCGATCAGCCGATCGCCCTGCCCGCACAGTATGACTGGCAGTGCCTGGCCTTCTATGACGTGTTCGATCCCGAACGCTTTTCGCGCGAGCACTGGGAAAACGCGCTGACCCCGCGCATGATGGTCACCACCGCCATCGATGACAGCACTCTGGAAGATTATCACTATTATCCGCTGGCATTTCGCAACACCGATCCTGACACCGCGCATTCCGGCGGCGTGATCTTCGAACAGTTCAACGCGGCAGACGGCAAGGATACAGACCTGCGCGCATGGTATGGCGATGAATACCTGCCCGCCGCCGCCCGCAGGCCGGGTGTGCAAACAGCCGGGTTCCTGATGTTTCGCACATTCGGCCAGATGATCCCGACACAGCCGCAATATCGCTATGTCGGCATTTACAAGGTCAATTCCGCCGATGCCTGGAAAGGCTGGAAAGACGCGCCGGAGCTGTCAGCATCACCGCTGATCGATCAGACTTCGCTGCTGGTGACGCATTGGGACCGGCTGACCGAAAAATTCACCAAAGACGATGTCCAGCATCCCACGTCCCAGGGCCTTGCCGCCGAAGAACGCGCCCGCGCGCGGATGGGTGACGATGTGATGACCGGCGGCACCGAAAAGCTCGGCACCGCATAAGCCGTTATCGAAGGGCTGCGTTTACCAGCGCCAGAGTTTACCAACGCCCGAATTTTACCAACGACGACGCATCTGCACCGCACGGCGACGCGCGCGCAAGGCAATCTCGCGCTCGGCCGCAGAGATTTCGGGCGTTTCATCGGGCAGATGATCGCGCAGTTCGCCCTGGCCAAGCAGTGTCAGTTTGGGTTCCGGGCCGCTGCTTGCCCCTGTCCAGCGCACCATGATCGATCCCTCACTGATCCCGCCCGGATCAAGCCAGTTGGGAACGCCGGGATCCTCCAGCGCGATCACCGCGCGAAACCGGCCATCGCCATCAATCCGCGCCTGCCCGCCGTTAAGGCTGGACTGGTGGTTCATCCAGTCAATCGTGTTCCACATCATATCGTTGAGCTGAACGTTCCAGTATCGGAACTGATCGGGCAGATCGGTTTCAAGCAGCAACACTTTGCCCGGTTCCAGCCGGAACAACCCCTGATAATAATGCTGCCCTTCAACGCCGCCGCGCCCGGCCCAGTCATCGTGTTCAAAGCTGTTCCTCAGTCCCTTCTTGCGCTGGCTGGCAATGAAGCCCAGCGACATGCCTGCAAGGCGCTTTGGATAAGCCGCCAGCGCCGCCAGCCGCTCGGCAATTTCCGGCTCGCTCCAGCGATGGCCGCGATGGGCGGTGTCCAGACGTTCTATTGCAATGCGCGCTTCGCGGTCCGTGCCCCAGTCATAGCTGGCCTGACGCACCGAAAGAGACAGCGCCGTGGGATCGAGCCGGTGCCAGTCTCCCTTCCAGTCAGCCGGGCGATCCGCGCTCATCAACAGTGAAAAACGCCCGTCCTCATCAAGCGTGAGCGTATCGAAATCAACCATGCCAAGCGACGGACCAAGCGGGTCCATCACGCCCAGCCCGCCAGCCGTAATATCCATCAGCAGGAACAATCCCTCGCCGCGCTCTCCGCTCAGCAAATATTGCCCCGCTCCGTCGACCGATGCCGTTGCGTAAATGAAATCGGGGTTGGTCCCCACCAGATTGCAATGGGTGTTGACCGCAGGCACGAAATCGGGCCGGTCGCGATCGGCAAACGCGGTATACCAACCCGACGCCAGCGACATGAAAAACAACCGCTCCGCTTCTGCCACGGCTTGCGGATCGTCCGCGTCGGGCAGCATTTGCAGCAAATCCCACGCACCGCCCAGCCCGGCCAGCAGATCATCGCGGTGGCTCACAGATACTCTCCATAAGCTTCTATGTAATCGGCATAGACATCCTCAACCATTTCGCGGGTGAGGCCATAGTCCGCCAGTTCATAGCGATGCTGCCCATGCTTGTCGGAAGGATGCTCGCGCCACCACCGGCCCACCGCCTCGCGCGATGTTTCGGTGGACGCAATATCGGCGTGATCATAAACCTGCCCGACAACGGCAACCGGATCGGCGATGAGATCTTTGAACCGCAGATCAAGCACCTTTGTCTGCGGATTGGCATTGCGCCACGCCAGCGCCGCACGCTGTCCATCGTGCCACAGATGCAGCAGTTCACGCCCCAGTTCGGCGCGGTCAATATTCTCGAAGGCAACGCAGCGTATCACTTCGATCAGGCGCGAGATTGACGCCATAACCGTCACCGGATCGCGGTGGGGCTGAACCAGCACCGCATCGGGATATGTCGCCAGCAGTTCGGGCAGATGGTGCGCGTGTTCCTGCACTTTGAGAACCCAGCGACTGCGTGGATTTTTCCACGCCAGATGCTGCAGCCACATCTTGTGCACGCCATAGCCAAACCGGGTATCGGCCTGCCGGTACCACGCATAATAATCGGGCAGGCGGAACAGCATCGTCGGGTTGATGCCCTGAAACGGGGTTTCCAGCATCATCCCGCATTCCTGCGGAATCCGTGCGCCGATCGGGTGCGCTTTCAACACATCGGCCCACGCGCCGGTGAAATTTTCCGCGACATAGGCATCAAAGCCGTCGGCGCGCGGGTCTGTATCGAATGTGGCGGCTTCGGGCGGCGGCGAAGGCGCAGCCACTTCCCATTGCAGCGGCGTGCGAATTTGCGGATCGGCGCCGATCAGCGCGTGCAGGATCGACGTGCCACAACGCGGCAGCCCCAGAATAAACACCGGCCGGTCAATCACCACATCGGCAATGGCGGGATTGGCTGCCCGATCTGCCAAGATGGCTGAAAGCCGGGACAGGTTATCGCGAAACTGCGCCAGTGCGCGTTCAAGCCCGACTTCAGACAGCCCGGTCTCTTTTTCCAGCGCGGCCAGCGCGGCGGTGAGGCCCGGCGAAGTGCCTTGCGCGATATCGCCATCAAGGCCCGCTTCCTCAATCATCTGCATCGCCGTTGGAACAGCCATATCGGTGCATCCTTGTTATTCTGATTATGTCGGGGCGAAGTATAGGCCTGTGTCAGCATAAAATTCCTGTCAGCCGGTAGGTCTGACAATCGCCGATCTGGCACAGGTAACAGGCAGGAAACCGGGAGAATCCTGATGTCACTCGACAATCACATGAAACTTTATGCGCTTGATCGCCGCGTTGCGCTGGTCACAGGCGGCGCGCAAGGCATGGGCGCGGCGATCAGCCGCCTGCTGGCCGATGCCGGAGCACATGTCGTTATCGCCGATGTGCAGGCGCAAAAGGCGCAAGACGTAGCCGTATCCATTTGCGAAAGCGGGCTTTCGGCGCAGTCCATGCTGCTTGATGTGGCGGACGAAGCGTCGATCATCGCTGTGACCGAAGCGATAGAGCGCGAGCATGGCCGGCTTGATATTCTGATCAACAATGCTGGAACGCAGGATCGCAATTTCATCGAGGATACCACCAGCGAATACTGGGATCGGCTGATGGCGATCAACTTGCGCGGTCCTGCCCTGCTGACGCGCGAGGCCGTGCGGATTATGCGCGCGCACAATATAGACGGGCGCATCGTGAATATTGCATCGAACAGCGCGTTCCATGCCAGCGCGCCCAGCCTTTATGCCTATTCCACCTCCAAGGCAGGGGTTGCCGGGCTAACGCGCGCCGCCGCGTTGGAAGTGGTGAAAGATGGCATCCGGGTCAACGCGGTATGCCCCGGAAACACCACCACCGAAGGCCAGATGAGCGCATCCGGGCCAGACTTTCCGGCAGAGCAGATCGCGCAATTCGCGCCGCCCGTCGGGCGCACCGGAACGCCAGAAGATATCGCCGGCGCAGTCCTGTTCCTGGTTGGCGATATATCATCCTATATGACCGGCCAGACACTGGTGATAGACGGCGGCTGGCTGACTTGCTGAGCATGAACGGGCCTTTCGATTATATTGTTGTCGGCGCGGGATCGTCGGGCTGTGTGCTGGCAAACCGGCTTTCGGAAAATCCCGCACATCGCGTGCTGCTGATCGAATGCGGGCCGGACGATAAAAGCCCGCTGATCCGCATGCCGCGCGGCGTGGGCAAACTGTTGCACCCGACCAATCCTCATGTTTTTGCATATCAGGTCACGCCTGCGGGCAACCAGCCGGCAGAAGTCTGGCTCAAAGGGAAAACCGTTGGCGGCTCCAGCTCGGTCAACGGGATGGTCTATATGCGCGGTGCGCCGCAGGACTATGACGATTGGGAACAGGCGGGCTGCGCCGGATGGGGCTGGGACAGGATCGGACAGCACTTCGTGGCGCTGGAAGATCATGTGCTTGGCCCGGCCCAATGGCGCGGCACCGGCGGCCCGCTGAAAATCTCGCGCCCCGAACCCGACGGCCCGTTGCCCGATGCGATGCTCGATGCGGCAAGAGAAATGGGTGTGCCAACCGTCCCCGACGTGAACGCCATCGACGTGGTCGCCGATCAGGGCATGGGCCATCAGGTGACGACGACATGGAAAGGCGAACGCTTTTCCGCCGCGCGCGCCTTTGTCGATCCGGTCCGCAATCGCCCGAACCTGACGATCCTGACCGGCAAACGCGTCGATCGGGTTCAATTTAAGGGCAAACGTGTTTCGGGCGTCCTTGTAGAGGGTGAGACAATCGCCTGCCGGGGCGAAGTGATTCTCAGCGCGGGCGCGGTGGAAAGCCCCAAACTGCTGGAACTCTCCGGCATTGGCGACTGTGCGCGCTTGCAGGCGCTGGGGATCGACACGCTGGCACACAGCCCTCTGGTGGGAGAAAACCTGCGCGAACATCGCCATCTGTCGGTTGACTGGCGCGTTTGCGCGCACAGCGCAAACCAGAAATTACAGGGGCTGGGCCTCCTTGGATCGATCCTGCGTTATCTGCTGTTCCGCAAAGGCGCGATGAGCGGCGCCGCGCATGAAGTGGGCGGATACATCAAGACCGAGCCGACGCTTGACCGGCCGGACGCGCAGGTCGGCTCTATGATGGTCACCATGCAGCAGGACGAAGCAGGCAATCTGACACTGGACAAGTTCCCCGGCATGCGTCTGATCGGTTATTTTACCCGCCCGCAAAGTCGCGGCTCCACACACATCGCCGCGCCCGATCCTGCAGCGCCGCCGATTATCAACGCGAACCATTTCGCAGAGGAAGTGGACCGGCAAAGAACCCTTGCCCTGTTCAAATGGATCCGCCGGTTCGGACAACAGCCCGCGCTGGCCCCATGGATTGTCGAGGAAACCGGGTTCGCGGCCGGTGTCCGTTCGGACGAGGAAATTCTCGCGAATCTGGTAAAGCTGAGCGGCACCGCGTTTCACATCGCCGGAACCGCAGCGATGGGTGCAAGCGCGCACGATGTGCTCGATCCGCAATTGCGTGTGCGCGGCGTTGAAGGTTTGCGCGTGTGCGATACCTCTATCATGCCGTCGCTTGTTTCAGCGAACACCAACGCGCCCGCGATGGCCATGGCCATGAACGCGGCTGACATGATCCAGGGTAAGGACTGAATTTCATGACGATCGCTTTTACGCATCTTGACCGGATCTATATTGATGGCGCGTGGCATGCGCCGGGCGGCGGAAGCGATCCGGTGATCAATCCGGCCACCGAAGCCACATTTGCACACGCGCCTGTCGCCAATGTCGATCAGGTGGACACCGCAATTGCCGCCGCGCGCGAAGCCTTCGACAATGGCCCGTGGCCACGCATGAGCATGAACGAACGCGCCGACGTGATGGCCGATATGGCCCGCGCGCTGAGAGCGCGGCAAAGCCAGATTGCAGAACTGATCATTGCCGAAGTCGGCTGCGCGCAGCCGATCACACACGGCATGCAGGTTGATAATCCGATCCGCCTTCTGGAAGCGGCAATTGGCCATGCCCGGCGGGATGAGCCGGAGCGGCTGCCGATCACGATAACGCCAAATGCCTTCGCGCCGGACGGGCCGCAAGCCATCGGAGGGACCACCGTGGTGCGCGAACCGTTTGGCGTCGTCAGCGCGATCACCGGCTATAATTTCCCGTTTCTGCTGAACCTTGCCAAAATCGGCCCTGCCCTGCTGGCCGGCTGCACGATGGTGCTCAAACCTTCGCCGTTCACGCCGTTTTCGGCGCTGCTGTTTGGCGAAATTGCCGAGGAAATCGGCCTGCCCAAAGGCGTTCTCAACATCGTTACCGGCGGCATCGAAGAAGGCCAGTTGCTGTGCACGGATGAACGCGTGGACATGATCACTTTCACTGGATCGGAAACTGTCGGCGCGTCAATAATGGCGCAGGCCGCACCCACGCTGAAGAAAGTCCATCTCGAACTGGGCGGAAAATCGGCGATGATCGTGCGCGAAGATGCCGATGTGCAGCGTGCGGCGGGCATGGCGGCGATGATGCTTTCGGTCAACGCCGGTCAGGGCTGCGCAATCCCTACGCGCCACCTTGTCCATAACAGCTTGCGCCCGGCATTTGCCGCAACCGTTGCCGCGATTGCCGGGCAGCTCAAAATCGGCGATCCGGCAGACCCTTCGGTTGCGATGGGGCCGCTGATCCGTGAAAGCCAGCGCGCCAAGGTCGAACACTATATAAAGCTGGGCCACGATGCCGGCGCCACGTTGCTGTGCGGCGGGAAACGGCCAGACGGGCTGGACAAGGGATACTTCACCGAACTGACGTTCTTCGACGATGTTACCAACGATATGCAGATCGCCCAGGACGAAATTTTCGGCCCCGTCGGGTGCATCATCGGCTTTGACACCGACGAAGAGGCGATCCGGATTGCCAACGATTCGCGCTATGGCCTGAACGGCGCGGTGGAAACCGCAGACGCTGCCAAAGGCTATGAAATGGCGTTGCAGATTCGCGCGGGCAGTGTGGCGCTTAATGGCGGCACCGGCATGATGAGCGATGCACCGATCGGCGGCTACAAACGCTCTGGCATCGGGCGCGAATATGGGCCGCATTGGATTCGCGAATATCAACACGAGAAATCGGTTTTTTACCCGATCGGCAAATGATAAACGCCAACGCTTGAGGAGATGAGATGATGGGCAATACCGTAACCGTAACACTGGAACTGGCGCTGAAACCCGAAGCGGTGGAAGATTTCTGCACGCAGATCCCCGAAGTGCTCAAGGAAACGCGCAAGTTTCCCGGTTTCGTCGATATTGCCGTTCACCGCCATGCGGACGATCCGAACCGGGTGATCCTTGTCGAAGAATGGGAAACACGCGCCGCTTACGAAGCCTATATCGCGTTTCGCACTGAAACCGGGTTCATGGATGCGCTGGCCGAAACCATCACCGAACCGCCGCGCCTCAATTACTGGGATGCCCGCGTCGCCTGAGGCGCACTTCAAAACTCTTCAGGATCAACAGGATCGGCCCGATCGGGTTACAGCGCGTGGACAGCAGGCAAAACCTGCGCCGCGAAGCAATCCATCGCGGCTTCGCGCTGATGTGGATCGCCAACGCCCCACGCCAGATCGACCACGCCCACGCCGCAATCGCGCAAGGTCTCAAACCGGCCTTTAAGCGTTTCTGGGCCACCAACGAAATACGGCTCGGTGATCATCGGCACCACCGGCGGCCCACCCATCGTATCCTGCTTGATCTGCGCCTGCTCTGCCGCGCGTTTGCCGAAATAGGCGCCCATATCTTCTTGCGCACGCGCGTCGCTGTCGGCTGCATAGGCAATACCGCGATAGATGACGTGTTCCGGGCCGGGCTGCCAGCCCTGTTTTTCCGCTTCGCGATGGAACAGCGCCACCCAGTCACGCACCGTATCGACCGGCGCAAACGAAAACGCGATGCCCATCTTGCGCTCAGCTGCAAACCGCACTGATTCCTCGCTGTTGCCCGAGCCATAGATCGGCGGATGCGGGGTTTGCAGCGATTTGGGCCACACGGACACGGTTTCGAAATCATACTGATCGCCAGACCACGCGAAACTGCGATCCTGGGTCCACGCCTTGCGGATCAGATCGATCCCTTCTTGTGTCATCGCGCGCGTTGCATCGGCATCGGTGCCATAAGTGCGATGTTCATTGGGCGTGCCGCGCAGGAACAGCACAACCAGCCTGCCGCCCGACATGACATCGATCATCGCCAGCTCTTCGGCCAGACGCACCGGATTGGTGAGCGGCACCAGTGGCCCGAGCAACGCAATTTTCGCGCGGCTGGTCACCTGGCTGAGCGCGCCCGCCATCACCGCGGGATTGGGCGTCATGATATAAGGGGCATAGTGGTGTTCAGACAGGCTGACCCAGTCAAACCCCAGCGCATCAGCCTTTTTCGCCATGGCGATGCTGTGATCGAACGAAGCCTTTGCCGTATCGCGATCGCAAAATACCGGGTCCGCCGGCCAGATTTCGATACCCGGCGCGGGCCCGTCATAGCCGGTCATGCACAAGCTCGATACAAGCATCGTCATCTCCTTCTTGCGTGTGCGATGCAACGCGCCGACTTCGCCCGCCCCTACCCGAAGAAGGGCCAGCCACATTGCAAAACCGGTAGTCTGGGTGGCGGAGAGAAAATGCCATGAACCAGATCAGCCACCCCGGAACCGGGCTGAGCGCGCAGGACGAGCGCGCGATCCACGCCGTTTTGATCGCTTATGCAACAGGCATCGATCAGCGCGACTGGTCGTTGTTTCGAAACTGTTTCACCAACGATTGCCTCTGCGAATACGGAGATTTCGGAACATGGCACGGCGCCGCCGAGATCACCGCTTTCATGAAAGAGGCACATGCCGGGCTTGGTGCAACCATGCATCGGATCACCAACATCGTCATCCGCACTGCGGGCGAAGCGGTCCATGCGCGCAGTTATGTCGATGCTTTGCTTTGCCCTCAGAATGAAGGCGGCCCCATTCATCGCGGGATCGGAATTTACGAAGATCGGTTGCTGCGCACCGGCAAAGGCTGGCAGATCGCGCAGCGCAAATTTGAAGCAGTTTTGATAGAGTAACGGGAGTAATCATGAGCCTTTCGGGAAAAACAGCAATTGTCACCGGCGCATCGGCGGGAATCGGCGAAGCAACAGCAAGGCGGCTTGCTGGCGCAGGCGCAACCGTGATGCTGGTTGCACGGCGCGAAGATCGGCTGAAAGCTCTGGCCGCCGAAATCGGTGGTGGCACACAGGTTCTGGCGCTTGATCTGTCTGAAACCGAAGCTCCGCAGGCGCTGCTCGATGCCGCAACCGAGCAATTGGGCAAGGTCGACATTCTGATCAACAACGCCGGCATCTTGCGCACCAGCCATTTCGCCGATTTCGATCTCGCAGAACTTGAGCCGATGATCGCGCTCAATTATTCCGCCGTCGTGCGTTCAAGCATCCTGTTTGCGCGCCACATGAAAGCAAATGACAGTGGCCAGATAATCAACCTGTCCAGCATCGGCGCGGGCCTTACCGCTGCAACCAGCGGCGTTTACGGTGGCCTGAAAGCGGCACTTGAGCGTTTCACCGATGTTTTACGGATTGAACTGGCCGGCAGCGGCGTGCGCGTTGGCATTATCGCGCCGGGCACCACCGGCACCGAGATTTTCGACGACATGAAATCCCGAGGCGAACCGGGCTGGGACGAATTTACGCCACCGATGCAGCCGGATGATATCGCCCGCGCAATTCAGTTCATGTGCGAACAGGAAGGCAATGCAAACGCCGCGCGCATGCACATTTATTCAACCTCCGAAGGGTTCTGATCAGTCCAGCCTGCCATAGGCGGTCATATCGAAGGGATGGAAAGGTTCGCCGTTGCGGACTTTTCCGATCCAGTCCGCATCCATCAGCACGGCCCGTCCGATGGCGGCAAAATCAAATTCGCCAGCATCGAAGCGGCGCGCGACTTCTTCGAGGTTATCGACCGCTTCGGTTTTCTGGGTGAAGGAATCGGCCAGATCCTTGTCAAAACCGATACCGCCCACGGTCATCGTCGGCTTGCCGGAAAGTTTGCGGATCCAGCCTGAAAGGCCCATGTCCGAACCATCAAAGGCGGGCGCATCGAAGTGGCGTGTGGAAACGTCGAATATATCGACTCCGGCATCGACCAGCGCACCAACAACGATTTCCAGCTCTTCCGGCGTCTGCCCAAGTTTCGCGCTGTAATCCTGCAACTTCCACTGCGAAATGCGGTAAATCACCGGCTTGTCCGCCGGGATTTCCGCACGCACCGCGCGGACAACCTCGCTGGCAAGCCGCGTGCGTTTAAGAATGCTGCCGCCCCAATCGTCTTCGCGCCGGTTGGTACCTTCCCACAAGAAGCTGTCCAGCAGATAGCCATGCGCGCCATGCAGCGCGATCGCATCAAAACCCAGCGCATGGGCATGGGCCGCACTACGCCCGAATGCGGCGATCACATCCAGAATGTCCGCGTCGGTCATCGGCTCAGTCGGCGCGCTAACTTTTGCAAGGTAATCGGGCGGGACCATCGCTTTTTCGGTCGGCCCCCAGATGCCGGACGGACGCAGCGAAGGCGCATCGGGCGACGGGCCGGTTCCGGCAATACGGATCGGCCCCATATGCCACAGCTGGGGCGCAATCTTGCCACCCGCGGCGTGCACCGCATCAACCACTTTTTTCCACCCGGCCAGCGCGGCTTCGCCATGCATCACGGGTATGGCAACACCGCCCGTTGTGCCATCGCCAACGGCTGCGGGATGATCGGGGCCAACGCCTTCGGTGATGATCAGGCCCATATGTGCGCGCCGCGCATAATACGCCGCGACATCCTCGCCGGGAATGCCACCGGGGCTGAAATTGCGGGTCATCGGCGACATGACGAACCGATTTGCGACGCTCAGCGAGCCGCATGTAAATGGGGTGAAAAGCGGTTCAAGTTCGCTGCGCATCGAGTCCCTCCGTCTGGTGGCCTGCGCTTTAAACCGGCGGCGCGAAAAGCGAACCTTTCAGCGGGTAGGTCTGGCCAGCCAGTTTCAACCGTCAGGCGCGATTGATCTGCGTCAATCGCAAGTCGCCCGCGCGCGTGAATAACGTGCAGCGCGAACGCGAAAGGACAGAACATGGCGCAGACCGCAGCCGACACCGCAGACATTCTTGAACAGGCGCTGATGGCGGTTGCCGAAGCGGACGAGGATATCACCCCGCATTTCTTCAGGCGCCTGTTTGAAAGGCACCCCGAACAGCAGGCGTCATTCTATCACCCGACCGTTACCTGCGGAACGATGGTCAACGAAATGATCGAATTGCTGATGGCGCTTGGCGCGGAAGAACGGTGGGTGGAGAATTCCACGCAAAGCCTGGTTATGGCGCACCGCTGTTATGGCGATATTGCCTTGCCGCTTTACGGCGAATCGCTTGACCTGCTGATCGACACATTCGCCGATCTCGCCGGGAACCGCTGGACTCCCGAATTTGACAGCGCCTGGCGCAATGTGGCCCGGCGCTTCAAGACGATCATAGAACAGGCTTACTGATCGACCCGGCGCACCTCATCCGGTTGCGAGGGGTGCGCCGAAACACCGATCAGGCCGGGACAACCTTCAAGGCCGCCTGCGGACACGCATCCGCGCCTTCGCGGGCGGCGGCTTCGAACCCTTCGGGCACGATTTCATCGTCAACATAGACGATCCCGTTCTCATCCAGCTTGTACACTTCAGGGCAGATTTCCGCGCAAACGCCATAGCCGCAGCACGCCGGTTTGTTGATTTCAACCTTCAGCTTACCCTCACCCGACATCAGATTCTCCTTCTTCGATTCAATAATTGTGCACTTACATGTTGAACATATATCATTCAATATGTATAACGAGAATCAATCGTAAAAAATATATCGGAGAAGAGGCTGTCATGCTCCAAAAATCAAAGCTTACCTTGCGCGACGGGACATCGCTTGACGATCTGATCAAGCGCGAATCGAATGAAGTTTCGCTTCGGGTGATGACCGATGAGGAACTCTACCATCTTGAGATGGACAAGATTTTCGCCAAAACATGGCTGCTGCTGGGGCATGAAAGCGAAATTCCGAATTCGGGTGATTTCATCGTCCGCGATATGGCCGAAGACAATGTCATTGTTGCGCGCGATCGCGAAGGCAACGTCAACGTTTCGCTGAATGTCTGCCCCCACCGCGGCATGCGCGTTTGCCTTGGCGAAGCGGGCAACAAGCCTATTCACCAGTGTGTCTATCATGGCTGGGCATTCAAGCCGAACGGCGATTTCATCGGTGCGCCGGTTGAGCGTGAAAAGATGCACGGCAACGATGTCGATAAAGCCACGCTGGGTCTGAAAAAGGCAAAAGTCGCCCTTTACGGCGGTATGATTTTCGCCACCTGGAATGTCGATGGCCCATCGTTCGATGAGTATCTGGGCGACATCAAATATTATCTGGACCAGCTGTTCTGCCGGACCGACAATGGCCTTGAACTGCTTGGCCCGCCACAGCGGTTTGTGCTGCCCTGCAACTGGAAGGTTCCGGGTGAGCAATCAGGCTCTGACGGTTTTCACACGCTGACGCTGCATCGCTCGCTGATGGAAGGCGGCGTGATGGGCGGAACCGCGGAATCGATCTACGATCAGGCGCCGGGCATGTATGGGGTCGATGTTTCGTGCGAACAGGGCCATTCGCTGCGCTGCCTCGAAGCGGAAAAAACCTTCAAGATGTTTGCCGATGTGCCATTTGAAGGCAAATCGACGCGCGAACGGCTTGAACTGCTGACCCCGCCGGGCATCACCAAGGAAATGATCCCCGAACTGTTCAATAACCTGTCCGAAGATCAGGTTGAGCAGCTGGCGACCATTCCGCCGCAGGTGGGTGGCATGTTCCCCAACATCCTGATCGCGTTTATCTTTGCCCCGCGCACCGATGGCGGCGCTTCGGGCGCTTTGTCGCTGCACACGTATGTGCCCAAGGGTCCGGACAAGGTGGAGTTCGTCAACTTCATTTTCGCCGAGAAAGACGCCCCCGAGCAGATGAAGCGCGACATGCTGCAAAACGCAGTCTGGAACACCGGCACATCGGGCATGATCGAGCAGGACGATGCCGATGTCTGGCCTGTGATCATGAAAAATGCGCGCGGCGGCGTCAGCAAGGACGTTACGCTCAAATATCAGGCACTGCATGGCCATGAACGGCCCGAAGGATGGAAAGGCGATGGCCTGCTCTATCCCGGCTTCACCAAGGATGACACGCAGTGGAACTGGTGGATGGCCTATTACGACCTGATGGACGAAGTTTGAGACGCGCGGGAGGATTATAATAATGACCTGGGAAACAAAATCGACCGCTGCGCCTGATTCCACCACGATCATTCGCGGGCTCGTTTCAGCCAAGCGCGTGCCGCTGGGTTCGGAAATATACAATCGCCTGCTGGAAACGCTATACGATGAAGCCGCCGCTCTGGATGAGCGCCGGTTTGATGACTGGGTGGCGATGCTGACCGAAGACCTTGTCTATCAGGCACCGATCCGCCTCACCCGCACCGGCCCGAACCGCGATCGCGATGTGATGCGCACGATGTTTCACTTCGATGAGGATTACGGTTCGATCCAGATGCGCACGGGCCGGCTGGAAAAAAGCGCATGGGCGGAAGATCCCCCTTCGCGCTGCCGCCGTTTTGTCACCAACGTACGTATTGGCGAATGCGATGCGGCAGGCGAATACGAAGTGGTGAGCTACCTGTTTCTTGAACGCAGCCGCGGCGACAGCCCGGACAACGAAAGCGCAACGGCGGAACGCCGCGATGTGTGGCGCGAAGTGGATGGTGCATACAAGCTGTCCCGGCGCGAAATCATCGTCGATCAGTCAGTGCTTGGCATGTCCAACTTTGCGGTCTTCCTCTGACCGCAATGACGCAAGAGACTGCACCTTCGATCGTTGTCGTCGGCAGCGGGCTGGCTGGCTTTGGCGTTTTGCGGGAGCTGCGCAAGCTCTCCCCCGAAGCACGGCTGGTGCTGGTGACGCTTGAGGATGGCCATTTCTATTCCAAACCCGCGCTTTCGACCGCGCTGGCCAAAGGAAAAACCGCCAAAACACTGGTGACGACGCCGGCTGAAAAGATGGTTGCCAACCTCAAGCTCGATGCCCGTATCGGGCGCGAGGCAGAGGCGATTGACCGCGCCGGAAAAGCGCTGCTGACCACCGGCGGTCCGATCCGTTATGATTCGCTGGTGCTGGCGACGGGCGCGCTGCCGTTTCGTCCGCAGATCGGCGGAGAGGCGGCACACCGGGCCATCGCGGTCAACCAGCTCGATCATTATGATCGTTTCCGCACCGAACTGCCCGATGGCGCGCGCGTGCTGATCTTGGGCTCCGGCCTTGTCGGCACCGAATTTGCCAACGATCTGGTGACAAACGGATATAAGCCGATTGTCGTCGATATGCTGCCGCTGCCGCTGGCGCAGCTCGTTCCCCCCGCCGTGGGAGAGAATGTGCGTGATGCGCTGAGTGCCGAAGGGGTGGAATGGCACCTTGGCCGGAAAGTCGAAACGATAGACTATCTGCAACCCGCGCCCGGCTATGTGGCGACACTGGACGATGGAACGGTGATCGAGGCCGATATCGTGCTTTCAGCGGTTGGCCTGCGCCCCAATGTCGCGCTGGCGAAGGACGCCGGGCTGGACATCGGCATGGGCATCAAGGTCAACGAATGTGGCCAGACCAGCGATCCCGATATTTATGCGATCGGCGATTGTGCGGAATATCAGCATGGGCTTGCCGCCTATGTCACGCCGATCATGGCCGCCGCGCGCGGCATCGCGCCTTCCGCGCTGGGCACGGCAACCGAAATTCGCTTTCCTCCGTTATCGGTGCAGGTGAAAACCACGCTGCATCCGATAAACCTTCTGCCCCCGAAGCGTGATCTGCCAGGCGAATGGCAAGTGGTTGCAGATGATGCGGCAGGCAGTAAACACGTTTTCGTCGATCAGGATGGCATCGTGCGCGGCTATGTGCTGACACGGGATAAATGCGAAGAGCGGATGGAAATGGATAAACTGGTGGGGGAACCGGCATGAGCGGTCTGCTCGAAGGTAAAATTGCTATTGTTACAGGCGGAGCCAAAGGGCTGGGCTATGGCATTTCGCGCCGCATGGCGCGCGAAGGCGCATCGCTGCTGATCACCGGACGCGATGGCGCGGCGACCGAAAAAGTTGCCGCCGAAATCCGCGATGAATTTGGCACCGCGGCTGTCGGCATGTCTGCCGATATGGGCGTCAAGGAAGAAGTTCTGGGAATGATCGAGCGTGCCGTCGATGAATTTGGCGGACTTGATATTCTGGTCAACAACGCATCGCTGCTTTCTGATAACGTTCTGCTTGAGCACAAGACGGACGAAATGCTGAAACGCACGCTGGAAATCGGCGTGTGGGGTTGCTGGTGGGGCATGAAAGCCGCGCTGCCGCACATGAAAAAACGCGGTGGCGGATCGATCATCAATTTCCACAGCATCGACGCGCAGACCGGCGCCTGGCTCCACGGCGATTACAACATCAACAAGATGGGCATCATGGGGCTGACCCGCAGCGCCGCCGTGGAATGGGGCCGCTTTGGCATCCGCGCCAACGCAATTGCGCCCACCGGACTGGGGCAGGTTTTTGCCGATCTGGTCGAAAACGTGCCCGGCTTTCTGGAACAGGCAACCGCCAACAACCCGATGAAACGCGCAGGCGACCCGGAAAACGATATCGGGCCGGTGATCGTGTTCCTGGCATCGGATATGTCACGCTTCGTGACCGGCGAGATGATCAACGTCGATGGCGGCCAGCATCTGCCCGGATACGTCAGCATCCCGCACAATCTGGAAGAACTGGAGAAGAGCGGCGCATGAAATTCCAGCCCGATCAGCCCCAGCCGGACGACACGCCATCCCTGCCAGATGAGCTTGTTTCCTCGCCCAGCGTCATCAAGATTCTTTCGGGCGCGCTCGATGCAATTGCAGAGAGGGGTGTCCGCCGCCTTTCCATGAGCGACATCATCGAAGCGAGCGGTGTTTCGCGCGGCACGCTCTATCGCTATTTCTCGAACAAGGACGATGTGCTTGCGGCAGTGTCCGAGTATGTTTGTGTCGGCTTTGAGAACGGCATCAGGAACGCGGCCGAGGAATCCTCCGATCCGATGACGCGCTTTCGCAACGTTATCGAGTTTTATGCGCGCTACACCCACGAAAATTCGCCGGATCGGGTGTTTGAAGTGGAACCGCGCTTCCATCTTGAATTCTTTCGCAACCGGTTTTTGCGCTACAAGATTGCCTTGCGCGAAGCGCTGAAGATTTCGATTGACTATATCGATCAGGTGCTTGGCCAGCCGATTGACCGCGATGGTTTCGTCGAAGCTCTTGTCCGCCTGCAATTGAGCACGCTTGTGGTTCCCGCCGACGATGACTGGCTGGAACGGTGGAATCGCATTCCGGACAATATTGAAAGCTGGGCACTGAAATTCGCCCGCCAGTTTGTATAAGATTCACAAGAACAGGACGACTTGAAATGGCTACAACACTAGAAGCACCCACGGGTCAGACATCTGCCTGGGCAGATTCGACTGTCGCTGACAAGCTGGTGGAACGCGCCAGGGAATTGCGCCCGTTCCTTATGGAACAGGCCCCTGCCGGTGAAAAACGCCGTAACCCGACGCCCGAAGTGGACAAGATGCTGAAGGACGAAGGTTTCCTGAAGATGCTGCTGCCCGCGCGGCTGGGTGGTCTTGGTCTTTGCCCGACAGACTTTTCACGCGTGCAGATGGAAGTTGCCAAAGGCGATCCCGCGGTCAGCTGGGTTATCCAGATCATCAACGGCACATCGTGGATCACCAGCCTTGCGCCTGACAGCGTGCAGGACGCGGTGTTCGGCGATGGCCCGCAGCCGGTTTGCGGCGCCTACAACCCGCCCGGAAAAGCCCGCAAAGTCGATGGCGGATGGATCATCAACGGCGCATGGCCTTATATGTCGGGCTCGCGTCAGGCGACATGGGCACAGCAGGGCGTGGTGCTGGAAGATTATGACGGCCCCGTCGTTCCCGGCATTTCCATGTGCTACATCCCGATGGACCAGTTCGAAATCAAGGACACCTGGTTTGTCAGCGGCATGCAGGGCACCGGCTCTGACACGGCGATCGGCAAGGACATTTTCATTCCCGATGGCCAGATGGTGCTGATGGATGAACGTGCCGGCCAGATTGACCCGACCAAGAAGCATTTCGGCGCACCTTCCGATCTCATGCCCGCGGTTCCCGTGGTGCGGACAACGGGCATTGCCCAGTTGATCGGCGCGGTTGAAGCAATGCTTGAAATCGTCACTGCCGATTCCGGCAAGCCGGTCATCACCACCACAATCGGCCCGCGTCGGGGTTCGGGCGCGCTGATGCACGATCTGGGCGAAGCGGCGGCGCTGGTCCACACGGCCAAGACGATCCTGTTCAACCTCACCGGCAAACTTGATCGCGTGGGTCTGGGTGAAGAGTTTACGCTGGAAGAAAAAGCCCGTGATCGCGCGGCTGGCGGTCAGATGATCGACGCCATTCACAAAGCCAGCGAATCGCTGATGTTTCAGGCGGGCTCTTCGGCATTCTCGCTGGATAAACCGATCAACCGTTACTGGCGCGATATCTCAATGGCGCTGCGCCACATCCAGAACATTCCGACCATCGGCTATGAAATCCACGGCCGGATGCTGGGCCAGGGCGATCCGATCGCACCTCCGGGCGCTTACTGAGTTCCAGCGATCAAAAGCTAATCCTCGATCAGGCTCGTGCGGAAAAATTCGATTATTTCGTCACGGGCCTGAACGGTGGGCTGGCCTTCCTCATCAATGAGATGCAGCGTCACCACGCTGTGCGGCGTCTTGAGCGGCGAATCGGGATTGGCCGCGCTATCCGGCAGAACAGTGCCGACAAAGCGATCGCCCAGCGCCTCCTGATAGGCGGCAAAGCGTTCTGCCGTGCAAAAGGTATCGCCTTCAAAACGATACGCCCGCACGGTCAGATCCTCATCTTCCAGACGTTTCCTGACAGCAGCCAGTTCATCAGGCGCAATATGCAGGCCTGCAGGATTGTTCATCGGCAACGAAGGCTGCGACAGCACCGGCGCGATCATCGATTTTTCAAGCATCATCGACAGGCCGAAATTGCCGGTAAAACACATGCCGATAGAGCCGACGCCCCTGCCGCCGCATTCCTTGTGCGCCTGTGCCGCCAGCGCGCGCAGCCATTGCGTAACCGGGCTGGACGAATTGGCCGCAAACATCCGAAATTCACGGCTGATGCAGGCCTTTGCAAGGGTTTTTACCGCACCAAGATGCCCCGGAAGCACGCCATCCCTGCCAAACAGCGAGGGCATATAAACGGTCAGCCCGGCATCGCGCACCCACCGCGCAAACCGCGCGACATATGGGCTGATGCCCGGCATTTCGGTCATCACGATCACCGCCGGCCCGGTGCCCGCAATATAGACATTCTTGGTCTTGCCCTGCAGCGTGATCGCACGCTTCTCAAAATCGTCGAGCGGATCGACCGTATCGGGCGTAATTGTGTCCAACGTTCTTCTCCCCCGCCCAGCCGCGCCCGAAATCAGGCGATCCTGCAGGCCTTGTCAAAGTCCAGCCTCGGATTGCGCGGAAACAGGCTTTCGCGCTTGCCATAACCCATTGTGCAGATGAAATTGGCTTGCCACCTGCCATCGGGAAAGAACGCAGCGTTGGTCTTCCCGGCATCGAAACCCGACATCGGCCCGCAATCAAGCCCCAGCGCGCGCGCGGCAATGATCATATAGGCCCCTTGCAACGGCACATTGCGCGCCAGCAGATCGGCGACCGCCGCTTCGTTGTCGACGAAGATCGAACGAAAATCGCGCGATGGAAACAACGTGGGCATTTCGTCATAAAACCGGCTGTCAGCCGCGATGATCGCCGTGACAGGGGCGGACTGAACCTTCGCCACATTGCCTTCGTTCACGCATTCCACCAGCCGCGCCTTTGCTTCTGGCGAGGTTACGAACACGAACCGGGCCGGGCAACTGTTTGCCGCCGTCGGCCCCCATTTGAGGTGATCGTAAATCCGGCGCAGCAGATCCTCGTCAACCGGGCGGTCTTCATATTCACTGAACGATCGGGCGTCGTCGAATATGCGTGCAATTTCCATAAGTCAGCCTTTGTCGTGTCGCGCCCTGCTGCCATAGCGCTCCCACCATGTCATCAGCGATCTGATCGTCGGTTCAAGCGCCTTGGTTGCGTCGGTCATGGCATATTCGACGCGCGGCGGCACTTCTGCATAAACGGTGCGCGTTATCAGACCATCGCCTTCAAGCTCACGCAACTGTTTCGTCAGCATATGTTGCGAAACGCCTTCGATTGTGCGCTGCAATTCGCCGAACCGGTGCTTGCGGTGATAGAGCAACCATAAAATCTCAAGCTTCCACTTGCCGGAAATCAGCGTCAGCGCCTGCCGCAGTTCGGCGTATTCCTCAGCCTGAACGTCGCGCCCTTTTCTCATAGTCATTTTTTTATGACTTACCATATGAAATTCATCCTACTTGTCCTGTTTCAGGCTAGGCGATAAATACCGGGTTTGAAAGTGCAGCGCGCGATTGTTGGCACGCCGCCCCTAAGAAAAACGCAGCCCGGAGCCGGATCATGCAATTCGAACTACCCGAACCAACCATTCCCGATCACGTTCCCGCATCCGCGGTCAAACAGTTTCCGTTCGTGTTCGGAACCACAACAACGGCAGACCCTTATACCGACTGGGTGCCGGATATTCATCGCAACATGCCCGACATTTTCTATGCACCCCATGCCTATCCGGGCGCGACCCCGGCCTGGGTGGTCCGCCGGACCGAGCTCCTGCGCGAAATCTATTTCGACACCGATACGTTTTCGAGCAAGGATTTCTCGCCCTTCGCCAAGCTGATCGGCGAAACATGGACGAACACGCCCGTCGAAGTCGACCCGCCCGAGCACGCCAAATACCGCAGCTTCATCAACCCGCTGTTCACGCCAAAGGCGGTGGGCAAGCTGGATGAAAAGATCCGGCAGTATGCGATCGATTATGTCGAGGCTTTTCGTGAGCGCGGCAGCTGTGAATTCATGAGGGAGTTCGCGTTCGAGTTTCCGATCAAGGTGTTTCTTGAACTGATGGATTTCCCGCTCGAAAACACGAAGCAGTTTCTCGAATGGGAATACGGGCTGCTGCACGAAATGGACATGATGAAGATCGCCGAAGCCACGCGCAACGTGGTGGGCTTCCTGCGCGATCAGATTGAGGACCGGCGCCGGAATCCGCGTGACGACGTCATCAGCTATGCGCTGTCGGTCGATGTTGAAGGGCGCAAGCTGAACGACGATGAACTGGTCGGCTTTACATTCAACCTGTTTATCGGCGGCCTCGATACCGTGTCCACCAACATGGGCCTGCAATTCCTGCATCTGGCGCGCCATCACGATGACCAGCAGTTTCTGAGAGAGCACCCTGAGGAAATTCCGCACGCGCTTGACGAGCTGATGCGCGCATATGCGCCGGTGACGACATTCAGAACCTGCACGCGCGAGGTTGATTTTCATGGCGTGAAGATGATGCCCGGCGATAAAGTGATGGTCAGCACCACGCTGGCCGGACGCGATCCGGCCGAGTTTGAAAACCCGCAGGACGTGCGCTTCGATCGCCGCTCTCGCCATGTCTCGTTCGGCTTCGGCCCCCACATGTGCGTTGGCATGCACCTTGCGCGGCGCGAAATGCGGATCGCACTGGAAGAATTCCTCCAGCGCATTCCCGAGTTCAGTGTCAAACCCGGACATCAACTGGAATATCACCTCGGCATGATCCAGCCGGTCACGCTGCCGCTGGTGTGGGACAGCGCCAAGGCCTGACCGCCTCTCGCGCGTTCGCCAACGCCGCAATAGTCCTTCGCGCCTGTGCGGCCGGTCACCGCGCAGGCGCGATGTTGCACCTCCATATTTGCGATCCACATTTGCGATCGGTCAATTCAAAGCCTTCCGGTTTGCCGCACACGGCGTTGGGCGCATTCGCGTGCCCGGTTGAACACCCGGCGCGCGAGCGGGCCGACATATCGTCAGATAGGTGGAGGCAAACAGCGAAACGGCTTTACGAACGTCAAAATCCCGCAGTTCAGAAACCTGATCAATTGCGCTAGTTCTGTGGGAAACACGTCGGTCGCCGGACGCCAGACGATCTATCCGGATTGGAGAATTGCAATGACTAGCAAATACGATGCCATGCTTGACCAGATGGTTGAAGACTATTCACTGGTAACCAACGGCTATTCAGGGGCCGCGCCGGCAAACCCCTATCCGATGTTTCAGGAAAAGCGCTCGCAATGCCCGGTGATGCAGGGCGATCTGCTGATCCAGCACAGCATCCCCAGCATGGCTGACTATATGATGACCGGTCGGCCCGTTGTCACCTTGTTCAAATACAAGGACATTCACTCGGTCCTGATGAACCCGGATGACTGGCTCAGCCATATCGTCGGCGACGGGTTCGGCGCTGCGGTGGACAATATGCTGCTGACCGCAATGGACGGCGAAGAGCACGACAAGTTCCGCGCCACGCTGCAAAAACCATTCATGCGCGGCGCGATCCGCAAGCTGATGGACACGCTGATCCGCCCGGTTGTGGTTGACGAGTTCGTCGAAAAACTGCGTCCCAAAGGCAAGGCCGATCTGCTGCGCGAATTCGCGCTGCCTTTTCCGATCCGCGCGATGTATGCCTATTTCGGCTTCCCGCATGACGAAGATCTGCTGGGCAACCTCGCCAGCTGGGCGATCAAGGTTGTGGCCGCGCCGCAAACCGATCCCGAAGTTGCCAAGATCACGATCCCGCAATCGATGGTTGCCGGCCAGTCGATGTACGACACGTTGCTGCCGATCATCAAAGCCTATCGCGAACGCGGCGAAATGCGCAACGACATCCTCGGCTACATGATGGAAGTCGAACATGAAGGCGAAAAGTTCAACGATGAGGAAATCACCGCTTTCATCCGCATGCTGCTGCTGGCGGCGGGCGAAACCACCACGCGCAGCTTTGCCAACATGATGGTGCAGCTGCTCGAATTTCCAGAAGTGATGGAAGAAGTCCGGCAGGATCGTTCGCTGATCCCGAAGGCCGTGATGGAAACCATGCGCCGCGATCCCACCGCGGGCGCAGTTGCCCGGATCGCCGCACGCGACATGGAAATCGGCGGCATGTCCATTCCCAAGGGAACTGCGGTGCTGTGCTCGATCGCTTCGGCCAACCGCGATCCTGAAACTTATGAAGACCCGGACCGGCTGTGGCTCAAGCGCCCGATGCGCCCGCTGCTGAGCTTCGGCTTCGGCCCGCACATGTGCATGGGCATGCATATGGCGCTGACCGAAATGGAAGTGGCGCTGGACGAAATTCTCAAGCTGCCAAACCTGCGCTTCGACCCGGACTATCCCAAACCCGAAGTGCGCGGCCTTAACATGCGCGGCCCCGATGCGCTTCCTGTTGTGTGGGATGTGGACTGACCGCACCCCGCGTGCAGAGCCGGTCGCGTGATGTCGGCCGGCTCATAAAAACCGTGATCGCGGCAGGCTCCTGAGCCTGACTGCGGCGCGTTGAGCCATGGGGGAGAAATGTTGTCATGATGAAGCGCACATTGCGAAGATTGGGGCTGCTCGCTGCCGCGATCACAACCTGTTCGGCTTCCATCATGGCCACGCCGCCAACGCCCATTGATCGCACGGTTCTGCCCATCCCGGCGCCCGAATTTACCGGAAAGATGGAGCCGTCGCTCGAACGATCAGTCTCGGTCTGGCCCGATCTGGTCAAAGCACCGGAAAATGCGCCCAACATCCTGCTGATCCTGACTGACGATGTCGGGTTCGGGGCGGCCAGCACTTTTGGCGGCCCGGTGCCTACGCCCAATCTTGACCGGCTTGCCGCGCGCGGCGCGGTTTACAACAATTTCCACACCACCGCGATGTGTTCTCCCACCCGGGCTTCACTGCTGACCGGGCGCAATCACCATGCGGTCGGCACAGGCGCGCTGACCAACGTGGCGATGGGTTTTCCCGGATATGACGGCATCATGCCGCCTCAATCCGCTACCATTGGCCGCATCCTGCAAGGCAATGGCTATTCCACCGCATGGATCGGCAAGGATCACAATGTCCCCAATCAGGAAACCGGCGAAACCGGCCCCTTCACGCGCTGGCCGACCAACAAGGGTTTCGACGAATTTTATGGCTTCATCGGCTCAGAGACGGACCAGTTCAACCCGACACTCTATCACGGCACCAGCCGGGTTTCGGCACGCGGGCGCGATGCGGGCCTGCTGCTAGACAAGGAACTGGCCGATCACGCGCTATCCTGGCTTCGTCAGCAGGATGCCGATCACCCAGACCGGCCGTTCTTCCTTTATTACGCCCCCGGCTCCGCCCATGCGCCGCATCAGGCCCCGGCTGACTGGATTGCGCGTTTCAAGGGCAAATTCGATGGCGGGTGGGATGCGCTGCGCAGGCACACGTTCGCACAGCAAAAACGCGAAGGCATCGTTCCGAAGAACACGCGGATCACGCCGCGCCCTTCCGACATTCCCGCATGGGCCAGCCTGTCGGCAGACCGGCAACGGCTTTACGCGCGCTATATGGAAGTGTTCGCGGCGATGCTGGCCTATCAGGATCATCAGTTCGGACGTATCCTCGATGAGCTGGAAACGACGGGCGAGATCGACAACACGCTGATCGTTTTCGTTCAGGGCGATAACGGCGGCAGCGGCGAAGGCGGTCTGGAAGGCAGCCTTAATGAGCTGATGGGCGTCATCGGACAGCCCGATCAGAGCTTTGCCGAACAGCTTTCCAACATTGATAAGATGGGCGGCCCGGAAACGTATCAGGTCTATCCCGTTGGCTGGGCATGGGCGACAAACACGCCATTCCCGCTCTACAAGCAAATCGCATCGCATCTTGGCGGCACGCGCAACGCGCTGGTTGTTTCATGGCCCGGGAAGATCGCAAAACCAGCCGGGCTGCGCGATCAGTTCCACCATGTGATCGACATCGCGCCAACCATTCTGGAAGCTGCGGGCATTGCGCAGCCCGATATGGTGGACGGCACAAGGCAAGACCGGTTTGACGGGATCAGCATGACATATACGTTTGCCGCGCCCCAGGCCGAAAGCCGCCGGACTGTTCAGTATTTCGAACTGCTGGGCAACCGCGCGATCTATCACGATGGCTGGATGGCTTCGACCAATCCGGGCCGCATGCCATGGCAAGGCAGATCGGCAATAGACCCGGCAGACTTCAGCTGGTCGCTCTACAATCTGAAGCGCGATTTTGCGCAGGCAAACGATCTGGCAGACCGGAAACCGGAAAAGCTGGCCGAACTGCAAGCATTGTTTGATCGCGAGGCGCGCCGCTACGATGTCTATCCGCTGCGTGCCAGCCTCGATCCGGTGACTGCGGCAAAACTGCGCAGGCCGCAGGCGCGCCGCAGCGAATATGTCTATCGCGGCAATGACATTCACATTGCCTGGTCCGAACAGCCAATGCTTGCAGGCGCTTTCACGATAGAGGTTGCCTATTCGGGCGAAGGACCGCTGAACGGCGCTATGCTGGCAACGGGCAGCGCGCTCAGCGGGTGGGCGTTCGCCCTGGAAAACGGCGTTCCCGTGGTCAAACACGCAGCCTCAAGCGCGGCAGCGGATCAGTATGTCATCCGCGCCAACGCCGCGCTGCCATCGGGCGATGGCACTGTCCGCTTCCGGTTTGAGCCGGAAAGCGCCAAACGCTTTGCGCCCGGAAACCTCTCCATCATCGCCAACGATCAGGTGATCGGCGCGGGCCGGATCGCGCGGATCGGTTTTCTGACGATGGGGCCAACCGAAACTTTCGATGTTGGCGATGATACGGGACGGCCGGTGATGGCCTATCCGGGCGGCGCCCCGTTTACCGGCATGATAGAACGGCTCACGCTTCGACTTGGAAAATAGCGCGCAGGGCCGGTTCGCATGGTCAGACGCGCTCCAGCAACAGCGCGATGCCCTGCCCCACGCCAATGCACATTGTCGCCAGTGCATAGCGACCGCCGGTCCGGCACAATTCCTCTGTCGCCGAAAGCGCGATCCGCGCGCCCGACATGCCGAGCGGATGGCCAAGCGCAATCGCGCCGCCGTTGGGGTTTACGCGCGGATCATCGTCGGCAATGCCCAGAGCGCGCATCACCGCCAGACCCTGCGCGGCGAATGCCTCGTTCAGTTCGATCACATCAAGATCGGCCACCGAAAGCCCAACGCGCGCAAGCAGCTTTTCAGTCGCCGGAGCCGGGCCGATCCCCATAACGCGCGGTGCCACGCCGGCGCTCGCCATGCCGACGATCCGCGCCCTTGGGGTCAGCCCGTGTTGGTTGGCCGCCGCCTCGGTCGCGATCAGCATTGCCGCCGCGCCATCGTTCACCCCGCTGGCGTTGCCTGCCGTCACTGTCCCGCCTTCGCGGAACATAGGCTTCAGGCTGGCCAGCTTTTCCAGCGTTGTTGCGCGCGGATGCTCATCCTTGTCGATCACCAGCGGATCGCCTTTGCGCTGAGGGATCGTTACCGCGCAAATTTCAGCTGCAAGCCGCCCGGAAGCCTGCGCAGCGGCGGCCTTTTCCTGACTGCGCAGCGCAAACGCATCCTGATCCTGGCGCGAGATGCCATGATCCTCGGCCACGTTTTCCGCTGTTTCGGGCATCGAATCGGTGCCGAACGCGGCATGAAGGCGCGGATTGACGAAACGCCATCCGATCGTGGTATCGTAAACTGTGTTATCGCGGGCAAACGCGCTGGTTGCCTTAGGCATAACGAAAGGCGCGCGGCTCATGCTTTCGACACCGCCTGCGATCATCAGATCGGCGTCGCCGGCCCGGATCGCCTGCGCGGCATTGCCCACCGCGTTAAGGCCAGAGCCGCACAGGCGATTGACCGTCGCCCCGCCCACACCTTCGGGAAGCCCGGCAAGCAGCGTGGCCATCCGCGCGACATTGCGATTGTCTTCCCCGGCCTGATTGGCGCACCCTAACACAACATCGTCGATCGCGTTCCAGTCCACTCCCGCATTGCGTTCAACCAGAGCTTCAATCGGTTTTGCGGCCAGATCATCGGCCCGCACGGCAGACAACCCGCCCGCATAACGCCCGATCGGTGTGCGAATTGCATCGCAAATAAAGGCCTCGGCCATAATCCCTTGATCTCCTCTGGAATGTCAGAAAGCACGGCAAAAGCCCGCGCTGGTTGAACGTGTGCGGGCCATGTGGCCCAACGCCTCACCGGGACGCAAGCGCTTTTGCACCGATCTTTCGGCGCGAACGGCGCGTCAGCCGCCCATCCCCAAAAGCCGAGCGACTTTCTGATGTGTGGGAACCGATAGCCCCGTCTCTGCCGCCAGCCGGATAACCGCGCCGGTCAGATGCGCATATTCCGATGGCACCCCTGCCATCAGATCGCGCTGGAGCGAACTGGTCGCCGATGGCGGAAAGCCCGATACGAAGGCAAGCGTGGTATCGACGCAGCCAACGCGAAGCGTAACCCCGCGCGATGCGGCCAACGTGGCCACTTCGGCCATCGCATCGCCTAACATCCGCCAGTGCGCCGGATCGTTTTTGAGCTGACCGACCGGAACACCAAGCGCCGCGCCAACACCACCAATCGTTGCCGCAAGCAGGAACTTCTCCCACAGCACGCTTGCCATGTCGGCAGGCTGCGAACAGGCAATTGCGGCCGTATCGAAACTTGCGGCAAAGCGTTCGGCGGCGCGCGATCGCGCGTGCTCAAGCGAACCCAGCGCAACCGAAGGCTCCACCCCGACATGGCGCACAACATCGCCTTCCATCTCAAAAAAGCCGTGAACCCGCGCGGCGATCACTTTGGCATCGGGCAACAGCGCGCTGACGATCCCGGGCGCTTCCACCCCGTTCTGCACTGTCAGCACCCCCGGCCCGGCAGCAACGCATCCTTCAAGCTGACGCGCGGCATCCTCAAGATCGAATGTCTTGGTGGCGATGATCGCCAGATCGGGCGGCGGCAGATCGGCGGCATGCCCGGCCACCGCGACATGGATGGTCTGGCGCGTGCCCGAAAGCTGCATCTGCACCCCGTCTCGCGCAATGCGGGCCAGCCGATCCCCGCGCGCAACCAGCCCGACCGGAAATCCCGCGTGCGCCAGCTTTGCCGCGAAGAACAGGCCCATCGCGCCCGCGCCGATCACCGTGAAACGCGGCAAAGCAGCCGGCTGTTCAGGCATCGGCTGCCCGGCCTTGATAAACGGCCCGCTTCGATCCCATCATTTTTCCAGCCTCGCAACGCCTGCATTGCAAGGCCGGATATCGCGCGCGCGCGATCAGGTCCAGCGCTGTTGCGAGGGCGTGATTGGCTGTGCGTCTACCAGACCAGCGGCAAAGCCAGCGGCTGGATCAGGCCCAGATGAAATTCAACCTGCGCGCCCGGCGCAAGGCGGAACTGCGGCACATCTTTCAGGAACTGGCGGATCGCAAACGCCAGTTCGCGGCGGGCAAGATGCAGGCCAAGGCAAAGATGCGGCCCCGTGGCGAAGCTGACATGCTGTGGCCGCCGCGTGAAATCGAGCTTCGCGGGATTATCCCACGCCGCCGGATCGCGCCCGGCCAGCGTGGTCGACATGATCACCTTGTCGCCCGGCATCATCGTCACACCGTTGATTTCAACCTTGTTGGCCACCGTGCGGAACGTGGATACCGCGGCATAAGCGCGCAGCATTTCTTCTATCGCATCTGGCACCAGATCGGGATCGGCGCGCAGCGCGGCCTGATCTTCGGGATGCGTTGCCAGATGCCAGAATTGCAGACCAAGATTGGTGGACACCGTATCGAGCCCGCCGATAAACAGATTGAAGGCAAAGCCCAGCATCTGATTGTCAGTCATCCGCACGCCATCGACTTCGGCATTCACCGCGAATGTCAGAAGGTCTTCGCGCGGCTTGCGTTTGCGATCCTCGATTTCACTGCGAAGATAGGCGACGACATTTTTCGTGGCCGCCGCGATCACATCGAGATCATGGCCATGCAACAAATCGTTTTCCCAGGCCATGAACTGATCGGTCATGTCCTGCGGCAGGCCGATCAGATCGAGGATCACCTTGATCGGAAACTCAAACGCAAATTCACTCATGAACTCGCATTCGCCCTTGTCCTTGAACTGGTCGATATAATGGCTGGCATAACCCGCTACCTTTTCCTCCAGCGAACGCACCGCCTTGGGCGTGAACAGCGGAAATATCATCGAACGATAGCGGCCATGTTCAGGCGGATCGAGCTCGGCGGGCACAAGGCACCAGTCTTCCCCCGTCAGCATCGCAAACGGCGCAAAACCGGCGTTCAGGAAATTGACGTTATCCTTGTAAATCGCCGAAACATCTTCGCACCGCCGCACCACCCATGCCGGCTGTCCGCCGGGATAGGCATCGCGGGTGAAGAAGATATCGGGATAGCTGGCGTGAACCGGATCGACCAGATCGACATAGGGATTGCCTATATGCGTCGTGCCGAACTGGAATGGCCAGTCACGGATCATATCATCGCTGACATGCGCCGGGATAGAGCGATCGACTTCGATTGTCAGAACCATCGCGATGTCCTCTCCGTTTTACCGCGCGCCTAAAGGAAGATGGCAAGGTTAGGCATGCCCAGCACGACCTGATCGAGCAGGATCGAGCGTTTGACGATCTTGAAGCCGTCTTTGGTCATGCGCAGCCGGTCGTTGCGTTCCGCGCTCAGCTGTTTGTAGTCCTTCGCTTCGGCGCGGTTGCGGGTGAGAAACAGATAGCTCGATACTTCATACTCGTCCGGCTCGTCCGTTTCCCAGACCGAAACGTTGGTGATGAAACGGCGCACGCGCGACGCCGGATCTTCCGACCAGGCGTTGTTCGTGGTCGTCAGCCGCACGATACGTACCATCATCGAATCGTGATCGTCGTCGAAATGGCCCATCGTGCCGAACTCTTCATCGAACTGCTGAACACGGCGCGTCATGCGCACGGGGCATTTGTATTCCAGATCCTCGGCCAGCATCTCACCCCAGGCTTTGAGATCGCGATGATCGAGCAGCCGGGCTTCCTTGATCAGGAAAGTCATGATGCTGTTATAGACCGGCGAACCATAGGAAATTTCATCGCGGCGCTGGTCTTCGCGGGTGTAGTTGATCGTTGCAGTTGTGACAGTCATCGTCTCGTTCCTCTCGAAAAGCGTTTGCGCACTCAGCTATCGGCGGTCATCAGCCTGTTGTAGGCAAGCCACCATTCCCACTGCGCATCGTCCTTGCCGAAGCCTTCGTAGACCTTGGCCTTGTCGGGCCAGTCAGCCGGGCGGTTTTCGCCCAGAATCGCCTGATATTTGAGCGTTTCGGTGCGCCCGATCACGCCCTTGGCGCTTTCGGTCATATGCGGCCAGGTATCGCTGTCATCCTGTTCGATGATGCCCGATGTGCCGGTGCCATGGGTGGCGGCGGCGCGCATCATTACCTTCACGTTTTCGGGTGTGCCCTTCTCGGCGAAGTAATAGGTCGTCCACTCAAACTGGTGCGGGCCTTTGGGCATGATCGTGTGCAGAACCAGCGCCGAACCCAGCGTGCCATCGCGCAGCGGGCTGTAGATGAAAAGGATGTTCATGTTGGGGAACATCCCGCCGACAACCGGCGGTGCTTTCGCCAGAACGTGAAGCTGCTCCGCGCTCATCTTCTTTTTTAGTTCAGGCAGCAGTTCCTTGGTGATGCCCGGCGGCGGGAAAGCCTCAAGGCGTTCATCCGGGGTCAGATCGCCCTTGCCATGCGCCAGCGACCAGCTGGTGTCCGCAGGAATGCAGCGCAGCGAGTGGCCATTGCCCGAAAGGTTGATGCCATACATCGCGGGCGCGCTTTCATGCTCGGTATCGGATTCGCCGCCCATCGCGCCGATATCAATCACCGAACCATGCAGCGTCAGCGTGTGAAACCCGTCGCAGGCGGACTGTTCGCCAGCCGTCTTCCAGTTGGCGTCAATCGTCAGGCGTTGGGGCGGGCCAAGCACTTCAAGGCCGTTTTCGGTGCGATCGAACAGCATTTCATAATAGAACTTCATGTCGCCCAGCCACTCATCCAGACTGGGGCCTTCGTGGTTCCATGTGGCGAAGATCAGCCCGCCAAACAGCTCGACGCGCGCCTTCTTCAGGCCAAGCTGCTCCTTGGTCTTGATGTTGCCGTGCATCTGTTCCTTTTCGACCGGCGCACCGATGAAACTGCCATCGGGGCGGAAGGCCCAGCCGTGATAGATGCATTTGTGAACGCGGGCGTTGCCGGAATCGGCCAGGCAAACATGCATTGCCCGGTGCGGACAGACATTGAGCGAGACATGCACT
Source organism: uncultured Sphingomonadaceae bacterium (assembly GCA_947258815.1). GTDB lineage: Bacteria > Pseudomonadota > Alphaproteobacteria > Sphingomonadales > Sphingomonadaceae > Novosphingobium. The sequence goes on from CAMYJW010000011.1 coordinate 123,712, forward strand.
TCACTATCGGCGGCGCGCGAAACGATCACCTGATCCTCACCCATCAGCCGCACGACATAATCGCCAACGTTGGGAATCTCGGTTTCGTGTCCGATCATCAGCCAGGCCTTGGCGAAGATCTGCTCCAGTTCCAGTTCATAGAGATCGGGATCGTTCAGCGCCGCGACAGACACTTCGCGGTTTTCTGTATCGATCAGTCTCGACATGGCGTCGGCCATGAAATCTTTGCGTGGGTTCAAGCGCATGATGATGCTCCTCTCTCGAAAATCGTGTGTGGCAGCCGGAAAACGCGAAGCCCGGTCCGCCGGTCAAAAGTCAGATAAAGTCAGGGTGTGCGATGTTCGGTTCGATCCCGAGCAGCGATTTGCCGAGGATTTCATAACCGACATAAGGAAGGTTCGCGGTGTGCCGCATCGCGAACAGCGAATCGCGGTAGAGCCGCTGCAGCGGGTTCGCATCCGCAAACGCGCTCGACCCGGCAAGGAACATCAGCTGATCGACGCCCTGCGAAAGCAGATCGACCGCCAGCGAACCTTCGCCTTTGGCAAGCGCGCGCTCGTCTTCCGAAAGCCGCCGTTGTTCAAGCCCTGCCTGATCGATCATGTCGCAGTGCTTCAAGGTCAGCGTGGTTGCCGCCGAAATACGGGCCGCGGCTTCGCCAATCTCTGCCTGTGCCAGCACCGCATCGGCCTGTTTTGTGTATGTCGTGTAAACGATCGGGCGGCGCTTGGAGGCTTCCATCACGCGCTCAAGAATTTCCGCCGCCGCGCCTGCAACAACCGCATGGGCCGTGGCCCGCAAAAATGGCATGAACGGCCAGAAATCCGAAGGTTCGCCAACGTGGCGCTTGCCCGGCTCGTGCCCTCCAATGCCGGTCAGCGAAACGTTGAAAAACTGCTCGGTGGGAATGAACACATCCTTGGCAACGATCGTGTCCGATCCGGTGCCCTTCATGCCCATCATGTGCCAGGTGCGTTCGATCTCATACTGCTCGCGGCGCAGATAGGCGAAGCCGTGTGCGTGAGTGCCATCGGGCAAATCCCCGGCAACCCCAAGTTGCGCCCAGCTGGCGTGATGCGAACCCGATGCATAAGGCCACCGGCCATTGACGATGAAGCCGCCGTCAACCGCAACCATGGTGCCCGGCGGATTGGCGATGCCGCAGATCACCGGATGATCATCGCCCGCGCCGAAAATCGCTTCCTGCAATGCATCGGGGCCAAGGCTGGCCACCCATGTCGTCCCGTGCAGAACGGTATAGACCCAGCCCACCGAGGGATCGGCCTTGGCCAGTTCATGGCCGACCAGCGACATGCAACGCGCGCTGGTGCCCAGCCCGCCCCAGCGGCGCGGCGCGGCCATCGCCCAGAAACCGGCATCGCCCAGCGCCGCAAACACATCGGGATGCAAGGTTCCGTGTTCGTCGCCATAGGCGGCGTGTTTTTCAAGCAGGGGTTTCAGCTCGCGAGCGCGGCCTACCATTTCGGTTTCGGCCTGTTCGTTATAGCCCGAAAACTGGTTGTCCGACTGCGGTTTGAGTTGCGTTGCCATCTCGATCCTTCCTCTCAGGTTCGATACGATTTGATCGACTCATTGAATACTTATTGTCCAATGTGTCTCTTTGAGCAGATTTCGGATCGCTCGAATTTGATTCAGGTCAAGTCTGGCAAACGAACTTGTTTCCGCCCGACAGCACCGCCGGCGAATTAGTGCTTGCCCAAATGGTACGCGGTATAATAAACTACCGCTCTACAATCAGACTGCCCGTGGTTCAGTGCCCAATCGGGCGATGGAGCGATGAAACCGCGATACCGATGATCGGTGCACATGGCAGCTTGGTTGCAGCAAGGAGAACAATCCGTGGATGAGGATACCAAAAGAAAGCTGGGCCTGGCGGCGGCGTGGTGTGGCCCGCTGTTCGTGGTCACCTACACCATCTTCTGGGGGATTATGGGGCACAACATCCCACCGCCAAACATGATGGGGCTGTCTCCCGAACAACTGATTTCGGAATATTATGGCAAGTATCAGCAGGATATCCTGATCGGGATGATCGCATGCTGCGCAGCAGGCGGGTTTTACCTGATGTTCTCGTTGCAACTGGCATCAATGATGCGCGACGAGGATGGCCAGCTGGGGCTTACGGCAATGATGGAGCTTGGCGGAGGCGTGCTGACGTCCTGGTCAGTCATCTTCTGTCCGGCCTTGTGGGCAACAGCGGCGATTTTCGCAGTCAGCAACGCCGATCCGATAACGATCAAGATGCTGCATGTCGCAACCTGGATCATCTACGATTGTACGTTCATTATCACGACGATTCAGTGCGCCGGTGTTGCGCTGTTCACGATCCTGAACAAGAAGCAGACCATGTTCCCAACGTGGGTGGGCTGGTGCGCAATGGCGACCGGAACAGTGTTTGTCGGCGTGGTGTTCATTCCGTTCGTGACCGAGGGGCCGTTCGTGGTTTCGGGTCTGTGGAATTTCTACATCGTGTTTGGCGTCTGGCTTTTGGCATTTTTCCTGCCGTACAGCTATTTCGCGATCAAGGCGCTTTCAGGGCGCCGCGATGAGATGCCGGCGCAAAGATACAGCCAGGCCTGAGTGCAAGAGATTGGCGCGGGGCGCGGATTTTCCGCGTCCCGTCGAGATCACACGTTTGCTCGGATTGCCAATGATGCGCCGTCTCTGATCTTTGCCTGACACCGCGCTTCAGACAGTTTGCCGAATTGAGGAGCCTTGAAATGGGAACGAAAGACCTTCGCAACGAGTATCAGGAATTCAAACCGCCTCAGTCTGACGAGTGGCGCGCGAAAATCGATACGGAGTGGCGTGATTATCTGGAGCCGCTGAACTCGGTTGCGGACCGGCTCTCGGGCTGGCTTGAAAAGCCCGAAGATTCGCAACTGCGTCATGAATTTTACAAGACGATCCTGCTCAACGCATCGAGCGGCTATCTCGCCTGGCTCTATGCGGATGACCAGCACCCCGATTTCTATCCTTTCATCTCGATTGCTCACAACAGCTACGTGCCCAATCCCGACTTTGTGTACAGCCATTCACCGCTAAGCGATGACGGTGTTTACCGGATTTCCGGCTTTCGCGGCACTGTGAAAGGCGTCGATTTCCAGCTTGGCACCGGTCAGCTGATGGCGCGCGGTGTGATCGATGGCAATTTGCTAGGCGTAGCCAAAGCCAACTACGATCTTGATGACCATGCGACCCTGGGAGACGATGGCAGCTTTGATGTTGTTCTCAGCCCCGAGCGCCCCGAAGGCTATGATGGAGACTGGTGGCACCTGCCACCCGAAACGAGCCATATCATGGCGCGGCAGATGTCATACGACTGGCTGAACGAAGTGGACGGGCGGCTTGCGATCGAACGGCTTGACCGTCCGGCGATCAAGCCACGCCCCACGACCGAACAACTGGCCACGCAAATTCGCGGTATGCTGACGTGGACTGAATCGATCGTCGATGTCACGGCGGACTGGTCTCGCCGGTTCACCGGCCATGCCGATGTCAACAAGCTGGAATATGCAACGCCTGCCGAATTCGCGCTGTTGCAGGGGCAGCGATATGCATGGGGCCGCTTTGAACTGGCGGATGATGAAGCGCTGATCATCGAAGCGAAAGTGCCGGACGAAGTGCGTTACTGGGGCATCGATCTGCACGATGATCTCAACATCGTTATCGACTGGATGAACCGCCAGTCATGCCTCAACGGTTTTACCAGCACGCCCGACAGCGATGGCTATGTCCGTTATGTCGTATCCGCAAAAGATCCGGGCGTCCCCAACTGGCTCGATAACGCAGGATATGGGAAGGGCATGATCTGCGCGCGCTGGCAGCGCTGTGACGAATACCCGGAACATGCGACCAAAGTGGTGAAACTTTCCGAACTGCGCGATCACCTTCCTGCCGATACGCCGGTTGTTTCCGCAGAGCAGCGCGATGCCGATATTCGCCTGCGTCGCAAGGGCCTGCAAATGCGTCGGCGCTGGTAATACCGCGCATAAGCGCCGGAAATCTGGTATATGTTCAGGGGCGCAAGGCGTGCGGTGAAAACTCTTTCGTCGCATCAAGGAACAACGCATCAACCCGTTCCTTCAGCGCCCCTTCGACTACGCCTGAGATCATCAGCAGCGTGCCATACATCGCGTGGGAATGCAGGCCTTCCACGTCCACTTCGCCGTGCACCCAGTATTCCAGCAGGCCCAGAAAGTGCGTTTCCGCAGCATGGGCCAGCATGTCGCGCTGTGCATCGGTGCGAAGAAACCGGCTGCGCGGCAGGAATTTCACAGCACTGCGCCAGTAGCTGAGCGATCGCCTCATAAACAGCGGGCGGTGAACCGGATCGTTGACCCCCAGCAGAACCTTGTAGAGCGGTTTCAGAAAATCCGGGTCGGTTGCGAACATATCAACCGCGTTCGACGTGGCGGCAATAATGGTGAGTGCGGGATTATCGGGCTGGAATTTGGAACCTTCCTCCGAGGTGACGTAATCGATTGTCCGGTCAAGAAGCGCATAGAGCAGCCCCTCTTTCGAACCGAACAGATTGTAAGGCGTGGTCGGGCTGACTTCTGACAAAGACGCCAGCCTGCGGACCGAAAAATCGGTCCCTTGCGTCTTGCGGATAAGTCGCTCCGCCGTATCGAGAATGCGTTTGCGCCGCGCAAGGGTCTGTTTTTCACGCAGTTTCACGATATTCGGCCTAACATCGAACGCGCCGGGCAGCAATATCCGTTATGTTGTACTGCCCGGCGATGGAAACGCGGCTATTCGATCTCGTCAGGGACGCCGAAGTAGGACTGATAGCGCGCATAGGCCGCGCGCTCTGCAGTAAGATCGCCCCAGTTTTCAGGATACTGGTGTGCGGGCCTGCTCGATCTGGGATGCTGATCGAGATACTGCTGCATGCCCGCGCGGCCATTCTCGGTCATTTCGATATCGAAGTAGGCGTAGATCTTTTCCACCATTGCCATCGGATCGCCAACGAAATCGAGATACTGGATGTTCAGGATCTGCTCTTGCGGGATCACGCCGGTTTCGATCCACCGGATCGGCATGTCGAGCAATTGCGCGCTTGCTTCGGCAGTGGTCAGCGCCTCGAACCCGTCGATGAACGGCGTTTCACTGCGCGACCAGTGAAGCGTGCCGACCATGTTCACCATCGATGCCAGCGCCTTTACCGGATCGCGGTGCGGCCAGATGAACGATACGTCGGGATGCACTTCGCGGATCGCGGGCATATCGGGCAGGCACAGCGGCGATTTCATGATCCAGTGGCGGCGCGGGTTTTTCCACTGGAGGTATTTCATCACGCGCTTTTCATACTCGTAAACCGGCACCATCGATTTGTCGGCCATGTAGGCGCTGAACGAAGGCACTTGTGCGTATGTTGCCGAAATCCAGCCGGGGCTGCCGAATGTGAGACACTGGACATGCGCGCTCTCGGTGGGAACATCGGTGGAGTATTCGTGCAACGACTCCATTTCGGGCACGATCCTGTTGATCTGCCCCGCCAGCGCGCGAACCTGTTCTATCCGGGGGTCGGAAAAGTATGTGGCCTTTTCCGGCGCGGGAACCGGCATCATCAGTTCCCAAGCCCTTGGCGTGCCGTTGTTGGGATCGGCCGAAAGCAGATTTTGCAGAAATGAGGTTCCCGAGCGCCCCTGACCGACAATGTAAACGGGCCGGGATATAACTTCGTCCTCGATTTCGGGATGCCGTTTATACTGATCCTCGATCAGCAGGCGGGATTGCAGAAATGTCAGCATTTCCGAGCGGTTTGTCAGCCGCCCCAGCAGATTGAGCCCGGACTCCTCATCGAACGACTTGCACAAGATCCGAAAGCGTTCGCGCCATTCATCGTCGCCAAAATCGTCCAGCCCGGTGTTGGCCTTCGCGGTTTCGATAAGCGAGTTCTCGTCAAGCGGAACCAGGCTCTTGATGTCCATGCACCGGCCTTCTTCGTTCACGCGGGCCACCCATTCGGGCCGGGGCTTTGGCGTAAACGCATTGCGCCGCGCTGCCAGGGCTGGGTCTTGCTGGTTCATCTGTTCTCTCCGACGATCCCCCTTATCGCGCCTGCGACCTGTTGGCTCGTCAGACACCGGGATTTCATTATGCCATGATACACCAATGTATCGTGAAACACCTTTCTGGAGCGGAACCGAATGCCATGTCAATGGCAATCGCTTATGTGTTAGTCATTGCGCGGCCGGACCATCCGCGCCGGGGAGCAGCCATGCCGTATCTGTATCTTGCCATTGCAATCGTCGCTGAAGTTTGCGGAACATCTTTTCTGAAGCTGTCCGATGGTTTCACGCGGGTTGTGCCTTCAACGATAACCATCGTTGGCTATGCGGTTTCGTTCTACTTTCTTTCGCTAACCCTCAGATCGTTGCCAACGGGCATCGCCTATGCGATCTGGTCTGGCGTTGGCATCGTCCTGATTTCCGCGATCGCGTGGTTCTTTCAGGGGCAAAAGCTGGATGCACCCGCGATCATCGGCATGGCGCTGATCATCGCGGGGATCACGGTGATGTACACCTTCTCGAAAACCTATACCGCCTGATCGGCGCCCCGGTTGTCACGCCGCGTCAGACGCGGCAGAGCCGGCTGCATCGGGAAACACGGTCACAGCATCGCCGGGTTTCCAGGGCGGCAGTTTCCCCATGATCGCAGCGAAAGTCTGCGAACTGAGATGGCCGTCAAGCCAAACATGCAGATGCGGCAGCGGTTGCGCATCGAACCAGCCCCTGTCGGTGGCCGCAAACTGGCGCACAAAAGGCATGATCGCCATATCGGCGATACCGGGCCGCGGGCCGCAAAGCTGTCCGCCGTCGGCCAGCCGCGCATCGAGCCGGGTAAGGAAAGTCAGGCCGTTTTGACGGTGTGCCGTTGCATCGCTGCCGTGGCGGTCCGGGTATTTATAGCGATCGAGATCATGTTTGAACCGGCCGTCGTTTTCCGCGATCAGCGCCGGATCGTCACGCGTCAGCCAGCCATGCGGATCGTTGCGACCAAGGCTCCAGCGCATAATCTCAAGGCTTTCATCAATCACCGTCCCGTCCGGCAACACAAGCACCGGCACGGTCGCCTTGGCCGATGCTTCACGCAGCGCATCGGGCTTGGCCGAAAGCTTGACCTCGCGCAGTTCGCACGCGGTGCCGCTTGCCAGAAGCGCCAGTCTTGCCCGCATCGCATAAGGGCAACGACGAAAACTGTAGAGTATCGGCAGTGCCATCGCGCCTAGGCCCCGGTTTCCGAAGATTTGCCTGAAGGCATTTCCGCGCCGAGATGGGCACGGCCTTTTCGCGCCGCCAGCGTCTGCTGCAGGTGCCGCTCGCGATAGCGCGCGCGCTGTTCGTCGGTTCGCGCATCGTGGCAGGCCGGGCAGCTCACACCCTTTTCATAAAGCGGCGAAGCACAGTCCGCCTCGCTCAGCGGACGACGACAGGCATAGCACAACGCATATGTCCCCGGCGCCAGCCCATGGCCAACCGATACCCGCTGATCGAATACAAAGCATTCGCCCTGCCAGAGGCTTTCCTCTTCGCGAACCGTCTCAAGATATTTGAGAATGCCGCCTTTCAGGTGATAGACTTCGTCCACACCTTCTTCCTTGAGAAATGCGGTCGATTTCTCGCAGCGAATGCCGCCAGTGCAGAACATCGCGACTTTGGGTGTCTTGCCCTGCCCCAGAAGCCTGTCTCGCTCCCGCCGGAACCAGCCGGGAAACTCGCGAAAGCTGCTGGTGCGTGGATCGATCGCACCGGCAAAACTGCCGATCGCGACTTCATAATCGTTGCGCGTGTCGATCACGATCGTATCCGGATCGGAAATCAGCGCATTCCAGTCTTGCGGGGCAACATAACGCCCGACACTGGCCAGCGGATCGATATCCGGCTCCCCCATGGTCACGATCTCTTGCTTGACGCGCACTTTCAAACGATGAAACGGCATTGCCTGGGCACCGGAAAACTTGACGTCCAGATCGGCACAGCCGGGCAACCCGCGAATATGATCAAGCGCGCGCGCAATGCCCTGATGCGTGCCCGCGATCGTCCCGTTTATGCCTTCCTTCGCCAGAAGCAGCGTGCCCCTGATGCCTTCGGCGCGGCAACATTGCTCAAGCGGCATGCGCAAGCCTGCGCAATCCTGGAAAGGCGTGAAGCGATAAAGCGCCGCCACGCAAACGGCGGAAGAGTTGCTGTTGTGATTCATGGCAGGCCCCATAGCGCGATTTGCGGCCGATTGGCACCGCAATCCCTTGGCAATCCCTTGGCATTCTCTTGACAGGCCTGCACGTTCAACCGCGAACACGCCCCGCAAGACCATGCATCGCGATCCCCACGATGGAACCACGAGCGAGCCTGCCCATCCAAATGCGCTGTTGCAAGTGGCGCGCGTGGCCGGATAAACCAAGGCAGCGCAACAACTGGAGTTCATGTGCACCAGATCAACATAGATCGGATCGAAAGCGACATAACCGCGCTGTCCCGGTTCGGCTTCAACGAAGAAGATCGCGGCGTCTACAGACAGGGTTTCAGCACAACCGACATGGCCGCCAGAGCATGGTTGCGCGATCGTTTCGATGAACTTGGCATGGCGCATCGGATGGATGGCGCGGGCAACGTGATCGGTCGGTTCGGCCCGGCGGACAAGCCCTGCATCATGATCGCGTCTCATCTCGACAGTGTGCCCGCGGGGGGTATTTTCGATGGCGTGCTGGGCGTTATTGCCGGGCTGGAATGCGTGCGCACGATGAAGGAAAACGGCATCGAACCGGCCTTCCCGATCGAAATTGTCGGCACCAGTGAGGAAGAGGGGCGCTTTGGCGGCATGTTGGGGGCGCAGGCAATGACCGGCCGCCTCACGCGCGAATGGCTGGACAGCGCTACGGACGAGCATGGCTATGCACTGAAAGACGCGATGGCCGCTGCGGGCCTTGATCCCTATGATGCCCTGCACGCCTATCGGCGGCCAGAAGAGATCAAGGCTTTTCTGGAACTCCATGTCGAACAGGGCCCGGTGCTCGACATGGAAAAGGTCACGATTGGCATCGTCGAAGGAATCTCGGGCGTTTTCAAATGGAACTGCCGCCTCATCGGCAAGGCGGACCACGCCGGAACCGCTCCGATGCATATGCGCAGCGACGCACTGATGGGGATGGTCGATTTCGCGCACGAGATTCAGCGGATTATCGATGAGGAAGGGACAGACAAAAGCCGGATCACCATCGGCCATGTCGCCTGCAAACCGGGCTTTCCGCACACCGTTCCGGGCGAAGTGGATTTCACCATAGTCGGCCGCGATCTCGATGAAACGGTGATGACGGCGCTGGCCGGAGCGTGCGAGCGTGTGCTGGCCAGCATCGCGCGCAGACACAAGCTGAAGTTTGAATACGAACAGATGAGCTGGCTGAAACCGGCACACTGCGACGCCGATCTGATGCGGCTGATCGAAGCGAAAGCGAAGAATCTGCAGTATAGCTACAAGGTCATGCCATCGGGCGCGGGCCACGATGTGCAGTTCTTCTGCGATCACACCAAGGCGGCGATGTTCTTCGTGCCCAGCGTCGGCGGGGTATCCCACGCGCCGGACGAATGGACCCACTGGTCAGACATCGAACGCGGCACGCAGTTGCTGCTCGAATGCGTGCTGGAACTGGCCTGCGAAAAGGTGGAAGCCTGAACGGAAAACGCGCTAAGCCCGCGCGGCGTATGAGCGTTGCTTTTCCGTTCGCGCCAACCTGAACGGAAAACGCGCTAAGCCAGCAAATCACCCATCGCGTGCAGCGCGATGGCATGATTGAGGATGATGTCCTTGCGCGTGTTCTGGGTGTGATCGTCGCTCTGGCGGTAATCTTCTATCGAGGCGCGCAGTTTTGCCTCGTCGAAAATGCCGAGCTCTGCGATTTTGGGCGATGAAAGCCACTTGTCGATCAGCTTGTTGATCTCTGCGGTCTTGGCCTCGTCCGTGTGCGCGGGCGGAGCCATGAACGCAAACTTTTCGCGCTTGTAGAGCACTTCGGGCAGAACATGCTTCATCGCCTCGCGCACCACCCATTTTTCTACCCCGTCGCGAATGCGGACGTGCGGCGGAATGCGCATCGCCAGTTCGGCAACATGATGATCAAGAAACGCGGGGCGGCTTTCAAGGCTGTTGGCCATATCCACCCGGTCTCCGCCCCAGTTGAGGATCTGGCCTTCCAGCATCGTCTTGATCCACGAATACTGCACCTTGTCGAGCGGGTGTCGGCCATCGAGCATCGCCGGATCAAGGCTTTCGGCAATTGCGGCGATCGGATCGTAATCGCCCAGCTTTGTCTTGAATGCCTCGCTCAGAAGCGGCTTCACACGCTCAAGCACCAGCATCCACGGCTGAATCCAGCTGGGCGTGAACCCCATCACTTTTTCGAAGGCCGGGTGGCTGATCTGCTTTTCCGCAAGAACCGAGCCGGAGAAAAGCGCATTGCGCTGTTTCATTTCATCGCCGGCGGCGGTTTCGGAATAGGCCGGATCGTGGAGGAAATAGTCCGCCTTGAACTGGGCATAGCCGCCAAACAGCTCGTCCGATCCTTCTCCGGTGATGACCACTTTATAGCCAACTTCGCGGACGTGCTTGCTCATCAGCATTTTGGCGACACCCAGCGTGTTGTAAAAAGTGCGCTCGGAATAGTACACCGCGTCTTCGAAATTCTGGCCGTAAAGATCGAGAGCCTTCACATTCAGGATATCCTGATCGGCCCCGGCCTTTTGCGCCATTTCAGTGGCGATGTGCGCTTCATCGTAGCGCGTGTCATCAAAACTGATGGTGAACGCCTTGACCGGCGACTGCTGAATCGCTGCTGCCATGCCGATAATCGAACAGCTGTCGATCCCGCCAGAGAGATAACAGGCCACCGGCACATCGGCCTCCAGCCGGAACGTGATGCTTTCCACCAGCGCGGCGCGGACATTTTCGATATGCTCTTCATCGGGCAGATCGTCATGTTCGCCGTCCAGCGGGAACGCCGCATCCCAATAACAGCGATCCTCAACCTCAAAACCATCGCCCTTGCGCGAAACGATCAGCATGTGGCCGGGCCGCAACGCCTCTATCCCTTCGAACAGCGTCATCCCCGGAACCATCACCTGCATCATCTGATGCAACTGCGCTTTGGGGCACATCGTGCGCGGCACGGCAGGATGGGCCAGCATCGCCTTCATTTCCGAAGCCCAGAAAAAGCCTTCCTCGCCATGATGGAAAAACAGCGGCCTGATGCCAAAGCGATCGCGCACCAGGATCAGCTGCTCTTTTTCCTCGTCATAGATTGTGAACGCAAATTCGCCGCGCAGATGATCCACGAAATCCAGCCCGTGCTTGCGATAAAGCTTAAGCGCGATTTCACTGTCAGACTTGGTGTTGAACTCAAATCCATCCGTGCGCAGCAGGCCGCGCAGGCGCTTGTAATCGTAAAATTCGCCATTGGCGGTCAGCACCAGCCCGCCGGTTCCATCGCTTTCGTTCCCGTGGATCGGCTGGTCGCCCGCATCGAGGCCGATGATAGACAGCCGCGTGTGGGCCATCGCCAGACCATGCTGCCTGGCAATATGAAATCCGCGCCCGTCCGGCCCGCGATGATAGAGCGTATCGGCCATCTTTTCGGCCAGCGCCATGTCTGCATGTTCGGGGGCGTTTGGGCTCCACAGCCCGGCAATGCCGCACATATTCAGTAAGTCCTTGTTCGCAAAATCAGGGGGCGGGGTTCAGCCAAGAAACGTGCTGGGCACGACATCGCGCACCCGGCCAAAGATCGAAAGCAGCAAAGCCTGCCTGATCCAGACCGCTCCATCCGCCTGGTTGAAATAGAGATTGTGCTGCGAAGCATCGAGATCGAGCCCCAGTTCCGCGCCGCGCGCCAGCGGGTGCAAAATCACCGTGTCCGGCTTCAGTTTACTATCACCGTCCAAAGCAAACTCGGTTCCCAGATGGCGATAACCATCGCCCAGAAAGGCGATCGCGTTCAGATAAATCACATCCAGATACTCAAGGCTGCCCTGCAGATCCTGCGAAAAATTGATGCCGACGGGGCTGGCATTGGTCAGCTCGCGAATTTCATCGCCCAGCGGATCGGCCATTTCGGAAAAAATGGTGATGTGGTTGATGTTTTCATGGAATAACAGCGCCAGCGTGAGAAAGCTCTTCACCGTGCGCATGTTGCCCGGCGTGCCGATAATACCGATGTTCAGGCGGAATTCCTCGGGCAACTTGCCAAAGGCGATTTCGGGCCGCCACTTCAGCAGCGCATACCAGTCAGCCAGTGCCTGCGTTGGATGTTCGTCCGATCCATTGCCGCCGTTGATCAGTGGAATCTTGAGATATTCGGTCAGGTCTTCGATCGCGCGCTGTTCGGTGTGGCGAACAACCACAACATCGGCATAGGAATTGAACATCTGTCCGATATCGCGCAGCGATTCTCCTTTGGCGACGCCGGTTGTCTTGGCGTCGGCGACGCTGATGGTCTTGCCGCCGACCCGCAACATCGCGCTTTCAAACGACAGGCGCGTGCGCGTGCTTGGCTCAAAAAAGGCTGCGGCGAGGATTTTGTCTTCCAGCGCGTGTCCGGCGGGAAACTGTCGCAACTGAAGATAGGCGGCAAGCTTGGCCAGCTCGACAAGCAGCTCGTTATCAAATTGCGTGGCCGAAAGGACCGAACTGTCTTGCAGCCGATCAAGCACAGGCGCGCGCAGCATGGGCGAATGCTCAAGCAAGGCCGCGGGATTTGGCCGATTGCCGAGGATGCCTTCGCGACGGTCGGGATCGGCATCGTGGCTGACCTGCGCGGCGGAAAGGTCGCTCACCACACATCCCCGCGCGCAGCATCGCGCAGCAAACACCCGGCAAGGCCAAGCGCGGAAACGGCGCACCAGATCAGCGCGCCATAGATAATCAGGTTCAGAAAGCCGCTGGAAAACGTCATGCTGTTTCTTTCAGCTTGGCCCAGTCAAACCGGGGCTTTGCAATCAAGGCGCAGCCCAGCACCCAGATCATGGAAACGGCGGTGGCGATCAGTGTCGCCACGTACCAGCCGATCGCGAAATAGCAGACGAGGCCAACGCCTGCACCCAACAGCATCCCCCCGACCGCGCCGACGCTTGTTGCACTGCGCCAGTATAGACCGGTGACGATCGGCCATATCATTGCCCCGACAAGCGGACCGGCGAAAAACAAAACCGTCGCCAGACTACCGATACGGGGCAGGCAAACCGCCCAGGTGAACACACCCAGTGCCACTGTCACATATTGCGCAATCTTTTTCAAATTTTGCTGCGGTGCAGCAGGGTTGATCATCCGCCGGTAGATATCTTCGGTGACCAGATCGGACGTCGCCGCGAGCAGACTGTCAATGCTGGATGCCAGCGAGCAGAATACGATCACGAAGATCGCAACCGCGCCCGCCATCCCCAGCACGTCTGCAATAACCAGCGGCCCGACCATGTCCGGCGCCGGAACCGGAACGTTCAGCGCGCCCGATGCCAGCGCAATGAAGCCCGCGGCGATCGGGATGGGGAGCCAGACCAGTCCGCCCAGAGCAAACGCCTTGCCCGCCACGCCTTCGCGAAAGGCAAACGCGCGGCTCCACCAGACGTTGTTGTGAAACACCTCTCCCAGCCCGAACAGCAGGTTGTTGAATATCGCCATGATCGCGGCGGGGAACAGCACGTCAAGCAGTGCAGGCCGCTCTGCCGCAAGGTTCGCGTGAATCTCCTCAACCGATACATGGCTGAGCACGGCAAAACCCACCACGACGATGCCGACGATGATAATCAGGCTCTGAATGAAATCCGTACCGATAACCGCCGCCAGTCCGCCGCGCATGGTGTAGATCACACACACCGCCAGGATCACGCTCATCCCCCAGACATAGGGTATGCCCGACAGCGCATTGAGCACGATGCCGCCTGCCATCGCCATGCTGACCAGCCAGGTGAGCGAATAGAACAGCGTGAAAACCAGAAAGATCGCCCAGGCCAGCTTGCCATAGCGCAGCCGGAAAAAATCGCCGCTGGTATAACCCTTGGGCATCAACGCGCGAATGCGATTGGCCATCGGCGCAAACAGCAGCAGCCCGAACGAGGCGGTGGAATAAGCGATCATGCCCCAGATTCCCAGTTGCAGCGCGAATTGCGGCGCCAGCATCGTGGTGTTGGAAGTGATCCAGGTCGCCGCCGCCGTCGCGGTGCCAAGCGCCAGCCCGATATTGCGCCCGGCAAGAGCATGATCCTCGAAGCTCTTGTTGCGTCGCCCCCAGTAAACGCCCAGCGCAATCCACAGCACGCTGAACAACGCCAACAGCAGCCATGCCGTGTTGGCAGGCAAAATCGCGTCGGCGCTACTCATCGCGCGCGCCCCGCAGGATCGTCAGCACGATCGCCAGCGTAACAAGCATGCCGATCGCCGACAGCCAGATTGCGCGCTGCAAGGACTGGTGCATAACCTCAAGCCGGACCGGGGCCGAAACGGCGCCGCTTTTGCCTTCAAGGCGAAAATAGTATTCGCCATTGGCCAGGCCTGACAGAAAATAACCGGCCGCCGATCCGCGATAGACAGTGCGCGCGTCGGAGAAATCCGAACGGGTTGCGATCAGCATCGAAACCGGCTCGTCGGATTGCCATGCCAGCGACACGTAACCGGCATCGCTGGTCAGGTCATCGGGCCCGCTGAACGCCGGAGCCGGTGTCGCCGCCAAGGCCGGTGCCGCCAACGCGAACAGCGCAGCCAGACAGACGCACGCGAGCCCCCGCCGACGCGCAGCCACAGCACTTCGCCAGTATCGAAAGATGGAAAAAACGGAACATCCGGCGATCCGGCGCGCGCCGGACCTGCGATTATCGCAACTGAAGAGGATTGTTCGTTGTCCGTCCTGCCGGCCGTCGTGCCGGTGCGCCTGCTGATTAGGTTAGCATGCAACCCCTAACAAACCCGCCCGCTCTTGTGAACCGCCCGGACCGGATCAACCGCGCCAGGCGTTGCCTAGTGCGTTCCGCCATTTTTCTTCAGGCTCTCCTCCATCCGGGCGAGCTGTTCGGGCGTGGCCTCGGTCTGATACGCAGATTTCCACTGATCGAACGGCATCCCGTGAATAAGTGCGCGCGCGGCGGCCTTATCGCCTTCGTATCCGGCATCGCGAATCCAGTCCGCCAGACAATTGCGGCAAAACCCGGAAAGCCCCATCAGATCAATGTTCTGAGCGTCATGCCGATGCCGCAGGTGGCGGACAAGACGGCGAAAGGCAGCCGCGGCGGTGGCATCGTCAAGCGTGTCGAGCGGATCGTTTTCGGTCATAGTCATTCAATCTTCCTTGGTCTTTTGCATACTGCTTTGCCATAGGTTGTGACGAATCGAAAAGGGGTATCATCCGTTGAGCAGAACCAACCCGCGCGAACGTATTACCAGAGCGCGAAAGGTGAAGATTCTGGCAACGCTTGGACCTGCCAGCGCCAACCGCGAAACCATAACCAGACTGATGCGCGCCGGAGCAGACGCATTTCGCGTCAATATGAGCCATGGCGAACATGAAACCCACGCCGAAACGATCGCGCACATCCGTGCGGTTGAGAAGAAAAATGGTCGTCCGCTGGGCATTCTTGCCGATCTGCAAGGCCCGAAGCTGCGCGTGGGCGAATTTGCAGGCGGCAAGGCCTTCATCCGCCATGGCGCGCATTTCACGCTCGATCGCAATCCCGAACCGGGCGACGATACCCGCGTGTGCCTGCCTCATCCCGAGCTGTTTGAAGTTCTCGATAAAGGCGAGCGCCTGCTGATCGACGATGGCCGTCTGCGGCTCAAGGTTACGCGGGCTGGCAAGGACGAGATCCTGTGCACGGCGGAAGTCGGTGGTCCGATCTCTGATCGCAAGGGCGTCAACGTCCCCGATTCGGTCATCCCGGTGCCGGCGATGACCGACAAGGACCGCCGCGACCTGGCATTCGCGATCGAGCAGAAAGTTGACTGGATA
This sequence comes from uncultured Sphingomonadaceae bacterium, assembly GCA_947258815.1. Taxonomy (GTDB): domain Bacteria; phylum Pseudomonadota; class Alphaproteobacteria; order Sphingomonadales; family Sphingomonadaceae; genus Novosphingobium. Next base: position 139,721 of record CAMYJW010000011.1, read on the forward strand.
GGATTATCGTTCGTCCAGCGACCCGAAGATGTGGCCGAAGCACGCCGCCTGATGGGTGGCTATGGCGCGCTGATGGCGAAGATCGAAAAGCCATCTGCAGTGGATCAGCTGGACGAGATATTAGAGCTTTCCGACGGGATCATGGTGGCGCGCGGCGATCTGGGGGTTGAGCTTGCGCCCGAGGATGTTCCGCCGCTGCAAAAGCGCATCGTCGAAACCGCGCGCGCCACGGGCAAGCCGGTCGTGGTCGCCACGCAAATGCTCGAATCGATGATTTCCAGCCCAACCCCGACGCGCGCCGAAGTGTCCGATGTCGCCAATGCGGTTTACGATGGCGCCGATGCAGTGATGCTGTCCGCCGAAACCGCGGTTGGCGAATGGCCGGTTGAGGCAGTGACGATCATGGACCGGATCGCCGGACAGGTTGAAGGCGATATTACCTACAGCGAACGCATTCACATCGCCGATACGCCGCCCGATCCGACACTGGCCGATGCGCTGGCGCTGTCATGCGCACGCATTGCCGATACCCTGCCGATCGAAGGCATCATCGTGTTCACAGGTTCGGGATCAACGGCGCGGCGCGTGGCGCGGGAGCGGCCTTCGGTTCCGATGCTGGTGCTGACGCCATCGATCAGCACCGCGCGCAGAGTGGCCCTGTTGTGGGGTGCCCATGCCGTCCAGACAAAGGACATCGGCAGCTTCGAAGGCATGATCGGCAAAGGCAAGCGCATGGCTCTGCGTCACGGATTTGGAGAGGCGGGATCGCGCCTGATCGCGCTGGCGGGCGTTCCGTTTGGCACGCCGGGCGCGACCAACCTGCTCCACGTCGTCACCCTGGCGGGTAATGAACTGGATCAGCAGAAAAGCTAAACCGGCTGCGATTGTTGTGCTCTTGCGCCAAACAGCGCGCTGCCCACGCGCACATGCGTTGCGCCCAGCATCACGGCAGTTTCATAATCGCCGCTCATCCCCATGCTGAGCTGTGACAGCCCGTTATCATCGGCAATTTTAGCCAGCAGCGCGAAAAAAGGCGCGGGCTCTATGCCAAGCGGAGGAACGCACATCAGGCCGATCACCGGAACATCGGCACCGCGCGCCTGATCGAGCAACGCCGGAACATCGCCGATGGCGCAGCCGCCTTTCTGCTCTTCCTCGCCGATGTTCACCTGAACGAAACACAGCACCTGCTTTCCGGCCTTGTCCATCGCTTTGGCCAGCGCTTTCACCAGTGAGGACCGGTCAAGCGAATGGATGCAATCGAACAGCGCAACTGCATCGTCCGCCTTGTTCGATTGCAACTGGCCTACAAGGTGGAGCGCGATATCATCATGTGCCGCGATCAAAGCAGGCCACTTGGTTTGCGCTTCCTGAACCCGGTTTTCGCCAAACACGCGCTGGCCTGCAGCGATCAGCGGTGTGATCGCATCTGCCGGGTGCGTCTTGGAAATCGCGATCAGTTCGATGTCGTCTGGATCGCGCCGCGCGATCTTGGCGGCCCTGGCGATCGAATCGCGGACATCGGACAAAGCGGAGGCTGGCTGGATCATGGCGCGCTGCTATAGCGATTCGATGCCGAAGAGCCAGCCGTCCCTGCACATGCATGTTCCCGACGTCTGGATTGTCAGCGATGCGCGCAACGACGCCGCGCTTGAAACCGCACTGCATAGCGCACCGCGCGGTTCGGGATTCATTTTCCGGCATTACCATCTGCCGCAAAACGAACGGCGTGCGCGTTTCGCGATATTGCAGCGGGTGGCAAAGGCGCGTGGCCATACCGTTGTTCTCTCCGCATCGCCGGGCGAAGCGCGCAACTGGGGGGCGGACGGCGTTTATGGCTCACCTGCGCAGATTGGATCCGGCCCCGCGATGCTGCGTCTTGCAACGGCCCATTCGCTGGATGAGATCGGGCAGGCCTTGTCCGCACGCGCCAACGCAATTCTGCTTTCCCCGGTTTTCCCGACCCGCACGCATCCCGATGCGAAAACTCTGGGAAACATCCGGTTTCGCCTGCTGGCGCGCCACGCGCCTCTCCCCATCATCGCCCTGGGCGGCATGAATGCATCCCGTGCGAAGCGCCTTGGAGCGCGCAAATGGGCGGCTATCGACAGTTTTTCCGATAAAGCGACTCGCCGGATTTCCAAGGATTCTTGACGAAGAGTCACCCTTGGGCGCATTATCGGTTTCTGATTAGGGGAAATGAAGCATGGCATCACGCGCAGTATCGTCTGGAAGGCGTCGTTCCTCGCGGCCCGACTGGCGCGCGGTTCTGCGCCGGAGCGTGCGCCGCGCGGCGGAACTGGGCGGCGCGGTCGTGCTGTTCGGGGCGATGATCTTCCTTGCCCTGTCGCTCGTCTCCTATCACCAGACCGATCCTTCGGCATCAACCGCAGCCGCCGGAGACGTGCAGAACTGGATGGGCGCTGCCGGGGCATGGCTGGCCGAACGCGCGCTGTTCCTGTTCGGTCCGGTTTCGATCCTGTTGCTGCCGCTGTTGTATGTGTTCGCGCGCAAGCTGTGGCGTCTGGCCGAAGTGGATGATGGCCTTGTTGAACCGTCTGACCAGCGCTGGTGGCGGCCGGTGGGCATCCTTGCTTTCGCCATGACATTGCTTTCCACCGTGCTGTCCCTTTCATTCACACAGCCCGGCGGATCGCTGCCAGCCTCAATGGGCGGGATTTCGGGCTTGCTGGGTGCCAAGACAATCACCGCGATCGCCGGTCTGCTGCCCGAGGCCGCCGAAAGCTGGGCCGTATTCGGGCTTGCGCTTGTCTGCCTTGTTGCCGGTGCGGTTCTTGCCGGACGGGTGTTCGCGCTTGACTGGGGTGCCTTGCTGACATTGCCGGGACGCCTTCGCGCAATTCCGGGATTTGGCGTTCGCGACGAGCAGGTTCCGGCGCTGATGCGCAAACCCGAAGCCAAAGCGGCCGAAGCATCGCAACCGGCACCTCTGGCGGAACCGCGCAAGGCGCCGCAGATCGTCGACCCGACCAAACCCGCGCGACCCGCGCAACTGAATGCCAAAAGCCGTCAGACCGACCTGTTTGACGAATACGAACTGCCCAGCCTCGATCTGCTGGCCGATCCGCCTGACGGATCAAACAAGAAGATCGACAAACTTTCGCTGGAGCGCAATGCCCGGCTGCTGGAAACCGTGCTTGATGATTTCAACGTAAAAGGCGAGATAACCGCGGTGCGCACCGGGCCGGTCGTCACGATGTACGAACTGGAGCCTGCGCCGGGCATCAAATCGGCGCGCGTTATCGGACTGGCCGACGATATCGCCCGCAACATGAGCGCGATTTCCGCCCGTGTCTCATCCATTCCGGGGCGCACGGTGATGGGCATCGAGCTGCCCAACGCGGATCGCCAGATGGTGATGCTCAAGGAGCTCATGGCCTGTGAGGCTTTCGCGCATCACAAGGGCCTTCTGCCGATTATTCTGGGCAAGGACATCGCTGGCGAGCCGATTGTCGCCGATCTTGCCACGATGCCGCATCTGCTTGTCGCCGGAACGACCGGATCGGGCAAATCGGTTGGCCTGAACTGCATTCTGCTGTCGTTGCTTTACCGCCTGACGCCGCAACAGTGCCGCCTGATCCTGATCGACCCCAAGGTGCTCGAACTCAAAAGCTATGATGAGATACCGCACCTGCTGTCACCCGTCGTCACCGAACCGCCCAAGGCAATCCGCGCGCTGAAATGGGCGGTTGAGGAAATGGAAAAGCGCTATCGCATGATGAGCGAAATCGGCGTGCGCAACCTTTCCAGCTTCAACGAAAAGGTTCGTGCAGGCGCCGCGAAGGGCAAACCGCTGGGCCGGCGCGTACAGATCGGTTTCGATCCCGATACCGGCGAGGAACTGTATGAAGAAAACCAGCTCGATTATGAAGTGCTGCCGCAGATCGTCCTGATCGTTGACGAACTGGCCGATCTGATGGTCACCGTCGGCAAGGAAATCGAAGTCCTGATCCAGCGCCTTTCACAGAAAAGCCGGGCGGCGGGCATTCACCTTATCATGGCAACACAGCGCCCCTCGGTCGACGTCATCACCGGGGTCATCAAGGCCAATCTGCCCACCCGGATCAGCTTTGCCGTCACCAGCCGGATAGACAGCCGCACGATTCTGGGTGAACAGGGCGCCGAGCAGCTGCTGGGCAAGGGCGACATGCTGTTCAAGCCCAACACCGATCCGATTACCCGGGTTCACGGCCCGTTCGTCAGCGACGAGGAAGTGGAACAGGTTGCCGAATACTGGCGCACCCAGGGCAAGCCGGACTATATCGATTCGGTGACGGAAGAGCCTGAGGATGGCGGCTTTGGCTTCGATGACATCGATGCCGCCTCCGATAATCCCGAAGAGCGCAAGTATCGTCAGGTTTGCCAGCTGGTGTTTGAAAACCAGAAAGCCTCGGCAAGCTGGATTCAGCGGCAGATGAGCGTGGGCTATAATACCGCATCGAAATGGATCGAACGCATGGAAGCCGATGGTCTTGTCGGCCCTGCCAACCATGTTGGCCGCCGCGAAATCTACCGCGACGAATTCGGCAATCCGCTTTAGCCATTTCGCGGCGACAGAAAGGCACTCAAACCGGCACGCCCATCTGCCACAGAATGAACGCAAATTCCTCCGCCGTTTCGCGCAAACTTTCAAACCGGCCCGATTTGCCGCCATGGCCCGCGCCCATATTGGTCTTGAGCAGCAGTTCGTTGTCGTCCGTCTTCAGTTCGCGCAGCCTTGCCACCCATTTTGCCGGCTCCCAGTAAGTCACGCGCGGATCGTTAAGCCCTGCGGTCACCAGCATCGGCGGATAGGCCTGCGCCCGCACGTTGTCATACGGGCTGTATGACAGGATCAGCTCAAACGCGGCCTTGTCCTCGATCGGATTGCCCCATTCGGGCCATTCGCCCGGCGTCAGCGGCAGCGTGGCATCAAGCATCGTCGCCAGCACATCGACGAACGGCACATGCGCCGCCACCGCGCCAAACAGCTCGGGGTCTGAATTGACGACAGCGCCCATCAGCTCTCCCCCAGCCGAACCGCCCGAAATGCTGATCCGGCCCGCTTGCGTATGCCCACGCGCGATCAGATCTTTGGCGACATCGACGAAATCGTTGAAGGTGTTGGTGCGCTGCTCCAGCTTGCCTGCCTTGTACCACGCGCGGCCCAGATCGTCCCCGCCCCGGATATGCGCGATCGCATATGCAAACCCGCGATCGACAAGGCTGAGCCGCGATGTGGAAAAGCCCGGCTCCATCGCGATACCATATGCGCCATAACCATAAAGGTGCAGCGGGCCGCCTGCCTGGCGATCCTTGCGCATCACGATACTCACCGGAACCGCCGTGCCATCGCGCACGATGATTTCAAGCCGCTGTGTTTCATACAGCGATGCATCGTATCCTGATGGAATCTCCTGCACTTTAAGCGTTTCAAGCGTGCGCGCGTACACATCGTAATCATAAACCGTGGCCGGGCTGACCATCGATTCATACGAAAGCCGCAAGGTATCCATCGCCCATTCGGGGTTGTCGCCCAACCCCGCCGCATAGCTCGCTTCGGGAAATGCAATCGGCTCAACCCGGCCCGGATCATCGTAATAACGCACTTCGATCTGATCGAGCCCGGCCTTACGGCCTTCGATCACATAAAAATCGCGGAACAGGTCAACCCCGGTCAGATAGAACGCATCGGACCCGGCAATCAGCGTCGTCCATTCGTCCGGGCGATCGACCGGCGCGGTGGCGAGGCGGAAATTCTCATGCGTGTCGTTGGTGTGAATATAGAGCAGCCCGTCACGCTCATCGACATCGTATTCGATGCCCTTTTCGCGCTTTCTGACAAGGATCGGCGTTGCCAGCGGATCGGCTGCGGGCAAAAGCCGCACTTCGCTGGTCTCGTGGTCGCTGGCACCGATGACAACCCATTTTTCGTTTGCAGACAATGCGCTACCAACACGAAAGCCTTCATCATCCTCATGGTAAAGCTCAATGTCGCTTGAGGTTTTTTGCCCCAGCCAGTGCAGTCTGACGTTGTCCGTGCGCCAGTTCTCGTTGGCCAGCGAATAGATCAGCCCGGTATCGCCCGCCACCCAGACAAGCGCCGACAGAACGCCGGGAATTTCATCGGGCAATGGTGCGCCGGTTTCCAGATCGACGATCCGCACCGTGAAACGCTCAGACCCGTTGTCATCAACAGAATAGGCCAGCAATTTGCCGTTCTGGCTGACAGACAATGCGCCAAGCCGGAAATAGTCTTTCCCTTCTGCCAGAGCCACTTCGTCCAGAATAAGCTGATCGGCGCTGGCATCGGCGGGCGCGCCAACCGGTCGTCGCCACCATTTCTTGTATTCCGCGCCTTCCTCAAATTCGATCCAGTAAAGAAAATCGCCGTCCTTTTGCGGAACCGAGGTATCGGCTTCCTTGATCCGGCCGCGCAGTTCGCCAAACAGGTTCGCGATGGTTTCCTTGTGTGGCGCCATGCGCGCCTCAAACCACGCATTTTCAGCCTCCAGATGCGCCAGAATTGCCGTATCGCTGACATCGGGATATCCGGGATCGCGCAGCCAGGCATAATCATCGGCAACGGTTATGCCGTGATGGGTGGAACTGTGGGATTTCTTTGCCGCGACGGGCGGTTTAACACTTGCGGTATCTGCCATCGCTCGCATCTATGGCGTTGGATCAAGGACCGCAACCATGCTGATGAAGACTCACAAATCCCGCCTCGACGCACTGCGCAAGGAACTGCGCGCGCAGGCGCTTGACGGGTTCGTTATTCCGATTTCCGATGAGCATATGTCCGAATATGTCGGCGCTTATGCGCAAAGGCTGGCGTGGCTGACCGGGTTTGGCGGATCGGCGGCAAGCGTTGTGGTGCTGACTGATGAAACACGCGATCCCGCCGCGGCGATCTTCGTTGACGGGCGTTACACCCTGCAAGTGCGCGATCAGGTGGACGGCGATCTTTATACCTATGAGAATGTGCCCGAAACCAGCCCCGCCAAATGGCTGAGCGAACAGGCCGGGAAAGGCGCGCGGATCGGGTTCGATCCTTGGCTGCACGGCAAACGCTGGGCAAGCGCGGCGCACGATCAACTTGCCAAAGCGGGTGCCGAACTGGTCGCCGTCAGCGCCAACCCGGTCGATGCGATATGGGCCGACCAGCCCGCGCCATCCGATGCCGCCGCGATCATCCATGATGAACGCTTTGCAGGCCAGTCAAGCGCCGCCAAACGCGCGCAGATCGCGGATTGGCTGAAAGATCGCCAGCTTGACGCCGCGATCGTATCGGCACTCGATTCAATAGCCTGGCTGTTCAACATCCGAGGCAGCGATATCGATCGCACGCCGGTTACGCTTTCGTTCGCGATCATCCATGCCGATGCACGCGCAGACCTGTTCATCACGCCGGGCAAAGTCTCGGCGGACCTGCGCGCCCACCTTGGCGATGATGTCCGCATCGCGCCGCGTCAGGACTTTGAAACCGCGCTGTCGCGCTTTGCCGAAAAGCGTGTCGGTGTCGATCCAGACAGCAACGTGCAGGCAATCTTTACCGCTCTGGAACAGGCGAACGCAACGCTTGTCGAAGCGAGCGATCCCTGCATCCTGCCCAAGGCCACCAAGAACGCCGCCGAACAGCAAGGCCACCGCGATGCACAGGCGCGCGATGGCGCGGCGGTCTGCCGGTTCCTGCACTGGCTTTCGGTTGAAGGCCCGTCGGGCACCGTCACCGAAATGTCCGCGTCCGACCGGTTGCACCAGTTTCGCCGCGACACCGGAGACTTGCGCGATCTTTCGTTCGACACGATCTCGGGCAGCGGCCCCAACGGCGCAATCGTGCATTACCGCGTTACTGACGAAACCAGCCGCGTGCTGGAGCCGGGCAGTGTCTATCTTGTCGATTCGGGCGGGCAGTATCCCGATGGGACAACCGACATCACCCGCACCGTCTGGATCGGCACGCCAGAAGAAACGGACGGTGCTCCACCAGACGAGGTGAAAGACCGATACACCCGCGTGCTCAAGGGCAATATCGCGCTGGCACAGGCGGTGTTTCCCGCCGACACGCGAGGCAGCCAGCTGGATGTTCTGGCGCGCCAGTTCCTGTGGGATGCGGGGTTGGACTATGCCCATGGCACCGGCCACGGGGTCGGCAGTTTCCTCTCGGTCCACGAAGGGCCGCAACGCATCGCAAAACCTTCGCGGATAAACACCGGCGCCGAGCCGGACCTGCAACCCGGCATGATCCTGTCCAACGAGCCGGGCTATTACAAAGCCGGAGAATACGGCATTCGCATCGAAAACCTCCAGCTGGTCGAAAAGCGCGATATAGCGGGTGCGGAAGGCGAATTTCTGGGGTTCGAAACGCTGACACTGGTGCCGATAGACCGCACGCTGGTAAACTTCGATCAGCTGACACCGGGCGAACTGGCATGGTGGAACGCCTATCACGCCCGCGTGCTGGACGTGATCGGCCCGCAGCTTGATGGCGAAGCGCTGGCCTGGCTGAAAACCCAGTGCGCACCTGTTTCATAACCGGAGAAATCAATGGCTGAAACGCGCCTGCTTCGCACGAACCGCGTTCATCCGGGGCTGAATACGCGCGCCATTGCCCAGCCAGAACTTTCCGGGCCGGATTGGGCACGCTGCACCGCGAAAGGCGATACCTTGCGCGCCCATGAACCCGAACTTGCATGGGCATGAACCGCGGCGCGATAGTGCGACAATTAGCGACAAATTCGCCTTCATGCGGGATAAATGCGCGACAATGCAGGGTTATACAGGTCTCAGAAAGTCGCAGGGCAAGTGTTTCCCCTCCTTCCCTTCCGCTCTGCGGCTTTCGCCGAATATTCCCTGGGTTCACTAATTGGAGAGTAACATGAAAAAGATTGCACTTGGCCTTTCGGCAGTCGCACTGCTCGCAACCGGCACCGCATTTGCCGCACACCACGGCGGCCAGATGCGCGGCGATACCGATAACGACGGCGTTATCAGCCGCGCCGAAGCACAGGCGCAGGCCAGCACGATGTTTGAACGGCTCGATGCCAACGAAGACGGCAAACTCGATCAGTCAGACCGCGCAGAGCGCAAGGAGCAGCGACGCAGCAAAATGTTTGCCGCGCTTGACGGCAACGGCGATGGCCAGATCAGTCGTGAGGAATTCATGACTTTCCAACACGATGGCAAGCGCGGCGGCCCCGGCAAGGGCCATCGCATGGGCCAAAAGCGCGGAAAGGCCGGCATGGAAATGATGCGGCGCGCCGATACCAACAACGACGGCGAAGTGAGCAAAGCGGAATTCACATCGGCGGCGATGGCGCGCTTCGACAGAACCGATACGGACAACAACGGCGAAGTAAGCAAGGCAGAGCGCAAGGCCGCGTTTCAGGAAACGCGCCTCAAGTGGCGCGAAGCAAAGCGTGGCACCGCCGGGAACTGATCGGTTGGCACGCGGAGCGTCCGGCGCATGAGCGACTCCGCGCCTGACCGGCTGCTCCTTGTCGATGACGAGGCAGCCTTGCGAGAACCCCTGGCAGAGTATCTCTCGCGCCAGGGGTTCGAGGTTTGCGAAGCGCAAAGCGCCGCACAGGCGCGCAGCCAGCTTCGCGAAACGACACCCGATCTGGTTTTGCTGGATATCATGATGCCGGGGGAGGACGGACTCTCGTTATGCCGCCACCTTGTTGAAGCGCGCGACATTCCGGTTATCCTGCTTACCGCGAAAGGCGAAGCGACAGACCGGATCGTCGGCCTCGAAATCGGTGCGGACGATTATGTCGTCAAACCCTTTGAGCCGCGCGAGCTGGTCGCCCGGATCCGCAGCGTTTTGCGCCGCGCGGGCCGCGCAGCGCCATCACCTAGCGAAGACGAACTCCTCCTGTTCGAAGGCTGGACGCTCGATCCGCTCAAACGCAGGCTGACCGATCCCGAAAGCGCGGTGGTGACAATCTCGTCAGCGGAGTTCCGCCTGCTGATGGCGTTTCTGGAAAACCCGCGGCAAGTGCTGGACCGCGATCTTCTGCTCGACAAGGTTCAGGGACGCGAGGCGCACCTGTTTGACCGCGCGGTCGATAATCAGGTCAGCCGTTTGCGGCGCAAGATCGAAGCCGACAGCCGCAATCCGCAACTGATCCAGACTGTCTGGGGTGGCGGCTATATGCTGGCCGCCGATGTAGAACGCACCGCAAGGGATGCGCCCTGATGGCGAACGGAGCATGAGTCGATTTCTGCCGCGCAGCCTGATCGGCCAGATGCTGCTTGCCGTGGCGATCGCTCTGCTTCTGGCACAAGGGCTGGGCGCGTTTCTGCTGTATCGCGCGCAAGACCAGATGCGGGAAAACGCGCTTGTCCATGCGGCCGCGTTCCGTTTGATTACGGCGTCGCGAAATGCCGAAACCGTCCCGCGACTGGAACAAGGCAGGCAGCATCGGCCGCCCGGATTGCGTCGCGGCAGGCACGGCATCCCGGTCGAAGCGTCAATGGTCACGCCGTTGCGAACCGGAGAAATGCGCCTCAACGGGGCCGAGGCCCGGCTAAAGCATGTGCTGGCCGATCAAAGCTTCGATGCGGCTGAAATCGTCGTCGTCATTCGCCCGGTTGCCGATGATCCGGTCGGCGCGGCATATGTCGCCCGGCACGGTCCTCTTTTCGGAAGGCTGAACCGGCAACGCGTCACGAACCTGTTGGTCGCGGGCGTGAAGTTTGAAGGCCGGGATCGCTGGACGATCGCGCGCATACGCGCGCCCGAGCGCAGAATGGATCTTGCCCGGCCCCTGATCCTGCAAACCCTGCTTATTTATCTGGTCCTGATCGGCGCGGTGGCGCTGATCCTGCGGCGCATTTCGCGCCCGCTGGCCGCGCTGACCAGCCGGGTCGAACGATTTGCGCAAACCCGCGATGCACATGACCAGCTTGAACCGGAAGGCCCGGACGATATTCGCAAGCTGATCGAAGCACATAACGCAATGGAAGCGCGCATCTGTGCCATGCTGGATGAAAAAGACGTAATGCTGGGTGCCATCGGCCACGATCTGAAAACACCGCTTGCAGCCTTGCGCGTGCGTATCGAATCGGTCCCCGATGAAACCGAACGACACCGCATGGCCGCCACCATCGAAGACATTGTCCGAACGCTTGACGATATCCTCTCTCTCGCGCGTGTTGGCCGTTCCGGCGATCCGGCGGAACAGTGCGAGCTGGCCGCGCTCGTCGCGTCGGTTGTTGAAGAGTATGAGGATATGGGCAAGCCAGCGGAACTTGGCGAAACCGAAAGGATCGTCCTGAACCTTCGCCCGACCTGGTTGCGCCGGGCACTGCGCAATCTGATCGACAACGCAATCCGCTATGGAAACGGCGCGCGCGTTTCGCTGAGCCGCGAAAACGGGCAGGCTATCGTGCGGATAGACGATGACGGGCCGGGCATCCCCGAAGATGAAATCGACGCCATGACCAACGCCTTCACGCGCGGCGATCCTTCGCGCAACAGCGCAACCGGCGGCGCGGGGCTGGGCCTTGCGCTGGCGCGCGCCATTGCCGAACAACATGGTGGATCGCTGCACCTGCACAACCGTGCCGAAGGTGGTCTGCGCGCGGAAATCCGGTTGCCCTGCAATAGCTGATCAATCGCAGCACCGGCCCGTGGTTGTTTGCTCTTCGTTGTTTTTCAGCCAGCCTCAGCCGATCGCATTTACCGCATCAACCCGCCGATGATATTGCGCGCAAAACTGCCCAGCATGCCGCCGCCAAGCTGTGTGGCGATAGAGCCAACCGCAGCCGTGGCAGCGCGTTTGGCAGGGTCTGACCGGGATTTGCGGCCAGTGATCTTGGCGGCGATCACCAGAGCGGCAGAACTGGCGGCGGCCTTTGCCGCTGCGGTTCCCGCCTTTTCCCACATCGATTTTGTCTTGCGCGGCTTCTTGCGCACTTCCTCTTCGCCTTTCTCGGCGACTTCTTTGGCGGTTTCGGCGGCATCGGCGGCTTTGGCCAGCAACACTTCCTCCGCGCTTTGGCGGTCCACCAGTTCCTCATACTTGCCTTCATGCGGACTGATCGAATTGATGATGGCGCGTTCCTTTTTGGTCACCGGCCCCAGCCGCGATCCCGGCGGCGCGATCAGCGTGCGCTGAACCACGGTTGGCGCGCCTTCGTCATCCAGTGTCGAAACCAGCGCTTCGCCAACTTTCAGCTCTGTAATTGCTTCCACCACATCGAGATCGGGATTGATGCGGAACGTATCGGCTGCGGCCTTGATCGCCTTCTTGTCGCGCGGAGTGAATGCGCGCAGTGCATGCTGCACCCGGTTACCAAGCTGCCCGGCAACATCTTCGGGAATGTCGATCGGGTTTTGCGTAACAAAGAACACGCCAACACCCTTGGAGCGGATCAGCCGCACAACCTGTTCGATTTTCTCTTCCAGCGCCTTGGGCGCATCGTCGAACAGCAAGTGCGCTTCATCGAAGAAGAACACCAGATTGGGCTTTTCCGGGTCGCCCACTTCGGGCAGCGTCTCGAACAGTTCAGCCAGCAGCCACAACAGGAACGTGGCATACAGCTTGGGGCTGCGCATCAGCTTGTCGGCAGCCAGCACGTTGATGATGCCTTTGCCGTTTTCATCGCGTTCAAGGAAATCATCAATCTCAAGCGCCGGCTCGCCGAAAAACTGCCCTGCGCCCTGACTATCCAGCGAAAGCAGCTGGCGCTGGATCGCCCCGACGCTGGCTTTGGAGACATTGCCGTATCTGGCGGTCAGTTCTTTCGCGTTTTCAGCAGTATAGGCCAGCATGGATTGCAGATCATCAAGATCGAGCAGCAGCAGGCCTTCCTCGTCGGCATAGCGGAACACGATGTTGAGCACGCCTTCCTGCGTATCGTTGAGATCAAGCAGCCGGGCCAGCAACAGCGGCCCCATTTCCGAAATCGTCGTGCGGATCGGATGGCCCTGTTCGCCATAAAGATCCCAGAAAACGGCCGCGTTATCGCCGTAGGAATAATCTTCCAGACCGATTTCCTTCGCGCGCCCTTCAAGCTTGTCGGCATGCTTGAAATCCGGGCTTCCGGCCATCGAAACGCCCGACAGATCGCCTTTCACATCGGCAACGAACACCGGCACCCCGGCATCCGAAAACTGCTCGGCGATGGTTTGCAAGGTCACGGTCTTGCCGGTGCCGGTTGCGCCCGCAATCAGGCCATGGCGGTTCGCCCGGTCAAGACGCAAAACCTGCCGCTGACCATCCGCGCCCAGCCCAAGGAAAATCTCCGACATGCATTGCTCCCAGATAATTGACTGACGTGTGATAATGGGCCGGGCACGCCGGTGCGAGGGAAATTTTGCAAGAGTTTCGCAGTAAGGCTAGGGATTTGGCAAAACCGGAAAATCCATCAGCCCATGCCCACGCCTTTCATTCTCCTTGATGACGCGCGCGAAACAAACGCTGCCGATGCGCGGCTCTATCGCGATCCGGTGGAGATCGTGGTGGCGCATCACCCGGCCGAGGTGGACGATGCGCTGAAACGCATTGAAGCGCTGAATCGGCAAAGCCTGCATCTGGCCGGTTATCTGGCATACGAGGCAGGTTTGTGCCTTGAACCACGTCTGGCCAGCCGCGCGATGGCAAGCGCGGGGGCAGACGGGCCGCTGATCTGGTTTGGCGCCTTCGAAGACTATGAACGGATAGCCGCCGATGATGTGCCGGGCTGGCTGCGCGCCAATGCCGAAAGGCCGCAGGCGGGCATCGGACCGCTGGAACCGCAAGTTTCAACCGGCACCTATCAAACCGCGTTCGAGACGCTGAAAAGCGCGATCCGCGCAGGCGATATCTATCAGGCCAATCTGACATTCCCGATGGCGGGAAGCTGGCATGGCGATCCCGTCGCGCTTTATGGCGCGATCCGGCCTGCCGCGCGCGCGGGATACGGCGGCATCGTATTTGACGGGTCGCACTGGCTGCTCAGCTTTTCGCCAGAGATGTTCTTTTCGCTCAAAGGCGGATCGGCAATGGTCAAACCGATGAAGGGCACCCGCCCGCGCGGCCGCTCACCAGCAGACGATGCCGCACTGGCGCAAGAGCTGGCACAGTCAGAAAAAGACCGCGCGGAAAACCTGATGATCGTCGATCTGATGCGCAACGATCTTTCGCGCGTGGCGGTTCCCGGTTCGGTCAGGGTCGAAAAACCGTTTGCGGTCGAAACCTATCCGACCGTGCACCAGATGGTATCGACCGTGCGCGCCGATCTGAAGCCGGGGCTTGGCGCGATGGATATGATGCGCGCGCTGTTTCCTTGCGGCTCGATCACCGGCGCGCCGAAAATTCGCGCGATGGAGATCATCGACACGGTCGAAAGTGCTGCGCGCGGACCTTATTGCGGCGCGATCGGGCGGATCGATGCGCCACGCGCAAATGGCGCTGGTGACGCGGCATTCAATGTGGCAATCCGAACCTTGCGACTGTCTCCCGGCAAAAACGGGTCGACCGCAACAGGCGGACGGGCCGTTCTGGGCGCGGGTTCGGCGATAGTCGCAGATTCCGAAGCGCTTTCCGAATGGCGGGAGTGCCTGATCAAGGGAGGATTCGTGCGGCAATCGGCGCCAGACATTACTGCGGCGAAGTTCGATCTGATCGAAACGATGGCGTTCTCGCCGGAAAGCGGGATTGCGCTGCTTGAGCTGCATCTGGAACGGATGAAGGCCAGCGCGACGCAGTTGGGCTTCGGTTTCGACCGGCACGCCGTGCGCAATGCCATTCAGGCGCTGTGTTTTGAGGCTGATACGCCGTCGAAACTGCGCCTTGTCGCCTCGCGCAGCGGCGCGTTCAGCCTTGAGCTATGCGATATGCCTCCCGCGCTGCCCGAACCGGTAAGTTGCGCGGTGCTGCGCCTGCCGGTGGATGAAGGCGACTGGCGCTTGCAGCACAAATGCTCTGACCGCTCATTTTACGAGGCTGGGCTGGCCGCAGCAAAAGCCGCCGACGCGAACGAGGCGATCTTCGTGCGCGACGACGGGCTGGTGACCGAAGGCAGCATCTCCAATATCTTCGTGGAGCGCGATGGACGCCTGCTGACACCGCCCGTTTCGCTGGGGCTGTTGCCCGGTGTGCTGCGCCGCTCGCTGCTTGATGAAGGCCGCGCACACGAACACGAACTTACGCTGGACGACCTTGCCGAGGGCTTTTTCATCGGCAACGCCGTTCGCGGACTGATGAAAGCCAGATTGCGCCCATGAAACAGGTTTCCACCGCGCTTTCGCGCATTTCGCCTTCGCAAACATCTGCGATGACCGACCGCGCAACGCAATTGCGCACAGAAGGGCACGATATCATCTCGCTATCCGTGGGCGAGCCCGATTTCGCCACGCCGGGCCATGTGATCGAAGCCGCCAAAGCCGCGCTCGACGCCGGAGAAACGCGCTATACGCCCGTTGGCGGAACCGCACGGATGAAGCAGGCTGCTGCGCTTCATTTCACGCGCGATCTGGGGATCGAAGTCCCCCTCAGCCAGATCACGGTCAGCGCCGGTGGCAAGCAGGCGATTTTCCATGCACTGATGGCAACCATCAGCGCCGGTGAAGACGTTATCGTTCCCGCGCCGTGGTGGGTCAGCTATCCCGAAATCGTCCGGTTTGCAGGCGGAAACGTGGTCCCGCTGGTCACACATGCCGAGGATGGCTTTCGCTTCACCCCTGCTGCGCTGGAAGCGCAGATCGGGCCGCGCACGCAGTGGCTGCTGCTCAACAGCCCCGGCAATCCGACCGGCGCGGTCTATCCGGCGGACATGCTGCTGGGCATTGGCGAAGTGCTGCGCCGCCATCCGCACGTGATGGTGATGAGCGATGATATCTATGCGCCGCTGAACTACACCGGCCAGGGTCATGCCACGCTGGCAAATCTGTGCCCCGATCTGGCAGACAGGATCGTTACCGTTTCTGGCGTTTCGAAAAGCCACGCGATGACGGGGTTTCGGATCGGCGTTGCGGCGGGGCCCGAATGGCTGATTTCCGCGATGACCAAGCTGCAATCGCATTCATCGGGCAATCCGTGTTCAATCAGTCAGGCAGCGGCGGTGGCCGCATTTGAAGGCCCGCAGGATTTTCTGTCCGATTGGAGAGAGCGCATGCGCGAACGCCGCGATCGTGTGGTGCGCGCGATCAATGCCATCGAAGGGCTGTCCACCCCGGTGCCCGATGGCGCGTTTTACTGCATGGTCGATGCAGCGCCACTGATTTCCCGGTTCGGCGATGACCAGAAGCTTGCCCTGCACTTGCTGGAAGCCGGCGTCGCCATCGTTCCGGCTTCGGCGTTTGGCGGGAAAGACGGGTTCCGCATCAGTTTTGCCGCCGACGAAGTGCAACTGGCAGAAGCAACCGGGCGGATCGCGGCGGCGCTGGCCTGATGGACATTGAAATCCTTTATGAAGACGGCGAAGCACTGGTGATTGACAAGCCAGCGGGCCTGCCGGTGGATCGTCCGCGTGCTGGCGGCGAATGTCTGGAAGACTATCTGCCATCGCTCCGCCTCGGCTTTCAGCGCAAACCGCTTCCGGTGCACCGGCTCGATCGCGATACATCGGGCAGTCTGTTGCTGGCCCGCAATCCCAAGGCGCTCAAGCGGTTTGTCGCCGCGTTCGAGGCGCGCACCGTGTCAAAACGGTATCTGGGACTTGTTGCCAAAGAGATCGAAGGCGCAAGCGGCACGTTTGACATGGCGCTCAGCAAGATCAGCTCGGCTGAGGAAGGCTGGCGCATGGTGCCCGATTCCTATGGCAAGTCGGCTGTCACCCATTGGCGCAAACTGACCGTGCGCGATGGCCTGACGATGGTCGAATTCCATCTGGAAACCGGCAGGACACATCAGATCCGCGTGCACGTTGCTTCGGGCTTTGGCGCGCCGCTGCTGGGCGATCCGGTCTATGGCGATGGATCGGGCGCGCGCCGCACGATGCTGCATGCCGCGGGGATCACGATGCCGCGGGCTGGCAAACGCGATGTTTCAGCGACAAGCCCTTTGCCAGCCGATTTTACCGCCATGGGTTTTGCCGATGGATGAAATCATCGAACGCGCGCTGTCAAACGCAAGCGAAAGCTTCATCGCCGCAACCGGGCCGGGTGGTCAGAATGTCAACAAGGTCGCAACTGCGGTGCAGCTGCGCGTCGATCTGTTCGCGCTGCGGCTGCCACCCGACATGTTTCGCAGATTAAAAGAGCTGGCCGGAAGCCGCATGACCGGCAAAGGCGAACTGGTGATCACCGCCCGGCGGTTTCGCACCCAGGAAGCAAACCGCGCCGATGCGCGCGAGCGGCTGACGGAACTGATCGAAAATGCCGCGCGGGTGCCCGAAAAACGCAAGAAAAGCCGCCTCAACCGCGTTGGCAAAGTCAAACGCCTGAAAGCCAAGAAACAGCGTAGCGACGTGAAAGCCAATCGCGGCAAAGTGCGGTTCGATTAGTTCTGCTCAGGTCAGTCGGACCGGGATTCGGGATTGCGATTATCATCACGGCCTTCAGATGCGTTGGCTTTATCCTGCCCGCCGGGCCGCAAGGTGTCTTCGGGCAATCGTCGTTCCTCAAGCATCTTGGCCGCTTCATCAAGCGCGCGCGCTTCGCCCACCGTTACCCCGCCGGGGCCGGGATCGGTATCCGCCGCGCCACAGGCACTCAGCAACAGCAAGGCAGGAACCGCTGGCAAAACCCGCATGGACGGCGCCCTACCCTTCGATCACTTTCGTGTGTGGATGGTGTTTATCGAGATATTTGCGGATGATCCGCAGATTCCGGCTGTTTGAGCGGAAAACAAAGTCAAACAGATCGCCCGCGACGGGAACCGCGCCAACGATCGTATCAAACCCGACATTGGCGGCCATCCGCGCCAGATGCCATCGCGACATGCCCAGATTGCGCGCTTCCCAGACCAGATACATCCCCATGGCAGCCGCCAGAAGATCACCCGCCACCGGAATCAGCCCCAGCACGGCATCAAGCCCGACCACCTTGTTCAGGCCCGGCACCGGGATGGATCGTTCGAGAATTTTCTCCAATGCTTCAACACGTTGGCGAATGGCAGCGGGATCGCGGCCAACCGGTAGTTCAAACTGCATCGGACGCGCCGTGCCTTGCTGTGCCATCGTGATCGTCAACTCCGGTATAATTGCAAACGACACGTATTATCTGGGTATTAGAGCCATCGGCATCAAGGGGTGCCAACCCCACGCATTGGTCGCAAACCCTTCCACATCGCCGCGCACCAGCGACCAGCGGATCGGCGAGCCGAACGGAATGAACAGGTTGGATTGGGTCAGTTCCGCCTCTGCTTCCGCCAGCAGCGCGGCGCTTTCCGCCACATCCTGAGATTTCATAGCCTCCCTCACCCGTTCATCGGCATCGCGATTGCAAGGCAGTTTGCTGGTCCGGCAGTTCAGACGATTGAGAAACCAGATGGGATGCGGATAGCGCGCAACCGTGTCGATCAGCCGCAGATCAGACGGATCTTTCGGGTCCACGCGCTCTGCCTCAAGCCCCACGGTGGCAAGATCCTTGGACAGCCGATCGAAGATTATGTCGGCGCCCGGACCTTCCGGCATTGCGATCCGCAATCGCACGGCCTCGCCCGATTCGAGCCCGCCACGCCAGCTGGAAATGCGCTGGGCCGCAAGCAATTGGCGGTCCTGCATGGTCATTTCCGTCCAGCGCTCGCCAATGGTTCCGATATCGCCGTCCAGCCCTGGCCGGACGATACGGGTCGATGGAAGCCAGCCGTCAAGCGAGAATGGCGTGATCAGCGCTTCGCGATCGATCGCCATGGCAATCGCTTCACGATTTGCGGCTTCGGCCAGAAAGCCATCGGTATGCGCGACCCGCAGACCGAACAGACCGATCACCGGATCGAGCTGGATCGTGCCGCGCAGAATGCCAACAGAGCTTGAATATGGAAAATCGACGACCGTCCCGCCAAGCACGAGATCGGCACCGCCGCGATTGAACGCCTGCACCGCCTTCTCTCCGGAAAGCGCCAACAGCCGCACCGGGCGAGCGCGTTCCTCCCAGTTCGGGATCGTCGGCATGCCCAGATCCTCCGGCCTGATCGGTGACAACACCGCGACATCGCCCTCGCGCTCCACAATCATCGGTCCGGCACCCCCGTCGCGCGGGATCAACCCCAGCTCGGGCTGCGCCAGAAGCTGAAGAAAATGCGGCATCGGTCTTGAGAGCCGGACCTCGACCACTCTGCCCGCCATCTCGCGGATTTCATCAATCGCCGCCAGATCAAGGCCCAGAGACGTTCCGCGCAGCGCCCGGATCGCAGAGCGCAGCGCCCGCTGCGCCGATCTGGCCGAAAGATCCCGACCATCGCGCCATGTGCCGTCGCGCAGACGGAAAATATAACTCTGACCATCGTCGGTAACGATCCAGCGATCGGCAAGCGCGGGAATGACCCGACCCTTTTTATCGAAAGACACAAGGCCTTCCGCAGTCGAAGCCCGCGCAAGCTGTCCGGCAAGTGAAAGCCGCACGCCCTTTTCGAACGGATCGTCTTTATCGCCGATAATCGCGACGGTGAATTCCGTCGAACCCGAATTGTCGCAGCCGGCAACGGCAATCGCCAGAAGCAAAACGGTCAGACCGGAAATGAGGCGGGAAAAGGCGTTCATGCGCCAGAGCCTAGCCTATTCGTTTCACTTCCGAAATGCGCAAACGCGCAAGGCTGCGCAGTCGGCGCGATCGGGACGGTCAGATCTTGCGGAGATTTCCGCCAGACGGCGTCGTCGCCATTGACCGTCTGCTGTATTGCGGCCTGAACAGCTCTTCATCGTCGCTGGGGATCATTGAAGCACGGGCCACTTTCGGATCGATCTCATCGCAAAAAGCAACGCCGAAACGGTTATCCTGAACCCAGGCAATCGAACCTTCAACCCAGCCAACGTTCCGAATGCTGACATTGACAATCGCACCGCGTGAAACCCGGACAGGGCCTTCGCCCATCATGCCACCGGCCGAGAGATTGCGAACCTTTATCCGGTGTTCCCCATCGGCACCATCGACGCGCATGTCGGCCATGAGGAACAGGCTGTCGCGTCCGATGTGCCTATTTTCATTTGCGTCCATGGTTTCGTCCGGGTTCGCTCAAGGTGAAACACGTTAACTGCGGCCTGACATGCAGTGCACGCCGTTCGACCACTTCGAGCCCGAACCACTAAAGCAAACTGGCAAAAGAATGCTTAACGCAGCCGCGTCGCCAGGGGCGGTCACGCCATACCGTCAATCGTCGCGCGAAATCTTCTCGCGTCGTTCATGCGCTTCCTGGGATTCAACCGTCATCGTCGCGATCGGTCTGGCGATCAGCCTGCCCAGGCCGATTGGCTCGCCGGTAACCTCGCAAAAGCCATATTCGCCTTCATCGATACGCCGCAGCGCCGCGTCGATCTTGGAAATAAGCTTTCTCTGCCGATCCCGCGTGCGCAGTTCGATGCCCCAGTCCGTCTCGCTCGATGCGCGATCGTTGAGATCGGGTTCGCGGATAGGACCGTCCTGGAGCTGCTGCAATGTGCCTGCGGACGCATCCAGAATCAGATGCTTCCAGGCATTCAGCAATTTACGGAAATATTCCTGATGTGCTTCGCACATATAGGTTTCGTCATCGCCGGGGCTGTATTCGCCACCGATCTCGCGCCGCGCTTTCGCCAGCACGTCAATCTCATCAGACAGGGACGTTGCCATTCAGAAACTCCGCCGAATCCTTTGCTGGATCGCCACGTCCTGCAGTTCCGGGTGTTCCCGATAACCCCAGCGAACCATCGTTGTGTGGGGCCTATAGTTATGGGCACTCACCTACACAAGCGGCAATAGCGGTCAGCCGGTGAAAAAGGCGCCACAGGCCGCTATTTCAGGACATTACAGGCGAAAACGGAAAATTCTTGGCCGCGTTAACCATTTGTTGACCATAGAAGACGAACTTGGCCTCAACCGGCGAGCAAAGGGGGCTCGTCATCAAGGGGGTAAATGACATGAGTTCTGCCTGGATCAGCAAAGACAGCCTTACAAATGCACAGGCTGCGGATACCACAAGCGAAGATATGCTCGTCGCCAATTGTCTCGCCGCTGCCGCTCAAGGCGATGTATCGGCATACTACGATCTTGGCATCGCGTTTTCGACCGGAAGCCACGGCGCAACTTGCGATCTTGTCGAAGCACACAAATGGTTCAATCTGGCAGCGGTTGCCGGGCATGAGGAAGCGCAGCTTTGCCGTGCGGACATTTCCGATGAAATGACGGCACGCGAAATTGCCGAAGCGCAGCGCCGTGCCCGCCAGTGGCTTTCTGAATCGTCCAGAAAAGCGGCCTGAGCGCCTGAACACTTTAACCGGGTTTCTCTCAGTCCGCCTTTCGAAACGGCGTGCGCCCGGAAAGCAACTGCGTGTCACGCGCCACGCCCAGCCGTTCCTGATCGAGGAATTGCGCAACCGCCGCGCGAAATTGTGCATTGGGCAGATAGTGCGCCGAAACGGTCGGCACCGGCGCATAGCCACGCGCCAGTTTGTGCCCGCCCTGCGCGCCAGCCTCAACCCGGCTGAGCCCCCGTTCGATGGCCGCATCAATCGCCTGATAGTAGCACATCTCGAAATGCAGGAACGGCTTGTCGATCACCGCTCCCCAGTATCGACCGTATAGCGCGTCTGCCCCGATGAAGTTGAGCGCACCTGCAACCGGCCGATCATCCATGAATGCCAGAACCAGCAGAATCTTTTGCGCCATACGCTCTCCTAACAGGGAAAACGCCTCTCTGGTGAGATAGGGCTGCCCCCATTTGCGCATTCCGGTGTCGATATAAAACTGCCAGAATGCATCCCAGTGTTCCGGCTGGATTTCCGCCCCGGTCAGCGCGCGTATCTCGATACCATCGCGTGCTTTCGCGCGTTCCTTGCGCAAGTCCTTGCGCTTGCGAGAAGACAGCGCGGCAAGAAAATCGTCAAAACTCCGGTAGCCCCGGTTTTCCCAGTGAAACTGGATATCATTGCGCAATAACCAGCCCGCCTGCTCGAATGCAGGCACTTGCGCGGCTTCCAGAAACGTGGCGTGCGCGGACGAAAGATTGTGACTTTCGCACAGTTCCTGCGCCGCGTGCAGCATCGGCAGGATCAGGCTTTCATCGCGCGTCAGGATGCGCGGCCCGGTTGCGGGTGTGAACGGCACCGAAATCTGCAGTTTGGGATAATAGCGCCCTCCGGCCCGGTGCCAGGCATCCGCCCACGCATGGTCGAACACAAATTCGCCCTGGCTGTGTTCCTTGAGATAGGCTGGCATCGCCGCAATCAACGCGCCGCTGCGGTCTTCGAACACGATCGGCACCGGAATCCAGCCGGTGTCGCCGCCAACACTTTGCGATTCTTCCAGAACGCTGAGGAATGCGTGACTGGTGAAGGGATTGCCGCTTTCATCCAGCGCATCCCATTGCGCTGCAGGCAAATCCGCAATCGATTCCGCAACGCGCGCCGTATAGTCCGCCTTGCTCACGCCCCCTGCCTGACCCCGGCGCCTTCCGCAATCGGCGCATCGGCATGGGCCTGTGCCACGTTGCGCTGTTCTGCCGAACGCACAGTCCACGTCGCAACGGGAATACCGCGTACGCGCTGGCTGGCGGCAAATGCACTGGGCAGCTCGCGGATATCATAGGCCAGAAAATCGGGTCGGGCATGCCACAGCGCCAGCCGGCGCCTGATACATCCGCGAAACCCGCGCGCATTCTCATCCGGCATCACCAGTCCGCGCGCGATGTGCGGCGCATGATCGGCAAACCAGCGCGACACGCGCGGATCGAAGCTCATCACGCCGAATGCACCGCGATAGCCTTCCAGATCGCGGCGCACGGCCCGGCAAAGCGATACAATACGCTGGTTCGCGCGGGATTTGATTTCGATAAGCAGCGGAACTTTACCAGCAACCTGCCCCAGAAACGCGCGCAGCGTCGGCATCGTATCATCGCTGCCAAGAAGCGTGATGCTTTCCAGTTGCGCAGCGCTGCGCCCGGCGACCGCGCCACTTTCGCCAGTCAGCCGATCCAGTTCCCAGTCATGGAACACCATCGCCTGTCCGTCGCCCGATTGCTGGATATCGCATTCGATGCCCATGCTGCGCGCAATCGCGGCGGCAAATGCGGCGGGCGAGTTTTCCGGCGCACCATCGCCATGCAGACCGCGATGCGCATAATCATGCTCGCCGATCCAGGCGATTTTACCCGGCGGCGGAGCAGGCGCCCGCCAGCGATCAATCGGCGCGAACGGCGACAACAGCATCCACCTCCACCGCCGCGCCAAGCGGGAGAACCGGCACGCCAACCGCGCTGCGCGCATGGCGACCCGCTTCGCCCAGAACCGCCGCCATCAGTTCCGATGCGCCGTTCGCAACCTTCGGCTGATCGGTAAACTGCGCGGTTGAGCTGACGAACGCGCCAAGTTTCACAACCCGTTCAATTCTGGAAAGCGAGCCAAGCGCGGCCTTTAGCTGCGCCAGTATCATCACGCCGCACGCCTGCGCGGCAACGATGCCTTGTTCAAGCGACACATCCTCGCCCAGCCGACCTGTCACCAGTTCGCCTTCAACAAACGGCAACTGGCCCGAAACGTGCGCCATGCCGCCTGCAACGACAACCGGAACATAGGATGCAACAGGCGCAGCGGGTTCGGGCAGAACAAGGCCCAGTTCGGCCAGCCGCGTTTCGATCTGTGCGTCGGTCATGCTCATGCGATATTGTCCTGTTCAGCGTGAAGACGGTCAAGCAACCACGGCAAGGCGCTGGCCCAATCGTCAATCCGGGCATGCGCGTGTCCGGCTTCGTGCGCACAATCGATATGCACCGCCACTTCGGGATCAGCACACAAATGCAGCCGGTCCACATGCGGGGTCTCAACCGAGACTGAATCGTGATGCTGGGCGATGTCGTCGATAAAGATCGCGTGGGACGGCGCATATTCATCCAGAATCGCCTTCAGCGCAGGCCCTTTCGGCCCCTGATTGGTATAGACTTTCAGATTGATCCCGTGATCGGCAAGCTGCCGGGTGCGCGCTTCCTGCCGAAAATCCTTAAGGTTGGTCAACACCACAACGTCGGCATGGGCGGTCAGCTCGGCAATTGCGCCAACTGCGCCTTCAACGGGCGTTTGACGGTGCATCTGGCCATCGAAAAACAGGTTGAGCAATCGCCACATTTCCTGTTCTTCAACCAGCTTGCCAGTCGCGCGATGCCGCATCGCCGAAGCAAAGCCGGCCGCGCCCAGCTCAAAATCGACGCCCTGATCCTGGCCCAGCCAATCGCGAAAATGCGTGATCATATAAAGCAGTACTTCATCGCAATCGGAAATGATCAACGGACGGCTCATGTTCCTAGCTCCTGTTGTGCGGCAACGATCTGATCCGGGTTAACCCCCAGCGCATCGGCTGCCGCGATCAGATCCGGCTCATGCGCGCACAGGAAATCGAGGATCGACGATAGCACCGCGCTATCGGTCAGCCCGGTGCGCAAATGGTCCGGCGTCAGGCCGGTCAGCGCCAGCAGCCGGTCGGCGCGCGGCTGATCGGCGAGCACCCAGCCAAGCGCGGCAAGCGCCAACGCCTCGGGATCGGCAGCGGGGGATGGGGATTGTCCGGGAATTGTCAGCCTCGATTGCAGAGCATAGAGCGGTTTGTGATGCACAGATGGGGTGTAACGGGCGAATGGCAAAGCGAATCCTTGTTGTCGAGGACAACGATCTCAACCGGAGGCTGTTTTGCGACGTTCTGAAAAGCCAGGGCTATGCTGTCGAACCGGTTGCGGACGGCGAAATCGCGCTTGATCGGGCGCGCGGGTTCGTCCCCAATCTTATTATCATGGACATTCAGCTTCCCAACATTTCCGGGTTAGACCTGATCGAGACGGCGAAAGCCGATTCTGTGTTGCGCGCCATCCCGGTGCTGGCCGTCACCGCCTATGCAGGCAAAGGCGATGAAGCGCGGATTCGCGATGCCGGGGCAGACAGTTATCTGGCCAAGCCGGTTTCAATCGGACCGTTCATGGCCGCGGTGAAAAGCCTGATCGAGTGAGACCGGGGTTCGCAACAACCCGTTCCCTTTGCCCGGCATACCTTGACTTATCCGGCCCGCGCCGCTTTTGCGCCGCAATCACTTCCTAGGAGCGACCGCAATCATGGAACGCACAGAAATCGACACCCGCATCCGCTCGCTGATCGACCCCTTCAACAAGAAGGAAATCGCGATCACACAGGAAACCAAGTTCACCGACGATCTGGAATTTGACAGCCTGACGGTGATGGATTTCGTCGCCGCGATCGAAGACGAGTTCGATATCATCATCAGCATGAACCAGCAGGCCGAGATCGAGACGTTCGGCCAGCTTGTCGATGCCGTGACGAAATTGCAGAACTGAGGCGCAGCCCATGAGCAATCCGACCGGCCAGCCCGATCTGTTTTCGAAGTTCGATGACGTTATCGCCCTGCGCGAGGGTTTGCTGGCCTCCGGGGTGGAAGATCCGTTCAGTCTGGTCATGGAACGCGTGATCTCTCCCACCGTGGCGATGTGCAACGGGCGCGAAACGATCCTGCTGGGCACCTACAATTATATGGGCATGACCTTCGATCCCGATGTCGTGGCCGCGGGCAAGTATGCGCTGGACAATTTCGGATCGGGAACAACCGGCAGCCGCGTGCTCAATGGCACCTACAGCGGGCACAAGGATGTCGAGGCGGCCTTGCGTGAATTCTATGCGATGGATCACGCGATGGTGTTCTCCACCGGCTATCAGGCAAACCTTGGCGTGATCAGCACAATCGCCGGCAAGGGCGATTATATCGTGCTCGATATCGATAGCCACGCCTCGATCTGGGATGGCTGCAAGCTGGGCGATGCCGAAGTCGTGCCTTTCAAACACAACGATATCGAAGCGATGGAAAAGCGCCTGAAACGTATTCCCGAAGGTGCGGGCAAGCTGGTGATCCTTGAGGGCGTCTATTCGATGCTCGGCGATGTCGCGCCGCTGAAGGAGATGGTGCGCATCGCGAAGGAAAACGGCGCGATGGTGCTGGTGGACGAAGCCCATTCAATGGGCTTTATCGGCGAGAACGGGCGCGGCGTGGTTGAGGATCAGGGCATTATCGACGATGTCGATTTCATCATCGGCACCTTTTCCAAAAGCGTCGGCACAGTCGGCGGATTTTGCGTTTCCAACCATCCCAAGTTTGAAATCCTGCGGCTCGTCTGCCGCCCCTACGTGTTCACCGCCAGCCTGCCGCCCAGCGTTGTTGCCACTGCGGCCACATCGATCCGCAAACTGATGCACGCCGGAAACAAGCGCGCGCATTTGTGGGAAAATTCCCGCACACTGCATGGCGGCCTGAAAGCGCTTGGCTTCCAGCTTGGCACCGATGAACCGCAAAGCGCGATCATCTCGGTTATCATGCCCGATCTTGAGCGCGGCGCCGGCATGTGGGAAGCGCTGCTGAAGGAAGGGCTCTACGTAAATCTCGCGCGTCCCCCGGCAACGCCCGCAAACATGACATTGCTGCGCTGTTCGCTATGCGCCGAACATTCGGCCGAGCAGGTTCAGACAATCATCAGTATGTTCGAACGGGCAGGCAAAACGGCCGGCATTCTCTGAACCGCGATCAGCGCGCGGGAAGCTCGGTCACCGTATCGCATATGTGGCTGGCTTCCTGCACGCCGCCGCCCAGCATCGCGAACGCCACGAAGCCGCCCACCAGCAGCACGCCGAACAGCGTCGTCACTTTGCCGAAATGCCGGTCGATAACCGCCTTGATCGGCGCGCCGAAGATCCTGAACAGGATGCCGACCGCCATGAAGATAAACGCGCGGCCCGCGATGCTGGCCAGGATAAACGGCACCAGCGCCATCCCCACGAAGCCGGCAGTGATCGTCAGCAGCTTGAACGGCACCGGCGTTGTTCCGCCCAGCAAAATCGCCTCAACGTCATATTCGCGCAGATAGCACGCCGCCTTGGGGAAACTGTCGCTCAGGCCCAGCGCGGAAATCAGCGCCGCGCCAACCGAATCATAAAGGTAGTGACCAATCGCATAGCCAAGCAGCCCGCCCAGCACCGATGCGATGGTTGTGATGATCGCAAACCGGATCGCCTTTTTCGGCTCTGCCAGACACATCAGCCCCAACAGCGGATGCGGGGGAATCGGAAAAAAGCTCGATTCGACAAACGAAAACGCGGCCAGCCACCATTCGGCTTTGGGATGTGCCGCCTTGGCCATGGTCCAGTCATAAAGGCGGCGTAGCATCGGGTGAACTCCACTGATCCTCGTGCCGTCCGCTTAGAGACGCGTCTCGAAGCCAGCAAGCCCTCTGCACATATGCCCCACAGCTTCCGGCACAATTATTCACCTATTTGGTTATTTTGTGGCGTTGTTATACATTGCATACCCAAGCGGGAGGCGTTAGATGAATAACGTCTATTCTGCTCATGGGGGCAAGCGCGTGATTAAAATTGATGCCACTTAGGCCCTGTTGACAAACTGATTGGTCCAGAGGCGTGCGGCGGCGATGTGTATGAAGCCCAGATAGCTTGCTGAGGTTTTGTCGTATCGGGTTGCGAGGCGGCGCGAGCATTTGAGCTTGGCGAAGCATCGCTCGATGCGGTTTCTCAAAGCGTAAGTCACTGTGTCATGGGGCATAGGCTCTTTGCGATTGGTCTTGGCCGGGATCACCGGTGTTCCGCCACGCTCCGCAATCGTTTTGCGGATATGATCGCTGTCATAGCCCCGGTCGGCCAGGAATACGCGAGCCGTTGGCAGGTCATCATCGACCAGCGCATCGAAGCCCTTGAAGTCGGACACTTCACCGCCGGTCACTTCCGCCCGGACAGGGAGGCCGTGAGCGTTGGTAATGAGGTGGATCTTGGACGTGAAGCCACCTTTTGAACGGCCAAAACCCTGTCTTTGAGTCCCCCTTTTGCGCCCGCTGCCAGGTGGTGCGCGCGGATCACGGTGCTGTCGATCATCTGGACGCCGTCTGGCACCGTACCGCTCTCGCCCAAGGCATCGAGCACCAGTTCCCACAGCCCTGACAAGGTCCAGCGTCGGAA
>CAMYJW010000012.1 GCA_947258815.1 uncultured Sphingomonadaceae bacterium
AGCGAAGACGCGGGACATGCTGGGCATATTCAAGGATGAGCGACGCGCAAATGGCGGTTTCTCGTCTGGCCCCTGCGGGGTTCGGTCCAAATCCACCCTCGCGGCGTTGCCTGCACTTGAAAATAAGGGATATTTCCTTCGCACAGGCGCCTTGCGAGGCCGAATTTGGGCCAAACCGTGATCCACAGGGAATTTGTCCACGCCGCCTGGCCTCTGCGAACGATGCCCCGTCGCGCGTTTCGTGAGCGTATCTCCGGCCATCCCCCTTGCCACAGCGCCTTACGCAGCCTAGCCGCACCGGCATCAAGTCAAACCGGAGTCGAACATGGTCCCCCGTTATGCCCGCCCAGCAATGTCCGCGATCTGGGAACCCGAAGCGCGCTATCGCATCTGGTTCGAGATCGAAGCGCACGCCGCCGTCAAAATGGGCGAACTGGGTGTGGTGCCGCAAAGCGCCGGAAAAGCGCTGTGGGACTGGTGGGCCACCGATCCCGTTATCGACGTGGAAGCCATCGACGCTATCGAAGCGGTGACCAAGCACGATGTTATCGCGTTCCTGACATGGGTGGCCGAACAGGTGGGCGACGAAGCGCGGTTCATGCATCAGGGCATGACCAGTTCGGATGTGCTGGACACCACTCTGGCAGTGCAGCTCACACGCGCGACGGACATTCTGCTTGAAGATATGGATGCGCTTCTGGCGGCAATCAAACGCCGCGCGTTCGAACACAAGAACACGCCCACTATCGGGCGCAGCCATGGCATTCATGCCGAACCGACCACGTTCGGGCTGAAACTGGCGCAGGCTTTTGCCGAATTTGACCGCTGCAAAACGCGCCTGGTGAACGCCCGCGCCGAAATCGCAACATGCGCGATATCGGGCGCGGTCGGCACGTTTGCCAATGTCGATCCAACGGTTGAGGAATACGTGGCCGAAAAGATGGGCCTTTCTTCTGAGCCGGTATCAACGCAGGTGATCCCGCGCGATCGTCATGCGATGTATTTCTCAACGCTCGCCGTCATCGCCAGTTCGATAGAGCGGCTGGCGGTTGAAGTGCGCCACTTGCAGCGCACCGAAGTTCTGGAGGCGGAGGAATATTTCTCGCCCGGCCAGAAAGGCTCATCGGCGATGCCGCACAAGCGAAACCCGATCCTGACCGAAAACCTGACCGGACAGGCCCGGATGATCCGCGCCTATGCGCTTCCGGCGCTGGAAAACGTGGCGCTTTGGCACGAACGCGACATTTCGCATTCATCGGTCGAACGTTTCATCGGGCCGGATGCGACGATCACACTGGATTTCGCGCTGGCACGGCTGACAGGCGTGGTCGACAAGCTTCTGATCTATCCCGAACGCATGCAGAAAAATCTCGATCGCATGGGTGGCCTTGTCCATTCGCAGCGCGTGTTGCTGGCGCTTACGCAAGCCGGTGTCAGCCGCGAGGATGCCTATCGGCTGGTGCAGCGCAACGCCATGAAAGTCTGGGAATCGGATGGCCAGCTTTCACTGCTCGATCTGCTGAAAAACGATGCCGAAGTCACCGCCGCGCTTTCCATCGAAACCATCGAGGAGAAGTTCGACCTTGGCTATCATTTCGGACAGGTCGATCATATTTTTCAGCGCGTTTTCGGCGAGACCTGAGAACGGGCCAACCCCGCCCTTTTCTTGATCGGCAATCGCGCCTAGCATCGCAAGTCTGATCGTTGGGTGGGAACTGGAGGCAAATCATGCAGATGATACGAACCGTCGTCTGGATCGTCGTAACCGCGATTCTCGTGGCATTTATCGCGATGAACTGGACGAACGCTCCGGTAAACCTGTGGCCGCTCGAAGGCGAAGGCAATTATCTCCATTTCGAATGGCCGGTTGGCGTGATCGCTCTGGTGTTCTTTTTTCTGGGTCTGCTGCCAATGTGGATGCTTCACCGCACGCGCATCTGGCAGCTGAACCGCCGGATCAACGGACTGGAAAACAGCGTGCGCGCCGCTGCCGCGGTAACGCCGGTTCCATCAGAACAGCCGGCAGTCGCGTCTGCCGAAGCAGAATCTTCCACTCCTGATAACGGGAAACCTGACTGATATGTATCACAACCCGGTCTTTCTTGCGCTTGATGTCCCCCGCCTCGATAGCGCCGAAGCGTTAGCCCGCAAGGTTTCCGGTCATATCGGCGGGCTGAAACTGGGTCTGGAGTTCTTCTGCGCGCATGGTCATCATGGCGTGCATGAACTGCACAAGATTGGCCTGCCGATCTTCCTCGATCTCAAGCTGCATGACATTCCCAACACCGTTGCTGCCGCGATGCAGGCGATCCATGTGCTCGAACCGGCGATTGTCACCGTCCATGCGTCTGGCGGGCAAGCGATGATGGAAGATGCCAAGGCGGCGGCGAACGAAAACACCAAAGTCGTCGGCGTCACCGTGCTCACCAGCTTTGACGAGAACGATCTCACGCCCATCGGCATTCAGGACAACGCCCACGATCAGGCATTGCGCCTTGCCGAACTGTCGCACAAATCCGGGCTGGACGGCATAGTCTGTTCGGGGCTTGAAGTCGGCTCGATCCACAAACAGTGGAAAGACGGATTTTTCGTGGTGCCGGGGCTGCGGCTGCCCGATGGGTCGAAAGGCGATCAGAAACGTATCGTCACACCGCGCCAGGCGCGCGACAACGGCGCCAGCGTGCTGGTGATCGGTCGTCCGATTCGCGGCGCGGCAGATCCGCTGCAGGCCGCCCGCGATATCGAAGCGACGCTATAGGCATTCGGGCCACGCTAACAAGGCGGGCCGCAATCATGACGCAGGCAGCAGACGTTCACGCTGCAGATGTTCAGGCTGCCGAAATAGCGCACCGGGCAGATCGGTTTGCGAACGAACGAAGGAGACATGACTTGAAACGCCGCTCACTCGCTCCCGCATTGGCACTGGCAACGCTGGTTCCACTTGCCGCGCTTCCCACCATTGCCGCCGCGCACGAAACCGGGCCAGGTGTCGCCAGCGATGGCACGCTGCTTTCCGTCAGCACCCGTGGATCGACCAGCCAGAAGCCCGATGTCGCGCTGTTCACCGCAGGCGTTGCGACAACCGGAAAAACCGCCAAAGCCGCGCTCAGCGCCAATTCCGCAGCGATGAATCAGGTCATCCGTTCGCTTAAAAGCTCCGGCATTGCAGAGCGTGACATCCAGACCAGCAATCTCAGCATTTCGCCGGTCTATGCCAGCCGCAGCCGTTCTGGAAATGAACTGGAAGACCGGGTTCCGCCAATCATCGGCTACCGCGCGAACAATCAGGTGATCGTCAAACAGCGCAAACTGGGCGCATTCGGCAAAGTGATCGATACGCTGGTTTCGGCAGGGGCCAATCAGGTTAGCGGGCCGAACTTTCAGGTTGAGGATACCGACAGCGCGCTTGACGAAGCACGGCGCGAAGCCATGGCAGCCGCGCGCAAACGCGCGCAGCTTTACGCCAAGGCAGCGGGTCTGCGGGTTCGCCGCATCCTTTCGATCAGCGAAAGCGGCGGGTATTCCCCGCGTCCACAACCGATGATGGCGCGCGTGGCCATGGACGAAGGCGCATCAACACCGGTTTCCGCTGGCGAAGTGGAATTGCAGGTGAATGTCTCGGTCCAGTTCGAACTGGCACCTTGATTTCCCCCTCGCACCGGCTACCTCGCGGCACATGACCGCACCTGAAATCAAGATTTGCGGATTGAGCAGCCCTGCCGCGCTGGATGCCGTCATTGCCGCGCGCGCGCACTATGCCGGGTTCGTATTCTACCCGCCCTCCCCGCGCCATATTGGCCTTGATGTTGCCCAATCGCTGGGCGCAAGGGCGAAAGGCCGGATCGCGTCTGTCGGTCTGTTCGTCGATGCCGATGACGATACGCTGGCAACCGCGATCGCCGCCGCGAACCTCGATATTGTTCAGCTGCACGGCAAGGAAACGCCAGAACGCGCCGCACAGATCCGGGCGCGCATTGGCCTGCCCGTCTGGAAAGCGCTGCCCGTCCGCTCGGCAGAAGATGTTGCGCGCGCGGATATGTATGCCAGCGCCGCCGATCTCATCCTGTTTGACGCCAAAACACCCGAAGGCGCCCTGCCCGGCGGAATGGGGTTGTCGTTTGACTGGAAACTCGTTTCCGGCTGGAAAGGCCGCCCCGGATGGGGGCTGGCCGGAGGGCTGACGGCAGGCACGGTTGCACAAGCGGTGCAGCTTACCGGCGCGCCGCTGGTCGATACCTCATCGGGCGTGGAAAGCGCACCGGGTGTCAAGGACGTGGACAAAATCGCCGCATTCTGCAAAGCGGCCCGCAATCCCTGATTGTCAGGCGCTGACCGGAAAACCATGAACGATATACCCAACTCTTTGCGCAACCTGCCCGATGAGCGCGGCCATTTCGGCCAGTTTGGCGGGCGTTATGTCGCCGAAACGCTGATGCCGCTGATCCTCGATCTGGAAAAGCACTATCGCGCCGCCAAGGACGATCCCGCGTTCCGCGAAGAATTCGACGATCTGCTTGAACATTATGTCGGTCGGCCCAGCCCGCTCTATTTCGCGCCGCGCCTGACCGAAGAACTGGATGGGGCGCAAGTCTGGTTCAAGCGTGACGAGCTGAACCACACCGGCGCGCACAAGATCAACAACTGCATAGGCCAGATCCTGCTGGCGATGCGCATGGGCAAGACCCGGATCATCGCCGAAACCGGCGCTGGCCAGCATGGCGTCGCCACGGCCACGGTCTGCGCGCGGTTTGGCCTGCCTTGCGTGATCTACATGGGCGCCACCGATGTTGAGCGCCAGCAGCCCAACGTGTTTCGCATGAAGCTGCTGGGCGCAGAAGTGATCCCAGTCGAATCGGGCGCACGTACGCTCAAAGACGCGATGAACGAGGCGCTGCGCGACTGGGTCGCCAATGTGCATGACACGTTCTACATCATCGGCACCGCCGCCGGGCCGCACCCCTATCCTGAACTGGTCCGCGATTTTCAAAGCGTGATCGGCAAGGAAGCGCGCGAACAGATGCTGAAGCGCACCGGTAAGCTGCCCGATATGCTGGTTGCGGCGATCGGCGGCGGGTCCAATGCCATCGGGCTGTTCCATCCGTTCCTTGATGATCCGGGCGTAAAGATGCTGGGCGTTGAAGCGGCGGGCCATGGCCTCGATAAACAGCACGCGGCATCGCTTGCGGGCGGAAAACCGGGCATTTTGCATGGCAACAAGACCTATCTGTTGCAGGACGAAGACGGCCAGATCGCCGAAGCCCACTCAATCAGCGCGGGTCTGGATTATCCGGGCATCGGGCCGGAACACAGCTGGCTGAAAGAATCGGGCCGCGTGGATTACACCAGCGTGACTGACGATGAGGCGCTGGACGCCTTCCAACTGCTGTGCCGCACCGAAGGCATCATCCCCGCGCTGGAACCCAGCCACGCAATTGCCGCAGTCAAAAAGCTCGCCCCGACGATGGGCAAGGACCAGATCATCCTCGCCAACCTGTGCGGGCGCGGCGACAAGGACATCTTCACCGTCGCCCAGGCACTGGGAGTTGAGATTTGACGCGCGCCACATTCATGCGCGGCGCGCAAACCGCAACTCTGGCGATGGCCATTGCCGCGATCGCGCTTCTCGTTTTCACTTCCGCAACGTTTCGATCGGTGTTTTTCGACGATCAGTTCTGGACAACGCTGGCCGCAGCGGGCGTTGGCGGTTTTCTGGGCAGTATCCTTTGGAAAAAGAACGAGGCGCGCACAAAATGACGGCGAACACGCGACTTTCAAACGCCTTTGCCAAAGGCCGCCCGGCGCTTGTCACGTTCATCACCGCGGGCGATCCCGATAGCGGGGCGACACCCGCTATCCTTGATGCGCTGGTCGAAGGCGGCGCCGATGTGATTGAGCTGGGCATGCCGTTTACCGATCCGATGGCCGACGGTCCGGCAATTCAGGCGGCCAACCTGCGAAGCCTTGCTGCTGGCACAAAAACCGCCGATATCCTGAAAATCGCCGCTGATTTCCGCGCGCGCCATCCCGAAACCCCGCTCGTTCTGATGGGCTATGCTAACCCGATGACGATCCGCGGGCCGCAATGGTTTGCCACAGCCTGCAAGGAAGCCGGTGTCGATGGCGTGATCTGCGTCGATATCCCGCCAGAGGAAGACGATGCGCTTGGCCCGGCGTTGCGCGATGCCGGCGTTTCGCTGATCCGGCTGGCCACGCCCACAACCGACGCCGCGCGCCTGCCCGCCGTCCTGAAAGGCGTTTCGGGGTTTCTCTATTATGTGTCCGTTGCAGGCATCACCGGCATGCAACAGGCCGCTCAGGCCTCTATTGAAAGCGCGGTGGCGCAGCTCAAGGCCGCGACCGACATTCCGATCGCTGTCGGCTTTGGTGTGCGCACGCCCGAACAGGCGGCCGACATTGCCAAAGTGTCCGATGGCGTCGTCGTCGGTTCGGCGCTGGTCGATCTGGTTGCCCGGCATGGCCGCGATGCCGCCGGTCCGGTGCGCGAGCTGACCGCCGCACTGGCAAATGCAGTGCATTCGGCGCGTTAGTGCCAACACCGCGTGCGCGATTTCGCGATATCCGATAATCCGCAGGTTCAGGCCCAGCTTGACCGTCTGGCCGCGCTTTCCCTGCCGCAAGGACGCTTCGGGCTGGAAACGATCCGCGAACTTCTGGCCCGTCTGGGCGATCCACAGCTTCGCCTGCCCCCGGTGTTCCATGTCGCAGGCACCAACGGCAAGGGATCGACCTGCGCCTATCTGCGCGCCATTCTCGAAGCACAAGGGCTGGTGGTGCACACCGCAACCAAGCCGCATCTGGTGCGCTATAACGAACGGATCAGGCTGGCAGGAAAGCTGATTGACGATCCGCTGCTGGCCAGTCTGCTGGCAGAAGTGCTCGATGCCGCAGACGGGCTTGGCCCCAGCTTTTTTGAGGTAACGGCAGCAGCCGCGTTTCTGGGCTTTTCACGCACACCGGCCGATGCCTGCGTGATCGAAGTGGGCCTTGGCGGGCGTTTCGATGCCACCAATGTTCTGGAAAATCCCGCCGTGTGCGGCATCGCCACGCTGGGGATGGACCATGAGCAGTTTCTGCTGGCGCCCGAACCCGGCGTTCCCGAACAACCGCTGGCGCGCATCGCCTTTGAAAAAGCCGGGATCATGCGGGGCGGCGCGCCGATGGTGACGCTGGCCTACCCGGATGAAGCGGCGGCAGAAATCGCACGCGCCGCAACTGCCGCTGGCGCGCGCCTTGTCATGCGTGGGCGCGACTGGTGGGCAAAGACCGGCGACACGATTGCCTATCGTGACGCGCAAGGCGAACTCGATTTGCCCTGCCCTGCGCTGGCTGGCGCCCACCAGAGCGAGAACGCCGCGCTGGCAGTGGCGATGCTTCGCCATCAATGTGCGCTGGCAGTTTCGCCCGAAGCCATGGCATCAGGCGTCCGCGAGGCGCGCTGGCCCGCGCGGCTGCAACGGCTGAGGGATGGCCCGCTCACCCGTCTGGCACCGGGGCGCGATATCTGGCTGGACGGGGGCCACAACGCCGATGCAGGACACGCGATTGCCCGCCATTTTGCGGGGCAACGCCTTCACTGCATTCTCGGCATGCTTGTCAGCAAAGCGCCAGACGCGATATCCGGTCCGCTCTCAAACAATCTGGCCAGCCTGCGGATCGTTGAAGTTTCCGGCCATGAAAGCCACCCGGTCGCCGCATTTGGCCCCGGCGCAATCACCGCGCCGGATATCGGCAATGCCCTCGAAGCCCTGCCCGACGATGGCTTGCCCGTGCTGATCGGCGGATCACTCTATCTGGCCGGTACCGCGCTGCGCCTGAACAACGAGATTCCTGACTGATCAGGCCCCCGAAAGCGCGGTTTCATCAACGCCGGACTTTCTGCCCAGCCGCGCGATGCGCGCCCACTCTATCAGGCACAACGCCACCGCAACAAACCCGATCACGCACGTCAGAATGAACACATCATAATAGCCGCGCACTTCGATCATCTTGCCCAGTGCGCCGCGCCCCAGCGTGCCGACGAGCAGCGTCAGCGAGGATACGAGCGCATATTGCACCGCGCTGTAACTCTTTGAAACAATGGATGAAAGATACGCAACAAACGCCGCACCGGCGATGCCAACGGCGATGTTCTCGCCCGCGATGGTCACCATCAGCTTGGCCAGCGCCGGATCGCCGCCCAGCTTTCCGACCAGCCAGGTAAACCCGCTGGCATCGCTGACCGCCTGCATCCGCGCACCGCCAATCGCAAGATCAGCATAAAGCAGATTGGTGAGCGCGGCGATCACCGCGCCGAACGTCAGCGTCGCCATCCGGCCGATCACGGTGAGCAGGGTTCCGCCCAGCGCCAGCCCCAACATCAGCGCGCCAACGCCGAAGAACTTGGACGCCACCGCAACCTCGTCCTTGGTGTATTCCAGTTCTCCCAGATAGAACGGATAGGCAAAGCTGCCCCAGATCGAATCGGTGATGCGATAGGTCAGCACCAGCCCCAGAACGACGATCACCGCCCAACCCAGCCGCCCGACAAAATCGACCAGCGGCAGGATAAGTGCGCGGTATCCGTGATCGACGATCCCATCCAGCCGGGTTTGCGCGGGCATCGGCTCGGTCAGGGTCCGGTGGCCGATCCGGCGCAGATAGACCAGCCACGATGCAATGATCGCCGGGACAATAACCGTCGCCGCGACGATCAGCGGACCATAGGTGGAAATGAAGGCAACCGAATCGGGCCGCATTTCGGGATCGCTGCCCAGCGAGCGGACCATGAATACGCCAACCGTGATCAGCGCCCATGCCCACAGCACACCGATCACCGCCAGCGCCATCATCCGAACGCGCGGGTGCACTTCGCCCGGCTGGCGCAATTCGGCCAGATCTTCCTCGCCCGCGCCGATCCGGGCGGCAGCCGTATCGGAATCGGGCGCGAATATGCCCAACAGGCCAACCAGAGCCATGATTGCGCCCATGATCGCATAAACCGTCGGCCAGCTGGTGCGCTCCGCCAGAAACAGCGCCAGCGCGCCGCCAACCAGCGCGGCGATGCGATAGCCCATCTGATAGACGGTTGAGAGGATGTCGATCGTTGCTTTCTCATCGGCAACGTCGACACGCCACGCATCAATCACAACATCCTGCGTTGCCGAAGCAAACGCCCCGATCCCGGCGAGCAGCGAGAACCAGCCCAGCGATGACACAGGATTGAGCGTGGACAGCACCAGCAGGATCGCACCGAGCAGCAGTTGCGCTGTCACGATCCACTGTTTGCGCGGCCCCAGCAGGCTGAGCACCGGAATATTCAGCCGATCGAGCAGCGGCGACCACAGAAACTTGAACGCATAGGCAAGTCCGATCAGCGAAAACACGCCCATCGTTTCGAGATCGACTTCGGCATCGGAAAGCCATGCATAGAGCGTGCCCAGCAACAGCGCATAAGGCAGCCCGGCAGCAAACCCGAAGATCGCCATATAGCCCGTCTTGGGGTTGCCAAGCGCGGTGAGTATCCGGCGCCAGCCCGGCTTCTTCGGCTCTTGCGCGGCGGCCTCAGCCATCAATCTTCCTCCATGCGTTGCGGTTTAGCGGGATAAGCGGGGCAACGGGCAATGGGAAGGCTGGATGAACGCTCCCTCAACAGCTAAGAGCGTGCGCCATGCCCCAATCAGACAGACCAAAAGGCGAAAGAATCGCAAAAATGCTCGCGCGGGCCGGTGTTGCCAGCCGCCGCGAGGTTGAGCGGATGATTGCCGAGGGCCGCATCAGGATCGGCGATGTCACCGTTTCCACGCCCGCAACCTTTCTCGAAAACCTGAAAGGGGTCACGGTTGATGGCAAGCCGGTGAAGGCCGCAGATGTGACGCGCCTGTTCGCGTTTCACAAGCCGACCGGGCTGATTACCGCCGAGCGCGATCCCACCGGACGACCGACGATCTACAGCGCGCTCCAGAACGCGATGCCGCCCGGCGCGCCGCGCGTGATGCCGGTCGGTCGGCTCGATATCAACACCGAAGGCCTGTTGCTGCTGACCAACGATGGCGGCCTCAAACGCGCGATGGAGCTGCCTTCATCGGGCATTCCGCGCACTTATCGCGCCCGCACCTTTGGTGAGATCACACAGGCAAAACTGGACGAACTGACCGAAGGCATCACGATAGACGGCATGCGCTATGGCCGGATTGTCGCCAATCTTGAGCGGGGAACAGGGCGCAACCGCTGGATCGAACTGACGCTGAGCGAAGGCAAGAACCGCGAAGTGCGCCGCGTGCTGGAACACCTTGGGCTTCAGGTCAGCCGCCTGATCCGCATCGGCTATGGCCCGTTCGCTCTGGACAAAATGCCACGCGGGACAGTGGTTGAAATCCGCAAGGCCGATCTCCAGCGCTTTCAGAAGTCGCTTGAAAAAGCCGCATCGCGAAAGACAGCGAAATGAGAATTATCGCGGGGGAATGGCGCAGGCGGCCGCTTGTCGCGCCTCAGGGCGATACAACCCGGCCAACGGCGGATCGCACGCGCGAAACGCTGTTTTCCATGCTCACCAGCCGCCTCGGCACGTTTGAGGGGCTTTGCGTTGCAGACCTGTTCGCCGGATCGGGAGCGCTTGGGCTGGAAGCGCTGTCACGCGGGGCCGAGCGGTGCATGTTTGTGGAACAGGACGCTGCGGCACTGCGCGCCTTGCGCAAGAACATCGCCAACCTGCGCGCCGCGCCGCAATGCGATGTGCGCGCTGGCTCTGTCCTCCAGCTTGGCAAGGCAACAGCGCCGCTCGATCTGATCGTGATGGACCCGCCTTACGATACCGGCGCTGGCGCGGTCGCGCTTGATAAGCTGAACCGGCTCGGCTGGATTGCTCCCGCCACATGGATTTCCATCGAAACATCGCGCAACGAAGATATCGCGGTGAAAGGCTTCACGCACGAATCCTCGCGCGATGTCGGCAAGGCGCGGCTGCACATCCTGCGACCAGAGTAAGCCCCCGCCAAACATCGCCGCAGCCGAACTAGCGCTTGCGCCGCCGCCCCATGTTCCCTAGTTGTTCGCCTGTGTCCCAGCCTGAAAACCCTGCCCCCAGCCAGACCGACGATCCGCTTGTTGACGGGCTGAACGAACCGCAGCGCGATGCCGTTCTCACCACCGAAGGCCCGGTGCTGATGCTCGCGGGTGCGGGCACGGGCAAAACCGCCGCGCTCACCACCCGGCTTGCCCATCTCATCCGTTCGCGACGCGCGTGGCCATCCGAAATTCTGTGCGTAACCTTCACCAACCGGGCCGCACGCGAAATGCGCGAACGTGTTGGCCAGCTTATCGGCGATGCAGTGGAAGGCATGCCTTTTCTGGGCACCTTTCATTCCATCGCGGCAAAAATGCTGCGCCGTCACGCCGAACTTGCCGGCCTGCAATCGAACTATACGATCATCGACACCGACGATCAGTTGCGCCTGCTCAAGCAGCTTGTTCAGGCCAGCGATCTGGACGAAAAGCGCTGGCCCGCCAAACAGCTTGCCGGGCTGCTCGACCGCTGGAAGAATCGCGGCCTCAATCCCGGCGATCTCGATGCGGGTGAAAATGAAGCCTATGCCAATGGTCAGGGGCAGAAATTCTACCAGCTTTATCAGGATCGGCTAAAAGCGCTTAACGCCTGCGATTTTGGCGATCTCCTGTTGCACATGCTCAACATTTTCCGCGCGCATCACGACGTGCTGGAACAGTATCGCCAGCGGTTCAAATATGTGCTGGTCGATGAGTATCAGGATACCAATCAGGTCCAGTATCTGTGGCTGCGGCTCTTGGCGCAAGGGCGGCAGAATATCTGCGTGGTAGGTGATGACGATCAGTCCATCTATTCATGGCGCGGCGCAGAAGTTGCCAATATCCTTCGGTTTGAAAAGGATTTTCCGGGCGCGAAAGTTATCCGGCTTGAACAGAACTATCGCTCCACACCGGAAATTCTTGCCGCCGCGTCCGGCCTGATCAGCGCCAACAGCCAGCGGCTTGGCAAAACACTGTGGACCGATCGGCACGGGGGCGACAAAGTCAAGGTTATCGGCGTGTGGGACGCGCCCGAAGAAGCCCGCCGCGTGGGCGAGGATATAGAGCGGCTTGAGCGTGAAGGCGCCCCGCTTGACCGCATAGCAATACTCGTGCGCGCGCAATATCAGACGCGCGAATTTGAAGACCGTTTCATCACCATCGGGCTGAACTATCGTATCGTCGGCGGTTTCCGGTTTTACGAGCGCGCCGAAATTCGCGATGCGCTGGCCTATCTGCGCGTGATCGCCCAGCCTGCCGACGATCTGGCGTTCGAACGCATTTACAACACCCCCAAGCGCGGGCTTGGCTCCAAAACGCTGGAAAAACTGCACATTCATGCGCGCCGACGCGCCATCCCACTGGCCACCGCCGCGCTGGAAATTGCCGATACCGATGAGCTTCCGGCGCGCGCGCGCAACACGTTTCTGGCGCTGATGCGCGATTTCCGGCGATGGCGCGACATGGTCGCCCAGCTCAGCCCGGCGGACCTGATCCGCCAGGTGCTGGACGAGTCAGGCTATACCGCGATGCTGCAGGCCGAACGCAGCGCCGAGGCCACCGGCCGCCTTGAAAACCTGACTGAGCTTGCCCGCGCGATGGAAGAGTATGAAACGCTGGGCGATTTTCTCGAACATGTCAGTCTGGTGATGGATAATGACGCGGCAGACGATGCCGAGAAAGTCACCATCATGACAATGCACGGCGCCAAGGGGCTTGAGTTTGATCATGTGTTTCTGCCCGGCTGGGAAGAAGGCGTGTTCCCGTCGCAGCGTTCGCTTGATGAAGGCGGGCTTGCCAGCCTTGAGGAGGAACGGCGGCTTGCCTATGTCGCGATCACGCGCGCACGGCGGCGCTGCACCATCCTGCATGCCGCCAACCGCCGTATCTATGGCCAGTGGACAAGCTCGATCCCCTCACGCTTTGTCGAGGAACTGCCCGATGACATGGTTGATGCCGAAACGACGCTGACCGGCGGTGCATCGCTATGGCGCGCGCAATGGTCCGAACAGTCCGACCCTTTCGCCGACGTTGCGCAAACCCGGCCCGCGCGCGCCGCATCGCGCGGCCCCGGCTGGCAGCGCGCTGCGGCACAACACTATGACCCGGCCCCGCGCCGCCTGAAAGAAGCCACCAGAAGCGCCGCCAGCTTCGCGGCAAAGCCACACGCCGATATCGCCGTGGGAACGCGCGTTTTCCATGAAAAGTTCGGATATGGAACGGTTGCCGATCAGGAAGGCAACAAGCTGGAAATCGAATTTGAAACGTCAGGCCGCAAGCGCGTGATCGACAGTTTCGTCAAACTGGCGGACCAGTCCGACCCGGAAAGCTAAGCACATCAGGAAACGGCGGAAACACCAAGGAAACCGGGCACCGGACCATTCCAGTCATCCGAATCGCCATCGTCCTTTGATACCCGCGACGGAACCGGTTTTGACCGGGCCTTAACGTGCGTCTTTTCCACATCAGGCTCTTCAGCAACAGGCTGGACGTCAGCAACATCTCCGATGTCCTGCTGCGCAAGGCTTTCCTGATCGTCCGCACCGGAACCCTTTTTGCGCCGTTCTGCGCCCGACGCCCCGCCACGACGCTTCGCCGCTGGTTTGTCCGCATCCGATTTTCGGGATTTGCGTCCTTTGCGCTCCGCTGGCGCGTCGGAAACCTCGGTCGCTTCTTCCTGCTTTGCCGGTTGCCCGCCGAATACCGGAATTTCCATCCCGGTCAGCTTCTCAACGTTGGCAATCGCCTCGGCATCCGCGTCTGTCACGAACGTGAACGCGCGCCCCGTCGCCCCTGCCCGTCCGGTGCGGCCAATACGGTGCACATAATCATCAGGGTGCCAGGGCGTGTCATAATTGAAGACATGGCTGACGCCTTTGACATCGAGCCCGCGCGCAGCAACATCTGAAGCGCACAGCACATTGATAGTGCCATCCTTGAAGCGTTCCAGCTCTGCGATGCGGGATGACTGATCCATATCGCCATGAATTTCGCCCGAAGCAAAACCGGCGCGTTGCAGGCTTGCGTTCAGCTCGCGCACCGTTGTTTTGCGATTGGCAAAGATAATCGCGGTGCCAATGTCTTCGGATTTCAACAGCTTACGCAGCTCATCAAGTTTCTTGCGCGGAGAAACGAAAACCTTGTGCTGCGCGATATTCACGTTCGCCGAAGCCGGGCGAGCCACTTCGATCTTTTTCGGGTTGGACAGGAACTTGTCTGCCAGCTTCTCGATCGGCGGCGGCATCGTTGCGGAAAACAACAGCGTCTGACGTGTCGAAGGAAGCTTCGTGCAGATATTCTCGATATCCGGGATGAACCCCATATCGAGCATGCGGTCCGCCTCGTCGATCACAAGCAGATCGCACCCGGTGAGCAGAATCTTGCCGCGCTCAAACAAGTCCATCAGCCGTCCGGGTGTCGCGATCAGCACGTCGACACCTTCGGACAGCGCCTTGATCTGGTCACCCATCTGAACGCCGCCGATCAGCAGCGCCATCTTCAGATCGTGGTTCGCGCCATATTTTTCGAAATTTTCCGCAACCTGCGCAGCCAGTTCGCGCGTCGGTTCCAGAATCAGCGAGCGCGGCATCAGCGCGCGACGGCGGCCATGCGCAAGAATATCGATCATCGGCAGCACGAAGCCTGCCGTCTTGCCGGTGCCGGTCTGCGCAATGCCGATCAGATCGCGCATCATCAGGACGGATGGAATCGCCTGGGCCTGAATAGGCGTCGGCGTATCGTAACCGGCCGAGATGACCGATTGCAGCAATTCGTCTGACAGGCCGAGATCGGCAAATTTCATAGGCTTGGCGGATTTCCTGAAGAAGGCTGGAGCCCGTTTAAAAGGGGCCGAACCTTGCCGGGCGTGATTGTCATGCCCAGCTCATCGCGCCGCCTATGGCCGAAATCGCGCAAAAGTCAAGAATTGCCGCGCCATCGCGAAATTCATCGCGTGCCCGTTACGGTCAGTCCGAAACCTGCACAAGTTGCCGGATACGGGTGAGCTTGCAATTCGCGCCGCTGCGCGATTGCAGGGCATCGCGCTGAACGCAGAGTTTCCCGTCCTTGCTTGGCGACAGGTAAAAGCCCGAATAGAAATCGCGGGCACGACATGCCCGTTCCAGCCGGGCGCTGATGATTCGCCGATCGCGAAGGAACAGCAGAATGTCATTTCCTCCGCGTGACTGCACACCGGCAATGCGAGAGACCGGCAGGCATCGTCCGATCTTTCGTTCAATGAACTGCGGCCCGATCGGCTTTTGAGGGGCGCCGACGAAACTGTTGGGCTGAACCGGCCTGGAACGCGGCGCGATACGGATCGTCATCTGTCGCTCAATGCGCACCTGATGGGCACCTTCCGGGAGATAACCCTGCGCCACGAACCGTATCTGCCACTGGCGAAAGGTGTGCACATCGACGTTTTCAGGCGCGAGGTTCGGTGTTCCGGCGGTGTCAGGCCGCGCAACGGGAAACTCCGCCTCGACAATGCCGGATGACTGGCGCG
The DNA here is from genome assembly GCA_947258815.1 of uncultured Sphingomonadaceae bacterium. Classification (GTDB taxonomy): domain Bacteria; phylum Pseudomonadota; class Alphaproteobacteria; order Sphingomonadales; family Sphingomonadaceae; genus Novosphingobium. Next base: position 15,545 of record CAMYJW010000012.1, read on the forward strand.
GGATGTCCTGACCGGCCTCAACCGCGCCCGCCGCGGGCAGCAACAGCGCGATCGGCGCGAGCAAGGCAGTGGTGAAAATCATCGGTCAATCGCATCCCGGGTGCGGCACTATTGCCCCAGCCATACCCAAACAGCTTGAACCATCGCTTAACCCGACTGTCAGGTGATGCAAGTCCCGCATCTGTGTGGCATAGCCCGCCAGCATGAATGAAAACCGCAAGTTTCTTGACGAAGCCGCCGCGTTGCTGGGGCCGCGCGGGCTGACCGACGACGCCGATCTGCTCCGTCCATGGCTGACCGACTGGCGCGGACGCTTTACCGGCACCGCCTGTGCGATGGCCTCTCCGCAAAACGTTGAGGAGTTGAGCGCGCTGGTCCGGCTTTGCGCCAAACACGCGGTTGCCATTGTGCCTCAGGGTGGCAACAGCGGCATGGTGGGGGGCGCAACGCCGGACGCTTCGGGCACGCAACTGTTGCTTTCGCTGCGACGGATGAACGCGGTTCGCGCGTTCGATACCCAGAGCCGCAAGATCACGTGCGAGGCGGGAATGATCCTGCAAACGCTGCACGAAACCGTAGCCGAAAAAGACTTGCGCTTTCCGCTCACGCTGGGCGGCAAAGGGTCTGCGACAGTGGGCGGACTGATTTCCACCAATGCAGGCGGCAGCCAGGTCTTGCGCCACGGATCAATGCGCTCGCTCGTCCTGGGTCTCGAAGCGGTCATGGCCGACGGCAGCGTCTTTTCGATGCTCACACCGCTCAAGAAAGACAATCGCGGCTTCGATCTCAAACAGTTGCTTATCGGATCGGAAGGGACGCTTGGCATCGTCACTGCCGCAACGTTGCAGTTGTTGCCGGCAATCGCGGACCGCATCGTCGTCTGGGCGGGATTGCCATCGCTCAAAGCGGCCCGCACGCTGTTGCTTCATTGCGAAAGCGCTGTCGGCGATGCGCTTGAGGGGTTTGAAGTCATCCCCGATCACTGCCTCGATGCGGTTCTCGATCACCTGCCCGAAGCGCGTGCTCCTTTGCAGGGTGCGCACGCCTGGCACGCGCTGATCGAAATTGTTGCCGACAGCGGCGGCGCAGACACGCTTGGCGAGGCTTGCGAGACGATGCTGGCGGATGCTTTTGAGCGCGACTTGCTGGACGATGCGGTTGTCGCGGCAAACGAAACGCAAGCCGAATCGTTCTGGCTGCTGCGCGAATCGATAGCTGCGGCAGAGCGTGCGCGTGGTCCGGCCGTGCAGCACGACATATCGGTGCCGGTTGAAGAAATGCCCGAATTCGTTGAAGCTGCGGTACCCAAGATCGAAGCGGCATGGCCCAAAACCCGCGCCGTTGCATTTGGCCATCTTGGTGACGGTAACGTCCATTTCCATGTCATCGCCCCGGATGGTGCAGAACCGGAATCCTGGCTCACCGGCGATGCAATCAAGATCAGCAGGCAGGTGCATGACCTGGTAACCGACTGGGGAGGCTCGATTTCAGCCGAGCACGGCATTGGTCAGCTCAAGCGCAATGAACTGGCCCGGCTGGGTGATCCCGCCGCGCTGCGGATCATGAGCCAGGTGAAGCAGGCTCTTGACCCCGATGGACTGCTCAACCCCGGCAAGCTGATATAAACAGGCCAACGCTTGCGTGTGCGTTCCGCAGCTTCTAAAGGCTCGCCTTTCAATGATACCCAGCCGGGAGAAAACTGATGGCGAGCGCCCCCGATTCAACGCAACTTCCCCTGTTCTACAAGGAAGTCGTCCCTCTTACCGTGAAGCAGCATGGCACCTGGAGCGCTCGTCGCACCGACCAGGCACCCTGGCTCGTCAACCAGCATGTTGTTCCGCTGACGGTTGAGGAATTTCCGATGGCCCAGCGCCACTTCCCGATCGTTTTCTCTTCAAACGGCACATCCGTTCCGCTCGCGCTTATGGGCATGAACGCCGGAATCAACGTCTTTGTCGAAGATGACGGCACGCTGCGCGAAAATATCTACATGCCGGCCTATGCGCGGCGCTATCCGTTCCTGCTGGCCAAGACGCGCCCGGATACGGACGAACTTTCGCTGTGCGTCGATCCGACCAGCGAACTGGTTGGTGAATATGATGATGGCAGCGCCCTTTTTGACGGAGAAGCGCCGTCCGAAGAGTGCAAGAACACACTGAAGTTTTGCGAGCAGTTCGAAATTGCCGGTAACAAGAGCACCGCATTCGTCGAAGAGCTTGAAAAACACGAGTTGCTGATCGACGGCGAACTTTCGGTCAAGCCGACGGGCGCGGAAAAGCCGTTCGCCTATCGCGGCTTCCGCATGGTCGACGACAAGAAACTGCGCGATCTGCGCGGCGATCAGCTTCGCGCCTGGAGCCAGAACGGCATGCTGCCGCTGATTTACGCGCATATATTCTCGCTTGAACTGGTTCGCGATATTTTCGGAAAACAGGCCGCGCTGGGCAAGATTCCGGCCCCTGAAGCAGCGGCCTGAGAGCCGACAGACCGGACTGAACCGACGCGCAGGCCGCAAGGGTTGCGCGACTCGGTATGCGCTCCTATGTTGGAACTGTTCCGTCAGTGCTACCCTCATGGCCTGATGGAAAGTTTGGTGCACTTTGTGCACCTCCTCCCTGAACCTTGGCCACCTCGCGCAATCGCGCGAGGTGGTTTCTTATCCGGCTTTCGCTGAAAATATCTGGACGGCGCTATTCCGCGGCTTCGGGCCAGCGCGTGTCGCCACGTCCATCGGCCAGACCGGATGCACTGGCGGCCAGCCTGCGCACAAGGCCGATCAGCAATTCCACCACGTTGGCAAAGCCCTCGCCCGGTTCCGCAAGCCGCGAATCGAGATAAGCGGAGCGGTCAATTTCAAGCTGCATCGCGTGCAAGCCCACTTCGGGTGCGGCGTGCCGTTCAAGAATATACCCGCCCGAATACGGACGATTGTGCGCGGCAAGCCGGTCGTTTTCATGGAAATGGGCGAACGCCGAGGCAACCAGTCCGCCGTGACACGATGCACCAAACCGGTCACCAAGCACGAATTCCGGCCCGGCCAGCCCGCCGCGCCTCTGGATCGGCGGCATCGAATGAAGATCGAGCAACACCGCGACACCCCACCTGTCTTGCACATCGGCCAGACTTTCGGAAAGACACGCGTGATAGGGCGCGTGAATATCGCAAATACGCGCGTTCAGCTCCGCTTCGGCATGTTGATGCTTCCACAGTTCCCCAATACCGGGAACCCGCCGGGGAATAAGCCCCAACCCGCCGCGCGCCCTTCGGCTGGTGATATATCCGCCCTGCTGTGGCCTCTCCGATTTGCCGAACATATCCCAATCGACATCGTCAGGTGCCCGGTTAAGATCGATCATTGCCCGCGGCGCATTCGCGACAAGCAGGCCCGCCCCGGTCACCGCCGCAACACTGCGCGCAAGGCGATCGACATAGCGATCTTCCAGCTTGAGCGCCGCAGTTTCAGGATGGCGCATGGTTTTCAGCAGCGAATCGGGATAGGCGCGCCCGGCATGCGGGACGGCGAGAAACACGGGAATCGCGGACGGCTGAGGCCCTGACCGCGCGTAAGCGGGAATTCCCGGCGTGCCGGGAATCCGCCCCCCGGCCCATTTTCGCGAATCACTATCAGTTGCCGCATCACGCATGAAAACGTGCTGTCCTGTCTGCGCCGCTGTGTCAAAGCTGGCGCGCGGCATTGCGGGGCAAGAATTTTAACTCCTCAACGCTATGTAACCGGAGAGACCGGGCGTTGCAGCGTCTGGCAGGACTATTTTTCGGACGAGGCACATGATTCGCATTCTACTGGCGGAAGACGATGAAGCGATGCGCGTTTACCTTGCGCGCGCACTGGAAAATGCAGGCTACAGCGTGGTTTCCGTCGATCGCGGAACGGCCGCCTTGCCGCATCTGAAGAACGAGCGGTTTGACCTGTTGCTGTCCGATATCGTCATGCCGGAGATGGACGGCATCGAACTGGCTCAGAAATGCGCGGAAATCTGCCCTGAAACCAAAGTGATGTTCATCACAGGATTTGCCGCGGTCACTTTGCGGGCAAGCCGGGAGACACCGCAGGCGAAAGTGCTGTCGAAACCGTTCCATTTGCGCGATCTGGTGCTCGAAGTTGAGCGCGTTTTCGGAGACTCGGAGCAAGCCCTGCTCTGAGCATACCAATTTCCATGGTCAAGCTGCTTGCATCACAGCAAGGGCCTCGCTACATGGCCTCTCCTCCGGCAGCCATCGTGCTTCGGACGTAAAGACTGGTTCGGGCGTATAGCTCAGTGGTAGAGCACTGTGTTGACATCGCAGGGGTCGGAAGTTCAACTCTTCCTACGCCCACCATTCTTTCCCCTGGCCTCGCACGGATTGTGCCCGCAGGCGATGAACGCCAGCGTGTTTCGCGCAGCCGACAACACCGCCTCCCGCCTCCGCGCGCGAATTCTCATGCGGTACAATCGCCGAAGATCATGATTTCATAATCGTTGTATTTTTCTTCCAGCGTGATGACTTCATAATGGCTACAATGCCCCGCCGCATAATCGAGCACGCGCTTGCGACTGCCCCAGTTGTGCGGAAAATTGCGTGGTTCCTGTTCGATCACGATAACGCCGGGATTGCCCGCAAGAATGCGATCCAGCTCGGCATGGGTATCGAGATGGCTCACGTTGTGTTCGATCGCGTGGTTGAAATGATGCGGGAACACGAGAGGCGAAAGAAAAGGCTTGCCGGTCAGCGCATAGAGATAGGGTGGCCCATCGAACACCAGCAGGCCGCCGCCGCCATCATGCTTAACGATCGCGCTGGCGATTTCCTGCATCGACCGGTTCGAACCTTCGGTAAATTCGCCCCGATCCGGCTTGTACCAGAATATCGAATAGAAAATCAGCACGGCAACCCAGAGCAACCGTTTATCCGCCCGGTGCAGAAACAGCCCCGCAGCGACCGACAGCGGCGCGAGCAGCGGCAATGTGTAATGATCGTAGAAGTTGGGAACGGAAAGAAACCCGACAATCGCTGCCAGTGTCCAGCCGATCAGAAATAGCCGGTCTGCCCGGTTCAGTGTGTTCCGATAAAATCCCAGCCCGGCCAGAGTGAAGAACACAACGCCGCACAGCAAAATCCCCTGAAAGCGGTGCAGCTTGCCGCCTGATTCCGCCTTGTTCAGGTTTGATGTTACCATCGCGTTCCAGAATTCCGACCAGTGCCCGGCATTCCAGTAGTACCCGGCAATCAGCAGTGTCGGTGCCGCGCCGATCAGCGCGCATATCATCGCAACGCGCATAATCCGGCCGGGCGACGCGCCGGACCGAAAGAGGCCATAAAGCAGGAACAGCCCGAAAAAGGCCGATTCGAACACCGTCGTCTGCTTGAACGTGAGCGCAATTGCGCACAGCCCCATAACCGTCCAGCCGCGCCAGCCGACTTCGCCCTGAAACAGCCGCTCCGATTGCTGAAGCATCAGCAGCGCGCCCGTGCCGATCAGCAGGTTGTAGAAGTCCGGCGTCTGTCCGGTGCTGCCAACGTATGGGCCGATAATGATGATATAGCTCACACCCGCCAGCAGCGCGCCCTTGCCCGCGCCAAGACGCGCAACGATCAGCGCAATGACGTATGCTGTCGCAGCGGCCAGAAGGCAGGCGATAATCTGGAATGACGCGACAGAATGCGAAACCGCAGCAATCGCATAATATGCCAGAAACAGCCCGAGCGGCTTGCGATCCCAGACATCGACATAGACCAGCAGCCCCTCATGCATGCGCTGGGCGACCAGAAAATAGAACGATTCATCAATGTGCCGGTTAAGATCGCCAAAAGTGGTGACCTTCATTGCAAGCGCAAGACAAACGAACAGCGCCAGCCAGACCAGCCGACTTTCAAGAATTGCGCCAATGCCCCCTGCCCCGGCTGCCGTGGCTGCCGTGGCGCCGGTATCGGCTGCGGGAATCTCCGCTGCGGCGCTGTCCCCCGTTGTCACTCGTGCAGTCCTTTGTATGTCCGGGCACAAACACATTCGCGAAGCGCGGCCTGGAATCCCGGTTAAACCCCGGAATTCACCATAAGGCCAAACTGCGAACATTTTCTTTAGCAGACCCGCTGAACTTCGGCAGGCCAACCGCTGCTGTTGCGCACATCTGCCTGAAGGCAAGCGGCCGGAACGTCCGATCCTTGCCGCACCGCTGCCGATAGTAACCTTGCCTAGCGATCCCGCTCTGCTAAGAGGCTGCCAAATTTCACCCCAGGGGAGAATTCTGAACTATGGAAAAGATCAAGGTCAAAAACCCGGTTGTCGAGATTGACGGCGATGAAATGACGCGGATCATCTGGCAGTGGATCCGCGAACGGCTGATCCTCCCCTATCTCGATATCGATCTGAAGTACTATGATCTTTCAATCGAAAAGCGCGACGAGACGGACGATCAGATCACCGTCGATTGCGCCAATGCCGTCAAGGAATACGGCGTCGGCGTCAAATGCGCGACGATCACGCCTGACGAAGCACGCGTTGAGGAATTCGATCTTGCACGCATGTATCGTTCCCCCAACGGCACGATTCGCAACATTCTGGGCGGCGTCGTGTTCCGTGAGCCGATCGTTATTTCCAACGTGCCACGGCTGGTTCCCGGCTGGACCGACCCGATCGTGGTTGGCCGCCATGCATTTGGCGATCAGTACCGCGCGACCGACACGCTGATCCCCGGCCCGGGCAAATTGCGCCTTGTGTTCGAAGGCGACGATGGCGAAGTGATCGACAAGGAAGTGTTTCAGTTCCCGTCGCCCGGCGTTGCCATGGCAATGTATAATCTGGACGAATCGATCCGCGATTTTGCACGCGCCAGCTTCAACTATGGCCTGAACCTTGGCTGGCCCGTCTATCTCTCCACCAAGAACACGATCATGAAAGCCTATGACGGCCGCTTCAAGTATCTGTTTCAGGAAGTGTTCGATACCGAAGGCTTCGCCCAGAAGTTCGAAGCGGCAGGCATCATCTATGAGCACCGCCTGATCGACGACATGGTCGCGTCCGCCCTGAAGTGGAGCGGCAAATTCGTCTGGGCCTGCAAGAACTACGATGGCGACGTCCAGTCTGACACCGTTGCGCAGGGCTTCGGCTCGCTTGGCCTGATGACTTCGGTGCTGATGGCGCCCGACGGCAAAACGGTGGAAGCCGAAGCGGCGCACGGCACCGTCACGCGCCACTATCGCCAGCATGAGCAAGGCAAGGCCACATCGACCAACCCGATCGCATCGATCTTCGCATGGACCCGCGGCCTGATGTATCGCGGCAAGTTCGATGGCACGCCCGATGTCGAACGCTTCGCAAAAACGCTTGAAGACGTCTGCATCAAGACCGTCGAAAGCGGCCAGATGACGAAAGATCTGGCGCTGCTCATCGGACCGGACCAGAACTGGCTGACGACCGAGCAGTTCTTCGAGGCGATCGTTCAGAACCTCGAAACCGAAATGGCCGACTGGAAGTAATTTCTCCCATCCCGCCGATCGTGCTGATCATGCGCGGCGGCGGGATGGTTTTTGGCCACGGATCGCGGCTTATCGCCCGGTTCGGCAGACAGAACTCCGGCAAAATCCGCTCCGCGAGAAGATTAGGCGGAAAATCCAGCGCGCCTGGCCGTTTCATCGCGTGACAAATGCCCTCGCCCTGTCATAGCTTCAGGTATGGCCGCCAGCGAACTGTCCTCCCCCGTCCTGTCCGATGCACTCGTCATTCTTGGCGCGGCGGGGCTTGTGATCCCGGTGTTCACACGCTTCCGGATCACGCCGATCATCGGCTTCATTCTCGTCGGGCTTCTGGTCGGCCCCTATGGGCTTGGCCGACTGGTGTTTGAGCACCCGTGGCTTGCCCACATAACGATTACCGATCCTGACGGGCTGGATATATTCGCCGAATTCGGGATCATCCTGCTGCTGTTCTCGATCGGGCTGGAGCTTTCGTTTGATCGGCTCTGGTCGCTCAGGCGACTGGTCTTCGGTCTTGGTTCGCTTGAGCTGGTTTTCCTGGCCGGATCGCTGACATTCATTCTCGCGTCGCTCGGTCAGTCCTTTTCCGGCGCGCTGGCGCTTGGCCTGGCGCTGGCGCTGTCTTCAACCGCGCTTGTCCTTCGCATCACCAACACCGCCTCTCCGGTCGGTCGTGCCGCGCTTTCCATGCTGTTGTTCGAAGATATCGCGATTGTGCCGATCATCTTCCTGCTGGGTGCGCTGGCGCCGTTCGCCTCGGAAGACGGGATGAGCGGACTGCTCAACACCGTACTGCTGGGCACACTCGTCATCGGCATACTGCTGATTGCCGGACGGCTGCTCTTGCCCCGGCTTTTCGCACAGGCCGCGCGCACCAAAAGCCCGGAACTGTTTCTCGCGGCCAGTCTGCTGGTCGTGATTGCATCCTCGCTCGCCACAGCGGCTGTCGGCCTGTCGCCGATCGTCGGCGCGATCATTGCCGGACTGCTGATCGCCGAAACCGAATATCACAGCGAGGTCGAAACGATCACCGAGCCTTTCAAGGGCCTTGCGTTGGGTGTGTTCCTGATCACCATCGGCATGAGCATAGACTTGCGCGTCGTCTGGGAAAATCTCGGATTGATCCTGACCGCAACCGTCGGCGTTCTCGTTCTCAAAGCCGTTGTTACCGGCCTGTTGCTTCGAATCATGGGCGCGCGGCGCAGCACCGCGACCGAAACGGGCATCCTTATGGCCAGCCCGTCCGAAACGACATTGATCGTTCTGACAGCGGCAACGTCCGCCCAGCTCATCCAGCCTGGGACCGCGCAGTTCTGGCAGATCGTGACCGCGATCGGGCTGACGGTAACGCCGATTCTCGCGCTGTTTGGCCGCCATATCGGACGCCGGGTCGATACGGTCGAAACGCTCCCCATCCCTCCTGAGGATGCCGGTGCCGGCCGCGCGATCGTGGTGGGATTCGGGCGTGTCGGGCGTCTGGTTGCGGATATGCTGGAAAAGCACGACAAGCCATATGTCGTCGTTGACAGCGATACCGATCTCGTCACCGAGGGGCGCAGGCTGGGCTATGCGGTCACGTTCGGCGATGCTGCGAATGGCAGTGCGCTCACCAAACTGGGCGTTCAGGATGCGACCGCAGTCATCCTGACGATGGACGAACCGGTTTCAGCCCACCGCATGGTGAAGAAACTGCGCGCGCAATGCCCTGATCTGCCAATCATCGCACGCGCCCGCGATGCCACGCACGCCGCGGAACTTTACAAGGACGGCGCCACACACGCCGTGCCCGAAACGCTTGAAAGCTCATTGCAGCTTTCCGAAGCGGTGCTGGTCGATATTGGCGTTCCGATGGGCCCGGTGATCGCCTCGATCCACGAAAAGCGCGACGAAATGCGCGATCAGATCATGAAAGAAGGCGAACTGTCAGAGCGTCCGCTGCTCAAAAGCGGAACGCTGCGCGAACACGAAGCGTGATAAGCGCGTTTTCCGCTCACGCTGACGCAAACGGAAAGGCAACGCTCAGGCGCCGCGCGGGCTTTAGGCGTTTTCCGATCCCGATTGATCGGAAAACCCTCTAACGCGAACGCATAATACAGCGCGGCCTTATCCGTGCAGCACGGCCTTTACCGCATCAATCGCCGCGTCGGCCTTGCCGCCGTCCGGTCCGCCGCCCTGCGCCATATCGGGCCTGCCGCCGCCGCCCTTGCCGCCCAATGCTTCAACGCCCGCGCGCACGAGGTCGACCGCGCTCAGGCGCTCGGTCAGATCGTCGGTCACTGCAACGGCAAACGCCGCCTTGCCGTCGTTGACGGCACAGATCGCCGCGACGCCGGAACCGATGCGCTGTTTCGCTTCATCGAGCAGACCGCGCAGCTCCTTGGGATTGAGCCCTTCGATCACCTGACCGGAGAAAGTGACACCGTCAATTTCTTCATCCTGCGAACCCGCCGCGTCCCCTGAACCACCGCCGCCAAGCGCCAGCGCCTTTTTCGTTTCCGCCAGTTCCTTTTCAAGCGCCTTGCGCTCATCCAGCATCGCGGCAATGCGCGCCTGCGCATCATCGGGTGTTGTGCGCAACAGCCCGGCCACCTGCTTCAACGCATCTTCACGGGTGACCAGCCAGATGCGCGCGTTCTCTCCGGTCAGCGCCTCAATCCGGCGCACACCCGAACTGACCGCGCTTTCCGAAACGATCCTGAACACGCCGATGTCGCCGGTCGCGTTAACATGCGTGCCGCCGCACAATTCGACCGAATAAGGAAGCCCGGTTCCTCCCGTGTCGGTCCGTCCCATTGCCAGGACGCGCACTTCGTCACCATATTTCTCGCCAAACAGGGCCATCGCCCCGGCTTCAATCGCGTCCTCGGGCGTCATCAGGCGGGTAGACACGGGCGCGTTGTGGCGAATCTCCGCATTTACGTCAGCCTCAATGGCCGCAATATCTTCTGCGCTCAGCGCCTTGGGATGCGAGAAATCGAAACGCAGCCGATCCTCGGCGACAAGCGAACCTTTTTGCGTGACATGCGCACCAAGACGATTGCGCAGCGCCGCATGAAGCAGATGCGTTGCCGAATGGTTGGCACGAATGGCATCGCGCCGCGGACCATCGACCGCAAGATGCACCGTGTCGCCAATGCTTATTGTTCCGTTCGCAACAGTCGACTGATGCGCATGAAGGCGGCCCAGCGGTTTGGCCGTATCCTCAACGATCAGGCGCAAGCCGTCCGATCCCGTCATAATACCGGCGTCACCCGTCTGCCCGCCGCTTTCTGCGTAAAATGGCGTCTGGTTGGTAAGCACGGCAACGGTTTGCCCCGCCTTGGCCGACTGGACTTCCCGTCCGTCCACCACCAGACCGACAACCGTGCCCTCGCCAGATGTTGCGGTGTAGCCAGTGAATTCGGTGGCCCCTTCACGCTCGGCAATATCGAACCACACTTCGCTGTCGCTCGCCTCGCCCGATCCTTTCCAGGCGGCACGCGCGGCGGCTTTCTGTTTTTCCATCGCCGCATCGAAACCTTCGCGGTCCACTCCGATATTGCGATCGCGCAGCGCGTCCTCGGTCAGATCGTAAGGGAACCCGTATGTGTCATAAAGTTTGAAGGCCGTTTCACCGGGAAGCTTGTCTCCTTCGCCAAAGCCATCGGTGGCCTCATCAAGCAACTTGAGACCTTTATCGAGCGTGCGACGGAACACCACGCCTTCGCGTTCGAGCACTTCCTCGATCAGCGGCTGCGCGCGCACCAGTTCGGGATAGGCCTGCCCCATTTCGCCAACAAGTGCAGGCACCAGCCGGTGCATCACGGGATCCTGCGCACCCAGCAGATGCGCGTGGCGCATCGCCCGGCGCATGATACGCCGCAAGACATAGCCGCGCCCCTCGTTGGAAGGCAGAACACCATCAGCCAACAGGAAACTGATCGAACGCAAATGATCGGCCATCACCCGATGGCTCGCACGATGTTCCCCATCAGCCTTCACGCCGGTGAGGCTTTCCGAAGCTTCGATCAGAACCCGGAACGTATCGGTTTCGTAATTATCGTGCTGCCCCTGCATGACAGCCGCAATACGCTCCAACCCCATACCCGTGTCGATAGACGGGCTGGGCAGATCGATACGCGTGCCATCGTCACGCTGATCGTACTGCATGAACACGAGGTTCCAGATTTCGATAAACCGGTCGCCGTCCTCATCCGGGCTGCCGGGCGGGCCGCCGGGAATATGCTCTCCGTGATCGTAGAACAGCTCTGAGCACGGCCCGCATGGCCCCGTTTCACCCATCGACCAGAAATTGTCCGCCGTGGCGATACGAATGATCCGCTCTTCGGGAAGGCCCGAAATCCTGCGCCACAGATCGAAGGCTTCATCATCGCTGTGATAGACGGTCGCAGTCAGCTTTTCGGCAGGCAGCCCCCATTCCTTCGTCAGCAGTTCCCAGGCATGGCTGATCGCCTGTTCCTTGAAATAATCCCCAAACGAAAAGTTGCCAAGCATCTCGAAAAATGTGTGATGCCGCGCAGTATAGCCGACGTTATCCAGATCGTTGTGCTTGCCGCCCGCACGCACGCACTTCTGCGAGGAAACCGCGCGAGGCGTTTCGCGCGTTTCCAGCCCGGTGAAAACGTTCTTGAACGGAACCATCCCGGCATTGACGAACATCAGCGTGGGATCGTTATGCGGAACGAGCGGCGCGGACGGGACCGCCTCATGACCATTTGCCGAGAAATAGTCGAGGAAGGACCGGCGAATATCGTTGGTCGAACTCATACCCGCGCCGATAGGCCACCCGTGCGCGGGCGACAAGTCGCAACACGCGCGGTTCCATCACATAGGTCGCTTACCAGCCGCACCGGGCAATCTTTTCCCGGCAATCCGCGACGCGTATTCCTGCAGGAATTGTGCGCGCGCGTCGCAGGCACGGTTCCATACCGATCTTAGCCTTACTCTTCGGCTTCAGCGTCGGGACCGTTCATCATCTCTTCGGCCAGTTCTTCTTCCTGTCCACGCACGGATCTCTCAATCCGATCAGCAACTTTGGGGTTATCCTTGAGATACTGCTTGGCATTTTCGCGGCCCTGACCGATGCGAATCGAATCGAAACTGAACCATGCGCCGGACTTCTCGACGATACCGGCCTTGACGCCCAGATCGAGAATCTCGCCAACCTTGGAAATACCTTCGCCGTACATGATGTCGAATTCGACCTGCTTGAACGGCGGAGCCACCTTGTTCTTGACGACTTTCACACGCGTGGCATTGCCGACGATATCGTCACGATCCTTGATCTGGCCCGTGCGGCGAATATCGAGCCGGACCGACGCATAGAACTTAAGCGCATTACCGCCCGTCGTGGTTTCTGGATTACCATACATCACGCCGATCTTCATGCGCACCTGATTGATGAAAATCACCATGCATTTGGACCGGCTGATCGAGCCGGTCAGCTTGCGCAGCGCCTGGCTCATCAGCCGGGCCTGAAGGCCGACATGGGCATCGCCCATTTCCCCTTCGATCTCCGCGCGCGGCACCAGCGCGGCAACCGAATCGACGACCAGCACATCAATCGCATTCGAGCGCACCAGCGTATCGGTGATTTCGAGCGCCTGTTCGCCTGTGTCGGGCTGTGAAACGATCAGTTCGTCGATATCGACGCCCAGTTTGCGGGCATAGACCGGATCGAGTGCATGCTCGGCATCGACGAAGGCGACCGAACCGCCGGTTTTCTGCGCTTCAGCAATGACATGGAGCGCCAGCGTGGTTTTGCCCGAACTTTCCGGTCCATAAATCTCAACCACACGGCCACGCGGCAGGCCGCCGATGCCAAGCGCAATATCGAGCCCGAGCGAACCGGTCGAAATCGCTTCAACTTCCATCGCCTCTTTCGAGCCGAGCTTCATCGCCGAGCCCTTGCCGAATGCCCGGTCAATCTGTGCCAGCGCGGCTTCGAGCGCTTTTTCACGGTCCATGGAGTCTTTGCCTTCCTGAATCAGCTTGAGCTGTGCAGCCATTGTCTATCTCCTTGCCTAAACAGCTGACCCGAAAGGTCAACGCAGACAAGGTGTATTCCATTTGTTCTCATAGAACAAGTAGGGAACGAAAAATTTTTCGCACTCAGATCATCGGAGTTGTTCTGATAATTTCCCGCACTTTATCAGATATTTGCTGCACAGAGAACGGTTTTGGTATGAAGAACATATTCTCAATATCAATTTCGCGGCGCAGCTGTTCCTCGGCATAGCCCGACATGAACAGCACCGGCAGGCCCGGCGCAATCTTGCGCACTTCGCGGGCCATGGCCGGACCATCCATGGATGGCATCACGACATCGCTGAGCACGAGATCGAATTCACCGCCCGCGCGCACGATCTCAAGCCCTTCCTCGCCATCGCTGGCGGTGGTGACTTCATAGCCCTGCCGCGCCAGCGCACGCTCCGCCACCAGCCGGACCGGATCTTCATCTTCAACCAGCAGGATGCGTCCGCCCCCCGCCCATTCGCCGGCCTGATCCTCTCCCACCGTGCTTTCGACAGACTGTTCAACCTCGCCATGATGGACCGGCAGATAGACGGTAAACCGCGTGCCTTTGCCCAGTTCGCTGTCAGCGAAAATAAATCCGCCAGACTGTTTTACGATGCCATACACCGTCGAAAGCCCAAGGCCGGTTCCCTTGCCCTGCGCTTTGGTGGTGAAGAACGGCTCAAATATCTTGCCAAGGTGCTCGGGCGCGATCCCGCCGCCCGTATCCTCAACCACCAGCGTCGTATAATCGCCCGACGGGATGATCTCGCTGCGCATCTCACGAACATCCGCCGCGGTAATCCGCTTTGTCGCCAGCGTAAGACGACCGCCGCCATCGCTTGCGGATTTATCGTTTCGCGCCTGCATCGCATCGCGCGCATTGACGCACAGGTTGACAATGACCTGCTCAAGCTGACTGGGATCGGCCCGGACCGGCCCGAGATCGCGATCATGCGTAACCGAAAGCGTGATCTTCTCGCCGATCAGCCGTTTGAGCATTTGCGAGACATCGGACACGACATCGGGCAGTTGCAACACTTCGGGCCGCAGCGTCTGCTGGCGAGAGAAGGCCAGCAACTGACGCGTGAGCGAAGCCGCCCGGTTTGAATTCGCGCGGATCTGCTGAATATCGTCATAGTCTGAATCGCCCGGCGTGTGACGCATCAGCATCAGATCGCACGTGCCCAGAATAGCCGTCAGCACATTGTTGAAATCATGCGCCACGCCGCCCGCAAGCTGGCCGACCGCCTGCATCTTGGTGGCTTGCGCAACCTGGCGTTTCAGCCGGGTTTCCTCTGTCGAATCGGTAAGCCCCAGCAGCACCGCCGCCTCACCCAGCCCACGCACGCCGGCCAGACTGAGCGAAACCGGCTCTTCGGGCTGGCTGACCAGCCGGATCGCGATATCGCCCGATGCGGCCGGGCCCTGCCCGAACCGGCGGATCGAATCGGAAAGCGCGCCCTTGTCTTCGCGCGTAACGAGATCGGTGGGATATTTGGGCGGCTTCTGGCCTTCACGGCCCGCCGCGCGCATGAAAGCGGCATTGGCAAACAACAACCGGCCATCCCTGTCCGCCATCGCCAGACCGAGCGGCAACTGGCTAAGCAGTGCCTCAAGATGCGGAACCGCCGCGGAATGCTCTGCCGTTCCGCCACCGATGCCGACGCCCGAATCGACCAGCAGCATCAGCGAAGGAGTCATATCCGGATCAGGCGAACCGGGCAGATCGGGATCGGCAACCGGCACATAATAGAGCGTCAGCGCCGAACCGCGCGCGCCTTCCCTCGCCCAGGTTATCGTATCGTCTTCAGCCTGATTGAGCAGGGTAACGAACTCCTGCCCTGCCATGTCCGCACCAGCATCGCCCGTTGCGCGTTGCGCGAAACCGGCGCTGGCCCCGCGCACCACACCATCAGGATCGACAACCGCGGCGGCGATGCCCGCTCCGGCCAAAGCGCGGCCCATCTTGCCATCGAGCTGCCTGACGAGATCCGCAACCGGATCGGCAGCCTCGATCGGTGACAGCCGCCACACCAGAAAATCATCGCCTCTGCCCGCACGCTCAACATTGCCGGACCAGCGGCGCGATCCGGCGGCCTGATCGCCTTCTTCCACCAGATCGATCCGCTCCCGACCTTCACGCCATGCCGCGCGAGCAGCGCGCGTCAGGCGCTCAACCGACGCATTTTCAACCGGGAGATTGGGCGGTGCGCTAGCGGTTCCGAACCATTCCTCAAAACGTGCGTTGGCGCAGACCAGCCTTCCGGCGCGGTCAGACACCGCAATCGCCATGTCAGGCCGGTCAATCGCGGTGACGGTGACCGACCAGTCCGGCAGCGCGAACTCTTCACGTGCAACATCCGGGCGATCGCGAACGAGCACCAGAGCCAGTATGCCGATCGCAACCAGTCCGGCTGCGTAAGCGGCCACGACCACAAGGTCTTCCGATACGAACCACAGCACCGCAACACTGGCCACCAGCGCCAGCGCAACCGCCGCCCGATCGCCCCAACCAAGCTGTGCAGCTGCCGCAACCGGTGTCATTCCGCCGGCTCACTTGTCTGATCCGCGCGGTTGCGCCGCGCTTCCATCTTGCGACCGACCCACCATTTCCAGACCCAGCCGGAAACGAGATAGCCGATCGCCGCGCCGACAAGGGACATGACGACGAAACCGAACGCGGTGACCCCGGCAGTCTTCAGGAACCACCCGAAATCGAACCATCGTCCGCTCTCGATTTCCCTGCCGATCGCCGAATCGACAACAGCCTGATCTATCTTCAGGATAAAGCGGCCCAGCCGGTTCGCCGCGACAAGCCAGAACGGCAGTGTGAACGGGTTGGTGATAAACGTGACGAGCGCCGCCAGCGGCACGTTGGCCCGCGCGGGCAGAGCCATGAACGCGGCCAGAAAGATTTGCCCGATCGGGATGATAAATCCCGCAAACAGCCCAAGCGCGACGCCGCGCGGCACCGAACGACGCGTAAACCGCCACAATTCCGGGCTGAGAAAGCGATGCGCAATCGGCGCCAGCCAGCGATTTCCCGCCATCTGCTCACGCGTGGGCATCTTGCCGTTCGCCCAGCCGGTCATGCGTTTGATCGGTCGCTTCATCCGTGTTCGCGCATCGCGCGCGCCTTCTCGCGCTTCCAGTCGCGCTCCTTGATCGTCTGTCGTTTATCAGCGGTATTCTTGCCGCGGGCCAGTGCCAGTTCAACTTTCGCCCTGCCGCGCGGATTGAAATAAACCGACAACGGGACAAGCGTCATCCCCTTGCGTTCGACCGAGCCGTGCAGGCGACTAATTTCCCGCGCGTTGAGCAACAGCTTGCGCGGACGCTTGGGTTCATGGTTGAATCTGTTGCCATGGCTGAATTCGGGAATGTTGGCATTCACCAGCCACGCCTCGCCATTGCGGATCTCGGCATAGCTTTCCGCGATAGACCCTTCGCCAAAACGCAGCGATTTCACTTCGGTGCCGGTCAGCGCGATACCCGCTTCGAACACCTCGTCGATATGATAGTCGAAGCGCGCACGGCGGTTTTCGGCAACAACCTTGTGCTTTTCAAACGAACTGTGTTTCGGGCGCGCCATAATAGGCTTCGCATGTAGGGATGGAAGGCGCGAAAAGAAACGGCTGGAGGCCGGGTTTTCCTATGCAATCACGAAATTTTTCTTTGGCAATCGGGTGACGGGCAATCAGACCAGACCGGCATGCTCCAGCGCAGCATCGACAGCGGCGCGCGCCGCTTCATCCGGCTCGACGATCGGCAGACGAACATCGGTGCTCACCCAGTCATGCACCCGGCTGAGCGCATATTTGCATGGGCCGGGCGAGGTATCGAGGAACATTGCGGTGTGCAGCGGATAGAGCAGCCCGTCCAGTTCCTGCGCTTTCGCCAGATCGCCATCGGCCAGCGCCTGCTGAAAATCGGCACACAGCCTTGGCGCGACATTGGCCGAAACCGAAATGCAGCCATGGCCGCCATGGGCAAAGTGCGCCAGCGCCGTCTCGTCGTTTCCGGATAGCTGGCAGAAGTCCAGGCCAATCGAATTGCGATAGGCAGATACCCGCACAATTTCTCCGGTTGCGTCTTTTACGCCGGCGATGCGCGGCAACTGCGCCAGCCGGGTCATCGTTTCAAGATCGAGATCGACGATCGAACGGCCCGGAATATTATAGACAATGATGGGAATAGCGATCGCATCGTGCACCGCCTTGAAATGGCGATACATGCCCTCCTGATTCGGCTTGTTGTAATAGGGCGTGACAACGAGCACCGCATCGGCCCCTGCCTTTTCCGCATGGGATGCCAGCATCACCGCTTCGGATGTGGAATTGGAACCGGCACCGGCAATAACCGGCACGCGCCCGGCCGCCACTTCGATGCACACTTCGGTGACTTTCATATGCTCTTCGTGGCTGAGCGTGGGCGATTCGCCCGTCGTTCCAACCGGCACAAGGCCACTGGAGCCGTTCTCAATCTGAAATTCGACCAGCCTGCGAAACGCTTGCTCATCAAACGATCCGTCGCGAAAGGGAGTCACCATAGCGGGTATGGAACCGGAAAACATGGACTTTGCACCTGTATTTGCCGCATGAGACGCCTGCCGTGACATTCGTCGCAATCGGAATTTATCGTTCAGCGCCTGATAAGGAGCCACCTTCCATTATGTCCAGCATGCTTCGTGCTTCTTCTGCCTTGATTCTGCTTGCCTCCACCTGCATTTCCGTCCCGGCACTGGGCAGTGACGGCGCCGAATGGGATCAGGCGAAGCGCCGCAACATGACTACGAACGACCGGGTTATGAACCAGGCCGTCGTTCGCTGGAAGGCGCTTACGCAGTCCCGCTCGCTCAATTTCGATACATATGCGGGCTTTCTGCTGACCTATCCCGGATTTCCCAGCGAAAGCACGCTGCGCGCCTATGCCGAATCGGCACTGGAACGCGAATCGGCCAACCCGCGAACCACGGTGTCCTTCTTTGAGAAGTATCCGCCGATCAGCAATCAGGCCCGCGCAAGGCAGGCGCTGGCGCTCGCCGCGCTGAGCTATCCCGGCGCGCGCGACACCGCTGTAGCGGCATGGCGCGGCGGCCTGATGGCGGAAACAGCAGAATCGACGATCCTTTATCAGTATGGCTCGGTTCTCACGCGCGACGACCACGATGCCCGTATGGATGCGCTGCTGTGGGCGCGCGCGCCACGCGCCGCGGAACGCCAGCTTGCGCATGTCTCGCCCGAAAAACGCGCGATTTATTCCGAGCGGCTGCGAGTGATGAAAGGTGGCGCACCGGGCGGCGCGGCAGGCGATTGGCTGCGCGATCCCGGCTATGTGTATAACCGGCTGCATCACGCCCGCTCCAACCGCAACATCAGCACAGCAATCAACCTGCTGGCCACGCGCCCCAAATTTGACCGCCCCGTCCATGACGCGGAAAAATGGGTGGCAAACCTGCTTTGGGCAGCCAAAGGCGCGGGCGCCGATCCTGCGGTGCGCATCGCGGCCTCGATCGACGATGCATTCGCGCCGGGAACCGATGTCAGCAAGCTCGGCTTCAAATTGCGTGACGATTATACCTCGCTGATGTGGCTGGGCGGAACCAAGGCGCTGTGGAGCCTTCGCCAGCCGCTGCGCGCCGCGCCGCTGTTCTATCGCTATGGCGCTGCGGCCAAGACACCGGGCACCCGATCAAAAGGGTTTTACTGGGCTGGCCGGGCACTGGCGCAAGCTGGCGACAAGGACGGCGCCAACCGCTATTTCGAAATGGCCGCCAGCTATCCCGATCATTTTTACGGGATGCTCTCTCTCGAACGGCTGGGCCGCCCGCTGCCGGCGCTTTCCGCAAGACCGGCGCAGATCCCCACCCGCGACGAACGCGCCGAATTTAACGCCCGCCCTCTTACCAAGGCGGTTCGCGAAGTTGCGCGCGACTATAAATGGCGCACGTCGGTGCGGTTTTTCCGGTCAATCGCGGAACAGGCCGAAACCGAGGCGGAGCACGTTCTTGTTGCCGATCTGGCACGCGAAATCGGCCGCCGCGATCTGGCTGTCATCCTTGGCCAGCGCGCGCATACCGATGGGCACGAAACATTCTACGACACCAGTTTTCCGCTGATCCCGACACCGCCCGGCGCGAACTGGACGATGGTCCACGCGATTACCCGGCAGGAAAGCCAGTTTGCACCCAATGCGATCAGCCACGCAGGCGCGCGCGGGCTGATGCAGCTTATGCCCGGCACCGCGCGCGAACAGGCGGGCAAGATGGGGCTTTCCTATCGCCCCGCCGCGCTGACGACCGATCAGCAGTACAATATCCGGCTTGGCGATGGCTATTTCGCCCGCATGCTGCGCTATTACAACGGCTCGTTCCCGCTGGCGGTGGGCGCCTACAATGCTGGCCCCGGCAACGTGAACAAGTGGCTGCGCGCCAATGGCGATCCGCGTCATGGAAGCATTGACTGGATCACCTGGGTGGAACGGATTCCGATCTACGAAACCAAGAACTATATCCAGAAAGTTCTTGAAAACGCGGTGGTTTATGACGCCCTCAATCCGGGGCGCTCCTATAACCGGGGCGACAATGCGCTCAGCAGCTATCTGGGTAAACGCACGCCCGGATAAGACCCCGCCAAGGCTCGGATAAGGCCCGGACAAGACATCGAACGGGCGCGTGCCGCGTTAGCTTACCGCGTTACCAGAGCGTAATTATCGCGGCATGCGGTTCCACGCATCGAGCGCGGCGATCTTGTAGGCCTCGGCCAGAGTCGGATAATTGAAGGTATTCTCGATAAAATAGTCGAGCGTGCCTTTCAGGTTGAGCACGGCCTGACCGATATGGATCAGCTCGGTCGCGCCTTCCCCGATGATGTGAACCCCCAGCAATCTGCGCGTGTCGTTGCACACGATGATTTTCATCAGCCCCTGTTCAAGCCCCATGATATGCCCGCGCGATGTTTCGCGCATCCGGGCAATGCCACACTCATAATTGATACCCTGCTCGCGCACCTGTTGCTCGCTAAGGCCTGCGGTGGAGATTTCGGGCACGGCATAAATGCCATACGGAAAGTATTTCGGCGCAGGCGGAACCGGCAGGCCAAACGCGTGACAGGCAGCGATGCGCCCCTGCTCCATCGAAGTGGACGCAAGGCTGGGAAAGCCGATAACATCGCCTGCGGCATAGATATGTTCGACGCCGGTCTGGAACGTCGCCGGATCAATCGCCAGCCGCCCGCGTGCATCGGTTTCCAGCCCACAATTCTCAAGCCCGAGTTCGCGCGTTGCCCCCATCCGGCCCGCGCAATACAGCGCCATTTCGGTGCGCACCGCGCGCCCGTCATCAAGCTGCGTCACAATTCTTCCATCGCTCCCGCGCGTGACCGATTCCACCGGAACACCCAGCCGAAAACGCACCCCGCGATCGCGAAGCTGATGCACGAACTCGTCAATAATCTCCCGGTCAACGAAATCGAGAAAGCTCTCGCGCGGCTCAACGATCGTGACCGCAACATCAAGCGCGCTGAAAATCGTTGCATATTCAATGCCGATCACTCCGGCCCCGATCACCGCAAGCGAGCGCGGCAAACGATGCAGGCTGACGACTTCATCGCTGTCCATGATATCGGGATCACCGAAATCGACCGTTCCGGGGCGGTAAGGCACTGTCCCCACCGCCACCAGAATGCGATCCGCGCTGGCCACAATTTCGCCGTGTTCGGGCGTGGTGATCGCAACCCGATGCGGATCGAGAAAGCGCGCACGCCCGGCGATCGTTTCAACGCCATTGCGCAAGAACTGATGCTCCAGCACGTCCACTTCATGGTCCAGCGTCTTGCACAGCCGCATGCTGAGATCGTCGCTGCCGATGTTCTTTTTGGCCCGGTAGGATCGCCCGTAAAACCCGCGCTCGCGCCAGCCTGAGAGGTTCAGCGCGGTTTCGCGCAAGGTTTTGGAAGGGATCGTGCCGGTATGAACCGAAACACCGCCCACCTTGGCCTGCCCTTCAACCACCAGCACCGATTTGCCCAGCTTGGCCGCCTGAATGGCCGCACGCCGCCCGGCCGGGCCGCTGCCGATAACCACAAGTTCAAAATGACATGCCGCTTGCGGCGCGTCGCTGAGGCCGCTGAGACCATCAATATCGGTTTGCCGGTCGATCCTGTCCATGAACATCGCAATTCCTCTCCTCAGCGCGCACCTTTTCGCGCGCCAGCACGCTAAACAAACGTGCTTGAGGATTGCTGAGACAAGCTGGTCGTATTTCTCCTTAGGCCCATATTCCAGGGCCCGATTTCCGAAAGCCGGGATACCATCCGCCTTTTCTCAAGCGGCAAATTCTGCGATGAGCCATCGGCAATGGCGCACATCTCCGGCACATCCCATCGCTCACCTCGCAAAACCGCGCGCATCGCGATGTTCGCGGCCTTGTGTGCGATGCTTGCCGCCCCGCTTGCCTACGCACGCGAAAGTCTGGGCATGTATGGCAATTGGGGTGTATTTCGCGATCCCGATCTGCCGCGCTGCTATGCCATCGCCAAGGCGATCCCCAGCACCCTGCACCGCGATTATGAGCCTTATGCAACGGTTGGCACGTGGCCCAAACGCAAGCTGCGTAATCAGCTGCATTTCCGCATGTCGCGCAAACTGGCAAGCGATCCGCGGCTGGTGCTGCGCATCAGCGGAGAGCGCTTCGATCTTACCGGCGGCGGCGGCGATGCCTGGCCAGTCGATGCCCGGATGAACGCGGCAATCATCGCCCGCATGCGATCCGCCACCAGCATGAGCATTTCGGCACGCGGCGCAAACGGCAAGGGTTTCTCGAACACCTGGAAGCTGGACGGCGTCGCCTCTGCCATGGACGCCGCCGCGATCGGCTGCGCAAAAGCGCGCTGAACGAGATTGAAAATCAGGGCGAAGTGTGTATATTTATACACATCACGTCCCCGGTTTGCCGCTTTGAGGCGCTCGAAAGAGCAGATATCAGCTCAAGGCCGCTCCCGGGGACATCTTTTTTGGTGATGATCATAATGCCCACGGCAATCGTTATCGATGGCGCGTTTTTCTTGAGGCGCTTCAAACATAGTTTCCCTTGGCTTGATCCCGAAAATGCCGAGCATGTCAGCCTGGGAGTAGTGGCTCTTTCTGCATATCATGTCGCAACGCGATTGCATGCAGACCCTACTTGGGAAAATATGACTGGCGAAAAATTTCGCCCTGAAGAATCATCCTCACTGTATCGGATATTCTTTTACGACTGCGCTCCATTAACAAAAAGGCTCCATCAACCTGTTTCAAAGCGCTCACTAAATCTCGCAAAGTCACGGGACGCGGTCTTACGAAAAGCAATCCACTGCAAATTACGGGAAACTAGAAAGGTGGCCCTCAGGCTGGGAACACTCAACGAGGGTTTATCCGGTTGGAAACCAAGGAAAGAAGCCGTGGCGCGCTGGCTTGCTAATCCTGAAACATTCGAACCCACTGACGAAGATTTTCAGATCGACGTCATTCAAAAGGGTGTCGACATGAGGCTTGGATTAGACATCGCGTCCATGGCCTATAAACGTCAAGTCGATCAGATCGTTCTCGTCGCGGCGGACGCTGACTTCTTGCCGGTCGCAAAAATGGCCAGACGCGAAGGCTTGGATGTTGTCCTGGATCCGATGCATGGTCAGGCATCCCCGGACTTGATTGAACATGTCGACGGTGTCCGGAATTGCCGTATTGAAATTCGTCCATGACCGACACACCACTTATGCCGATCCCCGGGAATATCGACCCGCTGCCCGTCGCGCGCGAGGTTACGCCGCGCGACGATGGCCGGATTGACGTTCTGGGCCTTTCCAGACCGCGCATAGCCGCGCTTTTTGAAACGGCGGGGCTGGACGCGAAACAGGCCAAACTGCGCGCCAAGCAGGTGTTTCACTGGCTTTATCATCGCGGCGTCACCGATTTTGCAGCGATGACCGATATCGGCAAGGCAATGCGCCCGTGGCTGACCGAACGCTTTGTCGTCAGCCGGCCCGATGTGGTCGAAGCCCAGCATTCGCAAGACGGCACGCGTAAATGGCTGCTGCGCACGGCAGACGGGCACGAATTTGAAATGGTGTTCATCCCCGATGCGGACCGGGGCACATTGTGCGTTTCCAGCCAAGTGGGCTGCACGCTCAATTGCACGTTCTGCCACACCGGAACGATGCGGCTGGTGCGTAATCTTACGCCCGGCGAAATCGTCGGTCAGGTGATGCTGGCGCGCGATGCGCTGGGCGAGTGGCCCAAAGGCCGGATGGACTTTGATTTTGAAGACGATGACAGCGATCCCGAAGCAGACAATCGCGGCCACTATTCCGCCGATGGCCGCCTGCTGACCAACATCGTGATGATGGGCATGGGGGAGCCGCTCTACAACTTCGATAATGTCCGCGATGCGCTCAAGCTGGTGATGGACCCGGAAGGTCTGTCACTCTCGCGCCGCCGGATCACGCTGTCAACCAGCGGCGTTGTTCCGATGATGGAACGCTGCGGCAGGGAAATAGGCGTTGGCCTTGCGGTCTCTCTTCATGCCGTCACCAAAGACGTGCGCGACGAGATCGTGCCGATCAACAGGAAATACGGAATTGAGGAACTGCTCTCCGCCTGCGCGGCATACAAGGGCGCGTCCAATTCCCGGCGCATCACGTTTGAATATGTGATGCTGAAAGACAAGAACGACAGCGACGAAGACGCGCACGAACTTGTCCGCCTGATCCGCGAATATGCCCTGCCCGCCAAAGTGAACCTGATCCCGTTCAACCCATGGCCCGGCGCGGCCTATGAATGCTCAACGCCAGAGCGCATCGCGCGCTTTTCCGACATCATTTTCAAAGCCGGCATCAGCGCACCCGTCCGCACCCCGCGCGGCCGCGACATCGACGCCGCCTGCGGACAGCTTAAAACCGCAGCGGAAAAGAAAAGCCGGGCGCAGCTGGATCGCGAAGCGGCGGAGAGTTAGCAGCCAACAGCCAGAATTAACGCCTCCGAATGTTTATATTGAGACTATGCTGTCTCATACGACTCGGGAGAGTGTGCATGACTATCAAGCAACGGGCTTCTGGTTCCAGGCCACGCGTCAGGCGATTCCGGCAGGGCATCACCATCGTTTGCAGCGCGCTGTTGCTGGCGGCGTGTGGTGAGGAAATCAAGGAGCCGCAGCTGCCGCCCGATGCAGTCGCGGTGCCTGCGCTGGTGCAACAGATGATGGATGCCCGGTTTCCCG
>CAMYJW010000013.1 GCA_947258815.1 uncultured Sphingomonadaceae bacterium
AAAGGGTTCAAAGAATGCCCATTCGGCATCCCCCATCAGCAACCGCGCCAAGATAACCTCCGCAAAAGCTATCTTGAATCACATCTCGTCCCGCTTGTGAATCCAGTTTGTCAACAGGGCCTAACTCGCCGGGTTAACAGTGCGTCGGAGTATTCAGTGCTTCGCCATCACCGATGAACAGGCGACCCATTCTTCGGCCGTCAGATCGCCTCGATCCATGACCGCTCATCGAATAGCAGTCTTGAATCAGCTCACGCGCCTTTTGGGAATCCACTGTGTCAACGGAGCCGAGGTTGCTCTCGCCGGGGGCACCATTTCGATCTGTTGGCGCTTTTGCACCGCGATGCATGATAGTGTATGACTGTTGCTCCGCGAATGTGAGGATCGACGTTCAGTGAAGTTCGTTTTCGGCAGTCTGATTGCGTGTGCGTTGTCGTTTGCCGGGGTGATCGGCACTGCGCATGCCGATGTCCTGCAGGTCAATGGTGCGCAGTATGAATGGATTGCCAGTGGGCCAACGGCTGTTGGCGTGACCGAAATCGACACTGATGAGCAAGCCGCGCCGGCTGAACTGGCACTGGCGCCCGAAGCGCTTACGCAGGTTGCAGACGAAGCTGGCCCCGCGCAGTGGCGCCAGCGCGTGGCCGAACTGGCGGACAAATACGATATCAGCCCGTCTTTGCTTGAAGCGGTCGTCTGGCAGGAAAGCCGCTGGAACGCGCGTGCGGTGTCGCCCGTCGGCGCGCGCGGGCTGGCGCAACTGATGCCGGGAACGGCCCGGATGATGGGGGTCAATCCCGACGATCCGCATGCCAATCTTGAAGGTGGCGCAAAGTATCTGAGGCTTCAGCTTGATGCATTCGATGGCGATATCGAACTGGCGCTGGCGGCCTACAATGCGGGTCCGGGCCGGGTCATCAAGGCGGGCGGGATACCCAATATCCGCGAAACCCGCATGTATGTTGCAGCGATCATGGCGCGTCTGGCCCAGCCCGTGCGCGAGTGAAAGCGCGCGCCGCACACACGCCCTTCCAGCTTGTTCCGAATCCATGCGGCCCAGAAATTTCGCGGCCGCTTTTGGCGCAAACCCGGCGCATTGCTCCATGCCGGAGCGTTTCCTTACTATACACGCGAGTGGCCCGCTCTTATCGGTGAGCCACAGGCCGATGAACCGCGCTGAAACTGCGTTCATCGCTCAGGAGGAATGCACATGGCAGTATCGGATCACGTTGACTTGGATGGCTTTATGGCGGGGGTGAACCGGCGCAATCCGCACCAGCCGGAATTTGTCCAGGCCGTGCAGGAAGTCGCGCAGGACATATTTGAGTTTATTGCCGACAAGGAAGATTACCACGAACAGCAGATTCTGCGCCGCATTGCCGAGCCGGACCGGGTCGTCTCTTTCCGGGTGTGCTGGGAAGACGACACGGGTTGTATTCGTGTGCAGCGTGGCTGGCGCGTTCAGAACAACAATGCGATCGGGCCTTACAAGGGCGGCTTGCGGTTTCACTCCAGCGTCAATGAAAGCGTGCTCAAGTTCCTGGCGTTTGAGCAGACATTCAAGAACGCGCTGACTGGCCTGCCGATGGGTGGCGGCAAGGGCGGTTCAAATTTCAATCCCAAGGGCAAGTCGAAGCGCGAGATCATGCGCTTCTGCCAAAGTTTCATGACCGAGCTTTACCGCCATATCGGACCGGATACGGACGTGCCCGCGGGCGATATCGGTGTCGGCGCGCGCGAAATCGGTTTCATGTTCGGTCAGTACAAGCGCATCACCAATCAGTTTGAAGGCGTGCTGACGGGTAAAAGCCTTGAGTTTGGCGGGTCGATGATCCGGCCGGAGGCAACCGGGTATGGCGCGGTCTATTTTCTTGCCAATATGCTGGCCGCAAAGGATGACGAGATCAGCGGCAAGACAGCCGTGATTTCAGGCTCGGGCAATGTCGCCACGCATGCTGCGGAGAAGATCGTTCAGCTTGGCGGCAAGCCTGTGACATTGTCTGATTCGGGCGGGTTCATCCATGATCCCGAAGGCCTGACGCTGGCGAAAATCAACTGGGTGAAGGAGCACAAGACGCATCGCCGGGGGCGGATCAGCGACTATGCGAAGGAATTTACCGGATCGACTTTCCATGAAGGCGAAGCCCCATGGAATGTTCCGTGCGACGTGGCGTTGCCATGCGCGACCCAGAACGAGCTGCACGGCGATGATGCGCGCGCGCTGGTCGGCAATGGATGCATAGCCGTTTCGGAAGGCGCGAACATGCCCAGCGATCTTGAAGCGGTGCGGGTGTTCAAGGATGCCAAAATCATGTTTGCGCCGGGCAAGGCGGCGAATGCCGGCGGCGTTGCCATTTCCGGGCTGGAAATGAGCCAGAATTCAGAGCGGCGGTCTTGGAGCGAGGAAGAACTGCAGATCATGCTGAAGGACATCATGAATGGCATTCATGAGCGTTGCTTGCGTTTTGGCGATCAGGGCGGCGGCTATATCGATTATGTGAAAGGCGCCAATATCGCGGGCTTCAAGAAAGTGGCCGACGCGATGCTTGCGTTTGGCGTGGTTTAGAGCGTTGCTTTCCGTTCGCGCCAGCCTGACCGAGAAACGATCTAGGCCCTGTTGACAAACTGGATTCACAAGCGGGACGAGATGTGATTCAAGATAGCTTTTGCGGAGGTTATCTTGGCGCGGTTGCTGATGGGGGATGCCGAATGGGCATTCTTTGAACCCTTTCT
>CAMYJW010000014.1 GCA_947258815.1 uncultured Sphingomonadaceae bacterium
AGACGAGAAACCGCCATTTGCGCGTCGCTCATCCTTGAATATGCCCAGCATGTCCCGCGTCTTCGCTTCTTGAACTGGCGGTTTCTCGTCTGGCCGTGACAACAGGGAATTTGTCCACGCCGCCTAGGCGGGTATTTCGCCCGAAAGGATGCGATCGACCGCGTCCGGTAAATCGCTCACCACATAGCTTGGCGGAGGCGTAACAGCGTGTTCCATGCCGGCCTTGTATTTTCCTGTCCTGACCAGAATTCCGATCATTCCGGCTCTTGCCGCGCCGCTGGCATCGCTTTCTGCATCGTCGCCGATCATCGCCGCTTCGTGTGGCGCGCATCCGATACTGGCCAGCGCCTCTCGGAAGAATGCGGCAGCGGGTTTGCCCAGTATAACCGGCTCTGCTCCGCTGGCGAAGGCCAGGGCCTCGACAAAAGGCCCCGCATCCAGACTGGGTCGCCCATCGCTGTCCTTGAAAACGCGATTGTTGGCGAGCGCAAAAAATTCCGCGCCGTTGTCCAATTTGCGAAATGCCGCGTTAAGCGCGGCATAGGTGAAGGCATCGCCGCAATCACCGACGATCACGGCTGGACGATTGCCTTTTGCAAGCCCTTCGAAATCTTCCGCCATGGCCGGATGGATCAGCAAGTGCGCATCAAGCCCGCGCGTTTCGATCATGCGCCGCGCCGCCATGGCGGGGGTGAATAGTTCGCCAGCTTCCAGAGAAAGTCCGAATGTCTGCAATTTTTCCAGAACCGCGCGTTTGGGGCTGCGTGTTGTATTGGTTACGAACCGGATCGCAAGATCGGCATCGCGCAGACGATTTACCGCAGCCATTGCGCCAGGTAGCGGCTCGCCGCCGACATACAGGACACCATCAAGATCAAGCAGAACGCCGCGCAACCGGGCCAATCGACCTCCTTTCCAGTTCGAGTCGCCGGATACGGGTTATACTGCATTGCAGCATCGAAGGCCACGCCAGTCATGCGCTGCCCGAGGCGATCAGATCAGCCCTTTCATGCGCAGGCTGACATGGCCCTCGCGCCCGATGATGATGTGATCGTGGACGACAATGCCCAGCAGCCGCCCGGCTTCGGCGATGCGATTGGTGATGTCGATATCGGCGCGGCTGGGCTGGGGCGAGCCGGACGGGTGATTGTGCACCAGAATGATCGCGGTTGATCCCAGATCGAGTGCGCGGCGGATCACTTCGCGCGGGTGGATCGCGGCTTCATTTATCGAACCGTCGCCGACATGTTCATCATGGATGAGAAGGTTTTGCGCATTGAGATAGAGCACGCGCACCCGTTCAACCGTGAGGTGCGCCATATCGATGGTCAGATAGTCGATCAGCGCTTGCCAGCTTCCCAGCACCGGCTTTTCGCGCACTTTCGCTTTTCGCCAGCCGCCGCGTTGCGAGCGCCACGATCTTGAGCGCGGCGGCGCTTGTCTGGCCCATGCCGGGCAGCTTTTCCAGTGCGCGCGGATCAGCGTTAAGCACGCCCGCCAGCGATCCGAAACGCTGGATCAGTGTGCGCGCCAGCGGCTTTACATCGCGGCGCGGGATTGCCGTCATCAGCAGATATTCGATGATCTCGTGGTCAGCCAGAGCATCCGCCCCGCCTTCAAGCAGGCGTTGCCGCAGCCGGGCGCGATGGCCGCTTGGATCATTGCCGGAAAGCGCGCTTCTGGATTGTTTCGTCTCACTCACGCGATTGCTGCTTCATCCGCCATGCGCGTCGCCGCCCGTCGATGGAGGCACGCTTGTTTTCCTTGCGTTCAGGTCAGCCCGGCCAGAGTTTCGGCGGCTGCCATCGGGACGATCAGGATTGCCTTTATTGTCGGGTAAGCGCAAGTGGTGGAGCGATGCCGCAGGAAACCGATGATCGCGTTCTGACGCCTGAAACCGGCGATACGGCGGCTGAGCGCAAGCATGCACGCAGACGCGCTTCTCGTCTGGCCATGCTGGGAATTGTTGCGGTTCTGGCGCTTGCGATCGTTTATGTCTGGATCGCCCGCGAAGACATTGCCGATGATATCATAACCGGCCAGCTTGAAGCGCTTGGGCTTCCCGGCACGTATGAGATCGAGTCGATCGGCCCCGGTCAGCAGATCCTGAACAACCTTGTTATCGGCGATCCCGAACGGCCCGATCTGACGGTTGAGCGTGTCGTTCTGGATATAGATACGCGCGGAGGACTGCCGGGGATCGGCAAGGTGACAGTGATCAGACCGCGCCTGTTCGGCACTTATCGCAAAGGCAAACTCAGCTTCGGCAGCCTCGATCCGGTGCTGTTTGCGGAAAGTGAGGAGCCTTTCAGTCTGCCCGATTTCGATCTTGCGCTTGTCGATGGCAAAGGCCTGCTGGAAAGCGACTATGGCCCGGTCGGGTTTACGGTGAGCGGGCAGGGTCCGCTGCGTGATGGCTTTTCCGGCGAACTGGCAGCGAGCGCGCCTGCGCTTTCCCTGCATGGCTGCACGGCAAGCGATGCTTCGGTTTACGGCAAGATCGAAGTGGGCGCGCAAAAGCCCCGGTTTCGCGGGCCGGTCAGGCTGGCACGGCTTGATTGCCCGGATGCAGGCGCGCGCCTTGCCGACGCTGCTGTTTCGCTCGACCTGACGGCGGACAAGACTCTGGATGGCGCTGAAGGCAAGATCGATTTCGTGACCGGAGCGCTTGGATATGGCGCGACACGACTTGCCGGATCGAGCGGCAACAGCCGCCTGACCTGGCGAGACGATGCGCTGACCGCGCGTTACGCGCTGGAGGGCACGCGGCTGACTTCGTCGCCGGCACGCGCCTCAAGACTGAGCGTCGAAGGGCACGTCCGGGCTTTCGACGGGTTCGCCCGTTATGAAGTGGAAGGCGATCTGAGCGGCGAGGGGCTGGCGATGGGCGATGAGCTTGACGCCACGCTGGCCAGCCTCGCGCGTTCCGCGCAGGGCGTGTTCGTGGGCGAAGCGCTTGGCAGGATTCGCGTTGCGCTGCGGCGCGAGGTGCGCAGCAGCAGCCTTTCCGGCAGCTTCATCGTGCGCGGCACTGGCGATATTGTCTCGCTGATTGTTCCGCGCGGGCAAGTCAGGGGAAGCAGTGGCCAGTCGCTGCTGGCGGTTTCCCGGCTGCAGGCGCGCCTTGGCGGTGCCGCGCCGGTTCGCGTTTCAGGCAATTTCTCGACCGGCGGTAAGGGGCTGCCGCGTATCGCGGGGCGCATGGAGCAGGGCGCGGGCGGCCAGCTGGCGATGCGCATTGCGATGCCGGAATACCGCGCGGGTTCGGCGCGATTGAGGTTGCCGCGCGTTCTGATCGTTCAGTCCGCGCGCGGCGGGATCGGTTTTTCCGGTGAGGCGCTGGTGAGCGGCACATTGCCGGGTGGCGCGGTGCGGAATCTGGCGATCCCGCTGGACGGAAACTGGTCGCAATCGGCGGGATTTGCGCTGTGGAGGCAATGCGTAGACCTGCGCTTCGATCGGCTGGAACTTGCCGATCTGGTGCTGGATCGCCGAACTTTGCCGGTCTGCCCGCCGCGCGGCGGGGCGATCGTGCGGGGCACGGCGCAAGGCTTGAAAATTGCAGGCGGCGTTCCATCGCTCGATCTGGCAGGCCGGATTGGCGCAACCCCGCTGCGCGTTGTCAGTGGTCCGGTCGGTTTTGCGTGGCCCGGAATGCTGCATGCCAATGGTGTGGATGTGGCGCTGGGCCATCCGCAATCGGCATCGCGGTTTTATCTGGCCAGGCTTGATGCCCGGCTTGACGAGGGTGTTGGCGGAACATTCGGCGGCACTGATGTGCTGCTGGATGCGGTGCCGCTTGATCTGTTCGATGCGTCGGGAAGCTGGCGCTTTGCGGATGGTGAACTGACGCTGTCAGATGGCGCGTTCCGACTGGAAGACCGCAAGCGGGTCAACCGGTTTCAGCCGCTTGTTGCGCGCGATGCAACGCTTGGCCTGAAGGATAACCGGATCAGGGCCGATGCGCTGCTGCGCGAACCGCAAAGCGATCGCGAAATTGTAACCGCTGCGATTGAACATGATCTGGCAACCGGCGTCGGCAATGCCGATATTCTGGCACCAGGCGTGCTGTTTGACGATCACCTGCAACCCGACACGATTTCGCGACTTGCGCTTGGTGTTGTCGCCAATGCCAATGGCGTTGTGCGCGGCAACGGACGGATCGACTGGAACGATCAGGCGGTCACCAGCAGCGGCCAGTTCAGCACCGGAAACTTTGATTTTGCCGCCGCGTTCGGTCCGGTAAAAGGCGTTTCAGGCACGGTGCGGTTCGACGATCTGCTCGGGCTGACCACCGCGCCCGATCAGAAGCTGCAAATCGTTTCGATCAATCCGGGGATCGAGGTTCTTGATGGCGAACTCACGTTTTCGATCAATCCGGGCTATATTGTTGAAATCGATGGTGCGCGATGGCCGTTTTTCGATGGCGTATTGCGGCTCAAGCCTGTCAGGATGGAAATCGGATCCGATGATCCGTTGCGTTACACGCTGGCAATCGAGGGGCTGAACGCAGCCCGGTTTGTTGAGCACATGGATCTGGGCAATCTTTCGGCATCCGGCACGTTCGATGGCACGATCCCGCTGGTGTTTGACAAGGACGGCGGGCACGTTGTGGGTGGAATGCTGCGTGCGCGGGCGCCGGGCGGCAACGTATCCTATGTCGGGGAGCTGACTTACGAAGACCTCTCAAGCATGGCCAATTTCGCGTTCGATGCGCTGCGTTCGCTTGACTATCGCGAGATGACAATCGGCCTTGACGGCGACATTGACGGCGAGATGCTGACCAAAGTGCGTTTCAACGGAGTCAGCCAGGGTGACGGTGCGTCACGCAATTTTCTGACCCGGCGCGTGGCGAGACTGCCAATCCGCTTCAACGTCAATCTGCGCGCGCCGTTCTTTCAGCTCATCACATCGTTCAAAAGCTTCTTCGATCCCACCTATATCCGCGATCCGCGCACACTGGGATTGCTGGACGTGTCCGGTGCGGCGCGCACCGGGCAAGCATCCGAAACCGCGCCTGCACCATCCATTCAGCCTGCAGAAAGCGGTGATTTGCAATGATATCCAACAGATTGACCGGTTTGCCGTTGGCTGCGACAAGCGTTTGCATGAGCAACGCGGGGCAGCATCAAGTTGGCAGGCCGGGTCGGCGCGCATGTGGCGCGACGGCGGTGTTGATTGCTGGCGCGATGGCGCTTTCGGGTTGTATTTCGGTGAATGCACCGAACGATGCGATCGTTATCGAGCTGAATATCAACATCAAGCAGGAAGTGATCTATCGGCTTGCCGCCGATGCCGAAAACACGATTGAAGAAAACGCGGATATTTTCTGATGGGTATGATGCAAATGACAAACCTTACACGCAAAATCGGCCTTGCCACTGGTGCGGCCGCCCTTGCACTCGGCGCGCTTTCATCGCCCGCTATCGCCCGCGACCCGGCTTATGCGGCGGCGCGTTCGGCCGGGCAGGTGGGTGAAAAGATGGACGGATACCTTGGTATCGTCGGCGGTTCGACATCGGCGTTGCGCGCGATGGTCGATGATATCAACATCAAGCGCAAGGCCGTTTATGCCCAGAAAGCCAAGGCGCAGCATGCCACGATTGAGGAATATGCCTTCACGTCGGGTTGCGTGCTGATTTCACAAACCATTCCGGGCGAAAAGTATGAAGCGCCCGGCAACGTGTGGAAAACCCGCACGTCGGCCGCGCCAGACCGCGATCCGCGCTGCCCCTGATCCTTGCCCGTCCGGGGTGGACGGATCGGGCTTTTTCATCCAGTTTTGCTGATCCGGTCCGGGTTCGCCCGGATCGCGCGCGTTGCATGCCGGGTTCGGCATATCCTGCATTGCAGCATGGGCGCGGTTGACTCAATTGTGCCCCCCGCCTAAGGGGGCGGCGCCCTCGGCGGACTGCCGTTGATTGTGTCAATATCTTCGACAAAAGGATGCTGGCATGAACGATGAACCGGACGCACGAGATTCTGTTGAGGAAGATGCGCGGATTGACGCGCTTGAAGAGCGGCTCAAGGCTGCTCAAGAGCGCGAAAAGAAACGCAACGATTCAACAGCGGGCGCGGAGACTGATGAGAACTATCGCATCGGAAATCGCGTTCTGGCCGATCTGATCGGCGGTATTGGCGGCGGCGCTTTTCTGGGCTGGGTGATCGATCACTTTGCCGGAACGTCTCCCTGGGGCCTGTTGGTGGTGATGTTCCTTGGAATAATCGTTGCCTTCAGAAACATTTTCCGGATTTCCAGCCGGCGCCCTGATTGAACCCCTGGGGCAGGGGGGATGTGGGCGCTGTCTCGTGTTCAAGGTAGTCAAAGGGTTCTCAGACGTGGCAGCCGAACAGGGCAAAGTCGATCCGATGCACCAGTTTGCCATTCATCCCATGTTCGGGACGGATGGCTGGGAGATCGCCGGGTATAACATCGCCTTTACCAACTCAGCACTGTGGATGACGATTTCCGCCGTTGCCTTGCTGATTTTCGTGTGGGGCGGAATGAAGCGGGAACTTGTGCCCGGCCGCTGGCAGATGGCGGTTGAGAGCATGACCGGCTTTATCGACAACATGCTGGCCGCCAATATCGGCAAGGCCGGCAAGAAGTATGTGCCTTACATCTTCTCGCTGTTCATGTTTATTCTGTTCGCGAACGTGCTGGGGCTGCTGCCGCTGGCTATTCTTGGCTTGCACCCGTTTACATTCACCAGCCATTTCAGCGCCACCGGCGTGCTTGCGGTTCTTTCATTCGCAATCGTGCTGATCGTTGGCTTCTGGAAGCATGGTTTTCATTTCTTTTCGCTGTTCATCCCGCACGGCACGCCGCTGCCGATGATCCCGCTGATCTTCGTGATCGAGCTGGTCAGCTTTCTGGTCAGGCCCTTCAGCCTTGGCTTGCGGCTGTTCGTTGCGATGATGGCCGGCCACGTCCTGCTGGAAGTGCTTTCGGGCTTCGTTATCAACGGAGTCAACGCGGGCCTCGGCATCGGCCCGGTCGTCTCGATTCTCAGTTTCGTCCTGATGATCGCCATTTGCGCGCTGGAAATTCTGGTCGCGGGCATTCAGGCCTATGTTTTTGCGCTGTTGACGTCGCTTTATCTCAACGACGCTGAAAACCTTCACTAAGTCTTGTAATCAACCATCAGAATTCTGAGCAAAAGGAGTTATTCAAATGGATCCAGAAGCAGCCAAGTTGATCGGTGCCGGCCTCGCAGCCATTGGTGCCGGCATGGCCGCCATCGGTGTCGGCAACGTCTTCGGTTCGTTCCTTGAAAGCGCACTGCGCAATCCCGGTGCCGCCGACGGCCAGCAGGGTCGCCTGTTCATCGGCTTCGCCGCCGCCGAACTTCTCGGCCTGCTGTCGTTCGTCGTCGCGATGATCCTGATCTTCGTCGCCTGACCAACTGACAATGACCTGACCGGCCGGGGATGTCTCCGGCCGGACAAGCATTGGATTTCAAAATGCCTCAAATCGCGCAACTGGGCGAGACATACGCCAGCCAGATTTTCTGGATCATCCTGATCTTCGGCTCGATCTTCTTTGTCGTCGGCAAAGGGATGGTTCCCAAGGTGATGGAAACCGTGAGCATGCGTGATACGCAGATCGCGGACGATCTTGCCGCTGCCGAGGCAGCGCGTAATCAGGCTGACGCTGAAGAAGAAGCCTGGCGCACGCGTGAGAACGAAAATCGCGCGAAAGCCCAAGCCATCATCGCCGAAGCCAAAGCGACGTCCGCGAAGGCGACGGAAGTCCGGCTGGCCGAAGCCGGTGTGCAGATAGATGCACGCCTGGCCGAAGCGGATGCGCGGATCGCGACTGCGCGGGACAGTGCGCTGGACGAGATTGAAACCGTCGCCAGCGACGCCGCAAGCGATATCGTCAAGCGCATCGCAGGCGTGGATGTCAGCGCCAATGCGGCGCGCACGGCAGTGAAGGGGGCGCTCAATGGCTAATTCGCTGATCCTGCTTGCCGCCGAAGCGGCTGAACACGGTGGTGGACATGCCGAACCGATGGCGTTCGGCCTCAATCCCGCGGCGTGGGTGGCACTGGCCATGTTGGTGCTGATCGGTTTCGCGATATTCGGCGCGAAAGTTCACAAGACACTGGCGAACGGTCTCGATTCCTCGATCGCCGAGATTCGCAAGCAGCTTGACGAGGCGAAAACGTTGCGCAGCGAAGCCGAAGCGCTGCGCAAGGAATATGCCGACAAGATCGCCAATGCCGAGAAAGACGCCGAGGCGATGATCGACAACGCGAAGCGCGAAGCCGATGCAATCGTCGCCAAGGCGGAAACGGACACTGCCAGCATGATCACCCGGCGCGAGAAAATGGCGCAGGAGAAGATCGCCGCGGCTGAACTGTCAGCGGTTTCGCAGCTGCGTTCGCAAGCCGCCAGTGCAGCCGCAGCGGCAGCACAAGGCCTCATTCGCGAACATCACTCCGCCGATGCCGACAAGGCGCTGGTCAACCAGGCGATTGCAGACGTCTGACAGTTCTTGCCGATTAGGTACATCAACTCCCGCCACGAGCGGGAGTTTTTGTATCCGGGCGGGCGATCTTTCTCCGGGACAGGGTTCGGCAGTGAGGGGCACCGCCAGTTTCCGTTCAGAGAGAATCGGCTTCCGGTCAGAAATCGTCCTTGGCGGACCGTAACGCGGCGAATGTCGCGACGGGATCGCCGATCTGGCCGCCACGTTCCGCCCAGCGTGCCTGCAAAACCGGATCGTCTGCGCGCAGGAACGGGTTGGTTTCCAGTTCCCTGCCCAGTTTGGCGGGAACGGTGGGGCGGTTCTGATCGCGCAGACGCGTAATGTCGGCAACATATGCCTGGAGGCTTGCATTGTCGGGGTCGGCATGCAGCGCAAACCTGGCGTTGGCTGCGGTGTATTCGTGCGCGCAATAGAGCATCGTTTCAGGCGGAAGCGCTTTCAGCCGAGACAGGCTCTTCCAGAACTGCGGCGCGGTGCCTTCGAACATGCGCCCGCAGCCAAGCGCGAACAGCGAATCGCCGACAAATGCCATCTCCGCGCCGGGAATGTGGTAAGCGATGTGCCCCATCGTATGCCCGCCAACATCGATAACGGCTGCTTCCCATTCACCCAGACTGACCCGGTCGCCCTGTGTCACGGTCCGGTCGATTTCGTCGATCTTTTCCGCATCGCCTTGCGGCGCGATAACCGTGCAGTGGGTTGCGGCCTTGATCTCGGCGTTGCCGCCCGCATGATCGGGGTGCCAGTGCGTGTTCCATATCTGCGTGATCTGCCACCCTTTTTGCGCCGCTTCGCGCAAGTATGCTTCGGCGTCGGGCGTATCGATGCAGGCCGTCTCTTCGCTTGCCGGATCGTGCAGCAGGTATCCATAATTGTCAGACAGGCAGGGGAACTGGTGGAGTTCGAGCTGGCTCATGAACGTTTTTCCTTGCTGATGGCGCGGCATGATTGCGGGCAACATAACCCGGTGGAGGCGATCCGGTTCGTGTGCAGATCGCACGGGCAGTTTGCCTCAACGGCCCCGGATTATGCATGTCTGCCCGCAAAAGCAAAGGCCCGCCCGCTGGATAAAGCGGACGGGCCTTTTGTTGCCGGTGAGGCGTTCGGCTGACGGCGATCAGTCGCTGTCTTTGCCCTTGAGAGCTTCGCCAAGGATATCGCCCAGCGATGCGCCCGAATCGGACGAACCATACTGTTCGACTGCTTCCTTCTCTTCGGCAAGCTGACGCGCCTTGATCGAGAAGTTCGGCTTTTTCGAACGATCGAAGCCGGTGACTTTGGCATCGACTTTCTGGCCGACCTGGAAGCGATCGGGGCGCTGTTCATCACGGTCACGGCCCAGATCGGACCGCTTGATGAAGCCGGTGGCGCCATCGTCGCCCGCCTGAACCTCAAGGCCGCCATCGCGCACTTCAAGAACGGTGACGGTGACCACTGCACCGCGCTTGAGCGAACTGCCGCTGTCTGCCGCGCCCGCCGTGGGGGCGCCGCGTTCAAGCTGCTTCATGCCAAGGCTGATGCGTTCTTTCTCGACATCGACATCGAGCACCACTGCGGAAACTTCTTCGCCCTTGCGGTGGAGCGCCAGTGCGTCTTCGCCCGAGATGCCCCAGGCGATGTCCGACATATGGACCATGCCATCGACATCGCCGTCGAGCCCGATGAACAGACCGAACTCGGTTGCGTTCTTGACTTCGCCCTGAACCTGCGAGCCGACCGGGTGCTGCTCTGCGAATGCTTCCCAAGGGTTCTGCTGCGCCTGCTTGAGGCCCAGGCTGATCCGGCGTTTTTCGCCATCGACTTCGAGAACCATCACTTCGACTTCCTGGCTGGTCGAAACGATCTTGCCCGGATGGATGTTCTTCTTCGTCCAGCTCATTTCCGAAACGTGGACAAGGCCTTCGATGCCAGCTTCCAGTTCGACGAATGCACCGTACTCGGTGATGTTGGTGACCACGCCGGTGTGCCGGGTTCCGACGACATAGTTGGCGGCG
Source organism: uncultured Sphingomonadaceae bacterium (assembly GCA_947258815.1). Classification (GTDB taxonomy): domain Bacteria; phylum Pseudomonadota; class Alphaproteobacteria; order Sphingomonadales; family Sphingomonadaceae; genus Novosphingobium. Next base: position 10,489 of record CAMYJW010000014.1, read on the forward strand.
GCGCCTTCCCAAGGATCGCTTTCAAGCTGCTTCATACCCAGCGAAATACGCTGCGTTTCGCTGTTGATGCGAACGATCTGGACTTTGACGGTGTCGCCAATGTTGATCACTTCGCTGGGGTGGTTGACGCGCTTGTAGCTCATGTCGGTGACATGGAGCAGGCCGTCGATGCCACCCAGATCGACGAAAGCGCCGTAATCGGTGATGTTCTTGACCACGCCTTCGATAACCTGGCCTTCGGACAGCTTGTCGATCAGTTCGCTGCGCTGTTCGGCGCGGGTTTCTTCCAAAACCGCGCGGCGCGAGACGACGATGTTGCCGCGGCGGCGATCCATCTTCAGAATCTGGAACGGCTGCGGCATGTCCATCAGCGGCGTGACATCGCGCACCGGGCGGATATCGACCTGGCTGCCGGGCAAAAAGGCTACGGCGCCATCAAGATCGACCGTGAAACCACCTTTGACGCGGCCGAAGATAATGCCTTCAACGCGCTTGCCTTCGCCAAATTCCGCTTCGAGGTTGTCCCACGCGGCTTCGCGGCGGGCGCGGTCGCGGCTGAGCATCGCTTCGCCTTCGGAATTTTCGACGCGATCGACATAGACTTCGACTTCATCGCCAACCGAAAGACCGTGCGGCTCTTCACCGCGCGCGAATTCCTTGAGCGAGACGCGGCCTTCGCTTTTCAGGCCAACGTCGATGACGGCCTTGTCGTTTTCAATTGCGGTAATCGTTCCCTTGACGACGCGGCCTTCAAATCCGCCATCGCTGGCATCGCCAAGCGTTTCGTCAAGAAGCGCGGCAAAATCGTCGCGCGTGGGGTTTGCCGTTGAGGCCATGTTCAGGTGTATCCTGTGTATCGATGTTTCCGGCCGGGCGGTTTTTCCGCCGGTCTTTTCTCCGCCGCAGCACCATTGCCGGGGCGGGCCAAGGGGCCGAACTGCCGCAAGAGCCGGATGCTGCCTGCGGCGTCTTCTTTCCAATAGGGAATGAGGACGGGGCGCGCTTATGGGAACGACCGCAAAATTGCAAGGGAAATGCGGGGGAGCGCCTGTTCAGCGCTGCGGGCGCTCGTTCTGATCAGGCGTTCGGCTGACGATTGCGATTGCCGCGGCGACAGCCTCTTCCAGTCCGAGGCGGGAGGTATCGAGTGTGATCGCATCGTCGGCGGCGCGCAGGGGGGCGTCCTTGCGGTTCGCATCGCGCGTGTCGCGGGCGGCAAGATCGGCGGTGATCGCTTCAAGCGTTACGTCCCGGCCCGACTGGCGCAGTTCGGCAAACCGGCGTTTCGCCCGTTCGTCCAGATCGGCGATGACGAACAGTTTTACGTCGGCCTCCGGCGCGATCACCGTTCCGATATCGCGGCCGTCCATCACTGCGCCGCCCGGCTGGCCGGCAAACGCGCGCTGGCGTTCGAACAGGGCCTGACGCACGGCGGGATGGATTGAAACGCGGCTGGCCAGCCCGCCCGATACTTCGGTGCGCAGTTCAGGATCGGCAAGCAGCGCATCATCGAAATCGCAGGCCGCCCGCGCATCGGTTTCAGAGTCCGGGTCTCCGTCTGCAAGCGCAACTTGCCTGCCAACCGCGCGATAGAGGAGGCCGGTATCGAGATGCGGTAGGCCAAAGTGGGCTGCAATCGCGCGCGCGATCGTGCCTTTGCCCGATGCCGTCGGCCCGTCCACTGCAACGATCATGGTGTGCCTTTCCGTGCAAGCGCGGCCTTGGCCAGTCCCCAGATCGCAATGGCCGCCCAGAAGCCTTCAAGCACCAGCGAGGCCATATTGGTGTGAACGGTCAGCGAAATGGTCAGCAGCGCGGCGCCCAGCAGATTGACGCCATGCTGGATATAAGGATTGGGCTGCTTTGTGCCGGTGATATAGCCATAGGCAAAGATGATGCAGGCCATGCCGGCAAAGCCGATATAGTTTGCCGTGTCCGGGGCGAGACCGAAAATGTTGGGCAGGCTCATCCGTCCAGCCCGGCCAGCCCGTCCAGCAGGCTCTCGAATGCGGGGAAGCTGGTGGCAATGGGGCGGGTATCGTCCACTTCCACGCCGTCGCGGCTGGCTAGCCCTGCAATCGCCATGCTCATCGCGATGCGGTGATCGAGATGGGTGGCTACGGGCGCGGCAGTCGCGCCGGTTCCGGCAAGCGGATCGCCGCCGGTGCCTTCGATCACCAGTCCGTCCTCGCGTTCTTCAACCTGCGCGCCAGCGGCAGTAAGGGCGGCGGCCATTACCGCAAGTCGGTCCGATTCCTTCACGCGCAATTCGTCCAGCCCGCGTGTGACGGTTTTTCCTTTCGCCAGCGCGGCGGCGACGAACAGCGCGGGAAATTCGTCAATCATCGACGGGGCAAGGGCGGGGTCGACATCAATACCCTGCAGCGCGGAATGGCGCACGATCAGATCGGCGACCGGCTCTCCGCCAACCTCGCGTGGGTTGGCTTCTTCGATGTTGCCGCCCATCTGGCGCAACACCGCGATCAGCCCGGCGCGCGTGGTGTTCAGGCCGACATTTTCGATCGTCAGCTCGCTTCCGGGCACCAGCAACGCGGCAATGATAAAAAATGCCGCTGACGAGGGATCGCCGGGAACTGCAATGGCTTGCGGTTGCAATTCCGCTTCGCCCCGGATCGTTATCGTGCGGGTGCCATCGCCGGCAGTTTCAACCGAAAGTGCCGCGCCGAAACCGGTCAGCATGCGTTCGGTGTGATCGCGGGTGGGCACCGGCTCTATCACCGTGGTGTTGCCCGGCGTGTTGAGGCCCGCAAGCAGCACTGCGCTTTTAACCTGCGCGGAGGCGACAGGCAGGCGATAGGTGATCGGAACGCCAGGCGATGCGCCACGCAGCATCAGCGGCAGCGTGCCGCCGGGGCTGGCTTCGAACGCTGCGCCCATTTGCGAGAGCGGATCGATAACCCGGCCCATCGGACGTTTTGACAGGCTGGCATCGCCGGTGAACGTGGCGTTGATCGGATGGGATGCGATCAGACCCATCAGCAGCCGGGTCGATGTGCCGCTGTTGCCCATGTCGAGCGCCATCCGCGGCTGGAGCAGCGCGCCAACACCCACGCCGTGAACAGACCATTTGCCTTCGCCTTGCCGCTCAACACTGGCGCCCATTGCCCGCATGGCAGCGGCCGTGGACAGCACGTCTTCCCCTTCCAGCAGCCCAGAGACCTTCGTTTCGCCCACCGCCAGTGCACCGAACATGATTGCGCGGTGGCTGATCGATTTGTCTCCCGGAACGCGAATCCGTCCGCGCAGGGACGCGCCAGGAGCAAAGCGGCGCGGGCGCGGTGTGGCGGGATCGGTCTGGTTCAAAGTCTTGGCCCTGTTGCGTGCTATTGGTCATGCGGCTTTCGGGCGAATGCGGCGTGCGGATCGCCCGCCACCGGCCCTTGAATTGCGCGAGGGCTTTTGACAGCGCGCAAAGCCTATGGCAAGGCGCGCGCCCTGATGTGGTTGGGGAAGTCGATTCCGGTTCCCGGCCAAGCCATCAATCGCAGTTTTTCCGCTCCGCCGCCGAGGCCGGGCAATATGAGGATTGTTCATGGTCAAGCCTGAATGGGGCACCAAGCATAGCTGCCCGAAATGCGGCACCCGCTTTTATGATCTGGGCAAGGATGACCCGGTGCACTGCATTGAAACCGAATGCGGTCACGAATGGTATCCCGAACCCGTGCTGAAAACCAAGCAGCCGATTCCGTTCGAGGAAGCCCAGAAGGACAAGCCCGAGAAGGACGCCGATGTCGATCTCGATGACGATCTCGACATTGATGACGATGGTGATTCGCCCGATAATGATGTCGATCTGGGTGGTGACGACGATCTGGGCGTCAAAAGCACCAGCGACGACGACAAGGAAGACAGCTAGAATTTTTCAGGTTCGTGGCCGGGCCGGGTATCTGCGCGGTGCGGCACGCGTGCCACCGATGTGATGGGCGCACCCGCCAATGGCCGGCTGGTCGAAATTCCGCTTGCAAACCGGAAGGGCCGTCACTATTCGGCGGCGTCCCGGGCATGATGCGCGGGGCGGGCAGGCTTCTCAGGGCTTGCTGGTATGAATGGAACGGGGCCTTAGCTCAGCTGGGAGAGCGCTACAATGGCATTGTAGAGGTCAGCGGTTCGATCCCGCTAGGCTCCACCATTCGAAGGTTTTACGATGCCTTAGGGCATGATTCGGGAATGATCCCACACGCTGGCTGACGAGGTTTCGTCCGCCGGCGTTTTTCGCGTTTCGGAGGTTTGTGCCGATGTTCGACAGTCTTTCAGATCGCCTTGGCGGCGTTTTCGACAAGCTGCGCGGGCGCGGTGCGCTTAAGGAACAGGATGTGCGCGATGCCATGCGCGAAGTGCGCATAGCCTTGCTGGAAGCCGATGTCGCGCTGCCTGTTGTCCGCCGTTTTATCGATCAGGTTACGGAAAAGGCCGTTGGACAGTCGGTCCTGCGCTCGGTCACGCCGGGCCAGCAGGTCATCAAGATCGTCAACGATGCGATGGTCGAGATGCTGGGCGGGGAACAGACCGAAGAGCTGAACCTTGCCGCCGCGCCGCCGGTTGTGATCATGATGGTCGGCCTGCAAGGATCGGGTAAAACCACATCCACCGCAAAGCTCGCCAAGCTGATCCGCGAAAAGCACGGCAAGAAGCCGATGATGGCCTCGCTCGATGTCAATCGCCCGGCCGCGCAGGAACAGCTCAAGGTGCTGGGCGAACAGGCGCAAGTGGCAACGCTTCCGATTATCGCCGGTCAGCAGCCAACCGAAATTGCCGTGCGCGCGTTGCAGGCCGCGAAATTGCAGGCGATCGACGTGCTGCTGCTCGATACCGCAGGCCGCCTGCATGTCGATCAGCAACTGATGGACGAGATGAAGGCGGTGTCGGAAATTTCCGCGCCGACCGAAACGCTGCTGGTGGTCGATTCGCTGACCGGTCAGGATGCCGTCAACGTTGCGCAGAGTTTTGCCGGTGAAGTCGATCTGACCGGCGTGGTGCTCACGCGGATGGATGGCGATGCGCGCGGCGGCGCGGCGCTATCTATGCGCGCGGTGACGGGCAAGCCGATCAAGTTTGCCGGAACCGGCGAAAAGATCGACGCGCTCGAAGCGTTTCATCCCGGCCGCGTTGCCAGCCGCATTCTTGGCATGGGCGATATTGTCTCGATTGTTGAGAAAGCAGCCGAAACGATCGAGGCCGAAGATGCAGAGCGCATGGCCGAGCGTATGGCCAAAGGGCAGTTCGATCTCAACGATCTGCGCACCCAGCTCAAGCAGATGCAGAATATGGGCGGTCTGGGCATGCTGGCAGGCATGATGCCGGGCATGAAAAAGGCCAAGGCGGCCATGGCAGCGTCCAGCATGGATGATAAGGTTCTGATCCACATGGATGCGATCATCGGTTCGATGACGCCAAAGGAACGCGCCAATCCCGCGCTGATGAACGCCAAACGCAAGCGCCGTGTCGCTGCCGGTTCGGGCACGCAGGTGCAGGAAGTCAACAAGCTCCTGAAAATGCATCAGGAGATGGGCAAGGCGATGAAGCAGATCAAGAAGATGGGCGGCCTCAAGGGGCTGGGCGCGATGTTCGGCAAGGGCGGTCTTGATGCGGCGATGCCGGGGCTGGGCGGCCCTGGTGGCGGCATGGGCGGCGGTTCGATGCCCGGATTGGGCGGGCCAGGCGGCCCCGATCTTTCAAAATTACTCAAGAAATAAACTCAAGTTCCTCAAAGGAAAGGTAAAATACAATGGCAGTTACACTGCGTCTCTCACGCGGCGGGGCAAAAAAGCGGCCCTATTACCGGATCGTTGCGGCGGATAGCCGTCGTGCCCGCGATGGCAAGTATCTGGAGCAGATCGGCACGTATAATCCGCTGCTGGCTAAGGACGATCCCGATCGTGTGAAGCTCAATGAAGATCGTGCGCGTTACTGGATCGGCGTTGGCGCGCAGCCTTCGGATCGTGTCGCTCGTTTCCTCGATGCGCTGGGCATTATGGAGCGCAAGGCGCGCAACAATCCGCAGAAGGCCGAACCGGGCGAAAAAGCCAAGGAACGCGTCGAAGAGAAGGCCGCCAAGGCCGCTGAAGCGGAAGAAGCCGCCAAGGCTGCTGCCGAAGCGCCCGCGGAAGAAGCTCCGGCTGAGGAAGCACCAGCTGAAGAGGCTGCTGCAACTGAAGAAGCGCCCGCAGAAGATGCCGCTGCAGACGCTCCGGCTGAAGATGCCGGTGAGGAAAAGGCTGAGGGCTGATCGCCTTGCCGTCTGACAAACCCATCACGCTGGCCGCCGTCACAGGCGCTCACGGCGTGACGGGTGAAGTCAGGCTCAAACTGTTCGGAGAAGGCGTGGCAGCGCTTAAACGCTACCGCGCCTTCAACGATTCCAGCCTTACGCTGAAAAAAGTGCGTGATGACAACAAGGGCGGCGCGATTGCGCGCTTTGCCGAAGTGACCGATCGCAACGCCGCCGAAGCACTGCGCGGAACCGCACTGACGATATCCCGTGACGATCTCCCGCCACTTGCCGAAGGTGAGTATTACCATGCCGATCTGATCGGCCTTGCGGCGGTGTCTGATGCGGGCGTAGCGCTGGGCGAAGTCGTCAAGGTCGAAAATTTCGGCGCGGGTGATGTGCTGGAAATAGAACGACCGGCTGCTGGCGGGGAAAAGGCTAAACGCTTCATGGTGCCGATGACCGAAACGGCGGTGCCCGAATGGAACGCCGAGCGGGTTGTTGTTTCCGCGCAGTTCATCGTGTGACCGGCCCGATGACATTCGCCGCAACAGTCCTGACGCTTTACCCGGAGATGTTTCCCGGCTCGCTTGGGGTGTCGCTGGCGGGCCGCGCGCTGGAAGAACGGCGCTGGTCGCTCGAAACCGTGCAGATTCGCGATTTTGCAACCGACAAGCACCGCTCTGTCGATGATACGCCTGCGGGCGGCGGCGCGGGCATGGTGCTGCGCGCCGATGTTCTGGCGGCGGCGATAGACCATGCGCGGCGCGGCCAGCCGGACTGTCCGGTGCTCGCGATGACCCCGCGCGGCAAGCCGCTGTCGCAGGCGCGTGTGCGTGAACTGGCGGCGGGGCCGGGGGCAACGATCCTGTGCGGCCGGTTCGAAGGATTTGACGAACGGATCTTTGCCGCGCGCGATGTGGAAGAGGTATCGGTTGGCGATATCGTGCTGTCTGGCGGAGAACCGGCGGCAATCATGCTGTTAGACGCTTGCATTCGGCTGCTTCCCGGCGTAATGGGCGCGGCTTCAAGCGGACAGGAAGAATCGTTCGAGGACGGCCTTCTTGAGTATCCGCACTATACCCGACCTGTCGAATGGGAAGGGCGCACGATCCCTGAAGTGCTGCGATCGGGGGATCATGCGAAAGTCGCCGCCTGGCGGAAACAACAGGCGAAAGACGATACACGGTCACGCAGGCCAGACCTTTGGGAGCGTTATACCAACGCTCGGGACTGATCTGCCTCTGATGCGCGGCGTGAAAACAAAGGGACCAGGGCAAATGAACCTGATTCAACAGATCGAAGCCGAAGAAATCGAAAAGGCTTCAAAGGATATTCCGGATTTCCGCCCGGGTGATACGCTGCGTGTCGGCGTGCGCGTTGTTGAAGGCAGCCGCACACGTGTGCAGAACTTCGAAGGCGTCTGCATTGCCCGCACCAGCCGCGGCATGGGATCGAACTTCACCGTGCGCAAAATGAGCTTTGGCGAAGGCGTGGAACGTGTTTTCCCGCTCTATTCGCCCAATATCGACAAGATCACAGTGGTTCGCAAAGGCGTCGTGCGCCGGGCGAAGCTGTATTATCTGCGTGGCCGCACCGGTAAACGTGCGCGTATTGCGGAACGTCGGGACAATATTAAGCCGGCAGCTGCCGCCGCCAAGGAATAACGCGGGATTGATCGCATACATTCAATCACGCAAAAATACCGAAGCGGCCGGCTCCCCAATCAGGAGACCGGCCGTTTCTTCGTCAAAAGGTGCTGAAAAATAATGGGTTATCGCGTTGCAGTTGTCGGTGCGACCGGAAATGTCGGTCGTGAAATGCTCAATATCCTGGCCGAGCGAGAATTTCCGATTGATGAAATCGCCGCTGTTGCGTCCTCGCGCTCGGTGGGCACCGAGATCGAGTTTGGTGAAACCGGCAAGATGCTCAAGTGCAAGAACCTTGAGCACTTCGATTTCACCGGCTGGGATATCGCGCTGTTCGCTGCCGGTTCCGGGCCGACCAAGACTTATGCGCCCAAAGCAGCGGAGCAGGGCTGCGTGGTGATCGATAACAGCTCGCTCTATCGTATGGACCCGGATGTGCCGCTGATCGTGCCCGAAGTGAACCCTGAGGCGATTGACGGCTATACCGCGCGCAACATCATCGCCAATCCCAACTGCTCCACCGCGCAAATGGTTGTGGCGCTCAAACCGCTGCACGATGCGGCGAAGATCACGCGGGTTGTGGTGTCGACCTATCAGTCAACGTCGGGCGCGGGCAAAGCGGGCATGGATGAACTGTTCGAACAGAGCCGCGCGATTTTTGTCGGCGATCCGGTGGAAGCCAAAAAGTTCACCAAGCAGATTGCGTTCAACGTCATCCCGCATATCGACGTGTTTCTTGACGATGGTTCCACCAAGGAAGAGTGGAAGATGGTCGTCGAAACCAAGAAGATCATGGATTCGTCCGTCAAAGTGACCGCCACGTGCGTGCGAGTCCCGGTGTTTGTCGGCCACGCCGAATCGATCAATCTGGAATTTGAGCGGGAACTGTCGGCAGATAAAGCGCAGGAAATTCTGCGTGAAGCCCCCGGTATCATGCTGGTCGATAAGCGCGAGGACGGTGGATATGTCACCCCGGTTGAATGCGCGGGCGACAGCGCGACATATGTCAGCCGCGTGCGCGAAGATCCGACGGTCGAAAACGGTCTGGCGCTGTGGTGCGTGTCTGACAATCTGCGCAAGGGCGCTGCGCTTAACGCGGTGCAGATTGCAGAACTGCTGGGCCGCAGGCACCTGAAAAAGGGCTGATGGGGCAGGCATTCGTTCAAGGCTGGGACGGCGCCGAACTTGCCGTGCACCGCGTGGGCGAGGGGCGGCCCGTCCTGTTGCTCCACGGGCTGTTTTCCAGTGCGCAGATGAACTGGATCAAATTCGGCCATGCGCAGCGCCTTGCCGATGCCGGGTTCGAGGCGGTCATGCCGGATCTGCGCGCCCACGGGCAAAGCGATGCGCCGCATGATCCGGCGGCCTATCCCGCCGATGTGCTGGTTCGCGATATCGAAGCGCTGGTTGGTGCGCTGGGCCTGACGGACTTCGATCTGTGCGGGTTTTCGCTGGGTGCGCGCACGGCGGTGCGCGCGGTTATGGCCGGGCTTACGCCGCGCAGGCTGGTGCTGGCGGGAATGGGCCTTGAAGGGCTTTCGGGCTGGGCGCAGCGTAGCGCGTTTTTCGTCGATGCGATTGACCGGTTCGATGAAATCAGGCTCGGCGATCCGGCCTTCATGGCGAAAAGCTTCATGAAATCGATGAACGTCGATCGCGTGGCGGCGCGGCTCTTGCTCGGCTCGGTTGACGATACGTCGCCAGAAGCGCTGGCGGCGGTGACAATGCCGACGCTGGTGGTGTGCGGGGCGGACGATCACGATAACGGTTCTGCGCCCGCTCTTGCGCGCGCGTTGCCCGATGCCACATTTGCCGAAATTCCCGGAACGCATATGTCCAGCGTCACCGAACCGGCGCTGGGCGAAGCGATTGTCCACTTTCTGAGGGCTTGACCGCGCTTTATCGGCTGGTCAGCATGGCGCGCCTACGTGGCTGGTTCCTTGTTGAGGTGTGACTGCATGAAATCGATCTGTTCGCTCGCTGCGCTGGCCGCCGCGCTCGTTTGCGCGCCTGCAAACGCCAAACACCATGCCGGGGCGGATCAGGCCGCGCCCGATGCGGCTGGCGCGGCTGCATTTGTTGAGGAGGCAGAGGCGCGCCTGCTGGAAGAGGCAAACCGCGCCGCACGCGCGGAATGGGTCTATGCCAATTTCATCACACTGGACACTGCGGCGATTTCCGCTGCCGCCAATGCGCAGTTCACGCAGGTCGTCGTCGATGGCGGCGTGGAAGCGGCGCGCTATGGTGATGTCGATGGCCTTGATTACGATACATCGCGCAAGCTGGCGATGATGCGCACCGGCATTGTCACCCCCGCGCCGACTGCTCCGGGAGGTGCTGAAAAAGTGGCCGAGCTGAAAACCGCGATGGAAGGCGTTTACGGCAAGGGGCAGGGCACGCTCGACGGGAAACCTGTGGGCGGTAACGATCTTGAGGCGAAAATGGGCACTGTGCGCGATCCGGCGCGGCTTCAGGAAATGTGGGTTAGCTGGCATGACAATGTTGGCACGCCGATGAAGGACGATTACGCGCAGTTCGTTGCCTTGATGAACGAGGGCGCGCGTGAGCTGGGCTATGCCGATGCGGGCGCGATGTGGCGTTCTAATTATGATATGTCGCCAGAGGATTTTGCCGCACTTACAGAGCAGTTGTGGCAGGAAGTGAAGCCGCTTTACGAAAAGCTGCATTGCTTCACACGCAGCAAGCTGAATGCGGAATATGGCGATGATGTGCAGGCAGACAGCGGGCCGATCCGCGCCGATCTTTTGGGCAATATGTGGGCGCAGCAGTGGGCGAATGTCTATGATCTGGTCGCGCCCGAGGGTGCTGGAGACATTGGCTATGACCTCACCGGTCTGCTGGTGAAGAATGACTATGATGCGTTGAAAATGGTGAAAACGGGGGAGAACTTCTTTTCCTCACTCGGTTTCGAGCCTTTGCCCCAAACCTTCTGGGAACGCTCGCTTTTTACCAAACCTGCCGATCGCGAAGTGGTTTGCCACGCCTCGGCATGGAACCTTGATAACATTGAAGATCTGCGCATCAAGATGTGCACCAAGATCAATGCCGATGATTTTCAGACCGTCCATCACGAACTGGGCCACAGCTATTATCAGCGCGCCTACAATCGGCTTTCGCCGCTCTATCTTACCGGTGCGCACGATGGTTTTCACGAAGCGATCGGCGATATGATCGCGCTTTCGATCACGCCCGATTATCTGGTCGAGATCGGCCTTTTGCCGCAGAATAAAGTGCCCAGCGCAGACAAGGATATCGGCCTGCTGCTTAACCAGGCGCTTGATAAAGTGGCGTTCCTGCCGTTCGGTTTGCTGATCGATCGCTGGCGCTGGGGCGTGTTCGATGGCTCGATCACCCCTGAAAACTACACCGGCGCATGGGTGGATATGAAACGGCAGTATCAGGGCGTTGTTCCGCCGGTGGAGCGCACGTCCGAAAATTTCGATCCGGGCGCAAAATATCATATTCCGGCAAACGTGCCCTACACGCGCTACTTCCTCTCGTTCATCCTTCAATTTCAGTTCTATGAGGCCGCGTGCGATATCGCCGGATGGGAAGGCCCGCTGCACCGCTGCAGTTTTTATGGCGACAAGAAGGTCGGCGAAAAGCTGAACGCAATGCTGGAAATGGGCGCATCGCGGCCATGGCCCGAAGCGCTTGAGGCATTTGCCGGAACGCGCGAGATGAGCGGAAAATCGCTGCTGCGCTATTTCGCGCCTTTGTCCGAATGGCTGGATCAGCAGAACGCGGGCAAGACCTGCGGTTGGTGAGCGCGCCGGTAAACAGCGGCCAGCAGGGCTGTCAGCACAACAGCAAGAGCGTGGGTCAGCACAACCGCCAACAAAAAAGGGGGCGCAATCGCACCCCCTTTTTCCATGTTTTCAGGTCTGAGAAAGCCTCAGGCTTCCTGTTCGCCTTCGGCAGCCGGTTCTTCTGATGTATCGTCAGCAGCTTCGGCTTCGGCTTCAGCAGGGGCCTCTTCGCCTTCGGCTGCAGTTTCCTCAGCCGGGATTTCACCCGGTTCGGCGTTCGGATCGATTTCTTCGATAAAGCCGCTGGTGTCGGCTTCTTCTTCGAACATCGCAGCGATAACGTCTACGCCCTGTGCCTGCTGATCGGCTTCATCGGGCGAACGTGCGACGTTTGCCTTGACCGTGATCTGCACTTCGGGGTGCAGCGAAACGGTTACATCGAACATGCCGATTGTCTTGATCGGGCTGCCCATGATGACCTGCTTCTTGTCAACCTTGTGGCCCTTTTCCTCAAGGCCGGAGACAATATCGCGCACGTTGACCGAGCCGTACAGCTGGCCGGAGTTCGAAGACGCGCGGATCAGCACGATTTCGGTGCCGTCGATGTCCGAACCGTGCTTTTCAGCTTCGGTGCGTTTTTCGGCGTTTTCCTTTTCAAGCCGCTCGCGATTGGCTTCGAACACTTTCTTGTTGGCCTCGTTGGCGCGCAGCGCCTTTTTGTTGGGCAACAGGAAATTGCGCGCATAGCCATCCTTGACGGTGACGACATCGCCGATCGAGCCAAGCTTTTCGACGCGTTCCAGGAGGATGATATCCATGTTCTTTTCCTCCTTATTTCACGATGTAGGGCAGCAGGCCCAGATGGCGTGCGCGCTTGATGGCTTTGGCCAGCTCACGCTGTTTCTTGGCGGAAACGGCGGTGATGCGGCTGGGCACGATCTTGCCGCGTTCGGACATGAAGCCCTGCAGCAGACGCACGTCCTTGTAATCGATTACAGGCGCGTTCTTGGTTGAGAACGGGCATGATTTGCGGCGGCGGAAAAATGCTCTTGCCATGGATCAGTTCCCCCTTCTGTCGCCGCGGCGTCCGCCGCGTTCGCGATCACGATCGTTCTTGCGCATCATGACCGACGGGCCTTCCTCAAGCGCATCGACGCGGATCGTCAGATAGCGGATCACGTCTTCGTTGATCGCGGTCTGACGCTCAAGCTCTGCAACCACCGATGGCGGTCCATCGATGTTGAGCATCACGAAATGCGCTTTGCGGTTGCGCTGAATTTTGTAGGCGAGATTCTTGAGGCCCCAGGTTTCGGTCTTGGCGACCTTGCCTTCGTTGGCTTCGACGATCTCGGTTGCGGCTGCTGCCAGAGCGTCTACCTGGCTCTGGCTGAGGTCCTGGCGTGCCAGGAACACGTGCTCGTACTGAGGCACGGGGCTTTCCTTTCAATTTATGCCGATCGCTGGCTTATCCGCGCGGATCGCGGGGCCCCTCCGGCTTTCTTCACAGTTTCCGTATGTCTGAACATGCGGAAGCAGCGGCCCTTAGCGCAACTGACGCGGATTGCAAGCGCTTGCCTGGCCGCGCGCGTTTGCCGTGATGTCCGCACCTTGCCCCGCTAGCGCGGATTGCGTACCTGCATCGCGCGTATCGGATTGACGAAGGAGCGCTTTTCTCATGCCATCCGGCCTTGTTGCCCTGTTAGACGATGTGGCTGTTATCGCGCGCCTTGCCGCTGCCTCGATCGACGATGTCGGGGCGGGCGTCGCCAAAGCGGGAAGCAAGGCGGCAGGTGTGGTGATTGATGATGCGGCGGTCACGCCTTCGTATGTCACCAACTTCAAGCCCGAACGCGAGCTGCCGATCATCTGGTCGATCACCAAGGGCTCATTACGTAACAAGCTGCTGATCCTGTTGCCTGCCGCGCTTTTGCTGAGCGAGTTTCTGCCCGGCGCGATCATACCGCTGCTGATGATCGGCGGGCTTTATCTGTGCTTTGAAGGCGCGGAAAAGGTGATCGAAAAGCTGGGGGGCGCCAAACATGGCGATACGCTGGACGATCCGATTGAGGATCTTGAAGCGTTTGAGAAACAGCGCATTTCCGGCGCGATCCGCACGGATTTTATTCTTTCCGCCGAAATCATGGCGATCGCGCTTTCCGAAGTGGCCGAATCGGGGCTGGTCGAGCGCGGCGTTATCCTTGCCGTCGTTGGCATCCTCATCACTGTGATTGTTTATGGCACGGTCGCGCTGATCGTGAAGATGGACGATATCGGCCTGCATATGACCGAGAGCGACAGCGAAACGTCAAAGCGCGTCGGCTGTTTCCTGCTGCGGGCGATGCCAAAACTGCTGGCGCTGCTTTCATCGGTGGGCACGATTGCGATGCTGTGGGTCGGCGGCGGCATTTTGCTGCATGGGACCGAGGAACTGGGCTGGCACGGTCCGGCGCATATCGCACATGAAATTCAGCACTGGGTCGAACATGCGACAGGTGCGTTGGGCGGGGCGCTTGGCTGGCTGACGTACGCGGGCATTTCCGCGCTGGTCGGTCTGGCGGTCGGCGCGGTGCTGGCGATGATCATCCACTTTATCGGCGAGAAAACAGGGCGCGCGCCTGCGCATTGATCGCGCAGTTCTGTCCGGCTCTGGTCTGGAAGCTTAACTCAGCCGCTTGAGCAGATCATGCGCAAATGTGGTCAGCGTATCGTCGCGCGCGCCCATCACGACGATGCGATCACCGGGCTGAGCCATGCTGGCGATATGCGCGGCGCAATCGTCGCGGGCAGGAATGTGTTCGGTTTTGCCGCCGGCATCGCCGATCAGCCTGACGATCCGTTCGCTGCCTTCGCTGCGATCAACCGTTCCGCCGTAATAAACCGGATCGCAGAAAATCGTCACATCGTCCGGGGCCAGTTCGCGCGCGAACGTTTCGGCCAGTTCATCGCCCATCTGGCGCAGCGGGCCATATCCGTGGGGTTGGAAAAACGCGATCACGCGGCCGGGATGATTTTTGAGCGTGCGCAAGGTGGCGGCGCACTTTTCCGGGTTGTGGCCGAAATCATCAATCACCGAAATGCCCGATGCGCTGGTCCCGATAATGTCAAACCGGCGCGCCAGCCCGGCAAACCGCGACAGCGCGGCAACCGCATCGGCGACTGTAACGCCCGCCGCCACAGCCCCGGCGATGGCAGCCAGCGCGTTTGAAAGGTTATGTCGCCCCGGAAGGTTCAGAACAAGCGGATGCTCGCTGCCATCGTGGCGGTCTATCACTGTGGCTGCCTGTTTGGTGGGGCCATCGGCAATGCTGCCCGGTTTGATGCCGATCTGTGCGATGTCGCCTTCAATGCCGAATGTCAGCGCCTGTTTTGCATGAGGCAGCAACGCCAGCGCCTCTGCATTATCGGCATTGACCACGGCAATTTCGCTGGCGGCCAGAAAACCGCCAAACAACGCGCGCAATTCATCCATGCTTTTGTGATCGAGCGAAACGTTCAACAGGACCGCGACAGACGGGCGATAAAGCGCAATGGAGCCATCGCTTTCATCCACTTCGGAAACGAAAATGCTGCCCTGGCCCACGCGTGCGCTGGCGAACGGGGCATCGGGCGAGGCAAAGTTTTTCATCACCGCGCCGTTCATGATCGTTGGATCGCGGCCGGCCTCGGTCATGATCCAGCCGGTCATCCCGGTTACGGTTGATTTGCCGCTGGTTCCGCCAATCGCAATGCCATGCGGGGCGGCGTTGAACAGCGCGGCGAGCAGTTCCGCCCGGCTCATGCGCGCACAGCCAAGCGCACTGGCGCGCACCATTTCGGGCACAGTGTCTTCCACCGCGGCGGATGCCACAAGTGTCTGGTCTGCGCTGGTGATGCCGCTGCCATCCTGCGCGAACAGCGTGAAGCCCTGATCTTCCAGCCAGCCAAATTTCTCCGGGCTGCGGCCCTGATCGCGGCTGCGATCTGATCCCGCGACGTTTGCGCCAAGTCCTTTGAGGATAAGGGCGAGCGGCAACATGCCCGATCCGCCGATGCCACAAAAGAACCATGGATGGGTGGTGAGCGAAGTGCTGTTATTCATACCCGCTCGGTATGCGCCCTCTCGCCACAACACAATATGCCCGTTACATCTGACGCCATGACCCGGATAGCCATCTGCGCGCCTTCAACGCCGATCACGCCTGAAACAGCCGCGCAAGTCTCTGCGCTGGCGGCATCCGAATTTCCCGGTGTTGCGTTGCATTTTCACCCGCAATGTCATGCGCAGGACGGCCATTTTGCGGGCAGCGACCGCTTGCGCCGCGATGCGCTGATCGAATGCGCCAACGATCCCGCGTTCGATGCGGTGTGGTTTGCGCGCGGCGGCTATGGCGCGGGGCGCATTGCCCAGGAGGCGCTGGAAAGTTTTGAAGAGCCCGCAAGCAGGAAAGTATGGATGGGCTATTCCGATGCCGGATATCTTCTGGGCGCGCTTTATCGCCACGCCATTGGCAGGCCGGTTCACGGGCCGATGCCAGTCGACATCGGTCGCGAAGGTGGCGCGGATGCGGTTCGGCGCGCGCTGACGTATTTGTCGGGGGATCGCGAAGGGCTTGAACCCTCGCTGGATCGTCATCCGGCGGTCGCCTTCAATCTGATAACGCTGGCGATGTTGTGCGGCACCCCGCTGATGCCGGGGCTGGCCGGGCATGTGGTGATGGTGGAGGAAGTGAGCGAGCATTTGTACGCGGTCGATCGGCTGTTCTTTCATCTCACCGCGCACCTTGGCGGAATCGCCGGACTGCGGCTGGGCCGGGTCAGCGATGTGCCGGAAAATGATCGGCCATTTGGCGCTTCGCCAGAGGAAATAGCGCGCTATTGGTGCGATCGCCACGCGATTGCGTTTCTTGGGTCGGCTGATATCGGCCATGATGCAGCCAACAGGATTGTCCCGTTTGGGGTTGCAGGGCAAAACGAACGGCAATAGGCCGCCGCGCGAACCGGGTAACACATTGTGGAGTCGATGCCGGTTGAGTCTCACGGTGCCGTAAAAAAAGATAATGGGAGGACGTTTTGCGCGCATTTGTATTTCCGGGGCAAGGTAGCCAGAAAGTCGGCATGGGGCGCGAACTTGCCGATGCCAGCGCGGTCGCGCGCGAGGTGTTTGAGGAAGTCGATGATGCGATCGGCCAGAATCTTTCGAAAATCATGTGGGAAGGCCCCGAAGACGCGCTCGCGCTGACAGAAAACGGCCAGCCCGCGATCATGGCCAATGCCATCGCGGTTCTGCGCGTTCTGGAAAAGGAAGGCGGCCTGACGATCGCTGAGAAATGCGATTATCTGGCGGGTCACAGTCTTGGAGAATATACTGCGCTCTGTGCCGCGGGTGCGTTTTCGCTTGCGGATACCGCGCGGCTGCTGAAACAGCGCGGCCAAGCGATGCAGGCCGCTGTTCCCGTGGGTGAAGGCGCGATGGCGGCGTTGCTGGGCGCCGATATCGAGAAGGCGCAGGCGCTTGCCGATGCGGTGGCGCAGGGCGAAGTCTGCACTGTCGCCAACGATAACGATCCCTCGCAAGTGGTCCTTTCAGGCCATGCGGGCGCGATTGAGCGGGCGATAGCCGCAGTGAAGGAACACGGGATCAAGCGCGGTATCGCCTTGCCGGTGTCCGCGCCGTTTCACTGTCCGCTGATGATGCCCGCCGCCGATGCGATGGCCGAGGCCTTGGACAAGACATCGCCGGGGCCGCTGCGGGTGCCGATATTCGCCAATGTCACGGCCACGATGGTCAGCGATCCTGAAGAAGCAAAGCGCCTGCTGGTAGAACAGGTGACGGGCCGCGTGCGCTGGCGCGAAAGCGCGATTGCCATGGCCGAAGCAGGTGTCGATACGTTTGTGGAGTTTGGCGCGAAAGTCGTCGGCCCGATGATAAAGCGAAGCGCGGGCGATGTTGCGATTACCAGCGTTGCGACGATGGATGCCATCGAAACGCTGGTGAAGGATCTTTGAGAATGGAAAAGCCAATGTTTGATCTTCATGGAATGAATGCACTTGTCACCGGCGCATCGGGCGGGATCGGTTCGGCGATTGCAAGGGCGCTCGCCGGGCAGGGTGCGCGAATCGCGGTTTCGGGATCGAACGCGGAAAAACTGCGCGTTTTTCGCGACGAGCTGGATGAACACACACCCCAACACTTGCAGGAAGTCGATCATGTCGCGATCGCTTGCGATCTTTCCGATCCGCAGGAAGTGGAAAAGCTGGTGCCCGCCGCAATCGATACGATGGGCGGCATCGATATCCTGATTAACAACGCCGGGATCACGCGCGACAATCTGGCGATGCGGATGAAGGATGAGGAATGGGATGCGGTGATCCGCGTTAACCTTGAGGCCGCGTTCAGGCTGATGCGCGCGGCAACCAAGCCGATGATGAAGGCCCGGTTCGGGCGGATTATCACGATCACGTCGGTTGTTGGTGCAACGGGCAATCCGGGCCAGATGAACTATGCCGCCGCCAAAGGCGGGCTGACGGCAATGTCCAAAAGCCTCGGGCAGGAAGTTGCCTCGCGCGGGATCACGGTCAATTGCATTGCACCCGGCTTTATCCGCACGGCGATGACCGACGAACTGCCCGATGCGCAAAAAGAGCAGTTGAACGCGCGAATCCCGATGGGCCGCATGGGCGAGGGCGACGATATCGGTGCCGCGGCAGTCTATCTGGCCAGCCGCGAGGCAGGCTATGTGACGGGGCAGACGATTCACGTGAACGGCGGCATGGCGATGCTCTCCTGATCGCGATGGCGGTTTTGGGCGGGCAAATCGGGCATTTATCCCCAGAATCGCCCCTTTCCGGCAGGTTCTGTCTTGCCGCGCTGTTTCGCGTCGTTAAGGAAGGTTGTCCGATACTAAGGGCACTCGCGAATTTCGCCGCCGGTCAAGGGGACATGAGACAATCATGAAGGCCACAATCGAACGTGCAACTTTGCTGCGCTGCCTCTCGCACGTGCAGTCCGTCGTTGAACGGCGCAATACGATCCCGATCCTGTCTAACGTGCTGATAGAGGCGGAAGGGGCAACCGCGCTCAAGATCATGGCGACAGACCTTGATCTGCAAGTGGTTGAAACGCTCAGCGCGGTGTCGGTCGATACGCCCGGCGCGATCACGGTTTCAGCGCACCTGCTGTTCGATATTGCCCGCAAGCTGCCCGAAGGAAGCCAGGTCAGCCTGGAAGCGGCTGACAACAAGATGAGGGTGAAGGCCGGGCGCAGTCGCTTTACGTTGCCCACTTTGCCGCGCGATGATTTTCCGGTGATCGTCGAAGGTGAACTGCCCACCAACTTCGAGATTCCGGCAGCGACGCTGGCCGAGCTGATCGATCGCACACGCTTCGCGATTTCGACCGAGGAAACCCGTTATTATCTCAACGGCATTTTCTTTCACGTTTCCGACGAAGAACTGAAAGCGGCGGCAACAGACGGTCACCGTCTGGCGCGTTACACGATCGCAAGGCCCGATGGGGCCGATGGCATGCCCGATGTGATTGTGCCGCGCAAATGCGTTGCCGAACTGCGCAAGCTGCTTGAAGAAGCGCTTGATACCAATGTCGAGGTTGATCTGTCCGCCACCAAAATCCGCTTCACGCTGGGTGGTGAACATGGTGTGGTGCTGACCAGCAAGCTGATTGATGGCACATTCCCCGATTACACCCGTGTGATTCCCACCGGGAATGACAAGATCCTGAAAGTCGATCCCAAAAGCCTGTTCGAAGGCGTTGATCGCGTTGCCACGATCGCCACAGAAAAGACCCGCGCGGTGAAAATGGCGCTGGAGAATGACAAGGTCACGCTTTCGGTGACATCGCCTGACAATGGCAACGCGGCAGAGGAACTGGCGGCCGATTATGGAGCGGAAGGCATCGAAATCGGCTTCAACGCCAATTATCTGAAAGACATTCTCGGCCAGATTGATGGTGATACGGTGGAACTGCATCTGGCCGATGCCGGTGCGCCGACCCTGATCCGCAAGGACGACAGGAGCCCGTCGCTCTACGTGCTGATGCCGATGCGGGTGTAGCTTCTCAGGCGGAAAGCGTCAGCTTTTCCGCGTGGCAGCGATCATTTCCTCTACCGCAACGAACTTTTCACGCGGCGCATCTTCGCGTGCGCGGGCCTGTTCGGCTTCGTCGATCTTCTGCCAGTCGTGAAACTCGACGAAATCGATCGAACGCTCGTTCGCCAGCGCCTCGAAGCCTTCCCCGCCAGCCTTGCGAGCGCCATCGCCGATGTCTTCCGCGATCTTCTCAACACAGGAAAACCCGTCGGGCCGGTTGGTTCCGATCGTCCCTGAGGGGCCGCGCCGCGCCCAGCCGACGCAGTAAAGCCCCGGCATGATCCGCCCTTCATCGTTGGCGAAGCGGCCAGCTTCTTCCTCAAACGGAACGCCGGGGATCGGTGATGTCTGATAGCCGATACAGGCCACGACCAGTCCGGCATCTATGGTGTAGGTTTCGCCGGTGCCCACCGCGCGATTGTCTTTCAGCTGCGTGCGTTCCACTTCGATTCCGGTCACTTTGCCATCGCCGAGAATGGCTTTGGGCGAGGCGAAGAAATCAAACTCGATATCCACCGGCTTGTCTGCCCGATGCGCTTCGGGAATGGCGGCAAAACCGCGCAGGTGGTTAACCGATTTGCGCTGGCCCGGCTCAAGCAGCGCGTCTTCGCCCTCGTCGGGAAGATCGTCGGCATCGACGCGCGGGCAGGCGCGTTCCAGGTCCGCCAGTTCTCCCAGTTCCTTGGGAGTCATGGCGATCTGATGGGGCCCTCTGCGCCCCAGAATAACAATGCGTTCGATGTTCGAGGTGGCCAGAATGTCAAGCGCATGAGCGACGATATCGCTGCCCGCAAACTCGCCCCGCGTTTTTGAAAGGATGCGCGCCACATCAAGCGCGACATTGCCGTTGCCGATGACGACAGCGGTGTTGTGCGAAAGGTCGGGATCGAGCTGCGCGAATTGCGGGTGGCCGTTATACCAGCCGACAAACGTTGCACTGCCGAACACGTTGCGCAGGTTTTCCCCATCGAGGCCCAGCTTGCGATCGTTGGGGGCGCCAGTGGCCAGAACCACCGCGTCGTAGTTGTCCTGCAACTCAGCAACAGAAATATCCTTGCCGATCATAACATTGCCGATGAACCGGACATTTTCGGAAAGCGACGTCTTTTCGTATCGGCGCGAAACACCCTTGATAGACTGGTGATCGGGCGCGACGCCGGTGCGAATCAGGCCGTAAGGCACAGGCAGGCAATCAAAAATATCCACCCGGACATCGTCGCCCCATTGTTTCTGGGCCGCCTCGGCGGTGTAATATCCGGCCGGACCGGACCCAACGATTGCAATCTGCCTCACCCGCAACACTCCCGTTTCTCTACCGGATAGCAAGCATGGTAACGCCCGGTCGGGCAAGCTGAAATCCACAGTTTGTGAAAATTATGTCTGGAAACTGACAAAACGCAGTGCGTGCGTGTTGCAGGCCTATCGTCAACGCCCCGCATTGCCTTGCCGACAATACTTAACGGTTTTGCAAGTGAACATGCTGCATGTGCGTTGCATGGCTGGCCGAAATGATCGTCAAACTGCAAAAGCTCCGCGTGCAAGCGTGAAATCGACGCGCGCGTCCGGTCAGGCCGGTCGGCGCACGTCTTCGGTTTCCCTGCCCGCAGTCCGCATGACAAGCAGTGCCCTTCGCCATGCTCTCATCAGCGGCGACTGGGCGCACGCGGCCATCGGCATTATTCTGACCGTGTTGATCACGAGCGGCCTGTCAAACTCGGTGCCGGGAAATTCAGAACTTGGTTTGCTGGCTGTCGCGACAAGTCTCATCGCCAGTTCACGCTGGCTTCGTCATGTGGAAAAGAAGTACGCGTTCCAGGCTTTTCGCGGTTTCCTGCTGATGGTTGTCCTGGTTGGTCTGCCGATGTTGCTGGTCGGTCTGGCGGTCGCCAGATGGGAACACGCGGTGCCAGCGCTGACGTTGCCCGTGGCTGTTGCCACGCTGATTGCTATCAGTTCGCTGGCGATGGTCACGCTCCAGGGGCGGCTGCCTTCGATGATTGTCGCGCATGTCTGTGTCTGGTCCGGTTTTCTGGCATTTGTCGATATCGGGAACGCCGTTCAGTCTGGTGCACTCGTATTGGCCGGCGGTTTTCTGCTTACGCGGGTTCATCGTCAGCAGAGCGATGCGCGGCAGCTTCGTGAAGCCGAACTCCGAAAGATTCAGGGGCGCGCGGATGAGCTTTTGTCCGAATATGAAGAATCGGGGAAGGGCTGGTTCTGGGAGGCCGATCGCAACAACCGCATCACATATGTCTCGCCGCGCATCGCCAAATTGCTGGGCACGGATGAAGATGCCATCGTGGGCCGTGCGCTCACGTCGATCTTTGTGCTCGATCAGGAAGCCAAGGAGAGCGAGCGCACGCTCAATTTCCACTTGTCCACCCGGTCATCTTTCAATGATCTCGAAGTGCGTGCCGCGACGGACGAGGAGGAAGTGCGATACTGGTCAATCTCCGGGCGACCGGTTATGGATTCCTTTAATAATTTCATGGGCTTCAGGGGATCGGGCTCCGATCTGACCGATGCGAAGCGCTCTGAGCGTCATGTCACCCAGCTGGCGCGTTACGATTCGCTCACAAAACTGGCGAACAGGTTTCAGATGTCGGAGTGGCTGGAGAAAATTCTCAGCTCGCCGCGGGTGGAGCGACGGGCCTGCGCCATATTTCTGCTCGATCTGGACCGATTCAAGCAAGTCAACGATACGATGGGGCATCCGGTGGGCGATGCCCTGCTCAAACAGGTTGCCGATCGTCTGCGCCTTACCGTTGAAAAGGCCGGCAGCGTAGGGCGACTGGGCGGGGATGAGTTCCAGATCATCCTGCCTGGCAACCATCAGCGCGAAGAACTTGGCCATCTGGCGCACCGGATAATCGAGAATCTGTCGCAGCCATATTCGATCGACGGGCAAAGAGTGATCATCGGCGCATCGGTGGGTATTTCATTGTGTCCGCAGAACGGTGCGACATCCGAGGAATTGATCCGCAATGCCGATCTGGCGCTTTACGCGGCCAAGGATGGCGGGCGGGGGCGTTTCCATTTCTACGCGCAGGATCTGCACAGTGATGCCGAAGAGCGGCACCAGCTTGAACAGGATCTGCGCGACGCGATATCCAGCGGTGGTCTGGAACTGTTCTATCAGCCGCAAGTCGCGACGATGACCGAGACGATTGCCGGTTTTGAAGCGCTGCTGCGCTGGAACCACCCGGTTCACGGATTCATCTCGCCGGAGAAATTTATTCCGATTGCAGAGGACACCGGCCTGATTTCCGCGATTGGCGAGTGGGCGCTGCGTACCGCGTGTTCGGCCATGGCGAAGTGGCCGGATTCAGTGCGGGTCGCGGTCAACGTTTCGCCGATCCAGTTTGCCGATCCGGCGTTCCCTTCGCTTGTCACCAGCGCACTTGCCAACGCCGGGATCGATCCCGCGCGGCTGGAACTTGAGATCACCGAAAGCGTTTTCCTGAACGACGATCAATCCTCCGATGCGATGTTCAAGGCATTGAAAGGAATCGGTGTTCGCCTTTCGCTGGATGACTTCGGCACCGGCTATTCATCGCTGGGCTATCTGAAGAAAGCGCCGTTCGACAAGATCAAGATCGATCAGAGCTTCGTACGCGGAGCGACAGCGCCGGGAAGCCGCAACGGCGCGCTCATCGCGTCGATTGTCAGCCTTGCCGAGGCACTTGGCATGGAAACCACGGCCGAAGGTGTTGAAACGCTGGATGAACTCGATCTGATCCGCGCTTTGGGTTGCAGTCATATCCAGGGGTTCATCTACGAAAAGCCGATTCCCCAGAAGGACGTATTCCATCGTCTGGAAACTGGCCTGAAGGCCATTGCTAAAGGGCCGAAATCCGCACGCGCGCTGCGTCAGACGATGTTGCGCAAGGTTGTGCTGGAAGCGGGCGGCCACCGTTACAACGGCACGATCCGCAACATCTCGCCAACGGGCGCACTTGTCGAGGGATTGTGGAACGTGCCACCGGGCACGCAGTTCGATCTGCACCTGTCCCGAGGATATGTGATGAAGGCGGTCACACGGTGGTCAAACCAGGATCGCATGGGTGTTGAATTTTCGCACGCTCTTGAAGCGGATGAGTCCGGCAGAGTGTCGTTTGAACCACCCCGCGCGACGGTTGCTGAACGCGCGATGCTGCGCAAGGCGGGATAGCGCGGAAGCGCCGCGGCATCCCGCGCAGAACCGATCCGAAAGCACCAATCCTTAGCGGTTCGTAAACCATCTCAGCGTATGGTTCCTTGAGCCGGACATGAAGCAAATATAACCTACTGGAATCATTGTTGGCTAGACTGGAGAAAACCGGACTTGGGCGAATTCGCAGCCTGCTGACAGCGGGTGGTGAAGGGCGCGCGCTTTCGGCCGGCGAGTCGCACGAAGCGCTCAGCCTATTCCATGATTTTGAGGAAAGCGGCCAGGGCTGGTTCTGGTCTACCGATGCCGACGGGCGAATTACCTACATCTCGCAGACCGTTGCCGAAAGGCTGGGCACGTCTGCCGACGCCCTGCTGGGCGAGGATTTCAAATCGCTGTTCGAGATTGAGCGCAGCTCCGAGAAGTGCAGTGAGCGAACGCTTCCGCTGATTTTCAATTCACGCAAATCGTTTTCGGAACTCGTTGTTCGTCCGGCAGGCACGCAAGCCGATGTCTGGCTTTCGGTCACGGGAAGGCCCCAGGTCGGGGCGGGTGGCAAGTTTCTTGGTTTCCGCGGAAATGGCGTTGACGTGACCGACAGCTTTGCCCGCAAACGCGATGCATCGCGACTTGCGGAGTTCGATTCGCTGACGGGCCTGTTGAACCGTCACAAGATCACGAACAAACTTGAACTGACACTCAATGCCTATGCATCGGCTAAGCGCAATTGTGCGCTGATGATGCTCGATCTGGACCGGTTCAAGCAGGTGAACGACACGATGGGGCATCCCGCTGGCGATGCTCTGTTGAAGCAGGTCGCCGAGCGTCTGCGGTCGGTCATTCCCGCCACCTGCGACATCGGGCGTCTTGGCGGCGAT
Source organism: uncultured Sphingomonadaceae bacterium (assembly GCA_947258815.1). Taxonomy (GTDB): domain Bacteria; phylum Pseudomonadota; class Alphaproteobacteria; order Sphingomonadales; family Sphingomonadaceae; genus Novosphingobium. The sequence goes on from CAMYJW010000014.1 coordinate 35,250, forward strand.
GAATTTCAGGTCATTCTGCCCGATATGGAAGATCGTGGCGAACTGGGCGAAATCGCGAAGAAAGTGATTGAGGTGCTGGCGCAGCCGTTCTCGCTTGAGGAAGGGCGTTGTCTGATCGGCGGATCGGTCGGGATCGCTATCGCACCGTTTGACGGTATCGATCTCGAAGCGATTGTCCGCAGTGCCGATCTTGCACTCTACGCGGCAAAAGGTGGCGGACGGGGACGGTTCCGGTTCTATTCGGCAGATCTGCTGATGGAAGCGGAACGGCGCCGCGAACTGCTTGAGGATCTTCGCACCGCGGGTCAGCACGGGCAGATGCGTTTGGTCTATCAGCCGATCGTCGATGCCGGAAATCAGGTCGTCTGCCTGCAGTCGGCGTTGCGCTGGGATCACCCGGAATGGGGCGATGTTCTGCCCAGCACATTCATGCCGATTGCCTATGAGAGCAATCTGATCGATTCGCTGAACGAATGGATGTTGCGACAGGCCTGCGAAGATGCAGTGCAATGGCCGGGCGGCGTAAAAGTAGCGGTTCCTGTCACGGCGACACAATTTGGCAACGCGAACTTCCCAACGGTGGTCACGCAGGCGCTTGCGAAATCCGAATTGGATCCCAAACGGCTTGAGATCGAACTGCCCGAAGCAATCTTCTCCAGCCATGACGCGTTTGTCGAAAAGCAGTTTACCTCGCTCAAGATGCTGGGCGTGCGGCTGGTGCTGGATGAGTTCGGCACCGGGTATTCCGCTCTGGCCCGATTGTCCGACGCGCCGTTTGACAAGATCAAGATCAGCGAATCGTTTGTGAAGCGTTTGAGCGAGAACGAGGATGGCACCGATCCGATAGTGGACGCGATCGTAAGCGTTGCCGATTCTCTGAACATGGAAACCGCCGGTGTAGGCGTTGAAACCCATAGAGAACTGGATTCGCTGCGAAACCTGAAAGTGCGCTGCGCGCAGGGCGGATTGTTTTCTTATGCCGAATCGCTTGAAGAAGTGATTGAGAACATGTCTTGCGGAGCCTGGATCATCGAGCCCAGCGGCCCGCAGCGTTTCCGCGATGATCGTATGTCCGTGTTGCGCAAGGTCGGGCTGATTCATGAAGATTACCGCTATGAAGTGCGGCTGCGCAATCTGTCGCGGTCGGGCTGTCTTGTCGAAGGGCTGCTCAGTGTGCCGGTGGGCACGCAGTTCGTGGTCGATTTCGGCAACGGCCAGCTTGCGGTGGCTTCGGTCCAGCGCTCATCGGAGTCACAGCAGGGGCTGGAGTTCGAACTGCCGCTGGTTGACGATGGTGCGGGCGGTCTTGTGACCCGCAACCGCGTCTCGCCATATGCGCTTGCGGCGGCGGGAATGCCGCTTGGCGCACTGCCCGCCGGAAGCTATCCGCTTGATCTTGTGGCGAACAAGGATGCACAGTTCAACCAGCCCAAATTTGCGCAAGTTGAGGTTTCGGGCTGAGGTTTCACCCGAAGAAGGGACTGCGGCATCGACCGTTGCTGCCCGCAAAATGGTTTCACATCACGGCTGACGCAAACCATCCGGCGACCCGGGCTTGTAAACGTGTGCTGACAGGCCTCTCACGCGGCGCTAAGGGCGGCGCATGACAGAACTTTCGCAGATCCGTAATTTCAGCATCATCGCGCACATCGATCACGGCAAATCCACGCTGGCCGACCGGCTGATCCAGTTTACCGGCGGGCTTACGCAACGTGAGATGAGCGAGCAGGTTCTCGATAACATGGATATCGAGCGCGAGCGCGGCATCACCATCAAGGCGCAGACCGTGCGCCTGAACTATACGGCGAAAGATGGCGAAACCTATGAGCTGAACCTGATGGACACGCCGGGGCATGTCGATTTTGCCTATGAAGTGTCCCGCTCGCTGGCCGCCTGCGAAGGCGCGCTGCTGGTTGTCGATGCCGCGCAGGGCGTGGAAGCGCAGACGCTGGCCAATGTCTATCAGTCGATCGAGCACGATCACGAAATCGTCCCGGTGATCAACAAGATCGATCTGCCCGCCGCAGAGCCGGAAAAAGTCCGTGCCGAAATTGAGGACATTATCGGTATCGATGCTTCGGAGGCGGTGCTCGCATCGGCAAAATCGGGCATCGGCATTGAAGATGTGCTCGAAGCGATTGTCACCAAGATACCGGCGCCCGGCGGAGAGCGTGACAAGCCGCTGAAAGCGATGCTGGTGGACAGCTGGTACGACCCTTATCTGGGCGTGGTGATTCTTGTGCGCGTGATCGACGGAGTCATCACCAAGGGGCTGAACGTCAGGTTCATGCAGGGCGGCACGCAACATCAGGTCGATCGGGTGGGCTGCATGCGCCCCAAGATCGAACAGCTTGATGAGCTTGGTCCCGGCGAAATCGGTTTTATCACCGCGCAGATCAAGGAGGTTGAACAGGCCAAGGTCGGCGATACGATCACCACCGTGAAAGGCGGGGCAAGCGAACCGCTGGCCGGGTATCAGGAAGTCCAGCCGGTGGTGTTCTGCGGGCTGTTTCCCACCGATGCCGCCGATTTCGAGAAACTGCGCGAATCGATTGCGCGGCTGCGACTGAACGATGCATCCTTCAGTTTCGAGATGGAAACCAGCGCCGCGCTGGGTTTTGGCTTTCGTTGCGGGTTTCTGGGGCTGCTGCACCTTGAAATCATTCAGGAACGCCTCAGCCGCGAATACGATCTCGATCTCATTACCACTGCGCCCTCGGTGGTTTACCGGCTGACGATGACCGATGGTTCAACGCAGGAACTGCACAACCCGGCCGACATGCCCGAGGTTACGCAGATCGCGGAAATGGAAGAACCCTGGATCAAGGCGACGATCTATACGCCCGATGAATATCTCGGCGGTATTCTCAAGCTGTGTCAGGATCGGCGCGGGGTTCAGCGCGATCTGACTTATGTCGGCGGGCGGGCGCAGGTGGTTTATGAACTGCCGCTCAACGAAGTCGTGTTCGATTTCTATGACCGGCTGAAATCCATATCGCGCGGCTATGCCAGCTTCGATTATGAGCAGATCGGACTGCGACCGGGCGATCTGGTGAAAATGAACATCCTGGTGAACGCGGAGCCGGTCGATGCGTTGTCGATGATTGTCAACCGGGCTCAGTCAGAGCCGCGCGGGCGGCAACTTTGCGAGCGTCTGAAGGATCTTATTCCGCGCCACATGTTCAAGATACCGATTCAGGCGGCCATTGGCGGCAAGGTGATCGCTCGCGAAACGATCAGCGCGCTGCGCAAGGATGTGACCGCGAAATGCTATGGCGGCGATATCACGCGCAAGAAGAAGCTTCTGGAAAAGCAGAAGAAGGGCAAGGCCAAGATGCGCGAATATGGCAATGTCAGCATTCCGCAGGAAGCATTTATCGCCGCGCTGCGCATGGGTGAGGAATAAGCATCCGGGTGCGCGTCGCGCCTGTGTGCAACTTCACTTGGCGTTCAGCCGCGCGCTGGCTATAGGTCCGGTCCATGTCACAACGCTCGCCCATCAAGCTCGCTATTGTTGCTGCCGCGACCGGCGCACTCGTCCTGACGTCCGGCTGTGCAGGCAGCGGCGGCGGAACCAAAGATACCGCCTATGTCGCGCGCGATGTCGATACGCTCTACATGGCCGCAAAGGCCCGGCTTGACCGGGGCGATACGCGTCAGGCAGCCGCGCTGTTCGATGAGGTTGAGCGCCAGCATCCCTATTCGCCCTGGGCCCGCCGTGCCCAGTTGATGAGCGCGTTCAGCTATTATGTGGCGCGCGATTACACCAAATCGATCCAGTCGGCGCAGCGTTTCCTGTCGATCCACCCCGGCAACAAGGATGCGGGTTACGCGTATTACCTTGTCGCGCTGTGCTATTATGAACAGATCAGCGATGTCAGCCGCGATCAGAAGGTTACCGAACAGGCGAAGCAGGCACTGACCGAAGTCGTTCGCCGCTATCCCGGCACGCGCTATGCCAAGGATGCCGGTCTCAAGATCGATCTGGTGAACGATCATCTGGCGGGTAAGGAAATGACCATCGGCCGTTTCTATCAACGCAGCGGTAAGTGGCTGGCCGCGACGATGCGTTTTCGCAATGTCGTCGATTCATACGATACCACCAGCCATACGCCCGAAGCGCTGTATCGTCTGGTCGAAAGCTATCTCTCGCTTGGCATTCCGGCTGAAGCGAAGAAGGCCGCGGCTGTGCTGGGGGCAAATTACCCGACAAGCGAATGGTATGATCGCGCATACGACCTGATGAACGAGAACGCTCCGCAAGTCAGCGCAAGCTGATCGGGCGTTAAGGTTCGGCGGGCTTCCGGTCCCGCTTTCAGACACCGCGATGTTCCGGCTCGACGCGGACAAATGGCGCTGCACATGTGTCTGCAGGCGGACGCTGGCTGTTCGTCGCGGTGCGGAGCGGTGCATATGAAACACGAACGGCGGCGATTCCTGCGCGTTGCAGAGACGCGCGGCGAAGACGAATCGCACTATCCAGAGCTTGCCGCGATCGCCCTGATTCTCATTGTCGCGTGGTTTAACGCGCCGGGACTGATATTCTGATATCGCGTGCGGCTGAAGGGCCGCGAAGGCACTGGTAAAGCGCCTGTCCGATGGGCTAGACAAGAGCGGCAATGCTCACGCGTCTATCCATCCGCAACATTGTTTTGATCGAATCGCTGGACCTTGATTTTTCCGGCGGGCTGGGTGTGCTCACGGGAGAGACGGGCGCGGGCAAATCGATCCTGCTCGATGCATTGGGGCTGGTGCTGGGAAACCGGGCTGACAGCGGACTGGTCCGCGCCGGCGCAGACAAGGCCAGCGTAACCGCGACGTTTGAGTTTTCGCAGCTACCCGAAGCACTTGGCGCGGTGCTTGATGAAGCGGATATTGAGATAGAGCCGGGCGAACCGCTGATGCTGCGGCGCCAGCTTAAGGCCGATGGCGGCAGCAAGGCATTCGTCAACGATCAGCCCGCTGGCGTGGCGCTGTTGCGCGAAATGGCTGGCACGCTGGTGGAAATTCATGGCCAGCACGATGATCGCGGGCTGGTCAATGCGCGCGGGCACCGGCTGTTGCTCGATCGTTTTGGTGAGATTGATACGCAAGGTCTGGCGGCGGCATGGTCGCAATGGCAGACCGCGCGCGATGCGCTGGACGCTGCGCGCACGCAAATCAGCGATGCCTCGGCCGAACAGGATTTGCTGCTGGCGCACCTGGCCGAATTGTCCGCGCTTGAACCGGGTGAGGGCGAGGAGGAAGAGCTCGCTCTGGCCCGCGCGACAATGCAGAAGGGAGAGCGGCTTTCCGACGACCTGAAAGAACTGCGCCGCCTGTGGACCGGATCGGACTCGGCTCTGGCAAGCTTGCGCAGCGCCGCGCGGCGGCTTGATCGCATTGCCGCAGAACACGAATTGCTGGGCGATGCGCTGGCCGCGCTTGACCGTGCCGTGATCGAAGCGAGCGAGGCCGAAGACAAGCTGGACCGCGCCGCCGATGCGCTGAGCCACGATCCGATGGAGCTGGACCGGATCGAAATGCGCCTGTTCGATCTGCGCGCTGCGGCACGCAAGCATAATTGCACCGTCGATCAGTTGCCTGCAAAAATGATCGAGATGCGCGGCGCGCTCGATGCGATAGACAGCGGCACCCAGCAGCTCGCCGCGCTGGAAAAGGCCGCAGATGAGGCTGCGGATATTTACCGGGCCAAAGCCGAAAAGGCGCATGCAAAGCGTCGCGCAGCTGCGGAAAGGCTTGATAAGGCGGTGGCGAACGAACTGGCGCCGCTCAAGCTGGATGCCGCGCGTTTTCGCACCGATGTCGCGCAGCTGCCCGAAGAACGCTGGGGCGCGGGCGGGATGGACGCGGTGGAGTTCGTTATTGCGACAAACCCCGGCGCGGATTTTGCGCCGCTTGCCAAAATCGCTTCCGGGGGTGAACTGTCGCGCTTTATCCTTGCCGTGAAAGTCGCGCTGGCCGAGCAAGGCGGCGCGGCGGCGATTATCTTCGACGAGATTGATCGCGGGGTCGGCGGCGCGGTTGCATCCGCGATTGGCGAGCGTCTTGCCCGGTTGGCCGGTGGCAATGGTGGCGGAACGGGCGACGGACCGGGCGGCGCAAGGGGCGAAGGCCAGCTCCTTGCCGTAACCCACAGCCCGCAAGTCGCCGCGCGCGGCCACACGCATTACATGATCGCCAAATCCAGCGAGGGCACTGTCACCAGAACTTCGGTCACGCTGATGGATGCCAGCGCCCGCAAGGAAGAAATCGCGCGCATGCTGTCTGGCGCGGAAGTGACCGATGAAGCCCGTGCGCAGGCGGATCGCCTGCTGGAGGGCGCGTGAGCACCGATATCTCCGAGGCTGATGCGGCCAATGAACTGATGCGGCTGGCGCGGGTGATCGCGCGGCATGACAAGCTTTATCACGCGGAGGATTCGCCGGAAATTTCCGACCCGGAATACGATGCGCTGGTGCGCCGCAATGCCGAACTGGAAGCCGCATTCCCGCATTTGATTCGCGAGGATTCGCCCAGCCGCAAAATCGGGCATGAGATTGCGGCATCGCCACTGTCCAAAGTGGCGCACGAAGTTCGGATGATGAGCCTCGACAATGCATTCAGCGACGAGGAACTGGCCGAATTTGTCGCGCGGGTACGAAGGTTTCTGGCGCTGGACGATGATGAGCCGATCGAAATGACGGCGGAAGACAAGATTGACGGCCTGTCATGCTCACTGCGTTATGAACATGGCAAACTGGTGCGCGCGGCAACGCGGGGCGACGGGCAAGTGGGCGAGGATGTGACGCCCAATGTCCTGCATGTTGCCGGTATCCCGCAGGAGCTGCGCCGCGATGGCGTGGGCGCGGCGATCCCCGATGTGTTTGAAATACGCGGCGAAGTGTTCATGGAGAAGGATGCATTCGCCGCATTGAACCAGCGGTTGATGGATGAAGCCCGCGCCGGCGCGCAAGCCAAGGACGCCCCGTTCGAGCCGGAAAAAGTCCGCCAGTTTGCCAATCCGCGCAATGCCGCTGCCGGATCGCTGCGCCAGAAAGACGCTGAGGTGACTGCAAGCCGTCCGCTGCGGTTTCTGGCCCATGGCTGGGGCGCTGCAAGCGAGGTTCCGGCCGAAACCCAGTTTGGCATGATGCAGCAGATCCTTGAATGGGGTGTGCCGGTGTCGCCCGCGTTGATGCGCTGCGTGAACCTTGAAGAGATGGTCGCCCACTATCGCGAGCTTGCCGATATGCGCCCGCGCATGGATTACGATATCGATGGCGTGGTCTATAAAGTCGATCGGCTGGACTGGCAGAAACGGCTGGGCTTCGTCGCCAAGGCGCCGCGCTGGGCGATTGCGCGCAAGTTTCCGGCTGAGCGGGCCGAAACCGAAATCGAGGCGATTGATATTCAGGTGGGCCGCACCGGCAAGCTGACGCCGGTGGGCCGGCTTGCACCGGTTCTGGTTGGCGGTGTGACGGTCACCAATGTCACGCTGCACAACCGCGATGAGATTGCACGGCTGGGGGTCCGCCCCGGTGATCGCGTGGTCATTCAGCGCGCGGGCGATGTTATTCCACAGGTTGTGGAGAACCTTACCCGCGATGCCGATCGGCCCGCGTTCGCATTTCCCGATCATTGTCCCGAATGTGACAGCGAAGCCGTGGCCGAAGATGGCGAAGTCGATGTGCGCTGCACCGGCGGCCTGATCTGCCCGGCTCAAAGAATTGAGCGATTACAGCATTTTGTCAGCCGTGGCGCACTTGATATCGAAGGGCTTGGTGAAAAAACGATAACCGATTTCTTCGCGCGCGGCTGGCTGGAAAGCCCTGCGGATATCTTCCGGCTAAGGGATCGGCGCGAGGCAATTCTGGCGCTTGAAGGGTGGCAGGACAAGTCTGTGGATAACCTGTTGACAGCCGTGGATAACAAGCGAGCGCCCGATGCCGCGCGGCTGCTGTTCGGGCTGGGTATCCGGCATGTCGGCGCGGTGACCGCGCGCGATCTGATGAAAGGCCTGCGCGATATTCGCGCGCTGCCCGAAAAGGCAGCCGAATTTGCCGCATATCGCGATGAAAACCCGCGCGGGCCCGATGAAAAGGAAAGCCCGTTCAATGCGCGCATGGCCGAGGCGGTGAAGCGCATTTTCGAGGTTCGCACCGATGGTATCGGCCCGGCAGTGGGGCACGCGCTGGCCGACTTCTTCCATGAGCCGCACAATCGCGATGTGTGGCAGGATATGCTCGGCCAGGTTTCGCCGCCCGACTATATCGTTGAAACGCAGGACAGCGCCGTTGCGGGCAAGACCGTGGTGTTCACAGGAAAGCTTGAAACGATGAGTCGCGACGAAGCCAAGGCACAGGCCGAACGGCTGGGCGCCAAGGCGGCCGGCTCGGTTTCGGCAAAAACCGATCTGATCGTCGCCGGACCGGGGGCGGGTTCGAAGCTCAAGAAGGCGGCAGAGCTTGGTATCGAGGTGATTGACGAAGCCGCATGGGCGCAGATCGTGGCCGATGCAGGTGTGGCAGAGCCGACCGACAGCTAAACCGGTTTCACCACTCCCCGGTGCCGACGGGCATCGCCGGACGGTTTGCGGCGCGGGCGTGACTGCGGGCGCGGCGCGGAGTGGCGGAAATGCGTTTGCGCAGCCACAGGATCGACCAGTCGCCTCTGGTGATGCGCGCGGCAAGGCGCAGGCCAGAGCGGCGGCAGGCGCGGCGCACTTCGGTTTCCTGTGAGCTGATCAATCCGGCCAGAAGCAGGCTGCCGCCCGGCACCAGAGCGCGGGCGAAATCGGGCGCGAGCGCGATCAGCGGCCCGGCCAGGATATTGGCGATTACCAGATCATAGGGGCCGCGCGCGTCGATCAGCGGGTGCGCCATGCCGTTGGCGATGGTGATCGTCAGTTCTCCGCCGCGCGCGCCTAGCGGAATTGTGTTGGCAACGGCATTGTCCATGGTGACAGCCGCGCAGATTGGATCGACATCGGATGCTGTCAGGATGGCACGCGGCCACAGGCGCAGGGCCGCGAACGCAAGAACGCCGGTTCCGGTGCCGATGTCGGCGCAATTGCGTACGATTGTTCCATGCCGCTTCATGCGATCGAGCATGGCAAGGCACCCGGCTGTGGTTTCATGGTGGCCGGTCCCGAAAGCCTGACTGGCGGGAATCACGAAATCGACGATGCCCGGGTCGCTTACCGCCGCGTGATCGGGCGTTCGGATATGAAACCGGCCAGCGCGGATCGGTTCAAGCCCTTGCTGGCTTTGCGTTACCCAGTCTGTTTCGGGCAGTTTTTCGATCTGCATGTCCTGAGGCGGATTATCGCCAAACAGCGCGGTTATCGCGTTTTTATCGGCCTTGCGCGGTTTTCGCGGCAGCCATGCCTCAAGAACCCATGCATCGGGCCGGTCCGCCGCTATTTCCGCGCCGGCGATGACGATCTCACTGTCCCAGTCCAGAACAGTCTCATGCGCGGCAAGAGCGCACTCGATGGGTTCGCGGTTTGCAAAGATGGAAATTTTCCAGGTCTGGCTCATGGCAAAAGCATAGGCCGCAGCCCGGTGAAGCGGCAACCGGAAAGGGGCAATATATGCGATGAGCCGCCGTCTGACTTGCGCCGCGCGGGCTTTTGGCTAAGGGAAGGGCACGAAATGGCAGCGAAGGGGCTGTCGCGCCACTGGGGATTCGAAGCATGGCTCAAACCGGCACCGCCAATCGTCCACTCTCGCCGCATTTGCAGATATGGAAATGGGGCGCGCATATGTTCGTCTCTATCCTTCACCGCGTAACCGGAAACGGGCTGGCGCTGGTCGGGCTGGCATTGCTGGTCTGGTGGCTGGGCGCGCTGGCGAGCGGGCCGGAAGCCTATGCCACGTTCAGCGGGCATGCGTCTTCCTGGTATGGGATGGTGGTGCTGATCGGCATCACCTGGGCCGCATTCACGCACATGACATCGGGCTTGCGGCACTTCGTGCTGGATATCGGCGCGGGCTATGAGCTGGGTATCAACCGGACATGGTCGATCCTAAGCCCGCTTATCGCCATTGCACTGACTGCTGCCTTCTGGGCGCTGCTGCTTAATTAAGGACAAGGTCTAGACATGGGTAACGGAACCTCAATCGGCCGGGTACGCGGCCTTGGCTCTGCCGGACATGGAACGCATCACTGGCTTGTCCAGCGGTTTACGGCGGTCGGCAACCTGCTGCTGCTGATCTGGCTTGGCGCATCGCTTCTGTTGCTGCCCAACCTTGGCTATCAGACTGTTGTTGAGTGGATCGCGCGGCCGATCCCGGCAACGGCGATGGCGCTGCTTATCATCAGTTCGTTCTGGCATGCCCGGCTTGGCATGCAGGTGATGATCGAAGACTATGTTCACGGCGCAAACCGCGTCGCCGCGCTTATCGCGCTTAACCTTGTTGCATTCGCAGGGGCTGCATTTGGCCTGTTCTGCGTTATTCGCCTCGCGCTGGGAGGCGCTTAAGATGGCCACTGAATCAAGCACCCAGCCAGCCTACAAGATCATCGATCACATTTACGATACCGTTGTTGTCGGTGCCGGCGGATCGGGCCTGCGCGCCACGATGGGCAGCGCCGAAGCGGGCCTGAAAACCGCCTGTATCACCAAGGTTTTCCCAACTCGCTCACACACTGTGGCGGCGCAGGGCGGCATTGCCGCATCGTTGCAGAACAACACGCCCGATCACTGGACCTGGCACATGTATGACACCGTCAAGGGGTCTGACTGGCTGGGCGATCAGGATGCGATCGAATATATGGTGCGCGAAGCGCCAGCTGCGGTTTACGAGCTTGAGCACGCCGGTGTGCCGTTCAGCCGCAACGAAGACGGCACGATCTATCAGCGCCCGTTTGGCGGCCACATGCAGAACATGGGTGAAGGCCCGCCAGTGCAACGCACATGCGCCGCCGCTGACCGGACCGGCCATGCGATGCTCCACGCGCTGTATCAGCAGAGTCTGAAATACGCGGCGGACTTCTTCATCGAATATTTCGCCATCGATCTGATCATGAAAGACGGCAAGTGCGTTGGCGTGATTGCGCTGTGCATGGACGATGGCACGATCCACCGTTTCCGCTCAAAGGCCGTGGTGCTGGCGACCGGCGGCTATGGCCGCAGCTATTTCACCGCAACATCGGCGCACACGTGCACCGGCGATGGCGGCGGCATGGTGCTGCGCGCGGGTCTGCCCTTGCAGGACATGGAATTCGTCCAGTTCCATCCCACCGGGATTTACGGCGCGGGCGTGCTGATTACCGAAGGCGCGCGCGGCGAAGGCGGATACCTGACCAATTCCGAGGGTGAGCGGTTTATGGAGCGCTATGCCCCGTCCGCCAAGGATCTCGCCAGTCGCGACGTCGTTTCACGCTCAATGGCGCTGGAAATGCGCGAAGGGCGCGGGGTTGGCCCGGATAAGGACCACATCTATCTGCACCTCGATCACATCGATCCCAAAGTGCTGGCAGAGCGTCTGCCCGGCATTACCGAAAGCGGCAAGATTTTTGCCGGTGTCGATCTGACGCGCCAGCCGCTGCCTGTCTGCCCGACGGTGCACTATAACATGGGCGGCATCCCCACGAACTATCACGGCGAAGTGATGACGATCGGCGCGGATGGCGATCCTGAAACCGTGGTTCCGGGCCTGTTTGCCGTGGGCGAAGCGGCGTGCGTTTCGGTGCATGGCGCGAACCGGCTTGGATCGAACTCGCTGATCGATCTGGTGGTGTTTGGCCGCGCGACCGGACACCGGCTGAAAGAACTGATCCAGCCGGGCACCGCGCAGGATGAACTGCCCAAGGATTCGGCCGATCTGGCGCTCTCGCGTCTCGATCACTTCCGCAATGCCAATGGCGGATCGCCAACGGCCGAAGTGCGGCTTGAGATGCAGCGCACGATGCAGGCCCATGCCGCCGTGTTCCGCACCGATGAACTGATGGCCGAAGGCAAAGCCAAGCTCGCCAAGACGTATGAGCGGATGCAGGATCTTCACGTTTCCGACAAAGGCCTGATCTGGAATTCCGATCTGGTTGAAACGATGGAACTGGACAACCTGATCAGTCAGGCATCCGTCACACTGCACAGCGCGCATAACCGCAAGGAAAGCCGCGGCGCCCACGCGCACGAGGATTTCCCCGATCGCAACGATGCCGAATGGATGAAGCACACCGCGACCTGGTTTGAAGGCTGGGGCGGCAATGGCGGCGATGTGAAGATTGATTATCGCCCGGTGCACGAATTCACGCTTACCGACGATGTCAGCTACATCGAGCCGAAAGCCCGGGTTTACTAGGTGGCGATCCCACCGGCATTGATTGCTGGCTTGGGTCAGGTTGCGATGAACCCGAAGGTTCAGGAATTTGCCGGACGTCTGGCATCGGACGTCTATGGCAAATTCATGCGTTCCGACACCGATGCCGATGAACCGGGCGACGACGAGGACGGCGAACCACAGGTATCGCTGGAAGAGGTTGCGGAACGCCTTGAGCAACTGCCGACCAGAGAAGAGCTGATCTCGTCATTCTCGTTCCTTCAGGCAGAGCTTGTCCGGCAAAATCAGAAGACGCGGTTGTTTGTTGTCTGCGGTCTTGGGCTGCAGTTGATGATTTTGTTGGCGGCGCTCTACTGGATCATCTAACTGTTGCAGCAGCGGCAGGCATCGGAAAGTGTCTGCGTGCCGTGATGATCCGGGGGAGTGACAATGTCCGAAGATGTGCGCAAGGAACGCTCTCCGGGGATAAAGCTGTTGTTGGCGTCGCTGATCGGGTTTGCCCTCTTGATCCCGCTGCTCCTCGTTTACGCGCTGGTTTATGATCGCAAGGATCAGTCACAAACCGCGCAGCAATCCATAAACGCGGGCTGGGGCGGCGCGCAGATTATCGCCGGGCCGGTTATCGTTGTTCCCTACAAAACCACCGAAGTGCAGAATGAGACGGTCAACGGGAAAACGGTTTCCCGCACGGTCGAAGTTGAACGCAATCTGTTCATCTCGCCGGTCTCGAACAGTGTTTCGACCGCAGTAAAGCCGCAGGAACGGCGCAAGTCGATCTACTCAAGCGTGATTTTCGAAGCCGATGTTTCCGGCAAGGCGGTGTTCGCGCTGCCCGATGATCTGCCGCGATTTGGCGTCACGCGTGAACGGCTGATCTGGGAGCGTGCGGAAATGCGGATGGGCGCTTCGGATGCGCGCGGACTGACGAAGGGCGGCAGGATCATAGCCAATGGCGATGCATTGTCGGTGCAACCGGGCAAGGGGCCGGGGGCGACAGGCGGGCAGGGATTCTTCGCGTTTCTGCCATGGACCGGCGCTGAATCGCTGGATGTGGAATATAGCTTCGGCCTTCGCGGAAGCCGTTCGCTCAGCATCGTTCCGCGTGGCGGACAGACCCGTTGGAACGTAACGTCAAGCTGGCCAAGCCCCAGCTTTTCCGGCGATTTCCTGCCTGAAACGCGTGAGATTTCGGAAGATGGTTTTTCCGCGCGCTATACCGTGGACAAACTGGCGCTCGGCCAGCCGCCGGTTGCGATGCAGGATCTGGGGCCGCCTGCCATTGATCATGGTGGGCACAGTTATCCTGCGATGCGCGCAAATGGCGGGCAGGGCAGTGGTCAGGCGGCGGCGATCACGGTTGGCCTGGTCGAACCGGTCGATCTTTATTCGAAAGTCGATCGGGCGGTGAAATACGGATTTCTGTTCATCGGCTTCACGTTCCTGGCATTCCTGCTGTTCGATATCGTTGGCGGTGCGCGGGTCGCGGCTGCGGAATATCTGCTCACCGGGGCGGGGCTGGTGCTGTTCTTCGTGCTGCTTCTGGCCTTTGCCGAAGTGATCGGGTTTACCGCCGCCTATCTCGTCGCCAGCGCGGCGATTATCGGGCTGCTGACGGCATACAGTTCAGCGGTGCTGGGAAGCTGGGGAAGGGCGCGCTTTATCGGTGCTTTGCTGATCGGGCTTTATGCGCTGCTGTTCGTGCTGCTCAATCTTGAGGCATGGTCGCTGCTGATCGGGTCGGTGTTGCTGTTCGTCGCATTGGCCGGGGTGATGTATGCCACGCGCAAGATTGACTGGAGCAATGTTGGCAGCCGGGATTTGCCGAAGGTGTAACCGGCGCGATTTTGGCGCGATCAGCGGGCGCGCAGACGTTCGCGGTTGAGCTGATCGACACTGGTCACGCCCATCAGTCGCATCCCGCGTTCGATTTCGTCCTGCAACAAAGTGAGGGCGCGCTCCACCCCGGCCTGTCCGGCAGCGGCAAGCGCATAAAGGTATAGCCGCCCGCCGCTTGCGCAGGTTGCGCCGGTTGCCAGCGCTTTCAGCGCATGAGTGCCCCGGCGCACGCCGCCGTCGCAGATGATTTCGATCTCGCCGCCTACGGCATCGACAATTTCGGCAAGCTGATCGAAAGGCGCGCGGCTGCCATCAAGCTGGCGACCGCCGTGGTTTGATATCATGATCGCGTCCGCCCCGATTTCAACCGCGCGGCGCGCATCGGCGACACTCATCACGCCTTTGAGGCAGAACGTGCCGCCCCAGTCGCTTTTGATTTGCGCAGCAGTGTCCCATGTCATCGACTGATCGAGCATGGTGTTGAAATACCCGGCGATTGAAACCGCTTCGCCGGTGCCTTCGTCCACGTGGCTGTCAAGATTGGGCAGCGCGAATTTCTCACGCAGCAGATAGTCCAGCGCCCAGCGCGGCTTGATCGCGTATGACAGCGCGGACGACGGCGTGAAGCGGGGGGGCGATGTGAACCCGCTGCGCGCGCAGCGTTCGCGCTTGCCCGATACGATGGTATCGACGGTCAGCGTCATGCAATCGAATTGCGCTTCCTGACAGCGCTCGATCATCGAACGGTTCAGCCCCTTGTCCTTGTGAACATAGAGCTGGAACATTTTCGGCCCTGAAGTCAGCGCGGCGATTTCTTCGATGCTCACCGTGGCCAGACTGGAAATGCCGAACCACAGCCCGAACTTTTGCGCGGCGCGGGCGACGGCGCGCTCGCCCTGCCAGTGAAAAACGCGTTGCAGGGCCGTGGGCGAGAGGATCAGCGGCAGCGCGCTTTTGCGGCCCAGAACAGTCACCGAGGTGTCAATTTCGGCAACGCCTGCCAGCACATCGGGCACAAGGTCGGCGTCGGCAAACGCGGCGGTATTGCGGTTTTTGGTCAGCTCATCGTCAGCTGCGCCGTCGATATAATCAAATACCGGCCACGGCAAGCGTTGCTTGGCCAGCAGGCGGAAATCATCAATGTTGTGGCAATCGTTGAGGCGCATGCCAGCCGCCTAGCGGGCATTACCGGGCTTTGGCAATATGTGCGCGGATCGGTGCGCTCCACGGTCAGTCCGTCTTCTGCACGACCGGCTTCGATGTAAATTGCGTTCCGCCTGAGTCTTTCGCGCGTTTGGACGTCTTTTTCGCGGGTTTTTTGCTGGCTGCTTCGCTTTTTGCTTCGGCCTGTTGTTGCGCCATCCATTCAGCGACATTCTCACGCGTTGCCGGGCGACCGGGATAGCGGCAGCCGCGCGATTGGCCAATGCCTTTCAAGAAACCGCGCCGCGCCATCCCCGCCTGTATAGCGGCGCGAACCTTGCGTTCATGTTCGTTGGCGCCGGAAACTTCGCGGATCAGACCGCGAAACGGGATGAGCGATCCGACTACGGTTTTACCAAGGCGTCCGGCGCTGATCCGGTCGCGCGTTTCCTGCGGCAGATCGAGATCGGGGCCCAGCGCCGCGTCAAGTTCCTCCACCGCGTTGATCAACGGAGCGCAACGGCTTAGTCCTTTAAGGTCGTACGGGCGCTGTGTGGCCTCTATCAGCGACTTTGGGATCTCCTGCTTATCGATATTGAGATCGGTGACTGGCGTTTTTGCAACATCGACGGCATCAGGATCATTTTCGCCCATTGGCTGATCCTGCTTGGCCAGCGCCGGACCGCAGCTTGCTGCCAGAGCAGCGGCCGCAACCAGAAAAAATCGTGCCATAATAACCTCCATGCGTCGAACAGGCCCCGCGCGAGAGGCAGACCGGAACTATCCGCGCAAATTAGCAAACGTGTCACAGGCCTCATCGTTCCCGGTTTCAAGGCCGCGGCGCAACCACTCCATACGCTGCGCACTTGAACCGTGTGTGAAGCTTTCGGGATTTGGTCTCTGTCCGGCGCGTTTCTGCAACGTATCGTCGCCGATCGCGCTGGCCGCGCGCAAGCCTTCCTCAATATCGCCGCGTTCGATCAGGTTGCGGTTTCTGCCTGCCCATACGCCGGCATAGCAATCGGCCTGAAGCTCCATGCGCACTTGCAGATCATTTGCCCGGCGCTGGTCCTGCGCCTGGGCGCTGCGCACTTGAGCGGCCATCCCGGTCAGCTTCTGGATGTGATGACCATATTCGTGGGCCATCACATAATAACGCGCGAAATCGCCTTTCGCGCCCATCTGCCGGGCCATCTGGTCGTAAAAGCTGGTGTCGATGTAAATGCCGTGATCGGCAGGGCAATAGAATGGCCCCATCGCGCTTTGCGCCGCGCCGCAGCCCGAACGGGTCCCGCCCTGATAGAAATTCAGCGTTGGCTGTTCGAACGCGATGTTGGCTTGTGCAAACAGCGGCGCCCAGGTTTCGTTGAGCGAACTCAGAGCGTTGCACGATTCAAGCGCATACTGATTCGTGCCGCAAATCTCTTCGGCGCTCTGCCCGGTCGTCTGCGATTGCTGCGTTGGCGCGCCTTGTTGCATGCTGCCGATCGTGCCCAGCATCTGGCCCGGATCAACGCCGAACACCAGCGCCGCGATGATCACGATCACGATCGTGCCGCAGCCCATCTTGCCGCCACCGCCCATCGGAAACCCGCCGCCGCCACTGCCGCGATTGCGCACGCGGATATTTGCCGGGTTGAATTTGTTGAGCCGCATGGCAAGCTTCCTTCCAGACTGTGTTCGCCCTTAAAAAAGACTGGACCACAAGGGCCAACCTCTTTCAAGGAACGGACTTCACATCCCCCTAAAGCAGATTTCAACGGAGTCGGAAATGATCCTTGAGGGCAAGCGCGCGCTGGTTACCGGTTCGACATCGGGCATCGGCCTGGCGATAGCACGCGCGTTTCATGCCGAGGGCGCACAGATCGTGCTGTCCGGCTTTGGCGAGGCAGACGAAATCGCCGCGCTGTGCAGGGAGATGGACGCGCAGCATGTTGGCGCGGACCTTTCCAGCCGCGCCGGCGTCGAAGCGTTGATGGATGCGGCGGGCGAGGTGGATGTGCTCGTCAACAATGCCGGGATGCAGCATGTTGCTCCGGTTGAGGAATTTCCGGTCGAAAAATGGGATCTGATCATCGCGCTTAACCTGACGGCCGCTTTCGATACGGCGCGGCGTGCGGTGCCGCATATGAAAGCGGCGGGGTGGGGGCGGATTATCAACATCGCCAGCGCCCACTCGCTGACCGCATCGCCCTATAAATCCGCATATGTTTCGGCAAAGCACGGGCTTTCCGGGCTGACCAAGACGCTGGCGCTGGAACTGGCGACGGACAATGTCACGGCCAACTGCATCAGCCCGGCCTATGTCTGGACGCCGCTGGTGGAAAACCAGATTCCCGATACGATGATTGCCCGCAACATGTCGCGCGAGGACGTTATCGAGAATGTCATGCTGGAACGCCAGCCGACCAAAAAGTTCGTCCAGCCGGGCGATATCGGGGCGATGGCGGTTTTCCTGTGCCGCGATGAAGCCGCGAACATCACCGGTTCGAATATCACCGTGGATGGTGCCTGGACGGCGCAGTAGAGAAAAATACGCGCCGGTTCATCTTGCCGCTACGTTTGTGGTGTATAGGATCGCCCCATGAACAGGGGCCGTAGCATTATTTTCCGTTGTATTTCGCTGCTTTGCGTGGCGACGCTTGTTGCGCCTTCCATCGCCGAAGCAAGCCGCAGGCAAGACCGTGCCATTGAAAAGCGCATGCGCAAGCACATCGAGGTTCTGGCCAGCGATGAATACGAAGGCCGCGAGCCCGGAACGGCTGGTGAGGCCAAAACGCTTAAATATCTCGCGAGGCAATGGTTCAAGCTGGGCCTTGTTTCGGGCACCAACGATCCCGGCAATGAGTGGTTTGCGCCGCTTGCGCTGGTTGCACGCGAACCGGCAACATCCACCGCGCAGTTCAGGCGCAGGGGCCGCAGGGTTTCCGTGCCCGATAGCGAAACCCTGATGCTGACATCGGGCAAGCGCAGTCTGATTCGCAATGCGCCGCTGTTGTTCGTCGGCAATGGAGAGGGTCTGGATCTCAGGCGGACCGAACTGGCGGGCCGGGTCGCGGTTATCCTTGATGGCGACGTTGATGACAGCAAACGCCAGTCCGCGCTGCTGGCGGCGGGGGCTTCAGGCGTGCTTACCGTGCTCGATGCCGATCGCACGCTTGCGCAGGTTTCAGCCCGGCGCGAACGGACGGGCTATGCCTTGTCGGACGATACGCTGGGCGGGGATCTTGAGGGGTTCATCACCAGGGCCGGAATGGATCAGCTGCTCAGGGGCACCCGCTATTCGCTCAAGGGGCTTGAGCGTGTGGCCAAGCGCCGGAACTTTTCCCCGCGCCGGCTGGGGGTCACCGCTTCGCTGGAGGCGACAACGCGTGAAACCACGATCCTCACGCACAATCTGATCGGCATGATTCCGGGCAGACGGCCGGCGACCGGCGCGGTTCTGTTCATCGCGCATTGGGATCATTTCGGAATCTGTGGCGAACAGACCGCAGAGGACGCGATCTGCAATGGCGCGATAGACAACGCCAGCGGCGTCGCGGCGATGACGGAGATCGCGCGTCAGCTGTTGCGCAGCAAGCGGGTTTTCGATCGCGACATCTATTTTCTGGCAACCACGGCTGAAGAGTTCGGTTTGCTGGGCGCGCATGGTTTTGCGGAAAATCCGCCGTTGCCGCTGACCCAGGTCGTCGCCGCGTTCAATCTTGATAGTATCGCGCTTGCGCCGCGCGGCACGCCGCTGGGCATCGTCGGTCGGGGGATGACCGGGCTTGACGATGCGATCGCGCAAGTTGCGGCCTTGGAAGGCCGACGCATTATCGAATCGGACGAAGCCAACACCTATGTGCGCCGTCAGGATGGCTGGGCGCTGCTTCAGCACGATATTCCCACGGTGATGGTGACAAGCGCTTATGGCGATATCGACCGGATGCGCCGCTATTTCGAATCGCACTATCATCGGCCGAGCGACAATTTCGGTCGCAAGATCGAACTTGGCGGCGCGGTTGAGGACGTGAAGTTCCACGTCGCGCTGGCAAACTGGTTTGCCGATGCCGGGAAATACGTGCCGGCGGGCCAGTAAGCGCGTGCCAGAGAGCGCGCGATAGCAGGCGTGGCGGCCGGTTCGGGCCGGTGGCGCAAGATCGCGGCGGGTGCGAACCCCGCATTCGGGGCGGAATCTCTCCTGCCATCAAACTCTCACCAGACAGGGTCTAGCCCCGCCGCTCCCTCTTGTTTACATGGGCCGCCACGAATCCAGACAGGTGGCGCACATGGAAATTTCCCTTGGACTTACTTTTGACGACGTCCTTCTGCGTCCCGGCGAATCCGATATCGTGCCGACGCAGGCCGATACCGGCACACAGCTGACCCGCGATATCCGGCTGAACATCCCGGTGGTATCCTCCGCGATGGATACCGTGACCGAGGCCGACATGGCGATTGTCATGGCGCAGATGGGCGGGATCGGCGTGCTCCATCGCAATCTGACGGTTGAGCAGCAATGCGCCGCGGTGCGGGCGGTGAAGCGCTTTGAAAGCGGCATGGTCGTCAATCCGATAACGATCGGGCCGGATGCGCCGCTGGGCGATGCGCAGGCGTTGATGACCAATCACAAGATCAGCGGCATTCCTGTTGTCGAACCCAGCGGCAAGCTGGTTGGCATTCTGACCAACCGCGATGTCCGCTTTGCCGACAATCCCAAGCAGCCCGTGCGCGAACTGATGACGCATGACGATCTGGCCACCGTAAAGCTGGGCACCAGTGGCGACGAGGCACGACGGCTGCTGCACCAGCGCCGGATCGAAAAATTGCTGGTGGTTGACGATGCGTTTCATTGTATCGGGCTGATCACCGTCAAGGATATCGAAAAGGCGGTGACGTTCCCGTCCGCCACCAAGGATAGCGCCGGAAGGCTGCGCGTTGCAGGGGCGACAACCGTGGGCGACAGCGGGTTTGAGCGCACCGAAGCGTTGCTCGATGCCGAATGCGATGTGATCGTGATTGACACTGCACACGGCCATAACAAGGACGTAAGCCGCGCGGTTGAGCGTGTGAAAAAGCTGTCCAACGCCGCGCAGGTCATCGCCGGAAACGTGGCCACCGCCGAAGCGGCCAGAGCGCTGATCGATGCCGGGGTCGATGGCATCAAGGTTGGCATCGGACCAGGATCGATCTGCACCACGCGGATTGTTGCCGGGGTTGGCGTTCCGCAGCTTACTGCCGTGATGGAAGCATCGGAAGAAGCGGACAAATCGGGCGTCCCGGTGATCGCCGATGGCGGTCTGCGCACATCGGGCGATGCCGCAAAGGCGCTTGCCGCCGGCGCATCGACGATCATGGTCGGCTCGATGCTGGCCGGAACCGAAGAAGCGCCGGGCGAGACGTTCCTTTATCAGGGGCGGGCGTACAAATCCTATCGCGGCATGGGGTCTGTCGGCGCGATGGCGCGCGGCAGTGCCGATCGGTATTTCCAGCAGGATATCAAGGATTCGATGAAGCTGGTGCCCGAAGGCATCGAAGGGCAGGTGCCGTTCAAGGGCCCGGCCAAGGATGTGATTCATCAGCTGGTCGGCGGGATCAAGGCGGCGATGGGCTATACCGGCAGCCGCACGATAGAAGATCTGCGCACCAAGGCGCAGTTTATCCGCATCACCAATGCAGGGCTGCGCGAAAGCCACGTTCACGATGTGTCGATCACGCGCGAAGCGCCGAATTATCCGACTCGCTGAGCTGAAACCATGACCCCGGCTGCGCGCGTGCAGGGCGCGATCGAGATACTCGATCTGGTGATCGAAGCCGCGCGCGGTAATGGTCCGCCTGCTGACCGGATCATTGCCGACTGGTTTCGCACGCGCCGTTTTGCCGGAAGCAAGGATCGCCGTGCGGTGCGCGAACTGGCCTATGGCGCGATCCGCGCGTGTGGCGAAGTGCCGAAGAGCGGCAGAGCGGCGATGCTGCGCATGGCCGCGGATGACGATGCGCTTCGCTGCCTGTTCGACGGCTCTACCTATGGTCCGGCACCTGTTGACCCGCATGAGCCGGTGGCGAGCGCAGGCGTTGCGCCGGACTGGCTTATCCGGCGTTTGCAGGCCAGCGGCATCGGGGATGAGGAATCGCGTGCGCTGCTGGGGCGTGCGCCGCTCGACATTCGGATCAATACGATCAAGGCATCGCGTGACACGCTGGACCTGCCGGTGGAGGCAGAACCCGCTCCCGCTCCAGCGCCGCATGCACTGCGTCTGCCGGCGGGAACCCGGGTTGAGCAATGGGATGCTTTCAGGGCAGGGCAGATTGAAGTTCAGGATGCAGGCTCGCAGCTGGCCTGTGGCGCTCTCGACGCGCGGCCGGGAGAAACGGTTGTCGATTTGTGTGCCGGAGCGGGCGGGAAAACGCTGGCTCTGGCCGCCGCGATGGATAATCGCGGACACCTGATCGCCAGCGATACGGACCGCGGGCGATTGTCGAAGCTGGGGCCAAGGGCAGCGCGGGCCAGTGTCAGTATTGCCGAGACCGTGCTGCTCAATCCCGGACAGGAATTGGAAGCCCTGGCGGATTGTGTTGGCAAGGCGGACGCCGTGCTGGTCGATGCGCCGTGTTCGGGAACTGGCACCTGGCGGCGCAATCCCGAATCGCGCTGGCGGCTTACACCGTCGCAGATAGAACGCTATTGCGCGACGCAGGCGCGGCTGCTCGATATCGCGGCGGCGCTGGCGCGCCCCGGCGGCAGGCTGTGCTATGTCGTCTGTTCGCTGCTGGATGAGGAAGGGACGAACCAGATCGACGCGTTTCTGGCGCGTCAGCCGGAATGGAAAGTCGAGAATTCTGCGCTTTCTTTCGGCGAAAACCGCAATAATGGTATTCGGCTCAGTCCGTTTCGCGATGGGACGGACGGCTTTTTCATCGCGCGACTGTCACGCGTGTGCTAGGTTTGTGGCTGAGCCACGTCTTGGATTTTCAGGATCGCCAGTTTGTTCAAGGAATACCTGATGCGTTTCACTCCCGCTGCGCTGGCGTTGTCAGCTCTTGCTGCTGTCACGTCGAGCATGACTTATTCCGCTCCGCGCGAAAACCTTGATCCGCGCGCTGCCGCGCTTGTCGCCCAGGGGCGCGCGGCGCAGGCGGCTGGCAATGTGAACGAAGCGATCGATGCGTTTGAAGCTGCGCTGGTGGTGCAGCCTGGCAGCGTTGCGATATTGCTCAACATGGCGGGTGCCACGCGGCTTCAGGGCATGCAGGGCAAGGCTTTGCACTATTATCGCGAGGCGCTGGAAAGCGATCCGCGCAATCTTGCCGCGATCGCGGGTGAAGGCGCGGCGCTTGCAGAAAAAGGCGCGGTTGAAAAGGCGCGGCGTAATCTGGCGCGCCTCAAAGGGATGTGCGGCATCGATTGTGAGGCCACCCGCCAGCTTGCAGCCGTGATTGATAAAGGCCCTGGGCCGCGCGTTGTGCGTGCGGACGCAGTCAAACCCGAACCTGTCGTGAGTGAGAACTAGGGCCAGAACCCAGGCTAGATCAGATCGCGAAATTCGTCGAGAACGGCGCGATAGACGCGTTTCTTGAAGGGCACGATCAGATCGGGAAGCTGGCGCGGTTCAACCCATTTCCACTCGTAAAACTCGGGTGGTTTGTGCGCATCGAGCCGGATATCGTCATCGCTGCCGGCAAAACGGCCCAGAAACCAGTGCTGTCTCTGGCCGCGAAACCTGCCCTTCCACAGCTTGCCGAGCAGTTCATCGGGCAGATCGTAAAGCAGTTCTTCGCCGGTGCGCGCGATCAGTTCGACATGCGGCGCGGTTACCCCGGTTTCTTCCCACAGCTCTCGCAATGCCGCGGCTTCAAGGTCTTCGCCGTCATCGACGCCGCCTTGCGGCATCTGCCACCAGTCACCTTCGCGATTGTCGATACGTTTGCCGACGAAAGCCTTGCCGTCCGCGTTAACAAGCATGACGCCGACGCACGGGCGATAAGGCAGGTTGGAAAAATCAGTCATGTGAGGAGGGGATTCCGGATAAATGGATGATTGTGAATAACATACAAATTCGGGCAAAAACGGACAAAATCGTGTGAATTCTAGTCAAATGTCTTGCTAACGCACGCATCCGGGAGTTGATTGTTGTGGATTGGAGCCGCATTGGCGGATGGTTACGGTTTTGGGGCTAAGAGTTTTTCTCAATTGCTTCGCGTAACGATCCGTTTAGTGCCTGAGTGCGAACAACGTACAGGCTCCGCCGCAGAGGAAGAAGATGGCAACAGTTTCAGCAGACCGGAATGTCGCTCCGGAAGCGACCGCAACGGGAACTCCCGAAGCCGTCGTGGTGCGCTTCGCTGGAGATTCCGGTGATGGAATGCAGCTCACGGGCGGACAGTTCACATTGTCAACCGCGCTCGCGGGCAACGATCTTGCAACATTCCCGGATTTTCCCGCCGAAATTCGCGCGCCGCAAGGCACGCTGTTTGGTGTTTCCGCGTTCCAGATCAATTTCGGTTCGACCGACATCACCACCGCGGGCGATGCTCCCGATGTGCTGGTTGCGATGAACCCGGCCGCGCTCAAGACCAATGTTGACGCGCTCAAGCCGGGCGGTCTGGTCATCATCGACACGGGGGAGTTCACAAAGCGCAATCTCGACAAGGCAAAATACGATGTCAGCCCGCTTGAGGATGACAGCCTGTCGAAATGGGAT
Organism: uncultured Sphingomonadaceae bacterium; assembly: GCA_947258815.1. GTDB lineage: Bacteria > Pseudomonadota > Alphaproteobacteria > Sphingomonadales > Sphingomonadaceae > Novosphingobium. Next base: position 59,182 of record CAMYJW010000014.1, read on the forward strand.
GTTCTGGCATTCAACATCAGCGAACTCACGATCGAAGCGGTCAAGCCGTTTGGCCTTGGCAACAAGGAAGCGCTGCGCTGCAAAAACATGTGGACGCTGGGGCTGGCGCTGTGGATGTTCGATCGCGATCGTGAACCGATTGTCGCCTGGCTGAACAGCAAGTTCGCCAAAAAGCCGGAACTGGCAGAGGCGAATATTGCGGCCCTCAATGCCGGACACGCGTATGGCGAAACGGCCGAACTTTCCGGCCCGATCAAAAAGCTGCATGTGGAAGCGCTGGCGGCGGAACCCGGCCTGTATCGAACGGTGACGGGTGCCGAGGCGATCAGCATCGGGCTGGTCGCGGGCGCGCAACTGGCCGGACTGCCGATCTTTTTCGGCGGCTATCCGATCACACCTGCCAGTGCGATTCTGCACAATCTGGTGAAGATGAAAGAGTTTGGCGTCACCACGTTTCAGGCCGAGGATGAGATTGCGGCGATCTGTGCGGCTATCGGCGCATCCTATGCAGGCCAGCTTGGCGTCACCTCGTCATCGGGGCCGGGAATTGCGCTCAAGGGTGAGGCAATGGGCCTCGCGATCATGACAGAGCTTCCGCTGGTGATCGTCAATTCCCAGCGGGGCGGCCCGTCCACCGGGCTGCCGACCAAGACCGAACAGTCCGATCTCTATCAGGCGATCTATGGACGCAATGGCGATGCGCCGATGCCGGTTATCGCCGCGCGTTCGCCGTCAGACGCCTTTGAATGCGCGATTGAGGCGTGCCGCATCGCGGTGCAGTTCATGACCCCGGTGATACTGCTGACCGATGGCTATATCGCCAACGCTGCCGAGCCATGGAAAGTGCCCGATCCTGCGCAGTTCGATCCGTTTCCCGTTACATTCCTTGAATCGAAGAACGGCGATGATCGTTTGCTGCCGTTCAAGCGCGACGATCGCGGTGTGCGCCCATGGATCAAGCCGGGCACGCCAGACCTGATGCACCGGATCGGCGGCATCGAAAAAGGCGTCGATACCGGGAACATCGATTACTCGCCCGATGTGCATCAGGCCCAGACCGATGCACGTATCGCCAAGGTCAATAATGTCGCCGATTCCACGCCGGATCAGGACGTATGTCTGGGCGAAACCTCAGGCACGCTGGCCGTCGTCGGCTGGGGATCGACGTTTGGGCCGATCCATCAGGCGGTGCGCCGCGCCCGCGCGAAAGGCCTGGATGTCAGCCACATTCATGTTCGCCATGTCTGGCCGTTGCCGAACAACCTTGGCGATCTGCTTAAAGGTTATGACAAGGTGCTGGTGCCCGAGATGAATTCTGGACAGTTCAAAACCGTGCTGCGCGATCAGTTCCTGATCGATGCAAGGCCGCTCAACAAGGTTTCGGGCCAGCCCTTTACCATTGCCGAGCTTGAAACCGCCATTGCAGACCTGCACGGCTGAGGAGGAAGAACCAATGAATGAAATGACCTCCATCGAAACGACGCTCAAGGATTGGGAAACCGATCAGGAAGTGCGCTGGTGCCCCGGTTGCGGCGATTATGCGATCCTGAAAGCGGTGCAGCGCACGCTGCCGCAAATTGGCGCTGACCCCAAGAATACCGTGTTCGTATCGGGAATCGGCTGCTCCAGCCGCTTTCCCTATTATGTTGAAAGCTATGGATTTCACACGATCCATGGCCGAGCCCCCGCATTTGCAACCGGTGTCAAGCTGGCCAATCCTGAACTGGATGTCTGGATCGTCACCGGTGATGGCGATGGCATGTCGATCGGCGGCAACCACACGATGCATATCCTGCGCCGCAACCTCGATTGCCAGATCATGCTGTTCAACAACGAGATTTACGGTCTGACCAAGGGGCAGTATTCGCCGACAAGCCGGTTGGGAACGTCGAGTCCGTCATCGCCGCAAGGTTCGGTTGACCGGCCGGCATCGCCTTGCGCTTTCGCGCTGGGTTCGGGCGCGCGTTTCATTGCGCGCGGTTTCGATGTTTCGAAGAAGCTGCCCGATGTCCTGAAGGCCGCGCATGCGCACAAGGGCGCGGCGTTCATCGAGATTTTCCAGAACTGCATTGTCTATAACAAAGACGTGTTCCACGATTTTGCCGCACCCAAGGGCGCAGAGGATCAGCAGTTGTGGTGCAATGATGGGGAACCGCTGCTGTTTGCGGGCGGAACCAAGGGCATTGCACTTGATGAGCCGACATGCACGCTGAAGATTGTCGATGTTGTCGACGATGACTGGAAAGCGGCGGGTGTTGCCGTTCACAACACCAAAAACCGCGCGTTGGCGCATATGCTGGTAGAGCTGCCTTTCGGACCGTTCCCGATGGCGCTGGGCGTTTTGTATGACGATCCGCGTCCGACATTTGAGGGCGCCGTTGCTGAGGAGCGCGCAAAATCGATCGCCGGGAAGGCGCCCGATCTGGGCAAGTTGCTGGGCGCGGGGCAGAGCTGGACTGTCAAAGGCTAGCCCCTGCCTCCGGTCTGGAGCCGGTTCAGGGCGCATGATCGCGCCGCCGATCGCGCGCAATTGCCCGCTGGGCCAGTTCGGGCCATACTGCACCTATGAACGCGCAGGTGCCTGACAGGGGAAACCGGCTTGTTGCGGGAGGCCGGGTGGTTGGCGGTGGGCCGCAATGGCTGGCGCGCGCCGTCGCCGGACCGGTCGACATGATCCTTGATCGCATCGATGCAGGCCTGGTGCGCGGTTCCATCCGTGCACGATTGCCCGGTGAAAGGACGCGCGCGCTGGGAGGGCGCACTGAAGGCTTTGACGCCACGATCGAGATTGTCAGTTATCGCGCGCTGTTGCGGCTGGCGACGAGCGGCTCGGTCGGCTGGTACCAGTCCTGGGAAGCGGGTGAATGGAAAAGCGATGACCCGGTTTCCCTGTTTGCCGTGTTCATGGACAATGCGCAGTCGCTTGGCGCGGTCGGCAGATCGCAGGGGCCATGGCGCTGGCTCGCGCGTGGATTGCATCGGCTTCATCGCAACACGCGCAGCGGATCGCGGCGCAACATCCATGCGCACTATGATCTAGGCAACGATTTCTACGCAAGCTGGCTTGACCCGACGATGAGCTACTCAAGCGCCCTGTTCGCGTCGCCCGATGATGATCTGGAAACGGCGCAAATCAACAAGATCGGTGCAATTGCCGAGCGCCTTGACGTTGCGCGGAGCGTGCTTGAAATCGGCTGCGGATGGGGCGCACTGGCGCGCAATCTGGCGGAACGGGGCAGTGAGGTGACTGCGATCAGTCTTTCCGATGAACAGCTCGAATGGGCGCATCGGCATCACGGTGATGTCGGGATCGACTTTCGCAAACAGGACTATCGCGACATTGATGGCCAGTTTGATGGCATTGCCAGCGTCGAAATGGTCGAAGCAGTGGGGCGGCGGTATTGGCCGGCGTTTCTTGACACAATCGCGCGTTGTCTGAAACCGGGCGGGCGCGCGGCGATTCAGTTTATTTCCATTCGCGATGAGATATTTGAAAGCTATGCGCGCGGTGCGGATTTTATCCAGACCTACATCTTTCCCGGTGGCATGCTGATCCGTGAGGCCGAGTTTCGCCAGCTTGCCGAACAACGTTCGCTTCGCTGGCATGGCCGCAAGGGGTTTGGCTGCGACTATGCGCGGACGCTGAAACGGTGGCGCGAGACATTCGATGCCGCGGTGGACGAGGGACGTCTGCCACAAGGGTTTGACAACAGGTTTGTGCGCTTGTGGCGCTATTACCTGATGTATTGTGAAGGTGGCTTTCGCAGCGGCGGAATTGATGTTGCGCAGGTTACGCTGGAAAAACCGGCTTTATCCCGCCTTCTCGGGGACGAAACGCCCTAGCGATAATACGTCCCGTCACCGTGCCAGCGGGCCAGAACATTGTCATGGACAATCGGGCTGAGCAGTTGATGGAACGCGCAGCCCACCATGCCCTCTTCCCACCAGACAACTTCGGCCTGCATCGATTCAAGGCCCGGAATGGTCAGCCAGCACAGCGTGCCGACGTGCAGGCGATTGAGCGACATTGCCGAAAACCCGGAAAGCGAGAGATCGTTTACAACCGTCTGGTATCCCTTTGAACCGGACGGGCGCAACGCGGCCGGTATCGACACTTTCGTGCGCGGCGCACTGCGATCTTCCTGTGAAGCGATGGCATAGCCTTCGCCCGAATCCTGTATCATCGACATACGACCTCTCAATCGTGAACGGGGTTCACCTTGAACGAGAATGTCACATTACCACGGGAATCCCTTACCAATTCCTACTCAGGCGCGGTTAATCGTTTCTTTATGGCCGCTTGGAAAATCCTCGCCAAGAAGCGCGATCAGACGGCTGGCGACAGCTTCTGGCGGTTTGACCGAATCCGGGTCTTCGCCGGGGTAGGCGCGCGCGCGCATCGTCGTTCGGGTGGCGCCGGGATTGACAATTGCGACGCGGATTTTCGTTATGTTTTCAGTTTCTTGTGCGTAGCATTCAAGAAGGTTTGTGAAGGCGGCCTTGCTTGATGCATAGGCGCCCCAGAAAGCGCGCGGGCTGGCTGAAACACTGCTTGTCAGGCCGATAACGCGTGCGTCGCGGCTTTTTTTCAAAAGCGGATTGAAGCTTGCCAGCAACGCCTGTGTCGCCAGAACATTTACAGTGAGCGCGCGGTTAAACTCCTGTGGGTCGATATCCGTAACCGGGCCGAGCTGAGGAAGCACTGCGGCGTTTATCACCAGAATGTCCAACCGGTCCCAGCGTTGTGCGATTGCCGCTCCCAGGCGGGCAATTCCATCGGGCTCGGTAAGATCGACCGGCGCGATCGTTGCCGTTCCGCCTGCCTCATGGATCGCCTGTTCAATGGATTCCAGCGCTTCCGCATCGCGCGCTGTCAGGATCACATGCGCGCCTGCTTTCGCCAGCGCCTGTGCTGTCGCCGCGCCAATGCCGCGACTTGCGCCCGTGACGAGGGCGACCTGATCACTGAAAGGCGTGTCGGTCACGCGACCTGATCGACGGGCAATGACAGCAGATCGGGCGTCTCGCGTTCAGCCAGGTCGGTCAGGCGGGTCGGATAGTCGCCCGTGAAGCACGCATCGCAAAACTGCGGGCAGCTGTTGTCGCGCCCGGCAGCGCCCACTGCGCGGTAAAGGCCGTCAATCGAAACGAAAGCCAGGCTGTCTGCCTTGATGAAATCGGCCATCGCTTCGGCTTCCATTTTCGCCGCGAGGAGCTTGGAGCGTTCGGGCGTATCCACGCCATAGAAGCAACTGTGCCCGGTGGGCGGGCTTGCGATCCGCATATGCACTTCGGCGGCGCCGGCATCGCGCATCATCTCGATAATTTTCAGCGAGGTTGTCCCGCGCACGATCGAATCGTCGATCAGGATGATCTTGCGCCCTTCGACAATCGCGCGGTTGGCGTTGTGCTTGCGTTTGACACCGGCATGACGCGCACCGTCCGACGGCTGAATGAACGTGCGCCCGACATAGTGCGAACGCACGATGCCCAGTTCGAATGGCAGCCCCGATTCCTGCGCATAGCCGATGGCGGCTGGCACGCCGCTATCGGGCACGGGGATCACAAGATCGGCCGGCGCGGGCGATTCCTTGGCCAGTTCGGCACCGATCTGCTTGCGCACGGCATAGACCGAGCGGCCATCCATGACCGAATCGGGTCTGCTGAAATAGACATGCTCGAAAATGCAGGGGCGCGGGCTGGGATTGCCGAACGGGCGGTGGCTGGAAATTTTACCCTTGTGATCAACCTGCACCAGCTCGCCCGGCTCAATCGAACGAATCAGTTCGCCGCCGATAACATCGAACGCAACCGTTTCGCTGGAAAACATGATGGCATCGCCAATCTTGCCCATCACCAGCGGCCTGATGCCCAGCGGATCGCGGCAGGCAATCATGCCCTCACTGGTCATGCAGATCAGCGAATAGGCGCCCTCGACCAGTCGCAGCGCATCGACGAACCGGTCGAGCACGGTGCGATAGCGGCTCGTGGCGACAAGATGGATGATGACTTCGGTATCCGAGGTCGACTGGAAGATCGCGCCGCGTTCAACCAGTTCGCGCCGCAGCGCCGTGGCGTTGGAAATATTGCCGTTGTGCGCGATCGAAAATCCGCCTGACGCCAGATCGGCATAAAGCGGCTGCACGTTGCGCAGGCCCGATCCGCCGGTTGTCGAATAACGGACATGGCCCGAAGCCATTTCTCCGGGCAGTTCGCCCAGCGATTCGTCGGTGCCAAACACCTGCGCAACATGGCCAAGGCCGCGCCGTGAGTAAAACTCATCGCCATCATAGCTGGTTATGCCGACAGCTTCCTGCCCGCGATGCTGAAGCGAATGCAGCCCCAGTGCGGCCATCGCGCTGGCGTCCTTGGCACCGATCACGCCGAAAACGCCGCACTCCTCGCGCAGCTTGTCACCGTTATCGTCCAGAAAGGGATTGGTCAGGTTCATTCAGTCGTTCGGTCCCGTGAGCGCACCCGTTGGCCCGCATTTGGAAGGTCATCGCGCGAAAAGCAAGGGGCGTTCCTGTCGATTGTGATTGTGGAAGGTGGATTCGCGCTTGATCAGGGGGCGTTCGCATCGCTTGCCAGCGCCGGGCGCACCGCCTACATCCCGCGCCATTGCACCACTGATTACAGGCCGGACGCTTGATCCTCTCTCCTTTCGAATGGACCATTGCCAAGCGCTATATGCTTCCCGGAAAGGGTGAGGCATTCATTGCGATGGTGGCGGGCATCAGCCTTGTCGCGGTGATGCTGGGCGTTGCCGCGCTGGTTATCGTGATGAGCGTGATGAACGGCTTTCGCGCTGAATTATTTGATAAAATTGTCGGCCTGAACGGCCATGCGATCATTCAGGCCTATGGCGGGCGGCTGGATAACTGGCAGGATGTTCTGAAGGATGTGCGCCAAACCGAAGGCGTGACCGAGGCGTCTCCGCTGATAGAGCAGCCGCTGCTGGGCAGCTTCAATGGCCGGGTGGAAGCGGTGCTGGTGCGCGGCAATACCGATGCGGACATCAAGGCAATTGCGCCCAAGGTTACGGCGGGAATACTTTCAGACCTGAAATCCGGGGCAAGCAATGTCGCCATCGGGTCGCGGCTGGCTGAAAATCTGGGCGCGCGGGTTGGCGATTCGATCACGATCATCAATCCGCAGGGCCGTTCAACCCCGTTCGGCACTGTGCCACGCCAGATTGCCTATAATGTCTCGGCAATTTTCGAGATCGGGATTTACGATTACGATCAGGCGTTCGTCGTCATGCCGATGCAGGACGCGCAAACGCTGTTGCTGACCGGCAACACCATCGGCATGATCGAAGTGACGACCACCGATCCCGACAATGTTTCACAGATTCTCGCGCCGCTTTCCGAAAAGCTGGCGGGGCAGGCAATCGTGACCGACTGGAAGACGATCAACGCATCCCTGTTCGAAGCGCTGGCGGTGGAGCGGGTGGCGATGTTCGTTGTGCTTTCGATCATCGTGCTGGTGGCGGTGTTCAATATCCTGTCTTCGCTGATCATGCTGGTGCGCGCCAAGACGCGCGATATCGCGATCCTGCGCACGATGGGGGCAACCCGGCGATCGCTGATGAAGATTTTCGTCACCACCGGCTTTCTGATCGGCGCGCTCGGCACTGTAGCCGGGCTGGTTCTGGGGTTTGTGTTTCTCTATTTTCGCCAGCCGATCGTGCGCGGGATCGAAATGATCAGTGGGCAGAATTTGTGGGATCCCTCGATCCGGTTTCTGACCGAGCTGCCAAGCCGCACCGATCCTTTCGAAGTCGCCGCGATCAGCGTGATGGCGCTGGTTTTCAGTTTTCTGGCGACGCTTTATCCGGCTTACAAGGCGGCGAGCACCGATCCCGTGCAGGTGCTGCGTTATGAATGAGCCGGTGGTGGACATCGTTGGCCTGACCCGCAGCTTTGAGCAGGGCGGGGTGCGCATTGATGTGCTGCGCGGCGTTGATCTGGCGGTGATGCCGGGGGAAATCGTGGCGCTTCTTGGCCCATCGGGATCGGGCAAATCAACATTGCTGCAGGCAACCGGGCTTCTGGAAGGCGGGTTTGGCGGCAAGATCGGCATTGCCGGGCACAATGCCTCGCAACAGGGCAAGGACGGCAGAGCGGCGCTGCGGCGCGATCATCTGGGCTTTGTCTATCAGTTTCACCATCTGTTGCCCGATTTCAATGCGCTGGAGAATGTCGTCCTGCCGCAAATGATTGCTGGCAAATCGCAGGCCGAAGCCGAAGAGCGCGCGCGCGAACTGCTGAGCGCGCTGGGGCTGGGCGAACGGCTGGAGCATCGGCCCAGCAGCCTATCGGGCGGCGAACAACAGCGCGTTGCGGTTGCCCGCGCGCTTGCCAATCGTCCGCAGATCGTGCTCGCCGATGAGCCGACCGGCAATCTGGACGAGTCAACGGCGGATACGGTTCTGGACCAGTTTCTTGAACTGGTGCGTGGCGAAGGCAGCGCCGCACTTGTCGCCACGCATAACGAGCGGCTGGCACAGTCCATGGATCGGGTGGTGCGGCTTCATGATGGCAAGCTTGAAGAGGTGCAAAAGCATGGCGATTGAACCTTCGACAATCGGTGATTTCACCGCGGCATTGCCCAATGGCGAGACGCTGGACCTTTCCGAAAAGGCGGGAAAAGTCCTGCTTGTCGTCAACACGGCAAGCAAATGCGGATTCACCCCGCAGTATGAAGGGCTGGAGGCGCTGTGGCGCGCATATCGCGATCGCGGTTTCGAAGTGATCGCGTTCCCGTGCAATCAGTTTGGCGGGCAGGAGCCGGGCAGCGCGGATGAAATCGCCAGCTTTTGTGATCTCAACTTTGGCGTCAGCTTTCCGCTGATGGCAAAGATCGATGTTAATGGCGCGGATGCCGATCCGCTTTATAACTGGTTGAAATCAGAGGCGCCCGGCCTGCTGGGCAGCAAGCGCATCAAGTGGAATTTCACCAAGTTCCTGATTGATCGCGAAGGGCGCGTGGTACGCCGCTATGCGCCGACCGACAAACCGGAAAAGCTCGCCAAAGATATCGAAGCACTGCTTTAAGCGGCAGCCGGAACGCGGGGATCGGCAGCGCAACGCGAGGCTGTTGGCGCGAATGATCCGGGGTGTTTGGGGGTTATTCGGCCAGGTCTTCCAGATCGTCTTCATCGATCGCGGCAACAGCGGCTTTCAGAACGTCGATGCTTTCGACATGGCCGCTCGCCTCCACCTGAAAACGTTCCGCCATAATCACGCCATAACGGCCCCGGCTGCCCGAAATATCCCATTTTTCATTGCGCCATTCGCCGTCGTGCACGCCGACACGCTCATAGCCGTTTTCGTCTTCCTCGGTGCGTTCGCCGCCCAGAGCAGCCGCAATACCGCCCAGACCGGCCATGCCGATTATGCCGGGCATATCGCGCACTTCGAGTTCGAACTGATAGTCACCGGCTTTGTATGCCCCTTCGGCCATCGCACCCATCGGGCCCAGAGTCTGGGTTGAAACGCCGGTGCGTTCGAAGCTGCCGATGGCGGGCGGCAGCATCCCTTTCAGCGTTTCTAAGGGCACGGGCTTGATCTCTCCGCGCTGGACCTTTTCCATGCGCTCGGCCGCTTCTTCCATCTTGTCGGTATCGATCGAACCGACGCCAGGGATCGTCAGTGTGCCTGAATCGGAGCGCGATTCGCTGATGATGCCCGCCCCCGGAGGGCCAACAACCTTGCTGGCAACAAGCCCCACAACCATGAACAGCACGATCGCGCACAGGAACGTAACCACCGTATATCCCAAGGTTTTTTCCTGGGGCACTTTCATAAGCGGGGTTGCGCCGGTGTAGAACAGGTAAATGCTGTAGAGGCCGAGCAGGCTGAAAAATCCAAGCGAAGGGATCAGGCCGAAAATGCCGGCAAGGAACCCTGCGGTCGATCCATAGGCGACAAGCTTGAAAGCGCTGAGTGAATTGCTCTGCCCGCCAAACTTTTCCGCCAGAAAATTCGCGATCCACGCCAGCGCGAAGATCGAGACGATGGTGAGAACAAAACTGACGATGCCCTGCGAGAGTGCAGACATGAAGCTGGGGCGCCAGGAAATGCCGAGAACGCCATAGCCGAAGATCTGGCCGCCGATGAATGCGGCGATCGGGCCGATTGCGGCCAGCGGCAGGACATAGTTCTTGAGTATGTCGATCTGACTGGATGTTTCCGCCTCGACACGCGGCCATTCTTCGTTCGGTTTCAGAATTATCGCCTTGGCGCGCTCGATCAGTGACGCACCTGCGGACACGGAGTCGTTATCCACGGTCAAGCTCCTCAAATCCCCCATCGACCGGGCCTGTATAGCAAGGAAATATGGGAAGTATAACCATGCTATCCCCAGCTCCCGATTTACGTCGCTTGATCGCTGAACCGTGTGCGGGCTAGCAATCGGTTATGGCATACGCTCCCTTCGTTCCGCTTCGGGTGTTTTCCAGCTACACCATGCTTGATGGCGCGATCGAGCCGGACGCATTCGCCAAGCTGGCCAAGGATCGTGCGGCACCGGCGATTGCCATTTGTGATCGCAATGGCCTTTATGGGTCTGTCGCATTTTCTGCGGCCTGTCGCGCGAATGGTATTCAACCGATCATCGGAACTTTGCTGGCGGTATCGCGCGATCCTGCAACGGAAGGGCAGGACCCGCAGATTGACTGGCTGGCGCTCTACGCCAAGGACGAGGCGGGGTGGGATAATCTGTGCCACCTTGTCAGCCGCGCGCATCTCGATCGTCCGCTGGAATTCGATCCGCATGTGCCGCTGGCGGACCTTGAAGGCCATACAGACGGCCTGATCGCGCTGACCGCCGCATCGGATGGCGCGCTTGCCCGGATGTTCGCCGATGGCAAGGCGGATGCCGCGCAGTCCTATTGCGACCGGCTTCAGGCGCTGTTCGCTGACCGGCTTTATGTTGAGATCGCGCGCACCGGCAACAGGATCGAAGCGATGTCGGAAGAAGCGCTGATCGAACTGGCACTGGCGCGCCGCATTCCGATGGTGGCGACCAATCCGGCGCACTATGCCGATCCCCATTTCTATCCCGCGCACGATGCGATGCTATGCATTGCCAATTCGACTCACATCGACGCGGCAGACCGGCCACGATCGTCGCAAACCGCGTTCGTCAAATCCGCGCCAATGATGGACGAACTGTTCGTCGATGTGCCCGAGGCGCTTTCGAACACACTGGTGATCGCGCAGCGCTGCGCATTTGCGCCGCCCGAAAGAAAACCGATTTTGCCCAGCCTTGCCGGCGATCTTGAGGGCGAAGAGCGGATGCTGGCCGAAGATGCACGCGCCGGTCTTGCGCAGCGGCTTGCGCCTTATGACGACCTGACCGACCAGGAACGCAAGGTTTATGAAGAGCGGCTTGAGTTCGAGATAGACATCATCAAGGGCATGGGTTTTCCCGGCTATTTCCTGATCGTTGCCGATTTCATCAAGTGGGCGAAGGAAAACGGCATTCCCGTGGGGCCGGGGCGCGGTTCGGGCGCGGGTTCGCTGGTTGCCTGGGCGCTGACGATCACCGATCTCGATCCTATTAAACTCGGCTTGCTGTTCGAACGGTTTCTGAACCCCGAACGCGTTTCGATGCCGGATTTCGATATCGATTTCTGCGAAACGCGGCGCGGCGAAGTGATCCGCTATGTCCAGCAGAAGTACGGCCACGATCACGTCGCCCAGATTATCACTTTCGGAAAGATGAAAGCGCGAGCGGTTTTGCGCGATTGCGGGCGTATTTTGCAGATGGGCTATGGCCGGGTGGACAGCTTGTGCAAAATGGTGCCCAACCATCCCACCGATCCGTGGACTCTCGATCAGGCGCTCCACGGAAAGTCCGAAAAGAACGGCCACCGTTCGCCGCCGGTTGCCGAATTTCGCCGCGAATACGATCGCGATCCCGAAGTGAAGCGGCTGGTCGATCTTTCGCTTCAGCTTGAAGGGCTGCCGCGTAACAGCTCCACCCATGCTGCCGGGGTGGTGATCGGTGACAGGCCGCTTTCGCAGCTCGTGCCGCTCTATCGCGATCCGCGTTCGGATATGCCGGTGACGCAGTTCGACATGAAACATGTCGAGGACTCGGGGCTTGTGAAGTTCGATTTTCTCGGGCTGAAAACGCTGTCCGTGTTGCGCAAGGCTGTCGATCTGCTGGAAACACGCGGGATCGCGGTCGATCTCGATGCGCTGGCATGGGATGATCCGCAGGTTTATGAATTGCTCCAGCGCGGCGATACAGTGGGTGTTTTCCAGCTGGAATCGGAAGGCATGCGACGCACGCTTGCCGCGGTCAAACCCACTGCATTTGGCGATATCATCGCGCTGGTATCGCTTTATCGACCCGGCCCGATGGATAATATTCCGTTGTTTGGTCGCCGCAAGAATGGTGCGGAGGCAATCGAATATCCGCATCCCAAGCTGGAAGGCATCCTGTCTGAAACCTATGGCATTTTCGTCTATCAGGAACAGGTCATGCAGGCCGCGCAGATCCTTGCGGGCTATTCGCTGGGCGATGCCGATCTGCTGCGGCGCGCGATGGGCAAGAAAAAACAGTCAGAGATGGACAAGCAGCGCGCCCGCTTCGTCGAAGGCTGCAAACAGGTTTCGCAGATAGACAAGGACAAGGCGAACGAACTGTTCGATTTGATCGACAAGTTTGCCGGATATGGCTTCAACAAATCGCACGCGGCTGCCTATGCGCTGCTTGCCTATCAGACGGCCTGGCTCAAAACCCACTATCCGCATGAATTTTATGCCGCGTCGATGTGTTTTGACATGCACCAGTCGGAAAAGCTGTCAATCTTTGTCGATGATATGCGCAAGAACGGGATCGCGATTGCCGGGCCGAACATAAACGCATCGGAGTCCGAATTTTCGGTCGAGCAGACTGACGAGGGTTATGCCGTGCGTTATGCGCTGGCAGGTATCCGCAATGTCGGTGGCAAGGCGATGGATGCCATCGTGGCAGAGCGCAAGGCCAATGGCCCGTTCGCCGATCTGGAAGACCTGTTTTCGCGCGCACCGGCCGGTTCCATGAACCGCCGCCAGATAGAGGGGCTGGCAGGCGCGGGCGCGTTTGATCTGCTTGAGCCGAACCGGGCCAGAGTGCTGGCCAACGCCGATATGTTGCTGGCCGTTGCCGATGAGGCAGAGCGAAGCCGGACCAGCGGGCAGGGCGGCCTGTTTGGCGGAGACGATCACGCAGAACCCTCGTTGCGGCTGGCCGATACCGATCCGTGGGACCGTGCCGAACAGATGGCAAAGGAACGCGAGAACTTTGGCTTTTATTTCGCCGCCCACCCGGTTGAGCAGTTTCGCACGATCGCTTCGGCCAATGGTGCGCGCAGCCATGCCAGCATTATTGCGGCAGGTGTGTCCAACGGCAGCGGCCGGCAAGGCGCGGTTCTCGCCGCGCTGGTGGAGAACGTGCAGAAGCGTAAGACCCGCAAGGGCAAGGATTTCGTAATGGCCGACTTTTCCGATTCAAGCGGCCAGTTCACCGCCAGCTGTTTCGAGGAAGGGCTGGTCGAAAGTTTCCAGAAATGGGCGGCGGAAGGCACCTGCGTTCTGCTGAATGTTGAGCTGGACAGCCCGAACCCCGAAGAGCCGCCGCGCGTGACAGTGCGCAGCGCCCGCCCGCTGGCGGACGTTACCAGCAGTGCGCGCATGTTGCTCCAGTTCGATATAGAGCGCGAGGATGCGGTGCGCGAACTCGCGCTGCTGCTGTCCCCCGCCGACGATGCCACCGGCGAAGTGATCGCGCGCCTGCATCTTGATGACGGGCAGGTTCAGGCGGTGCGGCTTGGTCGCAACTTTACACTGGACGGCGAACTGGTGGATCAGCTTGCCACTGTCGGTGGAATCGGCAATGTTTCATTGACGGCGCGGCGCGGAGGAGATCACCTGCGGCTGGTGGCCTGACGGGAGAGAGCATGGCTGGCATGATGCAGCACTGGGAATTGCGTGTTTCCGGCTTGATAGATTTTGCCGCGCGCGAACATGGCGCGCAAGAGATTGTCAGCCGCGTGGCCGATGGAACGGTGGTTCGCACCAACTGGGCAGGCGTGCGCAACGATGCGCTCAGGATGGTTCAGGCCTTGCGCAGGCTGGGGCTGGCGCCGGGCGATCGCGTGGCGACGCTGGCGATGAACCATGCCCGGCATCTGGTTTCCTGGTATGGCGCAACCGGGGCGGGGTGTGTTCTCCACACGATCAATCCGCGGCTGTTCGATGATCAGCTGGAGTTTATCGTTAACCACGCTGAAGATCGCGTTATGCTTTATGATCGCGCGTTCCAGCCGATTATCGATCGCATGAAGCCGCACTGGCCGACGATTGAACACTACATCTGTTTCGATGCCGAAACCGCAGCGCAGGAAAGCGCATTCGATCAGTGCCTTGGCGCGGAAGATGGCGATGCCACATGGACCAGCGGCGATGAGCGCGATCCATGCATGTTGTGTTACACCAGCGGGACAACGGGCGATCCCAAGGGCGTGCTTTATGAACATCGCTCAACCATGCTGCACACGCTGGCGGTGGTCGCGCCTTCGGCGCTCAATCTGGAAGCGCGCTCGGTTATGCTGCCGGTCGTGCCGATGTTTCATGCCAACAGCTGGGGCATACCTTTCGCCTGCGCGGCAACGGGTGCGAAACTGGTGTTTTCGCAGGTTAACGATCCGGCATGGTGGGTTGGCCTGAGCAATGCCGAGAATGTCACGCACTTTGCAGGCGTGCCAACGATCTGGTTCGGACTGCTCAAGTATCTTGACGAAACCGGCGAGAAAATGTCCGGCGTCAGGCATGGTTTCACCGGCGGAGCGGCGATGCCGCGCTCAATCGTCGAACGGCTGATGCGCGAAGGCATGCGGGTTGTGCATGCCTGGGGGATGACCGAAACGTCTCCGTTCGGCACCAGCAACTATGAAAAGCCGGGATGGGACGATCTGAGCTTCGATGAGCAGGTCTCATTGCGCACGATGCAGGGTTACGGGATTTACGGATCAGAAGTGCGCATCGTCGATCTTGACGATCCCGCAACAGTGCTGCCGCGCGATGGCACATCGGCTGGTGCTTTGCAGGTGCGCGGCCACTGGACGGTGAACCGCTATCTCAAGGCCGATGCCGATGCCACCGATGCGGACGGCTGGTTTGCAACCGGGGATGTGGCGGTGATGCATCCCGATGGCGCAATGCAACTGACAGACCGGACCAAGGACGTGATCAAGTCAGGCGGCGAGTGGATCAGTTCGGTGGAGCTGGAAAATGCCGCCGTCGGCCACCCGGCGGTCGCCGAAGCCGCAGCCATCGGCGTGCCCCATCCGCGCTGGGATGAACGGCCACTTCTGGTGGTTGTCTGCGAAACCGGGCAGGCCGTTGCGGCAGAGGAACTGCGCGCGTTTCTGGCCGACAAGGTGGCGAAATGGTGGCTGCCCGATGCCATCGAGTTTGTTGACGAAATTCCGCATACTGGCACCGGCAAGATCAGCAAGAAAGACCTGCGCAAACAGTTTGCCGATTATCGCCTGCCTGATGCGGCAACCTGAAGTTCGCGCCGCTTAGGCAGCGCCAGCTTGGGCAAGCGCTTCGAAATCGTCCAGCGTCATGGTTCCGGTTGACTGGAACTGATCGTCAAGCATTTCAAACAGATCGCCATTGTCGCTGCGCACACTGTACATCAGAACGCAGCCATTCGGGCCGCCGCCTTCGCTGTGAATATCGTCTGATGCAGGGGTGACTGTGTAAATTCCGGCTGCGCGCGAGACGCGCATCGAATTGTCAGGCTCATAGATCACATGATCGCCTTCGATCACAAACGTATGCGTTTCGGCCAGATGGCGGTGAAACAGAACGACTGAATTGGGCGCAAACCGGGCAATGAAATCGACGCTGTTTTCGCCTTGTCGACACTGCAGATAGACATCACGAAGTCATCAATGCCGGGCAGCGGCTGCCAGTTGATGTTGCTGTCATCGAATTGTCCGGCAGTTGCAGCAGTAGTGGACGCCATCGTGTGTTTCCTTCCCGGTTGGCTGCCGGTTGTGGATATGGAAGGCAGCCTGATCAGATGGTGAAGGCAACACAGCGTTCCCGACGTGTCAAGCAAACGGCAACAAATCCGAAGCCTATTCGAGCGCGTTGCCTTGTGCCTGGCGCGAAAGTTGTAATTGCCTGCTAAAATTCCCTGCTAAGGGGCGGTGAACTGAACATTAGGCCGGGAAAGAGGCCAGGGGAGAATGCGGCATGGCGGTAATTCTGACAGCAGTGGGTGAAGACCGTCCGGGCCTGACACAATCGCTTGCAGCCGCGATCGAAATGGCAGGCGGCAACTGGCTGGAAAGCCATTTCGCGCGGCTGGGCGGCCAGTATGTCGGTTCGGTGCTGGTCGAGCTTCCGTCAGACCGGCTGGGCACGCTTGAAGCGGCAGTGGCGGACGCTGAAAGCGCGGGTTTCAAAGTCAGCATTCTGCCTGCGACGACGGGCGATCCCTTGCCCGGTCAGCCGCTGGCATTCGAGCTGGTGGGAGAAGACCGGCCCGGCATCGTGCGCGAAGTTGCAACCGCGCTGGCCGCGCTTGATGTCAATATCGTCGATCTGCAAACCAGCGCCGAAGATGGCCCGATGTTCGGCGATAAACTGTTCCGCGCCCGCGCCCGCGTGTTGATCCCCGCCACCACGCCGACCGATCGCGTGCGTGAAGCGCTGGAACGGATTTCCGGCGATATCATGGTGGATTTTGAAGAGTAGGGATTGATGAGTTTCGGCTCTCGTGAAGCCAAGGTATAAACTTGGTTTCTAGCGGTTTTGATCTCGATCACTCGCAAGCGCGCCCATCGCCGTCGCGATCGAGTGCAGGCCGATAGCCTTCTTCGCCGCGGCGAAGCGGAGCCACACCCGCCGCACGCGCCGATGCGCAGTTCGGATAGTATATTTTGCCACTCGTGGAGCGATGCGGCTTGGGCGCAGGGGCACGACGAATGGCAGCCTTCTGGTTATGGCAATGCCGAACACCGGTTTTGCGATTCATGTGGCAACCATCTGCCGCCAGCCCGCCAGGGTGGGCAACAAGCGATTGCGGCGTGACTGTGATCACGAGCGCGAGAGCTGCAAGAACCGTTCTCATCGCCGCTTAGATTAGCACGTATTAAACTTAATGAGGAATCCTGCTCCGTTGAGCGCAATAGCCCCGTTCAGGCCAATAAAATTCACGCCTCGTTACATCTTCGTTTAAAGCAACACTCAGCTTTCGCGAAGCCTCGGCATCAGTTCAACGAAATTGCAGGGGCGGTTGCGGCTGTCGAGCTGTTCGGCAAGAAGGCCGTCCCAGCCGTCTTTCACCGCGCCGTTTGAGCCGGGCAGGGCAAAGATATAGGTTCCGCGCGCCACCACGGCGCAGGCGCGCGATTGCACCGTTGATGTGCCGATGGTGTTGTAGCTGATCAGCCTGAAGATTTCGCCAAAGCCGGGAATGTCTTTTTCCTTCACACGGTCAAGTGCTTCGGGAGTAACATCGCGGCCGGTCAGCCCGGTGCCGCCGGTTGAAATGATCGCGTCGATTCCGCGATCGTCGATCCAGTTGTTCAGGCGGCTGGCGATGCGCTGGGCGTCGTCTGTTTCAATTGCGCGGGCGGCCAGTTTGTGTCCGGCGGTTTTGATACGCTCGGCCAGAATATCGCCCGAGGTATCGTCTTCGGGGCCGCGCGTGTCGGAAACGGTAAGCAGCGCAATGTTGATCGGCTTGAATGTGCGGTCGGTATCAATGCCCATGGGAAAGCGCTCCGTTCGTTGCCATGCGCACGCCCTGCGACCCGGAAAGCCCCGGAAATGTGGGCCACATGCCTTGCGCGATGGCCAGCCGGCTTTCCGATGGGCCGCCCGCCTGGCGTTCATACATCCAGTAATTGCGCATCACGATATTCACGTAGCCGCGCGTTTCCCAATAAGGGATGGATTCCATCCACAGCAGCGGATCGCCCTGATCGTTGATTTCGGTGTTCCAGCGGGTGATCGGCGTAAGCCCGGCGTTGTAAGCGGCCATAACCTTGGGAAGCAGGCCCTGCGTGCCGCCTGCATTTTTCAGCATCTGCATATGGCGCTGCCCGAAGGCGAGGTTGATTTCCGGCTTGTTGAGATCGCGCGCCGAACCGGAAACGCCGATTGCTGAGGCATGATCCTTGGCAGCGGCAGGCATGATCTGCATCAGCCCTCGTGCGCCTGCCGGACTGACAACCGAGGCGCGAAACCGCGATTCCTGCAAGGCATGGGCATAGACCAGTGCGGGATCCACGCTCCATCCGCCAACCGGGGTCCACTTGGGCGTGGGGAACCGGGTGGCCGGTTCGGGGCGGGCGCCATAGGGCGCGTTGTATGACATCCACAGCTGCGTGGAAGGCAGTCCAAGATCGCGTGCCAGCCTGGTAAGCGGTTCATAGTGCGATGCATCGCCGATCCGCGCCTGATGCCGCAGCACTTCATCCGCCGCGCTGTCTTCGCCGATTTCGGCAAGGCCGACAGCAACGCGAACGTTGCTGACATGGCGAAGCTGTTGCCAGTCCTTTTTGGTGAAATCAGCGCCTGCGTGTTGTTTGGAAAGCTGCTGGCCAAGCTGTTCGGCCGCGAGCATGCCATAAAGCGTTTCGTCACGCTGAGCAGCGCCGCGCAATGCTTCGGCGGCTTTTTCGGGCTTGCGGCAACGCACCAGCGCGCGCGATTGCCAGTAATATCCGGCAGCGGAAAGTTCGGGGTTTTGCGCAAGCCCCGCGGTGCGGTTGAAGGCATCGGCAGCGCCATCGCAATCGCCCAGACGCCACGCCGCCAGCCCGGCTGTCCACCAGCCTTCGGCAACCCATGGGCCAGAACCAGCAGTGGCCTGTTGCGCCAGCCGATAGGCGGCTGCGTCCTGATTTTCGATAAAATAGCTCCACGCAACGCGCGTGCGCCATTCGGCCCGGGCGGGCTGGCTCAGCGTTGCATCAACACCATCGAGCAGCGTTTGCGCGCCGACGGGGTTGTCATTCTTGATGTGATTGACGATGCCGTTGGCGATGCTGTTCGGCATTGTGCCGTCTCTGGTTTTCGCGGGCCGGATGCGTTTGGGCATTGAGGACAGCCTCTGCAGACGCTGCGGCGAAGGCATCGCGGGCAGGGTTTCCGCGCCGCGCTTGATTGCCAGATTGCCGATTTTCGGCGCAGTTGGCAGATCGGTGCCTTTGTCCAGCCAGCCTTGCAGATCGCCCAGTTCGATTTTGGGAGATGTCGGTGCCAGATAGTATTCCGCGCTTACATGCTGATGCAGCAAGCCATCGTTGCGCTGTGAAAGTAGTTTCTGAACCTGCGACCAGTCCTTGCGGTCAATCGCATCGTGGACCTCCCGATAATAGCCGCGATCGTCCTGTGAAAGCAGCGATGGCACCTCGGTCCGGTCCGCGCGTTTGCGAAAATAATCAACCGCCGCGCTGTTGGCAAAGGCCGTGCCGACGCTGAATACAGAGCTGCCGATCATGGCAAGGCCGATGGCGCACAGGCTGGTTCTGGAGGACATCTTCAAGGCTTTTCGATCCCGTTCTTTTATCCACGATGGCTTGCCGGTTCCTGAGACGCCCAATCGAGCCATGACTGCCATATCCGGCCTTTCCAGCGCGGTTGTTCAAGCAGGGCTGCCAGACTTCGGCAGGCAAGCAAAGGAATGCTTGACCCTTCATGGTTAAAAATACGTAAATCGGCAGGGCCTTGAGGTGGAGCGTTTCCTATAAGCGGCAGGATATTGGCGCCGAACACGGCAAGCCGTTCCGGCTTTGCCAAACTGACATGGTGGGCCAGCACATCGCCGATGCCCGCAGCGCCGATCGCCTGCCAGTCAGCTCCCGGCAAATGGCGCGGCAGGACGCTGGCGCGATAGACGTGCGCATCGTCCAGTTCCATCGCCGCCAGCATTGCATCGAGCAGCTTGCCTTGCGGGCCGCTTAGCAGACTGTCGCGGTCTTCGCGTTCGGGTTCGGGCACGATCACCATCAGTTTCGTGCCTTCCTGCCCGCGCGGCGCAATGCGCGATGTAACGGGTCCTTCGGCAAGCGCTGCTTCAGAAAGCCACCATCGGGTAAACCCGGCAAGATCAGCAGGTAAGGCACCGCGATCGAATTTCGGCGCTGGGGCGGGTGGGGGCGATGGTTCCTGCGCCTTCTTTCCTGCCCTGGCCGGTTCCTGAGCGGTGGCCTGCGCATTTGCGGGGGCTTCTTCAGGCTGGGGAGAGGCAGGCTGCACGGGCTGCACGGGCTGCGCCCAGCGCACCGGATCGTCGCTATAATCGTGATCGACGCCCGCCTCGCGCCACCAGTCAAGCGCGCCGGTAAGCGCATCGGAAAGGGTGCTGGAAAGGGCAGGGGCAGGGCGATTGTCCATCGTGCGGTCTTGACCTGTGGCCCGCCACCAATCAAGGCTGAACAACACAAATTGTGAATACAGGACAAAATTGCAGGACCGGGGCAAACCATGAGTGAACGCGAATCAATGCCGTATGACGTCGTTATCGTTGGAGGCGGCCCAGCTGGCCTTGCCACTGCGATAAGGCTGAAACAGATCAATTCCGAACTGGCGGTCTGCGTGCTTGAAAAAGGCTCGGAGATCGGCGCGCATATTCTCTCGGGCGCAACGATCGATCCCAAGGCATTGGATGAGCTTCTGCCGGACTGGCGCGATCAGGATTGCCCGCTTGCCGAAACCCCGGTGACGGATAACTGGCACTGGCATCTCACCAAAAAGAGCAGCTTTTCGATCCCGCACATCATCCAGCCGCCGTTTATGTCAAACCACGGCAACTATACCGGATCGCTGGGCAATTTGTGCCGCTGGCTGGGCGAACGGGCAGAGGAACTGGAAGTCGAAATCTTCCCCGGCTTCCCGGCTGCCGAAGTGCTGTATGATGAAAACGGCGCGGTTTACGGCGTGGCGACGGGCGATATGGGCGTTGCCGCCGATGGCAGCCACAAGGCCGATTATCAGCCCGGCATGGAACTGCACGGTAAATACACCGTGTTCTGCGAAGGCGCACGCGGCCACCTGACCAAGCAGCTCAAGGCAAAGTTCGATCTTGAGGCCGATTGCGAGCCGCAGGTATATGGCCTTGGCACCAAGGAACTGTGGGACATCGATCCCGACAAACACGTTCCGGGCCGGGTGATCCACACCCAGGGCTGGCCGCTTTCGGAAAGTGACAGCTGGGGCGGCGGTTTCCTTTATCATCAGGCGAACAATCAGGTTGCGCTCGGCTTTGTAACGGCGCTTGATTACAAAAATCCGCACGTTTTCCCGTTTGAAGAGTTTCAGCGCTGGAAACAGCACCCTGAAATCCGGGCAATTCTGGAAGGCGGCAAGCGCGTTGCATATGGCGCGCGGGTCATCAACGAAGGTGGCTGGCAATCGGTTCCGCAGCTCTGTTTCCCCGGCGGCGTGCTGGCGGGCTGCTCGGCCGGGTTCGTCAACGTGCCGCGCATCAAGGGCACGCATACCGCGATGAAAAGCGGGATGCTGGCAGCAGATTCCATCGCCGCCGCCATCGCTGCGGATCGCGAAAAGGACGTACTGAGCGAATACGATGCCGCCGTGCGCGATAGCTGGATCGCCACGGAACTGAAGCTCGTTCAGAATGCAGAGCCGATGGTCGCCAAATGGGGAGGCGAACTGGGCACATTGCTTGCGGGCGCGGATATGTGGCTGCGCATGCTGTTTGGCTTTGGCATCGCCAAGCCGATGAAGCACCACGCCGATTACACCGCGCTTCAGCGGGCCGATCTTTATAAGCCGATTGCCTATCCCAAGCCCGATAATGAGATCAGTTTTGACCGGCTGACCTCCGTCTCATTTTCGTTCACCAATCACGCCGAGGATCAGCCATGCCATCTTCAGCTGAAAGACCCGGAATATCCCACCAAAGTCGAACTGCCGGTCTATGGCGGGCCATCGACCCGGTATTGTCCGGCAGGTGTGTACGAATACATCACCAACGATGATACCGGTGAAGTCAGTTTCCAGATCAATTCGCAAAACTGCGTTCACTGCAAAACCTGCGACATCAAGGATCCGGGACAGCAGATAAACTGGGTTTCGCCCGAAGGTGGCGGCGGTCCGAACTATCCGAATATGTAACTGGCTGGCTCCGTGCCGCTGAGCGAAACTGCCTTTGCCAAGATCAACCTGGCGTTGCATGTCCGTGCGCGGCGGGACGATGGCTATCATCAGCTTGAAACGCTGTTTGCGTTTGTCGATGAAGGGGATCGGCTGGATGCTTCGCCTGCCGCACAGGACGAATTAAGAACGGTTGGCGAGTTTGCTTCGCAAATTGATGATCCTTTCGGAAATATTGCGGCAAAGGCGCTGTCTTTGTTGCCGCATGGCGACGGCTGGAACCTGACGCTGGAAAAGCGGCTTCCGGTGGCTGCCGGGCTGGGCGGTGGCTCCGCCGATGCAGGCGCGGTTTTCCGCATGGTGGAACGCGCGCAGGGCCTGCCGGATGACTGGCGGGATCGCGCGGCAAAGCTGGGCGCGGATGTGCCTGCCTGCGTGCTCAGCGAAACCTGCATCGGCACCGGAACCGGCACAGATCTTAAACCCGTTGCAAACGATCTGGCGGGAATGCCCGTGCTGCTGGTCAATCCGCGCGTGGCCATGCCAACGGGGCCGGTGTTTGGCGCATGGGACGGGCGTGATCGCGGCGCGCTTCCCGCAGGAAACGTGCGCGAAATCGCGCTGGCGGGGCGCAACGATCTGGAAGCGCCTGCAATCAGCCAACAGCCTGCTATCGCGCAGGTGCTCGATGATCTGCGCGCCGCCGATCCGCTGCTGGCGCGCATGTCGGGTTCGGGCGCGACGTGCTTTGCGTTGTTCGAAACGCATGATGCGATGCTTGATGCGATGGAGCGTTTGCGCTTTTCCCGGCCGGAGTGGTGGATGATGGGCGGGCTGTTGCGGTGAACACGGTTGCCGAGACAAACGAAGCTTACCGGCTTGTCGGCACCCCGCGCTTTGGCGGTATCGTGATCGTTGCCGATCATGCCTCCAACCGGGTGCCCGATGATATTGAACTGGGGATCGATCCCGCGCTGATGGATGAACATATCGCGATTGACATCGGCGTTGCCGGGATCGCTGAAATGATGGCCGCACGCGATGGCACGGCGGCGCTGCTTGGCAATGTCAGCCGCCTTGTGTGCGATACCAACCGCACAGAGGCGGACCCGGCCTCCATCCCCGAACATAGCGACGGGCAAACAATTTCCGGCAATCAGAACATTGATCGCGAGGCCCGGCTGGCGCGTTTCCACCGCCCGTTTCATGCGCGGCTGACGCAGCTGTTGAACGACACGCCGCCCGCGCTGACTCTGATCCTGCACAGCTACACGCCTTGCCTTGCCAGCGCGCCCGATGAGAAGCGCCCGTGGCACTGCGGCCTTCTATACGACAACGACGATCGCGGCGCCCGCGCGGCTTTGCCGTTGCTGGAAGCCGATGGCCTGATTGTTGGCGATCAACTGCCCTATTCGGGCAAAATCTATAACGCCGCGATTGAGCGGCACGTTGAAAATGAAGGCCGCCCCTATCTTTATATCGAAATCCGGCAGGATCTGATCGCGCACAAAGCCGGGCAGGGCGAGTGGGCCGACCGGCTGCACCGGATATGCAATCAGATTGCGGTTTCGGTGAATTAGGCCACGCAGCTGAGGCGGTTTATACCGGGCCCGGCCTGAACGCAGCCTCGCAGCGCGCCGCTTTTTGCTTCGACTAGCGAGACGGCGTAGGATAAGGGCGCATTCCAGACAGTTTCAGAATTTTTCGTTCGGAGTTTCCCATGCCAGCCTATCGTTCCCGCACCACCACTCATGGCCGCAACATGGCCGGCGCGCGCGGATTGTGGCGGGCGACGGGGATGAAAGACTCTGATTTCGGCAAACCGATTATCGCGGTGGTCAATTCTTTCACCCAGTTCGTACCCGGCCATGTTCACCTGAAAGACCTTGGCCAGATGGTCGCGCGTGAGATTGAGGCGGCGGGGGGCGTCGCCAAGGAGTTTAACACTATCGCCGTCGATGACGGGATCGCGATGGGGCATGATGGCATGCTCTACAGTTTGCCCAGCCGCGATCTGATCGCCGATTCGGTTGAATACATGGTCAACGCCCATTGCGCCGATGCGATGGTGTGCATTTCCAATTGCGACAAGATTACACCGGGCATGCTGATGGCGGCGATGCGGATCAATATCCCGGTTGTGTTCGTTTCGGGCGGCCCGATGGAAGCGGGCAAGGTTGTGCTTAAAGGCAAGGAAGTCGCGCTCGATCTGGTCGATGCGATGGTTGCCGCGGCGGACGAATCGGTTTCCGATGAGGATGTGAAGGCGATTGAGCGCTCAGCCTGTCCGACATGCGGATCGTGCTCTGGCATGTTCACAGCCAATTCGATGAACTGCCTGACAGAGGCTCTGGGCCTGTCGCTGCCGGGCAATGGCTCGATGCTGGCCACGCATGCCGATCGCAAGAAGCTGTTTCTTGAAGCAGGGCGGCTGATCGTCGATCTGTGCAAACGTTATTACGAGGAAGACGACGAAAGCGTTTTGCCGCGCACGATTGCCAGCTTTGGCGCGTTCGAAAATGCCATGTCGCTTGATATTGCGATGGGTGGATCGACCAACACCGTGCTGCATCTGCTGGCCGCCGCGCACGAGGCAGAGCTTGATTTCACGATGACCGATATTGACCGGCTTTCGCGTCATGTTCCGGTTCTTTCCAAAGTCGCGCCGTCCAAGGCCGATGTGCACATGGAAGATGTGCACCGCGCGGGCGGGATCATGGCGTTGCTTGGTGAGCTGGACCGTGCCGGTCTGCTGAAATCCGATCTGCCCACGGTGCACAGCAAGACCATGGCCGATGCGCTTGAACGCTGGGATATCGCGCGCGATCCGGGTGAGAAGGTTCTGGAATTTTATGGCGCGGCGCCCGGCGGCGTTCCCACGCAGACCGCGTTCAGTCAGGATCGCCGGTGGGAACCGGATCGCGACCGCGAAAACGGCGTGATCCGCAGCGCGGAGCACGCATTCAGCAAGGATGGCGGACTGGCGGTGCTTTCAGGCAACATCGCGCTTGATGGCTGCATTGTGAAAACGGCGGGCGTTGACGAATCGATCCTGAAATTCACCGGGCCAGCGCGTGTCTATGAAAGTCAGGATGCGGCGGTCGCGGGCATTCTGGGTGGCGAAGTGAACGCGGGCGATGTGGTTGTCATCCGCTATGAAGGGCCGCGCGGCGGGCCGGGGATGCAGGAAATGCTTTACCCGACCAGTTATCTCAAATCGAAAGGTCTGGGCGCGGCCTGTGCGCTGATCACCGATGGCCGGTTTTCGGGCGGAACATCGGGGCTTTCGATCGGCCATGCCTCGCCCGAAGCGGCGGAAGGCGGCGCGATCGGTCTGGTCGAAAACGGCGATACGATCGAGATCAACATACCCGATCGCACGATCAATCTGGCCATTTCGGACGCAGACCTTGCAGCGCGGCGCGCGGCGATGGACGCAAAAGGCGATGCCGCATGGGCGCCTGTCCATCCGCGCCCGCGCAAGGTTTCTACCGCGCTCAAGGCTTATGCCGCGATGGCAACCAGCGCGGCGCGCGGCGCGGTGCGTGATCTCGATCTGCTGAAGCGCGGCTAGGGCAATCGCGATGTCTGCGCGCATCCCCGGATTGATTGCGCTATGCGCGGTTCTGGCGGCCTGCCAGTCAGAGGCCGAAGCGCCGGCGGGGGCCGCTGGTGATGTGGCGGCTGGCGAACTGGCGGCAGCCGAAGCGGCGGTTGAAACCGGGCCGGTGGCGCCGGGGCGCGATCGCATCGCGTGCGCGCTGAACGGTGCTGATGCATTCAGCACCGCATGCGAAGTTACCCGGTCTAAAAGCGATGGCGCGCTGGAATTGACCGTTATGCACCCTGACGGCGGTTTTCGGCGTTTCGCGGTGTTGCCCGATGGGCGCGGGATTGCGGTTGCCGATGGCGCGCAACCGGCGCAATCGCGTTTTGAAGACGGCATCGCCGAAGTGGCCGTTGGCAATGATCGCTATCGTTTCCCCGCAACACAGATCGGCGATGATGCAGGCTCCTGACCAGA
Source organism: uncultured Sphingomonadaceae bacterium (assembly GCA_947258815.1). Classification (GTDB taxonomy): domain Bacteria; phylum Pseudomonadota; class Alphaproteobacteria; order Sphingomonadales; family Sphingomonadaceae; genus Novosphingobium. The sequence continues at coordinate 85,351 of CAMYJW010000014.1, forward strand.
TATTGACTGTTGCGCAGATGGTGGCTGCCGAAGGCGCGCTGATCGAAGCGGGCAGCAGTGTCGATGATCTGATGCAGATTGCCGGGCGTGGTGCGGCGCAATGGGTGTGGCGGATGTCTGGCGGGCATAAGGTCACCGTTTTGTGCGGTCCGGGCAACAATGGCGGCGATGGCTATGTGATTGCTGAGGCAATCCGCGCGCAAGGCGGTGAGGTTGTTGTTGTCGCCGCAGTCGAAGCCGGAACCGATGCGGCCAGGAATGCACGCGCGGCGTTTGGTGGAACGGTCTGCGATATGTCCGCGGGCGCGGGGCTGCACGGTGAAGTGCTGGTCGATTGCCTGTTCGGCAGCGGCCTTGCGCGCCCGCTGGAAGCCGATCATCATGCCTTGTTGATGCGTCTGGCTGGTCAGCACCGGCATCGTATCGCAATTGATGTGCCCAGCGGGGTTCAGTCCGATTCAGGCATGCTGCTCAATTCCGAACTGCCACGATACGATCTGACTGTTTGCCTTGGCGCATGGAAATTTGCCCATGTGCTGATGCCCGCTTCGGCGATCATTGGAGAAATGCGGCTGGTCGATATCGGCGTTGCCCCCGTGGGTGGCGCGGCGCGGATGATTGCGCGCCCGAACATTGCCGCGCCAGCTGCTGCCGCGCACAAATATACGCGCGGTCTGCTCGCGGTTGTCGGCGGCGCGATGCCCGGCGCATCGCTTCTGGCGTGCGAGGCCGCGCAGCGGGCAGGGGCGGGCTATATCAGGCTGTTTTCCGATGAACGCCCCGCCAATGCGCCGTTCGATCTGGTGGTCGATACCGGTCACCTGTCAGACGTGCTGACCGACGATCGCAATACCGCCATTCTTGTCGGGCCGGGGCTTGGTCGCAACGCTGCAGCGAGAGAGCGGCTGGCAATCGCGCTGGCCGATCCGGTGCCAGCGGTGCTTGATGCCGATGCGCTGGTTCTGCTGGGCGCGCGGCAACTGGCGGAGCGCGAAGCGCCGGTTATCGCCACCCCGCATGAAGGCGAACTGCATGCGCTGGAGCGTGCTTTTGACTGTGATGGCGCGGGCACAAAAGTCGATCGCACGGTGCAGTTGGCGCGTGTCAGCCGCATGGTGATCGTTGCCAAAGGGCCGGACACGGTGATCGCCGCGCCGGACGGCCGGATTGCCTGCTCGGCGCGCGCTTCAAGCTGGCTCTCCACTGCCGGAACCGGCGATGTTCTTGCCGGAACCATCGCCAGCCGCGTTGCCACCGGCGTGCCCGCGTTTGAGGCCGCGTGCGAAGGCGTGTGGCTTCATGGCGAGGCGGCGCGCATGTGTTCTGCGGCATTCAGCGCGGCAGCACTGGCAAAGGCCATCCCGCAAGCGCTGGCGACCTGTTTGTGATCCAACCAAAATGACCGACACTGACACGATCCTTCGGATCGCCGCCAAAGGCGATGGCGTAACGGCGGACAACCGCCATGTCGCGGGCGCGGCTCCGGGCGATATCGTGCGCGCGGATGGCTCGCTCGAACATGGTCCGCATCATGTCGATCCGCCATGCGAGCACTTTGGCAGATGCGGGGGGTGCCAGCTTCAGCATTGCGATGAAGAAACGCTGGCGGATTTCGTGACATCGCGCGTGGTCAATGCCGCGTCCGGGCAGGATATAACGCCCGACATTCTGGCACCGCCGCATGTTTCGCCGCCGCGCAGCCGCCGCCGGGCGTCGCTCCATGCAATGCGCGTCGGCGGCAAGCCGGTGATCGGCTTTCGAGAGGCGCGTTCGCACAAGGTTGTCGATCTGGTGGAATGCCCGGTGCTGCTGCCAGACCTGTTTGCCCTGATCGCGCCGTTGCGCAAATTGCTTGCACGCCAGAAAGGCAAGTTTGCTGCCGATATTGATCTGGTGATGACCCGGCAGGGTGTCGATCTGGGGTTGAAAGACGTCTCTTTTGATGGGCTGGAAGCGACCGAGGCGGTGCTTGAATTTGCCGGTGCAAACGGTCTGGCGCGGCTGGTTGTCGATCAGGGATATGGCCCCGAAGCCTTGTGGGAGCCGGAGCCTGTCACAGTCTCTCCCGGCGGCGTGGACGTGGCTTATCCAACGGGTGCATTCCTGCAGGCAACGGCGGATGGCGAAGCCGCGCTGATTGCCGCCGCGCGCGACTGGCTTGCAAGCGCAGAAGGAGCGCCCCGCTCAGGTGCGGTGGCCGATCTGTTTTCCGGCCTTGGCACGTTTGCTTTTGCGCTGGCCGGGCCTTCCACGAAAGTTCTTGCGGTGGAAGCCGCGCGCGATGCGCACCTTGCCTGCAAGACGGCGGCGGGGCGCGCGCAGCTTCCCGTTCATGCGCTGCACCGCGATCTGTTTCGCAATCCGCTTCAGGCCGATGAACTGAACCGGTTCGATGCAGTCGTCCTTGATCCGCCGCGAGCCGGCGCGAAAGAGCAGGTCCGCCATCTGGCTCAAAGCACGGTGCCGCGCATTGTCTATATCAGCTGCAATCCATCAAGCTGGGCGCGCGATGCCAGAACGCTGGTGGACGCGGGATACCGCTTGGCTGAACTGCGCCCCGTTGGCCAGTTTCGCTGGTCCACCCATGTTGAACTGGCCAGCCTGTTTGTGTCAGAACATCGCTAGCGCCGCGCGGGCGACCAGAAACATCAGGCAAAAGCTTGAGAGTGCAAAAATCTGAAAGCGCAGCATGACCTTGTTGATCAGCACCTGTATCAGCGAATGGATAACCCGCAGCGCAACATAGGCCCATGCGAAATAGGCGTTCAGCCCATCGCCTTCACCGATGATCGCCAGCGTGATCGCCACTGCATAGAACACCGTGGGCGCTTCATGCAGATGATTGTAATTATGGGCTTTCCACTGGACTTGCGGGGGCAGGATCGTGTCCAGATTCTTGGTGGGATCGCGCGCCAGATCATCCGGATCGATCTTCGCCGCGCTCAGCGCCGGAACCCGCGTGCCATAAAGCCAGAACCACATCACCATCGTCCACACTGTCAGTGCGACAACCGGCTGCAGGATTGCCATTCCAATCATGGTATTCCCCCTTGTTCTTGATTGTGGATCAAAACGTGCGCCGCGCGCCCGGCAATGTCAAACGCGGGCGTGGAGGCATTTTCTGAAACGGCCTTTTTCAAAAACAGCGCAATGCACACGCTGGCTGGTTGAGATGTTATAAGGGCGGCTTATATCCGCATGATCGGGTGTGACGAGGAGCAAGGTATTGAGCAAGGTTCTGGTGATCGGCGCGGGCGGCGTCGGTTCGGTGGCGGTTCACAAGATGGCGGCCAACCCGGATATCTTTTCGGAAATTCACCTTGCCAGCCGCACCAGAGCCAAGTGCGATGCCATTGCCGCTTCGGTGAAACAGCGCACCGGGGTAAACGTGCCCACATACGCGCTTGATGCGGAAGATATTCCCGCGCTGGTTGCGCTGATCGAACAGATCGGGCCGCAGCTCGTCGTCAATCTGGCGCTGCCTTATCAGGATCTGGCGATCATGGATGGCTGTCTGCGCACCGGCGTCGATTATCTCGATACCGCCAATTATGAGCCCAAGGATGTCGCGAAGTTTGAATATAAGTGGCAGTGGGATCTGCACGATCGGTTTCGTGAAAAGGGCCTGATGGCGCTGCTTGGTTCGGGCTTCGATCCGGGTGTGACCAGCGTGTTTGCCATGTGGCTGAAGAAACATCGGCTCAAAACGATCCGCACGCTCGATATTCTAGATTGCAACGGCGGCGATCACGGGCAGGCGTTTGCCACCAATTTCAACCCCGAAATCAACATTCGCGAAGTTACCGCGCCCGCGCGGCACTGGGAAAACAACCAGTGGATCGAAACACCTGCGATGAGCGTGAAGCAGGCCTTCGATTTTGAAGCGGTCGGCACGCGCAACATGTATCTGATGTATCATGAAGAGCTGGAAAGCCTTGCGAAGTTCGTCCCCGAGCTGGAGCGCGCGCGCTTCTGGATGACGTTCGGCGAGGAGTACATCAAACACCTCACCGTGCTCCAGAATGTCGGCATGACGCGGATCGATCCGGTGATCTACGAAGGGCGCGAAATCATCCCGCTGCAATTCCTGAAAGTCGTGCTGCCTGAGCCGTCCACACTTGGCCCGACGACCAAGGGCAAGACCAACATCGGCGTGATCGCGACCGGTGAGGCTTTGGATGGGAGCGGCGAAAAGACGTTCTACATCAAGAATATCTGCGATCACGAAGAGGCCTACGCGGAAACCGGAAACCAGGCGGTGAGCTATACCACCGGCGTCCCGGCGATGATCGGATCGGCAATGATGCTGGGCGGCCAATGGCGAGGAAAGGGCGTTTTCAACATGGAAGAATTCGATCCCGACCCGTTCATGGACATGCTGAATCAGCACGGCCTGCCGTGGACGGTTGAAGAACTGGACGGGCCGCTGGGGTTTTGATCCGGTCGGCAACCCAGGCAGACAGGGCGTCGGTCTGGCGCATTCTGGAACCGGTGATCCGCGAGGGTGAGACTTATGCGCTTGATTCAGATATGGGCGAAGAAGATGCGCTCACTTACTGGATGAAGTCTCCCGATGCCTGCTTCGTTGCCGAGGACGACGGCCAGGTTGTGGGCACATATTATCTGCGCCCGAATCAGGGCGGTGGCGGCAGTCATATATGCAATTGTGGTTACATGGTTTCACCCGAAGCGCGCGGCCGCGGTACGGCGCGCGCCATGTGCGAGCATTCCCTCGCGCAGGCTCGCGAGTTCGGGTTTCGCGCGATGCAATTTAATTTCGTCGTCGCCTCGAATGCCGGTGCAATTGGGTTATGGCAGCGCTTGGGGTTCGAGGTCGTTGGTCGTATCCCCGATGCATTTGAGCACCCGAGGCTGGGCATGATTGACGCTTTGGTGATGCACAGGACACTTTGACAGGTATGCAAACCAGAGCCGGCGATCCGGGCGCATTCGCCCAATTCGATCTCAATCGCGTCGATTCCCCCGCGTTCGTTGTCGATGCCGCGAAGTTGCGGGAAAATTGCCGGATGCTGGCCGAAGTGGGCGAGGCTTCGGGCGCGAAAGTGCTGGCCGCGCTCAAGGCGTTTTCGATGTGGTCCACTGCGCCCACGATTGGCGAATATCTGGATGGCGTGTGCACATCCGGCCTGTGGGAAGCGCGGCTGGCGAGCGAGTTTTACGATGGCGAAATCTCAACCTACTGCCCGGCCTACAAGCCCGACGAGCTGGAAGAAATTTGCCGCCTTTCCGATCATGTGATTTTCAATTCACCCGCCCAGATCGTGCGCGCAACCCAGATACTCGATCAGGCGCGGGCAACGGGCGGCGATATCGATATCGGCCTGCGGCTCAACCCGCTTCACGCCGAAGGCGAAGTGCCGCGGTATGATCCGGCAGCGCCGCATTCGCGCCTTGGCTTTCCCGTCGATCAGCTGGAGGATGAACACTTCGCGCTGATTGATGGCATTCACATCCATACGCTGTGCGAGCAGGATTTCCCCCCGCTTGAGCGTACGTGGGACAAGCTGTTCGATTATCTGGAGCCCTATTTCGGGCAGTTCAAATGGATCAACTTTGGCGGCGGGCATCACATCACCCGCGCGGATTATCAGCGCGACGATCTGATCCGGTTTATTGCCGATGTTGCCGAAGATACCGGCGCGCAGGTTTATATCGAGCCGGGAGAGGCCGTGGCGCTCGATGCCGGGATACTGGTGGGCACCGTGCTCGATACGCACTGGAACGGCATGCCGATCGCGATCACCGACGTTTCAGCAACCTGCCACATGCCCGATGTGCTGGAAGCACCCTATCGCCCCGCGATGCTGGGCGAGGTGCCGGTTGATGCCGAAATGCGCGATGCCAGCGATGACGATCCGCGCGGCGGAACGGTGCGGCTGGGCGGGCCATCATGTCTGGCGGGTGATGTGATCGGCGATTATCGCCTGCCGGTGGCGTGTGAGCCGGGCGCGCGGTTCGCATTTCTTGATCAGGCGCATTATTCGATGGTCAAGACAACCACGTTCAACGGTATGGCGCTGCCTTCGATCTGGCTGTGGGATTCAGAAACCGATGCGCTCGAATGCGTGAAGCGGTTTGACTATGCCGATTTCCGCGATCGGCTTGGCTGAGGGGCGGAGCAGGCGCTCAGAACATCAGGCCGTCTGAAACCCGCGCTCCGGCTCGTTCAGCGTGTGCGCAAGGCTGGCGAGCGAGGCGAATTGTTCAACCGTGCGCTCGATGCGGGAGCGATCGTCCGCCGCGTTGAGAGAGCCGCTTTCAAACATGTTTTCGGTTTCGACCACGATCACCAGTTCGCCTGCGGTGAACAGCGCGCGGATATCCTTGCCCGCGAAGGCTTTTTGCACCGCGATCAGCCGTTCGACATATTCCGGGTGAACGATATAGCGCGCTTCCACCTGATCGTCTGAAAAGACATCGAACGCATCTTCGAAATCGGGATGGACCAGATCGACATAATCGAGCTGATGCCCATCGAACCTGACCGAATCCTTGCGCCCGCCAAGGCCCAGAAGCTTGCGATGGCGGCCTTCGCGTTCGATCAGTGTGGTGCCGTGAAACCGGCGGGTGAAGCCGATGGTCAGGATCGCGCCGCGAAAAACGGTAACGTATCGGCGGTTCTTGCCGCTGCCGCGCCGTTCCTTGAGGTGTGCTTCATGCAGCGAAAATGCGTGGCCTGCGATATCGCCATGCCACAGATCCTCAAAGCGTGAACGATCATAGCTTGGCAACAGTTCGTATCGGCGGGAGACTTCAAATCCGGCCCCCGGCTCAACCTCCAGCTGATATTCAAGTTCCAGCGCGCGGGCGATGGCCTGATTGATGCCGACTTTGACATCCTTGATCGCCTTTGTGCGCGGCATCTGGCCCCATGCAAACGCGCCTGCGGCAGCCGCCATCGTGATGAAGCCGTTGAACTGAAACCATGCGGGCACCACAATCCACAAGAATGCCAGCAGTGGCCCGGCGATGATCGCGGCTTTCCACCAGCGGCTGTGCGACAGTTCGCGCGCCCGTTCACGCACCAGCGCCTGTTCGTCCAGCCATTGCCCCAGCGGGCCGGAGATCAGCGTGTCGATGTCGGGTCTGGCAATCATTGCCCTTGCGGATTCCTTAACATTTCGTGTCTATAATGGCGCAGCAACAGGAAGGATCGGGTTAACGATGACAATGATAATCGCAGGTGTGGTGCTGCTGGCACTGATCGTGATGGTCATCGGCATTTATAACCGGCTGGTGGCGTTGCGCCAGAATTGCCGTCAGGGGGTTGCCGATATTGATGCGCAGCTTCGCCAGCGGCACGATCTGATCCCCAATCTGGTCAACACGGTGAAGGGCTATGCCGAGCATGAGAAAGACACGCTCGACAGTGTGATTGCCGCGCGCAATGCGGCAGAGGCAAGCCCTTCTTCGGAATCGGAAGCCAGGCTGAAACTCTCGCTCGATCGCCTGCTGGCGTTGGGCGAGGCCTATCCCGATCTCAAGGCCAGCGCCAATTTTCAGTCTTTGCAGGGCGAACTGGCCAATGTGGAAGACAAGCTGGCAGCTGCGCGCCGCGCGCTTAACGCCGCAGTTGCCCGGTTCAACACCGCGATAGAGGCGTTTCCCGCCGTGCTGTTCGCCGGGATGCTGGGCTTTGCAACGGAAGATTTTCACCGCCTCGATTCGAGTGAAAAAGGCGTTGTCGATCAGGTTCCTGACGTTCAGTTCTGATCGCGCTCAGGCTGTCAGAATCCGCGGAACTACGCGGTTCAGGCGAATACGAGGCCGCAAGTGCGTGATTTTTCTTGCAGTTCGCGGCTGAAAAACTATATCCCGCCCTCCGCTGCCCCAAGGGGACTTCCAAACCGTAAGGCAGCCTTTGCGTTGAACTGAGAAATTCCTGGGGGTCCCTTGAGTTGCACACATATCTTGATGCCCCGGCTGTAGTCCGCGCCACCGCGCCCGACGAACCCGTTATCCTCAATCGCCCGCACGCCGCCGCGCGCGCTGCCCGCTTCTTTGTAGAGAAGTTTCCGGGCCGCTCGCTCTATGCGGTAAAGGCCAACCCGTCGCCTGAACTTCTCCGCATTTTGTGGGATAGCGGGATCACCCATTTCGATGTGGCCTCGATAGCGGAGGTGCGGCTGGTGCGCGCGCTGCTGCCTGAAGCGACGCTGTGTTTCATGCATCCGGTGAAGACAGCCAGCGCGATTGGCGAGGCGTATCACGTTCATGGCGTGCGCACGTTCAGCCTCGATACGATTGAGGAACTGGACAAGATCGTTGCCGCGACATCGGATGCTTCGGGCAATCCGGCGCAGGATTTGCGCCTGTGTGTCCGGCTGCGCGTGTCATCGGAATATGCGGAGCTGAGCCTTGCTTCCAAGTTTGGCGTCGATCTGGCCGATGCCGCGCCGCTGCTTCAGGCGACCCGGCAGGTGGCAGACTGGCTGGGCGTCTGTTTCCATGTCGGCAGTCAGGCGATGACGCCATTTGCCTATGTTCAGGCGATCGAACGGGTGCGCGCGGCGATTGTTGGTGCATCGGTTACGATCGATATCATCAATGTTGGTGGCGGGTTTCCATCGGTCTATCCCGGCATGGAGCCGCCACCGCTTGAAGACTATTTCGCCAGCATTTTCCGGGCATCTGAATCGCTGCCGATTTCCTATTCTTCAGAGCTGTGGTGCGAGCCGGGCCGGGCGCTTTGCGCGGAATACAGCTCGCTTCTTGTTCGCGTTGAAAAGCGGCGCGGCAACGAGCTGTTCATCAACGATGGTGCCTATGGCGCGCTTTACGATGCCGCGCATGTTGGCTGGAACTATCCGTTGCGGTGCCTGAATGAGGGCCGCAGCGCCGAAGAAGAAGCGTTCGTCTTCTATGGACCGACGTGTGACGATGCCGATTACATGGAAGGTCCGTTTCTTCTGCCGGCCGACATTGCGCCGGGCGACTATATCGAGATCGGCATGCTGGGCGCCTATGGCGCGGCGATGCGCACGGCGTTCAATGGCTTTGGTGAAGGCGACGTGGCGATTGTCGGCGATGAACCGATGGCCAGCCTGTTTACCGGCAGCCGGGAAATTCCGGCAAGCGACAACGTGGTAAGTCTGCGATAAATGCGGCGCGGTTTGCTGCCGGGCCTTTGCGTTCGGGCCTGATGCAGACCTAGTGCGATTCGTCGACAGCTTGCGAGGCGGTGTTGAACGAACTCTTGAGCTGGTCGCCCATGCCCTGAATTGTGGTGAGTGCGGCCAGCGAGATCAGCGTGATGATCAGACCCAGCTCTATTGTGCTGACGCCTTCGCGATTGCGCAACAATCTGAAACTGAATTTCATGCCGGTCCCCGTGGTCAGTGCGCGCCGGAACGCACCGTTGAAATAGTCAACGAGCCGACAATCGATTCTAAACCTTAAGATTTCGCTAATTCGGTGAGGTTCGATGGGCTGATCAGGTGGCTTTCCGGTCAGGCAGCCTTGCGCAGTTCAAGCCGCTCCCAGATCTCAACCAGTGCCACGGTCAGTTCGCGCATCATTGCTTCGGTGTGCATGGGGCCGGGCGTAAAGCGCAGGCGTTCGGTTCCGCGCGGCACGGTCGGGAAGTTGATCGGCTGCACGTAAACGCCATATTCGGCGAGCAGAATGTCGCTGATCTTTTTGGCGCGCACCGGATCGCCAACCATCAGTGGCACGATGTGCGTGGTTGATTCCATCACCGGCAATCCGGCATCGGCAAACATCGTTTTGAGCATCGCCGCAGCGGCCTGCTGGCCTTCGCGCTCTTCGCTTGAGGCCTTGAGGTGTTTGACAGACGCAAGCGCACCCGCGGCCAGAACCGGCGAAAGACTCGTCGTAAAGATGAACCCGGGCGCATATGACCGGATACAATCGACGATCCGCGTATCGGCGGTGATATAACCACCCATCACGCCAAATGCCTTGCCAAGTGTGCCTTCGATGATGGTGATGCGGTCTGCCGCGCCATCGCGATCGGAAATGCCGCCGCCTTTTTCGCCGTACATGCCAACTGCGTGAACCTCATCAATGTAGGTCAGCGCGTTGTATGTGTCTGCAAGGTCGCAGATTTCGTGGATCGGGGCGACATCGCCGTCCATCGAATAGACCGATTCAAACGCGATCAGTTTGGGCAGCTCGGGATCGGTTTCGGCAAGAAGCTGTTCGAGGTGTTCCAGATCGTTGTGGCGGAAAACCTTCTTTTCGCAGCCTGAATTGCGAATGCCCGCGATCATGCTGGCGTGGTTGAGTTGATCGGAAAAAATCACACAGCCGGGCAGCAATTTTGCCAGCGTGGAAAGCGTGGCATCGTTCGAAACATAGCCGGAGGTGAACAGCAGGGCTGACTGTTTGCCGTGCAGATCGGCCAGTTCGCTTTCCAGCGAAACATGATAGTGCGTGTTGCCGCCGATATTGCGCGTGCCGCCCGATCCCGCGCCAACATCGTGGAGCGCGTCTTCCATCGCTTCGATCACTTTGGGGTGCTGGCCCATCGCGAGATAATCGTTGGAGCACCACACAGTGATCGGCTTCGGGCCGTTGTGGCCGGCAAAACACCGCGCATTGGGATAGGCACCCTTGTTGCGCAGGATATCGATGAAAACCCGATATCGGCCCTCGGAATGGAGCCGATCAATCGCCTGGTCGAAAATCTGGTCGTAGTTCACACGGTATCCGTATCGCAGCTTTTTGGCCCGTCACCGGGCCTTTGGAGAGCCACTTAGCGCAGATATCGCATGATTTCCACCCGCTTGTTTGCGCGCGCGGGCCTTCGCAAAACCGTGTCTTAGCCCGCGGTCAGCCGGTATCCTGTTGCCGCTGACGATGGTCAGGGGGGGCGCCTGCGCTTTCAGTAGCCGCACCGTGTGCAACCAGTCGAAAACGGCTTGCCGGTCTTCCCTGATGGAAAAGCGCGTTGCCAGCCGGGCCGGCGCGCGCATCTCATCGATGTTCCAGCGGGTGGGCGAGAGATCGCCTGCAAACACGAATTCCGCGCCATCGGCTCGTCGGACATAAACCAGAGTCGTGCCGCGAAGGCGATCGGGTGTGGGGATCACGACAACGCCCGGCGCGATCGCGTATGGCCCGGAGGATGCATTTTTGCGCGTTGCCGATGCAAGCGCGTGTGCCTGTTCAGGAGCGATATGGCTGAGCAGTCTCAGTCCGCCTGTATGATTGCCTCCCGGACCGAGCGTGACGACGTTGCTTGCATCAAGCAGCGCGGAGACAACACGTGCCTGTGCCTGCTGATCGTACCAGCCGAACTCAAGGTCATCGGCGCGCTTCCGGGTGATGCCGGTGTCGATCACGATCGGCGGTTTGCCGGGACGCTCAAGTCTGTAGGCGAAAATGTAGTAGCGGTCCGGCCGCAAACCGCGCCCTGCGGCGGAAAGCGCACGAACGCGTTGTTTCCATGCCACCGCTTCAAATGCGATGCGCGAAGGCGGCTCGCCCGGTATTGAGGCCGCAAGCGTGCGCAATTGCACGATCGTGACCGGCCTGGCTTCCGGGTTGCCCGGGCGATTATCAATCATCAGCCAATAGAACGGCAGGCCGATCAGCATGGCGATAACAAGCAACGAGACATTGAGGCGCGGTGTCATTTTCAAAACACATCCATCCGCATCAGGCCATTGCGTGCCAGAGCGGAAGCGAGAGTGCCGCAAGACGCTTCGTCGCGTGTGAACAGTGCGAAATCAGGACCGGCGCGTTCGAACATTTGCCCGCTCGTGAGACTGGCGATGCGCCGGGCGATCCCTTGTGCGCCGTGAACGAACCGCACATCGGCGCCGAACGCTTCGCCCAGTTCGTTTTCGAGCAGCGGAAAATGCGTGCAGGCAAGGACCACAGTGTCGATTTTTTCGCCACCCGGCATGCCGCGCAGTTTTTGCGCAGCATCGGCGATGATTGCGCGATTGACCGGGTTGCCGCGCAGCAAACTTTCCGCGGCTTCGACAAGTTCGGGCGCGGCGGCGCGCAACAGGTGCTTGTCGCTGGCAAATTCGCGCTCCAGCCGGTCGACGTATGCCTGCCGGATCGTCGCTTCGGTGCCGAGCAATCCGATTGTCCCCGTCCGGGTGAATGTCGCGGCGGGCTTTATGGCCGGCACTGTTCCGACAACCGGAATTTCCAGCACATCGCGCACCATGCCGAGCGCGATGGTCGATGCCGTGTTGCAGGCAATGCAGACGAGGCGGGGGGCAAACCGTTCTGTCATCCGCCCGAGAAGCCCGGAAACCCGCGCGGCGATCTGTGCTTCGGATTTGGTGCCATAGGGCAGGCCGGCATTGTCCGCCGCATAGATTACGGGCGCGTCGGGCAACAGTTTGCGGATCTCCGCGAGCACGGAAAGTCCGCCAACGCCCGAATCGAACAGCAGGATCGGCGAGGATGGATCAGAGCTCACAGCCACTCACGAACGCCTTGCCTGAACCGGAGGGCGCGCTGCTGAAGCGGGCCGGGGGCGGAGATGTCCTTCATGATTTCAAGCTCCCCCGATGCCCGTGTTGCGGTAACGTCATGCGTATGCGCCGCCTGGCGGACGACTGATAATCCATGCGAATCGGGGCCTTGATACCGTTATGGACGCAAAACTGCCAACGGGGGTTCGCCTTTAGCGGGCGAGGGGCTAAGGAAATGGCATGAATTGGTTGTTTTCTCTGCTTCTGGGATATGTTCTGGGCTCCATCCCGTTTGGGTTGCTGCTGACGAAGCTGACCGGCGCGGGCGATCTGCGCGCGATCGGATCGGGCAATATCGGCGCAACCAACGTCTTGCGTACGGGCCGCAAGGGGCTGGCTGCGGCCACTTTGCTGCTCGATATGGCAAAAGGCTTCATTGCGGTTTTCCTTGCCGGAAACTGGTTTCCCGAATGGCAGGCGGCTGTCGCTCTGGCGGTTGTTGTCGGGCACTGTTTTCCCGTCTGGCTGAAATTCAGGGGCGGCAAGGGCGTGGCGACCATGGCAGGTGTCTGCTTCGGGCTCGCATGGCCGATCGGCGCGATTTATGCGGTGGTCTGGCTGGGCATGCTGGCGGTGGTGCGGATCAGTTCTGTTTCCGGGCTGAGCGCGGCTCTTTCGGCGCCGGTGAGCGCGGCGGTGCTTGGCTATACCGGCTTCGTGCCATGGCTGGCAGCGATCTTCGTGTTGGTGCTGGTGCTGCACCGTGAAAATGTGAAACGGCTGATCGCGGGGGCTGAACCGAAAGTGGGGGGGGCATCCTGATGGCCGGGGTAGCCGCGCCGCATGCGCCGTCTCAGGCGGAAGCATTTGCCCGGATACGCCTGTTGCGCTCACCCAATGTCGGGCCGGTCACGTTTGCACATCTGATCGCGCGGTTTGGCGATGCGTCCAGCGCGCTCGATGCCTTGCCCGATCTTGCTGCGCGTGGGGGCAAGCCCTACCGCGCGATATCCACCGGCCGGATAGAGGACGAGATCGCGGCGACCAGATCGGCCGGGGCCCGCTATCTGTTCTGGGATTCGCCTGACTATCCTGCGCTGCTTGGTCAGCTTGAAAGCGCGCCGCCCGTGCTGACGTATCGCGGATCGCCCGAGGTTGCGCGCAAGCCATGTGTGGCGATTGTCGGCGCGCGCAATTGTTCGGCGGCGGCTGTCAAACTGGCGCGCGAATTTGCGCAGGCGCTGTCGGAAAGCGGATACGCGGTGGTGTCCGGGCTGGCGCGCGGCATAGATGGGGCGGCGCATGAAGGCGCTCTCTCCGCCGGGGCAGGCGGCGCGGGCACGATTGGCGTGATCGCCAGCGGGATAGACATTGTCTATCCGCCCGAACATGCCGATCTGCAGGAGCGAATCGCCAGCGAGGCGCTGCTTCTGGCCGAACAGCCACCCGGAACAGAGCCGCTCGCCCGTCATTTCCCTTCGCGCAACCGGATCATCGCCGGGCTGGCGGCAGGCACGATCGTGGTTGAGGCAGCGCCAAAATCCGGCTCGCTCATCACCGCGCGGCTGGCCGGGGAGGCAGGCCGCGAAGTGATGGCGATACCCGGCTCGCCGCTCGATGCGCGCAGTCAGGGTTGCAATCAGCTTATCCGCGATGGCGCGATGCTGGTGCAAAGCGCGGAAGATGCGATCGAACTGATTGCGGGCTTTGACGGCCAGCCCCGGTCCGCGTTTCATGAAATCACGGCTGACTATGTGGTCGATGCCGAAGGCGTTGAGTGCGAATCGCCTGCGCAGAGCCCGGCTGACATCGCCGGGTTGCTTACCACCGCGCCGGTTCTGGTCGATGAACTGATCCGCCAGTCTGGCGAATCCGCCGCCGCTGTTCAACTGGCTTTGCTGGAACTGGAACTGGCCGGTCAACTTGTGCGTCACGCGGGCGGAAGGGTCAGTCTTTCGGGATAGCAGGCGCCGTCTGGCCTGATTGCCGGTAAAGTAAAACGATACATTCTCCGACGGTTTCGCAACAATCGCGATTGCATCAACACGCCTCTTGACGCATTGGCGCTTTGTTTCCCACCCTCGCGCGTACGTACACGCGTAAGAAAGCCCCTGATTACTCATGCAACTTGTTATCGTTGAATCGCCGGCAAAGGCGAAGACCATCGAGAAGTATCTCGGTTCGGACTACAAGGTTCTCGCCTCCTATGGCCATGTTCGCGATTTGCCACCCAAGGATGGCTCCGTCCGGCCCGACGAGGGGTTTGCGATGGACTGGGATCTGTATGGCGACAAACAGAAACAGGTGAAGGCGATTTCGGACGCCGCAAAGCAGGCTGACCGATTGATCCTGGCGACTGACCCTGACCGCGAAGGTGAGGCGATTTCATGGCATGTGCAAGAGCTGCTGGCCAAGCGCAAGGCATTGCCCGCCAATGTCCAGCGCGTAACATTCAACGCCATCACCAAGAAAGCCGTCACCGATGCGATGGCGGCCCCGCGTGAGCTCGATCAGGATCTTATAGACGCTTATCTGGCGCGCCGTGCGCTCGACTATCTGTTCGGTTTCACGCTCTCTCCGGTGCTGTGGCGCAAGCTGCCCGGCGCGAAAAGCGCAGGCCGGGTGCAATCCGTCGCGCTGCGGCTGGTTGTCGATCGTGAGCGCGAGATCGAGGCGTTCAAGCCTGATGAATACTGGTCGGTCGTTGCGAAGATGGAGCAGGACGGAACCGGGTTCGAAGCGCGGCTGGTCGTGTTCGAAGGTGAAAAGCTCGCCAAGCTCAGCCTTGGCGATGAAGGCGCCGCGATGCGCGCCAAAGCGGCGGTTGAGGCAGGCGCCTTCAAGGTTGAAGTGGTGGAGACAAAGCCGCTCAAGCGCCATCCCAGCCCGCCGTTCACCACGTCAACGCTGCAACAGGAAGCCGCGCGCAAGCTGGGCTTTGCCGCCAGCCAGACAATGCGCGTGGCGCAAAAGCTTTATGAAGCAGGCGCGATAACCTACATGCGGACAGACGGTGTGCAGATGGATGGCTCCGCCATTTCGGCCGCGCGCCATGCGATCAGCGATCGGTATGACGGGCACTATCTGCCCGAAAAGCCGCGCCACTATTCCACCAAGGCCAAAAACGCGCAGGAAGCCCACGAAGCGATCCGGCCGACCGATTTCAACAAGGATACTTTTGGTGGCGGCGATGAAGGCAGGCTTTATGCGCTGATCTACAAGCGCGCGATGGCCAGCCAGATGGCATCTGCCAGCCTTGAACGCACCACCGTTACGCTGCGCGACGGCACCGGCAAAACAGAACTTCGCGCGACCGGCCAGGTCGTGAAGTTCCCCGGTTTTCTTGCGGTCTATGAAGAAGGCCGCGACAACCGCGATGACGATGAAGACAGCGGCCTGCTGCCGATGATGCGCGAAGGCGATGCGCCGGCCAAAAAGGCCGTTGAAGCGACCCAGCATTTCACTCAGCCACCGCCGCGTTATTCAGAGGCGAGCCTTGTCAAACGGCTTGAGGAACTGGGCATCGGACGGCCTTCAACTTATGCGGCGACGTTGCAGGTGATAAAGGATCGGATGTATGTTCGGACCGAGAAAAACCGTTTCTTTGCAGAAGAATCGGGCAGGCTCTTAACAGCATTTCTGGAACGTTTCTTCCCGCGCTATGTGGCTTATGAATTTACCGCCGGGATGGAAGACGAGCTTGACGATGTGTCGGGCGGTCGCGCGGCGTGGAAAGACATTCTGAGCGCGTTCTGGCGCGATTTCAAACCCAAGACCCAAGAGGTCATGGAATTCAAACCGTCCGAAGTCAGCGAGAAGCTGGACGAATTCCTGTCGGACTATCTGTTTCCGCCGACCGAAGATGGCGCCGATCCGCGGCTGTGCCCCAAGTGTGGCAAAGGGCGTCTGGCTCTGCGCGGCGGACGTTATGGCGCGTTTATCGCATGTTCGGAATATCCCGAGTGCAAGTTCACCCGCAAGTTCGCGCAGCCCGGCGGGCCGGGCGAGCAGGGCGACGATCAGGAACTGGGCGCCCATCCCGAAACGGGTGAGATGATCGTGCGCAAGTCGGGGCGGTTCGGTCCTTATTTCCAGATGGGCGAGGGCAAGGAAGCGAAACGCGCTTCGCTGCCCAAGGATCTGGAAGATCCCGATCTGGACTGGGCGGTAAAGCTGCTGGGGCTGCCGCGCATCGTGGGTGAGCATCCCGAAACGGGCAAGGAAATCGAAGCGGCGATCGGGCGCTATGGCCCTTATCTGCGCCACGATGGCAAATATGCGAAGCTGCAATCCACGCGCGACGTGTTTGAAACGGGCATGAACGCCGCGGTTTCGCTGCTTGCCGAAGCGGCGAAGAATGGCGGGCGGGGCAGGGCCAAGGCCGAGCCGATCAAGACTTTTGGCAAACACCCGGAAAGCGAAGGCGAAATGAAAGTGCTGGCCGGGCGCTATGGGCCATACGTTACCGACGGGACGACCAACGCCACACTGCCGCGCAACATGAAGCCGGAGGATGTGAGCGAGGAAGACGCGATCCGCCTGATCTCCGAAAAGGCGGCGAAAGGCCCGGCCAGGAAAAAGCGCAAGGCGCCAGCCAAGAAGAAGGCCGCCGCGAAGAAGAAACCTGCGGCAAAAAAGAAAGCCGCCCCCAAGAAGGCTGCACCCAAGAAAGCCGCTCCAAAGGAAGACGGCGCGGATGAGGCCGCCTCGTGAGCGAGCGTTTTGTTAAACACAAACAGCCGTGGAATGCGGATGAGGTGCACAAGCTGCGCACGTTGGCGGGTAAGGGCAAAGGCTTGAAAAGTATCGCAAAAGCGCTCAACCGCAGCGAGGAATCGACCAAATCCCGAGCCAAGACGGAATCGATCGCCATCGCCAAGCTGCGTTAATGCGTTTGGCGTCCAGGCGGGCGCGAACGGAAAAGCAATGCTGATGCGCCGCGCGGGATTGCGGCGATTTTTGATCCCGAATGTTCGAAAATCGCGCTGGCGCGCGCCCGGCCTATTCGCGCAGCATCTGTTCCGCCCAGTTCGCCACCGCGATCATACCGGCGGAATTGGGATGCCAGATCATCCCGTCCGACTGATCGTAACCAGCCGGGTTTGCATTGGTGTAGGGTGTTTCGTCGCATGGCGTATGCGATGCGGAACGATTGTGGACGGGAAGCAGCAGCGCACCGTGGCGTTGCGCGGTGTTCGCCGTAATTTCGGCAAGGCGATTGGCAATCGCGCGGGCTGAGGCTGCGTGTTCGCTGGTGATCGGCGTCGCCGCGCACAGGGTTTCGGGGATCAGTTGCAGATACTCAACGAACATCAGTGTTGCGCCCGGCGCCCGCTTTTTTACCTGCAGCGCAATCTCATCCAGATTTTTTGCAACGTTGGCGAAATCGTCTTCATCCGGCGCGCGCGCGGACGGGCAATCGACTGACTGGCCCTGATAGGTGAACTTGCCGTTCTCGTCGCAGCCCGCTGCCACAAGCGCGCCGACATAGTTCAGATCGTTGCCGCCGATGGTTATAGTGACAAGGCGGGTATCCGGCGTAACCGCGTCAATCTGGGCGGGCAGTTCGTTCCATGGGCCAAGCACATGTTCGGTTTTCGCCCCGCCGCAGGTAACGTCGATCAGGGTTAGCCGGAGCTTTTCGGCCAGCAGTGTCGGATAGTTGGCAAATGTGCGCCAGCATCGCCCGGGTGTTCCCGGTTTGGGCGGCCCGAGCGCCGGTCCGGCGGCCATTGAACTGCCGATCGCGACATAGCGGCCATGCTCAAGCGCGGCAGAGCCGGATGTGCCGCCCATCGTGGTGCAGCCTGTAAGTGCAAGCGCCGCCATGACGATTGCCGCAAGCGATTTGCTCATTTCACCCAATCCAGACCGATATCCTGATAGATATCGCGCGCTTCGGCCCAGTTTTCCTCAACCTTCACATGCAGGAAAAGGTGGACTTTCTGGCCCAGAAGTTCCGTCAGTTCGCGCCGCGCAGCCTCTCCGATGGCCTTGATCCGGCTGCCGCCTTTGCCCAGCACGATGGCCTTCTGGCTATCGCGCGCAATCACGATCTGCTGGCGGATTTCAACCGAGCCGTCCTTACGCTGGGTATAGGATTCGGCGCGCACCGCGCTGTCATACGGCAGTTCGTTGTGGAGCTGCGCATAAAGCTGTTCGCGCGTGATTTCGCAGGCCAGCAAACGCTCGCTGGCATCGGACACCTGATCTTCGGGGTAGAGCCAGTGGCCGGCGGGCATCAGTCCGGCCAGATGATCCTTGAGATCGGCAACGCCATCACCGGTGAGCGCCGAAACGAAGAATACCTCGGAAAATTCCGCAATAGCGGTCAATTCCTGTGCCAGCGCCAGCAGCGGCTCTTTCGCGCTGGCATCAACCTTGTTGAGCACCAGCAGCTTTTTCTCCGGTCGGTTCCTGAGCGCCTCGACGATTGGCATCAGTTCATGTTTGCGCTGTTTCACGGCATCGACGACCAGCAGGATCGCATCGGCTTCCTGCGCGCCTTCCCACGCGGCGGCGACCATCGCGCGATCAAGCCTGCGGCGCGGTTCGAATATGCCGGGGGTGTCGGCAAGAATGATCTGCGTGTTCGCCGCGTCGGACTGGTGCAGCGCAACGCCCATCAGCCGTGCGCGCGTGGTTTGTGCCTTTGCCGATGTGATCGCGACTTTCTGGCCGACCAGCGCGTTCACCAGCGTTGATTTGCCCGCATTGGGCGCACCCAGAACGGCGACGAGGCCGCAATGTTCGGGCGTGTTCGCCGCCGGTGGGGCATCGTTTGCATCGGTCATGCGAATTGCCTCATGAATTCCTGTGCGGCCTGCGTTTCGGCCTCCTGCTTGCTGTTCGCGGTTGCCTGCGCTTCGCCAACGCCTTTGATCGCAACTTCGACCGTGAAGCGAGAGGCATGATCCGGGCCGGACCGCTCCACCAGCCGATATTCGGGCATCTTGCGCTTGTTGCCCGCCGCCCATTCCTGGAGCGCGGACTTGGGATGTTTGGTGCTGCCGGCCTTGCCTTCGACGAGCGGTCCCCAAAGTGCGCGGATCATCGCGTTGGCAGGTTCAAACCCGCGTTCGATGAAACAGGCGCCGATCAGCGATTCCATCACATCGCCCAGAATGTTGTCGCTTTCCTGCCCGCCGTCCTCACGCGCCTGTTTGCCAAGGACGATGTGCGGGCCGAGCGCGATCGAGCGAGCGATTTGCGCGCATGTTGCGCCGCTGACCAGCGTGTTTAGCCGCTGCGAAAGCTTGCCTTCCGCGGCATCTGTGATCTCATAAAGCCATTGCGCGATCGCGAGGCCCAGCACCCGGTCTCCCAGAAACTCAAGCCGCTCATAATCGCGTTTCGCCCCGGTGCTGCCGTGAGTCAGCGCTTCGAGCCAGAGCGCCTCATCGGCTGGTTCCTGGCCCGTATGGCGGGCAATGAACGCACGGGTATCGTCGGTCAGCTGCAACTCAGAACGTCCCGCCGATCCGGTTCCAGCGTGCCGCGGTGAACCATGTCCATGGCTTGTGCCATTGCGCACCGCCATTGGTGGAGAACATCATCACGCTGGCACGGCCGACCAGATTTTCCTGAGGTACGATGCCGATCCCCTGACCGGGCACTGCGGGAAAGCGGCTGTCGAGCGAGTTATCGCGGTTGTCGCCCATCAGGAACAGCGAATCCTTCGGCACCACGAACACCTGCGTATCATCCTGGGGTGTTTCTTCCAGATCGATCACGGCATAGCTGCGCCCGCCCGGCAGCGTTTCGCGGTATTGCGGATAGCGGCATATGCGGGTGCCATCGTCCATCCGCGCTTCGTATTCCTGAAAATAGCACCGGGTATTGTCGCTCACTTCGATGACAAAATCGTCCAACCGTTTGCGCGGAACGGGTTTGCCGTTGAGAATGAGCCGACCCTCGGTGATCTGCACCTGATCGCCGGGCAAGCCGATTACCCGTTTGATATAATCGGTATCGTTGCGTGGCGGTGCCTTGAAGATCACCACGTCGCCGCGCTCCGGCTCGCTGGGGAACAGCCGTCCGGGGATAAGCGGCAGGCTGAAGGGCAGTGAATATTTCGAGTAACCATAGGGCCACTTCGCGGCGAGCAGATAATCGCCGTTAAGCAGCCGGGGCAGCATCGATTCGCTGGGAATGTTGAACGGAGAGAAGAAAAAACTTCTGAAAACCGCGACGATAAGCACCAGTTTGATCAGGAAGACGAAAAAGCTCTCCTGCTTTTCGGCAGGCTCTTCGACGGAATCTTCGGGTGCCGGGTCGGCGGATGCGGGGGCGCTGTCTGTCATCTCGGGTTTCCATGTGTGGCGCTTTCGTCCGCGTCAAGTCCGCAGGTCCGATCGCCATCAAACTGAAACGATCATCTGCCTTGGTGTTCGGGCTTTTCGAGTGCTACGCGCTCGACAACAGCGGATTGAAAGGACAGGCAATGGACGATTCGGTCAAGTCGGCTTGGGAAGGTTTGCGCGGGTTGCCCAAACCGACGCTTAAAGACCTGTTCGCCGCCGATCCCGAAAGGGCCGGTAAGCTTTCAACCAGCGTTGCGCTTGCTGAAGACGCGATCCTGTTCGACTGGTCCAAAACCCATCTCGACGATGCGCATCTCGAAACGTTCACCGCACTTGCCGATGCCGCCGGATTTGCCCGTCACCGTCAGGCGTTGCTGACCGGTGAAATCGTCAACCCCACGGAAAACCGCGCGGCAGAGCACACCGCCCAGCGCGGGATCGGAAAAGAGGAAAGCGTGGCGCAGGCGCAAGCTTTCCATGCGCGGATGGCATCGCTGGTGGAAGCGATCCACAAGGGCGTGCTGGGCGACGTGCGGCACCTTATCCATGTCGGGATCGGTGGTTCGGCGCTGGGCCCGGCGCTGGCGATTGATGCGCTGGCCCGCGATGGCGCGATGGTTGATGTCCATGTTGTCTCCAATATTGATGGTTGTGCGATGGAACAGGCGATGGAAGCCTGCGATCCGGCAACCACGATGCTGGCGGTGGCATCCAAGACATTCACGACCATCGAAACGATGACCAATGCACAAAGCGCGCTGGACTGGCTGAAATCCAGCGGGGTGGACGATCCTTTCGGGCGTGTCGTCGCGCTGACGGCTTCGCCGGACAAGGCGCTTGAGTGGGGCGTTGATGAAACGCGCATCCTGCCGTTTTCGGAAAGCGTGGGCGGGCGCTATTCGCTGTGGTCCTCCATCGGGTTTCCGGTGGCGATTGCGCTTGGCTGGCCGGGCTTTGCCGAAATGCTGGAAGGTGCGGGCGCGATGGACCGCCATTTCGCCGAGACGGACGGGGCAGATAACGTCGCGCTGCGCGCCGCTTTTGCCGATCAGTATTACACCCGGCTGCGCGGGTGCCAGACCCGCGCCGTGTTCGCCTATGACGAGCGGCTGGCAATGCTGCCTTCCTATCTGCAACAGCTTGAAATGGAATCGAACGGCAAGTCCGTTACCGCCGATGGTGCGCCGGTTGGCGCGCCGACCGCGCCGATCACCTGGGGCGGTGTGGGCACCGATGCGCAGCATGCTGTGTTTCAGTTGCTTCACCAGGGAACGAATCTTGTGCCCGTCGATTTTATCGCCGCGATTGAGCCCGGCCATGAGCTTGGCGAGGCGCATCATCGCATTTTGCTATCAAATTGTTTTGCGCAAGGCGCGGCATTGATGGCGGGCCAGAGCGATGACGATCCGGCGCGTGTCTATCCGGGAGACAGGCCCTCGGCGACAATCCTGCTCGATGCCCTCACGCCTGCCACATTCGGCGCGCTGGTTGCGTTTCATGAACACCGCACGTTCGCCAATGCGGTGCTGATGGGGATCAATCCGTTCGATCAGTTCGGCGTGGAACTGGGCAAACAGATCGCCAACCAGATCGAGGCGGGCGACGTGCGCTTTGATTCAAGCACCGAAGCGCTGCTGGCGAAGGCCGGTATTTCGAAGTGAGCCGCAGGCCGGTTCGGGCCATGACAATTTCTGTGATCTGAGAAAGCGATTGGCAACGCCGGGGTGCAGGGGCCATATCGCCGCCAGCCAGCAACAGGAGCACATCATGCCGGAATATGACTATGACTTGTTCACCATCGGCGCCGGATCGGGCGGTGTGCGCGCCAGCCGGATTGCCGCTTCGCATGGTGCCAAAGTTGCGGTGGCCGAAGAGCATCGCGTGGGCGGAACATGCGTTATTCGTGGCTGCGTGCCCAAGAAGCTCCTGGTCTACGGATCGCACTTTGCTCACGATCTGCAGGACGCCGCCAACTATGGCTGGACGATCGAAGGCGCGCGGTTCGATTGGGCGACGATGCGCGATCATGTGCTGGGCGATGTCGATCGGCTTGAATCGGCCTATACTAACACGCTGGAGAGCAATGGCGTGGAAAGGTTTCTGGAACGCGCTACCATAACGGGGCCGCATACGGTGCGTCTGGCCAGCGGGCGGGAAATCTCGGCGAAATATATCCTTGTTGCGGTTGGCGCCTGGCCGGTGATGCCCGCGTTTGAAGGTTCGGAGCACTGCATCACTTCGAACGAAGTGTTCCATCTGCCCGAATTTCCCAGGCGCGTGATGATCCAGGGCGCGGGCTATATCGCAATGGAATTTGCCGGAATATTTAACGCACTTGGTGCGCAGGTTACAGTGGTGAACCGCAGCGACGTTATTTTGCGCGGCTATGATGAAAGCCTGCGGGATCGTCTGCTGCAGGCAACGCTGGCAAAGGGAATTGAGTATCGCTTCAACAGCCCGATCGAAAAAGTGGTAAAGCAGGCTGACGGCAGCTTTGAAGTTACCACGAAAGACCATGAGCCGGTCCCTGTCGATGCGGTGATGATTGCGACAGGACGCCAGCCCAAGACGGACGGGCTTGGCCTTGAGAGCGCGGGCATTGAGCTGGGTGCGAAAGGCGAAATCCCGGTCGATGACTACAGCAAAACCGCGTGCGACAGCATTTACGCAGTCGGCGATGTGACCAACCGCGTTCAGCTTACGCCGATTGCGATCCGCGAAGGGCAGGCATTCGCCGACACGGTGTTTGGTGGCAAGCCGGCAACGGTGGATTACAAGGCCATCCCCAGCGCTGTTTTCTCGCAACCCGCGATTGCGTCGGTCGGGTTGACCGAGGTGCAGGCGCGTCAGGAATGCTCTGACGTGCGGATTTATTCATCGGATTTTCGGCCGATGAAGAACATCTATTCCGATCATGTGGAACGCGGCCTCTACAAGATGATTGTCGATAATGAGACGGGCCGAATTCTTGGCCTGCACATGATCGGTCCGGAAGCGCCGGAGATTCTGCAGGCGGCGGCGGTTGCCGTCAAAGCGGGGCTTACGAAGGACGATTTCGACGCCACCGTAGCGCTTCACCCGTCTATGGCGGAAGAACTCGTGCTGATGCGCTGATCCATCAACTTATGGGATTAATTTGTTGATTTTATAGAATTTCCTCTATCGGAACGGGCAACGTGGGCGCTTAAGCCTATTGACGCTGGCGCTTCAACCTGCCTTAGGCGTCAACACATTTTTCCCGACGATGGAGGATTCCCGCGCATGTCAGCAAATATCGCCGAAATGGAAAAGCGCCGTGACGCCGCGCATATGGGTGGCGGTCAGAAAAAGATAGATGCGCAGCACAGCAAAGGCAAACTGACCGCGCGCGAACGGCTTGATATCCTGCTTGACGAGGGAAGCTTTGAAGAACTCGACGTCTATGTCGAGCATAACTGCAACGATTTCGGGATGCAGGATCAGCGCATCTCCGGCGATGGCGTTGTTACCGGATCGGGCACGATCAATGGCCGGCTGGTCTATGTGTACAGCCAGGATTTCACCGTGTTCGGCGGCTCGCTTTCCGAACGGCACGCGCAGAAGATCTGCAAGGTTCTCGACAACGCGATGAAAGTTGGCGCGCCGGTTATCGGCCTTAACGATTCAGGCGGCGCGCGTATTCAGGAAGGCGTTGCCTCGCTCGCCGGGTTTGCCGAAGTGTTCCAGCGCAATGTGCTGGCAAGCGGCGTTATTCCGCAGCTCAGCATGATCATGGGGCCCTGCGCGGGTGGCGCGGTTTATTCACCCGCAATGACCGATTTCATCTTCATGGTGAAAGACAGCTCATACATGTTCGTAACCGGGCCGGACGTGGTCAAGACGGTGACGAACGAAGTGGTCACGCAGGAAGAGCTGGGCGGCGCGATCACACATACCAGCAAGACGTCGGTTTCCGATCTTGCGCTTGAAAACGATATCGATGCGCTTCTCACCGCGCGCGACTTCTTCGATTATCTGCCGCTTTCCAATCGCGAAGAAGTGCCCGAGCGGCCAAGTGCCGATCCGTGGGACCGCGTTGAGGAAAGCCTCGACACGATCATCCCGCCCAATGCCAACCAGCCTTATGACATGCACGAAGTCATCGCCAAGACGGTGGACGAAGGCGAATTTTTCGAACTGCAGCCGACATATGCCGCCAACATCATCATCGGATTTGGCCGGATCGAAGGCCGCACGGTGGGCATTGTTGCCAATCAGCCGATGGTGCTGGCGGGTGTTCTTGATATCGATTCATCGCGCAAGGCCGCGCGGTTTGTGCGCTTCTGCGATGCGTTCAACATCCCGATTGTCACGCTTGTCGATGTGCCCGGCTTCCTGCCCGGCACCGATCAGGAGCACAAAGGCATCATCAAGCACGGCGCCAAGCTGTTGTTTGCCTATGCCGAGGCGACTGTTCCCAAAATCACGGTTATCACCCGCAAGGCTTATGGCGGCGCATATGACGTGATGGCGCCCAAGCATCTGCGCGGCGATCTCAACTATGCATGGCCCACTGCGGAAATTGCAGTGATGGGTGCAAAAGGCGCGGTTGAAATCATTTTCCGCAAGGATATGGACAATCCCGAAGCGATCGCCGCGCGCACGCAGGAATATGAAGATGCGTTTGCCAACCCGTTCGTCGCCGCCAGCCGCGGCTATATCGACGAGGTGATCTACCCGCATTCCACCCGCCGCCGGATCGCGCTGGGCCTGCGCAAGCTGCGCAACAAGCAGCTCGAAAACCCATGGAAGAAGCACGATAACATTCCGCTTTAAGCGTTGAAGGATTTGAAGATGAGTACCCTTGAAGAGATTTACATCGTCAGCGGCGCGCGCACTGCGGTTGCCGATTTCGGCGGCTCGCTGAAAAGTTTCACACCCGCTCAGCTGGGCGCCATCGTTTATGCCGAAGCGATCAAGCGCGCGGGCGTAACGGTTGATGATGTTGAGCATGTCGTGCTTGGCCAGGTGATGGTCAACGGCCCGGAAGACGAAGGCACCAGCCGCGTTGCCGCGCTGCTGGCTGGCATTCCCGATTCCGTGCCTGCACTTTCGCTGAACCGCCTTTGCGGATCGGGCGCGCAGGCGATCGTTTCCGCCGCGCAGATGATGATGCTGGGCGAATGCTCGATCACGCTGGCAGGCGGCACCGAATCGATGAGCAACGTGCCCTATTACGACAAGCATTCGCGCTGGGGACAGCGCATGGGCAACGCCACGCTGGTTGATGGCCTGTCGATGGGCCTGTCCGATCCCAAGGATGGCTATCACATGGGCATTACGGCTGAAAACGTGGCGGAACGCCACTGCATCAGCCGTGAAGACATGGATTCGCTGGCCGTTACCAGCCACCAGCGCGCCACGCATGCGATTGCCGAAGGCCGCTTCAAGGAACAGATCGTTCCGGTTGAAGTCAAAACCCGCAAAGGCTCATTCGTGTTCGACACGGACGAGCATCCGCGCGCCGATACCTCGATGGAAACGCTTGGCGGAATGCGCGCCGCTTTCAAGAAAGACGGTTTGATCACCGCGGGCAATGCATCGGGCATCAACGATGGCGCTGCTGCCGTGTTGCTGGCCACAGGCAGCGAAGTTGAAAAACGCGGGCTTAAGCCGATGGCGAAAATTGTCGCCTGGGGTCACGCCGGGGTTGAGCCTGAATATATGGGCGAAGGCCCGATCAAGGCCGTGCCGATCGCGATGAAGCGTGCCGGCCTTTCGCTCGATCAGATGGATGTGATTGAATCGAACGAAGCATTTGCCGCGCAGGCAGCCGCCGTTGCCAAATCACTGGGTTTCGATCCCGAAAAGGTAAACCCCAACGGCTCTGGCGTGTCGCTGGGCCACCCGGTTGGCGCGACAGGGTGCATTCTCACCATCAAATGCGCTTATGAACTGAAACGCATCGGCGGCAAATATGGCCTGATCACGATGTGCATCGGCGGCGGACAGGGCATCGCGCTGATTATCGAGAACTGCCAATGAAGCTAGGCCGGATGAACCATATCGGCGTCGCCACGCCCGATCTTGATGCCTCGATCGCGTTTTATCGCGATGTGATGGGGGCGAGCGACATTACCGAGCCGTTCGTGCTCGATAGCCAGAAAGTGCGGGTCTGCTTCGTCAATACGCCCGGCGAAAACGGCACAGCGGGCACACAGGTTGAGCTGTTGCAGCCAACCGAGGCAGACTCTGCCGTGGGCAAGTGGCTGGAGAAAAACCCACTCGGTGGCCAGCATCACATCTGTTATGAAGTGCCCGATATTCAGGAAGCAAAGGCGTGGTTCGAAAGCCAGGGCAAGCGTGTTCTGGGTGAGCCGCGCATCGGTGCGCATGGCACGCTGATCTTTTTCGTGCACCCCAAGGACATGGGCGGCCAGCTGACCGAAATAATGGAAACGCCCAAAGAGGCGCATTGATAGCCTTCGGGCCGTCACCCGATAACTGTTTTCGGGGAATTATCATGCCTTTTGGCAGGGAGCGGCGCCGCTGGCGAGATGTATGCTGAAACCGATCAGCGTGACGAGACAATGAGAGTATGGCGATGACCGACAAACCGACGACTGACGACTGGAAAGCACTGGCCGAAAAGGAAGTGAAGGGCCGGGATCTCACCTGGAACACGCCTGAAGGCTTTGCCATCAAGCCGCTTTACACCGGCGATGATGCCGGCGATCCGGGACTTCCGGGCTTTGCGCCGTTCACGCGCGGGGTGAAGGCCTCGATGTATGCGGGCCGCCCATGGACGATCCGCCAGTATGCCGGTTTTTCGACTGCTGAGGAATCCAATGCGTTTTACCGCCGCAACCTGAAAGCGGGCCAGAAAGGCCTTTCGGTCGCGTTCGATCTGGCGACGCATCGCGGCTACGATTCAGATCATCCGCGCGTTGTCGGCGATGTCGGTAAGGCGGGCGTGGCGATCGATTCGGTTGAGGATATGAAGATCCTGTTCGATGGCATTCCGCTGGATGAAATGTCTGTTTCGATGACGATGAACGGCGCGGTTATCCCCGTGATGGCGTTTTATATCGTCGCCGGTGAAGAGCAGGGCGTTTCGCAGGAAAAGCTTTCCGGCACCATTCAGAACGATATTCTCAAAGAATTCATGGTGCGCAACACCTATATCTATCCGCCCGAACCTTCGATGCGGATTATCTCTGATATTATCGGCTATACGTCCCGGAACATGCCGAAATTCAACAGCATCTCGATTTCGGGCTATCACATGCACGAAGCCGGGGCGACCGCTGTTCAGGAGCTGGCGTTCACCATTGCCGATGGCAAGGAATATGTGAAACGCGCGATGGCGGCAGGCCTGGATATCGATGCGTTCGCCGGTCGGCTGTCGTTCTTCTTCGGCATTGGCATGAACTTCTTCATGGAAATCGCCAAGCTGCGCGCGGCGCGCACGCTGTGGTGGCGCGTGATGGATGGTCTGGGTGCGCAAAAAGAACGTTCCAAGATGCTGCGCACGCACTGTCAGACCAGCGGTGTCTCGTTGCAGGAGCAGGACCCATACAACAACGTCATCCGCACCACGGTTGAGGCGATGGCCGCAACGCTGGGCGGCACCCAGTCGCTTCACACCAATGCGCTGGATGAAGCGATTGCGCTGCCCACCGATTTCTCGGCCCGGATCGCGCGCAACACGCAGCTTGTCCTTCAGGAAGAAAGCGGCATCTGCAATGTCGTCGATCCACTGGGCGGCTCCTATTATATCGAAGCGCTGACCACGCAGCTTGTCGATGATGCCTGGGCGCTGATCGAGCAGGTCGATGGCCTTGGCGGCATGACCAAAGCGGTTGACAGCGGCATGCCCAAATCGCGCATCGAAGAGGCTGCTGCCGCCAAACAGGCACGGGTTGACCGGGGCGAGGACGTGATCGTCGGGGTCAACAAGTATCGCAAGGACGAAGAAGACCCGATCGAAACGCTCGAAGTGGATAACCACGCGGTGCGCGAAGCGCAGGTTGCGCGGATCCGGTCCACGCGTGAAAATCGCGATGAAGCCAAATGCCGCGCCGCGCTGGATGCGCTGGCTGCCGGTTCGAAAGGCGATGGCAACGTGCTGGAACTGGCTGTCGAAGCAGCCCGCCACCGCGCCACGCTGGGCGAAATTTCCGATGCGATGGAAACCGCGTTTGGCCGTTATGATACCAAGCCCAAGCCGGTCACCGGGATTTACGGCAAGGCTTATGCTGAAGATGCCCGTTATCGTCAGGTGATCGAAGGGGTGAAAGCCGTTGCCACGCGGCTTGGCCGTGCGCCGCGCCTGCTTGTCGCCAAGATGGGGCAGGACGGGCATGATCGGGGCGCGAATGTGATTGCCTCCGCGTTCACCGATATGGGCTTTGACGTCACCAGCGGCCCGTTGTTCCAGACACCGGAAGAAGCCTGCAAACTGGCACTGGAAAACGATGTTGATGCGGTTGGCGCGTCATCGCTTGCAGCCGGACACAAAACGCTGATCCCCGAGCTGATCGGCCATCTCAAGGATGCCGGGCGCGCGGATATCAAGGTGGTTGCAGGCGGCGTGATCCCGCCGCAGGATTATGACTATCTGAAAAAAGCCGGTGTGCAGGGCATTTACGGCCCCGGTTCCAACGTGGTCGAAAGCGCGGCTGACATGTTGCGCCTGCTGGGCCATAACATGCCGCCCGCCGATGGAGAGCTTGAAGCGGCGGAATAAGCGTTTGCCGCGCGGGAGTGGCCGGGC
Source organism: uncultured Sphingomonadaceae bacterium (assembly GCA_947258815.1). Lineage (GTDB taxonomy): Bacteria > Pseudomonadota > Alphaproteobacteria > Sphingomonadales > Sphingomonadaceae > Novosphingobium. The sequence continues at coordinate 114,807 of CAMYJW010000014.1, forward strand.
CTGAGGTCAAAGGGGAAATCGGATGAGTCAGAAGCTGGAAACACGCACGGTCCATGCCGGAACCGCGCCTGATCCTGTCAGCAAGGCGCGGATCACGCCGATCAGCCAGACAGCTTCGTTCGTGTTCGACGATATGGATCACGCTTCGCGGCTGTTTAACCTTGAGGAATTCGGCAACATCTATTCGCGCATCGGCAATCCCACCAATGCCGTGCTTGAAGCGAAAGTCGCCGATCTTGAAGGCGGCGTCATGGGGCTTGGCGTCGGCTCGGGCCACGCCGCGCAACTGGTGGTGTTTCACACGCTGATGGAGCCGGGCTGCGAAATCGTTGCCGCGAACAAGCTGTATGGCGGATCGCTCAATCAGCTGAGCGAAGCGTTTCGCAAGATGAGCTGGACAACCCGGTTCGTCGATGCCGATGATCCGGCCAATGTTGCCGCAGCCATTACTGACAAGACGCGCGCTGTGTTTATCGAAAGCCTTGCCAATCCGGGCGGCGTGGTTCTGGATATCGCCGCGATTGCCAAAGTCGCGCATGATGCGGGCCTGCCGCTTATCGTCGATAACACGATGGCAACGCCCGCGCTGTGTCGCCCGATCGAACATGGTGCGGACATTGTCGTTCATTCCACCACCAAGTTTCTTAATGGCCACGGCAATTCCATTGGCGGTGTGATCGTCGATTCAGGCAACACCGACTGGGTCAGGACCGGCAAATACCCGACGCTGACCGAGCCCAATCCATCGTATCACGGCATGGTGTTTGCCGAAGCGCTGGGCGAACTGGGCTTTATCGTTGCCTGCCGCGCGCTGGGTCTGCGCGATCTTGGTCCGGCGCTTGCGCCGATGAATGCGTTTCTGACACTCACCGGAATGGAAACGCTGGCGCTGCGGATGGAGCGGCATTGCGATAATGCACTGGCGCTTGCCAAATGGCTGAAATCCCATCCGAAAGTGTCATGGGTTTCCTATGCCGGGATGGCGGATGATCCCTATCACGGGCTTTGTCAGACGTATCTGGGCGGCAAAGGCGGCGGGGTTTTCACGTTTGGCCTCAAAGGCGGCTATGATGCGGGTGCAAAGCTTGTCTCATCGGTTGAGCTGTTCAGCTTTCTGGCCAATATCGGTGACACACGCTCGCTGATTATTCATCCCGCCTCGTCGACCCACCGCCAGCTTGACGATGAAGCGCGCGCGGCGGCTGGTGCGGGGCCGGATGTGGTCCGGGTGTCGGTTGGCATTGAACACATTGACGACATCATCGCCGATTTGGCGCAAGCGCTGGACAAGGTCTGAAAATGACAGAAATTCGAACGGACATTCGTACCGACTGGACCCGCGAGGAAATCGCGGAACTGTTCGATCTGCCATTCCCTGAGCTGCTGTTTCGCGCGGCACAAGTGCACCGTAGCCATCACACGGCAGGTGAAGTGCAGCTGTGCACGTTGCTTTCGATCAAGACCGGCGGGTGCCCGGAAGACTGCGGTTATTGTTCACAATCGGTGCATGCCGACAGCGGCGTTGAAGCAACAAAGCTGATGGATGTGCGCCAGGTTTTGCAATCTGCGGCGCAGGCAAAAGATGCCGGATCGCAGCGGTTTTGCATGGGCGCGGCATGGCGCAACCCCAAGGATCGCGACATGCCCAAGATCGTTGAGATCGTGAACGGCGTGCGCGCGATGGGCATGGAAACCTGCATGACGCTGGGCATGCTGACGCCCGAGCAGGCGACGATGCTGAGCGAAGCGGGCCTCGATTATTACAACCACAATATCGACAGCAGCCCGGAATATTATGAACGCGCGATTTCCACGCGCACCATGGATGAACGGCTGGAAACGCTGGATCACGTGCGCGATGCCGGAATCAATGTGTGCTCTGGCGGGATTGTCGGCATGGGCGAAACGCGTGAGGACCGGGTGGGCTTCATTCAGACACTGGCAACGCTTGAGCGTCATCCCGAGTCGGTTCCGGTCAATGCGCTGGTCCCTGTCAAAGGCACTGTGCTGGGCGATATGCTGGCCGATACGCCGATGGCCAAGATCGACGATATCGAATTTGTCCGCACCATCGCCGTCGCGCGGATCACGATGCCGATGAGCATGGTGCGCCTGTCCGCCGGACGCGAAAGCATGAGCGAGGCAACACAGGCACTGTGTTTCATGGCGGGCGCCAACTCGATCTTCACCGGCGACAAGCTGCTGACCGCCGATAACGCGGGCGATGATGCCGATGCCGCACTGTTTGCCAAACTGGGGCTGACCGCGCTCAAAGGCGAAGAGCCGATGCGCGCCTGCGCCGTGCAAGAGGCGGCTGAGTGATCGCGCTTGCCATCCTGCTTTCCGGGGCCGCGTCTGCGGATCCTGACTGGAACTGTGCGGATCCGGGGCCGCAGCAGGAAATGAATTATTGCGCCGCGCAGGAATACCGCAAAGCGGACGTTGCGCTGAATGCCCAGTGGAAACGCACCGCTGCCCACATGAAACAGCGCGACGCTGGCCAGGATTCGGGCGATGAAAATCCGCCTGAACATTTTGCCTCGCTGCTGGCTGCGCAGCGCGCTTGGATCACATATCGCGATGCCCACTGCCAGACGGCCGGGCATCTGTTTTACGGTGGCACGATGGAGCCGCTGATCGTCAGCACCTGCAAGACCGGGCTGACACAAGAACGTACACATCAATTGAAACTTCTGATCGAACCATAGGACCTGCATGTTCAAGAAAATCCTGATTGCAAACCGGGGCGAAATTGCCTGTCGCGTTATCAAGACGGCTCGCCGGATGGGCATTGCCACCGTTGCCGTCTATTCCGATGCCGATGCGCGTGCGCCGTTCGTGCAGATGGCGGACGAGGCTGTGCACATCGGCCCGCCGCCTGCCGCTGAAAGCTATCTGATCGCGGAAAAGATCATCGAGGCGGCCAAGCAGACCGGAGCCGAAGCGGTTCACCCCGGCTACGGTTTTCTGTCAGAGCGCACGTCCTTTGCCGAAGCGCTGGCCGACGCGGGAATCGCGTTTGTCGGCCCGCCGGTGAATGCAATCGCGGCGATGGGCGACAAGATCGAGTCCAAGAAGCTGGCCATGGAAGCCGGCGTCAATGTCGTTCCGGGTTTTGTCGGAGAGATTGAAGACACCGATCATGCGGTGAAGATTTCCAACGAAATCGGCTATCCGGTGATGATGAAGGCGTCTGCGGGCGGCGGCGGCAAGGGCATGCGCCTTGCCTATAGCGAAAAGGACGTGCGCGAAGGATTTGAAGCGACCAAGCGTGAAGGGCTGAACTCGTTTGGCGATGATCGCGTGTTCATCGAGAAATTCATCGAAAATCCGCGCCACATCGAAATCCAGATTCTGGGCGATAAACACGGCAATATTGTCTATCTCAACGAGCGCGAATGCTCGATCCAGCGCCGCCACCAGAAAGTGGTTGAAGAAGCGCCATCGCCGTTCGTCACGCCAAAAATGCGTAAAGCGATGGGTGAACAATGCGTCGCGCTGTCAAAAGCGGTGAATTATCACAGCGCCGGAACGGTCGAACTGATCGTGTCAGGCGCGGATAAGACAGGCGAGAGTTTCTATTTCCTCGAAATGAACACCCGCCTGCAGGTGGAACATCCCGTCACAGAAGCGATTACGGGCGTCGATCTGGTCGAACAGATGATCCGTGTTGCTGCCGGTGAAAAACTTGAGATGACGCAGGACGATGTGAAGATTGACGGCTGGTCGATCGAAAACCGGGTCTATGCCGAAGATCCCTATCGCGGGTTTTTGCCTTCCACCGGGCGGCTTTCACGCTATTTGCCGCCTGTCGAAGGCTGGAGCGATAACGATCCCGACGATGTCTATACCGGGCGCGGTGTTGATGGCATCCGCGTTGACGATGGCGTCATGGATGGCGGCGAAGTCTCAATGTTCTATGATCCGATGATCGCCAAGCTGATCACCTGGGGCGAAACCCGCGACGAAGCGGCTGACAAGCAGATCGCCGCGCTCGACGCGTTCGAGATTGACGGGCTGGGCCACAACATCGATTTCGTCTCTGCCATCATGCAACACCCGCGTTTCCGCTCGGGCGAGCTGACGACAGGGTTCATCGCCGAGGAATATCCCGAAGGCTTTGAAGGCGCGCCGCCATCGGCGGACCTGATCCGCAAACTTTCTGCCGTGGCCGGTTTCGTGGCAACGGCGCGGGCAGACAGGGCGCGCCGCGTCGATGGCCAGCTTGCCGAAACGCTTGACCCGCCATTTGACTGGAGCGTTACGCTGAACGGTGTCTCTCACCGCGTTGCGCTGGGCGATGAAGTGGTGATGGTCGATGGTGAACCGCTTGAACTGGCGATGGAATATGCACCCGGCGACCGGCTGATCGAAGCCGAAGTCGATGGCGAGACACTGCATGTCAAACTGGCACTGACGCGCACCGGGTTTGAAATGAATGCACGCGGCGCGATCCATGTGCTCGATGTGCTGCCAGCGCGCGTGGCGCATTTTGCCGATCATATGCTTGAAAAAATTCCGCCCGATCTTTCCAAATATCTCATTTGTCCGATGCCGGGTCTGCTCGTCTCTTTGAATGTGGAAGAAGGCGAGAAGGTCGAATCCGGTCAGCCGCTTGCCGTGGTTGAGGCGATGAAAATGGAAAATATCCTGCGCGCCGAAAAAGCCGGCGTGGTTGCCAAGATCAACGCTAAGGCAGGTGACAGTCTGGCGGTCGATGCGATCATTCTGGAAATGGAATAACCGGAATAGTTTGCTGTCCCGCTGCCAGTTGGTGGCGGGACGCTGTTCCTCCGGCATCCCAGAGGCTATTTCAGCGGGCCAGTTCCTGATCGAGAAACGCGGCCACATCATCAAGTGAAACGTCGCGGTCCAGATAGGCTGCGCCGATGCCTTTCATCAGCACGAAGGGCAGGGTGCCTGCATCCATTTTCTTGTCGTGCAGCATGTGGCCGACAAGCGCCTTGCCGCTGCATGACAGGTTCAGTTCGGCAAGCCCGGAGCGCATTCCGACATCGGAAAAATGGGTGGCGATGTGATCGGCGCTGGCCATCGGCATCAGGCCTTTTCGGGCGGAATAACGCGCGGCCAGCACCATTCCGATCGCCACAGCTTCGCCATGGAGCAAGTCTGCGCTATATCCGGTCTCGGCTTCGAGCGCGTGGCCGAATGTGTGTCCCAGATTAAGCAAAGCGCGGGTTCCGGTGGTTTCACGTTCGTCTTCGGCGACGATCCGCGCCTTGGCCGCAACGCTTTGGCTTACTGCATATTCGCGTTTGCCTGCGTCTCCGGCGATCACGTTCTGGCCGTTCTCGTCGCACCACGCGAAGAATCCGGCATCGCCGATCAGCCCATATTTCACCACTTCGGCATACCCGGCCAGCAATTCGCGGCGGGGCAGCGTATCGAGCGCGGCCAGATCGGCAAGCACCAGCGAGGGCTGGTGAAACGCGCCGACAAGGTTCTTGCCCGCAGGCGTGTTGATCGCCGTTTTGCCGCCGACGCTGGAATCGACTTGCGCCAGAAGCGTGGTGGGAAGCTGGATGAAATGACACCCGCGCTTGACGATTGCGGCTGCAAAACCGGTAAGATCCCCGATCACGCCGCCGCCCAGCGCCAGGATATGATCGCCGCGTTCAACTTCGCGGGCAAGCAGCCAGTCCACCGTTTTTGACAGCTCTTCCCAGCTTTTGGTCTGTTCGCCCGGAGGCAGGATGCGCCATTGCGGCTCATGCCCGTTGGTGCGCAAAACCGCTTCGATGGTTTCGCCCCATGCCGCGTGGACATTGCTGTCAGTGATGATCGGCACTTCGCGTTTGCGCAGCATGCCGCGACATTCACGCACCAGTTCGGCAAGCAGACCGGTGCCGACGCGCACTTCATAAGGGCGGCCTGCAACGTCAACAGGAATTACAGCCATTTTTCGATGCCTTTCACAACCTTGGACACGACTTTGTCGTGCGGGCCTTCTCCGCTGATCACGTGAACGGGTGCCTGCGAATAGGCATCTTTTCGCGAATCGCGCAGCCGCTTGAGAATGGCGCGCGGATCACCTTGTTTGAGCAGCGGGCGATTGTCCTTGCGGGCCGTGCGTTCAACCAGCGTATCGATATCGGCATCAAGCCAGACGGCAATCGCCTTGTCCAGAATCAGTGATCGCGTCTGTTCGTCGCAAAATGCGCCGCCGCCCGTTGCGATCACTTTCCCGCCGCCGTCTTGCTCAAGCAGGCGCGCGATCACCCTGCGTTCTCCATCGCGAAAATAGTCTTCGCCAAACTGTTCGAATATTTCCGGAATTGCCATCCGCGCGGATTTCTCAATTTCGTCATCGGCATCCACGAACGAGAATCCGAGTGCGGCGGCCAGCCTTTTGCCAACACTCGATTTGCCGACTCCCATCATACCGACGAGCACAATCGGCCGGTCGATCCGCGCTGCCACCGCGGCAAGCGGTGGATCGGCGTGTTGAGTTTTTCCAACGTCCATTGCAGCACAGGCTATAGATGGGCTAACCGGCCATGCAAGTATCGGCGAAGGGATGAGAGTGATAACTGACATGCGCATGAGCAGGGTATTGGCAATCCTTGGCGTGGTTTGCGTGCTGGTCGTGGCTTTCGCCTGGCTGGACGGCGGGCGCGAACCCGTGCGCGAAATTGTTCAGCCGATCGCTACGCCGGGGCAAACGCAATGAGGTTGGCGGCGCTGCTGGGCGGAGCTGCTTTTGCGCTGACTTCGGTGTGGGCACTGGCGCAGGATGCGCCGGAATCGCTTCTGCCGCCCGGTTTTGATGATCCGGCGCCGGCACCAGCGCCCGCGCCGACACCCACGCCAGCTCCATCGCCCCCGCAGGATTCCGCGGGACCGGTTGCGTCTCCCGTTATTCAGCAGACCCCTGGAACCGGCGGAGCGCCCCCGGCGGCTTCCGCGCAAGCGCCGGATGAGGCGTTTCTCGCCAAATTGCCCTCGCTTGAAGAGCTTGAGGACATGACCCCGGAAGAGCTTGAGGAAGCGCTGGGCCTGAAGCCGGAGTTCGATATTCCCGCTGCGGCAAGGCGATCGCTCCGGCAGGTTGGCGTGATCGACCGGCGCGAAGGGGGTTTTGCCGCCAGATCGCTTGCCGGTCAGAATGCGTCGCTGGTCAAGGCTTTGCTGGCGGGAAATCGCGGAATGCTGGTGTCGCGGTGGGGGCATATCCTGTTGCGGCGGGTGCTGGCGTCGCGTCTGGATGCACCCGATGGCATGAACCCGGCGGACTTTGCCGCTTTGCGAGCGGCACTGCTGGTGCGCATGGGCGAAGCCGAAGCGGCGCGCGCGATCGTTCAGGATGTCGATCCGCGCAATTATACTCCAGAGCTGACCGATGCGGCGCTCGACGCCTATATCGCCAGCGCTGATTTTACCGGCATTTGTCCGTCGGTGATGACCCGCGGAAGTGAGCGGGAAGACCCGCAGTGGGAAACGGCAAGGTTGATCTGCAGCGCTTTTCGCGGGGACGGGAACTATGCGCTTCGCCGCATGGACCGGGCGATCAAGGACAAGACAATGCCCGGCATCGATCTGCGGCTGGCCCAGAAATACGCGGGCGCCGCAGGAAAGGCGCGTCGGGCAGTGGCGATCGAATGGGACGATGTCAAAGACATGAATCCCTGGCGATATGGCCTGACGATCGCGGTTGGTCTGGAACCGCCTGAGCGGCTGATGAAATCGGCTGGCAGGCGCTATGCGGCAACGGCGGCTCTCGCGCCGATGCTCGGTCTTGAAAGCCGCGCCAGGGCTGCCGATCGCGCGGCGGGAATGGGCGTTCTATCAAGCACGGCGATGATAGACCTCTACAGCCAGATATATGTCACCGAAGGGATGTCTGACGAATGGTCGGGCAGGGCAGACAGCTTGCGCGATGCCTATACGCTTGCCGATCCTTCGGCGCGGCTTGTGGCAATGCAGGAACTGTGGTCCGAAGCGCCGGGCGCGCTCGAACGATATTCGCGCATGGTTCTTACCGCATTTGCCGCTGCGCGCATGCCGGTCGATGCGGGGCTGAGAGACAGCGCGCCCGGCCTTGTTGCTTCCATGTTGACAGCAGGGCTCGATCGCAACGCCATGCGCTGGAACGATGTTGCCGAACAGGGAAGCGAGACATGGGCCTTGCTTGCTCTTGCCGAGCCCAAACCGGCGGCTGTCGTTGATGAGGGGGCGCTGGATGCGTTCTTTGACGATGATGAAAGCATCGAACTGCGTAAATCCGCGTTTCTGCTGGCGGGACTGGCCGGGCTGGGGCGGCTCTCTCCCGAAACGAAAACAGGGTTTGAAGAGCGGCTGGGGATCGATCTTGACGCGCCATCTCATTGGGCGTGGTTGATAAACAGGGCGGCGCAACAGCGTAATCCGGGGCTGGTGGCGTTGCTCGCCACGCTGGGCATGCAAGGCCCGGACTGGAGCAAAATGACGCCGCGCTACCTTTTCAACATTGTTTCGGCGCTGCGCCGGGCCGGGCTGGAGGCTGAGGCGCGAATGATTGCGGCAGAAGCCGTCGCGCGGGCCTGAAAGTTTCGCGATGCAGGCAAACCCCGAACCGGGTGATGAGGGGTGAGCGCCGCCGGTGCGATTGACCGGTTTCTGAACATGCTCGCGGCGGAGCGGGGCGCAGCGGCAAACACGCTTGCCGCTTATCGTCGTGATCTGGAGTCCGCCGAACAGGCGATCGGCAGCCTTGAAAACGCCGATGGCGATGCTCTGGCCGGGCTGGGCGGGCACTGGGCAGATCTTGCCGCGTCCAGTCTGGCGCGCAGATGCTCAGCCTTGCGACAGTTCTATGGTTTTCTGGTCGATGAAGGCGTGCGCGCCGACGATCCATCGCCTGCCCTGCCGCGCCCGCGCAGCCGCAGGCCATTGCCGCGCCTTCTTTCCCACGAAGAGGTCAAAACTTTTCTCGAACAGGCCGAAAACGAAGCGGCAGGCGGCTCGCCCCGTCCGGTGCGTCTGCTGACATTGCTTGAATTGCTTTATGGTTCCGGCCTTCGGGCGAGTGAGCTTGTTTCGCTTCCGCTCATGGCCGTCCCGCGTGACGCGCCGTTTCTGACGGTTACCGGCAAGGGCGGGCAAGAGCGTATGGTGCCGGTAAGCGGGCGGGCGAAAGCCGCGCTTTCCAGCTGGCTGGCGGTGCGCCAAAGCGATTCGCGGTTCCTGTTCCCGTCGCGCGGAAAAGCAGGCCACTTAACCCGCATCCGCCTGTTTCAGCTTTTGCGCGAGCTGGCCGCAAGGGCCGGAATTGCGCCGGAAAAAGTCTCGCCCCATGTGCTTCGTCATGCCTTTGCCACGCATCTGCTTGAAGGCGGCGCCGATCTGCGCGTGCTGCAAAGCCTGCTTGGACACGCGGATATTGCGACGACCCAGATTTATACGCACGTTGATAGCGCGCGGCTTGTCGCACTCGTCAATGCGCGCCATCCGCTTGGCGCGGGTGCGCGGTGACATCGGGGGCGGACACAGACGATGGCGGACGCGCATGCAGCCGGAGCCGGGGCGTTGAGTTGCAGCCCTGTCACGGCTAGGTAACAGTTTGATAACCATCGCAGGAGTTCCCGCTATGCCCAAGTTCATGTCGTCCCGGCCCATGACTGTGACGCGCAAGATTTTGGCGCTTTCCACAGTCGCGACAGGCGCGTTCGTGTTGCAGAGCTGCTCCACGCCAGGTGGTGGTTCCGAAGCGACCGCCGGTTTGCCAACGACGGTTGAATCGATCAGCGAGAAAGACAAGGCCCAGGGCGCGAAAGCGCATCCCCAGCTGCTTGCGGAGTTTGGCGGCAAGGTTGAAGGACCGCAGTTTTCCTATGTCGAAACGGTCGGAAAAAATATCGCGATCCAGTCTGGCATGAGCAATGCGACCGGTGATTTTACCGTCACGTTGCTCAATTCGCCGGTGAACAATGCGTTCGCGATTCCGGGTGGCTATGTTTACGTCACGCGCCAACTGGCCGCGCTGATGAACAACGAGGCCGAAATGGCTGGCGTGCTTGGCCATGAAGTCGGCCACGTCGCCGCGCGCCACTCGGCAAAGCGACAGAAGACGGCGACACGCAATTCGGTGATCGGTGTGGTCGGCACGATTCTTTCAGGCGTGTTGCTGGGCGATTCGGGGTTGGGTCGGCTTGGTCAGCAGGTTTTTTCACAAGGTTCGCAATTGCTTACCTTGTCCTATTCGCGTTCGCAGGAACTTGAGGCTGATAATCTGGGTATCGAATACCTGAAGCGCGCCGGATACGATCCGCGCGCAATGTCGACGGTTCTGGAAAGCCTTGCCCGGCAAAACCAGCTCGAAGCGAAAATGCGCGGAACCGCCAATCAGGCACCCGAATGGGCATCGACTCACCCCGCACCCGAAACACGGGTTCCCGCGGCGCTGAATCGCGCAGGCGCGAATGCCACGGGTATGACCAATCGCAACACTTATCTCACCCGGATCGACGGGATGACCTATGGAGATGATCCCAAGCAGGGAATCGTCAACGGACGAAACTTCACGCATCCCGAACTGTTGCTGAAATTTCAGGCGCCTGACGGGTTTTACATGATTAACGGCACGCGGGCTGTCTCGATCAATGGTCAGTCCGGGAAGGCGCAGTTCTCGGGTGCGAAATATTCCGGTGATCTTGGCGCCTATGTCAGCGCCGCATTTGCCGCGCTGAGCAGCCAGGGACAGCAGAAGATTGCGCCCGCCGAAATCAACAGGAGAACGATCAACGGGCTGCCGGCAGCCTATGGCGTGGCGCGGGTCAACAATGGGAACGGACAGGTTGAAGTGGTCGTGATGGCTTATGAATTCGCCAAGGACCGGGCCTATCATTTCATGACAATCGCGCCGGTTGGAAAAAGCGCGGTGTTCAGCCCGATGTTCAGTTCGATGCGGCGAATCTCAAAAGCCGAAGCGGGTCAGGTCAAGGCGCGCAAGATCGATGTTGTCACGGTGAAATCCGGTGATTCGCTGCAATCACTCGCCGGAAAAATGGCGTTCGATGAAAACAGGCTCGATCGGTTTCTCGTGTTGAACGGCCTGAACGCAAGTTCAAAGCTGACGGCGGGCTCAAAAGTGAAGATCGTTACGTACTGATAAAACCGGATGAGCGCCGAGCGCGAATCGCCTGACGCTCAAGTTGCGCACACAGGGCCGGTTTATGCAAAAGAAAGGGGCGGCAGGTTTCCCCGCCGCCCCGATCTGCTTAGAGAAGTTCGCCGAACTTAGGATTCAGCGTCTTTCATCTTCTTCGAAGCGGTGTTGAAGGTCGACTCAAGCTGGCCGCCCATGCCCTGCATGGCTGAAATAGCAGCAACGGCGATCAGTGCAGCGATCAGACCGTATTCAATTGCAGTAGCGCCTTCGCTGTTACGAAGCATCTTTTTGATGAATTTCATGTTGTATCTCCTGGTTTGCAGTCTTCAGTACCCGATCCAAATCGACATCTGTCTCTTCGGACAATTCGTCTCTAGGTTGAAAGTCTTGAGAAAAACTTAATTGAGGGCCCGCTCAGTTGCTTCTTTCTGATTCTCCGCAACGGTCGCCCACAGACCGTTGTTCTCATCCGCAAGTCCATCGACAGCGGCGATGAGGCCAATAACGATCGCGGCACAAATGATGCCGTATTCGATCGCGGACGTGCCGCTCTCGTCCTTCAAGAAATTGTTCAGTCTTTGCTTCATGATCGAAGAGCCCTGGGTTCCCCCGCATTACGATGGAGCGGATTTCTCAACTCGGGGTAAACTTTGTGATAAATCGAATGCTTAATATGAAAAAAAACTCGACACCCCTGTTCGTGACCGCACTCGCCTTGCGCGACGATACGGGCCGGATCCTGTTACAGAAGCGGCGTTCGGGAAGCGTTCACGGCGGTTTATGGGAATTCCCCGGGGGCAAGATTGAGCACGGGGAATCGCCGGAATCGGCCCTTGTCAGGGAAATTGATGAAGAACTGGGGCTTTGCCTTCGCGTTTCAGACCTTGAGCCCGTAACGTTTGCAAGCAGCGATTCTGTGCCGGACGGGGGTGCGCGGCCACTTGTCATTTTTCTTTACATGTGCCGGACATGGAATGGTGAGCCGCGCTGTCTTGGCGGTGAAGAAATCGCCTGGTGCGCGCCGGAACTGATCGCGAATCTTGATATGCCGCCGCTTGATTATCCGCTTGCGGAGAGGCTTTTGCGTCTGCTTGTGCCAAAGGACTGATCGTGGCGCTTGCAATATGGCGAAGCTCTTTCTATGTGCGCTTCTCCTCGCGCCCGTAGCTCAGCTGGATAGAGCATCAGACTACGAATCTGAGGGTCGGGCGTTCGAATCGCTCCGGGCGCGCCATTTTCCTTCGGGAGATGGCCTGGATGATACGGGCGGCGAAAGCCGCCCGTTTTTGTTTGTGCTGAAACAGACTGGTCGAAGGCCGCAACCCGAGGCTGTATGAAGATGGCTGTGTCATTCGGGCAATCGACAAACCTTCCATGATCCGCCATTCGGGAAACCTGTCGAATGGCGCGCGTGTTGCGCGCAAAATTGAAGGCAAATTGAAGGAGTGTGACCGAATGGACAGCCACGAAATCGCGGATCCGTTCAGCCCGGAAGGCAAGTTGCCGGTCCCGGACGATGTGCAGGATGCGGTTCGCACATTGCTGCGCTGGGCTGGTGACGATCCCGACAGGGAAGGTCTGCGCGATACACCGGCGCGCGTAGGCCGTGCCTGGAAAGAGTATTGCCTGGGGTATGGCGAAGACCCGGCCATTCATCTCTCACGCGTGTTTGAGGAAGTGGGCGGCTACGATGAAGTCGTGCTGCTCAAGGATATTCCGTTTCATTCGCACTGTGAACATCACATGGCGCCGATCATTGGCAAGGCGGCGATTGCCTATCTGCCCAAGGATCACGTTGTCGGAATCTCAAAACTTGCGCGTGTGCTTCATGGGTTTGCGCGGCGATTGCAGATTCAGGAGCGGCTGACCGCGGAAGTCGCGCAGTGCATCTGGGATCATCTGAAGCCGCGCGGCGTTGCCGTTGTGATAGAGGCGAGCCATGCCTGTATGACCGCGCGCGGCGTGCGCACGCCCGGCGTGGGCATGGTCACCAGCCAGATGATGGGTGTGTTTCTCGACGATCAGCGCAGCCGCAAGGAAGTGCTCAGCCTGATGGGCTACTGACCGGGACAAGGGAAGGGGCCGGCCGCCGGTGGGCGGCGCCTCGATCAGCAGTTGCGTGTCACCGGGATCAGCGCGCCCGTTACCGCGCCCGATTGCGCGCTCGCCAGGAACAGGATGACATCCGCGATCGATTCAGGCGTTACCCAGTCCGAGGGGTCCGCATCGGGCATGTCCTTGCGGTTGGTCGGCGTGTCGATAATGCTGGGGAGCACGGCGTTGACGGTGACGCTGGTTCCCGCCAGTTCTTCGGCAAGCGCTTCGGTCAGGCGGTGAACCCCCGATTTTGACGCTGCGTAAGCGCCCATGCCCATACCGGCCTTGATTGCCGCACCCGCGCCGATATTGACGATGCGGCCGCATGAAGACTGGCAAAGTGAATCCAGCGCATGTTTGGTGATCGTAGCGGCGGACATAAGGTTCATCGATTGCATGCGGGCCCATGTATCGATTTCACCGTCCGCCAGCGTTTCCCAGGCGAACCCGCCTGCAATGTTCACCAGCACGTCAATGCCGCCATGCGTGCCTGTCACCCGATCAAGTGCGGCGCCAGTCTGATCCGGGTCGGTCAGATCCACGCCGCCGATGTCGAGCGCGCCGGCAAGTGGCGATGGCGGGGCGCTGGAAAAGTCCACGCGTGCAACCTTGTCGCCACGACTGGCGAATGCCTTTGCAACGGCCTGACCGAGGATTCCGAATCCACCGGTAACGATAACTGATTGGGTCATGTTCCCTCGCGGCTACTTTGGCTTGAAAAACTGGGGCTTGAATAACGGGGCCCCTGAACAACTGAGCCCTGACTTTCAGGCGCCCGGATATCCGGTCCGGCCCACACCATGGAAAGCCGGGCCGGACAGGTTTTGTGCAATGCCGTTCAGAGCTGACCGAGCATGTGTTCCGCGGAACTGACGTTATATTCGCCCGCATCTTCGACGTTGAGCTTTTCAACCGTTCCGTCGTTGACGACCATCGACCATCGCGAACCGCGTTGCCCCAGGCCAAAGCCCGATCCGTCCATCGTCAGGCCCAAAGCCTGCGCCAGTTCGCCGTTGCCGTCTCCCAGCATGGTGATGTCGTCGCTTCCGTCGGCGCGGTTCCATGCGCCCATCACGAATGCATCGTTGACAGCGGTGCAGGCGATTTCGTCTATGCCATTCTGCTTGAGATCACCGGCCTTCTCTACATAGCTTGGCAGGTGCTTGGCCGAGCAGGTCGGCGTGAAAGCGCCGGGAACCGAAAACAGCGCGACGCGCCGGCCCTTGAAGTAATCGGCGGACTGGACCGGTTCAGGCCCGCTTTCGCCGGCTTTCATCAACTTCACGTCGGGCATCTTGTCACCAATGGCGATGGTCATGGGGCATTTCCTTTGCTGCAAATGAATTCCGTTAGCGTCGAACGATATAAGGCGCTCTGATGATGGGGCAACGGGCGATGCGCAGCAAATTTCGCCGGTGTGTTGCCGGAGCGGATGATTTTCCTGCTTTTGGCGATCTGGCGGCGGCAGGCCGGATTAGATTGCCAGTGATATAAAGAAATCTTTATATTTGCGTCCCAACAGGGAATTCGCTAAGAGCGCGCCTCGCGTTCGCGCTGTTTGCGCCGCTTGCGGTCAACCGGCGCGCGGTGCGCAACGATCTTTGTACCTCAGGAGAACCAGTACCGTGGCTACCGCTGTTAACGCTGCTCAGGACTATGTGATTGCCGATATCGGCCTTGCCGAATTTGGCCGTGCGGAAATCAACATCGCAGAAACCGAAATGCCCGGCCTGATGGCGCTGCGCGAGGAGTTTGGCGATTCCAAGCCGCTCAAAGGCGCGCGGATCACCGGATCGCTGCACATGACTATCCAGACCGCGGTGCTGATCGAAACGCTTGTTGAACTTGGCGCGGAAGTGCGCTGGGCGACCTGCAACATCTTTTCGACGCAAGATCATGCCGCCGCCGCGATCGCGGAACGCGGTATCCCGGTCTATGCGGTCAAAGGTGAAAGTCTTGCCGATTACTGGGATTACGTCGGCAAGATTTTCGATTGGGGCGATGAGCACACCGCCAACATGATCCTCGACGATGGCGGCGATGCGACGATGTTTGCCTTGTGGGGCGCCCGGCTTGAAGCCGAAGAGGAAATGCCCGAACCGGAGAATGCCGAAGAGATCGAAATGCAGCGCGCGCTCAAGGCGTTCGTGAAGGCGCGTCCGGGATACCTCTCGCGCACGGTTCTTGCGATCAAGGGTGTTTCGGAAGAAACCACAACCGGCGTGCATCGCCTTTATCACATCGCCAAGGATGGCAAGCTGCCGTTCCCCGCGATCAATGTGAACGATTCGGTTACGAAATCGAAGTTCGACAATCTTTATGGCTGCCGCGAATCGCTGGTCGATGCGATCCGCCGCGCAACCGATGTGATGCTGGCGGGCAAAGTCGCCTGCGTCGCCGGGTTTGGCGATGTCGGCAAAGGGTCTGCGGCTTCGCTTCGCAATGGCGGCGCGCGCGTGATGGTGACCGAAATCGATCCGATCTGCGCATTGCAGGCCGCGATGGAAGGCTATGAAGTCGTCACCATGGAAGACGCCGTGAAAGAGTGCGACATCTTCTGCACCGCAACCGGCAACGAGGCGGTCATCACCGGCGAGCACATGGAAGCGATGAAGGACAAGGCGATTGTCTGCAACATCGGCCACTTCGATTCGGAGATCCAGATTTCCGCGCTGGACAATTATGACTGGCAGGAAATCAAGCCCGGCACCGATCTGGTGACATTCCCCGATGGCAAGCAGGTTATCATTCTGGCCAAGGGGCGGCTGGTCAATCTGGGCTGCGCCACCGGCCACCCCAGTTTTGTGATGAGTTCTTCGTTCACCAATCAGGTGCTCGCGCAGATCGAACTGTTCACCAAGGCGAACGAATACGAAAACCGTGTCTACGTGCTGCCCAAGAATCTCGATGAGAAAGTGGCTGCGCTGCATCTCGGCAAGCTGGGCGTCAAACTCACCAAGATGAGCAAGCGTCAGGCAGACTATATCGGTGTGCCCCAGGAAGGCCCGTTCAAGCCCGAACATTACCGCTACTGAGCAAGTTCAGGCGAGCGTGTTTGCAACATTCGTCATGCGCTTGGCGATACCTGTCGCACGGGTGAAGATTCTCACCGCACTTTAGGTCGTGAAGGCATTGTAATCGCCAGCGCAGCGCCGCATAGCGCTTGTCGAAATGACGATTGATCAGACCGCGATAGTCCTGATTGCCTTGTTGCTTGCCGCGTGGACGCTGGCGGCGGCTATTGCCACGCTTGCCGCGCGCAAAAGGCAAAAGCGGGCAGAAGCGATGCATCGCCATGCCCGGCGGCTGGCGCGGATGATCGACGAATCGCCGGCGTTGCCGCTGACTGTGCGTGCGGACGGACGGATTGATGCGTCGCCGCGTCTGGCCGAGTGGCTGGGGCTTGAAAGCGTACCCGATTTTCTCAGTGAGCTTGATGGCGGCGATGCCGGTCTGCCTTCGGAAAAACTGGCAGAGCTGACTCAGGCAGTGCTCAAGACGCAACGCACGGCTGCGCCGTTTCGGATGGTGGCAACGCCCGTGGGTTCAAGCCGCAGTCTGGCGCTGCGCGGCCACCTTGCCGATCCGCAAGTGTCACCGGGTGGTGCCGCGATTGTCTGGGTGTTCGACTTCAGCGACAGCGAAAGCGAACTTGTACAGCTTCGAGAAGAGGCTGCCAGAGCGCGTGGCGATTTCAATGCGCTTGTCTCGCTGATCGAGGCCGCACCGATGCCGATGTGGTTCCGCAACGTGGATGGCACCTTGCGACTGGTCAATTCCGCATATGTCACTGCGGTTGGCGCTGAAAGCGCCGATGCGGTCGTGTCGTCCGGCACGGAATTTGTCGAAGCGGTCGACGGGCAGACCGCGAAACAGGTGGCACTGGCTGCCGCGCAGGCGGGCAAGCCTGCCGAACGGATCGTGCCGGTTACCATCAATGGCCAGCGCCGGGCACACCGGATAAGCGATTTGCCGCTGGGCGATGATGGTATTGCCGGTTACGCGGTCGATATAGAGGATCTGGAAGATCTGGCACGCTCGTTCCGATCGTTTCGCGAAGCGCAGCGATCGGTTCTCGATCAGTTTTCGGCCGGGGTCGCGCAGTTCGATGCGGAAAGGCGGATGGTGTTCGCAAACCAGCCGTTCCAGCGGATATTCTCTTTGTCTCCCGCCGATATGCGCGATCCGCCAGGCTTTGAACGGCTTCTCAATGCCGCGCGCGATGCCGGGCGCGTGCCCGAAGTGCGCGATTTTCCCGAATGGCGCAAGGAACGCACCGGCTGGTTTGCGGCGAGTGAAAGTCAGGAAGAGGCCTGGCCGCTGGCCGATGGATCGCATTTGCGCATCGTTGCGCAGCCGGTGCCCGATGGCGGGCTGACGATGATCGCGGAAGATCGCACCGAACAGCTCAGACTGTCGGCTATTCGCGATACCCTGCTGCGCACCCGCACCGCGACGTTTGACAGTCTGTTCGAATCGGTTGCCGTATTCGCGCCCGATGGCCGCCTGCAATTGTGGAACCGCAGCTTCGCGGCCGAATGGGGGCTTGAGAGCGAACTGCTCGACAGTCATCCCCATATTGAAGACCTGCTCAAGACAATCGGCCCCCGGATGGCAAAGCCCGGACAGGCCAAGGCGGTGGGCGATGTCGTGCGCGCGGCAACGCTTGACCGCAAGGAAACCGGAGGCCGGATTGCGCTGGCCGACGGCAGGACGCTGGAATTTGCCGGTGTGCCTTTGCCCGATGGCAATGGCCTGCTGACGGTGCTCGACATTTCCGATTCGCAAAACGCCGAAGACGCGCTGCGCGAACGCAACGCCGCGTTGATGGAAGCGGACGCGGTGAAGACCCGGTTCCTTGCGAACATGAGCTATGAACTGCGCACGCCGCTGACTTCCATCGGCGGTTTTGCGGAATTGCTGCAGGCTGGTGTTGGCGGCGATTTGTCGGATGACGGAAACGAATATGTCGAGGCGATCCTGTCGTCCGTCGATCGGCTGGGCGATCAGATCGAAAGCCTGCTGGATCTGTCGCAAAGCGAAGCGGGTCTGCTGCCGCTTGAAAGACAGGATATCGACGTTGCGCAATTCGTTTCCGATGTCGTCGATGATCGGCTGGCACGGGTCAGGGAAGCAGGACTGACGCTTGACCTCAGGGCCGATACGCAAGCGGGAACGATCAGCGCCGATGCGCGCAGGCTTGCACGGGCGCTTAGCCATCTGATCGACAATTCGATCGCGGCAACGCCCAAGGGCGGGCGCATTCTCGTACAAACTTCCCGAGAACGCGAAGACGGGCGCGAATGGACGCAGATCGTTGTCTCGGACAATGGCTGCGGCATGGACGCGGCAACGCAGGCGCGCGCGCTTGATGGCCTGACGATGGGCGCGGATGGAACAGCGGTGGAAAGCCGGCAGGGGCTCGGGCTTCCGCTCGCCCGCCAGCTTGTAGAAGCGCACGGCGGCACGTTGAAACTCGTTTCCGAGCCGGGGCAGGGCACTGCCGCGATAGTCGAACTGCCGTGAAACCTGAAGCTCCCGATGCCGCGGCATTCGATCTCCCCGATCTGCATGCAATGGATGTTCTGGGCGCTGCCATCGCGCGAAACCTGCGCGCGGGCGATGTCGTTGCGTTGTCCGGCGGGCTGGGAACGGGCAAGACGACGCTGGCGCGCGCGATCATCGCCGCGCTCGGCTATACCGGAGATGTGCCGTCTCCCAGTTTTCCGATCATCGAGCCATACGATCCGCCGGAGGTGCGCCTGCCGCTGGTCCATGCCGATTTTTACAGGCTGTCCGATCCGCGCGAAGCGGATGAGCTGGGGCTGGATGATTATCGGCAGGATGCGGCGATGATCGCCGAATGGCCAGACCATGCGGGCGGGTTTGCGCATGAGCCGGGCTGTCTTTCGATCGCGCTTGAAATTGCGGATGAGGGCCGCAGGGCCATTGTCGAGCCGGGCGCTAATTGGCTAGGGCGAATGCCATGTCTGTAACGCTTCCCGATGGCCTTGAGCCATTTCTTGAGTCCGCTGGCTGGCGCGGCGCAGCGATAGAGCCGCTTGCCGGGGACGCTTCGTTCCGCCGCTATTTCCGCATTCGGCAAGGCGAAAAGACGGCGATGCTGATGGACGCGCCGCCGCCCAATGAAGACCCTGCGCCGTTCCTTCGCGCCGCGCGCTGGCTTGATGCAAACGGCATGCGCGCACCGCATATTCTGGCCGATGATGAGCGCAAGGGCCTTGTCCTGCTGGAGGATTTTGGCGAAGCGCGGATGCGCGATTATCTCGATCAGTGGCCCGACGATGAGGTTGAGGTTTATCGCAACGCCGTCGATACCCTGACCGAGCTGCATCAGCTTCCGCCGGGGCCGTTCCTCGATTATTCGATGAGCGAATATATCCGCGAAGCGCGCCTGTTTGTTGACTGGTATTGCACCGCGCATGATCTTTATGTCGATGGTGACGGGTTTACCACAGCCTGGGAAAGCGTGATGGGCGAAGTGCTTTTGCGCCAGCGCCCCGGTGTGACGGTGCTGCGCGATTATCATGCGGAAAACATCATGCTGCTCGGCTCTTTGAAAAGTCAGGGCTTGCTTGATTTTCAGGATGCGCTGGTCGGACACCCGGCCTACGATCTGGTGTCGCTGCTGCAGGATGCGCGGCGCGATGTATCGCAGGAACTGGAAGCTGCGATGTTCGAACATTACCGCCAGAAAACCGGCGCCGAGAAAGACGAATTCCTGGCCGACTATGCAAGGCTGGGGGCACAGCGCAATGCCAAGATCGTTGGCATATTTGTGCGGTTGTGGCGGCGCGATGGCAAACCGCGCTATCTCGATCTGGTTCCCCGCGTCTGGAAACTGCTTGAACGCGATCTGTCTCACCCGGCGCTGGCGCCGGTTGCACAGTGGTTCGATGCCAATATCCCGGCGCGCCTGCGCGAGGCGGCTGGCGGGACATTCGCGGTATGAGCGCGCTTGCCAGCGATACGGCAATGGTGCTGGCCGCTGGCCTTGGCAAGCGGATGCGTCCGCTGACAGCGGCCAAACCCAAGCCACTGGTCCGCGTTGCCGGAAAACCGCTGATCGATCACAGCCTCGATCAGCTTGCAGCCGCGGGCGTGGCGCGCGCGGTCGTCAATGCGCACTACCTTGCCGACGCACTGGAAGCGCATGTGAAAAAGCGCGGCTCCGGCCCGGAAATTGCATTGTCCGATGAACGCGAACAGTTGCTGGAGACGGGCGGCGGAATGGCAAAGGCACTGCCGCAATTGCCCGATCCGTTTTTCGCGCTCAACAGCGATAATATCTGGGTGGATGGCCCGCGCGATGTGTTTGCGGAGTTGTCGGGCGCGTGGGACCCGGATCGGATGGATGCGCTGTTGCTGATGGTGCCGCATGCGCGCGCGCTTAATTATCGGGGCAAGGGCGATTTCCATCTCGATCCGGCGGGACTGGTGCGGCGCAGGCTTTCGGGCCGGATCGCGCCGTTTATCTACACCGGCATACAGCTTGTTTCGCACCGGCTGATGCGCGACGCGCCCGAAGGCCCGTTTTCGACCAACGTGCTATGGCAGCGCGCTATCGAGGAACAACGGCTTTACGGCATCTCGCACAACGGGCTGTGGTTTGAAGTGGGCGATCCTTCCGCCATCGCGCCGACCGAGGCGTGGCTTTCGCGTGGCTGAGGGGCAGGGCCCCAACGTTTATTCAATCGCCGCGCATCGCGGTTTTGCCGATGCGCTGGTTGCCGGATTGCTCCCGCGTTATCGCGACAAGGATCTGGGGCTTGCCCGGCTGACCTTGCTGCTGCCCAGCCAGCGGACCGTTCGCACTGTAACCGAGGCATTCGTGCGGCTGTGCGGTGAAGGGTTGCTGCTGCCGCGCATGGCCGTTGTTGGCGATCTCGATCTGGAAGAAACGCTGGGGCCGCTGCTCGATCCGCTGGGCGCCGGGGCAGATATTCCGCCTGCGGCAGACCCTTTGCGTCGCTGGCTGAGGCTGGCGCAGATCCTGAAGGACGTGGAAGGCGATGAAGCGCGCAGCGGTGCCGGATTGTTGCGGCAAGCCTATGACGTCGGTCAGACGATGGATCGGCTGTTGGTTGAAGGCATCGCGCCTGAAGATCTGACCTCGCAGCGCGTTGTCGGTATTGTCGGTGAACTGGCAGGCCACTGGCGTGACAGCACGGTTTCGTTTCTGAAAGTGCAGGCACACTGGCTTGCCGAACTGGCAGAGCGCGAAGAGATTGATGCGCCCGCACGGCGCAACCTGCTGTTCGATCATGCCGCGCAAAGCTGGAAGGCCAGCCCGCCTGCCAGCCCGATCGTTGCAGCGGGCGTAACCAGCGCGTCGCCCGCGTTGGCGCGGTTGCTGCGCGTGGTTTCGCAGCTGCCCAAAGGGGCAGTGATTCTGCCGGATCTCGATCTCTCGCTTGACGATGTGATCTGGCGCTCGCTGGGCGCTGCGGGCGTTCCTGAAAATGCCGACGATCCGCCGTTCGGTCGCGACGATGCAGTGACGCACCCGCAATATCACCTCAAGCTGCTGCTCAATCGCATGGGTATCGCGCGCGATGAAGTGCGGCCCTGGCATCGCGCGGGTCTGTCTGCCGCGCCGCCCGAACGCAGCAAGGCGATTTCCAATCTGTTCCTGCCGCCAGCCGGTTCAGCCAGCTGGGTCGATTTGCCCGCCAAGGCACGGCGATTGTCCGCAGTCCGGCTGATGCAGTGCGCCAATCCGGCGGAAGAAGCGCAGGCCATTGCAATCCTGATCCGCGAAGGGCTGGAAACGCCAGAGAAGCGGATCGCGCTGGTTACGCCCGATCGCGGGCTGGCTGGCAGAGTGGCGGCTTTGCTCAAACGCTGGGATATCAACGCGGACGATACCGCAGGCCAGCCTTTGCCGCAGACCACCGCCGGGCGGGTGTTGCTGTTGCTTGCCGAACTGATTGCGGAGGATGCAGCGCCGGTGCCGCTGGTAGCGCTGCTGATGCATCCGCTGGTGCGCGCCGAGGACGAAAAGACCCGCGCCAACTGGCTGGAGCATGCCCGCAAGTTCGAATTGATGCTGCGCGGGCCAAGGCCTGCGCCCGGCCTTGATCCGCTGGGCGCGCTGGTTGCCGATGATAAAGTTCTGGCGGCATGGTGGAGCGAATTTGAAGCCATCCTCGCGCCGTTGTTTGGCCCAGGCGATGAAGCGCCGCTTTCAGCGCTGATCGACAAGCTGGCCAGCGCTGCCGAAACGCTATGTGGTGAACGTATCTGGGCCGGGGCGGACGGACGGGCGCTTTCTGCTTTCGTGGATGAACTGCGCTTTGCCGCAAACGCGACCGGGGCGTCGATTGATCCGCGCGAACTTCATGCCGCCCTGCGCGATGCGATGGATCGGGTTTCGGTGCGTCCACCATGGGGCGGGCACCCGCGCGTTGCGATTTACGGCTTGCTTGAAGCGCGAATGAGCCGCGCCGATCTGGTGATCTGCGGCGGGCTTGTGGAAGGTGTGTGGCCTGCCAATCCCTCGCCCGATTCGCTGTTGCCGCCTGCCGTGCTGCGCGGGCTGGGCGTGCCCGGATCGGACTTTCGCATCGGCCTTGCCGCGCACGATCTGGCCGCGGCGCTTGGCGCGCCCGAAGTGGTGATGAGCTATGCGATGCGCGATGAAGGTGCGCCTGTTGTCCCTTCGCGTTTCGTTTTGCGCATGCGCGCGATGCTGGGTGCGAAACTGGCCGACAGCCATGAAGAAACCGAAGCGGTGCGCCTTGCCCGGCTGCTTGATGATGCGTTGCCAGCCGCCCCATATCCCAGACCAAAGCCAATGCCCGATGCCCAGCAGCGCAAAGTCGCCATTTCGGTCACCGGGCTCGATCGCCTGCGTAGCGATCCCTATCAGTTTTACGCCGGATCGATTTTGCATCTGCGCGCGCTCGATGGGCTGGATGTGCGGCCCACGGCGGCATGGCAGGGCGAAGCCGTCCATCGCATTCTTGAGCTGTGGCACAAGGCCGGAAATGCGCCGGGCGCCCTGCATGCCATTGCAGAGGAGGAGCTTGACGCGATGAGCGCGCACCCGCTGATGCGTTCACTGTGGCGGCCACGGCTGATGAAGGCGCTGGACTGGATCGATGCGCAGATTGTGACGTTACGCAAAGAGAATGACCGCTCCGTGATCAGCAGCGAGGCGTGGGGCGATATGGTTGTGCGCGGCGTGCGCATTCATGGCAGGGCGGATCGGCTGGACCGTCTGGCAGGCGGCGGCATTGCTATCGTCGATTACAAGACCGGGCAGCCGCCCTCATGGCGACAGGTTGATCAAGGCTATTCGCTCCAGCTCGGTTTGCTGGGCCTGATCGTTGAAGCGGGCGGTTTCGACAAAGTGGGCGGCGCGGCGGAGAAGTTTGAATACTGGTCGCTGGGCAAGGATGTGAAACGCAAGGACGAACTGGCGTTTGGCTATGTTGCCGGGCCGATTCTTGAAGATGGCAAGCGCGTGGGCATCCCGTTTGAGGATTTCCTGCCAAAGACGCGCGGCTATCTCAACGATGCACTGGATCGCTGGATCCTTGGTGCCGATCCGTTCACCGCGCGGCTCAATCCCGATATCGGCGGGTATAACGATTTCGATCAGCTGATGCGGCTGGATGAATGGCTGCCCCACCTCACCGAAGACGAGGCGAACGAGGCATGAGCGGCGCGGCCACTGTTCATCCTCTCCATGGCAACCAGATGAAGGCGGTCGCGCCCGATGAAACGGTGTGGCTGTCCGCGTCGGCAGGCACGGGCAAAACGCAGGTGCTGTCTTCGCGTGTGTTGCGCCTGCTGTTGCAGCCAAAGGTTGAGCCATCGCAGATCCTGTGCCTCACCTTCACCAAGGCCGGGGCGACCGAAATGGCGGCGCGGATCAAGGGCACTCTGGCCGAATGGGTGCGCCTTTCCGAAACGCAGTTGTTCACGCGCCTGGAAGCGATCGGCGCGCCTTCCGATAAGGACACGATCGCGCGGGCGCGCACGCTGTTTGCCAGTGTGCTCGATTGTCCGGGCGGCGGTCTGCGGATCGATACGATCCACGCGTTTTCGCAGTGGTTGCTTGCAGCATTTCCGCATGAGGCGCAGCTCACACCCGGAACGCGCCCGATGGAAGATCGCGAACGCGCGGTTCTGGCGCGGCAGGTTCTGGCAGATCTGCTGGTTGAGGCAGAGCGTACACCGCTTGGCGATCCGCAACTTCTGGCCGCGATGGAAGACCTGTCCTTGCGCATGGGGCCGGATGCGGTGGAAGCCTATTTGCTGCGCTGTGCCCACGCGCGCGAGGCGTGGTTCGGGCCGGGCGCGTTTGACAATGCGAACATGCGCGAAAGGGTTCTGCAATTGCTGGGTCTTCCGGCTGATGCGGATGAAAGCAGCATCACGCAGCTGTGCGATGACAATGCGTTCGATGTGCAGTCCTTGCGCCAGTGCAGCGCGATCAATGCCGAGTGGGGCACAAAGACCGGCCTTGGTGCCGCAGATGCCATCGCGCGCTGGCTGACCGGCGATGCGCCGCGACGCGCCGATATGCTCGATGAGCTGGCCGGCGTATTCCTCACCAAATCGGAAACCATGCGCGCCAGCAAATCGCAGGAAAAGATCGATCCGGCATATGCTGACTATGCCGCGCGCGTGGTTGAGAACATTGCGAAGGTGCGCGATTTGCGCAGCTTGCTGGCGCTGGCCAAACGGCTGATCCCCGCGCTGCGGCTGGGCCGGGCATTCGCGCATGCGTGGGAAGATGCGAAACAGCGCGAGGGCCTGATCGACTTCGACGATCAGATACGTCAGGCCGCAGCATTGTTGAACCAGTCGGCGTTGTCGGACTGGATACGCTATAAACTGGATCGCCGGTTCGATCATATTCTTGTCGATGAAGCGCAAGACACCAACGCCGCCCAATGGGAAATTATCCGCGCGCTGACCGGCGATTTCTTTGCAGGTGAAGGCCAGCATGGAAATGTGATGCGCACGCTGTTTGTGGTTGGCGATTACAAGCAGGCGATCTTCCGGTTTCAGGGCACCAGCCCGGAGAATTTCGAAGCGGCGCGCAAACGCGTTGAATCCGAAATGGCGGATGCCGCACAGAATGCGGCGATGCTGCGCAGCAATGTGCAGGCCCGGACATTGCAAAACCTAGGGCTTGAGCAATCGTTCCGCACGGCATCGCCGGTGCTCGATTTTGTCGACACGGCGATAGATCATATCGGTCCGCAAAACTTCGGGCTGAGCGATGATCGCGTGCAGCATCGCGGGCAGTCACGCGCGGGGCATGTTGCGCTCTGGCGGCCGGTCGGACTGATTGAAGAGGGCGAGGGTGCCGACGATCAGGACGAGGGAGAGGAGGGCTGGCTTTCTTGGCCTGACCGAAAGCTCGCGGAAAATATTGCGCAGCAAATCAGGCAGTGGACCGATCCGAAAGGCGAAGGCTTCCAGCTGGTCAAAGGGGAAGCGCGGCGCGCCGGGCCGGGCGATATCATGGTGCTCGTGCGCAAGCGGCGCGATCTTGCCGGGCTGATCGTTGCCCGGCTTCACGCACACGGCGTTGCGGTGGCAGGGGTTGATCGGCTGCGGCTGGGCGCGCCGCTGGCGGTGCGCGATCTTGTTGCGGCGCTTCGGTTTGCCGCGCAACCGCTTGACGATCTTACGCTTGCGTGTCTCCTCGTTTCGCCATTGATCGGGTGGAGCCAGGAACAATTGCTGCGCCATGGCTATCGTCCTGAACCAGAGGATCGCAAAAGCCGCCCGGCGCTGTGGAACCATTTGCGGCGCTCTGATCATCCCGAGGCGATGGCCGTGTGCGATCAGCTTCGCGCGCTGCTTGGCAAGGCAGACTTCGATCCCCCGCAGGCGCTGTTGCAGTGGTTGCTCACCGGACCGTGGCAGGGGCGGCGCAAGCTGATCGCCCGGCTGGGGCGCGAGGCGAACGATCCGATTGATGAACTGATCAATGCCACGCACGCCTATGTTGCGACCGGCACGCCCAGCCTTGTTGGCTTTCTGCACTGGTTCGATGCCGGCGAAGGCGAATTGAAACGCGAGGCGGACAATGCCGAAGGGCTGGTGCGGGTGATGACGGTTCACGGATCGAAAGGTCTGCAATCGCCGATCGTGATTCTTGCCGATGCGACGGGCAATCCCGATACAAGCCGGATGGGCAGTGTTTCGCTGCCCGATCCGGGCGACCCGGAACACCGCGCTGTCCCGCTTCCCGGGCTGGCGCGTGAGGAGCGGGTGGGGCGGATCGCGCAAGAGATCGATAAAGCGCAGCAAGCCGACCGTGAAGAGCATTGGCGTTTGCTCTATGTTGCGATGACGCGCGCCGAAGAAGCGCTGTTCATCGGTGGCGCGCTGGGCGCACGCGAAAAGGAACCGGCAGCTGAAAGCTGGTATGCACGGCTGCGCGAACTGTTTGGCACGGGGGAGGAAGTCGCGGACCCGATCTGGTCGGGCAGGCTGGAATGGGGCGATCCACTTGCGCCAATGCCGTCATCCGGCGCGCCGCCCGAACTGCCTTTGGCCGAAACATTGCCGCCCTGGCTGATGCGCGGGCCGCCAGATGAACCGCGCCCGCCAAAGCCTCTCGCGCCATCGCGCGCGGCAGAGGAAGATGCTCCCGATCCGCCGTTCCCGCCCGGAGCCGGAGGCGATGCGGCGCGGCGCGGGACGGTGATTCACAAATTGCTTGAACGGCTGCCCGATGTTGCAGAGCCGGACCGGGCCGTTGCAGGTCAGCGCTGGCTTGATCGCAATGCGGCAGACTTTGCACAGGCCGATCGCGAGGCAATGCTGGCAAGCGCGCTTGATGTAATCGCCGATCCGCAATGGAGCGCGCTGTTTTCACCCGCCAGTCTTGCCGAAGTGCCGATAGCAGCGACAATCGGCGAGCGCGTTGTGGCCGGAACGATCGATCGCCTGCTGGTGGAACCCGATCGGGTGCTGGTCGTTGATTTCAAGACCGCGCGCCGCCCGCCTGCCGGACTTGCGCAAGTGCCCCGGCCAATCGTTCGCCAGATGGCTGCATATGTGCTGGCGCTGGAAGGCACTCATCCCGGTCGGCGGATCGAGGCGGCGGTGCTTTACACCGCAGCGCCGCGGCTGATCGTTATCCCCGATGAAGATATCGCTGCGCACAAGCAGGCCTTGAGGCAGGCGCAGTAATGCTATTGCGCACAGGCGTTGTCATTGGCGCTTTGCGCCCTAGATTAGAGTTCGAACCAAAGGAGTTTCCGACATGCCGACCAAAGCCGTTACCGATGCAAGTTTCGAAGCCGATGTCCTGAATTCAGACAAGCCGGTGCTTGTCGATTTCTGGGCGGACTGGTGCGGACCTTGCAAGATGATCGGCCCGTCGCTGGAAGAAATCAGCGATGAATTGTCTGACAAGGTGACGATTGCGAAGATGGATATCGTGGAAAACACAGATGTTCCCGGCCAGATCGGCGTGCAATCCATCCCGCTTATGGTGCTGTTCAAGGATGGTAAGCCGGTTGCGCAAAAGTTGGGCGCGGCCCCGAAAAACCAGCTCAAGAGCTGGCTTGAAGGCGAACTTTAGAGGGTTTTCCGTTCAAGCTGACGCGAACGGAAAAGCAACGCTCATGCGCTGCGCGGGCTTATCGCACTTTCCGACCCGAATTGATCGGAAAATGCTCTAGATTTCGCCCATTCGTTCGGCCAGTTCATCCCACAATTGCGGCGTGGCCGCTCCGATCAATCCGGGGCGGTCATGTTCGTCCACGCGATAGGCTGATCCATCGAGGCGCGCCGCTTTGCCGCCCGCTTCGTTGAGGAACAAAATTCCGGCTGCGTGGTCCCATGGCAAAGTGCGTTCAAAAACAGAAACATCGTTCTGGCCAAGTGCGAGCCGGGGATATTGTTCGGCCGCGCAGCGCGGGATATCGACCAGCGCATAATGCGGCGCGATATGGGCTTTTACCTTTTCGCGCTGATCAAGGTCCATGAAAATCAGCGAAATCGCGGCGACGGGCGGGGATTTACCGCTGCTGCGCGCGGTGATGCGTTGGCCATCGATGAATGCCCCGTTTGCCTTTGTGGCATGGCAAAACCGGCCACTCAGACAATCGTAGATCCAGCCTGCGATTGTTTCTCCCTTGTCCGCCAGCGCAACAAGCACACCGAACGGGGGTTTGCCGCTGGCGAAGTTGTTCGTCCCGTCCAGCGGATCGACGATCCAGCATAACTGGTCATCCAGTGCGCGCATAACCTGTGGGTTTTCATGCGCGCCTTCCTCGCCAACTATCGCTGCTTCGGGCAATAACGCGGACAGTCGCTCGCACAGCATCGCCTCGCTTTCGTGATCGGCGACGGTGACAACATCGTCAGCGGCTTTCGAAACAATTTCATGCCCTGCCAGCGTGCGATAGCGCGGCAGGATCGCGCGTTCGCTTACTTCGCGCATCGCGGCATGCACGCCCGCCGTCAGCGTGTCAGCGTTCAAGTGCGATAGTCCGCGTTGATTGCGATGTAGCCGTGCGTGAGATCGCAGGTCCAAACGGTTGCCCGGCCATCGCCCAGTCCCAGATCGACGTCTATGGATATGTTGCGGCCTTTGAGGTGTTCAGCAACCGGGGTTTCGTCATAGTCGGGCAGGGGCTGGCCATCGCGTGCGGCCCACGTGCCGCCAAAGCCGATGGAAAGCCGGTCACGATCCGCCGGTTCACCGGCTTTGCCCACGGCCATGACAATGCGCCCCCAGTTGGCGTCTTCACCCGCGATCCCGGTTTTGACCAGTGGCGAGTTTGCAATCGCAAGGCCAACCCGGCGCGCGCTTTCATCGCTTGTTGCGCCGGTCACATTCACAGTAATGAACTTTTGCGCGCCTTCGCCATCGCGCACGACAAGGTGGGCAAGCTGGCGACAGACATCTTCCAGTGCTGCGGCAAACGCATTGGCGCCGGCGCTGTCAAAATTTGAAAGCGGCGTGTTGCCCGCTTTACCGGTGGCGAACGCCAGCACGGTATCGCTGGTGGAAGTGTCGGAATCGACGGTGATGCAATTGAACGACTTGCCGTTTGCATCGGAAAGGCATTGTTGCAGGAACGCCGGTTCCACCGTAGCATCGGTGAACACATAACCCAGCATCGTTGCCATATCGGGCGCGATCATCCCGCTGCCCTTGATGATCCCGCACAGCGTCACCGTTTTTCCATCAACCACAGCTTGCGCCATTGCGCCTTTGGAAAACGTATCGGTGGTGCCAATTGCGGCTGCCGCATCTTCCCATCCGCACGGCTGCGCGCTCAACGCAGCGGCCACGCCTTCGCGTGCCTTGTCCTTGGGCAAAGGCACGCCAATCACGCCGGTGGAGGAAACAAACACCTCGCTGGCGGCGCACCCCATGTGATCGGCAACTTGTCCGATGATCTGCTCAACCGCTTCGCGTCCGCGATAGCCGGTGAACGCGTTGGAATTGCCCGCGTTGACGATCAGCGCCCGCGCACGTCCGCCTTTGATCGCATCGCGCCCGATCTCAACTTCGGAAGAGCAGCACACGTTTTTGGTGAACACCCCGGCAACGGCGGTTCCTTCGTCAAGCTGGGCAAAGGTAAGGTCGCACCGCCCCCAGTCCTTGTAACCCGCGCGCACCACGCGCAGCGTAACGCCCGCAACTGGCGGCATCGCGGGGAACGGCAGGGCGAGAGGAGATGTTTCGAGATCCATGAGGTCGGCAAATAGCGATATCCACCCGGTTTGCCACGCGGTAATTGGCTAAAACCCTGCCAACGCGGACGATCGCACGGCTCGTAGTGGACTATTAACCATCCATTCCCTATCTGGCAGGAATGACGAGCCGGTTTCTCCTGACTGTACTGGCGCTGCTGACCGGGCTTTCGGTGCAGGGCGCAACGGTTGAGGCGCGCGATCTGTCTGCGCAGCGCGCGGTTATCGGCGTTGCATCGAGTGTGGCGCAGGCGCGGCAGGATAGCCTCGCCGCCACTTTGCCGCAGACTGCCTCACGTGCGGGCGGAGCCGATGAATCGGCGATGCCGCCGCAGTATGATCCGCGCAGCGATGGCCAGACATCGCCTGTCCTGATCCGGGTGGACCGCGCGCACGAATAGATTTGCGTGATTGAGGCGGATTTTATCCCGCGCAATTCTCACCAGTCTGTTCAAATAAATTCAGGAATTTCGCCATGCTCGGCGCACTCGTCAAAAATCTCTTCGGATCGTCCAACGATCGCTATGTAAAATCGCTCGATAAAATCGTTGGGCAGATCAACGCGCTTGAGGCTGAAATCGGCCAGCTTTCGGACGATCAGCTTAAGGCCCAGACCGAAAAGCTGCGCGCGCGGCTCGCCGATGGTGCGACGCTTGATTCCATTCTGCCCGAGGCTTTCGCGACCGTGCGTGAAGCGAGTGTGCGGGTGCTGGGCATGCGGCATTTCGATGTGCAGATGATCGGCGGTATCGTGCTTCATCGCGGCGAAATCGCGGAAATGCGGACGGGTGAAGGCAAGACGCTGGTTGCGACACTGGCCGTTTACCTCAACGCGCTGGAAGGCAAAGGCGTCCATGTCGTCACGGTGAACGATTATCTTGCCAGCCGCGATGCGGATTGGATGGGCCAGATATACACGTTCCTTGGGCTGAGCGTTGGCGTGATCGTTCCCGACATCGGCGAACGGGCCAGGCGCGAGGCTTATCATTCGGACATAACCTACGGCACCAACAACGAGTTTGGCTTCGATTATCTGCGCGATAACATGAAGCATGAACGCGGGCAGATGGTGCAGCGTCCGTTCAACTTCGCGATCGTCGATGAAGTCGATTCGATCCTGATCGACGAAGCGCGCACCCCGTTGATCATTTCCGGCCCGACCGACGACAAATCGGACCTTTACGTGTCGGTCGACAAGGTTGTGAAGCGGCTGGCGCCCGAAGATTATGAAGCCGATGAGAAAACCAAGAACGTTTCGCTGACCGAAGATGGCGTTGAGAACGTCGAGCGCATGCTGGAAGCCGAAGGCCTGCTGGTCGGCTCGAACCTCTACGATGTCGAGAACACGCAGGTCGTTCATCATCTCGATCAGGCGCTCAAGGCCGTGATGATGTTCAAGCGCGATACCGATTACATCGTCAAGGATGACAAGATCGTCATCATTGATGAGTTTACCGGCCGCATGATGGATGGGCGGCGCTGGTCAAACGGGCTGCATCAGGCCGTCGAAGCCAAGGAAGGGGTAGAGATCGAGCCTGAAAATCAGACGATGGCCTCGATCACGTTCCAGAACTATTTCCGCATGTATCCCAAGCTTTCCGGGATGACCGGCACGGCCGCGACCGAGGCCGCCGAATTTTTCGACATTTACAAGATGAATGTGGTTTCGATTCCCACCAACGTGCCCGTACAGCGGATCGACGAGGAAGACGAATTCTACAAGAACACGAACGACAAGTTTCAGGCGATTGCCCAGCTGATCCGCGAAAAGAACGAGATCGGCCAGCCAGTACTGGTCGGCACGGTGTCTATCGAGAAGTCAGAGCTGCTTTCAGAGTTTCTCAGTCAGGAAAAAGTGGAACACAGTGTGCTGAACGCGCGTTTTCATGAGCGTGAGGCGCATATCGTGGCGCAGGCCGGACGCCTGGGCGCGGTGACTATCGCCACGAACATGGCCGGACGCGGCACCGACATCCAGCTGGGTGGCAATGTCGAATTCAGGATTGAGGACGAACTGAAAGATACCGCGGACGGACCAGAGAAGGACGCGGCAAAGCAACGGATCGAAGCGGAAGTTTCCGCAGAACGCCAGAAGGTGCTCGATGCGGGTGGCTTGTGCGTGATCGGCACCGAACGCCATGAAAGCCGCCGGATCGACAATCAGCTGCGTGGCCGTTCGGGCCGGCAGGGCGATCCGGGTCTGTCGAAGTTCTACCTGTGTCTGGAAGACGATCTGCTTCGCATTTTCGGGCCGGACACGCTGTTTTCCAAGATGATGAATTCCAATCTGGAAGATGGCGAAGCGATCGGTTCCAAGTGGCTCTCCAAAGCCATTGAAACCGCGCAGAAGAAGGTTGAGGCGCGCAACTATGAAGTGCGCAAGCAGGTTGTCGAGTTTGACGATGTGATGAACGATCAGCGCAAGGTGGTTTACGAACAGCGCGCTGAAATCATGGATTCTGAAACGGTTGACGATGTCGTTGTCGATATGCGCCACGATGCGGTGAATGCGCTGGTCGCCGATGCGTGCCCGCCCGGCTCCTATCCCGAACACTGGACTCTGGAGCAATTGAACGAACGCGCAAGCGATGTTCTGGGGATTTCGGTCCCCGTTGCGGACTGGCTGGAGGAAGATGGGATCGAGCCCGATGTGATCGAACAGCGGATCAGCGATCTTGCCGATGCGCACATGGACGCGAAGATGGAAGGCGATGATCCTTCGGTCTGGCGGCAGGTTGAAAAGAGCATTCTGCTCGATCGGCTCGATCACCACTGGAAAGAACATCTCGCCACGCTCGATGCACTGCGGCAGGTTGTCTTCCTGCGCGCTTATGCGCAGAAGAAGCCGATCAACGAATACAAGCGCGAAGCATTCGGTCTGTTCGAATCAATGCTCGAAACGATCCGTGAGGACGTGACCCGCATTCTTGCCAACAGCGAACTGCAACTTCCCGCAACCGATGACATGGAGCTTCCCGAGCTCCCCGATTTTCTGACCAGCGAGGGCCCTGGGTTCACCGAGGGTGGGGCTGACGATTCCGAAATCGTCGTTCAAGCGCCCACTGCCGCCCAGAACAATCCATATGCCGGTATGGGGCTAAGCCGCAATGCGCCATGCCCGTGCGGTTCGGGCAAGAAATACAAGCATTGCCACGGCGCCCTGGTCTGACCGGTCAGGGCCGCCCGATGCTTGCATAGGAAAACCCGGCGGCGCGCATTTCATCGGGCTGATAGATGTTGCGCAGATCCACGATCACCGGGGCATTTGCGGTTTCCTTGATCCGGTCCAGATCAAGCGCGCGGAAGGCGTTCCATTCGGTGACGATGGCGATGGCGTCGGCCCCTGCGATCGCTTCGTATGGATCGTTGACCATCGAAACTTCGGGCATCAGCGGTTTTGCCAGCTCCATGCCTTCCGGGTCGTAAGCGACAACGTCCACCCCGGCGTCGTGAAGGGCCTGCGCGATCGCGATAGACGGCGAATCGCGCATATCGTCGGTGTTCGGCTTGAATGTCAGACCCAGCATGGCAACCCGCTTGCCGCGCGGGTTGTCTCCCAAGGCATCGATCACCTTGCGGCCCATCGCGCGTTTGCGGGTGTCGTTCGTCTTGGCGACGGCTTCGACAATCCGCAGCGGACTGTCAAAATCCTCTGCCGTTTTCAGCAATGCCAGCGTGTCCTTTGGAAAACAGCTTCCGCCATAGCCGGGCCCTGCATGAAGGAACTTCGATCCGATGCGGTTGTCCAGTCCGATTCCGCGCGCCACATCCTGAACGTCGCCGCCGACTTTCTCGCACAGATCAGCGATCTCGTTGATGAACGTGATCTTGGTCGCGAGAAACGCATTGGCGGCGTATTTGATCATTTCCGCGCTGCGCCGCGTCGTGAAAAGGATCGGCGACTTGTTGAGGAACAGCGGGCGATAAACCTCGTTCATGATATCCCGCGCGAGATCGTCGTCCGCACCGATGACAATCCGATCGGGACGCTTGAAATCGTCGATCGCCGCGCCTTCACGCAGGAATTCCGGGTTGGACGCGACGGCAAACGGCGCATCCGGCCTGGCTTCCTGCAACAGGCGTTCGACTTCATCCCCTGTTCCGACCGGAACGGTGGACTTGGTGACGACAACCGCGGGAGTCTTGAGATTTTCACCCACTTCACGGGCTACCGCGTAGACGAATGAGAGGTCGGCATGGCCATCACCGCGCCGCGATGGTGTGCCAACCGCGATGAAAATCGCCTGACAATCAGCGATGCCGCCCGGCAGATCGGTGGTGAATGAAAGCCGCCCTGAGCGGACATTGCGTTCAACCAGCTCATCAAGGCCCGGCTCGTAAATCGGCATCTGTCCGGCATGGAGCCGGTCGATCTTTGCCTGGTCCTTGTCGATGCAGATCACGTCGTGCCCGAAATCCGCAAAACAGGCCCCCGACACCAGGCCGACGTATCCAGAACCGACAACTGCGATTTTCAAAGCCAAACCTCCAAGTGCAGGGCGCAGCACGCATTTTCGCATCGTACCAGCAGAATTTCAGATACGCTCATATCCTATTATTCGTGTTTGAGACATTAAATTTGGCACATTTCGGGCAATCAAATCATCGCGTGTCCGCGTTGTGTGTCAATTTCACTGGATCGCATGCCAGGTTGTCGCAAAGCGTAATGCGGTGGGCTGATTAAAATTCAAGCTCGTCCGGCGCAGTCAATCCGATCTGGCGCAAGAGGCTGGCTGTATCCCACAAGCTCCGCTCCAGAATGATCTTGTTTTCCCTGAATTTGTGGTTCGTCATGCCTCGCACAAGCGTGGTCTTGCCCGTTGTCGGCAGACCGAGAAAATCTGAGACATGCTCAATCTTCCAGGTCCATTCCAGCGTTCCACCGCCTTCATCGGCGTGATAGCGTGTCGCATCGAAATAATGCTTCGATGCGTTCGGATCCTTGTTCTCGAAAGTTCTGAAGAGCTGCTCCAGCGCGGGCTTGTCATTGATGATCTGCACGCCCAGATTCATATCTTCGTATTCAAACTCATCGGTATAGATTGTCATCAGCCGTTCGAGCTGATTGTCAAACTGATCAAGCCAATCCTGTTCCCACTCAAGGTTCATCGTCGTCTCAGGTGATTTATCAATGCCCCGCTGTCAGAAAATTGCTGATCGCTTTGATTGATTGGTTTTCCAGAAACGGTGCGTAACGCTCCAACCGAGGCAATAAAAGGCTCTGTGCAGGGATCGGATTTTCACAATATCGCTGAGGTCGCGGCGTTCTGGCTGCTTTGTGCGCGGAACACTCGGCACCAGACAATGAAGGTGAAAACCGTGATGTACATGACGAAAAGATACAGGATAGGAACAGCGCCAAAATCGGGTCGTTTCAACATCCCGATAGCGATAACGATTGATAAAATGTAATTCTGAACGCCGACTTCGATCGAAATCGTGCGGCTTTGCGCTTCGTTTACGCGCAGCAGGCAGGCCCCTGCAAAGCCAATCGCCATCATCGCAACGTTCAACGCGAGAGTCACTTTCCAGGCCGATCCTATAAGCGTCGGCATTATCGGCCAAGCATGGATAAACAGGCCGACTAACGCCAGAAGAACAGCGGAGAATGACAGTTTCGTCGCGATAGGTTCCAGCCGCATGGCGATGTTTGGCCAAAGGCGCCGGGCGGCCATGCCAATTGCGACCGGCACGACGATCAGTGTGAAAATCCGCATCATCGCCGGAACGACTGGCAGCGAAATGGCAAGGCTATCGTGGCCAAACCATTCAAGATTTGCGTTCACAATCACCGGCAGGCTGAAAACCACGATCAATCCGCTAAGTGCAGTCAGTGTGATCGAAAGCGCGACATCGCCTTTTGCCAGATACGAAAAGAAGTTTGAGGTGGCAGCGCCGGGGCAGCAGCTCAGAATTATGAGCCCCATCGCAATCGGGAAAGGCGGTTGAAATGCAAACACCAAGCCTATTGCGACCATTGGCAGCAACACAATCTGCGCAACCAGACCGAACAGAACCGGCCGGGGAATGAGAGCGATGCGCGTGAAATCCTGAACCTTAAGCGTCAATCCCATCGTCACCATGATCAGGATCAGTGCCGCTGTTCCGAAATCGGAAATATTTATGCCGAAGTATTCGACCCCGAGAAGATCAAGACGGGAAAGATCGGAGTCCATAACTTACGTTCCAATAGTGCGCTGTTGGATGCGCACGCCGGCGCGCTCACATCTGACCAGTTCGTATGGAAATGTGGATCGCCCGACGCCATCAAAAAGCGTTGCAATTTCCTTGCAATGGTTATGCGCTGGGAAAAATAGTGGCTCCCCGAGTTGGATTCGAACCAACGACCAAGTGATTAACAGTCACCTACTCTACCGCTGAGCTATCGGGGAGCAGCCCCCCAAGCGGTATGTCAGGGGGGCAGGGGAGCGCCTATAAGCAGCACTATCGCGAATGGCAAGCCAGAGATACGACTTGTCTGGCGATTATGGCGCAAAAGATTTTCAGACCTGGAACTGTTCGGCGAAAATCCGTTCCTCCAGGCTCCATCCCGGATCGAACAGCAGGGTCAGTTCCTTCTCAGCGGACGCGCTGATACGCACATTGATGACATCGCGCACTTCCTTCTGGTCCGCCACTGCCGCGACGGGGCGCTTCCCCGGCTCGCGCACGCGAAATTCCACTTCGGCGCTGTCCGGCAAAATTGCGCCTTTCCAGCGGCGCGGGCGGAATGGACTGATCGGCGTCAGCGCCATCATTCTTGAACCAAGCGGCAGGATCGGGCCGTTGGCGGAGAGGTTATACGCTGTCGATCCGGCGGGTGTGGCCACCAGAACGCCATCGCAGACCAGCTCTTCCATGCGCACCCGCCCGTTTACGTTCACCTCAAGTTTGGCGGTCTGCCGGGTTTCGCGCAGCAAAGAGACTTCGTTGATGGCGTAATACGCGTATTCCTGCCCGCTCTGCGTGGTGGCGCGCATTTCCAGCGGGCGGACCGACACCGGCTGCGCATCGGTGACGCGTTGCAGGATCGAATGGCCATTTGGCTTGCTGTTCATCAGAAAGCCGACAGTGCCAAGGTTGAGCCCGTAACACGGCTTTACCCGATCCCAATCGAGCATTTCGTGCAATACATGCAGCAGAAATCCGTCACCGCCCACGACGACGAGGGCGTCCGCATCGGCAGGTTCAACCCAATCCAGCGAATCTCGCAGCTCTTCGGCACCATCCTGCGCCTTTTCGGTGTCCGAAACCACCAGTGCCAACTTCATCGGATCGCTCACCACATCCCTCTTTTCCGGCGGTTTCCCGCATATTCTGATACTTTGAACCATGGGCTGTCGGAATTTGAACCCTTTGGCAAGGGCTTTGGCGCTATAGCGCGACGATGCAAGAAGCAGGCTTTGAATTGACCGACGGGTTGCGCGACAGGCTGACCGGACTTCCCGATGTGGAGGCGGTAAGAACGCGGCTGGCAGACTGGATTGCGATGGGCGCGTCGGTTGGCGGACGGGCCCATGTCCACGCCATGCTGGTCGGCCTGCGGCGGTTCGATGCGGTAAACCTGGCCTATGGTGAAACGGCGGGCGATCAGGCTCTGGGCGAGGTTGCGGCGCGCATTTCACACTTTGCCGCCAGCGAACTGGATGGACAGTGGCTGGAAGCGCATGCCGGGGGCGGCAAATTTCTGCTGGTGGCAAACGAGGCATGCAGCCGCGAACGCTGGCAGCTTGTTGCCGAACAACTGGCAGACGCAATTGCCCGCCCCGTGGTCGTGCCGACGGGCGTTTTGCGATTGTCCCCGCGCATTGCCTTGCTGCGTGGACTGGAAGGTGAGGCGGTCGATTCGATGCTCGACCGGCTGGGCCAGGCGCTTGAACAGGCACACGATCAGCAAGGCAGACGGTTGGCTTGGGCCGATGGCGAGGCGACGCCGCCGGGCCGTTCCGCCGCCGAGCTTGAAGCAGACGTTCTTGGTGCAATAGATCGCGACGAGATCGAAATCCTGTTCCAGCCCCAGTTCAGCCTGCCCGATGAAACGCTGACCGGCGCGGAAGCGCTGGCCCGCTGGAATCACCCGGAACTGGGCAGAATCGGTGCAGGTGCGCTGTTCACCATCGCTGAGCGTGCCGATCATGTTGCGCCGCTTTCACGCCATATTGCCGGGCGCGCGCTCGATATCGCGCGGACATGGCCGGACGATCTGCGCCTGTCGCTTAACGTTACGCCCGCCGATCTGGCGTTTGGCAGCTATGTTCGCCAGTTGCTCAACCTTGTGAAGGCAAGCGGTTTTCCGCCGCGCCGCCTGACGCTGGAAGTGACCGAGCAGGCGCTGGTTCACGATGTCAAACAGGCCGCGCAGATGATGGCGGAGCTTTCCTCACAAGGGATTCGCATCGCGCTTGACGATTTTGGCGCGGGCTTTTGCAACTTTCGGTATCTCAAGGTTCTGCCGTTGCATTATCTCAAGCTCGATCGGTCGATGATTGATGGGATCGCCACCGATAAGCGCGATGTCGCGGTTTTGAGAGCGATTGTGGCCATGGCCCGCGCGCTTGATCTGGATGTGATCGCCGAAGGTATCGAAAGCGAAGATCAGCGCGATCGGATCGCCAGCGAAGGCTGTGCGTTCTTTCAGGGTTTTTTGCGCGCCCAGCCGATGAGTGCGGCGATGTTTGAAAAGATGTTGAACCGCTGAACTCGCTGACTGGTGGCGCGTCAGGCGGCCTTTCCTGCGATCGTCGCCAGCCCTTTTGTTAACTGAAACAGGCCGTTCAGCCGCGATCCGGGATCGCCCCATGCGCGGTTGACCTGCAGCCGGTTGTCCGGTCGCAGTTTGATCGTGCCTTCGCGCTTTGCGGCATATTCGATCAAACCGCCGGGATTGGGGAAGCTGTCGTTGTGGAAACTCACCAGCGCGCCGCGTGCGCCGACATCGATCTTGGCGATGTGGGCCGCGATTGCCTGACGCTTGATTTCGATAAGCCTGACAAGATTGCTCGTGGCATCGGGAAGCGGGCCGAAACGGTCGATCATTTCGGCGGACAGTGCCTCGATCTCTGCCTGATCGTCGGCATCGTTGAGCCGACGATAGAGCGCCATGCGCACGGCCAGATCGGGCACGTAGCTTTCGGGGATCATGATCGGCGCATCAACAGTGATCTGTGGCGAAAGACCCGAGGTGTCTTTTTCCAGTCCCGCATCGCCTGCTTTTGCGGCCAGAATCGCGTCTTCCAGCATGGACTGGTACAGTTCAAACCCAACCTCGCGGATATGGCCGGACTGTTCATCGCCCAGCAGATTGCCCGCGCCGCGAATATCAAGATCGTGGCTGGCCAGCTGGAAACCCGCGCCCAGACTGTCCAGATCGCCCAGCACCTGAAGCCGCTTTTGCGCAACTTCGCTAAGCGCGGTGTCAGCGGGAGTTGTCAGATAGGCATAAGCGCGCAGTTTTGAGCGCCCGACTCTCCCGCGCAACTGATAAAGCTGGGCCAGCCCGAAACGGTCCGCGCGGTGGATGATGATGGTGTTGGCCGGTGGAATATCCAGCCCGCTTTCAACAATCGTGGTGGACAGCAGCACTTCGTATTTGCCTTCATAAAAGGCGCTCATGCGTTCTTCGACTTCGCCCGCGCCCATCTGCCCGTGCGCGGTAACGGCTTTCACTTCGGGCACATGTTCGTGCAGCCATTCCTCGACTTCGGGCATGTCGGCGATGCGCGGCACCACGATAAAGCTTTGCCCGCCGCGATGATGTTCGCGAAGCAGAGCCTCGCGCATCACCATGTCATCCCACTCCATCACATAGGTGCGCACGGCGAGACGATCGACCGGGGGTGTCTGGATGGTCGATAGTTCGCGAAGGCCCGACATCGCCATCTGCAATGTGCGCGGGATCGGCGTGGCGGTCAGCGTCAGCACATGAACATCGGTGCGCAGTTGCTTGAGCTTTTCCTTGTGGTTGACGCCGAAGCGCTGTTCCTCATCGACGATGACAAGCCCCAGCCGCTTGAAGCGCACGGTCTTGGAAAGGATCGCATGGGTGCCGATAACGATGTCCATGGTGCCATCGGCCAGCGCTTCGCGCGTTTCGTTGGCCTCTTTGGACGAAACCAGCCGCGAAAGCCGCCCGATGTTAAGCGGAAAGCCTGCAAACCGCTCTGAAAAGCCGGTAAAGTGCTGGCGGGCGAGCAGTGTGGTCGGCGCAACCACGACAACCTGCTGGCCGTTCATCGCCGCGACGAATGCAGCGCGCAGCGCGACTTCGGTTTTGCCAAAGCCAACATCGCCGCAGACCAGCCGGTCCATCGGCCTGCCTTCGGACAAGTCCTTGAGAACATCGTCAATCGCGCGGTCCTGATCGTCGGTTTCTTCCCACGGAAAGCGATCGACGAACTGCGCATAAGTGGAATCTTCGACTTCCAGAACCGGCGCCTTGCGCAAGGCGCGCTCGGCGGCTGTCTGCATCAGCTCGCCAGCAATCGCGCGGATGCGTTCCTTCAGCTTCGCGCGGCGTTTCTGCCAGGCTTCGCCGCCCAGCCGATCGAGCGGCACAGTTTCTTCCGAACTGCCATAGCGCGAGAGCACATCGAGGTTTTCAACCGGGATGTAGAGCTTGTCGCCACCGGCATATTCCAGCATCACGCAATCGTGCGGGCTTTTGCCCACCGGGATGGATTGCAATCCCAGATAACGCCCGATGCCGTGTTCCATGTGCACGATCAGATCGCCGGGCGTTAGCGCGGACAGCTCCGCCAGAAACGCATCGGCATCTTTCTTGCGTTTCTTGCGGCGGACCAGCCGGTCGCCAAGAATGTCCTGCTCGCTCAGCAGTTCGATCTCGTCGTTGGCAAAGCCCGTTTCGACAGGCAGGATCAGTGCTGCAGGCTTGCCCTTGCTGGCCAGCCCCAGCGCTTCCTGCCAGCTATCGGCCAGCGCCGGTGCAGGGGCGGCGGCTTCGCCAAGTATGGACGAAAGGCGCGCGCGGCTGCCTTCGGAATAGGCGGCGATCAGCGGTTTGCGGCCATTCTTGCCAATGGCATGGAGATGTTTGGCGGCCGCTTCATAGGCATTGTCGCCGCGTGCGCGTTCGGGCGCGAAATCGCGTGCATTGGAAAAACCGAAACCGATCACACTGGCGCTGTCAGGCTGTGCGAACCCATCTGCGCGGTGCACCGGCCATTCGCTGACAAAGGCATCGAATTCGTCGCGCGTGCAATAAAGCGCATCGGGCGCAAGCGGACGATAGCTGCCAGCCGCCTGACCCGCCGTTTCGGTTCGCGCGCGGTGATAATCTGAGATATCCCCCAGCCGTTCTGATGCTCCGGCAAAGGCGGTGGAGTCCATTACGATCAGATCATCGCTGCCCAGATGATCGAACAGCGTTGCCAGCCGATCTTCGAACAGCGGCAGCCAGTGCTCCATCCCGGCCAGCCGCCGCCCGTCGCTGATCGCCTGGTAAAGCGGATCGGAGGTGGCATTGGCGCCGAACATCTCGCGATAGCGGCTGCGAAACCGCTTGATCGATTCGTCGTCCAGCAGTGCTTCGCCCGCAGGCAGCAGCAGGTGTTCGTCCAGTGTGCCGGTCGATCGCTGGGTATTGGGATCGAACAGCCGCAGCGTTTCCAGCTCATCGCCAAAGAAATCGAGCCGCAGCCCTGCGCCAAGGCCGGAAGGAATAATATCGAACAGCGATCCGCGCACCGCGAATTCGCCGGCATCGACTGCCGTGTCGCTGCGCATATAGCCCTGACGGCGCAGCAGCGCGATCAGGCTGTCGCGCCCGATTTCCATGCCCGGCGCCAGCGCGCGCACCGATTCGCGAATACGAAACGGCGTGAGCACGCGTTGCAGCAGCGCGTTGGCCGTGGTGACAAGAAGTTGCGGGGCTGTCACTTTCGCCTGAAGGCGATGCAGCGCGGATAGCCGCCGCGCGCTGACGGAAAGCGCGGGGCTTGCCCGGTCATAAGGCAGGCAATCCCACGCGGGAAATTCGATCACATCCAGTTCGGGCGCAAAGAATGTCGCGGCTTCGGCAACCGCGATCATGGCCGCTTCGCTTTCGG
This sequence comes from uncultured Sphingomonadaceae bacterium, assembly GCA_947258815.1. Taxonomy (GTDB): domain Bacteria; phylum Pseudomonadota; class Alphaproteobacteria; order Sphingomonadales; family Sphingomonadaceae; genus Novosphingobium. The sequence goes on from CAMYJW010000014.1 coordinate 156,783, forward strand.
CGATAAACACCGCGCGGGTTTTTGTAGCGCGTGCAAGATCGGCCATGACCAGCGGCTGCGCGCCGCGCGTCACGGCGGAGAGTGTAAGCGGCTGTTTGGCCGAAAGGATGCGGTTAAAGTCAGGCATTGCGCGAAGTGTGCGGCTGTTACGCGATCAGCGCGGAATTTCAACGTAATCGAGTTTTTGCATCGCTTCCATCTGCGCGCCGGCGAAGCGTTCGGGAACAGGCTGGGTGCCCAGCGCCCAGGCCATCACATCGACATCGTCTTCCTCGATCAGGGCTTCGAACCAGTCAACCGCCGCACCATCCCATTGGGTGTGATAGCGATCGAAAAAGCCGCCGATCATGTAATCCGCTTCGCGCGTGCCGCGATGCCAGGCACGAAACCGCAAGCGGGCGAGGCGTTTTTGATCGTCAGACATGGCCGGGCAGGTAGGCGAGCGCGAAGCGGCGCGCAAGCCTGTGTCCGTCCTGCGGGTTCGTCGAGAGTTATGCGGCGCGAACCGCCTTGACGATTTCGTCTCCCGAGCGCCCGGTCAGCGTTCGATCCAGATCGCAGATCAGCGCGCTTTGCAACTGCTTGTGATAGCGTTTGCGCATTTCGCCCAGCGAACGCGGATCGGCGATGATCACCAGTTTTTCTATCGCGCCGGCGATCACCTGATCGTTGAGCCAGTCGATCACGGCGATGGCATGCGCGTCTTCATCCAGCCGGTCTTCCGATGGATCGCGCGAATTCAGCCGGTGCCGCATGCCCGCGCTCTTGTTGGTCTGTTCCAGCTCGGGGACGGGCAGGGGGCTGAGCTTCGGCTCCGCCTCAAGACCAACATTGCGGTAAAGTTCGAATATTTCGCCATCAGCGAGAGCAAAAACCGTTCCTTTGGGTAGCAGCACTGTTTTCTCCTGAATTTGCATCAGTATCCATTTTTTGAACGCAACCGCCATTGCGTTTCGTCAAGGCTGGCGATTTTTGTCGATTGGCGGCATTGAAGCCAAGTGATGCGTCCCGATCAGCTCAATTCCCTGTTTGTTGAAACCCAGGCTCTCGATGGAGTCGGGCCAAAACTGATGCGCCCGCTGGAAAAGCTGGGGCTGACGCGGGTCAGGGATCTGGCCTATCACTTGCCCGAGCGCTTTGTTGAGCGGCGCAAGGTTGAACATCTCGACGAAGCGGCGGTTGGAGAGCAAATTGTTGTTGCGCTTACCGTGCGCGAACATCGCGCCTCGTCCGGGCGCGGGCCATATCGGGTGCTGGCCGAAGATGCCGCGGGCAATGTCTGCACGCTGACGTATTTTGGCCGCGCTTCCTATACCGCGAAGAAGCTGCTGCCGGTGGGGGAAAAGCGCTGGGTGGCCGGGCGGCTCGATGAATATGGCCAGATGCTGCAGATCGTCCATCCCGATCATGTGGTTGCCGATGCGACCGCGCTGCTCGGCCAGATGTGCGAGCCGGTCTATCGCCTGTCCGAAGGGCTGACCCAGCCGCGCATTGCCGGGCTGGTGACGCAGGCTCTCGATCACGCGCCCGAACTGCCCGAATGGATCGAGCCTGGCCTGCTCGATCGGCAAGGCTGGCAATCGTGGCGCGATGCGCTGGTTCTGGCCCATCGAGGCGCGGACAAACTGGCCCGCGATCGGCTGGCATATGATGAGCTTCTGGCGAACAGTCTGGCGCTGATGCTGGTGCGGCAAAGCAATCGTGCGCAATCCGGCACGCCGCTGCAGGGCGATGGGCGCCTACGCGATACACTCAGCCTGCCGTTCGCGCTGACCGGGGCGCAAAAGCGTTCCATCGGAGAGATTGAAGGCGATCTGGCGCAAGGTGCGCCGATGCTGCGCCTGCTGCAGGGCGATGTCGGCTCGGGCAAGACGGTCGTCGCGCTGTCGGCGATGCTGATCGCGATAGAGGCAGGCGCACAGGCGGCGATGCTGGCGCCAACCGAAATTCTTGCCCGCCAGCATTTTGAGACGCTGACGCAGATGGCTGCGGGAACCGGCGTGGAAATCGCCATTCTGACCGGCCGCGACAAGGGCAGGGCGCGCGAATCGATCCTTATGGGGCTGCACGATGGCAGCATCGATATCGTCGTTGGCACGCACGCGATCTTTCAGGACACGGTGACATACAAAAATCTCGCGCTGGTGGTGATTGACGAGCAACATCGCTTTGGCGTTGGCCAGCGGCTGATGCTCGCGCGCAAGGGACGGCGCACCCCGCACACGCTGGCGATGACGGCAACCCCGATCCCGCGCACGCTGACTCTGGCGCAATATGGCGAAATGGATGTCTCGCAGCTCGATGAATTGCCGCCCGGCAGGCAGGCGATAGACACGCGCGTGATCCCGGTTGAGCGGATGGACGATATCGTCGGCGCGCTTGACCGGCATCTTTCGGGCGGCGGGCAGGCCTATTGGGTGTGCCCGATGGTGACCGATAACGAAAGCGACGATATCGCCGCCGCAGAAGCCCGGTTTGCGGCCTTGAAAGAGCGTTTTGGCGATAGCGTTGCGATGGTGCACGGCCAGCTTAAGCCCGATGCGAAAGATGCGGCGATGGAGCGGTTTTCCAGAGGTGAGGCAAAGCTGCTGGTGGCGACCACCGTAATCGAGGTTGGCGTTGATGTGCCCAATGCAACGCTGATGGTGATCGAACAGGCGGAGCGGTTCGGTCTGGCCCAGCTTCACCAGTTGCGTGGCCGGGTGGGGCGCGGATCGGACAAGTCTGTCTGCCTGCTGCTGCGCGGAGAAGCCCTGTCAGACACCGCGCGGCGGCGTCTGGCGCTGATGCGCGAAACGCAGGATGGTTTTCGCATTGCCGAAGAGGATCTGGAACTGCGCGGCGGCGGCGAACTGCTGGGCACGCGCCAGTCCGGCGATACGCCGTTCGCGGTCGCCAGCCTCGAACAGATACAGACTCTGCTGCCGCTGGCCCATGACGATGCGAAATTGCTGATGCAACGCGATGGCGGGCTGGACGGTGAACGCGGCAAGGCGGCGCGCTTGCTGCTCTATCTGTTTGAGCGGGACTGGGGCGTGCAATTGTTGAGAGGCGGCTGATGGGCACGCAAGGCCAGACGATCATGGTCCATGACAAGATGCAAAGCGGATACAGCTATGTCCTGTCCGCACCGATGGCACGCGATTTCGATCCGCTGTTCACTCCCGATCTGACTCCGCCCGAAATGCTGGAGCTTGGCGTATTTGGCGGCAAATATATGACTGACTGCGCAGATGAATTTCCGGCAAGCTGGTTTGCCAATGCCCGGCTTTCTCCTGAATGCAGCGATCCGAAACTCAACTGGTTTGAAGTCGATGCCAGCCAGCCGCTGTCCGAATGGCGACGCAAGGGCTGGCTGCACCCGGACGATCCTCGCGGCTGGTTTCAGTGGTATTGCCGCTACTACATGGGACGCCGCGTGCCGGATGAAGATCAACGGCAGATCAAGCGCTGGAAGGCATTTGCCCGACACGCCGCGCAGTTACGCAAATTCTGTGAACCGGGCGATATGCAATGCCGGCGTCGCCAGCGGCAGGCGTTGCTGCACTGGGCATACGACAGCCGCCTGATCTGATTGTGCGAATCTCGTTAAAAAAATGGTCGGGGAGAGAGGATTCGAACCTCCGGCCCCTGCCTCCCGAAGACGTAGCACCTGACCGCACATGGCGGTTTTCCGTTACTCTCTCGCGCACGAATTCCGCACTTGATAGCGTTTGTTCCTCTTTGATTCCGGGAAAAGGTTCAAAGCGAACCTTCGGCCCCTGTCTATATCAAGGGAGCATCAAATGTGGCTGATCGTTCCAGAAACATCATGTCCCTCTGCGCAGGAGTCGGCGGACTCGAACTCGGAATTAGTCTCGCTCTCGACTATATCGGAGAGGCTAGTCGCCTCATCTGTGCAGTGGAAAGGGAAGCCGCTGCTGTCGCCAGCCTGGTCGCGTCGATGGAAGCAGGGTGGTTTCATCCGGCGCCTGTCTGGTCTGACCTTACCACATTCGACGCTCGAAGTTGGCGTGGACTCGTTCATATCCTCGCTTCGGGCGACCCATGCCAAGACAACTCCAACGCCGGAAACAGAGCCGGTTCCGATGGAGAGCGATTCCTCGCCCCCGAAGTGTGTCGCATTGCCGAAGAGTGCCGGCCTGATCTTATCTTCCGAGAGAACGTCACGGGGAACGCTGACGGACAGCTCGATGCCATCGTCCCACCATTGGAAAGGCTGGGCTACCGCGTTGCGGCGGGAATATTCAGCTCGTCCGAAACTGGAAATACCATGCAGCGCGAGCGATTGTTCATCATGGCCGTCCGCCAAGACTGTGGCTGGATCATGGGAACGCGATCGGAACGGGAATGTTTATCAGACTTTGGAAGGGGCGGCCAAGAATTGGGCAACACCGTCAGACATCTCGAAGCGAGGCGGGAGCCAATCGCCGGAGAAGAGGAGTGTGGGTGGACACACGATCAACCTCGAAGATCAGGCGGAACATTGGGAAGGTCCATCGGTAGCGGTGACGGAGGGAACTCGACTGACGCGGGGTGGGAACCGTTCAAACGAGCTACTCCTGACGGGTCAGGCGATGAAGGGCAGCGAGAATTGGACGGCTCCGAGTGCGACGGATTCAGGCCGGGGCGGAGTGATTACGCCAGCCATGACGGGCGCCAGTTTAACGCAGCAAGTGGGTTCATGGCCCGGTCCAGCGGAGCGGGATTACAAAGGCGTGAACTCAATCGCGCATGTGACGGAAAACAGCACGGGGTCGATGCATCTCGATCAGTTGCCAAATTTCGTGGAGCATTGCTTCCACCCGCCATCATCCCCGGACCAACCGATAGCCGGTGGCGCGATGTCCTCGACCGATTCCCCGAATACCAACCAGCCCTCAGCCAAGAGGAAGCTGAATCCCATCTTCGTCGAGGCATTGATGCGATGGCCCACCGGACTGAGCGGCTTCGAGCGACCGGAAATGGCGTTGATCCGGTGGTCGCAGCTACAGCTTTCCTATCTCTCGGCGCTTTATTCTCAGGAGCCGAAGCAAGTTCAGGGAGATCTGTTCTGATGGAGAGTGGTTCCACAAAAACGGGGAGAGTGAACTGATGGGTGATGAACCTGAAATTCCCGACTGGGCACCCACGATAGATTGCTGGCAGTGCGGCGGCGAGGGTTTGTTGTCAAATTGCTGGGATGATGTCAGCTGCATCGATCCTGAATTTGGATGCGAAATCTGCTGGGTTAATTGTGACGTTTGCAACGGGCGCGGCGGATGGCCTGACCCAGCGTATGCCAGCAGCGATGGTGATGATTTGCGCGCGCAAAAGGATGGGCGATGAACTCACCGCACTGCCGAAGCTCATATCGACAACGCCCGGCGCAAGCTCGGAGCGCGGAACAAGGCCCATGCTGTGCGGCTGTTTTTGGAAAGGATGAGTGATGAAGCTTGAACCCTGCCCGCTTTGTGACGGAAATGCGTGGGTTTTACACAAAGGTAAAAAACGCTGGATTGCGGTTATACTTCCGATGCGCGGGCGATCATACGGTTGCCCCAACTGTCAATTAGCCATGCCGACTAGAGAGTTATGGAACGCTCTAACTATTGATCCGCACATTAAATATATGGCCGGGGCGATAGCTCAACAATTGGGCGAAGAATCCGGCTCCTGGCGCGCATGCAGCGGCTGCCAGGAATCAAGCGAAGGTGTCGTTTCGACTGACTATTATCCTTATTCAAAAACATTCCACTGTCAGCCCGGATCAGGCTGTCACGAGTGCGGTGGGATAGGCGTTGTTTGGGATAATTTTGATTATTCTACCCTCATGTATGAGGCCCACCCAAATGACTGACATAGCACAAATAGCCAAGGGGCTGTCAGAGAAGATTGAGAACCGCCAAATCAAGGCACTTTCGATCCGGCAGCCATATCCGCATTACATCTTCCATAAAGGTAAAGACGTGGAAAACCGGGACTGGCCGACGAAGGGCCGGGGTTGGTTTATAATTCATGCCGGGGCGTCAAAGGTCGAGCTTTCAGAAGGTGAATACAACCTTCCGCGAGGCGGGATCGTCGGCATGGCACGGATCATAGATTGCGTCACCGAAATGGACAGCCAGTGGTTTTATGGTCGCTATGGCTTTGTGCTTCGAGACGCTTTTCCCGTTCCACTAATACCGTGCCGGGGAAAGTTGAGTTTCTTCATGCCGGAACAAGATGTTTTGGTTCAACTTAGCCTCGCAGTGCGGGCTTATCTTGAGGAGAATTGAAATGATCCATGTCTATGAAATTCCAGAAAAACGCTCGAATGGCTTTTGCTTTGGCGCCGGGAAACCCATCACATTTCTCAACATAGATTGGATGAACTCGCCAGATGAAATTCCTGGAATTGATCCAATGACAGATGAAGAAATAGTCGAGTTTATTAAAGCGAAAATGTATATCAAATCTGATCGTCAATATCTTATCTTATTCGAAGACAGGGCGTTTGTAATATGACCCTCACCGATCTAGCCGCCCGCGCGGAAGCAGCAGGGCCGGAAATGCAGCGGGAGCTGCTGGTAGAAGCGTGGTTGGCCCTAAATCCTGAACACCCATCCGAAGGCGTAAGCCGCGCGCGTGCAGAATGGTATGTTAGGCAAGCTCGCTTCATTAAAATGCTCGACGCCGAAGCCTACGAAAGCGCGGCGCTTATGTTGATGCCGGAGGGGTGGAATTTCATTCTCGCCAGCACATTCGACAACGGCGCTATCTGCGACGTACGTAAAGAACCTCTTGGGGCAGATGGCACATGGCCCGGTCATGCAAGAGCGTCCTGTGCATCACTCGCCCTTCTGGCAGCAATCTGCCGGGCGCATGGAGAACGTGATGGCTGATGTGATTTATCAATTATATGAAATCAGAAAAGGTGCGCCCGACTTTTTGGTTGCTGAAGTCCAGGGACCGGAGGCCGATGCACGGCGCGAAATACACCACTATGCGGCGGTCTATAGCCGCAATGGCCCTGTTTCAATACGCCGCGCTAACCCAACTTCGCCTCCAGAGACGCGCGAATAACTGCGGTCGATGAGCAAACACCATAAAAAACAGACATCCGGATTTCCTTGGGTTCAATGTCTGAAGCCGGGGTGTGTGAGGAGAACTTCGCGGATACGCCCAGAAGATGATGGATGGCAGGGATACTATGTCTGCGGGGCGCATTGGCGGACAATCCCAAAATCATGGAAGCGGCGACTATCACTGTTGCGCCGTCAGTATTTTGCGGCCGAGCGGCGTGGCGATGTAGAGCGGATGACGCGTATTTCCCGTATATATTGGTTGGGTTGGGAGCGGATTAAATCAGCCCTGCAAGATCCTGAAACTCAGATGGATGAAGGCATGCCTGTCACGCTTGCAGCAGAGTTGAGGCGCGACGGCTTGATCTAATATATTGCCAAGTGAGTGAAACTTAAAACTGTAACCACAAGTATAGGCGATACTAGAGCCAGAAAAAGTGGTCCCCCAGCGCTTACACGTTTGTATATGCCGGGGTAGGACCCGCAATTTATTTGCGATCATTCCCGGAAATACTATTGACAAACGCGATCTATTTCCTTTTATATGTGCGCAACGGCAGCGACCGAGCCGTTCTAGTTCAGGGCATAGGATAAAGGTTAATCAAAATGCCAACTAATCTAACTGATGAATTTTATGCTGGCTTTCAAGCGCGCCACGATGCCGGACGCTGCCTTGATCGCGAGCCAGCCGATTGCCCATATTATGCTACAAGCAATAGCGCTGGCCTATATGGTGACAGCATGAACGCGCCTATTGATTGGCCAGCAATACGCAATGGCGCGTTGTCTGTTTCTGATGCGCGGAAATTACTTGCTGATGAATTAGCGGGCGAATTGCGCGGAACTATTAAGGCTTGCCCGGATCTAATCGCACGATGCACTGCGACCTTGCAAGGCCAGCCTATCCCGGATCTTGAATGCCATTGCGGCAGCTGGATAGTGGTCGCATTAGACGGCCGTGGCGTTGCTATAGAGCTATTTGAGCGCGCCAATGTCGAGCGCGTCAATATCAAAGCCTATGCGGTATTTACAGCGCTGCAATGGCTTTGTGCATTCAATGCCGCGGGTAAGGTCACTACCTGATGTGCGTCCTAATCCCCTATCTTTTCCCCATAGCCGCGATTGCAGCGCTTGCCAGTATTGCCAGCACATGCCGCGCCTGCCTTCCCTCAATTCGCGCCCTAGCGCGCCAGATTAAGGACATTTGAGCCATGACAATACCAATTAATTACACAAGCCAAGCGGTTAGGACCGTACAGCAATGGCAGGCATATAAGCGAGTATATCGCCTCAATTCATGGCGCGGCGCAATGCGCCACTATGCGCGCCAGCATGGCAAGGCAATATGCTTTCAGAGCGACGATTCCGCGCTGATCATGGAAACAAGCGCCAGCAACAAAAGCGGATTTAGTATCAATCGGATTCCGGAAAATAGGATTTCTTGGCATAGCGATGGCGCGGCATGGAATAACGGCTGGAATGCGTTTGGCAAGGGCCAGCATTGCCCCGACTCTTTTCCCCGCGACTATCGCAAGGGATATCACGCCGCGCGCGCCTATTATCTGGAAAGCGCTGTCTCAATGGAGCAATTCTAATGGAACATGCCGTATATAATCGCCAATATTATCCGCGCCCTGTTTGGTGCCGCCCTGGCAGCCCTTGGATCATATGTGCAGATGCTAACGGCAAATGCGCTGCCATCCCGCGCGATAGCGATAGCGGCCATCAGGCAACGCATTTTGGTGATTTGTCGCACGTTCGAAAACTCAAGCGCGAGCAAGCTTATGGAAAGGGATATAGACGCGAGCGGATTCCTGTCCGTTGTAACGATTGACCTATAGCCGAAACTAGGCGCGCGTTGCGCCTAGTCGCCAGCCACTGCCCAAGGCTGGCCTGACGATGCCAGGGCATAGGACTAGAGACAATGGCAACTATCAAAGAAACCGCGCGCGCGCTCGCTGATGCATTTGAAACGGCGACACGCGACAATGGCGACGAATTCCAGCGCTTGAGGGATGGCTCGCCCGAATGGATGAAAGAGGCAATCTATGCAGCGCACCGTGATGGCGAGATGATGCCAAACGACTGGAGCTATAAATTGGCCGATCTTATGGCGTCTCACATTGCCGATACGCTGGACTATGACAGCGAAAACGATCTGCATGACATTATCAGCAACGGCGCTGATATTCTCGTGCCAGACTATAACGGCGAGCGGCTCGCATGGCTCGCCAGCAACCTTAACCGCGCGTCATACGTTGACGAAATGATTGAGGAATGCGGCTGGCCTAAATCCGGCGGCCTCTATCTGGCGATAGCTTATGGCATTGCGCACGAGCTGCAAATGATTGGCGCCGCGCTTGTCGCTGCAATCGAAGGCGAAGCCGAACAGGACTGACCCCCTACCCCCGTTCAGACGGGCCACCCCTATCGCTGTTTAAGAGCGGGGCGGCCAGACAAGAGGACTTGAGACAATGTGGACTTATGAAACCGAATTCACCTCTATGGAGCGCAAGCAAACAACCGGGCGCGCTGTTGTGTTCAATGAGACGGGCGAGTTTATCGCTCATGTGCCAATGACTGTTGCGCCGATCGTGGCAGCCGCGCCGGCAATGCTTGAGGTGTTGCAAGCCGCAATCCCTCATATTTCGCAGGAAGTCGAACAGCGCAAATTCAGCGGCAGTGGCGAGGACTGGGAAGCGCTTGAGAGCGTTGAGGGTGATATTCTCTCAGTCATCGCCGCTATCGGCAAACGCTATAGCTGTTGATATGATCAGCTAAACCGAATGAAATTCAATAAAAGGAACGCAGAAGATGACCGAATTTATGCCTGTCTTTCACGCAAGCCAATACAGTGACGCCACAAGCGAGAAGCGAGCGGGAAATACCTACATTGAGCTGGCCTATCCAAACACAAACGACATTCCACTTAATGAAGAACCGCCACATGGTCTTGATGGGCATTTGTGCTTTCGCCAGCCTCCGATCTATCCGTGCATCATAACGTGCAGCCCCGTAAAAATAGAGTCGCGAAAGTGTATCAAATATCGCGTCCCCAATCGCGTTGTTCGATCACCGGACGATTGGGAAAGATACAAGGCCGAATTTAGGGCTAGTGAAGGCTGGGAATATAACCTTGGCGCGGTGAACGGCGACGACCTTAAAGAGAACAAGGCGAGGCGTCAGGTTAACCGTGAATTGAGAGAGGCGGCCATCGCCGGTGCCACACAAAAGCAAGCCTAAGATCCAAAAAGCGAAACGCGCGCCTTGCCGCGCGCGTCTGAAGGCGTTGCCCAAGCCTTCACTGATGAGCCGGGCAAAGGAAAAGGATTAAACCATGCAATTCAATCTCTGGAACGTAACCAACGAAATAACCCCTCAAGGCGGCAAGAAAGATTCGCCGCGTGCTGCAAATGATGATGAGGTAAAAACCTATATGCGATGGCTTGCTTGTCGCCAGGGCCTGCCCGGCTTCGAGTCATGCAAGATACATTGGAAAACCAACAATACCGGGCGGACGCGAGCCACCCAACATCGTTATTGCGGCGGCGCTACCTTCGGCAAGATCACTTGCGATGGCACCTATGACCGCGAGACTGACATAAGACGCCCGGCGCAGTATGAGGAAGGGGCTTTTTCGGTCCTGATGCCCGGAGCCAATCAAGTAGGCCGCATGGCCGTTACTATGGAAACGCTCGACGAATCCGGCGAAGTCGTCGCCAGCTCGACCTTACCCATCGAGCCGAAAAAGGGCGGTGTGATCTGGAAACGTGCAGAAGTGCGCAAGGCAGCCGGGCCGATAGAAAAGCCCAAGAAAGGCAAGCGCAAAAAGTCTGCCCCTGCATCCGTTCAGACAGAGGTGGTCGCAAATATACCCGCCACGCCAGCCACAGCGTCCGCTCATGAGCAATCCGAGCCGCTGCCTTGCCAAGTGCCGGTTTCTGATATCGAGCCTGAGCGGCGATCTGACAGCGCCCCTGAATTGTCCGAAAATATCGAACAGTTGGACAGCCAGGGCGATTGCATGGCCGCATTCATCGAAACGCTGGATACCCTACCGCACTCATCGGGCGGCACCCCTACCTCGCTCATCGGGCGCTCGCCAGCGCATGAACGCGCCATCCGTCGCGCATGGGCAGAGCGCACAGCCAGGCGCAAAGCGCAGCGGGATATCGAAATCAGAACAAGGCAGCTTGATGGGATGCGTGACAACAGGGACGCGCTGCGAGGCGATTATATGAAACTGGCAAGCCAGAAGCGGAGTATGGCTGAAAAGCGCCGCCGTGCCGTGCTTCTCGCCAGACAGCGCGGGCGTGAAATGGTGCAGATCGGCAATTTCGCACGCGCCCGGATCGATGAAGAGCAGGCCGCGCTCGAAAAGGCCCGGATCGCGCCCACGTATTTCGATGCGGACAGCGGTATTCAAAGGCTCGATGTGAACGCTCGAACGGCGCACCACGCACAAACAGCGCTGGACAGGGCCGATGCGCTCCAGTCCCGGCTTACTGAGGCTCTGGCCACAATTGAACGTCAAAAAGCCAGCATTGAAACGCTTGGCGATGCGATCGAGGTTGAGACATTGCGACGTATCAAGGCGGAGCAGGCGCTCGCAGCGGTGACAGCGCGGCGCAATGGTCATCCGCCTGCGGTGCAAAGCGTCAACGTGTCGTTCGCGGCTTAGGGGCTACCGGTGAAATCTGGCGTGTTCATTTTTTATGCCTCATTTGAGGTCAAGAAAATGGACATGGCCTATCAGGGGAATGATGATGCGATGTGATCAATGCAGGCATTGGCGAGAACCAACTTCCTACGGACCGTGGGGAATCTGTGAAGAAATGGCACTCTCATCGGAATATAGACGGCCCGGCTCATCTAAAGCCTGGACAACACCAGACGAAATAGATGGGCCATCATCTCTATGCACAATGCCGGACTTTGGCTGCGTCCTGTTCGAGCCAAAACCATGACCGACCACCTCGTTCACCTCGCCCGCGACTGGGACGGCACAGTGCCGAAAGGTGGCACCGGTGGCGAAATCAAGCACAATGGCTGGCGTTGCTCGTTCTTCACCGGACGCGACGGCAAAACACGCCTCTGGACACGCAACGGTATGCCGCTGGAAGGTGCAGACCATGTATTGCACCGCTTGCGTCTTATGGAGCAGGAAGCAGGCCAGCCGATGTTCTTTGATGGGGAGATTGTCGTCTATGATGGCACCGGCAATACGCTCGCAGCCACTAAACACTGGTTTGAGACTGGCTGGAAAGGCGGCGGCGAAGCAGGCACGTTCCACGCCTTCGATTGTCTCACTTTCGCCGAATGGAAGTCAGGCGGCACCCCTACCGCACTCATAGAGCGTAAGGCCCGGCTCAGGCACCTGATCGATGCCACCGCGGATCAATGGGATTGGCGGGCAGGCAGTCATGGCCGGGATGAAGGGGCTACCGCCGTTCAGATGGTGGAAGATGCCTGGCTGCTCGATGTGGCTGATGTGATGACACTGGCGCACCACGTCTGGGCCGATGGCGGTGAAGGGCTTATGCTCAAGGATATGCAGGCACCCTACCAGCGTAGCAGGACGGACGCATGGCTGAAGGTGACGCGCGAGAACCAGCACAAATGGATGAAGGAAGCAGCATGAGCAAGACATTCGACAAGATAGAAGACACCCTGGCCAATTCTGAGGCGGAAAGGAAGCGCGCCATGCTGGCTATACGCCTCCGCGTCATCTCTGAACACGCTTACGCCAATATAGGCAATCAGCAGGTTATGTCGGCGCTTGCGGATTGTGAGGCGACATTGAAGCGTATTGCAGCCCGATCCTCCACCCTACCGGAAGAATATGAGCGTGTGGAGTTCAAGCAGACACGCGGCCCAACTATCGAGTTCACCGGCCGCCTGCTTGCGCAGAGCGAACACAACACCCGGCGTGGGGTAAACATGCTGATGGAAGTATGGGAAACATCGGGCGGCGCGTTCATCGCCATGTCATCGGGATTGCCGATCGATGATAATCCAAACGCCTTCGAGGATTTGCGCGTTACGGTGGTAGAACCGTCCGATGATATCCAGGCGATGCGTTTTGCCGTCATGGATCATTTCAACTGGGATCTGGCCGCGCGCTCGATGGTATCCAAAAAGCTCAAGTGGTCACTCAGGCAGGACGTGGACTGAGATGGCGGATACCAACGAAATCAAAGTCGAGAAGCGGCCCGGCAGAGACTGGTTTGTCCTCTATCAGTTCGAAGATGATCCACCCTCCGTCATGGATGTGTTCGGAGCGATGACCATCGATGAAGCGCTCAGCGATGCCCATTCCAGCCTCGACAACAGGGGGTTGTCGGGCTTTCCATCTGTCGATGAAGCACCGCCTGCTTATTCCATTCTTGGTATCTGGAGAGATGACAGTGGTGTTCGCTATCAAGACTGAAACCAACTGATCACACCCCCTACCGCCGTCTACGAGCGGGCAGGGGCCACAATCGCGGCATTAGGTAGCAAGCGCAGAACCTAGTTCCGCTTCCAAGGAGAAGCGACGTGAAATTTCAGCAAATCACAAACGCGGGATCGACTCGCCTTCGCACCGGTGGTGGGGCAAAGAAGGAGACATGGATCGGATCAAGAAAACCGATAGTGCTGCCAAGACAGTCGAATCTTGGTGGGCGCTACTATTCGCAGAAGGCAGCCTTGGTCGCTGGATTGGCCCAATGATCGGCGCGGGCGCCTTTGGCTACGCCGCAAAGATCAGTGAATGGCTCAATGAGTTTGGGCCGATTGGCTGGGTAACAGCAGCAGGTGTTGGTTTTGCATTGGCGGCAACCGGCTTCGCTCAAATTGAAGCCTTCAGACTTAAGCGATTGCATCGAACATCACCGAATGACGTTGAGGATGATTCACGCGAGGAAAAACTCTCACAAGAAGAATTGACTCCCCTGATCGATGCCCGCCTGAACGAATTTCTCACAACCAAACTGCGATCCGAGTTCTCATCTCATTCCCAGATGCACGCGCAGGATGAGCGGCTTGCAAGGCTTGAAGATGGTTTGAAATCAGTTCGCGAGATCGTCGAAGGGGGCCTTGAAACACATGCTGAACAACTTCGCCGCCTAGGAGAGAAGTTAAACTCGGTTGTCTCGTATATCGACATGATCAATCGCGATGTCGAGCGGCGCTTAGAGCAGGTCGATACTGGATTTTCTGCTATCCATAATAGAGAGCGACACCAGCTCATGTTTAAAGAACTAGAAAGGCATTACATAGAACTCGAACGCCCTATCCTCGCGGATAAAGGGTTGGGAAATGGCGATGAATGGCTGAAATCTGTCAAGCACTGGATAAGAAATCTGGACGAATGGCTTAGCGTTGTTGAGTATTATGCGATGGGAGTGTCAAAGCGCGTCAAAGACATCCCAGATTTCGTCTATGAGCGGCCTTGGGCATTTAACGAAGATCTACTCACCGCAATTCAGGTGCATCGTTACAAGCAAGTTGCAACATGGTGGCAAAATGCGCAGGAGCAAAAGAGGCGCGTCGATAAGCAGTTAGAGTATGCCGCATTTCACGCACCGTCAAAAAGACCAAAAAACGGATCACCTCCTAAGCCAGCCGAAGATCAGTAACCCCAATCGCTTCCAGACATTGCAGTAAGAACACCGCTGAGAATCCGCCCCGACTGATCTTGTTGGCGATATTGCGTTCAGATTCCTTGACCCCGATAGCTTCCAGCTTTTCCGCCAACTCTCGATAACCGATATTACGGCGCTTGAGTTCCGACTTGAGCAGCCCTTTAGCGCGCGCAGACCAGTCAATTCCATCAACCATTTGTCGTCCTTACGATGGCAACAACCATCACCACCACCACAATGCTGCAAACAGCCATTATCGTGCCAACTTTGCGCACAATCCGGTCTGCCATTTGATCGAGTTCATCTTTAAGCATGAAAATCATCATAAACGATGTAAATCCCATTGACAACGGGATATATAATCATCATAAACGGTGTAACAACATCGAATATGATGAGGATAATGACGCAGCACTTTCTTCTTTCTTCCAAGGCTCGCACAATCAGCCTCAAGTCCGTCTATCAGATGGGCGAGGACAAAGCGTATGAGCTGTTCTGCTCGCTTCGCTGGCCGGAAACGGAAGGTGAGGCTGTTTGCTCGCGTTGCGGATGTGTCGATCACTACGACATTCCAAGCCGTCGCAAGTTCCAGTGCAAGGCGTGCGGATATCAATACTCGGTCACATCAGGCACTATCTTTGCCGGTCGCAAGCTACCTTTCACCGATTTGCTGGCTGCAATTGTGCTTTTCGTGAACGGCGCGAAGGGCGTTTCTGCGCTCCAGATGAGCCGTGACCTCGACGTGCAATACAAGACAGCTTACGTCCTTTGCCACAAGTTGCGCGAAGCCATGGCGGCAGATCAGGCTGGCATCCGCCTGGATGGTATCGTGGAAATCGACGGTGCCTATTTTGGCGGACACATTCGCCCGGAAAACCGCAAGGAAGATCGCCGGGACCGTCGCCTTGCCAAGAATCAGAACGGAAAGCGCCAGTGCGTTGTCGTAATGCGTGAACGCAGAGGACGGTCATTGACATTTATTGTCCGCAACGAGGGTGATGCAGTCCCCTTTGTCCGCGATCATGTCGGCAATCTGGCTACAATCCATGCTGACGAGGGTGGTGGATGGGATGCTCTGCATGCCGGTTGGGACACGTGGCGCGTCAATCATTCGATTGCCTTCTCTGACGAAGGGGCTTGCACCAATCAGGCGGAATCGTTCTTTTCTCGCCTTCGCCGCATGGAAGTTGGCACGCACCACCATATCGCTGGTAAATATCTCCACGCTTATGCAGGTGAGGCGACATTCCGTGAAGATAACCGCCGCAAGAGCAACGGCGGGCAGGCGATGCTGGTCGCAGAAGCCGCTATGGCTTCAAAGGTTAGTCGCCAGTGGAAGGGCTATTGGCAACGCGCTGCATAGTGGCCAGACTACCCCTCTACCGTGCGAATCGGAGGGTGGAATGAGCGAAGCGTCAGCGTTTATTGGATTGTTGCAATCGATCAATTCGGCGCAAAATATTCTTTCCTCCTTGCTCGGACTTAGAGTTTCGGCGGAAGTCTCGGGAAAGATCGCTGAGGCTAATAAACATCTTATCGAGATGAGTGAGCGCCTCATGGCCGCCCAAGCGGAGAATGCGGCGCTGATTACTCGCATACGCCAGCTTGAAGAAGTAGCAGTGCAAGCGAAACGCAGTGAGTCCGCACTCGAAGATTATGAGATGAAACAGGTAGGGCAAGGGGCGTTCGTTTATGCGGTGAAAGAAGGTCATAACATCTGCGAACCACCGCATTGGCTTTGCCCAGATTGTTTCTCGAATGGTCATAAATCTATTCTCCAACACGATATTCTTTTCAGTATAAAAAGTGAGTGCTATCTCTGCCCACGTTGCAAGACAGGCGTGCAGGCTGAAAAAGGGCGGACTCCGGGGATTAATGACCAAACGCCATGACATAGCTTTTGATTTGAGCGCCAAAGAGCAAATGGCGCGTATCAGGCATTTGCAGGCGATTATTAGCGAGCGCGAACGCTCGGATCAGACTCTACCGTTACGCATCGTGATCATCGCAGTATCGGCAACGATATTATTGATGGGCGCAGGAGCCGCGCTGGCGGCGTTTATCCTTGCCTGATCTCCCACATTAGCAAGCCGCCCTTTTCCGGCTCTGTGGACGTGACAAGCTGCCTATCTCGCAAGTTCCGCAACGCCGCACCAATCCGCTTGTGCATCGCTTTCGTGAGCGTCTTGTCGTTCACATTCAGGTCGCGCTGGGCCATGAGGCGGATCGTGATGGCTTTGGCATCCAGCGGGCCGTCAGAGCGGAGCATGGCGAGTATAGCCCGCGTCACCTGTCCCTTGAAGGCGTGATGACGTGGTGGCAGCGGCTTGGGTTTGATTTCATCAAGGTCTATGTCGGGATCAAACAAGCGGAGCGTGCAATCGACATGATCCACGTCGATCATGGCTTGGCGAAGCTGGTCTTGCAGAGCATCGATCAAGCCAGCCAATTCAGCGCGCTTGGTGCGAAGCGCGGTTAAAACATGTGAGTCTGCCATGCGGTGAAATGTAACCGATGGGACCAACTTGAGGGACTGACTTTCTTTCTGCGCTTGCTACCTAATGCCG
>CAMYJW010000015.1 GCA_947258815.1 uncultured Sphingomonadaceae bacterium
CCCGACTCCCCCGCCCAACCACCCGATACAGTTTATCTGTAGGTTATCGGGTGGTTGGGCGGGGGAGTCGGGCCGGGGCCGCTTCCGCCGTGAGGCGGATTAAAGACTCGTCGGGTGAAGGGATTGCGAAAGCAAGCCCGAACTGACGCCACAAGATTCAGAGTCGGGCCGGGGCCGGACCCAACAAAGATTCCTCTTCCAGCCGTCAGGCCAGAAAACCAGTTTGCCCACGCGCCAACCCGCCGCCCGCGCGCAAAGCGGAAAACGGCATCGTTTCCGCACGCATGCTTGCGGCTCCCGGTCTGTGTGACTAGATCGGTTCCATGACAGCACCATCGCCGAAGCGCAGCACACTCGATCTGATTGGCAACACGCCGCTTGTTCTACTCAAAGGGCCAAGCGAGGCTGCTGGTTGCGAGATCTGGGGCAAGTGTGAATTTGCCAATCCCGGCGCTTCGGTGAAAGACCGGGCCGCGCTTTATATCGTGCGCGATGCAGAGGCGCGCGGTGCGCTTAAGCCCGGCGGCATGATCGTGGAGGGCACGGCGGGCAACACCGGCATCGGGCTGGCGCTGGTCGCCAACGCCTGCGGATACAAGACCGTGATCGTCATGCCCGACAACCAGTCGAAGGAAAAGATGGATACGCTGCGCGCGCTGGGGGCCGAGCTGGTTCTGGTGCCGCCGACGAAATTTTCCAATCCCGGCCATTTCGTCCATACCTCGCGCCGTCTGGCGGAAGAGACGGAAGGCGCGGTCTGGGCCAACCAGTTTGACAATATCGTCAACCGCAAGGCCCATATCGAAGGCACCGCGCAGGAAATCTGGGCGCAGATGGATGGCAAGGTTGACGGGTTTACCTGCGCGGCCGGAACCGGCGGCACGATCGCGGGTGTTGGCATGGGGCTGAAGGCGCTGGACGAAAACGTCACCATCGCGCTTACCGATCCGCATGGCGCGGCGCTTTACAGCTATTTTGCCAATGGCGAACTTGCGGCCGAAGGATCGTCTGTTGCCGAAGGCATCGGGCAAGGGCGGATCACGGCCAACCTTGAAGGCGCGCCGATCGATACGCAATTTCGTATTTCGGACGAGGCAGGGCTGGAATGGGTCGCGCGGCTGCTGTCCGAAGAAGGGCTGTGCCTGGGGCTGTCATCGGGCATCAACGTGGCCGGTGCGATTGAGCTGGGGCGCAAACTGGGCAAGGGATCACGCATCGCCACGATCCTGTGCGACACGGGCTTTCGCTATCTCTCCACGCTCTACAACCCGCAGTGGCTGGAAGAAAAAGGCCTGCCCGTCTTTCCGTGGTTGAAACGCTGAAACAGGATCACCGGCGCATGGCAGAAGAAAATTCCAGACGCCTGATAGAGCCTGTCACCACGCCGCAGCATTATGTTCCGCCCACCGCGCGAGAGCTGCGGGCGCAATCGGTGCATCGCCTGCAAGTTGGCCTGTTTGGCCTGTGTGCGATGCTGCTGCTGGTGGGGCTGGCCAACATCATCATGGACCGCGCCCAGCTTTCCGATGAGGAAGACCCGGTTGAAGAGGTTGTTGCGGTGGATGAGGAACCCAAGAAGCAATCGAGCGATCCGCTTGCCGATATCGGCGTGTTGCCGGAAACCGATCCGGCCCCCGAACCTGAGCCTGCGGCGGACCTGGAGGAGGAATTGCTTGGGGAGGCCGATCTTCAGCCTGATGAATAGCCGCGCGCATGTGCGGGGTCGCCCGGCCCTGATCCGGCGCCTTGGAATAGTTTGCGCGTCGCTTGTCGTCGCGGTGATGGCGGGATGCGCGAAACCCTCGGACCGTTCAAATCTGCCGCAGGTGATCGGTATTTCCACCAGTCTGCCGATTGTCTGGCCCGAAGCGGCAGAGCTTTCGGACCTGTTGCACGATGATGCGCCGCCGCACTGGGCGCTGGGCGTGTTGCAAAAGCGCGGTGACGTGAAGCCGCTCGACAGTCTTGCGGTTCCCGGCGCATCGGGAGGGCAGGCGGCTTTGCCTTTGCCGCCCGATGCGCTTCTGGTGCTGGCCCAGCCCTTTCCCTTTTCGCCGCAGGAACACGTTGCGCTCGATACGTGGGTGCGATCGGGCGGAAAAGTTCTGGTGTTTGCCGATCCGATGCTGACGGCCCATTCCGATTATGCACTCGGCGATCGCCGCAGGCCGCAAAGTATCATTAAACTTGCTCCGATTCTCGCCCGCTGGGGGCTGATGCTCGCATTCGACGCCAAGCAGAGTCCGGGCGTACGGCATGTGCAGGTGGCTGGCGGAGCCATGCCGGTGAACTTGCCGGGGAAGCTCAGTCTGGGTCCGGGCCCCCGACATTGCCAACCCGAAGCGGACGGGCTGCTGGCTTATTGCACCGTTGAAAAGGGGCGGGCACTGATCGTTGCCGATGCCGCCATGCTCGAATCGGAAGGTGGCGAAACCGCCGATTCGCGCTATGAAATGCTGGATCGGCTTCTCGATCGGCTGGAGGCGTAATGCGATGGTGCACTGCGTTGGTGAAATCCGGGGATGGCGCGCGAAACCAGCTCTCGTGTGTGGCCGGGTCTGAAAATATCGTTGAAATCGTAAGGGTTGTGACTGCCGAGAAGATTTGAATGACTGTGGGAAATTGCCGCCAAGGCCCACATTCTCAAAGGTTATTCAGACAAAAAACCACATTTCCCCTTCCATCCCAAAATTTCCCGCACTAAGACGGTGTTCCATCGGAAACGCCGATTCTTGCCGCCCGTGCTTTTGGGCGAACCGGATGCGCATGCGCGCCGCCGGGCGGAGAAGCTGTGTTTCGCGTCGAGGGAGCCTCGGGGGGTCAGGTCAGTATGGCGTCGAAGCCATATATATACAGCGGTCAGGGCTTTTCGCTTCAGCGCGACAAGAACCGCTTTGTCCTGCCCAGCCAGTTTCGCGCGACGCTCAAAGAATCAAGCGGACGCGCCGTGGTCTGCCTTGCCAAACATGATCGCTGGACCTGCCTGACCGGCTTTGGCCTCTCGCGCGTCGATGGATTTGCCGCCCAGATCGAACAGGAGCAGGAGAACGCGCTGAAAGCGGGCAAGGATTACGATCCCGATAAGCGCGCAATGCGGCTTTATGGTTTTCACGAAGTGCCGTTTGACGGAAGCGGGCGTTTCACGTTGCCCGAACCGCTGCAAACCACCGGCAAGATCGAAGACGAGCTGTATTTTCACAGCGCGGGCCAGTTCTTCACCGTGTGGAACCCGCACGAACTTGCCCGCATGGATGGCGAAGACTGGGACTATGAAAAAGCGATCTGTGACAGTCTGGCGAACGCCGAGCGTGCAAAGGCGAAGAAGAAATGAGCGCGCCGCACACACCCGTTCTGCGTGAAGAAGCCGTGGCGGCGGTGGAGCCGGGGCCGGGCAAGATTATTATCGACGCGACATTCGGTGCCGGGGGCTATTCGCGCAGCCTGCTGGACAAGGGGGCGACCGTTCACGCGTTCGATCGGGACCCGGATGCGATTGCCGCAGTGACAGACAACCCGCAGGACTGGCCGGAAACGCTTGAGGATCCGCCGCGGCTTGTGCTGCACCCCCGGCGCTTTTCCGAAATGGTTGCTGCGATGGCCGATGCCGGCATTGCCGATGTCGATGGTATTGTCATGGATATCGGCGTTTCATCAATGCAGCTCGATCAGCCCGGAAGGGGCTTTGCATTCGTCGCCGATGGCCCGCTCGACATGCGCATGAGTCGGGAAGGTCCGTCGGCGGCGGACTTTGTTAATACCGCGCCGGAAGCCGATATTGCCGATGTGCTTTATCGCTTCGGCGAGGAGAGGCAGTCACGACGCCTGGCCCGTGCGATCGTGGCTGCCCGCCCTCTTTCAACCACCGGACAACTGGCAACGGTGATACGCAAGGCGCTGGGCCACAGGCCGGGCGCGCCCAAAGACCCGGCAACGCGCAGCTTTCAGGCGATCCGCATTCATGTGAACGGTGAACTGGACGAACTGGACCGGGCGCTTCACGCGGCAGAAACACTGCTCAGGAGCGGCGGCAAACTTGCGGTTGTCAGTTTTCACAGTCTGGAAGACCGGATCGTCAAGCGATTCCTGCGCGAAGCAAGCGGCGCGGCACGATCGACATCGCGCCACATGCCCGAAATGGCGCCGAGCCACGCACCAACCTTCGAACAGGTAAGCAAGGCGATCCGCCCAGGCAATGCGGAAGTGGCGGCAAATCCACGGGCGCGATCTGCAACCTTGCGCGCGGCGACGAGAACCGCTGCGCCCTCACGCGAAAGGCTGGCGGCATGAACCTGACTCGCGATCGCGTTCGATCAATAGGGTGGGCGTTTGTGCTGACAGTCTGCGCGGCGCTGACGGCCGGACTGATGCTGAGGGTCAATGCCGTCAAGGGGCAGGTCCATGAGGCAGAGCGGCGGATCGTGAACCTGCGTCACGAAATCGTGTTTCTGGAAACCGAGTTCAAGACCCGCGCGAACCAGCAGCAACTCAAGACCCTCAATGACGTCGAGTTTGGCTACAGGGCGCCGCTCGCGGAGCAGTATATCGAAGGGGAGCGTCAACTGGCCGCATTAGGCAAGCCGCGCGGACCCGGCGCGCCCAAGCCGATACGTGTTGCCAATGCGGTTCGTGAGACACGGGGCAACGCACTGTTGCAAATGGTCTCGCCGCTCTCAGGCGAGTCTGCTGCTGCCACTGCCACTGCCACTGCCACTGGCGCTTCTGCTGCCACTGCCGAAGCGCCGGTTCCGGCACAGCCGGCGGCAAAGCCCGCTGCCGCCGAAGCGCCATCCGCCACTGATCCCGTTGCCGATGCAATTGCCGCCGCCGATGTCGCAGACAGGCTTGGCCGCATCGATCTTCCCGCAGCGGAGGCGCAATGACCGCGCTGAGCGTTTCCGCCAGAGTTTCGACCGGCCGTAGGCTGCTGGCCACTTCGCGGCAGCGCTCGCTGCTTCTTGCGAAGTGGCGCACGCTATGGGTGTTGGCGGTTTTCGGCGCGATTGCAGCAAGCGCGATCTTTCGCATCGGCTTTCTGGGGCTGTTCCAGCACACGCCTGAGCAGAAGACCATGGCCGAAAAGTTGCTGCCCGAACGCGGAGAGATCGTGGACCGCAAGGGTGAGCCGCTGGCCCGCGAATTCAAGGCCTATGCGCTGCGGTTCAACCCCGAAGCGCTCGATGATGGGCCGCCGCTTGTCAAAAGCCCGAAGGACGTTGCAGCGGCGCTGGTCAGGATTCTGCCCGATCTGGATCGGGACAAGGTTGAAGCCCAGCTCGCGAGCGGCAAAAAGGGGTATGTGCGGCGGCGCATCCTGCCCGAAGATGCCAACCGCATTCATGCGCTGGGGGAACCCGCGCTGGAATTTCCGAGAGAGCCTGAGCGCTATTATCCACAAGGTTCGATGGCGGCGCATGTGCTGGGTTTCGTTTCGGCCGATGGCGAAGGCAAGGTCGGGATGGAAGCGGTGTATCACAAGCATCTGACCGATCCGCTGACGCGCGGAGAACCTGCGCAAGTTTCTATCGATGCGCGGGTGCAGGGCGCGCTTGAAGACGAACTGGGCCGGGGCATGGCGCTTTCCAATGCCAAAGGCGGCGCGGCGGTGATACTCGATGTCGATACCGGAGAGTTGCTGGCGCTGGCCTCGCTTCCCGCGTTCAATCCCAACAAGATCGATCAGGCAAGCACGCCCAACATCTTCAACCGCGTGACGAACCAGGTCTATGAACTGGGTTCCACATTCAAGCCGATCAGTTTTGCCGCCGCGATTGACGCCGGAACGATCACTCATCTGGGCAAGCGCTATCAGGCATCGCGCGCGCTGGAGCTGAGCGGTTTCAAGATTCGCGACAGCCACGTTATCGGGCAATCGCTGAATGTGCCTCAGGCGCTGATGTATTCGTCGAACATCGTGACCGCGCAGATCGCGGATGAGCTGGGCGGCGAGAAGCTGAAAGCGACGATGGAAGCGCTGGCGATGAACAAGCGTCCCGCCGTTGAATTGCCGGCGAAGGGTCTGCCGCTCTGGCCGCAGGGAAAGTGGTCGCGCATCACAACCATGACGGTGTCTTACGGGCACGGCATTGCCGTCACGCCGCTGCATCTGGCTTCGGCTTATGCATCTCTCGTGAACGGCGGCATCTGGCGACCGGCAACGCTGCGCAGGCTTGAAGTTGGCGAGGTTCCGACAGGCAGGCGCGTGTTCAAGGCCGCAACCAGCGCCCGGATGCGCCAGATGCTGCGCATGACAGTGGTTTATGGCACCGGCAAGAAGGCCGATGCGCCCGGTTTTCGCATCGGCGGCAAGACCGGATCGGCCGAAAAGCCGGGGCAGGGCGGTTATCGGCGCAGCACGCTGGTTTCCACGTTCGCCGCGGCTTTTCCGATGGACCATCCGCGTTAC
The DNA here is from genome assembly GCA_947258815.1 of uncultured Sphingomonadaceae bacterium. Classification (GTDB taxonomy): domain Bacteria; phylum Pseudomonadota; class Alphaproteobacteria; order Sphingomonadales; family Sphingomonadaceae; genus Novosphingobium. Next base: position 6,404 of record CAMYJW010000015.1, read on the forward strand.
GTTATCATCGTGATGCTCGATGAACCCAAAGGCACCGCGGCCACCAATGGTCAGCGCACGGCGGCATGGAATGCCGCGCCGGTCGTTGGCCGCGTGGTTCCGCGCATCGGTCCGCTGCTTGGCGTGATGCCTGATGAAACGCGCGACATCGACATTTCCGATCTGCGCCCGCTGATCCCCGGTGAGGCGCACTGATGCAACTCGCCCAACTTGTCAGCGCGGCGGGGCTGCATATGGAAAAGGGTGTTGACGCTGTGGTAACCGGATTTGCGATCGATCATCGCAAAGTCGTGCAAGGCCATGTTTTCGGCGCGTTTGAGGGGCTGTCGGTTAACGGCGAGGATTATATCGCCGATGCCGTCAGCGCGGGCGCGGTTGCGGTCGTCGCCCGGCCCGCCGCCGCGGTTGACCATGCGATCCACCTTGGCGCGGATAATCCGCGCCGCGCCTTTGCCCGGCTGGCCGCGGAATTCTTCAAGCCCGTTCCTGAACTGATCGTTGCGGCCACGGGGACGAACGGCAAGACATCCGTGGCAGAGCTGACACGCCAGATCTGGGCCATGGCGGGACATGACAGCGCGTCTATCGGTACGCTCGGGATCACCGCCGGAGGCAAGACCGTTGAGACGGGATTGACGACGCCCGATATCGTTACGTTCCTGACCCAGATGAACGCGCTGGCGAAGCAGGGCATCACGCACGCCGCCTATGAAGCATCAAGCCACGGACTGGCGCAATTTCGCAACGAAGGCGTTCGGGTGGCCGCCGGAGCATTTACCAACCTCAGCCGCGATCACCTTGATTACCATGAGACGATGGACGCTTACTTCGCGGCTAAAATGCGGCTGTTTGACGAGATCGTCGCCGATAGCGGCGCAGCGGTTATCTGGGCAGACGATCCATGGTCCGCGCATGCCATCGAACATGCCGAGCGCAGGGGCTTGCGCGTTTTCACCGTCGGCGAAAAGGGTGGAGCGATCCGCCTGCTGTCACGAACGCCGGGGCATCTGGGGCAGACTCTGGAAATCGAGTATCACGGAGTCTGGCGCACGCTGCACTTGCCGCTGATAGGTGCCTATCAGGCGGCCAATGCGCTGGTTGCGGCAGGGCTTGTGCTGGCAACCGGCGGCGCGGCAGATGCAACATTCGACGCGCTGACGCGGCTCAGCCCGGTGCGCGGGCGGCTGGAGCGGGCCTGCGTCAGCGGCGCGGGCGCGCCGGTCTATGTCGATTATGCGCATACCCCGGATGCACTTGAAGCTGTAATCGCCGCGCTGAGGCCGCACACCAGGGGGCGGCTTATCGTTGTGTTCGGCGCAGGCGGCGATCGCGATCAGGGCAAGCGATCGGCGATGGGCGCGGTTGCCGCGAATGCCGCCGATCTGGCGATTGTGACCGACGATAACCCGCGTGGTGAGGATCCGGCGGCAATCAGGGCGATGGTGCTGCAAGGCTGCACACCGGAGGGCGCGATGCTTGAAATTCCGGACCGGCGCGACGCGATCGGAGCAGCGCTTGCCGAAGCGGGCGCGACCGATGTCGTGCTGATCGCGGGCAAAGGGCACGAACAGGGACAGATTATCGGCAGCGGAGAGGACAGACAGGTCCTGCCGTTTGACGATGTGGCGGTGGCCAGTGAACTGGCGGCTGCCGGGGGGAGTGAGAGCGTATGAATGCTGCGGTGAAAATTCTCGAATGGCCTGCAATCGCGGATGATGATCTGCCCGCGGCCTTGTGGGATGCGATTGCCATCGCCCGCGCGGTGAAAGGCACGGCCAATGCCGATTTCCAGTGTGCAGGGGCTGAAATCGATTCGCGCGATATCATGCCCGGCGATCTGTTTTTCGCGCTCAAGGGCGAGACCATGGATGGCCATCGGTTTGTTGAAATGGCGTTTGAGAAAGGCGCAGCCGCCGTGGTTGTCGACCGCGAAGTCGATGGTCCGCATATCCGCGTGAGCGATACCACCGCGGCGCTGGAAAAGCTGGGCGCGGCCGCGCGCGAACGCACCCGTGCAAAGATTATCGGTGTAACCGGGTCTGTCGGCAAAACCGGCGTGAAAGAGGCGATTTTCGCCGCGCTTGACCGATCGAGCCGGGGCCGGGCGCATCGTTCTGTCAAAAGCTATAACAACCATGTCGGCGTGCCGCTCAGTCTGGCGCGGATGCCCGCGCGTTCGCGCTACGGCATTTTCGAAATGGGTATGAACCACGCCGGAGAGATCGCTGCCCTTACCCGGCAGGTGCGCCCGCATGTTGCGGTCATCACCACCATTGCGCCCGCGCACATAGAGATGCTGGGCAGCGAGGAAGCCATTGCCGATGCGAAGGCGGAGATTTTTCAGGGGCTGGAGCCGGGCGGAACCGCGATCATCCCGGCGGACAGTCCGCATTTTGAACGATTGCGCGATGCGGCTGTCGCGCTCGACGCGCAATTCATCTCGTTCGGAACGGACGAGGCCGCCGATGTCCGGTTGCTCGATGCGGTTCCGGCGGCGGGTGGCGGATCGCTGGTGACGGCCGATCTGGGCGATCGCAAGGTTTGTTATGTGATTGCCGCGCCGGGCGACCACTGGGTGACCAATTCGCTGGCGGTGATGGCCGCAGTGCGCGCGGTGGGCGGCGATCTGGGCGCTGCCGGACTGGCTTTGGCCGAACTGGAAGGCATGGCAGGGCGCGGCGCGCGCTGCGAGGTTTCGGTTGACGGTGGCACCGCGCTGCTGATCGACGAAAGCTACAATGCCAATCCCGCTTCCATGCGCGCGACACTGGCGCAACTGGGCAGCGAACCGGCGCGCCGCCGCATCGCGGTGCTGGGTGCGATGAAGGAACTGGGCAGCCATGCTCCAGACTTTCATGCCGCGCTTTCCGGGCCAATGCGCGATGCGAACCTCGATTTTGCTATTCTGGTCGGCGATGAAATGGCGGCACTCGCCCGGGAACTGGGGAAATCGGCGGAAAGCCAGCTTGGCAAACCCCTGCCTTTCACCCATTGCCGGGGTGTGGAGGAAGCTGTGGAAACCTTGCGGACATTCGGCATCGCCTGTGACGATGCGATTCTGGTCAAGGGTTCCAATTCGGTCGGTCTTGCCTCCCTTGTTGCAGCATTCGCCGGACAGGAAGGCTAGGTATACTCCCCGATGATCTACTTGATCGCACAATGGCTGGAATTTGAAGGCATCGCCAATCTTGTCAGGTATCAGACGTTTCGCGCTGGCGCGGCGCTGATGACGGCGATGATTATCGGGCTGATTATCGGTCCGCGGTTTATCTCGATGCTGCGCGTGCGGCAGGGCAAAGGGCAGCCGATCCGCGAGGATGGCCCCAAATCGCACCTCGCCAAGCGCGGCACGCCAACGATGGGCGGGCTGATGATCCTGACATCGCTGTTGCTCGCGATGCTGCTGTGGATGGATCTGACCAACCCGTTCGTCTGGGCGTGCATGGCGGTGATGGTCGGCTTCGGGCTGATCGGTTTTCTTGACGATTACGACAAAGTGACCAAGCGCAGCCACAAGGGCGTTTCGGGCAAAGTCCGCCTGCTGGCCGAATTTGTGGTGGCGGGCATTGCCGCGTGGATCATCGTCAGCCAGATCAGCACCAATCTTTATGTGCCGTTCCTTTCGGACCGTTATATTCCGCTTGGCCCGTTCTATTATGTTTTTGCCGCGTTCGTGATTGTGGGGGCGGGCAATGCCGTGAACCTGACGGACGGACTGGACGGGCTGGCGACGATGCCGGTCGTGGTGGCCGCCGGGGCATTCGCGCTGATCGCCTATCTGGCGGGCCGTTCCGATTTCGCGACTTATCTGGGCATTCCCTATGTGCCGGGCGCTGGCGAACTGGCGATCCTGTGCGCCGCGATCATGGGGGCGGGGCTGGCTTTCCTGTGGTTCAATGCGCCGCCCGCCGCCGTTTTCATGGGTGATACCGGCAGTCTGGCGCTGGGCGGGGCGCTGGGTGCGATTGCCGTTGCCGCGCACCATGAGATCGTGCTGGCGATCGTGGGCGGGCTGTTCGTGCTGGAAGCGGCATCGGTGATTATTCAGGTGTTTTTCTTCAAACGCACGGGCAAGCGCGTATTCCGCATGGCGCCGATCCACCACCATTTCGAACAGCTGGGCTGGTCGGAATCGACCGTGGTGATCCGTTTCTGGATCATCTCGATCGTGCTGGCGGTGATTGGCCTTTCCACACTGAAGCTGAGGTAGCGCCAGCGGTATGATCGTCTCCGAGGCCTTTGCCGGAAAACGCTACGCTGTCCTTGGACTGGCGCGTTCCGGTCTGGCTTCGGTCGAGACGCTGCTGGCAAGCGGCGCGCAGGTGATGGCCTGGGACAGCCGCGAGGAGCCAAGGCTGGCGCTGGAGGGCCGGGTGGAACTGGCCGATCCGGTTTCCGCCGATCTGGCGGGTTACGATGGTGTGGTGGTATCCCCCGGCGTTCCGCTCAATCGCCATCCGATTGCCGATGCCGCTGCCGAAGCGGGCGTTCCGGTGATCGGCGATATAGAGCTGTTCGCCCTGGCGCGGGCCAGCCTGCCCGCGCACCGGGTGATCGGGATAACCGGGACAAATGGGAAATCGACAACCGCCTCGCTGGTCCACCACTTGCTGAAAAGCGCGGCGATTCCGGTGCGACTGGGCGGGAATATCGGCATTCCGATTCTCTCGCAGGATCCGTTGTCGCCCGGCGGTGTCTATGTGCTGGAACTGTCCAGCTATCAGATCGATCTCACGCGCAGCCTCGATTGCGATGTTGCCGTTCTGCTCAATATCACGCCCGATCACCTTGACCGTTACGATGGTTTTGAAGGCTATGTTGCTTCGAAAGCCCGGCTGTTTGACATGCAGGCCAAGGGACACGTCGCGGTGTTTGGCGTCGGGGATGCCGAAACCGCGGCGATTGCAGGCAGGCAGGCGGCGCGGCTGGGGTCGGATATGGTTGCGCAGGTCGATGGCGCGGACATCGCGGGTCTGCAGAAAAACTGGCCTTCGCTTCAGGGGCCGCACAATCTTCAGAACGCGGCTGTGGCGGTCACGATTGTTGAGGCGCTTGGGCTTGGCCCGGCGCAGTGGCAGGCGGCCTTGCCCACGTTTCGCGGATTGCCGCATCGCATGGAGCGGGTTGCCGATCTGGGCGGGGTGCTGTTCATCAATGACAGCAAGGCCACCAACGCCGCCTCCGCCGCGCCGGCGCTTGCCGCGTTTCCGCCCGATCCTGAACCGCGTATCCACTGGATACTGGGTGGACTGCCCAAGGAAGACAGCCTCGATGAATGCGCGCCCTATTTCGGCTACGTCGCGGCGGCCTATACGATTGGCGATGCCGGCCCGCGTTTTGCCGAAGTGCTTGCACCCCATACCGACGTAACCCGAAGCGAAATGCTGGCCGAAGCGATCCGGCAGGCGATGGCGGCGGCAAAGCCCGGCGATGTGGTGATGCTCTCGCCCGCGTGCGCCAGTTTCGATCAGTTCCGCGATTTCGAAGCGCGCGGCGATGCATTTCGCCAGATTGTCGAAGCGCTGACCGAACAGCGGCAGGCCGCACCCGGAGATGCCGACTGATGGCTACGCATCCTTCATTCTCGCCCGATGCGCCGGTGCCTGCCGGGCAGCAGATTGAAAAGTATCGTCGCAGCAAGCGCAGCGATCTGGCGATCTGGTGGCGCGAGATTGATCGCACCTTGCTGTTGCTGGTGCTGGTGCTGATGGCGTTTGGCGCAGCTGCGGTTGCCGCGGCTTCGCCTTCCAGCGCACGCCGGCTTTCAACCGATGAGGTGACGCTCGACGATTTGCATTTCTTCATGCTGCATGTGCGGTGGCAGATCATGGGGCTTGCACTGATGCTTGGCGCTTCGATGCTCGGCAAGGATGCCGCGCGCCGGGTGGGGATCGTGCTTGCGGCGGCGATGATGTTCGCGCTCCTGCTGGTTCCGGTGATCGGCAACGAAGTGAACGGCGCCAGGCGCTGGCTCAATCTGGGCGTTTCGCTCCAGCCGTCGGAGTTTCTCAAGCCGGGCTTTGCGGTTGTGCTGGCATGGATATTGTCATGGCGTGTGCGCGATCCGAAGCTGCCGGTGGTTGAAATCAGTGTCATCCTGATGGGTGTGATTGCCGTGCTGCTGATGCTGCAGCCCGATTTCGGATCGACGATCCTGTTCGGCGCGGTGTGGTTCACGCTGATCCTGCTTTCAGGAATTTCGGTCAAGCGCATGGTGCTGGCGGGCTTTGCCGGGCTGGCGGCGCTGGGCGCGACATACATGCTGTATGATAATGCGCGGTATCGCATCGATTCGTTTCTGGGTGGCGGTACCGCGTTCGATCATGTCTATCTGGCGCAGCGCACCTTGCTGAACGGCGGCTGGACCGGATCGGGCTTCTGGCTGGGATCGCGCAAGATGTCGCTCCCCGAAGCGCACACGGACTATATCTTCTCGGTGATCGGAGAGGAATTCGGCCTCATAACCTGCGCGATCATCATCCTGATATTTCTTGCGATCATGGTGCGCGTGCTGCTGCGGCTGGTGGAAGAGGAAGACCTGTTTACGGTGCTGGCGGGAGCAGGCCTTGCCGCGCAGTTTGGCGGACAGGCATTCATAAATATACTGGTCAATCTGCAGCTGTTCCCGTCCAAAGGGATGACATTGCCGCTGATCAGCTATGGCGGATCGTCAACGCTTGCGCTTTGTCTTGGCATCGGGCTGCTTCTGGCGATAACGCGGCGCAATCCCTTTATAGAGCGCGAACGTTTCTCGCTCAGGGACATCGGAGTTACGCCATGACCGCCGTCAGTCGTCATTATGTGCTTGCCGCGGGCGGAACCGGGGGCCACCTGATCCCCGCGTTCGCGCTGGCAACAGAGCTTGAACGCCGTGGCCATCATGTCGCGTTGATCACGGATGAGCGCGGCGCGCAGATTCCCGGCAAACCCGCCTCGCTTACGGCCCATGTGCTGCCTGCGGGCCGGATACAGGGCAAAAATCCGCTCAGCTGGGTCAGCGGCACGCGCGCAATCATGGAAGGCCGCCGCATGGCGCTGCGGCTGTTTGAAAGTTTCGATCCCGCCGCGGTTGTCGGTTTTGGCGGTTATCCCGCGTTCCCCGCGCTGCTTGCGGCAACATCGGCGGAAATACCAACGGTGATTCACGAACAGAACGCGGTTCTGGGGCGCGTGAACCGGCTGCTGGCGCGCAAGGTGAACGCCATCGCCACGTCATGCGCGCAAGTGGATCGGCTGGCCGCCAAACATGCCGACAAGGTTACGCTGGTTGGCAATCCGGTGCGCGCAGAGGTTCTCGATCTGCGCGACAAACCATTTCCGGCTTTCACGGCAGACAGCCTGCTGCGCATTCTGGTGACCGGCGGCAGCCAGGGCGCGCGCGTGCTTTCCGAAATCGTACCCGATGGTCTGGCGATGCTGCCCCCTGCGCTGCGATCGCGTTTGCAGGTGATCCAGCAATGTCGTCCCGAAGATATCGAAGCGGTGCGCGCGCGCTATGCGGGGCACGATATTCCGGCCGAACTGGCAACCTATTTTGAGGACATGGCCGAAAGACTGGCCGATGCGCATCTGTTTATCGGGCGCGCCGGCGCATCGACCATTGCGGAGCTGACCGCGGTGGGGCGCCCGGCGATCCTTGTCCCGCTGCCGATCGCGACAGACGATCATCAGGCCGCCAACGTGCGTGAAATCGTGGAAGCGGGCGGCGCGCGCTCCATCCGGCAGGACAAGTTCACCGCCACGGAACTGGCCAAGCAGATTCAGGCAATGGCGCAAAAGCCGGAAACGCTGGGCAATGCCGCGCATTCGGCGTGGAACTGCGGCTATCCCAAGGCGGCATCCGATCTTGCCGATCTGGTCGAAAGCTTCGGCGGTGCGCCGCTGATGGATGTTATTCGCATGACGGGCGATGCCAAGGCGCAAAAACAGGGCAAGGAAGCGCTGGCAAAGGACAGCGACGAATGAAGGGGGTCGGCACCGATATCGGGACGATCCATTTCGTCGGTATCGGCGGGATCGGCATGTCCGGCATCGCCGAAGTGATGCACAACCTTGGTTATGGCGTGCAGGGTTCCGACATTGCCGAGGGGCCAAGTGTCGAACGGCTGCGCGCGCGCGGCATCGCAGTGATGATCGGCCATGCGCCTGAAAACGTGCAAGGCGTGGCCGTGGTCGTCACGTCAACAGCCGTGCGCCGCACCAACCCCGAAGTTGCCGCCGCGCTTGAAGCGCGCATTCCGGTGGTGCGCCGCGCGGAAATGCTGGCAGAGCTGATGCGCCTTAAAAGCACCGTGGCTGTCGCCGGGACGCACGGGAAGACGACGACCACCTCGATGATCGCCTGCCTGCTGGATGCGGGCGGGGTGGATCCCACGGTGATCAACGGCGGCATCATCAACAGCTACGGATCAAACGCGCGGCTGGGCGCAAGCGACTGGATGGTGGTTGAAGCCGATGAAAGCGATGGCAGTTTTCTGCGGCTGGATGGCACTATCGGGGTTGTCACCAACATCGATCCCGAACACCTCGATCATTATGGCAGCTTCGATGCGGTGAAAAACGCGTTTGTCGAATTTATCGAGAACGTGCCGTTCTATGGCGTGGCGGTGCTGTGCGTCGATCATCCCGAAGTGCAGGGGGTGATTTCCAAAGTGCGCGATCGCCGGGTGACGACGTATGGCTTCTCCGCGCAGGCCGATGTGCGCGGTGAGAATGTCACGCCGATACCGGGCGGAAACCGTTTTGACGTGGCAATCCGCGAGCGGGATGGCGCCACGCGCACGATCGAAGGTATCGAATTGCCCATGCCGGGGCGGCACAATGTCCAGAATGCGCTGGCGGCTGTGGCCGTGGCGGTGGAAATGGGCTGCGCGGATGATCTGATTTGCAGCGGTTTTGCAAATTTTTCAGGCGTTCGCCGCCGGTTCACCAAAGTTGGCGAAGTGCCCTTGGCTGCGGGGGCTCCAGTTCCGGTGATTGATGATTATGGCCATCACCCGGTGGAAATCCGTGCGGTTCTGGCTGCTGCGCGCGAAGGCGTGGAAGGGCGCGTTATCGCGGTTGCCCAGCCCCACCGCTATACCCGGCTGCGCGATCACATGGATGATTTTCAGACCGCGTTCAACGATGCCGATGCGGTTTATATCACGCCGGTCTATGAGGCAGGCGAAGAGCCGATCGAAGGGATCAGTTCCGAAGCCCTCGTCGCCGGGTTGAAATCCAGAGGGCACCGCGCCGCGCAAGTGACGGACGGGCCGGATGCGCTTGCCGCCAGCCTTGCCGAAACGCTTGAGCCGGGTGACATGATCGTGTGCCTTGGCGCGGGCGACATCACCCGCTGGGCCGCCGGACTGGCCGATGCGATAGACGGCTTGCGGAGGAACGCCGCATGATGGCGCAGGCTCTCCCCAAGGTTTCCGGCAAGCTGACCGAAAATGCGCCGCTTGCGCCGCTGGTGTGGTTCAAATCGGGCGGCGCGGCGGACTGGCTGTTTGAGCCGAAAGACGTTGCCGATCTGCAAGGTTTCCTGCGCGATCTTGATCCGGGCTTGCCAGTGATGGCGCTGGGGCTCGGATCGAACATGATCGTGCGCGATGGCGGCGTTCCGGGTGTTGTCGTGCGATTGGGCAAGCCGTTCGCGTGGGTCGATACGGTTGGCAAAGGCGTGACCGGGCTGGACGACGTTCTGGAATTTGGCGGCGGGGCCAGCGGCATTCTGGTGGCCAGCACAGCGCGCGATCACGGCATTGCCGGGTTGGAATTTCTGCGCGGTATTCCGGGCACCGTGGGCGGGTTCGTGCGCATGAATGGCGGCGCCTATGGCCGCGAGGTCAAGGATATTCTGGTCGATTGCGACGTTGTGTCGCGCACTGGCGAGTTGGTGACGCTGACACTGGAAGAGCTGGGCTATACCTATCGCCATTCCGATCTGGCGGAGCAGGCGATTGTCGTTTCCGCGCGGTTTCGCGGCGTTCCCGGCGATCCGACGGAAATTGCCGCCGAGATGGACCGTATCGCCAAAGCGCGCGAGGAATCGCAGCCGCTGCGCAGCAAGACGGGCGGCTCCACTTTCAAGAACCCGCCGGGCAACAAGGCCTGGGAACTTGTCGATCAGGCAGGGTGCAGGGGGCTTCAGGTTGGCGGTGCGCAAGTCAGCGAGAAACACACCAATTTCATGATCAACACCGGCACCGCGACAAGCAGCGATATCGAAGCGCTGGGCGAGGAAGTGCGCCGCCGGGTGCGCGAAAACGCCAACGTGGAGCTGGAGTGGGAAATTCAAAGAGTAGGGCGGCGATGACATTTCCCGAACTTGATGGCCGCAAACTTCATGTCGCCGTGCTGATGGGTGGCTGGTCCAACGAACGCCCCGTTTCGCTGATGAGCGGCGAAGGCGTGGCGCAAGCGCTGGAATCAAAAGGCCACCGCGTGACCCGGCTGGATATGGATCGCGATATCGCGCAGCGGCTGGCAGAGGCAAAGCCCGATGTCGTGTTCAACGCGCTGCATGGCTGCCCCGGAGAGGACGGCAGCGTGCAGGGCATGATGGACCTGATGGGCGTGGCCTATACGCATTCGGGCCTCGCGACATCGGTGATCGCGATTGACAAGCAACTCACCAAACAGGCGCTGGAGCCCCACGGCATTGCCATGCCGGGCGGGCATGTCGTTGAAACCGAAACGCTGTTTGCCGGCGATCCGCTGCCCCGGCCTTATGTTCTGAAACCCGTGAACGAAGGATCGTCTGTTGGTGTCGCGATTGTCACTGACGACAGCGATTGCGGCAAGCCGATCCGCCGCGATGCGCGCGGGCCATGGCAGGAATTTCCAAGCTTGCTGGCCGAACCGTTCATTCGAGGGCTGGAACTGACCACCGCAGTGATCGGGGATGAGGCGCTGCTGGTGACGGAGCTGAAACCCAAATCGGGTTTCTACGATTTCGACGCCAAGTACACCGATGGCATGACCGATCATATCTGCCCGGCGGACATTCCCGATCAGATCACGCAGGCCTGCAAGGACATTGCGCTGAAAGCGCACCGGTTGCTGGGGTGCCGGGGCACCAGCCGCTCCGATTTTCGCTGGGACGATGCGCGCGGAATTGATGGCCTGTTCCTGCTGGAAGTGAACACCCAGCCGGGGATGACTCCGCTTAGCCTTGTGCCCGAACAGGCGCGCAAGGTGGGGCTGGAATACCCCGAACTGGTCGAAGCGATCATTGCCGAGGCGCTGGCAGACAGTGCGGCGAACCAAAACGCGGTATCGGGCGAACAGGCGGGAGAGGAGGCATCATGAGCCAGACCATCAAACGCAAGGGGCGCAGCGCCCGCAAGACGGCGGCATCGCGCGGCAAGGCGCGCACCGTGCGCAAGGCGCGCGCGAAGACCGGATCGGCGCTCGATACCGTAATGGCATGGCTGCCGATCAGCGAGGAACAGCTGCACCGCGTGTTTCTGGCGATGATACTGGGCGGCGCGGTTGCCCTGGCCTGGATTGTCGCGTCAATGGCCGGGGTTCCGGCGATGGCCGAAAGACAGCTTGCGTCGGTTGCCGCCGATGCCGGGTTCGAAGTGCGCAGGGTCGATGTTCGCGGGGTTGAAAACATCAACGAACTGAAAGTCTATGAGCGCGTGCTGGGTGAGCGTAATCGCGCGATGCCCACCGTCGATATTCAGGCGCTGCGCGAAGAGCTTATCGAACTGCCATGGGTCGCCGATGCGCGCGTATCGCGCCAGCTTCCCGATACGCTGGTGATCGACATTGTGGAGCGCAAGCCGCACGCCGTTTTGCGCAAGGCCGGCAAACTGGTGCTGATTGACCGTGAAGGAAACGCGCTTGAGCCCGTCTCTGCCAAGGCCGCCAAAGGCAGGCTTATCGTATCCGGCCCCGGTGCGGGCCAGCAAGTGGCCGGGCTGACCAATCTGCTGGAAGCGGCACCCGCGCTGAAGCCGCAAGTGCGCGAGGCGGAATGGATCGGCAACCGGCGCTGGAACCTGACATTCAGAACCGATCAGATCCTGGCTCTGCCCGAAGGCGATGAAGCTGCTGCGGGCGCACTGGTTTCATTTGCCCGGCTTGACGGAACAAACCGGCTGCTGGGCGGCAAGGTCGTCGCTTTCGATATGCGCGCCAAGGATCGCATTTACCTGCGTATTCCGGGTCGCGGGAAACAGGCTGCCGCGCTGACGGCCGGGGCCGTGCGCAAGGTGGAGAGCGAATGATGGCAAGCCAGCGGATTTCCCGCGTATTCGGCGCGGTCAACATCGGGTCTTTCCGGATTTCAGCGATCGTTGCGGGCATTTCGGACACGGGCGAGATCATCGTTCTGGGTTCCGGGCATCGCGCCAGTCAGGGGATCAAGCGCGGCTATGTCACCGATATGCGGGCGGCCACGTATGCGGTGCGCGATGCGGTTGAACGCGCGGAGAAAATGGCGAACACCAGCGTTTCACGGGTGTGGATCGGTTGCTCGGGTGCCGGGCTGTTCAGCCAGATCGCCAATGTCGATATCGAGATTGGCGGCCGGCGGATCGAGCAGGAGGATATCGATCACCTGCTCATTTCATCGCGCGACGTAATTCAGCCGGACGGACGGATGGTGCTGCATGCCCAGCCCGCGCATTACACGCTTGACGGGGCGCACGGCGTTGCCAATCCAAAGGGGCTGCATGCGGAAAGTCTGGGCGTGGATATTCATGTCATGCTGGCCGATGGCGCGCCGATCCGCAACGTTACAGAAGCGGTCCAGAATGCCCATCTGGAGGTTGAAGGCGTGGTCGGCTCCCCCGTTGCGGCGGGGCATGCGTGCCTTTCGCCCGAGGAACGCGATCTGGGGGTCGCGCTGGTCGAGTTCGGTGCGGATGTCACCAATGTGGCGGTCTATTCGATGGGGATGATTGTTGGTCTGGCGTCGATCCCGTTCGGTTCCAACGATCTGACAGACGCCATCGCCTCGGCATTCGGGATTCGCCGGTTTCAGGCGGAACGTTTGAAATGCGTCAATGGCTCGGCGATCGCCAGTCCTGCCGATCACCGCGAGATGATACCGATAAACGCACCGGGCGAAGAACCTTCCGGGCCGCTGGCGCGCCACGCTGACGACAAGAACCGTATTCCGCGCGCCGAACTGATCGCCGTTATCACCACACAACTCGGTTCGCTGATGGAAGAGATAAACCGCGCGCTCAAGGATCTGCGTTTCGGCGAAAAACGCGGGCAACAGGTGGTGTTCACCGGCGGCGGAGCGGAACTTGTCGGTCTTGCGGACTATGCGCAGTCCGCACTGGGCAAGCCGGTCAGGGTGGGGCATGTTCCGCACCTCAAGGGGCTTGCCGAGGCGCACATGAAGCCTGGCTTCGCGACTATGGCGGGACTGGTTCTTTATGCCGAGGCGGACCCGCTCGATATCCGTTCGTTCCGCGAACGCGATCAGGCCGAAGTGCGCTTTGGCGGCACAGGGCTGGTCGGCCGGGTGTTTCATGCCGTGCGCGAGTATTTCTGACGTGCGGGATGCAAGCGCCATATCCCCTGTCTCGCTCGTCGGACATCGGACGAATCCGACTGTGGACAAAGAACAGCCCCGCTTTGCTTCGCGCTGTCGAAGCATGCCATTATTGAAGATCACACGCGTATTCTCGCCCATGCCTGCCAGGAGCCAGAAATGAGTATCAATATCGGACCGCCAGCAATTGAAGAGCTGCGTCCCCGGATCACCGTGATCGGTGTCGGCGGCGCTGGTGGAAATGCGATCGGAAACATGATTGGCGCCCAGATCGAAGGCGTTGATTTCGTTGTCGCAAACACCGATGCGCAGGCGTTGAACAATTCTGTTGCCGAGCAGCGCATTCAGCTTGGGCCCGATATTACTGAGGGGCTTGGAGCCGGATCGCGCCCTGAAGTTGGCCGCGCCGCAGCCGAGGAAACGCTTGAGGAAATCGAACGTGCGCTCGATGGGGTGCACATGTGCTTTATCGCTGCCGGGATGGGTGGCGGAACCGGCACGGGCGCCGCGCCGATCATTGCCAAGGCCGCGCGGGATAAAGGTGTGCTCACGGTCGGCGTCGTAACCAAGCCGTTCCTGTTCGAAGGCACGCGCCGGATGCGGGCGGCCGAAGCGGGGATCGAGGAACTGCAGGAACATGTCGATACGCTGATCGTCATCCCCAATCAGAACCTGTTTCTGATCGCGAAAGCGGAAACGACCTTCAAGGAAGCGTTCCTGCTTGCCGATGAAGTGCTGCAACAGGGCGTGCGATCGATCACCGATCTGATGGTGATGCCGGGGCTGATCAACCTTGATTTCGCCGATGTCCGCTCGGTCATGGGCGAAATGGGCAAGGCGATGATGGGCACGGGCGAAGGCGAGGGCGAAAACCGCGCGCTCGAAGCGGCAGAGCGGGCGATTGCCAATCCGCTGCTCGATGGTGTTTCGATGCAGGGCGCGCGTGGTGTTATCGTTTCGATTATCGGCGGCGAAGACATGAAGCTGCTCGAAGTCGATGAGGCGGCGAACCACATTCGCGAACTGGTCGATATGGATGCCAACATCATCTGGGGTTCCGCATTCAATCCCGAGCTGGACGGCAAGATTCGCGTTTCGGTCGTCGCAACGGGTATCGAGCAGACTGCGGGTCAGGCTGAAATCGCCGCGCGTCCGCTGAACCTTGGCAAGTCACGCGGTCCGGTTCTGCCGGAAGCGTCGCCTGCCCCGGTTGAAGATGATCCGGCTGAAGGTGATGACGTCGCCAAGCCGCTGTTCGAACCTCGTCAGTCGGCCGTTTCGGACGCCGAGCCGCAACCTGAGCCCGGGCCAAAGGCGGAGCCCGCGCCGATTCCGCTCTCGTTTGGCGAGGATGACAAGGCCGGAGCCGATGAAACGCCGGATAGTGCGGCATCGGGCGAAGAGCCCGCCGCAGATGGCGGGGCTGGTGCCGAAGGCGATAGCGCTGGCAGCAGTGAAACTGGCGATGGCAATGGCGGCGCGGATCAATCTGGTTCGTCGACTTATGCAAGCCTTACCGGCCTTGGTTCGGAGCGCAACGAGCCGCTTGATCTTGGGCTGGATCAGCTTGAACAGTCCGGTTCGGACGATAGCGACAAGCCCGATGAACTGTTGCTCGATGCGGATAAACTTGCCGAAGACGATGCGCCGGTCACCCCCATGCCGGGACGCAGGCGCGGCCTGATTTCGGATGCGGCGGATGGCGCCGATGGCGTTGCAGGTGTTCCGGCGCCAGCTTCGGAAGCGGCTGCCGAACAGGCAGGTGGAAGCACCTTGTTCGAACGGATGGCCAATCTTTCCCGTGGCAGCAAGACCGACAAGAAAGCCGATGAAGACGATGCGGATGCCGACGAAAACTCGTCGATCAGCATCCCCAGGTTTCTGGGGCGGCAGAATAACCAGTAAACGGAAGGGCGGGGCAGCCCGTTTTCCGTTCGACTGCGGTTCATTTTGATTCCTGCATTCAGAATAGCTGTGCTCTGTTGCGCAAGGCCAATCCAATCATGGTTTCGTTGAGACCGCACAAGCTGAAATCCGGGTCTGTCACATATGGCGATGGGATCGCCGTGCGGCTGACGTATCTGCTGTGCGCGGCGTTGCTGCTGGCAGGTGGATCGGTTCCGGGCGCGCAGGCCAAGGACAATCAGGCCGGTTCGGGGTATTCGCAACCGGTGGTTCAGGCGCTGCCCAGCCGCGAAGCGCTTGAGCTTAAGGCCGCGCTTTCGCGGCTTGGCCGCAATCCGCGGGATATTTCCGCGCTGCTTGATGCCGGAGACGCGGCGAGCGCGTTGGGCGATTATGAAGCGGCATCCGGGTTCTATAAGCGCGCACGGCAGATATCGCCCGATAATCCGCGTGCGCTTGTTGGCCTTGCCGGGTCTATGGTTCACGATGGCGATCCGTTTTCCGCGATTCCGCTGTTCGAACGGGCAGAGAAAGCCGGCGCCAATCGGGCAGGTATCGGCGGTGATCGCGGCCTCGCCTATGATCTGGTCGGCGATCCGCTGGCCGCGCAGCGCTATTACCGTTTGGCGCTGGTCAGCGCTCCCGATGATGAAGTGTCGCGTCGGCTTGCGATCAGCCTTGCCATAGCCGGGCAGACGCGCGAGGCGGAGAAAGTCCTGCTGCCCTTGTTGCGTGAACAGGACAAGGCGGCCTGGCGCGCCCGCGCCTTTGTGCTGGCGATTGCCGGGAAAACGAAGAACGCCATCAAGATCACCAAAACCCTTCTCCCCGCCGATCTCGCGGATAGCATCAAGCCTTATCTTGAATATATGCCCCGGCTGACCGCCGCGCAGCAGGCTGCCGCCGCAAATCTTGGCAAGTTTCCACGTGCTTCGGAGATTGGCCGGATCGATCCCCGCGTTGCCATGCTCAAGGCGCAGGCAACGGATTCGCAAAAGGTTGCAACGCTTGACGGGGCGTTGGTTCCGAAAGGCGCTTCGCTGGGCAGCACACCCGCAGCATCAGCCGCAGGACCATCCGCCGCGAAATTGGCCGTCGCCGATTCAGAACGCAAGCGCGTTGCCACAAAGACGAGGCAAAGTTCGAAGAAGAAAAAGAAAAGCCGCCGCGTGGCACCGCCCGAGCCAAAACCTTCGCGTATTGCCGGATCGGTTGCCGAACCGATGCTGGCCAGCGATGCGCGCGTGCAGACACCGGCGGAAATTCTCTCCGGCGCGGATCGCGCCACGAATCCGTCGGCAGCGCCGCGAAAGCGTAGTGCGAAGCCGAAAGCTTCGGCCTCCGATGTGTCAACGCCGTCGCCCCGGCCTTCGGAAGTGCTTTCGGGTAAACCGGCCGTTGCCGCCACGCCACCGGCAGGTGCAACGCCTGACGTGGCGGCGGCGCAGCCCGGCACGGGCGGTGCATCGCCGGGGTTTGATCTTGCAAGGTTGCCCAACTCAACCGGATCGGCCGCGCGCGGGGCGGGCAGCGATTCCGGCCGGGCGCGCGAAGCCTCGTTCTCAAACGTGTTTCAGGATATTGGGGCGCCAGAGAAACGCGCCACGCCAGCAAGCGGCGCAGTCGATATTCTGAAGGTCAAGCCCGCAAAGGCTCCGCCACGGGCAGCTAAGCAGGGGGCGAGTTCGGCCCGAGCGAAGAAGCCAACGCCGCCAAGCCATCCCAGCCGTATCTGGGTCCAGCTTGGTATAGGCCAGAAGACTTCGGCCCTGTCAGGTGACTGGCGGCGGCTTTCGCGCCGTCTTCCGGCATTGTTCAAGGGGCGCAAGGCTTATGTCAGCAAGTTGAACCGCACGAACCGGATGCTGGCCGGGCCATTCGGCACGCGCAAGGAGGCCAATGCGTTTGTTGCCCGGTTGCGCGAAGCGGGCGTGGGCGGACCCTATGTGTGGTCAAGCCCGGCTGGCCAAGTTGTCGATCCGCTCTGAAGCCTGCGGGATTCTGTCGGGATTCATTCGCATCCTTTTCCACACCATGTGAACAGAGTTGTAGAGTTTTACGCAGGCGTTCTTGGCTGCTCCATTGTGTTTTGCCCCTTTCGGTGAGCATCACCGCCTCATCACGAAAGGACATGCGTCGGACTTATGAGAACTGCTGAAGACAATCTTGGCCGGGAAGACGACGCGGCGCCTGTGGAGATGCTGGCATCGCTGTTTGAAGCGCGCGGCTGGTCGTTTGAATTTGTCAGCGAGGAAGAAGTTTCCGCTGAAGTGAAGGGCAGCTGGACTGTCTATCAGCTTCAGGCGATCTGGCGGGTTGAAGACCATGTCCTGCAGGTCTTGTGCCTGCCCGACATCAGAATTCCCGAAGACAAGCGTGTGCCGATGTATGAAGCGATGTCGCTGATCAACGAGCAACTCTGGCTTGGGCATTTCGATATCTGGTCCAATGGCGGCGTGTTGCTTTATCGCCATGGCCTGATGCTTGGCGATGATGGATTGCTCAGTCCCGGTCAGGCGCAGGCTGTGATCGAAGCGGCGATCGAGGAATGCGATCGGTTCTATCCGGTTTTCCAGTTTATCTTGTGGGGAGACAAAAGCCCCGCCGACGCGCTGGCTGCCGCACTGGTCGATGCCGCGGGCGAGGCCTGAGACGATGGGCTCCGGCTGGCCACAGTCGATGTTGCTTGTCGGATGCGGCAATATGGGTGGCGCGATGCTGGCGGGATGGCTGGCAGCCGGGATGGACCCGGCGCGGATCACGATTGTCGATCCTATGTTGAAAACCGCGCCCTCAGGCGTGAATCTCGCGGGCGAAATCCCCGATGCAGCCGCGTTCGATGCGATCCTGCTGGGTGTTAAACCGCAAATGCTGGACGACATCGCACAAGGTGTCGCGCCGCTGGTTCGACCGGACACGATTGTGTTCTCGATTCTTGCAGGCGTGGACCTGGAAAGCCTGGCATCGCGGTTTCCCGATGCGGGCGGTGTGGTGCGGATCATGCCGAACCTGTCTGCCGCGATTGGCAAATCACCTGTCGCACTGGCGGGACGAGGGGCCGGCGGCGGCATGCTTGGCGATGCCCGGCAAGAGACGGTGACGGCGCTGATGCGCCCGCTTGGCACGCCCGAATGGATTGATGAAACGCAGTTCGATATCGTCACCGCGCTTGTCGGATCGGGGCCGGCGTTTGTCTATCGGTTTATCGATGCCCTCGCTTCGGGCGCTGCTGAACTGGGGCTTGATCGCGCGCAGGCAAACCGGCTGGCGCTGGCCACTGCGGAAGGTGCGTCGTTGCTGGCGTCGGCTTCGGAACATGTTCCGGCCGAACTGGCGGACCGGGTTGCCAGCCCCGGCGGGACGACTCGGGCCGGGCTTGATGTGCTTGATGCCGATGCGGCTATGGTGCAGCTTGTTGAGGCGACACTGCGCGCGGCGCGGGATCGCGGGGCGGAAATGGCGCGTGAAGCCCGGAATTAAAGGGTTTCGCCTTCCGGTGTTTCGGACGACGATCATCAGTTTGGTCTTGAAAAATTAAGAATGAGTCGCGATATTGGCAGCATTGGAGCGCACAGGCGCTTTCCAGAAGGAGTTTGAAATGGCGAATTGGAATGACCCGCAGTCCCGGCGCACGGGATTTGGCGCGTCTCCGGGGCTTGAAGGTGCCGATGTTGCGGGCCGTGTCGGTTATGACATGGGTCTGCGCAAGCACATGCTGTCAATCTACAATTACATGGCGTCGGGCGTTCTGCTGACCGGCATCGTCGCGATGCTGATGGCCAATTCAGGCATGACCCAGGTGATGATGGGCACGCCGCTGAAATGGCTGGTGATGCTCTCTCCGCTGGCCATCGTGTTCGCGATGAGCTTTGGTCAGAACCGCTTCAGCGCGGGCACACTTCAGCTGATGTTCTGGGGTTTTGCGGCGTTGATGGGCGCTTCGATGTCCACGATTTTCCTGGTTTACACCGGGCAGTCGATCGCAACGACCTTCTTTGCCACCGCAGGTGCATTCGCTGGTCTCAGCCTGTTTGGGTACACCACCAAGAAAGACCTGTCCGGCTTCGGATCGTTTCTGGTCATGGGTGTTATCGGCATCCTGATCGCGATGGTGATCAATCTGTTCGTGCAGTCCACGATCCTGCAGCTGGCGATTTCGATCCTTGGCGTGCTGATTTTCGCGGGTCTGACCGCCTATGATACGCAACGGCTGAAGATGCAGTATTATCAGCTTGCCGGAACCGAGTTTGCGGGCAAGGCCATCATCATGGGTGCGCTGAGCCTCTATCTGGACTTCATCAATATGTTCCAGTTCCTGCTCGCCTTCCTTGGCGGCCGCGAATAATCAGGTTCCATACATATTTGGACGCTTATCGTGCCCGGCGTGCTTTCTATCGCGCCGGGCATTTTCTTTTCGATCCGGGACGCGTAGGGCACCACGCTGAATCTGCATGGAGAAAACCGGGTGAAACAATCGTCAAATCGCAGGTTTCTGCTCTCCGCGCTGACGATGATGGCTGTATCGGTCCTTGCCGCCTGCGCGCCAACTCCGCCGCCCGCGCCGCCTGCGCCACCGCCAGTCCCCTATCGTCCATATCCGCCGATGGGTGCGGCCCCTAACCTGACAATTCCGCCCGCTGCGGCGGATGGTACCCGGCTGACGATCAATCGCGGCGTCTCCAGCAAGCAGGCGGCCTGGAATCTGCGGTCAGCCTACAATGTTGCTGCGCTCAATTGCCAGAAATCCCGCCATGCCGCGATTTTGGCTGAATACAGTGCATTCCTGAAAACGCACCGCTCAGCGCTGACATCGATCAACAAGTCGCTCGATGGCGAATACAAGGCGCGGCATGGCCGCAACTATATCCGCGAGCGTGAGGCGTTTCAGACGCAGGTTTACAACTATTTCGCGCTGCCGCCGGTCATGCCCTCGTTTTGCGATGCAACGCTTTCACTGGGGCAGGATCTTCGTTCCGTTTCGCCCGGCCAGCTGGAAAGTCAGGCCCCCTCGCTGCTCGCCAAAGTCGATACGGTGTTCAACGCGTTCTTTGACCAATACGATCAGTATCGCCGCGATCTGGCCAACTGGGAAGCTCGCTATGGCAGCGGTGCTTCCAACGCAGGCGGCAGCAGCGCAGGCTCTCCTTCGCAATAACGGGATCTGACGCAGGGCCTCGGCACGGCTGCGGTTTTTTGGCCTTTCATGGATAGAGGCCATTCGCTATGGCGAGCCGCCCGCGCAGAACGACGCGCGCAGTGCATGCTGGAACGGGGCCGTAGCTCAGTTGGGAGAGCGCGTCGTTCGCAATGACGAGGTCAGGGGTTCGATTCCCCTCGGCTCCACCAGCCAGTCTGCCGATCAGCACTATTTGCCGAACAGGCTGCCAGAAGCCGGCAGTTCCGCGCGGTTTGGCGATTGGGTGCGGTCACGGAGAACGAAATTCAGAGAGATCATGGGCATGTTTGCCCGTCTTTCTCTGCGCCTGATTTTGGTGACCGCACCTTTGCGTTCGGGCGGAGAGCATTTGAACGAAAAACAGAGCGAAATGACGCCCTGCCTTAATGGATATGGCTCGCACCCCATCGAGGCTTTGACAAGATTCGCACTTGCTCCTCCCAGCAGATAGGCAGGGCGGGAATCCTCTTAAGGAATCTGGCATTGAAATGCACCGGTTCCGTGCCCGCCAGAATCCGTTCAACAATTTCGGGCGCCAGGAAATTGAGGCGAATTGCGCGTGAGATCGTGGCCAGATCAGTATTATAGCGCACCGCCATTTCGGTGGCGCTGAGGTTCTCATTCTGCATCTCGTTCCACCATGCGCGTGCTTGTTGAAGCAGCCTGATCAAGTGTGGTTGAGGCTCGATCCCATCGAATGGCGCATCGTTACCATCGACAAATCGGACCACTTTTCCGGTTCGTCTTAGCTGCGCGTTGATGGTGATTGTCAGTTCACAGGCTGCATGCGAATCACGAACTGCACCCAGTGCCTCTGCGATCGTTTCCGAAGCGAGCCGAACGACGATCGTCTGCGGTCCGACCTCGACTCGTTTAACCAAAGGCCGGACTGTGTCGCGATTGCCGTCGCGAATCTTAGCAGCCAGTTCCCGGCTCGAACTGGCAACCCGTTCGAACTCGTTTGGCGGCACATCGAGCTCGGCTTGAGCCACAAGATCAATCGGATCATCGAACGTCTTGGCGAGTTGGCCCGCCACCAGTTCCTCGAGCGGCCTGGCAGGAACTGGCATCGCCACCTGGCATGGTCGATGGCTTCGCCTCGCCAGCGTCGGGCTCGATCTTCGCGTCACCCGACGCGCTGCCTGCGTCATTGCTCTTGTCCTCCGAGCCGATCGTCGCTCGCCCGGTATCGGTGATGAACATTCCGAGGGTTTCTTGGTCCTGCTCACGCTAGGTCAGCGCGCGGCCCAGCACAGGCGCTTCCTCGACCAGCTTGCGGCGCAGCAATGATGTTACCGCTTTGCGCACACGTTCGGTATCGTTGGCGCAGATTTCAGGGACTGGGACAATGGAGCCGTTGTCTCGCGCTGCGGCATTCGAGAGCAACACCAGTTGTAGGTCGGTGAGGCGGTAAGTCTTGGCTGTCATTGGGAGGTTCTCCGGTTGCGGAACAGCAACATCGCCGCTGCCACCACCCAAAGCCCCGATCGTGCGCATCATCGGGGCTGCAGCCAATCAGGTCGGCGGCGATTCGATGAACAGACCAATGCTTGCCTTGCGGCAGAAGTCGAATGGATTGTGCAGACTTGGCAGAAAAATATGTCTGACCGTGGAATCAGCGTTCGGACTGCCGGTGGAGGACGCGCGCTGCTTCGGCCAAAGCCAGCCCGCTTCGCGCATGAAGGGCGCGAGTGGTGTCGGTCCACATCGTCGAACTCCGGAAGCTTGTCGCAGCCCCACCTGAATCAACGACTTGGCTGGCCGTCAATCTAACCATCTAATATCACACACCTTAATATCGGATCAGGCTCTGAGGAAGGTGCGGCACTACTATTCCGCGTCTTTCGACGATATGTCCTCGAACGACGCAATTGGAGATACGACCTTTGTAGCTAGCTTAAAAGTATGTTAACTAACGGCATATGAGGATGACTGACTTGAGGCCTTACGTATGTCTGACGCAGACCCAAAACTGTTTGAGTGCCATCTGGCGGCGGAAGCTGACTCGCGGCACGTGCATAAGGCGTACCCGCTAGATAATTCACCTTCGGCTTTCGACTGGAATGAGCACAGACCGGTGGATCAATCAGACTACCTCCTCGCTGGGCCGGAGCCCAGATCGTATCCGGAACACTTGGTGATCTTCGCGATTTGGGCTGTGTCGATTGTCAGTGGAATCATTGCGTTCGGAAAATGGTTGTCCTGACGGTCCGTTCGTGTGAGCCATCCGGGATGGTTGCCATTCCGACCGGGGCGCACGCTGAACTGCAGTTCGTTACAGGCACCTGCACACCGCTGACGGCATCGGCAAAACTCGATTTCGCCATTACTATTCCCAAGTTCGTCTATGTTCGCATCGGCACCGGTACGAACGTGGCCAACAATACGTCCGTCGATAACCTGGTCTATACCGTTCCTGCCGCCAACGTTGGCGACAGTTCGGCGATCACCGGAACCGGCGGCGATCTGACCGGTGGCAAGGTGAGGGTGCGGGTCATTGGCAACAACGGAACGATTGCCTTCAGCTCGACGACGCTGGGCGCGATGAGCAACGGCGCGGGCGATACGATTTCGTGGTCGCAGATGGACGTTGCCGTTGCGACGAACACGCCTGCAACTGCCCTCAACCACCCGACCCTGGTCGATGGCAGCATGACGAGCATCAACCTTACGCCCACACCGGCCGTGTGCCATTGTCCACCTTCGCCTTCTTTACCCACTCATGAAGTGTGGGCGGAGAACAGCCGATCTTCTCTGAAATCGAAACCACCGCCGACCAGCGGGACGGATAATCGCCTTCGTGATCCAATATCATCCGCACCGCATGGGCGCGAACCTCCGGTGAAAACTTGTTCGTTATCTTGCTCATATGAGACCCTTTCTCTCAAGAGTTGGGGCCTCCGGCAATCCCGGGGCGGTTCAATGTGAGCGATGCAGCCTGGTTGCAACGGCTTCACAGTTACGGTTTGTTGCGCGGTAACTTCCGGCCTGAGGCAGGCGTGGCCACTTTGCGAGCCTATTTGCGGCAGCGCGAGCGACTAATCGAATATGCCGCGTCCCATATCCAGCACATGCAGAAGGCACTGATGGAGATGAATGTACAACTCCATCATGTCGTCTCGGACATTACTGGCGTTACGGAAATGCGGATCATCAAGGCCATTTGTCCCCCGTCAGCGATCAATAGACAGATTGGCCACCTGGAATAGGTGAGTGTTTTGGGTTCATCGCAGTGACTGTAAGGCACGAAGATGAACGCAAAACATTCGAAAGCCCCCGCGGATCGGGTGGTGAAAGACATCCGGCGCGCAACGCGCAAACAGTATAGCGCAGAAGAGAAGATCAGGATCGTGCTGGAAGGCCTGCGCGGTGAGGATAGCATTGCTGAACTGTGCCGCCGTGAAGGGATTGCGCAGGGCGTGTATTACAAATGGTCGAAGGACTTCATGGAAGCAGGCAAAAGGCGGCTTGCTGGCGACACGTCACGTGCCGCCACGACCGATGAAGTGCGCGATCTTCGCCGTGCGGCCCGCGATCTGAAGGAGGTTGTGGCCGAGCAGACGCTGGAAATGCGCCTGCTCAAAAAAAGCATGATCGGGGATGGGGGCGACGAAGAATGAGATATCCTGCCTCGGAAAAGCTGGAGATCATCCGCATTGTCGAACGCTCCCACTTGCCCGCCAAACAGACGCTGCACAGGCTCGGCGTTGCCCGGCCTACCTTTTACCGCTGGTATGATCTGTATCAGCGGTTCGGCGAAGAGGCGCTGGAAGATCGGCGGCCAGGCCCGCGTCGAGCATGGAACCGGATCCCTGACGATGTGCAGCGTCAAATACTGGAGATGGCGCTGGAGCGCTGTGAACTGAGCCCCAGAGAGCTGGCGGTGACGTTTACCGATGAACGGCGCTACTTCGTGTCCGAAGCCAGCGTTTACCGCCTGCTCAAGGCGCATGACCTGATTACCAGCCCGAACTTCATCGTGATGAAAGCAGCCAGCGAGTTTAAAGACAAAACGACTGCGCCCAATCAGCTGTGGCAGACCGATTTTACCTATCTGAAGATCATTGGCTGGGGCTGGTATTACCTATCGACCATCCTCGACGATTACTCCCGCTACATCATTGCCTGGAAGCTGTGCACGACGATGCGCGCCGAGGATGTAACAGATACGCTGGAGCTGGCGTTGGCCGCCTCAGGTTGCGACCAGGCCCATGTGGTGCACAGGCCCCGGCTATTATCGGACAATGGCCCCAGCTATGTTGCCGGCGAACTGGCGGACTATCTCGCGGAAAAGGATATGCGCCACGTTCGCGGCGCTCCGTTCCATCCGCAGACGCAGGGTAAGATCGAGCGCTGGCACCAGACGCTCAAGAACCGCATCCTGCTGGAGAATTACTATCTGCCCGGCGATCTGGAAGCGCAGGTCGAAGCGTTCGTCGAACACTACAATCACCAGCGCTATCACGAGAGCCTGAAAAACGTCACACCTGCCGACGCCTACTTCGGCAGGGCGGAAACCATCATCAAACAGCGAGAAAGGATCAAACGTAAAACCATCGAGCAAAGGCGCTTGCAACACCGAAAGCTTGCCGCATAATATCAACCAACAGATGAACCCGAACACTCACCTGTTTTAAACTGCCAACGGTCTCAAATTATCTGACGACGGACATGGCCCACTACCAACGATTGCAACAACTTGACGAATATCCATTCGAACCCATCGGCTGTATATATCGCGCTCCGTCCTCAGAAGCGATACCACAGTCCCACAAATCCACCCCGCTCACGCAATGCGTTTTTTCCAGCGACGGTGGCAAGCACACCGGCCTGCAGGGAGACCCCGGCCGAAACGTTCTGGACAACGCTTAGCTGAGCGTTGTGATAGCGGTAGTCCGAAAACCCACTGCCCCCTTCGCTAAATGTGTTGAATAATTGAGCAAACCCTTGCGTGTTCTTGCCAACATTTGCACCGACGGTCGTGTCCAGGCGAAATTCGTTTGGCGGCGCGCCATTGCGGAAACGATATCCGGCCTGCAAGTCAAGAAAGGCGTTTGCTTCACCGATTTTGAATGAATGCCCAATGAGTCCGCGCACATCATATTCCATCGTATCGCCACCCGCCTGTGCGATGTCTGCCCCACGTTTCTCGCCGGGAATGCGGGCGAGGCCTTGTATAGACAGGACTGTTTGCGAGGAGGCATGCGCACGAACGCGCGCACCCAGCTCTGAATACCCAAGTCCAGCACTCGAACCGTCATTCTCAATTGACAATCGCGAAAGAGCTGTGGTGGCGACAAGGGTGATGTCCTCGGCTGCTCCAAATTCTGCAAATACATAGACGTCGCGTTTTCGGTAATCGCTAATGTCCACTACGTTACCGTCGCCATCAAACCCTTTCTTGCTATCCGAATATGTGGGCGTGATAATGATTTGTCCTTCACCCTGTTCTAATGTCCACGCACCGGCGAACGCTGAACCCGGTGCGACAGAGCAGGCAACGACCAATGCGAATGTCGAATGACCGAATCTGTCAGACCAGCGCATGATGAATTCCTTCGTCCAGGTCATCCCGAAGCACGCGAAGCAGATTTCCCGGCAATTGCGCAATCTCAGGCCCTTTGTTCCAACCTGTTGCCACGGAGACCTCAACAACTTCACTCTTCAAGGAATTGCCATGCGGAAGCGCGGCGCATTTGACTGCGGTTCGCACAGCATCGCAAAAATGGTCAACCTGCTCGGTATTTGCAGTGTTTGGAAGTGCGATCAGGAAATGGGCGTCGTCAAAATGCGCAAGAATGGCGCCGGCGGCGACCGGAGTATCCCGGATAATTCTGGAAATCCTGTTTAGAAGACCGTCGCTGCGCGTCCTGCTCCACCTGCTCGTATAGGCATCAAAATCATTGACCTGTATGATACCGATAGCAACCGGCCATTCTGAGCGCTGGCAGCTACGCATTATCGATTCTGCGACAAAGCGGGCTGGCATAAGGGAAATGCTGTCGATCAGAGAGTCGTCTAGTGATATCTGCGCCATGGTATCCGGCGCATTTCTTGCCTCTGCTTCGAACAGCTTGGACCGCTCCTGCGCGCGCGCGAGCCGCAACATGCTGTTGATCCGGGATATCAGCTCGATTGGCTTGGCTGGTTTTGAAACGAAGTCTGTCGCCCCCGCCATGAAAGCCTGATTGAGTTGCTGCACTTCACTGACACCCGACAGCATGATGATCGGTATGGAACGACCTGCAAATGTCGAGCGAATAGCCGCACACGTTTCGATGCCGTCGAACCCTGGCATCATAATGTCCAGCACGATCAGATCGAATGGTAGAGCACCTGCCGCCTGACGCAGCCTTTTGCGGCCATCTTCGACAAGTCCGAGCAGATCGAATGCGTCATAGGCGGAATGCGCAACACTGACATCTGCATACCCGCCACGCTGAAGGATCAGGCAGGCGGCTGACGCAGCGCTTGGTTCATCATCGACCAGCAGGATGCGTTCTTTTCGATCCGCTGCATCCAAGGGTCTTACTGTGCGAATGTCTTCAGTCATCGGATTGCTCCTCGCGCTTCGTAAATACGCCAAGTCGACCCATCGAAGGTTCTTGAGTAGCCAGGAAGCCCCTTGGCGAAAAGCTGTGGGAATTTCATGCCAATGCGATCCGCACCTGACGGTGAATGAGGGTCTCGAATGACAACGGCGGGCGCGGAAACAGATTGTTTCAGCATCGCCAATCTAAATTCACGGTGATGCGCGGCTACGATGCCATGGGCGCTTCCGCGAAGGGCAACAATCGCAGGCTCGACTTCGGCATCAAAGATTACGTGGTTCACATCCTGGAGTGCTTCGGCCAGAGCTGCGTGTTCCGCATTGACTGGTCCGAAGGGACGTCCCATTACCGCTGCGATAAATCTCTGGTTGTCTTTTGTCGTGTCGGCCCAAATAGCAATGCCGCTACCTAGGAAGCCGATCAGTAGAAGAACGAATAGCGCAAGATTGCTTTCAGGTTCTAGCGGCCAGCGCCGTATTGTAGCGGCAAGGAGCGGCAGGGCGAGTGAACCTGCCAGAGCACCGCCAGGAAGTAACCCTGCCAGCCCGCCAATCAGGATCGCGCAGAGAAGCGTAGCAAGAGCCATCAATTCACCGAGCCACAAACCGCCAAGTTTCCTGGACCTGAACAGGAAAGCAACCGAAATGGGTAAAGTCGCGCCTAGCGTCATCAAGGCAATGCCGGTTTTGAGCAACTGGGATTCTGAACCGGTTTGGGAATGTACTGGCTGGCCGATCTCGGTCAGAAAGTCGAGCGGCGATCCGGCAAAGGTCCAGTTCACGTAGACCAGGCCCGCAATCGCGAAGATACACGGAAACAGAATAGTTAGCAGCACTCCTAGAAGTGATCCCAGAACTTGACTGGGCGGAAGAACGGCAACGATGAAAGGAACGCTCGCAATTGCGACGATCGGCCCCAGCGGGTGAGAGAGTACGATAATGGGCAGGGCGACCGCGACCAGGATGACATCATTCAACCGATAGCCCCGGCGTAATTCCATCATGCCAATCAGGAGAAGCCACACACCCCAAAGAAGGAACATCCAGCCGGGACCTTCAACCAGAGCCCGAGGGAACAGAGGATTGGCGACCAAGGCCGAAGTAACCAGAATGGCAACGACTGCGCCGCGCTGCTGCGCTATGAAACTGCGATACCATGCGAACGCAAGTGTCGAGCCAAGGACGACGACCGATGAGGCGAGAAGGAACTCGCTATGTCCCGGTGCTGCGGTTGCGATGAGCACGATCGGCGAGTTCGCAAGCGGCGGGAATGTTCCGACAATCGCTCCGGTGCTCAATCCATTAGCTTCTGCAAGGAGGCTTCGCCCCCACAAATCCAACATCGCGTCAGATGTGTAGCCAGTCGCCATAATGGTACTGAACATCCATACCACCGCGAGGATCAACAACGTGAGAACGCCAGCCCCAAGAACAACTTCTCTGTTGGCTCGCATGTCAGACAGCCGCCTCGACTTCGGCACGCGCAGCGGCGACCTCGTTAGCCGTATGTTTGGAAAGGCCGTGGTTCGTCTTTTCCCAATAGAACGGTTTGGTGACGAGTTGCCATGCGCCTTTCCAGGCCGCTATCGACATGAGCACCCAGTACCAGAATACCGTCAGGGCGAATGGCACGAGATTGAGCCAGTTGCGGCGATAGGGCGCAAGCATCATCAAAAAGATGAACAGGCCGTTGCCAGCCAACAAGTTGAACAGCGAAAGCTCGAGCAGGATTGGCGGGAAGACCGAGTCAAAGACCGCTGATCCTGAGACTAGCCAGAACAGGAAGATCGCCCAGAACAGCGGGTTGAGTAGGCCTGACAACATGGTTCCGCCGATAAAGAACACGAATCCAAGCACACCGAGCGGGCCGACCGTCCGGGCAAGATGCAATGGTCGGCGCGTGTGAACGAGGAAGGTCTGCATGTAGCCTTTGATCCAGCGCGAACGTTGCCGAATCCAATTGCCTTGCGAGACATTGGCCTCCTCGAAGGTGGTCGAATCGACAAGCCTTACACCATAACCCTTCTGAGTCATGCGAATGCCAAGATCAGCGTCCTCGGTGACGTTGAAGGGATCCCAAGCCCGCAATTCTTGCAGGACACTCATCTTGAAGTGGTTCGATGTACCGCCGAGCGGAATGGGCACTCCCAGCTTTTCCAGACCGGGCAACATCAGATCGAACCACAAGGAGTAGTCCAGAGTGAACATCCGCGTCAGCCAGTTCTCATCGCGGTTGTAGTAGTTCAGCCGGCACTGGACGCAGCCGATATTGTCCGGAGAACGCCGGAAGGCCGCAACGACTTTCTTGAGTTGATCGGGCTCGGGCTTGTCCTCGGCATCGTAGATCACAAGGTACTCGCCGCGCGCGAAGCGGAAAGCATAGTTGCAGGCTTTCGGCTTGGTTTGTGGCTGCGAGGGCGGAACGATTACGATCTCGAAAATCTGCTCAAGCCGCAAAGCGCGCGCTGCGGCAATAGTCTCTGCATCCCCTTCTTCAAGAATGATCTTGATGTCGAGCTTGGCCGTCGGGTAATCGAGTTTCCTGAGCGCATTTGCGAGGATCGGAAGAACGTCAGGTTCCCTGAACATGGGAACCAGCACCGTATAGATTGGCAAGTCTTCGTCTCGCAGCAGCGCCGCTTCGGAGTCAATGGAGGCCGCGTCGTTCTGCAGGCGCGCGCCACCCGCCCACACCACTATCGCTTTGAATACAAAGTTCCCTAGATAGAATACAGACATGAACGCATTGATTGCGATAAGCGTGACCACAGGATTGAAATACAGACCGATGGCAGTCAGGCTAAGCGCTGCCCATGCGAAAACGAGCTGGTGAGCGGTAAAGACGATCCGCGCCGACATTTCCGGGTCTTGCTCGGCAAGATCATAAACTGCTTCGTGTGAGTATTCCTCAGAGTGCAGCGATTGGATTGCCGTGCGCAACGCGAACTTGGTGCAAACCGCGATTTCGGTGTCGCTGCCCCATTTGCGGCGTACATACAGGACCGTCTCATGTCCCGGTCGAGCGGTGGCAACCACCAGCCGGCCATCAATCTTCCGCCATGGAACGGTGAGTTCCCGCATGTACTCATCGACCTTGTCGCGTTCGACAAGGTCCGGGTCCAACGGCTCAGTGACGAGATCGACATATTCCACCGCGAAACGTCTTGCGAGCGCCCGAAAATAATCCTGGGGATCTAGCCAGTTGCGTGCCAGGAGTGCATCTGGAACCGTTGATCCCCATGCTGCGGCATAGTGTTCAGCTTCGGCAAGCTGGCCAGGCGTCAACCGCCCGGATTCGAGCAGATAGTCGCCTGTCCAAAGATCGTTCGGGCTAACCGCTGACACGAGATCAGCCCTCTTTGCGCCGTGCAGAGTAAACCTTGCGCAACAGCCAGATAAAGCCCGCGCTAGCCGCGACCCAACCCAGCAAAACTATCCAGCCGCGATACTGCCGGAAGAACTGGGTTAGCGAAAAGCTCTCCGGGTAGTTGATTTGGACCAGTTCGTCGCGCGTGGTGGAAAACGCGAGCCGGATACCATCTTCGGCAACGAATGCCACGTCCCCTGACGCGAGGCGTAAATCTTCAGGCAATTGTGTTAGCTGACTAAAATCCCGTCCAGGCCGAATCCAAAGTACAGACCTGGCGCCATCATAAACCAACTGCGCGATCGTCAAATCAACAACGCTGGAGGCAGAAAGTATGGTTTCGCCCTCACGGTCCCTAATCAGCACCTTGCCTTTATCAAAACGTACCGCCGGACTCGTTCCTGGCGGTGGTGCATCGGCGACATGGACATACGATCCCGATTGCGGAATCTCGTCATAGGTCACAGAGACTGGCGCGGTATCGCCAAGGAGTCCTGACAACAGGCGGCTTGTTGCCGGCACAAGTCGGGCTCCATTCTCCAGATTGACGGTAACGCCGCTCGTAAAGACCGGGGCAAGTTCGTGAAAGTCTCGCGGTTCGGGCGCATCGATGAACGTAAACCGGCTAGATGGTAGCAGCTGGGCATCGTAGCTCTGCGGGGCATTGATGCAATCGCCGCCCTTAGGAACGCGCGTTACGGTCACGTCCAGTCGGTTATCCTGGCCAACCAATCCATCGGGAATTGAGAAGCTGAGCCGGTTACGTTGTCCAGTTTCGGCTTCGATGCTTCCTAGGAGCAGGCCGTTCATTGTGACGGAGATTACCGGATCAATGTCGCCGCCATCATCCGCGACAGCAACGTCCAGTTCAACCCTGCCAAGTGTCTTGCCAGCCGGGAATCGTGTTGCCGGAATGCCTGCTGTCCATATTCCGCGCTCCGAGATGCGCTTGACGGACGTATCGGCACCCACGGCTGGGAAGCCCAAGGATACCCTGTCCTCGCCAATCTGCTGTCGTTGCGGAGTTGAATAGCCCGTTCCGTCCAAAAGCGAACGGGTTTGCGAATTGAGCACCCTTGCCGCCTTTGCCGGATCAGCACCACCAACTTCAAGAATGGGCATTGTGCTGCCAGACAAGGCAACTGCCGGTGCGTTCCGGCCCACAAACTTCACCGTTGTCTGTTGCCACTGATCACCAGATGCAGCTCCATCAGCGAAGTGGGCCAGCGCATTGTCGGCTGCCAATGTGAAGGCGGCAGCCGATTGTTTGGGATCGAGGCTATCCGTCCAGAGGATCTCTGTCGCTCGCGGGAGATTTGCCATTGTGATCGCATTTCTGTCCAACGACAGCGCCAACCCGCTTTCGGGCTCGATACGAAGATAGGCACCGGCAACCCTTTGATCGACGCACCGCTGCTCGGTGATCGCGCCGGAATAACCAATCGTCAGCTTCACGAATCCGTTTTTGATGTCCTTAGCAGTGATGGGAACATCGAACGTACCTGCGTCTTTCATGTCCAGTTGGACCGTTTCGGCTACGCGATCGGCAACTTTAATTTCGAGCACCCGACGAGCTTCGAAAGCCGAAGCCGTCTGAAACTTGAGAGCAAACGTCATGTCGCTGGTTAAGGATGCGCCAGCCACCGGCAAGAACAGTTCCTGGGTACCGTTCAACCCCTCAAAGACAAGACCCTCAGACCAACCTAGTTCGGCAAGGCTGACAAAGCGGGGAACTTTGAGCGACTGTCTATTGGATGTTGGCGCTGACTGGATTGCCGGCTCATTTCGCGTCGAGCCAATCGCGAGCGCGTCTTGTGCGTTTGGTGCCGCTTCGAGCCAGCCGCCAGCGACAATAAGCGCAACCAACGCCGCGCCTATTGTTGTAGTGCCTTTTAAGCTGACTGAAATTGCGTCCATTCTCCGCCCCTTACCCGAAACCCGGATGTGCAATGAGTGTTGTAAATCGTTATGGTTAACGACTTCTTTCTGCTGGCCGAAAAGGTTGAGAAAGCGCGAGCCGTTAGTGGGAATTTCGGCGTAGACCCTTATCGCAATTAGGCTCAGGACTCACTGACCACAGCCAGAAGAGTGGACTTGTACCGGTTTTGCGCCGGTCACTTGAGAGTTTAACACTCGATCAAGGAGACCGACGAGATGAAGAAGCATACCGAGGAGTTCAGGCAAGAGGCGGTGCGGATTGCACTGACCAGTGGGTTGTTGCGCCGGCGTGTGGCAGCTGACCTGGGGATTGGCCTGTCGACGCTGGGCAAGTGGGTATCTAAATATCGGCCGCAGGGTTTGAGCGCACGACCAGAAGCCGATCTGGCGAAGGAGAATGAACGCCTTCGCCTTGAGAACCGCGTGCTTAAGGAGGAGCGGGACATCCTAAAAAAGGCCACGCAGTTCTTCGCGAGCCAGCGGCCATGAGGTTCGCTTTTGTGGAGAGCTGGCGGCATCTATGGGCAGTGGAACTGATCTGCCGTGTGATGCAAGTGTCGACGCGCGGCTATCGTTCCTGGCGGTCCAGGCCGATGAGTGAGCGAAGCCGCACAGACATGAAATTGCTGGCACATATCTCCAAGCAGCGAGCGGTGACAACGTGGTCGCTCCGTGTCGAAGTGCGAGCGGCGGACAAGTGGGCTTCGGGCCGCGGGCGCATCGAAGCAGTGGGCGCAACGCTGCATTTCCTCCCACTCTACAGCCCGGATTTCAATCCGATTGTGAAAGCTTCTCCGGCGTCAACGCCCCCCTGCGCTCGGCAGGCGATCGGATCGTGGATAGCCTTTCGGACCCGATCGGCATTCTGGTTGGCATCTTCCAATCCGGAGAATATGCCAATTGCTTTGGTTCATGGGGAGAGGAACCGCAGTAATCGAAAGCCTCTGCACTGCTACCAGTATCAGAAGCTCGCTAAGCTGATGGTGCAAAAACCTGGTCGCTCTTGCGCATTCTGGGCCAGATGAGGAGTTCGCCTCAAGACTCCATGGGCATCAATTGTACTTGGAGGAAAATTGGAGCGTTACGTCAGCCAGCCTATTGTCAAAACCATGCGTATCAAATAACAAAGGCTTGGCAGCCTAAGGCGAGCTCATTTTTGGGAATTAAGGTTGATTTGGGTTAGTACCATGGATGTACCTCACTACATCGCTTCGTTCTATCGTCGGATCTGGAAATGCACCACCTACTTTGGTTCGTGCGGAAACGATCCCGTAGGATGAGAAAAAGCCCTATGCCGAGGAAACCGGAGCGCAACTTTGGCTGTCGCGTACCCTGTAATCGTGGCAGTATTCAGGCCGCAGCCGCTAAGTTGGTGCTTCACCCTTGAGGATCGAAGTCTCACCTCACGAAGGCTTTGTCATTTCCGATGCGCCGCCGCCACACCGGGCGAGGGCGCAACAGGTTCTGGCTGCTCGTCCAGAGCTGGGAGAGCTGTCCGATCGCAATCTGGGAACGTTCGGTTGGACGGTCGCGCTTGTCGTCATCCAGCTTGCGATAACCATAGTGCTGGTCCTTTGGAGCGCGCCATGGTGGGCCATCGTACTAGTCGCATGGGGTGTCGGTGCGTTCATCAACCATGCTTTGTTTGTGCTCATCCACGAGTACGCGCATGAGCTTGTATTCCGGTCGCCTGATGCCAACCGGCTTGGAGCTATATTCGCTAACATCGCCATCGTTTATCCCGCTGCGATTGGTTTTCGAAACTTCCATTTGCTGCACCACCGCCATTTGGGTGTGCCTGGCCTGGACCCCGACGTGCCGAGCGAGCGTGAAGCGCGGTGGATCGGCAATAGCCGATGGAAGAAGGCGCTATGGGTGGGGATGTTTTGGGTTGTCCAGGGGATTACACGGCCAATGGGCGTGAAGTCACAGCGCATGATCGAGCCTTGGGCAGTCTTCAATGGAATATGCATGACAGCCGCGATGGCCCCATTTGTCTGGTTTTTCGGCTGGTGGGTGCCTGCCTACCTTTTCCTAAGCACCGCTTTCGCTTTGGGGCTTCACCCTCTCGGCGCTCGCTGGTTTCAGGAGCACTTCGTATTCAGTCCGGGTCAGGAAACCTATTCCTATTACGGTCCGCTAAACCGTCTCTGTTTCAACATGGGCTATCACAACGAGCACCATGACTTTCCTTCAGTGCCCTGGAATCATTTGCCTGCCATCCGGGCCGCGGCACCTGAGGTCTATGACCGTCTCTATTACCATTCTTCATGGACACGGCTCCTTGGCATCATTATCTTCGATCGCTCGTTCTTGCCCTACCGTCGAGTGACGAGGAAGCCCAAGGACACGGACAACCCCAATTTTCCCCTAGCTTGAAGCTGCATCGCTTTCAGGGGCTGACTGTGACTGGCGCGCGAGGATTGCCTCAACCCGCTGGACGATATCACCTACGGTCGCATCAGAGTACTCTTCCGGCTTCGCCGGATCGAACGGCAATTCAACATTCAACTGTTCCTCAATCTCGAAAACGATTTCAAGCATTGCGAGGGAGTCGAGGTCCAGTGTTTCGAGACGTGTGTCCATTCTCGCAGCCAAGTCGGAGACATCCGTCCCAATTTCACAATTCTCAGCTATAATCGAAATAACAGTTGCAGCGACCTTCATAAACACTCCAAAAGCACAAAATTCTGAAAAAAGAAACCGACAAGAGCTACCCGGCGCCATCGGCCGAAGATACCGGCAGCGTCCACATGCTGTGAACGAGACGGCGGGCATCCGGAGCCCAGGTTTCGATCATCCGATTGATCCGGCGGTTACTGCTAAGCGTCCATCCGACAATAAGCTTCTTTGCACGATAACGCTCAGCAGCTGTCTTGCCGGTGTGGATCATCATTTCCACAACGCTCGCTGCTACGGCGCTGCCGTGAAGCTCGCTCGACAGGCCAAGAAGGAACACCCGGATGGAGTCAACCCTTCGGCGAACGAAGAAGCGCCAAAGTCGGGCAATGACATTTGCCAGACCCGGTTCGTCTCTTATCAATTCCTCGACATCGGGAGTGGCAATCGCAAGGCCAACGGGGCAGTCTCCCCGATATACGATCCACGAGAGGCCATCCCACAGCACGGGCCAGAACTCCCTGACAAGCATGTCAACATATGAGATATCGACCGGAACAAAACCCCAATTGTCCTTCCAGCCGGAATTGATGACGTCGCGAATGGCCTCTCGCTGCTCGACTGTTACAGGGAGGCGAAGTGGGCGCATGCTCAGACCATACTTTTCGAAGGCGCGCAGGCCGATCGGTCGAAATGGCGTGTTTTCGACGTCGATTTCATAGGTGTAGAGTCGTTCTGCCAGTTCGAAGCCGAATTGCGACATGAGCTCCTTCCACTGTAGGGGATTCTTGGGCGTCATCATCCCCGGCGGGAAAGCTGGCTCTTCATGAAGAAGGCCGCAGCAATAATTGATCGTCGTCTCGAACGGTCCAACCAGCGTCAGGCACTCACGTTCTCGAGCAAGCTCAATTGCGTCATGCACCACCTTGTCAAACTGGTCCTGATTCGAAAACCCGAACAGGAACCCAAACAGCATGGGTTGCTCTGCTGTCGCCGCGAACCTACCTTCAGCAGCAGGCTTCGGGATTGCGGTCAGCATTCCGCATTGCGGTTGATCCGCACCATCGCCTAGCGTGACAAGACAATATGCAAGGTTCGCTTGCTCCGATCGAATGGCGCTTTCGATTCTGCTACGTTCTATAAAACGCCCGAGCCACCCATTTGCGACAACGTGGGGATGGCTGCGACCGAGTATGTTGATGATCGTATCAATGTCCGTGTGTCGCTGGATCTCAGTGCCCGCGGAGGCTGCGCTCATACTCAATCCCGACTATCGGTTTGGACTGCGCCAAAGCGCCATCATAGCCTAGCGTCATCACCGAAGGTGAGCGCTTGGCATCGTTGGCGCGTTCAGCGTGGGTTCCCACAATGCGATCCATCAGTGAGGCGCAGATGCCGTAGTTCCGCTGCTCATTGTGGAAGTGATGCATCAGATGCAAGCGGCGGCGATCGAGGAAATACCGGCTCCTGAAGTCCGCGTTCTTATGCGACGCGTAATGGACCGGCTCGTAGGCAAAACCGAACAAGATCAGGACTATCGCGGCGCCTGGTATGATTGTTAGCGGGCCGAAGAGCAGCATGAACGGTGGGTTGGTGATCGCGATCAGAATCGGCCCACTGAGGGGGCTCGCCAAGATTACGTCTTCGCGATCCGGGACGCGGTGATGGGCATAGTGCATCCTGATCCAAATCCGGGCGAGCCAGCGGGAATCAAGATAAATCATCGAATGTAACGCAAAGCGATGCGCCAGATATTCGACTGGCAGGAACAATATGATACCGATCAGCAGGTAAAATCCGAGCCGCCAGAGTGGAAAGATGAGAAGAGACACGACGAGTAAACATGCGATAACCACCGCGTAACACAGCAGAGCTCGGCGTAATCGAACAAAGCGCCACAGAATGGCCACGTCGTGACAGAACGCGACTGCTTGCCTAGTCATGCGCAGCGCGCCCTAGCGAAACCCCAAAAAATGCCATCATCTTCTTGGCTTGTCCAGTCCCCTGATTGCGTCCCAAATTATCGGATTAATATTCCGAATCATATACTAGGGCCGACTTCTACGAAGGCCATATGGCTTTACTAGGAAGACATCAAGGGCGCCTATTGTGTTGAAATTTCGGGCAAGACTACTTCGCAGCACTTCTGACGTAATAATAACTCAATAAAGTTTTCACGCATGAATTATTATTGCGGAAAAATCCGGCATCGCCTTTTAATGTAACAGAGTAAATCGGCGATCGGAATTTTTCAACACAATACGCCATAAACGTAAGCGTGGCGTGGAAGCCGCCTTGCCTTTTGCCGGTTGGGTGGGCTGATTGCCGCTCTTTTGAGGAGCGGCCGGATGGACGATAGCGACGATCAGGAAGCGAGCAGTCATACGACCGGTCATATGAGTGATTGTATGACCGGTCGCGTTGAGATTGTGGGACGCGT
Organism: uncultured Sphingomonadaceae bacterium; assembly: GCA_947258815.1. Taxonomy (GTDB): domain Bacteria; phylum Pseudomonadota; class Alphaproteobacteria; order Sphingomonadales; family Sphingomonadaceae; genus Novosphingobium. The sequence goes on from CAMYJW010000015.1 coordinate 43,900, forward strand.
GTTGGGGCGCAGGCGCTTGACGGTGGAGCAGAAGCTGGCGATCCTGCGGGACGCCTTTGGGCCGGATGGTTCGGTGCGATCGGCCTGCGAACATCATGCAGTCGGCAGCCTACGTTGCCGATGTCATCGAGAAGATCGCCGGAGACTGGCCCGCCTCGCGCTGGGATGATCTCCCGTGGAACTGGACAGCCGCAGCAACGCCAGTCAGCATGGCGGCATGACCGACTGGATCGCTCGCCTGCACATCGCGCTTGCCGATACCGACCCGCTCATTTGGCGCAGGGTGGAGGTGCCTGTCGATGCAAAACGCCGCGCCGCAGGCAAAGCCTCGCAGGTCAGAAAATCACGCTGACAAGGTGGCCTCCACGCCTCGCTTACCCATAAACTGGCCATCTTCGCCGAAGGTTATGGCAAGGACGCACCGCAGCCTGAAAACAGTATGGCACGCGTTGGGCAGTTAAGCGGCTGGATGCCGCGCGACAATGACGGCGTTAAGACCCCCGAATGCAAAACTATTGCACATCAGTAACTCAGCTGAGATCGGCTTGGCCTCAAGTGCAAGCGGTAGCTCGCATTCCGGATCGGCGCCGAGATGGTTCAGTACCGGCGGCGCGACTCCAGCGGAAAGCGCCTTTATCCCTAGCAGAAACTGCAGCGCTCCCGATGCGCCAATCAGGTGCCCGTGAGCCGATTTGGTGGCGATTACGCTAGCCTGGTCAATTTGCGGACCGAAGACCGACCTAATGGCGGCCGCTTCGCATTTGTCATTTAGCGCCGTGCCGGTACCATGCGCCGAGATCAGGATTTCTTGGGAAGTTTGAACCTTGGCATCGGCCATTGCCATGGAAATAGCTCGTTCGATCATCTGCTGATTTGGCGCCGTCATCTGGCTGGCATCGGAGGTCGCGCCGTAGCCGGCCAATTCAGCTAAGATCGTCGCGCCACGTGATCGAGCATGCTCCTCGCTTTCCAGGACGAAAACCGCCGCGCCTTCGCCCAGAACCATGCCTTTCCGGTCTACCGAGAAGGGGCGGCAAGTATCGGGCGCCAGCACCCCAAGAGATTTCCACGCGAACCAGGAACCAAGTGAGATGCAGGCTTCGGTCCCGCCCGCTATGGCCGCATCAACACGCCCCGCGCGGATCATGTGCATCGCCTCGCCCAGCGCGTGGGCTGAGGAAGCACAGGCACTCGACATGACGAAGGTCGGACCGTGCAGACCAAGCATCATCGCAATGTGGCTTGCAGGCGCAGACATCATCGAAGAGGGGATCGTTTGGGGGTTGGTGCGGGGCGTCCTTCTCGCGTAGAGCCTCTCGTACGAGCGATCCAAGACCGCGTTTCCGTTGCTGCCGCAGCCAAGTATTACGGCTACGTTTTCTTTGGACGTTTCATCCAGTTCCAGACCGGACTGAGCAACCGCTTCATCGGCGGCGATCAAGGCAAACCTGGAGAAGGGGTCAAGGTTCCCGAGAAACTTGAGTTTGCGGTTCGGCATGGCCGCGGCGACAGTCTCGTCGTCGATCCACGCAGCCATGCCCTGTATCGCGAATTTCGGTTCATCTTTCCATACTTTGCGTTTGATGGGCCGGACCGCGCAGACGCCGGCCAGGGTGCGCTGCCAGTTCTGCTCGGCCCCACTGTCGAGTCCGCTTATGCACCCCATTCCTGTTATGACGACTTTTTGGTTCATTTCCTTGTGGACCCAATTGCATATTTGAGACCCTTGAAGAAGGGCCGGGTATGCCCGACCATAATCGAGGAAACGCCCTCGGTCTGTCGCGGCGTCAGGGCGAAGCAGTGGCTAGGATTGCGCCGCGCTCGCTTGAGAAGGATGAATCGCCAGAAGGTCCCATTCCATATCCTGATCCAGAGCTACCGAGGGAACACCCCTGCCATCCGTTTCGATCCAGTCTTGATGCTTGAATTCGTATCCATGTCTACTCAGGAAATCGTAGATTGCGGTGTAGCTATAGCCGGCCTTCATCATCCAGAAAGGTGAAATCTCAACGAATATCGTGGGCCGATGTTCGCTGATGATCCGTTCCAAGCCTTGCAAGACAAACAGTTCATACGCCTGCACATCGATCTTCACAAAGTCGATACGTCTATCTCCAAGCGTCTTCTCGGATATGCGGTCAAGCGTATCGACCGTTACTGCTTCTCCCTCGGTACTGGAAGCATCGTTGCGGACATCGATTCCAAGCGATCCGAAATTGAAATCCCCGTCGTAGCTTACCGGGAAGAGATTGACTGTGCCCGCCTCTCGTCCGGCCGCAGTATGGAGAGCGATGATATTATCACATGCATTGATCGCGGCATTGGCAATCACTAGTTGCCACATGACGCGCTGGGCTTCGATCGCCAAGACCTTGCCGTTAGCACCGACGAGGCGTGAGAAGACGATCGTATGATGACCAAAATTCGCGCCGACGTCGATCACCGCCGAACCGGGCTGAACATGCTGTCGAAATATCTCGATGTCCTTGGGCGCCCAACTCCCCTCCTTGGCAATCGCGCGAGGAATGACTTTGTCGTGGGCCAGAACCAGAAAGTCGCCCCAATCGCCGTAGATAATTTTCGTGGTAGCGTTGAGCAGTCGCGATCTCGACACAGACTTTGGCGCGCCATTGATTGCAAATCCAAGCAGCCATGCCTCTAAGCGCCCTTCGACCGCCAGGGATTCGATAGTCAATTCAAAGTCTGACTTGGACTCCGGCAGTGAAATCCAAACCGAATCTTCCAGATCCGGGTTGTATAGATCGTGTTCATCCTCAAAGTCCCCCACGCGGATCCGTACCGCACCGCTCCAACCGTGCCTAAGGAACTGCAAGCCTGAAACGCAGGAGGCGCAACGCAGCGTCAAAGCCCGACCGGGAAGAAGGCAGCGCCAAACGTCCTCATCGGTGCGAGGATGATGTATCAAATCCCAGCCATTTCGTTGGATAGTTTGGCAAATACCCTCCGCCACGACTTCCTGGATCGACAGCCTAGTACTCATATAGCTTGCTCCGCTCCAAGCATATTCGATCGCTTCAATTGTCTTTCAATTGCGGCGATAAAATCTCGCGCCATTGTGACTTCCGTAAAGTGGTCTTCGAACCGTTGCCGCCCTTGCGCGCCCATCTCGGAACGCAGTGTCGGGTCCGAGATCAAGGTGTCGAGCGCCTTAGCGAGAGCTTTGGCATCTGCCGGTGGTACGAGAATGCCGGTTTTGCCATCTGAAACGACTTCCGTCGCTCCGCCCACGGAACACGCGATGACGGGCTTGGAAAAGACCATCGCTTCAAGAAAAACAAGGCCAAAGGATTCGTATCGGGAAGGCGCGACGAAAATATCGCAATCCGCGAGGAATTGCTGCAACATGCCTTCTTCCACGCGGCCATGAAACCGAATTCGCGCGCGTAGATTCTGCGCAATCGACCTCGCCAGGAATTCCTTCTTATAAGTAGTCCCGTCGGGCCGCGGCACCGTATCGTCACCGACGATGTCGAGGATCGCATACGGATGTTTCTTGAGGATTTCGGGAATGGCGGCAAGCAGCGTGTCGATGCCCTTGCGTGACTCCAGCCTGCCGACGAAGAGGATCCGGGTCTGCTTGTCGCGCCGCCGGACGGGGCGAATGTTCTTAGCCCAGTCCTCCATCCCGTGCGGCGAAAAGAACAACCGCTCAGCTGGCAACTTGGCATCGTAGCGCCGCCCGATGTCCTTCACAATTGCCCGGCTGTTAGCGTGCAACAGCGGCGCACGGCTAAGGATCAACTCTTCCATCGCCAAAATCGGCTCGCCATATTCACGCATCCAATCGGTGTCAGCGCGCTTGAGCGGCTGGCTATCGAGCCAGAAGCGCATCGTCGTTTGCAGGGCGACAATGACCGGAAATTTCTGCTCCAGCACAAAACCGAGCGGCTCGCAGTCCCAGAGCGGGCAGTAAACCACGTCAACTGCCCGCTTCGCGGCGATGGCTTTCACCTCCTCAAGCATTGTGCAGCAATAATTCCAGATGTGGGAAGGAACCTCAAGCGGAGCGATGGGCGACCTTTCAGGAGCAGGATAGTGGCGGATCGAAACCCGGTGAACCCATACTCCGTCTTCGAAGTCGACTGCGGAATCGCCCCGGCTCTTGGTCAACACGTGGACGATGTGGCCCTCGGCAGCGAGTGCGCGTCCGAGGTGGAACATGTTGCGAGCAATTCCGCCATTCTGTCCGGGCGGGTAGTCCTGCGTCACAAGGCAGATCGTCTTCCGCTCACGTGGGGCTAGGATGGTAGGATAGCGCTTGAACGGGCTGTGGTGGGCTTCGCACGTTGCCCGGGTGAGAAATTTCTGCGGTTCGCTGGCGCGCTGCTTTGCATCGACGAGGGCTCGCGAAGCCTCGTTTTCGAAGCGCGCGACGTCGGCCCTGGTGTATACACCCCGCGCATGGGCTTCCACGACGCTTTCCGACCAGCTCGTAACATCGCTCAGCGCTGCGTCCGCGATCTCGCGCAATGAGTGGTGCAACGTCGCATTGCGCAGCCCGAAATAGAGGCGATTTTTGATGAGTGGATACCAGTTACGTACGACCCGCTCTGCATCGCGCACATGGCTCGGCGCATATTTGTGGTGTACGTAGGCACCTTTGACCTGCACAATCCGATAACCGGCGTCGTTGATCCTAACACAGACGTCGGTCTCATCGAGGAAATACTCGTATTCCTCGTCGAAACCGCGGATCTCTAACAAGACCGAGCGGCGGAACGCACAGTTCGTGCCCAATAGGTGCGGGTAAGTGTGCGAGTAGGCGAAGTTGAGATGCGGGGCAGGCGCGTCGCAGTCGGTCGCATATCCCAAGCGGTTGGCGATGACGTAGCCAGTTTGGAACTTCACGCCGGTATTGTCGTAGACGAATCCGCCGGCAGCGCCCACATCCTCGTTGATAAAACAAGTGGCGAGCTGTTCCAGCCACTCCGGCTCAGGTACGGCATCATCGTCAATGAAGCAGACGACGTCGCCATCGGCCATCGCTATGCCAATATTGCGCGACATCGAGAGAATGCGCTTAGGACAATGCGCTACCTTCACCCTACCCGTTAGGGTTTCGAGATATTCACGCGTTCCGTCGGGCGTCGGTCCGGCCACTACGCAGACTTCGAAATTGGTATGGGTCGAATATCGCAAGCCTTCAAGTGTGCGCTTGAGATATTCGAGCCGGTTGTCGGTGTTGATGACAACCGAGAACGAACATTCGGAAGGGCCATTCCCTGCGAGCGAGGCAGCGATCTTTGCGGGGTCGAGCAACAAGGCAGCCCTCACGCCTCGCCTCCATCCGCAGCGTTGTCATCACCGGTTGACCGGTGCTTGAGCGATGCAACGATCGTCTCGATATCGCGGGTTGCCACAGCGACAGCGTCCATCCCGGTGGTGAGATTTCCAATGGTCTGGCCTAGCCGTGCGATTGTTTCTCGCACCGCTGGATCCATTGACCCGCCTTCTGCCGTATTGCGCAGGTCGTTTCCTAACCGGTCAAGCCGTTGCCGCAGCGAAAGCTTCAGATACGCGGGTTGGTCCGCACCGGAAGCTGCGGCGGACTTGCGCGATGCCTCAAGAACTGCCTGCGAAACGCCGCGCAGTGACATGCCAAGGCTGGTCGCTGCCTCGTCGGCATAGGCTTTTGCTTCCTGCACGGCCAGAAGGCTGCTTCGTTCCAGCTCCTCGCGCGAAACCGCGAGCCGGTGCTCGATCGCCTCCAGCCGATGATCGACGAAGACTCGGGCCTCTAGCGAGGTGAAATGCAGCTGTTCCTCGAGACGCTCTGCCAGTTCGCGCTCCCTGCCAGCTGCGAACCAGTTACGCAGTGCCGATAGGACGCTCATCGCCCGCTCCAGCCCTTTGTGTGGCGGGAGAATATCACCAGTTCATCGATTTCGATCAGCACCTTTTCGTGCACGAACAGGCGAACTTCGATCCCTTCGGCGCGTTCGGGAACGTAGAATTCCATCGGCAGCAACGATGACGTGTCTCGGAATAATGTGTCGACGGCTAGGCTCTTGTGGGCCAACGAGGGATAGCCGACTGCCGCGACATCCATGTCGATCTGGCCGAGATGGCTGTCTGGCAGCTTCCGCACCCGAAAGCCGGCACAGTAATCGCCAATATCAAGCGACAGGTAGGGGCCAAACGAGACATGTCCGGCGCGCCCGTCGGACAGGCGTGTACCCCGATTGCTGTCGGTCCCGACGTTCGAAGGCAACGTCGATCCGGCAAAACGAATGTAGGTTGGCAAGATGTGACTCCGCTGGTGTTGAAGGCTGCAAACAAGATGGGCTGGTCAGACTACCTAGCCGCATTTTCGGCAGCGGCCTCCGCAAATTTACGCCGCGATCTGTGCCGAATGTTCTGACGACGGACAGGTTCACTCAGTTGCTAACGTTTGAGTTAGGTATGATGGCTGAATTGTTAATTAGCGAATCCAATCCGTTGGTCGCGCTAACCGCCGTCGAAATTATCCTCACAAATTTCTCTAGGTCTCCCAAGGGTGCAACAGATACGTACACTGCGTCTTTGTCCCGAATGATGAAGTCTCTTGCGATGAACAGGCCAGTGGCTTCCGAGAAATTCAGCCGATAGATCACTGGGACCAGCCTGTCGCTGGTCCCAACGTGTGATGAAGCATTCGAAAGGCCAAGCGCTGCGGGATCTTCAAGCCGGTAGACAAACACGCCGTGGACATCTGCCCGTTCGTCGATTAGCCCACCGAGCCTTCCCATTGCCTGCGCTAACGAGATCCCGCCACCTTCAAAGTCTACTTCCGAGTTCTTCGTGACCGCACCCAGCCCAATGAAGCTGTGAGGTTGGAAAAGCACCGTTACGATATCGTTGGGGCGCAGGAAGACATTTTGCGACGGATCCAAAATCAGCGCCTCCAATGGCAACGTCTCCATGGTCGTGCCACGGGTAAGTTGGATCGTCGATTTGCCGATGGGATGATTTGAGCCTCCCGCAGCAGCAATAATATCGAGAACGCGTTCCCCCCGCGAAGTTAGAGGGACGCGCCGATTCGTGCCGACTTCGCCAAGCACGGTAGCGTTGCGCGTTTCATTCTGCACGATCCTGACAATCGCTTGCGGATCATGGGCTTTGCCGATGAGGCGATCGCGTACTTCGCGAGCGACGACAACCGGACTTTTGCCTGCTACATAAACCGAACCGACAAATGGCACCAGTATCTCACCGTCGTCGTCGACCGTCTGAAACGGAAGGTTTACGGTTGGCGCATTCGAGTCGTAGGCGACCGACCTCTCATTGGCGAATGTCCCACCAAAAAGGACTGGCGGCGAGGCCTCCCAGATGGAAACCTCGATCACATCGCCTTTGCCAATGATCGTGTTGGAAGGCGCGTCCCCTCCGAACAGCTTCTCGAAACTGTGTGCATCGCGATGTTCGTGAAGCCGTTTCACAACGTCACCGGTCAGCTCGATAACGCGAATATCACTTTGAGCGTAATCCTTGCCGTCAGCGCTTCTAACATTGAGTGTGGTCGGGCCGGGATAACCTGTAGATGAGCATGCCGAAAGAATGATTATGCACAAGGCCAATGGCAGCAAACGATAGAGCTGCGCATTCAACGCAAGATATCTCCCGAGGCGACCCATCATGGGGGAAATTGGCAGTGAACCTCGCATTTTCCTCTTTCCGACGATTGACATTCAACTATTGGCTAACTGCCCCAGTTCGGACTGGGTGCGACGTCTGCCCAAAATTGAATGTCATTGCAATCCTACGACACTCTACAAGAAGCGGTCATACAATGCTTTCAGCCTCGAGCGATACTCTTGTTGCGAAAACTTCTCCGCCTGGACCCGGCCGCGACGGCTGAGTTCTTCGCGCAGGTCCGAGTCAGCATCGACCGTCCGGATCGCGGCGGAAATGCTGCCCGTATCGTAGGGATCGACCATCACTGCGGCATCGCCTGCAACTTCGGGCAACGATGAAGCATTCGAACATATTACCGGTGTTCCCAGTGACATTGCCTCAAGAACGGGTAATCCGAACCCTTCGTAGATAGATGGGAAAAGAGTGGCCTTTGCGCCGCGAATGAGGCTTACGAGCATCTCAAAGGTGACATAATTCAACAATACAACCCTATTCCCGATAGAAACGTTGCTCTTTATTCCCGACCTATCGACAATATTATTGTCATTTATGTAGCGAAGTTCTCCCTTGGATTTCCATGCTCTTGCGCCGATTATAACTAACTGCGCTTCGATGTTGCTTGTGAGATAGGCTTCGATCATTCGCCCTATGTTTTTTTTGGGTTCAATCGCTCCCCAGTACAGGAAATACTCCTTGTGGCCTACGCCAATCGTCCCTTCAACTTCTCGTACCAGCTGTTCCTCCGGCTTCTCGCGATACTTCGCTGGGATGTGGACGGACTGGTAGGTGTTCGTAATTCTTTCCGGGGAAATTCCAACAATATCTACGATGTCGCTTTTGGAGCATTCCGAGACGGTGACGAAATGATCCGCCACTTTGTCCAGCCTCTTGATAAGAGAGAGATAACGTTTTTTGTTGTCCAGGGTGGTGTAAGGAAGCCGCAGGGGCACGATGTCATGTAGGGTATAGATGTTTGGCGCGCGCTTGGCGCGCAGGGGAAGTGGGTAGGTCCAGTGAGCCAGGTCGGGCTGTTCGGGTAAGGTGACGCTGCTGATCTTTCCCCAAAGGTAATGGGCTAACTGTACACGGTCAAAACCGGACGAGCAGTTGTAGAGGCGGTCGAACTTCGGCAATCTCGCTTCGAAGCTGCGTGGGATAACCTTTCCCGTTATCGGGACATCCACTGCTTTAAGGCCGAGCGGGCTCGGCAGGATGTGCGACACCTTGGCAAGCAATTCGAGCGCGCCGCTTGGCTCATCGTTACTGCTGTTGAAAAAGGCGATTTCGCGCAGAAGGTTATTCCGCGACGTACCGCCCCGGTTGCCGTAAAGGACATTGACTTTGTGGCCGAGCTCGTCGATTTCGTAGCTCAGGTTGCGCGCGTAGGTTGCAACGCCGGTGCCCTTTTCCAGACCCAGGTTATATCCGTCGATCAGGATAGTCTTTGGCATAGTGCTAGGCCGTGTGGACAAATTCGGCACGAGCCTCGGTTCGAGACCCATTTGGGCGCTGGCGAGGCGCAAAGCCGATTGAAGAGTGGTTCTCTTTCGAGGACTTGCAACGCTGGCAGCGACCAAATGGGCCGAACCCTACACGGGCCGGACGAAAAACCGCCATTTCAGCATCCCTCGTCCTCGAATATGCTGGCATGTCCTGCATCCTCCCTATTTGAACTGGCGGTTTTTCGCTACCGGCTGAGACCGTGTCGAATTTGTCCACGCGGCCTACGCTTCTTCCCGTTTCTTCACGACTATGCCGTATGAAGTGGAAACGAACTTTTCGATAAGAAGTTTGAGGTGCTTGTGATTGCTATAAGGAGGCACGTCGACATGCTCATCGAGAGGATTGTCACCGAGGTTGAAGTTTAGCGACATAAGGTGGCCTTGTGCTCGAAGCCGTCGTGCTAAATCGGTGATGTCGCGCTTGCGGAACAACACTGTTGGGGAGTTATCGAGCGTCACATCATTGGATGAGCAATTGAACTCCGTCGTGTGGACCGCCACGCCGCCCGGCTTGAGACAATTGATGCTACGGACAACGAACTCTAGGCCGTTGGCAATCGATCCCAGGTGTTCGAACGCACAGGCCGACCAGCAAAAGTCGAACTGGCCGTTCAAATCGGGATCGATTTCGTTCATGTCCATGAATCGGAACTCGACAAGCTTATCAAATGCTTCGGCTTTGCACAGTCCGCGCTGATTAAGGGGGCGCTTACTCTCAGCGTGCTGTTCAGTCTCCACCCACCCGCGCGCGTACGCACTTTCCGGCTCTAGGTCAGTGCCCAAGACAGATACGCCACGCGATGCGAAGGAGGCGGCCAGCGGTTCAGAGCCAACCCCAAAGCCAAGACCGCATTTACCGGGAACAAGCATGTCCGCTTTGGCGAGTACCTGCAGAATGTAGCAGAACTCCCATTGCTTACGATGAAAGTTCGGTGTCTCTCCGATCTGATCGCACCAGTAGGAATATATGGGCTCCCGCATCTGTGCTTCGGTGCATGCTTGCGATACGGGATTCTCCAGCGTCGGCACGCGACGCCGGGCAATGAGATTGTGCAGCCAACTAAGCTTGGTCAGGCGAAGGAGTGTTTTCATTACGCGGTCGGGACCTCAACATTGGGCCAGCCGGGTGGCGGTTTCCATCTTATCAACTCCTTGAAGTCCGCATATGCGTCCTCAAAGTCATCATAGAGTTCGAGCTTCGTTGCGTGCAAGACCCCCCAACGAGTGCAATGGTCTCGGATATAAGCGGCGTCGTGCGAAACAATGATCATCGCGCGGTCTGCTCGCTTTTCGAACAGCTCGTAGTTGCAGCGGTCATGAAACCGCTCGTCGCCGACCGCGCTGATCTCGTCGATCAGGAAGCAATCAAATTCGATGATCATCGAGATAGCAAAGGCGAGCCGCGCTCGCATGCCGGAGGAATAAGTCCGCACCGGCTCCTTGAGATAGGCGCCTAACTCCGCGAATTCCTCGACGAAAGCAAGGTTCATCTCGAATTCCTGATTATAAATTCGGCTGATAAACCGTATGTTGTCGATACCAGTCAGAAAAACCTGAAATGCTCCGCCGAAAGCCAAAGGCCAGGAAACTGATATGTTCCGCTCGACCGCACCCGATGTTGGATGCTCCGCCCCGCTGATCAGACGAATTAGCGTCGATTTGCCCGCGCCATTTTGGCCGAGCACACCGAGACGTTCCCCCATTGTTAGATCGAAGTTAATCCCATCAAGCACGAGCTTGCTTCCATGCCGTGTCTCATAGACCTTACGGATGTCGCGTAACCGGATCATTCAGGCACTACCCGCCGCGAAAGTTTGCGTACCTGTACAAGCGCCAGAGCGCTAAGGATCATACAGAACGGAATAATATATCCTAGATCATAATGGGCACGCGCACGCGTGCCGAAATAGCCTTCCCTAACGATCTCTGTGCCGTGAACGGTCGGGATAAACAAGGCATAGAATTGAGCCGTCGGGGGCAAGGCGTCGACGAGGAAAGCCGCCCCTGACAGAGGAAAAAGAAGATAAGAGAATGGGTGCCATAATTTTTCCACGAGCTCACTTTCGTGGGAGAGCGCACCCAGATAGGTTGCGGCCGCTCCCCCTAACCAGGCCAGAAGCAACCAGCCGCCTGCTACCTTCAAGATGTCCTCGGGTGGTTCGAGCCAACCGATGGCTATGAACAGAACCGAAAGCATGGCGAAGGAAATTGTCGCACCGCCAAACTCGAGAAGGATTCGCGCGGCGTAGATATCGAGCACTTTGATGTTTCGATGGTACATTAGCCCGAGATTGGCCCAGAGCGCGCCGATGCAGCGGCCGGGCATGTTGCGCCACAGGAGTACGCTTGAATACCCCGTAAGCGCGAAGGCTACGATCGGCAAGTCGCTCCCGTGCACGGACTTTGCGGCGGTCCACAATGCGGTAACACCGAGTGTGAATATCATCGGTTCAATAAAAAGCCATAGAAAACCGATATTATGCCGTCCATACCGCGTCAGCATCTCGCGAACCAGCAGGGCACCGAGGATACGCACCTGGACGGCCCAGCTCTCTTTCAGAGGCTGATTCTCGGTGCCTGCCACATCCATCAGTCGCGGTGCTCACGAATACCTGTGATCAAGACCGAAATGATCCCCCAGCCCAGAAGCCCCAATAACAAGGTGGCGAGTATGCCGCGAATACGCCGTGGCTCAAGAGGATAGTCGGGCAGGTTGGGGGCGGCAATTCTTTCGACATAAGCCCGCTTGCGGCGGGCCTCCGCTTCAGCTTCTTCGAGCGATGTCAAAGCCACGGCAAGCTGTTTCTCGGCGAATTTCGTGTTGAGAAGAAGTTCCTGATAGCGAGGCGCCTTGGTCGAGAGCGATTTATTGCCCCCGAACACATTGGAAGTTTGTTTGTCGATCTCTCGCTGTAGCGATTGAATTTGCGTCTTCAGGAATGGGATCTGGGACGCTCTGGGCGTGTAGGTTTGCACTTGGAGAAGCTTTGTCTTCGCAGCGATAAGCTCATCCTGCAGCTTTGAGATCATCTGTATGCGGACCGGAGCTTCCAATTCCGGATCAATCAGACCCACCTTGCTGCGATAGCGGGCAAGCTCAAGCTCGGCCTTCTTGGAAAGCATTTTCGCCTCTTCGACCTCTTCTGAGGCAACCTCGATGGCATCTTCCCGAGCACGCTTCGATAGCTGATTCACCAACGTCTCGGACTGTTCGAGCAACCGCTCGTTGAGCGCGCGCGCGTCTTTTGGATCGTATGCGCGAACGGTAAGCGAATCGATCATCGTAGCCGGGTTGTGAGCGACCACCACCTTCTTTAAGAAGTAGCGATAAAGCTCCTCTTTACTGTCTCCGGCGACAAACCCGCCGAATCTGTCGAACCAGGATACATCTTCCGATTCGTACATCTTGCGGACAAATCCGTCATGGTTCACAGCGTCAAGCGCAGAGCGCGATTGAAGATATTCGACTACAGCATCGTTTTCCTCACTCGCGCCCTTTAGAGTGCCTCCGCTGAGCACGGAGCCAAGCGTCATTTCGGTTGGCTTGTGGGGGCTGCGCACCACGAAATGCGACTCTGAAATATAAACGTCGCTGGCGAATATTCCGAAATAAAGAATCGAAATAAACGTAGGCAGGGCCACAGTGGCGAGAAATAGCCTATTTCCGAAATTGATCTTGTTGATCACGGTCAGATGCAAACCCAAGGCAACAGGAGACTGGCTTCGACAAAAATCAGTTCGCCGGGAACGGCGACGCTTGAAACGCCAATGCGGCGATCGAAATCTCTATCTACCACCATGCTTGCCTGGCTCCACATTCACACAGGGCGAAGGATTAGTCCGCTACAGTAATTCATGCAAGCGACTTTCCATGGGCGCGATAGGGCCATATCCGGCTTCGGGCGCGAAGCCTGCCGTTTCTCAATTCCCCCCTTTCTACCATAGTGTTATGACAGATTCAGGGTCATCTCGCTTGCGGAGAATGAGGGTGGGAATAGCCACATCGGAGTTGAAGTTGTTCTCGTCCATCCGGCAGCACCGGACCCACTGCGCACCGTTCTCACATCGGTGCCTTGCCGACTTGGACGAAAATGGATCTACATTTCTCTTCCGAGTTTGTCGCCAGGATGGAGCTTGAATCCGAACACTCTGCAAGCTAAGCGCATTGCTTACTATGCGATGAATTTTGGGATGGTGGAGGACGATTTGCCGGTAGGTGAGACAACTTCACCAAAGCAGGGAGCAATCATCTTTTGTCGCGCGCGCCTGTTATAGCCTATGATTTGCTGAATCTCTTTCTTCTCGGTCCGTCGCTGTGCGCGCCTCGCGGAATTGACCGGATCGATTTTGCTCTCGCGGACTATTTCTTCACTGCCTCGAAAAAGAATGTGGTCGGAGTTCTGCCGACGCCGGTCGGAGTGCGGGTTCTCGATGCGGACACGGTTCGGACTGGACTTCGGTATTTGGAAGGTCTCTGGCAGGAAACCATCGATCCGATGAGCGATCAGGACTGGATCGACATTTGCAAACGCCTGAACGGCATCAGGGTTTCCACCTTCGAGGCTCCCCGAAGCGGCCGCCGGTCGTTTGTCGGCGGGGTTCTCCGGCTGCGCAGGCAGCTGGAACTGCCGTTTGTTTCGCCTGGCCGTCCAGTGCGATCCGATCTGCCGTCTGGCGCCGCATATGTGAATATCGGGCAGGCCGGATTGAGCTTGTCGTTCCTGTTTCGCTGGCTGGAAAGCCGCCCGGATGTTTGTCCGGTCATGATGATGCACGATGTGATTCCGATCGAATTTCCAGATCATGTGCCACAGATTGCCATCACCATGCACAAGCGAATGGTGGATACCATCGCACGTTATGGGCATGGGCTCATCGTTCCGTCGCAACATGCAGGCAAATCCATTGCCGCTGAGCTTATGTCCTGCGGAAGAAACGACATTCCAACTCTGGCGCGCCACCTGCCGCTCGCGTCCATCTTCGCCGAGAGCGGAACTGCTCCGCCTGAGCTTGCTGGGATTTCCTACTTTGTGATCTGCGGCAGTATCGAGCCGCGTAAGAACCACAGTTTGGTGATAGCCCTCTGGCAGCGCCTCATTGATGAACTCGGCGATTCCGCTCCACACCTGGTCATCGTTGGATCGCCGGCTTGGCGGGGGGAGAGGATACTTGAGACGTTGAAGACCGATCGGTTGCTCCAAGCACGAGTGCATCACGCTTCGCGCCTTTCCAGTCCGGCGCTCAAGAAGTTGATGGTCGGATCGGCCGGGCTACTAATGCCGTCCTTTGCCGAGGGGTTCGGACTTCCTGTCTTCGAAGCTAATATGTTGGGTGTTCCGACGATCGCATCGGATATCGGTGCTCACCGCGAAATAGCCAATGATGAAACGATTCTGCTCCCGCCTGATGATGTCGATGCCTGGGAAGCAGCGATTCGCTCGCTGCCCTCGTGCGGCTCAGGTCGCATGGCAACTGCACTGAGTTTTGATTGTTCGCAGACGCATTATGGCAAGGACATTGATGCCTTCGTGGAAGAATGTAGCGAACGACACTCGCGCTATCCGACGGCAAACGTAGCTCTTTCTCAACCCTTTTCTGCACGGTCATCATTGTTGAGATGATCCGTAAAGCGACGCTTATAGGTCTGGCGCCAATTGGGCGTTTTCATAGTGGCGCATCGCTCCAGAAAGGGACTGACACCGAATTGAGCGATTCAAAGCTTGGTTGTGTTGGGAGGCCCGACACCAAACCTCGTTGCTGCTTCAGCGTATTGCGAAAAAATGGGGTGAATCAAGTGCACAGACCAACTCTAATATTGTGCAATATGTATCGAGCGGCTCCAAGTTCGACCACTGCCGCGACTCTTGCCCGATGGACAAATCTGGAGCCGTTCGGCCAATCTGAGCGGGCGCCAAGTGTAGCTCCAGGAAGGGTGATCGAGAATGGTTTACCCGCTAAATGATCTCAACGGACCAGACGAGGTCGGTCGCCCTGAGATAAAGCGAAATTGGGTGCAGCTTCGCTCAAGAATGGGCAAAGCTATAAAGTGCAAAAAAATCTCTTGATCCTTGGCGTTTTGCTCGCCGCTTGCAGTCGCGAAAATACGCGGCCGCCGCCGTCGATGTCGCTCGTCGATTATCTCGTGCAGAACGTTTGCACCGATGACGTGACCCCCAGCTTTCCGCCAGCTGAGATTAGAGCCGGGCCACGTTGTTGCGCATGAGCGCGGCTGAAACAATGGGCTGCGTAGCGGAGCCCGTAGGGCGTAGCGCAGCAGGCCATTGCTTATTCAGTTCGGCGGCGAACGCCGCCGGTGTTTCGTATCCAAGGGATGAGTGCGGCCGCTCCCGATTGTAGTCTTCGACCCAGGCTGCGATTGCAACGCGGGCATGGTCCATGCTGAAGAACAGCGTCTCGTTGAGAAGTTCGTCGCGCATGCCCTCGGACTGCCCGGCCACGCAAAGCACAGACAACGCCCCAGGTGTCCAAGTGGTTTGGACCGCTCCAGCACCGTTCACGTTTGAGAGCGGCAAGACTCTTCAGACGATCATGACCGAACACCATGCTCACTTCGACTTGGCGCTGACAAACAACGCTATCGAAACGATGTTTTTCACCCGCGAATATGGCTTATCCCGGTGGGAAGCGTGGATACCGCTCGCTCGTTGCATGCACGAGCATGGCCCGGCCAATCCAGCCTGTTTCCCGCACAGCCCGGCAAACATTCTTCGCGGGCGCTGCAACCCGAGCGGCGGCAAGGCAATACGTGACGGCAAGCCTTGGGTGCGCGTGGATTGCCGCGATGACACGTTTTATGTTCCGAATGCCGAGAAGTGACGTCAGGCAACGGTCCAGTCTATGTTAGTTCACCGGGAGGGTATCGCTGATCGCCGCGGTGGTATCCTGGACAGAGGACCATATATACGAGCAAGAGTCGAATGAGTGATTAAGAGCATGAAGATTCTGATCGCGGCCGATACATATTATCCGCAGGTGAACGGCGGCGTGTACTTTACGCAACGCTTAGCCGAAGCGCTGGCTGCGCGTGGCCATGATATTGAGATCATAGCGCCAGCGATCGAAGCCAGGCACATGACGACGGAGCGCAACGGCACAGTCATTCATGGGCTGCGCTCGTACCCATTGCCCAGCTTCTTGGCCGCAACGGTCCGCCTCAGCAACCCGGTCGGGATTAAGAAGCACATCCGCCGAATATTCGACGTGTTTGATCCCGACGTCGTTCATCTCCAGCATCATTTCATGATTGGAAAGGCGGTTCTGGAAGTTGCCAAAGAGCGCGGCTGCCCAACTTTGCTCACCAACCACTCAATGCCTGAGAACTTGCTTGCCGTGTCGCCGTTTCCCGACTTTCTCAATCGTGTCATAGGTACCCTACTTTGGCACGATATAACGAGTTTCGCGAAGAGGGTCGATTACGTCACCGCTCCGACCGAGACGGCTGCAAAGCTAATGCGACCGCATGTCGATCAGCCCGTGGTTGCGGTCTCGAATGGTGTTGAACTATCGCATTTTTCACCAGGTCTGCGCAACGAAGTCGTGCGCGAGCGTTACGACCTGCCTCCAGAGCCTTTTTTCCTGTACGTCGGTCGACTCGATGCCGAGAAGAACATCGATGAGATAGTTCGAGCCTTTGCAAGGTTGGGTCGCGAGACTGGCTGGTCCTTGGTCATTGCCGGCATTGGCACACAGCGAAGGGCGCTTGAAAAGCTGGCCTACCAGCTTGAAGTGGCCGAGAAAGTCTATTTCCCGGGATTTGTCGCTGACAACGACCTGCCGAATGTCTTTCGTCTTGCCTCCTGCTTTGTCATTGCCTGCACCTGCGAATTGCAGAGCATCGCCACACTTGAAGCGATGAGTACGGCGTTGCCGGTCATCAGTGTGAACGCTCTTGCCCTGCCTGAACTCGTTCATGAGGGTGTGAACGGTCTCCAGTTCGAGACAGGCGATTTGGAAACGCTGGCCGAGCACATGCACGTAATCGCGGCTGATGCGGGCTTGCGTGAACGGCTAGGACGCGCAAGCCTGACGATTGCCGCAACGCATGACCTCGACAAGACTGTCAAAACCTATGAGGAGGTCTACGCTCAACTTCTGGCAGAAACATGAACTGAACTGATGGGGTGGATGCTCCCTTCGAGCGGCATCGTATGATGCCTGACCGGCGCCGTGGTGGCGTCATCGAAGGAGAGGCATATGTCTGACTTGTACATTTTGGCAATCGACCTTGCGAAGCGGAGCTTTCAGGTTTGCGCCACCAATCGCGATGGGTAGGTTCTATACTGTCCGTCGTCAGGAAATTTGGCGCAGATTGCGGCTTGATCTAGCGGAGGATCGGCCTCGTCTGTTTGATTGATATTATGCGGCGAGCTTGCGGTGTTACAAGTGCCGATGTTCGATGGTTTTTCGTTTGATCCTTTCTCGCCGTTTGATGATGGTTTCGGCCCGACCGAAGTAGGCGTCGGCGGGCGTCACATTGTCCAGGCTCTCGTGGTAGCGCTGGTTGTTGTAATGTTCGACGAACGCCTTGATGTGGGATTCGAGATCGCCGGGCAGGAAGTAGTTTTCCAGCAGGGTGCGGTTCTTCAAGGTTTGATGCCAGCGTTCGATCTTGCCCTGCGTTTGAGGATGGAACGGCGCGCCGCGAACATGGCTCATCTTCTGGGATTCGATATAATCAGCCAGTTCTCCGGCGATGTAACTGGGGCCATTGTCGGACAGCAGGCGCGGCTTGTGCAGCACATGGGCCTGATCACAAGCTGAAGCAGCCCGAGCCAAGTCCAGCGTGTCCGTGACATCCTCGGCCCGCATGGTGGAGCACAACTTCCAGGCAATGATATAGCGGGAGAAGTCGTCGAGCACGGTCGAGAGATACATCCAGCCCCAGCCACATGCCCTTTACCGCCTGCATTCCTTGGTCTATGTGCATGCCCTGCGACCGCTACGCTGGCTTGGGCTGCTGCATTAATCCCTGCATGGCGAACCCTATCCTTCCGAGAGGGTATTCACGAAAACGGCCCTGTGGCTGGTGGCGCTGACCCTGGACTCAGACAGCGAGCTTGCCTCGCCCAGCCTGCACTAACGCGCCCTGTTCGACGCGGTTAAAAATTGAGGGCGCTCGCCGTCTTTAACGATAAGGGTTAACAATGGGGCGAATTATGACGCTGGTCAAATTTCAAAGCAGGCGCGAGGCTCGACAGCCTATCGAGATGATGGCGCATTTCCGCCACGATGTAATGACCGTTACAGTTATGCTCAAAGATATCACGCCGCACGGAGCCAAGATCGAGGGGGTGGGTCGGCTTGAGAAGGATACAGCTGCCTTCCTTGTGCTGCCCGGGCTAGCTCCGAAGCTCGCGTTTGTCGCCTGGGCGACTGATCACGCTGCTGGCCTGGAGTTCGCAGAACCGCTCGAGCAATCCATTTATGCATCACTCATTGCCGACTTTGGGCGCAAAGCGCCAGTTTTCTCGCTGGTAGCCTAAAGCATGAAACCCCCACAAAGGTACCATGACCTCGACCGATCACGTAAATCCAGTTCAGTGCATGCAAGCCGAGGCTCATCATCACATTATGCTACCGTAATACTAGCGGCAGTCGCTGGCCTTGTGATAGGGATCGGAAGCGCTGTATTCTGAGGGCTTAAGTCCAATAAAATCTATAACATCGATATGGTGTCGGATGTATGCTGGTCAGGTGACCTTAATTCATTTTATGGGCCATAGGCATCGCGGGTTTTTCTAGTGATCATCGACTCCAATAAATATGCGATTCAGAATCTCGTGAAAGACGGCGATGATCTCATCTTCAGTTTTTAGAGGCAATTGCATCTGCAAAGCCTCTATGGCGTCGCGTGCATCATTGGCTGTCGGCGGCCTAATCCGGACGCTGATTGAAGGCGCCATATCTGTCTTGCTATTGCCGTCTTCTCTGTCAGGCCGCTTTATCGAAAGACCTGCTGGTTCATCCTCATCGGCTTCCTGCCAGTCCTCGATCTCTGTGCGCATATGCTCGAGCATTGCATCGTGGAGCGCCCGATTGAATTCCAGTCCGACGAAGTGATCCTTGGTCCAACGAACTGTTGCATCAAGTGGCCCCAATCCGCCAATCCGGATAGAGACGTATGTGCCGGGCTGCAGCCGGTTGAACCTGTCGAAGAACTTGCAACCACGTTTCGAGAGGTCTGTCACGGCCACGTCCCTTACAAGCCCGTTACCCGTTCGGTAGCGGCCATGAAGCTTTTTAGGATATCTCTCTTCGCCGCGAGTCTGCATGGCAGACCTGATTAGCATGTTGCTCAATAAATATCATCACCACAAATCTACGATCTATTGCTTAAACGGGACTGGACCGGGTCACTTTCTGAAATTTGCCTTGCTCGGCACTGTCAGAGCAAAGTAGCTGATCGGGCGGTGCCTTGCTAAATTGCCGAAATGATCGCTTCGAAAAGCCCGTTTCGTTATTTCAATTCTTCACCAGAGGTGATCCGCCTCGTTGTTATGATGTATGTTCGGCATCCGCTTTCGCTACGGAACGTGGAAGACCTACTTTTCGAACGCGGCATCGACATTTGCCATGAATCAGTACGGTTCTGGTGGAACCGATTTGGACCGCTGTTTGCAAGCCAAATTCGTTGTCGCCGAGTGAGCCAGTTTGTCGGTTATCGGCATTGGCGCTGGCACGTCGACGAAGTGTTCGTAAATATCAACGGCGAGCGTCATTATCTGTGGCGCGCGGTTGATCACGAGGGTGAAGTTTTGGAGAGCTACGTCACCAAAAAACGGGACAAATCTGCGGCTTTACGCTTCTTGAAGAAGGCTCTTAAACGCCATGGAAAAGCCGAGGCGATAGTCACGGATGGGCTGAAATCCTATCCCGCTGCGATGCGTGATTTGGCGAATCTCGATCGCCGAAAGATGGGGCGCTGGCTCAATAATCGAGCCGAAAACTCGCACCTCCCGTTTCGACGACGAGAGCACGCAATGCTTCGGTTTCGACAGACGAAAACGTTGCAAAAATTTACCTCAGTCCACGCTTCAATCTACAACCATTTCAATTCAGAACGTCACCTAATCGATCGTCAAACTTACAAGTCCCGCCGCTCAGCCGCTTTGGCCGAGTGGCAAAACCTTGCGGTTTGAGATGCGTGCTGATCCGCGGGGGCTTTCGAATGTTTTGCGTTCATCTTCGTTCCTTACAGTCACTGCGATGAACCCAAAACACTCACCTATTCCAGGTGGCCAATCTGTCTATTGATCGCTGACGGGGGACACTTCCGGGGCATCTACTGGAAGTGGGCGGATGGGAGTCATTGATCCTGCCGGCCCACAATTCGAAGGCCCAGAGATTTGATGTCGTGAAAGGCGGCGAGCAGGGCATTTTTGGTGCAGGGAAGATGCTTCAGGCCTCTCGGCACGATACGGGGGATCTCGCCCAGCTGAAGGAACAGATGGGTGAGCAGGCTTTCGAAGCCCAGTTCAACCAGAGGCCCCTACCGCCCGGCGGTGCGACATTCAGGGAAGAATGGGTCAAGCGCTACGAGACCCCGCCCAATCCTTCGCAGGTCATGGCGATCATCCAGAGCTGGGATACCGCCTATGAGGGCGATGAGGATAATTCCTACAGTGCTTGCACGACCTGGGCCAAGTGTGCCGATGGCTATTATCTGCTCGACGTCTGGCGTGGTCACCCAAGTTTTCCAGACCTTGTGAAGAAAGTCTACGCGCTCAAGAAGAAGTTCAAGGCGAACATGGTCATTGTCGAGAACAAGGCCAGTGGTATCAGCCTTATTGAGACCATCGAAAAGATCGATAAGCAGCGCTGGCTCGTTTACATTTCGCCTCAGAAGAGCAAGGTCGAACGCGCGGAGCAGCAGGCCGTCAAGTTCGAACAGGGCAAGGTCTGGATTCCTGTTGAAGCAGAGTGGTTGACGGCTTACGAGAGCGAGCTCTTTTCTTTTCCGCATGCCAAGCACGAAGACCAGGTCGATTCCACCGTGCAGCTTCTCACAGCTTCGGACTTTGCGAACTTGCGGAACAGGCTCAGGCGGCTCTGAACGAGTGAGGTCGATGGGTGTTCAGTCTACTTGTTCGCTCAGGTCTTGAATAACGCGTTTTATGGCTGCCACCCATGCGTGGTGATGTGCGGGCAGTAGCTGCTCGATCCGCGGTGCCGACTTGCCATCGACACTAACATAGTTCTCTTCGCCAGTTACCGCCTGGCCATCGATCAGGGCGGCAAGCGTCTCATTGTAGGAACGCCAGACTCGCTCTGGTGTGCCGAACCAGGAGATGGGATTGGTTTTAAGCTGTCCATTCTTCTGAATGTAGCCAAAATTGACCGGTTTCTCGCGCTCGGGAAGATCGATCTTAATGTTGAGGCTCGACTTCAGATCGGGATAAACACCAAGCGGTTCGATCGCGTCAAGAAATGCGCCAATGGCTGCCGGCAAGCCCGCCTGGCGTTCTGCCATCTTTTCTAAGAAATCGCTCATCGTGATGGACTGCGGCTTAGGCCGGGCCTCGACCGGCGCAGGATCAATCTCGACCTTGCCGTCCTCGATCCTGACTATCCCGCGCTCGATCATGACGGTTTTTGCGAGCGTATTGGGCACAGCCAGGATATCGTCATTGGCCTTACGCCATGCGGCCAGTTCAACGAGAGCAAAGGTAAAATGCGCACCGGCATGACTCTGGAGCAGACTGCTCAGCGCTTCTGTCTCTCGCCTTATGCCATCGCCCAGAACAAGGACCACCATTCGGCCGCGCATCAGATTGAGCGACACGGCATCGATGAAGTCCGGCTCGTGGAGTGCTTCGGGGTGATCTGCTACGAGATCATACAGCCTTTGCGGACCATGCTGGGCTTTGGTGACAATCGCTTCGAATGTGTCGTAGTCCATCGCTGTCAGCGCTGCGACATAATCGAGTGCCTGAGCGACCACTTCACGGCGCATCTGTGCATTGCGCCATAGTTTGGTCTCAACGAGCACGATGTCGCCAACAGGTGTTATGTAGAGGTTGTCGATAAACCCGTGCCTACACGGTATTTCACGTGCTGCAGCGACAAGTTCTCCAAGGCCCGGTTCGATATCACCCATCGGAATGATCTCGGGATGGTGATGGATCAGGTCTTGCAACCAGTTCTCGTCGTGCAGCCCGGCGCCTAATCGCACTCGCTCCAAAGCGACTTTGGAATTATCTGCACCGACCAGAACCGGGATTGCCTGTGACCTTGCCATGATCTGATCCGTGCTCGAAACACGCCACACAGTCCAGTAAAATGAGACTCATGGGTCGTGGGCTGATCAGTCGCTTCAATCGATCCTGGCTTGTGATGGATATTCGCAAACGGATCGGTTGGAACGTCAGGCGTCTGCGCAAGGAGCGCGAGATCACGCAGGAAGATTTTGCCACCGACAGCGGGTTCGACCGCGGCTATATCAGCGGTGTCGAACGCGGCGTTCGCAATCCCTCGATCCTGGTCCTTGAACGCATCGCCAATGCACTCGGAGTCGACGTTGTGGAGCTACTCGATGCCGAGAAGGCAGTGGACTACTTGCACGTACATCGCCGCTGAAACACCGGTCAGCTGCATCGTGTTATCGCGACGCGCTTCCGTGATAGGCTCGTGATTATTCCGTGTTCCCAAATTGCCGGATTTTGTCACAACCACTGCATTGCTGCGGGCGTTGGGGCATCTATGCCGCATATTCCGTGTTTTTTGCGCGTTTTTCCGTGTTTTTTCCAAGATTACACGGAAAAATATAGAGAGCAGTTCGCAGGTGACTGGCTCCACCACCACCAGCCACACTGCTTTTTCACCGCTTATTTCTGCCGCGCTTGGCGCCCCTTTGAACTGTTGATGCTGAACGTGCTGCAAATTGCAGCTTGCTCTGCACCTGCCTCCAGCCCGGAATTGATGGCGTTTCCGCTGTCTGCGCGACATGCTCTGAGCTGTTTTCTTGATTGTGTGGGCTGGCCGCAGGGAGGCTGTCCGACGGGTCAATCATTCATGCATTGAGCGCAACAGTGAACGCAAAAGTTTGCACGCTGTTGGTTGCTGACAGACTTGTGCGTCTTTCATGCCGCCAGGATTTTTCGATAAAAATCAAAGGTCAAGGAGGTCAAGCGATCGCTGTTTTTCGTTGTCGATTTGCATCCGGGCGTATAATATTTGATCATAAGAGATATATTAGCGTGAGAGGCGAACAAAAATGTCTGAGGGAGAAGGTTCGTCACTGGACGGTTTGGTGAACAAAGTCAGTTTTTGCCGAATTTGCAGCGGTGGTTGTGGCACGGTCGTTTCAGTGGATGAGGATGGCCGCATCGCGACAATCCGCGGTGATAAGGACAATGAACTTTCATCTGGCTATGCCTGCTTCAAGGGCATCCACGCCGGTGCGAGCCATAATGCGCCTGACCGCATCCTTATGCCCCTGGCTCGCGATGTGCAGGGAAACCGCAAAGAGCTTTCGATGGATGCGGCTCTCGATGAAATCACCGCAAAACTCGGCGATCTCATCGCGCGATATGGGCCTGAGTGTGTGGCGGTGTTCTGTGGCAACGGCGCTGTGCTGCATCCCACATCATTCACCATGCAGCGCAGTTTTCTTGCTGCCATCGGTTCCAGACAGTTCTTTACCAGCCTGACAATCGATCAGTCGGCCAAGCTTGTTTCATTTGGCCGACTTGGGGGCTGGGCCGGGGGTATGCCGGAAATTGGCCAGATGGATATCGCCGTGATGTTTGGCACCAATCCGATGGTATCGCATTCGTCGCTTGGCTTTTTGACTGCCGATCCGGTCAAACGCATCAAGCAAGAGAAAAAGCGCGGCCTGAAGCTGGTCACCGTAGATCCGCGTTTCACGGAAACGGCGCGTCTTGCCGACCTTGCATTGCAGGCGCTTCCGGGCTGGGATCCGGCGATCTGTGCGGCGCTTATTCGTTTTCTGATCGACGAACAGGCTATCGATGCGGACTTTTGTGCCCACCACGTCGGCACGGAGCGCCTTGACCGGCTGAGAGAGGCGGTTGACCCGTTTGAGCTGGACCGGGTGGAGAAAGCAGCCGGCTTGCAGACCGGGCAGCTGGCGCAGCTGGCCGCGATGATTGCGCAGCGCAAGGGCCATGCGTGTTTTTATGGTGCGACGGGGCCAAACATGGCGCCATTTTCCAATCTCGCTCAGCATCTGATCGATACGCTTAATGTGCTGTGCGGAAGCTTTTTGAGAGAAGGCGATCTGCGCACGCAGCAGATTGTTCAGGATCCATTTGTTGCACCGGTTGCGCAAGTGATCGGTGCCGACCGGCCCTGGGAGCAGGAAGAGCCAAGCCGTATTCGCGGCGCAGGCATGTTCTATGGCGAAAGGCTGAGCGCGACTCTGGCGGATGAGATACTCACTACGGGCAAAGGCCAGATTCGCGCGCTTCTGGTTGTCGGCGGAGATCCAGCGACGTCCATTCCCGATCAGGCAAAGACAATCGAAGCGCTGGGCTCTCTTGATCTGCTGGTATCGATCGATCCGTTTATGGGGCCAACCGCATCGCTTGCCGATTATGTGATCCCGCCGCTTCTGCAATATGAACGCACAGACATCTCCGCCCAGATTCCGGGCTATCCGCTGTGGCCTGGAAAATGGGCGCAATATACCAGGCCGGTTGTGGATCCGCCGCCGGGATCGGATCTTGCCGATGATTGGTTCGTGCTCTGGAGCCTTGCTGCGCGGCTGGGGCTTGCCATTGATTATGCCGGGAAACAAACGCTCAGCCAGACAGAGCCGCCAACGACAGACGATCTTATCGCAATTCAGCTGGAAGATGCGATCGCTTCGTTCGATCAGTTGAAGGCTGTTTCGCATGGATGTGAGTTTGAGCAGGAGCCGGTCTATGTGCAGGCTGCACCCGAAGACGCGCAGACGATGTTTGAAGTGATGCCGGCAGATATTGAGGAAGAACTGAACGCGTTTGTTGTGGCGCGTCAGCTGGAACCGCACGATGCTACGAACGGCACATTTCTGCTTGCTGTCAGGCGTATGCGTGATTTCTTCAACAGCAACGGCATTCACAATCAAACTGTGCGCCAGCGCAATCCATACAATCCGCTTTTCATGCATCCTGCTGATCTGGACCAGCTGGCCATCGAAGATGGAACAGCCGTTGCGGTCCAGTCAGATCACGGCCGGATAAGCGCGGTGGTCAAGGCGGATCAGACAATGCGACAAGGCGTGGTTTCGCTTGCCCATGGCTGGGGGCCGCTTGATGCTGAATCGGTGAATTCGCTTGATCGGGGCAGTTGTGTGAACCGCCTGATATCAGCCGATGATGCCTTCGAAGCGGTTAATGCCATGCCGCATATGTCAGCGTTGCCGGTATCTGTATCCCGGCTTTGAGAAATAAACTGACACCCAGCGACAAGATCAGATGCGCCGGGGGAACAGCCCAGCTATTTCGCCGATATCCTGTCACCAGCGGTCGCACCGGGTATCGGCACCGCGCTTGTCAGTTTGACGCAGCCCAGCGCAAAACGGGAATTGGCCGCAGAAACGCCGGGCAGGTGCAGTATTCCGATACCGATCTGCTGGCGCAGGTCAGGGAACGTTCGCTCGCCCAGCGCAGCGTTGCGTTTTATCGCGGGTTTCAGCAGCATGTGGATGCCGCGCAGACAGACTGGCGCCGCGAAATGCTGGACACGATCATGCGCCACTGGTGGTCTGAAATTATCGGCGATCTTGAAATGACGATGGGCACGCTGGTGCCTGAGCCGTATTATTGTTTCCATGGATCGAACGCGTTCGGGACAGTCAGCGAAGTGGTCTATTGGGATGATCCGACCGAAGTGTTTCCGGCGCAGCGACCCGGCTGAGCGCAGCCGCGCGCAACTTGCCGGCGGCAATGTCCGGTCAGGCTGCGGCATCGGCGAAGATCGGGCCCCATATCGCGCTGGCATGCGCGGTTTCATGGTATTCGCGCACTTCGCGGATTTTGCCTTCGCGCATAACGAACAGGCTCAGGAAGTGGTTGTTATAGACGCTGCCGTTCTTCAGTGTGCCCAAACCTTCATATTCGGCAACGACAACATCACCATCAGCAACGATCCGCTTTATCGTGAAGCGCAAGCCATTCTCATCGTAGCTGGCGTGGATGATTTCGGCCAGTTGCCTGATCTGACCCTGAATTTCTCCTGTCGCGGGGGTCCACCAGACGAGATCGTGTGCGGCGTATTGTGCGATCGCGGATTTCAGGCCGTCGCGTGCGTTGGCTTCGATGAAGGCCCTGACAATGCGCGTGTTGGCGCTGTCGATATCGGCCATATTGCTCTCCTTCGTTTGGTCCTTGTCGCACCCGCTGTGCGGGCCGCGCCCGCATTCGCGCGGTGGTGCGCAGTATTGCCGCTGAAGCCCGTTTTGCCGACCTGAAATGACCGCGATCCGGCCTGCAACTATGCAGCGAATGCTTCAAAAATGCAGGCAATGAGGCCGGGCTTGATCGCTATGAGTGGGCGATCGCAAGGCGGCGTGTTGCGCGCCATCACGGCGTTTGACCGGAACCGGCCAGAGAGAGCCTCGGCCCGACAGAATTTGGGAGTGTGTGTTGGCGACAGCAACCGGCGCGGATGATGCCGTCAATACCAGTCGGGCGGTCGATCCCGAAGCTGCTGGGGCAAAAGATTCGGCATATCCTTCGGTCTGGCGCGCGTCTTATGCCGTTTTCGTTCTCATGCTGGTCACCTTCACGGCGCTGCTTGATCGCTATCTGCCGTCGATCGCGCTGGGGCCGATGAAAAACGAGCTGGGTCTTTCCGACACCAGCATCAGCCTGGTTCAAGGCGCGGCATTTTCGATCTTCTATTGCATTGCCGGCGTGCCGCTTGGCCGCGCGGTGGATAACTGGAACCGCCGTAATCTGGTGGTGATCGCCGTTCTGGCGTGGAGCATGCTGACAATCTGGTCGGGCCTTGCAACCAGCTTTACCGAACTGTTCATCGCGCGGGCAGGGATCGGCATTTCAGAGGCCGTTCTTGCGCCCGCGACCTATTCGATAATTGCCGATTGTTTCGAGCCGCGCCATCGCGGACGCGCCATCGGGATATACTTTTCATCGCTCGTTGTCGGCAGCAGCGCCTCTTTTATTATCGGCGGGGCATTGCTGGCGCACCTTGCGCAAACGCCGGTCGATTTTCCGATCGTGGGTGAACTGTCTCCGTGGCGCGGCGCGTTTGTTTTGCTGGCGTTGCTGGGGGTACCCGCGATGTTGGCGGCGATGACCATGCGCGAGCCAGCGCGGATGGAAGTTCAGGCTTCGGCCGATCGCGCCGGCTTGCTGCAATTCCTGCGAGAAAAAGCCGGGGCCATGGCGATGCTCTATGCCACTTTCGGAGTTCTGGCGTTCGTGTCCGTGATCGCCGTTACCTGGGCGCCCACGCTGTATAATCGCAGTCTGGGTGTGGATCTGTCGCGTTCGGCGATGCTTGTTGGCGTTGCGATACTTATCGGCGGTGTGCTTGGTGCGTTGCTTTCCGGGTGGTTCAGCGATCGTTTTGTGCAAAAACCGGGCGCGGGCCGGTTTCGGGTGCAGATCATTTCGGCGCTCGTTTCAACGCCCGTGCTGGCGGCATGGCCGCTGATGCCGACAGTCGCGCTCAGTTATCCGATGCTTGTGCTTGCCACGATCACCATCACGTTTGGCATGTCCAACATCGCGGCAACGATACAGGACATCGCGCCTAATCAGTTGCGCGGGCAGCTTATCGCCATCAACTATATCGTGCTGATGCTGGCGTCGGGGCTTACGCCGACGGTGGTTGCGCTGGTCACCGAATCCGTATTTGCAGACAGCGCGGCCTTGCCGCAGTCCATGGCGCTGGTTGGCGGAATTTTTGGTGCGATCTGCTTTGTCATCGCCCTCAAAACGGCCGGGCGCTATGCGGCGATGCGCATCGCGGTTCCGGGTGCTCCGGCGGCTGCACGGTAAAGCCCCGGCGGCAAAGTTATGCGCGCCGCACCCTTGTGGGCTGTGCATTCAGGCTGATCCAAATCGGAACGCGCTGCCTCGCTTTGACGCGCCTTTGCGAGGTTTGACGGGGGGCGGGGCAGGCGGCTGCAAAAATGCAGCCGTCGCTGTCATTTCGCTCGTTTCGTTGCTCTTCGCCATCGCATAATTGTGCCCCGATCCGGCGTTTCGGACCGGGAACAGGCCGGGGCGGGCGGACACAACCAATGGCAAACGCGGCCGGAACGGACATGACGTGCAGCATATGCAGCTACCTGAATGACTTACCGTCTGAACGCATCTTGTGGGAAGACGAATACTGGATCTGCGGCCCGTTGCTCGACGTGCCGGGCTGGACGATGGTGATGACCAGGCGCCATGCCGAGGGGATCTGGTCGCTCAGCGATGCGGAAGCGTCTCGCTTCGGGCCGCTGATGCGCGATATTGCGCAAACGGTGAAGGCTGTCACTGGCGCGCAGCGCGTGCACTTTGCCGCGATGGGCGAAGTCGCGCCGCATTATCATAACGCCATTTTGCCGCGCAGGCCGGGCGAACAGCCGGTCTGGGACAGTATGGCGCTGGTCACGCGTGCGGCGGCGGATGCCGATCCACACGCGGCTTCACATATCGAAAAGGCGCTGCGCGCGCAGCTTGGCGCGATGGCTTCGGGTGGCAATCGCCTACGTCAGACAGCCGGATGTTCCGGCGTGGGTCAATCATAAAAATCAATAAATTCAAATGTTAACAGAACAAAACTCTAAAGAGGGGGAAATACGATGATTGAAGTGGCTGGGGTTAAAGCGGCTGGCGTTCACGGTATTCGCCGGAAACTGCTTGTCAGCGCGGCGATTTGCGCGGTTGCTGTCTCGCCGGGATACGCGCAGGCGCAGGATGCCTATGAAGGCGGAATTCAGGACATCATCGTCACCGCGCAGAAGCGCGAGGAATCGGCCAGCAAAGTCGGCATGTCGATCGCAACGGTTGACGGTGATGAGCTGGTCAAGCGCAACATAATCGGGGCGGAGGATCTGGGGCGGGTCGTTCCGGGTTTCACATATGCGAACAGCGCGTTCAACGTGCCCGTCTATTCGGTGCGCGGTGTTGGCTTTAACGATAATGCGCTGGGCGCGAGCCCGACGGTAACGGTCTATATCGATCAGGTTGCGTTGCCCTATTCCGCGATGACCCAGGGCGCGACCCTGGATATCCAGCGGCTCGAAGTGCTGAAAGGCCCGCAGGGCACCTTGTTCGGGCAAAACTCAACAGCAGGCGCGATCAACTTCATCGCGCGCAAGCCGACTGACGAATTCGAAGGCGGTGCCTCGATCACGTTTGGTCGTTTCAACCACGCCAAGGTTGAAGGGTTCGTTTCCGGGCCGCTTGGCGGCAATGCGAAAGCCCGGCTGGCAGCCTCGCGCGAGATTGGCGGCGACTGGCAGCGTTCGATCACGCGCAACGATACACTGGGAGAGAGCAACCGCGGTGCGGCACGTTTCCTGCTTGATTGGGAGCCGACCGAAAGCCTGAAAATCGCGATCAACCTCAATGGCTGGATGGACAAGTCTGACAGCCAGGCCGGGCAACTTGTGGATGTGCGGTTCGGCAATGCCAATCCGGCCAACCAGCTGGCGATTGTGCGCGATGCGCCGCGCGCGCCGCGGGATCTGCGCAGCGCCGAATGGACCCCAAAGCCCGGCGGTTTTTATGAAGGCGACAACTGGTTTTATCAGGCTTCGTTGCGCGCCGATCTGGATCTGGGCGATTTTGCCACGTTGACGTCTGTGACCGCGTACAATCGGTTCAGCACCATCGGTTATTCGGATATCGACGGCATCGATTCCGAAAACGGCGAAGTGGGTTTTGATGGCGATATCCGCGCTTTCAATCAGGAACTGCGGCTGAGCGGCGAAGCCGGTCCGTTGCGCTGGATTGTGGGCGGCTATTACGCGAAAGACAAGATTCGCGATTTTCAACCTGAGCTTGCATTCGGTTCATCATCCGGCGCGCAGAACCTTGTTGGCGTTCATGTCATGCGGCAAGGTTCGATGAGCCGTTCGCGGATCGAAACCAAGGCAGCATTTGCCAACGCGGAATTGCAGTTCAGCCCGCTGCTGAAGGCGGTTGGCGGCATTCGTTATACCAAGGAAGAACGTGATTTCCGTGCATGTGGCCACGATACCGGCGACGGTCTGACTTCGCTGGCATTCAGCATTCTGCAGGGCTTCCTTTCGGGGGGGATAACGCCAAGCCAACCGTTCGGCCCCAACGAATGCATCACTCTTGGCCCGCCGCCCGATTTCAGCCCCGGCTTCGTGGACGAAACGCTTGATGAGGATAACGTTTCGTGGAACGCGGGGCTTAACTTCACGCCCAACGACACCACGCTGATTTATGGCCGCGTTTCGCGCGGCTACAAATCAGGCAGTTTCCCGACCCAGGCCTATACCTCGATCGATCAGATCACGCCTGTTACGCAGGAAAGCGTTCTGGCTTATGAAGTGGGCTTCAAAACCACCGTGCTCAACCGCAAACTGCGGCTGGAAGGCGCGGCGTTCTATTACGATTACACCGACAAGCAGCTGAAAGGTAAGAAGGAAATCTTCCCGTTCGGCGCGCTGAACGCCTTGCAGAACATCCCCAAATCGCGGGTGCAAGGTGCCGAGATTTCGGCGCAGGCACAGCCGGTGCGTGGGTTGTCTGTCAATGCCTCGTTGCTCTACCTCGATACCAAGATCACCGAGTTCTTCGGTTTCGATCCCGATGGGATTGAACGCGATCTTGCCGGTTCGCGCTTCAACTTCTCGCCCAAATGGCAAGCACAGGGCGGCGCGCAATATTCATGGGATGTTTCGGCCGGCCTCGATGCGTCCCTTGGCTTCGATGTCATTCATCGCAGCCGGACAACGGGCGTTCTGGGCGGCAACGATCCGGCCTTCTTCATCCCCAAATATACGCTGGTTGATCTGCGCGCCAGCATCGGTGACGCCGATGATGCCTGGCGGCTGAGCTTGTGGGGCAAGAACGTGACCAACAAGTTCTATCTCACCAACGCGCTGCGCGATGTCGATACGATCGTGCGGTTTACGGGTCGTCCGGCGACCTATGGCGCGACCATGGCGGTGAAGTTCTGACGCGCCCGATGTGCGGCGAGGGGGCATCGGCGGCATCTGTTGGCGTCGATGCCTTCGATCAGCGAGATCGTGTGTTCGGGATTGGAAACGCCGTTCGAGGGGGATTGACTGAATGAAGTGGGTGTCGCGCGAACTGATCCATTTTGACAGGGTGGTGACGCCCTGGCTGATCCAGCGGTTCGTCGATCCGCAGGCAGAGTTTATTCTGGTGCCCTGGGGCAAGGAAGATGAACGGCCAGAAGATGCGATTCCTTATGCAATTCCGGGGGTCGAACTGGCGCCGCACGATGCCGAAGCGACGACGTTTGACCGGGTGATGACCAAGTATGAACTGGATGATCCGGGGTTGCGCTCGATGGCGCTGGTTATCCGGCACGGCGTGTTCAAAACGCTGCTTGATCGTGATCCGCCCGATGATCGGGCAGGGCGGCTGGCGCCGGGTGTGATGGCGATGATCGAGGCGATCATGCTGGCCAGCGCATCCGATATGGAGACGCTGGAACGTTCGTTCCCGGTTCTTGATGCACTTTATGCGCTGCTTGTTGCGGAGAATACGGCAATCGCGTGCAATCACAGCGAGCCGCCCGCAGGGGTAAGCGATGCGATGTGGCGAACCGCGTTTAACTGCGCCATCCTGCTGGGTGCCAGGGAGCAGGGCAAGGGCTTTGACGGGCGCGAACCGGTGGTGCGCGATGCCGTGTTCGACGCGCGTCTCGAAGCCTTTCAGCAGACAGCGCTCAGCTTCAATCCGCACGACCAGTAGGCCGCGACAGGCCCGGAAGGGCGCAGCAGGAAACCTCCAACCGTTTTCGGACCACCGATCCTGAGAGGCGACAAGCCTTATGTTTCGGGCAGTTCGGCGGCGAAGATCGGTTCCCATATCGGATTGGCATGGGCAGAGTTGTGATGCTCGCGGATCTGGATGATCTTGCCGTCGCGCAGGCGATAGAGGTTGTGATAATGGTTGTGAAACACCCGGCCGTCTTTCAGCGGGATGCGTGCTTCGGAATCGATGGCCACGCGATCATCCTGACAGGTTATGGCATGAATTTCGATGCTGGCGGCCCCCGGAACGAAGTGTGATCGCATGATCTTTGAAAGCGCGACGATGCAATCCTGAACTTCGCCCGTGCCCGGTATCCACCATATCAAATCATCGCTCGCATGCTTTTCAAGCGCGGCGGTCAGGCTGACGGTGCGGCTTGTCATGATGAAATCTTCGACAACTTCGCGGTTCGATCTTGCCATCTGTTCCCGGTGTCCTTTGCGTCGCATCGTGGTTGGTCAGGCTGATGCCGAGGATCGGGAATAACGCCACATTGCGCGTGCTGCGAAGCTGCATGTTTTAGATTTGCGCTGCAAATTCGCAGCTGGCCAAACCGGCAATGGCTGGCTGATAACTGCCGCGCACCGTGCGGTGCAATGCGGGTTGGCCGCCTGATCTTCTTGCGGCGTCCGGGGCCAGTGGCGGTAAATCTGTCACATCGAATTTGAACAAGGAAACACAATGAAGCTGGCGAAATTCCGCGATGCGAACGGCGAGCACTGGGGCGAGATCGATCCCGATGTCGGCACGATAAGGCGTATCCCCGATCCGTTTGCGGAGTGGGCGCCCGAAGTAACCGCCAATGGGCCCGGTGTGCTCAAATTCGATGATCGCACGATCGACGTTGATGCCGTCAAGCTCCTCGCGCCGCTGCACAGGCCTGCGCATATCTATTGGCTGGGGCTGAATTACCCCAACTGGCCCAAGCCTGAGGACACCGATGCATCGGTGTTCTTCAAATCGCGCACCGCGATCGTCGGGCCCGATGAAACGATCATGTTTCCCAAGCTTATTACGATCCAGCCACAGGCCTATTTCGTTTATGAGATCGAACTGGTGGCGATGATCGGCAGCCATGGTCTTGCCGATCCCAAAAACGGCATTTCGGACGTTCTGGGTTATACCATCGGCAACAGCGGCGCGCTGCGCAACAACCGGGTGACATGCGTGGGCGCGGATATTCTGGGGCGCAGTTCGGCGCGCAAGTCATCGGCAATCGGGCCATGGATCGTCACGCGTGACGAACTGGGCGGCGATAGCCACCCCGATTTGCAGATGACGCTGAAAATAAACGGCGAAGTGCGCCAGAAGGGCCGCACCGGCAATATGATCTGGGATATGAATCGCTTGCTTCACGAGGTCGATTACCGCTCGCGGCTGGTGTGCGGCGATGTGGTGGAAACGGGCACCTGCGGATATGTCGGCGTGCAGGACGGTGTTTACGATCCGCTCGACAAGGCAGAGGCCGAGATCGAAGGGATCGGCGTTCTTCGCAATCAGGTGGAAGGCAACGATCCTTATTCGATCAGTCCCTCTCAACGCCCGCTGGGTGCGCACCGGGCACCCCAGATATATCCGCATCCGGTTTCCGATGAGGTGCTGAAATGAAGCTCGCATGTTATTCGCTCGACGGCGAAACGCACTGGGGCGCGGTTGATCCGGTTTCCGAATCCATCCGCAAGATCGGCGGGGCGTTTGAGGATTGGGCGCCTGAAGTCACGGCCAAGGGATCAAAAGTTATCGATCTGGAAGGTGCCGACCGCAAACTGGCCGATGTGAAGTTGCTTCCGCCGATCATTCCGGGATCGGAAATCATCGGCACCGGCATCAATTATGCATCATGGGCAATTCCGCCTGAAGGGGCCGACACCTGCTTCGAATTCAAATCCACCACCGCGATTGCCGGCATGGATGATACGCTTCGGTTCCCGCAGATTATCGAAGAACAGCCCAAGTGCGAGTATCGCTATGAGATCGAGCTGGGCGTGATCATCGGCATGGGCATGGACGAGCCGACGGACGAGGGCATCAAGCACCTTCTGGGCTACACCATCTTCAACGATGGCTGCCTGCGCGGCCAGCGGCCCAGCTATGTTTCTTTCGACTGGACCGGAAGCAAATGCGGATATCAGGCTTCGTCGGTTGGCCCGTGGATCGTCACCCGCGATGAATTTGGCGATGAACAGCCCGATCTGGCGATGATCACGCGAACCAACGGCGTTGTCACCACGTCGGGCCGCAGCGGAGATATGAAGCTTGGTCTCAATGAACTGCTGCGCGAGCTAAGCTGGCGCACCGCGCTCAGCCCCGGAGACATATTCTTTACCGGAACGCCGGGCTATGAAGGTATTCCCGATGGTGTGATGAGCCCGGGCGATGACTACGAGTTTGAGATCGAGGGTATTGGCGTGCTCAAGAACACGGTGGAAATCCGCAACAAGCCGCCGGGCCTGCCCGAGGGCCTGGATACGTTGACGCCTGCCGATGTGCCGCAGCTTGGCGTGGATCTGCGCAAATGGGACGGGACAGACGTGTTCTATATCAAGCAGATTCTTGAAAAGATGCAGGCCGCCGATCCAGACAACACGACCGGCTGGAAAGCGGATTCGCGCAGCTATCTGATGAGCGTGAATACCGACGCATGGCCTGAAGGCAGCCAGACCGAAACCATCGAATGGTGGGCGATTGATACGGCGCGCAGGCGGATATACCGGATGGCCGGTCAGGATATGTTCGCGACCGGCTATTTCCCGCACCGGCGCGAAGGCGGAACCGCCTGATTGCGTGCATGGCCGGGCATGTCGGGGTGCCTCCGGGATGCTTCCGGGGTTGTCCGCCGGGTGCTCCGGTTCAGTACTGTTATTTTGCCGATACCCTGTCGCCAGTGGCGGCATCGGGTATCGGCACCGCGCTTGTCAGTTTGACGCAGCCCAGCGCAAAACGGGAATTGACCGCAGAAACGCCGGGCAGGTGCAGCAGCACGGTTTTGAGAAAGCGTTCATAAGCGTCGATACTTTCAACCAGAATGCGCATCAGAAAATCGGCATCTCCGCTGACTGAAAAGCACTCGACGATTTCCGGCAGATTGCGCACTGCATCTTCAAGCGCCAACAGCGTTTCCTCATCATGCTGGCGCAGGCGGATTTCCGCGAACACGTTGACTGTCAGGCCCAGCGCTTTGGCATCGAGCAGGATCGCTTTGCCCGCGATTATGCCATCCCGTTCAAGCCGTTTCAGCCGCCGCCAGCAGGGTGTGGCGGAAAGGCCCACCGCCTCTGCGATGTCCGCAATGGCAAGTTCCGGCTGTGCCTGCAGCGTGGCAAGAATTCGACGGTCGATTGCATCCATGGAGAAATATTCCTGTATATCGTGCAGGCCGGGGAAATTTTGGTCGTTTGAACGCTATTTCTGGAACAATGAGACATAGGCTTTCGGCGTGGCATAGTGAAGACTTTCTCACGCGACTATCAGCACAGAAGTTATAAGGGCGGTACAGCCATGGCATGTCCTGATCAGGCCGAGGATTATGTCCCCTTGCACTAAGGCTCGCTTGATTGTTCTACAATCATGTTCTATTGATTGATGAAATATCATGCGGGTAACGGTCAGCTGTCTGCTGCTTGGAGGGGAAATGTCTGCAAGAATCGGCGAAAGTTTGGGATATCGTCTGGTGAACCGGTATTTCGCGAACCAGCCATGCAGGTGACAGATTCGCAGGCAGTGCGCGAGCCGGTTTACGCGTTCGATTATGTGAGCGACGATACCTTCTCGAAGAGCGTTCACGATGGATACTGGACACTCAAGCAATCGGCGCCGCCCTTGTTCTGGACCCCAGCCAATGGCGGTCACTGGGTGGCGAATTCGGGCGATGCGGTGAATGAGATACTGCTCAATCCCGATGGGTTCACCAGCCGCTTTGTTACGATTCCGGCAACGACATATACGCCCGTTGTTATCCCGGTAACGTCCGATCCGCCCGAACATGGCCGTTATCGCAAATTGCTGCGCCCGTTTTTTGAGCCCGCTGCGATCCGCCCGCTTGAAGCCAAGATCGTCGAATGGACCAACCACCTGATAGATCGCATCATCGCAGAAAAGCGCTGTGAGTTCGTCGAT
The DNA here is from genome assembly GCA_947258815.1 of uncultured Sphingomonadaceae bacterium. Taxonomy (GTDB): domain Bacteria; phylum Pseudomonadota; class Alphaproteobacteria; order Sphingomonadales; family Sphingomonadaceae; genus Novosphingobium. Next base: position 80,117 of record CAMYJW010000015.1, read on the forward strand.
GCGATCAGTGCGCGGCTGCCGGTTTCCATCTTCATGGAACTGATGGGCCTGCCGATGGAAAAGTTCGAGGTTTTCCGCGAAGTGGTGGTGCGCTATTTCAATTCGATCATCGATATGGAAGCGCGCGCGCAGGCAGCAGATGAGATCAATGGTTATCTGGCGGACCTGATCGAGGTGAGGCGGGCTGATCCGCGCGATGATCTGATCAGCAAAATACTTGCCGCCACGCTTGATGACGAGAACGGGCCGCGCCCGCTTGACGAGGATGAGCTGAAATCAATCGCATTCACGATGTTCGTTGCGGGTCTTGATACCGTGGCGAACGGGTTGTCTTTTGGCATGCTCCATCTTGCCAAAGATGCCCCGCTGCGACAGCGCATTCTGGACGATCCCGGCTGTATCAAGACTTTGCCTGACGAGCTGTTGCGCCGCTACACTGTGGTCAACACCCGCCGCTATGCAAATTATGACATTGATGTTCTGGGTGTCAGCATCCGAAAAGGCGATGCGGTGTTGATCCCGACGATGATGCCCGGATGGGAGGAAGCCAGGAACACATGTCCGCACGATGTTTCGGTCGATCGCGGCGTGCCGCGTCATGGCGGGTTCGGCAATGGCATTCATGTGTGCCTTGGCATTCATCTGGCGCGGCTGGAGCTGCGCATTTTCTATCGGATCTGGTTTGAGCGGATCGGCCATTTCAGACTGGCAGACCCCGACGCGAAGCTAGAAATGCGCGCCGGAACGGTCATGGCGCTTAAGCGGCTGGAACTGGAATGGGACTGAGCGTGCGTTGACTGTTCCGGGAAGGCTTCCCGCAATTCACCGCTATCTGAACTTCCGGTTATCGAATAATGTGCAGGGGCGTTTGCCGGCTCTCACCGCCGGGCGTTCATGTTTGGAACTGAAAGCAAAAACACATGGGAAGACTGGCAGGCAAGGCGGCGCTCATCACTGGCGGGGCATCGGGCATCGGGCGGGCGCAGGCAATGCGCTTTGCAGCAGAAGGTGCGACGGTTGTTGTTGGCGATCTCGATGGTGATGCGGCGCGGGCTGTGGCCGAAGACATTGGCCGGAGCGGCGGCCGTGCGTTTGCGGCCGGTTTTGATGTCGCCAATCGCGAAGCGGTTGATGCGTGTGTGGAAGAGGCCGTCCGGCAGATGGGCGGCATCGATATTCTGAGCAACACAGCCGGGATGATGGATGGGCAGTCAAACGTGCTCGATACGTCGCCGGAAAGCTGGGAGCGGGTTCTTTCGGTGAACCTCTCGGGCATGTTCATCGTCACCAGGGCCGTTTTGCCACACATGATTGCCGCAGGTGGCGGAGTGGTGCTCAACATCGGTTCGGGCGCGTCATTCCGGGGCGGGATGGGGGGAATTGCCTATACGTCCGCCAAACACGGTGTTGTGGGCTTCACACGCCAGCTGACTGCGGAATACGGGCGCCAGGGCATTCGTTCGGTGGGGATTGCACCGGGGATGATCGACACGCCCATGGTATCGGATTTCATGGCCGATCCCATGCTTGCCGACAAGGCCGCGAACCGCCCGGCCGGGCGAGTGGGCACGCCCGAAGACGTTGCCAATGCAGCCCTGTTTCTGGTGAGCGACGAAAGCGATTTCATCCATGGCGTGACCATACCGGTCGACGGTGGACGTCTTGCCGTGGCTTGATGCGAGTCCATTCAAGTGCGATTCCAGATCTTGCGACGAACAGCCGGTCCAGATTGTCTTGCAGTGCCTGTTTGCGAACAGCAAACCCCATGAGGGCTATCGTCGGTCGATCGTGATGCGACCCCTGTCGAACTGCCACATTCTTGCAGAGTCTGCGTTTCTGCGGAGTTTGCTGCAAAAAGGACGATGGAAGATCAGCGTTCTCGCCCTGTATCCGTGTTTGTGAAGGCTCGGGGCTGCACGCATTTCGTGCAGCGTTTGGCGGCGCACTTTGATCGGTTCTGCATTGAAGAACGCAAGCGATCTTGGGAGGCAATAATGGTGAAAACCAAACCAAGGATGTGTTTGGCTCTTGCGCTTGGTACAAGCGTGTTCGGTTTGCATTCTATCGCCAGTGCCCAAACGATGGACCGTGCCCGGCCATCGCCTGATTCGACGATATTGTCGGACGAAATCATAGTCACCGCGCGGCGACGGGAGGAAACACTGACCTCGGTCCCCGTGGCAATTACCGCCGTTACCAGGAAGGATCTTGAGCGTTCGGGCATCAACGATTTCCGGTCGCTTTCCAGTGCGCTTCCCACGCTCAAGACATCCGAAGCGACCAGCGGATCGGGCGGCTCGATCTATATTCGCGGTGTCGGCACGACCGGAGGGATCTCCGCCGGACTCGATCAGGGCGTCAGTATCAATGTCGATGGCGTCCAGTTCAGTCGCGGCATCATCCTGCGGCTTGGTCTCTATGATGCGGAGCAGGTTCAGGTGTTGCGGGGGCCTCAGGCGCTGTTCTTCGGCAAGAACAGCCCCGCCGGCATCATCTCGATCAAAACCGCCGATCCAACCGATGAACTGGAGGTTTCCGGCCGGGCCAGCTACGAATTCAATGCCCGTGAATATGCAGGCCAGTTTGCCGCCTCCGGTCCGCTGTCAGACACTGTGGGCGCGCGGGTATTTGTGCATGGCAGCAAGATGAGAGGGTTTTTCATCAACGATGCGCCGTTGGTTGCCGACGCGATCAACGCGATCCAGCCGGGAACGGCATTTTCAACCGGACCTGACCGCGCCCCGCGCCGCAAATCGTTCTTCGCCAGGGGGACGCTGAAATTCGAACCGACCGACAGTTTCGATGCGCGGCTGAAAGTGTCCTACTCCGAGCAGCAGCAGGATAATATTTCTGATATCAAGCAGAAGATCGTCTGCCCCTATGGCGCTTCACAGGTTGGTACGACGGTATTCCTGCTTGGCGGAAACCCCGATCTCACGCCGCTTCTGGCTATCGACGATTGCAAGCCAAACAAGCATTTCACCCACGGCACCTTGCCCGCCGACGTTGCGGCGCTGGCTCCCGGAAGATCAACGCCAAACGATCTTGCATCAACGAAGATTTTCCTGACATCGCTTGAGATGAACCTCGATCTGTCGCCAGAAATCAAGCTTACGTCGGTTACGGGGTATGAGACCACCAAAGACAACTTCATAGACAACTATACATGGAACCCGGCGTTCCTTCCGTTGATCGTGTTCAACACCAATACCAAGGATCACAGCTTTACGCAGGAACTGCGCCTTGCGACCAGTTTCAGCAATTCACCGGTGAACTTCCTGGTTGGCGGTTTCTTCCAGGATGCCAACCTACGCGTATTCAATTACAATTCGCCGGGCGGTCGGCCGCGCTACGATCAGGACATCGGGACGACGGCATATTCGCTATTCGGACAGGCGATCTGGAACGTAACCGACACGGTCGAACTCTCAGGGGGCGCGCGGTATTCCTCGGAACGCCGGACGTTCGATGTCAATGCGGGGGGTGTTGCGTTTCCAACCGCCGTGCCCAAGCGCACGTTCAACGATATTTCACCCGAACTGACGCTGACCTATCGCCCGAGCAACAGCGCAACGATCTATGCGTCCTTTAAGGAAGGCTTCAAGTCCGGCGGTTTCAACCCGCGTTACAACAACGGGGCGCCGGCACCAATCGACGATACGAGCTTCGATCAGGAACGCGTGCGCGGCTTCGAGGTTGGCGCGAAAGGCGAATTTCTGGATCGCAGCCTGCGGTTGGCGCTCGCCGCCTACAACTACAAGTACAGCGATTTGCAGGTCACCAGCATCGACAATACGGGGCTGGTCGCAGTTATCAGGATACAAAATGCCGCTGCCGCCCGGGTCAAGGGGGTTGAGTTCGATGCGACTTTGGCTCCCCGTTCGATTCCCGGCCTGCACCTGAGCACGTCGGTAAACTATACCGACGCCAAGTATCTCAACTTCATATCGCCCTGTTTCACCGGCCAGACGATCGCCGAGGGCTGCAACCTCCTTCAGGACGCGACCAGCGGGCAGTTCACCTCCCAGGACCTGAGTGGACAGCGGCTGACCAACAGCGCGCCGTGGTCAATGACATTCGGTGCGAACTACGAAGTGCCGCTGTCCGATGGGCTAATGCTGGGATTTGCGGCCGACACCAAGTACGAGGGTGCCTACAATCCCCTTCCCGAACGCGATCCGCTGGTTGAGCAGGATTCATACTGGCTGCTGAACGGATCGGTTCGCCTCTTCAGTGCCGACGAACAATGGGAATTCGCCATTATCGGGCGCAATCTCACCAACGTTTATCGCGCTGTCGAATCAGCCAGCGCGTCGCTCACCGGAACCGGGAGCCGCACGGGAACCGCGATCGAGGGTGGCCGAGCCGATTACACCGGCAATCTCATCCGGCCAAGATCGGTTATGGCGCAAGTTTCGTTCAAGTTCTGACGGTTGAGGTGAGCACTATGAAATTATGGAAAAAGTTCATTCTTCTGTCAGCCGCATTTTCATTCACGCATGGCTTCGCTGTCGCTTCGGAGGCTGCATCATCACAAACAAGGGATTCTGAAATGCAGGTTCTGCACAATGAAATGGCCGAAATGCTGGACCGGGAAGCGATCAGGAACCTCCCGATCGAATATTGCTATCATGTCCATCAAAAAGATACCGATGCCATCGTGGATCTGTTCACGACTGACGGAAAATTGACGCTTGCGGACGATCTTGGCGGACAGGCTGAAGGCAGGGACGCGCTGCACGCGCTTTATTCCAAAAGCATCGCCGATGCCGATCCCTGGCCTTTCGTTCACAATCATCACATCGTGATGCTCGGAGATGGCCGGGCCAAAGGCTATATCTATGCCGAAATCCGCTATGGCTCGGAAGGCTACAGGACGGTCTCGATCGGCGTTTATGAAGACGAATATCAGAAGGTGGATGGCGAATGGAAATTCAAATCCCGCCTCTATAAGTCCCATTCCGTTCCGCACTGAGAGGCGCGCGGATGGACCTTGGTATCGCAGGCCGGCTGGCCATCGTTTTCGGGGCCAGCCGCGGACTGGGCAAGGCCGTGGCACAAAGGCTTGGCGATGAAGGCGCCCAGGTTGTCGCGCTTGCCCGGACGATAGACAGTGTTGAGGGAGTGGCTGAGCAAATCAGGCAGCGGGGCGGCAATGCCACGCCGCTGGCTTGCGATGTGACCAGCAAGTCTTCAATTCAGGCGATGGTGGCGCAAGTGCGCAGCGCGCTTGGCGCGCCCGAGATCGTGATTTACAACAATGGCGGCCCGGCTGACACGGCGTTTGAACACGCGACCGATCAGGAGTTTTGCGATGGCTTTGTCAGTCAGGTCATGGGCTTCGTCTGGGTTGTCAGAGAAGTTGCGCAAGACATGCGGAACGGCGGCTGGGGGCGGCTTGTAACGCTTGGCTCTATCGCTGCCAAAGAGCCGCACCGCGAAATGCCGATGGTCATCCATAATGTCATGCGCCCGGCCGCGCTTGGCCTGTCCAAATCGCTTTCGGTGGAACTGGGCGATTGCGGCATTACGGTGAACACCATCGGCACCGGCCTGATCGACGGGGGCGATGAAAACTCGCTGCGCAAGACCGTGCGGGGGCAGGCGGAAAGTCTGGGTCTTTCATTCGACGAACTGTTGCAATCGCGTCTGGACACGGTGCCAGTGGGCAGGGGCGGACAACCCGAAGAGGTCGCGGCGCTTTGCGCCTATCTGTGTTCTGATCTCGCCGGATTCATGACCGGCCAGATGCTGGTGCTCGACGGCGGGAAAGTGCGCACGCTTTATTAGCGGTGCGGTTGCCGGGTAAATGGTGATGCCGATAGAGGCGCATGCATCCCTCAGAGCCTGACCCGAAAGTATCGCGCATAAATTCATAGGCTTGCGTCCGTCGTGTGAGCATCTGCACGGGCGCAGCGAAGAGCCAGCGTCGGGCTGACGCGATCGTGCTCTCGAAGTCTTTGGCGAGGCGGCGGTTCCGGCCTGACCAGGCGAATGTTCTCTCGACCGCGCAGCGGCTTGGCAAGACTTCGAAGCCCTGCGCTTCATCGGATCGCTTGATGATCTCAATGGTCCACGCCGCCTAGCCATGGGAGGGATGTAACGATCTTGGCCAGCACCAGTGGAGCTCCGTCGCGGTCCTGAATATCGGCAGTCATGGCTTCACCTCACCGATCCGCAACGCACTCGGGGCAATATGATTTACAAATGAGTTACCCAGCATCGCAACATCCTGCCTCTTCGATGATCTAACAGGCTCTTCTTCATCAGTGCCCCTAAACTCACCATTCACAAATTCACCAAAACATGACTTGCAAGGCAGGTACGTCTCACGACTTCGCTCCACACCGCCAACCCACACCGCGCCGTCCTTGGCCGGATCGCCCTGCCACACCGCAAGAACCAGCTTGTACGGCTCGCCATTGCGGTTGGCGGACTCACGCCCCCATATCAGCACCGTATCGGCCTGGAATTCACACTGACTATCTCTTGTCGCTGGCTGTAATCTCGACGCCCCCGTACTCAGCGACTTCACCTGACCCAGCGCGTCGAAGAGACTCTGGGGCTCGACTATGAACCCATTCTCAAAATAGCAGGTGGGCGTTTCCGGCTCGATCACGATCTTCCCACGGCTCTGCACATGGATTTCGCCGTCTGCCGGGAACTCAGCCGCCATCATCGCCTGCACCGCAGCCGGAACCTCGACGCCCGCACTGACCGGAGCCCCCCCGCCGCCGCATCCCGCCAACGCCAGCGCCGCTGCCACCAACGCCATCAGTCTCATGCTCGTCATCCGCGAAACCCTCTCGGCCCGGTTAATAGTACCTGACCGCCCATTTGGCGCAATGACAATTGGCACTATTGTGGTTGGCGAATATCATGCCGCACCTCCTTGCTGTGGTACGTCAACTGCAAGATCGTCTACATATTGATCGGAAAAATACTTCTCCGACAGCAAAAGGCGTAACGACGCAACTTCATTGCCGTCAAAATCGGGCCGCGCCCATACACGCAATGCAGGGTTGATGCGATGAAAAGGGGCGGATTTGTGATCGTATAGACCGCTCTTGAGGCGGAACCAATCGATGAACGGACTCATCAAACGCAGAATAATGCCTTCGTTATTCTCATACTGCTCGTCGGTGAGAAACGCTTCCCTTTGCGCCGCTTCCCAGATTTGCGGCTCCGCCTTGGCAAGCCGCGCACAACGCAAGACATCGCTTAGCTTCGGGCGTGGCAAGTCATGCGGAATTATGCGACCGGCGGTGCTTCCATGGATCGCCTCATAATCGCGGAGCAACTGCTGGCGCTCACGCTCATACCAAAGAGTCTCAAGGTTCAGATTTGGCATCGCGCGAGCTCCATCGCAAAGCAGAATGGCGCTTCGCGCCATACGCTCTCGTTATCATTGGCCGCCGCCGCGCGGCGGCCGCCACCGGTCCCTTCGACTAGGTTCAGGACAGTCGTCCACTCCAGCTGCAGCGCACGGCCGAAATTGCGGGCCCAGACGAGGAACGTGCCGTCCTGGTCCGTCACCTCGACCGTGTAGTCCACCACCACGCCATCGGTGAAGCGCACGCCGATGCGCTCAACCGGCAGTTCGGCAAGCGGGTTGAACCCGATCTCTTCGACGCGCCACTCGGCCTGCCCCGGACCCTGATCCGGGGTCCCCGCCGCATGCGCGCTGCGAGCACGTCGGCCACCGTCGCATAGCTCGGGGCTTCAAATTCCCGGGACATAATACCAAACTCCGTTTCCCAAATCGTCTCACGCTACCATTCCCTCCTCGACCTGCATTCCCGGAGCCTACTCTGGCAGGCTATTCGCAGCATGCAATCCCGCACCGCACAATAACGTTGCGACAGTACATTTCCTTTTGGGAACATGTCACGCCCACCATGTTGACTTGGCGCGGCCGCCAAGTAGAGCGCTCGGTTATTCGGGACAAACTACGGGGAGCCATGACATGAGCGACAACACGAACGGCACGAAGACGGCGGCCGGGGCCAACAGCACGCTCCCGCAACAGCTCGATCCCGAGGTTGCGGCGAAGATCGCCTCGCTGCGCAGCCATGTGCGCGAAAGCTTTGGCAAGGTGGCGATGGCGATGATGATGATGCCACGCTATCGCCACCAGACACTGGCCGACTTGCAGCACCTCGTGCTCGAACCGCTGATGCGCGACCGGGTGGCGATTGCGCAGCGTGCCTCGGATCAGCCGGTGGCCGAGGATATCGCCGGGGTGGCGATCTGGGCTTCGGTCTCGGAAGAATGCGACGCACGCATCCGCGACCAGATCAAGGGCGGCACCTGGCCGCTGCGGCTGAAGGCGGATGACTGGAACTCGGGCCAGATCAACTGGCTGATCGACGTGATCGCGCCCGATGCGAAGTCTGCCGCCTCGGTGATCGCCAATTTCCGGCAGGTGGTGAAGGAAGGTTCGCTGCGGCTGCACCCGATCATCGCGCGGCTGGTCGACGCCGAAACGCTGGAGAATCTCGGCCTGAAGCGCGACGGTGCGGGGGAAGAGGCGAAAGCGGAGGACGTTGCCGGTTGAGGCAAGTCAACGTTCTCGCCCCGCCTCATCCAGGGTCTTGGCGAGGGGCGAGAGCAGATAGGAGATGATCCGACGGCGGCCGGTGACGATCTCCGCTTGCACCGCGAGCCCCGGCCCGATCCGCTGCACCTTGCTGCCTACCATGATCGTACGTTTCAGGAGGCGAATACGCGCAGCATAAACGAGGCCTTGCTGGATGGGGCGGCCCTGTTCGTCACGCCGCGCCTGCTGGCCAGGCTGCGACATATCTATTGCGTCGCGACTGATCGTCTCGACCACGCCGGGGACGATGCCGTAGTCGGTGAAGGGATAGGCTTCGAGCTTGACACGCACCGGCTGGCCGACCCGCACGAAGCCGATGTCGCGGTTAAGCACATGCGCCTCAACTACCGGTTGCGCGTCGTCGGGTACCACAACCATCAATGGCTGAGCGGGTTCGACAACACCACCGACAGTGCTGATCGCAAGCTGCTGGACAGTGCCGGAAACAGGTGCCTTAAGCTGCTGGTACTCACGACGGCGGGTTGACTTGGTCACTTCCTCGCGGCCGACGCGGCTGCGGTCCTGCCCCTCGACCAGTCCGCTGACGGCGGTGCGCCCGAAAGTGCCGCGCAATTGCCGGAGCTGAGCGTCGATCTCGCCGATCATCGCCCGGGCGCGGCGGGCGCTGGCGCGCTGCACCTCAAGGTTCTGGACATGCTCGACGCGCAACTGCTGGTATTCGAGCAGCCTGAGCTTCGAATAGAATCCGCGTTCGACCAGCTCCTCGCGCGCGGAGATCTGCTGGTCCACAAGCGGCAACGTACGCTCCAGCTTGGCGATCTCAGCCTGCGCCGCTGAAAGGTCTGCCTGGAACGACCAGCTTTCCGGCGGTGCGGGCGATGAGATCTTCGAGGGCCTGCGCGGCAATGACTCCGTATCGGGCGGCGCGGGATCGGATACCTACCTGTTCGGCTTTGACGATGGCGAGGATCTTGTCATCGAGCAGGGCGCGGCCAGCGACATCGACCGTATCGCGATCACCGCTCCCGCAGCGCGCAAGGACGTGTCGGTCATTCGCGAGGGCGACGACCTGCTGCTCGAATTCGAACGGCTTGACGGCTTCCTGATCGACACCTTGCGTGTGCAGGACCACTTCCTGGGTAATGAGACCGGCATCGAGGAAGTCGTCTTCGCCGACGGCACTGTCTGGGATCGTGCGCAGCTTGACGTGTTGCAGGGCCTCGGGCGTTTTAACGCCGCCGACGACATCGTGCGCTTTGCGGTCGAAGATGAGCCGATCCTTATCGATCCGGCCGAGCTGATCGCCAATGATACTACCGATCCGGCGCTGACTCTCACTTTCCTGGGCGTCGATCAGCCGACCGACGGCACCGTCTCGGTCAACCAGGATGGTATGATCGAATTCCTCGGTGCGCCTGATTTCAACGGCGATGCCTATTTCTACTACACCGTGGGTGACAATAACGGCCGCGAATCCACCGCGCGGGTGGAGGTCAACCTCTCACCGGTCCACGATGCACCGACCGCTGTCGACGATCCTTTGCAGACCGGGGTCGAGGACGAGATCCTGCGCATCCGTATCGATCAGTTGCTTGCCAACGATTTTGATGTCGATGGCGATGCCAATGCCGAAGGTCTGCACATCGTTGCCATCGCACCGCTGAAAAGCGACACCGGCGATTTGATCGAACCCTATCGTCACCGCGACTATTCCTTTTATGGCACCAACGTCACAGGCTCTGTCGGCGGGGACTATGTCACGCTCAAGCCGCGCCCGGACTACTTTGGCACGGCGGGCTTCGTTTACACCCTGGCCGACGCCGACGGGGCAACATCGACCGCGACGGTCGAGCTTTACTTCACGCCTGTAAACGACGCTCCGCGCGCCGATGACGACACCCGCACCATCCGTCTCGGCACCCAAGCGACGATCACCGTCGATCAGTTGCTGGCTTATACCCATGATATCGAAGGCGATGCGATCACTTTCATGGGGCTGCACGGCGGCGCCGACGAGAACCCGGCGAGTAACGGCTCGGTTGCTTTCGACGAGGCTGCCGGGACAATCACTTTCACGCCGGCTTCGCTGGGCAGCGCAGGCCTTGATTTCAATGTTATCGATGAGCGCGGCGCTGCCTCGACACTGACCTATCGTCTCTGGGTGCGCCCGCTCAATGATCCGCCTACGGCGCACGCTGACACCGGCTTGCGCACGTTGGAAGATCAGACCCTGCTGATCGATCCGGCGACGTTGCTCGCCAACGATACCGACCCTAATGGCGACACGCTCACTTTCGAGAGCGTGGAGCGCTTTGCCGATGGCGGCAAGGTCCAGGTGCTGGCCGATGGCACCATCGAGTTCCGCCCGACGGCAGACTACAACGGCTCCGCCGGCTTTGAATACACGATCAGCGATCCCTCCGGCGCGACATCGACCGCCTATGTCTTGATCACCGTGTTGCCGCGAAATTCCGGACCGATCCTGCGTGACGATTTCGTTTCCGGCCTAGAAGACGGGCCACTGTTCATCATCCCGGCCGAAACCTTCGGCAACGATATCGAGCCCGATGGCGACGTCATCTTCTTCGAGCGCGCCTCCGTGCTTGGGGTGGTCGATCACCGCTTCCTTTCCGCGGGTTTCGAGACCACCGCGCGCCTTGCCAATGGCGGTGAACTGCCCGGCTGGATGTCCTACGACGGGGCGAGCATGACGCTTTCGGGCACAGCGCCGAATGGCGAGACCGGCCCGTTTGAAATAGACGTCTGGCTCACCGACCCGGCCAACGGCCGCATCTTCAATACCCGCCTTTCGCTGTCTGCCGCCGCCCTGGAGGCGGGACACAGCGCCGAGACTGCGGTGCTCTCCGGCTTCGAGGTGCGCGCCGATCATGCCCAGTCGCTGGCCTTTGGCGCCGATACGCTGGGCGCAGACGTTTCCGTCAGCGCGACAGGGGGCGATGGCTCGGCGCTGCCGGCCTGGCTCTCCTTTGATGCCGCCTCGCTGTCCTTCACCGGCACGCCGCCGCAGGATGCCACCGCGCCGGTAGACGTGACGCTGACCTTCTCGCGGCCCGACCCGCAAGGCGGTGCGGCGCTGGAGTTCAGCGATACGTTCAGTCTCGATCCTGCCGCGCTTTCCGCTGGCGTTGTCTATGACAGCGCCATCGCGGTGTTTGATATCGCGGGTGCCACGGTTTCCGCTTCGCTGATCGGCAATCGTCCGCTCGCAGAGGAAGACCCGGTTACCGGCGAAGTGCCGTTGCCCTACTGGCTCTCGTTCGACGCGGCGACGCGCACCGTCAGTCAGTCCGGCTTCGATCCCGAGGCCGATGCCGACACTGCCCGCCTGCAGGTTCGCTTTGATATCCCGCAAGAGACACTGCCCGTCGATACCTTCGGTACCGCACGTGGCGGTTTCACGCTGGAATTCGTCATCGATCCGGCAGGTGATATCGCCGCGCAGGTGGCAGCGGTCAACGACGTTCTGGCCGGCGATTCCTGGTTCGCAGGACAAGATATCTTCGCGCTGGACCTGAGTGGCGCGGGCGTTCTGGACGTGGCGCGCGAGAGTGGCGCGGACCTTCCCGCATGGCTCGGCTTCGATGCCTCCAGTCTGACGTTTGAAGGCACGCCGCCGCCGGCATGGGTCGGTTCGCTGCCAGTGCGTGTCGACGTTCCGGCGGGCGGCGGTCTGCCGCAGATGGCGATCCTGACCGAGGCAGTGGTGGATGCGACCTATCGCCTTATTGGTCAGTCCGGCCTCGGCGTCGCAACAGCGGATGAGCGGCTCGACCTTGCTGCGCCGACCGACTTCAACGGCACGATCGTTCTCGATTACGATGCCGCCGATGAAAAGGGCGGTTCGTCCGATGCGCCGGCGCGCATCTTCTATGACATCAAGCCGACACGCGAACGTCCCGACGCGGGCGCCGACGCGCTGGCCGGTATCGAAGGGCAGACCTTGCGCTTCGCCGTCGCGGACCTGCTCGCAAACGATTTCGATCGCGACGGCGATGCCGTGCATGTGGCGGGCTTCGGCCAGCCAGAGAATGGCGCAATCGTGGTTGAGCTGGCGCATATCGAGATTGCCCCGCCTGCAGAGCTGGGCCAGGAGCCCGGCGCGGTCTGGAGCGCGACGTTGGCCGATGGGGGGATCCTGCCCGTCTGGCTGGCGATTGATTCGACAACCGGTGTCGTCTCCGGCGACGTTCCGCTCGACTATGCCGGGACGCTTGAAATCGAATTCATCCGCGACGATGCGGGCACTGTCGCCGCGGCTACCGTCTCGCACGCGGTCAACGGCAACGATGGCGCCTTTGCGGTTTATACCCCGAACGACGCCTTTTCCGGCCTCGATCACCTGACGTACCAGGTTAGCGACGGACGCGAGGGCGCATCGCACGGTGCGATCGCCATCGACGTCGCTCCGGTTGCCGATCCGCCGGTCGCGGTGGACGACACTGTCGCGGCGACCGAGGACACGGCGCTGCTGATCGATCCGGCGACGTTGCTGGCCAACGACTATGACGTCGACGGCGATCCGATCCGCTTCGTTGATGTCGCCAACGCGGCGCACGGCACGGTCGAATACGACGGCACCACGATCACCTTCACGCCTGATGCGAATTTCAGCGGCAAGGCTTCGTTTGAGTATGTCGTTACCGACGATCGCCACGGTTCGAGCAGCGGTCGCGTGACGGTCAACGTCGCGTCGACCAACCGCGCCCCGGTGGCTGGTCTGGACGAGTTCGATACGTTGGAAGACACGCCGTTTGAGTTCACGACAGCGGAGTTGCTGGCCAACGACAGCGACGCTGATGGCGATGCGATCCGTTTCGAATCGCTGGCCCGCGTTGTCGAGGGTGGCCGTATTTCGCAACTGCCCGGCAGCCGCTGGCAGTTCACTCCGGACGAGAATGTGTTCGGCGACATCAGTTTCGGCTACTTCATCGGCGATGGCCGGGCGCGCACGACCGGCACTGTCACCTTCCATGTCGCGCCGGTTAACGACGCGCCGATTGCGAACCCGGATGGCGCGGAAACCGGTAACAATCCGGCTGGTGTTTTCGTCACCGACCAGGACACGCCGGTTACCATCGATTTCGCTGACCTGATCGTCAACGACCGCGATGTGGAGGGCGATACCTTCTCGATCGTCGAGGTGTTCGACGGCGACCAGGGCTTTGTGATCCGCGAGGGCGATACCGCGGTGCTCACCCCCTATGGCGGTTATATCGGCGATGCCGGTTTCAGCTATCGCGTGACCGACGAGCACGGTGCGACCTCGGTCGGCATCGTTACCCTGCTGGTCTATCCCGATTATGCGCTGCCCGTTGCCTCGTCAGACCACGGTTTCGAAGTGCTCGAGGACGGCTATATCGACATCGCGCCCGATGCGCTTTTGGCGAACGACACCGTCCCCGACGGCTCGACGATCTCGTTCGTCGGCCTGGATGGTACTGAGCTGCAGGCTGACGGCAACTATCGCTACACCCCGACGCCGGATTTCAACGGCACCGTGCAGTTGCGCTACACGATTGAGAACGAACAGGGCTTCCCGATTTCCTCGTTCGTTGAGATCGAGGTGCTGCCGGTTGGCGATGCCCCGGTCGCCGTCAACGATGCACTGGCAATGGTTGAGGACGAGCCTCTCGTCATCTTCGCCAGCCAGCTGTTCGAGAATGACAGCGATGCCGATGGCGAGGTGCTGGTAATCAACCGCATCATCGATTCCGTGGGCGTTGCTGTGGCTGATATCGGCTTTGGCCAGCTCGAGATCACGCCTGATGCCGATTTCAACGGCGATGCCTGGTTCGAGTACGAACTGATTGATGCTGATGGCCTGCGCGCAAGCGCGCGTGTCGATGTAGCGGTCGATGCGGTCAACGATGCGCCCGAAATCGCGCCGATCCCGGTGCTGCGCGGCCTGCGGAACAAGCCGTTTGCGGCAGTCCTGTCCGAAGGATTTGCCAGCGACATCGATGGCGATGCGCTGCTGATCGAAGTGCGTGCCGTCGGCGGCGCTGCGCTGCCCGCATGGCTCTCGTGGGATCCTGTCAGCCGCACGCTGGGTGGTACGCCGCCGGCCGACTTCACCGGCACGGTGGAGCTCGAAATCCTCGCCGCCGACGCCAGCGAACAGGCGATCCGCGAAGTGCTGGTTTCGATCGAGCCGGGCAACACCGCGCCGGTCATTGTCAATGCACTTGCCGATGTGACTTCGCTGGAAGACACGGCGTTGTCCTTTGTGATCCCGGCGGGCAGTTTCTCCGACGTCGATGGCGATGCGCTGACGCTGACCGCGACGCTGGCGAACGGCGATGCGCTTCCGGGCTGGCTGGTGTTCGATGGCACGACATTCGCCGGTACGCCGCCGCAGGATTTCAACGGCTTGCTCGACATTGCCGTGACCGCCAGCGACGGCGAACTATCGGTTTCCGACACGTTCGCTCTGATGATCGATCCGGTGAACGACGCGCCGGTGGTGGCGACGCCGCTGGGCGATCAGACGGTCATCGGCGGAACCAGCGTTGATATCGTGGTGCCATCAGGCGCTTTCAGCGACGTTGACGGCGACACACTGACTTTGTCTGCCTCCCTGGCCGATGGTTCCGCACTTCCCGGCTGGCTCGTGTTCGATGCGGGGACCGGTGGCTTTACCGGCAGCGCGCCCAACGCGGACGCGACTTTCGACATTCGCGTTTCGGCAAGCGATGGCAGTCTGTCCGCATCCGACGACTTCGTGATGAATATCGAAGCCGACGACGGCAGCGGCGGAAGCACGGGCGGGTTCGCGTTTGCGAGCGTCAATTCCTGGTACGATCCGGTTTCGGGTGGTGGGTACGAAGTAACCTTCAGTTACACGGTCCAGGCCGACGCGATCATCGATGGCGAACTCAAGGCCTGGGACATGGTCGCAACCTATGATGGGCCCGGAACTGTCACTGGCGGATGGCTTGGCAGTTTCAATGGTGGTGCCAGCTTTACAGGCAATGCCGGCGGCGCAATTATCTCGACGGTCGGGCAGGATTATCAACCTGACCTGATAGAAGGGACGACCTTCCAGATCACACTCCAGGTTGATGGTGCGCCATATTCCGAAGGCGAATTCGAATTTGTCATTTACGATCGCGACCCGCCGCTGAACCTGGCAGATGCGCTCGACACCCAGATCACGATCCAGCCGACGAACGATTGGGGGTCCGGACTTACCCAGAATGTGACCCTAACCAATGTCAGTACGGTGACCGTGGACGAGTGGCACATTGTCCTCGATGTGCCGGACGGCATTACGTTTGAGATCACGCAGGTATGGGGGGCGACAACCACCCAGCTCGCGAACGGCGATATCCAGTTCGATCCGGTCGACTGGAGCGAGGAAATATCTGCAGGCGCAAGCGTAAGTTTCGGATTTAACGCGAATTATTCGGGCGCATCATCACTGCAGTTTGCCAGTGGGGACTTTGCCTTTCTGGATGCAGATGGTCAGACCCCGGTGGCACCGTTGGCGGCCATGGTCTTACATGCGACCGAGCCTAACGGCATTGATACGGCCACCCTCGATGCCGAGGGTGGCACGCCCCCCGGTTCCGACAGTGAGGCCGAGGCAACGGACATATCCGACGACCTCGACAGCACGCCCGCACCGCTTCGAACTGACTCTGCGCTGGCGATCTTCGGCTTGTCAGGGGATTCAGCGTCGTTCGATCGGTTCGCCACGGGCGATTTCGGCTCCCCTGTGGGCACATCGATGGCCCAATCGACCGGACAGCGTGCGCAACTCCAGCCTGTCACGTTGAAGCCGATGGACGAGGAAGAGACATCATCGATCAGTGTTCAAACCGCCGAGGCTGACGCAACATCGGCAAAGCTGATGATGCTGATGCGGCAGGACATGGCGGCGTTTGGGGATGCGTCGGCTTCGGACATCCAGCTTGCTGCGGTTCTGCAAGACAGGGCGCTGATACAGTGGGTCTGAGAGTCCTTCACTGGACTGCTTCTCATTTAAAGGCTGACCATCGGAAATCGCGCCAGGCGCCGCGCGGCGCATGAGTGTTACTTTTCCGTTCGCGTCAGATTGAACGAGAAGTGCTCTAAGTATATAAATATGCATGAGAAACACGCCAGTTGTTTCGAAATGGCACCAATTCGCCCAATGATCGGCAGTAATCCGGTCTTAATTCCATAGCCAATAACCAACGCTTGGTCGCAACGGCGTTGAAGGATACCCGGCCTGGAGGCACTGCCTGTCCGTCGACAAAATTGCTGCGTAGCACCATTGCCGATCTCACAGGTTTTATGGTGCTGCTGGTCTGGCCGTATTTCATGACGGCTCATGACATATGCAGTTCTGCGCAGATCTGCGCCAATACCAATAATACTGCCATTTTCGCGGCTTGGTTCAACAAGCCGACCGGGACGGATCCAGCGACCGTCAGGTTTTGTCGGGATTCGCGGCTTTATGGATTTCCGAGCGTCCGGGCGCGTGGAAAATGTTGCGGTGCAATTAACGATATTGGAGCCACAGATAATTAACGAGAACATACGAAAATCAAATCTGAAAAAATAATCGCCACAGATTATCAAATATTCATTTGGAAATATTCATGAGCATTTTTGCAACTGAAGATTCTTCAGGAATGAATTCGGGTTCGCACCATTCACATCACTTGAACGTTTTAAATATTATTCCTGTTGACGATGCAACTCACGTCGCGGTGCAGGATGGAAAATGGTCAGATCCGAATACCTGGGAATCCGGAACTCTCCCTGGGGAAGGCGCTATTGTCTTTATTCCCAACGGCCTATCGGTAAATTACGATGTAAAAAGCACAGTCGAGATCAGCGGGGTCCGCGTTGAAGGCGAACTGCATTTCGCGACAGATATTGATACAGAGTTGCACGTAGAAACAATTGTAACCGGCATGCATTCGTATTTGTCTGTCGGAACGCAAGACAACCCTGTGGACGAGAACGTTACGGCCCGGATCGTGTTTACCGACGCGCCGATCGATCACGCGCTTGACCCGGAGCAGCTTGGCCACGGCCTCGTCTCGCTTGGCGAAGTTGACATTCACGGCGCGAGCAAGACCCCTTATACCACGCTTAAATACCCGGTTCTTGCCGGGGAGAGCATCATTATGCTCGGCGAAGACGTATCGAACTGGCAGGTCGGTGACCAGATTCTGGTTGTCGGCACCGACGGTCGTGACAAGACCCAGGATGAGATCCGCACGATCAGGCACATTTCGGAAAGTGGCCTGATCGAAGTGGATCGCCCATTTGAGTTCAATCACGCGCCGCCCGAAGGGTACAGCGATCTGGACCTGTATGTTGCCGCCACTACACGAAATGTCATTCTGACATCGGAAAACCCGGATGGCACGCGCGGCCATGTGATGCTGATGAACGGCGAATCCGATATCCGGTATGCCGAATTCGATGAACTGGGCCGAACCGATAAATCCATCCCCCTTGATCAGGATGGCAAGGCTCTTGACGGGGGAGACAATGTCGCGTCGCGATATTCTTTGCACTTCCACGAAACCGGGGTGGAAAACGATTCGCCCATGGCAATTGCCTATGGCAACTCCATTCACGGCAACCCCGGCTGGGCCATTACGCACCACAGTTCCACCGCAGCGATCGATTTCAACGTTGTTTTCGATGTGCAGGGCGCCGGTATCGTTGCCGAGGATGGCAACGAGCGCGGCCAGTGGGTCGGCAACCTTGTCACCAACGTGTATGGTGACGGGCAGCCCCGCAACTGGGAGCGCGATGAAAGCATGGGCGATTTCGGCCATGCAGGAGATGCCTTTGCTTCGGCAACGCGCTCATTGCTGCAGGTTGATAATATCGCGGCCAATTCGATAACCGCGTGGCAGTTCGTCGCCCTGCAGACCAGCTTTGATCTCAATGACGTGAGCGAACTCCAGTTCGATCCATACTCCACGCTCGATCAGGTTCCCGGATCGGAATATCCGATTGTGGGTTTCCACGGGAACACCGCGATTGCGGTGGATACGGCGCTGAGTTCCGGGCACCGGCACATCATCACCGTGCGGCACATCACCGGCGATATCCTCAGCGATATTACCGATTTCACCGCCTGGGAAATATCCAAACAGGCGATCAAGTTTGAGGAATACACCAGCGATTATGTGATCAAGGACACGCTGCTGATCGGCGTGGACACCAACGCACGCGGCCTGAGTTTGCCAAACAAACTTGACCAGACGACGCTGGTCAACGTGCATTTCGAGAACTTCGAGTACGGCATTCACGATGCCGGATACAACTATGAAGGCAAGTATGTCGACGTGACGTTCAGCAATGTCCTTACGGAGATAGATGCTGAATTTTACGATAAGACCTACATGTTCGAAACGCATGAGCATCCGATCCTTGACGGTGACGATATCACGCCGATCGACAAGCCGTTTGTGACGCTGAAACCGGACTATGTCTGGGCCGACGGGCGTCAGGCATTCGACGATACGATCACGCCCGATGACAGCCGGTTCGTGATCCATGGTGAGATCACTGACAGCCTTGGCAGCTATATGATCGGCACCACGGTATGGAACAATCGAACCGAAAAGGCCGCGAACAAGCCAATCGAAGCGCGCGGGATCGCGAATATCAACAAGGTTGGCGAGGAGATTCCGTGGGCGCTGTCAAAGGACCGGACCGAGATCCTGTCTTCCGAAGAGCTGCTTGCCTATCACGGTGCGACGCAGAAAAACGGCGAGTGGGTCATGGAATTGATCTACTGGATAACCGATCGCTTCACGGCAGAACACACGCCCGTGATCATCGATGTCAAGCTTGAAGGTTTCGATGAGGCTGTTCTTGCGAAATACGAAGTTCCCAACAAGGCGCTCCCCTCGGGCGAGATCACCCGCATCGATGTGAAGACGGGCGATGTGCTTGATCTGGAAGATAACGTCGTAGGCTATGTCGATCTTTCCTATAATAAGGCGCACGAGGGCCATAATCATGGCGCGGGCGGCGAGCCTGCCGGCTCGGAAAAGCCGCCGCATGATGAACATGGCGATCACGAAGATGGTAGTCTCGGTGACGAGGGGGACTACGAGGAGGACCACCAACACCAGGACGATGGTCACCAAGATGAGGATCGCGAAGACGAGGGCCACGAAGGCGGGGACCACGAAGGCGAAGGCCAAGAAGACGGGGATCACGAAGACGAGAGCCACGAAGACGAGGACCAAGAAGGTGAGGGCCATGAAGGGAACGAGGGTTCCGGACATGGCGACCCGGACGGCGAAGATAGCCCGCCACACGAAGAGACCCCGGACGAAGATTCGGACGAGGGCGCCGATGCCGGGTCGGGCGATAGTATCTTCAAAGACCCGGGCGCGTCCGAAGATGGCGGTGCCGATCAGGGCGTGAAAGATCCCGTGAATGACGATGCCATGCAAAACGATAAAGGTGTTGTCGTCACCATCAGCACATCGGCGTCGGAAACGTTGAAAGGTGAGGACGGAACCAGGGATGTCTTCGTCTATTCCGTGATGAATGAGGATTTACATGCAAGCGGTGTTCGCAATGCCGATGCAATCCGAAAATTCAACGCGGATGAGGGCGATCAGGTGGATTTGTCAGCGCTGCTGTCGGGATTTGATCCCAAGCAGCACGACGTTCACGATTTCGTGCGGTTCAGCGAAATTCATGCCGGAACACGGATCGAAGTTGATCTCGATGGCGCGGAAAACGGGGCGAACTTCGAATGGCTGGCGGTGTTGATCAAAACATCGGACTTCGGTTCGGTCGATGAAGCCGTTGAAGACGACGTCCTGATCCTGACGGCCGATCAGGAATTGAAGGACGGTGCGGCGGATGATGGCACGCAATACGGTGAAGGTGTTGTTGTTACGCAAAGCACATCGTCATCGGAAACGTTGAAAAGTGAAGGCGGAATGAAGGATGCCTTTGTCTATTCCCTGATGAATGAGGACTTCCACGCAAGTGGTGTTCGAAATGCCGATGCAATCCGAAACTTCAATGCCGATGAAGGCGATTTGCTGGATTTGTCGCCGCTGCTGGCAGGTTTTGATCCCACGCAAAGCGACGTGCATGATTTCGTGCGGATCAACGAAATTCATGCCGGGACGCGGATCGAAGTTGATCTGGATGGTGCTGAAAACGGAGCTAATTTCGAATGGCTGGCGGTTCTGATTGACGTTAAGGATATCGGCCCGCTTGATGATCTGATCCAGTCAGGCAACCTGATCGTCTGACTGTGCCGCATCAGGGCGCTATGTGAAAAAGCCGGGTTGAAGCGCATGCTCCAATCCGGCTTTTTGATTGGCCTTAGGGCGTTTTCCGTTCAAGCTGGCGCGAACGAAAAAGCAACGCTTATGCGCCGCGCGGGCTTATCGCGGCTTCCGATCCCGATTGATCGGAAATCACACTAAGGGGCGTTCGCGCTGCGTCTGTTGGCACCACAGGCGGCCTGTCCATCACCGCTCAGCCCCTCGATTGATGGCTGAGGCATTGATCCCGGTCGGGTCTTTGCGCCTCCGCACAATTCCAGCGCGCGCGCGGCTTGTCCGCCGATGGATCAACCAGATAATGGAAAGACATTGTCTGCAGATCGGATGTGCTTGCCGGTAATTGGGTTGGGTGCTTCGCGCCTTTCCATGCCATGAAAATACACCGCTGCCGGTTTCCGCATGCCTTGCTGGCGGCGGCGGGATAGAGGTCCGGCGACAGTCCTTCGGGCAAGGATACCATGAACACATTGGCGTTCCTTGCGGTTGGCTCAAACCGCAGGGGTGACGCGGACGCGGATGCCGCAACAACGCCGGACTTGCCGCCATGATTGCCCGGCAATGTCAGCGCCGTTTCGCCGCCCCCTTGCTTCTCATCGTCGGGCATGGCTTTGTGCGATTCGAACAGGCGTGACAGTTTTGCCTGATTGGGCTCATGTCCGGCGTGCGCGCGGTTGAACGCCGCAGGCTGCCCCGATGTGCCGTTCCATCTGAAAAACAGATGTGTCTGGACGGCCGCGATCTTAAGCAGGCTTGCGCTCCAGTACGGCGACACCCAGTCCGTGTGATAATGTGTGGCATATCCAACCGTCGGGTCCACTGCGCCGGCCAGCGCCTGCATGGCAACGGCGCGGGCCCGCTGGATCGCGGCCTTGCTCGGCGTGCGATTGAGCGCTCCGTCGCAGGTGAAGGTGAACTGGCAGCCGGTGGAGCGATCCGATCCCTGGAACACAACCGCGCAGATGGTGTTTGGGAAGGCAGGGTGTTTCAGCCGGTTGATAACCACCTGAATGACAGCGCGCTGACCGACCTCGGTATCGCCTGCCTCGAACAGGGCGGCGGCGGCCAGACAATCGACCGCGCGCCACAGGTCAGGCGCGGAAGATTTCAGCACGAACGGCTCGGGAGCCGGTGTCGCCTCGCTTGCGATCGGGATTGCCGCGTTCAGTTTCCTGGCCTGCTCTCTGGCCAGGGGTGCGCCGCTGGTGGGCATGACTAATGATGGCCTGCCCGCGTCAGTTTGAAGCGGGGAGGCGAAAGGCACATCTTGCGCGGAGCGATTGCCGAAGCTCAGCGCCATGCCGGAGCCGGGAAGCGCCAGCAGGCTGTATAACGTCACCAGCAGTCCAGACGCGACCAAAGCCGCCACGCCGCTTATGGCAACTGATTTTACTGCCTTGCTGATCTCAATCTCTGCCATCGCTCCGGTCAATATTCCGTTTGGAGCGTTTTCCGATCCCGATTGACTGGAAATCGTTCCAACCCGATTCACGGCGTTCAATGACCATAGCGGATTCCAATATTGCAACGCAATATGATTCATCTGGCAACAAAACGTCGAGGTTTTCTATGTATTCTGCGCAGGTGCGCGCGCAGGAAACAGTAATGATGTTGCGTTGCAATGTGAATGTTGACGTGCCCGAGCAGGTTGTGCGATCAGATGGCAAGGTAACCGAAAAGGCTATAAACCTTGCGTGGTCTCTGGCGTATTCGCCGCTTTCTGGAACAGCGCCGTCTCAGCAGTCTGGCTGACCGCGCACGCCGCACGGTTGCCGGCTTCCCCCGGCGGCGAGAGCAGGTGAAGCACCCCTTCAAGGCGCCGCTGATCGTGACGCTGACTTCGTACACTCCCAGATTTCCGGGCTTGAGCAAGACACTGATCAGCCTGCTGGATCAGTCGATGGCGGCCGATCGCACCGTCTTGTGGATTGCGGAAGATGAAATCGCACAACTGCCCGGCGATGTGCGGGATCTTGAGGCGCATGGGCTTGAGATTCGTGCGTGCGCTGACCTTAAATCGTTCAAAAAGCTGATTCCGGCGCTGTCGATGTGGGAAGATGCCTGCTTCGTTACCGCGGATGACGATGTTTTTTATCCCGATAACTGGCTTGAAAGCCTTGTCGCGGCGGCGGTCAGCGATCCGGGCTGCGTGATCGGCAGCCGCGTTCACGTCGCACACCTCGATGCCGGGGGGCGGATGAAGCCATACAGCAGCTGGCAGCTGGCCACGGGCAAGCGACGGATCACTGCGCATAACGCGCGGCTGTTTCCCACCGGCGTTGGCGGAATTCTCTATCCTCCACGCGCGTTTGCCAAAGGCGTGCTTGATGAGGATGCGTTTATGAAACTGTGTCCGCACGGGGATGACATCTGGTTTTTCTGGATGGCCCGAATGGCGGGAACCGGCCATCGCCGATCGCGCGACTGGTTCGATATATACAGCTGGTCCGGATCGCAGGAAGTTGCCTTGTATAACGACAACCTGCTTGGCAATCGCAACGATTTGCAGATCAGGGCGATGGAAGACCATTTCGGTCCGGTGCCTTGAGCAAAGGCGGACAGGGCGCGCGGGGCGCCTCCCGCTAAGCGTCCTATCGCTGTATCAGTTTTCGTTTGAGCCGGGCGCGCGATGGCGCATCGAAAATTCGCCCAATCGCCAGAGAAATTGCGGAAATGACCACCAGATAGAAGGCAATTTTGCCAAACCCGCCACCGGGCATCATCGTTGCGATCGGCTGGAGCAGATCAAGCAGCGGGTAGTGCAGAATGTAGAGCGGATAGGAAAGTTCAGCACTCAGTCTGGCTGCGGGCTTCCAGATGCCGGTCGGCTCACGCTGGCAGCCTGACATCACGATAAGCGGAAAAGCAACGAAAACCGCGCCGATCAGGATGACCTTCTCCCATGCGTCCTCACGCGCGGGCAGGATGAGGATCGCCAGAAGGACGATCGCCAGAAACCACATGGGCATGCCAAGCGATGGCAGCGATCCGGTTCGATGGAGATCGAAGATCAGCACGCCCGCGAAGAACGGAAAGGTCACTCTCAACAGGCCGTGCGCAAGCGTATCGAAAGTGTAGCCGACGGCCAGTCCGGCCTCGGTAAATGCCACCATGTAAAACAGGCAGGCGCCCGATGTGACGACGATACCGATCAACGCCGTGCGGTTCAGGAACCGCGCAAGCAATGCATAAGCCAGATTCGCCAGAATCTCGTAAAAGATCGACCATGAAGGCTGGTTGGTGGCAAATGGCTGGCGAACAAGAAATGGCGGGGCGGGCAATGCCAGAACGGCGAAAAACAGGGCGGCGACCGCCTTCAACACCCCGCCCATGTAGTGTTCGTCCAGTGCCCTGATCACAAGCGCAAGCGTGCCGAGCAGCGCACCCAGCACGATCAGCGGCGCAAGCCTGACCGCGCGGATCAGTCCGAACGCCCGGAAGCGCATGCGGTTTGAGGCCAGCCGATCCCCATAAGCAAAGGCGATCACGAAGCCGCTCAGCATGAAGAAGAAGTCAACGGCGAGATAGGCATGATCGACGCTGATGGTTTCGATCAGCCATCTGCGGTGGAACACCAGCACAGCAATCGCGGCGACACCGCGCAGACCATCCAACGCAAGGAAATGCTGCCTGGCCTCGGTTTCGCCACCCGGATTGTCTGCGCGTGTACCCACCGGCCGGGCTGAAACGGGTTCGATTGCCGCAGTCTGATCTTTCATTTCATAAATCCGCCGTGAAAGCAGTGTACCGGGTAGCCGGGCAAGAAAATCGGATCGGGTAACGGCCAAACCGTGCCGTTATACTCCTGATTCGGGAAGTATTCGGCATTGTCATGCAGGATACAAGGGTTTATTGTGCAATGCAGCATTGCTAGCATGGCCAAAGCACTTCTTCTGTGCCCAACCAAGGATGGAAGGTGATTCGCATGTCTCGTAAATGGTCGGGGCGCCGCCGCCTCAATTCGGTTCACCGCCGGGCAGCGTATCGCGGATGTGCGCGGTGATTGCTTTCGGGCATCGCATCCGATCGCGCGGATCGTCGGGCAAATGCCGATGACAGTTGCGATCTCCCGCCCGTGTGCGCCGGTTCATTCGGCCGGAGCCTTGCCGGGAGATGTCACGCGAGGGCCATGTCCCGGCGGCGCACGGCCAATACTGGCCACGATGGTTCGGAGCAGCGAGTTTGCCTGAGCCGACGAAACCCGGACAGGTCAATCCCGACCCGGACGGGGATCGGCCGATGGGAATGGGCAAGGTTGCGCTTAACGGTGGCAGTTGGCTGATGCTGACACAGGTTCTGCGTGTCGGGTTGACGATGCTTTCAACCGTTCTGATCGCACGCCTGCTTACGCCCGACGATTTTGGCGTTATGGCGATGGCCGCGCCGATCCTGACGCTGATGACGATCCTGCAGGAAGCGGGGCTTTCCGCGGCGACCATTCAGGCCCGAACGATCAGGCCCGAACAATCCAATGCGCTGTTCTGGACGAATGTGCTGATCGGTGCGGTCGGCGCTGTTCTGCTTGTTCTGATCAGCCCGCTGGTCACGCAGTTTTACGGTGATGAGCGGGCTGGCCAGATCGCCGCTTTCAGCGGGTTTGGCTTGCTGGCAACAGCCGCCGGGTTGCAACATGCGGCGCTGCTTTCGCGTTCCATGCAGTTTGGCAAGATCGCAAGAGCTGAAATCGCGGGGATGATGACGAATTATGGCCTGGCCTTTGTTCTTGCGCTGACTTTGCGAAGTTACTGGGCGCTGTTTCTGGGCGCGGTATCGGGTCAGGTGGTGCAGACTTTGATGCTCTGGCTGTCAATGAAGTTCCGGCCGCGCATGCCGTCCATCGCTGCGGCGCGGCCATTCATGAATTTCGGCGCCAACCTGACTGGCTCCACGCTGATGGGGTTTCTTGTCAGGAATGCCGATACGGTGTTCGTCGCCCGGTTTCACGGCTCTGCCGTCGCTGGCCTGTATGATCGCAGTTATAAACTGATGCTGATGCCGGTTCAGAACATCAACGCGCCGGTGAACAAGCTTTTGCAGCCAGCTCTTGCACGGTTGCGCGACGATCCGGAACAGTATCGGCGCATCTTCAACCTTGGCCAGCGCGCGGTGATGTTTGTCAGTGCGCCCGGTGTGGCCGTTGCCGCGATCATGAGTGACAGGCTTATGGTGTGGCTGCTTGGTCCGCAGTGGGAAGCGGCTGGGCCGATTTTCTTCTGGCTGGGGCTGTGCGGGCTTATGCAGCCGATTGCCAACCTCACCGGACTTTTGTTCATCACGACAGATCGCGCGAAGCAGATGTTCCACTGGGGTATTTTCTCAGCGATTCTGACGCTTGGCGGTTTCGCAATTGCCGCGCCATATGGCGCAGAAGCCGTCGCGGCCAGCCTGTTCATCACGTCGCTTCTGCGTTGCCCGATCCTTTATATCTGGGCGTCGGCCTCTACACCCGTGACCGCAACGGATGTTTTCGCCGCGCAGATCGAGCCGGTTATCGGCGCTGTGGCCGTTGCACTGGCTGCGCGCCATTTTGGCCAGGGGGTGCAGTTCCTCCCCTTGTTCCTCGGGACTGCGTGCCTCGCTTATCTGGCCGCGTTCGTGACATCGCACCTCACACGCGATGGGCGGCAGTGGACCTGGGAACTGGCCAGATTCGCAATCGATAACGGCAAACGCTTCCTGATCAGATCGAGAAATTTCCAGCAAACTACGGGTGAAATTTGATGTTTGGCAGATTCCGCAAAAAGAAGAAAATTCACGAAAACGTGCAGGTTGAGGATCACGTCAACTTGCAGCGATGCACGTTCCTTGGAACCGCGCAAGTGGGCTATCGCGCGATCGTGCTTGAAGCTCTGTTGCGAAATGTGCAGGCAGGCCGATACTCCCTGATCGGCCGCAGATCGTCGATCGGCGCCGCGCTGCATGACACCAAATGTTTCTCAACCCACCCGCTTGCAGAACACGAAAACTTCGATTGTCACCCGCCCACCATAATCGGCAACGATGCCTGGATTGGCGATAACTCGATTGTGATTGCCGGTGCGACGATCGGCGATGGAGCGGTGGTCGGCGGCGGGGCGGTCGTCACCAAGGATGTTGAGCCTTATGCGATTGTGGCCGGGGTGCCGGCCAGATTGATACGTTTCCGGTTTGATGACGAGACGATTGCCGATCTGCTCGATCTCAAGTGGTGGGATTATGGCGACAAGGCGATCAATGCGGTGCCCAAGGGCTCTCATCCGCGCGTATTGATCGAAGAGCTCAGGAAGAACCCGCCTGAAAAGTTCGATCCGCACTACCGACCGTTTGTTGAGTGGTGATCCGCGCGCGATGCACGGGGTCTGCCGCTAGGCGGACGTGATCGTCCAGATGCGGGAGTCCTGCAGGCCGACGGCCGAAAGAACGCCTGACCGGTAGGCCCCCGTGTCCACCGCGATGCGGTTGGGCAGGACATTGACTTCGCTGACAGGCGAGTGGCCATGCACGATCCGTGCGCCGTGCCATTTTGTACTTTGGGTAAATTCATCCCGGATCCACAACATGTCCTCGATTGACTGTTTGCGAAGGGGAACGCCGGGGCGCACACCCGCATGGCAAAACAGGTAATCGCCCGAGGTTGCCGAACAACTGAGCGACTGGAGCCATTCGACCACTTCGGCGCCAAGACCTGCTCCCAGCCTTTCTGCGAATTCAAATGAATTCTCGCCAGGGCGCGGCGGTGCAACCCCGAAGCTTGCGATGGTTTGCAGGCCGCCAAATTCAAGCCACGATTCGACCAGTCCGGGTTTTCCCATCAGGATTTGCAGCAGCAATTCCTCATGATTGCCCAAAAGCACTTCAAATGTCTGATTGTTCTGCTCATGCTTCATCAACGTGCGCACAACCTGCCTGACCGCCGGTCCGCGATCGATGAAATCGCCCAGCACGATCAGCCGCACGCGTGTTGCACCGTTCTGGCGATCGATACTGTCCTGCTCGATCCTGCGCTTCAGCGCGACGTAGGCATCGAGACTGCCGTGAATATCGCCGATCGCGTAAACACGTTCGTTATTGGCGGTCAGCGTTTCCACACTTCGCCAGGGAAGCCATTTGTTGCGCCGCGCCACTAGCGGTCCATGCGGATCGGGAGGCGCAAGTCGAATGACCGCAAGACGCGCACGATGCGTTTGTTTCGCGCATGCATTGAAATTGATGCCATGATGTCTTGCCCCCGGATTGACTGTTGCCCGATCAGTCCGGTTCTAATTTAGGTTTTCTCAGTTGGTTAGCAAGGGGATGGTTATTTTGGGTTTCAAAGTGGGGCAACGCGCCGGGAAGGGCAGGCGCGGGGGCAATGTGGCGTCTGGTTGACCGCTCAGGGTGCTGGCTTCGCGGGGTTCGGACGTTTCGCCATCGCGCGGTCAATCGCACTTGAAAGTGTGTCCTTGAAGAACCCCAGAGAGGGCGCCGCCAGATGGTGATGGTCTGAAAAGAGAGATTGACCGTCGCGAATGAACTGGCACTGGCCGTTCGTGCATTGGGCCTCATGCACCCGCGCAAACGCGATATCCTTGCGATTTGCGAACTGTTCGATGATCGGGCCGACGCGCGTGAGAAAATCGGCTTCCGGTTCGAAAGTGGGACGGCCCAGCGGGCGATTGAATGCCATGCTGCGGCTGGCGATCGAGGCCACGTCCCAGCCCGGAACGTCTATAGGGCCGATCAGCACCACATGCTTGCCGGCGGCCTGAAGGCGCCGCACGGTGTCTTCCACGCCGGCAATGATCGCGTCCGTGCCTTTCAGGCCGATGCGCTTGCCGTCCTTGTCAAAAAAGGCGGTGTTGTCGCGGTCCCAGTCAAGGCCGATAACGATTACGCGTGCGTTCTCAAGCCGGATTGCATCCTCGATATAGCCATCGGCAAGTCTGGCGCAGTTTTGCGACACGTTGACCGTGGACGAGGGCAGGCAGCGATGCACCAGCGCCATGACGCCGCTGTGCTTGCGCTCGTCAAGATAGTCCATCAGCAGCGGCGCATACATCTGCGCGTGTGAATTGCCGATCACCAGGATTTCGGCGCTTTCAACATCATCGTCGGCAAGGCGCAGCGCACACCCGCGCGAATTGCCCAGCGATGTGATGCGGCTCAGCGGGCATCTGAATTCGGTTCCGACGACAGAGTTGAGACGGGCGGCCTTATCCGAAAGCCGGTTGGGCAAGCCGCCCGAAGCGATCAGCGCTGCCGACGCCAGTGCGATCACGGCAAACGCGGCTGCTGACCAGACCAGCAATCTGCGCACGGGAAAGATCCGGCGCGAACGGAACGGCTCTTCGACATAGCGCCAGGACAGCCAGGCCATCGCCACCATAAGCCCGAACAGACCCACTTGCTCGATCGGGTAAAGCCCGCGGACCAGATAATACTTGGCCAGCACGATGACAGGCCAGTGCCACAAGTAGAGCGAATAGGATATCTTCCCGAAAAACACCGGCATTTTCATCGCCAGAAACCGGCCGGGGCCAGCCTGACCGGCCATGATGATCAGACAGGCGCCAAGCACGACAGCCATCGAAAAATGCACATCCTGCAGGTCCGGCACAGGGCCGAACAACCCTGCGGCTATCAGCGCGATTCCGAGCCAGCCAAGGACGCTGCGCACGCCATTCGATCCGACCGGCGTGCTGATAAATGCCAGAACCGCGCCCGCCCCCAGTTCCCATGCGCGGGTGGGCAACAGATAAAACGCGGGCGAGGTATTGCCCATCTGCACCACGACCAGATTAAGCGCCAGCGAGCCCGCAGTCAGCGCGGCGATCAGATACAGAACCTTGCTTTTTGCGTATCGCGCCACAATCGCAAGCAGGATCGGGAAGAAGATGTAAAACTGCTCTTCAACGCCGAGCGACCACATGTGGAGCAGCGGTTTTTCGTCGGCCAGCCGCGAGAAATAATCGGTATCCCGCCAGAAATAGATGTTCGCCACGAACAGGATCGTTGCCAGCGCGCTTTTGCCATAGCCGACCAGATCCAGCGGAAGCAGAACCGCCGTGGCAAAAGCGGTTGTGACCAGCAGCACCAGAGAAAGCGCGGGAACGATACGCCTGATGCGTTTTTCATAAAAACTTTTCAGCGTGAACGTGCCGCCGAGTTGCTCGCGCCAGATGATCGAGGTGATCAGGAAGCCTGAAATCACGAAGAACAGATCGACACCCAGAAAGCCTCTTGGAAGAAGGCCCTTATCAAGGTGAAACGCGACCACCCCAAGCACCGCGAGTGAGCGCAGGCCGTCTATCTCGGGGCGATAGGAAAGACTAGACATCCGCACAATGCCGTCTGTTGTGGTGTGCAGACCGCAAGGTCAGTCTGGCGTAATGCGTGATGTTCAATGGAGTCGAGGGGGGCGCAAACATTGCGGCGATGCACACCTTAGCCGCGCATCGGAAGAGCGTGCGAATTGAGGGGAGGGGGCCGGGTCTGTCTCGCATTGTGCGGTGCACCATGAGCGGTGCATGGCGCAACGTCAATGAAATGCGCCGGAAGATCGTGATTTCCGTTCAAAGGAAAAAGTCGGTTGCGGCCAACGCCGTCACGCCCAACAGCTGGAGATGGAAGTCCGCCAGCGAATCTCCATCGACATCGCCGCTCACAATCGCGTTGCCGCCTGAGATTTCGTAGCGAAGCTGGCCAGCGGCGCCGGAGAAACCGGTTGTTCCGATCCAGCTGAATGGCTCATCCCAGATCGTGTTTGCGTTGGCATCAATGTAGCGCATCCAGATCAGTTCACCATCGGCGCTGGAGAAATCGGTGATAACCTCCATTGTGGAACCGTCGCCGAAATCCTGAATGCTGTTGTAATGGAAATAGTCCCGGTCGGCGCCGCCGGAAAGCGTGTCTGCCCCAAGTCCGCCGGTCAGATCGTCTTTGTGGGCGTGTGTGGAGATGACATCGTTGCCATCCCCGCCGAAAATGTCGTTGGGGCGATCATTGCCGGTGCCGGTCCAGTCTTCGGTTCCGGTGTAGATCAGATTTTCAAGATGATCTCCCAGCGTGAAGTTCACCGATGCGTAGACCGTATCGTTGCCCTGACTTTTGAGTTCGAGAACAGTATCGCCGGGATCGTCGACATAAAACTTGTCGGTCCCGCGCCCACCGCGCATCTCGTCCGCGCCCGCGCCGCCATCAATATGATCGTTTCCTTCGCCACCATTGAGATAATCGTTACCGATCAATCCCAGAAGGGTGTCGTCCCCGTCGAGCGCAATGATCGCGTTATCGGCGCTGTTGCCGGTCAGGACATTGTCCAGCGCATTGCCTGTGGCGTTCAGTGTGTCTGCGGAGAATGTATAATCGGCCACGTCGACTGGCAGCACGTAGTCCAGATGAGCACCGCTTCCGGGCTCGGGATCGGGATCGACAGGATCGGGGTCGACAGGATCGGGGTCGACAGGATCGGGGTCGACAGGATCGGGATCGACGGGCTCGGGATCGACAGGATCGGGATCGACGGGCTCGGGATCGACAGGATCGGGATCGACGGGCTTGGGATCGACGGGCTCGGGATCGACGGGTTCGGGATCGACGGGCTCGGGGTCGACAGGATCGGGATCGACGGGATCGGGATCGACAGGATCGGGGTCGACGGGCTCGGGATCAACAGGCTCGGGATCGGTCGGGATTACCGGAGCTTCGAGAGAGTAAACGCGCACGTAATCAATTGTCATGTCGCCCGTCAGCCCTGGCGGAGTGCCATCCTTCACCGCCAGATCGATCAGCACATACATTGACTCGTGCATGCCCGCCGGGGTCGGTGTGCTGAACACTTCAACGCCATCAAGATACCAGGCCAGTTCGTCAGGCGTCCACAGCAGCCCCCAGGTGTGGAACCCTTCTGCAATATCCAGATCCCAGACGGTTGCCGCTTCCTTGACGGGATTGTCCCGTGTGCCGCTGTGCACCGTGAACGCGGACGTCGGCCCTCCAAGGTTTTCGAGAATATCGATTTCCGGCGGCCATGTGCCGTCGTCACGGGCCAGCCAGAACAGCGGCCAGAGGCCCGAACCGCTGGGAATGTCAACGCGCGCTTCGAAATATCCATACGTCTGCGAAAACGATTCGCGGCTGGAAAGCAGGCCCGAAACATAGGGCTGATCGTAAAGCGCTGTTTTCAGCTCTTCGGGTGTGGGCGCGGCGGTTATCGTGACGGTGCTGTCATCGCCAAGCGTAAAAGGGCTGTAATTGATCGGCGTTGATCCGGCGCCGAGCATGTTGGCATCGACAAAGATCTGTTCTTCGTTCGCCAACTGACGCGATTCAAGCGAATCGCGGGTTTCGCCCCATCCATAATCCGTGCGCCAGGTGCCGCTTGATGCCGCGCCGGACTCGCCATTCCACAAGCTGAGCGTGTCAAACTCATCCTCAAAAACCAGCGAAAAATTGCTTATATCCAGCCCGAGCTGAAAGTTCTCTTCAGTGAAGTGCGAAACCTGTTTGTTGAGAAATTTCACGGCGTTGTCTGCATCGAGCTGCAAGACAACATTGTTCGCCGATTGCCGCATTGCCGCCTGAATTTGCGCGAACGACGTAAACTGGGTGTATCCGGTCAGGCGGACGAGATCGCCCGTGGTTGGCGCATTGTCGAAATCGGCAATAACGTCATAGCCCGAATTTTCCGAAAACTGGAACACATCGCTACCACCAGCGCCGTAGAGCACATCGTCACCGCCCGCCCCATCGATTGTCTGTCCCGCGTTCGAACCTTTGATGAAGTTGGTTTTGCTGTTCCCGATCGCGGTATCGGCGTTCCAGACGCCAAGGTTCTCAAGGTTTTCAGCCAGAATGTAATTGTGCGTTATCCAGACAGTATCAATACCACCGCCCGGTTGCTCTATAATTGTAATGCCGTTCTCAATAAACTCGTATGTATCGTCACCGTCACCACCAACAATCGTGGTGGAGCCGTTCGGTACCAGATCATCGCTGCCGTTGGTCCCGTTCAGAATCGCACCCACACTTCCGAAAATCTTGTTAGAAGACCAGGTGGTGAACAGTATTTGATTTCCGAAGTAATCGTACCAGGCCATATTCAGCCCCCTAATGGTCAGGTTACGGTCAGCTTATCGGTCGCATGCGCTATTGTGTGGCAGGCATCACGCAATGGTATGCCTCCAGAATTTTGACGATTCTGTTGCAGTGCCGCATGGTATATTAACATTCTATGCAGTTCAACCACATGGCCGTCACGAACTTGCTTGCCATTCCGTCTGATGATAATTAGCATTGAAAAATAACGATAAAAAACATTTCGTCTGCAAAATGGGATGCATTTGGCCATATTGCACCAAAATGGGAATTCCTCTCCAGCTAGGCCTTGTTAACGGACGCGCTTATGATATGCTGCGTTGCAATATTCGTGGATTCCGTTCTGGCATGAAGGTGAAACGCTATGGCCAAGAAGGTGATTGTTCTCGAGTTTAACGAGCTTGTTCCACATCTGATGGAACGGTTTATATCGGAAGGAAAACTTCCAAACTTCAAGCGGCTGCAAGATGAATCGCTTCGGGCAGTCACTGATGCAAAAGAAGAGTTTCCCAATCTTGAGCCGTGGATACAGTGGGTTACTGTACATACCGGCCTGACTTATGAAGAGCACAAGGTTTTCGATCTCGATGACGGACCGAAGCTGAAATTCCCGCGCGTATGGGATCACGTCAGCGATGCCGGAAAGCCGGTGTGGATTTGCGGCAGCATGAATGCGGCGGTTCAGAATTCAGATATCCGCGGTGCGGTTCTGCCTGACCCTTGGGCGACCGGGATCAAGGCTTATCCCGATGGCTATTTCGAACCGTTTCTCGATCTCATCCGGCCTTATGTGCAGGAATATACCAGCGGGAAGCCGCCCGTCAGCCCGGCGGCGATCATGCGGTTCGGGCGGTTCATGATGTCGAACGGCCTTTCGATCAAAACGGTCACCGATACGATAAGCCAGCTTATCGGTGAGTTGCGCTCTGCATCGAAATGGAAACGCGCGATCATTCTCGACCGCCTGCTTTGGGATGTTTTTCGTAAAGTTTACAAGGATAAGCAGCCGGTTTTCTCAACATTTTTCCTCAATAGCGTTGCGCACTATCAGCACTATTACTGGAGAAATATGGAGCCTGATCTGTTCGAAGCGAAATCTTCGGACGCGGATCAGGAGAACTACAAGGACGCGATACTGCTGGGCTATCAGAAGGTCGATGAAATCGTCGGCGAAGTGCTTGATCTCGTCGATGATGAGACAAGCATCGTTTTCTGCACCGCGCTTAGCCAGCAGCCGATGCTCACGCATGAGGAGACGGGCGGAAAAGTGATGTTCAAGCCGGTCGATCACAAACGCCTGTTCAGCTTTGCAGGTGTCACTGCCCAGTATGAATTTGCGCCGGTCATGGCCGAGCAGTTCCATCTGATCTTCGCCGGCGAGGAAGAAGCCGCCGCCGCCGCCGAAAAGATCCGGGCGCTCCGGCTCGATACGGGTGAACCGCTGATGCTGGTGCGGCACAGCGGTGATCGCATATTCTCTGGCTGTGATTTTGAATCGTGGCCGCCTCCAGGCGCCAGGGTGGTCAGTTCCGCTTCGAACGAAACGATCGCGTTTGAGGACCTTTTCTATCCGCTTGGCGCTGTCCGTTCGGGCATGCACCATCCCGACGGGATATTGTGGATTCGCACACCCGATGCACGAGCCGGAAAAATGGATCGCAAGGTCGATCTGACTGAAATCGCGCCAACGCTGCTTCAACTGTGTGACGTGCGAACCGATCATCCGTTCAGCAAGAAACCGTTGGCCGAACTGATGGATCCGGTAACTGCCTGATCCGGTTTCGGTCTGGTCTGTTCGATGGATTGCAGTTTTGGCAAAGCAGATTTTGCCCGGAGCGGATACATCGAAAATGCATGGTGATACGCGCAGATACTTTCGGGGTGGCGATCAGGACCGGACCAATCGCACAGTCCTTGGCGTTTCAAACCGGGCTGAGCCGATGTGCGCGCCCGAAAGAGCGGGGTTGCTGAACGGCATCAACGCGGTCTCCAGGGCAGGTGCAGCGCATTCGTGACTTCACCTCAGATCAGCTTCGCAATCGCCTGTTACAATGCCGCGCCTTTTCTTGCGCAGGCGGTAGAATCGGCACTGGCGCAAGATGGCGTATCGCTCGAAGTCCTGATTGTTGACGACCATTCGACCGATAACAGCGTGGCGATCGCCCAGGCGTTTGCCGATCGGGATTCGCGGGTGCGCATTTTGCAAACGCCCATGAATATGGGGCCCGCCGGCGCGCGCAACGTGGCTTTGGCCGAGAGCCGCGGTGATTGGTTTGCAATACTGGACGGCGATGATTTCCTGCATCCCGATCGCAGCCTGCAGTTGCTGGCAGAGGCAGAAAAGTCTCAGGCCGATGTGATTGCCGATGACTTGCTGATTTTTGACGAAAGTGGCGCTGCCGACCCGCAGCTTTTTCTCGACAGAGCGCGGGGCAGCGCGGAAAACTGGATCGATCTGCCCGGCTATCTTGCCGAAACCAGAATGTTCGGCCGTCGCCCTAATCTGGGCTTTCTGAAGCCGATGTATCGCAAGTCTTTCCTCAGCGAGCACGCCATTCGATATGATGAAAGCCTGCGCATTGCCGAAGATGATGCGCTTGCCATTGCCGCGCTTGTTGCAGGCGCGCGGTATCGCCTGATGCCCAAACCGTATTACTTTTACCGAAAGCACAGCAGTTCTATCTCGCACCGCCTTTCCGGCAATGACGCTGCCAGGATGCTCGATGCGAGCGAAAAACTGCAGCGCAGGATGGCGGATAATCCTGACGCCGCAGCGCAGTTCGCGATCCGTCATCGCTCAACCGTCAACGCATGGGCGTTCGCCGAAACGCTTGATGCGCTCAAAGCGGGGCATCTGCCAAAAGCCCTTGGCCTGATCGCCCGTCATCCCCGATCCTGGCCGCTTTTCAGATCGCCGGTGATCGCAGCGCTGCGCAGGATTGGCCGGAAGCTTCGCCCGCCAAAACCTGTGCCGGAGCCAGACCCGAATGGCGTGCTGCTGATAAGCCGCCAGCGGATTATCGGGCCGACCAACGGCAGTTCAAGCTATATCATCGCAATTGCGCAGGCGTTTCGCAAATGGGGCATGGCATGCCAT
This sequence comes from uncultured Sphingomonadaceae bacterium, assembly GCA_947258815.1. Classification (GTDB taxonomy): domain Bacteria; phylum Pseudomonadota; class Alphaproteobacteria; order Sphingomonadales; family Sphingomonadaceae; genus Novosphingobium. The sequence continues at coordinate 116,121 of CAMYJW010000015.1, forward strand.
CTGGTGCAGCCCACCGGACGGGTCTTCGGACGTACACCGTTTTTCAGGCTGATGCCGGAAATGGATATCTTCAGTTCGGTCAGTGTGTTCAAGAGCTTGCGGGTGGGGCGCTGGCTTATCGCGCGCGACCCGCATGTCTGGTGGGCGGCGGCGCAAGGAGTTCTTGCAAGAATACTGCGCAAGTTGGGCTTTTCCGGCGGTCTGGCAGAGGACAAAGTGGTTCCCCCATCGATCAGTTTGCCTTGGGAACGTGCGGAACTGTTGTATGTTGCCAGACAGTCCGGCCTCGGCAAGGGCGCGTTCATCGCCGACTATCTTTTTCAGAGCGCCGCGCTGCCCTATCTGCTGTCGCCCGGTGTCCCGACCGCAATTGTCATGCACGATCTGTTTCATGCTCGCGCGGCGCAATTCGGGGATGGCCGGAGCAGCGACAGCGTGGCGCAGGTTGAGGCGGCGGACGAGATTCGTATGTTGGGGCAGGCCAACGCGGTGATCGCCATTCAGGCAGAGGAAGCCGCGTTCGTATCCGCAAACGTGCCCGATACGCAGGCATTGCTGGTGCCGATGCCTGCTTTTCCCGTGTCGCGCGGCCAAAGTGGCAATGGCGAGAATTTGCTGTTCGTGGGAAGCAATACGGCACCCAATATCATCGCACTTCAGTGGTTTTTCGAGAACGTGTGGGATGAAGTTCTGGCGCACAGGCCATACACTGTTCTTGACATAGCCGGTTCGGTCTCGCGCGCGTTCGACACCGCGCCAAAAGGGGTTCGTTTTCACGGTATCGTGCCCGATCTTTCACCGATGTATGAACATGCCGGCATAGTGCTTTCGCCCCTCAAGCAAGGCAGCGGTCTGAAGATAAAACTCATCGAAGCGCTGGCGAAAGGGAAAGCGTGTGTGGTGACATCCGTCACATTGCAGGGTGTGGAGGAGCAATTGGGGCCGGCTGTGCTGAAAGCCGATACGCCTGGTGAATTCGCCGCTGCAATTGCTTTGCTACAGGACGATGAGGCGATGCGCCGCGATCTGGCGGATCGCGGACTTGCGGCGGTGAATGCGCAGTTTGGGCCAGACCGATGTTTCGCACCGCTCAGGGATTGGATGGCATCGGCGGCTTCGTGAAACGCCAGGCGCGGATGTAATCGATATCCATCGTGACGGGAAATTCCACGCTCTCGTCCGGGTAGCCCGGCCAGGCACCGCCAACGCCAAGGTTCGCCAGAATGTACATTGGCTGTGTCATGTCGGCAGGGGTGAGAATAGACGCGGTTTTCTTGCCGTCTATGTAGTAATCGACCCGATCGGGCAGCCACAGCGCGCCATAGACGTGGAATTGCCGGGCCGTGCCTTCCATTCGCGCCTTGAGGGTCGTGGCTTTGGGGTCAAACCTTGAATGGATGCTTTGAAAAATCATGTGCGGCTTGTCGCCATGAGCTTCGAGGATATCGATTTCGGGCGGCCAGCCGCCATCCTCGGGAAGCAGCCAGAATACCGGCCAGAGCCCTTTGCCGGATGACCATCGGGCGCGCATTTCGAAGTATCCGTATTTCTGGACATAGCCGCCGCGCGTTGAGATAAGCCCCGAACTGTATCTCAGCTGCTTGCGCCCCAGTTCCTGGAAATAGGGTGGTTGCATCGCGGTATCGCGCATGACCAGAGCAAGCGCCTCGGCTGAAAGCGGGGCTGCCGTGATGGTCAGCAGTCCCCCTTCGAGATGGAAAGGGTCTATTCCCAGATTAAGGTAATCCTTGTCGAAATAGACTTGCGCTTCTCCGCTTCGGATCAGGGTGCGCTTGATGACCTGCGGGTTTTCAAGATCCCGGTCAGCATAGACATGGATCCATGTATCCGTGTCGAGCGAAACGCCATCGAACTCGTCGTTGAATGCCAGTTCAAACTCATACCCGGGGGGAGGGCCGGGATGTTGGTCGATGGTATCGGGTTCACCTCCAAATAACATCACGCGAAATGATGCGGTAATCGCAATTGCGATGGCGATCAGAAGAGAGATCTGAAAATAGATACTGCGCATCGTTTCATCCTGCCCGCTGGGACACTGGTGTAATGGGCGCGGCGCTTCGCTTGCGCGCTAACGCGCGGTGAAAAAGTTTGCGCCATTCAAACCGGGCAATCCTGTTTTAGCGCAACCCGGCCCGCCGGAACCCGATGATCAGAACCGTGCCGAAATGCCAAACAGGAAGGTGTTTCGTGAAAACCGAAGGCTTTGCTGCGAGGATCTTCGCGCAGAATGCCCCAGCTCGGCAGACAGCTCTATCATCGCGTTAAGGTGATATCGCACGCCCAGTTCGCCGGAAAATTCGCGGCTGCCGATGGCGTCTCCAACCGGAGATATCCAGGCATAGCGCAGATCGCCATATGCGATCAGCGGGCGGAGAAATTCATGGACGATGCCGAAACGAAACTCGTCTCTCAGGTTTCCGGCGGTGTTGATGGAAACGGTTTCGTCCAGCCGCCTCTCCGCGTTGAGGGACAGGTTAGTCAGCGGCGTGATCCGCCAGTCAAGATTGGCGAAGTATGAAAAATTGCCGACATCGCGAACCCCGGGATCGAGATAATCGAGGTCCAGATATCCGATGCGCAGCGTGCCGGACAAAAGCTCGGTGACGTCGCGCTCGATGCCGACTTCGATCCGCTTGCCGTCAACGCTGCGATCTCTTGGGGCAATGCCGTTGATCGGCGGCGCATCGAAGCGCAGGTCATAGCGCCGCCGCTGTATTTCGCCCTGAATGACAAAAATCGTGCTGCCATGCATTTCATACCCGGCATTGGCGCGTAGCAGCATGAGATCGAAACTTCTGGTCTTTCCCGGCAACAGCACACCGTTCAGGTTGGCGTCCTGATAGGCATAATCGCGATATTCCCCGGTCAGGCTGAGCCGTGCGCGATTGAAGCGGTGGCGTGCCGCCAGGGAAAAGCGTGAAAGATCATAAACCGGCCGGTCATCCGCCTCACGCAGGCTGTCGATGTTTCTGCGGTTTTCGGCAATCCGATCCAAACCGGCGGTTGCCTCCAGCGATGTCTCGCGCGTTATATCGAACCGGCCGATCGCTTTTGCCGCATACTCGGAGACGCTTTCCGAACCCGTCTCGGCATACTCACTGCGGGTAAAGCGCGCCGATGCGCCCAGAAAATGGCGCGAAAAGTTTGACCTGACCGAGACCGAAGGTTCGAGTTTGAAATAGACGTCCGATGTCTTGTCTGTGTCAGATGCAAAGATATTGTCATCGTATGCGATGCGGGCCGAAACTTCCGGGTCGATCAGGAAACTCCCGACGGAGATGTACTCCGGCCGATGGTTCTGGCGTTCGCGGTCTTCGACCGAGAGGGCCCCTTGCGATTGTTGTGCCTGTGCCAGAGCCTGGCTTCCAGCCGATGCAAGGATTACGGCCGCGATTACGCGGCTCACGGCGAAGAGGCGGGGTCTGCTCATAATTTCTTTGAAACCAGCATCATGATCCGCCTCAGTTCCGATAATATCCGGCCAGCTTCTTGTCGTAGGCGTAGGATTCGATGTCGTCGCTTCCGGCATATTTTTTCACGTCAACCTTGGTCAGCGCGACACCGCTGACCTTTGCCGAAACGTCGAGCAGCGCATTAAGCGCCAGATCGCACGCGCGCAGCGGGGTGGAGTTCCACCGGGCGATCATCAGCACCCGGTCCGCGCAGGCGGCAACGATGCGGGAATCGGCAACGCCAAGCACCGGTGCGGTATCGATAACGATGACATTGAACGTTTTTTTCAGCTCGGTGATGAGGTTCGAAACAACATCGGCGTTCAGCGGGTCGATCATATCTTCGGGCGTCACCGTAGCGCCCAGTACGAAAAGGCCGCTCGGCTCATCGAAATAGAGCGCCTCTTCGAGAGACTTTGACCCGTCGAGATACTCATACAATCCGGTATGGCCTGCAGGCAGAACCAGTTCGCTGGCACCGCGCCGCCGCAAATCGCAATCGATCAGCACAGTCGGCACACCTGATAGCGCCGAGGTGCGCGCCAGGCAGACCGAAGTTGTCGTCTTGCCTTCCTGCGGCAGTGCGGAGGTGATCGCCAGCGCTCTTGGAGATCGTCGTTGCCCCTGATTGCCCAGCAGAAGAAACGCGCGCAGATTTCTGAGCGATTCAGTAAATGCGGAGTGGGGCCTGGAAAGCAGATACTCGTGCGGCGGTTCGGTGGCTCTAATTCCGTCAAGCGTCGATTGCAGGTCTGGAACGGCCCCCGCATATCGCACTTTCAGCCGCCGTTCGACATCGGTTCGGGTCCGCAGGCCGCCTTGCAGATATTCAACGCATCCGATCGTGAGCAAGCCCGCGGCCAGACCTGCGACTGGTGCGAATACAAGCGCGAGCATCCAGTTGGGCTGGAACGGTTGTTTGGGCGCGAAGGCCTGCTGCGCCACCCGGCTGTCGGCCTGTTGCAGGCCTTGTTGGGCGCTGGTCTCATGCAGTCGGTTGAGGAACCTCTGGTAAACGGCCTTTGCCGCTTCGGCCTTGCGTTCCAGTTCCAGAAGACCGACTTGCGCGGCATTGTTGTTGGCCAGCGTTGATGTGGAGTTGCGGCGACTGGCCTTCAACGAGGCGAGCCGCGAAGATGCCACTTGCACATCGGCGCTGAGGTTCGAAAGAATCCGGTTGATCTCTTTCTGAATCTGGGTGCGAATGGCGCTCAGTTCACTTTTGGACTTGATCAGGTCCGGGTAACGGGGGCCGTAAGTCGATTCAAGCTGGGCAACTTCGGCGCTCAGCGCCGCTTCGCGAGAGCGCAGGCTGCCGATCGTGCCAGACCCAAGTGCTGCGCCGACATCCGCCCCGCCGCCGCCGCGCGCCATCTGGTTTCGCGCGGCTGAGAGCCTCCCTTGCCGTTCGGCGAGTTCGGCTTCCGCCTGCGCCACCTGCTGATCGAGATTGGATATCTCCTGCTCGGCCATTGTCTTGCTGGAATCGCTGGTCAGCAGTCCATACTGAATTCGGTATTGCTGAAGCGCCTGATCCGCGGCTTTGGCGTCCTGTTCCAGTTCCGCGGCGCGTGAGCGCAACCAGTCATCGGCTTTCTGGTTGGCGTTGAGTTTGGCATCGCGTTCTGACTGAACGAACTGCGAAACCCACAGATTGGCGACCGAAGCCGCTTCCTTTGCTGAAGTCGATTTTGCGTTCACATCTATGACGTATGTTGCCCCGACCCGTGCAATATCGATCTGTTTCTTCAGGCGATCGGCGAGGTCGCCAATACTTGCCTTGTCGGTCGGCAGCCCCGTTGTTGCTGCATATTGTTGCGCCACGGTCCGCGCGAGATCGGGAGAGTTCATCAAACGAACCTTGGTGTCGACTACGTCGGAATTTTGCGGGAGATCCGGCGAAACCGCCTTCACATCCACAACCTGATCCTCTTTTGGAACAACAAGAAGGCTCGCCGTGGCGCTGTAAAGCGGGGTCAGGCTGGCGGTCCAGCCGATGATCACGGCAACCGTCAGGACGAATGCGATCAGGAAATAGAGCAGATTACGGCGAAACACCGCCCACATCTGGCGCGGATCGGGCAGCAGATCGCGCAATGAGGGAAGCCGCGCCCCTCCGTCCGATTCGCTCTGGTAAGCAGGTGATACCATTTGACCAACAGACTCCTCGTTCATGAGCGCCAACCAATCGCGCGCGCGAATGCCGATGTTTTGTTTTTCGATGTGTTGTTTTCGGCTGCAAATACTGCACTTGTATTGCATGCGTTGCTCGCGCTGGTTTGCGTGAATCTGAAAACGCCTGACAGCGCGGGCGCACCGCAATACTTGTGCTGCGCCTTCGGGTATCTCGCGCCTGCTGATCGGGTTGTCACTTGTGATTTACACGGCATTTTCTTGTCCCGTCTCTTCGCATCGGTCCAGCGAATATTTGACGATGGATGTTCATCGCCATTTAGGTTTTTGCAATTTCGTTACAGGCCCTTGCAGTCAGCGCCATGATGGTGAGGGTTGGGTTCTGGATGCCTTCCGAAGGAAAGACCGATCCATCGATCACGTAAACGCCGGGTGCATCCCAGCACTGATTGAAGGGATCAACGACACTGCTGGACGGATCGTCGCCCATTCGCGCCGTGCCCACTTCGTGGATCGCCGCGCCCGGCGTGCCCGAGCCTTCCGAAATCTGGTTCAGTTTCACGTCTGTCAGCGCGGCTATTTCCTTGAGCGCAGCCGTCTGATCCGCAGCAAGCGCACGTTCCTGCGGCGAATGGCTGGCATGAATGGAGAGGATCGGGATCCCCCACGCATCGCGCCGGTCGCTCAGCGCAACGTGGTTTTCCTTCCGTGGCAGCATTTCGGCATCCGCAATCGCGGTGAAATAGGATCTGTCTCCGGCACCCGGAGAGCGATAGACGCGGACGCCAAATCCGCGCTTCTCGCTCACTTTATCGTCATTGCGCGATTCAAAACGCGGCAGATAGATGCACCGGCCCGTCTCCGCCGCGGAACTTTGCGTTTCGATCTTTGCGCCGATGCCTTCGACCTTGATCGAAACATGATCCATCAGGAATTTTCCAAGGGCGCCGGATCGCGCGCCAATTCCGCCCGGGTGTTTATCGCTGTTAGATGCCAGCAGAATGCGCGTGGATTCAAGCGTCGACGCCGCCAAAAGCAGATGCGGTGCGGATGCTTCGTGGCGCTGCCCGGACGCTACATCGTGAAAGACGACGGAGGGCCCGGTGGTCGCATTGCGTGGCACAACGTGGCTGGCGATCGCCCCGGTGCGGCAACTGAGCCGCCCGGTCCTCGCCGCCTGATCCAGTGCGGGCATCGGCGGCGCAAAACGGCCGAGCATAGGCACGACGCCGCTATAACGTGTCGTGATCGTGTCTATCAGATCCCGTTCCGCGGCATCTGGCTTGCGGTGAAACGCAATGTGACTGTCGGGCACCCACTCGCTGTGTTCCTGCGCGCCTGAAATACCCAGTCTGCGTTCAACCAGTTCATACCAGGGATCGAGCGCATCCGGCTCAAAAGGCCAGGGCGGTGCCAGGCCGTCAACGGGGCGGAAATCGCGCGTGCCGTGCCGCAAATACTGCCTGCCGTGCGCGGGAACGGCCATGCGCCCGCCCAGTCCGCGCGCGCGTATCCATTTGAATGCCTCGTCGGCCGGAGTTTCATAAGGATTGTCGAGATCATCGACAAACAGCTCGGGGGCCGTGATCCACGCATAACACTGTGACTGGATCGGTTGCCGCATGCGGCCCAGAAGTCGCAGCAGTTTTTCACCGCGCCAGATTATCCCGTGCGGAAGGACACGAAGGAGCCGCGGATCGGCGATGGCGGCAACCGCCGCAGCAATCGCCCTGTAACCCGGTGCGCTCCAGATCGATTTGCGATAACCCGCGTCAAGCACGAGAACACGCATGCCGGCTTCGCAAAGCAGCGCCGCAGCAAGACCACCTGCTGCGCCCGCGCCAACCACAACCGCGTCAAAGGCGGTCTGATCAGTCGCCTTTTCAATCGAGGTTGCGCTGACCGCGCTTTCAAGAGCCGGAGTGAACAAAGCGCCTCCTATAAACTCATAGAATTCCAATCTATGTTGCAGAGCAGCAAACATTATGCAAGGTCGCAGTTCAACTCCCGCGAGGCACTTGGTCCATGGTCGACAAGGCAGACAGCGCGCATCTGGGTTTCGGCAGCGGGAACCTTTATGGTGGCAAAGATCGCGCCCGTTCACTCGCGCTGATACGCGCCGCGCTGGATTCGGGAATCGCGTGGATCGATACCGCGCCGCTTTATGGCCATGGCGCCGCCGAAGGAATCGTCGGAGAGGCGATAGCCGGGCGTAGGGATGATATCGTGCTGGTAAGCAAAGTCGGGGTGGAGCCGACGCACATCACGTTTTCTCATCGTGTCCGTTCAAAAATATCATCAGTTTTTCAGCATGTTCCGGGTGGCGGTGCCATGTTCACGCCGCCGCCGCCACTGCGTCCGCAGTTTCATTGTTTCGAGCCGGACGATGTTCGCCGGAGTGTCGAGCGCAGCTTGATCGCACTTGGAACGGATCGGCTTGATTACCTGCTTTTGCATGAGGTTAAGGCGGAGGACGCATTGCGTGAGGCGCTACGCGATCAACTCGCTGCGTTGCGATCGGAAGGTAAGATTGTCGCTTACGGAACCGCCACGCAGCCGGATGCGACGTGCGCGATTGCCGCCTCCGACAGGGCCGGAGAATGCGCTTTGTTTCAGGTTCCGAAAGAGGGTTTTTCCGATGTGCATGCTGCGATGCAGCGCGATTCGGGCGCCGGGATCGTCATGCATTCGATTCTTGGAGGTGGGTTGGGGCGCGTCTTGCAGGCTCTGAAATCAGACGATGCAGTCAGAAGGTTTGCTGTCGATCTTTCGGTTGACCCGGACCACCCGGACCTTGCGAGCCGGCTCATGGCATACTGGTTGATGCACGAGCGGGTTCGTGCGGTCCTTTTTTCGACGACACAGGTCGAACGTGTTCGCCTGATGGCTGGCGCGCGGAACATTCCGGCTGTGGACGCGCGGGCGGGCGCGCTCCTGCTGGAGAAGGCGTTGGAATACCTGGCCGGGAACTCCGGGCCGGGTAGGCGCTGCGACTGAACGTGCCATCCCGCTCATAATAGCCGGCCATGGGTTAACCATACGCCTTACCGAAACTGACGCTTCGCAGTTGCAGCAAATGGATTCATTCCGGTCCTCATATGGCGATTATCGAGCCGTTCCGAGTTGCGGCGCACAAAGCTTCGCGTTTTTGCGGTGTGAGTTTATAGCGTTTTAAAACAGCGTTATAACGCGGACTTTCCCTGTTTCTTTGGGTTGATTGCAAAAAAATACTGAGCCGGGGCGATGGATTACACTTTTGCTGCAGTGCAAAGAATTGCTTGACTGTGGCCAGCGAATCAGGGAGATTGGCGATATTAGTTAAGTGGCAGTTCAACACTTTTCTTAATGGCTTTTTTTAGGGGAATACAGCCATGCGAGATCCCTGTAAAAATGCAGTTTTGTCAGTCTCAGACCCAAGCGCCAGCCCAGATATTGGCCCAGATATTGGTAGGGTTGGCGAATCAGGCCCTCTTCGCTGGCGCGAAGGCGCGCTGGAAGGTCGGGATAAGAATTCGTCAAATCGTTCATCTGACATACGGCGCAATACGGTCATGTCTTTTGGAAAGGATTTGCTCACTGACAAGTCGTCCTATCTGACGATTGGAAGAAACGGCATGGATAGCGTTCTGACTGGTCAGATAGCGCACAAAGAACCGGAGAATGACCTGGCGGTTGAGTCGCGCTCTATAGGTCTTGCTGGAAAACGTTTCTTTGATTTGATCTTTGCGGTGGCGATGCTGATTGTGTTCGCACCCCTGTTACTTGTACTTTATGGTATTGTCAGGTTTTCCAGCGAAGGGCCGGGCGTATTTCGTCAGCTTCGCGTCGGTAAAGGCGGGGAACTTTTCTATTGCCTCAAGTTCAGGACGATGGTTGTTGACGCGCAGGAGCGACTGCGCGTCCTGTTGGAAACTGATCCTGATGCACGGCGTGAATGGGACGAAACGCAGAAGCTGCGCAACGACCCGCGGATTACGCCGATCGGAAACTTCCTTCGCAAAACAAGTCTTGATGAACTGCCGCAGCTTTGGAACATTCTTGTCGGCGAGATGTCTGTTGTCGGACCACGGCCGATCGTTGAGGATGAAGTAAAGCGTTACGGAAAAAGTTTCGATTACTATTGTGCCGGTCGACCCGGACTTACCGGCCCATGGCAGGTAAGTGGACGCAATGACATTTCATACTCAGAGCGTGTAAAACTTGACAGGAATTACGTACTGAATCGCTCATTTGTCGGTGATTTTGTGATCTGTCTCAAGACGGTTCCCGCGGTTGTTGCATCTCACGGCACATATTGACGCCGGGACTGCGCATTTGCGGATATTGATGTCTGACAGAAACGGCCCGAGCTTCCTGAACAGCCCGGATATTGAGGGTTTTTCCTGCTCTATAGAGAAGCGATCGATCATATGAACCTGAAGTTTTTTGGAAAACCATTTCCCAGACTTGCAGTGGTCGTCTTTTCGCTGACACTGAGCGCGTGCGCATCGTCATACGAGGTTGTCTCACCTTCCCAACTCGCGGAAAAACCGCCTGCCTACAATCTTGGCCCGGGGGACAAGGTCAAGGTTACCGTTTTTGGCGAGCAGTCGGTAAACGGGGAATATCTTGTCGGAACCGATGGCACGATCGCGCTGCCGCTGATCGGTAACGTAGTTGCGGGCGGTCAGACCGTGGCAAGCTTGCAGGGCAAGATTGTCGACAGGCTGCATGGGGATTATCTGCTGGATCCGCGCGTAAGCGTGGAGGTACTAAACTATCGGCCGTTCTTCATCCTCGGTGAGATCCAGAAGGCCGGTTCGTATCCATATGTGGATTCGCTTACCGTGTCCCAGGCGGTGGCGAGTGCGGGAGGTTACACTTACCGCGCGAATTCGTCCGTCGCGTTCATTCGCCGAAATGGCGAAGGGGATGAGAAGGCCTATCGTCTAGGCGATAAACCCATCTGGGTTCTTCCCGGCGATACGATCCGCATAGGCGAACGCTATTTCTGAGAGAGCTGTCCACGTCGCCTAGCGATAACCCCGAATATCACCGGATAGGCGCCGTTCTGGTCTTTCCGCCGATCTGCGGGCATGGGAAAATGGCCTCGTGCCCCATGCCAGAGACGCGAAAATGAGCATCGTGGGGTAATAGAACTGCCCGATTGCAAGCGTTTCAAATCCCATGCGGGCGCATTCGTATGTGATAACTGCGGAAAAGAAGATGCCCGCCTGTGTGGGATTGTTCATGGTATCGAGCAGCAGTTTCAGACCGTAATAGGCAAGCAGCGCGCAGAACAGCACCAGCCCGACATAGCCAAGCTGCACGGTCAGATCGAGAAACGTGTTGTGAAAGTTGTATCCGGTCCGGTTTTCGATCCCCATTTCTCTCCAGATGGCGATCGCTTCGAGATTGTTTTCCCGCCAGAACGAACCATAGCCGATGCCGAACACCGGATTTTTTTCGATCAGGATTTCGGCTCTGCTCCAGATATAGGCCCGGCCCGTCAGCGTGGTGTCCTTGCCTGCTTCCTTGAGGATGTGTTCGAAAATCGGTTCGAACCAGATGTGCCGCGTCAATATCAGGGTTGCGCCGACAATGATGCTGAGCACGAGTATCGATCCTCTCATGCTCAGCGAGAAGTGCCGTGTTGCCGTCCAAGCGAGGATCAGCATGCTGCCGATCGCCACGGCAACGATTGCACCTGCCGACTGCGCAAAGGCAATTATCACGAGATTTGCAAGAATTGTGGGAATGGTGATGAGCAAGTAGACGCGCTGCCCCGTTCGCCAGGCGAGAAGAGTGAGCGAAAGGCACGTCAGAATGCCGAACGCGGCGATATCGCCCTGCACATTCTTGCTGCCCGCGTAGCCAAGGAACGGAAACGCAAACGTGAACCCGCCCGTTGCTACGCCAAGCTGAACGTTCAGAACGGCATAACCGAAAAATGCGATGCCAAGACCCTTGAGGATCGAGGCTTCCCTGACCGCTGAACCGACAAGCGTGCCAAGCATGATCGTGATCGCGTAAAGCACTGCGGCATAAGCCGTCAGTCCGGGGGCTTCAGACCACAATATGGATGTGAACGCGAGCGCGGGAAACAGCAGCAGCGGCCAGACCCGCGTGAACGCAGCCGTTGCCCGGTGCGGCATCAGATAGCAGTAAATCCCCAGCAATGCCGCCATTATGACTGGGACCAGCGGCAGGTGGAGAACGAACAGCGAGGTCAGAAAAAGCGCTGCGACAAATGTTGTGTCGACTGCCGCCTCGGTCGGCCCCCTGGGCGAAGCCATGCGCGGACGGGGCAGGGCAGCCATGCCCGGCCCATCGTCGGGAAAGTCAAACCGTCTCGGTGTGCTCAAGTCCCGGCCACTCCTTGTAATTCGCTCCGTGCAGGCGTGCAGAATTCATCGGCGAATGCGGGGTTGCAGATTTGGCACATCGCGCGCGATCAGATCGGGCTTTCCGGTGCGTGCGCCACTTTGGCGAACTGTCTGGCCGGGGCCATCCATTCATAGCGCGTGCCGGTCAGAAAATCGGCCACTTCGTCGTAGTTTTCCAGCATCTCCTCCAGCGGAAAATTGGCTGTCTTTGCAAATTTAACCTGCGGCGAATCCGGCGCAATTCCAAGAAATTCGCAGCACATGCGGTATGCATTGAGCGGATCTTCGGCGATATGGTCGTCATAGTCGAGATGCAGAAGCCGATCGCCGCCGATCAGCTTTCTGGCGGTTTCGGAGAAATTGTCATAAACGTCGAGGCGTTCGCGCAGCTTGTGAAAGCGATGATCCACGAACAGCGATTGCGGATCGATCCGGGCTTTTGGCATGGACACTTTCTCGCCCGGTTTCACATGATGGCGTTCCGCGCTGGTGGCGACGACATGCGAGACGATCTTGCGCAGGTTGTTGCGGCGCTCAAGCAATATGAAGCGATCAATTCCCAGATCGGGAAGCGCGGCGAGATAACTTTCAAGATCGCTGCCCAGCATTTCAAGCTGGTAGTGCTGAATTTCCACGCCATATATCCGGCCGGCTGAAAGGCGGCGCTGGCGCGAGCGTATCCGCTCTATCCCGCCCTCAAGGTTGAAAGCGCCAAACTGTTCGCCAACGCTGGTCTGGCGCAAAAGTGCCTGTTCCTGAAATTGCCGTTCGGTGACTTCACCATCCCAGAACACATCGCGATGCTGATCGAGAAGATCGCCCAGAAGCGTGCTGCCCGATCTGCCGGTATGCAGCATCAGCACGTTGCCGCTCTCACGCGGTTTTGCAAGTACGCTGCGGGCATTGGATATCGCCAGACGCTTCAGGCGCTTCATACTGGGGTATTTGAACTTGACCGGTCGTTCCATTTGCCACGAACCCCACACTGTAAGACGTTGCCGGGATCAGGCCCGTCAGGGCCCCGGACAACTGGGACAACGGGGCGCATTTTTGCTGCCCTGAAGAATAAACCATCCTCAGCACCGCATAACCGCTTCAAGACAGAGCGATTTGCCGGTGCAGTATCACTTTACGGGGGTGTCCGGTCAAGCGTTCAAGTGCGGAATTGCGTCCGCGATCATGCGGTTGAAACTGTGCGAAAGCGGCACAGGCTGCCTGATCGAAAAAAATGGCGGGATTGGAATGAATTTGCGCCTCAAATCGATTATGCTGCACTGCGAAATAAGAGCGGAGATTGCGATGGCTACCCAACGATTCGCGGTTGTCAGTGAAAATGGCGCTCAGCTTGCCGGGCAATCCGTCGCGCCGGCCATCCATATGGTCTGGACCCGCCAGATTGACGGCCAGAAGATGGTCGGTCGGCTCAAGGTTGCGCATGCGGTTCGCGATGCACTGGTTTCAGGCGGTTTCCGCATCAGCGAAAGCATCGTGCGTCCGCTGACAGCGACGCGATCTCCCGCCCGGTTGGCGCGGGCAGTTGCCGGTTTTCTGGGCGCGTTCGCGCGGTTTCGGCCGCCGCCGCTGCAATGCCTGCTGTTTGGCGATCCCGTTGAAGCGCGCGATATTGTTGCCGGAATCCCGCAGGATTGCGATGCCGTCTATCTCGACGGGGTTCGCTGTCTGCTGGTGCTTGAGCAGATCAGGCGGGCTCGCCCGGATATCGCGATCATAACCGATATGGACGATCTGATGTCGCGGCGTATGGCGCTGTTGCTCAAGCTCGATCAGGCGCCTTCGACCGGGTATCTTAAAAGTTCGATGCCCGCCATTGTCGAGAAACTGCTGCATTCCAGAACGGTTTCCCGCACGGTTCTGCGTTATGAGCATAAATCGCTGACTGGCATCGAAAAAAGGATCACTGCGCTCAGCGATGCGGTTGTCCTTATTTCCGGTGAAGACGCCCGCGTGCTCAATCGCGCGGCGCCCAATGGCCGCGTCATGGGAATCTCGATGCCCGCAAAAGTGGAAAAGGCTGCGTCACCGCTGACCGGCGCGAACCTGCGGTTCGTGTTTGTGGGAACGGATGCGCTGCGCCAGAACCAGTTGACGATCGAAGCGATGATTGCCTTGTGGAAGCGCGAGAATATCGAAACGCCGTTGGTGATCTATGGTGAGCAACAAACGCAAAGGGATTTGCCCGCCAACGTAACAACGCCCGGTTATGCGGCGACCATTGGCGAAATATATGATGGCCGCAGCATTCTGCTATCTCCATCCTATCTTGCCGGGGGGCTGAAAACGAAGGTTCTGGAGGCGTTTGCCAATGGAACGGCGGTTGTCGGTACCGAGATTACGTTCGAAGGCATGAATCTGGACCGCGATTATCCTTTGCTGTTCGACCACGAGGCAGACATGCTTGCTGTTCTCAAAAACCCGCAGGATCATGCGGAGATGTTCGAAAAGTCGGCCCGGATCGGGCATGCCATGATCCGCGAGTTTCACGATTCCGATACGATCGCGCAAAGCTGGCGCACGCTTTTTGCCGAGACGATCCGCGACAATGCCGTGTGAATGATCAGAGCGACCTTGGATCAATCGGGATTGGAAAACGCCCAAAAGCCCGCGCGGCGCAAGAGCGCTGCCATTCCGTTCGCGCCAGCTTGAACGGGAAACGCTTTAAATTCAGGCCGAAGCAAGCATAGTGATGAGGCGGTCACATTCCGCCCGGTCGAGAATCAGCGATTGCCTTGGTAACGCGGTAACCGCGGCGCGCATCGTCGTGTAATCCGCAAGGTTCAGCGCCTCCAGCTTCGCCGCGACGTTTTCGGCCACCGGATTCTCGACGATCATGCCAACGCCGCGTTCCATCAGCCAGCGGCCCGTTTCCAGCGTGTTCAGCGAGATCGGAACCGCGCCGAATGTGAGGGCGTCATACATGCGGTTGGGGAGGAGCCAGCTGGAATTGAGCCCTTCCTCGAAATAGTCGATCGCCCAGCTGAAGTGGCATTGCGAATAAAGCGAATGGAGATCGCCGGGTTTGAAGCCACCAAGAAATTCAACGTGCGGTGCCTCGGCGATTTCCGCCGCGATATCGGTGAAGATCGGCCATGTCGGCCGGCCTGCGAACAGCACTTTGACTTTTCCGTCCATTTTCCTGGCAAGCTGACAAAGCAGATCGAAGCTCTTGCGGTCTCGCAGATTGCCGAAGCAGCCTATCGTCCATGGCGGGGCAGGCTGCATTTGCGCAATCGGCTCGGGCGGTTGATCGAGCGCCAGAACCTTGTTTTCGACCAGTTCCACCGGCGCGCTGAGCGAGGGCCGCCGCGCGAAATACTCTCGGCGAAAGGCGGGCGAGGACACGATGACGAGATCGACGGATTTCAGCAGCTTTCCCTCGATAAATTGCACTGCCTTGTCCTTTGGTGACGAGCCGAGCAATGTGCGGTGAATATCGAGGCATTCGTATATCAGTTTGGCGTTTGGATAACGGCGGCGCAGCTTTATCGCCAGAGCCAGCCCTTCGAGGTTTCTTCCGATGACAAGCTGCGGCGCATCCGCGCTTTCGTCCAGTTTGCGCGGGTTGAGAAGGTTGCGCACAACGGCAACAACGCGCTGCTTCAAATTCAGGTCGATCGTCCGGCCAAGGTCGGTCGTGGGGGCGCCGTCAACATCGGTTCGGACGATATCATCACGCCGGAATCCGGCCACCGTGACCGATGCTCCGCCGCAGTGCAGCGTTTCCACTCGCCGGGCGACGGCGGCATCGTTGATGTCAGGAACAACATAGGCGATCCGCATCGTGCGTTCAGCCGGAAAAATCGTCTGTGGCTGTGGCACGGATTGTGGCCCCCAATTGCAGACAGATCAATTTTCGTGGTGCGAAAGAATGCAGGATCAGGCCCGCAAGGTGAGGTATATTAACTTTGAAAAACAGAACTTTAATCATTCCGCATCCGCTATGCGGTGGCTGTGCGGGACAAGCGAAGCGCGCGGGCGGTTCATGGCAGGTCTTCGATTTCCCATCGTGTGAAAGCCTGCATGAACAATGATGGCACTCTGCTGTGAAGGCAACTGGTTTTCTGCCGTTTTTCCGTTTTCCGGTATAGTGGCGGCCGGTCAGGCGAAGCGGTCGAGGGGGCGTCGATCCCCCTTGTGCGCGATGCATGCTTTAGTGCGTTTTCGGCTCAAGCTGACGCGAACGGAAACGCATCGCTCATACCCCGCGCGCGGACATGCCGCGATTTCCGATCCCGATCGATCGCAAATCGCTCAAAAACCGCGCATTCGGGGAAAAATTGCTGGGATTTTCGCGTGAAACCACGTATTTATGGCGGTGTCGGTCCGACTCTGGAAAGATGGCGTCGTCAGGCGCCCGTAATGGCCTTGCGAAGGAAACGATCAGCTTGGATGCGTTACGCAACGTTGCTGTGATCATTCCGGCATACAATTCCGAGCGATCGATCGATCGTGCGGTGCGCTCTGCGCTTGATCAGCCCGAAGTTTCCGAAGTTTTCGTTGTTGACGATTGTTCGCGCGATGAAACGGTCGCGCGCGCTCTGGCGTCGGACGATGGATCGAACCGGCTTCAGGTGCTGGAAAACCGGGTCAATACCGGTCCGGCTGGCGCGCGCAACAGGGCGATAGCGCAAAGCAAGGCTGATTTTGTCACGCCGCTTGATGCCGATGATTTCTTTTTGCCCGGCCGGTTTGGCGCGATGACAGACGATGGCGAGTGGGCTTTTTTTGCCGACAATATCGTTTTCACCCGGTCGGACGGTGCATTGTCTTTTCCGACAGACCTTTCTGACGCTGGCGGCGCGGTGACCCGGCAACTGACGTTCGACGCGTTTGTGAAGGCCAATATGTCGCAACAGGGAAAACACCGGACCGAGCTGGGCTTTCTGAAGCCGGTGATGCGCCGTTCTGCGCTTGATGCGATGGATCTGCGATACGATGAGCGTATGCGGCTGGGTGAAGATTTCATTCTTTATGCAACCGGGCTTGCGCGCGGCGGATCTTTCCAACTCACATCGCATTGCGGCTATGCGGCCGTTGAACGGCCAAATTCGCTAAGCGGTCAGCATCGAACGGGCGATCTGGCCGAACTGGTCATGGCGGAAAGAACATTGCTGAAAGAGCTGGAAGCACGCACGCCATCCGCGCCGCCTGCCAGCATTGCGGTTCTGCGCCGCCACCTTGTCCAGAACGAGGGCAAACATGCGACTCGCAAGTTTCTGGACGAAAAGCGCGAACGGGGCATTCTGTCCGCCTTTGGCCCGCTGGCGGGCAATCCGAAAATGTTGCTGCATGTCGCGGCAGAGATCGCGCACGGAAAACTCGGGATGTCCGCCAGTCCGCCTCGGGAAGGGCTGCGACTGCTGTTCAGCCCCGATCAGCTTGAGAGTCTGTAGAATTTCGTTTGATCCTCTCTTGCCGAAGGTGCGGTTGTTTTCCTCTCGCAGGTTAACCCCATATCGTAACCTGCGCTTTGGGGGTGTCAGGGTGAAACGGATTGGCAAGAATAATCGGACGGCAATCGGGGGCATGCGTGCATTCGCGTTGATGCCCGGCGGGGGCATGCCAGGGGGGCGAACAGGGTTACTGCGATGTTTATAAATCCGTCTGAACTCACGTCGGCGCATCTCCAGACCGATGTTCTTGTCGTCGGCTCGGGTGCGGCGGGCATTACGGTGGTGGAACAGCTGCGCGACACGGGACTCGACGTTCTCCTTGTCGAAAGTGGCGGGATGGAGCCGGATGCAGATGTGCAAGGGCTGTTTCAGGCGCGTTCCGTCGGCGCGATGATACGGCCCGAGGAAGGGCGTTTCCGGTGCTTTGGCGGAACGACATCTGCCTGGACCGGGCGTTGCGCGCCGTTCGATACCCTGGATTTCGAAAAGCGCGATTGGGTTCCGGGCAGCGGCTGGCCGGTGACTGCCGATGAGATGGACGCATATTATCGGCGTGCGGCTTCTCTGCTCGGGTTGGGCGATGACTGGGGCACCGATCCGCCAGCATATGCCTCGGCTGACGATGTCGGCAACTGGCCCGAGGAAATTCAGGCGTTCTACTGGCGCTTTCATTCCATCGCGCGTGGATCGTTTCTGCATTTCGGCAAGATGGTGCAGGCGCAATATGCGCGCAGCGAAAACCCCCGGGTCTTGCTGAACGCAAATCTGATCGGGCTGACGGCGGCCTCAGGCGGAAAGTCCATTTCCGAGGCCCGGATACGTCTGCCTGGAAATGCCGAGGTTGCGATCGGCTTTCGCACTATGATTCTGTGTTGCGGTGCGATTGAAAACACGCGCCTGTTGCTTAATTTCGCCGAAGACCTGCCCGATGCGTTCGGGCCGGTTGCGCCTTCTATTGGCCGGTGGTTCATGCAGCACCCGCGCGCGCCGACTGCACAGATCCATGCTGATGCAAGGCAGGCTGACACATTGCAGAAGAACTTCAACCTGCATCGTCGCAATGGCTTTCATTATGAACGCGGCTTTGCGCTGAGTTCATCCGCGCAAAGGAAAATGAAGCTTCTCAATGCGTCTGCGGTGCTGCGGTATGCGGATCGCTGGCCGGACAGTCTGATGCGAAGCCGCTTGCTGCCTCTGCGCCGTGCGCCCGAAGCACTGTTGCGCTATGCCGCTGGCTGGGAGCCGCGTCATTATAATCCCGAAATTGTTCTTCATGTCGATGTTGAACAAGTTCCCGATCGTGAAAGCGCGATCACTCTTGAGCGCGAACGTGATGTCCTGGGGATGAGGCGTGCTCGGATTGACTGGAAAATCAATGATGCGGATCGCCGCACCGCGGCCGCGTTGACGACTTTTGCCGGGGCATGGATTGAAGCCAACAATCTGGGGCGGGTGGAATATATCGCGGGTCTGGAAGAGACTGGCGGGTTAACCGATGACCTGATGCTGGAAAGTTACCACCATCTTGGATCAACGCGCATATCGCACAGCCCTGCAACCGGTGTGGTTGACCAGAATCTGAGGGTTCATGGTCTATCCAATCTGTTCGTGTGCGGCGGATCGGTGATGCCGACCGGAGGGCACGCCAATCCCACTTTCACGATTGTCGCGCTTGCGATGAAACTGGCCGATCATCTGAAATTGACAATGGGCGTTTGAGCTGGCGCGTCGATCGGTTTTTGGGGTGGTAAAATGGGCAGGTGGTCGTTCTTGAACCACCGAGATAGCAAGACGCGATTGCAAGAATCGCGGAAATCCGCTATTAAAGCGGTTCGGGTTGATTGTCTGAGTTTGCCGATTGCGCTGCACGAGAGACTGTGCTTTCTCATAAAGACAAAACAAATAACTGAAAAAATAGCAAAGCAGGATAATTGGGATGGGTGCAGGCGGCAGCGCGCGCGATGGATCGAACGACGACGGTCTCACGAATTTGACATCGGAAAATTCATCATCGTCTCAATTGCCCTTTGCGGTTGATGAGGATGTGGACACGAAATTGGACTTGCCCGCAAACGGGTGGGTTTCGGAAGAATCGGGCATTCGCATGGGCTGGTGGATAGCTGGAGGCGTGGTAAGCATCGCTATCTGGCTTGTTCTGTTTATGGTGTTCTCAAGATAGCCTGGAAACGCCCGGTGATCGGCAACCCCAGATCAGGTTGTCCAGGCTTTTTCTTCCGCTGATGTCTGGAAATAGTGTGTGCATGGGTGATGGTGTCCATCACCGGGCCAGTGCCATTGCAGGGGCACCGGAAAAGACCAGTTGATCGCGTTCGGTAATCGCCGGGGCGCTGTCTGGCGCACTTGAACGCTTGTGCCGCACGGTCGCTTTTGCAAGATCGACAAGGCCTTGCGGGCCGCCAACGGCATAAGCCAGATCAAGAATATTGCGCACATCCCCGCCTTGTCGGCGGCGCAGCCGGAAGGTGCCGCCGCGCAGAATTGCGATGACAGACTGGCGCGGCACGCCGCCGGCACGATACAGATCGCGCAGGCCTTGCCGCACATCCGCGTCCTCGCTGCCCGCCATGTCGCCCTTGCCGGCAAGAAACCGGCTGCAAATATCCAGCTCTTCGCGTTCAAGCGGGCGGTCTGGAAGAATTGCGCTGGCCTTCCGTAAATCGCGGATGGCAAGATCCCACATTAAATGGCGCGCGAAGATGCAGGCTCTTTGCAGATAGCCCGCGCGCAACGCCAGCCGATCGTCGTCCGCGTCAAACATGCCCGCGAAGAAATCTATCGGCACCTGCGCATCGACGGTGCGGAAAATGCGCTGATCGAACTTTACCCAGACATTCTCCGATTTCGCCGCGTCGTGAAGCATTGTGGCAGGCCCGCGCATCCCTTCGTGCTTCCTTTGCGCAAAAATTTCCCGATCAACGAATATCGGATTGTAAGCGAGCAGAAGCCTGACAAACATCTCATAGTCGAGCGAGCGCAGCATCGTCTCATCAAATTCGCCGACGGCGTGATAGCATGCGCGCCTGACAAGCGCGGCGTTCTGCATGATGAAGGAATCTTCAAACAGGTGCCGCGCGACCGAGCCTTTTGTCAGATCGGGCCAGTGAAACTCCAGCCGCCGATGCTCTCCTGCCTGATCAAGCATGAACGGGTAATAGCGGCCGAAAGCAATGTCGCTGCCCGATTGAAGAATGGCGGATACCAGCGCATCAACGGCGCCGGGCAGAAGAATATCGTCATCGTCGCAGATCCAGACGAACTCACCGTTCGTCAACGCCATCGCGCGATTTAGTGCGACCGATTTGCCAGCATTCTCCTGACGCTCGTAACGCACCGTGCCGGTATATCCCGCCACAATCTCATCCGTTCCGTCGGTAGAGCCATCGTCAATGACAAGGATTTCGTCATCCGGCCCGGCCTGAGCGATAATCGCATCAAGCGCTTCGGCGAGGTACGCCGCCCGATTGAACGTAGGCACGATAAACGAAATGCGGATCGCCATGTCTCCAACAGAGATACAGGAGGATACTCGTCAGCCTTTGTTGCAATGCAGCATATACGAAGATGAACGCATTTCAAGAATGTTTAACCGGCCTTGTCCTGTCGGTCAGGCGCGTGGTGCCGAGGATCGTCGATCAATGCCCTCTCCTGAGCGGGTAAGGCGTTGGACGAGCTTCTCGTCTTTTCGCGTTGGAGCTGGATTATCGGGCCACTGCCTGGCTTTCGAAATTGTAAAAGCCGGCGAATGTTCGATTTTGTTTGACCGCCCCAATCCCCGACCATACGCTGCCCGGCGAGAGTGGGATGTCTGTGAAAGCTGTTGGTTACCGTTTGTCTGGCGCACCTGTTAGCGACAGTTATGTTGCGGCTTCATAAGCATAATCCGCCCTGGTCCTGGATCGAACGGGAAGCTGCTGATGAAGCTCTGGTCTGTCGTTGAAAATAACAAGCCGCTTGCGCTGATCGAGAAACCCGATCCGGTTCCGACCGGTAGACAGGTTTTTGTCGAGGTTACGCATTGCGGTGTTTGCCATTCTGACCTGCATTTCGTGCATGGCGAATTCGATCTGGGCGGCGGACAGGTGCTGAAGGTGACCGACCGGGGCGTGACACTTCCCTGCGCACCGGGTCATGAAATTGTCGGGCGAGTAACGGCGCTGGGGCCGGATGCAGCGGGTGTTGAGATCGGTGACGAGCGTATCGTTTATCCCTGGGTCGGCTGCGGGTCCTGCGAACTGTGCCTCTCTGACGATGAGAACCTCTGCTATCAGCCACGCGGGATCGGCACGATTCAGGATGGCGGGTTCGGCTCCCATTTGCTGGTGCCGAATGAAACCTACCTGTTTCCATTCGATGGCGTTGATCCGGCGGTTGCAGCCACTTTCGCCTGTTCGGGCCTCACTGCCTATTCCGCAATCCGCAAACTTGGCGAGCTGGACCCGGATGCGCCCATTCTTCTGGTCGGTGCGGGCGGGGTCGGGCTGGTGGCCATCAATCTCCTCCGGGCGATGGGCCATAGCAATATCATTGTTGCCGATGTCAGTGCGGAAAAGCGACAGGGTGCGCGCGATGCCGGAGCAAGTGCGGCAGTCGATAATACCGGAGAAGGCGCGGTAGAGCGTGTGCTCGAAGCGAGCGGCGGGCTTATGCAGGCGGCGATAGATTTTGTCGGCAAGTCTGCAACAGTGGCGCTTACACTCGATTGTCTCGGCAAGAAGGGCAAAATGGTCCTTGTCGGCGTTGGTGGTGGTGAAATGCCGTTGTCCTTGCCGGCGCTCATTTTCCGCCCGCGTTCGATCATTGGCACGATCACCGGCAACCGCCAGGAACTGCGCGATGTGATTGCGCTTGCACAAAGCGGAAAGTTCAAGCCCGGACCGGTTACCTTGATGCCAAAGGACAGTGCGAACGAAGCGCTCGACAGGCTGCGCAACGGCGATGTGATCGGCCGCATCGTGCTGGAGCGCGCCGATTAATGTCACTCAGGTGCGACCAACGCGCTTCAAGGTTGGAATCGACAACACAGCGGGATGAATGATGGCAGGCAAGGCTCCGCAAATCTCGAACGACGATGCGGAAGAAATCCGGCGGCAGTACGAGCGTGAGCGCTCGCGCCGCCTCAAACAGCAGGGCACGGACCAGTACAATTTTACCGAAGGCGAACTCGCGCACTTTGCCGATGATCCTTATGCAGCAGAACTGGCCCCGCGCCAGCCGCTGACCGAAGAACTGGACGTGCTGATTATCGGCGCCGGCTTTGGCGGGATTGAGGCAGGGGCAACCTTTCGCAAGAACGGGATCGACAATTTCCGTATGCTGGATGTCGCATCCGATTTTGGCGGCACCTGGTACTGGAACAGGTATCCGGGCCTGCGATGCGATGTTGAATCGTATATTTACCTGCCGTTTCTGGAAGATACCGGCTACATGCCGACGGAGCGCTATGTCCGGGGCGCGGAGATATTTGCATATTGCCAGCTTCTGGGCCGCCACTTCCGGCTTTATGACAGAGCCTTGTTCCAGACCAAAGTCGTGGCGATGGAATGGGACGAAAAGCAGGCCCGCTGGATCGTCGAGACCGATCGGGGTGACAGGTTTTGCGCGCAGTTCGTCGTTACGCAAAGCGGCATTTTCAGCCGTCCCCAACTTCCCGGCATCCCCGGAATCACTGAATTCAAGGGCCATGCCTTTCACAGCGCGCGTTGGGACTATGCCTATACCGGCGGCACCACCGAAGGCGATATGACCGGGCTGGCCGACAAGGATGTTGGCGTGCTTGGCACTGGTGCCACCGGCTTGCAGGTTATCCCCGAACTTGCCCGATCGGCCAGATCGCTGACCGTTTTTCAGCGCACGCCCACCGCTGTTGGCGTGCGTGACAATAGCCCGACCGATCCCGACTGGTTCAAATCCCTGCCCAAAGGCTGGCAGAAAGCGCGCGAGAAAAGCTTCAACCAGCTGGCAAGCGGGGAGGACGTCGATTGTCCGGTGGATGACGGATGGTCCCGTTTTTTTCGGCGTATGGTCGATGCCGCCAACGCCTTGCCCGCCGGTCAGCAGACGCTTGAGGCGATCGGCGAAGCGCAGGAACTGGCCGACTACGAATATAACGAAATCGTGCGTGCCCGGGTGGAGGAACATGTCAGCGATCCGCAAACCGCCAGCATGCTCAAGGCTTACTATCGCACGCTGTGCAAACGCCCCGGTTTTAGCGACAATTACCTGCCGGTCTTCAATCGCGACAATGTGAATCTGGTTGATGTGAGCGAGGGGATAGACCGGATCAGCGCAGACGGCGTGATCGTGAACGGAAAGGCGCACAAGCTTGATTGTCTGATATTCTGCACCGGGTTCGAACTGGGCACGACCTGGTCCCATCAGGCAGGCTACGATATCAAGGGGCGCAACGGCGCGAAGATTTCGGATAAATGGGCGCAAGGCCTGGTGACCTATCACGGCCTGTTCAGCCACGGGTTCCCCAACATCTTCTTCATGGGGCTGACCCAGACCGGTACCACGATCAACGTGCCGCATATGTTGCAGGAGCAGGTCGATCACCTGACGTTCATCATCGCGCATTGTCTGCGCAACGATTGCCGGACAGTGGAGGCAACCCAGCAGGCAGAGGCGGAGTGGCAGCAGGTCATCGCCGCGAAAAACGAACTGCGCCGCCCGTTTCAGGATGCATGCACGCCGGGGTATTTCAATGCCGAGGGACGGGCGGAAGACAGGCGCAGCGCTATCGGGTCCGGCATGTATTTTCCATCGAGCGAGTTTTTTGAAATGTGGGAAAACTGGCGGATGCGCGGCGATTTTGAAGGGCTGACGGTCGCCTGACGGGAGATTTGAATGGAACAGTCAGTAACCGGGCGAAGCGATTGCCCCGATGGTGACGGGTCTTTGGCGCCGATGAAAGCGCGGGTCAGTGCGCAGGAATGGGCAGCCCGGGTCGAACTCGCGGCGCTTTACCGTATCCTCCATCACTTCGGGATGACGGACCTCATCGCCAACCACATCACGATGCGGGTGCCCGGTGAGCCCGGCCATGTCCTGATCAACGCCTATGGCCTCATGTATGATGAAGTCACGGCATCGAACCTTTACAAGATCACGCTGGACGGCGACGTGGTGCTGAAGCCCGATCTTGATCTTGGCCTCAATCCCACAGGCTATACCATTCACGGCGCGATCCACAGCGCGCGCGATGATGCGCATGTCGTGATCCATACCCACAGCGCGGCGGGCAGCGGCGTATCGGCGATGAAATGCGGGCTGCTGCCGCTGTCGCAGCATGCCGCGCTGGTTGAGCGGCTGGTGGGCTACCATGACTATGAAGGCGTTGCCGTCAACTTTGACGAGCGTGAGCGGCTGGTTGCCAATCTGGGCAGCGGCAACATGCTGATCCTGCGCAATCACGGGTTGCTGGCTTGCGGACGAACGTGCGGTGAAGCCTTTATCTACCTGTATCGTCTCGAAATGGCGTGCCGGATACAGGTCGCCGCGTTGTCTGCCGGTCTGGATAATGCCGTGGCGATGTCGCAAGACGCGCTGGAGAATACCCGCAGTGTCGCGACAGGCAATCCGGCGCTGGTCGGCGGCGCGCTGCAATGGAATGCGCTGGTGCGCCGGATGGACCGCATCGATCCATCCTACAAGGAGTAGGGCTGATGAGCGCAACCGAAACAATCGCGGCGCTGGGTGAAAACGTTGCGTGCCGCACCGAAGGGCCGGATCGGCCGCCGTTGTTCATCCATGCCCGTGAAGGTGCGTTTGCGCGGCCCGAAGACGCTGTCGATTGGGTCAGTGCGCACCGCGCAGTGCTGGATGCGCTTATTCTGGAGCACGGCGGGATTGTGTTGCGCGGTTTCCCGCTTGTGACGTCAGAGGATTTCGGCGCGGTCATGGAGCGGTTCCCGGCATATACGGGCAGCTATCAGGGCGGGGCTGCGGCGCGGCGATCCGTTGCCAAAGGTGTGTATGAAGCGACCCAGCGCACCGGCGATCAGACGATCCCGATTCATCAGGAAATGTTCTACTTGCGCGATTATCCGGCGCGCATCGCCTTTTTTGCGAAGCAGGTTGCCGAGCAGGGCGGCGAAACGATCATTGCCGATATGCGCAAGGTCACCAGCGAAATGCCGGCGTCGATCCGCGCCAGGCTGGAGGCGCAAGGCATCCAGAACATTCGCAATTTTGCGGCGAAGACCGGTAACACGCAGGAAACCCGGCTGATGGACAAGCGCGGCTGGGATTTCGCCTTCTACACCGATTCAGAAGATGAGGTGGAGGCGGTATGCGCCCGGCGGCATCTGCGCCCGCACTGGCACGCGGACGGCAGCCTGACCGTGTTCAATCAGGAACAGGCGTTCGTTGCGCATCCCGTGACAGGTGAGAATATCTATCGCGGCGGCGTGCATATCGCGCATTTTTATCGCGGATCATACGACAACACCGGCCAGGCGGCAGAATTGCGCGCGCAACAGGCGTTTCCGTCCGGCGCGTATCTTGGCGATGGCAGCGAACTGCCACAGGATGAGGATGCAGCTTTCCAGCAGGTGGTCGATCGTTTCACTTATGCGTGGAAATGGCACGATGGCGATGTGATGATCCTCGATAACCTGCTGACCGGGCATGGCCGCAATCCCTTCACAGGCGCCCGCGCGACCGAAGTCGCGCTGCTTGATTAGAGCGATTTGCGATCAATCAGGATCGCAAGCCGCGATCAGCCGGCGCGGCGCACGCGCGGTGCTTTTGCGTTCGCACAAGCTTGAACGCAAAACGCTCCAGGCTGGCTAGCCCACGTCTGCCCGAGACAGGAATTTGAACAGTGCGTACATGGCAAATGCTGCGGACAGGGCCGAAAGCATGGCGATGAGCTGAATCGTACCCAGCCCCCATCCGTTTATCGCGATCAGCGTGCCTGAATAGATGGCTGAGGTGACAAGCCAGACCGAGCATGCAGCCAGCAACACCCAGCAATAGACGGGCGCAATGATGTCTCCTTTGCGCGGGATCCTTAGCGGACCGGATATTGTGGTCCGCACCGCGTCCTGGAATATCCAGAAACCGTCAAATCCCGGAACCGGCACCAGCGCGATGAATGCCAGCGGGAATGCGATAAGCGCGCCCGTTGCCATTTCGTGAAAGATGTCTCGCGTTGAATAATAGATCAGCACAGATGTCGCCATGTGCCATGCAGGCCCCGCCAGATTGATCCATTTGCGGTCTTGCTCGCGCGCGATGGCGATTGCCGAAACGTCCGTTGCCAGGGCAGGCATTCCCCAGTGCACTTTTACGCGAATGCCGCCGACCATTCCCGTGCTGCGCAGGCAGGCCGCCGCGTGTCCCGCTTCATGCGCGACAATTGCCAGCCAGAAACCGAGGATACATCCGAAGATCCCGGAAATCGGCCCGGCGAGAATCTGGAACATGATTTCAAACCGGCTGACGAGTTGCAGGAGAAGGCCGACACTAACCGCACCGGCGAACAGGAACAGACCGATCCAGACGGGATGGGCAAGCGCGATCAGCGGTTTGGCAAAAGCGACCACGTTCGTCGATTTGATATGCAGACCGCGCCACTTTCGGCCGGTTTCCCCGAACGGGAAATCGATTTGCCGCAGCTTGGCAAGAATGGCGTCCGTTTCCGGGGTTTCGGGGATGGATTTTGCGCTGGCCGCCTCGATCAGAATCGCGATCTGTGGTTGGGAAAGCTTGTGCAGGGCAATCCGGCGCTTACCCTTTGCGAGGATGACGGAATCGCTGTTTGAAAGAGCGATATCGTCAATTTCAAAGCGTGTAGAGGTCATCGATCTTAACGCCCAGCTTATCGGCAAGCGAATTGCGCATCGCAGGTGAACAACGCGCGCCCGCGGCGGTGCGGTCTATATATCGGTTCGGAATTTTCCATGCACGCATATTTCTGGCATGCAGCAGCAGCTTGCCTCCGTTATGATCGAACACCACCGCGATATCGGCATTGCCTTCGCAAATCCATTGTTTGTGCAGGTCCGGCAGCGGTTCATACTGCGCCGGGTTCTCGCGAACCCTGGATGCAAGCGCGCGCACAATCGCGGGAAAACCGGTTTCGCCAAGCGCGCAAATCGTATCCCGGCCTTCGCGGCGCTCGCAATAGATCGCCTTGAATTGCGGATCGAGAAGCGACGGCAGCCGGCTGATTGCCAAATTGGAACGGTATTCTCCAAGCGCTGTTGTTATCGCAACATCGTGCGTTTTCGATCCGGCAGGAAACGGGCCGTCGATCATCATCACCACGTTGTGCCCGTCTGACAGCTTTTGTCGGAGAAGACGGATCGTGGCGGCGGATATCGAAACGAACTCAGCGCGGCATCGGGCTACTCGGGCCATCATCCCAGCGATTTTACGAATTTTCGGATCAAGATCGCCAGCCAGACAATAAACCGTGTTTCGCGGTGATTGATGCGCGAGCACTTTGAATATCTGCGGGTAACAGCCGTATCGCGCGGCAAGATAAAGGCGGCCCGGCTCAATCGGGCATTGGATGTCGACCAATGCGTTCGCATCCGCGCGGGTAACGCGGGTCAGCCCCAGTTTCGATTGTTCGTCGGCCCAGCGCCGGGCGCATTGCAAGGCATTTTCCGGCGGTTGCCCCCGGCTCGCCAGATTGCAGAAAGCCTTTGCGATCCGGTAGGCTGAGTTACGCATGCAACGCGGCAAGACTGCGACGAGCTTCGACCGAAGGCTCGTCGCAGTTCAATACGTATCCGATCTTCAGTTTTCGGAATCCCTGCTGGGCCACTTGATCGGGAAGCAAAAGATCAGGTCTTCGCGAAGATCGAGTTCCGAAACTTCGATTTCCTCGATTTCATCGCAAGCGGTTTTATGTGTTTCATTGTGCATGACGTTTCCTTCTCCAGCAAAGGTATTAATCGGCATGGGAAGTGAAATGGATCACGGTGCGGGCAATACGATGCCCGAATCCTGATCACGTTGCCCCCGTGCCGCTACAGTCTGCGGGGGTGTTCGAAAAAATGCAATAGTCAGAACATGATCGGCGCTATTGGATGCGGGATCAGATCAAACCGGCGCACTGGCCAGGGTAGCTTGTTGCCCGTCATGCGCCTGCAACGCGGCAAGACTTCGGCGAGCTTCGACCGAAGGCTCGCCGAAGTTCAATACGTATCGGTTCTTTAGTCCATACCTTCCCTGGGCACCCATTTGATGGGGAAGCAGAAGATCAGATCTTCACGAAGATCGAGTTCCGACACTTCGATTTCCTCGATTTCATCGCAAGCGGTTTTATGTGTTTCATTGTGCATGACGTTTCCTTCTCCAGCAAAGGTATCAATTGGCATGGGAAGTGAAATGGATCACGGTGCGGGCAATACGATGCCCGAATCCTGATCACGTTGCCCCCGTGCCCCGACAGTCTGCGGGGGTGTTCGAAAAAATGCAACAGTCGGAATATGACGGGGGTCGGCCAGTGCGGACGGGCACAAACCGCCAGCATTGTTTACGGATCGGCGATCAGCGCGTAGTTTCGCCGCGGCGCGGGGTGTTCTCGTGCGGTGTGGAAGGAATATGACTTGGCTTCACCTGCTGGTGATATTCTGCCGCTTGCCGGTGATATTTTCATCGATTCGATGACAAACGGCTTTCGCTGGAATGCGGACGGGCCAATTTACTATTCATTCTCGGACGGTCTCAATGGCGAGCTGTGGGCCGATCCCCAATTCATCGGGGAGCAGATCGACTTCGTATTTTCGATTGTCGAATCCTACGTCGCGCAGGATTTCGGATATCTCGGCCAGTTTTCGAGTCCGCAGGCAGCGGGAGCCGCCGGATCGAACTTGAACGTTTCGATCGATTCCGTTGTCATTTCAGACAAGGCGGGCGATTCTGCGCTCGCGCTCGGGCTATTCCCAAATCAGGCTTTCGCGCAGAATTTTCTTGGGGAGCTTTACTACCCCGGCGCCGAAGGCGACATCTTCATAAACACCAACAGTTCCGCCAATACCTACGGCTATGAACCGGGAGATGCCGGTTTTTCCCTGCTCCTGCACGAAATTGGCCATGCCCTTGGCCTGAAGCATCCGCACGATGCGGGAGGAACAGGACGGCCCACGTTCTCTGAATCGGGCATCGATGGACTGGACATCGATTGGCTGACGATCATGTCATACGATGACGATTACAACTGGAATCTGAGCGCGTGGGATCCTGCGACGCCGATGATTCTGGACGTGATCGCGCTGCAATATCTGTATGGGCCGAATCTTTCATCGAACAGCGGTGACGAAACGTTCGTGTTGTCTTCGCAAGGCAATCTCTATCTCACGCTGTTCGATGCGTCCGGCAACGATACGATCGATCTGTCCCAGTATAGCGAAGGCGCCTATGTAGAGCTTCCCCGCTATACTGTGTCGTCCGAGCAATATGCGCCGTTTGGTCTGGTGACGACGCTTGACGGTGGAGCGCAGATCCAGATCGGCGGGTCGCCGCAAACGCTCTACTGGATCATGGGGCACATCGAGAATGTCATTGGAAGTTCGTTTGGCGATCTTATCGACGGATCACCACTGGCCGACAATATCATGGCGGGCGGAGGGAACGACGATATCTACGTCGGGTCGGGAGATGACACTGTCGATGGCGGAGAAGGGACGGACTGGGTCTATTTCCTCGCCAGTTTCGAAGACAGCGAAATCAGTTTCATGGGCGATGCCATCATCGTCACCAGCGAATTGGACGGCACGAATACGCTGACCAACATCGATGTGCTGATTTTCGATCATGCAGGCGTGCAAGACCTCAGACAGGTCAGTGAACTTGCCACATTGCTCGAACCGCCGAGTGTGCCCGATGTTTTCCAGTGGCAGCTGATTGCACAGGATGGATTTGCGGGGGGTATCGGCGGTTTTGGTCAGGTGTTCGGAACGCCTGCGTTTCAGGGCATTTCGGTGATCGATGTCGAAGGGGGCGTCAGCCTCGATCCGTCATTCAACACCGGTGGAGACGTGGTTTTTCTGAACGGCAATGCCTCTGCCTGGCAGGCCTTTACCCAGGGTTCGAATGCGATCCTGTTCGACGGCGATACCATCGTCCAGATTCCGGTTGGTCCGGCGGGACTGCCACTGTTCTTCGATGATGGCATTCGCACGCTGCGCTTCGATCTTGAAGAAGGTGCGTTACTGATTGGTTCAACCGCGCTCGGGCAGAGCCCGACAAGCATCGTTTCCTTAGCCGAGGATGCGGCGCTCCCCCCTGGTTACGATGGCGAGGCGGCTGCCAGCGTGATACTGAATGCAGGCGGGGAAGTGTTTGCGGCCGGAGATATCGAGGTATTCGGCACGTCGGTGGGCGAAACGGTTTCGCTCGTTCTGGGGAATGTGCAGTTCGATCCGTCATTCAACCTCGGAGGCGATGAAGTGCGACTGATCGGTGAGCCGGAAACCTTCCTGGCCTCGGTATCGGGTTCGAATGTTGTGCTTGGGCATGAAAATTATCAGGTCAGCATTCCGGTGGGTGTGAACGGGCTGGACCTGTCTTTTTCCGGTGCGGTGCATTCGCTGTATTTTGATCCGGGCATCGGCGCGCCGTTCATCGGCGATCAGATGATCGGGCCAGAGGCTGCTGCTCTTACTTTCGTTTGAACGTCCAGCGTTCGTCAGGCCTTGGCGTCATGGGCGGCGAACGTCGATCCTTCGGCGGCGAGCCGGCGCAGCAGCGGTGCCGGTTCGTGGCCGGCGCCCATCGCTTCCAGCGCTTCCACGATACGCGGCAGGCCGGTGGCATCGGCATGGAACATCGGGCCGCCGGTCCAGCGCGGCCAGCCATAGCCGAACAGCCACACGACATCGATATCCGATGCGCGCAACGCAATGCCTTCTTCCAGAATTTTCGCGCCTTCGTTGATCATCGGATAGAGCATGCGTTCGAGAATTTCCGCATCGCTGAAGCTGCGCGGGGTGACGCCTTTTTCGCGCCGGAAGGTGTCGATTATCTCCAGAACCGCGGGCGATTCCTGCGGTTTGCCATCGACATAATCGTAATAGCCCGCGCCATTCTTCATGCCGCGCCGGTCCGCTTCGCACAGCCGCTCCTTAACCGTTTCGCCGGTTGATGTCTCGCGGGTCCAGCCCAGATCCAGCCCTGCAAGATCGCCGATGCGGCACGGCCCCATCGCCATGCCGAACCCTTCGACAACCCGATCGAGATCATAAGGGCTGGCTCCCGCCAGCAGCATCGCTTCGGTTTCCTGACGGCGCACATGTAGCATGCGATTGCCGATAAAGCCAAAGCAGACTTGCGCGACGACCGCGATCTTGCCGACCTTCTTCGCCAGATCGAGCGCGCTGGCGAGAACGGCAAGCGAGGTTTTCTCCGCACGGACGATTTCCAGCAGCTTCATGATGTTCGCCGGAGAGAAGAAGTGCAGACCGATAACCTGCTCGGGGCGGCTGGTGACAGACGCGATCGCGTTGACATCGAGATAGCTTGTATTGGTCGCCAGAATGGCGTCCTTGCGCGCGTGCTGATCCAGCTTGCGGAAAATCTCCTGCTTCACTTCCAGCAACTCGAATGCGGCTTCGATCACCAGATCGGCTTCGGCCACCCGCTCAAATTCCAGCGTGGGTGAAAATGCCGCGCGCGCCGCGTCCGCCTTGTCCTGGCTCATGCGGCCAGACGAGACGTTCTTGGCCAATGTTTTTTCAATCGTGGCGACGCCCCGATCGAGCCCGTCCTGCGCCACTTCGATAAGGATGACGTCAAAGCCCGATTGCAGGAAAGCAAGCGCAATGCCCGAACCCATCGTGCCAGCGCCGATAATCGCGACCGTTGCGATCTGTATGCGTGGTGTCGATTTGTCGATGCCCGGCACTTTTGCCGCCGTCCGTTCGGCGAAAAAGGCGTGGCGCAATGCCTTGGATTGCGGACCGTCACGCAGCGCGATGAAGGCTTCGCGTTCCAGCTTGCTGGCTTGCGCAAACGGCATGGTAAGCGTTGTGCGCATGAGATCGACGATCGCGGCAGGCGCATCGAGGCCGCGAAACTTTTTGGCGTTTTTCTTCAGGAATTCATCGAACAACGCCGCGTTGCCAGCCTCGCCAAGCTTGTCGTCACGTTCGCTGGTGCGCCGGACCGGGATGGAATCGGCCACCACGCGGCGGGCGAGGGCGGTTGCGGCTTCCAGCAGATCACCTTGCGCGATCTCATCGACAAGCCCCAGTTCAAGCGCGCGACTGGCAGCAATCGGCTTGCCGTGGCCGATCATGTCAAGCGCTTCGGGCACGCCGATCAGCCGGGGAAGCCGCTGGGTGCCGCCCGAACCGGGCAGCAGACCCAGATTGACTTCGGGCAGGCCCAGCTTTGCCTTGGGCTCGGCGATGCGGAAATGGCAGGCCATGGCAACTTCAAGCCCGCCACCCAGCGCCGTTCCATGAATGGCCGTGATCACCGGCTTGCTGCTGGTTTCGATCGCTTTGATGACATCGGGCAGGATCGGCGGGACGGGTGGTTTACCAAATTCGCGCACGTCGGCGCCGGCAAAATAGGTGCGGCCATCGCAGCGGATGACAAGCGCGGCGATGCCGTTATCGCTATTGGCCTGCTCAACCGCGTCGAACAGCGCCTGACGCACAGCCTGACCCAGCGCGTTGACGGGAGGGGAGTCTATCGCACAGATCGCGATGTTGCCGTCCCGCGTTATGGTTGAGACCTGTTCCTGCGCCATGTGTGAATCCGTTCGTCTGCCAAAATCCGAAAAAAAGCCGGATATGAGCTATGCGTCGTCGGGTCAATCACCTTCATCGCGCGGCAACGCAAAGGCGACCAGAACATTGCGTTCATTCACTGCCAGAGCGCCGCTGCCGCCCGCCGCGATGACGACATACTGGCGGCCATCGCGTGCGACATAGGACATCGGATTGGCATTGCCGTTCGCGGGCAGATCGGCGCGCCACAGCAATTCACCGGACTTTGTATCGAATGCATGAATGCGCTTGTCCATCGTCGATGCGATAAAGGTCACCCCGCCTGCGGTGGCCAGAGTGCCGCCAACGCTGGGCAGGCCGAATGTGAACGGCAGGAGCGATCGCATACCCATCGGTCCGATCCGGTCGGCGCTGCCGATCGGTTTGCGCCACACCAGCTTGCGGTTCTTCAGGTCAATCGCGCTGATCTCACCCACGGGCGGCTGCAGGCATGGCACGGCGAGCGGGGATATCAGCACACCGTTGAGCACGGCAAAGCGCGCGCCAAGCTGGGGCACGCCCGCGCGCACCGCTTCGGGAGAGACGCTTACGCCTTTGCCAAGCGGCTTCATCCCGCGCGCGGCGGCTTCTTCTGGCGTGATCAGCTTCGATTTCGTCGGCAGGCGATTGGAATTGACCAGCAGCAGGCCGTTGTCCTTGTCGATGGAAAACGCGCCCCAGTTCACACCGCCTGCAAATCCGGGATACTGCAGCGATCCTTGCAGGCTGGGCGGGGTGTAGCGCCCGTCATAACGCAGGCTGCGAAAGGCGATCCGGCACCATAACTGATCGAACGGGGTAAGGCCCCACATCTGCGCTTCGGTGAGTTTTTCGTCTGCAAAATCGGGCATGTCAGGCGAAAAGGGCTGCGTCGGCGAGGCGTTTTCGCCGGGGCCGGCAGCCCCCGGCACCTTGCGTTCCACCACTTGTGAAAGCGGTTCACCCGTGCGCCGGTCAAGCACGAAAACATCGCCGGTCTTGCTGATGCTGATCAGCGCGGGAACCTGTTTGCCATCAACCGGAAAATCGGTGAGCACCGGCTGTGAGGCGATATCATAGTCCCAGATATCGTGATGCACGGTCTGGAAGAACCAGCGCACCGCGCCGGTCGTGTTATCGAGCGCGACGATAGTGTTAGAGAAAGTTTCCGCCGCTTGGTTGCGCTCTCCGCCGTAATAATCAGGTGTGGCAACCCCCATCGGCACATAGACGAGGCCCAGTTCCTCGTCGGTGCTGGAAACCGACCAGCTGTTGGGGGTTCCGGGCAGGTAGATTTCATCGTCGGTAAGCGGCGCGGTGCGATCGGGTTGGGCGGGATCGAAATCCCAGACTTGCGCGCCGCTTTGCAGATCGTAGGCGCGCACGACGCCCGACGGCTGGTTGATCGTCTGCCCGTCAAACCCGTAGGAGCCGATCACCACGACATTGCCCGATATCGTCGGCGATGACGTGTAATAGTAATACATACGTTCATGCGGGCCGATATTGCGCCGCATATCGACAGAGCCATTTTCGCCGAAATCGGCGCAGGGCTTCCCGGTTTCGGCATCGACGGCAAGCAGGCGCGCGTCGATCGTTCCGGCATAGAGCCGCCGGGTGCAGGCCGGTTTTGCGGCGTTTGCGTTATCTTCGGCGCGAACTGTCACCAACCCGCGTTCTGCCAGATCGGCAAAACCCAGGCCCCGGCAATTGGCAAATCCCAGCCCTTCCTCGTTCACGTGCGGGTCGTGCCGCCACACTTCCGTTCCACTTGTCGCATCGAGCGCGAACAGCACGTTATGGGGTGTGCAGCCATATAGCGTCTCCCCGATCTTGAGCGGGGTCACTTCAAACGCCAGCGCGGGTGCGCCGCCCGGATTGGGCTTTGCGCCGGTTTCATAAGTCCAGGCCACTTCAAGCGCGCCGACATTGGCGGGTGTGATCTGGCGGGCGGGCGCAAATCGCTCTCCGCCGGAATTAAATCCCCATTCGCGCCATTCGGTCGGTGCATGATCCATGGAAACAGCGCCTGTATCGTTGTGCTCACGCGGCGCATCGGGGCGGATAATCGCCAGCGCGATGATCGAAAACAGCGCGGCCGCGGCAATGCCGATCAGCGCCTTGCCCGCGCCTTTGCCTTCATCGCGATAGTCCAGATGGCGCGCGACTGGCGGCAACAGAAAACCCAGCCCGATCCCGGTCAGCATTGCAACGCGCGGCAACAAGGCCCAGCCATTCCAGCCCGACTCGATCAGCGCCCATATCCAGGTGGCAAGCAGCAGCGCGGCATAAAGCCAGGCCGCGAATGTGCGACCGCGCCAGACAAGGTATCCCGCGATCAGCAGCGCGCCGCCTGCCAGCCCATAGTAAAGGCTGCCGCCGAGCATGATCAGCTTGGCGCCGCCGGCCAGCAGCGCGCCGCCGCACAGTATCAGAATAATCGCGAAGACGAGCGCGACGAAACCGCCCGCGCGCTGTTGCGTTGCCGCTTGTTCCATCCGGCCTGTCTCCCGCGTGTGTACGCCTGCGTGGGCGCGTGATTTTCTCGCTGCACAGTGTCGATAAATGTTCGACATAGCAAGTTCGATCGGTCATAAGTCTGCCGGAAAGAGACACGTTACGCGCCTGTTGGCGGGGGTGGAAATCGGTGTCCGAAGGAGATGAGTATGTCTGATGTGGAAAGCCAGCGTGCGGCCAATCTGGCGCTTGCGCGGTCAGCATTTGAAGATTTTGAGCCGACCAGTCCGGCCTGGCAGGCAGGGCTGGCCGATGATGTTGTCATGACGTTCCCATATGCGGATAGCATAGGTTTGCCGCCAGTGGTTGAAGGCAAGGAAGCAGCCGTCGGGCTGTTTATCGGGGTGGCCGAGAAGCTGAACCTGAAGTTTCACGATGTCCGGTTGCAGTCGATGGCGGACCCGGAATGGGTGCTCGTTGAAACGCGTGGCAAGGGATCGTTCAAGGGCAATGCCTACAATCAGCAATATATCACGCTTGTTCAGTTTCGCGATGGCCAGATGAAACAATACCGAGAATATTTCGATTGTCAGGTCGTCGTCGATTGCTTCGGTTCGATCGAAAAACTCATGGCGGGCTGATCGCCCGGCGCGCAATTTCATCAGGAGACGTGTGATTCCCAATCTCGATCAGCCGTTGGCGCTGCCGTGCGGAGCAGTGTTGAAAAACCGTCTGGCCAAGGCCGCGATGACGGAGGGCGTTGCCTCGCCCGACAATACCGCAAACGAAGGCCATGTGACGCTTTACGATCGCTGGGCGAAAGGCGGCGCAGGGCTGCTGATTACGGGCAATGTCCAGATCGACCGCCGCTTTCTTGAACGGCCCGGCAATGTCGCGATCGATGGCAATGGCGGGCTTGACGGTCTGGCCGCTTACGCAAAGGCGGGCAGCCAGGATGGCACGCATATCTGGATGCAGATCAATCATCCGGGGCGACAGGCGGGCACCGGAACCGAGCAGTTCGTTTCGCCATCGGAAAATCTTAATCCGGGCAAGGAAACATCGTCACGCGCGCTTGAGGCAGCCGAGATCGAGGATATTATCGCGCGCTTTGCCTATGTCGCTAAAGTTGCACAGGATGCAGGTTTCACCGGGATTCAGATTCATGCCGCGCATGGTTATCTGCTTTCGCAATTTCTCAGCCCGCTGACCAACCGCAGGAGCGATAAATGGGGCGGCTCGCTTGAAAACCGGGCGCGCGCACTGCTTGAAATCGTGCGCCGATCGCGTGCGGCGGTCGGCCCGGGATTTCCGATCTCGGTCAAGCTTAACAGCGCGGATTTCCAGAAAGGTGGGCTGACCGAAGCGGATTCGCTGCAAGTCATCGAATGGCTTGAGGCGGAAGGCATCGATCTGCTTGAAGTTTCGGGCGGGAGCTACGAATCGTTTGCGATGATCGGCCGGGATGAGACGGGCGCGATCAAGCCGAAGGCCGCCTCGACGATTGCGCGTGAAGCCTATTTCCTGGAGTTTGCCGCGCGCTTGCAGCCGCTCGTCAATGTGCCGCTGATGGTCACCGGCGGCTTCCGCACGCGGCAGGGTATGCAGCAGGCGCTCGATTCAGATGAGATGGATGTTGTCGGACTGGCGCGTCCGCTGTGTGTCGATCCCACCTATTGCAATCAGTTGCTCGACGGATCAGTTGAGACGCTGCTTTCGCCCGACAAGGACTGCAATCTCGATCCGGCAAAATGGGACAACCCCGATGCCGCCGTGCTGCGCAAGATGGAAGTGGACGCGGGAACGGCCTATTATTTCAATCAGGTCATACGGTTATCGCAAGGCCTTGATGCCGAGCTTGAGATTGACTGGGATGAGCAGTTGTTGCGCATCGCCGGATATGACGGTGCAGCGGGTGAGCGGTATCTGGCCAGCTTCGAGTAAGGTTATCGCAAGGCACGAGGCCGCAATCAGCTCGCCTGTCTGACACCTGCGATCAGGTCACCCTGCATATCTGGCGTGGTGCCGTGCAGCAGGATGTGATCCACGCCCGCGTCAATATAGTCTGACAGGCGCGCCACGCAATTGGCAATGCTGCCGGTGGCGGCTCCGGTTGTCAGCCATTCGGGTGGCAACAGGGAAGCGGCCTTGGCCATCGCGCGCCGCTTGCTTGCTGCGTCGCCGGTTCCGTATTCCAGCGCGGCGAGGCCGGTTTCGGCCAGCCTGTTCATTGCATCTTCGCTCCAGCCGTTGGTCTTTACGATCGGCAGGCCAAGCTCGCGATGCATGAAATAGGAAACTGCGCGCGCTTCGAGAATGTCGATGCGCTTTGCCTCGTCCAGCGTGTCGGGCGCGGCGACGACAGTGGCATATATCTTGACCGCCAGCGGATCGCGGCCAGCGTCTTTGGCGGCGTTGCGCACGATAGCGATGGAGCGGGCCGCGCCTTCCACGGTCAGAAACGGATGGAGCACCACGCCATCAAAATTTGCGCCGGCCATTGCCAGCGTTTTCGGGCCGATGGTGCCGAAGATCAGCGGCGGCGGCGTATCATAGCCTTGCGGAAGTTTCAGCTCGCCCCAGTCTCCTGCGGGGCCGTTGTATGTTACCGTCTCACCGGCCCACAGCTTGCGCAGGATCATTGCATAGTCCGCCAGACCCTGCATTTTCGGCGTGGGAATGTGCATCTTGCGAAAATGCGATTCGACACCCCGGCCATAGCCCAGCACAAACCGGTTGCCGCTGAGCATTTGCAGTGTCTGTGCCATGCCCGCCTGCACGACTGGATGGCGGGTTCCGAAATGGGTCAGCCCGGCAACAAGCGTGATATCCTGCGTAACTTGTGTGAGCGCGCCCATCGTTGCGCCCAGTTCCTTGCTTTCCCAGCGTTCGGAAAGGAAAATGCCGCCCAGACCGATCGTTTCGGCTTCGCGCGCCTGTTTGATGCCCGGATTGGGATCATCAACCTGACCGGGCAAAATATAGGAGTAAATCTGGTCGGCAGAAATCGCCATCGCCTTGGCCCCTCTAACCTGAAAAATATTCGGCGGCGAAGGCTTCGATTTCCGCCATCGCCTCGCGCGTGGCATCGAGGAACGGGAAGAACGTCCAGATATGGATCACATCGGGATACATCGACAGGCGGACTTTGCCGTTCGCTCTGCCGATGCTGGCAGCCAGCCGCACCGAATCATCGCGCAGGGCTTCGGCTGCACTGACGATAAGCAGGACCGGCGGCAAATCGTGATGTTCCCCCCACTGCGGCGAGGCGAGCGGAATGTCATGCGGGTCGGTTTGCCCTATATAGACCTGCCCCATGCCGACGATCAGATCGCGGTTGATCAGCGGATCGGTTTCGATATTCGCGCTGTCGCCTTCGCCGGCAAGATCAAGCAGCGGCGATATCGGAACGGCGCAGGTCGGCGCGGGCAAGCCCTTGTCTCGAATGCTCATCAGCGTTGCCATGCACAGCCCGCCACCGGCTGAATCGCCCGTCAGCATGAGCTTTCCGGCGTCATGGTGGCGCAACGCCCACTCGTACACGGTCAGGCCGTCATCGGCGGCGGCAGGGTATGGGTGTTCCGGGGCAAGCCGATAATCAGGCAGCAGAACGGGGGCGCCGGTTGCTTCCGAAAGTCTGCTGGCGAACTCGCGATAGGCATTGGCCGATCCCATCACATAACCGCCGCTGTGATAGTGAATGACCAGCCGATCGCCTGCCACACCCGGCGCGGTTACTTTCAGGCAGGGAACGCCGTCGGCATCGACCGGCTCGACTGTGACCTTATCGGCAAGCGGAATCTGCGCGGCCATCGCCTCAAAGCCCGCGCGCCATTCCTCTATCGGGGCGTCCGGGGATGCGGGCGTTGCTTCGCGGAACATGGCGACCGACTTTTCTCGGGCTTGCTGTTCGTTCATTGTGCGTCTCTCCCGTTGCCGTTTCAGGCCCGTTGCCGCGTCAGGCCGCTTTCGCAAGCGCAGCGGCGCGCAGCATTTCCTTTGCCTGAGGTATAACGTCTTCGCCAAATTTGGTAAGCGAAATGAGCGCTTCGTCGCGCGTCATGCCACCATAGAAGAAGCAGCCCGCGATCGAGAGATCGGCGTCGATCAGGGCAATGCGCTCTTCCAGCTTGTCTAGGATCTGCTGCGGCGTTCCAATCCCGAGCTGGCTGTTCACATAAGCTTCGGCAGCCGCATCGGCACCGGCCTCACGCAGGGCCTCGGCTTCTTTCGCGTAGGATCCATAGCCCTTCTTCTCGGCAAAGTGGCTGCCATCCATCTCATAATGGCGCACCACGGTATGGAAATAATTGACGGTGTATTTCATCGCCAGATCAAGCGCTTCATCGGCGCTGTCGCGGATCATATAGAAATCGTCGGTCACGACATGCGGACGGCGGCCCGGATGATGTTCCCTGAACGCTGTGGTGTAGGCATTGAGAACCGGCGCCATATCGGGAATGGGTTTGGTGACGAAGCCCAGCAGGCGCCCGCCGATCTTGCCTGAAACAGCCGCCGAATCGGGTGACATGCCAACCGAAAGGAAATCATCAGCCAGTTCTGGGCGAGGAGCTGGATGAATGGGGGTGCGGATCTGCTTGTAAAATGGGCCGTCACCTTCGATTTCTCCGGTCCGAAGCGCATTCAGCACCATTTCGATGGCCTCGTCGAAGCGACCGCGCGATTCGCCCATATCGATGCCGAGATGTTCATATTCCATGCGCGCCAGCCCCCGGCCAAAACCCGCCATGCAGCGCCCGCCGCTCAGGTGATCGAGATAGGCCAGCTTTTCCACGGCGCGCAGAGGATTGTTCCACGGCAGAATAACTGCGCCGAGAGCGAGTTTAAGCGTCGTGGTTTTGGCGGCGAGATAGCAAAGCGGCATGAAATTGTCGGGGCATGCCGAATAGTCGATATCGAAATGGTGTTCGGGCGATGCGCAGACATTGAAGCCAAGCGCTTCGACTTTTTCCATCAGCCACATCTCGTCCTCAACGAACTGCCGCGGCCCGCGCGCGTTGCCGGGGTTCTGCCAGACCGGGGTGTAAATGATATCCATTGCAAACTCTCCTCATCGGGCTTTGCTGCCCAAAACCGAATAAACATCGTGTATAGCATTCGGGGTCAGGCTGCAATCCATTCAGTTTCAGGAGCGCTGGCGTCTGGATTTGTGGCTTGTTCAGCGCGCGCGGGCGGCGGCTCCATGGCGGGTGCGATAGGCCATGGAGGTGTTTTCCATCGCCAGGCCGTGCCCGACATGGCCATCCATCGTCCAGCGCTTCAGAACAATGCCAACATCGACACTGGGATAGACCGGCCAGGGCCCTCCGGCGATCGACGCGCCATAAAGGCTGAACGTTGCGCCATTCGCATCCGTGCCATGCCACTGGGCCGCTACCGGGAGATAGTTCAGCCGAGAGAGGATCAGCCTTGCCGATTTGAGGCCGGTGACCTTGCCCTGACGGCAGATATAGCCGTGCGCCATTTCAAGCTCGTCGCTGTTCACCGGATCGGCGGGGAAAAACCCGTGAACCGCAGTGTCCGTCTCGGGAAAATAGGCGCCAAGCCACATCATGCCGGGCAGATCGACTTCGGTTCTCGGACCCCAGCTATGATCGATTACCTGCACGCAATCGACGGGAATAACTTCGCCTCTGCAGCGGATTTCGCCCGTTAGCCGGGCGTGCATATCCCAATGGCCGCGATAAGCCTCGCCCAGCACAAATGTGCTGTCGTGTTGCGCGCGGGTGACCGGGTCCATGTCGGGATCGGAGATGTCATAAGGCTCCATGATACCGCGCACATCAAAGTGGATTTCGGTATCCTCCACGCCGATATAATCGACCCGGTAATCACGCACGTTCAGCGCTTTGACGCTCAGGCCACTGTTGAGAGAATATTCGCGCAGGCTGGGCGCAGCGGGCTGATGGTGGTGGTTCGCCACATAGAGCGCATCGTGCGAGCGATCGACAAGTCCGCGCCAGATGCGAACGTCCGTCATCACCACGCCAAGGTTGGGC
The DNA here is from genome assembly GCA_947258815.1 of uncultured Sphingomonadaceae bacterium. GTDB lineage: Bacteria > Pseudomonadota > Alphaproteobacteria > Sphingomonadales > Sphingomonadaceae > Novosphingobium. Next base: position 157,711 of record CAMYJW010000015.1, read on the forward strand.
CGGAACAGTGCCTGCAGGTGTCCCAGAATCCGGCGTTCGGCGTTGTAAAATGCGAAATAGTTGGTTTCCGCCCAATCATGACAGTCAGGATCGGTCGCATGAAAATCTATGTCGCTGTCGGTAATCATCCGCTCATCCTCCAACCAGATTATTTTTTATGTATGCTGGACAATTAGGCAGAAGCATATGAAACATCAACCGAAGGTTTTTCGGAAGAGGGTGTGGGTTTGGAACAGCAGGATGCAGTCGTCGATCTGGCCGGACGGCGGATTGTGGTTGTCGGCGGAGCGGGCGATATCGGTTCGGCGCTGGTCGGAAAGCTGGTCGCTCTGGGCGCGGTCGTGGGCGTTGTCGATCGCGATGCGTACGCGCTTGCCGCGCTTGCCGGTAAGGCGCAAGGGGCCAATCCGTTGCGGACCTGTCAGGCCGATGTGTGCGACGAACAGGCGATGGCGCGCGCATTTGCCGAATTTTCCCCGGAAATTGACGGACTGGTGAATGCGGCGGCGATCGAGAACCGGCCGACGCCGATAGACCAGTTCGATGTAGAAACCTTTCGCAGGATTCAGGATGTCAACGTCACCGGGGTGCTTCTGGGTATGAAGCACGCGATCCCGCTGATGCGCGAATCCGGCGGTTCGATCGTCAATCTGTCAAGCACGGCGGGTATCAAGGGATCGCCCGGAATGGCGGCCTACGTTGCAAGCAAGCATGCGGTTATCGGCCTTACACGCTGTGCAGCCGTGGAATGGGGAGAATACGATATCCGGTGCAACGCAGTGTGCCCCGGCCCGGTAGAAAGCCGCATGATCGACGCCATTTTCGGCAGCGAGCCGGGTGCGCCATCGCAGAAGGCAAAGGCGCGTATGGCGGTGATACCCAGCAGGCGGTTCAGCACGCCCGAAGAGGTGGCCAATCTGGTTGCCTTCCTGCTTTCGGATGCGGCGCGGATCATCAACGGCGCCTGCTATTCGATCGATGGCGGATTGTCCGCGATCTGACAGATGACGGATTGACTCATCCGGGCAGGGCGACGACAAGAAAGCCGATCTTTTTTAGGTTTTTTACGAAGCGGCCAATGCAATGGCCACTCACTTACGGGACTTGAGGACAATGAAATTCATCGAAGAAGGTATGCGGTTCGGCATTTTCATGGGGCCGTATCACCGGCCCGATCTCAACCCGCTGATCGCGCTTCAGCAAGATATGGAAACGATCATCAATCTCGATCGGCTTGGCTTCGATGAAGCGTGGGTTGGCGAACATCATTCGGGCGGGGTTGAAACGATCTCATGCCCGGAACTGACCATCGCCGCAGCGGCCGAACGGACAAAACATATCAAACTGGGCACCGGCGCGATCACCATACCCTATCACAATCCGCTGATGGTGGCCGATCGTATCGTTCAGCTTGATTATATGACACGCGGGCGGATCATGTTCGGCATTGCGCCGGGCCAGCTTGTGCAGGATGCGCAGATGATCGGCCTCGATCCGCTGAACAACCGGCGCATGCTTCACGAAGCCATCGAAGTGCTGCTGCCGTTGTTCAGGGGCGAAACGGTGACGCGCCAGACCGACTGGTTCAATCTGGTCAATGCCAAGCTCCAGCTTCTGCCTTATTCGAATTTCGACATGGCGACGGTGGGCGTGATTTCTCCGTCCGGGCCGATACTGGCGGGCAAATACGGCATGGGCCTGCTTTCGGTGGCAGCGACCAACCCTATCGGTGTTGAGAAGCTGCTTGAGCACTGGGAAGTGATTGAAACCGAATCTAAAAAGGCCGGCCATGTTGCCGATCGCAGCAAATGGCGGCTGATGGGGCCGATGCACATTGCCGAAACCGAGGAACAGGCGCGCAAGGATGTGCGCTATGGCATGAGCCTGCTGGAAAACTATCGCGATCATATCAACCCCGGCCTCGGGATTGACTGGTCTGACAGCGACAAGGCCGTCGATATGCTGAACGAAACCGGCGCGGCTGTTGTCGGCACGCCGGAAATGGCGCGTGCGCAGATTGATCGGCTGATGGAGAAATCGGGCGGCTTCGGGTGCTATATGCTGATGGGCGTGGACTGGGCGCGCCACGATGCAACCTTGCGCAGCCACCAGTTGTTCGCCGAAGAAGTGATCCCCTACTATCGGGGCACCAACCGGGCGCCGCTGGAAAGCTTTGACGATGTGATGGGCACAGGCTTTGAAGGCGCGGAAATCACCGCGCGCGCGCAGGAAGCCATGGCGCGCGTTTACGCCAAATCGAACTGAGCCGATAACGGCCGGGTATCGGGGAGAGGATTGTGGCAATCACAATGATCGACGTGCCTTCGGGCGCGAGAATGGCCGTTGAGGATAATGGCGGCGCGGGTGTGCCGCTGGTGTTCAGCCACGGCTATATGATGAACCACACGATGTTTGACCGGCAGGTTGAGCATTTCAGATCGCGCTGCCGCTGTATCACATGGGATGCGCGCGGCCATGGCGACACACAATGGCAGGGCGATTTCAATTACTGGGATTCGGCCAGTGATCTCATTGGCATTCTCGATGCGCTGGGTATCGAAAAATGCGTTCACGTCGGGATGAGCCAGGGCGGCATCGTGGGCATGCGCGCGGCAATGCTTGCGCCCGATCGATTCTATGGGATCGTGCAGCTTGCCACCCAGGCCGGGCCGCTGCCCAAAGGCGAAGACGATACGTTCGAGCGCCTGATGTATGGCTGGGCGGATAACGGGCCGGATGAAGAAAAGATCGAATTCCTGATCGCGCTTATTCTTGGCCCCGGTGCGGATCACGATCACTGGCGCAAGGCATGGAACGCCATTTCGCAGACGCAGGTGCGCGATGCGACCAACTGCCTGATGTCGATTGACAGTCTGTTCGAACGGCTTGGCGAAGTGAAAGTTCCGGTGGCGACAATTCACGGGCTGGCCGATATCGGCAGTGCGTTTGAACTGGGCTTGCTGACCCCGATGGGCGTGCCCGATCCGCGCGGAGTGACCATGATTCCGGGCGGACCGCACGGGGTCAACATCACGCATCCTGAGCGGGTGAACAAGGCGATTGCGGATTTTATCGACGAACTGGCCGCCGAAAATCCGGGCATGGAGAATTGATGGCATGACAACGGGTTTTGAAGGCAAGGTTGCGGTTGTTACAGGCGGTGCCTCGGGCATCGGCGAAGCGTGCGTTCGTGCGTTTCATGGCGCGGGCGCGAAAGTTCTGATTGCCGATCTCAATGCCGATGCGGCAGCCGGTCTGGCCAGCGAACTGGGCGAGGGGGCTGCAAGTGTCGGCGTTGACGTGGCCGATGCGGATTCCTGCCAGCGGATGGTAAACGCTGCGCTCGAAGCATTCGGGCGGCTGGATGTTGCGATCAACAATGCCGGTATTTCAACGGAGCTCGCGCCGATCGCACAAACCAGCACCAGCGATTGGCGCAAGGTCATCGGTATCAATCTTGATGGTGTGTTTCACTGCCTGAAAGCGCAAATTCCGGCGATGGAAAATACCGGCGGATCGATCGTCAACATCGCTTCGATCATGGGCGCAGTCGGCAGGACAGGCGCGGCGGCTTATGTTTCATCCAAACACGCGGTTGTTGGCCTGACCAAGACCGCAGCGCTTGAATGTGCAGAGGCAAACATCCGGGTCAACGCCATCGGGCCGGGCTATATCGAGACACCGCTTTTGCAGCAGGCAACGCTTGAAGCGAAAGACCAGATCGCCGCGTTGCATCCGCTGGGCCGGTTGGGCAGGGCTGAGGAAGTGGCCTCGGCCGTGCTTTATCTCGCATCGCCAGCCGCCAGTTTCATAACCGGTGCATACTATCCGGTGGATGGCGGTTATCTTGCGCAGTAACGGCGGCGAGATGCAGTGCGCATGGTATTTTGAGGAAGCGCTGTGAGCGCCGAGGCGACGCACGCTCCGGCCGTCCCTGAGGAGGAGGGCGGCTGGTATCGCTGGTATGTCCTCGGGCTGCTGGTCGTTATTTACACGATCAACTTTATCGATCGCCAGATCATCACGATCCTTGCGCCCTATCTGAAAGAGGATCTGGGGCTGACCGATGCGCAGATCGGCCTGCTTTATGGCACTGCGTTTGCGATGTTCTACGCGCTGTTCGGTATTCCGCTGGCGCGGCTGGCCGATGGCTGGAGCCGGGTGAAGACACTGTCGCTTGGCCTTACGTTCTGGTCAGTGATGACCACCCTTTCGGGCTTTGCGGTCAACTTCGCGCAACTGGGGCTTGCGCGGCTTGGTGTCGGGATCGGGGAGGCGAGCGGCTCTCCGGCGGCTATCTCATTGCTGGGAGATTATTTTCCCAAGCGGATCAGAGGCACAGTGCTCGCGATCTATACCACCGGGATCTACGCTGGCATGGGATTGTCGCTTATCATCGGGGGCTATGTCCTCGATCTGTGGCCCGGCTGGTTCGGACTGGCTGGCTGGCAGGCGGCGTTCATCATCGTGGGTCTGCCCGGTATCGCGCTTGGTCTGATCGTTCTCGTTACCGTGCGAGAGCCGGTTCGCGGTGCGCTTGATGGCAATCCCCATCCCGGCGATGCGCACCCGTTTCGTAACGTGCTGACCGAAGCGGCGATGATGTTTCCGCCGTGGACATTCTCCACGCTACGCAAGCTGGGCGGCAGCGCGGCGGCTTTGCGGCGCAATATCTATGCGCTGGTCGGTATGTTCGCTCTGTGTCTGGCGATTTATGCGCTGATCGAAGCGCTGCTTCCTGCCGATCAGCGCGCAGTGATCGGCACGCTCGCCGGTTTTGAGATCACCAGCAACCTTGTCCAGTGGCTGGCCATCGCGATTGGCGGCTATGCCGCGTTCAGCTGGATTCAGTCTATACGTCTGCGTGACCGGGTAACCTTCGAGCTGACTTTGGGCGGGCAGAGTTATCGCCTGATGGCGATGTGCGGCGGGGTGCTTGGCATTTTCACCTATGGCACCAGTGCGTTCGTCTATGTTTATGGCAATCGTTATCTAGGTATGGAGCCGACCGACGGTTTCCTGCTCGGTCTGATCGCGGTGATCGGTGGCACGCTGGGAACCTTTCTGGGGGGCTGGCTTGGAGACATGGCCAAGCTGCGTAATCCCGCTGGCCGGGTTTACCTGTTGCTTGTCGCGATCACCGGCTTCGGCATCACGTTGTTCCTGCAATATATGACGCAGAGCAAAGCCGTGTTTTTTGCCTTGCACTTCGTCTCATTGATGTTGCTGACCACTTGGGTGCCGATCATGGTGGCAACCGCGCAGGATCTGGTCATCCCCCGCTTGCGCGGTGCCGGCTTTGCGGTGCAGACGTTGTGCAGCACGTTTACCGGGCTGGGGCTTGGTCCTTATGTGATCGGTGTGATCAGTGACATCACCGGCGATCTGCGGTTTGCGATCCTGACGATTCTGATTGCTATGCCGCTGCTGCTGGTTTTGCTGTGGCGGCTTGCACGATCGCTGCCCGAAGGTGAGGCCAGCGTTGTGGAGCGCGCCCGCGCGGCTGGAGAAACGATCGGCGATTAGAGCATTTTTTCAATCAATTCGGATCGGAAAACGCAAAAAGCCCGCGCGGCGCATGAGCGTTGCTTTTCCGTTCGCGCCAGCCTGAACGGAAAACGCTTTAATGGCCCGTGTGGACGGGGCGGGGCAAGCTCGTATCGCGCCATTCAGTCTCCGGTCCAGGTTCCCACCAGTTCTTGCAGCGCTTCGTTTGTGTCAGTGCGCTCTCCGGCTTTGCCGCGGCGGAAGGTTGCACTTGCGCGCAGCACCGGCTCGCCATCTGCCGTAACCAGGCCTTCTGAAAAGTTGATCCGGCCGGTGCGCCGCAAAAGCCGCCCGCGCCCTTCCACCCATTGGCCCAGCTTCGATTGTCCGAGATAGTCCAGCGTAAGTGAGATGGTGGGCGTGTAGCCATCATCGAAAGCCGGATTGAAACGCGAAAGCGTGGCCAGGTAGGTATCGGCGAAACTCGCGATCATGCCGCCGTGGCAGATATCCATCGTATTGGCGTGCCGCTCATCGACACGAAACCCGAAGACAGGGCCTTCCTCTGGATCGATGCGCACGAACAGCGGGCCGATGAACGAAGTGAACGTGCTGCCTCTGATGTGATCGAAGCGGATGAATCCATCGGGAGCGATTTGCGACAACTGTTCCTCCGGTAAACGGCTGACTGCCCGGAGCGGGCTGATATTTTATATCTCTAGTGCGAAACAACTGTTCAGAAAACCGAAAAAAATACGGATTGATCAAAACCCGATCTTGACTCGGGTGTTAAAATAGGGCGATGAACATGCTTATCGTATAGTCAATGACGTGCGTATGGGGAGATGCCGGTTGTCGTTTGATAAGATGGACGATGTGCGCGCCGCAAAACTTGCGGAAGACGAACTCAAGGCCTTGCCTGATCAGGTGAAGGATGAGCTGGAAAAACATCGCCAGCAGTATCTGTCTGATCCCGAAGCGGCGCACATGTGGGATCCGATCGCAATCGGCACACCCGGCGGGCCGGTCACTTGCCTGCTGCTGCACCATAAGGGGCGCAAGACCGGGCAGTGGCGGAACACGGCGCTTCAGTATTACCGATTTAACGGGGATATTCTGATCGTCGCCTCGCGCGGTGGGACGGAAGAGCCGCCGGTGTGGTTCCTCAATCTCGAAGCAAACCCCGATTGCCGCATTCAGGTTGGCGCGAATGGCTCGGAAGCGACGGCACGGGTTATCACCGGCGATGCGCGCAAGGCCTATTGGGACTTCATCTCCACTGAACAGCCGGCCCAGGCGGAATACCAGTCGCGTTGCAAGCGCCAGATTCCGGTGGTGGCGCTTGATCTGCCCGAAGGCGTTGAGGTCTGATTGCGCGTTGATGTCCGATGTGGCGCACGCGTTGAGGGGTGAATATAAGAATTTGAATAATAACGAATATTTATAACAAATATAGAATCATCTGAGGAGGGATGTATGAAATTACGGTACAGTTTGCTGTTGAGTGCAGCCGGAGCGATGCTTGCATTGCCTGGTGTGGCAAATGCACAAACGGGCGAGGGCGAAAGTAGCTCCGGCTTCGGCAATGATATCGTCGTTACCGCCAACAAACGCGAAGAGAACCTCAACGATGTTGGTCTGACGATTACAGCGATTTCCGGCGAGGCGCTTAAAGAGCGTCAGCTGACTTCCCTTTCCGATGTTGCCTCGGTGGTGCCAGGCCTCGCGTTTGCGCCTTCGAACACCGGCACGCCGATCCTTACGCTTCGCGGCGTGGGCTTCAACGAAAGCTCGCTGGGTGTCTATCCGGCTGTCAGCGTCTATCTTGACCAGATACCGATGGCGTTCCCGGCGCTCGCCTCTCACGCGGCATTCGATCTTCAGCGGATCGAAGCGCTGAAAGGGCCGCAGGGCACGCTGTTCGGCCAGAACTCAACCGGTGGTGCGATCAACTATATCGCCAACAAGCCCACGGATACCTTCGAGGCCGGTGGCGACATCAGCTATGGCCGGTTCAACACAATCGAGGGCAACGCCTATATATCCGGCCCGCTTTCGGAAAATGTCCGGGGTCGTATTGCCGTTAATGGCCTCAATGGCGACGATTGGCAGTACAACCCGGATCGCACAGATTCAAATGGTCATCAGTCCTATATCGCCGGTCGCGCCATTCTGGATGTCGATGCAACCGAAACCGTGAAGCTGAGCTTCAGTGTCAACGCATGGCGTGACAAGTCTCAGCCGCAAGCGCAGCAGCTTGTCGGCATCCGGGTTCAGAACTGGAGCGCGGAACGCGAGGCACGCCACGATTTCTATCGCAACCCCGAAGCGCTTTACTCGTTCGGCAGCGCGCGCATCGCAAACTGGTCAACGCTGACGCCCGATCCGGGCACGATCGCGCCCGATCCCAATATCCCGCATGGCTTTGGCGATGATCCGAGCGCCTGGGGCACGACGAACTTTGATCCGCACGCAAACCGCCGGATGTGGCAGGCGGCGATGCGCGCTGATGTTGAGCTGGGCACGATGACCCTGACTTCGCTGACCTCTTATGCGCATTTCAAGCAGGATCAGGGGGTCGATGGTGATGGCATGACATATGTCACCTATGATCTTGAGGAGAACGATGGTTACATCAAGTCGTTCAGTCAGGAACTGCGGCTGGCAAACGATCCAACCTCGCGGCTTCGCTGGTTGTTGGGCGGCAATTACGAAAAAAGCACGACTTTTGAAGATCAGGGGTTGCGCTATTTCGACAATACAAGCCACGATTCCAGCCTGTTCAACATCAACTATTCGGGCGTAACCAACAAGCAGAAGATCGAGAACATCGCGGTTTTCGCCAATCTTGAATTCGATGTGACTGAATCGCTGACATTGAAGGCGGCCGGGCGTTACACCGATTCCAAGAACCGCAATGCACTTTGCTCGTACACCACCGAAAATGGCAACGTGAACAAGTTCTTCAATTTCCTGGGCGGCGCGATCGGTTCTGTCCCCTTCGATCCGATCCCGCCCGAAGGCTGTTACACGCTCAACTTCGATAATGTGCCGGGCGAGGTGTTCCGTGGTAATCTGAAGGAAGACAATGTCTCCTGGCGCTTCGGTCTGGATTACAAGATCAATCCAGACGCGTTGGTTTATGCCAACATCTCGCGCGGCTATAAGGCGGGTTCTTTCCCGACACTGGCAGCAGCAGGTTTTGTTGCGCTGGCACCTGTGGTGCAGGAATCGGTGACAGCTTACGAATTGGGGCTCAAGGCCACGCTGGCTAACGGGGCGGTCCAGTTCAATACTGCCGGTTTCTATATGGACTACAAGGACAAGCAAATCCGTGGCCGATTGAGCGACCCGATTTTTGGCGCGCTTGAAACGCTGGTGAACATTCCCAAGGCACGCATCTGGGGCGTTGAAGCGGATGTCACCGTTCGGCCTGCAGAAGGCCTTACGCTCAGCGGTGCGATCACTTATCTGAACTCCAAAATCAAGGAAAGCCCGGCCGCGCCGTATAACTTCAACGTGTTGGGTCAGACGGACGATTTTGCTGGCGATGCGCTGCCGTTCACGCCGGAACTGGCGGGTTCGTTCAACCTCGATTACCGGCGCGAACTGGCCAATGGCGGTACGCCATTCATCGGATTTACGGTGACTGCGCGTGACAAGTCAGACTCTCAGCCTGCTGCAAGTCGGCTTAACTATTTTGACGGATGTCAGATCGATTCAGGCGGCGCTCCGGTATGTTATCTGCCCGATGGCGTGTCCAATCCGTTCACTTTGAATGGTTATGCGACCATCGATGCGCGGCTGGGCTATGAAGCCCCCGATGGCGCATGGAAGGTTATGGTCTGGGGCAAGAACATCACCAACAAGTACTATTGGACCAACGTCATTTCGTCGGCGGACTCCGCCGCCCGTTTTGCGGGTCGGCCAGCCACGTATGGCGTAACCTTTGGATACAGTTTCCGCTAAAGCGGTTTCATATCCGATTGAAGCGCGCGGTCAGCCATGGCCGCGCGCTTTTTTCTGCGCCAGCGCCTGTGGATGGAAAGCGATCGGCTTTGCATGCACCATTCCGGCAAATGGACGCATGAATAGCCAAATCCGAGGGTGATCCGCGTTCCAACCGACTCACACCGGTCATACGTTGCTGCAGAGCTTTGGGAGACGAAGATCATGAAGGCATTGGAAACGCGCGAAAAGATTGCGTCCTTGTGGGAAAGCGAGGAAGCGCGGATACAATCCAGATTGCATCGCGCGAAAATACTTCATAGATTTTGGGCAGCAGCCGGTTGAAGAGAGCCTGCCAAAGGTCGTCCGGCAGATTTTTTACCGCTACAAGCGCCACAAAAATATAATAATAAACCTTGTAAACGAAGTCCCGGAGATAAAGTCTGCTGCGGAGAACTATTCAATAGACAGGCTGATATACAGGGCCAGCCTGATTTATTTGCAGATATACCAGGATTCATTTCCGGACAAAAGCTTGCGTAAAGTTCATGACGTTATGAATCTGGTGTTCTCATCAGCGATCAAGCAGTATCTTACCGAAGCGGATCCGCCGTTTGACGACGAGGTGTTTCTTACCGAGCTGTCGTCAGTGATGCTGGGCTATCTGGCTTATGATCAGACGATTTCGGACGGCACAGGAACGCCCGCAGAAGAGGCTTGAGCATTGAACCGGCTATGGGGTCCGCGCGCTCACTCCGGGGATTGCGTGGATTGTGGACGACGTGCACAATCTGTCCCGGCTATGCCGATGCACAGGAGCGAACACATGACGATCGAAGCAAACAAGCAACTGGTCAGGGATTATTTTGCAGCCATCAATTCGGGTGACGAGGCCGCCATCCTGAGCATGACGACCGGCGATTTTGTGTTCATGACGATGGCGCGCAGCCCTGAATGGCTGCTCCCACGGTGGGATCGTGAGCAGTTTTCCAGAGTTCCAAGCACAATGTCGCGCGTTCTCACAGCGCCCATCCAGCTCTCGATTGTGGATATGACGGCCGAAGGCGATCGCGTTGCGGTTGAGGCGGAGACCGATTCCACGATGCTCAGCGGCAGAAAATACAACAACCGCTATCACTTCGTCTTCAAATTCCGCGATGGAAAGTTCTGCGAAGTTCGCGAATACAGTTGCAGCCATCTTGCATCGACATGCTTTGGTGCGATTGACACAGATCAGCCTGAACTGACGAAGATGGCTCCTTAGGGCGTTTTCCGTTCAAACTGACGCGAACGAAAAAGCAGCGCTTATGCGCCGCGCGAACTTATCGCGACTTCCGATCCCGATTGATCGCAAATCGCTCTAAGTCCAGACCTTTGGCCGCGTGGGCCGGTCCGAGTGGCTTTGGGTTCTAGGCCAGATTCAGTCAGACCTTTCAGTCAGCCCATTGCGCAAGCCAGTTGGCAATTGCCTGCGGGCTGGAGCGGGGCAGATGCGCAAACACGCTCATTTCCCCTTCGTTGAGAAGCTGATCGGTGCGCGGGTCGATGACCATGACGGCCGGAAGGCCGGGGAGCTGATCGACATCATAGCGCCCCGGTATGTCGAGATTTCTGTCGAGCCGCCCGACATCGACAGGAACAATCACGAAATGCCGGTCGACAAAGCGCTTCATCGGCGCAAGTTTCAGTGTCCCGGCAAAGCGGCGGCATGAAATACACCAGTTTCCGCCCATTTCGATAAGCAACAGTTTGCCTTCGCGCATGGCTTTCTTGCGCGCCGCTTCGACATTCTTCCGTGCGTTCGCTTTCGGATTGAACGGCTGCGGGAGCGGTTGGGGCAACTTTTCGAAACTGGTTACGCCAAGGCGCGGCGCAGCGGGAGAAGCCCACGCGCCAGCCGCAGGAGCAAACGAGAGGGCGAGCGCCAGCAGCGCCACAAAAGGTCTGATCGGCCCGCCCTGACGCATCGCTGGCCTAAAGCGTTTTCATATAGTTGATCAGCTCGGCGCGCTTGGCCGGATCGCGCACCCCGGCAAAAAACATCTTGTTGCCCGGAACCGTGCCGCGTGGCTGTTTGAGCCAGCGATCGAGCGTGGCAGCATCCCATTTCAGACCCGATTTTTTCAGCGCAGGCGAGTATTTATATCCCGCAACTGTGCCGGCCTTGCGATTATAAACCCCGGCAAGGTGCGGTCCCATCCGTTTGGGGCCGCTGGCGGAGACACTGTGGCAGCTTGCGCACATCGCATAGCTGGCTGGCGCTTTGCGGGCGGCCTGAGCCGGAGGATTACTTGCTACCAGCATCGAAACGCCGGCAGTGGCCAGCGCCAGGATCATCATTGTTCGCTTCATCAGACAGTTCTCCTCCTGATCGCTGTCAGGCCCGGCACGTTTATGCGGCCAGGCTCTCAACAGCATCTCCAATCGCCGCGACCGGATCGCTTGCCCCGGTCAGCATGGCCTGCATGCAGCTTATGCAGAGGCGCATGTGTTCATCGGCCAGATCGTAATAGATATGGCGCGCCTCGCGCCGCGTTTTCACCATGTCCGCCCGGCGCAGCACCGCCAGTTGCTGGCTCAGCATCGGCTGGTTGATGCCGGTCACAGCCTCAATCTGGCCGACCGACTTTTCCGACTCGAGCAAGGCCGAGAGGATCATCAGCCGTTGCGGCTGTGCGAATATCTTCAGCTTCTCAGTGGCGACTTCCGCAAGCTGCCTGTCGGCAAAAAACTGCTGTTCCATTCACCTCATCCGTCAGTTGGTTTCAGTGTGCTGCCCTAGCTGATCGACCAGCACAGAAAAAGGCGCTTGACACTTATGCATATACAAACATAATTGGTTTATGTAAATATTAAAAAATCGACTCTGCCGGACAAGGTTGTCCAGACGATGTCGGGAGGTTGCATGGCTGAAAGCTTGAAGCGGCGGGGCGCGATTGTTCGTGCGCCCGAGAACTTCCTCAGCGGGGATCAGATCGCGGCAGTTGGCGCGGGGCGGCGTGATTTTCTGCGCCAGGCGATGATCGCCGCGGCTGCGGTTGGCGCTGGTGCGGCGATGCCCGCCCGCGCGGCCGAGGCGTCTGCGGGCGATCCCGATATTCTCAACCTTCCGCCCTGGAGCACAACGCTTGGCAAGCCCGTTGCGTCCACGCCATATGGGTCACCTTCAAAATTTGAAACCAATCTGGTGCGCCGCGAAAGTCCGGGGCTTACGCGCGTGGGCGCATCATCGGTGTCCTTTGCGCCGCTGCAGGGCCTGTTCGGGATCATCACGCCCAGCGGCCTGCATTTTGAGCGCCACCATCAGGGCTGGCAGGATGTGGACCCGGCAAGACACCGGCTGATGATCAACGGACTGGTGGGAACGCCCAAGGTTTACACCATGGACGATCTGATGCGGCTGCCTTCGGTTTCGCGGATTCATTTCATCGAATGCGGCGCAAACAGCGGGATGGAATGGGGCAATGTTGCTGTGCCGACCGTGCAATATACCCATGGCATGCTGTCGTGCAGCGAGTTTACCGGCGTTCCGCTTTCGGTATTGCTTGAAGATTGCGGGTATGAGCGGTCCGACGGGCATTATGTGCTCGCCGAAGGTGCGGACGGCTCAAGCATGACCCGCACCATCCCGATCGATAATGCGCTGGACGATGTTATCGTCGCTTATGGCCAGAACGGCGAAATGCTGCGGCCCGAAAATGGCTATCCGTTGCGACTGGTTGTCCCCGGCGTGCAGGGTGTTTCGTGGGTCAAATGGCTGCGGCGGATCGAGATCGGCGATCAGCCTTATGGCACCAAAGATGAGAGCCTGCACTATGTCGATCTGATGCCGGACGGCACGCACCGGCAATACAGTTCCATTCAGGAGGCCAAATCGGTGATCACCACGCCTTCGGGTGGGCAGCAACTGGTCGGCCAGGGGTATTACACCGTCACCGGGCTGGCATGGTCGGGTCGTGGTGCGATCCGGCGGGTCGATGTCTCGGCGGATGGTGGCCGAAACTGGCGCAGGGCAAAACTTGAAACGCCGGTTTTGAGCAAGGCCCTGACTCGCTTCAATATCGATTGGGAATGGGATGGCGCTCCGGCGATCCTGCAAAGCCGCGCGATTGACGATACCGGCTATGTGCAGCCCACGATGCCGCAGTTGCGGGCCGTGCGCGGCAGCAAATCAATCTATCACAACAACGCAATCCAGTCCTGGGCCGTGGCCCCGTCGGGGGAGGTCAGCAATGTCCAGGTTGGTTAAACGCGGAGCACTGGCAATCGGACTGGCGGCGGCGGCAGTTTCGCCGCTGCTGGGCGCGCCCAACCTTGGCCGACCGGCCACGCCCGCCGAAATCGCGGCCTGGGATATCGATGTTCGCCCGGATTTCAAAGGTTTGCCTGCTGGCAGCGGATCGGTGATGCAGGGGCAGGATATCTGGGAAGCGCAATGCGAATCCTGCCACGGGACATTTGGTGAAAGCAACGAATGGTTCACCCCGCTTGCCGGGGGGACAACCGCCGCCGACCAGAAAACCGGCCACGTCAAATCGCTGGCCGGGCCGGACGTGCCCCAGCGCACCACATTGATGAAACTGTCCACCGTTTCCACCTTGTTTGACTATATCCGCCGGGCGATGCCGTGGACCGCGCCAAAGTCACTGAGCGACGATGAAGTCTATGCGGTAACCGCCTACGTCCTTTATCTGAACGACGTGGTCGACGATGCGTTCGTGCTTGATCAGGATACCATTCGCGAGGTTCAGGGCCGCTTGCCCAATCGCAACGGGATGAGCCGAAAACACGGCTTGTGGCTGGCCAGCGGCAAACCCGATACGGCGAATAAGGCCTGCATGCGCAATTGCGGCGATGAAGCGAATGTCACGTCATCGCTTCCCGACTATGCGCGCGATGCCCATGGCAATCTGGCCGATCAGAACCGCACTTTCGGGCCGGTTCGCGGTGTGCAGACAGTTGCGCCTGCGCCTGCGACGGACGCTGCAACGGCGTCCTCGCCAGCCGCTTCCGCGCTGTTGCTGGCGCAGGATAACGGCTGCACCGGCTGCCACGGGGTCGATGAGCAAATCCTTGGCCCCTCATTTCGCGAAGTCGCCAAACGGTATGAAGGCAAGCCCGAGAGCATCGGCAAGCTGACACGCACCATATTGCAGGGCGGCAGCGGAAACTGGGGTGAGATGCCGATGCCGGCGCAGGATCACCTCGATGACGCGCAAGCCGATGCGCTGGCGCAATGGATTTTGGACGGAGCACAATAACCGGCGCGCACTGCCGGTTGGTAAGGAGATTGATATCATGCAGCATCGCCGGGAATTCCTGCGACATGTCGGAGAAGGCGGCGTTTTTGTCGCGCTGCTTTCGGCGGGCTTGCTAACCATTCCGCAAACATGGGCGGCAGAAAACAGCCGGGCCGCGTTCGACGCGAAAACCGTTGAAGACGCCTTTCGCGCCCTTGGCGCAACCGCACCCGCGCTCAGCGATGCCATTGAGCTGACGGCGCCGACAATCGCGGAAAACGGCGCGGTGGTTCCCATCAAGGTGGCGAGCGCCATTCCCGGCACGCAGTCCATCGCGCTGCTGGTTGAGGAAAATCCATATGCGCTCGCCATGGTCACCACCATTCCCGAGGGGACGGAGGCCTATGTCTCGTCGCGCGTGAAGATGCAGAAAACATCAAGGGTGATCGCACTGGTTCGCGCGGGGGATGAATTTTTCATGGCCACGCGTGATGTCAAGGTAACGCTGGGCGGCTGCGGCGGCTGAGGCCAGGAAACGAAAAAGGAATTAGCCATGGGAAATCCGATGCGCATCCGCGCCAGAATGTCCGGCGATGTCGTCAACGTGAAAGTGCTGATGAACCACGTGATGGAAACCGGCCAGCGCAAAGGTGCAGACGGGGCGCTGGTCCCCGCGCATTTCATCACCAAAGTTACCGCGCAGTGCAATGGCAAGACGGTGCTTGAAGCCGACTGGGGGCCTTCGATTTCGAAAAACCCGCTGCTTGGCTTTCGGTTCAAGGGGGCCGCGGCTGGCGATACGCTAAGCATCACATGGGTCGATAGCGAGCAGGACAGCCGCACCGATGAAGTGGTGATCGGATAGCACGATGCGCATGCGCCTCTCCACCGCGGCATTCCTGCCCCTGCTTGCGGCGACAACGCCGGCGGCCGGTGCGGGTGGGCCGCAAGGGGGAGGGGAGCAGGCGGAACGCGGGCATATTGCCGCTCAGGAAGAAGCGCCGCTTCGTATCGCCTATCACGTTGCCGACGATGTCAATCAGGCGGCGCGTATGGCGGCCAACATCCGCAACCAGTTGCGGCTGGACCCGGAAGTTGAGATCGCGGTGGTTGCGATCGGCCCCGGCATCGATTTCCTGATCGAAGGGGAAGAGGACGCCAACGGCAATCCGTTCGATGCGACGGTCGAGGATCTGACCGCACAGGGCGTGAAATTCCTGATCTGCGGCACAACGATGACCAGTCGCGGTATCGAACCTGATGAAATCCTGCCCGAAGCGCGCATCGTCACTTCGGGGATGAACGAGATCGCGCGGCTCCAGCTGCGCGAAGGCTATGCATATATCCGGCCATAGGGAGCACGGCGAATGATCGGCAAGCGAACATCGAAAAGCGCAATCGCACTGGTTCTGGCGGGGTTTGCCGCGTCCTCCGTGGTGATGGCCCAGTCTTCCGGCGGCGATCCGCTGGCGGAATATCGCGAGATGATGGGGGATGACAATCCGGCGGAATTTTCCGTGATGCGCGGAGAAGAGCTTTGGACAACCGCGCGCGGGCCAAACAATGTCTCGCTTGAAAAGTGCGATCTGGGCAGTGGGCCGGGCGTCACCGAAGGCGTCTATGCGAACCTGCCGCGCTATTTCAAAGACGCGGGCAGAGTGATGGATCTGGAAACGCGGCTGCTCCATTGCATGGAAACCCTGCAGGGGATTGCGCGGGCGGATGCACTGGAACAGCGCTTTGGCGATGGCGCGAAGCAATCCGATTTCGAAGCTCTTGCCGCCTTCATTGCAGAGGATTCGCGCGGGCTGAAACTGTCGGTTCCGCTGCGCCACAAGGCAGAACGCAAGGCTTATGCGCTGGGCGAGCAGATATTCTTCTACCGCGCCGGGCCGCACGATTTTGCCTGCGCGACATGTCATGCGCAAAGCGGGGTTCGCATCAGGTTGCAGGATCTGCCCAACCTGACTGACGCGGCCGATGCGCAGAAGGCCTACTCGGGCTGGCCCGCTTACCGGATTTCACAAGGCGAAGTGCGCACCATGCAATGGCGCATGCGCGATTGCCTGCGCCAGCAGCGTTTCCCCGAACTGGGCTTCGGCTCGGAAGCCTCGGTCGCGCTGATCACGTATCTGGCGCACCAGGCCGATGGGGCAACCATGGAAGCGCCGGGGCTGAAACGGTGAAGGAGCGCAAGATGACTCGCACAATCGCATTGGCCGGCCTGATCGGATCGGCCGTCCTTCTTCCGGCGCTGGCGCTGGCGGGGCCACAAGACATCTCTGGCGAGGCGCGGTCGGTAATGGAACGATCCTTCAGCGCGAAAGGGCAGGCCGGGATGGACCGGCTGGAACAGGATGAAGTCCAGCAAGCGTGCAGCAGAACCCCGGATGCCGAACCGCTCAGCATGGAAGAGGAAGACCGCCTGATGGCGCGCGAGGCCGCTGCCATTCGCTATCCGGCAGACGACAACTTTGCGGGCGACTGGAAGGAAGGCGAGAAGATCGCCCAGTATGGGCGCGGCTTGCAGTTTTCCGATGATCCGGCAGCGCGCGTGGGCGGAAATTGCTATGCCTGCCATCAGCTTTCCAAAACCGAAGTGGCCTATGGCACGATCGGGCCAAGCCTGCATCAGTATGGCGCGCTTCGCGGCAACGACCCGGAAACTGTCCGCAATACATATGCCAAGATCTACAATCCGCAGGCGACGATGCCTTGCTCAAACATGCCGCGTTTCGGCCACAAGGGCATTCTGACACAGGAACAGATCCGCCATCTGGTTGCGTTGCTGCATGATCCTGCTTCGCCCGTGAACGCGGAGTAGATCGGATGGAACGGCGTGAATTCATGCAGCTTCTGGCGGTCGCGGCAGCCAGCGGGCTGGTTCTGAAGAATGGCGAGGCGCACGCGGCGGAAGATTTTTATGCGATGCAGCCGTTCGGCAATTGCAGCCTTCTGCATATGACCGACTGCCACGCCCAGTTGCTGCCCATTCATTTTCGCGAACCCGATACCAACCTTGGTATTGGCAAGAGTTTTGGCAAGTCGCCCCATCTGGTGGGCGAAAACCTGCTGAGGGAATTTGGTATTCCCGCGGGAACCCGGCAGGCCCACGCCTTTACCTGTCTCGATTTTACCGAAGCGGCTCGTCAATACGGAAAGGTGGGCGGCTTCGCCCATCTGGCAACGCTGGTAAAGCAGCTGAAGGCCAGCCGACCCGGTGCGCTGCTTCTAGATGGCGGCGATACGTGGCAAGGTTCCGCCACCGCGCTGTGGACCCGCGGACAAGATATGGTCGATGCGGCAAAGCTGCTGGGTGTCGATGTGATGACCGCCCACTGGGAATTTACGCTGGGCGCGGACCGGGTGGAGGAAATCGTTGGCGGCGATCTTGCCGGACATGTCGATTTTGTCGCGCATAACGTGGCGACCAGGGACTTCGAAGACCCCGTATTCGAGCCCTATACGCTGCGCGACGTGAATGGCGTGCAGATTGCGATCATCGGGCAGGCATTCCCTTATACGCCCGTCGCCAACCCATCCTATTTCGTGCCTGACTGGACGTTCGGCATTCAGGAAGCGCAGTTGCAGGCGCAAGTGGAAGCCGCCCGCAATGCAGGTGCCGCCGTGGTGATCCTGCTGTCGCACAACGGTATGGATGTCGATCTCAAACTGGCAAGCAGAGTTAGCGGGATCGATGTTATTCTGGGCGGCCACACGCATGATGGCATTCCCCTGCCGATCCCGGTCCGCAATGCCGGTGGGCAAACGCTGGTCACCAACGCCGGATCTAACGGCAAGTTTCTGGGCGTGCTCGATATGGATGTGCGCAGCGGCAAGCTGGCGGACATCCGCTATCGCCTGCTGCCGGTATTCGCCGATCTGTTGCCTGCCGACCCGGATATGGATGCCGCGATCACCGCCATTCGCGCGCCTTATCTCGATCGCCTGACCGCGCCTCTCGCGGTAAGCGAAGGGCTGCTTTACCGGCGCGGCAATTTCAACGGCAGCTTCGATCAGCTGATCCTTGACGCCTTGATGGAGGTGAAAGGTGCAGACCTTGCCTTCTCACCGGGATTTCGCTGGGGCACCAGCATACTGCCCGGCGAAACCATCACATTCGAACGGCTGATGGATCAGACCGCGATGACGTATCCGCATACCACGCTGACCGAAATGACCGGCGAAACGATCAAAACCGTGTTGGAGGATGTTGCCGATAACCTGTTCAATCCCGATCCCTATTTTCAGCAAGGCGGCGATATGGTGCGCGTGGGCGGGCTGAGCTACAGCTGCGATCCGACTGCCACCATGGGGCAGCGGATCGGCGACATGCGCCTGGGCGATACGCCCATCGAAGCGGACAAAACCTATCGCGTCGCCGGATGGGCACCCGTGGCCGAAGCCGCCCGCCACGATCCGACTCCGCCGGTATGGGACGTGGTCAGCGAATATCTGGGCGCGCACGAAACGGTGCCGGCGCTCATACCGAACCAGCCTGACCTCAGGAACGTCAGCGGCAATCCCGGAAAACTGTAACCGCTTGGCCGGGTATAATGGTCGCGCAGCGTTCGCGGCGAAGGTGAAGCGCGAACCCAAGGGCCGCGACTGTGAATGCGGCTTTTGGAAGAGGTGGCGGAGACGGAGGGAGATTCTTTAAACTCCGTCTTTGACACTTTAGCCGATTGGGAAGCCCAGCTCAAACACACCTCGCTAGCCCTTGAGGAGCTTGAGCCATGAGCGGCCAGCGCCTCACGATACGCTTCTCCGATTCGGAATGGACCGCGTTGGAGCGGTCGGCTGCCGGTCGGCCAGTGAGCACGTTCGCCCGCCAAAAACTCATTGGCGACAAAGCCGAAAAGCGCCAGTCCACCCGCCGCCCGCAAGCCAGCGACGTGCTGCTTGCTCAAATTCTGGCTGCACTCGGCAGTTCCGACTTATCGAAGAACATGCGCGAGATCGCCGAAGGAATGCAGAACGGCACGTTGCCGCAATCCGATGACATTGCCCGCGATATTCGCGCCGCCTGCCTCGCTGTCGAGAAAATCCGTTACGACCTCATCCGCGCCCTCGGCGTCAAGCCGGAGTGACGCCATGATCTTGGTTGGCAATCAGCGCGGCGGCGCGAAGAATTTGGCACTGCACTTGCTCAAACCAGAGAACGATCATGTCGAGGTCCATGAGCTGCGCGGCTTCGCCAGCGACAATCTCACGGGGGCGCTCAATGAAAGCTATGCAATCAGCAGGGGGACGCGCTGCAAGCAATTCCTCTATTCGCTGAGTATCAACCCGCCGCCGCGCGAACAGGTTTCTACGGCGGATTTCGAGAAAACAATCGAGCGCGCGGAAACCGAACTTGGCTTGACGGACCAGCCCCGCGCTATCGTCTTCCATGAAAAGGAAGGGCGGCGGCATGCCCATGTCGTGTGGTCCCGCATCAAGGTCGATGAAATGAGAGCTGTCCAGCTTTCCCATGACCGGCTCAAGCTGACTGGCCTCTCACGCGAGCTTTACCGCGAACATGGTTTCAAGATGCCGCGCGGCCTGATGAGAAGTTCGGAGCGCGACCCGCGCAATTTCACGCTCGACGAATGGCAGCAGGCCAAGCGCCTGAACATGAAGCCGCCGCAAATCCGCACGGCGCTTGAAGAATGCTGGGCGGTTTCGGATTCACGCGCCTCATTCGAACATGCACTGCAATCACGGGGCTTTAAGCTCGCGCGGGGTGACCGGCGAGGTTTCGTCGCTGTCGATATGCATGGCGCGCCCTATTCGGTTCCTAAATACACAGGCGTTCGCACCAAGCACGTGCGCGACCGCCTCGGCGAGCTGGACCAACACTATCCCAGCGTTGAGGACCGCAAGCGGGAATTCGCCGACGAGATCGCGGGCAGGCTTCACGAACTGCGCCAGCAGGAAGAGCGCAAAGCAGAACAGGAACGCCAGCGCCAGGAAGCGCAACGCAAGCAACTCGTCGAACGCCAGCGGGCCGAACGGGCCAGGCAGCAGGCGGAGTTGCTGACTCGATGGGAAAGGGAAAACACCGCACGTCAGGAGCGCTTCAACCGGGGCTGGCGCAAGCTGCTCGATCATTTCACCGGGCGGCAACAACGCATCCGCGAACAGAATATTGCTGAGCGGCATCAGGCCGTTCTGCGTGATCGCGCCGCGAAAGACGCTCTGATTTTCCGGCATATGGACGAACGCCGCGCGCTCACTGAGCGCCAGCGGCAAGACTTGCACCGTGCGCAGGAACGCAAACGGGAGCTGGAAACAGATTTCCGGCGCTATGCTTCACCGGTGCCAAGCTCGCGCAAGCCCGACAGTCGAGGCCCGCCCGAAACATCGCCGGACTTCGCCAAGGCCAGCCGCGCCGTAGGCGATAGCCGCGAACGGGAGGCGCGGCGCGAAGCCTTCAAGGAGAAGTGGCGTGAACAGCGAAACGAAGGCCGTTCGCATGGCCCCGAGCGATAGGTCTCATCAATCACTATTGCCGGATGACTTGTTGTCGTCTGGACGTTTCGACCAGAGCTGCACCGCCGCCATACTGATAAGAGAAAATGCGAAAGCGCCGATAATCCATTTGTTCAACTCATAAGCGCGATCAACCGATGACTGGATTGTGGAAATTTGAACGTCTGTCTCTTTTTCCTGCGACCTGAGGTCTCTCCTCAAATCGATGACAGAAAGGACTTCAGCCGGGTCCTTGACGATGATTGCCTCAAGTTTTTCAAGCTCCCTTTCCAGCCCCCCAACTCTTTTCTCAAGAACCTGCATTTCCAAATCCGGACTCGGAGAAGCTATTGCGCCTCGAAGTGCCTTAACTTCATTTTCAACTTCCTTCAGACGAATTAACTCCGGCGGAGCCCAGAAATCAGAGTCAAAGTTGTCAGCAGTTTTCCCCAAGACTTCGAACTCAGGCGATTGCTCTCTCGAGTCGAACACAAAGCCGGCAACCGCCGCCATCAAGGCAATAACTCCACTGAATGCCGCTATGCATTGGTTCACTCTTCGCACATTTAGATTCATTCTGCCCCCCCAACGAAAAGAAGTAACGACGCCAAATGCCGCCCAGATCTATTGGCGAGAGCAATCACCTCGAAACACTCAATCTCGCCCAATTGAGATGGGATTTGGAGCAAAAGCTGGACACCCGCAACAACCATGTTTTCACTGTCGCGTTGCGGGCGATTGACCATCGGGCGACCGGATTGGTGGTTTGATCGTCTGTTTTGCGTTGCTATCCGGCCACTGTTCCCCTCTCCTGAGGCGACTACGCGGTAGCAGCCTGTCGTTCGTGGAAGATCAGGCGGTCGAAGTTGTATGCCAGATTGGCCAGCGTGAGTTTGGCCTGCGCTCTGGCAAGGCCGATGGTGCGTATGAACAGGCCATATCGGTTCTTCTGGTGGGCAAATACGTGCTCGACCCTGGCGCGCGATGTGCGTTCGGGCATCGGCTTGCCCTTGGGCTTCCTGTGATGGATGCGGCTCGTGAACATGTGGCGCGCGAGCCATGTCTCGTTCTTGGCTGAACGATAGGCGCTATCGGCCCAGACATCCGAGGCAGTGTTGGCAACCGAGCCAAGACCCGCCGCGCAACCGCCCGCGCGACCCCGAACGATAGGAGATGCCATGACGATCGAGTGGATAGACTGGACGATTGAAACCCCCCAGCCTCTTGGGTCGGTGGGAGCATGAGCCTGTCCGCGCTTTGGATACGTTAGGTTCGGCGGACATATTCCGACTGATTCCGGTCGCCGGAACTGGTAGCATAGACGTGAGCGTGTCAATTGGTCGGACATAAAGAGCTATTTTATGTTACTAATACCTGATTCTGTTAGTTAAATAGCTATAGAACGATGATGAACTCACAGACGAGCATTTGACGGGGCAAAGAGGGCATGGAATTCGAGATCAAGACGTCGAGAACGGGTGAGAAGCCAATAAAGCTTGGCCGTATCAACGTATTCCTTGGCGCAAATGGTACTGGCAAGTCCAAGCTTTTGGAAGAGCTGAAGGGAACTATTGACCAAGTCCTTCCGGATCATAAAGTATTAAACATTGAAGGCGGACGGGCCTTAAAAATGTTTGACTCTCTCGAATTGGATAGAAATAACTACAATAATTATAAGACCTATGAACAGACATACCAAGGGTATCAGAGCAAGAGATCGGGAACACTGCAAAGTAGACTCTTTGACGGGCTAAAGACGCTCGAACAACTTGCAGAGTCGGCAAAGATTGAGCACTCAGATGCGGTCACACGGTGGCTCGCCAGTGAAGCAGCCAAGACCGACCCTGAGAATGTCCCTAGAAGGCCGGTTGATCCTATGAGCAGAGTGTTTGAGTCCTTCTCAGACATTTTCCCCGCGATATCCCTGAGATTCTACCCCTCAGAGCGAAGGCTCAGATGCACCAAGAACGGAAGCAGGTATGGGCCTACATCATTATCAGAAGGTGAAAAGCAGGTGTTTTCGGTTCTGGTCGATGTTGTTGAACTCGCCGACCAGAAGACAGTGTTGTTCGTAGATGAGCCTGAGCTGAATTTGCACCCGAGCTTGGCGAACAGCCTTTGGTCATCGGTGGAAAGCCTGTTGCCTGAAGCCGTATTTATATACGCAACCCACAGCGTGAGCTTTGCAATGCGGGAAGCCGTTGAACGCCTGTTGGTGTTGAGTGACAGCGATGACAACATTCAAGAGCTGGATAACCTGGCTGATCTTTCGTCAAAGGATAAGAAGGAGCTACTGGGGAATATAACCTCTCTGATCGCAAGCAAGATGACTCTGCTTGTCGAAGGTGAGGATGAATCCTTTGACAGCATTTTTTACAATTGGGTCATCGGTGACAGCCAGATTTCCCCTACGGCGGTGGGCGGATGTGAGGATGTCCTAGCTATCGCTGAGCGATCCGGAAAATGGAGTTATATCTCCCCCAATGTGACACTCTCGGGGATTGTTGACCGGGACTACAAATCTCAGAAGGACATACAAAACATCGAAGATCGCGGCGTGGTCGTCCTTGATGTGCACGAAGCCGAAAGCTACCTTTGCTGCCCACAAGTCCTGATCGCCATTGCCAAGGCAGTCGGAACCACGCCAGCAGTGCCGACTGCCGATGAGATTCTTCAAGTCATTTGTAATTTCGTCGAAGGCATGCGGCTAAAAATTGTCGCTCGCAGGGTGGCGGCGCAATTGAGTGTCAGGATTGGAGTTTCCGTACCGTCCAAAACGCTAAACCGAATTAGCACGAATGAACAACTCAAGACGCTATTGATGGAAGATGTTCGTCAGCAGAAGGAACGCGTATCTGAAACTTATCAGGAGCAGCTTGTCTCCGGCTTGATAGATAGTGAAGCCAAGGCGTTGCAAGGTGCTGTCGAAGGACGGGACGTAAGTGCGCTCTTGGCACTGGCCCCCGGCAAGGAATTGCTCGGACTTTTGGCATCGCGAGCGGGATGCGTTGATGCCAATTCGGTGGCCAGAGCCGCCCGGCACCATTTAAGCCTAGACGACTATCCTTCCTTGCAGGCGTTGAGGGCCAAAATCTTATCTGCGTTCCCCGTGGAAGAATTTGTGCCTAAGGGCGAGGGAGACTAACTGCATCCTTTGCCCGATGCGCTTTCGGATTCGATTACGTGCAGTGTCACAGATGCCGCAGAGCAGATAGACAATACAGCCAACTGGGATTGCGCAGGCAACCCTCGTCCCCACTGTGGATGCGCTAAAA
Organism: uncultured Sphingomonadaceae bacterium; assembly: GCA_947258815.1. Lineage (GTDB taxonomy): Bacteria > Pseudomonadota > Alphaproteobacteria > Sphingomonadales > Sphingomonadaceae > Novosphingobium. Next base: position 182,114 of record CAMYJW010000015.1, read on the forward strand.
GCCGAGTGAAAGCTGCGGTGTTTTGGCCGCTTGCAGACTGCGCACGAACTCCGCTCGGGTCGGTTCTTTCAACTGTGAGTTTCGAACAATACGCTCGATCAGGTATTCGATTGCCCAATGTCGCGCAGCTCTGCCATTCGAAAACCCCTGCACATCCCAGACCGTGGGTGGAGTCCCAAAACCCGATTGCGGCAAGGTGAGACTCAATCCGATCAGCCAAAAGCCCTTTGCTGTCCGGCAGAGTCTCACTTCGGCGCTGCACCGCTCATGCTTAACCTCGATGCGCTCGGTCACATCTGACACAACGCCATGTTCGTTGCAGTTAGCCCCCCAAAGCGTTGCCGCCTCGGCAAACGCCTCCGGGTCAACAAAGTAGCGCGGACCATATTTGCGTTTGATCGCGTCAATGGCTTGGCTGTGGTCGATCAGGGCTGCTTGCCATTCGCTTCCCATCGCTACGCCCTCCAGAAAACATGGACGTGCTCGAAACCCGTCTCCACGGTGAGAACGTCATTGATTTCGAGGTCGCGAGCCATTGCCTCGTAGTCGATATAGAACTGGAGATTCTGCGGGATTTCAGCGCTCTGCTCTGTCAGCTCCCGGGCAAAGTCGACCGCGGAGACATATTCGCCAGCATAGTGATCGCTGATCGCGTCCCGCGCATCGTCAAGATCGCCAAAATATGACAGCAACTTACCGCCCAGCTCGCCATGCTCGGCAATGAATGCGGCAATCTCGGACACGCTCTCGATGCCCTGATATTCGCCGATCGAAACGCCCGCGAAGCCCACATAATCGTGGATGGCCCATTCTTCCGCGTCTTCTTCTGGCGAAGCGCGAAGCATGGTGCGGATGTCGTCATATATTTCCCAAGGCTCGCGGTCGGCGTCGAACCACTGCCCGTGCAAAATTCCGTTATTGTAGGCGGCCAAACAGGCCACATAGATTTGGATTTCTCCCTTGCTCATTTCTGTTCCCTCCAATGGGTTAGGGGTTGCTCATGCAACCTTGGCCCTCGCCGAGAGTGGGTGTGCAAACGGAGGGAAAAATCGGCGGCGGGCGCAGGAAGCCCCGCTTCCGAGCCTCGGGAGACCGCCTATTTTTCGTGAAGTGCGCCGAGGGCAAAGCCCTAAGCCGCGTTAGTGATCGTCACCGTATGGCCGAGACGCGCCAGCGTGGCTCGGGGCGCTTCGCGCCTAGAGCGCGGGCCGAAGGCAACGCATGCCTTGCTGAACGGAGTGAGCGTGCTCGCTATGAGAGGTTGATCCGCTCAGTGCGCGACACACTTCCCTAACCTGCTCAATGCGACTATCAAATTTCAAAACCGCGAACGAACATAAAGAGGATCTAGATGGAAGCAGTTTCTCTGATAAAAAAATATTGGCCCAATGAGGTGAATATTATTGGCGACCAATATTTGGGCCTGCTGGTTTCCCAAGCTCAGAGGGGGAACACCGATCCGGACGCCTTAATGGTCCGTACCAATGGTGACCATGCATATGGTATCGCGGAAACCATTCGAGACATCATACCAATCGCATCGCTGATTGTTTCTTGCCTTCAATACAGAGAAGCCCTCAAGGCCGGAAGCAACGTAAAGAACGAAATGATGACTTTCCTTGACGGGAAGATCGACGAAGAACGAGCTGTCTTAATCGCGGAAGACCTATCTTCCGAGAGCGCAGACGAATGAAGACGCCACAAAGTGGCTTAGGGTTCCTCAGACCGCTTGGTCGCCTGACTGAAGATCCGGCCTTTTTGCTGTGCGTGGGCATGGCTCTGTCAGGTTCGCTCGTTGGGCTGCTATCCATCCCTTTAATTCTCTACATTAGGTTCGCCCTGGCGGGTGCGGAAGCAGGCAGGAGGACAACAAAAGGCTTGAACCAGGTTCGGACAAATTTCTTAAAAGCGCCGAATTTGAAATTACACAAAGTCCGAATAACGAAATTAATCCCAAAGACAATACTGAAGGATATCGAATTTCGTCCGTCATTCGCGCGACCTGGATTCAAAAAAATATTTAGTTATCCTGTAGTGCCTTTTCGTCTATTCTGGGTTGAAGTTAAAGAGCCGCCGCTCCCAACTGAGTGGCGCGCATATCCAAGTGTTTCCTCGACACAGTTTATATTCATCACAGAAGAGCCAGATAAACTTTCAAGCCACGGACGTTTTAGATTGCTGCATGAGCTGGGTCACGTATCGTTGGCAGGGGCTGGGGCCGCTGCTTCCGCACGGGTAGAAAAGAACATGTTGCCTATTCTAGTCGGTCTAATTTTGACGCTAATCTGGTCTGGAATGTTGCCCGAACATTTGCATATGGCCGCAAGAATCTTGTTGATCCTATACATCGTTGTCGAGGGCTTCATTTCTCCAATCGAATGGAATTTGCTCTCCGAAATTAACTCCGACAAGTTTGCGATTCAGTCTCTGCGGACGGATGCAGAGCGACATGAAGTGTTGGATTGCTGCACAAATGTCTGGGGTAAGCTTATCTCCGAGAAGCGGGGGTCTTTCAAGCAAAGACTGGAATGGCGACTAAGGCTTGCCAGAATGAGAAGCCAGGTAATTTCCGACGAAATCCGGTCGGATATGAAGCGGGGATGGAACTTTGCCAGGTCTGGCGACGCGCTGGGATTTTGGGTGGCGAATGTCGTGATGGTTGGATCAAGGAAGCAATTGGCGGAGCGCTTTGGAAAGCACGGCAAATTAGAGTTATCCGCATTGAGTTGGGTCATACCGATCCGGACTTGGATTTTTTCTGGCCTCTTTTTCTATGTGGGGTTCTCATGTAAAAATGAGGAATGGTCTTATATTGCAGCTGTGATCGCAGCGGCTCTCATAACTACCTATTTTCAAATTATGTTTATAAACAGAGCTATAAGAGAATATAGTAGGGTCGAGAATTTGTTGAATAAAGAGGGTCTTATTTGATCAGATTCGGGAAATGCTCTACGTGGCTGTGCGTTTCCCCAGGTTAGTTTTCCGGTTCGAATGATGAAGGCAACACCGAAACGCTCATATCCCTAGAGGGATCAATGCCATCGACCACTCTCCCTTCCCTTGGTCGGACGGAATATGTGGACTCACTTGTTCGGTCGTTCGAATATGCAATTCTGGAACTTCTTTGGCCATATCCCAGACGTGAAAAACGTAGGACGATCCAGACTTCACTGCCTGCTTCCACTCGTTTCGCGTAATCATAAATCGCAGCGGCGAGGCGACGGTTGACTTGACCTCAATCAGGCGGTTCAGAAGGCCATGTTCGCCGAGTTCGTACGACAAAACGTCGTATCCGGCGTAGTTGTCATCCAGCCCGAACCATTCGGGCGCCTTCGATATGCCAAGTTTCTCAAGCCGCTCGCGTTCGTGATCCAAGGTCAGAACTTCAGCAGCTCTCGCCTGCTCCATTTTTACGATGTCGGCAATCAACCTTGCGTGACCAGCAACGTCGTCCCACCAGCTCACCACTTCTGGTGAGGGAGGGTCTTCCATGAGACCTGCGGCTCTGAATACGTCTTGATCGTCCAAATCGAGAGCGGAAACGAACCTCTTTCGACCAGCGCGCATGGTCTTAGACCAAAGAGGTTGGTGCTGGACTACGACAACCTTGACGCAAGCTTGGTAAAATTCGTGACCCTCATCAGGGCAATCGGCAGGTACCAACTGGCCAAGATATGCGCCCGCTTCGAGATCTAGCGTCGTGCCGTCGGGGTCGATCTTCTCGATCAGGTCGATGAGTTGGTCATCAGGAAGATCGGGCTGTTTGATTTGATAGCTTCGGAATAGCCTGAGGCCCTCGAAGGCGGAGAGTGAAAACAGACGCTCTGTCGAAATCGCACTCGTCATACCTCATCAAGGAAGTCGTCGCTTCCCTTACCTTCCAGTTCGGAGATGAGATCAACGATGTCCTGAAGCTGGATGTCATAATCGATTGGATCCAGGGCTTCTTCTTCATCAAGTGCAAGCTCATGAAGATCGGGATCCTCCAATAGCTTTTGCATGTTGCGGATCTTCTCGGCCAGCCTTCGCGTAACCGACATATCGATGCTGCCGATCTGCGCCGGGGCCTTTGATCGATAGACGTAAATGTTGGTTTCTTGATCGGGTGGAAGCCCCAGCCGGTGGATGCGATCAATCGATTGTAGATAGTGCGTGGAGACGTAGCTTCGATCTGCGTAGAGTGCGTTATGGCAGACCGTGTGAAGGCTAATTCCCTCGCCTGCCGCAGCCGGGTTGGCGATGAGCACAAAACATTCGTCGTCTTCGTGGAACCGCTTAAGCTTTTGCTCTCTGGTCCCAGGCTCGGTAGCCAAGCCGGACGGAACACCCCCATGGATGTACACGGGATTCAGGTCGGCCAGTGAAGAGGAAAAGCTGTGAATTGTGTCCGTGAAAATTGTCCAAATGACCGATTTTTGGCCTTCTGCTGCCAAACGGCGAGCGTGATCGGCAACCTCGCGCATTTTCGCTGAATGGCCTTCTTCCAGGACTTGCTCAGCGATGGCTGACTTGACCTCGATATCGTCGTTGGCCATCGCCGAAAGTGCGAGGACCGGATTGATAGAGAGTTGCAGCAATCTCATCACCGAGCGCCGCGCTTTCAGGAGTTGGGCCTCGCCCATGCCGCTGCCGACTTTTTTTGCGAAGTCCCTGAGAAACTCATTTCGAACGATGGAGTAGAGAGCTAATTGACCGTCATCCATCGAAACGTCGATGTAGTGGCGATGCGGCTTTGGAAGGCCCAACTCCTTCTTGGTCGTTCGAACGTAGAGATTGCCTAAGACTTCGCGAGGGCTGCGCCCAGCTACAACCTCAAAGCCAAGCCCATGACCCGGCCACAAAAAGTCGAGCTGAGATTCTATGTCACTGGCGGCTTGCGGCATCGGGGTGCCGGAAAGAATGTCTCGTCTAACCGGAAGCGTGGCACTGCCTAGAAGGAAAGCGCCACGCTGCGAGTTCCAGCCAGCCTTCATACGATGGGATTCATCCAAGACGAGGTGGGTTGGTGTGGTCGCTAAGTGAGCAGAGATAACCGATTGTTGCCGGATCATGAGGTCGTAGGAGATTATGAAACGGGTTGCGCCAGAGTTCAGGGCCTTGTGATTGCCCGCCTCATCGCCCGACAAAACGACAAACGGCTCAGCCCCATCATTGGGCGCGTCGGGATCCATGCACTCGTTGACCACATCGAGCCATGCCTGAGTCGCAGCTTTGGGAGCAACAACCAGGAGGTGCTGACCGGGCTTTTTCGTTAGGATGTGCAGGGCGAAGGTCACCGTGGTCTTCCCCGCGCCAGGAACAGAGAAATTTGCGCCATTGGCAAGGGAAAGAAGGTGACTCAAATCGCGGATTTGGAACGGCTTTAGCTCACGCTTTACGAAACCCAGAGCCTTGAGACGCTCAGGTATTTCCTCGCGGGGAATGACTTCCGCGAGTTCCTTTCGTTGCTTCCGGGCCGATTTAAGCTGTTCGCTGAACTGCTTGATGCGCTGGGCAGCTTCCTCGTCCGGCTTGAACCGAAAATTCAGTGCGCGCTGGGTCGATTTTGTACCTAACTCGCGAATTATGCTGAGCATATCCGACCAACTTAGCTTTATGCTGGTCTCGGTCAGTTTGTGATCGAAATTCTTGGAGCGGATTGCGAGCTTGAGCCTCGCCCAAACAGGAGCATTTGCATCGTTCTTGTTGATGGCAAAGCTCCCCGAGTGATCGGGGTTGTAGACGACGGAGACAATGGATTGTGCTTCACTCACCATGCCATCCTTACTCTTCGTCGCTGTCATCCTTGCCGCCGGCAAGACGTAGTTCAATCTTCTCTTCGATCTTGTCGAGCGCGTTTCGGATGGATTCGATTTGCTTCTTCATCGCCGGGAGAGTGCTTTCTCCCGCCATCGGCACATCAACGCCTGCTATCTTCGAATGGGCTTGAGAAAGGGTCTTTAGAGCTGCTCGCTCAGACTTCTTGCCTTTGTCGCGCTCGATAGCCGACTCGCAAACATCGATTAGGGTGCGAACTGTATCTTCATTTTCCTCATAGTCTTTGAGGGCTTGGATGATCGCGGAATAGCTTGGCTCACCGTCATCATCGATATCGATATCGAAATCATCCGCATCATCAGAATCTGAATCGTCGGAATTGCTTTCGATGTCCAACTCCTCTGACAGCGCCTCCAAGACCTGTGGTGCGAGCTTTCCGAAGGCCGCATTGAAGGAATAGAGCCGTCCCGGCAACTCGTCACGGTTATCGAACAGCGTCCAGGCAATGGCCCGACTGGCATTTTGAAGCTCAGGACTCTTTTTGGAAATCTGCTTGGGCAAATCCCGAAATATCTGCTCTCCGTCGGCACTGACTAATTCGTACTGGCCGGGCTTACCTACCCACTCGCTGAGATATAGATCCGCCTCATCAAGTGCTTGGAGGACATTCTCAATATCGGATTTGCTGCGACGAAGGCGATCCGCGACTTCCTTAGTCGTGCGGCCCTTGCTGACCTGGCGGCGAATGAGACGAGCATCGCCTATCCAATCATAGTCGAGCTTGGTCTGTGGACGTGCTTGGAGATCTGCTTCAATGTCATCGATCTCATCGGGTGTCGTATCGACGGGGAGAACGGCACATTTGATGTGGCTGAAGCGTTGATCGACTGAACCATCAGCCTTCCGATAAAGCTCGCGCATTGCGGCCAGCCGACGATTGCCATTGACGACGACGCCCGAACTGGAAATCAAGATCGGCTCGCGTTGTCCGTCCTTGCTTAGAACTTCAACAATTGGCGTGACGGAAGTCGTGCCGCGCTGCGCCAACGCCGCGAGAATGGCATGCTGAGCTTGCTGGACTGAGGACTTCTCTTGCCCTTTCGAGAAGAAATCAAGGTCGTGTCCGTGCTGAGCGATTTCGCTTTGCTGCGCGCTGAAAGTCCGACAGTTTTCCATCCGGTAGACGGGAACTTCGATGCTCACCGAGATCACCTTGGGCGTATATTTATCGCCGCGAAATTCGTAAATTGTCTCGCCTTCCTCGGTCGCGTTTTCCAATCGCTTCGCAATGAGCGTTTCGCGTTCTGACCTTGGCATCAATTCAATTTCGTAGCTCATGAAAGCCGCCCCCCTTACTCGAACGCCACGACGAGCATCGGGACTGTGATTACGCGGTCGAAAAGCTGAAGCTCTCGAATGACCCGCTCAGCGTATGCGATGTTATCGCCGATAGCTTTGGCGGCATCGTGCGTTGGGAGAGCCAACGCAGCGATTTCGATCCGTCCCGCCTGAAAAAGATACTGCAACTTCAGCAGATCGTATGGCGCACGGCTCATGTTGCCGGTTTGTAGTTGAAACGCGATATCGTCTTTTCCTGCAAAGACGTTCAGGCCCAGCTCCTGATCCAAATTGATGCGCAGTGCCCAACCCTCATTCAACAGCTCAGTTTCGACATGCTGACGAATGGCTGCCGTGCATCGTGGTTCGATCTTAACTGCGGGGGCCTCGAATATGTCGGTTAGCCACTCTTTCAGATCACGCCGTTCCCACTCGGCACCAGCGCTGTGATGGTCGTCGTAAGTGAATGCCAGCTTCATTAATTGTCCTTCGCATTAGGGTCGTACACTGGCTTGTTCATCGGTCGAGTGCGCAAGGTTCCAGCCCGCAGCGCGTGGATACGATCCCACGCGATATCAATATATGTCTGATCGAGATCGCATCCGAAAGCATAACGATCATGTTTGAGGGCAGCGATAGCAGACGAACCAACACCGAGGTATGGATCGAGAACTGAATCGCCTTCATCCGTGAGTGCTAGGACAAGCCGCTCGATTAGACCGACAGGAAACTGGCAGGGATGTTCGGTTTTCTCAACATGGTTGGACTTGACGTTCGGGATATCCCAAACGTCTGACGGGTTCTTACCGAGGGGATTGCTCGATAACTGTCCCTTGTTAGGGCCTTTGAAATGCTTCTTGTTCGGATACTTCGAGGGAATGCGAACATCGTCTAAGTTAAATTTGTAATCATCGGATTTTGTGAACCACAAGATCGTTTCATGGCGTCCTGAGAAGCGCTTTTGACAGTGAAGGCCGTGCCCAAACGTCCAGACGATACGGTTCCGAAGTTGCAGGCCGTGGTTGCGGAAAAGCGGATATAGGAGAATGTCGAGTGGAAAGACTTCGCCGCTGTCGACATGGTTTCCGACTTGCCAGCAAATTGATCCAGTGGGGGTAAGGACGCGAACAGCCTCTGCGATACAAGCGGCCTGCTCTTCAATGTAGGCATCCTGCGACCGGCGAACTTCATACTCTTTCCCGATATTGTATGGCGGCGAAGTCACGACGAGATCCATGGACTCGTCGTCAAGCTTGCGCATAAATTTGAGGTTGTCCTGGCAAGCGATGTTGACCTCTGCATCGGCCTGCAGACGCGTGACCGTAGCCTCACGCTTCACTTGAGCTGGTTTCGCATTCGTTTTTCCGGCCCCCATTTGATTTTCCCTATGGTTTGTTCTCGTAACGTTCCCATTCTATCATGCCTGTTTCCAAACGCAAAAGGAAGAGAAAACAGGATTTTTCTTGGGAAAATTCACTGACTTACAGGAACGCGTAGCGGTCCAACGTATTGAGAACCCTCACTTTGAACAGCCGGACCGTACTGGCGGATGCAAACACGCCCGATGTTTGCGAGTGATTGATCGGCGATACGATCTATGGAGCGCCAGCTCCATCCGGCGAGAGGGATGAAACGGGAGAGCGCAGCGTCTCCCTTTCCGAAGGTGCAAAGCACCGGAGCGCAAGCGCGCTGTCGGCAGACAGCGCACATCTTGCGTAAGCCGAAGAATTCAATGCCACGCAAAGTGAACCCGAAACGCGTCGATCCGTGAACCAAGAATGACGTTTGCCTACGTCAACGCGAACCTATCAGCGCAAACCCGTACAACCGGTCACAGTCACCACATCCGTTCGGCAAAATCCCGTTCTTCCTGGCCCACTGCATCAAGGTAGATTGCCGAAGTCGTCGGGGAAGCATGGCCAAGCCACTTCTGAATGAGATTGCCGGGAATCGAACTGCTGGCGGCTCGCATGCCGAAGCCGTGGCGAAGCCCTTTGCATGTTGCCATCGGCCCACGAATGTTCGCATTCGCCATGACCTGCTTCACATTTCGCCACGCGGTTGATCGGTGCATGGGGAATAGCCGATCATCGCCCAGATCGGCCAGCGTCAGCAACTGCGATACTAGGCGCTTGGGAATCGGCACGATGCGAAACCGCAGCTTGCGACGCTTGAGCGTCCGAATAACCAACGCATTGCGTTCTGCGTCAACTTGATCGCGTGTCAGCGCGAGCGCCTCTGAAACCCGGCAACCTGAGAAGGCGAGCACATGACACAGAGCGCGAACCTCTGGCGTCATGTCATCGGCAGCGGATAAGAAACGCTTTCGTTCCAAAGTGTTCAGATATTTTCGTCGGCCAGCCTCGTCGAAAGGCTGCCATTCGCCGACATGCATATACGACATGCGTCATCATCTCCGATTCGCAACAAAATCGGCAATAGTGTTGCAAAGATTTTTTTGAGGATCGAAATGGCCACAGATGGGTCGGCTCGGGACTGCCGGCCCCCGGATTGCAGGGCGGTAGCGCTGCCCCTTGACTAACAACTTACTTGTAGAATCCCATACGCAGCGGGTCAGCACGATTTACGCACAGTCCGAGAAGCAGGATTGCTCTTCCCGCTGCACTTTTGACTGGGGCACTCAAAGTGATAAGTAACTAAGCTTCATTGGAAACCGGGGGGCAAATGAAAAACCGTAAAATGAATCTGGCGACAGTCCTCGTCATCATTGGAGTCTTGGCTTCTGCGCCGGTCTCGGCAGAAGACGATGAAGAAGATCCTCGAGTCAAGGAACTGACGAAAAGAGTTGAGTTACTTGAGAAGCAAGCCGAACTCGCGACCCAACAGAAGGAATTGGTTGATGCGGAGGCAGCATTGATTGCAGCCAGAATAGATGCGCTCGGCCTGCCGGAATTTGAGAACACGACGGAGCTTAAGGGGGCCAACGCGGGTCAATTTGAAGCGACACTTCTCGCCTCAGATTCGATAGCCGAAGCAGGCGAGACCATCGCCAAAAAGCTTGAAGAGAAAGCTGCTGGCAAGCCAATCATACTGTTGGCTGGAGATGAAGAAGTAGCTTGGAAGGCTTCCCAATTTATTAGAAGTCAAATTGATTACCGGCGGCGGAGATTAAGGGAACTTACTGATAGGATTGGCACCCAACCATCCGTTCTCATGAGTGTTGACCCAATTCTTTTTTCGGCAGCAATAACTACTGCGGCAAAATTGTTCGGTCAGACCACTACGGTTTCAGCGGTCGCGGTATCTGCAGACGATAACCTCCTGGCCCGCAGCGTGACATTACATTTGAGTGCAGCGCGGCATCCGGATGCTTTGGTTTACGTGGCGCCTGAGAACTCTCTTCTGAGTGAGTTTGGCAACTTACAGTATTACGTAAGAGCTGCTAATCAACGAGCAAAGGACCTCGGTTCAACTGATGCGGCCAAAAATGAGCCCCTCAAGTCCCAATTGTCATCATTCAAAGAGGAAATCGAGGACGCCGAAAAATTTGCCGACAGCCTTGTGGCGCCAGATAGTAAAGGCAACATTCCTCTGTATGAAGCCGCACGCTATGCTGGCGTGCTGGCGGGTGATGCTGTTATCGCTCGCGTCTATTCCGAATACTCCGGAGGAAGCAGTGTAACGAAAGGCAATATTGGGACGTTCTTCGGCGCTGACCCCGTGAAGATAAGTGGAGGATTGGTCGCAAGCTATTCGCTGTCTGAACCGAAGACAGGGGCGATCCTGACTTCCGGGATTGTCACATGTAGGACTGCTTTCACGTCACTCAGAAGGGTGCAAGACGATAGTTGGCGCGAAGGAAGACATAGCCTTTGCAGCCCACCACCGACCAATATTGACACCGAGTCAAAGACAACCAGCGATTAGGTGCTTACATCGAAAAGCTGGCGGATCGACCACTAGAAGAAGCGAACGGCCTAGGCTATATGCGATATTAAGCTGTTGAGGCCAAGATTGGCACTCTGACGATGCATTTGAATTGATGTTCGCTGGCAAGTTCTCGATCAATTTAGGCGCAAGCCGTATCTATTTTCCGGGGGGCCGCAGGAGAGGCTAGATGACTAGACTGAAGCGTGTGAGCCGGATGCAGCTGACAAATTCATAAGTTATTGAAACTAAATATTTCTAAGTGCAACACTTTTGCCGAAAGTGTTGCGCGACGGTAGATTCTCCATGAACCGCTCATGGAGAAATCGGCATGGCCTTGCGTCTTTCCAAGCACTTCCGCGTGGCGCTCGCAGCGCTGGCTCTGGGGGGTATGGCCATGCCCGCAACGGGGCAAACACGGGCAGACCATTTCGTCGTTAAGGATATGCGCGGTGCCGAGAAAAGTGCAGTCATCTTCATGGCAGCGAGAGGCGTTGAAGACTTGCCGGTGATTGTCCTGTTCGGGGCGAACCGCGAAGTGTTGGCCAAGGTTAGAGCCGCCGCGTTGAAATCTGAGCGGGCCGGGTATGGAGTCAGGGCGATTCTGGTCGGGCCAACCACTGAGGCTCCTTCGCTTGGGATTTATGCCAACACGAAGGGGCTTGGCCCGTCAAACTCTCATCTTGGCGTCCTGGAGGATGCGTGGAAAGTTACGGAACCGATCAATCCGCACTCGATCAGACAAGATGTTTTGGTTCGACTCATTGCGGAGGTTCATCGGGAATACTACGCGGCTCAATGAAGCTGGGTTGTCATAGGCCAGCGGCGGGAGGCGGATCGCCCCAATCGAGGTCGTCGCTCTTGGCATAGAACTCGTCCGTGGCTTTCGGTTCTGCGTCGTCACTTTCTGGCGTTTCGTCCAAATCCTGCTTTGCGAGAAGGGATTGGGCGTGTCGTTCTGCCACAATGCGGGTTTCTTCCGTGTCGGCTGCATCAAGGTTGGCGAGAGCCTGATTTACATCGCCCTTTTCCCGCACGGCATCACCACGGCGTTTTAGCAACTCGCCTGCTTCACCATCCAGCGCGGAATCCTCGCGGGAGAGATCGCCGCGATCTTTCCTCACGCGGTATGCGAAGTCGTCGCGCTTGGCATCGTCGGTGTCGTAACCAGCACGGCGAAGCAAGGCGGCATGGGCCGGATTGTTCGGATCAAGCTGGCCGCTGGCCAGCAGGGTGTTGATGTCGTCGATGGCATCGAGCTTATCGGCAATCTTGCCACGCCGTAGCGTAATCTCACCAAGGCGTTTGTCGATGCGGGCGATCTCGGCATCGAGTTCGGCCAGGCGGCGTGTAAGTGCGGCTTCGATTTCATTTTGCACGAACTGGTCACCGCTGCGCTTCGCCTGCCGCTCGCGTTCATCGCGTTGCTGTTGGGCGATCTGTGCGCCGGTCAGCATGAAGCCGGTCGCAGCCTCAGGATTGTTCGCGAACATCTGTCCAGCCAACTCGCGCTTCCGGTCGTCGGTCAGGAAATCCGCACCCCCGCTAGCGGGGGCAGCAGATACATGCGTATCTGCTGCATCACAAAAGGAACTGCTGAGCAAACGCGCATGATCCGCGCCGGGCCGAAGCTGTTCCGGCACCGCCGATTTGATCGTCTCAATGTCTGCTTGCGAAAGGGCCATTCGGGTCCACACACTCCCTATATTCTTTTATTTTCAATATTATATGTGCCGATTCCTAAGATATGGTTAACAAATCCCTAATTCCGGGAATCACAGGGGATGCCGCAACAAAAGCGCCCAGAGATAGCGGAAGAAATTTCCTTCCGGGTCCATGTGCCGCTCGTTGACGATAAGCTCGCTGTCCTCCTTGAAGTCCAGCGGATCGAACTGGCCCGACACGCGGCGTGGTCCTTCGCCCTGCTTCACGTTTTGCACTTCGATGACGACATGCCGACCGGACTTCTTACCGGCGGCATGCAAGCGGCGGGCCTTGGCAATGTCCTCGTCTTTTGATGCCGAGAGTTTCTGAAAGCCCTTGGGCTGCTGTTCGCACAGGACACGATGGATGAACTCGATCTCGTAGAGTTCATCGTATTTGGTGGGAACGCCGCGATGCTTCCTGCCAAAGATCGCTTTAGCGGGTGCGTGGTTGGGATCGGTCTTGTTGAAACGAAACAGGCCATGATCGCGCATACGCTCGCGGATGCGCATGAAGATCGCATTGATGCTTTGCGGTGAGATGCGCGTGGTCTTGGCGGTGTCCTTGACGGTCATATTCTTGGCGAAGCATTCGACGACGCGCCGCAGTTTGTATTCGGAAATTTTTGATCCGCGATAGCGGCGGTTTTTCGGTTTGGTATCAGCCATATAGACCCCGAAAAAATTTCCTCTTCTTAGCGCTCTGCTTGCTTTGATCGGTGGCCATTCTCACGCTGCTCGCCTTCAATCGCCGCATTCCTTCCGCGCCGACTCGCAAGGATTGGCAGGTGAGGACGCAATCATCCGTAGCGGCAAAAGCTACGACGCAAAAATTGAGGTGACCATGGCCTTCCGCGAAGGTGGCCGGGACGGCAAGGCCGCTTCCCGGAACGAAGAAACTTACATTGTCGAAATTGACCTGTCCGGCGATCTGGAGGCGCAGATCAAGCAGGCGGCGGCGGAACTGGTGCCTGTTGGCAGGGGGCAGCGTCGCACAATTGGCTCGGCTCTGCGTCGGTTTGCGATGAGAGCACAGCGGCAAGCCCAGCGCGAAGTCGATGAGGCCGATGAAGCCGAGCGCGTCTTGCAGGTGCGGATTCAAAAAGCGCCGGTGCCACAAGCGAGCTATTCTGAAATCATCAAGGCCCAAGCAGCGGGTCAGAAACCCGCTCAAAACGCCCAAGCAGCGCCTGTTTTTTCCACGCCTGCGGAATATGCGGCCTATTGCCGCCGTGCTGCCGAACCGGTGCTGGTTCCCGGCGTCAAACTGAGCCTGCACGGGCTGGCGGCGGCGGGCGTGTTCATCGTTGAACTCTCGGTGCTTCATGCCGTCCTCGATGTGAAATTCCCGCCCATTCTTGGCGCTCCCGAACAGGCGCTGGGCAGTGGGCCGGTGATCGCCGTGTTCCTGATCGCTGTCGTGGCTGGCTACTTCGCCTTGCGCGATTGCAGTGAGCGCTTCGAGAACATGATGCGCGGCCTTGCCCGCGTCGCGCTTATTCCGTTCCTGATCGGCTTCGGCTTGTTCGCCGCTGGCGGCATCAGCGAGGGGCTACGCAGCGGGAATGCAGTGCAGTTCAGTATGCTGGCGAGCGCCGCCAGCGCGGGCGGACTTGTCGAGAGCATCGTTTCAGCCATTGGCAATCTTGGCATGGCCGCTGCGCTGTCGGTCGTCTCGCTCCTGTCCTTTGTCGGTCTGCATGGGTGCCTGACCAGTATCCGAAAGCACGGCACCACGGTTCTTGAATCGTTGGGTTGGCGCAAGCTGGCCCGATCTGTCGAACAGGAAGCCAAGCGCGTCTCAACCGCCAAGGCTCACGCCGCCGAAAAGCTCCTCGAAGCGCAAGCCATGGTCGCCGATGCACCGCGCGATGCGGCCAACTGGATCGCTCGCATCGTCGAACCAATCCTGGCGGCTGCTGAAAGTCTCCTGATTCAAAAGCGGATCAGTCCGGCAAATACTCCCGGCGTCATTCCCGATCTGCTGTCCGAGCAGGTCGCGCAAATGAACGAGAAGGTTCTCGCCGAGCGCATCGCTCTCACGCGCGAGTCCGCCGATCCCGACCTGATCGAAGCGGAGCTGCGCAAACTCTTCAAGACCAGAAAGAAAGGAAGCTGAGATGTTCGATTTCAGGAAGGGTATGCTGCTGGCCGGGACGCTGTTTGCCGCATCGTGCGCTGACAGTCCCCCGGAAACCAAACGCGCCGATGACGTGCAGCCTGCCGACTACGTTATCATGCGCGACAAGTCGGCAACCACCGCCATCGCCAGTGACACTGATTACGCGGCAAAGGCGGGGCGCAAGGTCGCCAGCGATTTCCTTAGCTTCAATCCAATGCTTGGCGATCAGGTAAAGCTCTTCGACTTCGGGGTCCGCACGACCGGCACGGTCACTTCACGGGACATCCGGCTCAACCGCAATGCCCGCCCGCCGGCGGTCGCGGCCCTCATTCGCGATACCATCGCGGACACGCCGAACGATCCCGACATCGGCCAGGGTGAAACCAACATCCTGTTCCCGCTCGTCCATGGCGATTTCAAATGCTCGGATCGAGGGCATCTGTGGTTGCTGACAGACGCCCTCGAAAGCTCGGCGGCCTTTGCCAATATCGACGGCCTGCTGTCGGGTGAAGTCGATCTGCCGGTCCCTGTCGGACAGCCGCTTCTCGGGTGCCGCGTCACGGTTATCGGGCTGGGCCTCACGGGCGACAATCAGGGCCAGCTCACCTCGGCCCAGATCACGGCGCTCGCGGACGCATGGCGGCGTTGGTTCATTGCCGCCGGTGTCGCGCCCGAGCACATCACCATCCTCTCCGGTCTGTAAGGGAGACACAACGATGTCCCAACACATGCAGGGAACCGATCCATTCGATGGCGTCACCAAGGTCATCGCCTATGTGGCAGGCGCGTTTGTCGCCTTCTTCGGCTGGCCATCCATTTATTACGGCAGCATCCAGTCGGTCCACGCCTACGCGACGGGCAATTATCCGTTCTTCCCGCTGGGCGTGGTGTCGTTTTTCTGGGGGCTGCTGGTGTTTTTTGCGCTGTTCAGCCTGACCGGCCTCGTTGTCACGCTGGTCGTCAAGCTGTTCCTCAAAGCCCTTGGCCGCTGGTGAGGAGAACTGAACATGCCCCGCAATAATGAGCATTATCGCAGTGGCTCCAGCCGGTGGGCCGAACGCCATGAGATTGCCGATGGCGGGCTTTACCGCAAGGGCAAGCACGGCCTTTATTTGGGAACGGCATTGGGCCGCGAGCTTGTCTGGAATGGCGAAGGGGCGGTCCTGTTTGTTGCTTCTCCGCGATCAGGCAAGTTCACGGGGTTTGGAGCCTACAACTGCCTCACCGGCTATTCGCAGAACAATCAGGTGTTTTTCAGCCCCAAGATGGAAGAAGCTGTTGTCGGCTTCGATCAGACTGCTGAATCCCGAAAATGCTATTTCGTCACAACGACGGAGCGATACGGCTTACCGCGTCACAAGGTAAATCCGGTCGGTCACATCCATGAGCACAGCCCGACGCTCGAAGATGACATGCAGGCGTGGTGCAAGGATGCTTTGCCGGAATCGGGTGGCGGGAACGCCAAATACTTCGAACTGTCAGCACAGCGTCTTATGGAAGGCACCGGTCTGACGCTTGTGGATTGGGAAGGCGAACTCACGCTTCCCGCGCTCTACGATGCGATCAATCTCATCCAGCAAGACGATAGCGCGAGCGATCACTTTTTTGAGCACATGCGCTTGTCGCGTTTCGACAAGGCGCGCGCTGTCGCAGCGGAGATTGCAGCAGGCAAGGATTCAGGCAGCAACGCCTTCTACAGTGTGATCTCGGAAGTGCAGAACGCGCTTTCGTCGCTCTCTATCTCAAACGTGCGCCAAGCCTTTTCGCCGCCCTTCGATTTCACGCTCGAAGAGTTTGTGAAGACGCCAATGTGCAATCTGTATCTCGGCCCGGAAGCCGAGTTCATCAAATCGCAAAAACTGATCTGGCGCAGCGTGTTGAGCAGCATCGCGACACTCAAGCGCCGCAACATCAGTGCGCCCAGGATCGACCTGTGGGTCGATGAAACGGTGTTGCTGGCACCACTTCCACTTATCGGTGATCTGGTGAACTTTGCACCCGGCTATGGACTTCGCATAATTATTATCACGCAGACACTGCGCCAGCTCGACCAGCTTTTTGAACATGGCCGCGAGGTCATCACCGGCGGCGTTGCGGTTCAAATCTATCTTGGCATCAATGACATTGATTCCGCCCGCTTGCTTTCCGAAACCCTCGGCAATCAGACACTCTATTTCGACGATGCATTGGCACATGACCGGGCTGCGCTGGAGGCCAAGCGCGCGGTCAACAAAATGCTCTCAGGCGGCGATCCGTTCATGGCGGGTGTCGAACAAAAGCATTTCGCCAGAGCCGCCCGCCATCGCAGCCAGCAAACCCGCCGGTTGATGAATGCCGATGAGATTATCAACCAGCCCAAGGGGGAAGGCTTCATATTCGCCGATGGCATGGAGCATCCCATCAATGCCAAGTTCCCGCCATATTTCGAAAAGCGCGGCCTATCATTTCTGCCATCGCCGTTCTTCCCGCCTCATGACCGCGTCCGCGTCAAAACTCTGTTCGGACATAGGTGGCGGCGTGTTCATCGCGGGCCTCCGCCCGAACAATTTCGCGACTTCCCGCAATATCAAAACCACGATCATGTCTGGGTCGGCAAGTAGGCCCTGCCATCAGGAGACACGCATATGAGCGCCGATAACAAGCCAGCCCAAAGGCGCGGCATCACCCATGCCTATCAGTCCGACAGGGGCCAGGGCGGCAATGCGCCATCATTCTACAAGCGTTGCGACACGCTCTGGCAGAGCTGGGACAAGGCCATGTCCGACCGGAACAATACCGGTGCTCGCAAATACAGGGAGAAGGCAACACAGGGGCAGGCCATCGACAAAGAAGTGCATCGAACGCCCGTCTCTCGAATGGAAATTAATAGGCTCAAAGCCGAACGCGCGCGGGCAAGAGCACAGCCAGAGCTAACCCCGAACGGCCCGATGGGAACCCGTGCGCAGAGTGTTGCCGAAGCGACGCGCGAGCGCAAAATCCACTTCCAGGAAAAGCGGCTCGTTTCACACAAGGACAAGGCCCGCGAGGACTTCAGGCACGATCAGACACTGAAGGCCGCCGTGTCGTTGCGCGACGATCTGTTGAAGGAACGCGCAGCGCTCAAGGCTCATGACCGGAGCCGCAAGCAGGCGGAAGCCAGCGGCTCGATGCGTGACCTCACCCGAACCGAACGCGAAGTCGACAAGCTGGAGCGCCGAGCGAGAGATCGTGTGCGCAGCTTCGAACGCGCCCACAGCAGGTTTTGATCACCCATCAACACCAAGGAGAATGACGATGGACAATGCCAACGAACCCAACGCCCCGCGTGATGTGCTGCGCGACGGAAATCTCAAGGCCAGCATCTGGCGCAACGAGTCCGAGAAAGGCCCGTTCTACTCGGTTACGCTCAATCGTGTTTACCGCGACAATCAGGACGAGCTTCGGGACTCAAACAGCTTTTCCGGCACCGACCTGCTGCGCGTGTCGGAACTGGCCCGCAAGACATACGACCGCACCCAGGAACTGCGCCGCGAGGACCGGCAGGCAGAGCGGGGGCGTAATGAGGGCCAGGCCGAACGGGGGCAGGATGATCGTTCCCGCGACCCTTCTCCGCAGAAGGAAAGAAATCGGCCTGAACCAAGCCGGTAATTCCCCGAATTTGGTCTTGCGCAAATAGGAATTCAATAGTAATGTTCTCTCTTTGTTCTATCGGGCAAAGAAGAGGAGATTGAATGAAGCGACAATAACGACCCGAAAGGAGGCGAACATGAACGAGGTCAGTGAAGCAACGACCGGCAAGGCTCCGGCATTGGAAATCGACCTTGATGTCTACCTGCCTCTGTTCGAGGATGAGAGCATCAGCGACGATGACAAGCGCAAGCTGCTCGAAGCCCTGTGGTCGGTTATCATGTCGTTTGTTCAGCTCGGCTGGGGCGTCCATCCTGTCCAGCAGGCGAAGGCCGCGCGAAATGCCGGTCAGGACGCCTGTGGACAGTTCGGAGAAAGTGCTTCGCTGCCCCCGGCCTTGGCCGATTTCATGGTAGAATCGGGGTGTTCGTTGCCAATCGAAAACAGTAAATGCGCTCCTGCCGATGGGAGCGAGAAAGGATGAAAGGATGACCGAGAAAACAGACCAAAAAGCTGTCATCTATGTGCGGGTGTCGTCCGCTGCGCAGGTCGCCAAGGGCCACGGCGCGGAAAGTCAGGCCGCGCGGTGTGCAGAATTTGCGAAAATGAAGGGCTACCGTGTCCTTGAGACATTCGAGGACAAGGCCGTATCGGGAAGTTTGATCGACCGGCCCGGCATGAAAGAAATGCTCGCCTTCCTGCGCCAGTATCGGAAGGAAAACATCCGGGTCCTGATTGACGATATTTCTCGTTTGGCCAGAGGGCTTGAAGCGCATCTGGCTTTGCGTGCTGCGATCTCGGAATGCGGCGGACTTCTCGAAAGCCCGTCAATCGAGTTTGGCGAGGACAGCGACAGCCTGCTTATCGAACATCTGCTGGCCTCGGTCAGCCAGCATGCGCGTATCAAGAATGCGGAACAGGTCCGTAACCGGCAGGAAGCGAGACTTCGCACCGGTTATTATCCGTTCAAGCCGCCGCTGGGCTTCAAGAATGCCAAGCTGGAAGGACACGGGAAGGTGATGGTCCGCGATGAACCAGTGGCCTCGATCATTGAGGAAGCGCTTGAAGGCTATGCTTCCGGGCAGTTTCAGACGCAGGCCGAGGTGATGCGCTTCCTCCAGGCCCAGCCCGATTATCCGAAGAACCGCTTCGGCAAAGTCACCAACGAAGCCGCAAACCGAATTCTCAATCGCGTTGTCTATGCAGGAATGGTCGAAATGCCAGAGTGGGGCGTTTCATTGCGTGAAGGCAAGCATGAGGGCCTGATTAGCTTCGCCACCTTCGAAAAGATTCAGGCGCGACTCAACGGGCAAGCCTATGCGCCAGCACGGCCCGATCTGAGCGCGGATTTTCCGTTGCGGGGTAGCGTAGCCTGTGCCGATTGCGACCGGCCTCTCACCTCCTGCTGGTCGAAAAGCAAGACGGGTGCGAAGCATCCCTATTACATGTGCTTCAACAAGGACTGTGTGAGCCATCGCAAGTCTATCCGCCGCGACAAGATCGAAGGCGAATTCGAAGCTCTGCTCGAAGCGCTGGAACCTTCGCCAACACTGGCGAACATCGCCAAATCTATGTTCACCCATGGCTGGGAGATACAGCGTAAGCAGGCGGGCCACATCGCTGAGGCGGTCAGGCGCGGCATTGCCAAGGTCGATTCCGAAATCGACAAGCAGCTGGACAAGATCGTAAAAGCATCGAGCGATACCGTCATTGGTGCCTTCGAACGCAAGATCGAGCAGCTTGAGCGGCAAAAGCTTGTTCTGGCTGAACGTCAGCAGAATTCCGGCATGCCGTTGCGCCCATTCGGGGAGATGTTCGAACTCGCCATGCGGTTCCTCTCAAGCCCTTCTAATCTTTGGAAAAGTGAACGTTTGGAGGACAGGCAAACCGTCATCAGACTGGTCTTTGCGGGCCACCTGAAATACGACCGGAATGAGGGGTTTCGAACCCCGAAAACCTCCAGTGTTTTCAAAGCACTAGAGGGGTTCCAAAACGCAAAAATGTTGATGGCGGAGACGGAGGGATTCGAACCCTCGATACCCTTACGAGTATGGTTCCTTAGCAGGGAACTGGTTTCAGCCACTCACCCACGTCTCCGGATCGCAGCGGCGAGCCGCGGGCTATAGCGGCGGGTTGCGGGACCGGCAAGGGGGCGGTTTTGCAAGAAATGCAATTGTTTTCGGCGATTTTACCGGATCAGCGATTCGGTTGGCCGTAATTCTGACTCGGCTCGTCGTCCGTTCATTGCGGGGTCATGCGCGCTCGATTCTTAATGCCGCACTGATCAGCCCAAAGGCACGCTGGGATATTCCGCAGGCGCGCCGGAAAGGGCAGGAAGGCATAACCATGGCCAGAATTTATCGCATGATTGCAATCGCCTTGCTGGCGAACCTCTCGCTGGTTGCTTCGTCGGCCACTGCGCAGGTCGAAGCGACCGATCCCGATGTGATGATTGATGGCGATCTGTCAGGAGAGGGCGATGCGGCTGCTTCGCCCGCTTCGGATGCTGTGGTGCAGCCCACAGCGGAACAGAGTCCTGCACAGACCGCCGCGCAGGGTGCGCCATCGGGCGAAAGCGGGGTTGATGGCTGGACGGTGGAAGAGGTCGGCGCCACTCCCGCCGCAACCGGTGCGGCAACCGCGAATGCGGGAACACCCAGCGAAACGACGTATCGCCAGGATGATCTGATGGGCGCGGCCGAAGGCGTGTTTGGCAAGGGCTCTGAAGGTCTGGCCTCGATGATTGAGGATATCCTGCGCAAACAGGGTGAGCCGAACGGGTATATTACGGGGCGCGAAGCGGGCGGCGCGATAGCGGTGGGCCTGCGTTATGGCTCGGGCACATTGCATCACAAGGTGGAAGGCAATCGCCCGATATACTGGACGGGGCCTTCGCTTGGTTTCGATCTGGGGCTGAACGCGGGAAAGGCGTTCGTGCTTGTTTACAACCTGTACGATACCGAGGACATCTATCACCGGTTTGGCGCAGGCGAGGGGCAGGCCTATCTCGTTGGTGGATTCCACGTCAGCTATCTTCGGCGCGGTGATGTGGTTCTGATTCCCGTGCGCATGGGAGCCGGGCTGCGACTGGGCGCGAACGTGGGCTATATGCGGATTTCCAGAAAATCCCGCTGGCTGCCTTTCTGAGCCTGACGTTTGATGACACGGGTGGATGCGATGGTGGTTTGCGCTTGTTTTGCCACAAGGAATTCGCCTTGCGAAAGCGCATCTGTCCCGCCGCGAATCCATCCATCGGCGGGCAGAAACCGGGCTGGCGCACCTGGTTGAGCGCGACCCGTGCAAAAGGTGCTTGCCCGATCGGGAGTCGCGGCGCTAATGCGCGCCCGCTATGCTAACTAATCTGGAACAACAGCCCGCTGATGCGCTTCTGGCGCTGATCAAGCTTCACAATGCGGACCCCAGGGCCGACAAGATCGACCTTGGCGTTGGTGTCTATCGGACCGGGCAGGGGGATACCCCGGTTTTCGGCGCGATAAAGGCGGCCGAACAGAAGCTGGTCACGCTTCAGGATTCCAAGGCATATCTTGGCCCGGAAGGCGATATGGCGTTCGTTGAGGCGTTGATGCCTTATGTGTTTGGCAAGGATGCGCCGAAGCTGGGTGGACGGATCGATGGCATGCAGACGCCGGGCGGAACCGGATCGTTGCGGCTGGCGCTGGCTATGGCGCAGCGCGCCGGGGCAAAGCGGATCATCGTCGGCAAACCGAGCTGGCCCAACCACGCGCAGATATGCAAGGATCTTGGCCTTGAAATCACCGAGTTCAACCACGCGACGAGCGAAGGCCGCGCCGATATGGATGCCGTTCGTTCTGCGATCAAAGGGGCGCAGGCGGGGGACGTGATCCTGCTGCACGGCTGCTGTCATAACCCCACCGGAATTGACTATGCGCAGGGCGAGTGGGACGAAATCGCCGGATTGCTGGCGGACAGCCCTGCGCTGCCGCTGATTGACCTTGCCTATCAGGGGCTGGGGCACGGCATAGAGGCTGACGCCTATGGGGTGCGCCGGGTGCTGGTTGCGGTTCCCGAAGCGATCGTCTGTTACAGTTGCGACAAGAATTTCGGGCTTTATCGCGATCGCGTTGGCGCGCTTTACGTGATGATGGCCCAGCCGGATCAGTTGCCTGCGGTGATGTCAAACGGTCATGCTCTGGCGCGGGCGAACTGGTCGCAGCCGCCCGATCATGGCGGCGCGGCAGTGCGGCTGATTCTGGAAGACAAGGCGCTGACGGTGCAGTGGCTTGATGAGCTTGATCAGATGCGCGAGCGTATCCGGCAAGTGCGGGCGAAATTGTCTGGGGCCGGTGTTGCAGGCAATGCCGATCTTTCTCCGCTGGGGCATCAGAACGGTTTGTTCTCGATCGTTCCGTTGAGCAAGGATCAGGTGCTTGAAATGCGCGAGCGGCATGGCGTTTACATGGCCGGGTCAGGCCGGATCAACGTTGCTGGTCTGACGATGGCAAATATCGAGAAATTCATCGATGCCGTGGCGGATGTAACGGCCTGATCGTCAGCCCCGCAGGCTCTGCATTCGCTGGAGATAGCGGGCAAGCACGTCAATTTCCAGATTGACGCCATCGCCGGGGGTGAGCGCGCCCAGTGTGGTCACCTCCCCGGTGTGCGGGATGATGTTGACGCCGAAATGGCAGGCGCCGTCCGCCTGATCGGCCACCTCGTTCACGGTCAGGGAAACGCCATCGATGGTGATCGATCCCTTGGGCGCCAGATAAGGCGCGAGATCGGCGGATGCGGCGAACGTGAAGCGGTGCGAGTCGCCTTGCGGTTCAACCGAAACGACCGTGCCGACGCCATCGACATGGCCGGTCACGATATGGCCGCCCAGTTCATCGCCCAGCTTGAGCGCGGGTTCCAGATTGAGGCGGGTGCCCTGTTCCCAGCGTCCGGGCACGGTGCGGGCGACGGATTCGGCGGAAATATCGACCGCGAACCAGCAATCGCCCTTGCTTCCGCCTTTATCGACCACGGTCAGGCAGGTGCCCGAACAGGCGATGGACGCGCCGATTGCGATCGTTTCGGGATCGAACGGACAGGCGATGACGATCCGCAGGTCGCCGGTCTGGCGAACTTCCTGAATCGTGCCGATTGCGGTGACTATTCCGGTGAACATGAGGCCGTGTAGACTTGCGCCGTGTAGATTTCCAGCGTGTCGCTGCCAAGCGAGCGACGATCTTGCAGTTTCCATTTGCCGAGCGCGTCGGCCAATGTGGCAAGGCCGATATCGCCGATCGCGGGCAGACCGGCACCGATGATAACCGGCGCGCGGTAAATCAGCAGCCGGTCAACCAGATCGGCGGCCAGAAACGATGCGGCGGTTTGCGCACCGCCTTCGACGAACAGATACTGTACATCGGCCATATCGCCGATCGCTTCGGGAGAGGGCAGCGCGCTCCACCCTTGCGGGGCTTCGCCGCCGGTCAGCACCCAGCGTTGGGGAGAGCGATTTTCCAGCCCGGCAAGGCGCACGTTCAGCGCTGGATTATCGGCGCGCACTGTGCCGCCGCCAACCAGAATCGCATCGGACCGGGCGCGCATCGCATGGCAATGGGCGCGCGCCTGCTCGCCCGTGATCCACTGGCTTTCGCCGTCGCCCGTCGCGATGCAGCCATCAAGCGACATGGCGAGCTTCAGCATGACTTCGGGGCGCTGATCGCGGCGCAGCTTCAGATAGCCCGAAAGGCTGGCTTCGGCTTCCGGTGATGCGACGATCTCTGCCGTTTTGCCCGCCTCGCGAAGGCGGCTGATGCCATCGCCTGCCGTTCGCGGGTCGGGATCTTCGCAGCCGATGACGACGCGCGCGATGGACGATTGCGCGACGAGATCGGCGCAGGCCGGGCCGCGCGGCGATTTGTGCGCGCATGGCTCCAGCGTGACATAGAGCGTGGCATCAGTCGCATCGGCGCCGGCCTGTTCCAGCGCTACGGCTTCAGCGTGGGGGCGTCCGCCATTCCCGGTCCAGCCGGCGGCGATGACCTTGCCTTGCCTGACGATCAGCGCGCCAACGGCCGGGTTTGGGCGGCTTAGCGGTCTTGCGCGTGCGGCAAGGCTTGCCGCCGCCGCCAGCCAGCGCGTGTCTTCATTCACCTGAAGTTTCGCCCCGCATCTTCTTGAGCGAATCGAGATAGGCCTTTTTCTTCGCAGCGCGTTCGGCATCGGCTTCGCGTGCGATCTTTTCGACATCCATGCCTGACATGCGACCCAGTTCTTTATATATCGCGCGCACATCCTCATCACGTCGCGCCTGCTCTGCCGCGAAGCGTTCCTTGGCCTGCTGGTGGAGACGGTTGGAGGCCATGATTTCCTCGTCGGTGCGATCCGCGCTCCACGATGAAATATATGTCACTTTGGGGGGCAGGTGCGGCCCTTTTGCTTCCTGCTGAATCATCGCTCCGAACACGGCGAACGTGCACCCGGCCGAGACAAAAGCGATGCGCCAGCGGTTTCGGCCCGCCTGTTTCCAGACGATGAAGAAATCGGCAATCATGCCGGTCGGCTTCACATCGGCCCAGTATCCGGTTCGTTTGAACAGTGCCATGCGCCGCTAAATAGTCGCTTGTGCGTGTGAGCGCCAGTCCTGTGACCCGATCACGCGCGCGCTCGCCTATCCGAACGGGTGGTAAAGGGCTCGCCCATCGCGCTTGAGCCAGCGATTGGCGGTGTCGATGTCGCCTTCGAAAAGTTCGCCCAGCAAGGCATGGAAGCGGGGCGAATGATCGAAATGCACAAGATGCGCCACTTCATGGGCCACGACCGAGCGGCGCACGAAATCGGGCGCCATGATAAGTCGCCAGTTGATACGGATTGCTCCGTTGGGCGCGCAGCTTCCCCAGCGCCGACGGGCATTTGAGAGCGCCAGCGGTGGCGGTGCCTTTCCCACCTGCCGGCAATAATGCACCAGATCCTCGGCAAGGAGCGCGCGCGCTTCGCCTTCCAGCCAGCGTTTCAACCGTGCCGGGAGCGAGGATGCAGGCCCGCCAACCCGAATAATGCTGTCCTCAAGTTCCGGCTTTCTGCGCGCGGCGGCATCGTGCTCCACCAGCACCGGCTTTCCACGCAGCGTCAGTGTGCTGCCATCGCTGACGGGTTCGGCGCGGGGGAGGGCGGCAAGCTGGCCTTCCAGCCAGTCCCGGCGGGTGCGCGCAAAGTCCAGCGCGTCGGCGGTGCGGCCCCAGTTCGGCACCGTTACCCGCACTTCCCGGCCATCGGGCGCAAGGCGCAGGATCATCCGTTTAGCCCGTGCATTGCGCCGGATAACAATTGGCAATTCGGCATCGCCCACGGCAACAGTCGGCGTTTCGCGGGGGTCGGTTTTGAGCCAGTCAAGCATAGCGCGGCGTTCTAATCACCAGGCCAGTCCTCCCGGCCATCCCAGACGATATGGTTTTCAATCGGGCCCGCGTCGGTTTCGCTGATAACCCTGCCGATAACGGTTGCGTCCGAGCGATGGACCGCTTCGCGATCGCCACAAATCAGATAGTGCCAGTCGGGCAGCGGTTTGCCTTGCGCACGGCGGCGATAGGCGCAGGTTTCGGGCAACCAGTCAAAACTGTCGACATTGCGCAAGGTCAGCCGCATGCAATCGGGCACATAGGCGCGGCGATGGCGATAGTCGCTGCACCGCGCGGTTTTGAGATCAAGCAGTTTGCAGGCCACATTCGTGCGGTAATAGTCGCCGGTGTCTGCATCTTCCACCTTGTGCAGGCAGCACTGGCCGCAGCCATCGCACAGCGCTTCCCACTCCGCGCGGTTGAGCGATTCCAGCGGCATTTCCCAGAACTTTTCGCCTTTATCTAATGCACCCATTTGGCCAGTTCCGCGCCGACCGACTCGGGGCCTTCATCAACCGGCAGCATCGCAAGCGGTTCGCCCTGCGGCCCCATAAGATAGGCGATGCGGCTGTGATCCATCAGATAACCGCCGGGCGTATCCTCTCCGCGCGCATAGGCAGCGGCAAAGGCGCTGGCGGCCTGGTCCACTTGCTCTGGCGTTCCCGTCAGCCCCAGAAGGCGCGGATGAAAGGCGGCGGAAAACTGGCCGACGACAGCGGGAGTGTCGCGTTCGGGATCGATTGAGATGAAGATCGGCTGGACACGTTTGGCGCGTTCGGGATGGTCTTTTTCAAACCGTGAAAACCCGGCCATCATCGCCTGAACATCAAGCGGGCAGGCATCGGGGCAGAAGGTGTATCCGAAATAGAGGATGCGATACTGCCCTTCGAAATCGGCCCAGCGTACGGTGTTTTCGTTCTTGTCGGTCAACGTGAACGGGCCGCCTATGGCCGCGCCTTCCAGCGGCGGTTTTTCAGCGGGCGCGTCTGTGCCAATGCCGCATCCGGCAAGCGAAAGCGATAACAGCAGGCTGGCAAACAGGGGTTTCAGGTTCCACATAGCGCGGCGGTTCATGCTCTGCTAAACGTGGTTGTGCAAGACGCCATCGCAAGACAGCCAACAGGCAAGCTGACTTAAATGCGGGTGAACGGAGGATTGAAATCGTGTCCAGAGTGATCGGGTCCTGGAAAACTGCTCTGCTGCGGCTGGGGCTGCCGCTGATGGCGGGCACTTTGTGCATTTCCGCCCCGGCGCAAGCCCAGTTCACCAAGGGCTATAAATTCCTTGAGGCTGTCGACAAGAAAGAAGGCGCCGAAGTTGAGGAAGCGATCAGTCAGCCCGGCTCAACGATCATCAACTCGCGCGATGTGACCACGGGCAGGGGCGCGCTGCATATCGTGACCGAGCGGCGCGATCTGACATGGTTGCGCTATCTGGTGTCCAAGGGCGCGAACGTGAATTTGCGTGATGACAGGGGCGTTGCCCCGCTTCAGCTGGCAACAAGCCTTGGCTGGATCGAGGGGGTTGAATTTCTGGTGTCCAAAAATGCAAAAGTCGACGAATCGGACGACACCGGAGAAACACCGCTGATCAGCGCGGTTCATCGCAAGAACGCGGCAATGGTGCGGGCATTGCTGAAAGGCGGGGCCGATCCCAATCGCGCCGATAATTCGGGCCGCACCGCGCTGGATTACGCCAGGCTGCTGAAGAAGGATCAGCTCGTCACCTTGTTGACCACGCAGGCGAAATCCAAAGCGCAAGGCGGCACGCAGGCCGTTTACGGACCGAGTTTCTGATCGGTGCAAACCCAATCGCCCGATCTGACGCTTGATGAACTGCGCATCTTGCTGGCGCCAGCCATTGCGCGGGCGGCAGCGTTTGACGGGTGGAGCGCGCAAGGCATAGCCAGCGCGGCGGACGAACTGGGCATTGATCGCGATGTTGCCGCATATGCGTTCAGGGGCGGACAGATGGATATGATCGCCGCCTGGATCGCCGATGTTGACGCAAGGATGGTTGCCGCGCTGCCCGTTTCGGCGCTTGCCGGCATGAGCATCCGCGAACGGATCCGCGCGCTGGTGCTGTTCCGGCTCGATGCGATTGCCGGGCAGGAAGAATCGCTGCGCCGGGCGCTGGCGATCATGGCAATGCCCAGTAATGCCGCGCGCGCGCTTAGGCTGGGATGGCACAGCGCGGATCTGATGTGGCATCTGGCTGGCGATACCGCGACGGACTTCAACCATTATTCCAAACGCACGATACTGGCCGGCATCTACGCGGCCACGCTGTCGATATTCGCCAGTGACGAAAGCGACGACAAGGCAGAAACGAAGGCTTTTCTTGATCGTCGGATCGATGGCGTGATGCGGTTCGAGAAAGCCAAGGCTAAGCTTTTGCGCAAGCCTGAAGAGCGTTTCAGCGTCGCCCGATTTCTGGGGCGGTTGCGCTATCCGGCGAACTGAACTGCGCCGCTTCGCATTTTGACCTGAATCAATTTATTGCGAACGACTTGCAATTGCGCGGTCGATCTGGCAGCGCCGCGTGCGTGACACTCGATAGCCTTCCCATTGGTCAGAGCGCGCAGATCGTCGCGGTCGACTGGTCCTCTCTGGTGCCTGAAGAGGCGCAGCGCTTGCGCTCGCTTGGCATGGAGGAAGGCGCGCAGGTAACGGTATCGCATGCGGGCGTGTTTGGCGGGCGTGATCCGATTGCGGTCAGCATCGGGCGGATGACGATTGCGCTGCGCAGGGTTCATGCCGCGGCGATGGAGGTAACGCCGGTATGAACGCCCCGCGCAAGATCGTGCTTGTCGGCAATCCGAACGCGGGCAAAAGCGCGCTGTTCAATGCGCTGACCGGCGCGCGGCAGAAGATCGCGAATTATCCGGGCGTAACGGTTGAGCGCAAGGCCGGGCGGCTGGTCCTGCCAACCGGAGAGCCCGTGGAGCTGACCGATCTGCCGGGCAGTTATGGCCTCGATCCCACCAGCCCGGACGAGGAAGTGACCAGCAAGGTCATTCGTGGAGAGTTGGAAGGCGAAGCCGCGCCCGATGCGATTGTCATCGTTCTTGATGCTTCAAACCTTGAACAGCATCTGGTGTTTGCGCAGGAAGTGATCGCGCTGGGGCTTCCCACGGTGGTTGCGCTCAACATGCTTGATCTGGCCGAGCGCGACGGGCTGGTGATTGATCCGCAGGCGCTTTCGCAGGCGCTTGACGTGGATGTGATCCCCACGGTCGCCGTGCGTCGCAAGGGTTTGAGCGAACTTTGCGAAGCGATTGCGCAGGCAAAAGTGCGCCCGCAGGCCGGGCCGCGCACCGCGTTCAGCCAGACCGAGCTGCGCGTTGCCGCACAGGCGATGGCCGATGGTGCGATTCTTTCGGAAACAACGCGCCACAAGCTGCACTCAAAACTGGACCGGGTATTTTTGCACCCATGGCTCGGCCCGGTGATCCTGTTCGCGTTGTTGTTCGTCATTTTTCAGGCGGTGTTTGCGTGGGCAACGCCGTTTGCCGATGCGCTCGAAGCCGGAGTCGGCTGGCTGAGCGGCGCTGTCGTGGCGAATTTTTCCGATGGTTTTGTGCGCGATCTGATAACCGAGGGCTTGCTCGCCGGGGTTGGCTCGGTTGTGGTGTTCCTGCCGCAGATTGTGATCCTGTTTGCCTTTATCCTGTTTATGGAAGCGACGGGATATATGGCGCGCGCCGCGTTCCTGATGGATCGGATGATGGCCAGCGTTGGCCTGTCCGGGCGCAGTTTTATTCCGCTCCTTTCCAGCTTTGCCTGTGCGATTCCGGGAATCATGGCAACACGCTCTATCGCCGATCCGCGTGACCGGCTGACGACGATCCTGATCGCCCCGCTTATGACATGTTCGGCGCGGCTGCCGGTCTATGCGGTGATTATCGCCGCGTTTATTCCCAACGATAATATCGGTGGCGGCATCGGCCTGCAGGGCGTGGTGCTGTTTGCGTTGTATGTGGCCGGAATCGTTGGCGCGATGGTGGTGGCCCTGATCCTCAGGCGCTCGCTCACCAAAGGGGCGGCCAGCGGTTTCATCATGGAACTGCCAAAGTATCAGCTTCCGCGCTTGCAGGATCTGGCGATCGGCCTGTGGCAGCGCGCGTGGATATTCCTGCGGCGCGCGGGCACGATCATTTTCATGGTTACGGTGGTCTTGTGGCTGATGCTCAGTTTCCCGAAGGCCGCGCCGGGTGAAAGCCAGGTCGATGCATCGTTTGCCGGCCAGATTGCCAATGGTCTCGCCGTGGTGGTGGAGCCGATTGGCTTCAATCGCGATATGGCGCTGGCGCTGATCCCGGCGATGGCCGCACGCGAAGTCGCGGTCAGTTCGCTGGCGACAACTTATGCGGTTGAGGCGGAGGATGAAGACGCCGCTGCCGTTGCTCTGGGCGACAAGCTGAAGGCGGGATGGACATTGCCAATGGCCTTGTCGTTTCTGGCGTGGTTCGTGTTTGCGCCGCAATGTATGTCTACCATCGCTGTCACTCGCCGGGAAACGAATGGGTGGAAATGGCCTCTGTTCATGCTGGCCTACCTGTTCGGCTTGGCCTACATCTTCGCGGGAATCACTTATTGGGCCGCGCTGGCGCTCGGCCTCTAGCCTGCGAGAGGACAATTCATGGCCGGTTCCCTTAACAAAGTCATGCTGATCGGAAACCTGGGAGCCGATCCGGAAATTCGCTCATTCCAGAATGGTGGCCGGGTGTGCAACCTACGCATCGCCACGTCTGAAAACTGGAAAGACCGCGATGGAAACCGTCAGGAACGCACTGAGTGGCATACCGTTGCGATCTTTTCCGAAGGACTGGTCAACGTTTGCGAAAACTATCTGCGCAAGGGCAGCAAAGTGTTCGTCGAAGGCCAGTTGCAGACCCGCAAGTGGCAGGATCAGTCTGGCAATGACCGGTATAGCACCGAGATCGTGCTGCGCGGTTTTAACGGCACGCTGACCATGCTGGATGGTCGCGGCGAAGGCGGCGGTGGCGGTGGTTCGCGCGGTGGCGGACAGGGCGGCGGCTATGGCGGCGGCGCATCTGGCGGCGGTGGCGGCAATTACGGTGGCGGCTCGTCAGGCGGTGGCGGTAATGACTGGGGCGGCGGCGGATCATCCGGCGGTGGCAGCGCCGGCGATGATCTGGACGATGATATCCCGTTCTGATCGGGCGCGGATTGCGGCCAGATTACGCGCAGATTGGGTCCGGCCTGCGATTGCCGACTATTCGGGCGATTTCAAACCTTTGAGCGCGGCGAACGGGCTGTTGCTTTCCGGGCTTGAGACATATCCTTTCTCGCGCATTTCCTGCGCTGCGGGTCCGGTCAGGAACGGGTCTATCGCCAGGCCAAGGCTTTGCGCCACGGCTTCGCCCGGATCGATCGTCGTGCCCGCGTAATCGATCTCGTCGCAATCTTCGGCATCGAGTTCAATTTCCGCATCGGGGCTGTGATCGCCACGTTCGGGCACGAACCGCAAGGCCAGCGGTTCTTCGACATGCACTGCAATGTCTTCTGCCGAAACCGCGCAGCTTTGCACGAAATCCGCCCGCATGGTTCCGCTTGCCTCGACGATGCGGCCCTTGCGGGTCAGCACCAGTTCGGCCTGCAAAAGGTCGATCCGCACCAGATCGAAACGCTTGGCCAGCGCCGCGCGTTCGTTTTCGCTGGCGCTGAGTTGAAGCTGCTGACCCTCGCTCTGGCGAACGTCGATCGGGTGTGAAAACTCAGGAGGAAGGGAAGGGGCCGGCGTGTTCACCGGACGATCCGAGCGGCCAGAATGTCCGTGCCGTCCAGCGCTTCAAGCTGGTTGCACAGCGCCAGAACCTGCCCGGCCAGCCGCGCCTTGTCTGCGTCATCGTTCAATGTCACGTTGCGTTCAAGCACGGGGATCAGGGTGGTTTCATCGCGCGGTGAAAGATCGCGCAGTGCCCCCATTCTGCCGCCCAGCGTTCCCATCAGTTTGCCGATGCGCTTGCCCACCACCAGATCGCCAACGCCCGACTCGCGCAGTTGCCCGTCCATATCCTCGACAAAGATCTCGGTGAGCCTGACGGACGGTTCGATCAGCGCTTCCTCGCGCTCCATCCGCAAAAGCACGAGGGAGAGAACCAGCGTGATCATATCGAACCGGCCGGGCACGCTGTCTGTCACGCCGCATTGGGCATACCATTGCGGTTCGCGCGCGATTTCCACCACGCGATGCCATAGCGGTCGCACCGCTTCACGATCGGCGGGGGATTTTCCGAACAGGCGGGAGAGGAAGGACAACGAGCAGGCACCTTTCGTTCAGCGGCAATTCAATTGGCGGGCAACACTGTGCGCGCCATTGCGATGTGCCGGTTTGCGGCCTAAGGCTTGTCGCCGATATATGTGCAGACGGGCAACTGGCAATGGCCAGAGAGCCATATCTGATACTGGAGCGAGAGAAAATGCGGATGAACGGTCGGTTTGCATGGATGGCTGGGGCGGCGCTGGGCGTTGCGGTGCTCGCCAGTGGCTGCACCTCGATCAAGAACCATCGCGGCTATGTGGTCGATCAGGCGCTGCTTGATGCGATTCAGCCGGGCGTTGACAATCGCACATCGGTTGAACGCACGCTGGGCCGCCCGACTTTCATCAGCCAGTTCGGCTCGAAAGACTGGTATTATATTTCGCAGGATACCAAAACCCCGGCCTTCCGCCGCCCGCGCACCAGCGAGCAGACAGTGCTGCGCGTTCAGTTCGATCCATCGGGCAATGTTGCCGCGGTTGATCGCAAAGGCATGGAGCAAGTCGCGCGGATCGATCCGGAAGGTGACAAGACACCAACACTGGGGCGCGATCGCAGTTTCCTTGAAGACCTGTTCGGCAATGTCGGTTCGGTCGGCGGCGTTGGCGGCGCGGCACCAAGCGGGCCGGGCCCGAACGGCAGCTGATCCTCGCAGCCTGTGAGAAGCGGGGCAGGCCGGGTTGCGCAGGTCCGGCGTTTGCCAGGGTAAACCAAAAACCTCCATTGAAGCTCGCGCATCGCGGCATATATGCCCAACATGGATAACAACGCGGCAAGCCACGGCCTCACCCAGTGGCACGGAACCACCATCATCGGCGTCAAGAAAGGCGGCAAAACCGTCATCGCCGGTGACGGGCAGGTTTCGATGGGCAATACGGTGATGAAACCCAACGCCCGCAAAGTGCGCCGGATTGGCGAAGGCGGGCCCGAAAAGGGCAAGGTGATTGCCGGTTTCGCAGGCGCAACTGCCGATGCCTTCACATTGTTTGAACGGCTGGAAAGCAAGCTGGAACAATATCGCGGGCAACTGATGCGCGCTGCGGTTGAACTGGCAAAGGACTGGCGGACCGACAAGTATCTGCGCAATCTCGAAGCGCTGATGATCGTTGCCGATGCTGAAACGATGCTGATCCTTACCGGCAATGGCGATGTGCTGGAACCCGAAGCCGGAATCGCCGCGATCGGTTCTGGCGGGAACTATGCCCTGTCGGCCGCGCGCGCGCTGGTTGATTATGAAGACGATGCCGAAAAGATTGCACGCCGGGCGATGGAAGTTGCCGCGGACGTTTGCGTTTTCACCAATGACCGGGTGACGATCGAAGTGATCTGAATGATCGCCTCGCCGCCCCGACCCGGAACCCCCGAACTTTCAGGATATCATGAACGCACAGCTTACTCCCAAGGCGATTGTCGCCGCTCTTGATGAACACATTATCGGCCAGGCCGATGCCAAGCGCGCAGTTGCCGTTGCGCTGCGCAATCGTTGGCGGCGTCAGCGCCTTTCGGATGAATTGCGTGATGAAGTGACCCCCAAGAACATCCTGATGATCGGCCCCACCGGCTGCGGCAAGACCGAGATCAGCCGGCGGCTGGCAAAACTTGCCGATGCGCCGTTCGTCAAGGTTGAAGCCACCAAGTTCACCGAAGTTGGCTATGTTGGCCGCGATGTGGAACAGATCGCGCGTGATCTGGTGGAAGATGCGATCCGGCTGGAAAAGGATCGACGCCGCGAATCGGTGCGCGAAGCCGCCAGTCAGGCCGCGATGGAGCGGCTGCTTGATGCGCTGGTCGGGGAAAATGCGTCTGAGGCAACGCGGGCGAGTTTCCGTCAGCGCGTCGTTGAAGATGCGATGAACGATACCGAAGTCGAGATAGAGATCGAGGATACCGCAGCGCCGCAAATGGAAATTCCCGGCATGGGTGGCTCGGTCGGCATGATCAACCTGTCAGACATCATGGGCAAGGCGTTTGGCCAGCAAAACCTCAAGCGCCGCAAGCTCAAAGTGCCCGAAGCATGGGACAAGCTGGTTGACGAAGAATCGGAAAAGCGCATGGATCAGGACGATGTCGCGCGCGTCGCCCTGCAGAACGCGGAAACCAACGGCATCGTTTTTCTGGATGAGATCGACAAGATCGCGGTCAGCGATGTGCGCGGCGGATCGGTCAGCCGCGAAGGCGTGCAGCGCGATTTGCTGCCACTCATCGAAGGCACAACGGTCGCCA
Organism: uncultured Sphingomonadaceae bacterium; assembly: GCA_947258815.1. Taxonomy (GTDB): domain Bacteria; phylum Pseudomonadota; class Alphaproteobacteria; order Sphingomonadales; family Sphingomonadaceae; genus Novosphingobium. Next base: position 216,403 of record CAMYJW010000015.1, read on the forward strand.
CAAAATATGGCCCGATGAAAACCGATCATGTGTTGTTTATCGCCAGCGGCGCGTTTCACGTTGCCAAACCATCGGACATGCTGCCCGAATTGCAGGGGCGCTTGCCGATCCGGGTGGAACTGAAAGCGCTGACCGAAGCGGATTTCGTGCGGATTCTTTCCGAAACCCGCGCCAATCTGGTCGAACAGTATTGCGCACTGATCGAAACCGAAAAGGTCAACCTCGATTTTACGGCACAGGCGGTTGATGAAGTCGCGAAGATTGCGGCGCGGGTGAACGAAAGTGTCGAGAATATCGGCGCCCGCCGCTTGCAGACGGTGATGGAAAAGCTACTTGAAGAACTGAGCTTTGAAGCAGAGGACCGCGCCGGTGAGACGGTGAAGATCGATGCGGCCTATGTGCAGGCGCGGCTTTCCGGCCTTGCCGACGATACCGATCTTTCGCGTTACATCCTCTAGTAACAGGCCCGGTTTTATGCACCAGACGCCCGACGACAAACCGATTTATCGGCTGCTGACCGGCAAGGACGACCGCGCGTTCTGCGATCGCGTGTCCGAAGCGCTGGAACAGGGCTGGCGGCTTTATGGTTCGCCTACGCTGGCGTGGGACGTTGAAAGCAATTGCATGAAAGCCGCGCAGGCCGTGGTCTGGAAAGACGCGGACGTTGTGAAGGGCTGAGCGACTTTGTTGGCAGGGAAGTGATGGACGTCCTCCAAAACCCACCCGCCCGGCGCTTGAGGCCAGACAGATAACGGTGCGCCCGAGAACTGGAGAGACATCGAACCCATTGGGTTCGCAAGGCCGACTGGCCGCCCGAGCTTATGCGAGGAAAGCCAAGGCTACGGAGGCAGCCGCCCGGCGCTTGAGGCCAGACAGATAACGGTGCGCCCGAACTTTAGCGACATCGAACCCATTGGGTTCGCAAGGCCGACTGGCCGCCCGAGCTTATGCGAGGAAAGCCAAGGCTGCGGAGGCAGCCGCCCGGCGCTTGAGGTTCAGCAAATCAGTGCGGGATCGCGCCCAGTTCGACGCCGGTCTTGTCATGCAGTGCGAATTTATCGACGATATCGGCGCTGGCTTCATTGTAGCCGACAACCTTTACACTGGCGCCGCCCTTGTCGAGCTTGCCGACGATCTTGTCGAGCGCATCGACCGAGGTGATGTCCCAGAAATGCGCATTGTGCACGTCGATCACCACATTCGGCGCGGTTTCCTCATAGGCCTGCATCTGATCGGCGAAGCGGTGAACCGAGGCGAAGAACACTTCGCCCGAAACGCGATAGGTCGATGTCTGTCCATCGGCGGATACCTCGCGTTCGATGTTGAACAGCTTCTGCACTTTCTGGGCAAAGAAAATGCCGGACAGCAGCACGCCCGCCGCCACACCAAGTGACAGGTCATGCGTGCCGACCACCACCACCACCGTGGTCAGCATAACAACGGACGATTGCCATGGATGCTGGCGTAGATTGGGGATCGAGTTCCAGCTGAACGTGCCGATCGAAACCATGATCATCACCGCAACAAGCGCGGGCATCGGCACTTGTGCCACATAGGGGCCAAGCACGGACAGCAGGATCAGCAGCGTGACGCCGGCTGTCAGCGATGAAAGCCGTCCGCGTCCGCCCGAAGTGATGTTGATGACCGACTGGCCGATCATCGCGCAGCCGCCCATGCCGCCAAAAAACGCCGCGCCGATGTTGGCGATGCCCTGTCCGCGGCATTCATAACGCTTGTAGCTATCGGTATCGGTCATATCGTCGACGATCTGCGCGGTCAGCAGCGATTCGAGCAGGCCGACCGCCGCCATCGCCAGCGAATAAGGCAAAATGATCTGCAGCGTTTCCCAGGTCAGCGGCACTGTGGGCAGCGCAAAGCCCGGCAGGCCATCGGGCAGTGTGCCCATATCGCTGACGGTCTGAACCGGGAGGCCCATGCTGATCGAGATGATCGAAAGGATGATGATCGCGACCAGCGGAGAAGGGACCGCCTTGGTGATCCGCGGCAGCAGATAGATGATTGCCAGTCCGCCCGCGACCATCGCGTATGTATGCCAGGTAACGCCGGTCAGCTGCGGCAGCTGGGCCATGAAAATCAGGATCGCCAGCGCATTGACGAACCCGGTGATGACCGAGCGGGACACGAACTGCATCACCAGATTAAGCCGCAGCGCGCCCGCGACGATCTGAATGATGCCCATCAGGATCGTTGCCGCGAACAGATATTCAACGCCATGTTCGCGCACCAGCGGGCCAACCAGCACGGCAACGGCCGCGGTTGCGGCCGAAATCATGCCGGGGCGTCCGCCCGTGATTGAAATGATGATTGCGATTACGATCGAGGCATAGAGGCCAACACTGGGATCAACCCCGGCGATAATCGAGAAGCCGATGGCTTCGGGGATCAGCGCCAGCGCGACGACGATGCCGGCAAGGATATCGGCGCGCGGATTGGCGGTCCAGTTGCGCCGCATCACGTCAAAATACGTCATAATCGCATTCCAGAATTCAACTTGGCCGAAAATCACCGGCCTTTTTGGGATGGAACGAGCGCTTTCGCACTCGCAACATGATGGAAAGCGCGCCGCCTAGCGCGTTGTGGTGGCGAAGGGCAACCGCTAATGCGACACGCTTTCGGTAATTCGGTAGCGCGCTATTGGGCGGCTTCGCCCAGTTCATCGGCTTCGGCGGCCTGGCGTGCCCACATTTCCGCATAAAGCCCGTCGTGGCGCAACAGTTGTCCATGGCCGCCGCTTTCCACCAGCCTGCCATCGCGCAACACGAAGATCGTGTCGGCATCGGCAATCGTGGAAAGACGGTGCGCGATAGAGATCGTGGTGCGGTTTTCGGCCACGCGGTGAAGCGTGTCGAGAATGTCCTGCTCGGTGCGCGTGTCGAGCGCGCTGGTTGCCTCGTCCAGCAGCAGGATCGGCGGATTCTTGACCAGCGTGCGTGCAATCGCGACGCGCTGCTTCTCACCGCCCGATAGTTTCAGGCCGCGCTCGCCCACTTGCGTGTCATAGCCTTTGGGCAGCCTTTCGATCAGCGGCAAAAGCGCGGCGTCGCGGGCGGCGGCTTCGATATCGGTTTGCGGCGTATCGTTGCGGCCATAGCCGATGTTATAGCCGATGGTGTCGTTCAGCAGCACCGAATCTTGCGGAACGATGCCGATCGCCGCGCGCAGGCTGGCTTGCGTAACCTTGCTGATATCCTGACCATCAATCAGGATGCGGCCTTCTTGTGGATCGTAAAACCGGAACAGCAGCCGTGCGACGGTTGATTTGCCCGCGCCCGAGGGGCCGACGATCGCAACTTTCGCGCCGGCAGGCACTTCGAAAGAAAGCCTGTGCAGGATCGTGCGCTCTTCCTCATACCCGAACACCACATTTTCAAACGCGACGGTGGGCCGGTTGATCAGCAGCGTCGGTGCGCCGGGTGCATCTTGCACTTCCACTTCGGTGTCCATCAGTCCGAACATCGCGGCCATGTCGATCAGGCCCTGGCGCACTGTCCGGTAAACCGTGCCCAGCATGTCGAGCGGGCGAAACAGCTGCACCAGATACGTATTGACGAACACCAGATCGCCCACGGTCAGCGTCCCGCGTGACCAGCCCCACACGGCATAGCCCATCGCGCCTGCCATCAGCAGGTTGACGATCACCGCCTGTGCGATGTTGAGCAGGCCGAGCGAATTTTCGCTTTTGACCGCCGCTTCCGCCCAGGCGCGGGTGGCCTGCGAATAGCGATCCAGCTCGCGCTGTTCCGCGCCGAAGTATTTCACCGTTTCATAGTTCAGCAGCGAATCGACCGCGCGGCTCATCACCTGACCATCGAGCCGGTTCATCTTTTCGCGCAGTTTGGTGCGCCATTCGGTGATCCAGCGCGTGATCAGCGCATAACTGATAACTGCAAATGCGGTGGCGGCCACAAGGCCAGGGCCGAACTGGAAATAGAAAATCACCGCCACCGCCAGCAGCTCGATCACCGTGGGGGCAAGATTGAACAGCAGGAAATAGAGCATGATGTCGATGCTCTTGGTCCCGCGTTCCACCACTTTGGTGATTTCGCCGGTGCGGCGGTTGAGATGGAAGCGCAGCGAAAGCTGATGCAGCCGGGAAAACACGTTTTCGGCCAGCGCGCGCGCCGCGTCCTGGCCGACTTTCTCGAACACCATATTGCGCAACTGATCGAACAGCACAGCTGCAAAGCGCCCCAGCGCATAAGCAAGCACGAATGCGAAGATCACGGTCAGCACCGGATTTTCGTTTTCCAGCGACATCCCGTCGACGGCCTTCTTGTAGAAGAAGGGCAGAGACAGCATCGTGCCTTTGGCGGCAACGATCAAAACTACGGCTACGATAATGCGCCAGCGCAGCGCCAGATTATCCTTGGGCCACAGATAAGGAAGAAACCGCGCGACCGTGCGCCAGCCGTCGTGGCGGGCGTTGGGATCGTTGATGGCATTATCGGGCGGCATGGGCGGCTATGTAGGTGTTTCGCAGACAAACACAAAGATGGAGCGCCGGATTTTTGGCGAACGATGCCGGTCCGGTGTCTGTTATCCGCGCGACTGTCGAGGTGAGCCCGCTGTCAGGTGGAAGCCCGAAGCAGGCGTCGGCGAACCGGTTCAAGGTTCTCGATAATCACCGTAAGGGCCGGGTGACGCAGGAGCCACAGACCGATCAACCACAAGATCACCCCACATCCGGCACTTGCGAGAATCTGCATGATGCCCGCATCCTGCGGGCCATCGGCAATCCGATAGAAGATCAGCGAGGGTGCGATCGCAAGCAGGGTCACCGCCAGGCTGCGCAGTTGAGTAAGCAGCCAGTCGCGCCATGAAAACCCGGTAATTCGCTGCACGAAACTTGCAAAGAGCACGATCCACAAAAGCCCGTGGGCGAACCGTGAGGCGACAATTGCTTCCAGGCCGAACGGGATCGCCAGCGCCAGCAGAGTCAATGCGGTTGCCAGATCAAGGAACAGCCGGAACACCAGATCTTTCTGCCGGTCGAGCAGGATCGGCAGATCGGCGTTCAGCGGGACCGAAACGAAGCACATCTGCGCCAGTGCCAGCCAGAACAGCAGCGGCGCACTTTCCACCCACTTTTCGCCGTAGAGGAAATTGATTGTCGGTTCCGCAAGAACCGCCAGCCCGGCCAGCGCGGGCCACATGATCGCGGTGAATGCTCCGGTGACCAGAATGTATGGCGGGCCTATCGGTTCTCCGGCGTCCCTGATCTTGCGGAATGCCGGAAAGAAAACCCCGCTGACAGCGCCGACAAGCAGCAGGCGAAGATGCGCCGCCAGTCCGAATGCGCGCGCGAAGAAGCCAACCGATATGGGGCCGAGCACCCGGCCGATCAGCAGTTCTGGCGCGTGGGTGGTGATCTGCATGCATGCAACCAGCACCGTGTTCGTGCCGCCATATGCAAACAGTTTTCCGGTTTGTGACAGGCCCGGAGGCCAGGGTGCGGTCCAGCCTGCGCGCCATTGGGCGACGATGGCGCGGCCTGCCTGCTGCGCGAATGCGCCCCAGGCCAGCGCCATGGGGCCATGGCCTTTCCAGCCCAGATAGAGCGATACGGTGGCATTGGCGGTCGCCGCGCCCATATCGACGAGGGCGCTTGATTTGAAATCCAGTTCGCGCTGGCGCAGCGCCTGGGGGACGATGGCGAACGGCACCAGGAAGTAGGATGAAGCAATCACCAGCGAAATCGGAACCAGCGCTTCGTTATCGTAGAATGCCGAAAGCGGCCAGGTAAGGCCGACACAGATCGCGGCAATCCCCCAGCTTATCAGCAGTGACAGCGTGAACGCGGTTCTGATCTTCTCGCGGTCAAGATCGCGCTCGCCGTTGATATACCGGCCAACGCCGAAGTCCTGAAGAAATGCGATCAGGCTGATCGCCGCGAAAGCGATCGAGAACAGGCCCAGTTCCTCGGGCGAGATGAAATAGCGCGCCAGAATCAGGCTGGCCGTGAAAGTCAGAATGAACGAGTAATACTGCGCGAATAGCGCCCAGCTTGCTGCCCGGAAGACTGACATTCCCGCGCGCCTCAGGCTGCGACCAGCGCGGCGCCAAGGCGCGCGGCATGGGTGAAGTGGCCGGCGCGGGCCAGACGAGGCACCACGCGCCAGAGGTGCGGGCGGGCGCCGGTTTCGCGAACATGTCCGATCAGAACGTCATACCCTTCGCCTGCCAGTATGTCTGGCGAATAGATGATGCGTTCAAGGATGCGGCTGCGCGCAAAACTGTCTGCCCCACGGGTTTCGAACACGGCATCGAGTGTGCCGATTTGCGGCAATGTGTCGAACGTATCGACCGGGTCAGGGCGGCCCGCCATCCGTGCTTCATGCGAAAGCCATGCGACAACGCTTGAGAGAGTCTGGTCAAACAGGTGCTTCGTGCCGGCCTGATCGGAGTGCACCCGATATTCAAGAAGTGGATCGTTCAGGTTGGCCATTTTCGTATGCGGGATCAGCCGCAGGTAAAGGTCATAGTCCTGCGCAAACCTGAATTGTGCGCGGTATCCGCCCACGTTGCGCATCAGATCGGTGCGAACCATGATCGTTGGGTGGTGCAGATTTACGCCGTCCCTGAAGTTGGCGACGATATCGTCATGGCATAGCGGCCGCGAGACGGGCGGCCGATCCAGTCTGTCTCCCGTTGTATCGATGATGAAGGAATTCGCGCCAAGCAAACCATGATCGGGGTTATCATCGAAGAATGCGATTTGTTTCGCAAACCGGTCGGGCAGGGCGATGTCATCCGAATCCATCCGCGCGATCCAGGGCGCGCGGGCCATGGCGATCATTCGGTTGAGACTGGAAACCAGCCCCCGGTTTTCCTGATGGATCGCCACAATGCGCGAATCCGCGCGGGCATAGTCATCAATGACAGCGCCAGAGCCGTCCCGCGAACCGTCATTCACGATGAGAAATTCGAAGTCGGTGAATGTCTGCGACAGGATGCTTTCGATGGCCGGACGCAGAAACGGTCCGCTGTCATAGACGCTCATTGCTACGCTGATTGTTGGCCGGGTCATGTCAGGCGGCCCTCTTGCGCCATGGCGGCTTCAGTCCGCCACGGGAATGCGCGCGCTTGCGGATCGTCAGCATTGGTCGCGCCAGCCAGGGGAAATGGCGCCAAAGGCTGAAGCACACGGGCCAGTGGGGGCCTGATGACCGATCGCGGAAGTCACGCAGCGATTCGACGGCTTCGCGTGAGGATTCGGCAATCACGCGATCGATTGCCCGTTCCAGAGCCAGCTCTCTTTCGTATCTGGCTATAAGATTTGCGAGCAATTCGGCCACCTGTGGGTCAGGCCCGGTGGCGATCAGTTTCTGGTATGTGCGGATCATACCCTGATAGAGTTTCGTCGTCTCTGCCGATGCGGATGCCGAACGGACGCGGTAATCACCCAGCACTTTGTCAATATAAAGGACATGACCGCCAAGGGCCATCAGGCGAACCCAGAAATCGAAATCTTCACAATGTGCCATCGCGGTGTCGAATCCGCCGATCCGGTCAAAATCCGCCCGGCGGAAGGCTGAGCCGATATAGACGTTGAAGCTGCGGTCGAGCACGTCTGTCAGCGACCCGTGGATTCCGTCGCTGCTTCCCTGCTTTCGTGAAACGACGAGGTAGTCGTTCGGAACCGCACCGAAGGCGCTGGCGTTGCAGGTCGCGATTCTCGCCTGCGGATCGGCATTGAGCGCGTCGACCATCGAGGCAAGATGTGTCGGCCGAAGCAGGTCATCGCCGTCGAGAAGCGCGATAAGGGGCGCGGAGGTAATGGCAATCGCGGTATTGCGCGCAGCCGAGACTCCGTGGTTTCCGGTCTGGAGAAACCGGATGCGCGGATCGGAAAGATATGGCCCGACCGCTCCGGCGACGTCATCGGGCGCACCGTCGTCGATCACCACGCATTCCCAATTCTGAAAAGTCTGGGCGCTGAGCGAATCAAGCGATTGTCCAAGCAGGTGCGCAACCCCGTATGCGGGAACGATAACGGCGATGCGCGGCGCCGCTTCGGGTGTTTGGGACGGCAGAGGGCTGTGACCGGTCATGCGCGCACGATTAACCCGCGCGCGATAACAATTGGTTTATTCGCGCAAATTCCCACGCGAGTAAGCGGTTAACGCGACACACGGCGGCCGGCGCGGCCGAAAACCGGACGGAAACGGCGTTATCCAACAGAAAATTCACTCCAGAATCGCGGATTTACGGGCTTTGGAAAACTCTTGAAAGAAAAATGCAAAAAAGGCGTTGACCGAATCTGAGGCCGCCCATATATGCCCTCTCACCGCAGCGGAGACGCCGGCTTCAACCGGCCCACCAACGCGGTCGCCAACAGAAACGGACAGCATGTCCCCCGGTCATTAAGTCGGGGAGCCATTGTTGTCCGCCACTTTTGTTGAGTGGCTCTTTGACATTGTAGGTTTTTGATGAAGGGACATGTGGGCGACGGCGCCCGGTCCGGGGAGCTCAAGGCTCCGGTAACCGGTCTATCTATGCCGACGCCACATCCGCTGGAAAACACCACGTTTTCCTTTGGGTGATGCATGTCCATTCGTATCCATTACGTTTGACAGTGCAGGTATCGGCTCCTTGAAGCTCATGCTTGATCGGTCTGCGATCTTTATGATCGTGCCGGTTTTGTATGTGACACAAACTTGAGAGTTTGATCCTGGCTCAGAACGAACGCTGGCGGCATGCCTAACACATGCAAGTCGAACGAACCCTTCGGGGTGAGTGGCGCACGGGTGCGTAACACGTGGGAATCTGCCCTAAGGTGCGGAATAACTCAGAGAAATTTGAGCTAATACCGCATAATGTCTTCGGACCAAAGATTTATCGCCTTAGGATGAGCCCGCGTTGGATTAGCTAGTTGGTGGGGTAATGGCCTACCAAGGCGACGATCCATAGCTGGTCTGAGAGGATGATCAGCCACACTGGGACTGAGACACGGCCCAGACTCCTACGGGAGGC
>CAMYJW010000016.1 GCA_947258815.1 uncultured Sphingomonadaceae bacterium
GCAGTCAGCAGTCAGCAGTCAGCAGTCAGCAGTCAGCAGTCAGCAGTCAGCAGTCAGCAGTCAGCAGTCAGCAGTCAGCAGTCAGCAGTCAGCAAATCAGTCAGCCAGCCCCCGCGCAAGCTGTCAGCAGTATTTCACACCAAAATACCCGCAAACTGCTTTTATCCGGGAACGCACTCAGGCGCTGCCGGATTTTCCCAGTACCAGAGGCTCTTCCGCCTCGCTTTCCGATGCGTCCCCGGCGTCCGTGACCTCCTTACCATAACGCGGAGACGCCTCAATTTCGGGCACTTCATCAATTTCCCGCTTGCCGATCTCTATGCCCTTTTCCTTAAGCCGCCGGCCGGATGTGAGCACGTTCCTTTCGAAACTGCCGACGAACTTGTTGTAATTGGTCACCGCCGATTGCAGCCCACCACCGACGCGCTTGAGATGTTCAACGGCGGTAGCAAGGCGATCATGCAATTCGCCGCCCATGCGGCCGATCTCACGCGCTTCGGTTGCGAGCTTATCCTGCGACCACACCATCGCCACCGTCCGGGCGATCGCGACGAGATTGGTTGGCGTTGCCAGCAAAACCCGGTTGCGAAACGCGAAATCCCAAAGCTCGGGATCATGTTCAAGCGCGGCAGCCACGAAATGTTCGCCGGGCACGAACATCACCACATAATCGGGCGCATCTTCAAACTGGCTTTGATAACTTTTCGCGCCCAGCGTCTGCACATGATTGCGCATCGAACGCGCATGGCGATCAAGCGCCAGACCGCGCGCTTCATCATCTGATGCCTCAAACGCTTCCTGATAGGCGTTGAGCGAAACCTTGGCATCGATCACCAGCTGCTTTTGCCCCGGCACATTCACAATCGCATCGGGCCGCAAACGCCCTTCGTCCGTTTCCAGAGAGTGTTCGAGATGGAAATCGGTATGCTCCGACAATCCGCATTGTTCGAGCACGTTCTGTAATGCGCGTTCCCCCCAACGCCCGCGCGCCTTGGGCGCATTGGTGAGCGAATTGCCAAGCCGCGCGGCTTCCTCGCGCACTTTTTCCTGCCCTTCGCGCATCGACTGGATAAGCCCGGTCAGTTCGCCAAACGCGTTGACCCGCTGTTTTTCGAGCGTCGCCACTTGCTCTTCGTATGTCTTGAGCCGCTCTCCAACCGGTGCGAGCAGCGCCTTGATCTTTTCTTCGGAGGATTTTTCGGCATGGCCAAACCGCTCTGTCGCGCGTTCGAGAAAGGCTTCCTGCGCCTTGCCCAGAACTGCGGAGCCGGTGTTCTGAAATTCTTTAAGCAACTGTTCGCGCGCTTCGACCAGCAGGCGTTTTTGTTCCTCAAAATTCTCGGCATTGGCTTTCAGCGTGGCCAGTTCGGACGATACCGCATCGCGCGAGGCACGCAGATCGGAAAGCTCCGCCACCAGCGCATCGACACGTTTGGCTTTTTCGCTTTCCCCGGCCAGATCGCGGATCGCAGCTCTGAATTTCTCGTCCAGATCGCGCGCCTCGCCATCGCGTGCTTCAAACCGCGTGCGCCAGTCCGCCACCGGTCGCGAGCCGAAAGCCCAGCCCAGAACCGCGCCTGCCACAAGGCCAGAAACAAGCGCCACAAGAGCAAGAATCGTTGTGTCCATCGCCCCTTGATAAGGGGAACGGATCAAGAACACCAGTCAATTATCCGGAATTATCCCCGGATCGGAGCAATTCCTCCAACTCACGCCGCCTTGCGCAGCTTTTCCAGTTTCTTGAGCGCCATGTTGCGTTTCAGGCGCGAAAGATGATCGATGAACAGGATACCTTCGAGGTGATCCATTTCATGCTGAAGGCAGGTTGCCATCAGGCCGTCCATATCTTCCTCATGCGTGTTACCATCCAGATCCTGCCAGCGCGCGCGGATCGTTGCCGGGCGTTCGACATCGGCATAAATTTCGGGAACAGACAGGCAGCCTTCCTGATAGACCGAAAGATCTTCGGAAGGATCGAGAATTTCGGGATTGATGAAGATGCGCGGATCTTTTTTTACCGGGCGATGATCGTGGCCACAGCCGTGATCGCCGCAATCCTCGGCGGGCGCATCCTCATCGGGTTCCTGCAGATCGATCACCAGAATGCGCAGCGGCTCCCCCACCTGTATCGCGGCAAGGCCAATGCCCGGCGCATCATACATTGTCTCAAACATATCCTCGACAAGCGTTTTGAGCGCATCGTCAAACGTTTCGACGGGACGGGAAACCTGCTTCAGGCGCGGGTCGGGGACTTCAAGGATTTCGCGAATAGCCATGATCGCCAGATAGTGCCGGTTTGCGCGCCAATCAAGTTACCGGTCTGCGCGCGCGCAAAGCCTGGGCAAGCGTGCCTTCATCAAGATAGTCCAGCTCGCCGCCAACAGGCAGGCCATGGGCAAGCTGGGTGATGCGCACGGCATGATTTTCCAGACGTTCGGCGATGTAGTGCGCGGTTGTCTGCCCCTCCAGCGTCGCATTCATCGCCAGCACGACTTCATCGATCCCGCCTGCTGCCACGCGCGCGATCAGCGTGTCGATCGCCAGATCTTCCGGGCGCACGCCATCGAGCGCCGACAATCTCCCGCCAAGCACATGATAGCGGCCGGTAAACAGCCGTGCGCGATCCAGCGCCCAGACATCCGCGACATCTTCCACCACGCACAAGGATCGCTGATCACGGCGCGGATCGGCGCAGATGCCGCATGGATCGCTGGTATCGACATTGCCGCATATCTGGCATTCGACCAACTTGTCGCGCACTTGTTCCAGCGCGGACAACAACTGCAGAAGCGAGGTTTCACGCCGTTTCACCAGCCATAGCACCACCCGCCGGGCAGAGCGCGGCCCCAGCCCCGGCAACCGTGCCAGCGCCGATGCCAGCGTCTCGATCTCTTGCGATGCCATGGCGGTAAAGATAGGGGCTTGGCTCGCGACAAGGAAGGCCACGCACCCGATTATGCGCATCATCTTCATGGGGACGCCCGAGTTTGCCGTGCCGGCGCTGATCGCGCTGGCCGAGGCAGGGCACGAAATCGCCGCTGCATACACACAGCCGCCGCGTCCCGGCGGGCGACGCGGTCGGGAACTGACCCCTTCCCCCGTGCAGCGCGAAGCCGAATCGCGCGAGGTCGCAGTGCGCCATCCGGTTTCGCTGAAAAGTGCGGAAGAGCAGGCCGCATTTGCTGCGCTGGGCGCGGATATCGCGGTCGTCGCGGCGTATGGCCTGATCCTGCCACAAGCGATTCTGGACGGGACACGGCTGGGCTGCATAAATATCCACGCCTCGATCCTGCCGCGCTGGCGCGGTGCGGCGCCGATCCAGCGCGCGATCCTGGCAGGCGATGCGCAAACCGGCGTGACGATCATGCAGATGGAAGCGGGGCTGGACACCGGGCCGATGCGCACGATCGCAACAACGCCGGTTGATCGCAAGACAGCGGGCGAACTGACCGACGAACTCGCACGGATCGGGGCCGTGCAGATCGTAAAAGTGCTGGGTGATCTGGATGCGTTCCCAGCAGCGCCGCAACCCGAAGATGACGTGACCTACGCAAAGAAGATCACCAAGGCCGAGGCCCGGCTCGATTTCAGCCAGAGCGCGGATGCGGTGGAGCAGCAGATCAGGGCATTCGCCCCTGCCCCCGGCGCTTTTTTTGAACGCGATGGCGATCGTTACAAGGTTCTGGCCGGGGAAACCGCGCAAGGGCACGGCGAACCCGGTGTCACACTCGACGATGCACTTACAATCGCTTGCGGCAACGGCGCGATCCGGCCAACCCGCATTCAGCGCGCGGGCAAACCCGCGATGGACACCGCCGATCTGCTGCGCGGCAAGCCAATCCCCGCCGGCACGCGTCTGAACCAGCCGTCGCCATGACCCGCTTCGCGCTTACGCTGGAATTTGATGGTGGCCCGTTCATGGGATTGCAGCGACAGGCTCACGGGCCATCGGTTCAGCAGGCTGTTGAAACGGCAATCCACGGCGTAACCGGTGAAACGGTTACGCTGATTTCCGCCGGGCGCACCGATGCGGGCGTTCATGCGCTGGCGATGCGCTGCCATGTCGATATTGCAAAAGACATCGCGCCGTTTCGGCTGATGGAAGCGATCAATGCGATGGTGCGGCCCGATCCGATCGCGGTGATCGCCTGCACAATCGTGCCTGATGACTGGCACGCCCGGTTTTCATGCACCGGACGCAGCTATCTTTATCGGATCGCCAATCGCCGCGCACCGCTGACGCTGGAGCGCGGGCGGGCTTGGCTGGTAACGCGCCCGCTGGATGAAGCGGCGATGCACCGCGCGGCTCAGACGCTGATCGGCATCCATGATTTCACAACGTTCCGTTCCACCCATTGTCAGGCGCAAAGCCCTGTCAAAACGCTCGATCGGCTGGCTGTGCGGCGCGAGGATGATCATGTGCTGATCGAAGCGTCCGCGCGCAGTTTCCTGCACCATCAGGTGCGCTCAATGGTGGGCTGTCTGGCGCTGGTGGGCACCGGCCAGTGGGAGGAAGCGCGAATCGGCGAAGCGCTGGCCGCGAAAGACCGCAATGCGCTGGGCCTCAATGCTCCGCCGGAGGGGCTGTATTTCGTAAGCGCGGATTATCCGGCCGCCGATTGATCACGCCTTGCCGACCACGCTTTCGGGAAGATCGGTTCCGAATACGCGCTGATAGTATTCGGCGACCAGCATGCGCTCTGTCTCATCGCATTTGTTGAGGAACGAGAGGCGGAAAGCGAAGCCGGGATCCTTGAAGATGCCGGTGTTCTGCGCCCAGGTGATGACCGTGCGCGGGCTCATCACCGTGGAGATATCGCCGTTGATAAAGCCTTGCCGTGAAAGTTCGGCAACCTTGACCATATCCGAAATCATCTTTTCGTCGATCTCGGGCACTTTGGCGTGCACGATCGCGGTTTCGGTTTCTTCGGGCAGATAATTCAGGCCAACAACGATATTCCAGCGGTCCATCTGCCCCTGATTGATCGCCTGCGTGCCGTGATAAAGCCCCGATGTATCACCAAGACCAACAGTGTTGGCGGTTGAGAACAGTCGGAAACAGGGATTGGGCCGGATGATCCGGTTCTGATCGAGCAGGGTCAGCTTGCCTTCGGTTTCCAGAATACGCTGGATCACGAACATCACATCGGGCCGGCCCGCATCGTATTCATCGAATACCAGCGCAACCGGGTGCTGCAACGCCCACGGCAGCAGGCCTTCGCGAAATTCCGTAACCTGAAGCCCGTCGCGCAACACAATGGCATCGCGACCGATCAGATCGATACGGCTGATGTGCGCATCCAGATTGATGCGGATACACGGCCAGTTGAGGCGCGCGGCGACTTGTTCGATGTGGGTCGATTTGCCGGTTCCGTGATAGCCTTGCACCATCACCCGGCGATTGAACGCGAACCCGGCGAGAATCGCCAGTGTCGTATCGGGATCGAAAACATACGTATCGTCGATATCCGGCACACGTTCATCGGCTTCGGAAAAAGCCGGAACTTTCATGTCGATATCGATGCCGAATGTCTCGCGCACGTCGATTTCGGTGTCGGGTGCGGCCATCAGCGTGGCATCGCGTCCATCGTTCAGGATTGTCTGTTGGTCTGTCATTGCACGCCATCGCCTACAGACCGGAACGCGGCGCCGCAATATCGTTTATTTTGGTTCTCGCCTTCGCTTTCAAAAACCGGCAGCATTGCGATGCCAGTCTGACGCGGGCACGAATCAGGAGAGAAGCCATGGCGGCCTACACATTTTTCACCCAACCGATGTCTCGCGGGCAGATTGTCCGCTGGGCGCTGCACGAAGTGAACGCCGATTATGAGCATGTCCTGGTTGACCTGACGAACAAACCCGCCGCGCTGATCGAGGCCAACCCGATCGGCAAGGTTCCGGTGATTGTCCACCATGCCGATGGCGGTGATCGGGTGGTAAGCGAAAGCGCTGCGATCTGCGCTTATCTGGCCGAAATGCATCCCGACGCCGGGCTGCTTCCCGATGAAACGGAGCTGGCGCCTTATCTGCGCTGGTTCTTCTTTGCCGCCGGACCGGTCGAACAGGCGACAACCGCGCGCAGCATGGCGTTTGAACCCGATGCACAGCAGCAGGGCATGGCCGGATGGGGCAGTCTGGAACGCACGATCGCGATGCTCGACACACACTTTTCAGCGAATGATTATGTCTGCGGCAAGCGCTTCACCATGGCCGACGTTTATGTTGGAAGTCAGGTGGACTGGGGTTTGATCTTCGGCACGATGCCGCCCAACGAATCTTTTGCAGCCTATGTCGAACGGCTTCAGGCCCGCCCGGCCTATGTCGCCGCCAAGTCCATCGACAACAAACTGATCGAGGACAGCCAGAAGTAATTCGCCCGCGAGCAAACACCATCGCGGCAACGCGTCCTAGCGAAAAGCCTCTGCTTTTCTGAGCAACTGATAAGCCTCAACCACACTGCGCAGCCGCGCTTCGTGGCGACGGTTTCCGCCGTTGTGATCGGGATGATAGCGCCGCAACATCTGCGCATAGCTGTTGCGCAACGCCTTGCGATCGGCATCCAGCGGCAGGCCCATTATTTCAAGCGCACGCCGCTCATCATAAGTCAGCGATATGCCGTCTGCGCGATGTTGTGGCTGGTTGGCCGCTTGCGCGGACTTGCGAAAGTTGCGCGCGCGGCCGCTGATCGCCTCAAGCGGATCGGCAAAATCTGCCCAGCGCGGCACCGAATCGATCCCCGCAGTCGCACGAAAGGCGCGCGTTTCACGCTCCCACCCACCCAGCGGCGACTGGGCGCGCAACATTTCTTCCGACGTCATGCCTTCGAAAAAATCATAGCCCGCATTGAACTGGCGGACATGATCGAGGCAGAACCACAGATACTCGCCCGGCCCGTCAAACCCGGGCGGACGCTCACCCGGCGCGCGAAATTCTCCCGGCTCATCACATGCCGGATGCTGGCACTCCTGCCCGCCTGAATCGCGGCGTCCATGGAACCTGTCGTGTTTCACGCCCCTTCACATGGCAAGCCCGGTCACTAAATGCCAGTCACTAATTGCCCCCCAATCCTATCTCCCAGGAGTTGATATGACCGGACCACTGGCGCAGGAAATACAGCAGATTCTGACCGCGACATTCGCTCCCACAAAGCTGGACGTGATCAACGACAGCGCGCAACACAGCGGCCACGCAGGCGATGACGGCAGCGGCGAATCGCACTTTACGGTCGAGATAGAAAGCGCCGCATTCGCCGGCGTTTCGCGTCTTGAGCGCCAGCGCATGGTAAACCGTGCGCTGGGCGATATTCCGGGAGACCGCGTTCATGCGCTGGCTATCAAGGCACGCGCACCCGCCGATTAAGGCAAGGCAAGTGCGGCAAGGCCTCGCTTTGAGTTGCCCTTTGCCGCGCCTGCGCGTAATGCGCGCGCCCATGTCCACTGCGCAATCCAGAGAGCTGACGTTCGCCGTCCCCAAGGGCCGTATTCTTGAAGAGGCGCTGCCGCTGATGGCGCGCGCCGGTGTTGTGCCCGACGCTGAATTTCATGACAAGAAATCGCGCGCGCTGTCTTTCGCCTGCGAAAACTCGGCCATGCGCATCATCCGGGTGCGCGCTTTCGACGTCGCGACATTCGTCGCCCATGGCGCAGCACAAGTCGGCATCGTCGGATCGGACGTGGTTGAGGAATTTGCCTATCCCGATCTCTATGCCCCGGTCGATCTCGATATCGGGCACTGCCGCCTGTCCGTTGCAGAGCCGGTTGAAAGGGATCACACGGCTGACAACGCCAGTCACCTGCGCGTTGCCAGCAAGTATCCCAATCTGACTCGCAAACACTTTGAAAAACAGGGTGTTCAGGCCGAAATCGTCAAGCTGAACGGCGCCATGGAACTGGCCCCGATGCTGGGCCTGTCGAGCCGGATCGTCGATCTGGTGTCCACCGGGCGGACGATCAAGGAAAACGGCCTTGTCGAATCCAGCATAATCATGGACATTTCGGCACGCCTGATTGTCAATCGCGCCGCGCTCAAAACCGATGAACGCATCGGCGCGCTGATCGAACAGTTTCGCGATGCGGTGCGCAACGCGCCGTCTGGCGACGCCTGATGCAACGCCTCAACACCCGCGATCCCGGATTTGACGCCGCGTTCCGCCGTCTGGTTTCAGACCGGCGCGAAAGCGGTGAGAATGTCGCGCACGATGTGTCCCGCATCCTCAGCGATGTGCGCAGCCGCGGCGACGAAGCGCTGGCCGAACTGACTTTCCGTTTTGATGCGCACTCGCTGTCGAAAGACGAAAACTGGCAAATATCGAAAGATGCCTGCCGGGAAGCCTTCGACGATCTTGCCCCCGATCTGCGCGCCGCGCTGGAACTGGCGGCAGAGCGGATCCGCGCATATCACACCGATCAGCTTCCCGCCGACCGCGATTTTACCGACGAAGCCGGTGTCCGGCTTGGTGCCAAATGGCGCAGTGTCGATGCGGCGGGGCTTTATGTTCCGGGTGGACGCGCGGCTTATCCATCTTCGCTGCTGATGAACGCCATTCCCGCCAAAGTCGCGGGGGTTGAACGTCTGGTGGTAATCACGCCAACGCCCAACGGCGAAGCTAATCCGCTGGTGCTGGCCGCCGCGCACATTGCCGGGGTTGATGAATTGTGGCGGATCGGCGGCGCGCAGGCGATTGCCGCGCTTGCCTATGGCACGAAGCGCATCGCCCCGGTCGATGTCATCACCGGCCCCGGTAACGCATGGGTCGCAGAAGCCAAGCGCCAGCTTTATGGCGTTGTCGGTATCGATATGGTTGCCGGGCCAAGCGAAATTCTGGTGATTGCCGATGGCAAGAACGATGCCGAATGGATTGCCGCCGATCTGCTTAGCCAGGCAGAGCACGATCCGGTTTCCCAATCTATCCTGATAACCGACGATCCGGTGCTGGCCGATTCGGTGGCGGACCGGGTTGGCGTGGAACTGGCGATACTGCCCACAGCCAAAGTCGCCAGCCAGAGCTGGAACGATCACGGCGTGATCATCGAAGTCGGCACGCTGGATGAAGCCCCCGCCCTTGCCAATGCGCTGGCAGCAGAACACGTCGAACTGGCCATCGACGATCCTGAACCGATGATGCAGGCGATCTGCCATGCAGGTTCTGTCTTTCTGGGACGACTGACCCCGGAAGCAGTGGGCGATTATGTTGCCGGTCCGAACCACGTTTTGCCAACCGGGCGGCGCGCCCGGTTTGCATCGGGGCTTTCTGTGCTCGATTTCATGAAGCGTACCAGTTTCATCCAGATGGACGATCGCGCCATCGCAGCGATCGGACCGGCGGCTATCGCGCTTGCCGAAGCAGAAGGTCTGCCCGCCCACGCGCGCTCTATCGAACTGAGGCTTGGCATATGAAAAGTTCATCGCAAGCCCGCTCTGCCGCGCGGCTGGCCGCCGTTCAGGCGCTTTATCAGTTCGAAATGGAACAGACGCCGCAAGCCCGGCTGCTGGACGAATTTCATCAGCACCGGCTGAGTGGAGAGGCAGACCCGGAAATAGACGACGCGCAGCTCGTAAAAGCGGAAGTTGCGTTTTTTGACGATGTGGTTTGCGGCGTGATCGCGCGGCGCGACGAAATCGACGCGGCGTTGACTGAAAAACTGGCACAAGGCTGGTCTATCGCGCGGCTTGACCGGACGATGCTGCAAATCCTGCGCGCAGGCGCGTGGGAACTGATGGCCCGCGCCGATGTGCCGACGGGCGCAGCGATTTCCGAATATGTCGATGTCGCGCACGCCTTCTTCGATGCGCGCGAGGCAAAATTCGTCAACGGCGTGCTCGATGGTGTTGCCAAAACGGTCCGGTCGGGGTCGAAACCGGCTTCGCAGGAGCCGTCGAGCTGAGCGACGAGTTCGCCTTTATCGAACATTTGCGCGGGCTGGCCGATCATCCCGGCGCGCGAAACCTGAACGATGATTGCGCGGTAATCGAAATCGGCTCGGAAACGCTGGTCCTCACCCACGACATGATGAGCGAAGGGATTCATTTCCTTGCCGGACAGGATGCAGCGGACGTTGCGTGGAAGCTGGTTACCGTCAACATCTCCGATCTTGCGGCCAAAGGCGCGAAGCCGGTCGGCATGTTGCTCGGCTATATGCTGGGCGCAAACGACGCACGCTTTCTGAGCGGACTGGAAGAGGCACTGCACCACTATGATGTGCCGCTGCTGGGCGGCGATACGATCGCGGGCCAGGGCGCACAGACGATGGGGCTGACCGCGATCGGCAAGGCCACCCACTGCCCTGTGCCCTCTCGCGGCGGCGCACAGGTGGGGGACAGCGCCTATGTCACCGGACCAGTCGGCGCGGCGATGCTGGGGTTTGAGGCGCTGAAACAAGGCAAGGGCGACAGCGCCGCCTATCGCAGGCCGGTCGCGCTGATGAAGGAAGGCATTGCCCTTTGCCCGCATGTCACCGCGATGATGGACATTTCCGATGGACTGCTGCTCGATGCCTTCCGGCTTGCCACCGCCAGCAACGTGACACTGGCTATCGATCGCGGCGACGTGCCGATTGCCACCCCTGAAAACCGCCGTGACGATGCCATGCGCTGGGGCGACGATTATCAGTTGCTGTTCACCGCGCCCGCCGATGTCGCGCTTCCGGTCACCGCGCATCATATCGGACAAGTTATCGCGCGCTCCTCGTCGCCCGTTCTGCTCGATGGATATGCCCTGCGCGGCACCCAGGACCTTGGCTACCAGCACTGAGAACGGCCTGTCCGGCAGAAATGCGGCAACAGGGCTTGCGCGCCGCGCGGGGAGGCATTAGCCCTTCGACCCGTGCAATCTTCGGAACCGGAGAATGTAACATATGAGAAAACAACAGGAGGGGGCGTTCCGTGAATCTAGTCACGATCGCAATTGTCTTAGGGCTACTGGCCGTTCTTTATGGCTTTGTCACCAGCCGCCAGGTGCTTGGTGCATCTGCCGGCAATGAAAAGATGCAGGAAATTGCCGGTGCTATTCAGGAAGGTGCGCAAGCCTATCTGAAGCGGCAATATACCACGATCGCCTTTGTCGGCGTGGTCGTGGCTGTCATCATCTTCGCCACGCTGGGCGCGATTTCCGCAATCGGGTTTATCGTTGGCGCAATTCTTTCCGGCGTCGCCGGGTTCATCGGGATGAACATCTCGGTTCGCTCGAACGTGCGCACGGCCGCTGCCGCGCAGACGGGCCTGCAGGAAGGCCTCACCGTTGCGTTTCGCGCAGGTGCGGTTACCGGGATGCTGGTTGCGGGCCTTGCCCTCCTCGCCATCGCGGTGTTCTTCTATGTGCTGATCGGCACGATGGGCCTCGATCTCACGGTTCTGGCCGAAAAGCGCGAAGTTATCGACGCTCTGGTCGGGCTGGCCTTTGGCGCATCGCTGATCTCGATCTTCGCGCGTCTTGGCGGAGGTATCTTCACCAAGGCCGCTGATGTTGGCGCCGATCTCGTCGGCAAGGTTGAAGCGGGCATCCCAGAAGACGATCCGCGCAACCCGGCAACAATTGCCGATAACGTGGGCGATAACGTTGGTGACTGCGCCGGCATGGCGGCCGACCTGTTCGAGACATATGTTGTGACCGTTGGCGCGACGATGGTTTTGACGGCTCTGCTGCTCACCGGCCTCGCCAGCGCCGAACTGACCGCACTGATGAGCCTGCCGCTGCTGGTTGGCGGTGTCTGCATCGTCACCTCGATCATCGGGACTTACATGGTCCGCCTTGGCGGCTCGAAAAACATCATGGGGGCGCTCTACAAGGGCTTCATCACCACCGCTGTTCTTTCGATCCCGGCGATCTACTGGGCAACCGATTATGCCATCGGGATGGGCCAGTCCTACACCGTCGGCGAGCAGAGCTTCACCGGCATGTCGCTGTTCTGGGCGATGATGGTGGGCCTTGCTGTTACCGGCCTGATCATCTGGATCACCGAGTATTATACGGGCACTGAATATCGCCCGGTTCGCTCAATCGCGAAAGCTTCGGAAACGGGGCATGGCACCAACGTCATTCAGGGGCTGGCGATCAGCCTTGAATCGACCGCGCTGCCAACGCTGGTGATCGTGATCGGTATTATCGTCACGTATCAGCTGGCCGGTCTGATGGGCATTGCCTTTGCCGCCACTTCGATGCTGGCGCTTGCCGGTATGGTCGTTGCGCTTGATGCCTATGGCCCGGTTACGGACAATGCTGGCGGTATCGCCGAAATGTCCGAGCTGGACGAGAGCGTTCGCGAGAAAACAGACGCGCTCGATGCGGTGGGCAACACCACCAAGGCGGTTACCAAAGGCTATGCCATCGGCTCTGCCGGTCTGGCCGCGCTGGTGCTGTTCTCGGCCTACACTGCCGATCTCAAGGAGTTCTTCCCGGATCTCCAGGTGAGCTTCAGCCTTGAAAACCCTTATGTCATTGTCGGCCTGCTGCTGGGCGCATTGCTGCCCTATCTGTTTGGCGCGATGGGCATGACGGCTGTGGGCCGTGCTGCAGGTGACGTTGTCAAAGACGTGCGTGCGCAGTTTGCGGCCGACAAGGGCATCATGGAAGGCACCAGCCGTCCTGATTATGCGCGAACGGTCGATCTTGTCACCAAGGCGGCGATCAAGGAAATGATCGTGCCGTCGATGCTGCCGGTTCTGGCCCCGATCGTGGTTTATTTCGTGATCGCCGCAGTTGGCGGTCAGGAAAATGGCTTTGCCGCGCTTGGCGCACTGCTGCTGGGCGTGATCGTGTCGGGCATCTTCGTTGCCCTGTCGATGACGGCAGGCGGCGGCGCCTGGGACAATGCCAAGAAATATATCGAAGATGGCAATCACGGCGGCAAGGGCTCTGACGCCCACCACGCCGCGGTGACGGGCGATACGGTTGGCGATCCTTACAAGGATACCGCCGGTCCGGCCGTTAACCCGATGATCAAGATCACCAATATCGTGGCTCTGCTGCTTCTGGCAGTGCTTGCTGCCGGCTGATCCGCGCATCATCGCGCAACAGTTCAGGCCCCGTCCGGCATTGTCCGGGCGGGGCTTAACTTTTTGAAGACCGGGTGTCCCGCGTGCGAACGTCCGTCAATCGGTTAGCAATTCCTTGATTTTCACCTGTTAAGACCGGCCCACTGGCGCACAAAGCCAAGGCTTTCAAAGGTTAAGACATCGGTGGCCACCAAGGCGCAATTGCGGCCCATGCCAGACTGGCAACCGCCGGTCGTCGCCGATTGCCCGGCAACGGGCCGGATCGTCTGCGTTCCGTGGCGCGATATGACCGCCCGATCAGCGAACTGGAACCGGCTTGCCGAAACCGCCGCGGAGCCCAATCCGTTCTTTGAAAGCTGGTATCTCCTGCCGTCGCTCAATGTCTTCGATCCCGAAGGCGACGTTCACATCCTGCGTTACGAGCAAGGCGGCAAGCTGCGCGGCCTTTTGCCGGTTGCGCGAACGGGCCGCTATTACCACTTGCCGATACCCAACCTCGCCAGCTGGCTTCACGCGAATTGCTTTCTGGGCACACCGCTTGTCGAGACAGGGTATGAAGTGCCGTTCTGGCAGGCGCTTTTGGGATGGTCGGACGATAACGCCGGAATGGCGCTGTTTCTGCATCTGCGCGCAATGCCGCTGGCCGGACCTGTCTATGCCGCGCTGCAAGGCGTTCTCGCCGGTGGATCGCGTCAGGCCGCAATCGTGCATCGCGAGGAACGCGCGTTGCTTGCATCCGATCTCGATGCCGACGCCTATTGGCAAGCCTCGCTTTCCTCAAAGAAGCGCAAGGAGCTGCGCCGCCAGCTGAACCGCCTGAGCGATGAAGGCCGCGTCGCTTTCGTCAGCCAGGCAGACGATACCAACCTCGCCGAATGGATCGAACAGTTTCTCGTGCTTGAAAGCGCGGGCTGGAAAGGGCGCGCCGGTTCCGCGCTGGCAACAGAGCCGCGCACGGCCACACTTTTTCGCGAAAGCCTGATCGGCGCGGCCACGCATGGCAAGCTGGAGCGGCTGACACTCACACTCAATGACAGGCCGATCGCGATGCTTGCCAGTTTTCTGGCCAGCCCCGGCGCGTTTTCGTTCAAAACCGCGTTTGACGAGCAATACGCCCGTTTCTCTCCCGGCGTTCTGCTGCAACGTGAAAATCTGGCGATGCTGGATCGCGAAAACATCGCATGGTGCGATAGCTGCGCTGCATCGGACCACCCGATGATCGACCGTATCTGGCGCGAACGCCGCGCGATCGGACGCATTTCGATCGCCATCGGCGGACCGCTGCGTCGCGCCGCTTTTCGCCAGATCGTCCGCAGGGAAACCACCCACAACCCGGCAGGAGGTGCATCATGACCGTTTTTGACAACCACAGCCGCGCCACATTCGCCGCGCACTATCCAGAGAAACCCCATACGCTGCGGCACCAGCTGGGCGCGCATCCGCTGATGACATTCGATGCCCTCGCCTCGCTGGCCGAAGCGTTGCCCGAAGCATCGGTTGAATACAACGCGGCCGATCAGCCCATCGGAATTGACGGCAAGCCCGAACCCACCGGCATTCCCATCGGTGAAACCATCCGCAATATCGGCACATCGGGCAGCTGGGCGGCAATCAAGAATATTGAGCAGGACCCGGCCTATGCAGCGTTGCTGAGCGAACTGCTCGATGAATTGCGGCCCGAGATCGAAGCAAAGACCGGCCGCATGCTGATGACTCAGGGGTTCGTGTTCGTCACATCACCGGGCGGGGTCACGCCATATCATTTCGACCCGGAACACAACATCCTGCTGCAGGTCCACGGCTCGAAAGTGATGACCCAGTTTCCTGCGGGAGATGCAACTTATGCGCCCGATGAGATGCACGAAAGCTACCACACTGGCGGCGCGCGCGAACTGACCTGGCGCGATGAACTGGCGCAAGGCGGCCAGGAATTTGAAATCGGAGCCGGCGAAGCGCTGTTCGTGCCGGTCATGGCGCCGCATTTCGTGCGCAATGGGCCCGAACCCTCGGTTTCGCTCTCAATCACGTGGCGTTCGGAATGGAGTTATGCCGAAGCCGATGCGCGCGCAATGAACGCGATGCTGCGACGCGCGGGCCTGAAGCCGGGCAGCACCGGACGCTGGCCGGTCAGCAATTTGCCAAAGGCTTATGGCTATCGCGCGCTGCGCAAACTGGGAATCGCCAGCTAGGATCACGGTGCTCAGGCAGCCTCAGCTTTCAAGCAGCAGGCTGAAATCGCGCATTAAATCGACGCATTTCGCATTCATGATCAGCAGCGCCTCATCATGCTCTATGCCCATCTTGCGCTTGAGCATGCGAACCACGGACGCCCGGTTGGTCTGCGACAGGCCATAAACCGTCGCGGCCACTTCGGGATCGTGCGAAAGGCCGTAATCGACAAGCAGATCGACATTCTGCGGCTGGAAACCAAAACCCAAAAACACGATGCGCTTGGCGGTCGATACGATACCGCGAATGTCGGTCATCATCCGGTGATCGCGCGCCACATCGCTGGTGGTGCGGATAAGTTGCGTCAGATTATGAATGTTCCAGGGTTGCTCGGTCCCCCATTCGCAATCCGCACCCTCGCCCGACTGCCATGGCAGCCGTCCGACCGTGCCATAAGGATGAATGATGTTCAGCTTCGCCGCGACGATCTGCTGCGCTTCCTTCAACTCCATCCCGAACGCGATGGTATAGGCATAAGGCAGGAAATGTTCGATCGAACGATCATAGTTGAAACTGATGATCGAAAGATCATCAAGGCTCTGCTCCACTTTCGATCGCGGCACACCGGACGTAACCAGTTGCCCCAGCTCGAAAAGCCAGGTGTCGGTGCCCTGGATCGGCAGTTCGCCCGGATTTCTTGGCGTCAGCCGCAGAATTGATTTGGCTTCCGCCTGACAGATAAAGTGAACGATCCCCAGCTTGGCGAACGCGGCGATCATCGGATCGGTATCGTGCTGATCGATCACGCTGTCTATGGAACGGCCGATCTTGCTGGCGGTGCGCAATCGCTCTGCCGCGCGATAGATGTCCTTTTCGGACTTACCGAGACGGCCCGACATCTTCTGAACGTATTGCGCAAGCGTGACGGCGTCCTTCGTCTGAAGGTCGGTGCCGAACCGTGAGAAATCGAACCCCTGGCCGATCCGCGTGAGCAACTCGTCGTTACCCGGCAGTTGCAGTTCGCAACTCGCGCCAGCACCGACGACAAGTGTTGTCTTGGATCTGATCATGGAACCTGCGGTGCTTTCAACGGTTGCTGCGGCAGGGAAAACGGCTCCCCCCGCCAATGACCCCGGATAGCCCGCTTATGGTTAATTTTGCCTAACCAGAACGCGGAAATCTTCTGAAAATAAAGACTTTGGCGGCAAAAAGCATACAGAAACGCATCAGGCGCCGGGATGATAGAAATCGTATATTTTCCGCGCGACGGCTTCGCTGATGCCCGGCGTGCGCTTCAGATCCTCCAGCGCTGCGGCGCGGACTTTTCCGGCAGTCCCGAAATTGAGCAACAACGCGCGTTTGCGCGCGGGCCCGATGCCGGGAATCTCGTCCAGCGGGCTGGCGCTGATTGCCTGACTGCGCTTCTTGCGATGCGCGCCGATCGCGAAACGGTGCGCTTCATCGCGCAATCGCTGAATATAGAACAGAACCGGCGAATTGACCGGCAAAGTCTTTTCCCGGCCATCGGGAAAATGCAAAATCTCGCGCCCGGCATTGCGATCCGGCCCTTTCGAGACACCGATCAGCGGCACATCCTCCACGCCCAGCTCGGCAAGCGCGGCCTGCACTGCGCTCATCTGTCCCTTGCCGCCGTCAATCAGCACCAGATCGGGCCAGGTAGCGATGCCGTCTGTCGTCGTCCGGTCCCGTTCCGGGTCTTCCTCCATCGCCCGCCCGAACCGGCGCGACATGACTTCGCGCATCATCGCGAAATCGTCGTTCGATTGCGCTTCGCGGATATTGAACTTGCGATATTGGTTCTTGACGAACCCCTCCGGCCCGGCGACGACCATCGCGCCAACCGCTTTCGCGCCCTGAATGTGGCTGTTATCGTAAATCTCGATGCGCTGCGGGACATCCGCAAGCTCAAGACATTCGGCCATTTCACGCAGATTGCGGGTCTGCGTGCCACGTTCGGCAAGGCGACGATCCAGTGCTTCCTCGGCGTTGCGCGTTGCCTGCGCAACCAGCCTTTTACGATTGCCGCGCAAAGGAACCGAGATTTCAACCTTGCCGCCCGCGCTTTCGCGCAGTGCCTCGGCAAGCAAACCGGCTTCGGGCAGCGCGCGATCGACCAGAATTGCGCGCGCGGGCGGAACTTCCTCATAAAACTGGGCAAGGAAGCTCTGCAAAACGTCCGCATCGCCAAGGCCATCGGTGTGCGCCGGGAAAAACGCGCGGTGCCCCCAGTTCTGTCCACCGCGGATGAAAAATGCCTGAATGCCGGTTTGCCCGCCCTTGCTGGCCAGCGCGAAGATATCCGCATCGCCAAGGCCTTCGGCATTGACCGCCTGACTGCCCTGAATGAACGTCGCCGCGCGCAGGCGATCGCGCAGCAACGCCGCGCTTTCAAAGTCCAGCGCTTCAGACGCGGCATGCATCCGCGCTTCGATCTCGCGCTGCACGGCCGATGATTTGCCGCCCAGAAAGTCCTTCGCCTGTCGCACCAGATCGGCATAATCGGACTCGTCGATCCGGCCCACGCACGGCGCGGAGCAGCGCTTGATCTGATACAGCAGGCACGGGCGATCCCGGCGATCAAAAAAACTGTCTGTGCAGCTTCTTAGGAGAAACAGCTTCTGCAATGCATTAATTGTGGTGTTGACCGCCCCTGCCCCCGCGAACGGGCCATAATAGTTGCCCTTCGCCCGCCGCGCGCCGCGATGCTTCATCAGCCTGGGATAGGCGTGATCGGATCGCAGCAGGATGAACGGGAAGCTCTTGTCGTCGCGCAGCAGCACATTGTAGGCCGGACGATACCGCTTGATGAGTTGCGCTTCGAGCAACAGCGCATCCGCTTCCGAATTGGTGGTGACGATCGTCATCGAACGGGTCTGGCTGACCATGCGTTGCAGGCGGTTGGGCAGTCGCTCGACCTGCGTGTAGTTCGTTACCCTGTTTTTCAACGCGCGCGCCTTGCCAACATACAGCACATCGCCGCGCGCATCGTGCATGCGATAGACACCCGGCCGCGCCGGAAGCGTGCGCACGGTATCGCGGATCACTTCAACGCCCTGTTTCAGATCGGGCTTGTCCGCGCCGCGCACGGTATATGTTGCACGCTCCTCATTGAAGCGTTCGGAGCCCGTGGGACTGGGCGGAGTTCCGGCAGGTGTGCGGGCCATTGCGGACAGATAGGCGATCAGGCCGCACTTGGGGAGAGGCCCGGCGGCGACATCCTCAGAAAGTCTTGCGAATATCGATCCCCATAAAACGCCCGCGCGGATCGCGATAACCGGCCTGATAGGCCAACGGGACAATCCCGTTCTCGTCCGTCACTTTCTGACGCGAATCGAACAGGTTGTCAAAATCCAGTGCCAGCCGCAAACCCTTGAAAACCGGCATTTTCTCAACCAGTTTCTCTTGCTGCCCAAGGTTCAGGAAAAAGCGCGCGTCGAACCGGAAAACGCTGCCGAACCGCAAATCCGAAACGCCCGGTGCGCCGCTGGAGCGAACCGCTGCCGGTCCGTCATAATCGACATTGAGGCGCACACCGAAACCCTTGTGATAAATACCGCCTTCCACATCGACAGCATGACGCGGCACTCCGCCCACGTTCAGCGCATCGCCATCAAGCTGATCGAACACCGGCACGCCCGGCGCAATCGTCACCCGGTCCGTGAACCTGTATGTGTGATAGAGCGAGATGCTCCAGCGCCCGCCATGACGGCCGGGACGTCCAAACGCGGGCTTACGCGCCCTGCCCGGCGCCCCGGTTTGCACCTGCGCTTTCGCCACCGCGCCTGACAGGTTGAAACCCCAGCGCAAATTGGAATTTTTGACGGCGCTGAACGTCACCGGGCGCTGGTCGATTGATACAAGCCGATTATCCGCGTCGCGCACCGCCCTGCCGGGAAATGCCGCCTCCACAGCAGGCGTCAGCAAGGGGAACGCGCGAGTCACGTTGCTGGAGCGGTTGCGAAAATATTCGACAATCAGGCTGGAGCGCCGAAACAGGCCCAGGTTGTAGTTGGCGGACAATTTGATGTCGCGCTGTTCTTCGGCCAGCAGAGCAGGATTGCCGCCACCGATCACCGTCACGACCGCCGCTTCACCCAGCGTGAAATCGTAAACCGGCACATTGAAAGTCCGCACTTCGGGCTGGCCAAGCTCTGAAAGGCCCGGCGCTTCCTCGTTGACGATATAGCTTGCCTGCAATGTCAGCGCGGAGAGAGGCGACCATGTCAGCCCCACATTCCAGTCGGTCAAAGTGCCAAAGTCTGACAATTCGGCGACCCCGCCACCGATGCTGAGCGACAGATCGCCAATCGCATCGAGCACACCCGCACGGCGACTGGTGATCGGCAATGACAGGTTTGCACCCGCCGAAACCGTGCTGCGCTTCAGGTTTGCAGCGATTGCACTGCCGCGCGTATCGCTGTTGCGGCTGGAGAGATGATCGAACCCGGCGTCCAGTGTCAGCGCCGCTTCGCCAGCGGGCATGCGGAATGGCTGTCCGGCAAGAGTCGCCAGCGTTTCGAGCGACAGGTCCTTCTCGCGCGTGCGATCGAACCCCGGATCGGGCACTGCGGGTAACGGACCGTCGATTGCAAGCGCGCCGTCGGCTGCACCCGTCACCAGAGCCGAAACATCGGCCTGCCGGTCTATGCGTCTGCCCGTATCGACATAGCCCGCATCGGCAGTCGCGCTGAACTGCCAGCGCCCGATCGGTTTGTTGAGAGTCACCCCTGCTTCGAACGTATCGGTGCGCGTCACCCGCTCAAGCGGGCCGGAAAGACTGCGCAATGCGCTCGGTCCGTCAGGTGCGGTCAGGAGCACCGTGTCGAGCCCCGAAAGCGCGCGCGAATCGCTGTATTGATACAATCCGTCGATCGTCAGCGAACCATCAAAGCCATCGTCGCCAAGACCGGTGGACCAGCTGCCGTTCAAGGTGTGCGTGACGCTGTCGGAAACGAGGCTGCGAAAATCGGCGGGATCGGGATCGCCGGTGACTGTCGGCACGGTGCCATCGGGCTGGATGATCGCGCGTTCGTTCTCCGTCAGCATCGAAAGATCGTGCATTTTCCAGCTGATGTTCAGCCTGCCTGGTCCATCGAACCGGGTAAGCTGCGCTTCAAGTTCGCTGTCCGAAAAGCCCCCGCGCGAGGGGATGTTATACTCACCCGCCGCCTGAATCGCCGCAAATTTGTCCTTGAGAATGAAATTGACGATGCGCTGATCGGGAGAATACCCGAAACGAAGCGCCACTTCCTCAGGCAACACTTCCATGCGTCGGATCGATTCGGGCGGAATGTTGCGCAACTGGCGAAAACTGGAAATGCGCTGACCATTGAGCAGGATCACCGGATGCCCCCCGCCCCGGCCCCGGCCGCTTCCCGTCTGCGGGCTGACTGCCTCCAGCAATTCGCCGATGGACGCCGCGCCATACGCCGCGACATCATCTTCATCGAGTGTCATCACCGGCGGAATATCGGTTTCGATCTGGCCGCGAATGCGAGTCGCCACGACAAGAATTTCGCCGCCCTGCGCGCGCGAATCCTCACTTTGCAGGGTTTCGTCCGACTGGCGCGCCTGTTCTGCGTGCGCGGTCGGCGCGACAGCAAGGGCCGGAAGCAACAACAGGAACCGCAAGCGTTACACTCCTATGGGCGCCGCATGGCGACGATCCCTCTCCCGCCGATTGCAATGAAAGCTCCGCACAGCCATCGCAATAGCCCTGTATGTATCATTTTGTCACACGCGCAATGCAAAGCGATGACCCGGCGCAAACAATACGCAGGGTTTCCTTTTGTCCGCGTCGCAGCTATGGCGCGCCGCTATGATATACACATCAAACGGATATTGATCGCCTATGGCGAAAGAAGAACTTCTGGAAATGCGCGGGAAAGTGGTTGAACTGCTGCCCAACGCAATGTTCCGTGTCGAACTTGAGAACGGCCATGAGATCCTTGGCCACACTGCCGGCAAAATGCGCAAGAACCGCATCCGTGTTCTGGTTGGTGATGAGGTTCTCGTCGAGCTGACGCCATACGATCTGACCAAGGGCCGGATCACTTATCGCTTCATGCCGGGCCGCGGCGGTCCGGGGCCCAGCTGATTGCCGGACGCCTGAAGCGGGGATGACCGCTCCGGCCCCTCCTCCAAAGCTGATACTGGCATCGGCCAGCCCGCGCAGGCGTGAACTGCTCGCCCGGCTGGGGTGTGAGCCTGCCGCGATTCGCGCTGCCGATATCGACGAAACGCCCCGCAAAGGCGAGATTCCGCGCGACTATGCCCGGCGTATGGCGCGTGAGAAAGCCGCTGCCATCGAAGGCAATGGCATGCACGTTCTGGCAGGTGACACCGTGGTTGCGGTCGGTCGCCGGATTCTGCCCAAGACCGAAGACGAAGCCAGCGCCCGCGCATGTCTTGAGCTGCTGTCGGGCCGCCGCCATCATGTGTTGAGCGCGGTCGCGCTAAAAACACCCGGCGGCGCGCTGAAAGAACGCCTCAGCGATACGATCGTCCGATTCAAGCCGCTTTCACGCGAGGAGATCGAGGCCTATCTTGCGGGACGCGAATGGCAAGGCAAGGCGGGCGGCTATGCCATACAAGGCAGCGCCGAAGGTCTGGTCGCATGGCTTTCGGGAAGTCATTCCGGGGTCGTCGGCCTGCCACTGTTCGAAACGCGCGCTCTGCTGAAATCCGAAGGGTTCGCCATTGGCTGAATGGCTGATCGAAAACGGCATCGGCGAGAATCGCGCCATCAAGATCGACAACGGCGACCTTATAGGCGCGCGGATCGAATGGCCGGGCATGCTTGCTGCCGGACAGGTGGAAGATGCCAGACTGGTTTCGCGCGCTGCAGGCAGCGCACGCGGAAAAGCGGAATTTGCCAGCGGCGAGGAAGCGCTGGTCGATCGCCTGCCCCGCGATGCCAGCGAAGGCGCGCTGCTGCGCCTTGAAGTCACCCGCGCGATGTTCAGCGAAAAAGGCCGCGTAAAGCTTGCGCAGGCACGGCCGACAACGAAAAGCGTCGCACCGGCGCCAACGCTTGCGCAAACCCTTTCTGCCGCAGGAGAAACGGCCAGAGTGGTCCATCAGTTTCCCAAAAATGCCTGGGAAGATGTCTGGTCGGACGCATGGAGCGGGCTGATCGATTTCGCCGGAGGATCGCTGCATTTTTCGACCACGCCGGCGATGACGCTGGTTGATGTGGATGGCACCCTGCCCGCACGCGAACTGGCGCTGGCAGCGGTGATACCGCTGGCCGGTGCGATCAGGCGCTTCGATCTTGGCGGATCGGTCGGCATTGATTTCCCCAGTCTGCCCGAAAAGGCCGATCGGCGCGCGGTGGACGTTGTGCTGGCCGATGCACTGGCGGACTGGCCCCATGAGCGCACGGCGATGAACGGATTCGGCTTCGTCCAGATCGTGTCGCGGCTGGAGCGCCCTTCACTCCTCCACCGCGTCGGACAAGGCCGCGTGGGCGCTGCCGCGCGTCTGCTATTGCGACGGGCAGAAGCTATATCCGATCCCGGCGCCCTGCTGATAACCTGCCACCCCGCGATCAAGGCGCGGTTTAAGGCGGAGTGGCTTGATGAACTGGGCCGCAGAACCGGGCGCGACGTGCGGATTGAAACCGATCCCACACTTGCTTTGGAAGCCGGATTCGCACAGGCAATCGCGCCATGACGAAACCCAGACCATGCCCGATTTGCAAAAAGCCGCGCAGCGAGGAATTTTCTCCGTTCTGCTCAAGCCGATGCCGCGATCGCGACCTCGCGAACTGGTTTGGCGACGGCTATGCCGTTCCCGGCCCGCCCGTTCCGCCAGAGGATATCGTGCACGAAGATTAAGCCCCGCCTCAAAAGCGCTTGCCCTTGGGCAAAACCCCCTTGCAAACCCCGCGCGTGTTCGCCATAGGCGCTGCTCCAACCGCTCGCCGGTCCAGATTGGGACCGTCGCAGAAGCGATGCCCGGGTAGCTCAGTTGGTAGAGCATACGACTGAAAATCGTAGTGTCGGTGGTTCGATCCCGCCCCCGGGCACCACTTCCTTCCTTTGGTGGCGCGTGTTGCCGTTCCCGAATTTGCTGCTAGCGTGCGCGCCACAACAACACGGTTGCGATACAGCGCAATTGGGAGGTGGAATTGGATCATCGTCTTTTCTTCGTCGTCGGCGATCTGCTGGCCAATCTGCTCGTCGGCGTGATCGCCGGACTGCTAAGCTGGCTGATTGTCGATACCGGCTGGAACATGGTGATCGCGATGTTCGTGATGATGGCCGTGGGAATGATTGCCGGGCTCGTCGTGTTTATGGTCGTCACGTTCAAGCTGGGCGCGATGGAAGTGATGGTTCCGGTGATGTTCAGCGGCATGCTCAGCGGCATGTTCGTGGGCATGGCGATGGCGATGATGCCTTTATCCCTTGGCGATGCGGCAATGTATGGCGGAGCAAGCGGCCTTCTGGGCATCGCGATATGCTGGATCGCCAACACCCTGCTGCGCGGCAAGACCAGACAGGCCTGAGGAGAAACCGATGCCCGATGCAGTAACCCAGGCGAAGTGGGACAAGATCGCGCCAAAGTTCGACGCAATGGCAGGTGCCGGTGCCGAAGAACGCTGGCACCCCTTCAAGACCGAACTTTTCAGCAATATGGGCGATGGCAATATCCTGTTCCTCGCACTGGGAACCGGGCTCGATATTCCGGTCTTCCCCAAGGGCAAGACGATCACCGCTATTGATATCAGCCCCAAAATGGTGGAGCAGGCGCAAGAGCGCATTGCCGCCTATGACGGCACAATCACCGCACAGGCGATGGACGTGCACGAAATGCCGTTCGAACCCGGAACGTTCGATCAGATATTCACTTCCTGCACGTTCTGTTCCGTGCCGCAACCGGTGAAAGGCCTGGAAGCGCTGCGCCGCGTGCTGAAACCCGGCGGGCAGATCTTCATGTTCGAACACACCGGCAGCAGCTTTTATCCCTTCAAGCCGATGATGAACGTGATGACGCTGCTGACCGAACGGTTCGGCCCCGCGATGAACCGCAAGACAGTCAACAATGTGCGCGCCGCCGGGTTCAAAATTGACGAGGTCAGCAACGTGTTCCTCGATGTCGTCAAAACGATCAAGGCGACCAATCCGGGCTAAGGCGCGCGGTGCGGCCTGCGGTGTTTACGGCCCGATATAATCCACCGTTTCATGATGGGGATCGGGCGTATTGGCTTTCCAGCGCACCGAACCATAAGGCCTTTCCAGCCTGCGTCTGATGCGTCGCCCCGTTGGCGAGCGATCATAGGCATTCGCTTCGCTCTGAAGGTTGATATCGGTCTGCGTATAGCGATCGCGCATCCGCAGATAATCACCCCAGGTCGGGCAGTGGTATCGCTCCGTCCACACCGCCGGATTTTCGATGTCGCGCGACAGGGACCATTCGAAGCCGCCGTTTCGCTTGCGCACGCGTTGCAGCTGCATCATCACATCGTAAAATTCGCGGGCCGCCGCGGGATCGACATCATATTCTATCTCAACAACGATCGGTCCTGATCGCAAATTGAGGCCCAGCGAATCTTTTGGATCGCGCGCAGGGCTGACAGACGGATCCTCCCCCTCCTGATCGCGCGTCAACGGCAGCACATACCCCAACAGCGAAGTAAGCATCGCCGCCACGCCCGATGCCACGAATGCGAAGCTGACCCCGTGAATATTCGCGACGAGCCCCCAGACGAGTGCTCCGATCCCGAACCCGGCGGTAATCGCCGAGGAAAACAGCGCAAGCGCCCGCGCGGTAACCCAGCGCGGAGCGGACATTTGCACACTGACATTCAGCAACGCGATTGACAGGATGCTGGTAGTGCCGACCACGAAATAGGCCATGCAGGTCAGCACAAGCGTCGGGCTCAGGCCGATGCCAGCGATCCCAAGACCGCAAAAGATGGCGCAGATTCGGATCGTCGTCTCGGTAGAAAACCGATAGCGCACATGGCTTACGAAAATCGCGCCAAGCACGGCCCCCGCACCCTGCGAACCAAGCAGAATCCCGAACACCGATGCATTGCCGCCAAGCAGATCCTTGGCCACCAGCGGCGCCAGCGCCGCAGACGTCGCGCTCATCAGCCCGAACAAAAACACTCTGGCAAGAGACGTGCGGATCGAGGGGGAATGCAGCGCGTATCGCGCACCGCCAATCATCGCACGATCAATCCGCTCAGGCGGCAGGCGCGACGGCACCGTTTCGCGCCTCCAGAAGAAGAACGCGATCAGGAGCGGCGCATAGAGCAGCGAAGTCAGCCCGAAAACAACCTTCGCTCCGGCCGCAAGGACAATCAATCCGCCAAGCGCCGGGCCAAAGCTGCGCGCGACATTGAAACTTATCGTTCCAAGTCCGACCGCCGCGGGCAGATTCCGGCGCGACACCTGTTCGGGTATCGACGCCTGCCAGGGAGGAATAAACAACGCAACGCCAGCCCCGGTCAACGCACAAAAGGCCAACAGCAGCCAAGGGGTAAGCAATTCCAAGTGTGTCACCACCGTCAGCCCCGCAGCACTGAGCGCCGCAAACGCCAGCCCGGCCATCGCCGTTATGCGCTTGTCGAACATGTCGGCGATCGCGCCAGCGGGAAGCGTCACGATCATCAGCGGCAGCATCATCGAAGTCTGAACCAGCGCGACCATTCCTGGGGAATCGTTCAGCCTCGTCATTTCCCAGGCAGCGCCTACACCCAGAAAAAGCTGGCTGAAATTTGACAGGAGGCTGGCGCTCCAGATGCGCAGAAACGGCTTTTCACGCAGCGGATCAAGCGCACGCGGAGCCCGCATCACCTCTCCACCTGACTCGCTGCTCATCGTGTTTCCGGATCCCGTTCAGTGCTTGTCATGCGCTGTTCACCGAGACACGACTTGCGTCAAGCGGCAAGCGACCGGCATCGGGTAACAATCCGAGACCAGAAAACGCCGGTTCGCGCAGACAGATTCCCCGTCCACGCCGCCTAGGGGCTGGAAATCCCGGAAATCCTGACTAATATGAATAAAAGCAGGTTTCCGAGAGGTGCTCTATCAAAGGCTCAACCGAGATCAGGCGGCGCATTGGCCTCAAGTTCAGCGTTCTCGCGCGCGTGATGCGGAACAGCTTTGACCGCCAGGTTGCAAGGCTGAATGTCACGCGTTCCCAATGGACTATGATCGCGATCGTTGCCAGCCAGCCCGGCGCCACGCAGCGCGTGATCGCCGAAGCGCTTGAAATGTCGGAGGCCTCCGCTGGTCGCCTTGTTGATCGGTTATGCGGAGAAGGCCTGCTCCAGCGCAAACAGTGCAAACATGATCGGCGCGCGCACGCTGTCCATCTGACCGAAGCGGCAAAGCCCCTTCTGGATCAGCTCGCGGCAATTGCCAGCGAAAGCGAAAAGCGGATTTTTGCAGGTTTTTCCGATCAGGAGCTCGACGCGTTCAAGGATTTTCTCGACCGAATTTACCAGAACGTCAGCAACGGACAGGCAGACACTGGTGACAGCCCTTCGGTCGTCAACATCAGTCAATGCGAACGCGAAGTTCTGGACGCCTGATACACGTTTAAGCGCACAACCGACAAACCCGTCATGCGCCATAACGCAGAGCACACATTTGCAAACTGATGGCGCCTTTACGACAGACAACCTGGCGATTCCGCTGGCGCGATGGGCGGACCGGCAGTTGTGCGATCTCACTGCCATAGCGCCATCTCCACGTATCGCCGCGCTTAACGGCACCACCCTGCTTGGCGAACGCGGCTCCGCCGGGCGATTTACGATCAATGGCAAAACGTCGGCAGGGATCGGCGCAAGCCGTCTGCTTCCCACGCGCGATGGTGGGTGGTTTGCCCTGACGGTCATTCGATCCGAAGATCGCGAAATGCTCCCAGCCCTGTTTTTCGGACAGGATGTGAACATCAGCGACGATGCCTCAATCGCGGCAGCAGTCGCACGGTGCACATGCGCCGATCTGCTCTCGCGCGGACGCGATCTGGGGCTTACGGTCGCGTCGGCGGACGAAACCCCGGCATCGCCACCTGTCGAAATCCTCGCAGACGGACCATATCGCAGCCGCAAGCCCGGCCATCGCCCGCTGGTCATCGATATGTCCGCGATCTGGGCTGGTCCGTTGGCCGGACATCTGCTCTGGCTTGGTGGCGCACGGGTTCTGAAAATCGAGAGTCTGTCGCGGCCAGACCTTATCCGCCAGCACGACCCGGCAACGTTCGATGTTATCAATCAGGGCAAGGCAAGTGTTACCGTCGATCTGGAAAACGATGCCCAGAGATCGCAGCTGATCGCGCTGATCAGGCGTGCGGACTTCGTGATCGAATCGTCTCGCCCGCGCGCGCTCAAACATCTTGGAATCGACGCCGATGCACTGGTTGAACAAACGCCCGGACTGGTGTGGCTCACGATAACCGGCCATGGCGCAACCGGCGACGCGGCCAACTGGGCCGGTATCGGCAGCGATTGCAGCGTTGCCGCAGGCCTGAGCCGCGCGCTGGAACGCGCAAGCGGCACAATCGGATATGTCGGCGATGCCATTGCCGATCCGCTGACCGGCATCACTGCCGCGCTGGAAGGCTGGAAAACATTCAAGGCAGGAAAGGCCCGGCGTATCGGATTTTCGATGAGCGCGATCACCGCGCAGGCGCTCTCGCAGGAAATGGCCCGAGGCCCTGAACTGCTGAATGCCGAACTGCGCGCATGGGGCGCTGCAACCGGCCAGCCCTTCCCGCGCCTCAAGCGCCGCGAGCTGTTTGCGCCGGTCAGGCCACTGGGCGCGGACACTGCGCAATGGATGGGGCAAGGCGCGCCATGTTAATCCGCAATTGCGAAATTCTGCGGCGCGGATCAGCCGACGTGCGTATTGCCGAAGGCATGATCGCCGCAATTGGCAGAATCGCCCCCGCGCCGGACGAACGGTTGATCGACGCTGCGGGCGGGGCCTTGCTCCCCGGTCTGCATGACCATCATGTTCATCTCGCGGGGCTGGCTGTGCGCGGTGCCTCTGTCTGGTGCGGCCCGCCAGACGTTACCGATGCCGATATGCTCGCCAGCCGGTTGGCCATGCCCGGAACCGGATGGATTCGCGCCATCGGCTTTCACGAAAGCATCCTTGGCGCGCTGCCGGACGCTGAGGCGCTTGATCGGATCGTTCCCGACCGTCCGTTGCGGATGCAGCATCGTTCGGGGCGTATGTGGCTGTTTAACACCTATGCGCTAAACGATCTGCTGTCGCGGGCCGATCCGCCGCCGGGTCTTGAACGCGCGGGATCGCGTTTTACCGGCAGACTGTTCGATGACGACCGCTGGCTTCGCACCGCGCTCAACAGCCAGCCGCCCGATTTCGGGGAGGTTTCCATTGAACTTGCACGCATGGGCATCACCGGCATCACCGATATGTCGCCGCACAACGATCCGTCCATCGCGCGCCACTTCGCCGCGCAAATCGGTTGCGGAGCGCTCACCCAATCCTGTGTTCTCGCCGGCGCGCTGTCGCTGGCCGATGCAAGGCCCGAAGGCTGGACGCATGGCCCCGCCAAGCTTCACCTGCATGAAAACGCGCTGCCTGACTATTCCGATACGGTGCAGTTCATTGCCACTGCCCACGATCAGAATCGCGCGGCAGCCATCCACTGCGTGACCGAAACCGAGCTGGTTTTTGCGCTGAGCGCGCTGGCGGACAGCGGAACGATAGCGGGGGACCGCATCGAGCACGCCTCGGTGACCACACCCGAACTGACAGAGCACATCGCAAGGCTGGGGCTGGCAGTCTGCGCGCAGCCGCATTTCGTTTCCGAACGCGGCGATCGCTATCTCGCCGATGTTGAGCCGCGCTATCACCGCGATCTCTATCGGCTGCGGACCTTTCTGGATGCGGGCATCGTGCTCGCCGGAGGAAGCGACGCCCCGTTTGGCAGCGTCGATCCATGGGAAGCGATGGCGGCCGCGGTTTCGCGAAAAACCGCATCGGACAAGGTTATCGGCGCGGACGAAGCGCTTGATGCCGATCAGGCGCTCGCGCTGTTCCTCGCCGATCCGCATGATCTGTCCCGCCAGCGACGGATAGACGTGGGTAGACCTGCGGATCTGTGCCTGCTCGACCGGCCGTGGCGCGAAGCGAAACACCGCCTGAAATCCGAAGATGTCATCGCCACGATCGCGTCAGGCCGGTTGATCCACTATCGCATCGATCAACCCCCAGGAGAGCGCCTGTCTGGCCGATAGACGCTTTCCCGAAAGGATCATCAATGCTGCGCGCTGTCTGCCGATCCGGCGCACCAGCGAAACACAGCCGCCCGCGCCGGGCAGAATGCCCATCGCCAGTTCCGGCAACTGATACCAGCTGTTTGGAGTTCCCGTGATCCGATGCGCGAATGCCGCAATTTCCAGCCCGGCACCGATGCATGCGCCTGCAATGTGAACGTCCAGCCGGTCCGCACAGCCCAGCACCGCGTTCGCCGGCAATGTCCTGCTGCGGATCGCATGGGCGCGCGCGGGATCGCCGGTCGTGCCGAATTCAGTCGTATCGGCGCCCAGACTGAACGCCTTGCCCCGCGCCCTCAGCGAAACGGTTTTGATCGTCTGGTCTAGCGAAGCAAGCGTGAACGCCTCGCGCAATCCATCGCGCATCGTCCGGTCAATCGCATTGCCCGCCTCAGGCCGATTGAGCATGATGACAAGCGCGGCGCCGTCGCGTTCCAGATCAATGCGGCCCGGCTTCTCCGGGTGCGCCTGATCACCCGCTTGTCGCGCTTGCCAGCGATGATGCTCCGCGCTGCCCTGCAGCATGCCATAGGCCATCGATTCGGCAACAAGCCCCGCTTCGGGAGATAACTCGGGCAGTATTCGCAAAAGTTGCACGATGGCGGCTGCCGCGTTGGGCATCGCGTCCACCTGCGAAGCTATGATTTCCGCAGCGACCGGCGCTTCGACGACGGCATCGAGCTTCGAGGCAAGCGGATTTTCGGCATCGCCGATCCCGATCACCGGGCATGGAGGCAGCGCGATATTCATGTCTGGGGTCGGGACGGTGCGGTCCAGATCGACGAAGGCAAGCGGCGCTTCCCATTGCGGCGCGCCTGACCACAGCCGCTCGGCATCGACAGTAAAATCGCTGACCCTCATCGCCCGAGTATGACCGAGCACACCACAACTGCAATGCCCCGTGTGAAAGTCCGCGCCGAATTCAGGCGAGCGCGGCGACTTCCGCCAGAATGCGCTGGGCATGTTCCTTTCGGCAGATGAGCAGATCGGGCAGATACGTGTCGCTCTGGTTGTACACCAGCGGGCTGCCATCAATGCGCGAGGCATGAAGGCCGTGCCCTATCGCAACCGCGGCCGGCGCGCAGCTATCCCATTCATACTGACCGCCCGAGTGCAGATAGATATCCGCTTCGCCGCGAATGATAGACATTGCCTTTGCGCCCGCCGACCCCATCGGAACCAGCTCTGCCCCCAGTTTCTCAGCCACTTGCGTGGCTTCGCTTGCGGGACGGGTGCGGCTGACGACCATCCGCAGCGTTTCCGGCGCGGGCGGCACCTCAACCGGCTGGTCCGAGCGCAGCACCATATCGAGGCCGGGCAACGCCACCGCGCCCGTTACAGGCACCCCATCAACAGCAATGCCAACGTGGACCGCCCAGTCGGTGCGCGCTTCGCCATATTCGCGCGTGCCGTCCACCGGATCGACGATCCAGACCGTGCTTTTCGACAGGCGCTCGTCGGTATCCTTGCTCTCTTCCGAAAGCAGACCATCTTCGGGGCGCTGCTGTTTCAGCGCATGAACAAGGAACTGATTGGCTGTCTGATCGCCCGCCTTGCCCAGCGATTTGCCTTCGAACATGCCCGAATCGCGCACCTGAATCAGGATTTTGCCCGCAACATCGGCAAGGTGAGCGGCAAGATCGGCATCGTTCATACTCATTGCACATCACCCATCAGCGTATCGACAATCAGCGTTGCGGCATCTTCCGGGCTCATCGTGGTCGTATCGATGCGGATTTCCGGCTCCTCGGGCGCTTCATAAGGGCTGTCGATCCCGGTGAAGTTCTTCAGTTCACCAGACCGCGCCTTCTTGTAGAGCCCTTTGACATCGCGCTCTTCGGCAACGGCAAGCGGCGTGTCGATGAACACTTCATAAAACTCACCCTCCGGCAGCATCGCACGCACCATTTCCCGTTCGGCGCGGAATGGCGAGATAAACGCGGTGACGACGATCAGCCCGGCATCGGTCATCAGTTTGGAAACTTCACCCACGCGCCGGATATTCTCGATCCGGTCCGCCTCGGTAAAGCCCAGATCCTTGTTCAGGCCATGACGGACATTGTCGCCATCGAGCAGGAACGTATGCCGGTTCATCCGGTGCAGCTTCTTCTCCACAAGATTGGCGATCGTCGATTTGCCGGAACCGGACAATCCGGTGAACCACAGCACCGCCGGGGTCTGGTTCTTGAGATCGGCGTGCTGCTTGCGGCCAATGTCTATCGCCTGCCAGTGCACGTTCTGCGCGCGGCGCAGGCTGAAGTGCAGCATGCCCGCCGCAACCGTGGCGTTGGTCATCTTGTCGATCAGGATAAATCCGCCCAGAGACCGGTTGTCGGCATAGGCTTCAAACACGATCGACTTGTCGGTCGAAATCTCGGCAACACCGATTTCATTCAGCTCAAGCGTTTTCGCAGCAAGCTGATCCAGCGTGTTGACATCAATTTTATATTTCGGCTGCTGCACCGTCACCGAAACCATTTGCGAACCCAGTTTCAGCCAGTAGCCCCGGCCAACCTGCAACGCCTCGTCATTCATCCAGACCAGCGTCGATTCGAACTGGTCCGACACTTCGGGCGGCGCATCCGCAGCCGCAATCACATCGCCGCGCGAGCAATCGATCTCGTCATCGAAACAGATCGTGACGGACTGGCCGGCGACCGCCTCATCAAGATCGCCATCCATGGTAACGACTTTGGAAACCGTACTGGTCTTGCCCGAAG
Organism: uncultured Sphingomonadaceae bacterium; assembly: GCA_947258815.1. Classification (GTDB taxonomy): domain Bacteria; phylum Pseudomonadota; class Alphaproteobacteria; order Sphingomonadales; family Sphingomonadaceae; genus Novosphingobium. The sequence goes on from CAMYJW010000016.1 coordinate 32,164, forward strand.
GCAACACTCTCACCTTGTCACCGGGCTTTACCGAACCCGTAGCGATCAGACCGGAAAAGCCCCGGAAATCAAGGTTCGGGCGGTTGACCCACTGAACCGCCATGCGGAACGGCTTTTCCTGATTGACCGAGCTGAGCACCTCTACCGTTTCGAGATGCTGGACCAGCGTCGGCCCGTCATACCATGGTGTATTTTCCGAAAGGCTGGTGATGTTATCGCCCTTGAAGCCCGAAATCGGCATGGGAACGAAATGTTCGATCCCGATTTCGCTGGCGAATGTCCGGTAATCGGCAACAATGTGCTCGTATGTGGACTGGTCATAATCAACCAGATCCATCTTGTTTACCGCCAGCACGATGTTGCGAATACCGATCAGGTGCGCAAGAAAACTGTGCCGCCGCGTCTGCGTGAGCACGCCCTTGCGCGCATCGATCAGAATCACGGCAAGATCGGCTGTAGACGCTCCGGTGACCATGTTGCGGGTATATTGTTCGTGCCCCGGCGTATCGGCGACGATGAACTTGCGCTTTTCTGTTCCGAAAAAGCGATAGGCAACGTCGATGGTGATGCCCTGCTCGCGCTCTGCAGCCAGGCCATCGACCAGCAGCGCGAAATCAATATCCTGACCTTGCGTGCCGACCTTTTTCGAATCGTCTTCCAGCGCGGCAAGCTGATCTTCGAAGATCATCTTCGAATCATACAGCAACCGGCCGATCAGCGTGGACTTGCCATCATCGACACTGCCACAGGTGATAAAGCGCAGCATCGTCTTATGCTGGTGCTGATCGAGATAGGCATCGATATCCTGCGCGATCAGATCATCGACGACATATTTGGCATCGCCCGAGGGGGTGGCCGAGGAGGTGTTCGTATCGGTCATCAGAAGTAGCCCTCCTGCTTTTTCTTCTCCATGCCGGCACCGCCAGCATCCTTGTCTATCGCGCGGCCCTGACGTTCCGATGTGGTGGTCAGCAGGGTTTCCTGAATGACTTCGGGCAGAGTTTTCGCGCCGCTTTCAACCGCGCCGGTCAGCGGATAACAGCCCAGCGTGCGGAAGCGGACCGAGCGTTCGACGGGTTTTTCTCCGGGTTCCAGCGGGAAGCGATCATCATCGACCATCAGCAACATGCCGTCACGCTCAACCGTCGGGCGTTTCGCGGCGAAATAGAGTGGAACGATCGGGATGTCGTTCAGGTGGATGTATTGCCACACATCCAGCTCAGTCCAGTTAGAGATCGGGAACACGCGGATGCTTTCGCCCTTGTTCTTGCGCGCGTTGTAAAGGTTCCACAGTTCGGGCCGCTGGTTCTTGGGGTCCCAGCCATGGCTTGCAGTGCGGAAAGAGAAAATTCGCTCCTTGGCGCGGCTTTTTTCCTCATCGCGGCGCGCACCGCCGAACGCGGCATCGAAGCCCCATTTATCAAGCGCCTGTTTCAAACCCTCGGTCTTCCACATATCGGTGTGCAGCGGGCCGTGATCGAACGGATTGATGCCTTTCGCGCGGGCTTCCTCGTTCTGATAGACAAGCAGTTCCATGCCGGATTCGGTCGCCATGCGATCGCGCAACTTGTACATTTCCTGAAATTTCCAGGTCGTATCGACATGCAGCAGCGGAAACGGCGGGGGCGACGGATAAAATGCCTTGCGCGCCAGATGCAGCATCACCGCGCTGTCCTTGCCCACTGAATACATCATCACCGGATTTTCAGCCTCGGCCACGACTTCGCGGATGATATGAATGCTTTCTGCCTCAAGCCGTTCGAGGTGGGTCAATGTCTTCATCAGCGTGATCCCGTGCTTGTCGTGTTCTGTGCAGCCCGGTTTACAGGGATGACATTTCCATAAACCTCCCATATGGGAGGGTATGGCCCTGACCAGCTCAGACGAGACCGATCTGCTGTTGCCGCTCCACAAAGGCGTGCACGAAGAACCGCGCTTTGCCACTTTCCTTGCGCGCCTCCAGCGGCGGACCGGCGCAGACCATGTCGGGCTGACCGCGCGCAGAACCGGCGCATCCTCAACGCCAGCAACCACGTTTTTCGCAGGCGAAGACTTGCGCGGGCAGGCACACCAGCGCGGTATCGACAATCTTGCCACGCTGATCGATTATCAGGGCAACCGGCTGCGACCGGGCCGCGTGTACAGTGTCGCCGAGTTTACCGATCATGATCCGGCTTACCGTGGACGACGCGCGCAGGGTATCGAACGGCTGGGCATCGCCGATGAGCGGGTCGTGCGCGTATCCGAGGATCCCGAAATCAGCGCATGGCTGATGCTGGCGCGCCGAAAAACCTGCACTGCGGCTGACAGCGCGCTGCTTTCCAGTCTGGCGCCCTATATCGCCGCAATCACGCAAAGCCTGATCGCGACAGATCGCCTGCGAAACGATGCCATCCTTGCCAGCGAGGGGCTGCGCCGCGCCGGAACAGGCTGGATCGCGTTCGATACACAGGCGCGCATTCTGGCCATCGAGACGGCAACTGCGGCCAGACTGCAGGAACTGGCGGGAATTGTCGCCCAGGTGGGCCATCGCCTGCAAAACATCCGCGTGGCTGCCAGCCGCATTCTTGATACATCCGCAAGCGAACTGGCCGGGATCGGCGCGCGGCACGCCCGGCCCGTGGTTCTGTCAGAAAGCCCGCGCATCGAGGCGCTGCTTTCACCCGCCGATGCACACGACCATGCCGTGTCTGGAACAGCCTCGATGATCGCGCTGTGCCGTTTCCCGCGCGCGCGCTCTGCATCCCGGTCAGTCCACCTTGCCGAGCTGTTCGATCTGCCTGCGCGCGAGGCCCAGCTTGCGATCGCGCTATGCGACGGCCAGTCAATCGCCGAGGCTGCCCGGACACTGGGGCTGACGCTTGAAACGGCGCGCAACTATTCCAAGCGCCTCTATGCGAAGCTGCATGTGCGCGGACAGGCGGAACTTGTTGGCCGGGTGCATGAAAGCATCGCTATTCTGGCGTAACCCGCCAAACGCACGACTATCCCGGCGTTGCTGCGGCAGCCGCAAGCACATCGCGCGCAAGCCGCGCCCGATCTTCCGGTCCGCGCATCACCGTGTCGCAAACCGTAACCGCAAGCGTTTCGCAACGCAGGTCTTCGGCCTGTTCACCATCCGATGTGTCAATCACGAGATGATCGAGCAGACCGCGATAATGTTCGGCAATCGCGGCATTGCCCTGGGGCTTGCCCAGTTCATCCAGAAGTTTCGACAGCGGCCCTTTCAGCGACTTTCCGCCCACCAGCGGCGAAACCGCGATCACCGGCACGCGGCAATCGGCCAGAGCTTCGCGCAGGCCGCCAAGCGCCAGTATCGGATCGACGCTGAGATAGGGATTGGACGGGCAGATCACGATTGCCGCCAGGTCTTCGCGATCCAGCGCCTGCCGAAACCCTTCCGATGGCGCTGCGTCCGATACCCCGGCAAACCGGATTTCGCGCAACGCCGGCTCGCATTGTTCGGCCACGAAATAGCGCTGAAAATCCATCCAGCCATCGCCGGTCAGAACCTGCGTGCGCACGGGCGCGTCGCTCATCGGAACAACCCTGTGCGCGATACCCAGCTCGTTTGTCAGCCGCGCGGTCACGTCCGACAGACTTGCACCTTCGCGCAAACGCCAGCTGCGCGCGATGTGCATCGCCAGATCGCGATCACCCAGATTGAACCAGTCCGCTTCGCCCAACCGGCCCAGCATCTCCATCGCCTGCCAGCTTTCGTCCGCCACGCCCCAGCCGCGCTGCACGTCATTCAGCCCGGCGAGCGCGTAGGTGACCGAATCGATATCCGGGCAGATCGTCAGGCCAAGATGTTCAAAATCATCCGCGGTATTCACCGCGATCGTCAGCCGTTCGGGAGAAAGCACCTGAGCGAGCCCGGCAGCAAGTTTGGCGCCGCCCACCCCCCCCGACAATGCCAGTATGTGTTCGCCCAACGCACGCCCTTTCCCATTGACCAGCCGACAAATCGGTTTGCCTCTTGGTTCGACGCGGCTATCGGCATTGCAGCACAACACGCAACAAAGAATTTCAAGAAGAAGGACAGCTCATGGCTTCAATCGCGGTAATCGGCGGCACCGGCGCGCTGGGCAAAGGCATCGCGCGCAGGCTTGCCAAAGCAGGGCATGCCGTCACCATCGGCTCGCGCTCTGCGGAAAAGGCGCAAAGCGTGGCGGAAGAGATGGCGAAGGACGTCGGCGAACTGGGCTTTGCCGCCAATGAAGACGCAGCCGCCGGCAAGGATATCGTTATCGTTACCGTGCCTTATGCTTCGCAGGCTGACACGCTGGCGCTTATCCGTGACAAAGTCGGCGATGCGGTAATCGTCGATACCACGGTGCCGTTGGTGCCTCCCAAAGTCATGCGCGTGCAGCTTCCCGATGCCGGATGCGCGGCGCTGGAAGCCAAGGCACTGCTGGGCGAAGATGTGCGGTTCGTGACCGCATTTCACAATGTCTCCGCGCACCTGCTGGACAGCGACGATCCGGTCGATTGCGACATTCTGGTGTTCAGCGACGATATCGAAGCGCGCAAGACCATCGTCGATCTGTGCCCCGGCATGGGTTTGCGCGGCCTTTCCGGCGGCTCGCTCAACAATTCGGCCGCCGCCGAGGCGCTGACCTCGATCCTGATCTACATGAACAAGACGTACAAGGCAGACGGCGCAGGCATCCGCTTCACCAACCTGGCGGATGCACCGGCAATTCCGTGAGCTGCTGGGCGATCATCCCGATCAAGGCGACGGCGGACAGCAAGAGCCGCCTTGCCAGCGCGCTGCCCCCCGATGATCGCGCGGCGCTGGTCAGCGCGATGCTGGCGCGCGTTGTCGGCGCGGCACGGGAAGCGCGCACGATTTCGCGCGTTCTTCTGGTCGGCCCCTCGCGCGATGGTATTTCGGATGATATTCCGCTGCTGGAAGATCCGGGCCGGGGCCTCAATCCCGCCGTCCAGTCCGCACTTGGCGCAGTGTGCGAAAATGGCCCTGACAGGGTGCTGATCGTTGCCGCAGACCTGCCGGGCGTTACCGCGCACGAACTGGAACTGCTGACCATCGCACCGTCCGACACCGTCGCCATCGCGCCCGATCGCCACGAGGTTGGCACCAATGCGATATCGCTGCCGCTTCCTGCTGCGGCTCATTTCAGATTTGCGTTCGGGGCAGACAGTTTTGCAAAACACCGGAACGAAGCGCAACGCCTTGGCCTGAAAGTTGAAACAGTCCTGAGTCAGGGCTTGGAACGCGATATTGACGAGCCTGAAGACCTGCCACACGCAAAAGCCGTGCTTGCCGAATCGTGAAACACCTGCTCGAAACCCATCACCCCGTCGCCCGCAAGGACAATGAATTGCTGGACGTCTGATGCGCGGTGATGCATCAGCGCGCCTTAACATTCTGCGGAACAAGCGGAAAATGAAGATCGGACCGAATATTTGAGCACAACTGCCGCCTCCGTTCCGCACGCATCCCCGGCACTACAGGAATGGCGCGCCAACTGGACTCTGGTGCTCGCGGCCATGATCGGCATGTCTTTCGGTTCGGTGCCCGTTTCAACCATCGGCTTGTTCATGCAACCGCTGGAAGAATCCTTTGGCTGGTCGCGGGCCATGATCTCGTCCGGGTTGCTGGTCTTCGCGGCGGTTGGCCTGCCACTTACCCCGTTTGCCGGTGCGCTGGTTGACAGGTTCGGTGCCCGGCGATGCGCCATTCCCGGCGTTTTCCTGAGTGGCTCGCTGTTTGCCGTATTCAGCCTGATGACCGGCGCAAGCTGGATGTGGTGGTTTATCTGGCTGATCTATTCGATCGCCTCTCTGCTCATCCGGGTGATGGTCTGGAACTCGGCGGTATCGAACGCGTTCGACGCGTCGCGCGGGCTTGCCATCGGGCTGGTTCTATGCGGGATCGCCCTGACACAGATCATCGCGCCTCCGCTGACCAATCTGCTTATCGAGGAATACGGTTGGCGAATTGCCTACGCGGTGATCGGGCTTGGCTGGGGCGGAACAAGCCTGTTTTTCGTGCTCCTCTTTTTCCATGGCCGCTCTGAACCGGCGGCTGCCACGACCAAAGCTGTCGTCGCTGACCAGACGCCCAAAACAACGCCGGGCGGGCTTACGCTCAAACAGGCGCTGCGCGATCCGTCGATGCGGCTGATCGCATTCTCGGTTACGCTGTCGATGGCAATGGCGGCAAGCATCGGCACGCACATCGTTCCGCTGATAGAGTCAAGCGGAACGACCCGAACAACAGCCGCCAGCCTTGCCGCGCTCATGGGGTTGGGATCCGTTTCCGGGAAGATCGTCACTGGATTATTATCGGACAGAATCGCCAGCAGATTCCTGCCGGCCGTTGTTTTGTCGATCCCCGCCGTAGGCTATTTCCTGCTCCTGAACAGCGGTGGAGCCGCCGCCTGGCTTGGGTTTGGAGCCTTTACCATCGGATTTGGTTCTGGCGGTGCAATCCAGCTGGGAGCCTATCTGACCACACGATATGCCGGAATGCGCAGCTTCGGTTCTATTTTCGGCGTGCTGTCCAGCTTGCTCGGTGTGGTCTTCGGGATCGGCCCGGTTATCGCGGGCTGGCTGTTCGACAAGACCGGCTCATACGAGCTGATTCTGACGATCGCGGTGCCAACCTCAATCGTTGCCGGGCTATCGATCAGCTTTCTGGGGCCTCATCCTGAATATGAACCCATTGTGGTTTCCGAAAAGGGCTGAGGCAGAAGTTCACGCTGGTTCGAGTGCGCGCGCAAACGCCTCAACCGCGGCTGCTTCATCCCCGTTCCAGACCGCGCCGGACACTGCCAGAAAGTCCGCACCGGCCCTGATCAGGGGTGCGCAGTTTTCCGGGGTAACGCCGCCAATCGCAACGCACGGAATTTCGAAGATGGATTGCCACCATTCAAGCAGGTCCAGCCCGGCGTGGTGGCTGACATCCTTGGTCTGCGTGGGAAAAAAGGCACCGAACGCGACATAGTCCGCCCCCGCCTCGCCCGCTTCCATCGCCAGATGGCGGCTGTTGTGACACGTCACGCCGATCTGCGCTTCGCGGCCCAGTATATCGCGTGCTTCGCGCACATCGCCATCGCTCTGGCCAAGATGCACGCCGTCCGCGCCAAGCCGCTTAGCCAGACTCACCGAATCGTTGACGATAAACGCAACGTCGTGCGCCGCGCAGATCGCCTGAAGCGGCTCGGCCAGTCCTGCCGCTTCGTGCTGATCGGTGTCTTTCACCCGGAACTGGAAGGCCGAAACCGGATTGTCCGCCCCCATAACATCAAGCGCGCGCGCCAGACGTTCAGGAAACACGCCACCAACATCGAGCGGCGAAATCAGATAGAGCTGACATGGTTCGCGCTCGATTTCAGACACTGCCGCCACCCGGCGCGATCAGGCGGTTGAACCGGCGTGAATTTCGTCGATTGCGGAACCCAGCGACGCATCGAATTCCGCATCGCTCATCGACGCGCGCAGATCCTGCAGAAGCGCGCGGCTGAAGCTGGCGATAATGCCCCGGTTTTTGGCCAGTTCGGCGCAGGCTTCGGGGCGGGTGTAACCACCCGAAAGCGCCACAACGCGCAGAACGCGCGGGTGATCGACCAGCGGATCGAACGTGCCCGGCACAACCGGCAGCGAAAGCTTGAGCATCACCTGCTGATCTTCCGGCAGCGCATCGAGATTCTTGAGAATTTCCGCCAGCATGATCTTGTCACACTCAGCGCGGGTTTCACTTGTGATGTTAATTTCCGGCTCCAGCATCGGCATCATACCGTGGCTGAGCACTTGCTTGCCCACTTCGAACTGCTGCGCGACGATCGCGGCAATGCCATCAGCGTTAGCAGAATGGATCACCGAACGCTCTTTCGTGCCGAACACGCCCAGCCCCTTGGCGCGGGTCAGCAAGGCATCGAGTTCCGGCATCGGCTTCATCATCTGCACGCCGTTGGCTTCGTCTTCCAGGCCCTTGTCGATCTTGATGAACGGCACCACGCCGCGATCGATCAACGCCTGCGGTGTCGGCTTGCCATCGACTTCGCCATCCATCGTGCGTTCGAACAGAATCGCGCCGATCACTTTGCCATTGCTGAACGATGGCGAGGTGATGATGCGGCTGCGCATCTGATGGATAAGCGCGAACATCTCTTCATCGCCGTTCCACGCATCGTCTTCAACGCCATAGCCTTTGAGGGCTTTGGGCGTGGAGCCGCCGCTCTGGTCCAGCGCAGCGATAAAACCGTTTCCTTCGGCGATCTTGGCGGTCATTTCGGAAGTCTGCATGAAACCATTCCCGTGTTGTCTGAAGCTGACCGGATGCTTAGCGCCCTGCCATTCTCTTCGCAACTGCGGTAACGAATACTGTTAGGCGGCGTGGGCAAATTCCCTGTGGATCACGGTTTGGCCCAAATTCGGCCTCGCAAGGCGCCTGTGCGAAGGAAATATCCCTTATTTTCAAGTGCAGGCAACGCCGCGAGGGTGGATTTGGACCAAACCCCGCAGGGGCCAGACGAGAAACCGCCATTTGCGCGTCGCTCATCCTTGAATATGCACAGCATGTCCCGCGTCTTCGCTTCTTGAACTGGCGGTTTCTCGTCTGGCCGTGACCACAGGGAATTTGTCCACGCCGCCTAGGCTTTTCCCGAACCAGACAATCAGTCTTGCGGCGGCGGGCCTTTCAGCTCAAGCGCGTTGCCTTCCGGGTCGCTGAGATAGATACTCGGCCCGAACCCTTCCGCGCCATATCGCGTGCTGATTTCAGTGTCGCGGATGCCATGCGCAGCCAGATGCGCAATGATCGCTTCGCCATCCCATGGCAGCACACGAAAACAGACATGATCGACATTGTGCCCGCCCTCGCCCGGCGCGCCGCCGCCCGCACGACCGATTTTGCCTTCAACATCAACCAGATCAATCAGCGAAGTGCCCGCGCGCAGCTGCACCAGATCAAACTCGGGCACCTCGCGTTCAACCCTGGCGCCCAGCACATCGCGATAGAACCGGATCATCGCCGCCATGTCCTTCACCCGGAAGACCACATGATCGATGGCGGCAATATCGATCATCTGATCAGGCCGAAAGCGCCGCTACGCCGGGCAGTTCCTTGCCTTCCATCCATTCAAGGAAAGCGCCGCCAGCGGTTGAAATGTAGCTGAACTGCGCGGCCACGCCGGCATGGTTCAGCGCGGCAACGGTATCCCCGCCCCCTGCAACCGAAACCAGCGAACCTTCGCTGGTTAGCGCAGCGGCGGTTTTTGCGAGCGTCACGGTAGCTGCATCGAACGGTTCCATCTCGAATGCGCCCATCGGCCCGTTCCACACCAGCGTGCGACAGGTTTTCAGCACATCGGACAGCGCTTCAACCGCAGCAGGCCCGGCATCGAGAATCATCTCATCAACGGCGACTTCATGCACATTGCAGGTCCGCAAGCTGGCCGGATTGGCCGCAAATTCTTTCGAGACGACCACTTCATAAGGCAGATGGACCGTGCAGCCCGCCGCTTCGGCGGTTGCCAGAATAGCGTTCGCGGTGTCCGCCAGTTCATGCTCGCACAACGATTTGCCGACATCGACGCCTTTCGCTGCAAGAAACGTGTTGGCCATGCCGCCGCCGATAATCAGGTGATCGACCTGCCCGACAAGGTGCTTGAGAACATCGAGCTTGGACGAAACCTTGGCCCCGCCGACAACCGCGGCCACCGGCTTTTCCGGCGTGCCCAGCGCCTTGTCCAGCGCTTCAAGTTCCGCCTGCATTGAACGCCCCGCATAAGCGGGCAGCGCTTTCGCCAGCCCGAATGTCGTCGCATGGGCGCGGTGCGCGGCCGAAAATGCATCGTTGACGAAGATATCGCCCAGTTCCGCAATGCCTTTTGCGAAATCGGCATCGTTGGCCTCTTCGCCTTTCCAGAACCGCGTATTTTCCAGAACGCCAATGTCGCCGGGCCGCAGGATGCCGATGGCCTGCATGGCAACGGGCCCGGCAATTTCGGGGATGAACATCACTTCCTTTTCAAGCACCGCCTCAACCGCACCGATAACCATCGAGAGCGACAACGTTGACGAGCGCTCACCCTTTGGCCGCCCGAAATGGGCCAGCAGCAGCACTTTCGCGCCTTTGCCGGACAGTTCGAGAATCGTGGGTGCCGCCGCGCGGATGCGCGTGCTGTCGGTCACATCGCCACCGCTCATCGGCAAGTTGAGATCGACGCGGACCAGCGCCACTTTGCCGGTCAGGTCTTCCGGCAGATCATCCAGCGTGCGAAATGCGCTCATTGCTCAATCCTAACCTCGTCACCGACGGCAATCTCGCCGTCATCCAGAACCGTTCCCAGCACGCCGCCACGCCATTCAGGCGCCAGCGCGGTTTTCAGGCCGGGCCTGATCTCGTCCATCCGCTGACACGGATCGCATTCCATCGTCACCGCGATCCGCAGCGACGCGCCGATGGCAATAACCGCGCCCGGCGCACGCGGGAGGCGCAGCCCTTCGACCAGAAGATTGGCGCGCCGCGCAGACCACGCCAGCGCATTATCGCCGCCAAGCCCCAGATCGGCCATCGCCGCGTTCCAGCTTTCCGCCTCGATCAGCGAAATCTGACGTCTGGGCGCTTTACCCGCACGAACCGTGCCGCGCACATCGCCCGAAACGCCCGCCGCGCGTGTAACCGCCACGGCAGCGAGTTCCTCCATCGGACCGCGCGGCCGATCGTGCCGCGCTATTCCCGCCAGCCGACCGGTCACCGCGCCCTCCGCTTACAGGAAGCTGGCCATCTTGGCCGCAGTATCGATCATGCGGTTGGAAAAGCCCCATTCGTTGTCATACCACGAAACGACGCGCGCCAGTTTGCCTTCCATGACCGAAGTTTCGCGGCTGTCGACAGTTGAACTGGCCGGATGATGATTGAAATCCGATGAGACAAGCGGCTCTTCAGTATAGTCCAGCACACCCTTCATCGCGCCTTCGGCGGTGGCCTTGAGCGCGGCGTTGAGTTCTTCGGCGGTGGTATCGCGGCCGGGAACGAACGTCAGATCGACAAGGCTGACATTGGGTGTGGGCACGCGGATCGAGATACCGTCCAGCTTGCCGTTCAGTTCGGGAAGCACAAGACCAACCGCACGGGCAGCGCCAGTGCTTGTCGGGATCATGTTGGAGGCACCGGCGCGGGCGCGGCGCATATCCGAATGCATCTGATCAAGAATGCGCTGATCGTTGGTGTAGCTGTGGATCGTGGTCATGTAGCCACGCTCAATGCCCACGAGTTCGTGGCAGACCTTGGCAATCGGCGCGAGGCAGTTGGTGGTGCAACTGGCGTTTGAGACAACGATGTGATCGGCTGTCAGCGTATCGTGATTGACGCCGAAAACCACCGTGTTGTCGACGCCCTTGGCCGGTGCTGAAATCAGAACGCGCTTGGCTCCGGCATCGAGATGCGGCTGACTGGCTTCCTTCGACTGGAAAAATCCGGTGCATTCCAGAACGATATCAATGCCCTGCGCCGCATGCGGCAATTTGCCGGGATCACGTTCCTTGGTCACCGTGATCGTCTTGCCGTTAACAGTGATGCTGTCACCGTCCGACGTCACTTCGCCGGGGAAACGGCCATGGGTGGAATCGTATTTGAACAGCAGCGCATTGTCCTTGGCATCCGCCAGATCGTTGATCGAAACCAGATCGAGCCCGCAATCGGGGCGCTCCAGAATGGCGCGGGCCACAAGCCGCCCGATACGTCCGAAACCGTTGATCGCAACCTTGGTTGCCATGAGAATTTCTCCTGATTAGCTGCTGATTTTACTCATTACCTGTGGGACAATCGCATCGACCGTAAAGCCGAAGCGTTCAAACAGATCTCCGGCCGGTGCCGATGCACCGAACCTGTCCAGGCCAATATTCAGCCCATCCGTTCCCGTGTAGCGTTCCCATCCCATCGTCACGCCTGCTTCTATCGATACGCGCAAAGTCGCATCGTCCGGCAGAATATCTTCGCGATAGGCCGCATCCTGTTCATCGAACAGCTCGGCACAAGGCATCGAGACGACATCGGCGCCGATACCCTTGCTTTCCAGTTCACCCGCAACATCCATCGCCAGCGAAACTTCGGAACCCGTGGCGATCAGGATCACCTTGCGCGCGGCGTCTGCCGCTTTCAGGCGATACGCGCCTTTGGCACACCCATTGCCGGCAACCTTTTCAAGCCTCAGCTGCGGCAGCCCCTGACGGCTCAGCGCCAGGATCGAAGGCCGGTTCTTCTGTTCGACCGCCAGTTCCCAGCATTCCGCCGTTTCGATCACATCGGCAGGCCGCATAACCAGAACATTGGGCATCGCGCGCAGGCTTTGGAGGTGCTCGACCGGCTGATGAGTCGGCCCGTCTTCACCCAGACCGATCGAATCGTGGGTCATCACGTAAATCGCGCGGGTCTGCTGCAAGGCAGACAGCCGGATCGCGGGGCGGCAATAGTCGGTAAACACCATGAACGTGCCGCCATAAGGGATCACGCCGCCATGCAGCGCCATGCCGTTCATCGCCGCGGCCATGCCAAATTCGCGAATGCCGTAATAGATATAGCGCCCGTCATAGCTGCCCGGACGGAACGGCTCGGTCGCCTTGGTCTTGGTGTTGTTCGATCCGGTAAGATCGGCCGAGCCGCCAATCAGATCGGGAATCGCTTCGGTAAGCACGCCCAGTGCCATTTCGCTGGCCTTGCGCGTTGCAACCTTGGCGGGTTCCGCAAGCAAGCCATCGATATAGTTGCTCAGCGCATCGCTCTGCACCACGTCCCCTGCCATGCGCTGTTCAAACTCGGCGCGGCGCGGATCGGCGTGAAGCCGCGAGGTCCAGGCCGCATGTTCGCCTTCGCCGCGATGGGCCAGACCACGCCAGTCGGCCAGAATGTTATCAGGAATGACGAACGGCTCCGCGCTCCAGCCGATCGCCGCGCGCGCGCCCGCGATTTCCTCATCGCCAAGCGGCGCGCCATGCACACCGCTGGTGCCGCTTTTGGTCGGCGCGCCTTTGCCGATCACCGTGCGGCAGGCAACCAGCGTCGGCTTGTCAGCCGCAGCCGCTTCGGCCAGCGCGCGTTCGATATCGGCAAAATCGTGTCCGTCGCACGAAACCGTGTGCCAGCCAGCCGCCTGAAAGCGCGCCGGAATATCTTCGCTGGTGGAAAGATCGGTGCTGCCATCAATCGTGATGCGGTTATCGTCCCACAACACGTTGAGCCGCGACAGCCCAAGATGACCGGCAAGGCCGATCGCTTCGTGATTGATGCCTTCCATCAGGCACCCGTCGCCAGCGATCACCCATGTGCGGTGATCGACCAGTCCATCGCCGAAGTCCGCATTGAGATGCCGCTCGGCAATGGCCATGCCGACAGCCATGGCCAGCCCCTGCCCCAGCGGCCCGGTGGTGCATTCCACGCCATCGAGCAGGAAATTCTCAGGATGCCCCGCACACGGCGAGCCAAGCTGCCGGAAATTGCGGATATCGTCCATCGTCGGCGCTTCATATCCGCTAAGGTGCAACAGGGCGTAAATCAGCATCGAGCCATGACCGGCCGAAAGCACGAAACGATCCCGGTCTGCCCAATGGGGAGAGGCCGGATCGAACTTCAGGAATTTTGAATACAGCACGGTCGCCACATCGGCCATGCCCATCGGCATTCCGGGATGGCCACTGTTGGCAGCCTGCACCGCGTCCATCGAAAGGGCGCGGATGGCATTGGCCATGGGCGCCATGCGGGCGGGGTCTGGGCTCATCGAATGCTCCGGAAGCGATTAAAGTAAAGGCGAATCGAGTTGGGGCTTCCTTTAGGCAGAGCAAGCGCCCCGTCAAGGCTGGCACCCGCAGCCATGCGGCCCCGCAAGGCCATACAGTGCGTGCTTGTTGACAAGTGTAACCGCCAAGACTTTGCGTTGAGGCGATTTTGCGCTAGCCAAAGGGCATGGAAGAGGGATCGACAATCAATGCTGTGTCAGTTGCCCTCGGCAGGATCGATGCAGCCCTTGCCCGTATCGAGAATGCCGCCGGCAAAACGGCAAACGACGATGGCGGCCTGAAGGAACGCCATCACCGGCTCAAAGCGTCCGTCGCGCATGCGCTCTCCGATCTGGACGCGCTGATCGATGAACTTCGGTGATGGCTAACGTCAGGCTCACGGTGGGCGGGCGCAATTTCGTTGTCGCCTGTGCGCCAGGCGAGGAAGCGCACGTTTCCGCGCTTGGCAAGATGATCGACACCAAGATTATGGACACGCAGGACGCGGCAACGCTCAGCGAACCACGCGTACTGCTTTACGCCGCTCTCATGCTTGCCGATGAACTGCATGACGCGCGCAAAGAATGCGCCGCGCCCGCCCCGCCCCCTGCGGTTCGCGAAGAACCTGGCATCTCCCAGGAAATCGTCAGCCACCTTGACGCAATTGCGGTAAAACTGGAAAATCTCGCCGCACGCCTTGAGGGTCAGGCCGACAACGCCTAAATAGCGTTTCGGCGGGTTCTGCCCGGCACGAGCCGTTCGAACATCCCTGAGGCTATAAGCAAAATCCTGGGAACTGTCCCTGTTCGGTCCACTTTTTCGCATTGGGGGCCGATGCATATGGTGCCCACCTGACGTGAAGGCGTCAGAGGATTTCTAGGCAAACGACCCATGGTGGGCCCGCCACCCTGACCACCGACAATCCATGGGAGCATGCGTGGAAGACAAGTCAGCCTTGCGCAAGCGCCTGCGATCGCTGCGACAGGACCATGTATCCGCACTGCCCGATTCGATGCGCGCGCTGATGTTCAGGCGCCCGCCATCGTCGGCTGTCGCCCGGCTCGGCGAACAGGCAACCATCGGCCTTTACAGTGCCGTTTCCGCCGAAGCGCCAACGCTGGCCTATGCGCGGTGGTTTCATGAAAACGGGCATCCGCTGGCCTTGCCGTGGTTTGCAGACCGCGCCGCCGGGATGACATTCCGCACCTGGCCGGACCCATACGATGATGAAGGTTTCGAAACCGGCCCGTTCGGACATATCCAGCCGCGCAGCGAAAACGCGCCTGTCGTTCCCGATGCGGTGATCGTGCCCCTGATCGGGTTTACCGCGCAATGCGACAGAATCGGTCAGGGCATGGGCCATTATGACCGCTGGCTGGCCACCAATCCCGATGCACTTGCAATCGGCCTGGCCTGGGACTGTCAGCTGGTTGACGCCTTGCCGCTTGAACCGCACGATCGGAAACTGCACATGATCGTTACACCGACACGGGCATACGAAAGAGACACCTGATGCGCGAGCAACCTTCCCTACGCATTCCGCTGGGCGTCCTTGGCCTGTTCGTCGCGCTTCTCTTCTATGGCATGCTTGTCGCGCACTATATCGCGCCGCTCATCTCCGGCTGGCACGGACTGGCGCAGGCACCCGTCTATATTTTGCTCGGCCTTGTCTGGCTGCTGCCCTTGCGGCGATTCCTGATCTGGATGGAAACCGGCAAATGGAGCGCGCCCGAACCGGGCGAATAGCACCCAACGCGCATATCGGATGCGCCCGCACCATCTGCAAAACTGTCTGAAAACCCAAGCGAAGCGCGAAAAATGGCGCGAGTGACGGGACTCGAACCCGCGACCTCCGGCGTGACAGGTCTCTGCTATATTTCGCCGGATGCCGTCACACCTAATCATAACCCTCTATTTTAGAGGTAAATTTTTTACCATTCGTCCTCATACGTCGCTTTCCAACATCGTGCATTACCACTACGGTGATAATCGGGTGCTTATCCAGACGGTGACTTATGGGAACAGGCAAGATCACTAAGCGCTCGGTAGACGCCGTACCTGTGCCTCCACAGGGCAGTAGGCGACGCGAATATCTTTGGGATGAGGAGGTCAAAGGTTTTGGCCTCATGGTGACTGAAAAGGGTGTTCGATCTTACATCCTGCAATATCGTATAGGCGGTCGCGGTTCTCCCACTCGACGAGTTACCATCGGGAAACACGGCTCGCCCTGGACGCCGGATGGTGCCCGCGACCGTGCAAGGGAACTCCTTGAGCAGGTTCGACGAAAGATCGACCCTTTCGATGCAGAGAAAGAACGCTTGAGAAACGAGCAAGAACGGCAACGCGCATCAGCCGAAGCAGAATCTGTGGCTACCAAGCTCGCATTTGTCACCTTCGCCGACCGGTTCATTGAGAAATATGCTAAGGTGAAACAGCCGAGGACTTGGCGTGACACAGAAAGCATTTTTCACCGAGACCTCAAGCCCCATTTCAAGGACAAGCCTCTACCTTCGATCCGGCCTGCCGAGATTATCGAAGTGATTGAGAGGGTTCAGGAGCGCGGCGATAGCGCAGCTATTAAGGCTTACAAGGCATTGCGAGTGATGTTCGGCTGGGCCGTGGAAAAGCATGTCATTTCCGCATCACCAATGCAGTACATGAAGCCGCCCGCGAAGCTTGAGGCGCGCGATAGAGCGCTGAAGGATGTCGAATTACGCTTGCTTTGGATGGCCGCAAGTGACCTTGGATGGCCATTTGGCCCGATCATTCAATTATTGATCTTAACCGGGCAGCGGCGCGACGAAGTTGGCGGTATGTGCTGGCCGGAGTTGGATCTTTCCAAAAAGCAGTGGCTCTTGCCATCGGAGCGCTCAAAGAACGGTGAGTCCAACTTAGTGCCGCTTGCTCCTCAAGCTGTTTCAATTCTCAAAGGTCTGCCCAAGGTCAACAGCAAGGCCAAGTTAGTATTTACCACCACCGGTGAAACAGCAGTTTCGGGATTTTCAAAAATCAAGCGGCGGCTGGACGAATCAATGCTCTCCATTATGCGCAGCGAAGCCGCCAACGCCGGCGCTTGTGACGAAGAATTAGAATCCCTCAATCTTGATCCATGGCGCCTCCATGATTTGCGGCGGACCATCGCCAGTGGCTGTCAGCGTCTCGGCATTCCGCTGGAAGTATCAGAGGCAATTCTTAATCACACTTCTGGTACGCGATCCGGTATTGCTGGCGTTTATCATGTCTATCGCTTTGAGGACGAGAAGCGGGCCGCGCTTGAAGCATGGGACGAACATGTCATGAAGGTGGTTCGGAGTAGTTCTTCACTATCAAACTTGATGCGACCGGAGGCCACCCGCTGATGGCCAATCCATTCAAACCGACTTACGCGAAGACCCTCCGGAAGGTGCGTGCCGCCCTCAATATGGAACGCGTGCTTTCTTCCTCCTGTCGGCAGCGTTCAACGTGGCCCAAAAGCAACAAGAGGATGATCTTTATCTGCGACGTCCTCGATCGTGTCGGACGCACGAAGTTTGGCGATGCTTGGACCAGCAAGGAGTTCGGGGCATATCGACGCGTCTACGAGTTCCACAACTTTCCGCAGACGTTGGCCGATTTTCGAAATGAGTTGGAAGCGTGGCAGACTGACGAGCACACGCCCTTCGATTCACCCCAAGAGACAGCCGCAACGACGTCGGCTCAGGATACCCGAAACGGCGAGGCAATTGAAAAAGGCGCTGATGCCAAGCGTCCGATCACTCGCGCCGAATTCCGCACTCAACTCAACGAAGCGTCGATGCGTCATGTGAAGGAGCTTGAAGAATGGGGCGCAAAATACCGGCCCCAATATGATGCTGCCATAGCCGAATGGGGAAGGTTCGCGAAGGAGAATGCTGCCGCGATAGAACGTCTAAACTGGGTCATCGACTGGGTCGTGAGAAAGGCGCGGGATGGAGAATTCGAAACCTATCTCCGACTGGTAGACACTGTTAATGCGCCGGGACCGTACGGGTCAGTCGCTCGAAGCAGACAAGGGCTACCTGCGTACCGCCGCCGCCGCAAACTACCTCGGCATCGGAAAATCTACCTTGGAGCGCAAGCGGATAGACGGCAGCGGACCACAGTTCCGCGTGCTCGGCACCAAGATCATCGTCTATGCGATGAGGGATCTCGATGCATGTGCCGTCATGCTGACACATGTCGAAGTGCGATAGGAAGCAACCTCTCAGCGGAACGTCCTCAACAGAAAAGAAAATCGGCTCGACGATACAGCATCATCTATCGGTCCAGGCAGCGTCTACGCCGGTTGAACCCGTATAGACGAAGCAGATCATCCTATATCAGGCACGAACCAATGCCTTCGTAACCTATCGCTGATGCGCGGCAGTCCAATCGGAGAATTAAGGCCAAAGAACGATTGCCCGGGTATAAACTTCGTGATGGTGGGTCAGGACGAGTTATTCTACTGCCAGTGTCCACCCACCCGCTGAGCAGCCTCGGGTTCTAGCACGAGGAAAGGCTGCAAGAGCGGCGGCGGTCCCGTTGGTTTGATCGACCGAAAGTCGGTAGTCTCGTCGAAGGCCCAGCTCTGGTCAGGTGGACTCTCGGGCGCAAGGAAATGCGAGTAGACATACTCAAGCGGGGTCTCGCCGGGATCAAAGTCGCGCATGGACGCGACAATGCGCTGGTGCCGAAGCTCCTCAACAGCATCCCCTTCAACAGCTTCAAAGCCGACGTGAACTACCCCTGGGCGATCAAGCGGCAATTGCCCAGTGCCATCGGCTACCTTGCGCAACACGTCCCGCGCCCGCCCCGATATTGAGGCGTCCGCTAGCGGTGTCCATTCTAGAATCGTGGCATAGTCACATTCGGCAGCGTAGCGCGGATTCTCCGCTGGTTTGATGCGCATACTGCTGACCATACTTTGGTGCCGCTTGTACCGCCCGGTCAGCAACTCAATAATCCGTGTACTACCGGTGAGGACCAAGTGATCTTTGAGCACGTCCTGCAATGGACCGAGTTCAAGCGCCGCAATGCTGCCACGCCCGAGGGCATCCTCCCACTCGAACTCGCGCGAGGGCGCTAGCTGCCAGGCCTTGGTCTTCTGAGTGAGATAGTCGTCCGGAACATCGGCGAGCGGGGCAAGAAATTCGACTTGTGCAAAAGTGCTGCAAAGAATGCTCTTAAGAAATGCAGCGCTTGGGCCCCACAAAGCGCGTGCCCGAGTCCTTTCGCTCTCGCCGTAATCGCTCGTCTCCATGCGCTTACATTCTACCGCATAGCTGCGACCATTGAGGCCCACGTCCATGTCATGTCTGCGGGCACCGCCGCGCTGTTCCGGTACGAACCGTACTTCGCCGCCTGCCCGTGCATATGCAGCCGCAACGAGTAGCTCGAAGAATGGACCGTTAGGCTGTGCGCGCTCGGCTTGGATCATCCGGTCAATGCGCGCCTCCACGCCGACGATCTCACGCAACAGATCAAGGTTACGGCCGATCGCGGCGAACACTGGTACGACGCGAGATCCGAACATGGGGTCGTAATTCCAGATATGATCAACATAGGCCTCTGCGAGAAAAAGGTGCCAAGCAAAGCTGTCGCGTGGATCGAAGAACCGCCCGGAAGTGCCTGGCTCGGCCCCATGGATGACCAAGGCATAAAGTCGCTGAGCGGCCGCTAGGCGTCGCTCGCGCCACTCAGCCTCCGGGAGTCGCCCACGTAGCCACTCAACTGCGGCACGGACATCAGGATGATCGGACCACTCTTCGGGCCGCTCGCCTTCGAAGTCGAAGAAGTCCTCCGGTAAAGTAAATTGAGTGTCGTTCATAAGTACGCAAATAGGACCATTCTGATAACTTGAAAACCACGGACAGTTGGGCTTTTCAAGCTAAACGATTGCTACCTAGGCCCTGTTGACAAACTGATTGGTCCAGAGGCGTGCGGCGGCGATGTGTATGAAGCCCAGATAGCTTGCTGAGGTTTTGTCGTATCGGGTTGCGAGGCGGCGCGAGCATTTGAGCTTGGCGA
>CAMYJW010000017.1 GCA_947258815.1 uncultured Sphingomonadaceae bacterium
ATGGCTTCAAAATAAGGTTTCAAAAACAACAGGATAGGATCCTGACGGACTTTGCTTCGGCATACGTCCCGAAAAAATATTTTTTTGCTATATATTCCAACAACTTAACTCTTGGAGAAACAATCGAGTGGGAGTGAGGCTGGCACAGGCCTGACACAGAGGCCCAAAGCAGGCGGGCCGCCTTTGTGCCTACCAGCCAAACCCTGCATCGAGAGAGCGCTGTTCGGCCGGTGTCGTGACACGGCCAAGCGCGGCGTTGCGATGCGGGTATCGCCCGTGGCGCGCGATCACTTCATAGTGTGCGAAAGCGAAGTCTCTGACGGTGGTATCGCCAAGCGCGGTGAACAGCCGCATGGAGAGGCGTTGATCGCTGATATCCTCGCTGTGCATCAAGGGCAGATAAAGGAACTGTTTCCCGGCTTTTGACAGGCCGACGTGCCAACCCCTGCCGAGCGCGCCTTTGCAAATGGCGAGGGCGAGCGGATCGTTTGCAAATGCCATCGGCGAATCGCGAAACAGGTTGCGCGAGCACTGATCGAACAACACGATCGCGGCGCGCGCGCTGTTTGCGTCTGTCAGGAAGCGACCGGGTTTTTGCCTGCCCAGTGCGATCAGCATCCGCCCGAACCGCCGTTTGAGTTCAGCATCGACAGCGTCGTTCCGGCTGAACCAGTCCGCCGGTCCCAGTGTATGGAACCAGAAATGCAGCAGGTCCGCGGCCCAGTGCCTGTGCGCTGCGGCCATCTGGCTTAGTGCGCCTGCGTGGCCTTGCGATAGGGTACGAACGTATCAAGCCCGACGAAACCCGATGGCATGAAGTGCGACTGATCGCGCAGATGCACGGTATCGACATTGCACAGCCGGCTTGAGTGCAGCTTGGTCACCATCACATCGCCATCGTCAAGCGTGCGCGGGTTGGTCGTGCGGTTCACATAAATCGTGCTGCCCTGTTCATAGACAATGGCCGTCTTGTCGATGATCCGGGCGCTGCGGGTGTTGTATGTGTTGATACAGTTGACAGGCTCTCCGGCGACGCGGCCTTCAAGCAGCTTTGCCAGCTTTTCCTCACCGCTTAGCCGGGTGCCTGCTTGCACTGCAGGTGCGCTCAGCAAGGCTGCTGCGGTGGCGAGCGCGAATACGATCCGTTTCATTGTCACGTCTCCCATATCTGATCGGGGGAGCCTATCACCGCAACATGAACGGCGGATGAGTGATGTGTCAGGCCGTTCCGCCCACGGTCAGCCCGTCGATCAGCAATGTTGGCTGGCCAACACCGGCAGGAACGCTTTGTCCGCCTTTGCCGCAAACGCCGATGCCTTCATCCAGCGCCATATCGTTGCCGATCCCGGTCACGCGCGTCAGCACGCTTGGCCCGTCTCCGATCAGCGTTGCGCCCTTGATCGGCGCGCCCAGCTTGCCGTTTTCGACGCGATAGGCCTCGGTGCAGGAAAACACGAACTTGCCTGATACGATATCGACTTGTCCGCCGCCGAAGCTCTTGGCGAAAATGCCGTTCTTCACTCGCGAAAGCAGCTCGCCCGGATCATCGTTGCCGCCGCGCATGAACGTGTTGGTCATGCGTGGCATCGGCGCATGGGCATAATCTTCGCGGCGCCCGTTCCCGGTCGGTTCGACACCCATCAGCCGGGCATTGAGGCGATCTTGCATATAACCCTTGAGAATGCCGTCTTCGATCAGCACCGTCTCACCCGTTGGCGTGCCTTCATCGTCAATCGAGAGCGAACCGCGCCGTTCGGTGATGGATCCGTCATCGACCACGGTTACACCCGGAGCGCCGACACGCTCACCAATGCGGCCGGAAAAGGCGCTGGTGCCCTTGCGGTTGAAATCGCCTTCCAGCCCGTGGCCCACCGCTTCATGCAGGATCACGCCCGGCCAGCCGGGGCCAAGCAGCACGGTCATTTCGCCAGCCGGAGCCTCGACGCTTTCAAGGTTGGCCAGCGCCTGGGCGAGAGCCGTGTCAATCGCGCGGTTCCAGCTTTGCGGTTCGAACAACCGGTCATACAGCCAGCGCCCGCCCATGCCGAACGAGCCGGTTTCGCGCCGGCCGTTGCTTTCCGCAACGATGCTGACGTTAAGGCGCACCAGCGGGCGGACGTCGGTGGCGACAAACCCGTCTGCGCGCACGATTTCGATCACCGACCAGCTGCCAGAGATGCTGGCGCTGACTTGCGACACCCGCGGATCGCGCGCGCGCGCGGCGGCGTCTATGGTTTCCAGCAGTTTCACCTTGTCCGCAAACGGCACCGCATCGAGCGGCGATGCATCGGTATAAAGGTGGCGATTGTTGAGCCGGGGCGCGGGCGCGGCCTGCCCTGTTGCCGGATCGAGCAATTGCAGCGTTTCTCCTGCGCGCCGGATCGCGGCGGCGGAAATCTCGTTGGCATGGGCAAAGCCGGTCGTCTCGCCCGAAACACCGCGCAGGCCGAACCCGGCATCGCGCGAATAGTCCGCCGTTTTCAGCCTGCCATCATCAAAGCCGAAACTTTCGCTGGCGCTGAACTGCATGAACAGTTCGCCGTCATCGCATGTGCCAAGGGTGGAACGGGCCAGCGCCTGTGCTTCATCGGGGCTGAGCTGTCCGGCGCGATAGATCAGCGAACGGGGATCGGAAAGTGTTGTCATGTCTGCCGATATAGACGGTCAGCGCCGCCCCGCCAGTTGTTTGTCAGGCAGCCTGCGTTTTGTCGCCATCGTCTGCCGGGCCGCCGCGCAGGATGAAGCGCCGGTCGCAATAGCCGCAATCGACGAAGCCATGTTCGTCGATCTCCAGCCAGACACGCGGGTGGCCAAGCGCGGAGGGCTTATAGTCCCCGGTGGTGCGAATGTC
The DNA here is from genome assembly GCA_947258815.1 of uncultured Sphingomonadaceae bacterium. Lineage (GTDB taxonomy): Bacteria > Pseudomonadota > Alphaproteobacteria > Sphingomonadales > Sphingomonadaceae > Novosphingobium. The sequence goes on from CAMYJW010000017.1 coordinate 2,852, forward strand.
GGTTGAGCCGTCACACTTTACGCGGACAGAATCGGTGTAAACGGTTTCGGGCACGTTGCTCATGCAGCGCGCCTTACCAACCGTTTCAGTGCATTTCCAGCGCGAATACGCGCCACCGCGTGCCGGGGTCATGGGCGCGGACCGATCGAGCGGGCCAGTTCGTGCCGCCTGACCATGCGCGCAAAATTCACACGCGGTTATGCGCGTCGGCACTTTACCCTGCGATCATCCTGCCGCATGTGCAGGCGCCATGAATGATATTCCAGCAATTTCGATCAAGGACGTCGTCAAGCGATATTCCGGCCATGGTGACGAGCCGGGCAAGCTGGCGCTTGAGGGTGTCAGTTTTGATGTCCCGCAAGGTGGCATTTTCGGGCTGCTTGGCCCGAACGGAGCAGGGAAATCCACGTTGATAAACATCCTGGCCGGACTGGTCAGGAAAACGTCCGGCTCGGCCAGTATCTGGGGCTTCGATATCGATCACGATATGCGAAACGCCAAGCGCGCGATCGGCATCGTGCCGCAGGAAATCGTGTTCGATCCGTTTTTCACGCCGGTTGAAGTGCTGGACAATCAGGCCGGTCTGTATGGCGTGCCCAGGGCAATGCGGCGCAGCATGGAGCTCTTGCGGGCCGTTCACCTTGAAGACAAGGCCAATGCCTATGCGCGCACGCTTTCAGGCGGGATGAAGCGACGGCTGCTGATCGCCAAGGCGCTGGTCCATGCGCCCCCGGTTCTGGTTCTGGATGAGCCGACTGCCGGTGTTGATGTGGAACTGCGGCGTCAGCTTTGGGAACTTGTGCAGGAAATGAATGCCGAAGGCGTAACAGTGGTGCTGACGACGCATTATCTCGAAGAGGCTGAGGAGCTGTGTGACCGGATCGCGATCATCAACCACGGCAAGCTGATCGCCAACAAGCCGACGCGCGAACTGGTGGAAATGGCGCGCGAAAAGATCGTTGTGCTGACGCTCGACCGCGAGATCGACGCATTGCCCGAGCATCCCGCGTTCCTGAAATGCGCCAACGTGGGCGAGCGTTCGATCGAAGTGACGTTCGATCGGGATCGCATAAATGCCGGGGAGGTTCTGGCCCTGCTGCAGGGTGAAGGGTTTGCCATCGTCGATGTGACGACCCGCGAACCCGATCTTGAAGACGTGTTCGTCAGCCTGACAAGCGCTGGATAGTATCAGATTGCGTCAGGCTTTCGCCGGGGCTCGCCGCCAGTCGTTGCGGGCCTTGCGGCGGATGTGCCGGCTGCAGTCCTTGCAATAGCTGACATATTGGGTGCCATCCCATTTCGCCGCGCGCCGGTCCGGCCTGTGCCGGTTGAACAGGCACAAGGGCACACCGATCGTCGCTCGTCTTTTCGTCATTTTCCGCGACTGGATGAACATGCGTCCCTCAACTGCTGTTTTCTGGCAGCAGTCGGATATCAGGAAAAAGTTACCCTTCGATAAAGCGCGATGGCGTTTTTATGACGATCGCCTGACCGTGATCGTGCGGGTTGCAGCTTGCCGGGCAGACTTGGACCCGGCAAGAAGAGCACATGGAAGCACGAAATAGCCAGTCCGCATATGATGTGATTGTGGTGGGTTCGGGCGCAGCAGGGCTGACTGCTGCGCTTGCGCTTGCCGAAAAGCTTAAGGTTCTGGTCCTTGCGAAGGGTGAACTGACGGGCGGATCGACGGCCTGGGCACAGGGCGGGATCGCTGCCGTTCTTGATGCCGGCGATACCTTTGAAAACCACATTCGCGATACGATGGTGGCGGGCGCCGGGCTGAACCGGCAGGAAACGGTTGAGTTCGTGATCGAACGTGCGCCCCATGCGATCGGGCGTCTGGTCCAGCTTGGGGTACCGTTCAACGAGGAAGGCAATGCGCTGCACCTTACGCGCGAAGGGGGGCATTCGCATCGCCGGATCGTGCATGTTGACGATGCAACGGGCTGGGCGGTGCAGTCTGCCTTGCTGAAAGCGGCGGATGCCAACCCGAATATCACGATGATTTCCGGGCGCGCCGCGATCGATCTGATCACGGGTAAGCACGAGAAACGCTATTCGGGGTCGGGCCGGGTGTGGGGCGTTTACGCGCTCGATCAGAAAAACGGCAAAGTGGAAGCCTACACTGCGCGGGCGACGGTTCTGGCAACGGGCGGTGCGGGGCGCTGCTATCTGTTTTCCACCGCGCCGCGCGGGGCGACGGGCGATGGTATCGCCATGGCATGGAGAGCTGGCGCACGCGTTTCAAACATGGAAATGATGCAGTTTCATCCGACGTGCCTGTATAATCTGGAGGTCAAGAATTTCCTGATCACCGAAGCGGTTCGTGGCGAGGGCGGCCATCTGAAGCTTCCGCCTGGCGTGCAGGGCGCGGGCGAACGGTTCATGCCGCGTTTCGACGAACGCGGCGAGCTGGCGCCGCGCGATATCGTGGCGCGCGCAATCGACCATGAGATCAAGCGGCTTGGCCTCGATTACGTGCATCTGGATATCAGCCACAAACCGCCTGAATTCGTTCGCGCGCATTTTCCGATGATTCATGAGAAGCTGAGCGGACTAGGCATAGATATGACGCGCGAACCCATTCCGGTCGTGCCCGCGCAGCATTATACCTGCGGCGGGGTTATCGTCGATCTTGACGGGCGCACTGATCTGCCGGGCCTTTATGCTGCGGGCGAATGCACCGAAAGCGGCCTTCACGGGGCAAACCGGCTGGCATCGAATTCGCTGCTGGAATGCTTCGTGTTCGGCGAAGCGGCGGCCAGCGATATCCTTGCGAACTGGGATGATTTCGAAGCGCCGCCTGCGGTGCGCAACTGGGATTCAAGCCGGGTCACCGATTCCGATGAGGAAGTGGTCATCAAGCAGAACTGGACCGAAATCCGCCGCTTCATGTGGAACTATGTCGGCATCGTGCGCACCACCAAGCGGCTGGAGCGTGCGCAGCACCGCATCATGTTGCTGGAAGAGGAAATCGCCGAATATTATCGGCATTTCAGAGTGAGCACTGATCTGATCGAATTGCGCAACCTGGTTCAGACGGCAAAGCTGATCGTGCGCTCAGCGTTGAAGCGGCATGAAAGCCGGGGGCTGCATTATACGCTCGACTATCCTGAAACACTGCTTCAGCCGGAAGATACTGTGCTGGTGCCTTAGGCGGCGTGGACAAATTTCCTGTGGATCACGGTTTGGCCCAAATTCGGCCTCGCAAGGCGCCTGTGCGAAGGAAATATCGCTTATTTTCAAGTGCAGGCAACGCCGCGACGGTGGATTTGGACCGAACCCCGCAGGGGCCAGACGAGAAACCGCCATTTGCGCGTCGCTCATCCTTGAATATGCCCAGCATGTCCCGCGTCTTCGTTTCTTGAACTGGCGGTTTCTCGTCTGGCCGTGACCACAGGGAATTTGTCCACGCCGCCTAGAGCGATTTCCGATCAACCGGGATCGGAAGCCGCGATAAGCCCGCGCGGCGCATGCGCGTTGCTTTTTCGTTCGCGTCAGATTGATAGCAATTCGCTCTAATGGTCGCGGTTGTGCGTTTTGCCCGCCGTCAGCGCGTGCGCAGCGCCGCGTAACTGCCGTAGCTCGCAACAAGGAATGGCACGCAATAGGTCAGCAGCAGCTTCCAGACGTTCACTGCATCCCCGTTCCAGATTTCCGGCCCCTGATTGATCGCGTTGAGCGCGGTGCCGACGACGATCGCAACGATGACGGAGCGCTGCACGATTGGCGGGCGAAAGGTCTGCTTCAGGGCATCGCGGGGGCTACTCATGGTCGGGGATGGTCCTGATTAGCCCGCCGGCATGCCGATACCCGCCATCCGGCCCAGAAAGATCAGCGCAATCGCGCCAAGGATCGATGCCAGACAGCCGGCGCGTTGAAACTGCCTTCCTCCGCGCGTGGTGACCAGACCGGCCAGAAGCGAGCCGCCGATGCCAAGCAGGATTGTCGCCGGCAAGCTCATCTCGACATCACCGATATAGAACCAGCGCGCAAGGGCGCCAACGATCAGGCCACTGATCACCGCGCCGATAATGCTGAACATGCACTCTTCCCCTTTTCACGGATAACTCTTTGCCATGTTGGTCCGATGTTGTGTCCGGGGCAATGCCGCATTGTGATTCCCGCTATGGCCGATTCCCGAAACCGGTCTTGCCGGATGGGTGCGTCGGTCATCAGCCGGTCAAAACACCGGCGCGCCAATCATAGAAAACTGTTGAAAAATTTTTCGGACAAAAGGCGATTCCCGGCCTTGCGAAACGTGCCAGCCAAGCATTTCCCATGCGTCGCAGAAGCAACGTTGCCATTGCCAATAGAATCATTCTGATAGTGAATTGGCAGTTAACCCTCTTGCGCCAGAATTCTGAACGGGCACTATAGGTAGTGGCCCGATGATCGGAGTGCCTCTAGACCTTGTTTGATGCAGGAAGGCATGGCTTTTGCCTTTTTCCCGTATCCGGGGCTTTATGGCACCTGATCAGCGTGTGCCGCGGGCGCAGGCGATGAAATTTTGTTCCTCATTTGTGCTCGATGTGTGGTATGGCTGGTGACGGGGCCAGCGAAACCGGAATGTGCGCACTGCATGCGGGCCGTTCCGTATGTGGGATGTTTGGGGTTTTGGGGGCTAGATACGTGGATTTCAGAAATGACCGGGAAGCAGAAGTAGAAAGCGCAGACGCACAACACGACGGTGGCAGTGCCTCGTCTGAGGCGGAGGTCGGAAAGGAACAGGGCGAAAGCCCTGCGGTCGCCATGGCGGAAAGAAGTGACACAGGATCGGAGCAACTGGTTGAACAGCTGGGCGCGCAGGCGGCAGCGGGCATGGCCAAGGCTGCGATGCAGGCTGAGCGCGAAACCTCCAAGACGATCCACGACCGGCGGTTCGATATCGTCACCGACCCGGAGCGCGATGCCTTGCTGACCGATTTCGGCAAGGAAACGCTCGACGATCGCTATCTTCTGCCCAACGAAAAGTATCAGGATCTGTTCGCGCGCGTCGCCGATGCCTATGCCGACGATGCCGATCATGCGCAGCGGCTGTACGATTATATTTCGCGGTTGTGGTTCATGCCGGCAACGCCGGTGCTGTCAAATGGCGGAACCGGGCGCGGCCTGCCGATTTCATGCTATCTCAATTCGGTTTCCGACAGTCTCAGCGGGATTGTCGATACGTGGAATGAAAATGTCTGGCTCGCGTCGCGCGGGGGCGGCATCGGCACGTATTGGGGGCAGGTGCGCGGCATTGGTGAACCGGTCGGGCTGAACGGCAAGACCAGCGGCATCATTCCGTTCGTGCGCGTGATGGATTCGCTTACGCTCGCGATCAGTCAGGGTTCTCTCAGGCGCGGTTCGGCGGCGTGCTACATCGATATTCACCACCCGGAGATTGAGGAATTTCTCGAAATCCGCAAACCTTCGGGCGATTTCAACCGCAAGGCGCTGAACCTCCACCATGGTGTGCTGCTGACCGATGAATTCATGGAAGCCGTCCGCGATGGCGCCGAGTTCGATCTGCGAAGCCCCAAGGATGGCTCGGTTCGCAGCACGGTCGATGCGCGCTCGCTGTTCCAGAAGCTGGTAGAAACCCGGCTGGCGACGGGTGAGCCTTATGTGATCTTTTCCGATACGGTGAACCGGATGATGCCCGCGCATCACCGCGAACTGGGCCTCAAGGTTTCGACGTCCAACCTGTGTTCGGAAATCACGCTGCCGACCGGGATCGATCACCTTGGCAACGATCGCACCGCGGTTTGCTGCCTGTCCTCGCTTAATCTCGAAACATGGGACGAATGGAACGGCGACAAGCAATTCATCGAAGACGTGCTGCGGTTCCTCGATAATGTGCTGCAGGACTATATCGATCGCGCGCCTGATGAAATGGCGCGTGCCAAGTATTCTGCAATGCGCGAACGCTCGGTCGGCATGGGTGTGATGGGCTTCCATTCGTTCCTGCAGAAAAAGGGCATCCCGTTCGAAAGCGCGATGGCCAAAAGCTGGAACATGAAGATGTTCCGCCACATCAATGCCGGCGCGAACGAAGCATCGATGCTGCTCGCCAAAGAGCGCGGGCCTTGCCCCGATGCCGCCGATCAGGGCGCGATGGAGCGGTTTTCCTGCAAGATGGCGATCGCGCCGACCGCGTCGATCAGCATTATCTGCGGTGGCACCAGCGCCTGTATCGAGCCGATCCCGGCAAACATCTATACGCACAAAACGCTGTCGGGCAGTTTCGTGGTCAAGAACCCGTATCTTGAGGCACTGCTCGCTTCGAAATCGAAAGATTCGAACAACGTCTGGAATTCGATCCTCGAACATGGCGGATCGGTTCAGCATCTCGATTTCCTCTCGCCAGAGGAAAAGGCGATCTACAAGACCAGCTTTGAAATCGATCAGCGCTGGTTGCTGGAATTTGCCGCGGATCGCACGCCTTATATCGATCAGGCGCAGTCGCTGAACCTGTTCATCCCGGCCGATGTCGATAAGTGGGATCTGATGATGCTGCACTTCCAGGCATGGGAAAAGGGCATCAAGTCGCTCTATTACCTGCGCTCGAAATCGGTGCAGCGCGCCGGGTTCGCCGGTGGGGTTGAGGCAGACAACACCGCCGCGCCGCCCACGTTTGAGCTGGAAGCCACGCAGACCGATTATGAGGAATGCCTGGCCTGCCAGTAAGCGCCGCGCGCTCACCCGTTTCCGACACTGGCGCCAGGGTGGAAAACTCCCCCGGCCCGGTGGCGGACAGACCGCAGAATTCCTATGTTGGACAGTCTGCGCAGATCATGTGAAAGGCCAGACCCGATGCCCCTTCTCGAAGCCCGCAAAACATACAAACCCTTCGAATATCCATGGGCTTACGAGTTCTGGAAGCGCCAGCAACAGATTCACTGGATGCCCGAGGAAGTGCCTTTGGGCGAAGATTGCCGTGACTGGGCGCAAAAGATTTCAGAGCATGAACGCAATCTGCTGACCCAGATTTTCCGCTTCTTCACGCAGGCCGATGTCGAAGTGCAGGATTGCTATCACGACAATTACAGCCGCGTTTTCAAGCCGACCGAGATCAAGATGATGCTGGCCGCGTTTTCCAATATGGAAACGGTCCACATCGCCGCCTATTCGCACCTGCTGGATACGATCGGCATGCCTGAAAGCGAATACGGCATGTTTCTTGAGTATCAGGAGCTCAAGGACAAGCACGATTATCTCCAGCAGTTCGGCGTCGATTCCGATGAGGATATCGCCCGCACGCTGGCGATGTTCGGCGGATTCACCGAAGGGCTGCAACTGTTCGCCAGCTTCGCCATGCTGATGAATTTCCCGCGCTTCAACAAGATGAAGGGCATGGGCCAGATTGTTTCATGGAGCGTGCGCGACGAATCGCTGCACTGTGAAGGGATCACCCGGCTGTTTCACACCTTCGTGAAAGAGCGCGATTGCCTGACAAAGGCGGTAAAGGAAGACATCATCGATTGCTGCCAGAAAACCGTGCGGCTTGAAGATGCGTTCATCGATCTGGCGTTTGAAATGGGCCCGGTTCCCGGGATGAGCGCCAAGGATATCAAGAAATACATCCGCTATATTGCAGACTGGCGGCTGGGCCAGCTGGGCCTGCCCGAAATCTACATGGTGGAAGATCACCCGCTGCCATGGCTCACCCCGCTGCTCAACGGTGTGGAGCACGCCAATTTCTTCGAAACCCGCGCCACCGAATACTCAAAAGGCGCCACCAGGGGGGACTGGAACACCGTCTGGTCCAACTTCGATCAACGCCGCAACGCCAGCGCCAACGATGAGAGCATCATCGATGACGGCAGCGAACCGGACATGTTCGACGCAGGCGAAAACGACGGAGTACAGGCGGCGGAGTAGCTAGGCCCTGTTGACAAACTGATTGGTCCAGAGGCGTGCGGCGGCGATGTGTATGAAGCCCAGATAGCTTGCTGAGGTTTTGTCGTATCGGGTTGCGAGGCGGCGCGAGCATTTGAGCTTGGCGAAG
>CAMYJW010000018.1 GCA_947258815.1 uncultured Sphingomonadaceae bacterium
AGCGAAGACGCGGGACATGCTGGGCATATTCAAGGATGAGCGACGCGCAAATGGCGGTTTCTCGTCTGGCCCCTGCGGGGTTCGGTCCAAATCCACCCTCGCGGCGTTGCCTGCACTTGAAAATAAGCGATATTTCCTTCGCACAGGCGCCTTGCGAGGCCGAATTTGGGCCAAACCGTGATCCACAGGGAATTTGTCCACGCCGCCTAGGAAGCGGCGGGCTCTGTCCCTTGCCTATCGTATCTGTTTTCTGACTGAGCGGGGGATCAGGAACCGGTAGATCGGGCGCAGCAGTGCGTTGGGGATCAGCCGGGCGCGTTCTTCAAAGGCAACGCGGCCGCGCGGGTGATCGATGAAGCCGGGATAGGGAAACGGGAAGCGATAGTTTCGCCGGTCTTTCCAGTATTCGATGGCGACAAGGTGTTTCACGCTTTTATAGCCATAATGCGCCGGAGCCACGAGCCGGATCGGCGCGCCATGATCCACGCCCAGCGGCTCGCCATCAAGCCGGTCGGCCAGCAACACATCTTCGCGCAGCAGATCCTGAAGTTGCATTGCGCAGCAATAGCCATCGCTGCCGCGCAGCACGATCAGGTTTGCACCCGTGTCCGGGGAGGCGAGCGGTTTGATCAATTGTTCGTGGACATCGGCAAAACGCCAGCCTGACCAGCGCACGCCGCGAACGGACCAGGTCGTCACGCAGTGAAAATCGGAAACCTGTTCGTGGCGGGGCACTTCGGCCAGCCGTTCCTGTAGATCCACCGCGTTGGCGACATCGCCGCTCAGGCAAAGTGCAGGCGCAAGAGTCTCGTCGATCTGCTTGCGCCTGAACTTGCCCAGCCCGAAGCGGACGAAGGCCTTCGCTTCGAACTGGTTGGCGGGAAGGGGCGGGCGCGCGGTCACATTCAGCCGACCGAGCGTTCTTCGCTGCTCCAGAACGGTGCGCGCAGATCTTTCTTCGAAATCTTGCCGCTCGGAACCAGCGGAAATTCTTCAAAGAACGAAATGGATTTGGGCACTTTATACCCTGCCAGCCGTTCACGCGCGAAAGCGATCAGCTGCGCTTCATCCACCTGGCAACCAAGTTTGCGCACGATGCAGGCTTTCACCGCTTCGCCCCAGCGTTCATCAGGCACGCCGATCACGGCGACCGCCGCCACTTCGGCGTGCGTGGACAGCACATTTTCCACCTCGGCCGAATAGATGTTTTCGCCGCCCGATACGATCATGTCTTTCACGCGGTCGATGATATAATAAAGCCCTTCCGCATCGCGGCGGGCGACATCGCCGGAGTGATACCAGCCGTTATCCAGAACTTTGGCTGTCGCTTCGGGCTGGTTCCAGTATCCGGCGAATACAGCAGGAGCCCGGATCAGCAGTTCGCCCGGTTCGCCTTCAGGAACATCATTGCCATCGGCATCGATGATACGAAAATCGATCAGCGGTAGCGGGCGACCGCAGCTTTGCAGTTTTGCTTCGTCTTCCAGATCATGTTCATCGGGGCGCAGGATCGAGAACGCGCCATTGGCTTCGGTCGCGCCATAAAACTGCATGAACTTGCCCGGCATCATTTCGATCGCGCGCTTGATCAGCCCCAGCGAAATGGGCGAACCAGCGTAAAGCGTAAGCCGCAGCGACGAGAAATCGGTGGTTGCAGCGTCTGGATGATCGAGCATCATCTGGATCATCGTTGGCGTCAGCGTCAGCAGCGTGGGATGATCGCGGCCTATCGTTTCAAGCACCGTGGCCGGATCGAACTGGCGCACGATCGAGATCGCCACGCCGTTGTAAAGGCATTGGAAGGCGATGCCGATAGACAGCAGATGGAAATTGGGCAGCGGGTTGATGAAAATATCATCGGCTTCCCACTGGTACGCCGGTTCCAGATGCTCGCAAAGGCGCATCCGGTTAAAGCCGCCGTGCGAAAGCATCACGCCTTTGGGAAGCCCGGTGGTGCCCGATGTGTAAAGCTGGATGGCGATGTCTTCCTCGCTGACGCGCACATCGGGTTTGGTATCGGCTTCGCCTGCAAACCGGGATTCAAGCGTCTCTTCCTCGTCGATCCAGATGGTTTCCATCGTCCGTCCCGATGCGGCGAGCGCGGCATTCCACATCTCTTCCATCGAACGCTCGACAATCGTCAGCCTGGCGTTGCTGTCGGTGATCAGTTGCGCCAGTTCCGGGATTGCCAGACGCCAGTTGAACACTGTGAATGCGGCGCGGGTTTTTGCCGTTCCGATCAGCGCCAGATAGAAATCCGGGCTGTTGAGCCCCAGAAAACCGATCCGGTCTCCGGCTTCGATGCCATGGGTCAGCAGCCCGTTGGCGATGCGGTTTGCAGCCGAATTGTATTCAGCGAAAGAGATCGTTCTCTTGCCCCAGATCAGCGCGCGGCGATCGGGGGTGTGGCGGCCATGATATTCGATGAACTCGCCCAGAGTGCGGACTTCAGGATAGAGCCACATTTCCGGTTATTCTCCCTTGAAAACGGGTTTGCGTTTTTCGCTGAATGCGATGATCCCTTCGCGCGCGTCGGCGGTGCCGGAGGCGCGGGCGAGGGCCTGCGCTTCCAGCTCCATCTGCGTGTCGAGCGGCTGGTCCATCGCGCTTGCGAACAGGCGACGAATTTCGCCATAAGCCCTGGTCGGGCCCGCTGCTAGCTTGCGGGCGATCTTTTCCGCGTGGGCGGCAAGCTGATCGGCGGCAACGATTTCATCGATCAGACCGGCTTCAAGCGCGGTTTTTGCGTCAAGCGTTTCGTTCATCATGATGTAGCGTTTGGCTCGCGCCATGCCCATGCGCTGGGTCAGCGTGATCGAAGACCCGGCATCGTTGCAATAGGCGATCCCGGCATACGCGGCATGAAATTTGGTATCGGGTTCGGCCACGATGATGTCCGCACCCGCAACAACGCCCGCCATGCCGCCCGCGCACATCCCATGCAGGGCGACGACAACCGGCGGGTCCATCCGCATCATGCGGGCGATCCCGGCGTGCAGATCGGAAGTCCAGCGCTTGATCATCAGCGGCAGCGTATCAAGCGTGCCAAGGAACTGGGAAACATCGCCGCCATAGCTGAATGCCTTGCCTTGCGCCGTAACGAGGACGGCACGGATCGAGGTATCGTGCGACAGTTCGTTGGCGACATCGCAGAACTGGGAGCAGAAATCGCCGTCGATCGGATTGCCGCGTTCGGGCTGGGTGAAGATCAGCCTTGCCAGCGCGCCGTCGCGCTCAACGCGCATGCTTGAATATTCCATGTCTGTATTCCTCAGTCGAAAGTGAGCACGGCCTTGATGCATTTGCCGTGGTGCGCGTCGTCGATTGCCTGATTGATCTGTTCGAAAGGATAGCGTGTGACGAAACGATCATAGGGAAGGCGCCCGGCTGCCTGATGCGCGATCAGTTCGGGCAGGAAGCCAACGATGTCGCTGTCACCCTCAACAATGCCGCGCACGGTGCCGCCCATTGTCAGCCATTGCACCATCGGCACGGGCAGGACGGCATCGAGCGATCCGGGAACACCGATCAGGCCAACCCGCCCCAGATTGCCGATCATGCCCACGCTTTTTTCGACTGCGGGCATGAAGCCGCTGGAATCAACCACCATATCCGCGCCCTCAGGCAAAATCGCGCGCACGGCCTCTATCGTGTCTCCGGCGGCAGGATCGATCACATGGTCTGCGCCCACTTCAAGCGCGATCGCGCGGCGGCTTTCCTGCGGTTCGATCAGGATAATCTGCGCGCAGCCCGCCAGTTTTCCGCCCAGAATGGCGGAAAGACCAACCGCGCCGCCACCGATCACCACCAGCGATTCACCCTTGCGGGCATTTAACGAACGCATCACCGCGCCCACGCCGGTCTGGATGCCGCAGCCCAGCGGCGCCAGCGCGGCAAGATCTGCATCGGGATCGAGTTTGACGACATTGCGCACATTGGCGATGGCCTTGGCCGCGAAAGAGGACTGGCCAAAGCAGTTATCGGCAACCGGCTGGCCGCCCTTGCTCAGCCGCGTGCTGCCGTCTTCCCTGACGCATTGCATGTTGAGCGGGAAGAACTGCAGGCAATAGGCCGGCTCTCCGGCTTCGCATCGTTTGCAGCTACCGCAGCTGTTGAATGTCAGCAGCACTTTGTCGCCCGGCTGAACGGAGGTGACGCCCGGACCGACCGCTTCGACAACCCCTGCGCCTTCATGGCCGAGGACCGCGGGAAACTGCAGCCCCATCGCGCCAGAGCCAAGCACAAGATCGGTATGGCAGATGCCCACGGCCTTGATGGCAACGCGCAGTTCGCCTTCCTGCGGGTCTGCGATTTCGACAGGCTCGATCTCGAACGGACCGTTTGGCTGGTTCAGAACTGCGGCTAGGGCTTCCATCGTACGTCTCCGGATTTAATTGGCATTCTGGCGAGTGGATCAGGTTTGCGATTAAGATTTGGGCGTCAGGTTTGCGTTTTCTGTTTCTGTTTCTGGGGCGCGGCGGGGTGCTGCCCGCGCGATCATAACGTGTCGAAGCCAAATGGCGCGAACCATGCGCGGTCTTTCTGCGCTCTGGCATGTTCGTATTCGAGGATGATCGCGGTCAGCGCGGTTTTGCTCTGTTCATCACCGTCTGCCGATGTTGCATGAACAAGCGTTTCGACCGCGATGTTGATGGCCTGGCGCTGCGCGCGCACGTCGCTGCCGTCTGCCGCATCGACGCTGGCTGCCAGCGCGGTTTGCGCGGCTTGCGTTTCCGACCCGCCCGAAATGCCCGACAGCGCTTTGGCGATGGCAATCGCGTCGTCCAGTTCCTCGCGCTCATAGCCGGGGATCGCATCGAGCTGCGCGCCCAGAATTTTGAGGTGGCCGATGCACAGGTGCACCTGCTCTTGCGCCAATGAGGCTTCGGGCGGCAGGTGCGGCAGCACAACCTCGCTTAATGCGCGCACGACGCTGTTGATCCGTTCGTGTGTGTTGGGGGTCATTGCGGTTCTTCCTGGCCAAGCAGACGCACCAGATCGTCTGCGAACATCGGGATGGTGGTCGACAGGAACGTGAGCAGCACATCCTGATGATTGTGTTGAGAGCGGGCAGCTGCGGGGCCGTTGGCGCCAACGATGATGTAGGCTTTCCAGCTGCTCAGTATGTCATAGTAATGCAAGGTCTTGCGGTTGACCGTGCGGCCCGAGCGCTTCTCATATTCGCGGATAAATTCTTCGCGCTCAAACAGGTCGCTTGCCCTGAACGTGCCGTTCTCGATGGTGCCGAAGATCTGCATGAGAACCCAGCCAAGATCCTCATGGAAATCGCCGATACGCGCCAGTTCCCAATCGAGCAGGGCGGTGATGCGTCCGGTGTCTTCTTCGAACAGATAGTTGCCGGTGCGATAATCGCCGTGCGTCAGGCAAAGATCGTCGCAGTCGGGCATGTTGTTGGCCAGCCATTGTTCGGCCAGAGCCATGATCGGGCGGGTTTCACCTTCATCAAGCCGCCAGATCTCGCGCCAGTAATTGAAAGACCAGCGCGCGGCCTGTTTGGGATCGGCATCGGGGGCTTCAAACGTTGGCAGGTTGGCGGAACGCCAGTCAAACGCATGAATGGCGACCAGATAATCGAGAAACTGATCGCGCAGTTTCGCGCGCAGGTCTTCGCCCAGCCAGGTGCCGAGGCCGGTGACTTTAACCCCGGCGTCGCTGGGTTTGGTTACACCATCGACGACATGCATGATCGCGGCGGATTGCGGAAAGAATTCAGCGTTGGGATCGACCCATGCCGTTTTGGGAACGGGCACCACCCCGTCCATCGCCTGAAGCAGGATATGCTCGCGCTCACGATCGGTTTCGGTAATCGCGATGCGCGGGTCCATGCGCAGCAGGTATTGCTCGTCCTGCCCGGCCTCTGAAAGCGTGAAGAAAAACTGCTCTTTCGATGCGCCGCCGCCCACGCGCCGCACACCAGAAACGGTTGCGCCCGGCTTTTCCTTTTTGAAGAAGCCAGCCAGCAGATCGGTGATCTCGGATGAAAGCGCTGCGCGATAGGGCGGCAAGTCCCGGTTGGCGGTGCGCCGGTCAAGGATCTTCTTGTAAATCGATTCCATTTCCACGGTTGTCGTCATCGCGTCAGCCCTGCAAGTTCAAACATTCAACACTCCCAAACGCGGCGGATCAGGCCGCCCAATATCCAATAAGCAGAATAACGGTCGATGCAGCGAGCCAGATGCCCAGTATCGGCCGCAGGGGGCGGTGGCCCCAATGCACTTCCATATACTGGTCGAACACCAGATGAATTTTCAGCGCAGCCAGAATAATGGCAACCGTTGCGGCGACGGGCGGGCTTGCATAGCCTTCCGCCAGCACGAAGCCGAGCACGCTGGCACCTGCCAGAACGGCCCAGATCACCCACACCGGCCATTCGCGCGAACCGGTCATGCGGCCCTCATCAGATAGAGCATCGCGAACAGCACAATCCACAGCAGATCGACCATATGCCAGTAGGCGCCGCCCGATTCGATCCAGCGTTGCTGCGTCGTGTCCAGATCAAATTTGCGCACTCTGGCGATCAGCGCGAACAAAACACCGATGCCAACAACGAAGTGCAGGAAGTGAATGCCGGTGAACACGAAATAATAAGTGAAAAACTCGTTCGTGGTCAGGCCGATTCCCTGATTCAGCTTCGCGCTCCATTCGAATGCCTTGGTGATCCCGAACAGCAGGCCCACCCCCAGCGCAAGGCCCAGCCCGGAAAGCGTCGCCGCGCGGTTTCCCTTGCGCGCCGCGCGCACGGCCTGCGCCATGAATGCGCCGCTGGTGAGCAGGATCAGCGTGTTGGCAAGGCCGATGGCACCATCAAGCTGCTGGCGTGAGGCTTCGTAAACTTCCGGCTGGGCAATCCGGCCCGCGGCAAACAGCACGAAGAACAGCGCGAAGGCGCACATATCGGCAATGATGAACACCCAGACCCCCGAATCTCCGGGCGGTATGGTGTCATCAGTTGCCGACTGGGAGTTGGCCGACGCGAGGTCAGCCTGCACCGCTTCGCGCACGCTTGCCTTACTCCTGCTCGATCCGTCCGATGGCCTTGAAACCACATATCGTGAGGTAAGGGACCCAGACCATCCAGATCAGGAATTCGATCCAGAAATTGAGGATGCCGTTGCGCGCGAATGCGCCGTTCATGAAATAGGGCATCAGACATTCGGCGGCGAACATGAAGCCAACCCAGATGCCATACCACGCCAGCCACTTCGGAATCAGCGGCACTTCGCGCTTGTCAGCCAGAAAGCCAATGCCCAGTGCAAACAGCTGAACCGAGGTGACCGCATAGGCAAGATCGATCAGCAGCCATGCCATGTCGTAAAGCAGCTGGATCATCCAGTCCGGCAAGGCATCGGGCCGGAATGCGGCGGTCAGCCAGAAGGACGTTGCAATCAGAATGGCCATGGTCGTCCAGGCAGCGCCGAGGCGCGCAAGCTGGACGATGATATTATGCTCATCCCTGATCACCTGACCAAGGATTTTGGCCAGCGCATAACCCCATACGCCATAGGCAGGCGCAAAAGTCATGGCGATCACCATGCCCAGCTTAACGCCATTGTGATTTTCCCGGAACCATCCGGCCACTTCTGAAGCGGGCGTGTCTGGCGGGAACGGCGGGAAGTTGTGCCCAAGCACGCCCCAGCACAGGAAGAAAACCAGCACAAAGGTTGGCCCCATCCACAGGCAGAAACGCCAATACCGTGTATCTACTTTGCCTTCCATTTCGCTCTCCCACTCCCGAGTGTGGCGCTCCGTTTGCCGGAGTCGCCCTTGTCATCCGCAGTTCCAACCAGACGCGAAATGTTGCGCCTTACAGGTTTGCGACCGGCAATCTCACTTGCGGTCCGCAGATCACTCATGACACAATCTGCACGTTTCCCGAAAATGGGCCAGCAGATTTTTTTGCGTGTTATTGCTACGCAAAATAGGTTAGAGGTGAACAATGTCAACTGATTTACGATTGGCCGGAACGGCAGCTGCTGACTGGCTTCAAGGTGCCTGACAACGAACTGGATCCGGCCACATAACAGGAATTGAAATTGCTAAAAAAGTTGTTTGGGAAGAAGGCGCTGAACCAGGTGCAACTGGTTGGCACAGATACGAAATTCGAAGTCGGCCGTAACAAGACCGTGCTTGAAAGCGCTCTCGAAAACGGGATTGCCTTTCCTCACGATTGCACGGTCGGGACATGCGGAACATGCCGCAGCAAATTGCTGTCGGGCAAAGTCGATGCGATCACGCCGTTTGGCTACACGCTGAGTCGCGAGGAACTGGAAGCCGGTTTCATCCTTGCCTGTCAGGCGGTGCCCGAATCGGATCTGGAAATCGCTGTCGATCTGGGATCAGCCGAAGCGCCGGTCAAAACTGCGGCGCGCCTTGTCGCAACGCGCGAACTTACGCACGATATTCTCGAAGCAACCTGGCAGACAGACGAGCCGATCGGGTTTCGCGCCGGTCAGTATATGAACATCACCTGGCCCGGTGCGCAGGGGCCGCGCTCCTATTCTTTCAGTTGCGCGCCGCAAGATGGCGGGCAGACGCGGTTGACAACCTACATTCGCAAAGTGCCCGGCGGCGCATTCACCGAACGGCTGTTTGGCGAGGATCTCTCGCAAGTCGAATTTGAAATCGAAGCGCCGCACGGTGGCTTCTGGCTGCGCGACGGGGAAGGGCCGATCGTGCTGATCGGCGGCGGCAGCGGGCTTTCTCCGCTGATGAGCCTGCTTGAAGATGCTGTTGCCAAGGGCGTGAAGCGCGATGCGATTTTGCTGTTCGGCGCGCGCGCGGAGCGCGACCTTTATTGCCTGGATGAGATCGCGGCGATTGGCGAGCGCTGGCAGGGACGGTTTGAGTTCTGGCCGGTCCTTTCAGAAGAGGACGTTGCCGGCCGCCGGTCGGGCATGGTCACAACCGCGCTTGATGAAGCGATAGGCATCCTGGGCGGCGCCGGTTCGCTTCAGGGTTATCTGTGCGGTCCGCCCCCGATGATCGATGCCGGTGTTGCCGAGCTGACAAAGGCCGGCGTTGCGATTGACGATATTCACTACGATAAATTTACCGACGCCAGCACCGCTTCCTGAGGAAGCGGGCACACAGGAGAGGATACAGACCATGACGACGGACAGAGAGAGTTTTTTTATCGGCGGAGAATGGGTGCAGCCTGCCAGTGACAGGCAGTTTACCCTGATCAACGCGTCGAGCGAGGAAGTGCTCGCCACCGTGCCCGAAGCATGCGAAGCCGATGTCGATGCCGCGGTTGCCGCCGCGCGCAAGGCATTTGAAACATCGGGCTGGTCTGATGCAAGTTATGCGCAGCGTGCTGCGGTTATGGATCGCTTTCTTGCCGCTGTTGCCGCGCGCGGCGAAGAGCTGGCCGCCGCTGTCAGCAGTCAGAACGGCATGCCGGTCGCGCTCAGCCAGCAGCTTGAAGGCCAGTTTTCCGCCGGTCTGCTGCAATACTATTCCGAAGTGGCCAAAACGATGGGCCAGCCCGATGTCCGGCCTTCGCAAGTGGGCAAGGAAACGCTGGTCGAAAGTGCGCCAATGGGCGTTGTCGCGGCAATCGTTCCGTGGAACTTCCCGGTCACACTGGCGCTCAGCAAGATCGCGCCGGCGATGGCGGCAGGCTGCACGATGGTGATCAAGCCGTCGCCCGGAACCGTGCTTGACAGTTATATCCTTGCCGAGGCCGCGCTTGAAGCAGGCGTTCCGGCTGGTGTGCTCAACTGGGTGGCTGCCGATCGCGATGTCGGCGCATATCTGGTCAGCCACCCCGGCGTTGACAAAGTGGCGTTCACCGGGTCGACCGGCGCGGGCCGCATGATCGCCCGCACCTGCGGCGAGTTGCTGCGCCCGGTTACGCTTGAACTGGGCGGAAAATCGGCGGCTATCCTGCTGGAAGATGCCGATATCGGCAGTTTCCTTCAGGGCGTGCCGATGGCCTGCATGCTGAACAACGGACAGGCCTGCTACAACGGAACCCGCGTGCTTGCGCCCAAGGGGCGTTATGGCGAAGTGGTTGATGCGCTGGCGCAATTTGCCAGTTCGCTGGTGGTTGGCGATGCGCTTGATCCTGAAACGCATGTCGGTCCGATGGCCTCAAGCGCGCATCGCGATCGCGTGGAAAGCTATATCGAGGTTGGCAAGACGGAAGCGAAGCTGGCGGCCGGGGGCGGACGGCCCAAGCACACCAATCGCGGCTGGTTCGTTGAACCCACGATCTTTGCCGATGTCGATAATTCCGCACGGATCGCGCAGGAAGAAATCTTCGGGCCGGTGCTGTCGGTCATCGCCTATGACGGAGAAGACGAGGCGGTGCGCATTGCCAATGACAGTGAGTTTGGCCTTGGTGGATCGGTTTGGAGCGCGGATAGCGCGCATGCCATTGATATTGCCCGCAAGGTTGAAAGCGGCACGGTCGGCGTCAACGGGTACATGCCTTCGCTTGGCTCTCCGTTTGGCGGGGTCAAGGCCAGCGGGCTGGGCCGCGAGTTCAGCCCCGAAGTCGTCGGGGCCTATCAGAATGCCAAGTCCATCTACGTGATGGGCTGACCCGCACATCGAATAACGCAGACACAAAAAAGGGCGCGACCACATCGGTGATCGCGCCCTTTTTCTTTTGTCAGTTTGTGTCAGTGGCCAGAGCCATCAGGCACCAGAGCCATCAGGCTGTTGCCATGTTCTGTTCTGGCGACGATGGCGCTGACGGGGTTTCATCGAACCAGTCCGGCCATCCGGCGCGGCGGTTCTGTTCGCGCGCCAGTTCGCGTTCTTCCGGGCTGGCCAGTTCGTTGTCCCAGCGTTTCAGCGCGGGCATGATCACCTTGTTATGCCACAGCGGCGGGATCAGGGCGGAGAAGAAACACACGAACACGCTGGGCATCGGGATCCATTTCAGGTCCGGTTTCAGCTCGTGATAGGCGGCAAAGCTGTTGGTGTGATGATCGGCATGATTGGTGATTTCAAAACCCATGATGCGCGACAGCGGCTTGAAGTGGTTCCACACGTGGCGACGATCAATCTGGCCGCCATCCAGCCGGATCAGCCCATAGTGCTGGAAATAGTTGAAGCTTTCCACCCAGAAGCGCGCGCCGATCATTCCGGCTACGGCCACGGCGACGGCGGTCCATCCGCCAATCGCGAAAATGATTGCCTGAAAGATAACCAGCGCAAGAATGGCTTTCCAGAGGCGGTGGCCAATTCCCCAGCGATGCTTGCCCATCTTCTCAAGATTGTCGCTTTCCGATCCCCAGGATTCGCGGGTGCTGATGATCACTGCGCGCGGCGTGTAGGCATAAAGGCTGGTGCCGCGTGCCGCGGTATCGCCATCCTTGGTGGTTGCAACATGAATGTGATGGCCAACGACATGGGCGATCTCACGCGTGCAATCGAGATAGCAGACCTGACAATAGCGGCCGACAAAGCGGCGGATCTTGCCGCGCTGGTGATAGAGTTCGTGCGTGGCGGGGACCAGCGGGATCACGCTGAGCCATGCGCAAGACAGGATGACGCCAAGATATTCCCAGGCCATCGCGTTGGGATTGCGGACAACCCATACAGCCGCGGCAAGATAGATGACCGGGCCAAGCAGCGAACACAGCCAGACAGGAATATCGGCCAATGTCTTGTTCAGGGTTTTTCGCGTCTTGAAGTCATTGGGCAGCATCGAATCGATCAGTCCGAATGCCGGAAGGCTGGCAATGCCCAGAAACACCCAGGGTCCGCCCACCCAAAAACTGGCGATCACCGCAAGTTGAAGCAACACGCCCAGATAATAGCGCCCATAGTCCATCTTTTCTCTCCACGACATTCGCTTGCGCTTGTCAATTTCGCGTCATGTTTATACGCAAAATTTTGCGAAAGGCAATCATGTGCATCATTTGCGCGTTGCACAAGACAAGTGTGAGCCAAGCGGTTATGGGCATTGCACTATGAAAATGCGTGAACTCGAAGCGAAAACCGGGGTAAACCGGGAAACGATCAGGGTGTACTTTCGCGAAGGCCTGCTTCCAGAGCCAAGCAGGCCCGCGCGCAACGTCGCCGATTATGGCGAAGAACATGTTCGTTCGGTGCTGGCCGTGCGCAAGCTTCAGCGCGAATCGGGGATGACGATCCCGCAGATCAAGTCCGTGCTCAATGGTTCGAATACGTCCGGTCGTTCGCTCGGAGCGTCGGTCTTCTCGCACCTTGAGGAACTGGTCGCATCGCGCGTTGGCGTGGCGCAGGGCATGGTATCACTCAGGTCCATACAGGAGGAATATCCCAAGGCCAGGATCGATGCGAATGCGCTTTCCCGGCTTGGGATCGTGGACCTTGTCGAAGGCCCCGAAGGCACGATGCTAAGTGTGACCGATGCCGGACTGGTCGGCATCTGGGCGCGGATGCGGCAGGCCGGATTCAACGAGGCGCTTGGTTTTCCGCCGGAAATTCTGGGCTACTATATCGAGGCAGCGCAATATGTTGCGGGTATGGAAGCCCAGTTGTTCCTTGAACGGGTCGAAGGGCGCATGGACGAGGAAGCCGCCGCCGCCATGCTTGAAACGGCGCTGCCTGCGATGCTCGATTTCTTCGGCATAATCCGGCAGAAAACGTTCCTTGAGAACATCGGCAGAAAAACGCGCAATGGCGAAAGCATCAGCGCCGCGCCACCCGGGGTCGTTGAGAAAACAGACAAGAACTGAGTGCGGTCAGCGTCGGGCCAGACGGTCCGCGATCCATTCCTCTTCCACTTCGGTGGAAAGATCGTCGCTTTGCGCCCAGACACGCCGAACCGCCGCGCCAGAGATCATCGCCGTACCGGAACGGACAATACGCGCGGCATCGCGCTGCGACCATCCGTTCGCAACCAGCCGTTCTTCCCAGGCGCCGTAGATCGGTTTGCGCAACCGTGCGACGCGCTCTCGCACCGAGGGATTGAGCGTTTCGTCTCTCGCCGCTTCAAGCGCGATGCCCATCGCGACCCAGAACCTGTCGCTGAAGAAAAAGCCGCGAAATTCGTCAAGCATGGCGCGCAGCGTGCCTTCCGGGCCTTCGGGCGGCATGTCGAGGAATGCCAGGCTGTCATCGCGGGCCAGTTCCAGCGCCTGCTCGATCGCGGCAAGAATAACGGCGTTCTTATCGGGAAAGTGATGAAGCAGTGCGCCTTGTGAAACGCCGGCGGCATTGGCCACGTTGCGCAGGCGCAGTGCCTTTAGGCCGCCATCGGCCACGGTTTCAAAAGCCGCGGCAGCCAGCCGCGCGCGCATGGTTTCGCTGCGCTCTGCCTGCGTGCGGCGCGCCGTTGCCGCGGGTTTGGGTTTGACTTCGGTGTTCATCTGTTCACGGCCTGGCCTGTCATGCTGAATCTCGCGGATCACTTGTCTGACGATCTGCCAGGTTTACCGCAAATCGCATGTTTACAACATTGTCGTGCCGCCGTTGACGCTGATCACCTGCCCGGTGACGAATGCAGCTTCTTCGCTGGCGAGGTAGGCCACCATCGATGCAACTTCGGCTTCGCTGGCGGCGCGGCCCATCGGAATGATGTCCAGTACTTTGGCGACAAGTTCGGGATTGACCGCGCGCACATCCTCAAGCTGCTGGGTCTGAACCGCACAAGGCGCAACGGTGTTTACCGTGATGCCGTCGCGCGCAAATTCGCGGGCCAGGCCGGTGGTCATGCCGTGCACGCCGCCTTTGGCGGCATTGTATGCCGCATGGTCGGGCAGGCCGTTGCGCACCGAATCCGCGCCAACATTGATAATCCGGCCATGGCCTGCAGCCTTCATGTGCGGCAGAACCAGCCAGCTGCACCAGATCGCGGTCCACAAGTTGCGATCCACGGTTTCGCGCAGCGTATCGGGCGTGTGATCAAGGAACGGGCGCAGTATCCCGCCACCGGCATTGTTCACAAGAACATCGACCCGCCCGAACCGGGCGACGGTTTCATCGACCAGCCGCCGCGCTTCTTCTTCAACGGCAAGGTTGCCGCCGAACGCCATCACGGCATGCGGGGCATCAAGTTCATCCGCGACATCAGCGGCAGTTGCCACATCAAGATCGCAGGCAACGATATTGGCACCGTCCGCCAGCAATCGCCGCGCGATTTCCCGCCCGATACCGCGCCCGGCACCGGTGACGATCGCGACCTGTCCGGAGAGCGGCTCAGGCACTGGCGGCCACGATCGCGCTGCCTTTGCCAAAGCGCGGGTCGGGCCTGCCGCCCCAGATGTCCATCACTTCGGCCTTGTGTTCCAGCTCGCGTGCTTCGCGTGCGCCTTCCTCATCGAACAGTTCCATGCCGAAGCTGAATTCTGCCGTATTTCCATCGGGATCGAGGAAATAAAGGAATATGCTGGTGGAGGGCAGGTGGCGGCCCGGTCCGAACACGATCGGCACATCTGCGCCTTTCATCCGGTTCATCGCGCCGCCGACATCGTCGATATCGCTGACCATGAAGTTGATATGGTGCAGCGTGTTGGCATCGTGTTGCAGCAGGGCAAGCGTGTGATGCAGCGGATTGGGCCAGGCGCGCAGCCATTCCGCCACGCCTTCCACGCGGTCTGACACGGCAAAGCCCAGGTCTTCCACCCAGAAACGATGCGCGGCGTCCAGATCGGTGACATTGAGCACGACATGACCCATGCGCACGATTTTTGTATGCGGCGGAACATAAGGTTCGCTGAGGGTTTCAGGCCCCCAGTAAAAATCAATTTCCATCGCGGAAACCGGATCGCTGAACCGCACGGAGCGTTTCACCTGCTGCGCGGCGTTGGTGGCATCGTCGGCCCATTGCGGATCGCAGCCCAGTTCGGCAAGGCGGGCAAAGGCCGCTTCGAGATCGCTTTCGCTTTCCAGTTCGAAGCCGACGGCGGAAAGGCCCGGTGCATCGCCGCGTTCAAGCACCATGTCGTAAGGCTTGTCGCTGCACCGCAGCCATGCGCCGTCAGCGGTTTCCTTCATCAGCTCAAGGCCTACGAGATCGCGGTAAAACCGGATGCTGGCACCCAGATCGGGGCAGCGCAGACGGCAATAGCCAAGGCGGGAAAAGCGCATCGGATGCGCGGTGTTCGATTGTGTTGTCATAGGATTATACTGATACGCGCGTGTGGACGCAGCGCCTCCATATCCAGAACGCAGGTTTTCCCTGCGATCATAAGGTTGCCATCGCGTTCGACTATTTCGTGGCGATAGTGGCCGACAAAGGCATCGCTGGTGATGTCCTTGCTGCGCCATACAACGAACGAAGAGCGGGCGCGGATCACATCGCCATCGCGTTCGACCAGCGTATTGGACACCAGATGGCGCACTTTCGATCGCGGCCATTCGCTGTGCGCACCAACCTTGCCCAACCTGATCACGCGTTCCTGCATGCGGATGCGATCATCGACAATATAGAACAGCGAGGTATCGGGATCGGCGGTATCGCCATCAACGTCGCTGGGCGGGATGTGATAATAGGCATCGTCCGTATAAAGCGCGAGCCATTCATCCAGACGCCAGCTGTCAAGCAGATCAGCCTCTTTGAACAGCAGGTCTTCAACGCGAAGCCGCAGCAGCAGTTTATCGTCCATGGTCACGCCTCCGCCGCCGCCAGTCGGCGTTCCCATTCGCGCCAGAAGGCACGCATCTGTTCTTCATCGTCAAAAGACGCGCCGTCTTCGCGCAGCATGCCTTTCGAGATATCGTTGTATTGCGCATCGCCGCCCACCGCATATCCCTGCTGGCATTTTTCGATGGCTTCCACATCGTCTGGCGTCGCAAACCCGCCGGGGCCGAGAAACTCGGTGAAATTGTATAGGCGATACTTGCGCAGCCACTCGCTTTCCTCACGCGGGGCAAGCGCCCATGCGTTGACTTCCATATAGTCTGGCGCGGTGGGAAAGAACGTGCGGATGGTGATGGCCATGATGTCATTCACCACCAGATTGGGGAAGATCACCATGTTGCGGTTCTTGTGCGCAATGCGATCGGCGCGGTCCGGCCCGACGCGGGTTTGCAGGTCGGCATAGATCTTGTCGATCTCAACTTTGCCTTCCTCGCCCCACAGCGGAACCCAGCTGGCGATGGGACGGCCCCACGGCGCGGTGTATTCCACCAGCGCATGGCCCTGGCCCAGATCGATGCCGATGCCTTCAAGCGGCGTTGCGCCCAGCGCGCCGTTCGCGTTCTTGAGATACTCAAGATAAGTCGAATGGGTGCAGGCCGCGTGGTAGCCATCGAAGCTGTTTTCGGTCAGCAGCTTCCAGTTGCCGCGGATGGCATATTCCTGCGTGCCGCCAACGATCTGCATCCCGCTTGCCGAATGTTCCGAAACAAGGTTCAGATAATCGCCCGCTTCGCCCAGATACGTTGCCAGATCTTCACCGTCCTTCGAAAAGTTGATGAAGAAGAAATCGCCGTGGCGCTCCATCCGGGGGACATGGACCATCTGCTTTTGCGGATCGGTCTTGAAGCCTTCGGGATAGCCTGAGGCGCCGGGCAAGGTCATCAGGTGGCCATCCGCGCCGAAAGTCCAGCCGTGATACATGCACATGAACGCGGGTGATTTGCCGTTGCGTTCGCGGCAGACCAGTGCGCCGCGATGCGGGCAGGCGTTGAACAGGGCGTTGAACTCGCCGGATTTGTCGCGGTTGAACAGGATCGGCCGCCGCGCAACGGTGCGCGTCAGGAAACTTCCCGGTTCGGGCAACTCGGATGCATGGCCCAGATAGAGCCAGCAGCGATCAAATATCGCGGCGTATTCTTTCTCGAAAATCTCGCGGTTGGTGAATGCCCGTCGCGGGACCAGAAACCGGCCAGCCACGCGGTCATCAACGATTCCCGGCGTCCCTTCCATCATGCTCTCCATCGCAGTTTGCAGTTTTTATAAACAAACCGTGCAACCGGTATGTAAGTTATGAGTCGCGTTTAAGTCAATGCCGAATCTGATCCGGCGCGGGCTTGCAGTCTCGTCAATTCGCGCTCGCGCCCTGCGGGGCGGGGCGGAAATGTGTGCAGTCGGCCTAGAAATGTGTGCAGTCGGCCTAAAGGCTGCGCCCAACCAGTTCGCGCATGATCTCGCTGGTGCCGCCATAAATGCGGCGCACGCGCGCATCACGCCAAACGCGGGCGATGGGATACTCGTTCATATAACCCGCGCCGCCGTGCATCTGCAAAGCCGCATCGCAGGCCAGCCACTGCATCTCGGTGTGCCAGTATTTCGATGCGGCGGCTTCGTCCGCAGTCAGTTCGCCGCGCACATGGCGCGCGATTGCCCAGTCAAGATGTGCCCAGCCGACTTGCAGCTTGGCCTTGATATCGGCCAGCGTGAAGCGCGTATTCTGAAACTCGATCACTTTCTTGCCAAAGGCAGTGCGATCGCGCGTGAAGGCAACCGCTTCGTCAAATGCGCGTTGCGCTGCGGCCTGGGCGGTGATGGAGATCGAAAGGCGTTCCTGCGGCAGTTCGCTCACCAGATAGATAAAGCCGCGATTGACTTCGCCGATCACGTTGCCGGCCGGAACCCGCACATCTTCGAAGAACAGTTCCGATGTATCGGCGGACCACTGGCCGATCTTGTCAAGATTGCGCCCGCGCGAATAGCCTACCCGGTCTGCCTCGATCAGGATCAGCGATGTGCCTTTCGCGCCCAGATCCGGCTCTGTCTTGCAGACGGCCAGGATGATATCGGCGTTCTGGCCGTTTGTGATGTAGGTTTTCGATCCGTTGATGATGTACTCGTCGCCATCGCGTATTGCAGTTGTGCGTACGCCCTGAAGATCGGAGCCTGCGCCCGGCTCGGTCATGGCAATGGCGCAGATCACTTCGCCCGCAAGCATCGGCGGAAGCCACTTTGCCTTCAATTCGTCCGATGCATAGCGTTCGATATATGGCATCGTGATATCGGTTTGCAGCGTGATCGAATCCGACATCATTGCATAAGTGAATTCCTCGTTGATGATGGCGTTGAAGGTGAAGTCCAGACCGGGCCCGCCATAGGTTTCGGGCATGGTGGGGCACAGCAGGCCCGCATCGGCGGCCGATTTCCAGAACTCGCGCGCGACGATGCCCGCTTCTTCGAACTCTTCCAGCCGCGGACTGAATTCGCGTTCGATAAAGCGCCGCACCGAGTCGCGAAACACGCGGTGCTCTTCTCCAAACAGGCTGCTGTCATCACGTTCAAGCATGAACTCTCCCAGATTTCGCGGAAATTTTGCCGTCAATTTGGCCCATTGCATGCAAGCGTTTACACGCGAACGTCAACCACGCAACATTTCACGTATAGACATTACGTACCATCATGGTAGCGTCTATCGACAATACAACTGGAGGATTGCAGGATGACGCTTGCAGAGGCAACTGCCGACGATCTCGAAAGGCTTGATGTTTCCCGCGCGGATCTGTGGGAAAAGAACGCATGGCGGCCCTATTTCGCGAAGCTGCGCGAGGAAGAGCCGGTCAGCTACTGCCCCGAAAGCCTGTTCGGCCCATACTGGTCGATCACCCGCTATGACGATATCGTGGCGGTTGAGGCCGATCCCGAGACGTTTTCTTCTTCATGGGAACATGGCGGCATCGTCATTTTCGACATGCAGGATACGGGCGTGCAACTGCGCATGTTCATCGCCATGGACGATCCCGAACATGCCGAAAAGCGCAAGGGGGTTGCGCCTGCTGTCGCGCCTTCGGAAATCGCGAAGCTCAGCGATGCATTGCGCCAGCGCACCGCGGATATCCTCGATTCCCTGCCGGTGGGAGAGACGTTTGACTGGGTTCACAGTGTCTCGATCCCGCTGACCACCGCGATGATCGCAACGCTGTTCGATTTCCCGTGGGATGAACGCCACAAACTGCCCGAATGGTCTGACTGGGCGGCAAAGATCGATATCGGCCCCGATCCGGTTCTCAATGCCGAACGTGAAAAGCATGTGTTTGAAATGGCCGCGCGTTTCAGAGAGATTTATGACGAGCGCCGCGCCGCGCCGCCCAAGGGCGATCTGCTGTCGATGATGGCACACGCAGAAAGTTTCGGCGATATGGATGAGCAGCGCTTTATCGGCGCGATTGCCCTGCTGCTGGTGGGCGGCAACGATACCACGCGCAATTCGATGTCCGGCCTGATTGAGCGCATAAATCTGTTTCCCGATGCCTGGGCGAAAGTGAAAGCCGATCCGGCCGGGCTGGCTTCGGGCGCGGCAACCGAAACCATTCGCCTGCAAACGCCGATCGCCCACATGCGCCGCACCGCGACGCGCGATGTGGAACTGGGCGGCAAGACCATCCGCAAGGGCGACAAGGTGATCTTGTGGTATAACTCCGCCAATCGCGATGAAGCGGTGTTCCCCGATGGTGATCGCTGGGATCCCGAGCGCGAGAATTCGCGCCGCCATCTGTCGTTCGGCTATGGCATTCACCGCTGCCTTGGCGCGCGGCTGGCCGAATTGCAGCTGTCCACGCTGATCGAGGAAATGGCGAAGCGCGATATGGAAGTGAAAATCGTTGGCGAGCCGGAGCGGCTGCCATCATGCTTCACCAACGGGTATGAACATATCAACGTTACCATGAGCAGGTCCGATGGCTGAACCGCTGCGCCGCTATAAGTGCCTTAACTGCGGCTATATCTATGACGAGGCAGAAGGCTGGCCCGATGAAGGCATAGCGCCCGGCACACGCTGGGCCGATGTTCCCGAAGACTGGATCTGCCCGGAATGCGGCTCTGAGAAGCGCGATTTCGATATGGTGGACTGGTAGCCGAACCCGCAGCGCTGCGCGTCGCGGCCGGCTGGGAAGGGCTGGAAACGGTTCAAACAGTCCGAAACGGCCTGAAATTGCATGCTGACCCGGTTTGATGTTGGCTCCTGGCCGAAAATTCGTCAGGGGTCGGTCAGTCCAGTTCAGGCGGGAGTCCATTTTCGTGTCAGGTGATCTCTATTCGCGCTTCGCGCAAAGCTTTGCTCGCTTTGCCGATAAGGTGTTCGTTGAAGACGATGCGTGTAACGGGGCGCAAAGCGCGGCGCGTAACTGGACTTATGGCGATGTCGAACGCGAGGCGGGCCGCGTGGCCGCGCGTCTTTGCAAGCTGGGTGTCGCGCCGGGTGAGCGAGTGCTGGTTCAGACCGATAAGTCGGTTGAAACGCTGTTGCTTTATATTGCCTGTGTGCGGGCGGGGGCGATCTATCTGCCGCTCAACATCGATTACACCGAATCCGAAATCGAATATTTTGCCAGCGATGCAACGCCGGTTCTGGCAGTGTGCCGCGCGCAAACCCTCGATCTGTTCCGGCGTGTTGGCGGCGATGCCATGCAGGTGTGCACGCTTGGCGATCTGTTTGAACAATTGACCGATGAACAGGCCGATCCGGTCGAACGCCAGCCAGATGATATCGCCGCGATCCTTTATACATCGGGCACCACGGGCAAGCCCAAAGGCGCGATGCTTACGCATGCCAATCTCGTTTCCAATGGCAACGTCCTGATAGATTTCTGGCGCTTCACGCCCGAAGATCGCCTGATCCACGCGCTGCCGATCTTCCATGTCCACGGGCTGTTCGTGGCGATGCATTGCGTGCTGTTTTCGGGCGCGACGATGATTTTCCTGCCCAAGTTTGAAAGCGGCACAGTCATCGGACACATGCACAATGCAACCGTGATGATGGGCGTGCCCACGTTCTATGTCCGGTTGCTGGCCGATGAAGGGTTTACCCGCGAGGCTGCCCAGACGATGCGGCTGTTCATTTCCGGTTCCGCGCCGCTTTCCGCCGATATTCACCGCGCGTTCGAACAGCGCAGCGGCCACCGTGTTCTGGAACGTTACGGCATGACCGAAACCGGCATGCTGACATCGAACCCCTATGAAGGAGATCGCCGGGCCGGGTTTGTCGGGCCGCCGCTACCCGGTGTCGATCTGCGCATCGCCGATGCTGAAACCGGAACCGTGCTGGAGCAGGGCGAAGTGGGCATCGTTGAAGTCAAAGGGGCGAACATTTTCAAGGGCTATTGGCAAATGCCCGAAAAGACCGCGGCGGAGTTTCGCCCGGACGGCTATTTCATCACCGGCGATATGGGCTTTATCGACACAGACGGCTCGGTCCAGCTTGTCGGGAGAGAGAAAGACCTGATCATTTCAGGCGGCCTGAATGTCTATCCCGCGGAAGTCGAAGCGCTGCTCGATGATCGGCCCGATGTGGCAGAAGCCGCGGTGATCGGCGTTCCCCATCCCGATTTTGGCGAGGCGGTGGTTGCCGTGGTGCAGCCGGTGGGCGATTTCGATGCAGCAGGCGTGCGCGCGGCTTTGCGCACGGATCTGGCGGGGTTCAAGGTGCCCAAGCAGATCATCACCCTTGATGCCTTGCCGCGCAACACGATGGGCAAGATCCAGAAAAAGCTGCTGCGCGAACAGTATGCCGGATTGTTTGCCGGCTGATGGGGCGTGCTCGCCCGACCACACGGATGAAAATGGACGGAATTGGCGCGGCGAACGCGATTTGCGCGGATTGGCGGACGATTTCAGTTGCCAAACCTGGATGCTGCATTGCAAAATAGGTAATGCGAATTGCTATCGTTGATGAAAGCGCTGCCCGCGCGTCGATCATTCAGGAAGGGCTCGCCGCGCTGGACGACTGCGAGATATTTGTCCTGACCGAACGGCGTGCCTTGGTCGCGCGGATTGGCGAAATTGCGCCGGATATCGTATTGATGGATCTTGGAAATCCATCCCGCGACGTGCTTGAGGAATACTTCGCCGTCAGCCGCGCGCTGGATCGTCCGATCGCGATGTTCGTTGACGAATCGGATGAGGAGGAGATCGCAGCCTCTGTCGACGCCGGCGTGTCCGCCTATGTTGTGGATGGCCTTGCGCCGGGGCGGATACGCCCGCTTCTCGATCTTGCTGTGCGACGCTTCAATGCGTTCGCAAGGCTCCAGTCGGAACTGGATGATGCGCGCGGAAAGCTTGCTGCCCGTGAAATGGTTGACCGGGCTAAACGCATCCTGATGGACAGCCGGGGCATGGCAGAACCCAAGGCTTACGCTGAAATGCGCAAGGCGGCGATGGATCAGGGAAAACGGATCGCCGATATCGCAGAGGCGATCGTTACCGCGCACGAACTTATGGGGGGCAAATGACGAAAGAACATCTCACGATCGGCTTTCTGCCGCTTGTCGATGCCTGCCTGCCGATTCTTGCGCTTGAGCATGGATTTGCGGAAGATGAAGGCCTTTCACTGACTTTGATCCGCGATCTCAGCTGGGCCACCGTGCTTGATCGCCTGCTTTACGGGCACAGCGATGCCGCGCACCTTGTTGCGCCTCTTGCCATTGCAACGACGCTTGGCCGGGGCCGCCCGGCCCAGCCGCTGGCAGTGCCATTCGTGCTTGGACTGAACGGAAACGCCGTTACGATGAGGCCCGAACTGGCGCGCGAAGTCGGGAAGCCGGGTGAACTGGCAGACCCGGTGGAGGCGGGCGCCAGGCTTGCCAATATCGCACGTTCGCGAAAGTTCGCCGGAAACCCGCTGCGTTTCGGGGTCGTCCATCGCCATTCAAGTCACAACTACATGTTGCGTTACTGGCTTGCGGCCAGCGGTATCGTGCCTGACCGCGATGTGACGATGGCAACTGTGCCGCCACCGTTCTGCGCCGATGCGCTTGAAACCGGAGAGGTGGATGCGATCTGCGTGGGTGAACCCTGGAACAGTGTGGCGGTGGAGCGCGGTGTGGGCGAAATCGTCATGGCCACGGCGCAGATATGGCGGCGCGGAGTGGAAAAAGTGCTGGCTATGCGTGAGCCGGTTCTGGAACAGCGGCGCGGAGCGGTTGAAGCATTGATTCGCGCACTGCGCCGTGCGGGTGAGCACTTCGTCGATCCAGAGAACCAGGAGGTGAACGCCGCGATCCTGGCTCGTCCCGAATATCTTGATGGCCATGCGGATCTGATCCGATATGCGATCTCCGACCGGTTGCTGCTCTCGCGCAACAGCGATGCAATGTATTTCGCCGATTACATGTTTCAGCACCGCGAAGCCGCCAACTTTCCATGGGTCAGTCAGGCGCAGTGGCTCTATTCGCAGATGGTGCGCTGGGACGGGCTGGAATATAGCGCCGCCGATGCAGAAGACGCGGCGCGGGTGTTTCGTCCCGAAGTTTACCGCAGTGCACTATCAGGCACGGGCGACTTGCTTCCGGGCGCCAGTTCAAAAGTGGAAGGCAGCCTTTCCGTTCCCACGGCCGTTGGCATGCAGGAGGGGGCTATGATTATGAACAACAACGCATTTTTTGATGGCATGGTGTTCGATCCAGAAGATGTTCCTGCCTATCTTGCAAGGCTGCCCTGAGCCAAGAGCAAAGAAAAATATGTGCTGCAACGCAAAAAGGGGCTTTACGCCACGTAGACGAATCGTGTAGAAAAATCACAGCAGCGTTGGTGTGGGCCGATGAAGGCCCTTCGCTTGCCGACCTGTTGAGTATGAACATTGAGTGGCAATGGTGCCGCCCGATCTGGATCCCAATCCGAGGGTCCATGTCGAGGCGGTTTTTTTGCGTTTGTCGCTGACGATACGGGGAAATTGATTGATGGCCAAGGTACGGGATTTCTGGATAGCCGGGCGTGGGGTTGCTGCGGCAGTTCTGATGGGGGCCACGCTTGCCGCATGCGGCAGCAGCGGCGATTCGTCTTCAGGCGAAAAAGTGAAGGCTGCCGTTGTCGATGGTGCGGTTGAAAAGCCCAACCTCAAATTCGGCTTCATCAAGCTGACCGATATGGCGCCGCTCGCCATCGCGAAGGAAAAAGGTTTCTTCGCCGAAGAAGGGCTGAACGTTGAACTTGAAGCGCAGGCGAACTGGAAGGTTCTGCTCGATGGCGTCATTGGCGGGCAACTGGATGGCGCGCATATGCTTGCCGGACAGCCGATCGCTGCAACGATCGGGTATGGCACCAAGGCAGACCTGATCGCGCCGCTTTCGATGGATCTCAACGGCAACGCCATCACCTTGTCCAACAAGGTTTGGGACATGATCAAGGCGGACCTGCCCAAGCAGGCCGATGGCAAGCCCAAGCACCCGATTTCGGCCTCGCACCTCAAGCCGGTGGTTGCCAGCTTCGAACAGCAGGGCAAGCCCTTCAACATGGGCATGGTTTTCCCGGTCAGCACGCATAACTATGAATTGCGCTACTGGCTGGCTGCAGGCGGCCTCAATCCGGGGTATTACACACCGGGCGACGTAACTGGACTGGTCGATGCCGACGTCAAGCTGTCCGTCACGCCGCCGCCGCAGATGCCGGCAACCCTCGAAGCGGGAACGATCGAAGGTTATTGCGTTGGTGAGCCCTGGAATCAGGCTGCCGTGTTCAAGAAAATCGGCGTTCCGGTTATCACCGATCATCAGATCTGGAATGATAACCCGGAGAAGGTTTTCGGTCTGCGCAAGGATTTTGCCGAGAAGTATCCGGCAACCACGGCGGCTGTGCTGCGGGCGATGATCAAGGCGCAGCAGTGGCTTGATGCCGATAATGGCAAGAACCGGCCCGAAGCGGTGAAGATTCTGTCGCAGCCGAACTATGTTGGCGCTGACTATGAAGTGATCGCGGCGTCGATGACCGGCAAGTTCACCTTCGAACCGGGCGATACGCGCGATGCGCCGGGTTTCAACATCTTCTTCGACAAGTTCGCGGGCTACCCCTACTATTCCGACGCCATCTGGTATCTTTCGCAGATGCGTCGCTGGGGTCAGATCGCGCAGGACAAGCCCGACAGCTGGTATGTCGATCAGGCCAAGGCGGTCTATCGCCCGGACCTTTATCTCGCGGCGGCTGGCAAGCTGGTTGAAGATGGCGTGATCCCTGAAGATTCGGTCCCTGAAACCGATGGTTTCCGCGAACCGCAGGGCGGATTCATCGATGGCATCACGTATGATGGCCGCACACCTAACGCATACCTCGGCAGCTTTGAGATCGGTCTCAAAGAAGGTCAGACGGTCACCGCCAGTGGCGTGACCGGCGGCTGAGCGAACCACCCAGGAGAATAGAGATGGCAACGGTATATGCCGACGCGGCAGCAACGGCGAAACCGGCAGAAACGGACACCGACGCAGTGAAAACTGCGTCGGTGGAAGGCCCCGACGCAAAAACGCCAACCGAACACGGAGGCTCCGGTTCGTCAGAACCTTCAACCTCGGTTGCTCAGGCGTTTTTTGCCCGTTTCGGGCAGTCGCTGATCGCCCCGGTTCTTGGTATTCTTGCCTTTCTGGGAATGTGGGCGCTTCTTGCGCCGCAGGTTGACACCTCTCTGGGCGCGCTGCCGGGCCCGGTCGAAGTGGCTGAACAGGGTGTTGCGCTTTACGGCGAATGGCAGGCATCGAACGACGCCAAGGCCGAATTCGAGGCCGCGCAGGAAGGCCGTATCGCCGCCGGCACGCAAGCAGAGGCCTTTGAATACTCTGGCCCGCCGACATTCATCGATCAGGTTTTTACTTCGCTGAAAACCGTTGCGCTGGGCTTCCTGATGGCATCGGTTGTGGCGGTTCCGATCGGCCTGGCTGCCGGGCTTTCACCCTTGTTCAACGCGGCGATCAATCCGCTGGTGCAGATTATGAAGCCGGTCAGCCCGCTGGCCTGGTTGCCGATCGTCACCATGGTGATTTCCGCGATGATCACCAGCGCGGATCCCTTTCTGCCCAAGGCGTTCGTGATCTCGGCGCTGGTTGTCATGCTGTGTTCATTGTGGCCCACGCTGATCAACACAGCCGTGGGTACGGCCTCAATCGACAAGGATCTGCTGAATGTCGGCCGCGTGCTGCGTCTTGGCTGGTTTGCCAAGCTTACCCGGCTCGTCCTTCCATCGTCGCTGCCATACATCTTCACCGGCATGCGTCTTTCACTGGGCGTTGGCTGGATGGTGCTGATCGCCGCGGAAATGCTGGCGCAGAATCCCGGACTTGGAAAATTCGTCTGGGATGAGTTCCAGAACGGCAGTTCGCAGTCGCTCGCACGCATCATGTTTGCAGTGATCGTGATCGGTCTGATCGGCTTCCTGCTCGACCGGATCATGATGGCGGTTGAAAAATTCGCCAGCCGCAACCGCACCGTCTGATCGAGGGAAACACCAATGCAACCGATCCTTTCGCTCCGCAATGTGCGCAAAAGCTATGCCGGTCAGTCCGGTGGCAGCACCGATGTGCTTGGCGGTATCGATCTGGATGTCGAGGAAGGCGAATTTATCGCCATCCTCGGCTTCTCCGGCGCGGGCAAGACAACACTGATCTCCTCGATTGCCGGCCTTGTTGAGCCTGACGCAGGCGAAATCCTGCTCAGGGGCAAGGCGATCGACGGTCCCGACAAGGATCGCGGCCTCGTCTTCCAGTCCTATTCGCTGTTCCCCTGGCTCAGCGTCGAAAAGAATGTCGAACTTGCGGTTGATGCGGTTCACAAGGATCGCAGCAAGGAAGACCGGTCGGCGCTGGTGAAACAGAAAGTCGAACTCGTCGGCCTTGGTCATGCGATGGATCGCAAGCCCGCGCAGCTTTCGGGTGGCATGCGTCAGCGTGTCGCGGTGGCGCGCGCGCTGGCGATGGAGCCCGAGATTCTTCTGCTTGATGAGCCGCTGTCCGCGCTTGATGCGCTGACTCGCGCGAAATTGCAGGATGAGATCGAACGTATCCGCAAGGAAGAAAAGCGCACGATCATTCTGGTGACCAACGATGTGGACGAGGCGCTGCTGCTGGCGGACCGGGTGGCCGTTTTGACACCTGCACCGGCGACACAAATCGGCCGGATATGGGACGTTGATGTGGCGCGCCCGCGCGATCGCGAAGCGGTAAACGACGATATCGGTTATCAGGCGTTGCGCAAGGAGATCGTCAGCTATCTTGGATCGCTCAACGATCAGGCCGGTGCGGTTGGCGACAGCTTCGTTGAACTGCCCAATGTGACGCCGCTTGATCTTGCTCCCCCGCCGCAGGCTTATCGCGAAGCCGGGCAAAGCGCGATCGAAAAGCGCTATCTGGAATTTTATAAGCTCGACAAGGTCTATCCCACGCCCAAAGGCCCGCTGACCGTTGTTGAAGATTTCAACATGATCATGGATCGGGGTGAGTTCTGCTCGCTGATCGGTCATTCGGGCTGCGGCAAATCGACCGTGCTGACAATGGCAGCCGGTCTGAACGAGATTTCAAGTGGCGGTATCGTTCTCGATAACCGCGAGATTGATACGGCAGGGCCTGACAAGGCCGTGGTGTTTCAGGCGCCCAGCCTGATGCCGTGGCTGACAGCGCGCCAGAATGTCGCGCTGGGTGTTGAACGGGTTTACCCGCATGCATCACGCGCGGAGCGGACCGACATCATCGATTACTACCTTGATCGGGTCGGTCTGGCCGATTCCAAGGAAAAGCTTGCGGCCGAAATGTCCAACGGCATGCGCCAGCGTGTCGGCATTGCCCGCGCGTTTGCGCTCAGCCCCCGGTTGCTGCTGCTCGATGAACCGTTCGGCATGCTGGACAGCCTTACACGGTGGGACTTGCAGGACGTTCTGGTCGAGGTGTGGAACCGCACCAAGGTGACCGCGATCATGGTGACGCACGATGTGGACGAGGCGATCCTGCTGGCAGACCGCGTTATCATGATGACCAATGGGCCGCGCGCCACGATCGGCAAGATCCTGAAAGTTGATCTGCCGCGCCCGCGCGATCGTAAAGCGCTGCTCGAAGATCCGAAATTCTACCAGTACCGGCAGGAGGTTCTGCACTTCCTGGCCGAGTATGACCATGGGCCGAAGGCGCAAGCTGCCTGAAGCAAGAGGGTGTTTGATGGCGTGTTCAGACGTCAGAGAATGAGGGAAAAAATGAAAAAGTATCAATGGTTTGTGGGTGTCGCTCTTGTGGCTCCGATGATGGCTGCCCAACCCGCGTTTGCCAAACCAGGCGATCCGGTTGAGGTGAACGAAAATCTGACGATCGATCCGATCATTGCTGGCAGGCTTCGTTATGAAACCGTCGATCAGGATAATCCGGTCGCCGATGCCGACGCGTTGACACTGCGGCTGCGCGCGGGTGCCGAAGTGAAACTGCACAATCTCTCGTTTTTGGGAGAGGCTGAAGGCACGCTGGCCATCATTGACGATTACAACGATACGATTGCGAACAACGGCGGGTTCATCGGTGCTGAACCGTTTTCGGTGGTTGCCGACCCCGACAATGTTGAGATCAACAGGCTGCGCCTGAAGTATTCGGGCAAGGGTGGCAGTATTGCGATCGGGCGGCAGCGCATCGTCATCGACGATTCGCGTTTCGTGGGCAACGTCGGCTGGCGGCAGAACGAGCAGACCTTCGATGCTATTCGCGCCCAGACCACAATCGGCCCGCTGAGCTTGGACGGCACATATGCGATCAGCCAGCGCACGATTTTCGGTGCGGATGCCGGACCACGCACAGAGTTTGAAGGCGAGTTTTTCTTTGGCGGTGCCGGGATCAAGGCTGGCCCGGTCAAGCTGAAGGCTTTCACGTATGTGCTGGATTACGACAACCTGCTGGCCAACAGCACGCAGACGTTTGGCGCACGGGCAACCGCGGCATTTCCTGTTGGCCCCAAGGCCAAGATCAGCCTTGCGGGCAGCTATGCCAGGCAGAAAGACTATGCCACCAACCCCACGGATTATTCGGCTGACTATATTGCGGCTGAAATCGGCGGGTCATATTCCGGGTTTGGTCTGAAGGCGGGCTATGAACTGCTTGGCAGTGACGGCGGCGTTGCGGCATTCCGCACCCCGATGGCCACGCTGCACAAGTTCAACGGCTGGGCCGATGTGTTCCTGGCCACGCCGGCAACCGGTCTTGAAGACATCTATGTCGGCGCGTCATACAAATCTAAGGGTTTTGGCGGCATCAAGGGCCTGAAGGCGGCAATCGTCTATCACGAGTTCGATAGCGACGTTGGCGGCATCAGTTATGGCAGCGAAATCGATGCCAGCCTTGGATTCAAGTTTCGCAACTATGGTTTCCTTGTGAAATATGCCGATTACGACGCCGATGCTCTTGGCGTTGATACGAAGAAGCTTTGGATTCAGGTGCAGTTCGCATACTGAATCCCGGTCCGGCCTTTCTTTGTTGCACTGCAAAATATCGCTTGCAGCAATGGGCCGGAATCGAGTAAACAGGTTGTGACCAGTCGCGACAACCCAAGGATGGATTGTCGGCCAGAAGACTGAGAACAATCAGATACGCGTGGCAACGAAGCCGCCCGAGCGCCTTTCACCAGATCGGCGCACGTGGCGGCTTTTTTGCGTTTTGCGTCAAATGGAGATGAAGGGTGAACGCGCCAATGTCATTTGAAGAGAGCCGCCAGGCCGGAGGCACGCGAGAAACGCTCGTGGTCATCGGCAATGGTATGGCCGGTTGTCGTGCGGTTGAGGAAATACTTGCGCGCGATCCCGATCGTTACGCGATCACCATCTTCGGCGCGGAACCGCGCGTAAACTATAATCGCATCATGCTCTCTCCGGTTCTGGCGGGAGAAAAGGAATTCGACGACATCGTCATCAATGCCACAGAGTGGTATGAAGACAACGGCATTTCGCTTGTTTCGGGCGATCCGGTCGAGACGATTGACCGTGACGCAAAAGCTGTCGTCGCCCGTTCCGGGCTGCGTGTTCCTTATGACAAACTGGTTATCGCGACCGGTTCCGATCCATTTATCATCCCTGTCCCCGGACACGATCTGGAAGGCGTTGTCACGTTTCGCGATCTTGACGATGTCAACACGATGCTTGCCGCTGCGGCGAACGGCGGCGAGGCTGTGGTGATCGGCGGTGGCCTGTTGGGGCTTGAGGCAGCGCATGGCCTCAGCCTCAGAGGCATGAAGGTCACCGTCGTTCATCTCATGCCTACGCTGATGGAGCGCCAGCTCGATGAAGCGGCGGGCTATCTTCTGAAGGAGGAGCTTGAAAGTCGCGGGCAGACGATCCTGACCGGCGCGAACACCAAGCAGATCATAGGGGATGGTGAAGGCAAGGTTGCGGGTATCGAACTGGAAGACGGCACCCGGATCAAGGCCAGCATCGTGGTGATGGCCGCAGGTATTCGTCCGGCTACAGGGCTTGCCAAGGCCGCCGGGCTGGAATGCGAACGCGGGATCATGGTGGATGACAACATGGTCTCTTCCGATCCCGATGTGCTGGCGGTGGGCGAATGCGTGCAGCATCGCGGTTTGTGTTACGGGCTTGTTGCGCCGCTGTGGGAAATGTGCCGCGCGCTGGCGGATTTCGCAACGCAGGAGCCAAGCGGCTACGAAGGTTCGGTAACGTCAACCAAGCTCAAGGTTTCGGGAATCGATCTGTTCTCGGCCGGCGATTTTTCGGGCGGCGCGGAATGCGAGGACATCGTCATGCGCGATGCCGCGCGCGGGATATATAAACGCGTGGTGCTGAAGGACGATCGCATCATCGGCGCGGTGCTGTATGGCGATACCGCCGACGGCAACTGGTATTTCGATCTGATGCGCAAGGAGGAGGATATCTCCGACATCCGGGAAGGGCTGATCTTTGGTCAGGCCTTCGCGTCCGGGGGTGCGCTTGCGGACCCTAACGCAGCCGTTGCCGCCCTTTCGGACGATGCCGAAATCTGTGGCTGCAACGGCGTTTCCAAAGGCACTGTTGTTCAGTCGATCCTCGATGGCGCGGCCTCGCTCGATGCCGTGCGGGCCACCTGCAAGGCATCGGCAAGTTGCGGATCGTGCACCGGGCTGGTTGAAAGCCTGCTTGCGGTTACGCTGGGCGAAGACGTTCAGGCCGGGCCGGAAACCTTGTGCAAGTGCACCAGCTTTACGCATGACGATGTGCGTGGCCTGATCCTCGAAAAAGAGCTGAAAGCAATCCCGCAGGTGATGCAGGAACTGCACTGGACGACGCCGGACGGCTGCTCGACCTGTCGTCCTGCGCTGAACTATTATCTGCTTTGCGCGTGGCCGGGTGAATATGAAGACGATCAGAAGAGCCGGTTCGTTAACGAACGGCTCCACGCCAACATTCAGAAGGACGGCACCTATTCGGTCGTCCCGCGCATGTGGGGCGGGCTGACAACGCCCAATGAATTGCGTGCGATTGCCGATGCCGCGGAAAAATACAACGCGCGCACTGTGAAAGTTACGGGCGGGCAGCGGATCGACCTGTTCGGCATTCAGAAACAGGATCTGCCAGCGATCTGGGCCGATCTGAACGCGGCGGGCATGGTTTCGGGCCATGCATATGGCAAGGCGCTGCGCACGGTGAAAACCTGTGTCGGATCGGAGTGGTGCCGCTTTGGCACGCAGGACTCAACAGGTCTGGGCGTGAAGCTGGAGCAAATGACGTGGGGCAGCTGGATGCCGCACAAGTTCAAGATCGCGGTCAGCGGTTGTCCGCGCAATTGCGCTGAAGCGACAATCAAGGATTTCGGCGTCGTCTGTGTCGATAGCGGTTATGAACTGCATATCGGCGGCAACGGCGGCATCAAGGTTCGGGTTACCGATCTGCTCTGCAAGGTTGAAACAGAACAGGAGGCGCTCGATTATTGTGCGGCCTTTATCCAGCTTTATCGCGAGGATGCACACTATCTGGAGCGCACCGCGCCCTGGGTGGAGCGTGTCGGCCTTGAAACGGTGAAAGCCAAACTGCTGGATGATCCCGGCGCGATCGAACGGCTGGCGGCGCGGTTCCGCTATTCGCAGACGTTCATGCAGGATGATCCCTGGGCGAAGCGCGCGGGGGGCGAACGCAGCGATCTGCATGCGCATATCGCCGAAGTGCGACCGCTTGCAATGGAGGCCGTGTGATGATCGGTAACTGGCTGGATATCGGCCCCGTCACGCAGATTGAACCGGGTTCGGCGCGCACGCTGCCGGTTGAAGGCAGCGACGAGATCGCCGTGTTCCACACCATGCGCGGCGAATTTTATGCGCTGGTCAATGTTTGCCCGCACAAACAAGGCCCGCTCAGTCAGGGGATCGTTCATGGCGATGCGGTGGCCTGTCCGCTGCACAACTGGAACATCTCGCTCAAGACCGGAAACGTGCTGGGCGAGGACGACGGCTGTGTGCCCACGATACCGCTGAAAGTGGATGCGGGGCGGATTTACCTGCTGCGCGAAGCGGTTCTCGGGCAGACGTCGCCCGCCGGAGCGGACTGAGGCGATGGCGCCGGTCCGCACCACCTGCGCCTATTGCGGGGTCGGCTGCGGCATTGTCGCGACCGTGACCGACGATCGCGCCGTTGCCATCGCCGGAGACAAGAGCCACCCGGCCAACAATGGCGCGCTGTGTTCCAAAGGCACGCATCTTGGCGAGACTGTCGGTCTGGAAGGCCGCCTGCTGCATCCGATGATCGGTGACAGGCGCGCGAGCTGGGACGAAGCGCTGGATGAAGTCGCGGGAAGAATGCGCGATTGCATTGCCGAGCATGGGCCGGACAGTGTTGCGCTGTATGTTTCGGGCCAGATTCTTACCGAAGACTATTACGTTGCCAACAAACTGACCAAAGGCTTCATCGGCACGGCCAATATCGATACCAACTCGCGCCTGTGCATGGCCAGCGCGGTTGCCGCGCACAATCGCGCATTTGGCGAGGATGTCGTCCCATGCACCTATCAGGATCTCGATTGCGCCGATCTGATCCTGCTGGTGGGATCCAACACCGCGTGGTGCCACCCGGTGATCTGGCAGCGGATTGAAAAAGCGCGCAAACGGCGCGGCACCCGGCTGGTGGTGATCGATCCGCGCCGAACCGAAACGGCCGAGCAGGCCGATCTGCATATTGCCGTTGCGCCCGATGGCGATACCGCGCTGTTCAATGCGCTGTTGGCCGAAATGCAGCGGCGCGGGCAGACCGATGCGCAGTTCCTTTCGGACAGATGCACTGTCCCCGAAGGCTTCTGGGATGCGTTACCATGCGATCACGGGATTGAACCGGCGGCGTTTCAGCAGCTTGCCGATCTGGTTGCGGAACACCCGCGCACGATCACGTTGTTCAGCCAGGGCGCGAACCAGTCCGTCGGTGGCACCGATAAAGGCAACGCGATCATCAATCTGCACCTTGCGACCGGACGGATCAGCCGGCTGGGTGCGGGGCCGTTCAGCATTACCGGCCAGCCCAACGCAATGGGCGGGCGCGAAGTGGGTGGTCTGGCGAACATGCTGGCGTGCCATCTTGGCTTTTCCGATGAAGAACGCGCCGATGTCGCGCAGTTCTGGAACACGGATAACCTGTGCGCAGGGCCGGGCCTGAAGGCGGTCGACATGTTCCGGGCGATTCATGACGGGCGGATCAAATTCGTCTGGGTGATGGCGACCAACCCGGCAGTTTCTCTTCCCGACGCGGGGTTTGTGCGCGAGGCACTGGAACGCTGCCCGACTGTCGTATGCTCCGATATCATCGCCGACACCGATACCGCGCTGCTTTCCGATATCCGGCTGCCCGCGATGGGCTGGGGTGAGAAAGACGGCACCGTGACCAATTCCGATCGCCGCGTCAGCCGCCAGCGCGCGCTGTTCCCGCCGCCCGGTGAAGCGCGCGCGGATTGGGATATCATCAGCGACGTTGGCAGACGCATGGGTTTCACGCAGGCTTTTGCGTTCGATTCCGCCGCATCGGTTTTCCGCGAATATGCGGCGATGACGGCGCTTGCAGGCAAGCACGGAAAAGTGCTGGATCTGACCGCTTGCGCCGACATCGACGACGATGCGTTCGAGACGATGGAGCCATTCCTGTGGGGCGGGGATCACCCTCTGGCAGAACGTTTCCCGACGCCGGATGGCAAGGCGCGGCTGGTCAGCGTCAGCCCGCCAGTCGCGAAATCCGATTCGGTCTATCCGTTCCGGCTCAACACCGGGCGCTATCGCGATCAGTGGCACACGATGACCCGCACCGGGCTGTCTCCCGTGCTTTCGCAGCATCGCCGCGAACCGTTGCTAGAAGTCCACCCGAGCGACGCGGCCGAGCACGGATTGAGCGACGGAGGGCTTGCGCGGGTCACCACGATGCAGGGCGACGTGATCTATCGCGTCCAGTTCAGCGAAGGGCAGCGGCGCGGCGAACTGTTCGTGCCGATGCACTGGACCGATGCGATGGCGGGCGCGGGGCGCAGCAACCGGCTGCCCGATCAGGGGACCGATCCGGTTTCCGGCCAGCCCGGCTTCAAGAACAGCGCCGCGGCTCTGGCTGCGGTTGAACCGGAATGGCGCGCGTTTCTGGTTACCGTGCAAACCCCGCAGATCGAAGGTCTGCTCTATTGGACACGCGCGCGGATCAAGGGTGGCTGGCTTTATGAGCTGGCCGGTGACGATACGATCAACGCCGATGTGCTGCTGCCCGATGGCGACAAGCTGGAAGCGGTGGACATTGCGCGCGGCATGCGGCGCATTGCGGTGCGCGGCGGCGATGGCAAGCTGGCGGCGGCGCTGTGCGTCACCCGCTCAGGCCAGTTGCCTTCGCGAGACTGGATTTCCGGCCAGCTTGCCAGCGATGAAGCGAGCGCGGTTGAGTTGCTGGCAGGGCGACCCAGCACGCCGCAGCCCGATCGCGGACCGATCGTGTGCGTCTGCCACGGCATTGGCGAATGGGAAATCGCGGCCGCCGCGCAAGCAGGCGCAGACACGGTGGAAGCGATTGGCGCCGCCAACTGTGCGGGAACCAATTGCGGAAGTTGCCGCCCGGCAATCGCGCGGATTATTGAACAGCAGGCCGCCTGCGCAAAGGAAGCCGCGGAA
The DNA here is from genome assembly GCA_947258815.1 of uncultured Sphingomonadaceae bacterium. Taxonomy (GTDB): domain Bacteria; phylum Pseudomonadota; class Alphaproteobacteria; order Sphingomonadales; family Sphingomonadaceae; genus Novosphingobium. The sequence continues at coordinate 34,697 of CAMYJW010000018.1, forward strand.
TGACAGACTTTCCACCCGGCATGGTCTGGCTGGTCGGGGCAGGCCCCGGTGATCCCGAGCTGTTGACGCGCAAGGCGGCGCGGCTGATCGAAACGGCGGATGTGGTGTTCCATGATGCGCTGGTCGGCCCCGGCGTGCTCGATCTGATCGGGCCGGACGCGCGCATTGTGCATGTCGGCAAACGCTCTGGCCGTCATTCGAAAGACCAGGCCACGATTGACGCGCTGCTTGTTGAAGCAGCGCTTGAGGGAAACCGTGTGGTGCGGCTCAAAGGGGGCGATCCGGCGATTTTCGGGCGCGCAACCGAAGAGATCGAAGCTTGCCGCGCGGCGGGCATTGCGGTGCGCATTTGCCCCGGTGTAACGGCTGCCAGCGCTGCTGCTGCGGGGCTGGGGGCATCGCTGACCTTGCGCGGGCTGGCGCGCAAGCTGGTGTTCGTTACCGCACACGCCAAAGCCGGAGAGCCTCTGGATATTGACTGGCAATCGCTCAGCGATCCGCAGGCAACCGTTGCCGTTTATATGGGCAAGGCGGCAGCGGGCGATGTTTCGCGCCAGTTGATCGAAGCCGGTTTGCCGACCGAAACGCCGGTGGCGCTGGTTGAAAATGCCAGCCTTGAGAATGAGCGGCACTTCCATACCCGGCTCGATCTGTTGCCGCTGGCCGCGCGCACCGCGCTTGGCGATGGGCCCGCGCTGTTGCTGATCGGTGCGGCGATTGGCTTTGCGCAGCTTGCCCAGCCCTTGCGGGCTTCCGAAGAGGCGCTTCCGGCCCGGCCGCAGGAGCCCTGAACGTGCCGCTTAACGCAGCGCGGCTTTCACTGATGTATTAACCATTTTCGGCGCGGTTTCGTGTGCGGCATTGCGGCTATCAACCGATTGGCAACTCTCCTCCATTAAAGATGTTCGGTCATCGCGGAGGACAGGTTGAACAAGCGCCTGATATCAAGCCTGAAATACGTTCTGATCATCGCATATTTGCTGTGCGATTATCAGGCGGTATTCGCGCGCATAGGCAATCTCGGGTTAAGCGCGAGCCTGCTGATTTTCCTGGGGCTTTATCTGTTTCTCGCCGCCAGCCTGTTTCTGGCCGCAACAATCCGCAGCACGCCCCTGCGCGTTGGTCTGGCCGCTCTTTTCTGCGTCGGATCGGTTTTTCTCCAGACATATGAATGGGGTACGCGGCAGCCGCTAACATACAGTGCGTTTCTGACCATGATCGATGCGCGTGGCGATTTTGCCGATGCATTTTACCAATATGGTGATGTATTGGCAAAAACCGTGCCGATTGGGATTGCACTGTTCGTGGCGCTCGCCTTGCCGCCGCGCGGGCTGCGATTGCCCCGATGGCTTACGGTATCCGCACCGTTCACGGCAGTTTCGCTTGTCGCCGCTTTATTGTTCGTGCGGGGCGGTGAGGGCGCGTCGGCGCTGCCCGCGCCAATCGCGCCAACCGCATTTGCCGGACTTTACGCGGGAAGCTGGATGACTTCTGCGGCACGCGCGAAAGAACCGGTTGTCGTGCCGCGCGACGAGGTCCGTCTCGAACGGGACATTGTTCTGATCGTCGATGAAAGCGTGTCCGCGCAGTATCTTGATATCAATCATCGCGACGGCGTGACGAGTGGCCTTGCTTCGCCGCCGCCGGGCGTTGCCGTCGTCAATTATGGCTATGCGGCGGCGATCCACAATTGCAGCGCCGGGGCCAATGCTTCGCTGCGCTTTGGCGGAACGCGGGAAAACTATCGCGACATGCTGGCAAGCGGTGTCAGCATCTGGGACTATGCGCGCCGCGCCGGAATGCGGACCGTCTATATCGATGCGCAGCGAACGGATGGATCGCTGCAGAACCTGATGAGCGCCGAAGAAACCGCCGGGATCGATGATTTTGTGCAGCTCGATGGCGTTTCGATCACCGATCGCGACATCGTTGTGGCTGACCGGCTGGTCGAGCTGATCAACAATGGCCGACCGGAGTTTATCTATGTCAACAAGGTCGGCGCGCATTTTCCGGTTCATGATCGCTATCCTGATTCCGCGATCCGGTATCGCCCTTATCTTCCGCGCGGCCACCATGCGGATCAGGACGATACCGGCGATCGTGAAGGGTTTGCCGGCTTTGACGGTGAGGCCGAATCCTGGCGGCGCTATCGCAATTCCTATCGCAACACGCTGGTCTGGAATGTGGGTGAATTTTTCAGCCGGTTGCTTGCCGGGGCAGATATGTCACGCGCGACGCTTGTTTACACCAGCGATCACGGCCAGGATCTGCATGAAACCGGCAAGCCGGGCAACGGCACGCACTGTGGCACCCGCCCGGTTCAGGAAGAAGGCCTTGTGCCGCTTGTCGTGATTGACGGTGCCGCGCACGATGGAGCGCCCCCGGAAAGGGACTGGCAGCGCAACCACGATGCCAACCGGAACCGCACCAGCAATTACAATATCTTTCCAACCCTGCTGCGGATGATGGGATATCGCCGCGATGCCGTCCACCAGCATTATGGCCCCTCGCTTCTGGAACGGACCGAGGATCCGCTGACATTCAATACCGAGTATTACGCACAGCTTGGCCGCGATCCGGTGTGGCGCAAGATTGATGTCACGCGCATCTCGGCACCCCCGATCGGCGATTACGCACCGTGATGGCCCACCAGCCGACAGCCCAGCTGTTTTACAATCCCCGTTCGGGCGGGTTTTGCGGTCGCAAGCTTCGCGCGCTGGCCGATGCGATCAGGGCGGAAGGGGCCAGAGTTATTCTGACGCCCAGCGCTGACGGTGAACCGGTGCTCTCGGAAGAAGCCACGCATGTCTGCATAGCGGGGGGCGACGGAACGATCCGCCATGTCGCGGCGATGCTGGCGCAGCGCAATGCGGCGCTTCCGGTTGCCATCTATCCGGCGGGCACAATCAATCTGCTGGCCCGCGAAGGCGACAGTACGCGTGATCCGGCGCGCTTTGCCCGCATCCTCTTCCACGGCGGGTCTGTTCGGCCACATCACCCGGTAACGTTGGGCCGTTCGATGTTCTTCGCCTGTGCCAGCGTGGGGCCAGACAGCAAAGCGGTTGCCGGCGTGTCGCCCGCATTGAAGAAAATGATCGGCAGAGCGGCCTATCTGGTTGCATTCGTTCATCAGCTTTGGACCTGGCGCAGGCCGCGGATACGCTTGCGCGCGGATGGCCGGACGATCACGTGTGAGGCTGTGTACATCGCCAAGGGCCGGTTCTTCGCCGGGCCATGGAGCTTCGCCCCTGCGGCTAGTGTGTCGGACACGCGACTACATATCGTCGCGCTGTCCCGTGCACGGCGCAGAGATTACCTGCGCTTTGTCTGGTCGATGCTGAGCCGCCAGGATCCGGCCATGTTGGACGGAGTTTCGGGGTTCACATGTTCCGAACTGACGATCGAAAGCGATGTGCCGTTGCCCGTTCAGGCAGACGGAGACATCGTCGCTGCCTGTCCTGCACATCTGGCCGTCCACCCGACCCCGCTCAACATCCGCTGAAAAGGGCGAACCCGCGCGCGCAAACGACCCGGCCAACCGACCCGGCCAGAGCCGATCAAACCGGAATGTCTTCGGACAGAACTTCGGCCGGAACGGCTTTCTTCCTCGTGCCTTTGACGCCGCTGGCGCCGTGCTCCTTGCCGTCTGTCGCTTTCCAGACATGATCGCGCAGCACTGGATAGATATCCGATTCAAAGCGCGATCCGGCGAAGACGCCGTAATGTCCGACGCCTTCCTGAAGATGGTTGGAGCGCAGTTCATCGGGAATGTTTGCGAAGACATCGTGCGCGGCTTCCGTCTGTCCGGGTGGGCACAAATGGTCTTTCGCGCCTTCCACGGTCAGCAGCGGCACGTTCATCACTTTGCCGAAATCGACCGGCTCGCCTTCGAATTCCATCTTGCCTTTGGCAATGTGCTGATCGAGGAACACCTTTTCGAGTGTGTCGATATAGAATTTCGCATCCATATCGAGGACGGCGTAATACTCGTCATAGAAGTTGCGGAATTTCTCCAGCGCTTCGTCGTCGCCATTGATCGAGTTTTTGAAGAACGAGGCATACTGCTTCACGTGCGGCATCGGGTTCAGCATGATGAAACCGGAAAGCTGCATAAAGCCGGGATAGACCTTGCGGCCCGAACCGGGATAGCCGGGCGGGACGGTGTGAATGTTGTTCTTGCGGAACGTATCGAGCGAAAAGCGATTGGCCAGATTGCTCATCTCGCTGGGGCTGATCCGGGTATCGACCGGCCCGCCCATAAGCGTCAGACTGGCAGGCAGAAGATCGGGGCGGCGTTCTGCAAGAACGGCGGTTGCAACCATTGCTGCGGGCGCGGACTGGCAAATCGCGACGAGGTGCGTGCCCGGTCCCAGTTCTTCCATGAAAGCGATCAGGTGATTGACGTATCCGTCAAATCCGAAATCGCCTTCCTCCGCCGGAACCTGTCGGGCATCTTTCCAGTCGGTCACATAAGTATCGAAATCCTGCGTGAACGTGCGGATCGTGCCCTGGAACAGCGTGGCGAAGTGGCCGGAGAGTGCCGCTGCCAGCAGAACTTTTGGTTTTTCCACGCCCTGATCGACATTAAAATTGATCAGATCGCCAAACGGCATGTGCTTCACGATATGCTGATCGACCCGAACGTCGGTATCGGTTTCGTCAAGGTGCTCCCAGATCTGGAAATTCGGCTTGTCGTATGTCCTGATCGTGCGAGACGGTAATTCATAGGCTGCGGCGAGCGCCCGCATCGCCAGAGTATCGCGAAACGGGTTGTTCTTGTCGCGCGCCAGACGGTTGCCCTGATCCAGCATCCACGCCATGGGCTGCATGCTGCGGCGCAACGTTTCGTAAGCAAGATAGATCAATCTGGTCCCCCTGGTGGCTCAGTCATAACGTACCAGGGTTAACATATCGCGCTGTTACGCTATCTGCCTGTAAACCCCGGGCTTTCTGTGAGCCTCTCCGATGTCAGTTAGACAGGCTAGAGCGGAATTGTCCACCTCGCAAGTGTTGGTGTGCTATTGCAACACATATTCACCCGGCGCATCGGCTAGTGGTGGGAACGCTTTTGAGCCAAGTGTCTTTGCGATAGGGACTTTTTTTCCGCTGCGCTGCGTCATCCATTTTCCCCAGCCCTGCCACCAGCTGCCGCGCTTGCGAGACGCGGTTTCCAGCCAGGAATCGGCACTTTCAGCGAATCCGGGGCCGGTAAAGTAATAGGCACGCGAGTTGCCCGGCGGATTGACGAGCGCCGCGATGTGACCACCGTTACTCAGTGCAAACGTGCTCTTTCCGCCCAGCAGTCGGCATGACTGATAGCATGCTTTCCAGGGCGTGAGATGGTCTGTCTCCGCGCCGACGACGAAGCTGTCACAAGTGATCCGGCCCAGATCGACGGGCTCGCCCAACACTTCGAGAGCGCCCGGTTCGACAAGCCTGTTCTCCTCGAACAGCCGCAGAAAATCTGCGTGGAGCGCGGCAGGAAGGTTGGTGCCATCCTTGTTCCAGGCAAGAATATCGAACGCGGGCGGCTCGTCGCCCATCAGGTAGTTGTTGACCCAGTAATTCCAGACCAGATCGTTGGGGCGCAGCCAGGTGAAGATCTTGTGCAGATCCTTGCCCGGCAAAATCCCTTGCGATTTTGACTGGGCCTTCGCCACGTCAAGCAGTGCCGGCAACCGAAATGCACCAAGCGCGGCGTCCACTTTCCAGTTCAGCATCGTCACGCACAGGCTCAGCGTGTTGATCAGATCGCGCCCCTTCGCCGCCAGATATCCCGCAGCCAGCGCGGACACGATGCCCCCGGCGCAAAACCCGATAAGATTGATCTTCTTGCTGCCGGCAATCGCGGCGACCGCTTCGATCGCTTCCAGCGCGGCGCTGACGTATGCTTCCAGATCCCAGTCGCTGTGTTCCGCTGTCGGATTGCGCCAGCTGATCACGAAATGGTTGAGGCGGCTCGACCGGGCAAACTCTGCAAAGCTGCGCCCCGGCGCGAGATCGGTGAAGTAATACCGGCTGATCTGCGGGGGAATAAGCAACACCGGGATTTCATGCACGGTCCTGCCAACCGGCTGATACTGGATCAGCTCGAACATCTCCGTCTTGTGGACGACCTTACCCGGCGTGATTCCAAGCGTTTCGCCCACTTTCAGGGAGGTATCGTCAACCTGTTGCGGCAGGCCATCGTTGAAGATCCAGTCGTTGACGAACTTTCCGAAGCCCGTGGCAAGGCTGCTGCCGCCGGTGGCGAGCGCTTTCTTCATCGCCGCGGGATTGCCTGCCAGTGCATTCGTTGGTGAAAACGCGCTGGTAACAATGCTGGCGGCCAGATTGGCCCGCGCCTTGTCGTCTGCCTCCAGATCGTCGGGAATCATCGCCTGCACCGCGTCCGTCATCGCCAGATAGGCCTGGGCGATCCGCTTGTAGACGGGGTTCTCGCTCCACGCTTCGTCCTTGAAGCGCTGATCGTGGCTGTCAGGCGCGATCTGCGATGTGCCGACGAAAATATCGAACATGCTTTTCGAGAGTTCCACGTTTTTCTTGAGAAACGCGGCCATATAGACCGAACTGAAAAGCGTGGCGAAAGAGCCGGCGGGGCCGAACAGTTCGGGCGCCAGCATTGCCGGTTTCGCACGATCTACCAGTTCGTCATCCCGATCCGATCCTGTCATGGCATCCTTTCCGGCAGGCTTTTCGCGGTCGAGCCAACGCAAATGGAATCAGAATGTGCCCGCCGTCGATATTTCGCTCTTTTTAGGATTATAGCGGTTATTCGCGCCCGTTTCCATCAGTTTGGGGCGGGCTGGGCGCAACGAACGGCGGGCAGAACGGCGCAGCGTTCGCGCCGGGCTGTTTCAATCCACAAATGCCCGCAATTCGCGCTTGAGAATCTTGCCGCTGGCATTGCGCGGCAGTTCATCGACGAAGATCACCCGCTTGGGCACCTTGAAGGCGGACAGCGCATCGCGGCAATGCGCAATCATGGCTTCCTCGTCCAGCCGGACGCCCTCTTTGAGAACGACGACAGCGGTTACGATTTCAACCCAGTGCGGATCGGGCAGACCGATCACGGCGGTTTCGGAAACGCCGGGGTGGGTGTAAATCGCTTCTTCCACTGCGCGCGACGAGACATTTTCACCACCGGTGTTGATCATGTCCTTCTTGCGATCGACGATGGTGATGTAGCCTTCCTCGTCGATCACGGCGAGATCGCCTGAATGAAACCAGCCACCGGCGAATGCGGCGGCGGTGCGCTCGGGATCGTTCCAGTATCCGTTCATCAGGTGCGGTGATCGATGGACCACTTCGCCCACTTCTCCGGGTGCAACATCGTTCAGATTATCGTCAACGATGCGGGTGGTCACATGAAGCACGGGACGGCCGCATGAACTGGGGCGATCGGCGTGTTCATGCGGCAGCAGCACGGTGGCCAGCGGCGCGATCTCGGTCTGGCCATAGCAGTTCCACAATCGCAACTGTGGCATCCGCTCCATCAGTTCGCGCAGCACTTCGCCCGGCATGATCGCGGCACCATAATAACCTTTGGAAAGCCGGGTCAGATCATGCTTGTCAAACAGGTCCGAGCGCAGCAGCGATATCCACACGGTGGGCGCGGCGAAAAACGATGTGACGCGATGTTCGGCCAGAAGCGGGATCAGGTTTTCGGGCGAGGGCGTTTCGGTGATGATGTTGCGCGCGCCAACCTGAAGCGCCGGGCCAAGGATCACGTCAAGCTGCGCGCAATGATAAAGCGGAAGGGCGTGAAGCACGATGGCATCGCCATCCCATTCCAGATCGACGATGCAGCTTTCATACTGCCACATCACGGCCGAATGGGTCAGCATGGCGCCTTTCGGGCGCGATTCGGTGCCGCTGGTGTAAATGATCTGCAACAGGTCTTGCGCATCCGCGCCTTCTTCCGCCTGTTCGGCAGAGCCTGCCAGCGTTTCCCAGTCAGGCAGGCAATCCGGTGCGCTTTCATGTTCGCGCGGCAGGCCATAGACCGCTTTGACAGCATCGCTTTTTGCCGCCAGCGCCACGTCTATCGTCGATGAATCGACGAACAGCATCCGCGCGCCCGAATGTTCGAGTATATAGCGCGTGTCCTCGACATTGAGCATGAAGTTGATCGGGACAAGAACCGCGCCGGCACGGGCGATGGCAAACCGCAGGGCGACAAACGCGTGGCTGTTCCGAGCCAGAATCGCGATCCGGTCGCCTTTTTCGACGCCTGCCGCGCGCAACCCGTTGCAGAAGCGATCAACCTGCCGGTCGAGTTCGGCATAGCTCCACTTCGTGTCACCGCAGATCAGTGCAGTCTTGTCAGCATGGCGCAGCGCCACGCGGCGCAGCATTGTCGAAACCGACTGGCGGCGCATCGTGGCGATCAATTCTGTATGCTCCATGATGTGCTCCCGATTCTGACGTGTGATTTCAGAAGAAGTGCAGGAAAATCCATTCCGCCAGCAATGCCGGTTTTTCCTCGCCTTCGATCTCAACTGTCACCGCAACGGTTTGTTGCCACTGATTTTCGCGCTTCTCGTGCAGGTCAAGCTGCTTGAACCGGGCGCGAATGCGCGCACCGGATTTCACCGGATTGAGGAAGCGCAGCGTGTTCATTCCATAATTGATCGACATTTTCGCGTCGGGCATTCCGCACGCGCGGTCCATCAGTGCCGGCAGCAGCGAAACGGTCAGAAAGCCGTGGGCGATCGTGCCGCCAAAAGGCGTGTTTTTCGCGGCCTCTACATCGACGTGAAGGAACTGATGGTCTTCGGTTGTGTCTGCGAAATCGTTGATGCGGCTCTGATCGATCACCATCCAGTCAGATGTGCCAAGATCTTTGCCGATAAGTGTCTGCAAATCTTGCAGTTTCATGAGTTCTCCGTTCCAATGCGAATTTTGTGGCCGCCCGGCTAGCCCGGTCAGCATCGCAATGTCGAGCAAATTGATGCTCTGTTATAAAGCTCCCAACTGTGCAGACAGCTTCCCGGCGCTGACCATGATCGCGTTCGGCACGGCCCGCGCAGGGGCCTGTCAGGGCAGGGTAAACGCCAGAACATGATCGCCCGGCGCGGTCATCAGCGCGTTGCTGCCGCCGGCCACGATGATCACATACTGCTTGCCGGTCTTCGGGCTGACAAATGTCATCGGGGTTGCATGGGCGCTGGTCGGTATGCGTGTGCTCCACAGTTTCTTGCCGGTCATCAGGTCGAAAGCGCGAAAGGCCTTTTCCTGCGTCGCGCCGATGAAAATCAGGCCGCTGCGCGTTGTCAGCGATCCGCCGGTGTTGGGCACGCCCATCGGGATCGGAAGGCGCGAAGAGATACCGGCTGGTCCGCTGTCTGCCGCGGTGCCGAGCGGCCTCTCCCACATCGTCCGGCCCTCGTTCAGATCGACCACTGCAATCCCGCCATAAGGCGGTTCGGTGCAGGGCATGCCGATGACCGACAGAAATGGCCCGGTGGCTACGGCATACGGCGTGCCCAGCTGGGCAACCGGTACGCCTGCATGGGCCGCACCATCTTCGGCAAGGCCAACGCCCATCGCTTCTGCTTCCTTGCGCGCGACCAGCTTGGTGTGATTGGCCATGCGGTTGTAGTTCACCGTCATCAGCGCGCGTTCGGGATCGACGGAAACGCTGCCCCAGTTCATCCCGCCCAGATAACTGGGATAGGTGATTGTCGGGCGATCGGCCATCGGCGGGGTCAGCGCACCATCATACCGCGCTTCCTTGAACTTGATCCGGCACCACAGCTGATCGAGCGGAGTGGCGCCCCACATCTGGTCTTCGGTCCACACTGTGTCATCGAAGATCGGCAGTTTGGCGGAGAACGGCTGCGTCTTTGCCAGGCCCTTGATCACGCCATCGTGAAGCACGGGGCGTTCTTCAACCGGGAAGATCGGTTCGCCGGTTTCGCGGTTTAGCACGAAAATCTCGCCGCGCTTGGTTGGCTGGATCAGCGCGGGCTGCACCTTGCCGTTGACCTTGAGGTCGATCAGCGTGGGTTGCGAGGCCACGTCATAATCCCACACGTCCTTGTGCAGGGTCTGGAAATGCCAGCGCGGTTCTCCGGTGCGCGAATCGAGCGCGACAACCGAGCTTGCATATGTGTTGCTGGCTTCGGAGCGGTGCTCCAGCCAGTAATCCGGTGTCGCATTGCCCACGGGCAGATAGACAAGGCCCAGTTCGTCGTCGCCGCTCATCGGCGCCCAGCTGTTGGGCGTGCCGCGCGAATAGGTTTCGCCCTCGGCAGGCTCGCCATATTCGCCGGGGCGGTCCATATCCCAGGCCCATGCAAAATCGCCGGTAACCGCGTTGTAAGCCCGGATCACGCCCGAAGGCTCGCCAACATACTGGCCGTCCGTCACCCAGCCGCCCAGCACCACGTTGCCGTTCACGATCGTTGGCGGGGAACTGATATAGTAATAGCCGTATTTGATCTCGCCCATGCCGCGTTTCAGATCGACCGTGCCTGCATCGCCGAAATCGGAGCACAGCGTGCCGGTTGCCGCGTCCACGGCCATCAACCGGGCATCGCCGGTGGCGAAGATGATCCGCCGCGCGCACAATGCATCTTCTTCGCTGGCTTCGTGATAGGCAACGCCGCGGCAGGCCGCCGATGTCGGCATTTCCGCCTTGGGGTCATAGACCCATTTCTTCTTGCCGGTATCGGGTTCGAGCGCGTGAATAATATTGTCGGACGTGCACAGATAAAGCGTGTCTTCGATCATCAGCGGGGTCACCTGAAAGCCCAGGCCGATCCGTTCCGATCCGGTGCGATACGTCCAGGCGCTTTCAAGTTCACCGACATTTTCGGGCGTGATCTGCGAAACCGTCGCGAACCGCGTGCCGCTCTGGTCGTTGCCATAAAAGCGCCAGTCTTCGCGGTCGGCGACGGGCGTTCCAGCGCTGGTTTCGTGCGGTAGCGCCGGATCGGGCGAAAGGTCTGCCGCGCCCATCGCGAAGAAACCGATGGCCGATGCGGCGATCACCGGAACCGCGATTTTCGCGCGCGACCGGATCACCGGCCAGAAAACCCAAAGCCCCAGCACCGCCGGGGCGACGACCCTTGCGGTGAATCCCCAGATGTTGGTGCCGCGTTCGAGGAATGCCCACAGCACTGTTGCGGCAAGCATCAGGCCATAAAGCCAGACACCGCGCCGATCACCGCGTGAAACGAGATATGCGGAGCCGCCGACGGCCAGGCCCGCCAGCAGATAATAGGCCGAGCCGCCCAGTGTCAGCAGCTTCACGCCGCCAATCACAAGAACCAACGCAATCACCGCCAGCACACTGGCCAGCACATAACGGCGTTTGTCGACGACAAACGAACTCAATTCCTCGGCCACGGCTCCATCTCCAGATTTCTTTTGTTTTTTGTGCGGTCTATTTTGTTTTCGGCATTTGCGCGCCTGTTGCGAGAATGCGTAACATCGGTTCGCGCAAAAAATCCAGCATCAATTCGGGTTTTGGTGCGCGGGCGCGATGCCTTCGAGATTGGCGATCAGCTGAATTGCCAGGTAACGTGAGAACAGCCGCGCATCGATCAGGCCGCCGCCCATGAACCACAAACCCTTTTGCGCGGTTGGTTTCCACATGTTGCGCATGTGGCAGTTTTCGTCGAGTCCCCAGATCCGCCCGACTTTGTCGGCAACGTCATCGCCAAGCAGTTTGCGAACATTTTCCTGCATATTCTCAAAACCCGTGGCCAGAATAACCGCGTCGCAAGGTTGCGATTGCCCGTTTTCCAGGTTTACGGCCCCGGCGGAAAACCCGGAGAGAGTTTCGTAATCGATCACCTCGATGGCCTTGTCGATGATGAGATCGCAGCAGCCGACATCGATATAATAGCCGCCTTCGCCGCGCAGATACATCATGTGAAATCCGGTATCATCATCGCCATAGAAGGTGCGAAAACCGGCGGTTTCAAGATCGTGGATCAGATCCTGATCGACGACTTTGCTCTTCCTGGTGATCCACTTGTAGGTATCTTCAAGGATCGGATAGGGGATCACCGAGGTCAGCAGATCGACATCTTCAACCGGCGTGCCATCGCCATAGACCGAGAACGTGCGGATCGCAGTGGGCTCAAGGCTGACGACGCACGTTGGCCCGCGCTGAAGCAGGCTGACTTTCGCGGCGCCGCGCACGTAAAGATCCTGTGCGATATCGTGGCCGCTGTTGCCGGTGCCGACGACCATGACATGTTTGCCCGTGTAATCGTCGCCGCGCGTGAACTCCGCAGAATGAAGGACCGGGCCATCGAAGTTCTCGATTCCCGGCAAGCTGGGGCGTTTAGGGATCGACCCGCTGACCCCGGTGCTCATCACCAGATTTGGGCTTTTGACCTGCTGCGTTGTTCCATCGCCGCGTTTGATCGTGGCGGTCCACTCTCCCGTATCGGCATCGTAGTGCGCATCGGCCAGTTCGGCGGAAGTCCAGACGTTCAGCTCAAGCGCGTCGGCATAGGCTTCCATCCAGTTTGCCAGCTTGTCCTTGGGCAGCCAGACCGGCCAGGTTTCGGGAAACGGCATGTAGGGCATGTGATTGGCAAACACCTGATTGTGCAGCGTCAGCGAATGATAGCGCTTGCGCCAGACATCGCCGATGCGCGCGTCCTTTTCGATCACCAGTGCGGATATGCCCATCGCCTTGAGCCGGGCCGCCAGAATCAGCCCGGCATGCCCCGCGCCAACGATAATGACCGGCGGATTGTGGGCCGCATTTTCCTGCTCGGCAGTGCGAAAATCGAGCCAGTTTTCAACCGTGGTGTTCTTGGAAAATTCATCGCCCGATCGCCTGTGTGCGCCGATCCGTTCTTCAAAGCCGGTCAGCGATTGCAGCGTGGTCAGGAACAGCCACGCGCGCCATTGCCCATCGCCATCTTCATCGCGGACCAGCCGGGTTACGCCGGTGCCATGGCCGACATCGGTTTCAAAATCGAAGAAGGCTTCAAGAACGCTCTTTCCGCCTCTGCGGCAAAAGTGCGGGGCGATCCGGTTTTGCGCAATGCGAAGCGACCGCAAGCCGGACTCGCCAAATTTCGGGCCAAGCGCCCCGGCGATTTCGAGTGGACCGGCGAATGTGCGAAAGCCCCATGTCAGCGACAGGAAATCTTTCCAGAAACCATCGGGCAGAAAAAGATCGGCGATCCGCTGGGCGTTGCCGGTTTCAAGATGGTGGTTCATCGTTTCCAGCCACGATGCGAACACCTCCGCCGCGTCCGGGTGGCTGGCGTTTTCGCGCAAAAGCATTTTACTTGCCATGGGCGCTGCCGCCTTTCCGGTTTTGGATGTCGCGAGCCGCCTCGGGCGTGCCGCCGGCCTGGTGTTTGTGTGCGTGCCTGTCGATCATAGCGCCACCTGAAGTTTTCCGGCGCCGACCGGCGGCATGATCGATTTTATCTCGGTGTAATCTGAGATTCCTTCGGCTCCGCATTCGCGCCCGACGCCTGATTGTTTGCGCCCGCCGAACGGGGCCGCCATATCGAGATTGTGGGAATTCACCCCCACCGAACCGCAGCGAATTTTCCGCGCAATTTCAACGCCGCGATCCGCATCGCTGGTCCAGACGCTTGATTGCAGGCCATAGACGCTGTCGTTGGCGATGCGGATGCCGTCATCAATTCCATCGTATGCGATCAGGCAATAAACCGGGCCGAATATCTCTTCCTGGGCAATCCGCATGCGGTTATCGACATCGGCGAACAGCGTGGGCTCAACATACCAGCCTTTGGGTTTGTCAGCAGGCAGCCCGCCGCCGATCAGCGCGCGCGCGCCTTCCTGTTTGCCAAGGTCGAGATAGCTTTTCACCCGGTCGCGCTGTCTTTGTGAGGCCAGCGGGCCGATGAACGTTTCCGGGTCCATCGGATCGCCAAACGGCAAGGCCGAAACCGATGCGGCGAAAGCGTCGGTTATCTCGGCATAGCGCGATCGAGGCACGAGAATCCGGGTGGGCGCATTGCAGGCCTGGCCGCTCAGGAAAGTCATCGGCGCGGTCAGCCCGGTCAGCACGGCATCGAGATCGATATCGTCAACCAGCAGTGCCGCGCCCTTGCCGCCCAGTTCCAGCGTGAACCGGCGGAATGTGTTGGCGCAGATCGTGGCGACTTTCTGCCCTGCCGCCGTGCTCCCGGTGAGCGAGACTTTATCGACGCCGGGATGCGAGGCGAGATATTCGCTGACCGCGCGGTCCGCCGGAACGATATTGAGCACACCGGCGGGCAGCCCGGCGCGCTGAAACACGTCGGCGAGCGCAGTGAAACACATCGCGGCATCTTCCGATGGCTTGAGAACAGCGGTGCAGCCGCTGATCAGCGCGGGCGCCAGCTTCATTGCGGCAACGATCAGCGGACCGTTCCACGGCACGATCGCGGCAATCACGCCGACCGGCTCACGTTCAATAATGACATCGGACGCGGCATTGAAATCGTCGTAACACGGTTTGCGTTCACGCCACGGATACGTATCCGCAAGCTGGGCGAAATACTCCCAGATCGCGAACGCACGGGGCACCTGAACCGCGCGCGACTGGCTGATCGTGGTGCCCATTTCCGCAGTGATCACGTCTGCCACATCGTCAGATATTTCGCGCAACAAGGTCATCGCGCGCAGGATGATCTTCGCGCGCTCCCGGTGCGAAAGGCGCGGCCATTCGCCATTGTCAAAAGCGTCGCGTGCGGCCGCCACGGCGGTGTCGATGTCGGCGCGATCTGCGGCGCGGACCCGGCCGGATGGTTCCTCCGTCGCCGGATTGATTGCCTCGATCCAGTCGGACCCGTGCGACGCGATCCAGTCTCCGCCGATAAACAGTTTGCCTTCCACGCGGCTCATCATCCGTCTGGTTCCCTGCAAGTGGACCTCTGCGATCAGCCGATTATCAAGCGAAACGGATTGCTGTCAACACTATGTTGACAGGCCGTTGCCCGCTATCTACTTTTTGTCGTATCCAGAACCGATAAGGTGCAACGGGTCGGGATTGGCGTGCCGGAACGGCGCAGGATGGCGGAACACAGGGACGGGGCTGGTCGGGGTTATGGGGCAGGTTGATCTGACTGTTGAAGATCGTGTCGCGGTCATCACTCTGGATAATCAGGACAAGCACAATGCCGTCGATGCGCCAATGCGCGCGCGGCTGGACGAGATTTATGCGGCTGTTGAAACCGATGATGACGTGCGCGTTGCCGTGATCTGCGGCGCGGGCGGCAAGGCGTTTTGTTCTGGGGGGCTGATCGATGGCTATCTCGATCGCAATGCGTTTGGCCCGCAAGGCACCGGTGTGCCCCCGATTCCGCGGCCGTGGCCTGCAACCAAGCCGTTTATCGCGGCGATCAACGGCTATGCCTATGGCGGCGGTTTCGCGCTGGCTCTGGCGTGCGATCTGCGGGTGATCGGCAAAAGCGCCAGCATCGGCCCGGCCGGTTTGAAGCGCGGCACGGTGCAGGGCGCGCAGACGATTACGCGGCTTACCCGGCTGATCGGCGCCAGCAAGGCGCTGGAGATCCTGCTGCTTTCCAGATATCTCGATGGCCAGCAGGCTGCGCAGGCCGGGCTGGCGCAAGTTGTTGACGATGCCGATGTCCTTGAAACGGCGATGGACTGCGCGCGCACGATTGCCGGTTTCAGCCCGTGGACCGTGGCGATGACCAAAAAGCTGGTTTACGAAACGCAGCACCTGCCGCTTGATGAAGCCATCGCGCAGGAAGAGGCGATCGCCGCCCAAGCCTATCGCCGCGATGATGCGCTGGAAGGTTTCAGCGCTTTCAACGAACGCAGGAAGCCGAAGTTCTGAAGATGGCGCGGCCAATGCCTCTTGCCGGTGTGAAGGTCATCAGCCTCGCTTCGCTGGGGCCGGGGCCATATGCGGCGATGCTGCTTGCCGATCTGGGCGCGGATGTGACGATTGTTGATCGCACGCGCCCGGTGCTTACCTCGATGCCGCTCGATCGCGATCCGCGCCGCCGCGGTCAGCGCAGCATTGCGATGGATCTGAAACAGCCCGAAGCCATCGCAATCCTTGAAGAGATGATCGGGCAAAGCGATGTGCTGATGGAAGGCATGCGCCCCGGCGCGGCGGAAAAGATCGGCCTTTCGCCCCTGCATTGCGAGGCGCTTAACCCCAGGCTGATCTATGCGAGGATCACCGGCTGGGGGCAGGAAGGCCCGCTTGCGCAAACGGCGGGGCATGACATCAACTATATCGCGCTGAGCGGCGCGTTGCATGCGATGGGCGATGCCGACAGGCCGCCCCCCGTGCCGCTGAACCTGCTGGGCGACTATGCGGGCGGCGGGGTTTATGTTGCGCTTGGGATTGTTTCGGCCTTGTTTGAGCGGAGCCGCTCCGGCCTTGGGCAAGTGATCGATGGAGCGATTGCCGATGGCGTCGCTTCGCTTTCCGCTGCAACGATGGGCATGTTTGGTGCCGGGCAGTGGGCCGGGCGGGGAGAGAACGTGCTTGATGGCGGTGCGCCCTATTACCGGACTTATCGCACGCTGGACGATGAATATGTTGCGGTTGGCGCGATAGAGCCAAAGTTCTTCGCCGAACTGCTTGCGGGGCTGGGGATGGAGCCGGGCGCATGGGATCAGAACGATCGCGCGCAATGGCCAGCGCTTCAGGCCGAATTTGCTCGGATATTCAGCATGCGGGAGCGCGCGCACTGGGCGCAGGTGTTTGCAACGGGCGATGCCTGTGTCAGCCCGGTCCTGCATTTTGATGAAGCAGCAGCACACCCGCATCATGCCGCGCGCCGGACATATCTGGAACGCGATGGCGCCGCGCAGCCCGCGCCCGGCCCACGCATGAGCGCGCACCGCGCCGCCGATCCCGCGCCTGCGCCCGGTGCTGGCGCGCACACCGAGCAAATTCTGCGCGAAATGGGGCTATCTGAAAGCGCTATCGCACAACTCAGAACCGACGGGACAGTGATCTGAATGGAGCCGCAAATCATGCGTGTGAGTGATACCGCGCCATCGCAGTTTCTGCTTGGCGCATTGCTTGAAAAACGGGCCGGCGAAGCGCCGGACGATGTGTTCTTCACCTGGGGCGACGATGCTTTCACGCATGCGCGGTTCAATGCATCGGTCAACCGGATGGCGCGCAATCTGCTTCAGGCCGGGATCGGCAAGGGATGCGGCGTGGCGGTGCTGATGGAAACGTCGCTTGAATATCTCCAGTTGTGGTTTGCGCTGGCCAAGATTGGCGCGATCGAAGTGCCGATCAACAGCGCGTATCGCGGCGATCTGCTGGCGCATGTGCTGATCACCAGCGAAGCGAGCGTTTGCGTGGTCGATGGTAAATTCGCTGCGGAGCTGGCGCAGGTCTTGCCGCAAACGGGCAAAGTTGAGACTGTTTTCGTTCTCGATGGTGCGCTGCCGGGAAGCCATGGCGATGTGACCGCGCGCGATTTTGCCGATCTGCTGGCCGCGAACGACGAGACGGATATCGAAGCCGATCTGCACTATTCCGAAACCGGTGGCATCATCTTCACATCGGGAACGACCGGCCCTTCCAAAGGGGTTTTGCTGTCGCACCGTTATCTTGTTGCTTATGGTGTCATGTATGCGCAGATAAACGGGCTGAAGCGCGACGATGTGATCTTCAACTACATGCCGTTTTTCCATCTTGCCGCGAAGTTCCTGACGATCGCCACGCTGGCGAGCGGTTGCAGGATGCACCTTGAGAAGAAGCTGAGCATCAGCAATTTCTGGGACACTGTGCGGCAATATGGGATCACCAATTTCGTTGCTGTTGGCGGGGTGTGCAACATGCTGCTGAGCAGCCCGCCGTCACCCGACGATCGCAATACGCCGATCCGCACGATCTATGCGGTTCCCGATCCGGCGGATATTCACCGCGAGATCGAGGAGCGCTTCGATTGCAGTCTGACCACGGTGTTCGGGTCGACCGAAGTGGGCCTGCCGCTGTTCCGCGGCGTGGACGACAGTTATCAGTCCGGATCGTGCGGGCGCGAAAGCCCTTATTACGATGTGCGGATATTCGATGAAAACGATACGCCGCTTCCCGCCGGCGAAGTGGGCGAAATCGTGGTGCGTCCCAAACAGGCGTTTCTGACCGGATCGGGCTATGTCAACATGCCCGACAAGACGGTTGAGGCATGGCGTAACCTGTGGATGCATTCAGGCGATCGCGGCTATGTCGATGAGGATGGCTGGTTTTACTTCGTGGACCGCGCAACCGATTCTATACGCCGCCGGGGCGAAAACATCTCTTCCTATGAAGTTGAACAACTGGTTGCCAAACATGCAGCCGTTGCCGAAGTGGCGGCCGTGGCCACGCCATCCGAAGTGGGCGAGGATGAAGTGTGGGTGCAGGTTATCCTGCGCAGCGGACACGCGGTTACGCATGAGGAACTGCTGGCGCATTGCGAGCAGGTTATGCCTTATTTCATGATCCCGCGCGTGATAGAGATCGTTGATGATTTCCCGCGCACCCCAACCGCGAAAGTTGCAAAATACAAGCTGCGCGACGCTGGCCCCGGAGCGGGCGCGTGGGATTATCAGGACAACGGCTGGAAGCTTTCGGGCGGCGTGCTCAAAAAGGCGGACGGTTGAGTAAACCCACCAACATGGGCAGGCGCCGTGCCGCAGCGGCGCAGGAAAGCACGCCCGTTTATCAGGAAAAGCGCAAGGTTATCATCGATGCCGCCGCGCGGGTGTTTCAGGCGCGTGGGTATGAGGCAACCAGCATCGCGCACATCGCCGATGAAGCCGGCATGGATCGCGCGACGGTGTATTATTACGCTTCGTCCAAAGAGGATATCTTCGATGAAGTGATCCGCCTGGCATCGGAGAAAAACCTCGATGCGGTTGAAGCGATCGTATCCACCAAGGCAAGCGCAAGCGACAAGCTGGAAGCCGCGCTCACGCAACTGATGGAATCCTATAATTCCGACTATCCCTATCTCCACGTATTCATGCAGCGCTATCTTCAATCGGCGCAGGACGGCGAAACCGCCTTGCAGACGCAGGACTGGGCAGCGCGCTATTACAACGCGATCAAGGCGATCCTTCAACAGGGGCTGGACAGCGGAGAGTTCGATTTCGAACTGCCGGTCGGCATCGTAACGATCAGCGTGATCGGAACGGTGAACTGGGTTCAGGCAAGCGGGGCAACCAGTGCGGCGCGCCGTGCCGCGCTTGGTGACAAGGCACTGGCTCCTGGTGCGATCGGCGCGGGTCTGGGGGCCATGCTCCTCAAAGGATTAACCGGCCGCCCGATCAGTGATCCGGGGTAAATTCAGACACTAACGATCGGCCGGCAAGCGCTTTGATCTCGCTGATGTAGGTATCCTGTGTCCAGCCACATTGAACGGTCAGCAGTTCCCAGTTTCTGACCGAAAGCATCGCCCAAAGGAGGTCGGTTGCCGTGCCACTATCCAGACTTTCGGCCAGCAGGCCATCCGCTTCGATAGCGGCCACCGCGGCTTTGCACCCTTCGCGAACGGCCAGCATGCGATCGCTCCACGCCTGACGAGCCTCAGCGTCGCTGTCCTGCATCGCCATAAGTGCGCGCGCGACACCGTAGATTTCAGGAATGTAGTTTCCCCATGCTTCGATAAACCGCGCCAGCCGTTCGACGCCTGACGTTGCAGCCCTGCTTGGCGCAAGGCGGACTTCAATCTGCTTGGCTTCGTCGATGTGCCGGGTCGTCGCGATCAGCAGGTCTGCGCGGTTGGGAAAGTGCAGATAAAGTGCCTGGCGGCTGACCCCCGCCGCCTTTGCGATGTCTGACATGCGCGCCTTGCTGGCGCTGTCTTCAAGCAATTTCCATGCGGCATTCAGGATGCGGGTGCGGGTTGAAAGATTTTCAGTTGACATCGTGTAAACCTAAGTGCAATTGACACGATGTCAACTTTACACAGTGTCAAGTTGATTCGACGACAGGCAAAAAGGAGATTCTCGATGAATGTGATCATATTCGGCGCAACCGGCAGTATCGGACGGATCGCGACCAGACAGATGCTTGAAGATGGCCACCGGGTGACCGCTTTTTCCCGAAACCCCGAGGCACTGAAAATGGATCATCCCAACTTGTCGCACCGGGCAGGCGATGTGCTCGATCAGATTTCTGTTTCGGCGGCGGTTCGCGGAATGGATGCGGTGGTCGTCACTCTTGGCGCGGGCGCAGCGCGCCGCAACCGGGTTCGTTCGGAAGGCACAATGAATGTTATTCAGGCGATGCATGAACATGGGGTCCGCAGGATCATCTGCCAATCCACTTTGGGCGCGCACGAAAGCTGGTCGAACCTGAACTTTTTCTGGCAACGGATCATGTTCGGCTTTCTGCTTCGCCCGGCCCATGCAGACCATGAAACGCAGGAAAACCTTGTGCGCGCTTCGGGCCTTGACTGGACGATCGTGCGGCCATCGGCATTCACCGACGGACCGGCGACAGGCGATTATCATGAGGGTTTTCCGCCCGGTTTTCGTCAACTCACGCTGAAAATATCGCGGGCTGACGTTGCGGATTTCCTCCGGCGCCAGTTGACCGATCTCAGCCGCCGCCATCAGGCCGTCAGCATTTCGCGGTGAGCCATCGTTTCGCGGGATGCGGTCACGCAGGCCGGGCTTTTGCATGGATGGAAGCAAGAGACCATTGCGTGACCGCGGTTTGTCGTGTCTTGCAGCGCGCGACGTGCCGGTAATGCCCGCGCCACCAACGTTGCCGGGTGGCCGGTCTTTGGAGATTCGAACAGTTTGCAAACACCCGTTTCTTTCGATGCGATCATACTGGGGGCGGGCGCGGCCGGTTTGATGTGCGCGGCTGTCGCCGGGCAGCGGGGCAAGCGGGTGCTGCTGCTTGAGCGGGCGCAAACGCCGGGCAAGAAGATCCTGATCTCAGGCGGCGGGCGCTGCAATTTCACCAACATAGGCACCACGCCGGACAGATATCTCTCCGCAAACCCCCATTTCGCCAAGTCCGCGCTCAGCCGCTACACATCGCAGGATTTTCTGGCGCTGGTGCAATCGCACGGGATCGCGTGGCACGAAAAAACGCTGGGCCAGCTGTTTTGCGATGGTTCTGCCCGGCAGATCCTCGATATGTTGTGCGATGAAGTTGCGCGCGGAAACGGTGAAATCGCGTGCGGACAGGATATTCGCGCGGTCGATCACGCCGATGGCGTGTTTCGCGTGACCAGCGATGGCCGGGTATTTTCTGCGCCTTCACTGGTGATCGCGACAGGGGGGCCATCGATCCCCAAAATGGGCGCGACCGGGTTTGCCTATGATCTGGCGCGGCAGTTTGGCCTGAAAGTGGTGGAGCCAAGGCCCGCGCTGGTGCCGCTGACCCTGGGGGGAGAGGACGTGCTGTTTCGCGATCTTTCCGGTGTCGCGACCGCGGTGATCGCTCGTGCCGGAAAAACCGCATTTCGCGAGGCCGCGCTGTTCACCCATCGTGGGTTGTCCGGCCCGGCGATCCTTCAGATATCGTCATACTGGCGTCACGGGCAGCCGGTGAGGATCAATTTTCTGCCCGATCATGCGGGTGACTGGCTGCTGGATGCGAAACGCGATTCGCCGCAAGCGAGCCTGCGCGGGCTGCTGCAAAATGTTCTGCCAGACAGGCTGGCGACGACACTTACCGGTCGGCTGGCGCTGGATGGACGGTTATCCGAAATTGCCGATGCGAAACTGCGTGAGGCGCAAGCGCGGCTGGCCGACTGGCAGTTCATGCCAAACGGAACCGAAGGCTTTGCAAAGGCTGAAGTTACCGCAGGCGGTGTCAGCACGGCGGAACTTTCTTCAAAAACAATGGAAGCCAAACGCGTTCCGGGTCTGTATGTGGTCGGCGAAGCCGTCGATGTAACTGGCTGGCTGGGCGGATATAATTTCCAGTGGGCCTGGGCCAGCGGATGGGCTGCTGCACAATCTTTTTGATTTCTTCCCCACGTTTCGTGCCTGTGCCGAAACCTTAAACCTGTGAGTTTCATGCCTTTTTCTACTCTCCCGCCAATTCTTGGCGAAGCCCTTGCCGAACGCGGATATGCCGCCCCCACGCCCGTTCAGGCCGCGATTCTCGAATCGGAGGCGGCTGGCCGCGATCTGATCGTTTCTGCGCAGACAGGTTCAGGTAAAACTGTTGCTTTTGGTCTGGCGATGGCCGGGGAACTGCTGGACGAAGACGGCGTGATGCCGCGCGCGAAAGCGCCAAAGGCGCTGGTGATCGCGCCCACGCGCGAACTGGCATTGCAGGTCAGCCGCGAACTGAAATGGCTTTATGGTAAGGCAGGCGCACGCATCGCGACGTGCGTTGGCGGCATGAATCCATCCGTGGAACGCCGGGCCCTGCAGGCGGGCGCATCCATTGTTGTGGGCACGCCGGGGCGTTTGCGCGATCATCTGGAACGTGGCGCGCTCGATCTTTCGGGGATCGCTGCGATTGTCCTTGATGAAGCGGATGAGATGCTCGACATGGGCTTTCGCGAGGATCTGGAAGAAATTCTCGATGCCACGCCGGAAGCGCGCCGCACGTTGCTGTTCTCGGCGACGATGCCCAAGCCGATCGCGGCGCTGGCCAAACGTTATCAGCGCGATGCCTTGCGCATTTCCACCATCGGCGAAGGGCGTGGCCATGGCGACATTGCCTATCAGGCTGTCACTGTTTCGCCTTCCGAAGTGGAGAACGCGGTGGTCAACCTGCTGCGCTTTCATGAGGCGGAAACGGCGCTGCTTTTCTGTGCCACGCGCGATAATGTGCGCCATATGCACTCCACGTTGCAGGAGCGCGGGTTTGCTGTTGTCGCGCTTTCAGGTGAGCATTCCCAGTCAGAGCGTAATCAGGCGTTGCAGGCCATGCGGGATCGCCGCGTGCGGGTGTGTGTTGCCACCGATGTTGCCGCGCGCGGGATCGATTTGCCCACGCTGAGCCTTGTGATCCATGTGGAAATGCCGCGCGATGCCGAAACGTTGCAGCATCGCTCTGGCCGCACGGGGCGCGCCGGCAAGAAGGGCACAGCGGTGCTGGTTGTGCCTTATCCGCGTCGCAAACGGGTTCAGGCGATGTTGTCTCATGCCAGGATCAAGGCGGAATGGATTGATGCGCCCGGCCCTGAAGCAATCCGCAAGCAGGATCGCGAACGGCTGCTGACGACGCTGCTTGAGCCAAAGGAGTATGACGAGGAAGATCGCGCGCTGGCAGAGCGCCTGATGGCCGAAAAATCGCCGCAGGATATCGCCGCGGCATTGGTCAGCGCCCATCGCGCCGCGCTGCCCGAACCCGAAGAGCTGATCGAAAATACGCCCGAAGCCCGCCGCGCCGCGCAGAAAGAGCGTCATCGCCCCGGCTTTGAAGATATTGTCTGGTATCGCATGAACATCGGGCGCGCACAGAACGCCGATCCGCGCTGGATTTTGCCATTGTTATGTCGTCGCGGACATATAACCCGCAACGAAATCGGCGCGATACGCATTGCCGCGCGCGAAACGCATTTTCAGGTGCCGCGCGCCATCGCCGATAAATTCAGTTCCGCGCTGGAACGCACCGCCGGCGCTGACGGCGATGAGGAAAGCGTTCTTATCGAAGTGTCAAACGAAGGGCCGCCGCAGGGGCCGCGCGTGCACCGCAAGCGCGGGCACGGTGGGCCCCGGTCCGACGGGCC
>CAMYJW010000019.1 GCA_947258815.1 uncultured Sphingomonadaceae bacterium
CACCAAATCGCGCCGCTGCCGCGCGGCAGCTCAGGCCGCCATCCACTGCCGCCAGAAGCCGAGAAAGCAAATCCATCGAAAGACGTTGGCCCATCCATGCTGGCCTCCTTCACCAGCACGGATTTTCAATCAGAAATCACGACCGGCGGGAATCCCCACGCGATTCAAAACGGTCGAAAACCGCTCTAACGCAGAGGTTGTCGTTCAACCCAACGCCCGGTCAACAGCATTGCGCAGCATCGGCAGAACATCGCTCTCAAACCACGGATTTTTCGCCATCCACAACCGTGATCGCCATGCCGGATGAGGCAGGGCGAAAGTGCCCGCAGGCATTTCTGCATGGCGACGCACGGCCTCTGTCATCGAAGGGCGCAAGGCAGGTGGCAGATAGGCCTTTTGCGCATACTGGCCGACCAGCAAGGACAGCCGCAGATCCGGCAGTGCGGCGAGAAGCGGTTCATGCCACTGCGGCGCGCATTCCTTTCGCGGTGGCAAATCGCCGCCATTCCCTTTGCCCGGATAGCAAAACCCCATCGGCATCAGCGCCACTTTGCCAGCATCGTAAAAATCCGCGCGCGCCAGCCCCAGCCAGTCGCGCAGCCGATCGCCGCTGTCATCGTCCCACGGCACCCCGCTGGCATGGACTTTGCTGCCCGGCGCCTGCCCGATAATAAGGATGCGCGCCCCGCCCGCGGCCTGCACAACCGGGCGCACCCCATGCGGCAAATGCGCGGCGCAGGTGTTGCAATCGCGTATGCTGGCCAGCAGGTCTGGAAGGGGGGCGCCGCTCATCGTTGCAAAGCTGGTCTTGCGCGCGGCGTTTCGCAAGGGCGATCAGTGTTGTTGCGATCCCGAAATTCAGTCTCTCTCGCGCATTAACGAGGACGGATAAGGCGCAAGCAACTCACTGGCGCGTTTCCAGTCGGCATAAAGCCAGGTGTCCTGTGCTTCGCGCGATGCTGGCACGATAACCGGCATGGTATCCCTTCCCGCGTGTCTTAGTGCGGCGTTTGGCGCGCAGGTCATCAATGCAAAGCCGGGCACATCGCTGTCTTTCCAGATGGCCGCAAGGGTGAAGATGGGCTGGTCGGACAAGGCGAACCAGTGCTGGCGGCGCTTGCCGTCTTTGTCGCGGCCTTTGCCCCATTCCATGAAACTGGTGGCAGGGATCAGGCAGCGAAACTCGCTGTTGCGCAAGTTGCCGATCCAGAACGGGCTTTCGGGATTGCGCACGGTGGCGATGCCGCGTGGCCCGGTGTCCCCCATCGATGGCAGCGGCGGCACGCCCCAGATGCGGGGGATCATCCGGCGTTCAAGCCGCGCGCCCGCTGGCCTTGGCCCGGCAACAAATTCGCGCCCGGCGGTGATGACCGGCGCGAAACTGCCCGGCGCAACATAGCCGCCCGTCCACGGATCATCGCCCGCGCGCGTGTCGAACGTGTCCGCGATCTGCCGGGCTGTTGCATCAAGGCGATAGAGCATGGTCATGGCGCTGCCACGCGGCCTAGACGCAAGGCGCAAGCGCGTCTATTACTGGTGCCTACCCTCGGGGAGCCAGCGAGACCATTCAGGGTTGCGGCTGAGAGGTGCGGGTTTGCTCCGCACGACCCGTTGAACCTGAACCCGTTAACACGGGCGGAGGGAAGGGCGTCTGTTCACGCTCGCCTTCCGATTGCGGATGAGGACGCGCGCATGGCCGATGCACCTGATATTCCCGCCTGGATCGCGCTGTTTTTCGGCGTCTATGCGTTGTCTGCCGCGATCGGAGAATTCACCCAGCCCGGATATTGGGCGAAAATGATGGGCAATTTCGTCAGCAATGCAGGCCTGCGGTTTCTGGCGGGCGTGGTGTGCATTGCCATCGGCGCGGCGGTCTATCTTGTTTCACCCTGGCGCCCCGATGACTGGCTGGCGATTGTGGTTACGATAATGGGCGGCGGGATGGTGGTCGAAGGCGCAATTTTCCTCGCGTTCGGGGAACGGTTTATGTTGTTCTGGCGCGGCGTTCTGGGCGAAACCAGCCGGGGTTGGGCCGCGTTTGCCGGGGTGTTCGCGATTGCCCTGATCGCCGTATCGCTGGTGCGCCTCTAGCGCGCCATCTGTTCATATTTATCCGCGCTGCATCCAGCGCATAATCTCTCAAGGAAGTTCACGCGCATGGCAGATATCAATTCCCCTCTCGAAATCGGCGTAACCACCGGCCCGATCCGCGGCTCGAAGAAAATTTACGTGGGAGAGCGGCGGGTTGCCATGCGTGAGATCGCGCTTGAGCCGTCTGCCGGCGATCCGCCGGTGCGCGTTTACGATACTTCCGGCCCCTATACCGATCCCGATGCGGCGATTGATATTCAGGCCGGGCTGCCCGCGCTGCGGCGCGATTGGCAGATGGCGCGCGGCGATATCGAGGCATATGATGCGCGCGCGGTGAAGCCGGAAGATAACGGTCAGCTTGGCCCGGATCGCTCCGGCGGGGTTTCGCCGTTTCCCAATGTGATAAAGCGGCCCTATCGCGCCAAGGCGGGCAAGAACCTCAGCCAGATGCATTATGCCCGCAAAGGCATCATCACGCCGGAAATGGAATATGTGGCGGAGCGCGAAAATCTTGGCCGTGAACGGCTGGCCGAATATGCCCGCAGCGGCGAGAGCTTTGGCGCGCAAATTCCTGACTTCGTGACGCCGGAATTCGTGCGCGATGAAGTGGCGCGCGGGCGGGCGATCATCCCCAGCAACGTCAACCACCCCGAATCAGAGCCGATGGCGATCGGGCGCAATTTTCTCGTCAAGATCAACGCCAATATCGGCAACAGCGCGGTTGCATCCGATGTGGCGGCCGAAGTGGACAAGATGGTCTGGTCTATCCGCTGGGGGGCGGACACGGTGATGGACCTGTCGACCGGCCGCAACATTCACGATACGCGCGAATGGATCATCCGTAACAGCCCCGTACCTATCGGCACGGTGCCGATCTATCAGGCGCTCGAAAAAGTTGGCGGCGTCGCCGAGGATCTGACCTGGGAAGTGTTCCGCGATACGCTGATCGAGCAGGCAGAGCAGGGCGTTGACTATTTCACCATCCATGCCGGTGT
The DNA here is from genome assembly GCA_947258815.1 of uncultured Sphingomonadaceae bacterium. GTDB lineage: Bacteria > Pseudomonadota > Alphaproteobacteria > Sphingomonadales > Sphingomonadaceae > Novosphingobium. Next base: position 3,087 of record CAMYJW010000019.1, read on the forward strand.
GCGCCTGCCTTATGTGCCGCTGGCCGCCAAACGGATGACAGGGATCGTCAGCCGGGGCGGATCGATCATGGCCAAGTGGTGCCTTGCACATCACAAAGAGAGCTTCCTTTACGAACATTTCGACGACATCACCGAGATCATGAAGGCCTATGACGTTGCCTATTCGCTGGGCGATGGCCTGCGCCCCGGATCGATTTACGATGCCAACGATGAAGCCCAGTTTGCAGAGCTTTATACGCTGGGCGAGCTGACCAAACGCGCATGGGAACATGACGTGCAGGTGATGATCGAAGGGCCGGGCCATGTTCCGATGCACAAGATCAAGGAAAACATGGAAAAGCAGCTTGAGGCGTGCGGCGAAGCGCCGTTTTATACCCTCGGCCCGCTGGTGACGGATATTGCGCCCGGCTATGATCACATCACCAGCGGCATCGGCGCGGCGCAGATCGGCTGGTATGGCACTGCGATGCTTTGCTACGTCACGCCCAAGGAACACCTTGGCCTGCCGGACCGTGACGATGTGAAAACGGGCGTCGTCACCTATAAACTTGCCGCCCATGCCGCAGACCTTGCCAAAGGTCACCCGGCAGCGCAGGTGCGCGACGATGCGCTTTCAAAAGCCCGTTTCGAATTTCGCTGGCGCGATCAGTTCAACCTCAGCCTCGATCCCGACACGGCAGAGCAATACCACGATCAGACCCTGCCAGCCGAAGGCGCCAAAACCGCGCATTTCTGCTCGATGTGCGGGCCGAAATTCTGTTCCATGAAGATCAGCCAGGAAGTGCGCGAATTTGCAGCGAAGCAAAATGCAGGCGTGGAAACGTTCGTGGCTGCCAAAGACGCGGAAAAAGGCATGGAAGAGATGAGCGAGAAGTTCAAAGAGGAAGGCGGCCAGCTTTACGTGAAAGCGCAGGACTGATCGGTCATTAAGGAAAACTGGTATTTCCAGCCTGGCAGCACTGCGTCTCGCATTCAACGCCAACGCGGCCCAAGGAGTTAAGTCAACCTGCGGCGAGCGGCTGCAGTAGTGGACTCTTTCCTGGTGTGCCGCTTAAATAGGCTTGGATATGGTCGCCTCTTCGTCGATATCGTGGCAGACATTGCCGAAGCCGATGATGTCTTTGAAGCACTTATGGTTCGGCTTGCAAAGCGCAGTTCGGAAGGCGATCGTTAGCCTGGAGATGAGGAATTCAGGGCGGCTTGGCCTGCGAATCCACTTTATGAGAATTTGACGCGGCCTCGACTGCATATGCTGCTTGAGGAGATGGAGCGCGCCTCTCTAACGAAGCTCGCCGAAACACAAGAGGTTGCGAAGGCGTCTCACCGTCGAACACATCCTGCCGCAAACATGGCGACCGCATTCGCCGCTGCCCGGAGTGAAATCAGAGGCGCACGAAGTCGCTGACCGCAACATGCGGCGGTTTCTCGTCTGGCCGTGACAACAGGGAATTTGTCCACGCCGCCTAAGCCGCTTCGATCTCGGCGGCCTTTTTCTCAACCAGATCAACGATATGATCGAGCATATCGGCGCTTTGCACATGATGATCAGTCACACCGGAAAGATAGATCATGTGCTTGCCATTTCCGCCACCCGTCACGCCGATATCGGTTTCGCGCGCTTCGCCCGGCCCGTTGACCACGCAGCCCAGCACCGAAAGCGAAAGCGGCGTTTTGATGTGTTGCAGCCGTTCTTCCAGCGCTTCAACCGTGCGGATCACATCGAAGCCCTGACGCGCGCAGCTGGGGCATGAGACAACCCGCACCCCGCGCGTGCGCAGGCCCAGCGATTTGAGGAGTTCAAAGCCGACACGCACTTCCTCTTCGGGCTCGGCAGACAGCGACACGCGGATCGTATCGCCGATCCCCGCCCACAGCAGGTTGCCCATACCGATTGCCGATTTCACCGTTCCGCCGATCAGCCCGCCTGCCTCGGTTATGCCCAGATGCAGCGGACAATCGACCGCTTCGGCCAACCCCTGATAGGCGGCCACGGCAAGAAACACATCGCTGGCTTTCACCGCGACCTTGAATTCGTGAAAATCGTGGTCCTGCAGCAGTTTGATGTGATCGAGCGCGGATTCGATCAGCGCTTCGGGGCACGGCTCGCCATACTTCTCCAGCAAGTCCCGTTCCAGAGAACCCGCGTTGACGCCAATGCGGATCGCACACCCATTGGCTTTGGCCGCGCGCACAACTTCGGCCACGCGTTCGTCCGATCCGATATTGCCCGGGTTGATCCGCAAACAGGCCGCCCCGGCATCGGCAGCTTCGAGCGCGCGTTTGTAGTGGAAATGAATGTCCGCGATGATCGGCACTTGCGCCGCGCGCACGATCTGCGCAAATGCCGCAGTGCTGTCTTCATCGGGGCAGGAAACGCGGATAAGATCGGCCCCCGCATCTTCGCACCGGCGGATCTGATCGATCGTCGCGGCGGCATCGGCGGTGGGGGTGTTGGTCATCGTCTGCACCGTGATCGGCGCATCGCCGCCCACGGGAACAGCACCCACCATAATCTGGCGGCTTTTGCGGCGTTCAATATCGCGCCATGGTCTGATCGAGGACATGCGCGCGGCTATAGGCCCGCTGCGATGCAGGGGCAACTGCCCTGCCTGCCCCCGGTCGCAATCGGAAGCAGGCGGAGCAGCGCGGCGCAGTTGCCTAAGCCTTAAGCGGCACGCCGCCTAGAACGCTTTCTGAATGCCCAGCATGAACATCCAGTCCCCTTCCATCTGCGGGCCGTTCAGATCCTGATAGAGCGGCGTGCCCAGTTCGATCCCAAGCCGATAGCCCTTAAGCGATCCTCCGGTTGCGATCAGGTTTGCGCCCAGCGCGATATCGATCCGTTCCCCGCCGTAATTGTCCGGGTCTGCCGTCTGCACCGGGGCGACGATCTGCGGATCAATCCCCCCGATGCGTCCGGTGGATGTGCCCGCGATGCGGATCGACGTGCTGATCCATGGCGCATGCTTATGGCTGATCCACGCGGTTGCCATATGCTTGTCGCCAAGCCGGTAGCCCTGATCGTTTGTGCCGGTGCGGATCGTGGCTGCGTATTGCGCGCCCCATCCCCAGTTACCTGTGCGGCCCATCATGGTGGTGCCGGCAAGCACATCCCAGGTGCCCGAGCCGTTCTGCATCGCATATGGCAGGCGCAGTTCGGGCTGCATGGCCATCGGCGTCAGCACCGTGCCCGTTTCGGTGGTTGAGCCGGTGGGCACACTGACGCCCGCCTTGGCGTTGAGTTCAAAGCCATGGCCTTTCTTCAACGGCACGATTGCGGCCAGCGAGACATCGCCGATGCCGTCGGTCTTCGTATCGAAACCGCCCAACACATTGCTGCCCATGCCACCCTGATACGTGCGGTGCGACATCTCTCTGGAGACGTAGCTGCCCATCGCCATCAGCGTGACCTGATCGACGGGCGCGTACATCACGCCCAGCATGTGCATATCGGTGCGCATTTCCAGCGGGACGACACGCAGTGTTGGCGGCTGGCCGGGCCTTCCCGAAAACCGGTTGGGAACGGTGGTGGCGATCGTGTCGGATGTGACACTGTCCGCCCCGATCCGCGACCCGCCCATGTCCATATGCATGAAGCGGTATGAGAACATCACTTGCCCCGCCTTGTGCGTGTGATCGGCCATCACGCCGATCGGCGCGTGACTGTCCGGTCGGTTGTCAGCGTGGGCGGCTACGGGCATGACGGCAAACAGCATTGGCAGCGCAAAGGCGCTGCACCGGTATTTCGGTTTCATTGAAAATTCTCTCGCTTGATCTGGATAATGGCGATCAGGCGATGGCGGGCGGCCCCCGTGCCGGGGGGCGCAGGCTGGTGCGGATGGTAAAGCGCACGGCATCGGGCATTTCGCCATCGCGCGCGCCGGAAATCACAAAGGCATCGGCCAGCACGGGAGACTGTGCATCAAGCGCTTGCGACAGTGCCAGGCCATATGGGCACCGATCGTGCGGCACATCGTCATGGTGATCTTCGCCATGATGCGCCGAATTGTGATCGGAAGCGTCTTCTGCGTGAAGATGATCGTGCCGATCGGATGTCACAGGCGGCGCAAGCTCAACCGCGCCGCTGCCCGAACACAACATGATGCGCAGGCCACCTTCGCCATCGGCCATCGGCATCCAGCCGGTGGGCACCGCAGCGCGCACCAGCAAGGCAGCGGCAAGCAGCAACCAGACCACGGCGGCGCGCGAAGGGTGCATCGCATTCATCGATGGCGGCTTAGGCCCACAAGATCATCAGGGCAATGCCGCTTGCATCCATGCCGCGCCAACAGAAAAGGGGCGCGCAGCCATGCCGCGCACCCCTTCCAGCCGGTTCCTGTCCGGCGGATTGACTGGTCAGACGTCAGTCTTGTCGTCAAGTTTCTGAAGCTGGCGCGAAGCCCAGTCCCGACCGCCAAGCCCGAAAGCCAAAGCACCCGCAACCGCACCGCCGATAACCAGCGCGCCAAACGCAAGGCGCACGATATCATCGCCCACGCCCATGAACTCAAGGCCCATGAACACGAACAGGATGGTCGTTGCCCATTTGACGATAGAGCCAGCCATCGAACCAGCGCTTGCGCCGCCAACCAGTTTGGCCAGCAGGTTCGCGATCAGGAAACCAACGCCGATCACCACACCGCCGAAGACGACCTTGCCGCCAAGCGAAAGCACCGCATCGAGGATTTCGGTCAGCTCTGGAAAGCCAAGCGCGCGCATCGCACCGATTGCTGCGAACAGCAGGATCGCGATCTGCACAACACGGGCGATCACACCCGATGCCGAAGTACCGGCAGGCAGGATTTCCATCGCGCTGACAGAACGATCAACGCCCAGTCCCGCCATGATATCCTTGAGGATATTGCCCGCGAAACCGGAAATCAGATAACCAATGCCCAGCAGGATCGCCGCGACAATGATGTTCGGGATTGCGCCCAGAATCATGTCGAGCATATCAGTGGCCGGGCCCGAAATGGCCGCAATACCCAGCGTATCAACTGCGCCGATAGACACAGGAATGATGATCAGGACATAGACGATCGTGCCGATGGTTGATGTGATCGCGCTGTTGCCCGTCACCGAATCGACGCCGCCCTTGTTGGCCCACTTGTCAAAATCGACCGTTTGCAGCGCCGTGATCACCAGATCTTTCACGATCCGCGCAATCATGTGCCCGATAAAGAAGATCAAGGCAGCGCCGACCAGATTCGGAATGAAGCCCATCACCGTGTTCAGCAGCTCGTTCAGCGGGGTCATCACGCCTTTGAGTTGGAAAATATCGAGAATGACAACCAGACCGAACAGCCAGATGAACAGGCTGACGATCTTGCCAAGCGACATGCCGACGCTTTCACCGCTTCCGGTGCCGCGCTGAAGAAACGATACGTTATCGACCAGTTTGGCGAATGCCCATTTGGCAGCTTTCGCCAGAACCCAGGTGATAATCAGGACCACAAGAGCATAAACGATTTTCTCGCCTATGCTCCATGCAAGGTCCGGATCAAATTCGTAATTTCCGATTTTCATCGCGGTGCGACTCCCCTAGTTAAAGAACCGCTAACCATTAGCACAAATTGGACTTTTTCCCAAGGCTCGCCCTGTTTTGTCTGTAATGTCAAAGGGCGAACGGCTGGCGACCATGCCCGCGCAGACCTTGTTGTCAGACACCTGCACCTTCATCGTGCTTATCGGCCTTGCGCTGGCCCATGCGCATGCTTGCCTCCAGCCGCGCGCGCAACTGGGCATAATAGGCTTCAAGAAACGCCTTTTCATCGCCCGCGCCATCCTCGCGCCCGATCTTTGTGCAGATCGAGGCATGCACCGCGACAAGCGCCTTTGCGCTGTTCTCCCGCAGCACACGTTCCAGCGTTTGCAGCTCATATTCGCCATAAACCGCCAGATCCGCATCACTGAAGCGAAATGCCTGCGTATCAGCCGCCGGTGGCCTTTCGGCATCCCGTTGCGCACCTGTCATCGCGGCTTCGAGCTTGCGTCTGGGAACTTCGACAACCCAGCTTCCGGCAACGACATCGCCCGCACGCAGCCGATCGCGATTGAAAAACGGGAACAAGGCGAAAATCAGGAACCACGCCGCAGCAGCGGTGCCCGCACCGCCATCGCTGCCCACAGCGCTGACAAATGTGAGGGGCAGGAACAGTTCGATATCGCGCAGCAGATTGCGCGCGATCACAGTGTCAACGCCCAGCCTGCCGCCATCGCGCGCGGCAATGCGAATACCCGTCAGCCGCTTGCCAGGAGTTGCCCCGCGCGGGCCAAGCTCAAAAAACAGGAAATAGGCGTTGCGAAACAGGAACACCGCAATCAGCCAGAGCACAAAAAGAAACTCCAGCGCGCCCGAACCACCAATTGCATCGAAACCGTCAAACGTGCCACTGGCGACATAGATCAACGAAAGCGTGGTGACGATCATCAGCGCCGCGATCAGAGCGAAATCGATCAGCAGCGCCGCCACGCGCGCGCCTCTGCTGGCCAGCGTGATCGGCAGCGCGATGCCTTCGGGCGTGATCATCTCGCGATCGCGATTGCTGCGCCGCAGCCGGGTGGGGCTGATCGCGCTCATGCCAGATCCCCGGCGTCGCCCCGGCGAAACGCGAAGAAATAGGCAATCCACAACGCCAGCATGAACCCGCCGATCGTCAGCCGCCCGCCGGTATCGGCGATCAGCTGGCGCGCGAACCCTTCCAGAACCGCCGCCACAATCAGCATCAGGATCACGCCCACCATCACTTGCGCGGCGCGGCGTCCGGCCTGCGACGCGGCCTGCAACACCGTGCGATCGCCCGGAAACGCCATCGTCCGGCCAACATGCAGCCCGGCGGCCCCGGCAAGCAGGATCGCAAACAGCTCTGTCGTTCCGTGAACGCTCAGCCAGGCAGCAAACTCCACAGTCAGCCCCGCGCCGTGATAGAGCCACAGCATCGCGCCCAGGCCCGCCATATTGTGCACCAGCAGCAGCAGGGTCGGCACACCAAACGCAAAGCCCAGCGCGAACGCCAGTGTCGCAACCTGGGCATTGTTGCTGAACAGATAGGCGGCGAAGGCGGAAAGCCCGCCCGTGCCCGATTTACCCGAAAGCGTGTCCAGCAACACCGCGCGGCTGGCGCCCGGAACCCGCGTATCGGCAAACTGGGCCGGAACCACCGCGCGATACCAGTCGGGATCGCTGGCGACCAGCAACCAGCCAACCACTGCCCCTGCAATCATCACCAGCAATGCAACCGCAATATCAGGGCCGATGCCCCGCACTGCCGCGCTCCACCCGCCACCGAAGAAGCTGCGAAGCCACGATCCCAGCGACGATCGCGGTCCGTAAACGACAAACCACGCGCGCTGCACCAACGCTTCAAGATAGGCCAGAGTGGCCGCATCCAGAGACGTTTCGCGCGCAATCGAAAGGCTGGACGCAACCGTGCGATAAAGAACCGGCAATGCTTGCAGATCGTCATCGGACAAGCGGCGCAGGCGGCCTTTTTCCATTTTGGTGACGATTTCATCAAGCCGCCGCCAGTCTGCCTCGCGTTCCAGCCTGAACCGGTCAGAACGCAGCGCAGCCGCTTCAATCGCGGCGTTATCGTGAACAGATGCCATCAGCCGGGCGCCTTCATCCGATTGCCCCGGTGCGCTTGATCCCCAGATAGGCATCGATCAGCCGCGTTCCGATCTGCGCATAAGGCGCTTCGATCACGTTCACGCCCAGCTGGCGCAACCGCTGCGTCACCAGCGCGCGCTGGCGCAGCAGGGTATCGGCAGTCACCGCCATGGTAAGCTGCTCCATCCCGTCAGGCTCCGCCATCGCCAGTGCGTCAAGTTCGCTGTCGGCCATTGTCACAAACAGCACGACATGGCGCGAGACGAGCCTGCCGATGCTTTCAATCATCAGTTCAGCGCTGGTCGGATCGGTGAAATCAGAAAACACTACGATCAACGAACGGCGCTGAAGGCGGCTGGCCAGTGTTGCCAGTGCCAAAGTGAAATTGGGTTCCTGCGCGTGATAATCCAGCCCGGCGGCGGCGCGCTGAAGGCGATAGAATTCGTGACTGTCGGCAATGAACGGGGTCATCACTTCGGGCCGCGCGGCAAAACCGAACAGCGAAACCCTGTCTCCGCCTTTCAGAGCAACATAGCCCGTCGCCAGTGCTGCGGAAACGGCACGGTCGATCCGGGGCATGCCATCCACCGGCTCGCACATTGCCTGACCGCAATCGAATGCAAACACGATCTGGTTGTTGCGTTCGGTTTCAAATTCCTTGGCATGAAGCCGGACGTGGCGAGCGGACGTTTTCCAGTCGATCCGGCGGCGATCCATGCCCGGCTGATATTCGGTCAGCGATTCAAACTGGGTGCCTTCGCCGCGAATGCGCCGCGCGATCAGGCCAAATTGCGCGTCTTTCAGAAAAGTTTGCAACGCGGGCGAACGGACAATCCCGATATTGGGCCAGATGCGTACATCCTGATCGCCCGCGCGCGCGATCTGCCGCGCGCCAAGGCCCAGCGGGCCGTGCCAGCGCAGCCAGAAGCGCTCTATGCTGGCCGTGCCCCGCCGCGAAGGCCGGATATCCTGCGCGCCGCGCCAGATGCCATCCACGGCAGCAAGCGCAAACCGGCTGCGCCCTCCCGGCAACAGACGCGGATCGCCCGCAAGCGCGACATCCGCCCGCGAAAGGCGCCCCCCGGCAAACGCGGCGTGGACCAAAATCCGGTCAACCGCGCCCACTTCGACGTCTCCAGGCACCGTCAGCCGAGCGTCGACCAGCCGTCCGGCCAGCCACGCATCGGCAAGCACCAGAGCCAGCAGCGCCCCGCCAAATGCCGGTGCCACAATCCATGCGCCGGGGGCGAGCGCCGCGATCACCAGCGCAACCGGCGCGGCAATTGCCAGCAACACGGCGGTGCGGCGCGTCGGCACGATCATCGCAAAAGCAAAGGCGGGAAGCGAAAACGCCATGCGATCAGCGCGGCGCCTCGGTCTGTTCGACAAGCTGTTCAACCAGATGCGCCACCTGCTTGCCTTCGATTTCCGCCGCCGGGCTGAGCAACAGGCGATGGCGCAAAACCGATGTGGCCAGCGCTTTCACATCATCGGGCACCACATAATCGCGCCCGTCAAGCGCCGCGTGCGCCCGTGCCGCTCCTGCCAGCAACACCGCCGCGCGCGGACTGGCTCCGCACGAAAGATCACCGCTTTCACGGGTCGCGCGCACCAGCCGCACAATATATTCGGTCACGCTGTCGGCCAGAGTCACCGCTTTCACCGCACTGGCCGCCGCTTCCAGATGGGCAGGCTCCACCACCGCGCGAATGCCCAGTTCGGCAGGTGAAGGCAGTCCGCGATTCTGACCAAAGCGGGTGACGATGCGCTGTTCTTCCTCGATGCTGGGATAAGGGATCAGCAGCTTGAACAGGAACCGGTCCAGCTGCGCTTCGGGCAGCGGATAGACGCCCTGATTCTCAATCGGGTTCTGCGTCGCCACGACCATGAAATGATCGGGCAACGCATGGCCTTCGCCATCCAGCGTCACGCGCCGTTCCTGCATTGCTTCCAGCAGCGCCGCCTGGGTCTTGGGCGGTGTTCGGTTCACTTCATCGGCAAGCAGCAGATCACAGAAGATCGGGCCGCGTGTCAGTGTGAACTGGCTGGTCTGGAAATTGAACAGGTTGGAACCCAGAATATCGCCGGGCATAAGGTCCGGGGTGAACTGGATCCGCCCGAAATCAAGCCCCAGTGTTGCGGCAAAGCTTTGCGCAAGAAACGTCTTGGCGGTGCCCGGCGGACCTTCCAGCAACACATGACCGCGCGCAATCAGCGCCACCAGCATATGATCGACCACGCCATCAAGGCCGACAACCGCTTTGCCCACTTCGTCGCGTATCGCCGCCGCCATCTGCCCGACATCAGCCAGGCTCATCGTGTTGCTCTCGCTCATCGGGTCAGTGTCCTTTCAAGCATGTGAAGATCTTGTGCGGCTTTAACCGCATCATGTCTGTTGCGCGCGGCGCGCAAGTTGGCCGCGGCTTTTGAGAATGGCATGGCATCGCGCGCGCGGGATTTCAGTGCTCTGTCAATCGCCGCATCTGTTGCTGCCGTGTCGCTGCCTCCCGGCAAGGCCAGCGCCCTGACGATACGTTCGCGCGTGCTGTCGGCATATGGCCCGGAAACCAGATGCAGCCTGCCGGTGCGCCGCACCAGCCCGGCAACATTGGCCACCAGCGCGCTTTTGCCGAACGCGATGGCCCGATCCGGCCGGCTGGCCGCGCCAAACCGCAGGAACGCGCGCCAACCCACCGCCAGCGCCGCCATCAGCAGGCACAGCGTTGCCGCCAGAAACGGCGGCGAAAAGGCCAGCGTCAGCAGATTGGAGCTGCGCGCATGGCCATTAAGCGTGAGATCGAACGTCACCGGCATGCGTTCACCGCCGGTTGTCGCCCGAACCAGCGCGCGCGCCAGCATCGCGTTTTCCTGCCGCGCGAAGCCATAATTGTTGAGCAAATCGGGATCGGCAACAATCACCACCGGATGAAAATTCCGGCGAGCGGCGCGGCGATTAAATCCTTCGCGCCCACCCCGCACGCGCGCGGCCGCGGCGAGCCGGTCATAGCGTCCACCATCGTTCAGATATCCGGCCAGCATCTGCCCTCGGCCATCCTCCACCAGCGGCGCTATCCGGCCCGATGCGCCCGAAACCCCCGAAAACATGGTCTGAACCGCATTTGCATCCGCCATCGCGCCGGACAGGCCAAACCCGCGCCACGTCGCCGCGCGCGCGCCTGCCTTTGCGGTGCGCAGTTTCAGCGCCCCAAGCGCCGCAACATCGGCGGACCAACGCACCGGCATCGGTTCACCCAGAATGACCCAGCCTTTTTCCACGTCGCCCGTCTGCATGTGTTCGGGCACTTTCATGGCCGACCATTTGGGCAGCACGATCAGCGTCGGCCCATCGCGGCGACGGCGCGAAATAATGCGGCTGATATCGCCCGCGTCGGCGTAATGCGGCGGGGTGAGCACCAGCAGGCCCGGCTCATCCAATGCCGTTTCGCTGAGGGTCCGGGCAACGTCATATCCTTGTTTTTCAAGAAATTGCGCAAACACCGCAAAGCCATTCAACCCGCGCCCATCGGCGTGATTGCCGCCATCGTTGGTGGACCCGGCCATCTTGCCAGCCCCGATCATCCAGAGCAGCGCGATGAATATCGCCACGCCTAAAACCACCAGCACCAGCACCGTGCGAAGCGAAAACGGGTTAGCGTTTGCCGGGATCATTTCCGGAGATGGCGCCGCCGCCGTGTTCATGCCGACAGCTCCGCCAGCGCAAAATCGGCATATGCAGCGCGGGCGACGGTCCAGTCTGCCTCATCAAGGCCGCGCAAGGCAAACAGACTGCGCTCCACCCGCACTGCGATCACCGAAAACGCATCGCGGGCGCGTTCGGGCAACATCGGCAGAACCGCGATCTCCCGTGCGGTGCTGGCGGGAAGCAGCCAGTCGGGCCGGGTATCGGCAATATGCGAAACACTGCGGCGCAGCAGCAGATGAACCGCTTCTTCAAACCGCCCTTCGCCCGCCAGCCGATCCGCATCTGCCAGAAGCGCCACTGCCGCATCGCGATCCGGCGTCCATTCCGGCTCTGCTGGCGCACTACGCCGCAATCGCCAGCGTTCGATCCACGGGCGCACCAGCACCCACACGATGGCGAGCGCCAGCAAGATCGCAAGCGCCAGCAACACGTTTTCGATCACCGGCCACGAAACACCCAGCCACTCGCCAAGCGGGCCGAACAGATCGGCCAGCCATTCGCTCAGCTTTTTCAGCCATTCTGGCGTTTGCGGCGGCGCGACCGGGGCAACCGGCTCAAACTGAAAATCACCCGATTCGCGCAATGCCTTCCAGTCGCGCGCGGCATCCGCAGAAGCGGTCGATCCCGCGATCAGTGCGCCCTGAGCCGTCACCCCCGCGCGCGGGCCTGCTTGTAACTGCCCAAAATCCGCACATCGCTGCAATGAAAGCCCAGTTCCGCCATAGAGCGATCGAACGCAGGATTGCCCGGTGCACCTTCAACATCGGTGTAAAACGTTGTCGCCGCAAAGCTGGCGCCTTTCTGATAGCTTTCCAGCTTGGTCATATTGACGCCGTTGGTCGCAAACCCGCCCATCGCCTTATACAGCGCGGCAGGCTGGTTCTTCACTTCGAAAACGAACGTCGTCATCGTCGGCTCGCCATCCAGCACCGCGGGATCAAGCGGCTCTTTGGCAAGCACAACAAACCGTGTGGTGTTATCCGCCGCATCCTCGACGTTTTGTTCGATAACCTGCAGGCCATAAAGCTCTGCCGCCAGCCGGGGCGCGATCGCTGCCAGCGCCGTATCGCCCTGATCCTTGATAAATGCCGCCGCGCCCGCCGTATCGGCATAGGCCATCGGCACGATGGCGCGTTCGCGCAGATATTCGCGCGACTGGCCCAGCGCCTGTGGATGGCTGTAGGCCGCCTCGAACGGCCCGTCGCCCAGCCCCATCAGCGCATGGTGAATCGCCATGAAATGTTCGCCAACGATAGACAGACCGCTTTCGGGCAGCAGAAAATGAATATCAGCCACGCGGCCATGCTGTGAATTTTCGATCGGGATGATCGCTTGCGCCGCCTTGCCTTCGCGCACCGCATCGAGCGCATCTTCAAAGCTGAAACAGGGCAACGCCAGGCAATCGGGCCGGTATTCCAGCGCGGCACGGTGCGAATTGCAGCCCGGCGCGCCTTGCAGCGCGATGGCTCTGGCCGGGTCTGCGGCGGCCTGTTCGGTCATCTGCCTGACAAGCGCCAGGGCGGGTTCTGGAAACGAGTGCATTATGGAAAAAGCGATTAAGCGGCATTTGCAAAAGCCGCAATGGCTCTTGCACTGTGCTGCTTGCCTTACTAGAGCGACGCGCAAACGCCGAATGGCAATTACCTGCGGGGCATTCGTTCATGGAAGACCGTTTCAACACCATCGCTGGCTGGGTGCTGTTTGCCGGCATCATAGCGCTGGGACTTACCAGCATCAGCTCGCACTATTTCGGGGCTGACAAGCCACATCGCCCGGATGAGATGGGCTATGTGATCGAAGGCGTCGAAGCCGAAGCCGGCGCGGAAGAAATTCCGCTCGCGACATATCTTGCGGATGCCGACGCGGCCAAGGGCGAAGCGATCTTCGCCAAGTGCGCTTCGTGCCACACGGTTAATGCGGGCGGCGCCGATGGCATCGGTCCCAACATTCACGCGATCATGGGCGCGCCTGTGGCTGGCAAAGGCGGCTTTGCCTATTCCGGTGCGCTCACGGACCTGGGCGGAACCTGGAGCTGGGACGTGATGGACGCCTGGCTGAAAAGCCCTAAAGGCCTGGTTTCGGGCACGAAAATGACATTCGCGGGCCTTGGCAAGCCCGAAGATCGCGCCGCGCTGATGCTCTACATGAACGAGCAAGGCTCATCGCTGGCTCTGCCCGAAGCGCCTGCACCAGCTGAAGAACCCGCTGCCGAAGCGGACGCAGAAGCGGAAAGCGATCTCGAAGGCGAAGCGGCAGCCGAAGAGGATGCCGCAGCGGAGATCAGCGAAGGCGGCGCATAAACCAGCGCATTGCGCTGTGTAAGCATGCTTTGAGCACGGGGCTGAGCGAGGGGCGCTAGGTTTTTTCGCGCCCCTTGAAGCCCTTCGCCACCACATACCATTCGGATGAGCCTTTGCGGCTGGCTGGCGGCTTGGCGTGTTTCACGCTGGTGAAATGCTGTTTGAGCAGCGCCAGCAGCTCCGAATCGGTTCCGCCCGCCAGAACCTTGGAAACGAACGTGCCACCCGGCTCCAGCGTCGATACCGCAAAATCGACCGCGGTTTCGACCAGTGCCATCGTGCGCAGATGATCGGTTCGCTTATGGCCCACGGTGTTGGCCGCCATATCGGACAATACCAGATCCGGCGCGCCACCCAGCGCCGCCTCGATCGCGCCGGGTGCCTCATCGTCCATGAAATCCATGTGCAGGATCGTCACGCCTTCAAGCGGTTCGGTTTCCAGCAGATCGATGCCGACCACGCCGGCCTTCGGACACTGCTTGCGCAAAACCTGGCTCCAGCCGCCGGGCGCGATGCCCAGATCGACGGCGCGGCGCACGCCGCGCAACAGGCCAAACCGTTCGTCCAGTTCGATCAGTTTGTAAGCGGCGCGGCTGCGATAGCCTTCGTCCTGCGCCTTGCGCACATATGGATCGTTGATCTGACGCTGGAGCCAGCGCGTTGAGCTGACTGTCCGCCGCTTTGCCGTTTTAACCCGCTCGCGCCCGCCGCGCCCGGCCCTGCTCATCGGCCTGACGCGCGTGAATTGCGCACCTCGGCCCGCAGTTTTTCCCCTTCGCCATGCGCCGTGATCAGACTGCGCAGGATACCTTCGCGAATGCCGCGATCGGCAACGCCAAGCCGCGCGGCAGGCCACAGATCGAGGATCGCTTCGAGAATGGCGCATCCCGCGACGACAAGGTCCGCGCGTTCCCGCCCGATGCAGGCAAGCTCGCTCCGCTGCTCCATCGACATGCCCGATAATCGCGCGCTGATCGTCCGCATCGAATCGCTGGGAACGATCAACCCGTCAACCGCGCGGCGATCATATTGCGGCAGATCGAGATGCAGGCTGGCCAGCGTTGTTACTGTGCCGCTGGTGCCCAGAAGCCGCAGCGGCACATTGGTGTCCGCCCGCAGGCGAGCGCTTTCATTGCGCTGTGCAAACGGCGCGAAACTCTCGCTGACCAGTTCGCGCATCAACGTATAGCGCATCAGCCGCTCTTGCGCGGTCGTTCCTTCCGGGCCGCTGCTTTCCGTCAGCGACACCACACCCCACGGAATGCTCTGCCAGTCAAGAATCTGCGGGACCGTATCGGTGCATTCGATCAGGACCAGTTCGGTCGATCCGCCGCCGATATCGAAAATCATCGCCGGGCCGGAGCCAGGCTCAAGCAGGACATGACACCCCAGCACCGCCAGCCGGGCTTCCTCCCTTGCGCTGATAATGTCGAGCGCGATGCCGGTTTCGGCGCGCACCCGCTCAATAAATGCTTCGCCATTATCTGCCTGACGACACGCCTCTGTCGCCACCGACCGCGCGAGATGAACCCTGCGGCGCATCAGTTTATCGGCACACACGCGCAACGCACCCAGTGTCCGGTCCATCGCGCCTTCGCTCAGCCGTCCGGTCTGCGCCAAGCCCTCGCCCAGACGCACAACCCGGCTGAAGGCATCGACAACGGTGAAATTTTCACCCGATGGCCGGGCAATCAGCAGGCGGCAATTATTGGTGCCCAGATCAAGCGCGGCATAGGATTGCCGGTAATGCGCGGGTTTGTCGCACGGTTTGCCTGCGCGAGGATGCGCAACTGCCTGATTCTGTCGAGCGTCGGCCTTGCGAGGCTCTTTCCGGCGATTTCTGCGCCGGGATCCCTTGCCATTAAACGGTTCGGGCTTCGCTGCCGACGGATCCTGCTCCGCCATAGGGAAAATTTCTCATACTTCTGCATCAACCCGGCAGAAATGCCGGGCACCTGAAAGCGATGCTAACGATCAACAGTCACGCGGGCAAGTGCGGGATCACCAACAGCGGCTTGACGGGAATCACAAGGCCGCATAGAGCGGCGCGCCTGTTGCCCTGTCGTCTAATGGTAAGACTACGGACTCTGACTCCGTCAATCGAGGTTCGAATCCTCGCGGGGCATCCAATACGCGCTTGAAAATCCCGCCTGTTCAATCGCTTATTGGGTGGCGATCAATCAAGTTCCCCCATTTGGTCCCTCATTGAAGTTTGGTCGGTGCTGATCGCCGGTGCACCGAAAGGAACCACGGTTCCGTCGCCGGCTGGGCAGATTCGCAACGTGAGCTGCATCGCTTCGATTTCGGCCACAGCCTCGTCATCGGACATTGACCGCAACCGTTCGGCCCCTCTGCCTCCCTCCGCCACAAGTCGGTCGCGCACCTCCAGCGGCTCGCCGATCCATCGTTCGCGCTCTGCACGGCGGCGCTCTTTGTCAGCCTGCGCGGCTGGTGCCGCCTTTTTGGGCACTTGCCGATCATCGGCCTGCCCATTCAAATCAGCGGGCCGATGATCGGCCTTTCTGGTTCCATGATGGTTCAGTGAAGGTTCGGTTCCGCTCATCGGAGGGGTGCCCTTCCGATAGTCGGTATGGTCCCCTCCGCTTCCCGGTAGGGTGTGGATAAGTTCGCCTTGGCGACCCTTCCGCTCATCGGAAGGGTCGAGCGCGGCTGGAGAGTGCCGGCTGGTTGCTTCGCGGCGTATTCGCTTACTCCAGCCGCAAATCTCCCTTCGCTCATCATCGGTGAATGCGCCGTTGCTCAAGTGCGTCATGATCGAAGCTTCATCGCAAGGGAGAAGCCCCTCCAGTCCGGCTGGATGCACGAGGTAGAGCGGCACCTTCCCCGGGCGGCGATAGGTCGAAATCATTCCGTGGTGTTCGAGCGCGGCGATGCCGGAGGAAATGGTAGACGTCGCAAGGCCCGTAAGGTCTCTGAGGGATTCGTACCCCGGCCATGCAAGGTGCGTTGTCGAATTGGCTTTGTCAGCAAGAAGCCAGAGGATGGCCCGCTGCGCCAGCGGTAGCGCGCTCCCGCGACATGCTCCTCTCGCTTGCTCGGAAACGCTTATTGCCATGCGTCAGCCTTCCGGCTGGGACGAGAGGCTAGATGATGCCTCATCACCCGCGAGGTTCTCCAAACACCTCTGAAACGAGCAGCTCTGCAATGCCAGCACGTACAGCGCCGCGCTGCATCAGGTGCCGAACGCGAAGGCGCTGCAAGGGCGGCTGGCTGTTGCCGGAAGGACTGCGAACGGGACTTGGCGCTGCGGCCGTCATCAGACTACGCGGTGCCATCTTCGATGAGGCGCCGCAGGCTTGTCGCCGGGATTACAGTCCGCCTTCCGATCTTGCAGGCTTGAAGCTTTCCCTCTCGGATCAGGCCGTAGATACGGGATTTGCAGAGGGTCGAAACGCGGCTCGCATCGGCAATGGTGTAGGCCAACGGCTCGCTAGGTGCAGGTTCGGTAGGCAAGGTCATCTCCGTTCGTTGCTGAACGGCCATGAGCATCACGAACGCTGCCTTACCTGTCAGCCGGAAACCCTCGGAAACCCTCGGAAACCTCAAAGTCGCGGGGGGTATCATGGGGGTACGGCCGCCAATGACCAGCCGGAAGGCACGGAGTTGTGCGCCTGTTCGGAAGGCGCGGCAGATAGCCCCTCCGCCACAGTCGGGCACCAATTGCCTGTTCACATTTAGGCCGCATCATCTGAACGGATGCAGGCTGGCACCGGGGGCCAGGTCGAAAGTCTGGCGTTTCCCGATCGGACACCGGCGCCCTCGCTCCGTGTGCCGTCTGAGCGTTTTGAAACCAAAAAGTTGGCCCGGCCCGCGATTTACCTCAACGGGAAAGCGCGGGCCGGGGAGGGGGGGGGATCGAATCTCTGAGGCGCCCCAAGCGGACACCGGTGGCCAAGAAGATTTTCACGCGGGCGAAATCAAACAGAAAAACTTCTAGGCCACCAGTGCTATGACGGCGTTCGGAACATCTAGGGATCTGGCTCGGCGGCTGGCCTGCCTGCATCGCCTTGCATTCGATCCTGCACTGCGCGCACAACTTTGCGAGCTTCGGTAATGGGCGGCTCATCATGCCCGGCCTGAGCTAGCCGCTCCAGCACGGCAGACAGAACGCGATCGCGAGGTTCGCTTACTGCTGCCGGGCGCTCCATCGCGTAAGCTACCAGTTCAGCGCAAAACGATGGCCACGCGGGGCTAGGCGGTCGGCCACCCTTCCGGTTTCTCGTGGAACCAGTCTGTTCGACCGGAACGCCGGTTGCGATAAACGCGCGCACTTCATCCGCGCACGGAAGATCGCAGATGGCAAACTCCACGCCGGAGACTACGCCGGCGACGGGAATACACTCCCAGTAGAAATCCCCGGTTGCCCAACTGATTGGCGGTGGCGCTGGAAGGCAATATTCCCAGAACACTTGCGGGATCACGGCGGGCCCGCTGAATTCCCGTTGATCTGGAAAGTTCAGGTCTCGCTCCAAGGCTCCATTCTCGATGGCCTCCCTGCTGTAATCGACGCCGGCGCTTTCCTGCTGCGCAATAAACCGTTCGCGGTAGGCTTTGATCGCATCGTCCAAATTGAACGCGCAGTTCCTTGCCTTGGCTCTGATCAAGCCAAGCATGAGCGAGCCCAACAGCAATTCGGAGGCTTCTCTCCGTCCCTCTTGCGGTCCGCAGGCCATCCGCCGCGCCAGTTCGTCTCCCAACACCATGTAGACGATGCCAGCCGGCACCCAAGCATCCACGTCGCCTTGAGGGGGCAAAAAATCTGCGCCAGCTTCCATACCACCCTCCGTTGGCGGCTCCGATGGTGGCGGCGGGGCAGCGGGTCGGAGTGTCCCGCGTTCGGCTGGCCGGCCTAGCCCCGCCAAGTGCAATGTCTCAGTTGATCGTCGATGAGCCAGCCCGCGAGGTGAGGGCCTTCATCACCCGCCGCAGCGCCGCGCGGTCGTCCGGCTTCAAGAGGGCGACCAAGTTCAGAAACTCGCGTTCGTCGTCAGTCATGGGACCGATGGCGACGGCCGGCGCGGAATGATTGGTGGTTCGGGACATAGGCGATTCCTTTCCTTCGGCTGGCTGCTCAAGCCGATTTCCTCCCGTTGGCGAGTGAGAGGACGTTGGCACTGTCAGGAGAAAGCGAGGGCGCGACGAAACGGCCCCAGCCGTCCATTAAGGCGCGGCGCATGTCGCGAAGGTCGCTGCGCAAATAGGCTTGCTCGGTGGCGGTCCCGACCCGATGCGCCAATGCCATCTCTGCAACCATCGCGGGGATTGTCGGCATTCTCTCGGCTGCCCAATCCCGAAACGCGCTGCGAAAGCCGTGCACGGTCTCCTTGCGGCCTGCCAGCCGCATGATCTTCGTGAGGGACATGTCAGACAGCGGCCGGCCCCGGCGTGCTCCGGGAAAAACGAGCCCCGCCCGCAGCGCCTTGTCGGGCGTCATTAGATTCAGAACTTCGATCGCCGCATCAGACAGGGTGATGACATGTGCCGCGCCCATCTTCATGATGCCGGCTGGCCGGGTCCAAGTGGCTGCCTCAAGGTCAATCTGCTCCCATGTCGCCGCGCGCACCTCTCCCGAACGCGCGGCAGTAAGAATGGCGAACAACAGGGCCATGCGGCTGGCGCTGCGCTGCATGGCGAGCTGAGCCGACATGAATGCCGGCAACTGGTCGAAAGGCATTGCAGCGAAGTTCTCACCGCGCGCTTGCTTGGAAAGGCCGCTGCGAAGTTCGCGTGCATCGGGAAGGGCATCGGTGCGCCAGCCGCGCGCCTTGGCGAAAGCGAGCACTTGCAGGATGCGCGCCCGGACCTTGCGCGCGATCACTGGTTTGGTCTGCCAGATCGGGACAAGGGTAAGAATTATGTCGCTGGCGCTGATCGCGTCTACCCCGATGGTGCCCAGCTTCGGCACCGCGTGGGCAGTCAGGGAGGATTTGAACGCCTTGGCGGTTCGATCGGACCAGCCGTGCGACAGAGCTTCGTGTGCGGCCGTGACGGCGTCTGCGAAGGTCGGAATTGACCGGCGTTCCTTGTCGCGCTCGGAAATCGGATCAGCACCGGCCTTGGCCAGCTTGCGAAGCGCGGCGGCCTTCTCCCGCGCTTCTGCCAGTGAAAGTGCCTTGCGCTGCATGAGCGGGATGGCCCCTATCGGATCATGGACCCCGAACGCCTCGCGGCCGGCCTGATCCAAGTCAACGGCACCTAGTCCAATGTCGCGGCGCCGGCCGTTCGTCTGAACGCGCAATATCCATGATCGCGCACCGCTCGGCTTCACAAGCAGGTAAAGCCCTTGCCCATCTGCAAACCGGGTCAGCATTGGCCGGCCGGTGGCGTCGCGCGATGGCTTCGCGCTTCGAACCTTGATCACGGTAAGCTTGCCCATAGAGCGTTCCCACAAATGCCAGCCCGCCAGCGTTACCTCATGCGTTCCCACAGTATTGCGCACCTGCCAATGCACGTCAATGCTCATCGGTCAACGGCAATGTCGAATAAGATCAGGAAATCCATGGATTAAGGCGCCGTCAAAATTTTCCAGTGCTCACACGTTCTAATCCTCGCGGGGCATCCAAGCTCTCTTCTGAAATTTTCATACGATCGCCTGTTCAGGCGACGGCTGGCGCCAGCATCCTGATCGTGCCGCTGTCAGCATCGATCTGCGCTTGCACGCCGACCGGGATGCTTGCCTGATTGGAAATATGCCCGATTTGCGCGCCCTGAAACGCGGGCACGCCCAGCGGCGCAAGATGATGGGCAAGCACTTCGTAAATCGTGAAGTTGCCATAAGGCGAACCGGGATTGCGGCAATTTGTGCACTGACCGAATACGACACCGGCCACTTTGCCAAGCAGGCCGCTCTGGCCCAGTTGGGTCAGCATCCGGTCGATCCGGTATTCAGCTTCGTTGGTATCTTCCAGAAACAGGATCGCGCCCGAAAAATCGGGCAGCCATCGGGTCCCCACCATCGCCGAAAGCACCGAAAGGTTCCCCCCCAGCAAACGCCCGCGCGCTGTGCCGGAGCGGAACGTGCGAATGCGGCCTGTGCGCTGCGCCAGCCTGTCCGCGCGCGGGGCGGCGATTTTATATGTCGGCATTGCCGCGTCAAAGGCCAGCGCATGAAAATCGCGCCACGCCCCTTGCGGCCAAGAATGCGCAACATTTGGCCCGTGAATACCGGAAAACCCGGTTTTGGCGGCAAGCGCCAGATGCAGCGCGGTGATATCGCTGGAGCCGATCAGCAGCTTTGGATTGGCGCGGATCACATCGAAATCGAGATGCGGCAACAGGCGCTGGCTTCCCCAGCCGCCGCGCACCGCAAAAATCGCGCGCACCCCATCATCGGCAAACATCGCCTGGAGCGCCTCTGCGCGCGCTTCATCGGTTCCGGCAAGATAGCCCAGCCGCGAAAGCAGGTTTGGCGCCAGTTTGGGCACCAGCCCCATCGCGCGCACAGTTTCCATAACCTGATCGAGACCGAACTGATCGGCCACAAACCCCGCCGGACAGACCAGGCCAACCGTATCGCCCTTGCGCAGGCGCGGTGGCAACAGAACATCGCGCGGGGCGGCCGGCAGCCGCGCAGCGCCGATCATCGCCGTGCCCGCCAGTCCTGCAATTGCCATGCGCCGTGTCACCATGCGATCACGCTAACGCCAATCTGTCCGCGCGGCGACCGGAAAAATCGCGCCGCCACAAATGCATGACTTTGCTCTCGACAAGAACACCGGCGGCAGGCCATGGAGCGCGCATGACCGAAGAAGAGAAAAAACTGACAGACCGGCGCTTTTACAAGGCCGAACAGGAAGCCTCGTTCGAGGATGCACATAGTCACGATACGGCGCAGACCAGCCATCCCGCTTATAAGCTGGCGTTCAACGATCCCGAATTTCTGCTGCGCGACGAATTGCGCCCGGTGCGTTTTCAGCTTGAACTGCTCAAGCCGGAAATGCTGCTGGAAGAAGCGCAGATCGGATCAACACTGGTGATGTATGGCTCGGCGCGCATTCCCTCGCCCGAGGATTGCGAGAAAACGCTGGCAGCCGCCGCCACGCCAGAGCGCAAGGCAGTGGCGCAAAAGCTTGTCGACAAATCGAAATACTATGAAGAAGCGCGCAAGCTGGCCCGGATCGCCAGTTCGTGCGCGGTGGTCGAAAAAGGCTTGCGGCAGTTCGTCGTCTGCTCCGGTGGCGGGCCTTCGATCATGGAAGCGGCCAATCGCGGCGCATCGGAAGTGGGCGCGGAATCGATCGGCCTCAATATCGTGTTACCGCATGAGCAGGCACCCAATCCTTATGTCACGCCGCGGCTTTCCTTCCAGTTTCACTATTTCGCACTGCGTAAGATGCACTTTTTGATGCGCGCCAAGGCGCTGGCGGTGTTCCCCGGCGGATTTGGCACGCTGGATGAATTTCTCGAAACGCTCACCCTGATCCAGACCGGCAAAATGAAGCCGATCCCGTTGCTGCTTTATAGCAAGGACTATTGGAGCCGGATCATCAATTTTGAAGCCATGGCCGAAGAAGGCGTGATCAATTTTGAAGATCTCGACCTGTTCCACTGGGTGGAAACCGCCGAAGAAGGCTGGAAGATCATCACCGATTTCTATGAACTCGATTGCGGATAAGCCGCGCGCGGCGCATCAGCGTATCGCGTGGTGCCCCATCGGCCCCGCGCCCGCGCCAAAACCGGGCGCGTTGAGCAAGGCCACGCGCACCGCCTGACGCGCACGCTCCACCGATTGGGCCAGATCCAGCCCTGCGCCCAGAAAGGTGGCAATCGCGCTGGACAGGGTGCAGCCGGTGCCGTGGGTGTGGCGCGTATCAATTCGCGCGGCGCACCATGCCAGCGGATCGCGGCCCGGCACTATCAGCCGATCCTCCACCATATCGCCCGGCGCATCGCCGCCTTTTGCCAGATACGTAGCGCCGCGCGCGGCCATCGCCGCATCGCCGCCCAGCGCAGCCAGTTCGGCCACGTTGGGCGTGGTGAGCGTTGCCAGTGCCATCAACCGCTCAAACGCCGCGATCGTGGCCTCATCAGCCAGCCCCGCGCCGCTTGTCGCCACCATCACCGGATCGAACACGATCGGCACGTCCAGCCGCTCCAGCCGGTCGGCAACGGCATGTGCGTTCTGCGCGGATCCCAGCATTCCGATCTTGACTGCATCAACACCGATATCGCCAGTGCACGCTTCAATCTGCGCGTCGACAAAGCCGGGCGACATCACTTCAACCGCGGTCACGCCCAGCGTGTTCTGCGCGGTGATCGCAGTGATCGCGGTCATCGCATAGCCGCCCAACGCGGTGATCGTCTTGATATCGGCCTGAATGCCCGCCCCGCCCGAACTGTCGGACCCGGCAATGGCAAGAATGCGGGGAGGCGCGGTCATACCGGCGATATAGCCGCGCCGGGCCGAACTGACACCCGTATCACTCCGCCGCCTGCGCCACCGCAGCGCAAACGTCGGCGACCACGCTTCTGACCTGCACTTCATCATCGCCTTCGGCCATGACGCGGATTACCGGTTCGGTTCCCGATGCGCGGATCACCAGCCGCCCTTTGCCCGCCAGCGCGCTTTCGGCATCGGCAATCGCGGATTTCACCTGCACATCCTCAAGCGGCTTGCCGCCTGCAAAGCGCACGTTTTGCAAAAGCTGAGGCACCGGATCGAACAGGTGGAGCAACTCGCTGGCCCGTTTGCCGGATCGCACCAGCGCGGCCAGCACCTGAAGCGAGGCGATGGTGCCATCGCCCGTTGTCGCGTGATCGAGCAGGATCATATGGCCCGATTGTTCTCCACCCACATTGAAGCCATGCGCCTTCATGTGTTCAAGCACATGGCGATCGCCCACTTTGGTGCGCGCCAGCGTCAGCCCCTGACTTTCCAGAAAACGCTCCAGCCCCAGATTTGACATCACCGTGGCAACCACGCCGCCGCCTTTCAGCTCTTGCCGCGCGGCCAGTTCGCTGCCGATCAGCGCCATGATCTGATCGCCATCGACCGTGCGGCCTTTCTCATCGACGACAATCAGCCGGTCGGCATCGCCATCAAGCGCAATCCCGATATCCGCCCCGGTTTCGACGACTTTCTGTTTGATCAGATCAAGGCTGGTCGATCCGCAGCCATCGTTGATGTTCTTGCCGTTGGGCGAAACGCCGATAGCTTCCACTTCCGCGCCCAGTTCCCACAACACCGAAGGCGCGACCTGATAGGACGCGCCGTTCGCGCAATCGACCACGATTTTCAGGCCATCGAGCCGGACATTATCGGGCAAAGAGCCTTTGACCGCATGAATATAGCGGCCGCGCGCATCGTCTATTCGGCGCGCGCGGCCGATATCGGGCGCATCGGCAAGCGGCTGATCCTTGCCGATCATATCCTCGATCGCCAGTTCATCGGCATCGGACAGTTTGAACCCATCCGGGCCGAACAGCTTGATGCCGTTATCTTCATATGGATTGTGACTGGCCGAAATCATCACGCCAACATCGGCGCGCAGTTCGCGCGTCAACAGCGCAACCGCGGGTGTGGGCATCGGGCCAAGCAGAACCACATCCATGCCAACGCTGGTGAAACCTGCAACCATCGCGTTTTCCAGCATATAGCCAGAAAGCCGCGTATCCTTGCCGATCACCACGCGATGCCGGTGATCCCCGCGCAAGAAGCGCGTTCCCGCTGCCTGCCCCACTTTCATGGCGATTGCCGCCGTCATCGCGCCCTTGTTGGTGCGCCCGCGAATCCCGTCAGTTCCAAAATACTGTTTGCTCATGCCTGCGCCCGTTAGCATCAATTCCCTGACAAATTGATATGTCGCGCCGGTTCGTTAATGTCACGCCCGGAACGGCAGAATGCGGGGGAACGCCATGACAGCGCAAAACGGCGCCAGCACACTGCCGCAAATCCGCGTGCCCGCAGCGCTGACCTTTGGCGGGCTTGTTGCCGGGCTGTCGCTTGGCCTGTTGCTGGAAGACAGCGCATGGCTGAAGCCGCTGCTGGCCATTGCCGGGCCGGTGGGCGATCTTTGGTTGAGCGCGCTTAAAATGACAATCCTGCCGCTTGTTGCCGGGCTGTTATTTACCGGCATCGTGCAAACTGTGGCGACGGCGCGCGCGGGCGCAATGGCACGGCGCACGTTGTCGCTGTTTATCGCCATGCTGGCGGCCAGCGCCGCGATCGGCGTGGTGGCCATGCCGGCGTTGCTGGACATCGCGCCTGTCCCCGCATCCGCAGCCGCTGCATTTGGCAGCGCCCCTCAAAGCGGCGCGGATGTGCCCGGCGCAGCGGATTTTCTGGCAGGGCTGATCCCGGAAAACATCGCTAGGGCCGCTGCCGACGGCGCGATGCTGCCGTTTATCGTGTTCATCGCACTGTTCGCGCTTGGCTCAACCCGGCTGGCAGACAAACCGCGCGAATTGCTTGCCGGTTTCTTTGAAGCGCTGGCAGGCGCAATGATGGTGGTGATCGGCTGGATTCTGGCCATCGCCCCCGTTGGCGTGTTCGCGCTGGCGCTGGGTCTTGCCGCCCAAAGCGGAAGCGCGGCGATTGGCGCGCTGGCGCACTATATCGCGCTGGTGGTGGCGGTGGGCGCGCTGGTGCTGATCGGCGGCTATGCGCTGGGCATCATTGCGGGCCGCAAACGCCCGCTGCAATTCGCCCGCGCGCTGCTTCCCGCGCAAGCGGTGGCATTTTCCACCCAGTCCTCGCTTGCCAGCCTGCCCGCGATGCTGGTTTCTTGCCGCATGCTGAGCCTGCGCGATACCAGCGGAGAATTTGTGCTGCCGCTGGCGGTGGCGCTGTTTCGCGCAACCAGTCCGGCGATGAACCTTGCTGTGGCGATCTATGCCGCGCAGCTGACCGGCATTGAGCTGGAGCCATCGGCCCTGATTGCAGGTGCAGGCGTTGCCTTGCTGGTTTCGCTGGGCACCGTCTCGCTGCCCGGCACGATCAGCTTTATCGCTTCGATTGCGCCGATCGCGATTGCAATGGGCGTGCCGATAGAGCCTCTGGCGCTGCTCGTTGCGGTGGAAATGCTGCCCGATATCATGCGCACCGTGGGCAATGTGACGATGAACGTGGCGGTTACGGCAGTGACAGACCGAAACGGAAAGTGAGCGGGATTTCGCCCTCAGAAATAGCGCGCCAGCTTGAAATGCACGCGATGGCGGTCGCTCTTGTAAAGCTCATAGTTCGAATCGACCTTCTGGAAATTGTATTCCACCGAAGGAGAGAACCCGGCGATCCGCATCTGGCGCAACCCCGCATAGGCGCGCCCGTGATAGCGCCAGTCTTCCCGGCGATCGAATGAGAAAAAGGGCTGCGCCTCATCGTATTTGTAATAGGTCGCGCCGCCCGAAAGGCCCGCGTTGATCCCCAGCGGCAGTTCCGCGCCGATCCCCGCGTTCACGCCAACGGTCTTGTTCGAATAGGCGTCGAACTGCAGGAAATCGCGGCGCACCAGCACACTGGCTGAAAGGATCGCAGACTTGCCCACGACCTGCTCGTAACTGGCGTTGGCGCCCAGTTGCCAGCCGTTATATCCGGCATTGATATCGGATTCACTGCGCCGCCCGTCAAACTGCAGGGCAACGCGCCTGGTCCTGTCCAGACTGTGCTGCACCGTCAGCTTGGAGCCGAACTGGCGCGCAGCAATTTCACCGCCATACCAGCGGAAAAGGCTGACCCCCTGAATGCGAACATTGGTCTTGCTGTCCAGCCGCAATTCCGGTCCGGCGGCAAGCTGAAGCGAATAATCATCGAAGTCGCTGTCTTCGTATTTGACCATATTGGCGTTGAGATCGACGACGATCGACATGTTCTGCGCGGCAGGCAACCGGATCCCCGCATAGGCGCTGGCGGTTGCGCCAAGGCCGGAACGTTCGCGCGCATCCTCGTCAAGCTCAAGCGGCAGGCGCGTGGGGCCGAAGTTGACATCGACCGTCTCTGCCGCCGTCGCGGAGTTGATGTTGCTGTCCGGCGCAAAGCCGAAATCGAAACCGAAGCGGAACTTGCGGTTGGAGCGGATCACACTGCGCGCATTTCCGATCATGCGGGCGATATCTTCGGGCAGGTTCTCATCGTTCTGAGCCAGCCGCAAGTGATAGTCCGCGCCGCCCAGCTTGCCCTGCATCATCAGCGCTTTGGCCAGTTCAAGCCGAACGCGGGTCTGGCCCGGATGATCTTTCAGGATCGTGCGAAAGCGTTTCGACGCGGTTTTCGCATCACCCGTTTCCAGGGCGATCTTTCCATCGAGAAAATTATAGGGAACAGCCATGCCCGGCGCTGATTTCAACGCGGCGACGAGCGGGCGTGCTTCTTCGTATTTCCCGTCGCGCACCAGTTTTTCAGCCAGCACCAGCAGTTGCGGCGCGGTCATCCGGTAATCGCATCTTCCGGCAAAGCAATGTGGTTCGATCTTTCCTGCTCGCGTTGCCGCTTCTGCCGCCACCGCGGCCGAAGGCGCGGAAGCCGCTTCTTCAGCATGCGCGCCGGTGGCGAGCAGGATCGCCGCCACGGTCGATGCCGTGGCGTGTCCAAATTGCAATGTGCGTGGCATTATTTCTTGCCGACGAAAGTGCCCAGAATATCGACACGCTCATCGGGATTTCCGCCAACAATGCGGAAACCGCCGCCAACTTCTTCGGCACCCGGCCCGTAGAACGTGCCATCGATGCTTGAGCCCTCAATCGCGACATCGCGCGTGTCGCCGTTCGGATTGGCAAAACCGGCGCTTTCGAAAAAGCCCTTGAAGCCACCGAAGTTGACCATGTTGATATCGCCTCGGCCCGATGCGGCAAAGGTTGCGCCCGCGCTGACGACCGACGGTGTCGGCGGAGGCGTGTCTGCGGTGTAAATCTGCGGAGCGTGAACCGTACCATCAAGATCGAGATTGAACGTGTTCGTTGCAAAATCGACACTGATGTCGGCGCTGCCTTCGATCCACTGGAAATAACTGGGCAGGAACAGGCCGGACGCGTCCTGCAAATCGAGTGTCGGGTTGAAAACCATCGAGCCGAGCATCGAGCCGGAGAAACTTGCCGTGCCGCTGGTCGGCACGCTGTCGTTGGGTGTGATCTCGCCAAATGCGAAAGCGCCACGTTCAAGGTGGATGGCATCGCCAAGCGCATCATCGCCGAAATCGACCGATTCGAATGTGAAAGCGTTACGGACATAGCCGGCAAACGTCACATACTGGGTCTCCGCGCCCGGTTTCAGGTAGAACAGTGAAGCCGCCTGATAGGATGCGCCCTCGATACCCGATGGTGCGATATCGTTCGTGCCCGGATCGATCAGGCCATCCCCGCTGACCCGATAAGGAGAGCGTGGATCGCCATCCCCGGCCTGCAGGTAATTGATGTTCGTGTTCGAAAGTTCCGGCGTGCCCCACTGCGGTTCGCGCAGTCCGTCAAAATCCGTGCGGCTGGCAGGGTCCTGAAACTTGGAGCTGGTCTGGGCGCCCGTGATCGGATCGGTAACGCTGAGCGTGAACGTCGCGTCGCGCGGATCATAGGCAATCTGAATACCAGAATCGCGCACTGTGGAAGCCGAGCCGGCATAGATCTGCTGTTGCTGGCTGCAGCATTCGCCCTTGAGCTGCGAATATTCGAAAACGTGGTTAGACCCCACACCGTTGTAAGTCTTGGGTTCCTTGGGATCGGCGAAAGTGTGCACCGTGTTGGTGCCTCCGTCCGGTCCGGAGCCACTGACTGGCGGCGGCGTGCTGCTGATGGTTTGCGCTCCACCGCCGCCACAGGCAGCGAGAAGCGACGTACTGGCAAGCAAAAGAACAAGACGCATGAGGGGCCCCCGAGATAAAAACTTCGGGAACAGGAGATAATTTTGTTAGGTTAATATCAGGTAAAATCTCTGGCCTTGCGGGCCGTTTGCGCCGTGTGCGGAAGGCTCTGGCCCACCGCAAGACAGCGCAGACTCAGGCTTCCAGTTCGACATCCCAGTAAAGCCAGTCACGCCAGGTTTCGTGCAGATAATTGGGCGGGAAACCGCGTCCGCGTTCCTGAAGCTGCCAGTTCGTTGGCCGGATCGGATTGACCACGGGCATGCGCGCCTGCTCGGGCGTGCGGCCACCTTTCTTGAGGTTGCACGGCGCGCAGGCGGTCAGGATATTTTCCCAGCTTGTCCTGCCACCCAGCCGTCGCGGGATGACATGATCGAATGTCAGGTTGCGCGGGCTGCCGCAATACTGGCAAACGAAACGATCGCGCAGGAATACGTTGAAACGCGTAAATGCCGGAAACTGCGACGGTTTCACATACTGGCGCAGCGCGATCACCGAAGGCACCTGCATCGTCCAGCTGGGGCTGTGCACTGCGCGGCTATAGCATTCAAGAATATCGACCCGCTCAAGCACCACCGCTTTCACCGATGTCTGCCACGGCCAGAGGCTGAGCGGATAATAGGAAAGCGGCGTATAATCGGCGTTCAAAACAAGCGCGGGGCATTCTTCAAGATTTCGGGAGGGATCATCCTCCGCACTGCGGAACCGGGCCGCGCGCTCTATCAGCTCGGATCGGAGCATGGCCTCCCGTCGCAGGCCGATGTTGCGGTATGATGACGCGCCATGCGGTTTTAACAGCATGGACGCGACTCGCCGTCAAGGGAGGTGCCGCATCCCCATCCACAGCCCGGTGCACACCTGTTTGCACCCTTGCGCCGCGCGGCTAGAAACGCGGCTGACCATGATTGTCACGCGCTTCGCCCCCAGCCCCAACGGCCCGCTTCACCTTGGCCATGCCTATGCCGCGATCATCGCGCACGATCTGGCGCGGCAGGCTGGCGGCGCGCTCAAACTGCGGATCGAGGATATCGATGGCCCGCGCAGCCGGGCAGAATTTGTCGAGGACATTCTGGCCGATATCGCCTGGCTGGGCCTTGGCCATGATGGTGAGCCGGTATTCCAGTCCACCCGGCTTGCAGCTTATGAGGCCGCCGTTGCCCGATTGAAAGCGATCGGCGTGCTCTATCCATGCACCTGCACCCGCGCCCGGATTGCCGGGATGGCAACCCGGTCCGGGCCGGACGGTCCGATCTATCCTGGCACCTGCAAAGGGCGCGATATCGATCCGGTTGGCGCGGCATGGCGGCTGGACGTGGCGAAAGCGATGGCGATCACCGGGCCGCTTTCATGGCATGATGCGCTGGCGGGCGAGCAAACCTGCGCCCCGCAAATTTTCGGCGATATCGTGCTGGTGCGAAAGGATTTGCCAGCCAGCTATCATCTCGCGGCAACGCTTGACGATGCAACGGACGCGATCACACTGGTCACGCGCGGACGCGATCTGTTCGCCGCCAGCCATATCCACCGCCTGTTGCAGGCGCTGCTGGAACTGCCCGTGCCGCGCTGGCACCATCATGCGCTGCTGATCGAGGCATCGGGCGAAAAGCTTGCCAAACGGCGCGGCTCCCCATCGCTTGCGGATCGGCGGCGCGCGGGCGAAGACGGGCGCGCGCTGGCCGATGCCCTGAGGGGCAATCGCTTCCCCGCTGGTATTTCACTGTCAGACGTCTAAATAGACTTTCATGTCATACATTCTCATCCCGCTGATCGCCATTTTGATGATCATGGTCGTCGTCAGCCTCGTCCGGGGCATTATCGCGTTTCTGCAAAGCACCAGGCTGGACCTGGAAAACGATGACAGTACCGCTGTCACCGAAATGCAGCTGCGCCAGAACAAGGCGATGTTCGCGCGCATCAAGTATCAGGCGCTGGCCATTGTGGTGGTTGCCTTGCTGATCATGGTCAGCCGATAAGCCCTCAAACGTCGAGGCCCGGCCATTGGTAAAGCTCAACAAGATCTACACGAAAACGGGCGACGACGGCACCACCGGGCTGGTGGATGGCTCGCGCGTGGCCAAACATGATGCACGCATGGCGGCAATCGGCACGGTGGACGAAGCAAACAGCCTGATCGGCCATGCGATCTGCGCGATGGCTGGCAACGAACACGCCGCGGCGCTGACCCGCATTCAGAACGACCTTTTCGATCTCGGCGCCGATCTTGCCACACCGGCAGAACCGGGAGACGAATTTGCGCCATCCGAAATGGTGCTGCGGATCGTGCCTGCACAGGCCGAATGGCTGGAAGGCGCGATCGATGCGCTTAACGAAACGCTTGCGCCGCTCACCAGCTTTATTCTTCCCGGCGGAAGCGAGCCTGCCGCGCGCGTGCATCTGGCGCGCGCCACGGTGCGACGGGCAGAGCGCGATATAACCGGCCTCGCCGCCAGCGCGGCGGTTAATCCGGCGGCGATGGCCTATATCAATCGCCTCTCGGATTACCTGTTCGTGCTGTCGCGCACGCTGAACGACAACGGCGCGGGTGATGTGCTCTGGGTTCCGGGCGGCAACCGCGCTTAGTGCAAGGGTCGGAAGCTGGCTCTAGCCAATCGCGTTTCGTGCCGCTAACCCGCAGCGCAAAGGCAATCAATCTGGAGACAATCGACATGCAGACTATCGCAGTAATCGGCGCGGGTATGATGGGAAAAGGCATCGCCCAGACTTCGGCACAATCCGGTTACAAGGTTCTGCTGACCGATGTTGAACTGGCCATCGCCGAAGCCGGCAAGGCCGGAATCGCCAAAGGCCTTGGCGGTCAGGTCAAGCGCGGCAAGATGACCGAGGAACAGGTCGCCGAAATTCTCGACCGGATCACGCCGATCGGCGATTATGCGCCGATGGCCGAGGCCGACCTGATCATCGAGGCGGCAACCGAACGCGAAGACATCAAAATCAAAATTCTGGGAAAAGCAGGCGAAGTGCTTGGGGCCGATGCGATCATGGCTTCGAACACCAGTTCGATCCCGATCACCCGGATGGGCGCAACCTGCCCCGATCCGACGCGGTTCATCGGCATGCACTTCTTCAACCCGGTGCCGGTCATGCGGCTGCTGGAAATCATTCCCGGCCTTGCCTCATCGGAAACAACCATCGCGCGTGCGCGCGAATTTGGCGACAAGCTCAACAAGCAGGTTATCCTTGCCGGAGACGAGCCGGGCTTCATCGTCAATCGTATCCTGCTGCCGATGATCAACGAGGCGATTTTTGTGCTGGGGCAAGGCGTCGGTTCGATCGAGGATATCGACAACGGGTGCAAACTGGGCCTCAACCATCCGATGGGCCCGCTGGAGCTGGCCGATTTCGTTGGCATCGATACGCTCTATGAGATTGTCAAAGTGGTGTATCAAACCACCGGCGATTCGAAGTATCGCCCCGCACCGCTGCTGGTCAAATATGCAGAAGCAGGCTGGCATGGCCGCAAGACCGGTCGGGGTTTTTACGACTATTCAGGCGAAACACCGGTTCCCACGCGCTGATCCGGAACGGTCAGGGCCGCGTAAGACTGCCCTCGTTCAGTAGCCAGAAGCCTGCAACAAGCATTATCGCGCCAGCCGCGACGCCATAGCCTAGCGCCATGAAATTGGGCGCGGACGCCGCTTTCATCTCGTGGCTGGAAAGGCGATCAAGCGTGGCGCGGGCACGGCGCTGCGCGGCAATGGCAAGCCACGCGCCAGCCAGCACGAACATTGTGGCAATCGCCCGCGCCAGCCACGGAGGATCGAACGCACCGAACACGGCGCGAAACGCCAGACCAATGCCTATCGCCGCGAAAGCAGTGCGGATCCAGCCGGCGAACGTGCGTTCCATCGCCATGATATTGCGATCCTCGGCAAGGTCAGTGCGTTCCCGCGCGAGTTCGTTGCTGTCGATATCGTCGGTCATGCACCCTTTCTAGACCGATGGACAATCGCTGCAAGTTGTGCGGCTTAGAGCGTTTTCCGTTCAAGCTGACGCGCACGGAAGAGCAAAGCTCATGCGCCGCGCGGGCTTATCGCATTTTCCGATCCGAATTGATCGGAAAATGCTCTAACCCTCATCCGCCTCGCGCTTGAGTTCGTAAAGCAGATCAAGCGCCTCGCGCGGGGACAGGGCATCGACATCGATTGCCTGCAATCGATCGCGCAGGCTGTCGGCGCTTTCATCCCCTCCCTCGCTGACGGCGGCGAACAGCGGCAGATCGCCAAGCCCGGCGGCCAATCCGCCGGTTTCGGCCCGGCCTTTCTCCAGAAGATCGAGAACCGATTTCGCGCGCGCAATCACATCGCGCGGCACCCCGGCAAGACGCGCCACGGCAAGGCCATAGCTGCGATCGGCCGGTCCGGGGGCCAGTTCATGCAGCAGCACCAGATCGCCTTTCCATTCGCGCGCGCGCACATGATGCAGGGATAAGGCATCGCAGCTTTCGGCCAGCCGCGACAGTTCGTGATAATGCGTGGCGAACAGGCAGCGACAGCGGTTGGTTTCATGCACCGCTTCGGCCACGGCCCATGCCAGCGCCAGCCCGTCATAGGTTGATGTGCCGCGCCCGACTTCATCGAGAATAACGAAACTGCGCGGCGTTGCCTGTGCAAGGATCGCGGCGGTTTCAACCATTTCGACCATAAATGTCGATCGCCCGCGCGCCAGATTATCAGAAGCGCCCACGCGGCTGAACAGCCGGTCCACCAGCCCGATCCGCGCCGCTTTGGCGGGCACGAAACCACCCGCCTGCGCCATCAGCACGATCAGCGCGTTTTGCCGCAGGAAGGTGGACTTGCCGCCCATGTTCGGCCCACCGATCAGCCAGAGGCGCGATTGGGGCGAAAGCCCGCAATCATTGGCAACGAACCGCTCCCCGCCATCCGCCAGCGCCGCTTCCACCACCGGGTGTCGCCCGCCTTCTATGGTCAGGATCGCTTCATCCGAAAGCTCTGGCCGACACCAGCCGCCTTGCGCGGCGCGCTCTGCCTGCCCGGCGCTGACATCGATCCGGGACAGCGCCAGCGCGGTTTCGGCTATGGCGCGGCGCGCGGCCACCGCCTGCGCCACCAGTTCCTCGAAATGTGCTTCTTCCGCGGCCAGAGCATGCGCGCCCGCCTCGGTGATCCGGCCCGCTTCTTCGTGCAGCGCCAGTGCGTTGAAGCGCACCGCGCCCGCCATTGTCTGGCGATGAGTGAAGCCGCTGTCCGCCGCCATCAGCGCATCGCCGTGTTTTGCCGGAACTTCGATGAAATAGCCCAGCACATTGTTGTGCTTGATCTTGAGCGCGGCAATCCCCGTCCGATCACGATACTGCATTTCCAGCGCCGCAATCGCCTTGCGCGCGTTGCCCGATGTTTCGCGCAAGACATCAAGCGCGGCGTCATAGCCCGCCGCAATGTAACCACCCTGCCCGCGTTCGGTGGGCGGCGATGGCACCAGCGCGCGTGAAAACGTGTCGATCAGTGCGCCATGCCCGCCCAGCATCGGCATCAGGCGGGCCAGCAGCGACGGCACCGCATCGCGCCCTGCGAGGAAATCTGCAATTCGCCGCGCTTCGGACAGGCCATCGCGCAACTGCCCCAGATCGCGCGGAGAACCCCGGCCCGCAACAACCCGGCCCAACGCGCGTTCCAGATCGGGCAGCGCGCGCAAGACCGCGCGCAGATCATCGCGCAACACGCCATCATCATGCAGCCAGACGACCAGTTCCAGCCGCGCGGCGATATCCGCCTTGTTCAGCAGCGGCGCCGCCAGATCCTGCGCCAGAAGCCGTGCGCCGCCGCCGGTTACGCAGCGATCTATCGCATCGAGCAGACTTCCCTTGCGCCCACCGCCTTGCGCTTCAAGAATTTCGAGACTGGACCGGGTTGCCTCATCCATCGCCAGATGGGCATCGCCCGCGCGGCTAAGGGGAGGCAGCAGCAACGGCAACGTGCCGCGCCCGGCATGATCGAGATAGGCGATCAGCCCGCCCGCTGCCGCCAGCATCGCGCGCGAGAACGTGCCAAAGCCATCCAGCGTGGCGACTTCGTGAATAGCCCTGAGCCGCGCTTCGCCGCTGTCGCTGGAAAAATCACGTGCCGGGCGTTCAACCGCGCCGTGAAGCGCCTCGTCGAGTGGCTCGCCCAGTGTTTTGGCCAGTGTCTCGGCCAGACCTTCAGCCGCGACGATTTCGCTTGCCCCCAGCCGGGCCAGCGCCGCGCCGAACTGCTCTGGCGCGCATTCTTCCAGCTCCATGCGCCCGGTTGAAATGTCGCAGGCAGCAACGCCAAGGGAACCGCGCACCTCGCAAACCGCTGCCAGCACATTGGCGCGGCGCGGTTCAAGCAGCGCTTCTTCGGTCAGCGTTCCGGCGGTAACGAAGCGCACGATATCGCGCGCCACCAGCGCTTTTGAAGCGCGGCCTTCCTTGCGCGCGCGTTCTTTCGCCTGCGCGGGGGTTTCGGTCTGCTCGGCAATCGCCACGCGCGCACCGGCCCGGATCAGCCGCGCCAGATAGGCTTCTGCCGCATGAACCGGCACCCCGCACATCGGCACCGGCTGCCCCTCATGCTCGCCGCGCGTGGTCAGCGCGATATCGAGAATCCGCGCCGCCGCTATCGCATCGTCAAAAAACAGCTCGAAGAAATCACCCATGCGATAAAACAGCAAACAGTCTCCCGCCTGCTCTTTCAGCGCGAAATACTGGGTCATCATCGGAGTGGTCTTGGCAGCCATGGCCTATCGGCCTAGCGCCAGGGCGCGCGATTCGAAAGCCGATCCGCAACCTTTCCCCTATCGCGTCGCGCCGACATTGGTTAGGTGGCAGCCAAACTTCGTGGAGAATGAAATTGTCCGAAGGCAGCAACGTCGAATTTACCGAGCGCGAGGCGCTTTTCTACCACAAGACCATCCGGCCCGGTAAGCTGGAGATCATCGCATCGAAACCGATGGCGACCCAGCGCGATCTCAGCCTTGCCTATTCGCCCGGCGTTGCCGTTCCGGTGCAGGCCATCGCCGACGATCCGGCCACCGCATATGACTACACTGCCAAAGGCAATCTCGTTGCCGTGATATCAAACGGCACCGCGATCCTTGGCATGGGCAATCTGGGCGCGCTGGCCTCAAAGCCGGTGATGGAAGGCAAGGCAGTGTTGTTCAAGCGGTTTGCCGATGTCGATTCGATCGATATCGAGCTTGATACCGAAGACTGCGACGCCTTTATCGAAGCCGTGGCGCTGATGGAGCCGTCATTTGGCGGGATCAACCTTGAAGATATCAAGGCGCCCGAATGCTTCATCATCGAGCAGACCCTGCGCGAGCGCATGAAAATCCCGGTGATGCACGACGATCAGCACGGCACCGCGATCATCGCCGCCGCCGGTCTGGTCAACGCCTGCCGGATTACGGGCCGCGAATTCAAGGATATCAAGGTTGTCGTCAACGGCGCAGGCGCATCGGCGCTGGCCTGCACATCGCTTATCAAATCGATGGGCGTGCGCCAGGAAAACGTCACAATGTGCGACAGCCGCGGCGTGATCTACATCGGACGTGAGAATGTCGATCAGTTCAAATCGGCCCATGCCATCGAAACCGAAGACCGCACGCTGGCCGAAGCGGTTGAAGGCGCGGACGTGTTTCTGGGCCTGTCAGTCGCCGGGGCGATGACGCAGGACATGGCCAGATCCATGGCCAAAAACCCGATTATCTTTGCAATGGCCAATCCCGATCCTGAAATCACGCCGCCGGATGTTGCCGAAGTGCGCGATGATGCGATCGTCGCCACCGGGCGCTCGGACTATCCCAATCAGGTCAACAACGTGCTGGGTTTCCCGTTCATTTTCCGTGGCGCGCTGGATGTTCATGCCACCGCGATCAACGAGGAAATGAAGATCGCCGCCGCCAATGCCATCGCCGAACTTGCGCGTGAACAGGTGCCAGAGGAAGTCGCCGCGGCATATGGAAAAACCCAGCAGTTCGGCCGCGAATACATCATTCCCGCGCCGTTCGATCCGCGCCTGATGGAAGTCGTCCCCTCCGCCGTTGCCAAGGCTGCAATGGATTCGGGCGTGGCGCAGACCGAGATCACCGATTTCGACGAATATCGCCATGCGCTGAAAAGCCGCCTGAACCCGACAACATCGGTGCTCACGCAAGTCTATTCGCAAGTGAAGGAAAACCCCAAGCGGGTGATCTTCGCCGAAGCCGAGGACGAAATCGTGCTGCGCGCCGCAATCCAGTATCGCGATTTCGGCTATGGCGATCCGGTGCTGGTGGGGCGGACCGAAAAAGTGCTCGCCAAAATGGACGAACTGGGCGTTGCCGACCCGGACACATACGAGATTCAGAATTCCGCTGTTTCCGAACACGTCCCTCCGATGGTGGAAATGCTCTATCAGCGCTTGCAGCGGCGCGGCTATATGGAGCGCGACGTGCAGCGCATGGTCAATCAGGACCGCAACGTGTTCGCCTCAGGCCTGCTCAAACTGGGCGTGGGCGATGCGATGATCACCGGCGTCACACGCCCGTTCTCACAATCGCTGACTGAAGTGCGCCGGGTGCTTGATCCCAAGGAAGGCCAGCTGCCGTTCGGCATTCATGTGCTGGTCGGCAAGAACACCACAACCTTCCTGGCAGATACAACGATCAACGAGCGCCCCTCCGCAGAAGATCTCGCCAAAATCGCGACCGAAACCGCCGCAGTCGCCAAAAGGCTGGGACACGAACCGCGCGTCGCGTTTCTCAGCTTCTCAACTTTCGGCAACCCGTCTGGCCGCTGGCTCGATCCGATCCGCGAAGCCGTGCGCATTCTCGATCAGCGCGATGTCAGCTTCGAATACGAAGGCGACCTTGCGCCCGATGCCGCGCTCAACCCCAACATCATGAAGAACTATCCGTTCAGCCGGCTTTCCGGCCCGGCCAACGTGCTGGTGATGCCGGGGCTGCAATCGGCCAACATCTCGGCCAAGCTGCTGCGCGAGCTGGCCGGTCAGGCAACCATCGGGCCGATGATGATCGGCATGGAAAAACCCGTGCAGATCGCCCCGATGACGGCAATCGCGCCTGACGTGCTGACTTTGGCCGTGCTGGCGGCTGCGGGCATCGCGGGTTAAATCACGGGTCAGAGCATTTTCCAATCAATTCGGATCGGAAAACGCCCCAAAGCCCGCACGGCTGCGCCGAAACCCTCCCCACTTGAGGGGGGAGGCCGAAGGGTGCCAAAACTCTAAGCGTTGAGTGCCACTCCCTCCGGACCGGCAACGACACGCCTCCGGGCCCTAGCATCAGAAGCGCCAGACTTCGTGACCTTGCCGCCCCCCTCTCCGCGAGACAATCTTGTCTTAGCCTCTAATCTCGAATAGTTATCAACATACGCATTTGCACGTAACTTTGCTTCGCGTATTATGCACTCTCCCCCTGTTACTGGCGATACAACTTTCTTGATGAGGTAAGCTATGGATTACATGTCCTTGCTTCAATCCGCTGTAGCTCACATGGCAGTTGCCGTTCGGTTGCTGGACAAGGTTGTAGCAGATGTTTCTGCCGCACAGGTGGAAACCGCAATTCAAAGCCTAAAAGATGATGAAAACGTCAGACAAGCCATTGCAGAAAGCGTTGTTCTCGACGACATTGATTTTTCAATGGTCGACCAGCTAGTCGACGAATTGTACGCATCGAAAAGTGGGGTAATCGGTCCAAACTAGGAAGTTGAAGGTTTTTGGGATAAAGTCCTCTAGTGCGACCGGTTTGTTGGGGCAAATAGATGGATAGAATTAAGGCCGAGCAAGCACTTCAACCATTAGAGTCCATAAGGCAGGAAAGCGTTGATCAACTGGTTGAAGACTTACAAGGCATGGTTGGCAATTGGTTGAATCAATACCGCCGTGCAATTTCAGCCGAAGCTGACGACAATAGCATTGTACGCTTCGATTCTACTGATTCGAAACGAATGCGCAAACCGATCGGAGTTTCTCTCGATAAGTGGGCGCATGAGGCATACGCCGAACGAAGATTGCGTGACGAAATTTTTGAAGAGCCATCGATTTTTGGTGAGCCTGCGTGGGACTTGTTGTTGGATATCGCCACCGCAGAAGCATCGGGAAAACGCTTGCAAATTTCAAGCGCATGTATCGGTTCATGCGTTCCTCCCACCACAGCCCTACGCTGGATTTCCATCTTAGAGAAAAAGGGCCTTATCAGGCGCGAATCGGATTGGGCGGATGCGAGGCGAAATTTCCTGCGATTGACGCATGAAGGAGCAGAAAAAATTGAGCGCTATTTTGAAAGAATAGCAGCCCGACGAAATTCATGGCCAGGTAGACTTATCAGTTCATAAAGCGCAAATCCCGCCTGACGGTAAAAGAACCGTTATTCTTCAGCGGCGGCGATAGCGGAAATACCACACTTCGTGGCCCTGCCGCCGCGCCTTGGCTTCATAGCGGGTTTCGGCCCAGCCGCCGGGGCGCGTCTGAAAATCGCGCGGGCTTTCGCACAACCATTCGAACGTGTCGGCATGGCGGCGCATGATCATCAGCGCATGACGCAGATAGACCGGGTGATCGGTGCCGAACCGGAATTCCCCGCCCGGTTTCAGTTTGGCCGCGATCATCGCCACCGGCCCGTCGTTCATCATCCGGCGTTTGGCATGGCGCGCCTTGGGCCAGGGGTCGGGATGCAGGAGATAGACAAATGACAACGCGCCATCGGGCACGCGCGCCAGAACTTCCAGCGCATCGCCATGATGCAGCCGGACGTTGCCCAGATGCCGGTCACGCACATGTTGCAACGCCCCGGCAACCCCGTTCAGAAACGGCTCCGCGCCGATAAACCCGTGATCGGGCAACATGTCCGCCCGTTCGGCCATATGTTCGCCCGAACCGAACCCGATTTCGAAGTGCAGCGGACGATCGAACCCGAACAGCCGCTCTGCCGTAACCGCCCCTTCGGCCGGCACACTGATCTGCGGCAACAGCGTATCGACAAGCGCCTGCTGCCCCTTGCGCAAGGGTTTGCCCACCGAGCGGCCATAGAGCCGGTTAAGCGTCGTCGGATCGCCAGGTTTGTTCGCTGTCATGGCCCGCGCCGATGGCAGCCGATTAAGCGGCGGTCAATGGGGTGCGGGGTGGCATCAGTGGCTTTCACCAGCACATCGTGGCCCGGCTCAAGAGGGTCGCGAAGGGGAAGCCAGAAAAACCCAACTACCCTTCCTTGCTACCGCCCTTTAGCGTCGTAACCCATAGATCAAGAATGCCTAGAAATAAAAGCCATGCGGGATATCCGAAAATCA
Source organism: uncultured Sphingomonadaceae bacterium (assembly GCA_947258815.1). Taxonomy (GTDB): domain Bacteria; phylum Pseudomonadota; class Alphaproteobacteria; order Sphingomonadales; family Sphingomonadaceae; genus Novosphingobium. Next base: position 42,790 of record CAMYJW010000019.1, read on the forward strand.
ACACCCAAAATGAGGGCGAGAGCGCATTTAGAGCGCCAAGCACCTCTGCATACTCGCTATCGATCACTTTGATAACGGCACGTTGTGCGATCGTCATGGCCCACCACCACTCCCACGCGGCAAGCCACACGACCAATCCTGCAGTTATTAGCCACTTTGTGAGTTTCTTGAAATCGGCGGGATGATGGTATGCGAGAAAGGTGATACCGCCAATTGCCAAAAGAATCAGACCGCCAACAATAGACTCGAACATTTAGGCCCCCACGCCGACAGAAATTGACAGCCCCAGAAGCGGTGCTCAACCTACTCGTGTATGCAATCTTAACAATCGCTAAACGTTTAGCAGGAGCACGTCCCACGCGAAACCGGCCAAGCGGGCGCATTCACGCCCGCGATAAACCGGTTAAGCGTCGTCGGATCGCCAGGTTTGTTCGCCGTCATGGCCCGCGCCGATGGCAGCCGATTAAGCGGCGGTCAATGGGGTGGCATCACCCCTCGGGCAGCGGGGTGTATTCCTGATCGTCGCCTTCGGGCAGGATCATGCGTTGCTGGCGCCAGTCTTCCTTGGCCTGTTCGAGACGGTCTTTGGAAGACGACACGAAATTCCAGAACAGGTAGCGTTCGCCAAGCGGCTCTCCGCCCAGCGCCATCACCGTGGCGGCCTCACTGGCCTTCACCGGCACGTCGCGGCCCGGCTCAAGCACCGCCATTTGCCCGGCGCAAAGGCGCTGGCCACCAACTTCCGCGGAACCTGATGCGATATAAACCGCGCGTTCGGGATAGAGCGCAGGCAAAGTGCGTCTGGCTTCGGCGGCCATGTCCCAGTGCATATAGAACTGCGGCGAGTGGACCGCGACAGCGGATTTCATCCCTTCCGCTTCGCCGGCAATCAGCCGTCCGCGCACGCCCCCTTCTTCCCATATCGGCAGATCGCCGTCTGCGTGGTGGTAAAAAGCGGGATCGGTTTCCTCATGCTCTGCTGGCAGCGCAACCCAAGCCTGAATCCCGTGCATCGTTGCACCATGCGCGCGCGCATGTTCGAACCGTTCGGAATGGGTGATGCCACTGCCCGCAACCATCCAGTTGACTTCATGGGGGCGAATTTCCTGATGAAAGCCAAGACTGTCGCGATGAGTCAGCGCGCCATCATAAAGGTAGGTTACGGTGGCAAGCCCGATATGCGGGTGCGGGCGCACATCGAGATCGCGCGGGATACCGGGGGCGAGATCGACCGGCCCCATATGATCGAAAAAGATATAAGGACCAACCATGCGCCGGGCATGGTGCGGCAGCACCCGACCCACTTCGAACCCGCCGCCCAGATCATGTGTGCGCTTGTCTATGATGCGTTCGATCATGGCGATTCTCCCTGGCGACAGTTTATCAGGGGTGCTGCCGATGCGGAACCGGGCGCAGGCAGTTGATACCCAGGCACCGGCAGGCATATCCCGTCGGAACAAAGAAAAACGGCCCGCCCTTTTCAGGACGAGCCGTAATCCGTTGCCCCCGTAACAGTATGTTGGATCGGGTAATCCTCAGGCTGCCTCGGCTTGTTCGTCGGGATCGCGCAGCACATAGCCGCGGCCCCAGACAGTTTCGATATAGTTTGCGCCGCCACATGCGTGGCTGAGCTTTTTGCGAAGCTTGCAGATGAACACGTCGATGATCTTCAGTTCAGGCTCATCCATGCCGCCATAAAGGTGGTTGAGGAACATTTCCTTGGTCAGCGTGGTGCCCTTGCGCAGGCTGAGCAGTTCCAGCATCGCATATTCCTTGCCCGTCAGATGAACGCGCGCACCATCGACTTCGACGGTCTTCGCATCGAGATTGACGGTAAGTTTGCCGGTGTTGATGACTGACTGCGAATGGCCCTTGGAACGGCGAACAACCGCGTGAATGCGGGCGACCAGTTCTTCGCGGTGAAACGGCTTGGTGACATAATCATCGGCACCGAAGCCAAAGCTGCGCACCTTGGAATCCATTTCCGAAATGCCCGAAAGGATCAGAACCGGCGTCTGGACCTTGGCGACCCGAAGTTTCTTGAGCACGTCATAGCCATGCATATCCGGCAGGTTCAGATCGAGCAGGATGATATCGTAATCATACAGCTTGCCCAGATCGAGGCCTTCCTCGCCAAGATCGGTCGAGTAAACATTAAAGCCCTCGGACGTGAGCATAAGCTCGATTGCCCTTGCAGTAGTCGGTTCGTCCTCAATCAACAGCACGCGCATGGGTAGTCCCCCTTTGATAGCCCCGGTGTGACGCCGATAACCTCTTCGTAAGAGGTGTTGTCGCCTATTAACCATAGGAGGTATGAAGTTGAAAGGTTAATTAATCGTGAACCCGCGCAAATGCGCGAGTCGCTATGTGCGAGGTGCGCCCGGAGGCGGATCGTTCAATTTCCCGAACAGCGCCTTGATCACCCGCCTTGCAACCAGCAGAAGCGCAATTGCGAGCGCCAGCAGCACCAGCGCGATGATCCCGGCGATCGCCGGATACTGATAGGCCAGAAACAGCAGGCCGCCGGCCATCACATCCTCGGCAGTTGAAACCGCGACATTGCTGAACGGTTCGGGGCTGGTGTTGACGACAGCGCGCGCGCCAGCCTTGCCGCCGTGCGCCAGCAACGTCGCCCCCCCGCCCAGAATGAACGCCACCACCTGAACCGCCGGATCGGACGGATCGACCACCGCCAGAGTCAGCAGCGCTCCGCCAACCGGGCGGATCAGCGTGTGGATCGAATCCCACACCGTATCAAGCCAGGCGATCTTGTCGGCAAAGAATTCCCCTGCGGCAGCCAGCCCGGAAGTGCCCATCACCCAAGGGTTTGCCAGAACGCCAAGGCCTTCAAGATGTTCGGGAAGCGGCAGCACACCGAAATGCATCGCAATGCCGGTGCCAAGGATGCACAGATACAGGCGCCAGCCGGCCAGCAGGCTGAGGCTTCCGGCAAGGCCAAGAATTTCCATAATGCCCATCGGGTTTTCCATTCCGGCCTTCCCCTCGTTCCGGCCCCTTATTCCGGCCCGTCATTCTGGTTCTGCTCAGGGTGGACCGTATCAATCCGCAGGGCAAGCAATCCGCCTGCGGCTACTTCGCGAGGACAGTCGCCCGAAAATTCGGAGGGTGCCGGTTGAGCCAGCGCTGCGCGGGTTTTTCAACCCCGTGATACAGCCCTGCCGAAGCGAGCAGCAGAATGGTCAGATAGCCCGCCAGGGATACCCAGCCAAGCAAGACACTGTCATCCACGAACAGGATCTTGAAAACGATGAACAGCAGATAATGGGAAAGATAGGTCGAATAGCTGATCTCTCCCAGATACAGCACCGGCCGGACACTGAGTGCGCGGGATACGCGACCCTTGTCAAAGGCAAGAGCAAGAATAAGAACGGTGAACAGCGGCGGCACAACCACTGTTTCGGCCAGTTCAAACAACACACCGGCCGCGCCGATCACCCCGCCGACAAGCAATGCCCGGCTTCTGGCGGACGGGTTGTCCCGCCACCTCAGCCACACAATGCATGCGATGTTGCCCAGACAGAACTGCGCAAGACAGCGCCATACCCCCAGCCGGGAAATCTCGTCGCCCAGCGAGTAGGCGCCGTGCGATGCATAAAGCGCAGCCACGAAGGCACACAGCCCCGCAGCGATCGCAATCAGGGCAGCGCTGGACATCCGATCCCATCGCGCCATGGAGGCTAACACCGGGAAGACAAGATACGCGGCAAATTCAGTGCTGATCGACCATGAGGGGTCGTTCCAGGTCAGGCTGCTGGAAAAACCCCAGTTGTGAACCAGCAGAAAATGCGCGGGAAGCTGCGCGAGCGGATAATCGTCGCTGCTCCGCCCGGTAAGGATCAAGACAACAGCGAATGCGATATAGACGCACAGAATCGCGGCATGAAGAGGCCAGACCCGCGCGAAACGCCGCCACAGGAAAGCGATCCGCGCTTGCCCGTCACCCTTGCGAAGCCGTTTTCCATAATTCGCCCAGAGCACAAAGCCGGACAGGACGAAGAACAGATCGACCGCAAGGTAGCCCTTGGAAATGACAGCAATAGCCGCTGCCGGAAACAGCGCGACAAGCGTCAGCTGCAAGTGGAAAAACACAACGAACCACGCGGCAATGCCCCGGATGCCGGTCAACGCATCGAGATGCACCGGCGCGGCCCCGGCGGTGTTGGTGGCGCGGCTCATGCCGGCCTCGCCAGCATGACTGATCGTTGCGCGCGCCCTGCCAGTGCCGGCTTTTCCGGTGCCCTGGCCTTTGCTTCACGTTTCACCTGAAGGACAAGCCCGATCTGCAACGCAATCAGCATGTATATGAACGGCTGGTAAGCGATGCCCACAAACAGCGCGCCAACGAGATAGACAAGATGGCCTACCTGCAATGCATTAGCCAGCGAAGCATTCGAGCGATCGCGCGGCTCTTCGGATTTTCGCAGCCTTCGCAAGACGAATTCAAGCTGCAGGAGGCCCAGCCCCTGCAATAACATCCAGATGAAAAACCCCGGCCAGCCCTGTTCGCCCAGCACTTCGAAATAGGCCGAGTGATAGGCCCGGCCTTCATCGACCACTTCTACATATTCAACCGAAGACGTGCTGCCTGAATTATCGACGTGGCGTGTCCTGTATTTGAAGCTGTTGCCAAGGAACGCATCGAAACCGCCGCCCATCGGCTTGTCGCCAACATAATCGAGAGTCCACTTCCAGACCGCAATCCGGGTCGAGGCCGATTCGTCCGCCTGATGGTTGGTGATCGTGTTCATCCGCTCAAGGTAGCTTTGCGGGAGAAACGGGATTGCCATAACGCCGATTGCGCCCATCAGACCCAGCAGCAAAAACCGCTGTTTGACATAGCGCAGCGAAAGCACCGCCAGCACCGCGATGCAGACAAGCCCGGTGCGCGTCTGCGTTCCGACAGGAACAAGCAGGCATGCAAACACCAGACATGCGGCGTACACCTTGGTGCGCCAGTCAGGCGGGATGATCGTGCCATGACGCGCCAGCCAGACGATCAGCGGAATGATCGCAATCGCCACCATCGAAAGCGTGCTGCCTTCATAAAGGCCGGTGTTGTCGCCAACATAGGATTGCAGCGCACCATAGCCGCCACCGGACAACACCGTCTTGATCCCGGCGCTGATAATGATCGATCCGGCCGAAAGCACCATGATCAGGGCGGTCGCCTCTATCCGCAGCCGTGTGCGCAGCGTAAGCGGCAGGAAAATGGCGAAGACCAGCGATTTCCATACCCATCCCCACTTGGTCGCCGCTTCTTCCGGGAAATCCGCGCCCAGCGTGGTATAAGCGCACCACGCCAGCAACAAGACCATCAGAAACTGGCGAAAAGTAAACTGCGTGCCTTTTTTTCCGTCAAACAACAGCCAGCCACCGAACGCGGCGACAAACACCAGCAACGATGCGGGCAACGCGGTCATGAACCCCCAGCCAATCTTCTGGGGGGCAACAATATCGACATATATGTAAGCCAGCACCCAGATGAACGGACGCTTCAGGCCCATCAGCAGGAGCGCGCCCAGAAAGGCGGCAAGCACAAGATCAAGCACCGCGCTGTCGCCCTTTCTTTCTGACGGGCAAACTGTCCGCGTCCGCTTCCGGGGCTGGATCGGCGTTCAGGTCATCGCGCCACAGAAGCCGCCAGAATGCCAGAATCAGCACGCCGTGAGAAATTGCCAGAGATAGATAATCGACCATCGAACGGCGCATAGCAGCCGTCGGTTGACGCCGCGTTAAGCCTTAGTGGCCTAAGGAAACCGGGCTATGACACGAATACTGCATGTTCTCGATCACTCGCTGCCGATTCACAGCGGCTATACGTTTCGCACACGCGCCATTCTCAAGGCTCAGGCTGCTTCGGGGATGGACGTGCGGGGCATCACGGGCCTGCGCCATACTGAGCCGGGCCCGGCGCAGGAAGAATCCGACGGACTGGTATTTCATCGCACGCAAGGCGAGTCCACCTGGCCGGCCGGCCTGCGCGAGTGGCGGGAAATCACCATGCTTTCCGCCGCCGTCGATGCGCTTTGCAATGAATGGGAGCCGCATATTATCCACGCCCATTCCCCGGCACTGGGCGGTATGGCGGCAGCACGCGTCGCAAAACACCGGGGCATTCCGCTTGTCTATGAAATCCGCGCATTCTGGGAAGATGCCGCCGTTGGCAACAACACCAGCAACGAAGGTTCGTTCAAATACCGGCTGACGCGCCAGCTTGAAAACAGGGTGGTTCGCAAGGCAGATGCCGTGGTCACCATCTGTGAAGGCTTGCGCGCCGATCTTGTCGCGCGCGGCCATGATCCTTCGCGCATTTCGACGATGCCGAACGGGGTCGATCTTTCACTGTTCGGCGCGCCGCCCGAGCGGGATGCGGAACTGGCTGAACATCTTGGCCTGATCGAAAACGGACGCGCCTGCCCGGTCATCGCCTTTATCGGCAGCTTTTACGATTACGAAGGGCTCGACGATCTGATCGCGGCTATGCCCGCGCTTGTCGCGCGCCAGCCCGATGCCCGCCTGTTGCTGGTCGGCGGTGGCCCATGCGAGGCGGACTTGCGCGCAATGGCAACGCGAAGCTCCGTTTCCGAAGCGATCCGGTTCGTCGGCCGCGTGCCGCACAGCGAAGTAGACCGGTATTACGCCCTGGCCGACGTGATGGCCTATCCGCGCAAGAAAAGCCGCCTGACCGATCTGGTTACGCCGCTCAAGCCGCTTGAAGCGATGGCACAGGGCAAAATCGTCGCCGCATCGGATGTCGGCGGCCATCGCGAACTGGTCAAAGACGAAGTGACGGGTAAACTGTTTACGCCGGACGATCCGCAAGAATGCGCGGCCGCGCTGGCAAAACTGCTGGAAGATCGCGGCAACTGGGATGCCTATCGCGCAGCAGGCCGCGCCCATGTCCGCACGCGCCATGACTGGGCAACTAACGTTCAACGTTATCAAGACGTTTACCAAACCTTGTTACAGCCAGACGATCAAGACGGAACCGGTGTCGCTGCCTGATGGCAGCTGGCCCCCGGCTCCGGGCAAAGACGGGGTTGAAAACTTGGCTGAAGAATCGCGCACGAAATCGATGGGCAAGCCACCGATAAGCCGCCATCCGCTGTTCCCGGCGACCGTCGCCTTGTGGTTCAGCGCATTGTTCGGGCTGGGCAGTCTGGCGATCCGGCCAAGCCTGCTCGAATCGATTGTCGTATCGCTTCAGCTCGATGCAGTCTTTTCGTCAATGGCGCCGCCGCTTGGCGCTACAGCGCGCATACTTCTGGCGCTGGCGATGGCTGTGACCGGCGGCGTGCTTGGCGCATGGCTTGCCCGCAAAATCGCGAACCCAGAACAGGCCGCGGCCAAAACCCCGAAAACCGGCTCTGGCCGTCCAAAATGGGACCTTGCAAGGTTCGGCTTTGGCCGGAACACGGAAGAAGCACCGCAACGGCGCCGCCAGCTGACTGTCAGCGAAGAGCCGCAGCGCCGCGATTTTGTAGACCACGTTCCGGTGCCGGGCGGTGAACCCCTGATCCTGGATGTCGCCGAAATGGACCTTGATGGCTGCGATCCCGAACCGCACGCCGCGCCTGCAGATGAACCTGAAATCGCAACCGACGCAAAGGCCATGCCCGACGCACTGTCACAACTGTTGGCTGACGAGGCGGCAGCGCATGACGAAATCCGTCCGGAACCGCAGCCGGAAGCCATTGAGCCGGCGTTCCCCGAAGATACCCGGCTCCAGACCGATGGCCCGGCCAGCCCGCAGCAGTATCCCGATTTCGCCCAGCCCGAGGACGCGCCAAACACCCTCGATGCGCCCGCCGCCGACACCAGTTCCGACAATCACGATGCGCAGGCAGCCTGGCCCGGCATCCGCAAGCCGGTGCCGTTTCTTGAGCCCGAATCCCAGCCCGCGCCAGAACCGGTCAGCCTTCCCCGGTTCGATCTGGCGCAAGACAGTGCCTCACAGAAAGGCGCGATCTTCAATCAGAAACCCGAAACGGCTTTGTTCGGCGAACCCCGCAGCACCGGTCAGGCGCCCGGCAATCCGCCCTTCACGCAGAATGTATCCAGCGAAAGCCATGATATGACCGATACGCCACCTTTCGCCGTGCCCTCTGGCGCAAGCGAAGAAAGCGACAAGCTTTCCGAACCGCTGCCCGATGCCCGGATCGACGCGGCACAACCCAACGCGGACGAACCCACCACGCAAGACACGGACGACAGCGATTGCGAGAACACGCCCGACCCTACTGCGGCTGAGCGTATCGCAACGGCCGATCCCGGCGAACTTTCACATGTCGAGCTCCTTGCCCGCCTTTCGCATTCAATCGAACAGCGTCGGCAAAGCGCTATGGCCCGGCAGTCCACGGACACCGGGAATATCGAACCGGCAAATACATCGCCCAACGAAACGCGCGTCACGCAAACGACGCCTGCCGCATCGGATGACAGCGCCGCCGAAACCGGGGCCGATTCGCCGCTCCCTTCACTCAGCTCCGAATCCGCCCCATTTCCGGCCCCGCCAGCCGCAATCCCGGCTGCGCTCCGTCCGGTCGGGCTCTTCGAGGATGACGACGATTTGCCACCCTTGAGCGTGCCGCCACGCCACATAAGCCAAACGCGCGCGTCACAGCCCAGCCCCGTCGCCGAAAGTGGTTTTGCTGAGAACAAAAGCGACAACGCGCAGCCAGAACCGGGGGCCGAAGCACAATCGCCGCTTGCCCGCCTTTCGGGTGTCAGTCCGCAACCCGGCACCGCGTTGAGCGCGTCCGGGAACGACCCGGAATCGCCGACAGACGAAGAATCGGTGCTGGAAGACGGATACAGTTCACTGCTCAATCTTTCGCGCCCTGACGCCGCTCGCCAGCAGTTCGTGCGCATCGAAGAACCTGAAAACGACGGTGACGCGATCGAGCCGGTGGTTATCTTTCCCGGTCGGGAACCCGCAGGCGAAGGGCCGTTTGCAAAGCCTGCCGCGCCAGCGCAGCCTTCCGCAAGCCCGGCCCAGCCGGAAGTTCATGCAACCCCCGATATGGCCGCCGACAAGACAGCCCCTCCGCCGTTCGCTCCCCCGCCGGAATATTCGCACGGCGCGCCGCATGGTCCGACCACGCAACCTCAGGGAACGCGCGATCCGGAAGAAGAAGAAAGAGCCCTTCGCAGCGCGCTGGCGTCTCTCCAGCGGATGGGCGGAGCGGCCTGAAACCCGTCTGCCCGGTTGCGTAACCGGCTGGATATACACCCACAAATCCGGGCAAAACCAGACCACTGACGTGGCTTTTGGCCCTTTGCGCCCCCGTGAATCTCCAGTAAATGCGCGCTTTCGTGCATCCAGAACCGTCTTCGCGGTTGCAAAACTGCCTTCCTGTCGCCATGGGGAACTTTCGCGTTTTCTCGCTGCGATCCGCGGCGAAGCGAGTCGTGCTTTATGGCTCGGCAGCCGCAAGGCTAACGCCGGCAAATAACAGGATGGATTATAAATGGGATTCCCGCAGACCCAGGGCCTTTACGATGCGCGCAACGAGCATGATTCATGCGGTGTGGGTTTCGTCGCCCATATCAAGGGCGAAAAAAGCCACGCAATCGTAACCCAGGCGCTGGAAATTCTGAAAAACCTCGATCATCGCGGGGCCGTTGGAGCCGATCCGCTGATGGGCGACGGCGCGGGCATTCTTCTCCAGATGCCGCATGACCTGTTCAAAAAATGGGCCGCCGCTGAAGGCCATGATCTTCCCGAACCGGGCGACTATGGCGTGGCGATGTGCTTTTTGCCGCGCGACGAAGCCAGCCGCGAGATTGTCGTCAACAATCTGGAAATGTTCGCCGCCAAGGAAGGGCAGACCGTGCTTGGCTGGCGCGACGTTCCGGTCACTCTGGAAGGGCTGGGCAAGGCAGTCATCGATTCGATGCCGGTTATCCGCCAGTGCTTTATCGCGCGCGGTGCGAACTGCCCGGATCAGGACGCTTTCGAACGCAAGCTGCTGGCCATTCGCAAGCAAACGCAAAACCCGCTGCGTGATCTTGCCGCGAAACACCAGCTTTCCGGCCTGACCGAAATGTATATGCCGAGCTTTTCAAGCCGGACCATCGTTTACAAGGGCCTGCTGCTGGCCACGCAGGTCGGTGGATTTTACGACGATCTGCGCGATCCCGATTGCGTTTCCGCGCTTGGCCTTGTCCATCAGCGCTTTTCGACCAACACGTTCCCAAGCTGGCGGCTTGCCCACCCCTATCGCTTCATGGCGCACAACGGCGAAATCAACACCGTTCGCGGCAATGTGAACTGGATGAACGCCCGCCGCCGCACCATGGAATCCGATCTTCTCGGTGCCGATCTCGACAAGATGTGGCCGCTGATCCCGCATGGCCAGTCTGACACGGCCTGTCTGGATAATGCATTCGAACTGCTGGTTGCAGGCGGATACAGCCTTTCGCATGCGATGATGATGCTGATCCCCGAAGCATGGGCCGGCAATCCGCTGATGGATGCGCCGCGCCGCGCATTCTATGAATATCACGCCGCGCTGATGGAACCGTGGGACGGCCCTGCCGCGGTTGCGTTTACCGATGGCCGCCAGATCGGCGCCACGCTTGACCGCAATGGCCTGCGCCCGGCGCGCTTTTGCGTAACCGATGACGATCTGTGCATCATGGCTTCGGAAAGCGGCGTTCTGCCGATCAAGGAAGACAACATCGTGCGCAAGTGGCGTTTGCAGCCCGGCAAGATGTTGCTGATCGATTTCGCCGAAGGCCGCATCATCGAAGATGAAGAGCTGAAAGCCAAGCTTTCGGATGAAGAGCCTTATCAGGACTGGCTAGAAAAAGCCCAGTACAAGCTTGACGATCTCGATGTGATCGAACCGGAACTTTCGCAGCTTCCGGTGCCGACCACCACTCTGCTCGATCGCCAGCAGGCGTTTGGCTATACGCAGGAAGACCTTTCACGCTTCCTTGAACCGATGGCCGAGAAGGGCGACGATCCGATCGGCTCGATGGGCACCGATACGCCGATCCCGGTTCTCTCGAAGCGGCCCCGCCTGCTGTACGATTATTTCAAGCAGAACTTCGCGCAAGTCACCAACCCGCCGATCGATCCGATCCGCGAGGAACTGGTGATGAGCCTGGTTTCGATGATCGGCCCGCGCCCCAATCTGCTGGGCCACGATGGCGGCAGCCATAAACGGCTTGAAGTTGAACAGCCGATCCTCACCGATCAGGATCTGGCGAAGATCCGTTCGGTCGAAGCCGCGCTCGATGGCGCGTTCAGAACCGAAACGCTCGACATCACGTGGGCGGCCGATACCGGCGCCGGAGGGCTGGAAGAGGCGCTCAAGGAAATTTGCTGGACCGCAACCGAAGCGGTGCTGGCCGACAAGAACATCCTCATCCTGTCTGACAGGGCGCAAGGGCCAAACCGGATCGCCATTCCCGCGTTGCTGGCAACCGCCGCGATCCATCACCATCTCGTGCGCCAGGGCTTGCGGATGCAGACCGGACTTGTGGTGGAAACCGGCGAAGCGCGTGAAGTGCAGCACTTCTGCGCGCTGGCAGGTTACGGCGCCGAAGCGATCAACCCATATGTCGCGTTCGAATCGCTTGAAGATGCCCGCGTGCGCAAGAACCTTCCGGTCAGCGCCCGCGAAGCCGAACAGAACTTTATCAAGGCAGTCGGCAAGGGCATTCGCAAGGTCATGTCCAAAATGGGCATTTCGACCTACCAGTCTTATTGCGGCGCGCAGATTTTCGATGCGGTGGGCCTCGCAACCGATTTTGTGGAAGCCTATTTCACCGGAACCGCGACAACCATCGAAGGTGTCGGCCTGACGCAAGTCGCCGAAGAGACGGTTCGCCGTCACGCTTCGGCCTATGGCGACAATCCGCTTTATCGCAACATGCTTGATGTCGGCGGCATTTATGGCCTGCGCCTGCGCGGCGAAGAGCATGCGTGGACATCGGAAAATATCGGCAACCTGCAGCACGCCGTGCGCGGAGCCCAGCCGGAGAAATACAAGGAATTTGCCCGCTCGATCAACGAGCAATCGGAACGGATGCTGACCATTCGCGGCCTGATGCAGTTCCGCAAGGCAGACAAGCCACTGGATATTTCCGAAGTTGAACCCGCCAGCGAGATCGTCAAGCGGTTCGCCACCGGCGCGATGAGCTTCGGCTCGATCAGCCGCGAAGCGCACACCACGCTGGCAATGGCGATGAACCGCATCGGCGGCAAATCGAACACCGGCGAAGGCGGCGAGGAAGTCGATCGGTTTACACCGCTGGAAAACGGCGATTCGATGCGTTCGGCGATCAAGCAGGTCGCATCGGGCCGGTTCGGCGTGACCACCGAATACCTCGTCAATGCCGATGATATCCAGATCAAGATGGCGCAAGGCGCGAAGCCCGGCGAAGGCGGGCAGCTGCCAGGCCACAAGGTTGACAAGGTTATCGGCAAAGTGCGCCACTCAACGCCGGGGGTCGGCCTGATCAGCCCGCCGCCGCACCACGATATCTATTCGATCGAGGATCTGGCGCAGCTCATTCACGATCTGAAAAACGTCAATCCGCAGGCGCGCGTTTCGGTCAAACTCGTTTCCGAAGTCGGCGTCGGCACGGTTGCAGCGGGCGTATCCAAGGCCCGCGCGGATCATGTGACCATTTCCGGCTATGAAGGCGGAACCGGCGCATCGCCGCTGACATCGCTGACCCACGCCGGTTCACCCTGGGAAATCGGACTGGCCGAAACCCAGCAGACCCTGCTGCTCAACAATTTGCGCAGCCGCATTTCGGTGCAGACCGATGGCGGGCTGCGCACGGGCCGCGATGTGGCAATCGGCGCGCTGCTGGGTGCGGACGAATTTGGCTTTGCCACCGCGCCGCTGATTGCTGCGGGCTGCATCATGATGCGCAAGTGCCATCTCAACACCTGCCCGGTCGGCGTGGCAACGCAGGACCCTGTGCTGCGCGCGCGCTTTACCGGCCAGCCCGAACACGTCGTGAACTATTTCTTCTACGTCGCCGAAGAGCTGCGTGAAATCATGGCCGAGCTGGGCTTCCGCACCGTTGCCGAAATGGTGGGCCGCGTCGATATGCTCGATATGAACCGCGCGATCGATCACTGGAAAGCAGCGGGCGTCGATCTGTCACGTCTGCTTTACCAGACACCGCAAGGAGACAGTCCGTCACTCAACTGGTCCGAAACACAGGATCACGGGCTGGAAAATGCGCTTGATAACGAACTGATCGAAGCCGCAACGACCGCGCTTGAAAGCCAGCAGGCGGTGCGGATCGAAAAGAAGGTCATCAACGTCAACCGCACGGTCGGCGCGATGCTTTCGGGCGAAGTCGCGCGGCGTTATGGCCACGCGGGTCTGCCCGACAACACGATCCACATCACCGCACACGGCGTTGGCGGCCAGAGCTTCGGCGCTTGGCTGGCCCATGGGGTCACGCTCGATCTGACCGGCGATGCCAACGACTATGTCGGCAAGGGCCTTTCCGGGGGCCGGGTGATCGTGCGCCAGCCCGATCATGTCGATCGCGAACCGCTGGAAAATATCATCATCGGCAACACCGTGCTCTATGGCGCGATTGCGGGCGAAGCCTATTTCAACGGCGTGGGCGGCGAACGCTTTGGCGTGCGCAATTCCGGCGCCATCGCGGTTGTCGAAGGCGTTGGCGATCACTGCTGCGAATATATGACTGGCGGCGTTGTTGTTGTGCTGGGCAAAACCGGGCGCAACTTTGCAGCGGGCATGTCTGGCGGCATCGCCTACGTTTATGACGAAGACGGCGCCTTCAAGGATCTGTGCAATATGGCGCAAGTCGATCTGCAGGAAATTTCGCCGGAGCCGGATGAAGAAGAAGGCGCGGGCCGTCCGCAACAGCGCGGTTCCAGCGTCTATGACTATGGCATGGGCGATATGCTGCGCCACGATGCGGAACGGCTGCGTATCCTGCTGGAACGCCACCATCTGCACACCGGCAGCAAACGCGCGGAATCGCTACTGGAAGATTGGGACAATGCGCTGCCCAAGTTCGTCAAGGTCATGCCGCGCGATTATGCGCGCGCGCTCAAGCAACTTGAAGCCGAGCGGCTCGACGCCGCTTCGGTCGCCGCAGAATAAGCGAGGGATATACCACACATGGGCAAGGAAACCGGCTTCCTCGAACTCGATCGTCATGACCGCACGTATGCGGACCCGAAAGAGCGGCTGAAAGACTATAAGGAATTCGTCATTCCGCTGCCGGAAGACGAATTGAAAGCACAGGCTTCGCGGTGCATGAATTGCGGCATTCCGCACTGTCACACCGGCTGCCCGGTCAACAACATCATCCCTGACTGGAACCATCTGGTCTATGAAAACGACTGGCAGAATGCGTTGGAAGTGCTGCATTCAACCAACAATTTCCCCGAATTTACCGGCCGGGTCTGCCCCGCGCCGTGCGAAGCGGCCTGCACGCTCAACATCATCGACGAGCCTGTGACGATCAAATCGATCGAATGCCAGATCGTCGACAAGGGATGGGAAAACAACTGGATCAAGCCGCAGGTTCCCGCCAGCCGCACCGGCAAATCGGTTGCCGTCGTCGGTTCGGGCCCGGCAGGCATGGCCGCAGCCCAGCAACTGGCGCGCGCGGGCCATTCGGTCACGCTGTTTGAAAAGAACGACCGGGTCGGCGGGCTGCTGCGCTATGGCATTCCCGATTTCAAGATGGAAAAGCATCTGATCAATCGCCGGATGAAGCAGATGGAAGCCGAGGGTGTGGAATTTCGCACCTCGACCGAAATCGGCATGACCGTATCGGTTGCATCGCTGAAGGAAAACTTCGATGCCATCGTGATGTCGGGCGGCGCGGAAGAACCCCGGCGGCTTGAAATTCCGGGCGCGGAACTGCCCGGCGTGCATGTCGCGATGGATTTCCTGCGCCAGCAGAACAAGCGCAATGCGGGCGACGACGAAATGCGCGCCGCGCCCGATGGAACCTTGCTGGCAACAGACAAGAACGTCGTTGTCATCGGCGGCGGCGACACCGGCTCCGACTGTGTCGGCACATCGAACCGGCAGGGCGCAAAATCGGTCACCCAGATCGAAATCATGCCAAAACCGCCCGAACATGAAGACAAGGCGATGACCTGGCCGAACTGGCCGCTCAAACTGCGCACCTCTTCCAGCCATCAGGAAGGCGTGGATCGCGACTGGGCGATTCTGACCAAACGCGTTGTCGGTGAGAACAAGGTTGAAGGTCTGGAATGCGTCCGGGTTGAATGGTCTGGCGGCAAGATGCAGGAAGTGGCGGGCAGTGAATTTACGCTTGAAGCCGATCTCATCCTGCTGGCGATGGGCTTTCTGGGGCCGCGCAAGCAGGGCCTGATCGATCAGGCGGGTGTTGAACTGACCGATCGCGGCAACGTGAAGGCGGACACCGAAAATTACCGCACCAGCGACGATCAGATTTTCGCATGCGGCGATATGCGGCGCGGGCAATCGCTGGTTGTCTGGGCGATTCGCGAAGGCCGTCAGTGCGCGCGGGCCGTCGATGAAATGCTGATGGGCAAGACCGAACTGCCGCGCTGAACCGCAGCTTACTGTCGCGAAGCACACCCAACGCACTGCCCCACGCCGGGGTCGTGCTGCAATCGTGCTTCGGCGATTTGTTCGCCACAAGTCAGGCACCAGCCCCACTCGCCTTCGTCCAGCCGGGCCAGCGCGGCGCGGATACGCAGTTTTTCCGAATCGCGGCGCTTTTGCGTTGCCTGTGCCATCGCCTGCTGTTGCATCGCATCCATGCGGCTGAGGCGGCCCACGCTATCCTGCTCAAGCGTGACCGGATCGCGCGATCCGGCGCTGATCGCATCTTCCTCATCCAGTTGCGCCTGCCGTTCAAGCAGCCGTTTGCGGGCTTCCTCTTCGGTCATCGCGCTACAATGACCAGTCTATGCCCTCACGTCCATTCGCTTCGAGGAATGCATTGGCCTGACTGAAATGCCGACAGCCAAAAAACCCGGAGTGCGCGGAAAACGGGCTGGGGTGCGGCGCGGACAACACCAGATGCCTGCCTTCGGCAAGACCGGGAACACGCGCGGCCTTCTTGCGCGCATGGTTGCCCCACAGCATGAAAACGCAAGGCTCCTGCTTTTGCGCCACCGCAGCCACGGCAGCATCGGTGATCGCTTCCCAGCCGATCATCTGGTGCGATCCCGCACGCCCCGCCTCCACAGTCAGCGCATTGTTAAGCAACAGCACGCCTTGCCGCGCCCAATCCTCAAGATTGCCATGTCCCGGCCGGGCCAGCCCCAGATCGCTTTCCAGTTCCTTGTAAATGTTGACCAGCGAGGGCGGCACTTTCACGCCCGGCTGCACTGAAAAGGCAAGCCCATGGGCCTGGCCGGGGCCGTGATACGGATCCTGCCCCAGGATAACGACCTTGACGGCATCAAGCGGGGTCAGCTCCAGCGCGCGCAGCCGCGTTCCTCTGGGGGGATAGATCGCCTTGCCCAGTTCTTCTTGCGCGCGCAGAAATCCGCCAAGCTTGCGCGCCTCGCGCGTTGCCAGCACCTGCGCCAGAGCAGGCTCCCACGCCGATGGCAGCGCTGTTCCTGTTTCCGGCTCACCCATTCCCGTCGCCCATTGCGAAATACACGCCCACAGCCTAAGCACTTTGGCCATATGGCTGTCCATCTACACGAAGAAGATCTCCCCGAAGGCGTCCTCGCGCCGGGGCCTGTCGCGGTCGATACCGAGACAATGGGACTTATCACCCACCGCGACCGGCTTTGCCTTGTCCAGATTTCGGATGGACAGGGAGACGAGCATCTGGTTCGCTTTGCGCCCGAAAGCCCGTTTGCCGCGCCCAATCTCAAGGCAGTGCTGGCCGATCCCGACCGGCTGAAACTCTATCATTTCGCCCGGTTCGATCTGGCGGCGATCGAGAATTATCTTGGCGTGGTTGCCGCTCCGGTGTTCTGCACCAAGATCGCCAGCAAGATGGTGCGCACCTATACCGATCGCCATGGCCTGAAAGACCTTGTGCGCGAGCTGCTGGGCAAGGAAATTTCCAAGCAGCAACAATCGAGCGACTGGGGCGCACCCAGCCTGAGCGACGCGCAGAAGGACTATGCCGCATCGGATGTGCGCTTCCTGCATGCCATGCACGAAATTCTGGTCGAGCGGCTGGCGCGTGAAAATCGCACGGACCTGGCGCAGGCCTGCTTCGATTTCCTGCCCGCGCGCGCGCAACTGGATCTGGCCGGGTGGCCCGATCATGACATATTCAGCCACATGTCTGCATGATCGCACGATGACTGCCCAGGCCGATCTAATCCGTGGCAGGCGCAGAGCCTTTGCCGCCCCGGGCGGATTTCACGACCGGCTGATCGCCTTCCTCGCCAAAGCGCTGCCAGCGGCGATCGGCATCATCGCAGCGGTGATGATATTGTCGCCGCTTTCGCCGCGCGGCGAAATCAGTTTTCTGCTTGATCGCAACAAGGTCGCCATCACCGGAGAACGGCTCAAGGTCGATCAGGCGATGTATCGCGGCCAGGATTCGCGCGGGCGGCCCTTTCGTGTGACCGCAGGCAGCGCGGTGCAGGATACGGCTGCAAATCCTGTGGTCAATCTGTCCGATCTCGTCGCGAAAATCGAACTGACCGAGGGGCCTGCCGAACTGTGGGCGCCATCGGGCACATACAATTACCGAACCGAGGAAATTCAGGTCAAAGGCCCTGTCAATTTCAAGGCGCCCGACGGATATCGCATGGTCACCAACAATGTTGCGGTTAATCTCAACACCCGGCGCGCGGTTGGCTCGGGCGGGGTCGAAGGGTCTGTGCCCACCGGATCGTTCAGCGCCGAGAAGATTGTCGCCGATCTCGAAGCGCGCACTGTCGCACTTGAAGGAAACGCCCGGCTGCGCATGACGCCCGGCAAGCTGAGGATTCCCAAATGAACGTTACCCGGCATCTCAGGTCATCGCTGCGCATCGGTGTATTTTCGTTCGCCGGCGCACTGGCAGGGCTGGTTGGATGGCAAACCCTCGAAGCGCAGGCGATTTCAGGCCACAACTCAGACGCCCCGGTCAACTATGCGGCGGACCGGATCGAACTGCAGGATCGGGAAGGGCGCGTCGTGCTGGCCGGAAATGTCGACATCCGGCAGGATAACCTGCGCCTGCAGGCTGACCGTACCACCGTTGCTTTCACCGATCAGGGGTCGCTTAAAATTCAGCAGATCACCGCCACGGGCGGCGTTCGGGTGACGCGTGGCAGCGAAATGGCGAGCGGCGATGTCGCGATCTATGATTTCAATCGCCGGATCATAACCATGGTCGGCAATGCCTCGCTTTCGCGCGGGAACGACACGCTGACCGGCAAGCGCTTCGTCATTGATCTGAAAAGCGGTGTTTCCGCGGCGGAAGGCAGGGTCTCGGGTCGTTTCTCGGTCCCCAAGAGCAAGTAAAGTAGAGGCACGATCGCTTGCGATCCACCTGTTGCAGATGACGGCTTGACCGATTCGATTCGGGAAGCGAACCTTTCGTGATGGAAATGTCTGACATCCGCAGGCTCCTGCTCGATCTGACGGGCACGGTGACGCGCGTTGAGGCACAGCGCACCGCCGCGCTTCTGCCTGCGGACTGGGCGCAGCTGCAACGGCTCGCCCGGATGCACAGGCTGGAACCGTGGATTTATGTGAACGCGGCTGCGCATCATGACGCGGTGCCTGCGACCATCGTCGCCAGCTGGCAGGCCGCGCATCGTCATGCGGCAATAACCGCGCTGGTGCGCAAGGCCGAACTGGCGGAGTGCTTTGCGCTCCTGCGCTCGGCCGGATATGATGTTGTCGCGCTGAAAGGTGCCTACCTTGCCTTTCACGCCTACCCCGAACCGGCGTTGCGCCCGATGCGCGATCTCGATCTGATCCTGCCGGAGGAACAGGTCATTCCTGCGTACAACACGTTGTCCGGCGCGGGCTATGTTCTGGCAGAAGCGCTGACTGTTCCGATCGAAGCGAGCCTGCAACTGGACAAGCATCTCCCGCTGATGATTGCACCGCGCAGCACACCGATCGAGCTGCACAAGCGATTGAGCCAGCCCGATGGCCGGCTCGATCTCGATGCCCCGCACATTGATGAAGCCATGCTGCTCGATCGGGCGATGGACGTTGAAGGTCTGTCATATCCGGTTGCAGAGGATATGCTGGCACACCTGATCGTTCATGCCGTCCATGGCCATCGGCTGGACTGCGGACCGCTGGTGCTGACGGACATCGAATTCCTGACGCGCAAGCACACAATTGACTGGCCGGCGTTCTGGCAACGGGCCCGGCGCGAAGGCTGGCACGAAAGCGCACAACTGCTTTTCGAACTTGTGCGCCATTATCACGGCGGAAAGGCCATTGCGCGGGTGGACGCAGAACCGCAACCGCCGCCGCCCGCGATTCGCGACACCGCGATTGATCTTATGCTGCAAAATCTTGAGACCCGCAGGAGTGCAAAGCTGCTCAGCGCGCTCGCAAGAGGAAATTTCAGTCTGTTATGGCAACGCATCAGCGGCCGCGTCACGGCCGAAGACCAGCCCGCCACCCAGGAAGACAGGACCGCCAGCGGCGGCTATCTGCATTGGGCGTTCGGTCAGGCGAAAGCTGCATTCTCCGAAATAACAAGCCGGGATGTGCGCGCGCAATCGCGCCAGCACAATACGTTCAGGCGCTGGCTGATGGATTAACCCGGCCGCATGCGATTTATGTTGGAAATACTGAAGTAATCATCTGAATATAGTGAATTTCTATAATTACAGGTTTATGTAGGAATTGTAATTTATAACATTTTTATTTTCCTACACATGCGTTTATGCGTATCTGGTTTCGGGTCATCTTACTCAAAGGGGCCCCGATGCCGAATCATCCGATCTCTCTTCCTGCAGGCTATGCGCCTGCTTTTGCCATCGGCTTTTCCGCCGACACCGGCGAACTCTCGATTGTCGAAAACAGCAATCCACTTCCCGTCAGTATCGCGGACGACACGCCGATACTTGTGCAAATCACCGCACCTACGCCTCCAGCGCCACTGGAGGGCCAGACCGGTTCCAGCATCGCAATCGGCCCGTTCGTCGCGATTTCCGGCAGACCGGTCATGATCCAGATTTCGGGCGTCTGGCAGGGCACGGTGCAGGTGCAACGCTCGGTCGACAGCGGGCTGACCCGTCACAACCTGACCGCCGCCGGGCAACCCTGGGGCCAGTTCAAGGCGAACGCGTGCGAACCGGTATGGTCCGAACAAGAGGCTGGCGCGGAGCTTTATCTCGATATCTCCGTCGATAGCGGAACCGTCGAATACCGGTTGTCCCAGTAGGCATCCACCGGTCAGCACTTCCCGCGCGCGCACGTTCGATCGGGAAAGGTTCACGCACATCAGCACCCAACAGGACAAACAGACATGAATATGGACTTCATCGCCCGCGGCCTCGCGCAGCAGACCGCGACTGCCGTAGGGCTTGAGAACCCTGGCCGCATCGACTTGCGTCAGTTCCTTGGCGGTGTCGGGCAAGGCAACGAAACGATCGACACCGACGCCTTGCACATGGCCTGGGTGGAAGCCTCTACGCCGATTGTCGGCAGCGACGGGAACGCAAAGACCCTGTTCCCGACGATCATCACCCTTCCGCCGGGCGAACTGCTGATCGCAAGCGGGCTAAATTCAGACGAAATCGCAGTTGGGAACCAGGTTGCCTTTTCGCTGCAGGGAATGGGCCGGAATGCAACGCGCATCCGGCTGACCGATCCCGAGGCATGGCTGATTGACAGTGACAAGCCTCTGGCATCGCTGCTGATGCAGGATCTTCAGGTGCATCTTGGTGCCGGAACGTTTCGCCAACGCGGCAAGCAGCACGCCGTGGGGCCGCGGCCCGGTTCGCTTTCATTCATTCGCTGCGCCTTGTCGGACTATACGAAAGCGGCGATCGTCTCGAACAGCGACGATGATCCGTTCTATCATATCTGGAACAGCAAATTCACCGGCGGTGCGGATTCCCGTGCAATCGTCCTTCCCCTTGGCGGTGGCCATGTCATCGGCGGCGGCACCTGGATCAATGGTTACAAGTACGGCATCGTCCTGCGCGACGGAAGCGACTGCAACATCGGCTATGTCCGGTTTGGTGGGCAGGTTGCAGCGAACCCGCGCACCGATATCTGGATCGTTCCCGAAAACACACGTTCCGGCGCCGGGCTGACCATTCACAACTGTTACCACGGAAACGAGAATGACAATCCGCAGGATCGCGAGATTCTGATCGCGGATGCCGATACTTCCGGCAACCCGGATCATGCCACCGAGCCGGCCTGGAGGACTACGATGAATCAACGTCGCGCGTCACCAGTGGCGATGTGCGTCAGGCGACCTTCCGCGACAACCAGTACAGTGCCGATGCGGGCCGCGCACGCGGCATCATCTATTCGCGTTGCGAACGTCTTTCGATACTGTTCGAAGACACAGTTGACGGAAGCTACCCCTACGTTGTCGAATTTGACGACAACGCAATTCCGGCACTGGGGCTAGACAATCACTTTGCCCAGACCAACCGCATCGCGCTTCGTCCCGAAATCACCGCCGCTCTCAGCCCCCAGCCGAACATTCGCATCTCCAATCTTCCGGGATTTGGCTTTGCGGAGGGCTATACCGATGCTGTCGCCGGCGACCCGGCAGTTCCCCGTCCTGGCGGAAGCGTAATACCAACATCGCTGATGTCCAACACTCTTGCCAACATCGCCACAGCCGGAGGGCTCTGCACGTTCGGGGCGCTACAAAACGACATGGCGGGAACCACCGACGCACGGGAGATCACATTCAATCACCCGGAAGCAAGGTGCTGGCAGGAGCTTGACCTGACCGACGCGGACACCCAGCGACTGGCCTGGCTGGAATTCGATGTCAAACGCGCGGACAGCCAGTCCGTGACCGAAGCGCAAGTGCGGATCGGAACGTCTTACAGCACGTTCTTCAGGCTGATCCGGTTTCGCGTTGAACCACATTGGCAGCGCATCGCGATACCGTTCCTGATCCCGCAGATCCCGGCCAATCTGTTCGCCGTGTTCATGCCTGCGAGCGAAGAGCATGCGATCGGCTCCGTCGACAAAATGTTGCTGGGCCGGGTGAATGCCTATCATGCAGAGTGCAGGGTATGAGGCAACGTCTTGGGGGCACGGTACTGGCGATACTTATCGGGTTGGACCAGCTTTTGCAGACCCTGCTCGTCGCACCGTTTGCTCTGGCGGGTCTGGCCCCCGTGCCCGACCCGGATACGACAATATCGGGCATGCTGGGCCGCCGGGCCGCCACTGGCGCTTACTGGGCGCGGCTGGGCGCCGCGCTGGTCGATGCGTTGTTTCTGATTCTGACGCTCGGCTGCGAACGCGATCATTGCCGTAAGGTGGCGTTACACGAAGCGAAGGGCCTGTCAGCCGTCAAAACTGTTTGCTGACCGGATCGGATCGCCTGGCAGCTGGCGAATACCGGCTGCCAGGTCTGGTCCGTCAGTTCCTTCGATCGGCAAAAATCAGGAATGTATTGAACACGGGCGCGGCCTTCAGGAAATCGCGCCAGGCACCCTTGACCCCCGAGAAACCGACAACGACAACATCACCACCAAGAATCTGGGGGTCAGGCGCCAGACCGGCACGAATATCGCGCAGATCGAATCGGGCAGCCATCCGCTCTCCGTTGATCTCGCGGAAAATCACGACCTCGTTGAGGTTCGCCGTCTGGGTCGGGCTTTCCGCCCGGGCAATCGCTGACAGGAGCGTGTACTCCCGATCGATTTCATAAACGCCGGGCGCTTCAACCTGGCCTTCGACGGCAACGAACCGGGTCGCCGGCTTGCTTACCGAAATGACCACCTGCGGATTGACGATGTAGCGCTGCCGCAAACGAAAGGCGATGTCAGAAGCAAGCTCTGAAGGGCTGCGTCCGGCGGCTGGAATTTCGCCGATCAGGGGCATCTGGATATTGCCGACATTATCGACCTGCAGCTCTTCATTGCTCAGATCCGGTTCCTGAAACACCTGAAGGTTCAGCAGATCGTTGGGCACAATGATATAAGACGTCCGCGGCGCGTTCGGATCCTTTGGCGGCGCAATCTGGTAAGCCACTTCACCGGTCGGGACCGAAGACATCCGGGATGAAGTGCAGGCAGAAAGAACAACCACCAGACAAACCGCCACCAGACCTCGAAACATGCCGAACCGTATCACGCGTGGAAATCCCCTAATGCATCTCTGCACAACGACACAGCAATGGCACGGACCAGAGCCGCGAATCAATCACCCGGCAGAAGGTTATCGACACGACTGATCGGCCGCACCCTGGAATGCCAGCCGCGATAAGCCCGCGCGGCGCATGAGCGTTGCTTTTCCGTTCGCGCCAGCTTGAACGGAAAACGCTCTAAAATGCACGGTCATGGACCAGAACGCGGAGCGTCAGGACAATAATCTTGATGTCCCGCAAAATCGTCCAGCCTTCCAGATACTCAAGGTCTGACTGAAGCCTGTTCACAAGATCGAGTTCGCGTTCGGTCGCCCCCCTGAAGCCCCTGATCTGCGCAAGACCGCTAAGCCCGGGCTTCAGGCTGTGGCGCTGCCAGTAACGCATATCGACTTCCCAGAACAACTTGTCGCCCGCTTGCGATCCGATGGCGTGAGGCCGCGGCCCCACCAGGCTCATATCGCCGAGAACCACATTGAAAAGCTGCGGAAGTTCATCAATGCTCGTTTTGCGGATAAAGCGGCCGATGCGGGTTACGCGGATATCCTGTTTCGATGTGGACACGCTCCCATGATGGTCGGCCATCACTTCGGACATGCTCCGAAACTTGTACATATCAAAGAAGCGGTTGCCGCGACCCAGCCGCCTCTGGACGAAAAACACCGCTCCGCCATCTTCAAGCTTTATCGCCAGCGCGACGACCAGAAAAAGCGGCAGCAAAAGAACAAGCGCACTGGCGGCAAGCACAAGATCAAACAGGCGCTTGGCCGCCCTTGCCCGCAGCCCCAGAGGCCCGGCCGAAACCAGAAGCAGGCCCTGACTGTGCGCCACGCGCGCGCCCTGGGCACCAAGCTCGATCACCTGCTCGTCCAGCACTTCCCCCTCAACATTCGCGCCCTTGAGCATCATCGCCCACGCCGCCCGCCTGTCCGGGGGGCAGCTGACAACAACGCGATCGATGTGGCGAAGCACCAGCCCGATCCGGTCCAGCGCATGCGGATCCTGGAGGTTGGGAGAAAGACGCATGGCTTGCGCAGACACCTGAATCGCGCCCGGCAGATCAATCGCCGGGCCATCATCGTTGATAACCAGCTCATTCATAACGGTTGCCCCGCAGCGCCAGAACACGAACGACCGCATCTGGACCCGCGCCCAAACCAGCAACGCGGCGGAAAAGACCGAGCCGCCAACAAAGAACATGCGCGAATAGTCGGTGCTGGACTTGGCCAGAAACGCGATGAAAACAACTGCGGATGCCGAAATCCCAAGCGCAATAAGCGCGCGCCCCACACCCAGCGTCGCCCTGTCAAGCGACGATATGGAATAGGCGCCGTTATACAGTGCGACTGTCAGAAACAGGGGAAGCAGCATCTGGCTCTGCACCAGTGCGCCGTGCAACCCTGAGTCACCGAGATAAAGATAACCGAACAGGCCAAAACCGGTCAGAAGCGCAACACAATCGACGATCAGCAACGCGAGATAGCATTGCAGCCGCCGACGCTCCAATGATGGCGCCAGCAGCAGGCCACCAACTTCCTGACTTTCCCCAAGAATCGAATGTGCGGCGAGCGGCGCATTCATCGTATTCAATTTCCTTCCGGGCCCCGCGCCGGACAGCCGTGCTGCAACGCGGTACGTGTTCTTACTTATCCCTCCTTTTAGGAAAAGAACATTGTCATTCTGTTAACCCGTTTCAGAAACACGATGTTCACCTTGATTTTGCTGAGAATCTCGCGATTTCGGTCAGCCCCTGTGCTAACAGAAGCTCGGCATCGCGGCTGTTCGCCATGAGCCCCTGATGCAACGCTGCAAGCTTTTCGACCAACCGCTGCAAACGCCTGCCGCGCCACCTGCGCAACTGCGCCTCCAGCGCGGGCACATCCTTCCAGAACACCCGGCGGGCGGACTTTTCCGCATTGAGCAACGCGCCGACATCGCCGCGCGGCCCCAGCTTTGCCGCAAGCCCGGCAAGTTGCGCCGCGCGCCGCTCAAACGCCAGCAACACCGCCACCGGATTAAGGCCAAGCTCACGCATACGCCTGAGCTCTCCTGAAAGCTGCTGCGCCTTGCCGCCCAGCACCGTATCGACGAGCGGCGCAAAACCGTCTTCCTCGGTTTGCGCCCCGATCGCATCAAGCGCGGCCCGATCAACCGTGCGCGGGCTTTCCTGCCCTGCATCGAGATAGAGCGCCAGCTTGTCGATTTCCGACTGGGCAAGCCGCACATCCAGCCCCGCACCGCGCGCAATACGCTCCGCCAGAGCGGAATCCATTCTCAGCCCGGCGGCGTCCGCCATGGCGCGCACCGTGCCCGTAACGGCACGCAGATCGGGCAGGTAGAACATGCCGACCAGTGCATCGTCCCGCTTTGCCAGCAGCTTGGCCGTGCGCGACTTGTCCGTCGCGCCGGTCGCAACGATCAACACCGGGCAGGCCTCAACATCGTCGGCGATCAGATTGGCAACGGCATCGTGGGCCTCATCGCCCTGGGCGCGGACATAAATATGGCGCGCATCGCCAAACAGCGAACCGGATCGGGCTTCGTCCCCCAGCAAGACCGGATCTTTCCTGAGTGCCGCGCCGGCCATCTCGATCCGCTCTCCCGGATCGGACAGTGAGCCTGCGATCTGTTCCGCCGCGGCAGAGGCGCCGGCTTCATCCGGCCCGCAAAAGAAGAACACTCTTGCCTGCGCAGCGGCCTGCTTCGCAATTCTGGCGAAATCCTTCTGTGTCGCCTTCACCGGTCTTCCGCACCATTGGCGCGCAGTTCAAGCGAGACACTGGTGACAATCCGGCTAGCGACATCCCGTGCGAGATTTTCAAGCGCGCTCTGTTCCGCCGCGATCGTGGCATACTCCGACGACACGACATCGATACCGGCATCCGAACCCGCCGAAGCATCGAGCACGATCTCCCCACTGGCGATATCGACAAGCTGATAACGCGCGCGCAGCGTGCGACGTTCGCGCCCGATGGTGTCATCCGAAAGCAGGGCGAACCCTTCGAGCCGGTCATCGAGGCGCACGTCAAGACGATAGCGCGGGGCCACACCCTGATCCGCCGCAACACCCAGCTGATCGACCAGCGCATTGCGCACCAGCCAGCCCGCCTTGCCTTCGATCGCGGCAACATCAATTGCGGCCAGCCCCTGCGCGACAGCCCCGCTGCCTCCGCCCGCATACATCGGCTGCAATCCGCATGCGGCCAGCAGCAATGGCAAGGCAAGGGCAGCGATCCGTTTCATGTCACGATGTTCACCAGCTTGTCGGGCACGACGATCACTTTGCGGACTTCGGCCCCGTCAATCGAACGCTGAACCTTCTCGCTCGCCAGTGCAAGCGCTTCAAGCTGATCTTTGGGCAGACCTTTCGCCGCCGTAACCGTATCGCGCAGCTTGCCGCGATGCTGGATCGCGATGGTCACTTCATCGTCCACCAGCAAGGCCGGATCGACCGCAGGCCAAAGCGCATCGGCGACAAGGCCACCATCGCCAATCGTCTGCCATGCCTCTTCCGCCAGATGCGGCATCATCGGCGCGATCAGCAACAGCACCGCACGGATCGCCGCCGATCGGCTGGCCGAAGGCTTCGCTTTCTCGATAGCGGAGACCAGTTCGTAAATCCGCGCCACGGCCTTGTTGAAAGAAAGCGCTTCGATATCTTCGGCAACCGCAGCCACCGTCTGATCACGTTTGCGATCCAGTGCCTTGTCTTCACCCGTGGCCGACGCGTCGAACCCGGAAAACAACCGCCACAGCCGCTGCACGAACCGGCCGCACCCTTCGATACCCGATTCGGACCATGGCAAATCGCGTTCGGGCGGACTGTCTGAAAGCATGAACCAGCGGATCGCATCTGCGCCATAAGTGGCGATGATCTCATCGGGATCGACCACGTTCTTCTTCGATTTCGACATCTTGATGACGCGGCCAATTTCAACCGGCTGACCATCGGACTTCAAAGTTGCGCTCTCGCCGCCGCGATCAATTTCCGCAGGGCTGAAATAGACCGGCTGGCCGCTGTCCATGTCCGTGCGCGAATATGTCTCGTGCGTCACCATGCCTTGGGTGAACAGGCTGCCGAACGGCTCTGCAATATCGAGCTTGCCGATATGTTTGAGCGCGCGGGTCCAGAACCGGGCATAAAGCAAATGCAGGATCGCATGCTCGATCCCGCCGATATATTGCTCAACCGGAAGCCATTTTGCGACTTGCTCGGGATCGAACGGGCGATCTTCCGGCTGGCTGGCAAAGCGCAGGAAATACCACGAGGAATCAACGAACGTATCGAGCGTATCGGTTTCGCGCTCAGCCGGTTTGCCGCATTCGGGGCAATCGACATGCTTCCATGTCGGGTGGCGTTGCAGCGGATTGCCCGGCGTTTTGAAATCGACATCTTCGGGCAGCGTGACCGGCAACTGGTCTTTGGGCACGGGAACAACGCCGCACGCTTCGCAATGGATGAACGGGATCGGCGTGCCCCAATAGCGCTGGCGCGAAACGCCCCAGTCGCGCAGGCGATACTGCGTTTCGCCAGTGCCCCATCCTTCGGACTGCGCCCGTTCGATCACGGTGGTTTTCGCCGCTTTTATATCCAGCCCGTCAAGAAAGCCGGAATTCACCAGCTTACCCGGCCCGGTGAAGGCTTCATCGCCTTCAAACACCGCCGCATCCAGATCGCCATCGGCAACCACGCGGCACACGGGCAAACCATATTTACGCGCGAAATCAAGATCGCGCTGATCGTGTGCTGGGCAGCCGAACACCGCGCCCGTGCCATATTCGATCAGGACGAAATTGGCGATATAGACAGGCAGCGTCAGCGACGGATCGACGGGATGGGCCACGCGCAACCCGGTATCGAACCCGTGCTTTTCAGCTGTTTCAAGCTCAGCCGCGGTGGTGCCGCCGCGCTTGCATTCCTCGATAAATTCCGCCGCTTCGGGATTGGTCTTTGCCAGCGCCAGCGCCAGCGGATGTTCCGCCGCGATTGCCGCGAAGCTGGCGCCAAACAGCGTATCGGGCCGGGTGGTGAAAACTTCGAAAGTGCCCGGCAATTGCGGCGCGGGATCGACAACCTGAAACGTAAAGCGCAAGCCCTGGCTTTTGCCGATCCAGTTTTCCTGCATCAGCCGGACTTTCTCGGGCCAGCCATCAAGCGTGCCCAGACCTTCAAGCAGTTCATCCGCGAAATCGGTGATCTTGAAAAACCACTGTGACAGTTTGCGCTTTTCCACCAGCGCGCCGGAACGCCAGCCTCGCCCGTCTATCACCTGTTCATTGGCCAGAACCGTCTGGTCAACCGGATCCCAGTTAACCGCCGATTCCTTGCGATAGACCAGCCCGCCGCGATAAAGATCAAGGAACAGCGCCTGTTCGTGTCCGTAATAGTCAGGCTCGCACGTTGCCAGTTCGCGGCTCCAGTCCAGCGCGAAACCAAGCCTTTTGAGCTGCGCTTTCATGTTGGCGATGTTTTCGCGGGTCCAGCCGCCGGGATGAACGCCCTTTTCCATCGCCGCGTTTTCCGCGGGCATGCCAAATGCATCCCAGCCCATCGGATGCAGGACTTCAAAGCCCTTCATCCGCTTGTAACGCGCCAGAACATCGCCCATCGTATAGTTGCGGACATGGCCGATGTGGATGCGGCCCGATGGATAGGGGAACATCTCCAGCACATAGCTGCGTGGCTTTGTGCTGGCATCGTCTGCATGGAAGCAGGCGCGCTGATCCCACACCTGCTGCCAGTGCGCATCCGCCTGTGACGGATCAAACTTCTCACTCATGATCGTGCAGCCTCCCTGCCAGCGGCATCAGCCGCCGATGGAGCTGCGACGCAGATCGCGCGCGCGGGTCAGGATGATGTCTTCAAGTTTCTGAACGGTGGCCGCCTGAACCGGCGCTGTCACCCAGGTTCCGCCAACCATCCGTTCGCGGCTGGCGGCAACGCGCAGCGCATCGGCGCGCAAATCCTGATCAAGGATCGAAACCGTCACTTTAACGCGTTCGCTGGGGTCCGCCGGATTGGCATACCAGTCCGTCAGGATCACGCCGCCCGCGCTGTCCGTCTGCAACAGCGGCATGAAGGAGAGCGTATCGAGGCTGGCTCTCCACAGATAGCTGTTCACGCCAATCGTGGTTACCCGCGACGCCGCGATTTCAGGCGCGACGCCATCTTTCTTGCCACAAGCGCTCAGCATCAGTGCCAGTCCGGTGCACAGCAGCGCGCCTTTTGCCAGACGCGCGATGGATTGGCCGGTTTCGATAGCGCCAGTCATTGTCATTTTGCGTGTTCCCGTGCTTTCGCCTGGCCGCCATCCGGCGACCCCGCTTTCTGATGCCTCTATAACCGCCGCTGGCTTCGCGGCAAGTGCCGCCGCAAGTCAGACCTTCTGGGAACCCCTATCAGCTTGTGTTAAGGTACAATATGTAAACCAATCCAGATCGCCCGACCCGCGCGGTGTCAGGCGGATGCGAGGAGAAACGGCGGATATGCCAGGCGGCGAAGCACCTTCCAGACAGAAAAGTGGCGCAACTGCTGGCGTCCTGCTGGCAGGTGCCGTTGGTCTGCTGGCGCTTCCCAATGCTGTTCTGGCCTTTACCGCAAAGTTCGAAGCGCGTTCTTCCGAATCGGTTTCGGGCGAAGCCATCGATGCTATCGATACGCTTGCCACCCAACCCGGTCGGCCAAATATCGCTCGCCCGATTCCGATCCGTTCGCTGGCCAAAGGCAAACTGTATCCTTTCACGCTTGCCGAGACACCAAATCGGCCGGACCGTTCCGTCACCGTCGCCGTCAGGGTTGATCCCGGCGCGGCAAACGCGATTTCGGCGCACCGGACCCGCGCTGGCGAAGCCGCAACCGAAGGAACGGAGCTGCGCATCGCGCCAACGGCATTCAGCCTTGGCGTGTCCCGCGGATACCAGAGCTTCGGACAAGCACTGGTCCCCCCTGCATCGAAAAACATAGGCAGCATTCCCGATCTGGGTCGCTACAGTCTGACGCCGGATACGGACAACAGCGATTCGCGCTTCAGCCCGCGAATCATCATGGATGAAGCGCAATCGGCGGGGCGCACACCGGGCACCTTTGCCGGAGACAGCGACGACCGGGTCGATGTTGGCGGCAGCTACCGCGTGACGAAGAATCTGGATGTCACTGCCGGCGTCCGGTATTCGCAGGAACGTGAACGGCTTTTGCCGCCGCTGACCGATGGCGAACAGGACAATCAGGCCGTTTATCTGGGCACCCAGTTCCGTTTCTGAGCGTTCACCGCCAAACCGTGCCGCCACTTCAATATTGTCGCATTCCATCGGGCGATCCCATGGCACACGCCGACCACTTCCGCGCTTGCCCTGCAACGCCTCCGTGCCTAGTCTCGGTATCAGGCAGAGAAAGAGGCAACTGGCATGGCGCGTGTCGCAATCGTAACTGGCGGGACAAGAGGAATCGGCGAAGGCATTTGCCTGAAATTGCAGGAAATGGGCTTAACGGTCGTTGCCAATTTTGGCGGCAATGAACAGAAAGCACAGGCATTTACAGCAGCAACGAACATTCCCGCCTACAAATGGGACGTTGGCGATCATCAGGCCTGCCTTGAAGGCTGCGCAAGGGTCGAGGCTGAAATCGGACCCATCGACGTTCTGGTAAACAACGCCGGGATCACGCGCGACGGCACGCTGCACAAGATGAGCTTCGACGACTGGAGCGAAGTCATCCGCATCAATCTGGGCGGATGCTTCAACATGG
Source organism: uncultured Sphingomonadaceae bacterium (assembly GCA_947258815.1). Taxonomy (GTDB): domain Bacteria; phylum Pseudomonadota; class Alphaproteobacteria; order Sphingomonadales; family Sphingomonadaceae; genus Novosphingobium. The sequence continues at coordinate 73,793 of CAMYJW010000019.1, forward strand.
CGAAAGCCACGTTCCCCGGCATGCGCGAGCGCGGCTGGGGCCGGATTATCAATATCGGCTCGGTCAATGGGCAGGCAGGCCAGTACGGGCAGGTAAACTACGCCGCCGCCAAATCGGGCATTCACGGTTTCACCAAGGCGCTGGCGCAGGAAGGCGCGAAGTTCGGCGTTACCGTAAACGCGATTGCGCCCGGCTATGTCGACACAGATATGGTGGCCGCGGTGCCGCAACCGGTGCTGGAAAAGATCATCGCCAATATCCCCGTCGGCAGGCTTGGTGAAGCTTCGGATATCGCGCGCGGCGTTGCGTTTCTGGCGTCGGAGGATGCCAATTTCATCACCGGATCGACCATGTCGATCAACGGCGGACAGCACATGTATTGATGGCGTGACGCCGCACTATCACCCGCCGGTCAAACGCTCGGTCGAAATTGCCGGCCACAAGACATCGGTCAGCCTCGAACCGCTGTTCTGGGACATGCTCAAGGATGCGGCACAGGCACGGGCCGTTCCGCTGAACGCACTGATCGCGCAAATCGATGCCGAACGGCTGGAGGCGCAGACCCCTTCCGGGCTTGCCGGTGCGATCCGTATCTGGCTGGTGACACAACGCGCCAGCTGATCATAACCCCGCCCTCGAACCGACGCGTTGGAGCGAGGAAGCCGGGTCAGTCGTCGCCGACCCGCTCGATCTCGGCCCCGGCAAGCGACAGTTTCTCTTCCAGCCGTTCATAACCGCGATCAAGATGATAGAGCCGGTGCACCTGCGTTTCGCCTTCCGCGGCAAGACCGGCGATAACCAGGCTCATCGAAGCCCGCAAATCCGTTGCCATCACTTCCGCGCCCGACAGTTTGGACACCCCGTGCACAATCGCAGTCTTGCCCGATGTTTCGATATGCGCACCCATCCGGTTCAGTTCAGGCACATGCATATAGCGGTTTTCGAAGATCGTTTCGGTCAGCACGCTGGCGCCATCGGCCCGGCACAACATCGCCATCAGCTGCGCCTGCATATCCGTGGCAAACCCCGGATAAGGCGCGGTTGAAACGTTGACCGCCCGCAGCGGACCATCGGCAGCCACGTAAATGCCCTCAGCGCGCGGCTCAACCAGCAGCCCGGCGTCGCGCAGCGCCTGAACCGTTGCTTCCATCTCCTCTATCCGCGCATTGGCAAGCAGCACCTCGCCGCCGGTGATCGCGGCCGCGCAGGCATAGCTGCCCGCCTCAATCCGGTCGGACATCACCCGGTATGTCGCGGCGTGCAGGCGCGGAACGCCATGGATGGTCAGATCGGAATCGCCGATCCCTTCAATCTGCGCGCCCATCGCCACCAGCAGATTGCACAGATCGACGATCTCCGGCTCGCGCGCGGCATTATGCAAGGTCGATTTGCCTCGTGCCGTCACCGCTGCCATCAGCGCATTTTCGGTCGCGCCCACGGAAACGATCGGAAAGCTGTATCGCCCGCCGGGCAGGCCGCCATCGGGCGCGATCGCGCGGACATAACCCGCCGCCAGCTCGATCGTTGCGCCCAGCGCCTCAAGCGCCTTGAGATGCAGGTCGATCGGGCGGTTGCCGATGGCGCAGCCGCCCGGCAAAGACACTTTCGCTTCACCCATGCGCGCCAGCATCGGCCCCAGCACAAGGATCGACGCGCGCATTTTGCGCACCAGATCGTATGGCGCGACGTTGCTGGTGATTCGAGTCGCCTCAAGCGTCATCACCCGGCCGAAATCCTCCGGGCGCGATCCGGCGATGGAAGTGGAAACACCGAACTGGTTCAGCAGATGCTGGAAACCGTCGATATCGGCAAGCCGCGGCAGATTTCGCAGCGTCAGCGCCTCATCGGTGAGCAACGCGCAAGGTAGCAGGGTCAGTGCGGCATTCTTCGCGCCCGAAACCGGAATCGTGCCTGACAGGCGCTTGCCGCCGCGTATAACTATCTTGTCCATTCCAGCCCTTTAACGCGATTCGGCAGCCCGGCAAGCCAACCGGTTCAAACGATGCTTGCGGACTGCGGGAAATTCGTCTTTACTGCGCTGCAACATAACCCGACGAAAAGGCCAGTATGACCTCCTCCGTCCAGCGCAAGCCCGTCCGCAAAGCCGTGTTCCCCGTCGCCGGCCTTGGCACGCGGTTTCTTCCCGCGACCAAGGCGATTCCCAAGGAATTGCTGCCCGTGGTGGATCGCCCGCTGATCCAGTATGCCGTGGATGAAGCGCGCGAGGCGGGAATAGAGGAACTGATCTTCGTAACCGGGCGCGGCAAGACCGCGATTGTCGAACATTTCGACACGGCGTTCGAACTGGAAGCGACGATGGGCGGACGCGGCAAGTCGCTTGATGTTCTGGATGCCACGCGCGTCAAGCCGGGCAACCTCGTGACAGTGCGCCAACAAGTTCCCCTTGGTCTGGGACACGCGATCTGGTGCGCGCGGGCAATCGTGGGCGATGAGCCATTTGCCATTTTCCTGCCCGATGAACTGATGATCGGCGAGCCGGGTTGCATGAAGCAGATGGTCGATGCCTATAACGATGTTGGCGGCAACCTGATCAGCGTTCTGGAAGTCCCGCGCAACGAGGTTTCAAGCTATGGCGTGATCGCGCCGGGCGAACAATCGGGCGCGCTGACCGAAGTGACGGGTCTGGTAGAGAAACCCGCGGTTGAAGATGCGCCGTCAAATCTGATCGTATCGGGGCGCTATATCCTCCAGCCCGAAGTTATGCGCACGCTGGAAACGCAGGAAGCAGGCGCAGGCGGTGAAATCCAGTTGACCGACGCGATGGCGAAGATGATCGGCACGCAGCCGTTTCATGCCGTAACGTTCGCGGGCCGCCGTTTTGACTGTGGCTCAAAACTTGGCTTCGTGGAGGCAACGCTCGCACTGGCGCTTGAACGCGAAGACATGGGTGAAGACGTGCGCGCGATGGTCACCAGACTGCTGGGATAGTCTGCCACGATCCGTGCCGATTTAGATTTTGTTGCGCGCGGCCATCGCCCTCTGAGGCCAACAATGTCCGGGCTTCGGGGCGTTTTCCGTTCAGGCTGACGCGAACGGAAAGCAACGCTCATCCGCCGCGCGGGCTCCAGGTCTGTAGTGACAAATTAGGGATTTGCATTTGACCTGAGTTCTGATTCAACACTGGCTTTTGGAGGCTGGTGTGGAAGGCGAGACACTTCGGGACGATCAATGGGAGCGGTTGCGGGAATTTGTGCCCGGTGGCCGTAAGGGCAAGCGCGGTTCGCGCAGCGACGGACGTCGGTTTTTCGACGCGATCTTGTGGCTGGCGCGTTCGGGCGCATCTTCGAGGCGGTGTCGGGCGATCCCGACATGGAGTGGCTGGCGATCGATGCCACGGTGGTCCGCGCCCAGGCCCAGGCCCAGGCCGCCGGCGGGCGGCGTAAAAGGGGGGCTCGCAAGCCCAGGCTCCGGGTCGGTCCCGAGGCGGGTTCGGAACCAAGGTCTACGCCATAGTCGATGCGCTCGGCCTGCCGGTGCGCTTTGCTCTCGGACCTGGCCAGCAGAACAACATGGCACCCGCATGCGGTCTTCTACGCGGCC
>CAMYJW010000020.1 GCA_947258815.1 uncultured Sphingomonadaceae bacterium
GCCGTTGCCGACATACTTGAGGCCGGGTTCGCACCACTTTGCGGGATTGGCATTCCAGCAACTTTTCTGGTTGAGACCACCGCACTCAGGTTTGGCGTCGAAATCCTTGCTGCGGCAGCGTCCTTCGCCGGGTTTGCCGTTGCCGACATACTTGAGGCCGGGTTCGCACCACTTTGCGGGATTGGCATTCCAGCAACTTTTCTGGTTGAGGCCACCGCACTCAGGTTTGGCGTCGAAATTCTTGCTGCGGCAGCGCCCTTCGCCGGGTTTGCCGTTGCCGACATACTTGAGGCCAGGTTCGCACCACTTTGCGGGATTGGCGTTCCAGCAGCTTTTCTGGTTGAGACCACCGCACTCAGGTTTGGTGTCGAAATCCTTGCTGCGGCAGCGTCCTTCGCCGGGTTTGCCGTTGCCGACATACTTGAGGCCGGGTTCGCACCATTTTGCAGGATTGACGTTCCAGCAGCTTTTCTGGTTGAGACCACCACACTGCGGCTTGGGCTTGGGCTTGGGTTTTGCCGTCGGTTTGACGCAGCGTCCGCCACCCGGTTTGCCATTGCCGACATATTTCAGGCCGGGGTTGCACCACTTCTTGGGGTTTACATTCCAGCAGCTTTTCTGGTTGAGGCCGCCGCACTGCGGCTTGGGCGCAGGTTTGGGTTTTGGCTTTGAAACGGGTTTGATGCAGCGTCCGCCACCCGGCTTGCCGTTGCCGACATATTTCAGGCCAGCATTGCACCATTTCTTGGGATTGACGCTCCAACAGCTTTTCTGGTTGAGGCCGCCACAGCTTGCTGCTTGCGCTTCCTGGTGAAACAGCAGCGAAAGAAACAGCGCGGCAAGAACGACAAGCAGCCCTCTCGTCAGTTGAGAATTCATGATCCTGACTCCGTTATGGCGCGATGAAGCAAAGCCCGTGGCCAAACGACGCATCGCGCCCGTGTCGTCAGCATGGATTGTGAAATTTGAATAGGTCATCGTGTCAGTTCCACGGATTGACCGGCGCTTCGCCGGCGTCGGGGTTTTCAGGCGGCACCCTGTCAGCGCCCCGGCCATCTTCCGGCGGATAGGGACCATCGTCTTGATCGGTATCGGAATATGGTGGCTCATAGCCGCCGTGATGGACAGGATCGTAGTGCCACTTTCCCGGCCAGCCGGTGCGCATCGTGGCGACGAGCGAACCGCCGGGGGCCGGCTCAAACGTCATCTGTCCGCTCATCGTCAGGTTCTGGCTGATGTAGGTTCCATCGGGCAGCGGCTGAATATCGCGCACGAAAACCTGATCGGGCATGACATTGAAGAAAAGCGCGTGGACCCAGCCATCTACGGCATAAGCATACCCGTTCTCGATAATGACCCGCTTGTTGATCTCGCGGATGTTCCACATGCCATCGATGGGAAGAGGCGCGGAAGGCTCTACATCGCCGACCGATGGCAGCCAGCCGGGGATCTGGGCATTGGCCGGACTGCTGGTTCCCGCGCCTGAAACAGCAAGCGCCGCAGCCAGTATCAGGCTTTGAACTAATCTCGGTTGTGACATTTCAATCTCCTTGATTGACGGCGGATCGTTCCGCCTCGTCGCTTACTGGCTACATTCCCGTGCTTCGCGCGGGTATGGGGTGGAATCCCCATTTGCATCGCAAAGCGCTGCTTCGGCCCGCAGTAATATCGAAAATCCCCTTCTCTCAGTCTATTGCCTAACGGTCGTTTGGCAATCGCGATCTTGGCGCGAGGCTGGCCAAGCGGGCAATTCCTTGGCACGTTCGCTTCAGGGTCCGGCAAGCGGGAGACAGGCACGGCCATGACGAGGAGCGCGATCATTGCCGACGATCACGAAATCGTCCGCGCCGCATTGCGCGGCATTCTGAACGAGATTCACGATCTGGACGTTGTCGCCGAAGCCGATAACGGGATTGAGACCATCGCACTGGTTAAGGCGCACCGGCCAAGCCTGCTGCTGCTGGATGCGGCGATGCCGCTTGCGCGCGGGGTGGAGGTTTTCGCCGATGCGAAGCGTTGGTCGCCCGAAACCCGCGTGGCCGTCGTCACCGGTTTCACATCCACCGCAATGCTGGCAGACTGGATGGCGGCGGGGGTTGACGGGCTGTTCCTCAAAAGTTGTCCGCCCGAAGAAATGAAGCGCGGGTTCGAAACCATTCTGGCGGGCGGCCAGTTCGTTGCCCAGGCCGTGTCCGAAAAGCTCGCAGAAGCCGCCACGGGCGCGGACATCACCGCGCGTGAGCGTGAGGTTCTGTCCCTTATCGCTTCGGGTGAGCAAAACGCGCGGATCGCCGAACGGCTCTCGATCAGCCCCAAGACAGTCGAAAAACACAGGGCCAGCCTGATGGCGAAACTGGGCGTCAATTCGGTGGCGGGCCTGCTGGTCCATGCTTTGCGCGAAGGGCTGCTCGATGAATACCGGCAGCTTTAGGATGCAACGATTGGGGGAAATGCCCCATCGTTGTGTCAGCACGCCCGCACTAGGTTTCTGCGTATGACTGTATTGCACCCGTTTGCACGCCTGCTGTGTTGGCTGGCCCTTGTCTTCGCTCTGGCGGGGGCATTGCCCGCGCTGGCCGCGCCTGTCGGGGCGGGCCAGTCGTCTGTCCAGTTGCCGCACGGGGATGGGTTCGTGCAGCCATTTGCCCGGACTCGCTATTTCGTTGACCAGACCGGCACGATGGCGGTGGAAGAGGTTATCGCGTCTCGCAATGCGTTCCGGCCGATCCGGTCGCGCTGGATAGATTTTGGCGCGCGCGAAGGCCGCGTCTGGCTGCTGGTGCGTGTTCGCAACGATCACGACAATGCGGGGCGCTGGATGATCGATCTGCAGCGCCAGTGGGTCGATGCGCTGGACGTATACCGGATCGGCGATGACGATGCGGTGCGCCCGCTGATGAAGCTGACGGCGCAAACACCGCTTTCGGACCGTCCGGTGAAAAGCCGCTACATCGCCGCGCAGCTGGACATGGAGGCCGGCGAAAATGCGGAAATTCTGGTCGGCTATGCCAGCAGGCGCGGGAGCTGGCTGCCGCTGACATTCGCCACGCCGGAACGTTTCAGGCTTGCCCATCTTGGTGAGGAGCGGATTAACTGGACGCTTAACGGCGCGCTGGCCATCCTGATTGCAATCGCACTTGCGCTTGGCCGGATCGCCGGATGGCGGCTGGCCATTGCATATTGCGCCTATGCGCTGGCCGGAGGCCTGCTGGTCGCCAACAATGAAGGCTATCTGTTCGAGTTCCTCTGGCCCGGCTTGCCATCGCTTTACGATCGCGCCAATCTTGTTCTGTTGTGTGCGCTGATCGGTGCGGGCCTCTGGTTCAGCCGCGTGTTTGCCGGGCTGGCGGAGCACTATCCCCGTGCGGACAGGGCCCTGACCGGATTTCTGGCCGTTGTTGGTCTCCTGCTGGTGCTGGCTGCATTCCTGCCGGACCTGACGGCCGTTCGTCTGGCAATTTACGCGGTGATCCCGCTGGGTGCGGCAGGCTACCTCACGATCGCGGCGCTGGCTGTGAAAGCGCGTATTCTGGGCGCAGTGCCGTTTGTCATCGGTGCGGTGGCGCTTTCGCTGACACTGATCTTCACTGCCGCCGTAATGCTCTTTCCGGGCCGTTTCGCGTTGACCGTGGCGCTGGACTATATTCATGCGACGGTCCTGATCGAAGGCCTGGCCTTTCTGATCGCTCTGGTTCTTCGGATCCTGCGCATTCGCGAGGCGCTGAACCGCGCACTTGCCGCGGAACTGGAAAGCACGCAGGAAAAACTGCGGCTTTCATCGGACCTTGCCGAGAGTCAGCGCCGATATAACGAAACCCGGCGGCTTGCCGAAGCGCGCAGGGCGCGGCTCGCATCCGCGAGCCATGATCTGCAACAGCCGCTGATTTCGTTGCGGCGCAGTCTGGCGGAGATTGGCGCGCAAGATTCGGACGAACGGGAAAAAGCCGCCGCCGCGCTGGACTATCTTGAAAGGCTTACAAACGAAGGCCTTGCTGAAAGCCGGCCGCCGGACCTTTCCGGCGAAGCGCCCGACGAAGGCAAGGAAAACTTTCCCATCGCGATTATCGTCGCCAATTGCCGTGCGATGTTCGCCCGCGAGGCGGAGGAGAACGGCATGGACTTGCGCGCATTGCCGATTGACGATGTGATCCGCGCCGATCCGGTGATCGTGATGCGCATTGCCAGCAATCTTGTCTCCAACGCGCTCAAGCATTCCGACGGCAGCGAAATCGTTATCGCCGCGCATGGAGGTGGCGAAACCGTCACTCTGGAAGTGCGCGACAATGGCCGGGGGCTGACAGAGCAGGAACTGGCGGATTTACAGCAGGCCTATCGCAAGGGCGCCGACAGCGACGGCCAAGGCCTTGGCCTCCATCTGGTCCACACGCTTTGCGCTGAGCAAGGCATCGCGCTCGATGTGGAGTCAGAGCCGGGTGGAGGAACGGCGTTCAGACTGCACATCGCGCGCGGGGACTGACCGGCCGTTTCGGATCGGTCAGCGCTATTTGCGGGAGCGGGAAGGGGGCGAAAAGAACAGAAGCGCCGGCGGGCCGATGTTGTCGAACCCTGCCCGCCAGGCTGTTCAGTGCCGCTCTTATTCCGCCTGCGGGGCCGCTGCCGATGCGTCGTAAGGCAATCCGCCCAACTGCGTTACCAGTTTCGTGTAAGCGTCCAGATAGGCCAGCACGATGATCTGACCGATCTTGGTGTTCTGGTATCCGCCGCCGCCAGCGCCAACGAACGCGCCGCCCAGAAAGCCGCCCGCGCCGCCGCCGAAGCTTACGTCAGACTTGCGGGCATAGCCTTCGGTCAACGCCTCTTCGACCGTCGTGCGGGAGTTGACGATCGAAAGCGTAACATTCGCTTCGCCTTTCTTGATTTTCAGACCGCCCATGATGCCGCCGAACCGGCTGCCGAAAACCGCGCCGCCCAGTGCGCCGCCAAAGCCGCTGCCGCCAGAGTTGCTGTTGGTGCTGACGATATCTGGCTGAAGGAAATAGTCCGCCGCTTTCACTTGTCCGCGACCGATGTTCGATCCGCGTTGCAGTTCACCTGAATCGGCCAGTGCGCGTTCCATCGCGCGGCTTCGCAGCGATCGCCCGCGGTTGACGAGAGTGAAGCAACCCGAACGTTGCACGAATATGCGCAGAATCGATTCCGGGCTGCCAAGGCTGAGTTCGCGCCACCACTTCGTGTCCGGCTCAACAATTGCGACCACACCTAGATTGCGCGAGCAGCGCGGAATTTCCTGTGTGCCCCGCTCCTGCTTCTTGCGCGCGGAAGATTTGCTCTCCGCCAAAGCAGTCGATCCGGTCATCGCCACGGAAAACGCAGCCAGTGCGCAAATCAGTTTCTTCATTTCAATTCCCCTTCCGAGTGAACCGAAAGATCCATCCGATGACGGCCCGATTCACAGTGAATGCCCAAATTTCAGGTCAGGAACATATCGGCCTTTACCTGAAGGTCCAATGACCAAACGCCAAAATTATTCGTGAGCCTTGCCACTTACCGGCATGTTATCGATCAGGCGGGCCTTGCCGATATGCGCGGCGACCAGCAGGCGCGCTGGATTTTCCTGCTGTCGGTCAATTTTCTCAAGCGATTGCGCATCGCGCAGCTCTGCATAATCGACCGAGGCGAAGCCGCCCGCGATCAGGCTCTGCTTAAGCTGCGCAAGCGCGCTGGAGGTGCTGTCTCCGGCCTCGATCGCGGCTATCGCGGTGCGCATCGCCTGGGGCAGGGTTGCGGCATTCTTGCGCTCGCTGTCGGAAAGATAGGCATTGCGCGAACTCATCGCCAGGCCGTCCGCCTCACGCACGGTCGGCACGCCGATGATGTTCGAATGGGCCGGCATTGTCAGATCGAGATCGCGCGCCATGCGGCGGATCACGGCAAGCTGCTGCCAGTCCTTCTCGCCGAAAAATGCCAGGTCCGGGCGAACCTGATTGAACAATTTGCACACAACAGTGGCCACACCATCGAAATGGCCGGGCCGCGAACCGCCGCAAAGCCCTTCGCTGACACCGCTTACCGAAATGTTGGTGGCATAGCCTTGCGGATACATAACTTGCGGCTGCGGGGCCCAGACAAGCGACACGCCTTCGGCCTGCAACAGCGCGCAATCGTCTGCCAGCTTTCGTGGATAGGCATCAAGATCCTCGTTCGCGCCAAATTGCCGGGGGTTCACGAAGATCGAAACGCAGACATGCGCGGCCGCGCTTTTTGCTTCGCGGACCAGTGTCAGATGGCCTTCGTGCAGGGCGCCCATCGTCGGCACCAGCGCGATCAGACCTTCTGCCCGCAACGCTTCGACCTTCTGGCGTAGTGGATCGAGCATCGTGATTGTTTGCATGGGGCCAGACCCTCCGATAAGATCGCGTCATCAGTCGCAGCGCCCCTGCCTAGCGGGACAGTGTGTCGGCCAGCAACCCTTTGGAAAAGCGAAAAGCAAATTCAGTGACCGCGCATCGCATCGTCTTCGCAAATGAAAAAGGCGGCACGGGCAAATCGACGACGGCAGTGCACGTCGCGATCGCCCTGTCCTATCACGGCGCCAAAGTGGCCGCGATCGATCTCGATCAGCGCCAGCGGACGCTGTTTCGTTATCTTGAGAACCGTGTCGAGACCGAGAAACGGCGAGGGATCGGGTTGCCCGGTGCGCGATTCGCCGTCTTCGAAGGGGCGAATATCGAGGAATTCGAAGCGCTCGCGGAGGAAATCTCCGATGGGCATGATTTTCTTATTACCGATACGCCGGGCCGCAACGATGAATATGCCCTTCATGCGGCAACCCGTGCCGATACGCTGGTGACTCCGATCAACGACAGCTTTGTCGATTTTGACCTGATCGGTCAGGTCGAAGGCGAAACGTTCAAGGTGAAGAAGCTGTCATTTTACGCCGAAGCGATCTGGGAAGCCCGCAAGAAGCGCGCACTGGCGACAATTCGGGAAAAGAAGCGCGAGCTTGACTGGGTTGTCGTGCGCAACCGGCTGCAACATGTTGAAGCGCGCAATATGCGCCGGCTCGATGGTGCGCTGAAAGAGCTGTCACAGCGCGTCGGCTTTCGGTTGGCAAGCGGCCTTTCGGAGCGCGTTATCTATCGTGAACTGTTTCCCTCCGGCCTGACATTGCTTGACAAGGGGCAGCTTGGAGAGCTTGGCACCAGTCACCTTGTCGCGCGACAGGAACTGCGCGCGCTGCTGGCCGGGCTGAATCTGCCGCTTCCCGCCGCGCCCCAGCAAGATCTGGCATTCGCGCCTCGATGATAAAGATCCTCTGGCTCTTTGCTCTTGCGATCATCGCCTGGCGGTTGATTGCCGGGCGCTGGCCCTGGCAGCCGGGTGCAGCCGCCCTGAAGCGAAAGGCGCATATGCAGGCGCGCGAACTGCTGGGAGTGGGAGACAATGCCAGCAAAGATGACATAATCGAGGCGCATAAGCGCCTTGTCGCCATGGTCCATCCCGATCGTGGCGGACGTAACGAGGATGTGCATGCGGCCAATGCGGCGCGTGATATTCTGTTGGGAAATTCGACCAATCATTCGCAGGAGCAGCCATGAGCCACCAGTTCGATCCCACCATCCTCCGGGAATACGACATTCGCGGAGTAATCGGGCAGACACTTTCAGAAGACGATGCGCGCGCCATTGGCCGCAGCTTTGCAACATTGTTGCGGCGCGCTGGCGGAAGCAAGGTTGCCGTTGGCTATGACGGGCGCACCAGCTCGCCAATGCTGGAGGAAGCGCTTGTCGAAGGGCTCAACGCCAGCGGAGTCGATGCGGTGCGCATCGGCATGGGGGCAACGCCGATGCTTTACTATGCCGAAGCGTCAGCCGAAGATGTGGACGGCGGCATTCAGATAACTGGCAGCCACAATCCCCCCGATTACAATGGCTTCAAGATGGTATTTCTTGGGCGTCCATTTTTTGGCGAGGACATTCAGAAGCTTGGGGAAATGTCCGCCGCGGGCGACTGGCTTGACGGCGAAGGCACTTTCGAGAGCCGCGATATCCTCGACGCTTATGTCGACCGGCTTCTTGAAGGTCTGGGCGGGATCGATCCGAGCGAGTTTGCCGGGCTGCGTGTGGGCTGGGATGCCGGAAACGGGGCAACCGGGCCCGCGCTTGAAAAACTTGCCACGCGTTTGCCGGGGCTGCACTATGCGATCTACACGACTGTCGACGGGCATTTTCCTAATCACCATCCTGATCCGACCGAGGAAAAGAACCTTGCAGACCTCAAGGCGCTCGTCGCTGCGAAGAACCTCGATTTCGGAATAGCCTTCGATGGCGATGGCGACCGGATCGGGGCGATTGACGGCGAGGGCCGCGTCATATGGGGGGATCAGCTGCTAATGATCTATGCGGAAGACCTCCTCGCAAAAACCCCTAACGCAACGATTATCGCGGATGTGAAAGCGTCACGGGCATTGTTCGATCAGGTTTCCAGCCAGGGCGGAAAGCCGTTGATGTGGAAGACCGGACACAGCCTGATTAAATCCAAAATGAAGGAAACAGGCTCACCGCTTGCAGGTGAAATGAGCGGTCATGTGTTCTTCGCCGATGAATATTATGGGTATGATGACGCGCTCTACGCTGCTGTCAGGCTGATGGCGGCATCATCGCGCCTTGGCAAAACGGTAACGCAACTGCGCGGCGAGATGCCCGATATGCTCAATACGCCCGAAATGCGCTTTCAGGTTGACGAAGCCCGCAAGTTTGCCGCGATCGATGAAGTGAAAGAGCGGCTGTCAGGCACCGATGCAGAGGTAAACGATACCGATGGTGTGCGCGTAACCACTGCGGATGGCTGGTGGCTGCTGCGCGCCTCGAACACGCAGGATGTGCTTGTCGCGCGGGCGGAAAGCGATAGCCAGGAAGGGCTGGATCGGCTGATGGCGCAGATCGACGAACAGCTTGCCGCCTCCGGCCTCGAACGCGGTGAGCAGGCGGGGCACTAAACAGCACGTTGCCGGGGAGGGAGTGTTGCCGGCTGCAAGACTTCCCCCCGAGATTGCTGACTGGTTTGCCGGTCGTGGCTGGAATGTGCGCCAGCATCAGCTTGATATGCTGGCGGCGGCGGATGTGGGGCAACATGCGCTGCTGGTGGCCGATACGGGTGCGGGCAAGACGCTGGCGGGGTTTCTGCCCACTCTGGCCGAATTCTGCCCATCCCGCCTGAACGGCGCGCCGGCTCCAGAGGGGTTGCACACCCTTTACGTTTCACCCCTGAAAGCGCTGGCGCATGATGTGCAGCGCAATCTGATCGCGCCGATCGCCGATCTCGGGCTGGCGATCAAGGTGGAAACCCGCAGCGGCGACACGCCTTCGGAACGCAAGGCCCGGCAACGCGCCCGCCCGCCGCATGTCTTGCTGACAACGCCTGAATCGCTCTCCTTGTTGCTGAGCTATCCCGAAAGCGCGGAATTGTTTGCCGGGCTTGAACGGATCGTGATCGATGAGGTTCATGCCTTCGCAACGGGCAAACGCGGAGATCTGCTGACGCTTTCGTTGTCCCGTCTGCAGGCGCTTGCGCCGCAAATGCGGCGCGTTGCGCTCTCGGCGACAGTGGCAAATACAGATGCGTTTCGCGGCTGGCTTGCGCCGGAAGGGCAGATCGAAACCGTTGCGCTTGTGAAAGGCGATACCGGCGCCGCGCCCGAGGTTTCGGTCCTGCTCCCGCAAGGTGAGCGGGTTCCGTGGAGCGGCCATGCGGCCACCTGGGCGATCCCGCAAATTTATGAGCAGATCAAACGGCATCGCACCACGCTTGTGTTCACCAACACCCGGTTTCTGGCCGAACTGACGTTTGAACGATTGTGGGACGCGAACGACGATAATCTGCCGATCGCCATCCATCATGGATCGCTGTCGAAAGAGGCACGGCGCAAGGTTGAGGCTGCGATGGCGCGGGGCGATCTGCGCGCGCTGGTATGCACGGCCAGCCTCGACCTGGGTGTCGACTGGGGCGATATCGATCTGGTTGTGCAAATGGGCGCGCCAAAAGGCTCATCGCGCCTGTTGCAACGGATCGGGCGCGCAAATCATCGGCTGGACCAGCCAAGCCGGGCGATGCTGGTACCGGGCAACCGGTTTGAGTTTCTGGAAGCCATGGCTGCCTTGCAAGCGGTTCAGCAACACCAGCAGGATGGCGAGGTGTTTCGACCCGGCGGGCTGGATGTGCTGGCGCAGCACGTCATGGCCCGGGCCTGCGCGGGGCCTTTCGACGAAACCGCCTTTCTTGCGGAAGTCCGTTCCTCGCAAACGTATCGCTGGGTGAATGCACAGACATTCGCGCGCGTTCTGGAATTTGTGGCGACGGGCGGATATGCGCTGCGCGCCTATGACCGGTTTCGCCGCATCGTCCGCGAGACATCAGGCATATGGCGGCTCGCGCACCCGCAGGTGGCGGCCCGGCACCGCCTGAACGCGGGGATTATCGTTGACGCCGAGATGCTCGACGTGCGGTTTCGCAACGGGCGTTCGCTTGGCAGGGTGGAAGAGAATTTCGGCGCCGGGCTGGAGCCGGGCGACACCTTCCGGTTTGCCGGCATGGATCTGGAGGTTGAGAGCCTGCGCGATCTTGAACTGATCGTTCGGGCGGCGAAACGATCCGCGATGATACCAAGCTATATGGGGCAGCGGCTTCCGATCACGTCACATCTTGCGGATCGCGTGCGCGAACTGCTGGCAGACAGGGCCGGTTGGGCGCTGTTCCCGGATGATGTGCGCGAGTGGCTTGAAATGCAGGACTGGCGGTCTCGCTTACCCGCACCGGGCCAGCTGTTGGTCGAAAGTTTCCCGCATAACGAACTGGCCTATACGACTTACTATACGTTTGAAGGCTGGAACGCGAACCAGTCGCTTGGAATGCTGATTACCCGGCGCATGGAGGACAGCAATCTCGGGCCGATGGGCTTTGTCGCGAACGATTATGCACTGGCCGTCTGGGGGCTAAGGCCGGTTGACGATCCTGCGGCGCTGCTTTCGCCGGACATCGTGACGCATGAATTTGTTGACTGGGTGCAGCAATCGTATCTGCTGCGTCGCGCCTTTCGCGAAGTAGCCGTGATTGGCGGACTGATTGAGCGCCAGCACCCGGGAAAGCGCAAGTCTGGCCGCCAGGTCACGTTCTCGACCGACCTGATCTATGATGTGTTGTGCAAGTATGAGCCCGATCATGTGCTGCTTCAGGCCGCCTGGGCGGACGCCCGCGCGCGGATGACCGATGTTGAGCGCATCGCCAGGGTTCTTGAACGCGCGGAAGGCGAGATTGACCATATGCAGCTGGATAGGATCAGTCCGCTTTCGGTTCCCGTGCTGTCTATGATCGGCCGGGAAGCGCTGCCATCGGGTCAGGCGGATGATGAGCTGCTGATTGAGGCGGAAAGCCTTGCCGCTCTGGCGATGCGGCCCGATGACTGATGCGATCGGCCTGGCTCGTGCAGAGCTATTCATTCACTCGCCAGATGAGTTTGAGCTTATCCGCGTGAAGGCTGCGCCAACAGAAAAGGGCGGGAAAATTCCCGCCCCTTCCGATTGATTTTTGATCTTTTTCGTTACTTGTCGAAATTCGCGTATTTCTCATTCCCGACAAAACCGAATTTCGTGACTTCAGAGCCCTTGATAAGATTGAGCACTTTTGCCGCGAGATCATAAGCCGCGTTCTCTTCCGGCTCAAACTGAAGTTCCGGCTCAACCGCGAACGTCAGCGATTCCTTGAGAAGTCCGAGCAACTGGCCGTCGGAGACTTCTTCTCCATTCCAGAGAATCTTGTTGTCCGCTGTAAGCACGACCTTGTTCTTGACCGGGTCCACGTCGGGAGGCGGATTGTTCTGATCGTTTGCCACCGGAAGATCGATATCGACCGAGTGCGTCGCCACGGGGATGGTGATGATGAACATGATGAGAAGAACGAGCATGACGTCGATAAGCGGCGTCGTGTTCATTTCCATCATCGGCGATCCATCGTCCTTGCCGCCTGACATTGCCATGGGAAATACTCCTTAGCTTTTCCGAAGAAATCCGCCGCGTCAGGCGTTCGGATCAACCGGGTTCGAGATGAAACCGACCGTGGGATAGCCGGAAATCTGCACGTTGTAGATTGCACCGGCTACACAGCGCCAGGGTGCGTTGATGTCTGCGCGGATATGCACTTGCGGCACTTTTTCGGGGCTGGCCCGAAGCGCTTCTGGTCCACCTTCGCGTTTTACAATCGCATCAAGTCGCTTGAATGCCTGCTCGCGCAGCTCTTCAGCATCGACCGGCGTGATATTGTTGAAATACACCCGGCACTGGCCAAAGCGTGATGCGCCTTCATAGCCCGGCTCGCCTGCGCTTCGCCCTCCTGCATCGGTGGTCGAAACGGTAAGCAACAGGTTTTCCACCTTATCCTTTGATTCGACCGACGCGAAGATCGGGATGCGCAGTTTCTCAATCGTCTGAATGGCGATCGGGACTGCGATGAGGAAGATGATCAGCAGAACCAGCATCACGTCGACAAGCGGCGTGGTGTTGATTTCCGACATCGGCGTTTCGTCTCCGCCTTCGCCGCCAACTGACATTGCCATAATTCTATCCTAACCCTTGTAATGCCTTCCGGGAGGGACGGCGGATGCATGTTTGAGTGCGATCCGCCGCGTCCATACCCGACTTCTGGCAGCGCGCTTCACTATCGCAAGCGCGCGCCATGACACCGCTTACTTCTTGACGGCGGCAGCCGCAGGCGCAGCGGGCTTGGCCGCAGGCTTGGCGGGGGCGCCAGGAATGGCAGGCTTGACCGTACCGCCCGAGCTGAGGTTGGCGAGAATGTCGGTCGAGAAGCCGGTCAGCGTTTCGGCGATGCGCTTGTTGCGGGCCTGCAGATAGTTGTATGCAAGCACGGCGGGAACAGCGACGAGCAGGCCGAGCGCGGTCATGATGAGAGCTTCACCGACCGGGCCGGCAACCTTGTCGATCGATGCCGAGCCAGCGATGCCGATGTTAATCAGTGCGCGATAGATGCCGACAACCGTTCCGAACAGACCGATGAACGGCGATGTAGCGCCAACCGTTGCAAGGAACGGCAGGCCGGCGGCAAGGCGGCTGTTGATTGTCGCTTCCGAACGGGCAAGCGAGCCGTGCAGCCAGTCATGCGCTTCGGTTGCGTCTTTCATCTTCTGCGATTTTTCTTCAGCAAGCAGGCCGTCGTCGACGATCTGGCGCCATGCGCTGTTCTTGTCGAGCTTGTTGGCACCGTCTTTCAGCGTTGCCGCCTGCCAGAAACTTTTGCGCATTTCCCGGCCCTGGCGCATCACTTTCGACTGTTCGATCCACTTGGTGAAAAGGATGTAGAACGAGCCGAAAGACATAACGCCAAGAATAGCGACAGTGGCGTATGCAACGAAGCCACCTTGCTCAAGCGCTTCCATGAAGCCAAATTTATTCTGCGGCGCTGCTTCTCCGGCGGCGACAAGGATATCAACAATAAGCATGCGAATGCTCCTCTCAAAAACAAAACTGAAACTGGCCTTTTGCGGGGGTTGACGCCCTGCTCAAGGCGATTGATTAATCCGGGATAACCCAACGAACCCGGTTACTGTAAGTATTCCCGTAGCCGTCACTCGGTTTCCGGAAACGGGCCCGGCGAGTCACGTTCTTGCAGGTTGCCGCGTCCAGGTCGGCGTGACCGCTGGAAGCGGTAACCTCGCAGTTCGCAACGCGCCCGCGATCGTCGATCGTGACCCGGAACGAGGTTGTGCCTTCGCGTTCCTCACGCAGGGCGCGGGACGGATAGTCGTTCGGCGTCGCCCATGTGCCCGGGTTGTTGCGCGGCGTAGCCGGCTTGGGCGGCGGTGGCGGCGGCGGAACCGGGGCTGGCGGCGCGATAACAACCGGCGCCGGAGGCGGCGGTGTCGGCGTCGTCTGGATCGGCGGCGGCGTAGTTGCCACTTCGATCTTCACTGGCGGCGCAACAGGCGGCGGCGGCGTGAATACTTCTTCGGGAGGTGGCGGTGGTTCCTCCTCCTTCTTAACTTCTTCTTCGATATCTACAGTCGTTACCCTTTTGATAACCTTCTTCGTTGCCTCATACGCAAGGCCTGTCACCAGACCATAGATGAGAAGCAGATGAAGAAGGGCAACGATGACAAGGACGGCAATACGATTGCCGCTCATCGATTGGTCAGCGTAAGCCATTCAGACGCATCACTCCATCTTCCTTGTGCCAGGAACGTGTTCCTTGGCACCCATGAACAGTTAAAGCCCATGGATAAGCCCAAAATTTACCACCCTGACGGCTGGTGTCCGGTCTCTTGGGCCAAACGGCCCAGACCATGCTTCCTGGGACTGTGAATTCTTGTGTTTTATCCCAAAACCCTCACCGCTTTAGCCGCGAAGGTTCACACACGCAACGCTTTATCGGCACTGCCGAAATTCATTGCCGATTCAGGCAATACAAGGTCAAATGGATCGCAACGCGCTGATCGAGATTTTGGCAAACGGCAGGGAAATCCGCGTAATAACAAGGAGTTTGGGGTCATGCGGACTATCAGATGTTTAGTGCCGGGCGTAGCCGCGCTGCTGTTCGCGCTGCAATTACAGCCGGTTTTCGCGAGAGAAGCTGAGTCTATCTCAACGCCGCGACCGACATATGCCGATCTTGCAGACCTGTCTGATTCGGCTGAGTTGGTCCTGCGCGCGCAAGTGCGCAAACTGGCCCGCGTGAAAGACGAAAGAGCACCGGGTTTGAAGGCAGGCCAAGGGCGCTATTTCGTTAAGGCTAAAACGCGGTCGCTGCTGGCTGGCACGGTTCCGCTTGGGGAATCGCTTGTCTATCTGGTCGATCTTCCGCTCGATCATCGCGGACGCCCGCCGGCGATCGCAAAAAAGGAAGTGCTCGTCTTTGCCCGGCCTGTGCCCGGCAGGCCCGGCGAATTGCAACTTGTGGCGACTGACGCGCAGGTTCTTTACGATGAACAGACCGAACAGACGGTGCGCGCTATCCTGACAGAGAAACTGTCGCCCGATGCGCCGGGTAAAGTAACCGGGGTAAGGGAAATCATCCATGTCCCCGGCAATCTGGCAGGAGAAGGCGAGACGCAGGTGTTCCTGAACACCGCCGATGGCTCGGCGGCTTCCATAACCGTGCAGCACCGGCCCGGATATCCGCTTGCCTGGGGCGCGTCGTTTTCCGAGCTTGTGGCCGATATCGGCAATCCGCCGCAGCCGGAAACCTTTGCCTGGTATCGGCTGGCATGCTTTCTGCCCAATTCCATTTCCGCCGCTGCGAACCTTTCATCCAGCCCGGCCGATCGCCGTCAGGCCCTGACAGACTATCGTCTGGTGCTGGGAGAACTTGGCGCCTGCCGCAGAGCCCGACCCTAAGACTGCCGCGATCGCCGTTTGGTCAGCGGAAAATCCTCTGGCCAGCCGCCGGTGCCTGAACTAGGGCGCGCTGGCGAAAGGAAGTTTGATGGCTGAACCGCTCAAGATTGCCCTTGCAGGATTAGGCACGGTTGGAACCGGCGTGATCCGGCTGATCGAAACCAACGCAGAGCTGATCGCGCGCAGGGCACGCAGACCAATTGCGATCACCGCGGTCAGCGCGCGCGATCGCACTAAGGACAGAGGTGTCGATCTTGCGTGTTATGCGTGGGAAGATGACCCTGTCGTGCTTGCCGCGCGTGACGACGTGGATGTGGTTGTGGAACTGGTCGGCGGCTCGGACGGGCCGGCCCTGGCGCTCGCCCGCAATGCGATTGCGCAAGGCAAATCGCTGGTCACGGCGAACAAGGCGATGATTGCGCATCATGGCCTTGAACTTGCGTCGGATGCCGAGCAGGCCGGTATTGCGCTTAAGTTCGAGGCGGCGGTTGCGGGTGGCATTCCGGTTGTCAAAGGGCTGAGCGAAGGCGCGGCGGCGAATGCGATTGAGCGGGTCTACGGGATCCTCAACGGGACCTGCAATTATATCCTCTCCACCATGGAGGCTACGGGACGCGATTTTGGCGACGTGCTGGCCGATGCCCAGCGGCTTGGTTATGCCGAGGCCGATCCGACATTCGATATTGAGGGAATTGACGCCGCGCACAAGCTGGCGATCCTGGCTTCAATCGGGTTCGGTGCGCGACTGGACTTTGATGCTGTCGATGTGTCCGGTATTTCCCGGATCAAGGCCGCGGATATCGCGCAGGCACGCGCGCTTGGCTATGTCATCAGGCTGATCGGCATGACCGAGATTGATACCGCCGGCAGCGGAGCAGGGTTGTTTCAGCGTGTCCGTCCGCATCTCGTGCCGGTCGATCATCCGCTTGCGCATGTTGACGGTGCTACGAATGCGGTTGTCGCAGAAGGCAATTTCATGGGGCGGCTGCTGTTTCAGGGCGCGGGTGCGGGCGATGGGCCGACTGCCAGCGCGGTTGTTGCAGATATCATAGATGTCGCCAGGGGTGAACGCGGAGCCGCTTTCGCGATGCCGGTTGATGAACTTGAAGCGATGCCGCGTGCGTTGACCGGGCACCGGACGGGACGGGCCTATTTGCGGTTCACCGTGCCGGACCGGCCAGGTGTTCTGGCGGAGATCACGGCGGCGATGCGCGATGCGGGGGTTTCGATTGAAAGCCTGATTCAGCATGGCCGGGCCGAAGAGGGTGGCGAAGTGATTATCGCGATGGTCACGCATGATGGGCCCGAATCGGCGGTGAGCGCTGCGATCTCTTTGCTTGAAGGGTCCGACAGTCTCACTGCGGAGCCGCTGGTGATGCAGATACTGGGCAGCTGAGTTGCAGCGCACCATATCCGTGGTGCGTCATCAATATGCCTTGATGCCTGCCTAGATGGCGAAGGCCAATAATGCAGGCAGCCGCTGCTCGACATTCCGGCCGGTGCTGTTTAATCGACAGTGAACGGTCCGGCGTTTTATCTCCGGGCAAAAGCATTAACCCAAGGAGCACATTCAAACGATGACGAAAGCCCAAGCCAGCAACGCTCTTGACCGTGCCCTTGTACTTGAAATGGTACGCGTTACCGAAGCGGCGGCCGTCGCGGCATCCAGCCTGATCGGACGCGGCGATGAAAAAGCCGCCGATGCTGCTGCGGTGGAAGCCATGCGCAAGGCATTTGACCAGCTTTACATGGATGGCACCGTGGTGATCGGTGAAGGCGAACGTGATGAAGCGCCGATGCTGTACATTGGCGAAAAGGTGGGCGGTGCACCGGGGACCGGGCCGAAGATCGATATCGCGCTTGATCCGCTGGAAGGCACAACGATCACCGCGAAGGCGGGGCCGAATGCGCTGGCCGTGCTGGCTGCTGCGGAGGAGGGCTGTCTGCTCAATGCGCCTGATGTTTACATGGACAAGCTGGCGGTTGGGCCGGGCTATCCCAAGGATGTTATCGATCTTTCGAAGAGCCCGACGGAGAATGTCGAGGCAGTTGCCAAGGCAAAAGGCGTCAGGCCCAACCAGATCATCGTATGCGTGCTCGATCGTCCGCGTCATGCCGATCTCATTGCCGAGTTGCGCGCCATCGGCTGCGGCATTCAGCTTATTCCCGACGGGGATGTCGCCGGGGTTATCGCGGTTACGGACGAGGACACGACCATCGATCTTTACATGGGATCGGGCGGCGCGCCGGAAGGCGTTTTGGCTGCTGCTGCCTTGCGCTGTGTCGGCGGCCAGTTCCAGGGGCGGCTGACATTCCGTAACGAAGACGAACGCGCGCGCGCGCGTAAATGGGGAATCGAAGATCTCAACCGGATCTACAAGCTGGAAGACCTTGCCAAAGGCGATTGCATTTTTGCCGCCACGGGCGTCACCGATGGTTCGTTGCTGGACGGCGTAAAGCATTTGCGCAATGGCAGAATGACAACCAACAGCGTTGTGATGCGCGCGTCTTCGGGCACGGTTCGCTGGGTCAAGGGCGAACACAGAATTGGCGATTGAACGCGCAATCTGATTTGCGCATAGCGCCTGTTTGAGTCGTGCTGCCGGGGCAGCGCGGGGGAAATTCCGCAGCTGCATGTTGCATTCGCATGACGCTCGGCTAGAGCCGGGCGCAGACGCGGGTGTATCGGGGAAGGGCAGCGCAATGAAGATCATGGCGGGCAACAGCAATCTGCCGCTGGCGCGGGCGGTTGCAGGCTATCTTGAACTGCCGTTGACCGATGCCAGCGTGCGGCGATTCGCCGACGAAGAGATTTTCGTCGAGATTCACGAAAACGTGCGCGGTGAAGACGTGTTCATCGTTCAGCCGACAAGCTTTCCGGCGAACGACAATCTGATGGAGCTGCTGATCTGCATCGATGCGCTGCGCCGCGCATCGGCCAAGCGAATCACCGCGGTTGTTCCCTATTTCGGTTATGCCCGGCAAGACCGTAAGCCGGGGCCGCGCACGCCGATTTCGGCAAAGCTTGTTTCCAACCTGATCACCGAGGCGGGGGCTGATCGCGTGCTGTCGGTCGATCTGCATGCTGGCCAGATTCAGGGCTTCTTCGATATCCCGACTGATAATCTGTATGCCGCGCCGGTGATGGCGGCCGATATTCAGGCGCGTTACGGTGATCAGGACTTGACCGTGGTTTCGCCCGATGTGGGCGGCGTGGTCAGGGCGCGCGCGCTGGCCAAGCGGCTGGATAATGCGCCGCTCGCAATCGTCGATAAACGCCGCGACAAGCCGGGCCAGTCTGAAGTGATGAACATCATCGGCGATGTGACCGACAAGGCCTGCATCCTGATTGACGATATCGTCGATTCGGGCGGCACACTTTGCAATGCGGCGCAGGCGCTGCTTGATGAAGGCGCGAAAAGCGTGACCGCCTATATCACGCACGGGGTGCTTTCAGGCGGCGCGGTGGCCCGCGTAAACGGTTCCGCGCTCAAGGAACTGGTCATCACCGATTCGATCCTCGCCACCGATGCCGCGAACGATTCGGACCGGATCCGCATTCTCACGATCGCGCCGCTGCTGGGCGAGGCCATCCGCCGCATCGCCGATGAAAGCTCCGTTTCCAGTCTGTTTGACTGAGCGTGTGGCTGTGACCGGGTTTTCCGAATGAAGCTGGAAAACGACATCGCGCTTGCCATGCGGCTGGCCGATGCCGCCGGTGAAGTTATTCGTCCGCATTTCCGCTCTGGCCTTGTATCGGAGCGCAAGGGCGATGCTACGCCTGTCACGATTGCCGATCGCGAAGCGGAAGAGGCGATGCGGCGCATCCTTACGGCCGAAGCGCCGCGCGATGGCGTGATTGGCGAAGAGTTCGGCACCCAAGACAGCAGCTCGGGCCGCAGCTGGGTGCTCGATCCGATTGACGGCACGGTTTCGTTTCTGGCTGGGCGGCCCATCTTCGGGACGCTGATCGCCTTGCTGGTCGATGGTTTTCCGGTGCTTGGCGTGATCGACCAGCCGATTCTGGGCGAACGCTGGATCGGCGCGAGCGGGGTGGCGACGACATTCAACGGCGCGCCGGTCAGGACACGACCCTGCCGCCAACTTTCCGATGCGACGCTGGCGACCACCGGGCCGCACTATTTTGACGATCACGATGGCGGCCACTTCATGGCGCTCGCCGCGCGCACCGATCACAAACGCATGATGATGGGCGGCGACTGTTATAATTACGGGCTGGTCGCTTCAGGCCATCTCGATCTGGTGTGTGAGGCCGGGCTTCAGCTTTATGACTGGGCCGCGCTGGTGCCTATCATGGAAGGCGCGGGCGGAACGATGTGTGACTGGGTTGGCGATCCGCTTCATGCCGGATCGGATGGGCATGTGCTGGCGCTGGGCGATTCCGCGCGGCTGGAAGATGTTATCGAAGCGCTGGCGTGCGATCATTGATCGCGCGTGACACGGGCGCGCGGCGGATTATCCCGCAATCCGATCAAAATCCGCCATTTTCAGTGGTCCGCCAACCGCGCCCATAATGCGCCCCATCACGTCCTTGGGCAGTTGCGAGCCTGCTGCCTTGCGCGAATCTTCGTTGTCCCAGAATTCAAGGAACAGAAAGTGTTTTGCGTCTGTGCGGTCCTGCAGCACGGTTGCGCCCTGCGATCCGGCGATGGTCTTTACCGCCTCGGCCAGCGCGCCCAGCGCCTCACCCAGTGCGGCTTCGCTGCCGGGGTTTGCTGTCATGTCGTATGTGTGAACGATAGCCATATATACCTGTTCTTTGTCGCGATTGCAGAAGTGATCATCTCTTGGCAGAGCCGGACGGACAATGAAAGCGATGCGTTTCTTCTTCTACGGCACACTGGTTGCAGGCCATACCAATCCTGTCGCGCGCATGATCCATGCCAGGTTGCGCTCCGTCGGCGCGGCGACTCTGGCCGGAAGTCTGCATGCCATTCCAACTCCCAAAGGCTGGTATCCTGCTTTGTTGCCGGGAGGCGGTATGGTTCACGGCATGCTTTATGTCGCGCGCGCGGGTTTTAGCGAAAGCGATCTTGCCCGCATGGACGACTATGAGGATTACCATCCTGGCAGCCCGCGAAATTCGCTCTACATACGCGAATCGGTGACCGCCTTTGGAGAGGACGGGAAAGGCCTGAAGGCGCAGACCTATCGCTTCAACCAGCGGATCCCTCAAAACGCGAAGGCAATTCCGGGAGGAGACTTCGCCGCGTGGCTTGGCGAACATGGTTTGACCTCGTTTGCATCGGCGCGACACTGATCGTTTGGCAAGGGCCGCAGCAAGTTCTTGCCTTTTGCCCGCGTCCGCACTAAACGCGCGCCCTTCACAGACACGGAATCGAGCGACCGGCCTGGCTGAAAGGGCTGCCAGGGCTGGTTGGACGTGTCCCTGACAAAGGAGACGAAAATGCCCAAACTGAAGACCAAGAGCGGTGTGAAGAAGCGCTTCAAGATCACCGCAACCGGCAAGGTGATGCACGGCGTGGCCGGCAAGCGCCACCGGCTGATCAGCCACAACGGCAAGTACATCCGTCAGAATCGCGGCACCGATGTCATTTCGGAACAGGACGCGAAGACCATCAAGAAATGGGCGCCCTACGGCCTCAAGTAATTCTCAGGAGTACTGCTAAATGGCTCGCATCAAACGCGGCGTCACCACACGCACCAAACACAAGCGGCTTCTGGATCAGGCCAAAGGCTATCGCGGTCGCCGCAAGAATACTATCCGCATCGCGCGCCAGGCTGTCGAAAAGGCCGGCCAGTATGCGTATCGCGACCGCAAGGTTAAAAAGCGCAATTTCCGCGCGCTCTGGATTCAGCGCATTAATGCGGCGGTTCGGGCTGAAGGCCTGACATATTCGCAATTCATTCACGGCACCAAGCTTGCCGGGATCGAACTTGATCGCAAGACGATGGCCGATCTGGCGATGAATGAAAGCGCCGTGTTCTCGACGGTTATTGCACAGGCAAAGAAAGCGCTTGATTCATAATTCAGCAAGCGATCAATTCTTAACCTAACATTAATTACAAAGGGCGCGGTCAGAATTTCTGTTCGCGCCCTTTGCTTGCATTGTCCTTTTATTGCCAGTATTTAGTACGCCACCGTAGCGTTTTCTGGCGGATTTTGGCGTGCTTGAGTTATACGAAATCAAAATTCGGTTTTACGCGCCATCACCTGCCCTGTCTGAGTATTTCATACGATACTATTTCCTTGAAACGATAGTTTCAGAAGCTGAAGAACGTGGTGGGGACGAGTCGTATAGTGGCCAGGTCGAAGACACGATTTTCCCTGAATGGGCGACATTGCGGATATATGATGGCGATGAACCGTTAGTCGAAAGCCGGTCAGGCAAGCGGGTTTCCGGCACAAACTTCATCGTGGCCGGGCCTTTGATCGAAGAGACGAGAATGAGCATCGGATCGGCCCGGCAGTGGGGGGCCGTGCTGAGCCCGCTTGGCTGGGACCAGTTCGTAGGCCTTCCCGCCTTCGACTTTGCAAATGGCGTTTTTGATGCAAACGGGCATCCGGCATTCGAACGGTTTCGCGATCTGCCTGCGTCTGTGTTCACGGGAGATGGCGACGACAAAGCGGAGTTCGCGCGGCTTGAAAAGTTCTTCGCCGGGCTTCTTGGTGATCCTAAACCAGAAGAGCCGCTTGTTCGCCAAGTGTATATGGCATGCCTTGATCCCGGGTTTCATACGGTAAGCGATTTCGCGGAGCATCTTGGCTTAAGCCGCAGAAAACTTGAAAGATTGTGCAAAGTCCATTTTGGCTTCACGCCAAAGATGCTTCTTCGCCGCCAGCGCTTTTTGCGCAGCCTTTCCCTGTTCACGGTCGATCCAAAGCTCAAGTGGATCAGGGCGATTGATGAGAGTTATCACGATCAGGCGCAGTTTGTCCGCGATTTCAAGCAGTTCATGGGGATGACGCCAAGAGAATACGCCGGGTTGCCCAAACCGATTCTTGCGGTCGCACTGCGGGAACGTGACAGATACGTGCGAGAACTGGACAACGGTTCGCGCGATTGGGAATGGGTGCCCGATCTCCGCACCGGCAAGTGAGCGACTGCACGTTGCGATTCGCCCGGTTCACCCCTAAGGACCGCCGCTTGAGATCAACTGGTGGCACCATCTGGGCGAGGCGAATTTCAAGTGGACTATGCACAAACCGGGCGCGAGGCGCAGGCGCGGATTGAAAGCGCCGCCGATCTGGATGCACTGGAAGCCCTGAGGGTTGAATTTCTGGGCAAACAGGGTTCGGTTTCCGGCCTGCTGAAAACACTCGGCAAGATGACGCCGGAAGAGCGCAAGGAAAAAGGCCCGGAGATTCATGGGCTGCGCGAAACCGTTAGCAATGCGATCGCGGCGCGCAAGGATGCTCTCGAAGTGGCGGCGCTGGCGGCGCAGCTGGCCGAACAGACAATCGATCTTTCGCTGCCTGCCCCGGACGCGCCCACCGGCTCTGTCCATCCGATTGCACAAGTCATGGACGAACTGGCGGAGATTTTTGCCGATCTCGGATTTGCCGTCGCGTCTGGCCCGGAAATCGAGGATGACTGGCACAATTTCACCGCGCTCAACATGCCCGAGAGCCACCCGGCGCGGGCGATGCACGACACGTTCTATTTCCCCGATCGCGATGCCCAGGATCGCGAAATGCTGCTGCGCACCCACACGTCGCCGGTGCAGATCCGCACAATGCTCGATCAGGGCGCGCCGCTGCGGATCATTGCCCCGGGCCGGGTCTATCGATCAGACAGCGATGCGACGCACACGCCGATGTTCCATCAGATCGAAGGTCTGGTGATCGACAGGGACATTCATCTTGGCCATCTGAAATGGACGCTTGAAACCCTGCTCAAGGCATTCTTTGAACGTGACGATATCGTATTGCGCCTGCGGCCAAGCTATTTCCCGTTCACCGAGCCGTCGGTGGAAGTCGATACCGGCTTCTCGTTCGTCGATGGCCGCCGTGTGGTTGGCGGCAGCGGCGATGATGCGGGTCATTCGTGGATGGAGCTTTTGGGATCGGGCATGGTCAATCGTAAC
Organism: uncultured Sphingomonadaceae bacterium; assembly: GCA_947258815.1. Taxonomy (GTDB): domain Bacteria; phylum Pseudomonadota; class Alphaproteobacteria; order Sphingomonadales; family Sphingomonadaceae; genus Novosphingobium. Next base: position 23,433 of record CAMYJW010000020.1, read on the forward strand.
GTGCTGATCGCCGGTGGGCTTGATCCCGATGAATGGCAGGGCTTTGCGTTCGGCGTCGGTGTCGACCGGCTGGCGATGCTGAAATACGGAATGAACGATCTGCGCGCGTTCTTCGACGGCGATGTGCGCTGGCTTTCGCATTATGGCTTTTCCGCGCTTGACGCTCCGACTTTGTCGGCTGGCGTCGGCACACCGGCCTGAAGCGGGGAGGACTGACAGATGAAATTCTCGCTCGAATGGCTGAAATACTATCTCGATACCAGCGCATCGGTTGCGCAAATCGCGGCTGCGCTCAATGCCGTAGGCCTTGAAGTTGAAGGGATCGAAGACCCGGCCGAAACACTTGTAGGTTTTCGCGTCGCGAAAGTGCTGAGCGCCGAGCGCCACCCCGATGCCGATAAATTGCAGGTATTGTCCGTCGATGCCGGAACCGGCGAGGCGTCGCAGGTCGTGTGCGGCGCGGCCAATGCGCGGGCCGGGATGGTTGGCGTGCTTGGGCTGGCAGGCGCGGTTGTCCCTTCCAATGGGATGACGCTGAAAAAGGCTTCGCTGCGCGGGGTGGAATCGAACGGGATGATGTGTTCCGCCCGCGAACTGGAACAGGGCGACGATCACGAAGGCATCATCGAACTGCCAGCAGATGCGCCGATCGGCGCAAATTTCGCGGAATATCAGAGCACAAGCCCGGTATTCGACATCGCGATCACGCCCAATCGCCCGGATTGCATGGGTGTGGTCGGAATTGCCAGAGATCTTGCGGCGGTTGGCATGGGCTCGTTCAGGCCCGCCGCGATTCCCGATATTCCGGGAACATACCCTTGCCCCGTTGAAATCCGCACCGATGATCCGGCTGGCTGCCCTGCTTTCTTCGGGCGCGTAATTCGCGGTGTCCGGAATGGCCCGTCGCCAGACTGGATGCAGCGTCGGCTGATCGATGCAGGACAGCGCCCGATCAGCGCGCTGGTCGATTGCACGAACTATCTTATGCTGGCGTGTGGCCGGCCCGGCCATGCCTATGATCTGGCGAAGCTTTCGGGGCCGGTGGTCGCGCGCAAGGCGCAGGCAGGTGAGAAAGTTCTTGCGCTGAACGAGAAAGAATACGCGCTCGATCCGGGGATGACTGTGATCGCGGACGATGGCGGCGTGCATGATATTGCGGGCATTATGGGCGGCGAACACTCTGGCTGCACCGATACGACAACAGACGTGCTGCTCGAAGTAGCCTATTTCGACCCGGAACACATCGCGGCGACCGGGCGCAAGCTCAACCTCACGTCCGATGCGCGCCAACGTTTTGAGCGCGGTGTCGATCCGGCGTTTCTGGATGATGGCCTTGCCTTGCTGACCGATCTCATACTTACAACATGCGGCGGCGAAGCGTCAGAAGTGGTGCGCGCGGGAACGCCGCCAGCCGATGCGAAAGTTGTGTCGTTCGATCCAACGCTGGTTGAGCGGCTGGGCGGCGTGGTTATCGCGCCGGAAGAACAGCAGCGTATCCTTGGCGAACTGGGCTTTGCCGTTGAATCGGGTGAACGCTGGAATATCACGGTGCCCGGCTGGCGGCCCGATATTGAAGGCGCGGCCGATATCGTCGAGGAAGTGATCCGTATTCACGGGCTTGATGCAATCGAGAGCGTTCCGCTCCCGCGCGATCCCGGCGTGGCCCGGCCAACGGCGACACCTGCCCAGAAACTGGAGCGCCGCGTGCGCCGCGCGGCTGCTGCGCGCGGCATGCACGAAGCGGTGACATGGTCGTTCATCCCCGAAGCCGATGCAGCGGCATTTGCCGAAGGGGAAGGCGGTGTGTGGACTCTCGCCAATCCGATCAGCGAAGAGATGAAGGCCATGCGCCCCTCGCTTTTGCCGGGATTGCTGGCGGCGGCAAAACGCAATGTCGATCGCGGCGCGGCGGGCCTGCGGCTGTTCGAAGTCGGGCGGCGGTATCTTCGCGGTGAGGGCGGGGCGAGCGATGAGCGGCTGACACTGGGGCTGGTGCTGGCTGGCGAAAAATCGGCACGCGGCTGGGCATCGGGCAAAGCCGCTTCGTTCGATGCCTACGATGCCAAGGCCGAAGCGCTGGCTTTGCTGAGCGAAGCGGGCGCGCGAGCCGACAAATTGCAGGTGATGGGCGATGCCGGCCCGCAATTTCATCCCGGCCAGTCCGCGACATTGCGGCTGGGGCCAAAGAACGTGCTGGCGCGCTTCGGTATGCTTCACCCGACCACGCTCAGACAATTTGATATCGATGTGCCGGTGGCCGCCGCGGAGGTGTTTCTGGACGCGATTCCGGGCCGGAAAGCCGCATCCGGCTTTGCCCGTTCACAATATGCGCCGCCTGCTTTGCAGGCCGTGACGCGCGACTTTGCGTTCCTTGTGGCGAATGATCTGCCAGCGGGCGATCTGGTTCGTGTTGTTGCCAGCGCGGATAAGGCAAACATCGTTGCCGCGCGTCTGTTTGATGATTTTCGGGGTCAGGGCGTGCCCGAAGGCCAAAAATCGCTGGCGATCGAGGTTACGCTCCAGCCGGGTGAGAAAAGCTATACCGAGGACGATCTGAAAGCGATTTCGGACCGGATCACCGCAGCTGCGGCCAAGCAGGGTGCGACGCTTCGCGCATGACATCGAACCGCCGCACATTCGCCATCATCTCGCATCCCGATGCGGGTAAGACGACGCTGACCGAGAAGCTGTTGCTTCAGGGCGGCGCGATTCATCTTGCCGGTGAAGTGAAGGCGCGCGGCAATGCGCGTCGCGCCCGGTCTGACTGGATGAAGATTGAGCAGCAACGTGGGATCTCGGTCACCAGTTCGGTGATGACGTTTGAAAAGACGTATGAAAACGGCGATATTGTTACATTCAATCTGCTCGATACGCCGGGGCATGAAGATTTTTCAGAAGATACCTATCGCACGCTCACGGCGGTCGATTCGGCGATCATGGTGATTGATGCCGCCAAGGGCATCGAGCCGCAGACGCGCAAGCTGTTTGAAGTGTGTCGCTTGCGTTCCGTGCCGATCATGACCTTCATCAACAAGGCGGACCGTGAAGGCCGCCCGTGTTTCGATCTGCTCGATGAAGTGGCCGATATGCTCGCGCTTGATGTCAGCCCGCAAAGCTGGCCGGTCGGAATGGGCGGGCTGTTTGAAGGCATTCTCGATATCGGCTCGGGCCGGGTCAGTCGCCCGGAAGGCGATAGCCGCGAGTTTCTGGGCAAAGTGGATGAAGGCGCGGCGTTGCCGGAAGACGTTGCCGAAGAAGTCGAACTGGCGCAGGCTGGCTATCCCGAATTCGATCTTGATGCCTATCGCAGCGGCGATCTGACGCCCGTTTATTTCGGGTCGGCTCTCAAGAACTTTGGCGTCGCCGAACTGATCGATGCCATTGCCCGCTATGCGCCGCCGCCACGTCCCCAGCCGACAGATGCCGGAGAAATCGCGCCTGACCGGGGCGAAGTGTCTGGTTTCATCTTCAAGGTGCAGGCCAACATGGACCCGCAGCACCGCGATCGGATCGCGTTCATGCGGCTTGTTTCGGGCACTTTCAAACGCGGGATGAAGCTGACGCCGTCTGGCCTTGGCAAACCGATCGCTATTCATTCACCGATCATGTTTTTCGCGCAGGATCGCGAAATTGCTGACACCGCGCTGCCGGGTGACATCATCGGCATTCCCAACCACGGCACGTTGCGTGTTGGCGATACACTTTCCGAAAAGAACGAGATCCGCTTTACCGGGCTGCCCAATTTTGCGCCGGAAATCCTGCAGCGCATCGCGCTCAAGGATCCGACTAAGACCAAGCAATTGCGAAAAGCGCTCGACGATCTGTCTGAAGAGGGCGTGATTCAGGTGTTCTACCCGGAGATCGGCGCGCAGTGGATTATCGGCGTTGTCGGTCAGCTCCAGCTCGAAGTGCTGATCTCGCGGCTGGAGGCCGAATACAAGGTTGAGGCCGTGCTAGAACCCGCACCGTTTGATACCGCCCGATGGGTGACCGGCGAGGATAGCGTGTTGGATGCGTTTGCCGATATCAACAAGTCCAACCTTGCGCGTGACCGCGATGGGGATCCGGTCTTCCTGGCCAAATCGGCCTGGGATGTGGGCTATCAGGAAGAGCGCAATCCCGATCTCAGATTCAGCACCACCAAGGAGCGTTAACTCCTGAGCCTGAATTGCGCCGCCCGTTCTGCGGCGAATTGCACATTGCACATCGCGCACTATCTCAGTGCCTTGAGACTATCCAAAGTGCGGCGGTTCGTTTGCAGCTCAGATTTGCCAGTTACAACATTCGCAAGGCGATCGGTCTTGATCGTCGTCGCGATCCCGACCGTATTCTTGCCGTCCTCAAAGAGATCGACGCCGATATTGTGGCGTTGCAGGAGGCAGACCGGCGGTTTGGCCGGAGGGCCAGTGCGCTCCCGTTACAGGCGATTTACGAGCGCACGCCATATCGGCCGGTCCGGCTTGCGATGAAATCGGGCAGCATGGGCTGGCATGGCAACGCGTTGCTGGTCCGTCGTGGAATTGAAGTGACGGACGCGAGCCCCATTTTGCTGCCCACGCTGGAGCCGCGCGGTGCGGTCCGCGTCGATCTTCTGATCGGTTCGCAGGCGCTGCGGGTGGTTGGCATGCATCTCGATCTGTCGGGATTGCGGCGGCGACACCAGATGCGCAGTGTTCTCTCGCATGTTGAAACCTGCGGCATCCCATGTCCGACAGTTCTGATGGGCGATCTCAACAACTGGTCTGAAAGCAGGGGGTGTTTTCGCGAGATCGAAAGCGATTGGCAGGTCCTGTCGTCAGGCCGCAGTTACCCGTCGCACCGGCCGCTTGCCAGGCTCGATCGCATCATCGCATCGGGTGAATGGAATGTGCGCGCAACCGGCGCTCATCACAGCGCCTTGTCCGCCAAAGGATCCGATCATTTGCCCGTCTGGGCCGAACTCGCCCTGCCTAAAAGATAGGCAGCTGCCTACCGGGCGAGCGACCAGCGCATCCGGGGCAGATGCGGAATGTTGGCAAATCCCTGAAAAAGTAAAGAAAGTGTAAACTGGCACGCCGCTTGCTTACCTGTGCTTCGCCGGCAACTGGTCGGTGGCAAACAGGGGATAGGCATGAAGTTCATCATCGCCATCATCAAGCCTTTCAAGCTCGACGAGGTGCGCGAAGCGCTCGGCGCCATTGGTGTTGCCGGCATGACCGTCACCGAGGTGAAGGGTTTTGGGCGACAAAAGGGTCAGACCGAAATTTATCGCGGCGCCGAGTATTCGACGAATATGCTTCCGAAAGTGAAGCTTGAGGTCGCGGCAGAAGATGCGCTGGCCGATCAGGTCGTCGAAACGATTCAGCAAACCGCGAGTACCGAAGCGATCGGAGATGGCAAGATTTTCGTCATCGATCTGGCATCGGCCACCCGCATTCGCACCGGTGAGACCGGTGATACAGCGTTGTGATGAGGGGGAATTTCACAATGAGTAATATGGTTTTCAAACTGGGCGGCGCCACTGTGGCCGCCCTCGCGCTCGCCGAGCCGGCGCTTGCGCAAGAGGCTGAGGCCGCTGCGGCCGAAGCCGTTAGTGGCGGAACCGGCTATATCCTGAACACGCTGCTGTTCCTGATCGGCGGGTTTCTTGTCATGTGGATGGCGGCAGGTTTCGCCATGCTCGAAGCTGGCCTCGTGCGCAGCAAGAACGTTTCGGTTCAATGTATCAAGAACATTGGCCTTTATTCGATCGCGGGCCTGATGTTCTGGGTCGTCGGTTATAACATTGCGTATGGTGTCGCCGAAGGTGGTTTTGTCTCCACCAACTGGGCGCCATACTGGATGCAGGGCGTTGGCGAAGCTGACACTGACACCGGCTATTCGGTTGCGTCAGACTGGTTCTTCCAGATGGTGTTCTGCGCGACGACCGCCTCGATCGTTTCAGGCACCGTTGCGGAACGTGTGCGGATCGTGCCGTTCTTTATCTTCGTGACCGTTCTGACCGGCGTGATCTATCCGATCGTTGTGAGCTGGGAATGGGGCGCTGGCTGGCTTGACGCCATGGGCTTCTCGGATTTTGCGGGCTCAACGCTGGTGCACTCAACAGGTGGCTGGGCTGCGTTGATGGGCGCACTGATCATCGGCCCGCGGCTTGGACGTTTCGTCGATGGCAAGGTTAACGTCTTCCCCGGTTCAAGCATTCCGCTTGCAACGCTGGGTACGTTCATCCTGTGGCTCGGCTGGTTTGGCTTCAATGGCGCTTCGCAGCTCGCGATGGGCACGATTGGCGATGTTTCCGACGTTTCGAAGATCTTCGTAAACACCAACATGGCCGCTGCCGCTGGCGTGGTTGTCGCCATCATCCTGACACAGATTCGCTACGGCAAAGCTGATGTGACGATGGCTCTCAATGGCGCTCTTGCGGGTCTTGTCGCGATTACGGCCGAACCGCTTACGCCGAATGTGGGCATGGCGATCATCATTGGCGGTATCGGTGGTGCACTTCCGGTGATCTTTGTTCCGATCCTTGACAAGATGAAGATCGATGACGTGGTCGGCGCAATTCCGGTCCACCTTGTCGCAGGCATCTGGGGCACGCTGGCCGTGCCGCTGACAAATGGCGATGTGCCGTTCATGGCTCAGCTTACCGGTGTTGTCGGCGTGGGTGTGTTCACTTGCGTTACCAGCGGGATCGTATGGTTTGCTCTCAAGGCAATCATGGGTGTCCGCCCGACTGAAGAAGTTGAGGTCAATGGCCTGGATATGGCCGAGGTGGGTGTCGAAGCTTACCCCGAATTTAATTGACCTGATCAAGTTTGGCGGGGTGGGGTTTCCTCCTCTCCTCCCCCTCACCCCGCCTCACATTGTTCCTCCTGCGAACAATCAAACTCCTAAGGGCCGAAGCTTAGTCTTCGGCCCATTTTTCTTTGTCGACAGTCGAGTCTGTGCTTCAAGGAGCCAATCGTATTCTGGCAAGCAGAGGGCAACAGCCCGGCCAGCGACGATAACAGGTGGCCGACAGGCCGTTTAACCAGTGGGAGAGGCTGCGAATGAAATTCATCGTTGCGATTATCAAGCCATTCAAGCTTGAAGAGGTGCGCGAGGCACTTGGAGAAATCGGTGTCGCGGGGCTGACGGCTTCTGAAGTCAAGGGTTTTGGCCGCCAGAAGGGCCAGACCGAGATATACCGGGGCGCTGAATATACCACCAATATGCTGCCCAAGGTGAAACTTGAACTGGCCGTTTCGGACGCGATGGCTCCGTCTGTTGTCGAAACGATCCAGCGGGTATCCAGCAGCGAAAGTATCGGCGACGGCAAGATATTCGTGCTCGATGTCGAATCGGCGGTTCGAATCCGCACTGGCGAAACCGGCGACGACGCGCTCTGATTGGGCCGGATTGACGGTTCCGGCGGTGCGACTGACTTAGTCGCTGCCAGCCGCCAGCATGTCGACCATCGCGCGAACCGGTGAAATATCGTAACCGGCATCGGCCGCCTGCGCAGCTATCTTTTGGGGGTTGCCGCCGCGGCTGGCCTGAGCGAGCGACCACAGCAATGTTGAGCGCGTGCCGGACCGGCAATATGCCAGTACCGGCCCTTTCGCCTGCTCAAGCGCCTGTGCCATTGCTTCTACCTGTGTCTCGCTGAAGCCGGACTGGCCAATCGGAATTGCGCAATATGCAAGGCCAGCTCCGGTTGCGGCGGCTTCGATTTCCTCGCCGGGCGTCTGATCGTCGCTCTCGCCGTCGGGGCGGTTATTGATGACAAGTGCTATGCCCAGCTTCCGGGCTTCGGCGATATCGGCCACGGAAATTTGCGGACTGGCGAAAACGCTGTCGGAAAGTTTTCGAAACACAGGGTACTCCCTTTGATACTTGCAGCAGTGCCGCGCGCTGTATGCGCGGTTCATGGCGCCGCATACATCTGTCACGGGCCATCGCGTGTCAGCCCAAAGTGCATCTGTCTGGCACATTTGTGGCAAGTGCAAGACCTGCGCGCAATTCTGTTCGCCATTATATGGGGAATGGTGTATAGCCACCTTCGCAGAAAAAGGCTGGGCAGCTTGCCTGGCGGCGTTTTCTGACATCCGGGGCGCTTCGTCCACGTATCCGGGTGAACGCTTGCGGGGCGATGCGAAGGTACTTTCGAAGAAATGGGTTTTGATAGAGGTCGTCGCGGAAGGGGACGCGACAAGCGGGATCGGTTCGGAGAGGAAGAATTCGATCCATTTTACAGCGGCAAGCAAGACCGGTTCGGTGATGGCGACCGGTTCGGAGGCGGCGCTCCTGCAGGAGGTAACCGGTCCGAAGGTGGCGGCTTTGGCGGCGGCGGCGCTGGAGGCGGGCGCGGTGGAATGCCTGCCCAGGTTGTTGGCGAAGGCAAAGGCGCGGTCAAATTCTTCAATTCGAACAAGGGCTTCGGCTTTATCCAGCGTGAAGATGGCGGCGAAGATGTGTTCGTCCATATCAGCGCTGTTGAGCGCGCGGGTCTCGAAGGACTGGCCGAAGGGCAGCAGCTCGAATTCACGCTTGTGGACCGCGGCGGAAAGGTGTCTGCAAGCGATCTTCAGGTTGTTGGTGATGTGCTGCCGGTGCAGAAGCGTGAGGCTCCCCAGCGTGAACTGACTGGAGAAAAGGCCACCGGCACGGTGAAATTCTTCAACACGATGAAGGGTTTTGGTTTTATCACGCGGGATGATGGGCAGCCTGATGCGTTTGTGCATATCAGCGCTGTTGAGCGTTCGGGCCTTACGAGTCTGAATGAAGGCGACCGAGTCGAATTCGATCTCGAAGTCGATCGACGCGGGAAGTATTCCGCCGTCAACCTCGTGCCGTGCTGAGGTAGGCGTTGTGCGTGTCCGGGGTTTGACCCGGGCGGCGCAAATGCATAAATGCACGCAAATGGCGGCCCGGAGTTATTGGCTCGGGGGCCGCCATTTGTCGTTTTCGATGCCCCGAATGCGGGTCGCGAAACAAGGAGGCGGAATATGTCGATCACTGCGTTGATGCCCGTTTATGGGCGGAATGAAGTGCGCCCCGTGAGAGGGGAGCATTGCCATCTCATCGGTGAAGACGGTCGACGCTTTCTGGATTTCGCGTCGGGGATCGCGGTGAATGCGCTGGGCCATTCCCACGCCGGGCTGATTGCGGCTGTTCAGAAGCAGGCCGAAACGCTGATGCACTGCTCAAATCTCTATGGCAGTCCGCAGGGGGAGCATCTTGCGCAGCGGCTTGTTGACCTGACATTCGCCGATACGGTGTTTTTCACCAATTCGGGCGCCGAGGCTGTCGAGTGCGCGATAAAGACTGCGCGTGCCTATCATCAGCAGGGCGGAAATCCCGACAGGTATGAGCTGATTACGTTCAACAATGCGTTTCACGGCCGGACGATGGCGACAATCAGCGCATCGAGTCAGGAAAAGATGCACACTGGCTTTCAGCCCCTGCTTCCCGGTTTCCGGTATTGTGAGTTCAATGATCTTGCTGCGGCCGCAGCGGCGATCGGGCCGAATACGGCCGGATTTCTTGTTGAGCCGATACAGGGCGAAGGCGGCATCAGGATAGCATCCGATGCATTCCTGAAAGGATTGCGGGCCCTGTGCGACGAACACGGGCTTATGCTGATCCTTGACGAAGTGCAGACAGGTGTGGCGCGCACAGGCACTTTCTATGCCTACGAACAGTATGGGATCGAGCCTGACATATTGGCGACCGCCAAAGGGCTGGGCGGCGGATTTCCGATCGGCGCGTGTCTTGCCACTGAGGATGCGGCGCGTGGGATGGGCATCGGCGCGCACGGATCGACATATGGCGGTAACCCTCTTGGCGTCGCAGCTGCGGAAGCGGTTCTGGATGTTGTTGCTGACGAAGGTTTTCTGGCCGATGTGCGCGACAAGGGAGAACGGCTGCGGGGGCGGCTCGAACAGTTCATCGGAAATTACCCGGAGCTGTTCGAATCGGTTCGCGGGCGCGGGTTGTTGACGGGGCTCAGGATGAAGGTTGAGCCGCGCGCATTCGTCGCACATTTACGCGACAACCATGAGGTGCTCACGGTTTCGGCTGGCGATAACGTGGTGCGGATTGTCCCGCCACTGGTTATCGACGATAGCCACATCGATGAATTTATGGGAAAACTGTCTGCGGCAGCAGCCAGCTATTCGCCTGAGGAGAGCGGGTGATGAGCCGGCATTTCCTTGACCTGAACGATGCGGGTGGCGATGCGATAGCCGCAATGCTGAGCGATGCGATCGATCGCAAGGCCGCGCGATCCGCTTTGCCAAAAGGCAGCGCCGATTCGGATGCGCCTTTGGCTGGCCATGTTCTGGCGATGATCTTCGAGAAGAATTCCACACGCACGCGTGTCAGTTTCGATATGGCGATGCGACAGCTTGGCGGCAGTGCGCTGGTTCTGGAAGCGGCGAATACGCAACTTGGACGCGGGGAATCCATAGCCGATACCGCAAGAGTTCTCAGCCGCATGTCCGATGCGATTATGATGAGGACCGACGACCATTCCAAGGTCGTGGAAATGGCGCGTCACGCGACCGTTCCGGTCATCAATGGACTGACAGACCGTTCGCACCCCTGTCAGATCGTTGCCGACCTGCTGACGATTGTCGAACGGGGAAAACCGCTACCGGGGCTGGAAGTCGCCTGGCTGGGTGACGGCAATAACGTTCTCAGCTCGTTTCTGGAAGCAGCGGGGCTGATGAAGTTCAATGTCCGTGCAGGCACGCCTGAGGGGTATGAACCGGATCCCGATTTCATCGCCACGGCAAAGGCAGGCGGAGCGACGGTAACGGTAACGCAGGACGCTGTGGCGGCTGTGAAGGGCGCTGATGTGGTTGTCACCGACACCTGGGTTTCGATGGGACAAGACTATGCGGATGCCAAGCTTGCAGCCATGGCACCCTATCAAGTCAACGATGCCTTAATGGCCAATGCTCGCCCGGACGCGATGTTTTTGCATTGTCTGCCGGCTCATCTTGGAGACGAGGTGACGCAAAGCGTGTTCGAAGGACCTCAATCCGCAGTCTTCGATGAAGCGGAGAACCGCCTGCATGCGCAGAAATCTATCTTGTTATGGGCGCTTGGCCAGCTGTGAGCGACATGCACGGCAATTCCGCCGGTGAGACAGGCTTTGATCAGGTGCTGGCGTTCACGGTTCCGGACAGCGATGCCCGTGGACGGGCAGTGCGGCTGGGCCCGGTTCTGGATGTTATTCTTTCGGCGCACGACTATCCCCCTGCGATCAAGCACCTGCTGGCTGAATGTCTGGTGCTCACCGCATTGCTCGGCTCGTTTTTGAAAGACAATCAGGGCCAGCTGACCGTTCAGGCCCAGGCCGAAGGCGGTATCGTCGACCTTCTTGTGTGCGACTACCGGCAGGGTGAGATTCGGGGGTATGCCCGGCACGAAGAAAGCCGGATTGACGAAATTGGATCAAGTTCTTCGCTGGAGACCGTTTTCGGGAGCGGTTATCTTGCAATCACATTTGATCAGGCTGGCGGCGAAGATCGCTATCAGGGAATCGTTCCGCTGGAAGGGGCATCGTTGTCCGAAGCGTGCGAAGCCTATTTCCAGAAGTCCGAACAAATCCCGACCCTTGTAAGACTCGGCGTTCGGACTGCTGAGACAGGCTGTGTTGCCGGCGGCTTGCTCGTTCAGCATTTACCGGTTGGCGAACAAGGGGGCGAGCGACTCCATGTGACTGCAGATGAGCAGGAACATCAGTGGGAGCACGTTGCGATACTTGCGGGCAGCACACGCCATGATGAGCTGGTCGACGCGCAGCTTTCGCTCGAACAGCTCGTTTGGCGACTGTTTCACGAAGAATCGGAAATTCGCGTTGAGAAACGCGCCGGATTGACGCGGGGATGCCGCTGCACGGCTGAACATTTTCAGCAAGTTTTGTCGCGCTTTCCTGAAAGCGAACGCGCCGAAATGCGCGATGATGACGGAAGTATCCCCGTGGATTGCGCGTTCTGTTCGAAGATCATAAGAATTTCGGTGTAAACACTCCGTTCATCGCTGGTATGTAACTATTGGTCGCACAATGCCGAAGTGGTATGTGCCGTGATGCGTTACGTATCGCGATGAAGCCCAATGTCGGGCTCCAACAGTTGGGAACAGGGTGATGAAGCAGGGTCTCAAGGCTGCGATTGTTGTTGCGGGATTGTCCGCAGGAATCGCTGTGCCGGCACTGGGTCAGGGGACTGCTCTTGCCATGCTGGATCGGCTGGATCGCGGCGATTGGGAAATGCGGTTTCGCGGCAGTGATGGCGGGACCAGGCGAATTTGCCTTAAGGATGGACGCAGTTTCATTCAGTTACGCCATCCGGGCGAGAAGTGCCGCCGGGTTATTGTGGAAGACAATGCCACGGAAATCACGGTTCAGTACACATGCCCCGGACGTGGTTACGGGCGAACGCAGATCAGGCGTGAAACAAGTCGTCTTGTCCAGATTGACAGCCAGGGGATTGCCAATGGCCTGCCATTTGCATTTGCTGCTGAAGCAAGGCGGGTGGGAGATTGCTCGAAGTGAGCGCGGCTTGCCAGCTTGCCTGCCAATAGCTAGCTGACCGCAATGTCCAGACTTCCAGGTGGTGAGAATCGCAACGCTGTTGTCCTGCTTTCGGGCGGACTCGATTCGATGGTATCGGCGGCCCTTGCGCGCGAGGCCGGATACCGGATTCATGCCCTGACGATTGATTACAATCAGCGTCATCGCCGGGAGATCGAGTCGGCTCGGACCATCGCCGAGCAGCTTGGCGCAGAACGCCACATTATCTTACCGCTTGATCTCCGGCAGTTCGGCGGGTCCGCGCTGACTGCTGATATCGAAGTTCCGAAAGGCGGTGTTGGTCAGGATATCCCGGTGACTTACGTGCCCGCGCGAAACCTGGTGTTTCTGTCACTAACGCTGGCCTGGGCGGAAGCGCTTGGCGCGCGCGACATTTTCATAGGTGTGAATGCGCTGGATTATTCGGGGTATCCCGATTGCAGGCCGGAATTCATCGCCGCGTTCAAGGATATTGCCAACCTTGCGACAAAGGCAGGTGCGGAAGGAGGTCGGTTCACCGTCCACGCGCCGCTTCAGCATCTTTCCAAAGCTGAAATAGCGAAGGAAACGGAGCGCCTGTCCCTGGACCCGTCGCAAAGCTGGTCGTGCTATGATCCGCTACAGGACGGCCGGGCTTGCGGCGTGTGTGACAGTTGCAGGCTGCGTAAGGCCGGGTTTGCTCAGGCAGATGTAGAGGACGGGACCGATTACGCCGCGTGACTGTTCACGGGGAGCAGCGCGATTGTTGAGCCCGGCGGGAAAGTGAACATCGCGCTCTGCCGGTTTTTCCAATGGCCGCCGGTGTTTCAGCCAGGCATGATCCAAGAAAAAGGGGCCGGATTGCTCCGGCCCCCAATTCGTTCTTGCAGTGCTCGAAAGCGCTTACATGCCCGATCCCGGACCGTAAGTGATTTCGACGCGACGGTTCTGCAGTTCACGCACACCGTCTTCGGTGGGAACGCGGTTCTGCGATTCACCGAAGCCCTGGCTGGCGATATTGGCATCAGCAATGCCACGCGCCGTGAGGTAAGCCCGGACTGACGCGTTGCGACGCTCAGACAGGCCCTGATTGTACGTGACCCCGCCTGAACGGTCAGCGTGACCGGCAAGCATGATCGGAACATTGTCGCAGTTGCCATAGGCACTGACCGCACTGTCAAGGATCGTTGCGGCTTCCGGAGTGATGTCAGACTTATCCCACTCGAAGAAGACGATGTACGGGCCCTTGTTGCACACCACCGGCGGTGGCGGCGGCGGCGGTGGCGGTGGCGGGGGTGGCGGCGGCGGCGGTGGCGGCGGAGCTTCCGGCGCACCGAAGTTGTAGATGAAGCTGCCCATCACACTGTGTGAAGTCCAGCTGCCTTCAACGTCACGACCTGCCGTATCAACCAGCGTTATGTCGCTGACCTTGTGATAGCGGTACTTCATGCCGACGTCCCAGTGATCCGAAACAGGAGCACGCACACCGGCAAGAATCTGCCAAGCGAACCCTGAATCCGAACTATCAAGGAAATTTACGCCCGTTGAATTCAGCGCAACATCATAATCGACGCGGGAAATACCGGCACCACCGCCGACGAAACCCTGAACGCCATCATCGTCACCAAAGTCGAGAAGGCCGTTGACCATGAAAGACAGCGCGCTTGAATCGCCGCGAACGTTGGCGAAATTCGCCGAAGTAAGCAGGCCAAGCGGGCCAACAGGAACAGCTGCGCCGTTCAGTGTTGAAAAGCTGTCATTGTCGGCCGTGCGATAGCTGGCTTCAGCTTCGAGCCGGAAGGCGCCGAAGTCATAACCAACTGCAAGTCCGCCGTCTGCGCCGTACTCTGAGTCGAGCGTGCCAGCGTCATCAACTGCGCCGATATCAAAGTCGGAGTCTTCAAGAAGCATGGCGCCGAAATCGAGTTCGACATACCATGAATCGTCTCGCGCCTGAGCGGGCGTGGCAAGAGCTGTCGAAGCCAGCGCCATCCCTAAGACGAGTTTCCGCATTATATTTCCCCTATTAAGAGATTTGGAGCCACCGAGTGCTCTTCGTCTCTACCGAGTCTATAATCTCTGCGCAAGCGCACATTGCCTCTGACTGTTGCAAGAATGCCGCAATTTCCGATGTTTGTGGATTAATTCCCTCCGAATGACTGACGGATTGCCAAACGCGCTCCGCCGCAGCGGAGAATCGCGCTCAAGTATCTGGAAACACGCCGGAAGCTTGCAGTTTGACGATCAGATCGGCGATTGCGCTTCGCGCTTCGGCGTCGATCGTGGTTCCGCCAGCGGGGACGTTTGGCGTATCGGGCGCCTGCCAACCATCGTTGAACAGAATGATTTGTGCGGTAGACCGATCAAAAATGCGCATTCCCGACTGCGGCGTCACGAACAGCCAGTTTTCCGCTTGCCGGCAAGCGATAGCAACATCGTGGTTCAGCCACTCGCCGCTGGCCCCGGTCCCGACGAGCCAGCTTTCGCCATCGACCGGTGAAGCAGGGGGTGCGGAAAGCGTGCCTTCGACGGTACAATGCAGCAAAGCGTCCGTCAGGGAATGCGTTTCGTTTACAAACGTTTCTTTCTGCGCCTGACCATGCAAGCATGGCTGTGTTGTGGCCCGCGCAAGCTTTCCGGTTCACCGGCGGAATAGATTGTCGCCTGCGCGCCATTGGGCTAGGTCAGCCGCCTGAGCGAGGGTTCGAACTTGGGCCGACGGCGCGGCGGACCCATTCCTCTCCGGCGCGGGTTTTGCCAAAGCCGCGGCCTGTCATGATCAGCCATAACCGCCAGTCTCCGCCCGGTGCGATCTGTTGCGCGCGCGCCCAAAGCCGCCAGTGCGTGGCCAGCTCTTCGCGCTCTGCCTCAGACAGGCTTTGCAAGGCGGCCTTGCGTTGATTATGCGGCAGGCCCAGCAGCCAGGCGAGCCGTTTACTGCGCGTCATCCGGTTTCTTTTTTGTTGATTTCAAAGCCCGTTCACGCATCCGGTCCAGCTTGGCGTCGATCGAAGCGAGGATCGCATCGGCATTGTTATACTTGACATACCCAATCCTTGAATCTATAAAAGGACTCAAGGAGTTAGAGAAATGTCGAACCTTTCCGCGCCGCACTTCCATGACGAAGAAAAGGCATATGAGTATGTCGAAGCCCGCCTTTGGCCGGATGGACCGGTTTGCCCGCATTGCGGCGGCGTGGATCGCGTAGGCAAGCTGAAGGGCAAGACTACCCGCGTCGGCCTTTGGAAGTGCTACCTGTGCCGCAAGCCGTTCACCG
Source organism: uncultured Sphingomonadaceae bacterium (assembly GCA_947258815.1). Taxonomy (GTDB): domain Bacteria; phylum Pseudomonadota; class Alphaproteobacteria; order Sphingomonadales; family Sphingomonadaceae; genus Novosphingobium. The sequence goes on from CAMYJW010000020.1 coordinate 39,230, forward strand.
TCAAGATCGGCACCATCTTTGAAGACAGCAAGGTTCCGATGAATGTCTGGCTGCAAGCGATGTATCTGATCGCAGGTAGCAAGAAGAGCGTTTCCAGCAACCAGCTTCACCGCATTCTTGGCGTCACCTTGAAAACCGCTTGGCTCATGTCGCACCGCATTCGTGAAGCGATGCGCGATGCTGATATAGGCCTGTTTGGTGGCGATGGCGGCGATGGTGGCGAAGTGCAGGCCGACGAAACCTACATTGGCAACATTCCCGGCGTGGAACGCGGTCGTGGCGGTTTCCGGCATAAAATGCGCATTGCTTCGCTGCTCGACAAGCGCACTGGTCGCACTCGTTCCATCTATGCGCCGGGCATGATCGCGAACGAGGTCGCTGACATTGTGCGCCAGAATGTAGACCGTGAAGCCAAACTGGTTACCAGCGAAGCCCGTCATTCCTGGAAAGTCGGCAAGGAATTTGCCGAACATCGCCGGGTTTTCCGCGGTATTCGCCAGTATGTGAAGGATGGCTTCACTACCAACGACATTGAGGGTTATTTCAGCATCTTCAAGCGCGGAATGCGCGGTGTCTATCAGCACTGTTCCGAACAGCACCTGCACCGCTACCTTGCCGAATTTGATTTCCGCTATGGCAACCGTGCGGCCCTTGGTATTGAGGATACCGAGAGAGCCGGCCGGCTGTTGACTGGTGTCATTGGCAAGCGGCTCACTTACGAAACAGCTAGTGCGAGGGCGTGATGCCAAAGAAAAAGCGGAAAGAGAGCGCATCCGAGCAAGCCGCAAGGTTCCGCGCCGAAGTCGAGCGCATGATCGCCGCTGGCGAACTAAGCCCCACCGAGGCAGACGAGGCGCTTGATATGTTGGTCGCTAAATCACTCAAAGCCCAAGAGGATTGAGTGGAATATCTCCCTCAGTTGGGTAGTCGATCTCGGCGAGCATATATCCTATTGAGCTGCGGATGGCGGCCAACAGGTCTAACGCTTCATCGACAGTCTCTAACGACTGCTCAGGATGCATTAGCGGGCTTCGGTGGAAGTCTTTAATACTCTTCAAGTGGTCTCTGACCGACTGCTTGCCAGCCCCTTTCCTGTTTAGCTCCCGCAAATAAACACCCATGTTGTTCTCATTCGGGCGCTCTGCTCTCTCGGTCACACTGTCCCAATAGGCCCTCAAATACAGCCTCGTTCGCTCTGTGAAGGTGGAAACCGGCTGCGGTTGGTAATTCAAATGCGATGCATTTTGCTGCCTCGCGAAGGTCTGAAACTGCGCCCGGCACCTTCTTCCCCAAGTCCGCAGAAAAAAGCAGTTCCCCTGCCTCGGTAAGGTATAGGGTGCTGTATCCACCCTTGGGAGATACGTAATATATTTGAGAGGTGCGTAGGCTGGCATAAAGGACGTTTTCAAAAACCCGATACTGATCCTTCAGGCTTCGGATTTCCCACCCGCCCACGACCTTTTCGTCAGCGATCATATCCACAATATCGCCCTCATATTTGTCAAGCCCATTCAGTAATTCAGCCGCTGGCCGCTCAACTGGAGCGAGATCGGAGCGAAAGACAGTCTGGAAAACAAACTCGTAAAGAGCCTTCCGCGCGGGCTGGGTCTTAATTGCTATATCAAGGAGGCGCGTATCTTCATCAGGGAGAAGCATCAATGTATGCAATCGGGTGCCCATCTCGTAGATGTAGGCCCTGTTGACAAACTGGATTCACAAGCGGGACGAGATGTGATTCAAGATAGCTTTTGCGGAGGTTATCTTGGCGCGGTTGCTGATGGGGGATGCCGAATGGGCATTCTTTGAACCCTTTCTGATCTCAATTCGAGGGCAAGGTGGTCGCCCGGCTTCCAATCACCGCCTTGTTCTCGATGGGATATTCTGGATCGCCCGGACAGGCGCTGCATGGCGCGATCTGCCCGAAGAGTTCGGCAAATGGTCGAGCGTCTATCGCCA
>CAMYJW010000021.1 GCA_947258815.1 uncultured Sphingomonadaceae bacterium
AGCCGCTTGGCCAATCGTCGGCGCGACACGGGGGTGGCGGTGACCGCCAAATTTCAGCGGCCGATCCTGCGTGCCGGGAGCCCGGCAGCGTGATTATCTATGGCAGGAAAACCGATAACCGCAATGGCGAACCCTACAAGCTGGTCCTCGCGGTGTGGCAGAATGATTCATCCGATCCCGGGGCGATCTGGAGCGGCAGTATTCAGCGGCTTAGCGGAAAACGCCCGGACGTGACCGACAGCCCGCCTTTCAGGGGGCGCAAGTTCTGGCTTCGTCAATCCGTAAAGTTAGATGTAAACGAACTCAATGAAACCTTCGCCAATCATCTCAACGTTAAGGAAAAAGAATGACAAGCGCGAACATCTCCTCACCAATGGAATTCGCCGCGGTCGACGGGTTGGCGGCTTGGAGCGCGCAGATGGCGTGAGGCCTGAGTTTGTGGGTAAGCGGCCGTTTAGAGATGGGCTTCCATCACCACGTCGGGTGCGTGAAAAAGCGGATAGCCACTTCCAGGCCCAAAAGTCCCAACCTTTGGATGTTAAAGAAATGACAACCTCATTTCTTGGCTCGTTATTTAAGGGAAATAATTCGATGTCAAGCGGCGATATTAATTCGGCAATTAAGTTAACTGGTCAATATAGCATCTATCATAACTCGACCCCGTGGGGTGATCGAACGCGCGATAATCACTTCACAATAGTCTGAATGCCCTGCGCACCACCCTCAGCCCCGCTGCGCGTTTTCGGGTTCCTTGTTGGGCCGCGTTGTGCTTGGCTGTGTGCATGAAACCGGCAGTTCTTATTACCGGCGGCGCGAAGCGGATTGGTGCGGCGCTTTCCCGCGCGTTTGGCGCGGCGGGGTGGCATGTTGTGATCCACTATGGCCGGTCAAAAATTGAGGCTGAGGCGCTGGCGAGCGAACTTCCCTCGGGCGAAACGATTGCCTGCGATCTGCGCGATAGCGATGCGGCGGCAGCGATGATCGACGATCTGGCCCCGCGCCTTGATAACTGGCGCATGCTGATCAATTGCGCCGGGGTGTTCAGGCTTGATCGCGCCGAGATGCTTGATCCCGATACGCTGAACGAAGCGATCAAAGTCAACGCCGCCTCGCCCGCACGCATGGCGCAGGCATTTCTGGCAAAAGCGCGCGCGCCGGGCGGCAGGCGAGTGATCCATGTGACCGATCAGAAACTGGCCAACCCCAACCCGGACTTCTTCTCCTACACCATGAGCAAGCACGCGCTCGACGCGACGGTGCGCATGCTGGCAATGGCGCAGACCGATCCGCATGACCGCATCTATGGCCTTGCGCCCGGCGCAATTCTGGCCAGCCATGACCAGTCCGAAGCGGAAACAGAAACATCGCACCGCATGAACCTTCTGCACCGCAAGACCAAGGCGCGCGAACTGGCCGAAGCAGCCCTGTTTCTAAGCGAAGGCTGGCTGGCGAGCGGCGAGACGCTGTTCATCGATTCAGGCCAGCATCTGCTTTCCCAGCCGCGTGACGTTTTGTTTCTGGCCCGCGAAACGGCACATGCAGATGCCGCTTGCACGCCAGCGCAGGGGAATTAGGGTCCGCGCTATGTGGTTGCTCAACAAAATGCTCTCGATGCTGGTGAAGACCGGCCAGCTCATCGTCACCGATCATGACGGGTCGGTCCACAGCTATGGGCCGGGAAGCGATGATCCGATCCGTATCCGGCTGACCGATCCCAAAGCATCGAACCATATCGCGCGCTATCCGCAAGTCGGCGCGGGCGAAGCCTATATGTGGGGCTGGCTGGAAGTGGAGCCGCCGCACGATATTCGCGATCTGGTGCTGTTCGCCACCGCCAACGGCAAAGGCAACGATGAAAAGCATTTCAAGGCAAAGGGCCCGCTACGCAAGTTTGCCGCCAAGGCCGCCGCGCGGATTGACAGTTACAACAACCAGCGCGCCGCGCGCCGCAATGCCGAACACACCTATAACCTCACGCGCCGCCTATATGAGCTGTTCCTCGATGAAGACCGGCAATACACGATGGCCTATTATCGCGACCCGGATATCAGCCTTGAGCAGGCCCAGCTTGACAAGAAAGCCCATATCGCGGCCAAACTTTGCCTGAACGCGGAAACATCGTCAGGCATGAAGCTGCTGGACATCGGCTGCGGCTGGGGCGGCCTCGCGCTTTATCTGCACAAGCATTACGATGTCGATGTTCTGGGCGTGGCGCTGGCGCCCGATCAGATCCAGTTCTGCCAGGAACGCGCGGCCGAACTGGGCGTGTCCGATCGCGTGAAATTCGAGCTGATGGACTATCGCGACGTGGAAGGTCAGTTTGACCGGATCACGTCCGTCGGCCTGCTTGAGCATGTCGGCACGCCGCAGTATCCGGCGTTCTTCGAACATACCAACCGCCTGCTCAAATCCGATGGCGTGATGTTCTCGCACTGCTGCGGCAGGGCAGGACCGCCCGGAATGACCGATGCGTGGACTCGCAAATATATCTTCCCCGGCGGCTATATTCCGGCGCTGTCCGAACTTGTGATCGAAAGCGAAAAGGCCGGCTGGGAAGTGACCGATGTGGAATCCATGCGCTTTCATTATTCGCACACGCTGGAGGAATGGTATCGCCGCACCCAGATGCACCGCGATGAAATCGTCGATCTGTATGACGAGAAATTCTATCGCATGTGGGAATTCTATCTGTGCGGCGCGGAACAGGCGTTTCGCAATGGCGGCATGGTCAACTGGCAATTGCAGTATGTGAAAGACCGCAGCGCGCTCCCGATGACACGCGATTACATGGTTGAGGAAAGCGCCCGCCTGCGCGCCAGCGATACCGCGCCGGACTGGCATCTTGCCAGGCAGGCGGCGGAATAGGCAGACTGCGAATATGAGCGCGCGAATTTTTGACAGGATCCTGAAACGGATCGTCCTCCACGGTCGGCTGGAGGTTACGCATCACGATGGCAGGCAGATCAGCTTCGGCACGCCCGCCGACGGGTTTGGGCATGTTGCGATCCGCCTTGCCGACGCGAAAGTGACGCGCGATATCCTGATCGATCCAAGGCTTGGCATCGCCGAAGCATTCATGGATGATCGGCTGCAGATCGCGCGCGGCGACGTGATGGAACTGGTAGAGCTGATCCGCGCCAACCAGCCGTGGGATCGCAAAGGCGTGTTGCCGCTGCCCAGCCTGCGCAAACGCATTCAGAACCGAATTTCAGCTGCGGCCTCTTCGTTCAACAAGGCCAGCAGTTCAAAGCGCAATGTCGCCAGCCACTATGACATCGGCAATCCGCTCTATCAGCTGATGCTCGATGAAGAGCATATGCAATACAGCTGCGCCTACTGGTCGGACGAGACGCATTCGCTGGCGGAGGCCCAACGAGCAAAACTTGCCCATATCGCGGCAAAACTTGCACTTTCGCCGGGGCAAAACGTGCTCGACATCGGCTGCGGCTGGGGTGGCATGGCGATATTCCTTGCCCGGCATTACGATGTAAACGTGCTGGGCATTACGCTGAGCGAAGAACAGCTGGCACTGGCGGTTGAGCGCGCGAAGGCCGCGGGCGTATCGGATCGCGTGCGCTTCGAACTGATTGATTACCGCGCGCTTTCAGGCAGGTTTGACCGGATCGTCTCTGTAGGGATGTTCGAACATGTCGGCACACCGCAGTTCCCTGTTTTCTTCCGCACGTGTGCAAATCTGCTCAGCGATGATGGCGTCATGCTGCTGCACACGATCGGCCGCATGGGATCGCCGGGCAAAACCGATGCTTTCACTCGCAAATACATTTTCCCCGGCGGCTATATCCCCGCGCTGAGCGAAACGCTGGCCGAAAGCGAGAAAGTCCGCCTGATCGCAACCGATATCGAAACGCTGCGGCTGCACTATGCGAAAACCCTGCGCGAATGGTATGCGCGCTGCCTTGCGCACCGCGACGAAATCATCGCGATGTATGACGAACGGTTTTTCAGGATGTGGACATTTTACCTGTCGGGCGCGACTGCCGCGTTCGAAAGCGGCAGCATGTGCAACTATCAGATCCAGTTCAGCCGCAGCCGTCACGCACTGCCGATCACGCGCGACTACATAGCGGATGCCGAAAATGCGCTGGATCCCGCCCGGTGAATGTATGCTTCAGGGCAATTGGCATCTGGCTGGCGCTGCTGGGGCTGGCTGTTTCTGCTCCTGCCAGCGCGCAAGTCAAAGTCTCGTTTCACAGTTTCAACGGGTCGATTTTCGGCGGACGCTATCCGCATACGTTCGTGGTGTTTGAAGGCACGCTGGACAGCACCGGCGAAACCGTGTCCGAGAATTATGGCTTCGCATCGAAGAAAGTGACGACTGCGATCCTGCGCGGCCCGGTTGAGCACATGGTGATCAGCGAAGAGCCAAAATACATCACATCGACCAACCGCCATTTCACCATTCCGGTCAGCGACAAGACATTTCATGCTATGAAGGCGGAAATCGTCCGCTGGCGCGAGGCACCGGGCAAGTTTTACGATCTCAAAACCCGCAACTGCATTCACTTCGTCGGCAAACTGGCGGCGATGGTGGGCTTAAAGGTTGAGTTCCCGAAAAAATACCTGCGCAAACCGAAAGCCTGGCTCAATCATGTCACACGGCTCAACCCCAAGCTTGGCGCGAAGATAATCCGCTGAACGTGCACTTGTTAGAGCGTTTTCCGTTCAGGCTGACGCGAACGGAAAAGCAACGCTCATGCGCCGCGCCGGCTTTAAGGGCGATTTCCGATCCCAGATGATCCCAAATCGCTCTAATCGGGATATTTTTCGTTCATGATCTCCCAGCTCAGCGCAACAAGCGCCTCAAGAACGGAAAGATCGACTTTCTCCAGCCGGGTCACATAGAGGCACGATTTGCCGGTCCGGTGTTTGCCAAGCCGGGCGAAAAGATCATCCGCATCAGCCCGGTGATCGCAATAGTTGCCCATCAGATAGATCGTTGACGCCGCCTTGCGCGGCGAAAAGCCCGCGCGCATGAAATCGCCTTCGCGCCCGCTTTCGTATCTGTAGTGATAACTGCCATAGCCAATGATGCTGCTTCCCCACATCTTTGGCGCAAGCCCCGTGACGCGCGAATGCAGATCGGCGAGGACATACGCATCCTCGCGCCGGCGCGGGTCGGGAACCGCAGCGATGAACGCGGCAACATCCGCGGAGGTTGGGATCGTCTTGTTCCTGTCATGTGCCATGTCATCGCTACCCTTGTCGTGAACCGGCGCTTGCCTTAGGGGCGGCGCAGCACAATTCACGCCACACTCATATTTTTCCGAAGACGGAACCCCGCGAATGCCCAATACCCAGAATCAGGACATCAAGAAAGTCGTGCTCGCCTATTCGGGCGGCCTCGACACCAGCGTCATCCTCAAATGGCTGCAGACGACATACGATTGCGAAGTCGTCACGTTCACGGCCGATCTCGGCCAGGGAGAAGAGCTGGAGCCTGCGCGCAAGAAGGCGCAATTGATGGGCATTCCCGATGAGAGCATCTACATTGATGATCTGCGCGAGGAATTCGTGCGCGATTATGTGTTCCCGATGTTTCGCGCCAACGCGCGCTATGAGGGCGATTATCTGCTGGGCACTTCGATCGCCCGGCCGCTTATTTCCAAGCGCCTGATAGAAATCGCCCGCGAAACCGGTGCGGACGCAATCTCTCACGGGGCAACCGGCAAAGGCAACGACCAGGTCCGCTTTGAACTTTCCGCTTATGCGCTGGCGCCGGACATCAAGATCATCGCTCCATGGCGCGAATGGGATCTGACCAGCCGCACCGCCCTGATCGAATTTGCCGAAAAGCACCAGATTCAGGTTCCGAAAGACAAGCGCGGCGAAAGCCCCTTCTCCACCGATGCAAACCTGCTGCACACATCTTCGGAAGGCAAAGTTCTTGAAGATCCGTGGGAAGAAACGCCCGACTACGTCTATTCGCGCACGGTCAATCCGCAGGATGCGCCCGACGAAGCGGAATACATCACCATTAATTTTGCCAAGGGCGACGGCGTTGCTCTCAACGGCACGGCGATGAGCCCGGCCACCCTGCTCACCGCGCTCAACGAGCTGGGCCGCAAGCATGGCATCGGTCGCCTCGATCTGGTTGAAAACCGTTTTGTCGGCATGAAAAGCCGGGGCATGTATGAAACGCCGGGCGGCGCGATTTATGCGGTGGCCCATCGCGGGATCGAGCAGATCACGCTGGATCGCGGCGCGGCCCATCTGAAAGACGAACTGATGCCCCGCTATGCCGAGCTGATCTACAACGGCTTCTGGTTCGCGCCCGAGCGGGAAATGCTGCAAGCCGCGATCGATCTCAGCCAGCAGAAAGTCAACGGCACCGTCCGGCTGATGCTTTACAAGGGCGCCGCGCACCTTGTCGGTCGCAAATCGCCCGACAGTTTGTATTCCGAACGCCACGTCACGTTTGAGGATGATGCCGGGGCTTACGATCAGACAGACGCAGCCGGATTCATCAAACTTAACGCGCTTCGCCTGCGGCTTCTTGCCCAGCGCGACGGTTGATTTTCAGGCCAGACGCAAGACCAAATGCTCCCAAAATAAGACAGGTTGCCTCCTGCGGCGACTCTTGCCCCCCTGTTCGGTGTATTATTCTCTCAGCGCGATCTGGCGAAAACGCGCGTTGTGAGAATGAGCAGGCCGATGACGTATCAGAACCAAACCCAGGCATGGAAAACGGGTATGTTTTCGCCCGTTCTGGCGGTTGCAGGGGTCGCGCTGGCGGGATTTCCCGTTCCGGTTGGCGCTTCCGATGCCGTGCCCGCGCCTGCTTCGCCGTTCGAGCAGGCATTTGCCGCATTCGTCATGCCCGGAAACGAACCGCTGCTTTCCCCTGCCGAACGGGTCGCGGCCGAAACTCTGTCCGCCGCCGCTCCCAGAGAGCGCAAGAAAAAGATCAGGACCCGCGCCATCCGCAGCGGCCACGCCAGCTACTATGGTGCGCGGTTCGCGGGCCGGCTCACCGCCAATGGCGAAAGGTTCAACCCCCGGCACCTCACCGCCGCTCATCGCACGTTGCCGTTCGGCTCCAAAGTCAAAGTCACCAACCGCCGCAACGGCAAATCGGTTGTCGTTCGCATCAACGATCGCGGACCTTATGCCAAAGGCCGCGTGATCGACTTGTCGAAAGCGGCGGCGCATCGCATCGGGCTGGTCCATCAGGGCCACGGCCCGGTCGAACTTGCCCTGCTTAACTAACGCGCCGCCCGCTCCCGGTTACTCGGCGCTCTTTTCCAGCTGCCCGCGGATCGCCCCTTTGGGGAATTCCGCCGTGTGGACGTTTACGTAATAGTCGCCCGGCGTTTCCACGATCAGCTGAAGCTTGTCCGGCTCCTCCGCGACGCACAGATCCTCGTCCTCACCTGTCACTTCGATTGCGATCTGCGGCTTGCCGTTTTTGCCTGCGGCACCTTTGTGAATATGCGCGGCGGACGCACCGCCGATACCGGACACGTTCAGCACATAACAGACATCGCCCGACTCCACGTCGATCTCGGCAGTGAAGATTCCGGTGCCATCGGGATCACCGGCGGACGTTTGATTTGCGCCCGACAGCGTTGCTTCAAGCATCACCGGATCGGCCAGCGCCGCACCCGAAAGAGAAACAGCGGCCAGGCCGCTCAACAGCATCATTGTACGTGTTTTCATGAGTCTCACTCCTCAGGCCCGGCGAGACACAATGCCCGCCAGCTCCCGAGTCGCATTTACGCCCGTTTGCCACCGCCGGGAATAGCAATTCGTAGCCGCCGGGCGCCCGAGGTTTAAACGAACCAAAAACCCCTCACCAGAACCGCTACCCTACGCCCCCAGCATCGCCTTCAGATAGCCGCCCGTATAGCTCGTTTTCGCCTTTGCGACCGTTTCGGGGGTTCCCTGCGCGACCACATCGCCGCCGCGCACGCCGCCGCCGGGGCCGAGGTCCAGTATCCAGTCCGCCGTTTTGATCACATCAAGGTTATGTTCGATCACCACCACGGAATTGCCCTGCTCAACCAGCCGGTGGAGCACTTCGAGCAGTTTGCGCACGTCTTCAAAGTGCAGGCCGGTGGTCGGCTCATCGAGAATATACAGCGTCTGCCCGGTTGATCGGCGCGAAAGCTCCTTGGCGAGTTTGACGCGCTGCGCCTCTCCGCCCGATAACGTTGTCGCCTGCTGGCCCACCTTCACATAGCCCAGCCCCACTTCGTTGAGCATGTGCATTTTGTCGCGGATCGGGGGGACGGCCTTGAAGAATTCCTCCGCGTCCTCGATCGTCATATCCAGCACGTCGGCGATCGACAGACCCTTGAATTTCACTTCCAGAGTCTCACGGTTATAGCGCCGCCCGTCGCATTCCTCGCACGTCACATAAACATCGGGCAGGAAGTGCATCTCGATCTTGATCAGCCCGTCGCCCTTGCACGCCTCGCACCGCCCGCCTTTGACGTTAAAGCTGAAGCGCCCCGGTTTGTATCCGCGCGCGCCGCTTTCGGGCAGGCCGGCAAACCAGTCGCGTATATTGGTGAACGCGCCGGTATATGTTGCCGGGTTGGAACGCGGCGTGCGGCCGATGGGGGACTGATCAATCTCAATCACTTTATCGCAGAATTCCAGCCCGGTGATCTTGTCATGCGGCCCGGCGATAACCCGCGCGCCATTGAGCGCGCGCGCCGCCCCGGCGTGCAGTGTATCAACCGTGAAGCTGGACTTGCCGGAGCCGGAAACCCCGGTGATGCAAGTGAACGTGCCCAGCGGGATCGCGGCGGTGATGTTGTTCAGATTATTCGCCCGCGCGCCATGGACGGTGAGCTTGTGGCCATTGCCTTTGCGGCGCTTTGCCGGGACCGCGATTTCACGCCTGCCGGTCAGATAATCGGCGGTGAGCGAATTTTTTGCCTTGAGCACTTTGGCCAGAGAGCCTTCTGCCACCACTTCGCCGCCATGCACGCCCGCGCCGGGGCCAAGATCGACCACCCAGTCCGCATTGCGGATGGCATCTTCATCGTGTTCCACCACGATCACCGTATTGCCCAGATCGCGCAGCCTTTTGAGCGTTTCGAGCAGGCGATCGTTATCGCGCTGGTGCAGCCCGATGGAGGGTTCATCCAGCACATAAAGCACGCCCGAAAGCCCGCTGCCGATCTGGCTGGCAAGGCGGATGCGCTGCGATTCCCCGCCTGAAAGGGTGCCGCTTGTCCGGTCCAGATTGAGATAATCGAGGCCGACATTGTTGAGAAAGCCCAGCCGCTCGTTGATTTCCTTCAGGATGGCTTTGGCGATCTGGCCTTGCTGCTGTGTCAGCTTGTCTTCCAGCGCGGGGAACCACGCATGGGCATCGGCCACCGAAAGCCGGGTGATAGACGAGATGTCTTCGCCCCCCACCTTCACGCTCAGCGCCTCTGGCTTGAGGCGTTTGCCATCGCACACTTCGCAAGGCTGCGCGGTCTGGAATTTGGACAGCTCCTCGCGCATCCACGCGCTGTCTGTCTGCCGCATGCGGCGATTGAGGTTGCCGATCACCCCTTCGAACGCCTTGTTCACGGTATATTGCTTGCGCCCGTCCTTGAAAGTGAGCGCGACCGGCATGCCGCCGGTGCCATGCAGGATGATGGCGCGCTGATCCGGCTCCAGCGCGTTCCACGGGGTTGTCAGATCGAAATCATAGGCCTTTGCAAGGCTGGAAAGCACCTGCATGTAATAGGGCGAAGGCGGATTGGATTTGGCCCACGGTACCACCGCGCCTTTTTTAAGCGAGAGGTTTTCATTGGGGACAACAAGCTGCGGATCGAACAGCAGCTTCTCGCCCAACCCGTCGCACGCGGGGCATGCCCCTTGCGGCGCGTTAAAGCTGAACAGCCGCGGCTCTATCTCTTCAATCGTGAAGCCGGAAACCGGGCAGGCGAATTTTTCGGAAAAGACGATGCGGTTGGGCGGCAGACCAGCGCCTTTCAGGTTGGTGCCCTGCCCTTCATCCTCCCGTCCCGGAACCACGCCATCGGCCAGATCGACATAGGCCAGCCCCTCCGCCAGCTTGAGCGCGGTTTCAAACGAGTCCGCCAGCCGCGTTTCCAGCCCGGCTTTTACCGCCAGCCGATCTACCACCACTTCGATATCGTGCTTGTATTTCTTGTCGAGCGCTGGCGCATCTTCGATCGCGTAAATTTCGCCATCAATGCGCACGCGGGCGAACCCGGCCTTCTGCCACTCGGCCATTTCCTTGCGATATTCACCTTTGCGGCCACGCACCACCGGGGCCAGCAGATAAAGCCGCGTGCCTTCAGGCAGGCCCATCACCCGATCCACCATGTTGGAGACAGTCTGCGCCTCGATCGGCAAGCCGGTGGCAGGCGAATAGGGCACTCCCACGCGCGCCCACAGCAGGCGCATATAATCGTAAATCTCGGTGACGGTGGCGACAGTGGAACGCGGATTGCGCGACGTGGTTTTCTGCTCAATCGAAATTGCCGGAGACAGCCCGTCGATATGCTCGACATCGGGCTTTTGCATCATCTCCAGAAACTGGCGCGCATAGGCGCTGAGCGATTCCACATAGCGCCGCTGCCCTTCGGCATAGATCGTATCGAACGCGAGGCTGGATTTGCCCGAGCCGGAAAGCCCGGTGATAACGATCAGCTTCTCACGCGGCAGCGCAATATCGATGCCCTTGAGGTTATGCTCCCGCGCGCCGCGGACGGTTATATGAGTAAGGGCCATGGAACACGCATGTTCCAGATTTGTTCGATTCGGGCAAGGGGGCTTCCAACACCCAAAACCGTCGTGCCTGTGAAGCCGGGAATCGCGATGCACTCAGCCGTTCAATTTCCGGCAATAGAAGCCGAGGGTCGCACCTATCCCCCCGCCTGCTCCGCATAGATTTCCGCTTCCTTGGCGATCAGGATATCGGCAAGCACCCAGTAAGCTTCTCCCCACGCGGCAAGAACGGCATCGCTGGCGGCATCGCCCAGCACTTCCTTGATAGCGGCCAGCAGGTTTTCGGCGACGATCGGATAATGTTCTGGCTTCACAAGGGTTTCGACATGGCGCTGGGCCATCCGCATAACCGGGCCGCCAAGGTTCTCAAGCTTGTCGATGTTTTCAGCATAGGCAAGGATCGCGGCGGCCAGTCGCTTGGGCTGCTCGCCCGATTCCTGAGCAGCCTGATCAAACATATCCTTCACATCGGGATTGTTGGCGAACATACGCTTGTACATGGCACTGGTGATTTCAACGCCATGCTCCCGAAGCGCCGGTGCAGTGGCTTTTACGGTGGCGATAGTCTGATCGGAAAGCGTGCGTGTCATCTGACTGGATACCTCTGTGCTGAGCGACGGAATGTTCGCCATATTCCGCACCGGGTCAGAGGTATTTGCGATTGATCAATTACCGGACAGTGCGTGTGACCCGGTTGCCAAAGCCCGCGCACCTTCATCCCCCAGCCAGCGCGCCTCCACGTCCCAGACGCGCGCGATGACGGCTTCGGACAATGCCTGTTCGGGCGGGCCGTCAGCGGCCAGTTCACCCCGGTTCAAAACCAGCACGCGATCTGCATGGTTCATTGCGGTGGCAAGATCATGGAGCACGAGGACAACGCCTTTGCCTTCGTCCGCCTGTTGCCGCAATCTGGCGACAAGGGCTGCGGCGTGGGCAAGGTCCAGGTTCGCCAGCGGTTCATCGGCAAGGAGCCATGCAGGCGCTGTCGCCAGCACGCGGGCCATCAGCGCTCTGGCGCGTTCTCCGCCTGACAGGCGCGAGACGCGGCGATGGCGAAAGGCATCCAGATCCATCGCGGCGATGGCGGCATCTATCGCGGCCTGCGCATCGGGCGCCGGTGCGTCTTTCCATGGCAGGCGGCCCAGCGAAACGAGTGTTTCAACGCTGACATCCCAGGCGACTTCGGGGCTTTGCGGCAAGTATCCGATGGCGCGCGCGCGTTGTTGCGCAGGCAAAGCGGCAAGCGCGCTTCCATCAAGCATGACTTGCCCGGCATCGGCATTCAACAGTCCGGCAAGGCAGGCCAGCAGCGTGGATTTTCCCGCCCCGTTCGGTCCGCAAATCGCGGTGACTTCGCCCGCGCGAAACTGTGCGGTGATCCCGTTCAGCCGGTTGGTGAGCGAAAGGCTGTCCACCGCCAGCATCACGCCAGCCCCTTTCGCATCTTGAGCAGCAGATGCAGGAAAAACGGCGCGCCGATCAGACTGAGCGCGATACCAAGCCGCAGCTCACCACCGGGCAGCGGCAGCAACCGGCAAACGACATCGGCGACAAGCAACAGCAGCGCGCCTGCCAGTGCGCTGGGCACGATCAGGCTGGACGGGCGGCGGTCTGTCAACTGGCGCATCAGGTGCGGCACGATGAGGCCCACAAAGCTGATTATTCCGGCAACGGCAACGCCCGCGCCCACCGTCAGCCCGACACCCGCGATCAGCAGAAATTGCAACCGGCGTGGATCGACGCCCAGCGAACGCGCGGCGGCTTCGCCCAGTGTCAGCGCATCGAGACTGCGCCCGGCCGCGATCAGAAAGGCCAGCCCGGCGAGCGTCAGCGGAGCGGCAATCCACACTTCACGCCAGCTGCGATCAACCAGCGAGCCCATTAGCCAGGTGACGATTTCGCTCATCGCAAATGGCGTGGGGGCAAGACTGATCGCAAGGCTCATCAGCGCGCCGGCAAGGCTGGCGATCATCAATCCGGCCAGTGTGAACAGCGCAATGCCGCCCGTTCTTCCGGCAATCAGCGCCAACAGAGCCATCGCGCCCGCCCCGCCGATCAGCGCGAACATCGGCAGCGCATAGGCGGCCACTGCATATCCCGTCCACATGGACAGCACCGCGCCCAGCGCCGCGCCCGGCGCGATGCCGAACAGCCCCGGATCGGCCAGCGGATTGCGCAAATACCCTTGCATCGCCGCGCCAGCACCGCCCAGCCCTGCACCAACGATCAGCGCCAGAAATGCGCGCGGCAGTCGCAATTCCATAAGAATGAGCGTTGCAGTTTGCGTTTCGGGCGCAAACGGATCAATCCACACGCGACCCGCCAACAGCGAAAGCGGCGCGGCAATGGCAAGCGCGATCAGCAGAAGCGGGATCGGGCGCATCACATCCCCTTCCGCACATGTGCCAGCCGCTTCGCCGCGGCGATGATCGTCGGCCCACCACACCACAACAATGAGGGATCGAACGCGGCGCGCCGGGTATCCGCAAGCCCCGCCAGCGCGGGATGAGAAAGCAGGCGATTTTCATTCAGCCGCGAATTACCGGCGGCGAAAATCACATCCGGCGGATCGGCCAGCATCGCTTCAAGCGGAAGATACTCCGCCTGCCCCATTCCGCGCGCGGCGCTGAGCTGGGAAAATCCGGTGCGCGCCAACAGATCAGCTATCAGCGTATCCGGCCCCGGCACAATCCCGCCCGCCTGCCAGACAATAGCCGTGCGCGCGGCTTCTCCAGCGGGCGGCGCGGCATTGTCCAGAGCCGCTTTTATCCGGGCATTAAGCGCGTGCCCGCGTTCAGGGTGGCCCGCCGCGCGCGCCAGTTTGAGAACATGCTCGCGGCTGTCATCAACGCTGGTCGCGATCGGCATTGTCAAAACCGGGATGCCGAAATCGGCAAAGGCCGCCGCCGTGGCGGGCGGCAGGAAACTTCCGGCGATCACCAGATCGGGATCGAGCGCCAGAACTTCCTCCACCGTGCCCGCAACCGACGCAAACCGGCGCGCCTTTTCCACATCCATGGAGCTGGACGCAGGATCGCGGCTATAATGCGAAAGCGCCAGTATTTGAGCCGGATCGGCCACTTGCGCCAACACCGCATCGCTGCATGGATTAAGCGAAACGATGCCGGGGCGTCGATGCTGCTGGCGCTCCTCAGGCGGGGGTGCATGTGGCCGCGAACAGCCCGCAAGCACCAAACCGGCAAGAAGCGCCAGCACGCGCATCAGAACCGCGCGCGCACGCCGATATAGGCAGAGCGGCCCGCCGTCGCGTATCCTGCGGCGGTCTGATATTGCTCGTCCGTCACGTTTTCGATGCGACCGAACAGTTCAAACG
Source organism: uncultured Sphingomonadaceae bacterium (assembly GCA_947258815.1). Taxonomy (GTDB): domain Bacteria; phylum Pseudomonadota; class Alphaproteobacteria; order Sphingomonadales; family Sphingomonadaceae; genus Novosphingobium. Next base: position 14,054 of record CAMYJW010000021.1, read on the forward strand.
CATCGTTAACCGGAACGCTGGCGCGCACGGTGCCCAGTGCATAGCCATCAAGCCGCGTGAAGTTTCCGGCGTCATCAAAGCTGGAGCCGACCATACGGATATCGCCGCCCAGTTCCAGCCCGGCCAGCGGGGTTTCCCAGTCCACAGCAACCGTCACCGCATGACGCGGACGGCGAGCGAGATCGTTGCCGAAGTTGGCATCGCCCGCCGCGCGGTTCGTGGCTTTCACATAGGAATATGCCGCCTGCGCGCGGAAACGCTCGCTCACCCTCGCGCCCAGTTCCACTTCAAAGCCCTCGGCCCGCGCTTTGCCGACATTCTCGTAGAACCCGAAGCGACCATCATCGCACAGCGGATCGCTGACCGAGAAGCAGGAGACAAAATCGATCAGCCCGCGCGTATCGCGGCGAAAGGCGGTTGCGGCAAAGTGCAGCCGATCGTTTCGCGTGCCTTTTTCGATGCCGATGTCATAGCTGCGCGAACGCTCTGGAGTGAGCGCCGTATTCCCGAAATCGGAGAACAGCTGATAAAGCGTGGGCGCCTTGAACCCTTCGCCATAGGAAGCCCGCGCGCGCCAGCCGTCCGCAATTCTGACGCTGCCGTTCGCGCCAAAGGTTACGTCGCTGCCAAACCCCGAATGATCGTCAACCCGCGCGCCCGCGGCAATGCTGAAACGATCATCATACCAGCCGAGCAGCACATGACCGCTGGTGATATTGGCGCTCTGCCGCGCATCAAAGTTGGTTTCAAATTCCGACCATTCGTGGTCCGCACCGAAATCGAGCCGCAACGCGCCCGCCGGATCGAACACGCCTTTCAGTTCCACGCGTTCCTGCCGGCCTTGTGATGCAAAACCCGGTTCGCTGCCAAAATCGGGATTGAAGTTGTCCCGCTCGATATCGTAGATCGCGTAACCGGCATCGAGAGCAAGGTTTTCACCATCGTAACGCAACCCTGCGCGGCCGGATACTTCCTGCGTCTCGGTAAATTCCGGGGTGTCGATCAAGCCGAACGGCGGCGAAAACGAAAACCCGTCAAACTCCAGCCGACTATCGGCATAACGCCCCGCAAATGTCGCCGAAATCGCCTGCGTCAGCTTCACCTCTCCACGCCCGCCGATCTGCCACTGGCGAAATCCATCATCCTCAACGCCCGATGCGGCTGAGGAAAAACCCTGCGTTTCCGTATAGCCGCCGTTCAACGTGAAACTGTAACCCGGCCGGACAAGACCCGCACCGGCCCGTGCATCGAAACTTTCGCGCGCGCCATATTCGGCGCTGGCTTCAACGCCGTCTATTTCCCTGCTCGTCAAAGCCAGCACGCCGCCGATCGCTTCGCTGCCCCAGACCACGCTGTTCGATCCGCGCAGCAATTCGACCTTGCCGATCGCCCCTCTGGTGAGATTGCCGAAGTCATAGCCACCGCCAGGTGCAGCGGCGTCGCCCACGCGCACGCCATCGACCAGCACCAGCAGCTGATCGGCGTTCGCCCCGCGCACGCGCACACCTGTAAAGCTGCCAAGCCCGCCATTGCGGCTGAACGTTACACCGGGCAGCCTTTCCAGCGCGCGGGTAATGTCCGGGCTTTGGATATCGGCAAGTTCATCCGCGCCGATCACGCTGATCGCCTGGCCGGACCGGTCCAGCTGCAAATCACTGCCGGTTGCCAGCACGGTGATTTCCGTGCCGGTTTCGTCTGCGGATTGCGCATTCGCCGGAACAACCGCCGCAAGCGAACAGCCAAGTAAAAGCAGGTATTTCATCAATATAGTCCTCACACATGAACGAATGCCGTTCATGGCGAGAGGCCCGCGCACGAAATCGCACAGGCCACGCTGCAATCCGGTACTCCCCGCCCGGCTGCGGAACGACCGTCTCGGGCAGGTCTCCTGACTCCCGGATCGTCGCTTTGCGCCGCCTTCCCGATGCGAACATCAGTGGCTTTCGTGGCGAAAAGCTCCCCGGTCACAGTTGCGGGGGCAGCGCGGGATTTGGGGGACGACCCCTCACCCGCTTCCCTCTTCGTTGCACATGGCGGCACAAAAACCGCAGCACAAAACCCATGACGTGGGCGGGCCAATAGCGTGTTGCACCTGCGAAGGCAAATCTCGGTTCCGGCAATCGCACAATCGCCGCAATGCGTCGCCGCAAGAAATCGTTTGGCCGTTATCACGAACATATCTAAGCTAACAAAAATGTAATAAATAAAGGAGGAGCAAGGCATGCATCTGGGATATCTGGAACAGAACAGGGAATTGCATTCTCGTCGCAATTTGCTGCGCGGTGGTGCACTGGGGGCCGGCATGCTGGCATTGGGCGGAACCGCGGCGTGCGCGGCGCCCGAACCGGCTGCCAACACCGGCGGGCGCACGCTGGCCGTGGCCGAAGAATGGATCGATGCATTCTTCAACAAGGGCGCGCAGGCCGTGGCCGATTATTACGCCGATGATTTCGTATTCGAAGATATCATCCTGTTCCAGATGATCGACACCAAGGAAGACCTGCTGCTCGCGTTCGAGCCTTTCGACAACTACGGGCCGGATTCGCCGCTTGGCGTCCACCAGTTTGATATTATCCGCCACAATGGCGGGCGCCGGGTCGATCAGTCCGACGAGTTCGCCACGGCCGCGCCATCGGGTTACGATCCCGCGTTCTGGGAAGAAAAGACCAGAGATGCACGCGCGGGCGAAGAACTGGAATACGATGAATGGGCGATCATGCACTGGCTCTGGAAAGTGCAGCACAATGCCGATTTTCTGGACATGCCCGCCAAAGGAAAAACCACCCACATACGCGGCGTAACGCATCACCTGTACAAGGATGGCAAGATCAATCGCGAATACAGTTACTGGAACTATCGCGACATCGCCATTCAGCTGGGCGTGCTCGAAGCCCCGAAAAGCAGGCATGAGCTGTCTTTCGAAGCCAAGAAGAAATAAGCCCACGACACGGGAAAAACCGGCGGTTTCCTGCTGGCCTGAGCATCACATCGCCGGGCAGACGCACCATGGCGTTTGCCCGGCGATGTGCTTCATACCCTCAAAATTAACCACACCGCTTAGCCGTGATCTCATCGGTTAAGCGTATCGCGGGGCCATGTGCCGCATCGGGACGCGCAAATCTGCGCGGCTGCAATTGTGCAGGTGCGAAGCTACGCGCCAAGGCGCGCCACGGCGAAAAAGGAACCCGATGCCCGCGATTTACGACCTGACGGACGAGCCCAGACCGCGCGATTTTTCCGCGCGGTATGCGCGCGCGCGTCATAGCCGTATTCTGCCGCAGCGCACCGGGCGCAAGCGCTGGCTGGGCGTGGCGCTGCTGGGCGCGCTCACACTGCCCGCGTTCGCAGCGCCGGGCGAATGGGACCGCTTTGCCATCGGCGATGCGGGCGAACACACGATTGCACTTGATCCCATGCCGTTCGAACAGGCGGGAATGAGCTTTCCCGGCTCTGCATTCTATTATCTTGAGCAAGACGATCCCGCGTCAGCATCCACCCCTGCCCTGGGCGAAGGCATCCGCTCCGATGCGGATATTGCCACGCCGGGTGACCGGATCGATCCCGGCCCGCGTGCGCGCGCCGTTTATGTCGATCGCAGCGGGGTCGATCGCACACGCGCGCTCGAATGCCTGACTGCCGCTGTCTATTACGAAGCGGCAAGCGAGCCCGATTCCGGCCAGCGCAGTGTGGCGCAAGTGGTGCTGAACCGCATGGCCCATGCTTCCTATCCCAACACCGTGTGCGGGGTGGTCTATCAGGGATCGCAGCGGCGCACGGGATGCCAGTTCTCCTTCACATGCGACGGATCGCTGGCACGCAAGCCCAGCGCGATGTTCTGGAGCCGCGCACAAAACGTCGCGCGGGGTGCTCTGGCCGGATATGTCCACGCCCCGGCGGGCCTTGCCACCCACTATCATACCACCGCGATCAGCCCGTACTGGGCACCCAGCCTCGATCATCTTGGCACGATCGGCGCGCATCGCTTTTACCGTTTCAAGGGCCGCGCGGGCCGACCGGGCGCTTTCCGCTTTGCCTATCGCGGGGGCGAACCGGCTCGACAAAATCTCCGTGGATCGCAGATCGCCCGCGAAAGCGGATCGAAACTTGACCCGGTTGCGCTGCAAACCGCCTTCGCGGCAAGCGCTGCGCCATCTACTGTTGCGGCGGATATGGCGGCGGCAAAAGCAGCGCGCCCCGCACCTGCTCCGGCCTATACGGCGGAACTTGAAGAGCGCGGCGGCGATGCGCTTTATCGCGGAAGCAAGCTGCCCGATGCCACCGGGATCAGGCCGGAATATCGCAACAGCGGTCGCTGGATCGCACAGCCGGGGGCCTGAGAAGGTCAGGCCGCACGCAACCTTTACGGGTTAATCATCTGGCAACCATAGCTTCATACTCCGGCTTAGAAGCTCTCGCCTAAAAGACGCCTCGCAACACAAAAAAACAAGGAACTGACGTCGATGACCATCCGCTTTGCCGCAGCGAAGAACCGTAGCAAGATCAGACAGGTCATTTCACTTTCGCGGCCCGGACGGCCAGTTCCACTCGCGGCCAATGACAACGGGTATGACGCGGCGAATGACGATGCCGCGCTGACGGGTGCACTTCGCCACTTTGCCGAACATGGGGCCAGCGCTGCCCGGCGCGCCAGCGAAAAAGCGATGACCGCACATGAAACCGGCGACTGCGAGGGTTTTGACTGGTGGCTTTCGGTCTGCCGCATGCTGGACCGCCGACTTGCCGACGCGGTTGCCACCAAGGCATCGCTGGCGACCTGACACTCGCCAGCGCGCGATACATCCTTATCAGGGCGCTGTGAATCTTACCAGAATCGCAGCAGGGAATCGCTCCATTATTGCTATTGCGAACTGTTATTAGCTTCTGGCCGAAAAAGTCATTCTTTCCGGCCTCTTCGCGGTTGCAATAACGATCACTCCGGCCTAGTGAACTCGGGAACCATTTGGCGCCTGAGTCCAGCGGGAACGATGCAGGCTGCCCATTTGTCTGATGCGTTTCCGCCCTGGATGAAGGATCTCAGCTTACTATGGCTCGCAAGAAGATCGCATTGATCGGCGCCGGAAACATCGGCGGTACTCTGGCCCACCTCGCCGCGCAAAAAGAACTGGGTGATGTCGTCCTGTTCGATATCGCCGAAGGCCTGCCCCAGGGTAAGGCGCTTGACCTTTCGCAGTGCGGCCCGGTTCAGGGTTTTGACGCGAAAGTGACCGGCACCAACGATTATGCCGACATTGCGGGCGCGGACGTGATTATCGTCACCGCCGGTGTCGCCCGCAAGCCGGGGATGAGCCGCGACGATCTGCTGGGCATCAACCTGAAAGTGATGAAATCGGTTGGCGAAGGCATCAAAACCCACGCGCCCGACGCTTTCGTGATCTGCATCACCAACCCGCTCGATGCGATGGTCTGGGCGCTGCGCGAATTTTCCGGCCTGCCGCATCAGAAAGTCGTCGGCATGGCAGGCGTGCTCGATTCGGCACGTTTCGCCACGTTCCTGGCCTGGGAATTCGATACATCGGTGCGCGATGTGAACGCATTTGTACTGGGCGGCCACGGCGATACGATGGTTCCGGTGCTTTCCTATTCAACCGTCAGCGGCATTCCGGTGACTGACCTGATCACGCAGGGCCGCTCAACCAAGGACAAGATCGACGCGATCGTGGATCGCACCCGCAAGGGCGGCGGTGAGATCGTCGGCCTGCTCAAGACCGGGTCTGCCTATTATGCGCCCGCCGCCTCTGCGATCAGCATGGCCGAAGCCTATCTTGGCGACCAGCGCCGCATTCTGCCTTGCGCCGCTCATCTCACCGGCCAGTATGGCGTGGACGGCCTTTATGTTGGCGTGCCCGCGATCATCGGCGCAAACGGGATTGAGGAAGTTGTCCAGATCGATCTCAACGACGAAGAGAAATCCAATCTTCAGGTCTCGATCGATGCGGTCAAGGAACTGCTTGAAGCCTGCAAGGGCATCGATGGCTCGCTTGCCTGACAGCCATTTTTCCGAACACCCTCTTTTTCTTTCTCCCCTCCTCAGGAGCACATGAATGTCCATTCTCGTTGACAAGAACACCAAGGTCATCACTCAGGGGATGACCGGATCGACCGGCACGTTCCACACCGAAACCGCACTGGCATATGGCACGCAGATGGTTGCGGGCGTAACGCCGGGCAAAGGCGGCACCACGCATATCGGTCTGCCCAACTTCAACACCGTGGCCGAAGCGAAAGCCGCAACCGGCGCGACCGCATCGTGCATCTATGTGCCGCCGCCGTTCGCCGCGGATTCAATTCTCGAAGCGATCGACGCGGAAATCGAACTGATCGTGGCGATCACCGAAGGCGTTCCCGTGCTGGATATGGTGCGTGTCAAACGCGCGCTCGACGGCTCCAAATCGCGCCTGATCGGCCCCAACTGCCCCGGTGTTCTCACGCCCGACGAATGCAAGATCGGCATCATGCCCGGCTCTATCTTCAAGAAAGGTTCGGTTGGCGTTGTCTCGCGTTCGGGCACGCTGACTTACGAAGCCGTGCACCAGACCACCATGGTCGGCCTTGGCCAAACCACGGCAGTCGGCATCGGCGGAGACCCGGTCAACGGCACCAACTTCATCGACGTGCTGGAACTGTTCCTGGCCGATGACGAAACCAAATCGATCATCATGATCGGTGAAATCGGCGGATCGGCAGAAGAAGAAGCCGCGCAGTTCATCGCCGACGAAGCGAAAAAAGGCCGCAGCAAACCGATGGTGGGCTTCATTGCCGGACGCACCGCGCCTCCGGGCCGCCGCATGGGCCATGCAGGCGCGATCGTTTCTGGCGGACAGGGCGGTGCCGACGACAAGATTGCAGCGATGGAAGCGGCGGGCATCCGCGTATCGCCTTCCCCGTCCGAACTTGGCACCACGCTTGATGCCTTGCTCAAGGAGAACGCCTGAGCATCGGCTCGACGATTTGTTAACCATAACCGGGTCATCCGTGTTCGCGCATTGAACACGGGCGACCCGTCTGGATTGCTCCTCACTCGCGGGATGGTTTTCCCGCACCGAAAGGCTTGCAATGGGCAACGAGAATCTCGAGTTCCATCCTGATGACCCGCAGCCCGGGCCAAGCTGGCAGCGCGCGCAGTGGCCGCTTGTTGGCGGAGACGATGAAGACGATCTGACGCAGGCGCTCGATCCGACGACGCTGAAAACACAGATCCGCCAGTCGGCCAAAAGCGCCGGTGTAGCCGTTGGCGAAGCGCAGATAGAGGAAGCCGCCGCGGATTCGATCCGTGCGATGATGCTGATCCGCACCTATCGCGTGCGTGGGCATCTGGGAGCCAATCTCGATCCGCTGGGCATACACCAGCAAAAACTGCCGCGCGACCTGACTCCCGAATACCACGGGTTCGAAGGCGACAAACTGGACCGCAAGGTTTTCATCGGCGGCAACCTGGGTCTTGAGTGGACTACGGTTCGCGAACTGGTTGAAATTCTGCGCGCCAACTATTGCGGCACCGTTGGCCTTGAATACATGCACATCGCTTCGGTGCGTGAACGGCGCTTCCTGCAGGAACGCATGGAAGGCGCGGACAAATCGATCGATTTTACGGTGATGGGCAAGAAGGCAATCCTTCAGGCCGTTATCCGTGGCGAACAGTACGAAGCCTATCTTGGCAAGAAATACGTCGGCACCAAGCGGTTCGGTCTGGATGGCGGCGAATCGATGATCCCGGCGCTGGAATCGGTGATCAAGCGCGGCGGCCAGCAAGGCGTGAAGGAAATCATCTATGGCATGGCCCATCGCGGACGGCTGAATGTCCTCGCGAATGTGATGGCCAAGCCATACAAGGTTATTTTCCACGAATTTTCAGGTGGTTCCGCCAACCCGGACGATGTCGGCGGATCGGGCGACGTGAAATATCATCTGGGCACCAGCACCGACCGCGAATTTGACGGCATCAAGGTGCACATGAGCCTTGTTCCCAACCCCAGCCATCTTGAAACGGTGGACCCGGTGGTCCTTGGCAAAACGCGCGCGACACAGTTTTTCCGCGATGATATCGGCGAAGACAAGCACAAGCAGGTGCTGCCCGTGCTGATCCATGGCGATGCGGCGTTTGCCGGACAAGGCGTGATCTGGGAGTGCTTTGGCCTCTCGGGCATTCGTGGGTATAACACCGGCGGCTGCGTGCACTTTATCATCAACAACCAGATCGGCTTCACCACCAGCCCGCAATTTGCGCGCTCCAGCCCTTATCCCTCTGACGTTGCCAAAGGGGTTCAGGCACCTATCCTGCATGTCAACGGCGACGATCCCGAAGCGGTGACGTTCGCCTGCAAACTGGCGATGGATTATCGTCAGGAATTCGGGCGCGACGTGGTGATCGATATGTGGTGCTATCGCCGCTTTGGCCACAATGAAGGCGACGAACCCAGCTTCACGCAGCCGCTGATGTACGAAAAGATCCGCAAGCACCCCAAGGTCAGCGAAATCTACGCACAGCGACTGGTTGAGGAAGGCGTTATCGACGATGACTTCGCCAACAAGACGCGGCAGGAATTTGTCGATCAATTCGACGCGGAGTTCGAAGCCTCAAAATCGTATAAGCCCAACGAGGCAGACTGGTTTGCCGGCCGCTGGAGCGGGTTTAACAAGCCGGTCGATCCCGAAACCGCGCGCCGCAACGTCGATACCGCAATCGAAGCCAAGCTGTTTGACAGTCTTGGCCACACGCTGACCACCGTTCCGGATGATCACACGGTTCATAAAACGCTGACCCGCGTGATCGATGCCAAGCGCAAGATGTTTGATCAGGGCGAAGGGTTTGACTGGGCGACGGGCGAAGCGCTGGCATTCGGCTCGCTCCTGTCCGAAGGGTATAACGTGCGCCTTTCCGGCCAGGATTCAGGCCGCGGCACATTCAGCCAGCGTCATGCCGTCTGGATCGATCAGCGCGACGAGCGCAAATATATCCCGCTCACCACCGTGCCGCACGGCCATTTCGAAGTCTATGACAGCACGCTGAGCGAATATGGCGTGCTCGGTTTTGAATATGGCTATGCCATGGCCGATCCCAAAACGCTGGTGCTGTGGGAAGCGCAGTTCGGCGATTTCGCCAATGGCGCGCAGATCGTCATTGATCAGTATATCGCCAGTGGCGAGGCAAAGTGGCTGCGTGCCAACGGCCTCGTCCTGTTGTTGCCACATGGCTATGAAGGCCAGGGACCGGAGCACAGCTCCGCCCGGCTCGAACGGTTTTTGCAACTGTGCGCGGGCGATAACATTCAGGTGTGCAACATCACCACGCCGGCAAACTACTTCCACGTTCTGCGTCGCCAGATGCACCGTCCGTTTCGCAAGCCACTGGTTATCATGACGCCCAAATCGCTGCTGCGTCATCCCATGGCAAAATCGCCCGCGTCCGACTTTATCGGCGAAGGCCATTTTATGCGCATCCTTTCTGACACCGCGCCGCCAGCGGACGACAAGATCAGGCGGCTTGTGCTGTGTTCGGGCAAAGTTGCCTATGATTTGATTCAGGCGCGTGACGAAGCCGGGCTGGACGATGTGTCTATCGTGCGGCTGGAGCAGCTCTATCCCTTCCCCGGCGAACCACTGGCGCTGCGCCTTTCGCGCATGACGAACCTTGAAGAGGTTGTCTGGTGTCAGGAAGAGCCGCGCAACAACGGTGCCTGGTTCTTCGCGCAGGAACATATCCAAAAAGCCATGCACGATGGCGGGCGCGATATTGCCGGGCCGGTCTATGCCGGACGCGATGCGAGCGCATCGCCCGCCACGGGTCTGGCGATCCGCCACAAGGAACAACAGGAACTGCTGGTGTCACAGGCGCTCGGCCTTGCGTCATCCGGCGGCAAGGCACCGCAATCCAAGCCCAAATCCACACGCAGCAAGCGCAAATAGCGCCGCAACTCCTCTCTTCGGGAAAGCTAGCCAATGTCGAGTGAAGTCACTGTCCCCGCTCTGGGTGAATCCGTCGCCGAAGCCACGATTGGCGAATGGCTGAAGCAGCCGGGTGAGCCGGTTGGTCAGGATGAACCGATCGCCAGCCTTGAGACCGACAAGGTTTCGGTTGAAGTCATGGCCCCGGTTGCAGGCGTGATGGGCGATCAGCTTGTCGCGGTGGGCGATACGGTGGCTGTCGGCGCGGTGATTGCCACCGTGGTCGAAGGTGCCGCCCCGGCCGCGGACAAACCAGCCGCGTCCAAGGCTGCAGAACCTGCCGCACCCGCCAGCGATGCCGGAGAAGATGGCAGCGGCGATGCCCCCACCCTGTCCCCGGCAGTGCGGCGTGCGGTTCTGGAATACGGCATCGATCCTTCCACCGTCAAAGGCACCGGCAAGGATGGCCGCCTAACCAAGGAAGACGTGATCGCGGCCGCAAAGGCAAAGTCGGACGGCGGCCCCGCAGCCGCCACGCAAGCTGCTACCGCCGCTGCGCCTGCATCAACGCCCGCTGGCGCGCGCCGCGAAGAGCGCGTGAAGATGACGCGGATGCGCCAGACCATCGCCAAGCGTCTGAAATCCGCGCAGGATAACGCCGCCCTGCTGACCACGTTCAACGATGTCGATATGACCGCGGTGATCGAAGCGCGCGGCAAATACAAGGATCTGTTCGCAAAGAAACACGGCATCAAGCTTGGCTTTATGAGCTTTTTCGCCAAGGCCGCGTGCCTTGCGCTGAAGGATGTTCCCGCGGCCAATGCCTATATCGAAGGCGAGGAAATCGTTTATCACGATTATGTCGATATTTCGGTGGCGGTTTCCGCGCCCAACGGGCTGGTTGTCCCGGTCGTGCGCGATTGCGATGCCAAGGGTTTTGCGCAGATCGAGCTAGACATTGCCGATTTCGGTTCGCGCGCCAAGGACGGCACGCTGACCATGGAAGACATGAAAGGCGGCACCTTCACCATCTCCAACGGCGGTGTGTTCGGCTCGATGATGTCCACCCCGATCATCAACCCGCCACAAAGCGCGGTGCTGGGCCTTCACCGGATCGAAGACCGCCCCGTGGCGATCAACGGCGAAGTCGTCATCCGCCCGATGATGTATATCGCCCTCAGCTATGATCACCGCCTGATCGACGGCCGCGAAGCCGTCACTGCACTCAAGATCATCAAGGAAGCGATCGAAGATCCGACGCGCATCCTGATCGACCTGTAAGGAACGGCACATGGCTGAATACGAGTATGACGTTCTTATCATCGGCGCAGGCCCCGGCGGCTATGTCGCGGCGATCCGCGCGGCGCAGCTGGGATTGAAAACGGCATGCGTGGAAAGCCGCGAGACTCTGGGCGGAACCTGCCTCAACGTCGGCTGCATTCCATCCAAGGCGCTGCTCCATGGCTCTGAACTCTATGAAGAAGCGCACGACGGCACGCTGGCGAAATTTGGCGTAAAAACCGGCAAGGTGGAACTGGACCTGCCCACGCTGCAGGGCGAAAAAAGCACCGCCGTAAAAGAGCTGACCGGCGGCATCGAATTTCTGTTCAAAAAGAACAAGGTGGACTGGCTGAAGGGCCTTGCCACATTCAAAGACGCGCACACGGTGGACGTGGCCGGTATAACCCACACCGCCAAAGATATCGTGATCGCCACCGGATCGTCCGTCACCCCCCTGCCCGGCGTCGATGTGGACAACGATAAGGGCCTGATCGTCGATTCCACCGGCGCGCTGGCGCTGGATCGGGTGCCCAAACATCTCGTCGTGATTGGCGGCGGGGTTATCGGGCTGGAGCTGGGTTCTGTCTGGCGCAGGCTTGGTGCGAAAGTCACCGTGATCGAATATCTCGATGCGCTGCTGCCCGGCATGGATGGCGATATCCGCAAGGGAGCGGGCAAGCTGTTCAAAAAGCAAAGCATGGAGCTGAAACTCGGCACCAAAGTCACCGGCGCATCGGTGCGCGGCAAAACCGCTACGCTGACGCTGGAACCGGCAGCGGGCGGCGATGCGGAAACGATCAAGGCCGATTGCGTGCTGGTTGCGATCGGGCGGCGGCCCAACACCGAAGGGCTTGGCCTTGATGCCATCGGGCTTGAGCCCAATGCGCGCGGCCAGATCGAAATCGATGACAAATTCCGCACCAAAGTCGATGGCGTCTGGGCGATCGGCGACGTTGTGCCCGGCCCGATGCTGGCGCACAAGGCCGAAGACGAAGGCATTGCCGTTGCAGAAAACATCGCTGGCAAGATTGGCATCGTCAATCACGCGGTGATCCCCGGCGTGGTTTACACGATGCCCGAAATGGCAGGCGTGGGCCTGACCGAAGAAGCGGCGAAGGAAGCCGGCCACGATGTGAAGGTTGGCAAGTTTCCGATGATGGCCAACAGCCGGGCCAAGACCAACCGCGAAACCGACGGGTTCGTCAAAGTGATCGCCGATGCGAAAACAGACCGCGTGCTGGGTGTCTGGTCAATCGCATCGCTTGCCGGAACGATGATCGCGCAAGCCGCGCAGGCCATGGAATTTGGCGCAACCTCGGAAGACATCGCCTACACCTGCCACGCCCACCCGACGCATTCCGAAGCGATCAAGGAAGCCGCTATGGCAGTGACGGGCAAACCCATTCACATGTAATAAGGGACAAGCGCTGCGCTTTGATCAGGTGCGTGAATTTACAACGGCTGCTGTCCGTGCATCAATTCAGGTAAGCGCTCGCCCGTCGACAGTGACGCGGCGAATGCGGCCATCGCTATCGACCGTGCAGCTGAAAGCGCCGCCGTTGGTAACCAGCCCTTCAACCCGCCAGCCATTGCCATCGCGGTTCACCGTATCGACCGTATCGACACGGCGATCACCACGCTCAACTTCGCCAACGCAGGTTTCAACCGCGCCATCCATGCTGCCCGCGCCGCGCCAGCCGCTGCCCGGATAAGGTTCAGAACGGCGCCTGTCGCCATATCCGCCCGAACGATCCCGATAATCGCGGTAGTCGCGGTAGTCGCGATAGTCATCGTCGCCGGGATAGCGCCGGTCGGGATAACGCGCCTCACGCTCGCGCTTTTCGCGGCTGGACTTGCTGGCCGCGCTGGCGATCGCCGCGATCCCGCCGATGATAAGCACACCGGCAATCACATCGCCGGCATCAATGCCGCGATCGCGGTGGTGGCCATGCCATCCGCGCGCCATCGCAGGCGTTGCCGTCAACGCAAGCGTGGCGGCAGCAGCAAGCGCGCGGGCTGTTCCAGAAGCAAATAGAGTTGTCATGCGTCCCTCCTGGGAAGCGAGCCTGTCAGATCAGGTAATGTAATGTGGCAGACCCCTGTCAGATTGCAAAGCCTAGGCGGCCCAGGCTTTCGCTTGCCTGAACCGCCCGGTTGGGAGACCGCCTAGCGCAGTCCGCGGATGCCCGAAAAATCGATATCGACAACCCGGCCATGGCGGATTTTGCAGGTAAACCTGCCGCTGTCATACCCGCGATGCCTACTGGAATTGTAACCGCGATAATCGCCGTCCCAGCCCACGCCGCGAACATGGCCGCGCCTTGCGCCATAGCGATGGCCGTTGACCGCGATACGGCCCTTCACATCATAGCCGCCACGCCGGTTCCTGACGCTGCGAATATCGGTGACATCGGCATTGCCATAAGAATAACGGCTGGCGGTGCGCTCTGCGGCGCGCACACAGCGTTTGACCGCTTTGCGTTGCGCGATACGGCCATAGTCATACCCGGCCCGATCATATCCACCCCGGCCATATCCGGCCCGGTCATAGCGATAATCGCCGCCGCTGCGATACCCGTAACGATCCCGCTTGTTCTTGCCGGCAGATGCAGCAACCGCTGCGATTCCGCCGATAATCAGCGCACCGGCAATCACTTCTCCGGTGCTGATCCCTCTGTCGCCATCGCGGGCGAACGCCGGACTTGCCGCAGAGACCGCCATCGCACCGGCGGCCACGGTTCCGACCATTGCTTTGGTAAGGGTCTTCATGGCTCAATTCCTCTTTCAGGCGCCGGACGGGAATGTCCGGCCATGAAAGTGGTCTAGCCAATCGCGCGTGAGATGAGACTGAACCCGGCCGACAGAGTTTGTTCAGGTTTGTCGCTATTTTTATGAACGTCGTACTTAGGAGATTATTCCTGCGGGACAGCCAGCCCAGTCCACTTTGCCAGAAATGCCATGACGTCCGCGCCTTCCTCGATCGCCTTGTCGGTTGGCTTGCCCGAACCATGCCCGGCGCGGGTTTCAATGCGGATCAGCTGCGGTTTTTCGCCAATGTCGGCAGCCTGCAATGCCGCAGCATATTTGAAGCTGTGCCCCGGCACGACCCGGTCGTCTGTGTCAGCGGTGGTAACAAGGATCGCCGGATATTCCTGCCCGGCGCGAATGTTGTGATAGGGCGAATAGGCACGCAAGATGCGAAAATCCGCTTCCACGCCGGGATCGCCATAATCGTCGATCCAGTATCGCCCGGCGGTGAAGCGATCGAAGCGCAGCATATCCATCACGCCAACCGCCGCATTGCCCGCGGCAAACAGATCGGGCCGCTGGTTCATCACCGCGCCCACCAGCAGCCCGCCGTTCGACCCACCCTGAATCGCCAGACCATCCGCAGGGGTGATCCCTTGCGCGATCAGATATTCGCCCGCCGCGATGAAATCGTCGAACACGTTCTGCTTGTTCGCCCGCCTTCCGGCATCGTGCCATTCCTTGCCAAATTCCCCGCCGCCGCGAAGGTTGGCAAGCACGAACGCCCCGCCCGCCTCCAGCCAGGCCATGCGGATCGACGAGTAGGCCGGGGTCAGCGAGATATCGAAACCGCCATAACCATAAAGCAGCGTCGGCACCGCCTTGCCCGCCCTGGCAATATCCTTGCGGCGCACGACGAACATCGGCACGCGCGTGCCATCCTTCGACGTGTAGAACCGCTGATCGACTGCGAAGTCTGCCGGATCGAACAACAGTTCAGGCGTGGCGAAGGGTTCGGATTCGCCGGTTTCCAGATCCATGCGATAGATCGAAGTTGGCCGGTTGAAGCTGGTGAAGCTGTAGAATGTTTCGGGGTCGCCCGGCCTGCCTCTGAAACCGGCTGCGGTGCCATAACCGTTGAGCGACAATTGCCGGATCGTCTTGCCTTTAAGATCGTAAATCAGCGCGCGCGTCGATGCGTTGTGCAAAAAGGAAGCGACAAGCTGGGTGCCGATAATCTTGGCTTCCTCCAGAATGTCGGTGCCTTGCGCGATAACCTCGTGCCATTGCGGTGCATCCTGTGAAAGATCGATCAGCACCAGCCGATAACGCGGGGCATCCTTGTTGGTGACGAACCACAGCGTCTGCCCGATCCCGTCCACCAGCTTCCAGTCATGCTCGAAACCGGCGATCAGCCGGTGCGGGGTCCAGCCATCGCGCTTGCGGCGTTCCAGATCGACGATGTGCACTTCATAGCGCGCATCGGTGCCCACCGAGCTGGTGATGATCGCGTGGCGGCCATCGGTGGTCACTTCAATCGTGTGATTGCGTTCGGGATGCTCGGGCGTTGCGAAAACCAGTTCGTCGCTTGCCTGATCGGTGCCGATGCGGTGATAGTAGATCGCCTGATTGAAATTGAGGCTCTGGAATTTCTTGCCCGGTTCCGGCTCGGGAAAGCGCGAATAAAGGAACCCCTCGTCACCAACCCAGGCCAGATCGGTGAATTTCGCCCAGCGCACCTCATCGGCAAGTTTCGTGCCGGTCCGCACATCAAGCACCTGCAGAATGCGCCAGTCAGTCCCGCCATCCTGCACGCTGTACAGCAGATATTTACCTTTCTCCGATGGCTTCCAGTTATCAAGCGCGGTCGCTCCGTCATCGGCCCAGGTGTTGGGATCGAGCAGCAGTTTCGGCTGCCCCTTCATGCCCTTGCGCATGAACAGCTGCGCCTGATTGAGCAGGCCGGTGTTCCGCTCATAGAAATAGCGCCCGCCAGCCTTGACCGGCAGACCGAACCGTTCGTTGTCAAACAGCGCGCGGATCCTGTCTTCAAACCAGGTCCGGCCGGGAAGCGCATCGAGATTGGCGCGCGTCACCGCGTTCTGCCTCTCCACCCAGTCCGCCACATCGGGCGCGCTGCGCACGTCCGCCTCAAGCCAGCGGAAAGGATCGGCAATCGCATCGCCAAACAGCGTTTCGACCAGCGCATCGCGGCGGGTTTCGGGATATGTCATGGCGGGCGGTGTCTCGGCTCTCACGGGCAGGCAGGCCAGCACCATTGCAAACGCCAACAACGCGCGGACAACACGCATCATGCCTTTATCTCCCGGAAACACAAACGGCCGCGAACTATCATTCGCGGCCGTTCATGCAATTGTCTGAATGAACAGGAAGTTACCCTTCCGGCTCAGGCTTCTGCGTATTCTTCGTTTTCAGCCATGACCGGGCCAGAGTCCTGCCCTTTGGCATCGGGATCGCGATCAACCAGTTCGATCACTGCCAGCGGCGCACTGTCGGACGCACGAATGCCAGCCTTGATGATCCGCGTATATCCGCCATCACGGCCCGCATAACGCTCTGCCAGAACGCTGAACAGTTTGGCCAGTTGGGCATCATCTTGCAGCCGCGCATTGGCAAGGCGACGGTTGGAAAGGCCGCCGCGCTTTGCCAGCGTGATCAGCTTTTCAACATAAGGGCGCAGTTCCTTCGCCTTGGGCAGGGTCGTGGTGATCTGCTCATGCTTGATGAGAGCAGCCGCCATGTTGCGAAACAGG
Source organism: uncultured Sphingomonadaceae bacterium (assembly GCA_947258815.1). Classification (GTDB taxonomy): domain Bacteria; phylum Pseudomonadota; class Alphaproteobacteria; order Sphingomonadales; family Sphingomonadaceae; genus Novosphingobium. Next base: position 30,760 of record CAMYJW010000021.1, read on the forward strand.
GCCGCACGATGGCCGCTTTTGCGCGACAGTTTGCGCTGTGAAATTCCGTGACGCATAAATCTAACTCCGTTCGATAGGGGCCCGTATCAGGTAGCCCAAAGCCGGCAGCAGTTCGGGTCGCCGCCTTCACCCATGTTCAGCCGGAAGCCGAAGGCTGATAATCAGCCCAGCAGTTCCTGCTCAAGCTTCTTGGCCATTTCTTCAATGTTTTCAGGCGGCCAACCCGGAATGTCCATGCCGAGCCTGAGGCCCATGGATGACAGGACTTCCTTGATCTCGTTCAGCGACTTGCGGCCGAAGTTCGGCGTGCGCAGCATCTCTGCTTCGGTTTTCTGAACCAGATCGCCGATATAGATGATGTTGTCGTTCTTGAGGCAGTTGGCGGAACGCACCGAAAGTTCCAGCTCGTCCACCTTCTTGAGCAGGTAACGGTTAAGCTGGTTGGTATCGCCTTCTTCCTGCGCAGGCGCGGCCATGCCGATCATCTGCGGTGCACCGACCGGGGCGATATCTTCGAAGTGGACGAACAGCGCCAGCTGATCCTGCAGAATGCGCGCGCCATAGGCGACAGCATCTTCGGGCGAGACGGTTCCGTCGGTTTCGACCGTAAGGCTCAGCTTGTCGAAATCGAGCTCCTGACCGATACGTGCGTTATCGACCTTGTAAGACACCTGGCGAACCGGCGAATAGAGCGAATCGACCGGAATGAGGCCGATCGGCGCATCAACCGGACGGTTCTGAACAGCCGGGACATAGCCTTTGCCCGTGTCCGCAGTCAGTTCCATGTTGAGCGTCGCGCCTTCGTCAAGATGGCAGATCACGAGGTTCTTGTTGGTCACTTCGATATCGCCGGAAACAGCGATATCGCCAGCTTTCACTTCAGCCGGACCAGTTGCAGAAAGCTGCAGGCGCTTGGGGCCTTCACCCTGCATCTTAAGCGCGATCTGCTTCACGTTCAGCACGATGTCGGTCACATCTTCGCGAACGCCGGCAAGGCTTGAAAATTCGTGAAGCACGTTCTCGATCTTGATCGAGGTAATCGCCGCACCTTGCAGCGAGGAAAGCAGCACGCGGCGCAGCGCGTTGCCGAGCGTCAGGCCAAAGCCGCGCTCAAGGGGTTCGGCGACGAAGGTTGCACGGGTCTTTGGATCGGCGCCCGGCTTGACTTCGAGGCTGTTGGGCTTCTTCAGTTCCTGCCAGTTCTTGATATTGACAGTCATGGACTTCCCCTAGGATTGTATTGCGGTGACGGTCGCAAAGCCTCTCGTGGGCCGCGACCGATCCGAATGCAGGCGATGAACGTTCACCGCCTGAAAAACACGATCAGACGCGGCGACGTTTGGACGGCCGGACCCCGTTATGCGGGATCGGCGTGACATCACGGATCGACGTGATGGTGAAGCCAACCGCCTGAAGCGCCCGCAGCGCGCTTTCGCGGCCTGAGCCCGGTCCTTTGACTTCCACTTCCAGCGTGCGCACACCGTGTTCGGCAGCTTTCTTGCCGGCATCGTCTGCGGCAACCTGCGCGGCATACGGCGTCGACTTGCGACTGCCTTTAAAGCCCATCATGCCGGCAGAGGACCAGCTGATCGCATTGCCCTGTGCGTCGGTGATCGTCACCATCGTGTTGTTAAAGCTGGCATTAACGTGAGCGATGCCGCTTGAGATATTCTTGCGCTCCCGCTTTTTAATGCGTTGGGGTTCGCGTGCCATGGTCTGTTATCCTGTCGAGTAGCGGTAAGGAAATCGGTGCGGGCCAAAAGCCCGACAGGCCGATTACTTCTTCTTGCCGGCGATCGGCTTTGCCTTGCCCTTGCGGGTGCGTGCGTTGGTGTGCGTACGCTGGCCGCGGACCGGAAGGCCCCGGCGGTGACGCAGGCCACGATAGCAGGCAAGATCGAGAAGGCGTTTGATGTTCATCGCGGTTTCGCGACGCAGATCGCCTTCGACCGTGTGATCGGCATCGATCGTTTCGCGGATTTGCAGGACTTCGGCGTCCGACAGATCCTGAACCCGGCGGCTGTGCTCAATGCCCAGCTTGTCGGCGATCTCAACGGCCTTGGTCCGGCCGATACCATGAATGTAGGTAAGCGCGATAATCACACGCTTGTTTGTGGGGATATTGACCCCGGCAATACGAGCCACTTAATTCTCCTGCTCCACAGGGACCATCGGCATGGCACTGTGCCACCGCGGCGCCCCATCTCAACGCGCATACACCCGTCACCTGAAACCGGTACCGAAATGGCAAAAGCCCGGATGGCGAACGCATAACTGCAGCCGCCTGCCGGACCAACCCGTTTTCTGTCGAGTGAAGGGCGCGCTTAAAATGATTCGCAAGACGAGTCAACGCCGCAAACCATAAAAAGCTCTCAGCCTCAACGAACTGCTTCGCTGAGCGCATTGCTGTTGGGCCAGTTGTTACCCGATCCGCAACTGACAGTCAAAAAAGCTATCCACGCCCGCTCAGCGCCCCTCAAAAACAGGCGGTTGCGTATCCGCAGCACTGTTCTCGGGGTTCGGCGTGAAAATTTTCACCGGCTTTTTCCCGCCATCGCCGAACATGCCGGAAACGGGAACGGCTGCACCGTTGGCGGAGTTCTGGTCGGTTCCGGGTGACGGATCGGCAAGACCTGCCTCCATCTCGCGCTCAAAATCGCTCTTCGCCTCCGCATCCTTTGCACGCGAATCGCTGGCGGAAGGCGCGTCGGCGTTAACCCGGCCAAGCGTCTTGCCCAGTCGCAATATCTGCTCGGCGAGTATGAGATCGACCGTTGTGGCAAGCGCTTGCGGATCCTTGCGCAAGTATCCGCCAACGACATATTCCATCAGTATCCGGGTGCCTCCTCCGTCAACGGGCCTGAAAAACACAGTCAGCATCCCGTTTACACCGCTGGACTGCAGCGGCCCGAGCGATCCGGTGAGCCGCATGGCGCGGGGCTGCTCAACATAAACGACGCGCAAGTGCTCAACACTGCCGCGCGGCGCGGCATTGGGTGAAATCTTGCTGGGCAGGATTTCGCAGAAGCACCCCCCTGCCCTTGGATCGAGCGAGAAATTCGCGGCATCGCGAGAGAAACTGTGGGTTTTGCTCCACCACTTCGAAGGGGTGACGAACATCTCCCAACTGGCATCGAGTGTTGCCGGAACCTCGATCGCGTGACGCAGCACAAACCCGTTGGCCGATGTTTCGTGAACTTTTGCCGCAACTGGTGCGGACGCGGGCGCGACCAGAACAAGAACCAGAAACGCCAGTGCTGTTCGGACCATATGCGCCTTCTCCTTGTATTGCGTCCGTGCCCGGCCGGGCGAGACGATCAGCGTTCAGAAGCGCGCTTCGGCCCGGTTTTACCCGGCGAGAATCTTCTCGATCGCTTCGGTCACATCGTCCATATCGGCCATGCCGTTCACCTTGCGCACGATCCCGCGCGCATCGTAAATCGGCAGGATCGGCGCGGTTTTGGCGCGATATTCCTCAAGCCGGGTGCGCACCGTTTCCGCGTTATCGTCCTTGCGGCGTTTGAATTCGGTGCCGCCGCACTTGTCGCAAACTCCAGGCATTCTGGGTTGCTCAAAAGTGTCGTGATACCCTTTGCCGCACGTCGCACAGCTGAACCGGCCGGTAATCCGTTCAACCAGCGCGTCCTCATCGACGTCGATCTCGATCACGTAATCGAGCGAGCGCCCGCGTGACCCGAGAATACCTTCCAGCGCCTCTGCCTGCGCCGCCGTGCGCGGATAGCCATCGAAGATTGCTCCCGCATCGTCACCCATCGAATCCAGCTCTTCACCGATCAACGCCGAGACGATTTCGTCGGAGACCAGTTCGCCGCGTTCCATCACCGCTTTCGCCTTGATGCCAACAGGCGTTCCCGCCTTTACCGCCGCGCGCAGCATATCGCCGGTCGAAAGTTGGCGCATACCGCAGCGTTCGACAAGCCGTTGCGCCTGTGTGCCCTTGCCCGCTCCCGGCGGCCCCAGCAAAATGATGTTCACGTGGTTCCCCCCAATAGGGCCTGGCGCTTCAGCGCATGCGGCCTTTCAGTTTCGCCTTCTTGATCAGATCGCCATACTGGTGTGCCAGCAGGTGCGACTGGATCTGGGTGATCGTATCGACCGTCACGTTAACGACAATCAGCAAACTGGTTCCGCCAAGGAACATCAGCGGCAGCCCCGTCTGCGCAATGAAGTATTCCGGCAGAACGCAAACGGTGGTCAGATAGATCGCGCCGATCACGGTAATCCGGGTCAGCACATAATCGAGATAGGACGCGGTGTTCTTGCCCGGACGGATACCCGGAATGAAACCGCCGTTCTTCTTCAGATTGTCCGCAGTGTCCTCAGGATTGAAAACCACGGCCGTATAGAAGAAGCAGAAGAAGATGATCCCCGACGCATAGAGCAGCATATAGAGCGGCGCGCCATGCTGAAGATATTGGTTAAGCGCGACGACAAAACTGCCCATCGTCGTGTCCGTCGAAAGCGAATTGCCCGCGAACTGGCTTATCGTCAGCGGCAGCAGCAGCAACGAACTGGCAAAGATCGGCGGAATCACGCCTGCGGTGTTGATCTTGAGCGGCAAATGGCTGCTGTCTGCCTGCATCATGCCGCGCTGGCTGGCGCGTTTGGGATACTGGATCAGCAGACGCCGTTGCGCGCGTTCCATGAAGCAGATGAAAAGCACCAGAATGACGATCAGCGCGACAAGGCCGACAACCACGAACGGGCTGACAGCGCCGGTACGCCCACCTTCGAACAGATTGGCGACGAAAGACGGCATTTGCGCAACGATCCCCGCCATGATGATCAGCGAAACACCATTGCCGATGCCGCGCGCGGTGATCTGCTCACCCAGCCACAGCAGGAACATCGTTCCGCCGACAAGGCTGATAACCGCGCCGGCACGGAACATGACACCGGGGTTTACCACGGCCTGCAATCCGCTTTGCGCGCCATAGGCTTCCAGCCCGGATGCAATGAACCAGCCCTGGATCGCGCACAGGCCCACAGTGCCATAGCGCGTGTACTGGTTCAGCTTCTTGCGCCCGGCCTCGCCTTCCTTTTTCAGCGCCATCAGCGAGGGATGAAGCGATGCGGCCAGCTGCACCACGATCGACGCGGTGATATAAGGCATCACGCCCAGCGCAATAAGGCTCATCCGCTCAAGGCTGCCGCCCGAGAACGTGTTGAACAGATCAAGGATCCCGCCGCGCGTCTGATCGTAAAGCGTTTCAAGGATCAGCGGATTGACGCCGGGCAGCGGCACGAAGCTGAGAAACCGGAACACGATCAGCGCACCGATGGTGAACCAGATGCGCTTCTTCAGCTCGGTCGCTTTTGAAAAGTTCGCGAAGCTGAGCGAACTGGCAAGATTGTCGGCATTTGAAGCCATGGGATCAGTCTGACCTTAATCGGTGCGGATTGGCATGCCCATATAGGGACTGTTCGCGCTTGTCGAACCCCTGCGGTGCCGGAACGCAATTCCCGTCCATGCGAGAGCCTGCTCCCGGCAATGCAAACAAGCGACCTCCGCCGGAGCGGAGGCCACGGGTTTACGCCGAAGCGGCAGCTGCTTCCTTGACGACGGTAACTTCTACCGAGCCGCCGGCTTTTTCCACAGCAGCCAGCGCGCCTTTCGAAGCACCGGCAACCTTGAACTGCGCCTTGGCCTTGATTTCGCCCTTGGCCAGCAGCCGGACGCCATCCTTGCCGCCGCGCGCAAGGCCGGCAGCCTTCAGCGCGTCATGATCGATCAGCGCCTTGCCATCCAGCTTGCCCGCGTCGATCGCCTTCTGGATCATGCCCAGATTAACCTCGGCATAGTCCTTTTTGAACTTGGCGTTGGTGAAGCCGCGCTTCGGGATGCGCATGTGAAGCGGCATCTGGCCGCCTTCAAAACCCTTGATGGCAACGCCCGAACGGCTCTTCTGGCCCTTCTGGCCGCGTCCGCCGGTTTTGCCCTTGCCCGAGCCGATACCCCGGCCGACGCGTGTACGCAGCTTACGGGCACCCGGATTGTCACGAAGTTCATTCAGTTTCATAATTGCACTCGCTTTCGCTTTTCATCGCGCTGATAGGAACGCGCGCCATTAAGCGATGAAAGCGGCGATGTCACCCCCTCTTTTCGGGGATATCCCACGCACCTTTACCCGGCGGCAAGCACAGCGTGATAAGGCGGGGCAGCCGGAAAGGAACCCGATAGTGCCACGCCGCCTGTCTCGCATGCTGATCCTGTGCCTTGCTGCGCTTGCCGTTTCGGCCTTGCTTGCAGGCTGCTCGCTTTTTGCGGACCATGCCAGCATGCGTTTTCGCATGACGGTTGAGGTGGAAACGCCCGACGGCGTGCGGACCGGATCTTCAGTTATGGAAGTCCGCTCTGCCAAATACGTTCGTCTGACATCGGAAGAGCGCCCCGGCAGCATTGGTCTGATTGGTGAGGCGGTGGTTGTTGACCTGGCGGACGGACCGCTGTTCGCTTTGCTGGTCAACGATGATGTTCCGCCGCGACTGGCATTTCGCGTCGTCGCCGCGCTCGACCCACGCGTTAACCGTCAGCAAAGCAGTGTCGAAACCGTTCGCCGACTGGGTAAAGCGCCGGGCAAAGTAAAAGCGGAACTCCCGCGCGAACACTGGCCGAAGATGTTGCGGTTTAGCGATCTGGCCGATCCGACATCGGTCGCGCTGGTCGATCCGGATGATCTTGCCGCCACGTTTGGCGAAGGCACCGCGCTCAAACGCATCACCGTGCAGATCACCGATGAACCGCTGACCACCGGGATTGAAAAGCGGTTGGGGTGGTTGTCCGAAGAAGGCAAGTTCGGCCTAAATGCGAAGGACAACCCGCACATTCCCTTAGGCAATTTTCGTGGACTTTTCTCATCGGAGTACAAGTGATGGACCGTGATCTGTTTCTCGCAATCCTTGCAATGGATTCATACAACCGGGGCTATGGCGCGGGTGTCACCGGCCTTTCTGAAACCGGCGGGATTGGAAACGCGACGATCCGGCCATTCCAGGAAGGCGAACAGAGCGGGTGGCAATCCGCCGGCTTCTACGCCATCGCCTACGATGTTTCGCAGGTCGCGGGTTTCGGCGACGTGGAGAAAGTGATCTCCTGTCGCGGGACGGAGACGCTGCATTGACCACCCTCGTCCGCCACCCCGCCGCGCAGTTTGCGATGTTGCTGCTGATCGCTGTCGCTTTGCGCTGGGATACGTTTGGCGATCCCAATCTGCATGGCGACGAGGTGTTTTACCAGACGGTTGGCGCGGCGATGCATCAGGGTGCGGTGCCCTATTTCGATGTGTGGGACAGGAAGCCTTTCGGGCTGTTCGCGCTGTCATGGCTGATCGCGTTTTTCTCATCCGACATGCTCGCGTTCCAGATTGCAGCGGCGCTGTTTGCAGCCGGAACCGCATGGGCCATCGCCGCCATCGTGCGCCAGCTGCGCGGATCGCCCGATGAGCCGAATGGCGGCTTTCAGGGTGGATTGCTGGCAGGTGTCGCCTATCTGTTGTGGCTGGCGCCGTTACAGGGCTTTGGCGGACAAAGCCCGATTTTCTATAACCTTTTCATTGTATTAGCCGCGCTTCTTGTGGTACGCTCTTTGCCGGACTTGCGCACCGGAACGGCACCGCGCACAATGCTCGCGGCGATGGGACTGGCTGGCATCGCCATCACCATCAAGACCAGCGCACTGTTCGAGGCGGCGTTCCTGGGTCTCTATGCCACATGGGCTTTGTGGCGTTCGGCAGCCGGCGCGCCGCGCGTGCTCAACCATGCCGCTGGCTGGGCGCTGATCGGCGCTGCGCCTGCGCTTGCGATTGCAGTGGGCTATTTCGCGCTCGGATACTGGCCGCAATACTGGCACGCGATGGTGGAATCGAACCTTGCCAAGGAGATTCACTGGCCAACGTCGCTGATGCGCATGAAATTCATGGCGCTGGCGCTGTCTCCGATACTGGTGTTTGCGGCGCTGGGCCTGTTGCGGCTGGACCGGGCATCGCGGGTATTCGTGATCACATGGCTGGGCGCGGCACTGATCGGGCTGTTCGCGGTGCCCAATTTCTACCTGCACTATGCCCTGCCCCTGCTGGTTCCGCTGTGCCTTGCCGCCAGCGGGTTTTTCGCGCGCGGGAGCATCGGTATTGCGGCTGTCGGCATTGTCGCGTTCATGGCATTCACTTTCGCACCGCCCAAGCCGGGCCGTGCCGCCCAGTCCGCCGCCGCGATCGACCGGCTGGAAACGCTCGTGCGCGCGCATGTCGGCGCGGGGCCGCTGCTGCTTTATGATGCGCCGCCACAGCTTTATGTGCGCACAGGGCAGCCGTTCATCACACCGCTGGTGTTCCCGACACACCTGTCACACGAACTGGAGCGTAATGTCAGCCATCTCGATACGCTGGACGAAACCCGGCGCGTGCTGGCGCTCAAACCCGGCGCGGTGGTGATGGCCCATCCGGTGCGCAACGATCCGCCCAACACACAAACGCAGCGCCTTGTTCTTGCCTATGTCGGCCAGAACTGCCGCCTGATAGAAGTGGTACACACGCCCGAACGCCTGAGAACCGATCCGATTGCGGTGTGGGGCGATTGCAAACAGTAAGGCGAAGACACCGTCAGCCACGATTGGCTGCCCTGCCATTCCCGGCCGGCCATAACGAAAAAGCCCCGGCGCGAACCGGGGCTTTTCGTTTGCGATCAATCGCCCATGCGGCAACGGTCAGTCGGTAACGACTTCAACCATATGCGGCAGCTTGGCGATCGCGCCGCGAACTTCGGGAGTGTCCTGCAGTTCGACGACCTTGTGCATCTTGTTGAGCCCAAGACCGATCAGCATCTGACGCTGTTTGTCGGGACGGCGGATCGGCGAACCGATCTGCCTGATCTTGATGGTTTTTGCCTTGGCCATGGTGCTTACTCCGTAACCGCTTCAGCGGCGACTTCGGCCTCCGCTTCGCTCGCGCCGCCACGGCCAAGCAGGTCGGAAACCTTCTTGCCGCGACGCTGGGCGACCGACTTCGGCGAAGTTTGGTGCGTCAGCGCATCGAATGTGGCGCGGATCATGTTGTAGGGATTGGAGGTGCCGACCGACTTGGTGACAACATCGGCAACCCCAAGGCTTTCGAACACGGCGCGCATCGGACCACCGGCGATGATGCCCGTTCCCGGAGGCGCTGTGCGGACAGTAACCTTACCCGCACCGAACCGGCCATTGCCATCGTGATGCAGTGTGCGACCTTCCTTAAGCGCAACGCGGACCATCTTCTTCTTGGCCGCTGCCGTTGCCTTGGTGATCGCTTCAGGCACTTCGCGCGCCTTGCCGTGGCCGAAACCGACCCGGCCCTTGCCATCGCCAACCACGACGAGCGCGGCAAAACCAAAGCGCTTACCGCCTTTGACCGTCTTCGAAACGCGGTTGATGTGAACCAGCTTTTCGATCAGCTCTTCGCCGTCGTCATCTCCGCGCCCACCGCGCCGATCATCACGGCCACGACCGCCGCGCCCGCGACCGCCGCGCCCGCCGCGATCACCACCGCGACCGCCACGGCCTTCACGACCTTTGGGAGCCTCTGCAGGAGCAGCAGGCGCTTCCTTAGCCGGAGCCGCCTCGGCAGCGGCTTGCGCTTCCGAAGCTTCTGCCGCAGGTGCTTCCGCTGCGGGAGATTCAGGTGCCGGGGTATCTGCAGCGGGAGTTTCAGCCGCGCCGTTTTCCGGGTTTTCGTTGTTGTCTGCCATCATCAGAACTCCAGCCCGCCTTCACGCGCGGCATCGGCCAGCGCCTTGACGCGGCCATGGAACAGGAAACCGCCGCGATCGAACACGACAGTGGTCACGCCAGCCTTCTTGGCGGCTGCGGCAATATCCTTGCCCACCTTGACGGCGGCATCGACATTCGCGCCCTTGTCGCCAAGCGAATTGGCGGCAGCCAGGGTCTTGCCCTGCGCGTCGTCGATGATCTGCGCATAGATATGCTTGCCGGTGCGGTGCACGGACAGCCGGGGCTTTCCGCCAGCGCGGGCTTTCAGCGCGGTGCGCACACGCCGGGTGCGGCGATCGAATAGGCTGAGCTTTGCCATTATTTCTTCTTCCCTTCCTTGCGGAAGACATACTCGCCGCGATACTTGATGCCTTTGCCCTTGTAAGGCTCGGGCTTGCGCCAGCGGCGGATTTCCGCGGCCACCTGGCCGACCTTCTGCTTGTCGATACCCGAGATCTCTACCGTGGTGTTGTCCGGGCACTTGATCTCGATTCCTTCGGGAATCGCATAATCGACATCGTGGCTGAAACCGAGCTGCAGCTTGAGCGTCTTGCCCTGAACCTGCGCGCGATAACCAACGCCGGTGATTTCCAGAACCTTGGTGTAACCTTCGGTAACACCGGTGACGAGGTTCTGCACCAGAGTGCGCTGCATGCCCCAGAAAGAGCGCGCGCGTTTGGTATCGTTGGCCGGTTGGACCACGATCTGGCCTTCACCGATATTGTATTCGATCTCGTCGAACAGTCCCAGAGTGAGCGTGCCTTTCGGCCCCTTCACACTCAGGATGCCGTCGGCGATTTTCGCCTCGACACCGCCGGGAATCTCGACTGGCTTGTTGCCAATGCGGCTCATCAGAACACCTCCGCCAGCACTTCGCCGCCGACGTTTTCGGTACGTGCTTCGTTGTCCGAAAGCACGCCCTTGGGCGTCGAGACGATGGTGATGCCAAGGCCGTTGCGCACAATCGGCAATTCCTTGCTGCCCGAATAGACGCGGCGGCCCGGCTTGGAGACACGGGCGACATGCTTGATCGCAGGCTCGCCTTCGAAATATTTCAGTTCGATCCGCAGTTGCTTGTGCAGGCCGGTCTCGTCTTCCGTGTAACCACGGATATACCCTTCGCGCTGAAGCACTTCGAGCACACGGGCACGAAGCTTCGACGCGGGAGAGAGAACGGAGTCCTTCTTGGCCTGCTGGCCATTGCGGATGCGGGTGAGCATATCACCCAGGGGATCGGTCATCGCCATCAGCGTTATCCCTTACCAGCTCGATTTCGTAATACCGGGGATCAAGCCCTTGTTGGCCAGATTGCGCAGTTCGATACGGTTAAGACCGAACTTGCGATAATAGCCACGGGGACGACCCGTCGTCGCACAACGGTTGCGCACCCGGGTGGGGTTTGCATTGCGCGGGATTTCGGCCAGTTTCAACCGCGCCATCAGGCGTTCGGTATCGTCAAGCGACTCATCATCGGCAATCGCCTTGAGCCGCGCATACTTTGCCGCATACTTCTTGACGAGCTTCTTGCGACGCTCGTTCTTGTTGATGGAACTCAGTTTCGCCATGGACTTAAGCTCTCTTCTCTACGGGGCGGCTCACGCCGCCTCCTGCTGTTCCTGCTCTTCGGCAGGGAACGGGAAACCGAACAGACGCAGCAGCTCAAGCGCTTCAGCGTCGGTGTTGGCTGTGGTGGTCACGATGATGTCAAGGCCACGGACCTTGTCGATCTTGTCATAGCTGATCTCTGGAAAGACGATCTGCTCTTTAAGACCCATCGCATAGTTGCCGCGCCCGTCGAAGCTCTTCGGGTTGAGGCCGCGAAAGTCCCGGATGCGGGGCATCGCGATCGTCACAAGGCGATCGAGAAATTCATACATGCGTTCGCTGCGCAGGGTGACCTTGCAGCCAATCGGCATGCCTTCACGCAGCTTGAACTGCGCGATAGACTTTTTCGCCTTGGTGATCACCGGCTTCTGACCTGCGATCAGTTCCATCTCATCGGCGGCAATCTGGACTTTCTTCTTGTCCTGGCTTGCCTCGCCAACGCCCATGTTGAGCGTGACTTTCTCGATCTTGGGAACCTGCAAACGGTTGGTATAACCGAACTTTTCGGTCATCGCCTTGACGATTTCCTCGTCATAGCGCGCACGCATGCGCGGGGTGTACTTATCAGCCATCGATCGTCTCCCCGGACTTCACGGCCACACGGACCTTCTTGCCGTCCTTTTCCTCAAAGCGAACGCGGGTCGGCTTGCCATCCTTGGGATCGGCAACCGAAACCTTGGAAATCGCCATCGGCGCTTCGCGGCGTTCGATACCGCCCTGCGGATTAGCCTGAGTGGGCTTGCGGTGACGGGTGGCAACGTTGATGCCTTCGACCAGGATCTTGCCATCTTTCGGCATGATCTGCAGGACAGTGCCGGTGCGGCCCTTGTCCTTGCCCGAACGCACGACGACGCTGTCGCCCTTCTTGATTTTCGCAGACATCACAGCACCTCCGGCGCAAGCGAGATGATCTTCATGAAACCCTTGCCGCGCAGTTCGCGAACCACCGGGCCAAAAATGCGGGTGCCGATCGGCTCCTCAGCCTTGCTGATGAGCACGGCGGCATTGCTGTCAAAACGGATCACGCTGCCATCCGGGCGACGCACGTCCTTGCGGGTACGCACGATCACTGCACGATGAACGTCACCCTTCTTGACCTTGGCGCGCGGCTGCGCTTCCTTGACGGACACCACGATCACGTCACCGACGCTCGCGGTCCGGCGCTTTGAGCCGCCCAGCACCTTGATGCACTGGACGCGCTTCGCGCCGCTGTTGTCCGCGACGTCGAGGTTGGATTGCATCTGGATCATAGATCCGGTTCCTTCTCACTGGCTTGCCGAAACGGGTCCGGCAGTTCCAAAAAATACGTCAGTTGTTACCGACAGCTTCGACATCAAGATTGGCTTCGATCGCGGCGCCCTTGCTCGCCTGGATGCGATCGATCACTTTCCAGGTCTTGGTCTTGGAGATCGGTTTTGTCTCCTCGATGCGAACCCGCTCACCAGCCTTGTAGGTATTGTCTTCGTCATGCGCATTATAGCGCTTCGAGCGACGGATGATCTTGCCGTAAAGCGGGTGCTTCACCTTGCGTTCGACCAGCACGGTCACTGTCTTGTCGGTCTTGTCGGAAACAACCGTCCCGATCAGGATACGTTTGGGCATTGTGGTGTCTCCTCAGGCCTTCGCCGCATCGGCGCCGGCGCTTCGTGCGCGTTCGCCCTGAAGCGTCTTGATGCGCGCGATATCGCGGCGCACTTCCTTGACGCGTGCCGGACGTTCAAGCTGGTTGGTTGCTGCCTGGAAGCGCAGGTTGAATGCCTCGCGCTTGAGTTCCGTCAACTCAACCGAAAGCTGGTCGTCGCTTTTCGCGCGCAAGTCTTCGGTGCGGCCAGATTGCTTGTCAGCCATCATTTCGCTCCCAGATGTGAAGTGTCGCCCAGACGGGCCACAACCTTGGTCTTGATCGGCAGCTTCATCGCGGCACGTTCAAAAGCAACGGCGGCCAGCGGGCCAGGCACACCATCAAGCTCAAACAGGATACGGCCCGGCTTCACGCGCGCGGCCCAGTATTCAACGGAGCCCTTGCCTTTACCCTGACGGACTTCGGCAGGCTTCTTGGACACAGGCACATCGGGAAAGATGCGGATCCAAAGACGGCCCTGACGCTTGATGTGGCGCGTGATCGCACGACGCGCAGCTTCGATCTGGCGCGCGGTGATCCGTTCGGGTTCCATCGCCTTCAGGCCATAAGAGCCGAAGTTCAGCTGGGTGCCGCCCTTGGCGTCGCCCTTGATCCGGCCTTTAAATCCCTTGCGGAACTTGGTTTTTTTCGGTTGCAGCATGATCTTTACTCAGTTCCTGACCTTAACGTGCCAATTTACCGTGCGGGGCGCACGCCAGAGGTCTGGGCTTCCATCATCAGGCGGTCTTGCGCCATCGGATCGTGGCCAAGAATCTCGCCTTTGAAGATCCAGCACTTGATGCCGATGATGCCATAGGCCGTCAGCGCTTCGGCTTCGGCATAGTCAACATTGGCGCGCAGCGTATGCAGCGGCACACGGCCTTCGCGATACCATTCGACGCGCGCGATTTCCGCGCCGCCAAGACGGCCACCGCACACGATTTTGATGCCTTCCGCGCCAAGCCGCAGTGCAGACTGCACCGCGCGTTTCATCGCACGGCGGAATGCAACGCGGCGGATCAGCTGATCGGCAACACCCTGAGCGACCAGCTTGGCATCGATTTCCGGCTTGCGGATTTCGACGATGTTCAGCTTGACGTCGCTGTCGGTCATCGTCGCCAGCTTCTGGCGCAGCTTTTCGATATCCGCACCCTTCTTGCCGATGATAACACCGGGGCGCGCGGCATAGATCGATACGCGGCACAGCTTGGCCGGGCGTTCGATCACCACTTTTGAAATCGCAGCCTGCGGCAGGCTGTCGATGATGTACTTGCGGATCTTGATGTCTTCTTCAAGAAGCTGCGCATAATCGCGGCCTTCCGCATACCAGCGGCTGTCCCACGTGCGGTTGATCTGCAGCCTGAGGCCGATCGGATTGCTCTTCTGACCCATGGCTTACGCCTCCTCGACTTCGCGGACCACGATACGCAGACGGCTGAACGGCTTCAGGATGCGGGTTGATTTACCGCGGCCGCGCGCATGCCAGCGCTTCATGGTGATGGATTTGCCAACGCTTGCCTCGGCAACGACGAGAGAGTCGACATCCAGGTTATGGTTGTTTTCCGCATTCGCGATCGCGGATGCGAGAACCTTTTTCGCCTCGGGCGCCATTCCCTTCTTGGAGAAGGTCAGAATGTTCAGCGCGTCTTCGGCTTTCTTGCCACGGATCAGGCCGGCAACAAGGTTCAGCTTCTGCGCCGAACCACGGATCGTGGTATCGACGGCCAGAGCCTCGTTCTCGCCAACGCGGCGGGGAGCTTTCTTCTTGCTCATCAGCGCTTGCCCTTCTTGTCGGCGATGTGGCCGTGGAAAGTGCGCGTCGGCGCGAACTCACCCAGCTTGTGGCCGACCATGTCTTCATTGACAGACACAGGAATGAACTTCTGGCCATTGTAGACGTTGAACGTCAGGCCAACGAATTGCGGCAAAATCGTCGAACGGCGCGACCAGGTCTTGATGGGACCGGCGCGGCTGCCATCGTCCTGCGCGGCTTCCGCCTTCTTGAGCAGGTACAGATCGACGAAGGGGCCTTTCCAGACGGAACGTGCCATGATCGCTTACCTCTTCTTCTTTTTGGCGTGGCGCGAACGGATAATCATCTTGTCCGTCTGCTTGTTCTTGCGGGTGCGCGCGCCCTTGGTGGGCTTGCCCCACGGTGTCACCGGATGGCGGCCACCCGATGTGCGGCCTTCACCACCACCATGCGGGTGATCGACCGGGTTCTTGGCAACGCCGCGTGTCAGCGGACGACGACCCTTCCAGCGGGTGCGACCGGCCTTGCCGAAATTCTGGTTCTGGTTGTCGGGGTTTGAAACCGCGCCAACCGTGCCCATGCATTCACCGCGAATATAGCGCTGCTCGCCCGAGTTGAGGCGAACGATAACCAGACCACGATCACGACCGACGATCTGCACATATGTGCCTGCCGAACGGGCGATCTGGCCGCCCTTGCCCGGCTTCATCTCGATGTTGTGGCAGATCGTGCCGACCGGCATCTGGCTGAGCAGCATCGCGTTGCCCGGCTTAACGTCGGTCTTTTCACCGGCGATCACCTTGTCACCAACAGCCAGACGCTGCGGCGCGATGATATAGGCCTGCTCGCCATCGTCATACTTGATCAGCGCGATGAAGGCGGTGCGGTTGGGATCGTATTCCATCCGCTCAACCGTCGCGGGGACATCCCATTTGCGACGCTTGAAATCGATGTAACGATACTTCTGCTTGTGCCCGCCAGCGATCCCGCGCGAGGTCACATGGCCCTTGTTGTTGCGGCCGCCGGTCTTGCGCTTGCCTTCAGTCAGAGACTTGACAGGCTTGCCCTTCCACAGCGACGTCTTGTCAACAAGGATCAGGCCGCGACGGCCAGGACTTGTCGGGTTGTAATTCTTGAGTGCCATCGGTTCAGCTCACGCCTTCGGTTATGTCAATCGACTGGCCTTCGGCCAGCGTGACAATCGCCTTCTTCACATCGCTGCGCCGATAGGGCCTGCCCTTCCAGCGCTTCGTCTTACCCTTGGTCACAAGCGTGTTCACGCCTGTCACCTTGACGTCGAACAGGGCTTCGACAGCGTCCTTGATCTGCGGCTTCGTGGCAGCATCGGACACTTTGAAAACAACCGCGTTGTTTTCCGAAAGCAGCGTCGACTTCTCGGTAATATGGGGCGAGAGGATCACGTCGAAGTGACGGGAATCCACATCCTGCTTCTTGGCCATCAGCTAGTCCCTCCCGGGAGGGCGAAACGCGCCTCCAGTTTTTCGACCGCCGCGCGCGTCAGCACCAGCGTATCATGCTTGAGGATGTCATAAACGTTGGCACCCATGGCCGGCATCACATTCACGCCGACCAGGTTGCCGGCAGCCAGAGCGAAATTCGCATCGACCTGCTCACCATCGATCACCAGGATCTTGCCGGAAAGACCTGCCTTGTCGAAATTGCCCTTGAGCGCTTTCGTCTTGGCATCTTTCAGTTCAAGGCTATCGACCACGATCAGGCCGTCCTTAGCTCTGGCCGAAAGCGCCATCTTCAGACCAAGCGCGCGAACCTTCTTGTTCATCGACTGGTTGAAATCACGACGACGGGCGCCATGCGCGGTACCACCACCAACGAAAATCGGTGCAGCGCGGTCACCGTGACGAGCGCCGCCAGTGCCTTTCTGGCGATACATCTTCTTGCCGGTGCGGCGAACATCGGAGCGTTCGCGCGTTGCACGGGCAGTGCCCCGGCGGTTTTCAAGCTGCCAGGTAACGATCCGGTGCAGAATATCTGCGCGCGGCTCGACACCGAACACGTCGTCGGAAAGTTCGATGTCGCCCTTGCCGGACGTACCATCAATCTTGAGGACCTTGACTTTCATGGCTTAGCCCTCCTTTCCATCGTCGCCCGTGGCGGCATCGCCTTCGGGCTTTGCTTCGGGTGCCGGTGCTGCTTCAGCCTGAGGTTCAGGCGCCGGAGCTGCTTCCGCTGCGGGTGCTTCGGCTACGTCCGCTTCTTCAACGGGGGCATCGGCAGGCGCATCGCCTTCGCTGGCCACCGACTTGAGACCGGCAGGATATGGCGCATCGCTGTGACGTGCGACCTTGACGGCATCGGCAACGGTCATCCAGCTGTTCTTTGAACCGGGAACCGAACCTTTAACAAAGATCAGTCCGCGCTCATCATCGACGCGAACGACTTCAAGGTTCTGCTGGGTGCGTTCACGGTCGCCCATCTGGCCGGCCATTTTCTTGCCCTTGAAAACCTTGCCCGGATCCTGGTTCTGACCGGTTGAGCCGAGCGAACGGTGCGAGAGCGAAACGCCGTGCGTTGCGCGCAGACCGCCGAAGCCCCAACGCTTCATGGCACCGGCAAAGCCCTTACCCTGCGTATGCCCTGCAACATCGACCAGCTGACCCGGCACGAAATGCGACGCGGCAATCGTTTCGCCAACTTCCAGCACGGCATCATCGGCCACGCGGAATTCGGCAAGACGCGCTTTCAGCGGCACCTTCGCTTTGGCGAAGTGCTCACGCTGTGGCTTGTTGACATTCTTTTGTTTCGCAACGCCCGCGCCGAGCTGGACGGCAACATAGCCATCACGCTCCGCGGTGCGGACGGAAACGACCTGACAGTCTTCCAGCGCGAGAACCGTCACCGGCACATGCCGACCGTCCTCCCGGAAAACGCGGGTCATTCCCACCTTTTTCGCGATCACGCCTGTTCGCATGATCAAACTCCTCAAACAGAGGCACCCGAAACCATTTTCAGGTGCTTGCCAGCCCAGATTGATTGCGAGCCCCGTCCGGGCTGAGTGCCGCGCAGACCCTTGGAAACAAGGGCACTGTCGGCGTGACGGGGGACGCATGCCCGGCGGTTTGCCGGCGGTATCCCTATGTCTTGCCCTTCAAGTCAGAACCGAAACCCGGTCTGGCCTGAAGAAACCCCGGCTAGGGCCGGGTTTCGCTGTTCTGCCCTTGCGGGTCAGGCCAGCTTGATTTCAACGTTCACGCCAGCAGCAAGATCGAGCTTCATCAGCGCGTCTACTGTCGTGGCGTTTGGCTGAACGATGTCCAGCATACGCTTGTATGTGCGCACCTCGAACTGCTCACGCGACTTCTTGTCGATGTGCGGCCCGCGGTTGACGGTGAATTTTTCAATCCTCGTCGGCAGGGGAATGGGCCCACGGATCAGCGCGCCAGTGCGCCGTGCCGTTTCCGCAATTTCGCCAGTCGCCTGGTCGAGCACACGGTGATCGAACGCCTTCAGGCGAATGCGGATATTCTGAGCTTCCATAACCAACTACCGATGAGAAAGAGCAAATTCAAAAATGGCCGTCCCGCCCTCTCCCGCTTACGTGAAAGAGCGGGGCGACCTGATACGAAACTGTAAAAACCGGCTGCCGGAGCGGGTGGCGAATCCCAGCCCTCCCCGGCGGAGCGCGGCCTATATTACTTAGTGATCTTGCTGACAACCCCTGATCCGACGGTACGACCGCCTTCACGGATAGCAAAGCGCAGACCATCATCCATGGCGATCGGCGCGATCAGCTTGACCGAAATCGTGACGTTGTCACCAGGCATAACCATCTCGGTGCCTTCAGGAAGGATAACTTCGCCGGTCACGTCCGTCGTACGGAAGTAGAACTGCGGGCGATAGTTGGCGAAGAACGGCGTGTGACGGCCACCTTCGTCCTTCGAAAGCACATAGACTTCCGCGTCGAATTCGGTGTGCGGCGTAACCGAACCCGGCTTGGCCAGAACCTGGCCACGCTCAACTTCGTCACGGGCAACACCGCGAACCAGCGCACCGATGTTGTCGCCCGCTTCACCGCGATCGAGCAGCTTGCGGAACATTTCAACGCCGGTAACGGTCGTCTTGGTGGTATCCTTGAGGCCAACGATTTCAACTTCGTCGCCGACATTGACAACACCGGTTTCGACACGGCCGGTAACAACCGTACCACGACCCGAGATCGAGAACACGTCTTCGACCGGCATCAGGAAGTCCTTGTCCGTCGGACGCGGCGGCTGCGGGATGTATTCGTCAACAGCTTTCATCAGCTCAAGAATCGAGTTCTTGCCGATTTCGTCGTCACGGCCTTCAAGAGCAGCAAGAGCCGAACCCTTGACGATCGGAATATCGTCGCCCGGGAAATCATAGTCGCTGAGCAGTTCGCGAACTTCCAGTTCAACCAGCTCAAGCAGCTCTTCATCGTCAACCTGATCGACCTTGTTCATGTAAACGACCAGAGCCGGAACGCCGACCTGACGCGCAAGCAGGATGTGCTCACGGGTCTGCGGCATCGGACCGTCGGCTGCGTTCACCACGAGGATCGCGCCGTCCATCTGCGCAGCACCGGTGATCATGTTCTTCACATAGTCAGCGTGGCCGGGGCAATCGACGTGCGCATAGTGGCGGTTTTCGGTCTCATACTCAACGTGAGCGGTCGAGATCGTGATACCACGTTCACGCTCTTCGGGTGCTTTATCGATGTTCGCGAAATCGACAGCTTCACCGCCACCAACTTCTGCAAGCACTTTCGTGATTGCAGCCGTCAGCGTGGTCTTGCCGTGGTCAACGTGTCCAACGGTGCCGACGTTGCAGTGCGGCTTGTTCCGCTCAAATTTTTCCTTCGCCATGCTTCAAACCTTCTTCTTATTTGAAATGGAATCTGCGGGACAAGGCGGCACCCGCTGAATCGAGCGCCGCCCCTAAACTGTCGCTCGCCGTTAAGCAAGCTTCTCCTTCACTTCGGCCGCAACATTTGCAGGCACTTCTTCGTAGTGGGAGAATTGCATCGTGTATTGCGCGCGCCCTTGCGTGAACGAACGCAGCTCATTTACGTAACCAAACATGTTGGCAAGCGGCACGAATGCGTCAACAACCTGCGCATTGCCCCTACTGTCGGTGCCCTGAATCTGGCCACGACGGGAGTTGAGATCGCCGATCACGTCACCCATGAAATCTTCAGGTGTAACCACCTCAACCTTCATCACCGGTTCGAGCAGCTTGATGCCTGCCTTCTCCGCCACTTCGCGCATTGCGCCGCGCCCGGTGATTTCAAACGCAACCGTGCTCGAGTCGACGTCATGATAGGCGCCGTCGATGAGCTTGATCGTGAAGTCGATGATCGGGAAGCCAACAAGATGTCCGCTCTCGGCCTGCTCGCGCATGCCTTTTTCGACCGACGGGATATATTCGCGCGGAATGTTACCGCCCTTGATCACGTCTTCGAAAATGATGCCCTGGCCACGTTCACCCGGCGTAACCACAACTTTGGCGCGACCGAACTGGCCCGAACCACCCGACTGCTTCTTGTGGGTGTAATCGACTTCGACTTCGCGCCCGAGACTTTCGCGGTAAGCCACCTGCGGCGCACCCACGTTGGCTTCAACCTTGAACTCGCGCTTCATGCGATCGACGAGAATGTCGAGGTGAAGCTCGCCCATGCCCTTGATGATCGTCTGGCCCGATTCGTGGTCGGTCGAAACGCGGAACGAGGGATCTTCGGCAGCCAGCCGTGACAGTGCGACGCCCATCTTTTCCTGATCGGCCTTGGTTTTCGGCTCAACCGAAAGCTCGATAACCGGATCGGGGAATTCCATCCGCTCAAGAATGATCGGATCGGAAGATGCGCACAGTGTGTCACCCGTGGTGGTCGCCTTGAGCCCGGCAATCGCGACGATATCGCCCGCCGATGCTTCTTCGATGTCTTCACGGTTGTTGGAATGCATCAGCAGCATGCGGCCGATCTTTTCCTTTTTGTCCTTCACCGAGTTCAGCACCTGCCCCTTGGTCAGATGGCCCGAATAAATGCGCGCGAATGTCAGCGTGCCGACGAACGGGTCGTTCATGATCTTGAACGCCAGAGCCGAGAACGGCGCGTCGTCGGAAGAAGGCCGCTCCGATTCCTCCTCGGTGTCGGGGATCACACCCTGAATCGCGGGAACGTCAATCGGGCTGGGCATATAGTCGACAACTGCATCGAGCAGCGGCTGTACGCCCTTGTTCTTGAAGGCCGAACCGCACAGCACCGGCACGAACGCCTGCGCCAGCGTGCCCTTGCGGATCAGGCGCTTGAGCGTCGCCGCATCGGGCTGTTCGCCTTCAAGATAGGCTTCCATGACGTCGTCGTCCTGCTCGACCGCAGTTTCGACAAGCTGTTCGCGATATTCGGCGGCCTTGTCGGCAAGATCTTCGGGAATGTCGGTGTAAACGAACTTCGCGCCCAGGCTTTCATCTTCCCAGACGACGCCGCGCATGTTCACCAGATCGACGATACCTTTAAGATCGCTTTCCGCGCCGATCGGCAACGCCAGCACCAGCGGAGTCGCGCCAAGGCGGTCAATGATCGACTGCACGCAATAATAGAAGTCAGCGCCCGTGCGATCGAGCTTGTTGATAAAGCACATCCGCGGAACGCCATACTTGTCAGCCTGGCGCCACACCGTTTCGGACTGCGGCTCAACCCCGGCGACACCGTCAAACACGGCAACCGCACCATCGAGCACGCGCAGCGAACGTTCAACTTCAATGGTGAAGTCAACGTGTCCGGGCGTATCGATGATGTTGATGCGATGCTCTTCGCCTTCGCCATCTTCCGACTTCCACATCGTCGTCGTTGCCGCCGACGTGATGGTGATGCCGCGTTCCTGCTCCTGCTCCATCCAGTCCATCGTCGCGGCACCATCGTGCACTTCGCCGATCTTGTAGGACTTTCCGGTATAATAGAGGATGCGCTCGGTCGTCGTGGTCTTGCCGGCGTCGATATGCGCCATGATACCAATGTTGCGGTATCTCTCGATCGGATGGCTACGTGCCATTGTCAGTTCCTTGGAGCGTTATGAAGGGAGGGGTTTGAGGCCTTCCCTTAAGGTTGAAAGTATGACGCCTGTATGACCAGCGCGCTGCCTTTTTCTATGCGAGGTCCCTTACCAGCGATAATGCGAGAATGCACGGTTGGCATCGGCCATCCGGTGCGCATCTTCGCGCTTCTTGACCGCATTGCCGCGATTGTTCGCAGCATCCATCAGTTCGCCCGAAAGGCGCGCCGACATGGTCGTTTCCGGACGGCTGCGCGCCGCCGAGATCAGCCAGCGGATGGCCAGCGCCTGCGCACGTTCGGGCCGCACTTCAACCGGCACCTGATATGTTGCGCCGCCAACCCGGCGTGAACGCACTTCGACCTGCGGCTTGATGTTCTCAAGCGCGTCATGAAACACCTGCACCGGATCGGATTTGGCTTTCGTCTCAACCGAATCGAGCGCGCCGTAAACGATACGCTCGGCGGCGGATTTCTTGCCGTCATACATCAGGTTGTTCATGAACTTTGACAGCACCACATCCCCAAACTTGGGATCAGGCAGGATTTCCCGTTTCTCGGGCCTACGACGACGTGACATCGCTTATCTTCCTTCTTCGTTCCGGTCTCTTTCCCCGCCGTCACCCTGAATGTGTTTCAGGACCATTTCACAGCGCGGGACAGACCTTTCGATTAACTTGCGAACTGGGACCATTCGAAGACATGCCCTGTTTTTCCGAAACCGATCGTTCGAGACGACCGTTGCGGGATAGGCTGCCCCCGAAAACAGGTCACTTGGGCCTTTTCGCCCCGTACTTTGAACGGCTGCGTTTGCGATCTTTCACGCCTTGCGTATCGAGCACGCCGCGCAGCACATGATAACGCACACCGGGAAGATCGCGCACACGACCACCACGGATCAGCACCACCGAGTGCTCCTGCAGGTTGTGGCCTTCGCCGGGAATGTAAGTGATGACTTCGCGCTGGTTGGTCAGGCGCACCTTGGCAACCTTGCGAAGCGCCGAGTTCGGCTTCTTTGGCGTCGTGGTGTAAACGCGCGTGCAGACACCGCGCTTCTGCGGGTTCTGCTCCATCGCAGGGACCTTCGACTTGGTCTTCTGCGGAACACGACCCTTGCGGATCAGCTGGTTGATCGTCGGCATTAATTTCCGTTCCTACGTCTTTATCCGAACAGGAGAAATTCCCGTTCGGGCGCCTCATCCGGGCGGGAAACCGGTTCCCACTTTCCCTGATGAGGCTAATGCCTGACCACACCCGAAATCTGGCGCGCGGCCGGGCGAAAACCCTGTTCGGTGCGATTGTCTGGATGGAGGATACGGAGCCACTCCGGCCAGAGCCGGAGTCTCAAATTGCAGATCACCTGCAACTCAAAGTCTCTGTCAGTGCAGAGACGGGCCGAAAAACACTCCACCCGATGCCAAAAGCGCCGGATTACTTTGACGGACAACGCGAAGCCGGAAAGCTCGCACACACCGCCAATGTTCAGCTCTATCTATCGCCGAGGATGGCCGTCGCCACGCCTCGACTGCGCGGGCCATTAGGCGCGAATGCGATACACGTCAAGCACAACTGAGCGCGCAGCGACGAGCACAGATACGCACCTTCACGAAATCTCGTAAAAATCCACTTCCATTCCCTCTATCCGGCGCACGCGAAACTTGGCGCCCGACTTTTCAAGGTACTCGTTCAGATAGGCCGCAGGCGCGAGTTCCTTTCCCTCGGCGACCGCCGCCGGAATTTCACCCTTGCTGTTCCTGTAAGCCTCGGTCGCGTCGAGCAGCATCCTGTACCGCTCGATTCCGATCGAACCGTCGCGATAGTCTGCAACCTTGTTCGCCGCCTTGGTCTTGAACCCCATAACATCAACCGCCGGACCGAAATTCCAGAAGAGGAACGCTCCGACAAACAGGAACCAGCAGGCGAGAACGGTAACGAAACCGATTTTCAGAAATTTCATGGCGCGCCCCTATCACGCAAAACGGGCTCAGGCACTATCAATTGTGTGCCTCTGCCGTTTATAAGGGTTCACGGCCTAAACTGTAATGTTTTCCAGCATAGTCAGCACGTCCTGGTTAGACGGGCGAGAACGATAATCTTCAGACACGAATTTGTCCTGCACCGTGCCGTCGGCGGAAAGAAACAGGATCGAGGCGCGCGGCACGCCAAAAGCAAAACTGCCGGCTTCATATTGGGGATCGCGCAAATCCAGTGCGTCGATCATGGCGCTGCCCTCATCGCTGAGCAAGGTATAACCCAGCCCCTCATCCGCCGAGAAATCGGCAAGCACTTCGGGCGCGTCATATGACAGCACGGCAAGAGAATAGCCCTTTGCCTCGATCGCGGCGCGGATTTCTTCGGTGCGAACCATCTGCGCCTTGCAGAACGGGCACCAGTCCGCCGAACGCACAAGGAACAGCACCATGCCGTTCTCGCCCATTTCCTTTTCCAGCGAGGTTGGCGCGCCATCGCTGCCTTTGATTTCCATCGCGACCGGCGCTTTCGTGTTGCGTTCTATCCCGGCCTCGACAGCCTTGGGCGGAAGCAATGCCGGGCCAAACATCCACAGTGCCGCGCCGCCGATCACCAGAACAATCAGCCCGATCACCGCAAGCGCGATCTTCCCCTTCGATCTCTTGTTTTCCGCCATCTCTGTCATCACCATCCCCTACCCGTTTTGACGCCCCTGATAAATTTGTTCGCGCGTCCGGCGCAAAAGGTTACCCGCAATTCGACAGAAAACGCGAATCGCCATCGGCAGCCAGGCACGGAGTTTTGCTTGTTCCGGCATGGCTGTGCGGGCATAGGGTGAGCCGCCGATGAGCGTCTGGGACACCCTTTTCAGCGAAGAACTGCGCCGGACTGAAGCGCGCGGGCACTTGCGCGCGTTATCCGGGGCAAGCCTTGCGCCGCACGGCAGAATCCGGCGAAACGATCGTGAATTTATCGACTTTTCCAGCAACGATTATCTCGGCCTGTCACAGCACCCGGCGCTGATCGCGCGCGCATCCGAATGGTCCGTGCGGATGGGCACAGGCGCAGGCGCTTCGCGGCTTGTGACGGGAACCAGCGATGCGCACCTGGCACTTGAAAAAAAGATCGCCGCATTCAAGCAGACCGAATCCGCGCTGCTGTTTGCCACCGGCTGGCAGGCCAATGCGGCAGTGCTCCCCGCACTTCTTAAAGCACTTCCCGAAGCTGCTGTTTTTACAGACAAACTGATTCACAACAGCCTGCATCACGGCTGTGCGGCTGCGGGTGTGCGGCAGATCCGGTTTCGCCACAATGATTACGATCATCTTGAGAAACTGCTTGAAGAACGTGGTGCAAACACTTCGGCACGGATGATCATCACCGAAAGTGTGTTCTCAATGGATGGCGATGTCGCCGATCTTGAACGCCTGTCCGCCATCGCCAAAGCACACGATGCCTTCCTGCTGGTGGACGAAGCCCATGCCACCGGCGTGCTCGGGCCGGGCGGCGCGGGGCTTTCCGCCGCGCTTCCTGACGGCGTCGATCTGGTCATGGGCACATTCAGCAAGGCAATGGGCAGCTTCGGTGCTTATGTCGCGGGTTCGGAGCGGCTGTGTGCCTATCTGATCAATACGTGCGGCGGGTTCATTTATTCCACCGCGCCGCCGCCCGCTGTGCTGGGCGCGATTGACGCCGCACTGGATATCGTGCCCGGCATGGAAAGCGAACGCACAAAGCTTGCCTCACTGGGAACGCGGCTGCGCGACGGACTGGCCGGGCTTGGCATCCACACCGGGGCTTCCAGCACACAGATCGTTCCCGCGATTATCGGCGAACCCCGCGATGCCCTGCGCGTCAGCGAAAGTCTGGCGCAGCGCGGCCTGCTGGCGACCGCGATCCGCCCGCCGACGGTTCCGGCAAACACCAGCCGCCTGCGTCTGGCCTTGCGCGCAACGCATGAGCCGGCCGACATCGACCAGCTTGTCGCCGCAATCGCTGAATGCCTGTGATCGTGCTGTTCGTTCATGGCTGGGGTTTCGATGCCAGCTTCTGGCACCCGGTTATCGCCCACCTGCCCGAGCTTGACTGTCGGACTGAGGATCGCGGCTATTTCGGCGCGCCAGACAAAACCGCGCCGGACGGCCCGCATATCGTTGTCGCGCACAGTTTTGGCGCCATGCGAATGCTCGCCGCGCCGCCGGACGATTGCCGGGGGATGCTGGCGATCAACGGGTTTGACAGATTTGCCACACGCGAAGGCGCTCCGGGCGTTCGGATACGCGTGCTGGACCGGATGATTGCCCGGCTTGCCAGCGATCCCGCAGCGGTGGTGCGCGATTTTCGCACGCGCTGCGGCACAGATGCACCGTTCGGGCAGCCCGATGTCCCTCGCCTGAAAGCCGATCTGGAAACGCTGCGCGATGCCGATTGCACCGGGGCGAACGCCAACTGGGCGGTTCCCCTGATCAGCCTGCACGGCGCGAACGACCCGCTTCTGCCTGCTGCCATGCGCGAAACCGCTTTTTCCGCGTGTCCCGATCTG
The DNA here is from genome assembly GCA_947258815.1 of uncultured Sphingomonadaceae bacterium. Classification (GTDB taxonomy): domain Bacteria; phylum Pseudomonadota; class Alphaproteobacteria; order Sphingomonadales; family Sphingomonadaceae; genus Novosphingobium. The sequence goes on from CAMYJW010000021.1 coordinate 57,057, forward strand.
ACGCGCGATACCATCCAGGACGGCGGACATTTGCTTCCGATGACCCATAGAGCCTATTGCGCAGCCGCGATCGCGAATCTGGTGGAGCGTGCGGCGTGAACATGATGCAAAGACAGCGGATCGAACGCGCGTTTGCGCGCGCGCAGGATTACGATACGCATGCGCATGTGCAGCGGCGCGCGGCGCTGGATCTGGCCGCGCGGATCGCAGCGCTCCCCCTGCCCCCCGCCCCCCGGATACTCGAAATCGGCTGCGGCACCGGACACCTCACCGAAGCGCTGGAAGCGATCCCGGCGCTCACCACAGACGGGTCGGAACGCATCATCACCGATATTTCCGCCGACATGGTTGCGCGCTGTCAGCGCAAGCTGGGCGAACAACCGGGCCGACGCTTCGCAACGCTTGACGGTGAGTTCGGCGATGCATCGGGCTATGGTGCGTTCGATCTGATCTGTTCAAGCCTGGCAATGCAGTGGTTTGACGATCAGGGCGCCGCCTTGCGCCGCATGCTGGGCTGGCTGGCACCAGGCGGCCACTGCCTGTTCGCCACGCTGGGCGCACGCAGCTTTGCCGAGTGGCGCGCGGCGCATGAAGCCGAGGGATTGCGCGCGGGCACAATCGCGTTTCTCTCTGCCGATGAACTGCGCGCGATCCTGCCCGGCCATCAGGCAGAGCCGCATCGCGTGGACGTTCAGATCGAGCAGCACCGCAGCGGACTGGATTTCGTGCGCTCTCTCAAAGCCATCGGTGCGAACACCGCGCGGCGCCAGCATCGCCCGCTCAGCCCCGCGCAACTGCGCCGGGTGGCGCACAATTTCGAAGCAGCCGACGCGGCTGTCACGTATGAAATCGTCAGCTGTCACTACATCCGCGACGCGGACGCCACACCATGAGCGCCCCGCGGTTCATCGTCACCGGCACCGATACCGGCATCGGCAAGACCGTCTTTGCCGCTGCACTCACGGGCGCTCTCAATGCGGCTTACTGGAAGCCGGTTCAGGCCGGGACTGACGAGGATGGCATAAGCGACAGCGAATGGGTCGCCCGCCTTTCCGGTGTGGGCGCACAAAAGATTCTGCCCGAAAGCTATCGTCTGCAAACGCCCTGCTCGCCGCACAAGGCTGCACGGATCGACGGCCTGACAATAGACCCTGAACGCCTGAAACTTCCGCAAGTCGGCGGCCCACTGGTGATCGAAGGCGCTGGCGGAGTCCTCGTCCCGCTCACCGGCTCGTTACTGCTGGCCGATGTGTTTGCCCAATGGGATGCGCCGGTTATTCTGGTTGCGCGCACCGGACTTGGCACGATCAACCACAGCCTGCTGACGATAGAGGCTCTGCGCACACGCGGGCTGCCCATTCACGGAATCGCCTTTGTTGGCGAAGGCAATGCCGACAGCGAGCGCACGATTGCCGAAATCGGCAATGTCAGGCGGCTGGGCAGGCTTGCGCTTGTGCCACGGCTCGATCGCGAATCGCTGGCGCAGGCATTTGCCGACGGTTTCGATCCGCTGGATTTTAAGCGGTGAGCTCACCTGTCTGGCATCCGTTCACGCAACACGGCCTTGAAGAGCCGATCCCGCTGATAGAACGCGCGCAAGGTGCGATCCTGCACACTGCCGATGGCCGTCAGATCATAGACGCGATCTCATCGTGGTGGGTCACAACCCACGGCCACTGCAACCCGCGCATCATGGCGGCGATTGCCGAACAGACCACGCGGCTTGATCAACTGATATTCGCGGGCTGGACGCACGACCCCGCCGAACGGCTGGCGCACGATCTGTGTGCAATGACCCCGCCTGAACTGACCCGCGTGTTCTTTTCCGATTCAGGTTCCACTAGCGTTGAAGTCGCGCTCAAAATGGCGCTGGGATTCTGGGCCGCGCACGACCCTGCGCGCCAGGCGATAATCGTGATGGAACACAGCTATCACGGCGATACCATCGGCGCGATGTCTGTCGGGGAGCGCGGGGTTTTCAATCAGCCATACGAGCCGCTGCTGTTCGATGTCACCACCGTGCCCTTCCCCGCTTCCGGCGCGCAGCAGCAAACCCTCGACACACTGGAAGCGGCCTGCGCAAGCGGCGCGGCGGCATTTATCGTCGAACCGCTGGTTCTGGGCGCCGGGGGAATGCTGATGTATTCGGCCGATCTTCTGGCGCAAATGCGCGCAATCTGCGCGCGCCACGGCGTGTTGTTCATCGCCGATGAGGTAATGACCGGCTGGGGCCGAACCGGCACGCTGCTTGCGTGCGAACAGGCCGAAATATCGCCCGATATCCTGTGTCTTTCCAAAGGGTTGACCGGCGGTTCGCTGCCGCTTGCCGTAACCATGGCGAGCGAGCCGGTATTCAAGGCGCATTACAGCACCGACCGGGCAAGAATGTTCTTCCATTCATCCAGCTACACCGCAAACCCGATTGCCTGCGCCGCGGCCAACGCCAATCTGGCGATCTGGCGCGAAGAGCCGGTGCGCGAACGGATCGCGACACTGATCGGCTGGCAGACCGCTTTGCTGGAGAGGTTATCTGCGCTTCCCGGCGTGGTGCGCACGCGGCAGGCCGGAACGATCATCGCGTTCGATATCGAGGATCGCGGCGAATCGGGCTATCTGTCAGACATCGCGCCGCGCCTGCGCCAGCATTGTCTGGATAAGGACGTGCTGCTGCGCCCGCTGGGCAACACCGTCTATCTCATGCCACCTTATTGCATCGAGGAAGCCCAACTGGCCCATATCGGCAACGTGCTTGCCGATGGCATTGCCGCAATCGGCTGACGTCAGAGCAGCGATTTCGCTTCGCTGAGATCGGAAATGCCGCGTTTGCCGTCGCGCCGGTCGAGCTGGACGACAATGTCGATCACCGATGCGGCATATTCCAGCGTTTCCGCGCGCGTCAGGCCGATGTTGGACTGCATCGCCATCAGCGCGATCTGATCCAGCGCCCCGCGCGGGGTGTTGGCGTGAACGGTTGAAAACGAACCGGGATGGCCGGTGTTGATTGCCCGCAGGAAGCTGACCGTTTCGGTGCCGCGCAGTTCGCCCAGCACGATCCGGTCCGGCCGCAACCGCAGCGCCGCCTGCAACAGATCGTTCGCGGTCACTTTCGCTTCGCCCAGTTCGCCTTTTACGGCAACCAGCCCGACACCGTTTTGCCCCGGAAGGCGCAGTTCAGGCGTGTCCTCGACCAGAACCACCCGCTCATGCGCGGGAATTTCGCGCATCATCGCGTTGAGGAAGGTGGTCTTGCCGGTGGATGTGCCGCCCGAAATCAGGATCGTGCGCCGCCGCCGTATCGCATCACGCAGGAATGCAATCGGCTGTGCCATGGCATCGGGCATCGGCGGCTCTTCGCGCGGCGCAATCGGCCCGCGATCATAAGCGTCCAGTTCCAGATCAAGCAAGCGATGACGACGTATCGCCAGTGCCCAGTGGCTGCGGGTTGCAGGCGGGCCGACAAGCTGGATACGCGCCCCGCCCGCGCCGTTCGCGGCAGGCAATGTCGCGGCCAGCAACGGATGTTCACGATTGATCCCCTGATGGCTGATCCGCGCGACCTGTTCGGCCATGCGCTGGAGCAGCTGATCGGTCATCTCGGGCAGTTCGATGCGCTGCATTCCGGGTTTTTCGGCGTCTTCGATCCAGATTTCGCCGGGACGGTTGACCAGAATTTCGGTCACGCTGCCGCGATCGAGCCAGCGACGCAACGGCGCGAGATAGGCATCGAGATACACACTGCGTGCCAGCGGCACGGCGGAGTCCGCCTGTTCCGCCCCCGACCCCGGCTCCGACGCCGACGCCGACGCAATGCGATGGATGTCTGCACTCATGGTTTCAAATTCCCGAACCGCTCAGGAGACTTTGGAAAAGTCCAGATCCTTGGCCGTGAATACGCGAATCGGCTCCCCCTGACGCACGCGGATGGTCGGGCCAAGCTGTCCGCTCTGGTTGATCGCGGCCGCTGCGGCAGACTGTCCGCCGCCGCCGATTACCACCGCAGCGTTGCCGCCCAGTGCAGACAGGCCACCCACTACGGAAAGCAGCATCGCCGATCCGAACCGCTCAAAGAAGTGACTGTCGACATCGCCAGCCAGGCCATTCTCACCATTAAAGCCCACTGCGGGCGATCCGAGATTGACCGAAACGCCATCGGGCCGGATCAGCCGGGTCCACACGACATAAGCGCGCTTCTGGCCAGCGGAAAGACCGGACTTGTACTGGCCGATAAGCCGCGATGAGCGCGGCACCAGCGTGGTTGCGCCATCGAACGATTTGACATCGGTGCTGACCATCGCGCGCACATAGCCGGGCACGTTGGTATCAATCGCTGTTTCCAGAACCGCGGGGATCAGCGTGCCTTGCGTCACCGTGGTGCGCGGGTCGAAGGTCGCTTCGGCCATCGCTTTCGATCCGCCGACACCGCCGATGCGCGCGGCAAAATCGGCATTGGAATCACCTTTGCCGTCACCCGCAACGGGTGCGGCGGCCACGGCGGCGGCCACCGGCAGCCCGCCCGCATCGAACACAACCGTGGGGCTGGCATGCGGATTGGACGCCAGCGCGGGCGAAGCGGCAGTCCCTGGCGGCTTGGCCAGAACCGGCGAACGACTGGGCGCGGGCAATACGCGCTTTGGCGCGGCGGCAGGTTTGGCCTCTGCGAGGCGCGGGTTCTTCGCCGGATCATAACCAGGGCTTGCCGGTGCCGCAGCGGGCGATTGCGCCTGCTGCGAAGCCGCAGCTTGTTCCGTCCCCGGATTGCGCGCGGCGTCCATTGACCAAAGCGTCAGCGCACCGAGCCCGGCGACAATCGCCACACCGGCAACAAGGCCCAGTCCTTCGCCGCGTTTGCGCTGAGAAACGGACGGCAGAACATTGCGCGTCGTCAGGTCAATAACCTGCGCGCCCTCGTCGGCATTGTCGCGCGGATCGTGATCAAGCGACGCGCTGTTGCGTTCGCGAACGTTCGCGTTGGGTGCCATGATCAGTTACTCCAGCTCGAAATGGTTCGATCGGTTCGGCCCTGCCTTGCCAGCGCCCAGCGGGGCTTGAACGACGGGTGCACTTTTTCAAACGTGCGCCACAGGTTCACCCCGGCCTGCATGTCTTTGGCCACCGAGCCATTCAGATTTTTCAGTGTCGCGCTGGCTTTGCCGTTCCGCAAAACGATCAGCGCGGGCACATCGTCAATTACGATCGTGCTGCCCCGCACGACGTAGTTGACCGGGCCTTCAACGCCTTCAGCATTACGCACGAGAATCGCCGGGACCGCGCGCTTTTCATCCCAAAGAAGATAGGTCGCATTGCCATCGTCATAGATTCGCGCGGGATGCAGTTTGCTATCACCCTTGCGCGCCCAGGCGAAATTGAGCTGCGCCGGATCTGCCGGCTTGACCATGGGATCGTCCGAAATCGTTTCGCGTTCGGCAACGCTCAGCGCGGCAAGATCGCCAGCGGGCACCGCTTTCGACGCCTTCCTGTCACCCTCCTCAACCTCGTCCGCATATGTAAACTTAAGCATATACAGCGGCTTGGATCTGGCTGTTGCGATAAGATCGAAGAAGTAGGTTCGCTTGTCGGTCACCACGGTCATATTGGTGCGTGCGCCAGGTTGCAGCGGTTTGACGAACAACAGGTTGGCACGCTTGTTCGGCGTGATCTGCCACTTCTGCGAATCGCCGACTGCAACATTCTCGATGCTCTCGTTCTTGGCGAAAGCAACGGTCGCCTGCACGCCGAGCTTGCCATCGATCCGCACCACTTCCTCGGCACTGTATTCGTGCGATACCAGCCGCGAATCGGCCAGCGCCGGACTCGCTCCGGCGATCAGAGCTGCCAGTGCCGTCGCCCTGAATACAGCTGCAAAAGCCTTGCCGCGCTTCATCGCTTTATCTCCTTTGCTGCGGGTCTCGACGCGCCATCGTTCGACGCGCTGCGATAGCGGCTGCCGATGCCACGCGCGCGATTTTGCGTGCGCGCTGCAACAGGCTCCAGCCCACCTCCGCTGACCTGCGTGATAACCGTGCGGCGATCCCCGGATCGCCCAGGCTGCGCGGGTTGTCCGGCTCCCGCCACTTCGCCCGCCGACTGATTGGCCGCAACAAGCGGCGCTCTGCGCGAATCCGATGCCTGTGCCGGGACCAGCGGCGCGACATGCGATGCCGCGTTCGCACCCGCCTGCACCGCGTCAGCAAAATTCGCTGCATGCCCCGTGTCGGCACCATCGCCCCGCGCAAGGCCAAACACCTGCCAGCCTGAAACCATGGTTCCGGCAACCTTGAGCACCATCACCATCAACGCGACATGAACCGCCGCCAGCAGGAACAGCGCCATCGCCCCGCGCCCGCTGATCGGCTCAACACTTTGCGACAACCCGGAAATAACCGGCACCAGCAATTCAAGCGTGATCCCGCCCGCCAACACCACGAACAGCGGCGTCAATGCCGTCAGCGCAACACCGCGCACCCAGCCCGCCGTAAGCCCTCTGGTCGGGCCGAACAGCGCAAGGATAACAAACACCGGCCCCAGCGCCAGCAGCACCGCCAGCGCAATCCGCGCGGTCAGCAAAACGCCAACCGTGCCCAGCAACAGCAACAGTGCGCCCAGCCACATGATATCCGCTGGGCTGAACATGCCCGCCGCGCCGCCAGCCGCCTGCCCCGATCCGCCACCCGAACCACCGCCCGCGCCCGCAGCTCCCTTCGCCACTTCGGAAACCTGCCCGATAGCGGCGAACACGATATCGATCCGGTCAGCAAAAATCTGTGTGGCCGAACCTTTCGCGCCGGTCAGCACCGATGCGATCCAGTCCGGCCCGCCAATCGCCAGATTCCAGAACACGCTTTGATAAGCGACCCAGCTTGTCGCAAATGTCAGCACCAGGCCGAATGTCAGCATGCGCGGCGTCAGCGCCGAAATGCCCAGCCGCGATCGCCCCGTCAGCAGCGAAACCGCGAAAAACGCGATATACAGTGTCAGCAGGATCGTCAGCACCGGTGCCATCGCGCCATCGACGCCGAACAGCCGGTTGAAGGCGGCGGCCGTCGTCTCACCGGCCACGCAATCGACCGCGCGCAGCGAAGGTGCGACACCCGCGGATGCCCCTTCGATAAGTTGCGCGCAATCGCTCACTCGGCGGCCTCGGTCCACAACGGATCGGCATCGCCCACTTCATCGGCATCGTCACCGGGCCACATTTCGCCGGTCAGCGCCGGATACCATGCAGCCGGCGCATCGCCATAGCGTTCGCGCAAGTGATCAAGCTTGCGCGCGGTTGATTCGCGGCCTGAAAGCACGGTCAGCACCTCGGGCATTCCCGACAGATCGAGCCGGACGACCACACTTGCATCGGACTGGCGTATCAGGAAACAGCGGCTGCTGGCAGGCAAGGTGCGGATCACGTCAAGCTCATGTTCGGTCAGCCCGAAACCGGCGCAATAATCTTCCGCCCGCGCCCGCGCGTTGGGCATGAACACCAGCGTTGCAGTCTGTTCGACCAGCGCGGTCGCGATCCGGCTGTCCAGCGCATCGCGCGCGGATTGCGTTGCAAAACCCACGATGCCGTTACGTTTTCTGAGCGTTTTAAGCCAATCGCGAATGCGCGCGGCAAACACTTCATCGTCCAGCGCTTTCCAGCCCTCGTCGATCAGGATCATCGTCGGCTCACCATCGAGACGCTCATCGATGCGGTGAAACAGATACATCATCACCGGCGTGCGCAACCGCGGATTTTCAAGCAGCGCGGTCATATCGAAGCCCAGCTTGCGCGCGCTCATATCCAGCTTGTCTTCGGCATTGTCGAACAGCCAGCCATGCTCACCCTGTTCGATCCATGCATCGAGCCTGCTGGCCAGATCGCCCGGCTCTGGCCGACGCGCACCTGCCAGCAGTTCGCGGAAATGGCGCAAACGGCGCAGCGATGCATCGTTGGCATAAGCCGCATCGACCGCCGCGGAAATCAGGGCGAGTTCTTCAGGCCCGGTCGCTTCCAGCAACACACCCAGCCAGTCACGCAGGAACGCGCGGTTGGTTGCCGTATCGGGCAGCGCCAGCGGATTGAAGCCGCTGGGGTGGCCGGCAGCAATGCGGCTGTAGGTTCCGCCGATACCGCGCAGGAAAATCTCGGCCCCGCGATCCTTGTCGAACAGGATTGTGCGTGGCGCGTATTTCTGGGCCTGCGCAGCCAGAAAATTCATCACCACGGTCTTGCCCGAACCGGACGGCCCGATCACCGAAAAGTTGCCCAGATCGCCCTGATGGAAATTGAAGAAAAACGGGGTCGAGCTGGTGGTGGAAAGCAGCGTTACCGCTTCGCCCCAGTGATTGTCTGCCGCCTGCCCGATGGCAAACCCGTGCAGGCTGCCCAGGCACGCCATGTTGCCGCTGGAAATCAGCGCGCGGCGCACCAGAAAACTTTCATTGCCGGGAAACTGCCCCCAGAAACATGGCTCAAGATTGGTGTCTTCGCGCACCGCCACTGCGCCAACATCAGCCAGAGCAGCAGCGCACGCCGCCGTTGCTTCGTCCAGCCTGTCCAGCGTGTCTGCGCGCACCAGAACCGACAGGTGGTGATCGCCAAAGCCGACCGAGCCCATTCCCAGCGAATCGCGCGCCGCCATCATCTCGCGGCGCTCCGCCATCGCTTCCTCGTCCGCCGATTTGAGGCGCCGAATGGCAAGATCAATCCGCTCGCGCGCGACCTGACGATCAGCCGGAGCATAACTTTCTGCCAGCATCAGCTCACACGGGAGGCGCAGCAATGCATCGGTCAGCCCCGGTGCGGTGGTATCGGGATAGTCCTTGAGGCTGACGATCGAGGAAAAATCCGCGCCTTGCGGGCCGCGTGTTTCCAGCGCATCGAGTCCGAAACTGACACGCTTGTAGGGCACCATGCGGCCGATATCAGTGCCTTCCGCAGGCCGACGCACGGGCCGCATTTCGCCATTGTAAAGCGCCGAAATCAGTTCCAGCACTTCTGAACAACGCCCGGCGCCGGTTTCATAATCGCCCAGCAGACGCGCACCATAGGCACCCAGCGATGCAACCAGCGCGCTGGCCGCCGCGCGCAGCGCGCGCACATCGGCGGGATCGGCATCAGCCACATCCTTGCCGCCGCGTTTGAGCATGCGCGAAAGCTTTTCGGGCCAGCCCGCCTTGCCGCGCGCGGGACGGCGCACCAGCGTGATGAACTGGTCATTCACATAAAGCGCGCCCGACCCGGTTTTTTCGCGCCAGCGCGCATCGATATGTGCGCACAGCGGATCGTCAAACTGTCCGTCCAGCTCAAGCTCGACACGGCGACGGATCACATGGTGATACAGCACGAAACGCGCATCGAGCGAGGATCGCAGCAAAACTTCGCGCGCTGCCGCATGGGCATTCAGTTCGTCGGTATCGGCCGTTTCGAAAGCCAGCCCCGGCACCATCAGCGAGATCATCACCGATCCATCGCGCAACAGCACGACATTATCGTCAACCAGCGCCAGATAAGGCAGGCGATCGCCCGCGAGGACTTCCTTGCTGCCCCAACTGCCGAGCGTGGCCTTGCGCGAATCTCCAGAGCCCATCTTCGACGCCTCCTTCAGGCCGCGTAACTGTTGCAGCCCCAGCGCTGCCAGTTTCTGACGCGCGGACACTTGCTGACTTTGGTGATCCACAGATCAAAAACCCGCGGTTCGCGCAGACAGGCGAGATAGCCGATGCCATGCATGATCAGTGCGGCAGGGAGCGCCCAGAAGCTTTTCGTAATCAGAAAAACCTCGGTCGTGACCGCAGCGTTGATGATGAAATAGCTGTAGGTAACGCCCGCAAACATCTGCGGCCGGGTCAGGCCGCGATGGACCGGAAAACGGACAAGGCCCTGCGCCATGCGCTTAACCAACCGCGGCGGACTGAATGCCCGATACGATCGCCCCGGCGCCAAACAGAATGAAACAGCCGACAATCACTGTCGCGCCGAACCGCCAGTTCATCCGGCCGGTCAGCATCATGAAGCCAACCGCGGCGACCGCCATAACGGCCACGGCAGTCGCAACGTTGCCAAGCAACGTGCCCTGAAGCCAGCCCAGCGCGGCAACAATCGGGCCGCTTCCGGCGGGACCGCCGGCTGCCTGAGCATGCGCAGCCCCCGGAACGACACACAGCAGCAAGACCGGTAACAATCCGGCCAAACGCCCATAAATCCTGTTATTCAAGCGAATCATCACGCCCTCCTGAAGGGCGGGATATGCTACTTAAATGACAGGTCTGTGACGATGCGCGGACCGCGCCGTTGTGACGGCAGTATGGCTATTTTTCGATAACCGCTGAACTGCGGCACGACGACCCTTCAACGCCCGATCAGCCCGGCAAGATGCAACATGCCGGAAACCGGCTGAATTCTGCATGTGCAATCCGCCATGCAGAACCCTATCGGCACAACCGAGCAAAACCGGATCGGAAAATGCGTTAAGCCCGCGCGGCGCATCAGCGTTGCTTTTCCGTTCGCGTCAGCTTGAACGGAAAACGCTCTAATCGCCTTAATCGCGCATGACGTGAGCAGTGCTCTTGATCAGCGCCTGATATGCCTTGCGCGCTGCCTTGCGCGAATCCATCCACCGGCCATCGGCCAGTTCAAGTTCGTATCGCGTGTCGCTGTTCATCGCCGTGCGATAATGCGAAAGTGCTTTTTCGGTCATCCCGACCCGCGCATAGGCATTGCCCAGATTGATAAGGGCAGCCGGATCTTGCGACGCGACCGATTCGTTCGCCTCGATTTTCGCGATAGCACCATGCGCATCGCCGGCGCGAAGCTCTTCATACCCGGCTTCCACCCGATCAACCGGCTCATTATCGTGCGCGAGTGAGATTGCCGACTGGGCAACCAGCGCTGAGATCAGAATCGTCGTTGCGGACATAGCAATTCTCCCGTTTATCTGGTTCTTGATAGTGGCAAGCTTCCGGCAAACCGGATCGAAATGCAAGAAAATGACCGAACTGTCATAAAACTGTAATTTTCGCCGGATTCGCGGAGAATTCGGCGAGTCATCGCGGCGCTTGTCACATGTTACGGGTTCACTCGTCGATGGACTGTCAAATTACGGTCAGAAAAAGTCAATCAAAGTGACGCGAAACCGCCAACAGAGTGTCATCCCCCCCCGTTAGACGGCCCTCAGCGACGGCGGAGTCGCCGCGTCGTTCGACCTTCCAATGGGGGACACAATCGTGAAGAATATCCATGGTCTGCTGCTTGTCGGCTGCAGCGCGCTCGCGCTGGCTGGCTGCGGCCCGAATGAATTGGCCTCGCCCGGCACGGGCGGCAACGTTACCATCAATAACAACACCACCGATTCCGGCGGTTCGAGCGGCGGTTCTGACACCCCGACAGGCGTTACCCCGGCAGCGGGTTGCCCGACTTTCGCGGCAACGGGCGGCCTTGGTAACGAAGGCACAATCAGCGGACCGACCGGTGAATACCGCGTCTGCACCCTGCCTTCGCTGATCGACGCATCAAGCACGCTGCCGTATGTCGAAGGCGTTCTCTATCGCATGAACGGCCGCGTGGACGTCGGTTCGGACGGCGGCCCCGTGGCCGACGACAGCGATGGCGCGAGCGACACCGACGTCACGCTCACGATCGAACCGGGCGTTATCGTCTATGCCAGCGGCTCATCGTTCCTGATGGTCAACCGCGGCAACATGATCGATGCAGCCGGCACACCGGCCCGCCCGATCATTTTCACCAGCCGTGACAATGTTCAGGGCCTCAACAACGATTCTTCATCCGGCCAGTGGGGCGGCGTCGTTCTTGGTGGCCGCGCGCCGGTGACGGACTGCACGGCACCCAACGCGGCCCCCGGCACGATCGACTGCGAGCGTCAGGTTGAAGGCGCGGCTCAGCCCGCGATCTTCGGCGGTGCGACCGACGACGACAGCTCGGGCCGTCTGAGCTACGTTCAGATCCGCTATTCGGGTTTCGTCCTTTCGGGCGACAACGAACTGCAATCGCTGACCACCGGCGGCACAGGCACAGGCACACAGTTTGACCACATCATGAGCTTCAACAGCTCTGACGATGGCGTTGAATTCTTTGGCGGACACGTCAACGCGAAGAACCTGATCGTGGTCGGCGCCGAAGACGATGGCCTCGATACCGACACCGGTGTGAAAGCCAATCTGCAATATGTCATCGTCGCCCAGCGCGATGGTGCCGGCGATACGATCATCGAGGCGGACTCCAACAACGACAACGTTGACGATACGCCGCGCCAGAACACGCAGATCTCCAACGCCACGTTCATTCACCGCAATTCGTCGGCCTCGCAGGCCATTCGTATCCGCGGCGGCACGGACTATGCGATTACCAACAGTGTTCTGATCGGCACCGGCTCGACGTGTCTGCGTATCGACCTTGACGAGACTCTGCGCGCGGCGAACGCCGGCCTCGACGATGTTGGTCCGCCGATCTTCGAATCGTTCGTGATGGATTGCGCCACCCCGTTCCGTTCGGGCAGCGGCGATATCACCGAGCAGCAGGTTACCGATGCGTTCAACAACGGTGGTTCGAACAACAATTCGACCTTCACCAACACGCTGACCAGCCTGTTCGTCAACGGCTCGAACGAAAGCGCCGTGGCCGCATTCGATCCGACCGGACTTTCGAGCTTCTTCGACGCCGTGACCTACATCGGCGCGGTCAGGGACTCGTCCGACACCTGGTACACCGGATGGACCTGCAACTCGTCCGCAGCAAACTTCGGTTCCAACACCGGTTCGTGCACGTCGCTGCCGGTATTCTGATCGAACTGACAATGCCGGGGGAGGTGCAGGCGATGATGCGGCTGCCCTCCCCCATTTTACCTTCGGGCCTTGCGCCCGGCCTTATTCAAGACCTGACATGAGGGGGCCTTTTACCATGTCCAATGGCAAGCAGCTGACAGGGCTGCTCCTGCTCTCCACCGCACTCACGTTCCCGGGCGTCGCCCTGGCGCAGGACTCCGCCGAAACGCCGGCCGAATCGAGTGCAGCCGTCGCAGACGATGCGGCCCCTGACGATAACAGCCAGCCTGAAAAGTCCTACGATGACCAGTATGACGAACCCGATATCTCGGTTCCAGGCGGTGCGATCGTCGTTACCGGCCGGCGTATCCGCGATGTCACGCGCAGTTCAACGCAGGTTGTGTCGGTGCTCAGCTCGGAACAGATCGCCCGGACCGGCGAAGGCAACATTGCCGGCGCGCTTGGCCGCGTTACCGGCCTTTCCGTGCAGGGACAGGGCTATGTCTATGTTCGCGGCCTTGGCGATCGCTATTCGCTGGCACTGCTGAACGGCCTGCCGCTTCCCAGCCCGCAGCCGCTGAGCCGCGTGGTACCGCTGGACATTTTCCCGACCAACGTGGTCGCATCATCGCTTGTGCAGAAAACCTATTCGCCCAACTATCCCGGCGAATTCGGTGGGGGCGTGATCAACCTGACCACGCGCGCCATTCCCGACGAGCCTTTCATCAAGATCAGCGCGGGCATCAGCGGTGACAGTGAAACCACCGGGCGCGACGGGCTGGCCCACTATGGTTCCGACAGCGACTGGTCGGGCTTTGACGACGGCACACGCGATACGCCGCCTGCCCTTGCCAACTTCTTCGCCAGCGGCGCGCGGATGAGCGATCTGAGCCAGGACGAACAGGAAACCATCGCCAAGGATCTGATCGAACCCAATCTGGTGGTCCTGCAAAAAGTCGGCAACCTGCCGGCCAATTTCTCCGGCTCCATCACCGCGGGCACGGGATTTGACGTGGGCAGCGATGGCCGCCTGGGCATCATTGCCAGCGCCGCGATCAGCAACAAGTGGCGCAACCGCGACATCACGTCTCAATCAGCGGTGAATTCCGATCTCGATCTCGACAGCGATTTCCGGGATTTCACCACCGACAACCGGATTCTGGTGAACGGTCTGCTCGGCTTTGGTCTGGAACTGGGCGATCACAAGTTCCGCTTCACGAACCTGTATATTCGCGACACGCTGAAGCAATCCTCGCTCTCGATCGGAACCGACTTCCAGAACGACTTCACCAAGACGTTCCAGAACACCGCCTGGTATGAGCGTCAGCTGATCGACAGCCAGATCGTTGCCGAGCTGGAGTTCGGCGATCTCAGCGTCGATCTGCGCGGTGGCTATGCCAAGACGGAGCGTGAAGCACCCTACGAGTATGAATTCGAATACGTGCGCACGAACAACCCGAACGATCCGTTCGGCGACATCGATGTCAACGTGCTCGATCGCCAGCGCGGCAATGCCAGCATCACCTTCTCCAGACTTGAGGAGGAACTGTGGTACGGCGGGCTCGATCTCAGCTATCCGGTCACCGACTGGCTGACCGCAACGGTGGGTTACGCATACACCGATACCAGCCGCTATTCGGAACGGCGCGAATTCCTGTTCAACGCGCCAACCTCTTTCCCGGATGCCGTTGGCACGCTTTCGCCGATCTTCCTGCTGGGCGGTGCGATCATCGATTACTTCGATATCGGCCTGATCGAAACCACCTCCAGCGATCCGGCCTTCATCGCCGGGCTGGAAATCAACGCCGGTTATGGTCAGCTGCGGTTCGAACCGGCCAGCGGGCTGACGATCGACATCGGCGCGCGTTATGAAGATGCAACGCAAACCGTGAATCCGGCCGAAGTGTTCGCAACTCCGCTGGGATCGAGCAGTTCGACGTTCCTGGCCAAGGATTACATTCTGCCCGCGGCCACGATCACGTATGATTTCGATAACGGCATGCAGGCACGCCTGAGCGCATCGAAAACCATTGCACGCCCGCAATTCCGCGAGCTGATCTTCCAGACCTACTACGATCCCGACACCAACCGCCAGTTCAACGGAAACCCGCTGTTGCAGGACAGCGAGCTGCTGAACGGCGAGGCCCGGTTCGAATATTACTGGGGCTCTGGAAACCGTATGTCAGTCGCCGGGTTCTACAAGGAAATCGACAACCCGATCGAAGCCTATTCAAGCTTTTCGGACAACGATCGCATCACCAGCTTCGCCAACGCACCAAAAGCAGAGCTTTACGGCGCGGAAATCGACCTGCAATACAACTACGATCTTTATGATCTGGGCGGCTGGTTCGATACCAAACGCGCTGTCGTGATCGCGAACTACACCTACACGCAGTCCGAAATCAAAGTGGCGCCGGGCGATACGACGTTCATTTTCCCGAGCGGCACCCGCAACGCGTCTGACTTCTTTGACAATGGTGTTCCGTTGACCGGACAATCCGATCACCTCGTCAATCTTCAGCTGAGCCTTGAAGATATGGATCGTCTGCAACAGTTTACGGTGCTGATTTCATATGAGAGTGAGCGGGTTACCAGCCGAGGCGCCGGTGGCCTGCCCGATATCAAGCAGGATCCCGGTCTGCGGCTTGATTTCGTCGCACGAGAGGAAGTGGAGATGTTCCAGCTTCCGGTCGAGCTGAAATTCGAAGTGCGCAACATCACCGGGCGCGGCCACGAGGAGTTCCAGTCAAACGGAACGCGGCGCATCGAGATCAACAGCTATGACGTGGGAACATCGGTTTCCGCATCTGCATCGGTCAAGTTCTGACCCTGGCGATTGGGGGCCTGCCCCCTTTGTGACCCTTGGCCCGGCTGACACCGTTCAGCCGGGCCATTTTTTTGGCCGAAAGCAGGACTTCGGATGCGCGAATCGGCCGCGTAAAGCTGAAATTGCAACAAGCGATGCAGTGCTCAGGCGGCCCTGTCACCGGGCCGGATCGTTCAGACAGACAGTTCGGGCAGACCGCTCCGGCAGACCACTAAGGCAGACCGCTCACGGGGCGTCGAACACATACCCCAGAGATCTGACGGTCCGCAGCGGATTTCCTGCCCCCGCCTTTTTCAGGGCGCGCCGCAGCCGCCCGATCCATGCATCGACCGTCCGTTCGTCTATCGGCGGCTCCTGCTTGCCCAGCGCCGCAATCAGCTGCGCACGGGAAAACACGCGCCCGGGATGTTCGGCAAAATAGCGCAGCAACCGGAACTCGTTCGGCATGAGCGCAATCGGCTTTGAACGCCAGCGCGCCTGAAACGCGGTGATATCAATCGTCAGATCGCCCTGCGAAACAAGCCGCTCTCCACCCTGAACCTGATCGTGAATACCAACCGAAAGCACCCGATCCAGCAACAACTGGCGATTGATCGGGCCAACCAGATAATCGTCCGCCCCCATGCGCAAAGCGCGCTTGCGATCGTCCAGATCGTCTTCGTCCAGAATCATGTTGATCTGGGCATGGGCGGTCAGCGGATCGGCGCGCAGCCTGCGGCACACTTCCAGACCGGACATTTCCGGCAGAACCCAATCGACAAACACCCAGAGCGACCCCTCAAGCAGCGGAAGCTGCTTGATATTTCTCCACAAATGAAAAACAAGCTCCAGCTCGTCATGCACGAAAGGCGCCATGCCCCCTTCGATCTTACTGGTAAGAAGGATGTCTATGCGTCGCATCTGTCAGCCCCGGTTTCGAACTGCTTGTGCCCAAGTCGTATGACGCTTGGGTGACACTTCGGTGACCGTGAGATGAAAGTTTCCCGATCCCTGACGGGCAACCGTTTCAGGACGATACAGGCTGTGGATTGCCATCAAACTGCCATTGATCCGTCATCGCGTTGAAACGTGCGGCGGTTAGCCCGCTGCTTGCGGCTTTCGATGGAGATTGCCAATGCTGACGAAGAACAGGCGCACGGATCAGGAAAATACCTCTGACGGGACAGGTGACAACGTCCCGGCCTGGCTCAACCTGCCGGAGCCACGATCCTTCCGGCCAAAACGCAAATACCGCACAGTCTGGATTTCCGACGTCCATCTGGGAACCCGCGGCTGCAATGCAGCGATGCTGGTTGATTTTCTGCGCTCGATAGAATGCGAAACGCTCTATCTGGTGGGGGATATTGTCGACGGATGGCGGCTGCGCAAAGGCTGGTACTGGCCCGATGAGCACAACGAAGTGGTCCGCCGCATCCTGAAGATGGCGCATCGCGGCACCCATGTCGTGTTCGTTGCGGGCAATCACGATGAAATGCTGCGCGATTACGCGGGCATGACGTTTGGCGAAGTCAAACTGGTGCTTGAGGCGGTTCATGAAACGGCCGATGGCCGCAAGCTGCTGGTCACCCATGGTGACGGGTTTGACGGGGTTGTGCTCTACGCCCGCTGGCTCGCGTTTCTGGGCGACAAGGCATACGGGCTGCTGCTGCGCGCCAACATCGCGTTCAACATGCTGCGGCGCAAGCTGCGCATGCCTTACTGGTCGTTGTCCGCCTATCTCAAGAAGCGGGTGAAAAACGCAGTCCAGTTCATTTCGAGCTTTGAGGAAGCGGTGGCGCACGAAGCGCTGAAACGCGGCCTTGATGGCGTTGTCTGCGGGCACATCCACTGCGCCGAAATCCGCGAGTTTGGCGGTATCACGTATTACAATGACGGAGACTGGGTGGAAAGCTGCACCGCGCTTGTCGAAGATTCCAGCGGCGCGATGCGCATTGTCGACTGGGCACAGGAAAAGCAGGACGAACATGCCGCCGCCGCCAGATCGCGTGAGGCGGTGCCCGCATGAAGCTTGCGCTGGCAACCGATGCCTGGACTCCGCAAGTCAACGGCGTGGTCCGTTCACTGACCACAACGGTGGATCTGCTGGCGCGCCGGGGCATTCCCGTCAAAACCATCACGCCGCAGGATTTTCTGACGGTTCCGATGCCCGGATATGCATCAATCCGGCTCGCCGTCGCGCCGCGCTTTGGCGTGCGCCGCACGTTGCAGGCGTGTCGCCCCGATATCGTCCATATCTCAACCGAAGGTCCTATCGGCTGGGCCGCGCGCGGCTGGTGCCTTGCCAATGACGTGCCCTACACGTCTGCCTTTCACACCCGGTTTCCCGAATATGCCTCCGTGCGCACCGGCATCAGCGCCGAGCGCTTCTGGCCGATCATGCGCCTGTTTCACGCGCACAGCCGCGCGGTGATGGTTTCCACCCGCAGTCTCTCTGAAGAACTGGCCGGACGGGGCATCCCCCACACCAGCCGTTGGAGCAGGGGCATCGATCAGACGCTGTTCAGACCGGATGGCGCGCGCCATCCGGCAATGCAGGATCTGCCCGGCCCGGTGCTGCTCTATGTCGGACGCGTTGCGCCAGAAAAAAACCTGTCTGCCTTTCTGCGCGCCGATGTGCCGGGCACCAAAGTGATCGTTGGCGACGGGCCGGCGCTCGACCAGATCCGCGCGGACTATCCACAGGCGCTCTGCCTTGGCGCGCTGCGCGGAGAAGAGCTTGCCAGCGCCTATCGCAGCGCCGATTGCTTCGTGTTCCCGAGCCTGACCGATACGTTCGGGCTGGTCGTTATCGAAGCGCTGGCGTGCGGTGTTCCTGTCGCTGCCTTTCCGGTGACCGGGCCGATCGACATTCTCGGCCCGGAAGGACTGGGACCGGACAGTGAGTTGGAACGGCCAGTCGGCGCCGTCAGCCCCGATCTGGAAGCGGCGATCACCAGGGCGCTGACGGTGGACCGGAATGCAGCCGCCGATTATGGCGCGCGCTATTCGTGGGACCACGCGACGGACCAGTTTTATGAAACGATCAGGCGCGCGGCCGGCCTGCCCACAGCCCGACCCGACCTGCTTGCCGCATAAAAGCCGCCGGTTTGCGCGTTATGCGCGCGCCATAATGCGCGCTTCTTCGAAGCCTTCCGATTCTTGACCGTTTCTTGACAATACCAGCATTCATTTCCGACCGGGGCCGGACCATGTTCATGTATCTTCACGACTGGCGATCGTGTTTGCGAGTCGCAGGCGCACAATACGCACTGCCGCTGCCGACTGACCCAATCAGGCGAAGGGCCGCCAACGGACATGAGAGACTTTCAACAGATGAAGAAAGGCCTTTACCGTTTCGTCCTGCCTCACCTGGGCGAATGCGCGCGAACGCATTTGCGGGCGGGAGATGGTGCCCCCTTTCTGGAGCGCAGTGTCTATGAGGCCCTCCAGTTTCAACCGGCGTTCGATGCGCTGCCCACGCACGACGAATACCGGATCGGCCATCCGGTCAGCAATTCGTCGGCAAGGCGGTATGAACAGTTCTGGTTCGAGCGCGGCGATGGTTCCGGCGATACGGATGTTCGTCGCGCGGGATAGCAAGAGCCCGCCTCGCGCCCAAAGCTTCACAATGGTATCAGGCAGAACCGCCCTGGAGCTTTCGTACCATGCCTCAAACTGACCGCCGCACATTCCTGAACGCCACGGGCATCGCCTTTGCCGGGCTGCTGGCAAGCGGTTGCACGCCGCGCGCACTGGGCGATGCCAGCGCGGCCACGCATTCGCCATATGGGCCTCTGGTGCCCGATCCGGCCGGTTTTCTCGATCTGCCCGAAGGCTTTTCCTATCGCGTTATCTCGAAACTGGGCGATGCCATGGACGATGGCGGCACTGTGCCCGATCGCGGCGACGGCATGGGCTGCTTTGCCTTGCCCGATGGCAAAATCGCGCTGGTGCGCAACCATGAGCTGAAAGCCAAACACGATGCGGGCGGCGCGCTGGCCAGCGGCTATGATCGCAAGACCGGCGGCGATATCCTGCCCGGCGGCACGACAACGCTGGTGCTCGATGCAAAGACATTGAAGGTTGAGCGGCAATATCGCTCACTCGCCGGCACGATCCGCAATTGCGCGGGCGGCATAACCCCCTGGGGCAGCTGGCTAAGCTGCGAAGAAGATGTGACCCGCGCGGGCGACGGTGTTGGCCGCGATCATGGCTGGGTGTTCGAAGTGCCCGCCGATGCGCTCGGACTGGTCGATGCCGTGCCCTTGAAAGCAATGGGCCGCTTCAACCACGAAGCCGCCGCCGTCGATCCTGCAACGGGCGTTGTATATCTGACCGAGGATGAAGACGACAGCCTGCTCTATCGCTTCCTTCCAGCCCAGCCCGGCGCGCTTGCCAAAGGCGGCACACTTCAGGCGCTGGTCGTCGATGGCCATGCAGACAGCCGCAACTGGAACGGTGCAAAGATCGCGGCTGGCGCGCGGATGCGGGCGCGCTGGATTACCCTTGACGCGGTTGAAAACCCGAAAGGTGATTTGCGCCAGCGCGGCGCGGCAAAAGGGGCAATGCTGTTTGCGCGCGGCGAAGGCATACACATGGGCGATGGCGAGATTTATTTCTGTTGCACATCGGGCGGCGCGGCAAAACTGGGCCAGATTTTCCGCCTTGTCCCCGGCGCAGACGGCGCCGACACCCTGGAGCTGTTCTTTGAAAGCACCGCGCCCGATCAGTTCAACTATGGCGACAATCTGACCGTCGCGCCAAATGGCCACCTGATCGTTTGCGAAGACCAGTACGGCACCGTCGTCGACAATTATCTGCGCGGCATTTCACCCGAAGGCGAAGCCTACCCCCTCGCCCGGCTGCGCTATCAGACCGAACTGGCCGGTGCCTGTTTCTCGCCCGATGGCCTCACGCTGTTCGTCAACGCCTACAGCCCCACCGCAACACTCGCCATCACCATGCCTAGAGCTATTTCCGATCAATCGGGATCGGAAGCCGCGATAAGCCTGCGCGGCGCATAAGCGTTGCTTTTTCGTTCACATCAGCTTGAACGGAAAACGCCCTAAAGGCGGATAGCCGCGCTCAGCCCGGTGATCCGCCGGGCGCACGGCGCAACAGCGCCTGCCCCATTTTGATGCGCTGACCCGGCAGGATCGCATCGCAAAGCCGCCAGTGCGGCGGAGCGAACATCACGATGGTCGAACCGTGTTCGAACCAGCCCATTTGCGCACCTTTGGCAAACGCGGCGCTGCAGGTTTCCACCCGCTCCCCGCCAGTGCGCACATCGCAAACCCCATCCAGAAACGGCAGGCGGATACTGGCGACAAGCACCGCGGCAACCGGGACCATAACGATCGCATCGCCCCCATGCGCCAGCCGCGCAACAATCGGCGCGCGCTCGTTCTTGCAGAACAATTTTTCTATACGTTTGAGCGTGATAGGGTTCACATTCCATGTATCGCCCGAGATATAGCGCACCTGCTCAACGCTCAGATCATGGGGCGCATGAAAGCGGTGATACATGCCTGCTGTCAGCCGCAAGGTCACAAAATTTGCACCCGCCAGATCACGCGCCAAAGCGGGATCCCCAAGCAGATCGGCCACCGGATAGGCAGAGCCCTTGATCTGCAGGGCCATGCCGTTTTCAACCCGACCACACGCACCCACAATCGCATCGCTGGGCGAAGCCAGAACGGCCGGATCGGTATCGACCGGGCGCGCGCCGGGCACCAGCGGCCTGATGAACGCCGCGTGGAGCGAGCGATACCGCATTTTCGGCGATTCTGTCAGATCAACGTCACAAAAGAAGCGCCATAGAGCAATCGAGATGCCCGCGATGACCGGATTTTCGAGCTTGCTGAACCACCCCATAAATCGCGTGAATGCCGCGCGTGGAATGCGATTTGTCAGGAGGAAATTGAGATCCTCCGCGCCCAGCAGTCTGCGGATAGCGGCGCGCGGGTTCATCGGCACGCACCAGAGCATTTTCGGAGAGACATAACGTGACAGGCGGAGAAATACTCGCCGGGCTTGGCGGCGCGCTGGCTGCGATTCTGGCGGCCCGAAAAGTTCATGCGCGCGCGCGCCTGTCGCGCGCCAAACATCGTTCGCTTGCGGGCCATTCGCGCATGGCCAAACGGCTGGCGCGGCTGACCCCGCATTATGAATTTGACTGGGACGAATTCTTCCGCGTCGATACCCCGCCCGATGATATCGCCGCGCGCCGCAAGGCCGGGTTTGAAAGCCTGCGCGATTTTTATCAGGAGCGTTTTGCCCGCTCGCGTGCCTATACCCGGCAGATCGGCGGCGGCCTTTCCGATATCCAGTTCATCAGCACATACCGCGTGCCCTATCAGTTCAGCCGGATCGTGCGCGAAAACCTTGCGGCCGGATCGGTTTACGAACGCTCTGAAGGTGTCACGCTGTTCGATCTGGATGGCAATGCGTTCCTCGACCTTACCGGTTCCTATGGAGTCAATCTGCTGGGCACCGATGCCTACAAGGCGATGATAGACGAATGCGTGAATACCGCACGCACGCTTGGCCCTGTGCTTGGTGGGCTGCATCGCGTTGTTGCCGATAACGTTGCGCGGCTGCGCAGTATTTCGCGGCTCGATGAAGTGTCGTTCCATATGTCGGGGACAGAGGCCGTGATGCAGGCGGTGCGGCTGGCGCGCTATCACACCGGGCGCACGCATCTTGTGCGCTTTGCAGGCGCCTATCACGGCTGGTGGGGCGATGTGCAACCCGGCATCGGCAATCCGCTGCCTGCCGATCAGACATACACCCTCGCCGATATGAGCGAAAAGACACTCAAAGTGCTGGCCACGCGAAGGAACATCGCCTGCGTGCTCGTCAATCCGCTTCAGGCGCTCCACCCCAACAGCAATGCGCCCGGCGATTCGACGCTGGTGCTGGGCCGCAACCCCGCCCCGATTGATCGCAAAGCCTATGCGCGCTGGCTGGCCAGGCTGTCTGATGTGTGCCGCAAAGCGGGGATCGTGCTGATTGTCGATGAAGTGTTCACCGGCTTCCGGCTCGCCCCGCGCGGCGCTTGCCAGTATTTCGATATCGCGCCGGACATGATCACATATGGCAAAACGCTGGGAGGCGGGCTTCCGGTCGGCGTGCTGTGCGGCAAGGCGCACCTGATGAAACGGTTTCGTGACGATCGCCCCGCCGACATCTGCTTTGCGCGCGGCACGTTCAACGCCCATCCTTATATCATGGGCGCGATGGATGCTTTCCTGCGGCATATGGAAACGCCCGAAGGCAGGCACCTTCACGACGGCCTTGACGACACATGGAACGCGCGTGCGCAAATGCTCAACAGCAAGCTGGAAAGCGAAGGCCTGCCCGTCAAAATCGCCAGTCTCGGCACGATCTGGACTGTCGGCTACACTGCGGCGTCGCGCTATCACTGGATGCTGCAATACTATCTGCGGGCCGAGGGACTGGCGCTGAGCTGGGTCGGGACCGGGCGCATCATCTTCAACCTTGCCTATACCGATGCCGACTTTGCCGAAGTGTGTGACCGGTTCATGCGCGCGGCGCGCAAAATGCGTGATGACGGCTGGTGGTGGAGCGCCGGAGAAAGCCACGCCAAACAGGAACGGCACCGGCTGATCGGCGAAATCGCCCGGCACCTGCTTCGCCGATAAGCCGCAGCTCAGCGTTTCTGGCCTAGCGCGGACCGCGCAACTTTGCCGGACGCCAGGCCATTCCCTGACGGACCAGCTTGCCCGGAGAGCGGCAATAAAGCCGGAAATCGTTGAACGGATCGGTCAGGATCTTTGTCGCCCAGACCAGCCCGGTTTCAACATCGCGGATGAAAAACAGATGCACCGTGCGAAACACAAGGCCGCCAACGCCCAGCGCCAGCCACATCAGCCCCAGATGATTGAAAAACGCGCCGATTCCGGTGTGCGGCGTAAAAATGCCGAACAGTGAAGGCTGGAAATACAGCACCAGCGGGCTGAGCGCCCACAACCCCATCAGCACAACCTTGCGCGCAAGGTTATAGCCCACCTTGATCTCTTCCTTGTGCTCATGCGAACAATCGTTGACGTAATCGTAATCGCGGGGCTCGAAGAAGAAATGACCGGCCTGACGGCTGGTCATCGCCACGCCCCACGCCAGAAGCGCAGCAAGCGCCGGATCGGTCCAGACAATCACATAAGCAACCAGAAACGTGATTGCGCTGATGAAGTGCAGGCTCTGATTGATCAGGCTGTGATGATAATAGCGGTGATCATCCCAGCGTTGTTCCCGAAGCTGTTCGCGAAATCTGGTAGTCATTGTCTGGTTTCCGTTACCGTTCGAGTGTCAGTGAAAATCAGGCGGCGCCAGGCTTTTTGCCGTAACGCAGCAACGAGAAATGTCCGAGTGGCGGCAGCGGCCGATGCTCAATCAGCGCAACATCGCAATTGGATGCTGCCCACGCTTCATAGCGGCTGAGCGGAAATTCCGTGCGCCAGCCCAGCCTGCTGGTGACGGGCATCAGCATCCGTTCTATCCGGTCACGCATGCCGTCATCAGCGCTGATGCGGGTGGTGATGATGAGTTCGCCATCGGGCCGCAAAACCCGCATAAATTCGTCCAGCGCGCGTTCCGGGTCTGGCACCGCCGTCACCACATACTGCGCCACGACCACGTCAAAACTCTCCGCCTCAAAGCGCAGATTTTCCGCATCCATCACGGCAATGTCTTCAACATTCTGGAGGCCAAGCTCGCGCACTCTGCGGCGCGCCTTGTCGAGCATCGCATCGGCGATATCGATGCCCACCAGGCGGCAGTTCGTTCCATAACGGGGAAGCGAGATCCCCGTGCCCACGCCCACTTCAAGAACACGTCCGCCAATGCGTTCGGCAGCGGTAATCGCCTGCTGCCTGCCGCTTTTGAAGACGTTTCCGAAAACAAGATCGTAAACCGGCGCCCAGCGATCATACGCTGCGGCAACCGCTTGTGTTTTCATTGCAACGGACAAACTGAACTCCTGTCAATAATGCGTCATTGACCGCAAAGTGTTTCAGTTATGCGTCAATAGTTGCAGGCTTGGCAGAAGCCGCGCGCCGACCGCCCCGTTTGCAGGAGCCACGGCGTTACATTTACAGTCCGTAGATGAGCTTCTCGACAGTCGTATCCAGCTGGTTGTCAGCCCCGATTTCATTGATCGTGCGGACCGCGTCCGCGCCCCTGAGGCCAACCGGCGTAGGGCGTCCGCCATCGACCATGACGAAGCGTTCGTCCGTCTGAAACACGGTGACATCCGTGCCGGGCTCGGGCGCGTTGCGACCGTCCGGCCAGAACTGCACGACACACGCCCAGTTCACCGCGTCGCCATCTATGCCATTCCACAACGACGGATCGGCTCCGCGCACATCATGCCGGTGAACCTCGATCCCCTGCGCGCCGCACAGATCGGCCCACTGCCGGGCGCGGTCCATATCGGCGAAAAGCAGAAACCGCGCACTGTCCCGATCGACCGCGGCGCCTTCGTTGATCCGCACACTGTCTTGCTCTTCCAGATTATACAACAGCGCGCGCGAAAAGACGTTGGGTTCGTCGCGGACGATCTGTGCCGAAATGTCGCTGTCGCCCAGCCCCGCGCGATCCTTTGCGCAGGCAAATTGCACCACGGCAATCCCTTCAAACTGCGGGCCCGCCGATTTGCCCGCAACGCATGTGACATGGAATTGCGTGTAGCTTTCAAAGCCGGGAATCCGGGCCGCCATAACCCCGTGCACATCGCGCCAGTATCGCGTGAACAGATCGCGCGAGATATCCGGGCGGCGTTCAATCAGGGCAAGAGTCGTCAGGCCTGCCACAGCGCGCCCTCCACCGGAATGACAGCGCCAGACACATAGGCCCCGGCGCGCGAGGAAAGATAAAGCACCGCGCCCGCCGCATCTTCGGGCGCGCCCAGCCTGCCTGCCGGGATCTGTTCGATCACCTGATCCTTCAGACCCGGAACCGCGGCAAAGAAACCGTCAGTCATATCGCTGGGGAAATATCCCGGCGCGATCGCGTTGACGTTGATGCCGGTTCCCGTCAGATCGGAAGCCAGCATCCGCGTGAGCTGGTGAACCGCGGCCTTGCTGGCGGCATAGCCATAAGCGCCGCCGCTGCTGTTGCCCCACAGCGATGCGATAGAGCCGATCATGATAACCCTTGCCGGATCGCCCTCTTGCGAGCCTGCCCTCAGCAACGGCAGGAGGGCCTTGGTCAGGAAGAACGGCGCACGCAGGTTAAGGCCCATCAGCGCATCCCAGCTTTGCGTATCGGTATCCTCAATCGGCGCGGCGGTGAATGTCCCCGCGTTATTGACAAGGACATGCACGGCATCAGCCATCCCTGAAATCTGCGCAACGGCATCGTTCATGGCCTGATTGTCGGCCAGATCGGCTTCAATGAAGCTGCAGGTTCCCCGCGCGCCTTCAAGGCTCTGTGCAAAGCGGTTGCCCGCATCGCCATCGCGGCCCAGCACGATAACATCGGCCCCCGCTTCGCACAGCGCGGCAGAAAGCATCGCGCCGATGCCCTTGGCACCGCCTGTTACCACCGCAGTCTTGCCGGTAACATCGAACAGCGGCGATGGCGCGCCGATAACGTCGAATGCGTCAGTCACGAACGACGTGCAGTTTTCCAGATCGACGAAATTGGGTTCATCGGGCCTGATCGTGTTGACATATTGATCGCACGCGAACGCCGTCTCCATCGCCTTGCGATTGCGAAAGCGCAGCACGGCGATGCCGTCATAGTCTCCGCTGCCCCCGAACAGGCTGGCCAGATCGGGCGGCCCGGCATGCGCGTCGAACTGGGTGTAGGATACCAGATGCCGCGTAAATTCCGGGCAACTGCGAATGAGCGGCGCGTGACGATTGCGCCAGTGATCTATGAACGCATCATGGCTCAGATCTGGACGGCGCATGATGTTGACAACAATCGTGCTCATGCCTTTGCCTCGCTAAACGGACGGACTGTGTAACGCATGGCCGTTTCTCTCCCCTGTTTCCGGTTCCTTAAAGATCGCCGGCGCGGTTCAACCGCTCTTGCCGCTCAGCACCTTGCCAGGATTCAGTATCCGGTTGGGATCGAGCAGATCCTTGATCTGTTGCATCAGATCAATCTCGGTCGAATCGCGGCTGATCGAAAGCCACGGCAGCTTTTCCAGTCCGATGCCATGTTCGGCGGAAACGGACCCGCCAATTGCGGCCAGCGGACGATAGACGCAGCTTTCAACCGCATGGCGATCGTCCGGCCCGCCCGCGCCGATGGCAATGTGCAGGTTGCCATCGCCAACATGGCCCAGGAACGCGATTTTTCCGTCAGGAAATCCCTGCGCCAATGCCGCGCGGACATCACGCATATAGGCGTCCATTTCACCGACGGTCAGACTCACGTCAAACGCATAGAACGGCTGAAAATCGCTGACGATATGTTCAAGCGTCTCGCGAATGGCCCAGAGATCCGTGCGCTCGCGTTCGGAATTCGCGATCACCGCATTGGTGATCAGCCCCTCGTCAAGCGCAGCTGCAAGCACCGTTTCAAACACTTGCGCATCGCGATCCTGTTCGGCGCCCAGCGTTTCGACAATCACGTAAAACGCACTGGGCTCCTCAAACGGCGAAGCCAGCCGCCCGGACTGCGTGTTGACGCCGAAAAAATCGCTGTCCATCAGCTCAAACGCGCTGAGCTGGCCGCCCAGCCCGGAATCGACACGGCGCAGCAACCGCGCGACGTTTGCCATATCGTCAACCGCGACCAGCGCGGTGTTGCAGCTTGTCGGGTTCTCGCGAAGCCGCAGCACAAGACGGGTGATCACACCCAGCGTCCCTTCCGAACCAAGAAACAACTGTTTGAGATCATAGCCGGTGTTGTTCTTCAGCATCGCATTCATCGAAGAGACGATGCGGCCATCCGCCAGCACGGCTTCCACACCCAGCACCTGTTCGCGCATCATGCCATAGCGCAACACACGCATGCCGCCCGCATTGGTTGAGGCATTGCCGCCCAGCTGACACGATCCGCGCCCGCCCAGATCGAGCGGGAAACACAGCCCCTGCTCTTCCGCTGCCTCCTGAAACGTCTGCAGGATCACACCGGCTTCAACCGTCGCGGACCGGTTCACCGCATCGATCCGCTCGATCGCGTTCATCCGCTCCATGGACAGGATAATCTCGTCAGGCCGGGTCTGGGTTGCGCGCACCCAGCCCGATACCCCGCCGTGGACGACAACCGGTTGCCGCCGCTGGTTGCATAGCGCCAGGATTTGCGAGACTTGCTGCGTGGACGAAGGGCGCACCAGCAGCCGCGCCTCTATCGATGACATGAAATAGCCCGGATCGCGCCCGCGCAGATCTTCGCCCGAAAGCACACTGCCGGGGCCGGCGATGGCAAGCAGTTCAGCTTCGGTAACGCCCGTCTCGCTCACCGCAATGTCAGTCACGAACCTTGAACCGGCAAGGCAGACCCTTGGGGCCGCGCGCGAAATAGGATTCCATCCATTTCGGCTCACCGGTCAGCGGTTCGAGAACTTCAAACCGTTCAAGCAAAACCTCTATCGCAATGCGTGCTTCCATCCTTGAGAGATAAAAGCCCAGACAGAAATGCGGCCCCTGCCCGAACGACATCAGTTCCTTCGGATCGCGATCGAGCACGAATTCCTCAGAGCGATCATACTTGCGCTCATCATGGTTGGCTGCGCCCAGCAACAGCATGACCAGCGTGTTATCGGGGATGGTGACACCGTGCATCTCTACATCGCGGGTGGTGTGCCGGAACAGCATCTGCACCGGGCCATCATAGCGCAGCATTTCCTCGACAAACATCGGAATCAGCGATGGATCGGCGCGCAGCTTTTCCTGAATGCCGCCGATGCGTTTCATATGGGTGAAGCTGATGCCCAGCAGATTGGTTGTTGTCTCGACGCCGCCGATCAGCAGCAGGATCGCCATGTTGAGCACTTCGCTGCGAGTCAGCCGCTCTCCATCAATCTCGGCCTGAATGAAGCCGCTGATCAGGTCTTCGCCCGGACTGTCCGAACGCTCATCGAACACTTTTTCGAAATAGGCGCGAATGTCCTTCGATGCCTGACCGATAACCGCCAGCTTGTCATCGTCATAGGCAGCGCGATTGCCCGCCGAAAGCAGCGAATCCACCCAGTGCTTGAAATCCTTGCGCTGGGCGAGATCGACACCGAGAACATCTGCGATCACCGTAACCGGGAAAAGCGCGGAAAATTCCCAGACGAAATCGAACTCACCCTCATTGCCGTGACGTTCGATGATTTCATCGATCAGCAGATTGGCGGCGGCGCGGATCTTGTCGCCCATCTTGTTGACTTTGCCCGGAACGAACGCCTTGTTCGCCAGCTTGCGGATGCGCACGTGGCCGGGCGGGTCCATGGAAATCATCGGCGCGACTTCGGGAACCGGATCGTATTCGCCCAGCAGTTCGGGCCAGAACTGGGCGGAGGAAAAGGTTTTGCCATCCTGCAAAACCATCTCGACATCGTCCCAGCGCGAAACGACATACCCGTTCATCGATTCGACGTAATGCACCGGCGCCCGTTCACGCAGCTGAACATAGTGCGGATAAGGATGATCGGTGACTTTGGGATCGAGCGGATCGTAAGTGATCTTTTCGGCCGTCGCTGAATCGCTGGTGGTCATTGCAAGAAATCCGTTCTGAGTGACTGTTCGGTCGAGGATTATTCCGTCGGGTTCGGCACGGCGCCGAGCTGACTGTAAACGGCAACGGCATCCCAGAGACTTCGTTCAAGGATGATCTTGCCGTTCGCGTTCCAGCCCATCATGGTCACCCCCCGCGTTTTGGTGATTTTTCCGGCGGCGGGAACACCGAGGAAATCACCGGCGTGCTTGGTTTCCCAGGTCCACTGGAAATGCCCCAGCCGATCATCCCCGACATAATCGAACACGTCGAACTTGTTGTAGCTGACAGACTCATCGGTGTTCTCGAAACTCTCAAAAAACTGGCGCAGCGCGGCCTTGTCGTTTTCGATTTTCAGGCTGAAGTTCACATCTTCAAACAGAAACTGCGGGCTATACAGCTCCATCAGTTCGTCCGTGCTGTCCTTGAACAGGTTGATCCAGTATTGCGCCCATGACCTGTGCATCTTCATCTCTCCCGATTATCCGCCCGCGGCGAACGGGCCGCCAGGCAAAGGCCGGTATGATCCGGCGCAACTATACCTGACAAGATGTATCGGTCGCCCGGTCGACAGACGATAGCCGGGTGCGACAGGCATTGTCTTTTCGCGCCACAAATACGCAGGCGCTTACCTGCACCTGCCAAACATATGCGTCAGAAACCGGCACATTTTCGCTGCAGCGCAACATTGCGCTGTGTCCCAGCCGGTAAAATCGTGGCGCGCAAGGGTATTTCATTTCTTGGATCGTGCGGGCAGCACAGGCAGTGTCTGCCACTGCATGACGATCAGGATCCGGGGAGGACCGCATGAACCTTGAATGGGAGCAGGACTGGCTCGAACAGTTTGACAACCGGCTTGATGAGCTGATGGCGAACTATCCCGAGAATTTCGAGTATGAAGATCTGAACTTCGGCGTGCGGATCATGAACGACCGTGAAAAGCTGCGCCGCTGGTTCATGGCGTTCGAAAACGCAGACCCCGACGCCTCGACCCACATTTTCACCGCGACGCGCTATCACGGAGATGAAACGGGCGGCTGTCTGGAATGGATGTGGGACATCAAGCACAAGACCGATTTTCTTGGCCTTCCGGCTGCCGGAAAGGAAACGCGCATCACCGGCATGACTGTCCATAAGTTTGACGGCCCGTTGATCGTTCTCGAGCGCAGCTTGTGGGATGCGGGCACGCTGATGCGCCAGCTGGGTTTGCAGGCACCCGCGGAAGCGGATTTCGCCTGACCGGCAACAGGCTGATCGATCAGTCCGTCGCGCTTACCTTTTCCCCGATCAGCATCCGTTCGCGCTTTCCGACCCGGTCCCGCCACTCACCGGGGCGCTCCCCCGTCCAGCGCACGAACGCTCTGGAAAATGAACTGTTGCTGGAAAATCCCAGCAGGTAGGCGATTTCCTCGCTGGTAAGTTCGGGGCGCTGCAGATAATCGAACGACAGACTTTCGCGCAGCCGTTCCAGCACGTCCTGATAGGTCGTCCCTTCATTGGCCAGCCTGCGCAGCAATGTCCTTTCCGTGATACCCAGGATGCTCGCCGTTTTGCGCCGGCTGGGAAACCCCTTGGGCAACTGTCCGATCAGTGCTTCGCGCACCCGCGCCGAAAACCATTGGGTCTGACGGCGATCGATATAGTTCGCGGCCATCTCATCCAGCACATGTGCAAGCTCTTCGTTGGCGGAAGGGATCGGCTGGTCGATTGTTTCGGCCGCATACACAATCTCGTTGCGCGCCTGCCCGAACTGTACCGGACAGTGAAATACCTGCTGATAGGGTTCCGCGCTGCCCGGCTCGCTGTGCTCCAGGCGGACCGAGACGGGCTTCACCTTGTCACCCACTATCCACTCGGCCAGCATGTGAAATCCCGCCAGAATCGTGTCGAGCGTATGATAGACGGGCCGTGCGCCCTGCGGTTTCAGATCGATACGCAACGACACGCCGCCCGGCACATCGTCAAAACTGACCAGCGCGGCATCGGAAATGATCCGCGAATAACGGGCAAAGCGTTCTCCGGCCCGGCGCAGCGTTTCGCTGCAGCTCATTGCGTAGCCGACAACGTGAAACGTCGATGGCCTGACATGCCCGGCCACTTTCAGGCCGAAATAGGGATCGGCGGTCGCCTTGCTCGCCGCGCCCCAGAGCGCTGTCACCTGATCTTGCGAATAGCGGTAGGTCAGATCGCCGACCCGCGACGCATCCATGCCGATGCCTGCCATCAGCGCCTGGGCATCAATGCCAGCATCCTGCAACGCCTTTGCGACGGCGAACACCCATGATGAAAGTCCGGTCTGCATAAGCGATGTGTTACCAGTTCATGCATCGGGCAAAAAGCCCGGCGATATGCGATAGAGGCAATCGCCGCCCGCCGCGCAGCCTGTAGCGATCGCAAATCAGTGAACGAAGATCAGACAGCCACATCCTGCCAGGCGCGCTTTTCGCTCGACTTGCGGATTGCCGCGACCAGCCGGTGCAACGCCAGCCCGTCTGAAAACAGCGGCAACGTCTCTGTGTCCTCACCACGGATTGCCTGAGCCATGCGCGCATACATGACCGCAACGTTGCGGACCATCGGATCGCCGGGCAGCGCGTCCATAATCTCGGGCGGCGCAAGCGTTTCGGCAAGCCCGTCGCCATCGTACCGGCCTATCCGCACCGTAAGCGGCACCATCTGCGCATGGCCGCTTACCCCCTCAATGATGATATCGCCTTCGTTGCCATGGATCTCCCAATACAGGCCCGAACCAAGCGGGTTGCCGCCACGATAATGCACCGAAAGCTGCGGACCGGACTGGAAACGGCCAACCAGGGAAAGTTGATCGGGTGCGCTTTTGGGCAGACGTTCGGATGTTTCCACCACAGAAACACGGTCGCATTGGTTCATTTCCAGACCGCATACGCTGGCGATCGGCCCCATCACATGCTGAACGGCTGCCAGCGTGTGGCCGACCGGGATCGAGAGCAACGTCGCGCCGTTATCGATATCCAGCAGATAGGTGTTGCGCGCATCCACTTCATTCCCCCAGACCCTACCCGATCCAACGATCGCCACGGACTGCACCCGCCCGATCCGCCCTTGCGCCACCAGTGCGCGAACGTGTTCTATCTCGGGCGCAACCATCGCCTGCGTCCCGATCACGGCAACCCGCCCGGTTTCCCTTGCCAGATCGGTCAGCAGCCGTGCCTCATCCAGATCGAGAGCAAGCGGCCATTCGCAATAAACGTGCTTTCCAGCCCGCAATGCCGCTTCCACGATCTTGCGATGGCCGGGCACCCGCACAGTTACGGCAACAATATCGATATCCGCACAAGCAACCATCGCATCGACGGAATCGAATGCGTGCGGGATGTCCGATTCGGCCGCCGCAGCCTTTGCGCTTTCGGCGCTGCGGTTGGCCACTCCGATGACTTCGAAAGTATCGCAAAGGTGGCGCAGCGCCGGAAGATGGGAACGCGATGCCCAGCTGATACCGACGTTCATGCCGACAATGCCAACACCCAGTTTTTTGCTTTTCACGCTCAGACTTTCAATTGTGGGGAACCAAATTCAACGCAGCTTCGACCGCAGGCACATGCGGCGCGCGCATCGATTCCAGGCGACAATAACACACGCTGCCTCCCGCAACTTTCCCGCGATCCTGCGCACCGTGGCAGCCTGCCTGTCGCTTCACAAGCCCCGTGGAACGGAAACCGACCGAAGCTCAAGCCGTTGTGCAGCGTTCTCATGAACGAACGCGACATTACCCAATATACCAATTGGTAGGATATTGACATGGTTGGTAGGCAAGCCATACTGGCCGCCCGAATGCAGGCATGTATAGCAGAATAAATCCGCGGCGGTGTGCAATGCGGGAGAGAGGAAACGCAACCCGATGAGCATTACCCTGCCCCTCGATGAAAGGACGGTTCCGAACCTCATCCGCTCTGCGGCGCACCGTTATGGCGATAAGCCGTTCCTCCATTTCGGCAGCGAAAGCTGGACATTTGCAGAGCTTGACCGGAAAACCAATCAGTTCGCCGCGCTGCTGAACGGCCTTGGCATCGAAGCGGGTGCGAAAGTGGCGATTTTCATGCCCAATTCGCCCGAATGGGTGTTTGCATGGCTTGGGTGCGCGAAAGCCAATGTCGCCTACGTGCCGATCAACAATCAGTATAACGGCGATATCCTTGCCCACCAGCTGGGCAAGGCCGAAGCGACCGCGATCGTCATTGCCGATGCATTCGTGGAACGCATCGTTCATGTGCAAAGCCGCATTCCCGATCTCAAGACGCTGATCAAAGTGGGTGGAGAGCCGGCGGACGAAATCGGCGACCTGAAATGCTTCGCCTTCGAGGCGATGAACAATTGCAGCGATGAAGATGCACACATCCCGGTTACGAACTACGACGCGCATGCCATCGCCTTCACATCGGGCACCACCGGCCCATCGAAAGGCGCGCTCGCGCCCAATGGCCATGCCGTGACATTCGCGATCGACACCGTGCGCACGATGAGCCTGAAAGAACGCGAAAAAATCTACAACAGCGGCATGCCGATGTTCCACTCGCTGGCGACATGGATGGGCATCCTCCCTGCGCTTCTGACCGGATCGGAATATATGCTGGTGGAGAAGTTTTCCGCTTCGCAGTTCTGGCCCGATGTGCATGATTTTGGCGCGACAGTTGCGCTGGGCGTGTTCACCTTGCCGCCCGTTTTGCTCAAACAGCCACCGCGCGAAGATGATTGCCGCTCCCCGCTCAGGCGGTTTATCGTCACCCAGCAAAACGATGACTTTGAAAAGCGCTTCAATGGCTGCCGCCTGCTCAACACTTATGGCCAGACCGAAACCGGCTGCGTCAGCCTGACCCCGTTCGATGAAGAACCACGCGTGGGATCGTGCGGCAAGATCAACGATGAAACCTTCGAAGTGCGGATCGTCGACGATCTCGATCGCGAGTGCCCGCCCGGCGTGGCCGGCGAAATCACCGTCCGCCCGCGCCATCCGTTCGTGATGATGACCGAATATTACAACATGCCCGCCGAAACGGTCGCCGCATTCCGCAATCTGTGGTTCCACACCGGCGATCGCGGCAAGCTGGACGAAGACGGCTATCTCTATTTCGTCGATCGCAAGAAAGACGCGATGCGCCGCCGTGGCGAGAATATTTCGTCCTACGAGATCGAAAGCGTCGTCAACCGGCATCCCGATGTGCTGGAATGCGCGGTCGTCGCCGTGCCCAGTCCGCTGGGCGAGGACGATCTCAAGGCGGTTGTCGTGCGCAAACCGGGCGAGCAGGTTTCGCATGAAAGCCTGTGGCAGTTCTTCGAGGAAAACATGCCCGCCTTCTGGGTGCCCCGATATATCGAGTTTCGCGACGAATTGCCCAAAACGCCCAACCAGAAAATTCGCAAATTCGAGATTCGCGATCAGGGCGTGATCGGTGACTGCAAGGATCGCGAGGCTGCAACAGCTCAAAGCGAAAGCGCCTGATGCCAATCCCGGCGGAGGAAGACCGCGAAACGCCGTTCGTCGAGGTGGCAAGCGGGCTGCGCTTTCCCGAAGGCCCGGTTGCGCTGGACGATGGCACGTTTCTGGTGGTCGAAATCGAGAGGGGCACGCTCACGCGCGTTGCGGCCGATGGCACTCTCAGCGTTGTTGCCGAACTGGGCGGCGGGCCGAACGGCGCGGCGATCGGGCCGGACGGGCGGTGTTATGTCTGCAACAATGGCGGGATCTCTTTTCACGCGCGCGAAGGAAAATTGCTGCCGGGCTTTCCGCCTGATAATTACGCGGGCGGCTGGATCGAGGCGGTCGATCTGGAAACCGGCAAGGTTGAGCGGCTCTACGAGAGCTGCAATGGCGTTTCGCTCAAAGCGCCCAACGATATCGTGTTCGACAATGCGGGCGGCTTCTGGTTCACCGATATCGGCAAGCAATATCGCGACAAGCGCGAGCGCGACCTTGGAACGCTGTATTATGCCAAAGCCGATGGATCGCTGATCCGCGAAGCACTGTTTCCGCTCGATGGCCCCAACGGGGTCGGCCTCTCCCCCGATGGCAACACGCTCTATGCCGCCGAATCATACACCGGGCGCGTGTGGGCGTTCGATATCGAAAGCCCCGGCCAGTTGCGCGATTATTCAGGTCGCCCGCCCTGGCGCAGGGGCCGCGTGCTCTGGGCGGCAAGCCACTATGCGATGCTCGATTCGCTTGCTGTCGATGCCGAAGGCAACATTTACGTCGCCGATATTCCGATGGGCGGCATCAGCATCATTTCCCCCCAAGGCGAACGGATCGGAAAAATCCTGCTGCCGGACGAACTGACGACCAACATCTGCTTTGGCGGAGACGATGGCTGCGCCATGTTCATCACACTGTCTTCCACAGGCCGTCTGGTGCGCGTTGAAGGAACGCGCCCCGGCTTGCAGCTGAACTATGGCCGATGAGCGAACCTGAACGGGAGGAAATCAACGATGTCCGATATCGAAAAGCGGATCAGGCGCATTGAAGACCGGCTGGATCTGAAAGATCTGGTCACACGCTATTTCATCGCCGCGGACGATGACGAATATGAAACCATCGGCGACCTGTTTGCCGAAAACGGCGTGTTCACCGCGCCGGGCTTTGTCGGCGGCGCAAACCGCGCGGAAGTGGTGGAATTCGTGAAAGCCGATCGCGCCAGTATGGGGCCGACCGTGCACACGCCGGATTATGCCCTGTTCGAATTTCAGGACGATGATCATGCCAGCGGCGTGGTTGGCGCGCACCTTGAACTGGCGCGCGGCGGAACCACCCTGTTCGGGGCAGTGCGCTATCATGACAACTATGTGCGCGAGGACGGCAAATGGCGGTTTGCGCGGCGCGAATTGCTGACGATCCATGTCGGTCCGTGGGACGATGTCGGCACGTCGCTTACCGAAGAACTGAACGTGCGCTGGCCGGGCTTCCCCGCTTCGCCCTCGCACTTTCCCAAGAAGCGCACTTGAAATCCTACCGCGCGGTATATGATTGACATGTGGAGTAAGGTCGCAGTAGTCTGGCGGTCGCAAAACACGCAGCAAGATTGCGCCGTCGGCTGACCGGAACACCGGCAAGAACGGGCGTGTAAATCGTTCAACCGGGAGAGTGGAATGGCAAAAGCAGCGGTTTTGGTCGGCGAAGGTCTGGTCGAGGCGCGCGAGGTGCCGATTTTCGAACCGGAAGCGGGCGGCATTCTCGTCAGCGTGATCGTCGGCGGCGTGTGCGGCACCGATCTGCATATGATCAACCGCCTTGCCAATGAATTTCCCCTGCCCATCATCCTGGGGCATGAAGGCGTCGGCCGGATTGAAAAGCTGGGGCCGGGAATGGACCGCGATCATGCCGGTGAAACCGTAAAGGTGGGCGATCTGGTTTACTGGTCGCCGATGGTGGCGTGCAATCAGTGTTACACCTGCACGATCCTTGAAAGCAGCCCGTGCACCCACGCCGCGCATTTTGCCGAGGCGGACAAGCCAAGCTGGTGTTCGCATGCCGATTATGCCTGGCTGCCGCGCGGGATGTCGTTCTTCAAACTTCCCGATGGCGTTTCAACCGATGCCATCATCGCGCTGGGCTGTGCCTTGCCGACAGCGGTTGGCAGCATGGATATTGTTGGCGGCGTGAAATTCGGCGAAAGCGTCGTCATTCAGGGTGCCGGTCCGGTGGGCCTTGCCGCCGTTCTGGTCGCCAATGTTTCGGGCGCGCGCGAAATCATCGTTATCGACAACAACCTGAAACGTCTTGAGCGCGCCAAACAGCTTGGCGCGACGGCAACGCTTTCGCTTGACGAACTGACGGCGGAACAGCGCAAACAGGCCACGCTGGATATCTGCGGAGCGGCTGGCCCCGATCTTGTGGTTGAAGCTGCCGGATACCTCCCCGCCTTTCCCGAAGGCGTTTCGCTGGGCGGCCATGCAGGGCGATATGTGGTGATCGGCCTGTGGGGCGAAGCGGGCGACGCAACGATCCAGCCGCGCGATCTGGTGCTCAAGAACATGCAGGTGCGCGGCTCAATGGCCCCCCGCCCCAAACATTACTATCGCGCGCTGCATCTGGCCGCGCGCATGGCCGACAAAGTGCCATTGGCCGATCTGATCACCCACCGTTTCAGCATCGATCAGGCGGCGAACGCATACAAGGCCGTGGAGAGCGGAGAGGCGGTCAAGGTTGTGATTGACCCGACGATTTCGTGATCAACACGCGCGACCAACTTTGGGTCTCAGCGCCTTTGCGATCCTTGCCCGACCGGATTGCACAGAGCTGCCTTTGCATCAAAACGAGATGCACGGACGCGTCCAAAAGCGGCATTTTTGCAACGCTCATATACCAATTGGTATTTTGACGAGAAGTCTGTTGATTTATTATAGCGTGCATGGCCATTATATCATGCATGAACCAAATGCGGCCCCGAACGGTCGCCCTGGCTGCCCGGTTTGGGATGCTGGTGCAGCCCTGATTCAAACAGCGATAAGATTTTTTAGTTGAGGAGGATTGTCATGAGGAAATTCAACGCGAACACGAGTATGCGCTCGCTTCTTGCCAGCGCATCAGGCAGTGCGGCAATTGCGGTTCTTGCCGCCGTGCCCGCGCCCGTGCTGGCTCAGTCATCATCGGGCGAAAACGCAAGCGCCGGTGGCAACGATATCATCGTTACCGCCCGCCGGTCTGACGAACGGCTTCAGGACGTTCCCGTCGCCGTGGCGGCATTCGGAGCCGATGCTCTGGAAGAACGCGGCATCAATACAGAGCTTGATCTGCAAACGGCGACCCCCGGCCTGACCGTGCGCAACACGATTTCGTCAAACCAGATCAACTATGCGATCCGCGGCCAGTCCGTCGATGCGTTCTCCTTTTCCGCCCCGGCCATCGCCACCTATTTCAACGAGGTTGCGGTGGGCGGCACCTCCGGCACGGCACTGTTCGATCTTGAGACGATCGAAGTGCTGAAAGGCCCGCAAGGCACGCTGTTCGGACGCAATGCAACGGGCGGCGCGGTGCTCTATTCCAGCCACCGGCCCGAAATGGAATTTGGCGGATACCTCAAGGGCGGCGTTGGCAATTTCGACAATATCGAGCTCGAAGGCGCGCTCAACATTCCCGTTTTCGATGGCGTCGCGCTGCGCTTGTCCGGCCGGTCGCACGATCGCGACGGCTATCAGCGCAATCTTCTCGATGGCACTCGCCCGAACTCGATCGACGCAAGAATTGGCCGTGTCAGCCTTCTGGTTGAGCCGGACGATGCCCCGATCAGCAGTCTCACCGTTTTCCAGATCGGCGAATATCGCGGGCTGAACGGCGGCCTCAGCATTCAGAACAGCTATGGCGCGAACGGCGCGCCAAGCACCTATGTCGATCCGATCGACGGGCTGACCAAGCCGCTGGTCACCTTGATGACCGACGTGCACGGCCCCGATGCGCTTGGCCCAGGCAACGGCAGTTCGACCGACCCGCGCGTCAATGCCCTGTTTAACGGCATGGAGGATTTCCTCATCAAGCGTGCAGCGGGCCAGGCTGGCGGCTTCTACGATGTCTATTCGAACCGCAGCCTCGAACACCGCGCCGATCAGACCTATTTCTCAAACAAGACCGCCGTTGAAGTAAGCGACACCGTCACCATCGAAAACATCTTCGGATACAACAAGCTGGTGTCCGAGGATTTCCTCGACGTCGATGGCGGCCCTTACGAATTTTTCGGCGCGCTTGGCGGTCCGCCGCAGCGTGTCTGGGGTGAAAGCTATACCGGCGACGGATATATCTTCGGCACCAAGCAATGGTCCAACGAGCTTCAGGTCAGCGGAGAGCTTGACCGCCTGAAATACATCGTGGGCGGCTTCATTTCCGAGGAAAACACCTGGTTCTATGTTCCGGTGACAGTGTTCCCCGATCTTGGTCTGCCCTATCTCGGCTCTTACGACAGCGAAATGAGCGACAAGTCCAAAGCGCTCTACGCACAGCTCACGTATGCCGTCACCGACAGGCTGAACCTTTCAGGCGGCTTCCGCTACACCTGGGAAAAAGTCGGCATTCGCACCCAGCCGACCGAACCGGGCGACGTGAAGCTGCTGGACGGGCTGATCCCGACATCGGTCAA
Organism: uncultured Sphingomonadaceae bacterium; assembly: GCA_947258815.1. Lineage (GTDB taxonomy): Bacteria > Pseudomonadota > Alphaproteobacteria > Sphingomonadales > Sphingomonadaceae > Novosphingobium. The sequence goes on from CAMYJW010000021.1 coordinate 96,387, forward strand.
AATATCCAAGCCCAGCTGGCTGGTAGGCATTGACTTCAAGGTGACCGACAACCTTCTGATCTATTTCAACCATCGCGGAAGCTGGCGGACCGGCGGGTTCAACGGCGCATCGGGCGCGCTGTATCCCAACCCGGATTTCTTCAAACCGGAAACGACATACGATTTCGAATTCGGCGCGAAGTTCGCGGGCTATCTGGGCTCGATGCCAGCCAGCCTGAACCTGGCGGTTTACGACCAGTACATCAAAGACGTGCAGCGCACGGTCTATCTCGACAATGCCGCGCTGGCAGGAAACGCCGAGAAAGCCCGCGTGACCGGTCTTGAAGTGGACGGCAATGTCAGCTTTGCGGACTGGCTCGAAGTGGGCGGCGCCTTCGCATATACCGACGCGCGGTTCACCGGTCCTGCGGCGGTTGTCGGCACGCTGGAATTCACGTTCGGGCCTTATGCCGACGCGCCGAAATACACAGGCTCAGCCTATATCAAGACATCAACCGATGTTGGCGATGCCGGAACGGTCAGCCTGCGCGGCGAAGTCTATGCGCAAAGCAGCTTTTTCTACAGCAACCTCAACAACACGCTGCTGCCGCTCACCAAGATAGATGGATATGAAACCGTCAACCTGCGTGGCGAATGGTCCGAAATATTCGGTTCGAACGTCAGCGCATCTGTCTATGTCAACAACCTGACCAAGAAGGAATACTTCGTTGGCGGTATTGCGCTGGGTCAGCTTTCGGGAACGAACGCGACGCTGCCCGGCGCGCCGCGCATGTATGGCCTTGAAGTCAAGGTCGATTTCTGAGCCCGCCCGATAGGTCTCAGAAGCGACTCTGAATGCCGGCGTCTGTATCAACAGGCGCCGGCATTTTCATTTGCGATACCCATTCGCATTCCCGCACCGGCCCGCCGACGATTAGACAACGAGAGCCAGTTTCCTTAAGGCAACACGTTCCAATGTTGGCACAGCCCGATTTTCGCCTGCATGCCGCAGATCATCTGTCCCGATCTGGAAACCGTCGGTTGTCATGAGATAAGCTGAAATGAAGCAGAAGATCAGAGATTTCAAAAAGAACCAGATTCTTGAAGAAGCGGTCGAACTGATTTCTGAATTCGGATTTCACCAGACGACGATGGACCGGCTGTGCGAAAAGCTGGAAGTCTCCAAGCCGTTTCTCTATTCCTATTTCGATAACAAGAGCGATCTGCTGATCGAAATTTATGACCGGATGGTGAACATCTCATCCGAAGGCATCAACGCGATCCTTGACCGGGATATTTCCGCAGACCGGAAGATCAGCGAAATCGTCGGCTATATCGTGCGGCTGAATATCGACGTGCAGGCGATCAGCGCGATCTATATGCAGGAAGAAAAGAACCTTCCGCCTAAAAAGCGCAAGGAAATCCGCGCGATAGAACGTTCGCTCGATGACAAATTCACCGCGCTTATAGAAAGCGGCGTGGAACAGGGCATCTTCGATATCCGGCACGCGCGCATCGCGACTTTGTCGATCTTCAGCATGGCGCGTTCTGTTCACCGCTGGTATCGGCCCGATCATGTTCCAGCCGATGAAGTGGCCGGAGAAATCGCGGCCTATGCGCTTAACCTGCTGAAGTTCAATCGCGATTGAACTGAAACCTGCGCCGCCTGGACTAGGCGGCGTGGACAAATTCCCTGTGGTCGCGCAGTTTAGAGCGTTTTCCGTTCAAGCTGACGCGAACGAAAAAGCAACGCTCATGTGCCGCCGCTTCGCGCTGGCATCAGGCAGACAGGCCGCCATCCGCCATCAGGATATGTCCGGTCACAAAGCTGGCGCGTTCCGAGGCGAGAAACGCAACCGCTTCGGCAATCTCGGCCGCCCTGCCCAGCCTGCCCAGCGGCACTTCCTGATAGGTCGCTTCCATGAACTTGTCGTCAATGCTGCCGTTTTCCTTCAGCGATTCAAACAGCCCGGCATCGCCAACAAGCCCCACCCCCACGGAATTGGCCCTGACACCAAAGCGCCCTTCCTCAACCGCAATCCCCTTTACGATCGAATGGATCGCCGCCTTGGGAGCAACCGAAAGCAGGTCTTTCTTGGTATATCTGGTGATCGCGGGCGTTGAAAGCGCGACCAGCGCGCCACGCTCTTCACGCAAAACTGGCAGCACCGTGAACGCCAGATTGTAAAACCCGTTCACATCCTGCTCCATCGTGTGACGAAACAGATCGGGCTCAAGCTTGCTGATATAGCGAAAATGCAGTTGCGGCCCTGCGGCATAGATCACCGTGCCGGGATTGCCCCATGTGTCACGCACGGTTTCCACCAGCCGGTTGACCTGCGCGATATCGGTCAGATCGGTCCGCACCGCCATGGCGCGCACGCCGCGTTCTTCAAGCTGCTTCACCGTGGCCGCTGCGGCGGCCTCGTTACGAAAATAGGTACATGCTATGTCCACACCGGATTGCGCCAACCGGTCGCAAATCGCCGCGCCCAGGCCGCCGCTGCCGCCCGCCACGATCGCGATACCGTTGCGAAATTCCGCCCGTTGCGGCGCGCTGTCATCCATCAATTCAGCCCCCTCGCGGCGTCCGTGCGTTAAGCGCTGTGCAGCGTTTCGTCCGCGCGCGCGTAAACTCCAGATCAGACAGCAGCCTGCACCGGAATAGCGGCATCGGCAACAAATCGCGGCATGACGTCCTGCGCGAAACGGTTCAGCATGCCATGACGCAACTCGCGCGAAACTCCATAAATCGCGTTGGTGACGATGATATCGTTGAAGCCGATGTCGGCCAGTTCGCGAATCCGCCGCTCAACCGTATCGGGTGTGCCGACAAGATTGAGATCGAGATAATCATCGAGGTTATCCGGGTTGCACAGGCGTTTCAGGTTGCCGAACAGCTTGCTCCACTGCTCGTATCCCGTGACCCAGCGCAGCGGATCGGCGTCGCTCTGGTAATGTTCAACCTGAATTTCGAAGAAGCGCGGCAAATACTGTTTGGCCAGCGCGCGCGCGTCCTCGTCCGTATCGGCAATCCAGCACTGCGTGAAGATCGGCAGCCGGCGCTTGTCGGAAAAGCCGCTTGCCAGTGTTTTTTCGCGCCATGTCGCCAGAATGGCCCGCAGGATCTTGTCGGGAAACTGCGCGATAGCCATCGGCGGCATACCCAGGCCGCCAATGATCGCGGCGCTGTCCTGGCTTCCGATCGCACCATAGAAGTTGGGCGCATCGCCGTTCAGCCGGGGCCGCAACTCGATCGGATCGGGGATGTTCGTGAACGTGCCATCGTAGGTGATGCGGCCACCGGAAAGAAATTTGTCAACAACATCCCAGTGCTCGGCAAACCGCTCACGCGATGAAGCCATATCGATTTCAAAGGCCTTGTATTCGGCAATCGCTGTGCCGCGCCCCAATCCGATATGCAGCTCACCTTCGGAAAGCGTCTGCAACATCGCCAGATCCTCGGCAAAGCGCACGGGGTTGTACCACGGCAGCACCATCACCGACGTACCGAGTCCCAGCCCAGGACACTTTGCCGCAACATTGGCGAGAAACATCAGCGGATTAGGCGTCGGGTAATATTCGGAAAAATGATGCTCGATCATCCAGCCAACATCGAACCCAAGCTGCTGGCCAAGCTGCGCATCAGCCATCGCCTCGGCATAAAGCTGCGCATCGCTCATCCCCGTATCACCAACAGGACCGAACTGAAATGAGAAGCCAATCTGCGGGTTCCGAGCCATCCAATATCCTTTTGGTATATTTATATACTGATCAGTATATTTGGCCGAAGCGAATGTCAATCGACCTGTTGCACTTCATACATCCTACCGTTTTGATGACGCAGTCGCCTGCTGCCGGTCGTCCGCAAAGACATACACGGCTGCAATAACAGCGACCGCGCGGGGCTTACGTTGCGCACCCGATCGAACTTATCCGCCTGTCAATCGTCTTCAACGATCCGCTTCAAGATCCGCATGGCCAAAACACGTCGGCCGAACGTCCGCAAACCAAAAAAGGCCGCCCAATCATGGCGGCCGATTCACGCGATGCGTTACCGAGAGCTCAGTTGGTTGCGGGGGTTGGATTTGAACCAACGACCTTCAGGTTATGAGACTATTTACATAAATAGTAAGTAATTGATTTTATTAGATAAAATTCACTACTTTTCAAAAGTGTGTCAGATTCTGTGTAAGAAAATAGTGGTTTGAGGCAGGAAAAATAATTTCCGCCCATCAGGTCTCAAACTGAAATTTTCGCCCTCAAGCCCTTAGAATAGAACGATTTTCTGGCCGCGCGAAAGCTGTGTGTAACTCATAGCTGTCGCAAGAGGGAATCGTTGTCAACTCTTCAAGCGAGATGGCTGGGGATTGGGCTTGCACACTATTCCTGGGCAGCATGTCCTTCTAATATCTCGAACTTGAGATCGAAGCCGTTCCGAATGCCCCCATCCAGTCGTTGCGGGAGTATATGACGCGCTCATCCTCACCGCTCAAACTTGATGGCGGACCGTCGAGCAGCAGCCTTTCGATCTTCTCATCCCACTCCTCGCCAAGCACTCCTTGCGCGAGCAGAAGTGCGAGACGATTGAGCCCTGGAAGGCATCCCCATTAACTTCCGGTGTGTTGACGCCCATCTTGACGCAGCCGAAACCATGTTCGATCTGAAGAAGTCCGCCCATCGGTTAGCCTTGTTAGCAATGGAAGCTAACTTCCTTTGCTAACGGCGACCCTCTCAACACCACCTGATTTATCAACAACTTGCTCAGGATGCCATTCCCAATGCCAAGGCTCAAATGTGTAGTTGACAAAACCGAACTCGCCGGCGTTGTCCAGCAGCCAATGATAGATCTCTTGCCTCGACTGATATAATCTGTTGCTGTAGGTGCTATCTGTCGGACTGCCTGTCGAGTGGCCTACGTTGATGTCCACAGTCATTCCAGACCAATGCGATGAACAATCACGCGCTAAGGCCGTGCCATCACCTTGTCGTTGGCTTGCCGGACGCGGCCTCCAACCCGATGCAATCTGCAGCAGATTGCTTTCCATCAGTTCGGGAATTTCCAATTTTGCTCGTGCAACCATCTGCCTAAAAGCTTGGAGCGCACGCGGATCAAGATATCTCCGGACCCCATTGTAGGCTTCTTCGGGTTCAATAAGGACCAAGTTGGTGCGAGGCACAATCCTGCAAGCCAACCCTTTAGATTTCCGCCTAACGTGAAATCGATTGAGATGCCAAGAGGCCTTCATAGAATTCGCGCTATTTACTCCCATGATTCCATCGACCACTAGCGGTCTGCCACCTATTCTCTGGTTCAAACTTTGCCAGTCTCTCAAGGCGCGAGCGAATCCAGCAGTCTCCGGAGAGCAGTGCGTATCAATAGTTCTCTTTATAAGTGGCAAATACATTTCCCAACCTGGACCTTCAGGCTTGCTTGCTCTCCCGTTATAGAAGGTCCACGATGATCGCTTAAAGCTTCGAGCGTTGAGACGTGCCGCCCTCTGGTCCCCTGGCGAAGCCGAAGCACACTTGGAATCATACGCGGTCACGCCATTCTGATCCTCAGCCGATGCAGAGGAAGCAATAAGCACCATTGTCAGCGTCAGTACATTCAGCAACTTCGCCATATCTCTACACTCCCTTTGCTCGATTGTTCTATCAAGCCCCGAAATCCCTATATTCCCTCCACCAATTCGTGATTGCCGTCACCTTCCGGCGAAACCTATTCTCACTTGCCAACAATGCTCTTATTGCTAGGCTCACAGAGTTCCAAGAGCAATTATGATTTAGAAGTTGGCAACCCGCGTTGGGGGAACGGATATGAAAAAACGACATTCAGCATCGCTGGCGCTGGCGCTGGCGACGTTTACGCCCTCAATCGCAGCAGCTGATACAGAGCAGGTTAGCAATCAAGGCTTTACGTTCGACAATCACAAGTATGTATACGTCGAAATAAAGACGGAAACAAAAAACGATATCCTCAATGGTGGATGCCCAGAAAATAAATCAAGTTTCCTTGAAAGCTTCAATATCAAGGATATATTATCGGGCAAGGGAAATCGATCATCATCTTTAGTTGTTGAGCTAAGCCTCCCCCTGACAAATTTCACGAAGATGAAATTTGATCCAGTTTCATTCGAGGTTAAAAAGAGTTTTCTCAAAAAGAAATGCACAGTCGGATTCCATAAAATTGAGTACGCCTCCCCACTAATGTCGATGGGCAAGCATGAGAACCGATTAGTTACTGTAGGAGTGCAGACTTACAAGCGGAATAGCTTAGGCGGGATTTTTGCAAATACACTCGACGATGTGGCGCAAGCCTCAGAACGAATTGCATCAATACCTGGTGAGTCTCTTGTTGCCGTAGGTGGGATATCAGAGACGTTGCAAGAACTAGGAAGTGTTGAACGAAAGTCATTCGACAAACGTGATATTAAAATCTCTTCGGCCAGAGACGGCAACGCTGTTGAAACTTGGACTATCAAGAAGTTTGACACCAGAATGGTGAGCGATATCGTCCTCACTGCTCGCTTGGCGACAACCGATCATCTTTTCGAACCTGCAATTAACGGGAAATGGGATCCTGTCGGAATTCTTCAACGCTCATGGTTCGTACCTGATCAAACTAAGCCTCAGTCAGTTGAGTCGTATTTGCTCACACTTGCCGCTGCTCAATATTCTGGATTTAGGAGCGCGTCGTCAGTGGCTATCGCGAGCGGCTCATGCCCCGCTCTGTTTAGTGCGGTAGATCGAATGGGGCTAACAGTACGCGACAATGCAATTTTGAAATGGGCACTTGTTCGTTCCCATCCGATCCTTTCCGGAGATGCGAAGATCGACGACATACCTTGTGCGTCAAATATTTGGAATTCTCTTCCAAGGAAGGAGGCAAAGGGCAAGCTGGTTGTTCCACAGGAGTTCGAGAAACGAGCGCAGATTAGATCACGGCCCGCGACATACGCGGAACAAAGCAGTTTGCTTGAAGCGGGAGATGCGCTCGCGCTATTCTTCAAGTTGCCCTCATGGGTCGATCGCGCTGAATTGGCAGAGCGGTTGTTCGCGCGCCCCATGACATATGGGCAGTCGGCTGACATAAATTTGTTACGAACTTCGGCTAGGGAGATGGCTGCCCCCAGTGATTGGCTCGCACAACAGTTCGATCCTAGTCGGTCCTTGGCGAGTCGCATTGGATGCTACAGCTATCGTACTGCAAGAAGCACCGACATCCCGCAAGGCACTGCCTATGCGATTGGCAGTTTCAATACGGGGTCTGAAGGCAGCGAAAAGGAAGCGCTGCTCCGTATTACGTTTGGCGAAGTAAACCGCGACCAAGCTGAACCTTCAACGAAGATTAGTGGCGTAGAGATCGTTGGACAACCGACAACCGCAGAACTATCTGCACTGAAACTCCGCCATCCCTCAGGCTGCAGTGGTGGTTTTAAACCAGCGATTTTGAAATAGACTTCATCCTTGTTTTGACGTTGCGTTGAGCAAGGTTCAACCATCAAACCAGTCACGAAAAAGTGCTAACGGCTACGTGACCGATCCACATTCTTTACCTTGTTGATCCCAACCGAATGCTTCTTCAAGAACTGTCCCAACCGGAACTGCTTCCACGCCACCTTGCGGTCCTTGCCACGCTCTTTCCATTCAGCGCGAAGTTTCGCGGCATCCATGCCCTGCTTCAGCTTAAGCTCTTTCCTTTCCGCATAGAAACGCGAGAGATTTGCCTCTGCTTGGTCCTTCCCCACGCGCTTTCTGCGCTCCTGTGCCGACCTGATCTCGTCACGTTGCTTCGCGTCGAAATGACGCTTTTCACCCGATTGTCGGCGTTGCAGATCGTCGTGCCGAAATTGCTTTGAGCCAATCAGCCTAAAAGCCCTCCCCAGTTTGCTAGATCGTTCCTCATCGAACGGGTCACGAACACGGATACTCGCCATAGATCGATGCGCCGCGCCAGATCAGCTCGAAATGAACCGTGCCGTCCCTGCGGGAGGTTGAGGGCGCGCTCATCGCGCCCCCCCGATTTCGGATACGAACAGCACACCTTGGTGGCGGGTCAGTTCGACAGGGATATGGTCAAGACGCAGGATCGCACCCTTACCGTTTTCGCGAGGCCATATGGCACCGATTTCTCTGGCAGAGCCAAGCTGGTCTGCGCCATTCTCGTCCTGTCCGATGACACGGGCAAAGCTGACGCGATGGGTTGGTTTCTTGTTCATGGAAATTCTCCTTTCCTGTTTGTCGAAGGGCAGGAGGGATTTCCCGCGCCTTTCACGAGGTCAGGAGAAGCAGGGGCGACAGAGCGAAGCTGTCAAAACACGCAACCACGTCCGTGTTGACAGCAAGCGAGCCCCTGCAAGGCTTCGTGAATGTAGGAGGCAAGCGGGAACCGGACTGCAATGGCAATCGCTTGAGGAATGGCAGATGCCCAGACAAGCCCAGCCCGCATTAGATACGAACGCTAGTCCCAGGGCAGCGAGCGATAGAAGGCGTCTACCATCGCAAAGCACTCTTCGAAGTCGGGTAGCTCGCCGATCTCGATGGCAAGAGTCTCCCATTCCTTTCTTGCCCGCTCCTTCACTTCGGACTCGGAAAGAGAATGAGGTTCGGGCGTCGGACAATTCAGTGCGCGGGCTGCGCACTTCTCCCGCAACAGGGCAAGCAACTGCTCTTTCTCGGCGTCATCCAGCGTGAACTTCGTTAGCAGCGAGGCGATATCGTAGATGTCCTGACGACGGTTGCGCTTGCGCTTTTCCTGCTGAAGCAAGGCACGCAGCTTTTCGGCAATCAGGTCATTGAGCGAGTAGGCGCTGACCGTCGCACCGGCAGTTCCGAGCTCAAGAATCTGAATGGCGTTGACCGGCTCTCTGAATGAAATGTCGATTTCGAGAACATGCGGCGATCTGCCCTGCGCAAAGTGTTTTTCCTGCGGTGATCCGCGATGCGCGTAGCCGACATGCAGCTTCAGCGCCGGCCCTGTTGCCTTGGGAAACATCGCTTCGGACGGATAATATTTGGATGATTGCACCGCGCACATCAGTTCGGGATACCCGAGTGCCGCACTTGCGCGGGGCAGCGCATCATTCAAAGCCTGCTTCAATTCTCCTGCTATCGCAGGATCAGGCTCGCTTACGGCTGTAAAATCAATATCGCCTGTCTGGCGCGGGCTTTCATAGAGCACGCCCATCAATATCCCGCCCTTGAGAAACACCTCGTGCGCATAAGGCCTGGTCATCCCGAGTGCCGCAAGAAAGACTTCGGTTGCTTGCCGTTCGGCATAGGCTACCGGATCGGCTTTCGCTCGTTCGATCCAGGCATCGATGTTGATGGCAATGGTAGAGGTGACAGGGATATCGTCAGACATTGATTGAAAGCATCCACTTCTCCGAATGTTCGGCACTGAACGGTTTTCCGGCGTCAAGCACCCTGCTTGAGCCGCGTTGGGCGAATTTGAGCCATGCATCTATGCGGCTGTCCTCGACGCCAAGACATTCATCAAGGATGTAGCCCGCCCGCACCTTGAGGATTGGTTTTTCGCATGTGTCAACGCGCGCGATTATCTCATCGAGATAAGGGTGCGCGTGTTGCGACCAGGCATCGAGCACATGAATAATCCCGCCGCAATAGTCGGGAAATTCCAGCATATCGAGGAAAGTCTGCCCAATGGTGGCAATGCGGCTGAAGCTGCCTTTCACCTGTACATGGTCACCATAATATTTGGTGGCGTGGAAAGATACAGCACGACCCCGCACATGAGGCGGATGCTTCAATGCTTTGGGGAGCTCGATCTCATCGCCATAGATTGTATATGCCTCGCCGTAATCCTCACGCATCATGGCGAACAGCCATTCCCTGCGAATTTGCGGCGTCGGCTGAGTGAGGAAGAGCGCTTCGGGTCTGCGGTTCGTCAAGCCATATCGCTGCATGGCGGACATATGGCTGATGTAGCAATGCGGATCGACCGAACAGATGATGTCTTCGGGCGACTCTCCAGCTTTCGACAACACACGCCAAAGCGAGGTATAATCCGAGTCCTGCCGAATGATTCCTTCTTTGCGGAGCAGGGTGCGGGTTCTGCGAAAGGTTTCCTTCGTTGGCACATCACCGCGAAGATAGGCGACCTCGCCTAGCTCGTAGATTTTCCAGAGCTCGCGGAAAATCTCGTAATTGGTAAGGAGCGGCTTGGGCTGCGCATTGAGGATTTCAGCTAGCGCCTCGCCTAGCTGCGTCATCCTCTTCCGTCTTTGAAACGGAGCCAGCTCACTCACTTCATTATTCCCATGAATATCCTATGTCCTAAGGACATAGGATATTCATGGGATAGCAACCTGTCAAGCCGTTTTCAAAAGGCTTGACAATTCAGATGATATGCAGTAGCGTATAATTAGCGTCCTAAGGACGCTAATTATACGCTACTGGTGTTGAACTCTCTTTCATTTGATTTGCAACAGCGAAACCGAGCTACGCCGTCCAACCGTCGTATCGCATTCCGACAATAGTCATTCTCAAGCTCTATGCCAGTGTAGTCCCGCCCTGTTAGCGCAGCTGCAACGCATGTGCTGCCTGAACCGGCAAAAGGATCAAGAACCAGATCACCTGCAGTCGAATAGGCCTCGATCAATGGTTTGATAACCTCAACAGATTTCTCGGTCGGGTGAAAGCGATTGCCGGAATAGGTCCATTCCATCACGTCACTCACCGGATTGTCCGGCTTGGCTGGCCTGCCTTTGGCTAGAAGCCAGGCTGATTCATGCCGACACTCGGTAAACCATTTGCTCGGGGCGTAAGATTTGCGCCAGAAAATCTGGCCAACCGCATTGAAGCCCGCGCTAGCCCAGGCCGCGCTGAAGCGGTCTATCGCCGAGTATCCGCAAAAGATAAGAGCATATCGCTTATCCTTCAGGACGCGGTACATTTCGGGAATGCTCGGCAGCACGCCGTCGGGATTCTCATCATTGGCAACAGAGCGCCCACTGCGATCGCGATAGCCAATGAGATAGGGAACGTCGGTCACGATGAGATCGACAGAACCATCTGGCATTTTGCGCAACTGCTGGGTGGAATCGCCCTGAACGATGCGGTTTCGAAACCTTGCCTCATCGCTGGTTGGAATTGTGTTGTGATTGGTCATGTCCTGCCTCCTTTCGTTGTTTTTGAGGACGCGGAAGAAGGGGCGGCGTGCTCAAGCGACCAAGTCACCCGCTTAGCGGGGAAACGGACAACACGGGTTCGGCGCGGGCAGTCCGTTGACGAGGCGCTGCGCTCCGCCAGAACCGCGGCAATACCTCAAAGCGAACGGATGGAAGGCTGGCCAGGCGAAGCTGCAATCAGGTGGATAACACGCAGGTTTCCTTCGAGAGGATGTTCAGAATCACATATCATCGCCAGCAATGGCAACGGACAGGATTACGATTACCAACGAGATACGAGCGAAACTGAAAGCCGAGAAAGAGCGCACCGGTCTTCATGGTCGGGCACTGCTTGCAAAATCGCCAACCTCCGTACCGAAGGGGCTCAGCTCGAGAGTCATCGATCGGCTCATCAGCGGAGAAACAACGACTGCACTTCCCGCACATATTGATTGGCTGCTCGAGCTGTTCGCAACCAGTCCTGATGATGCTCGTAGAATACCGCCGAAACGAGAAATGATTGAGCAAATCAAGTCGGAACGCACCCGAACCGGCGTCAGTCTGGCTCGGCTCATTCATCAGACCAAACGCCCTCAACCTGACGGATTGACGCTACACATTGTGGAGAGCTGGCTGTCGATGGACATCAAGACAGTGCGCCCCGAACATTTTGGCTGGGTGATTGCTGCGTATTTGGCGTACCCGAACCGCGCACCCGAAATCGATCTTACGCATGCCCATTTGACACGTCTTCGTGAGGCAATCGAGCGCACCGGACAAGGACCGCGCGCTATACTGCGTGGCAAGAACGCCAATCGACCGGCGGGTCTTTCTTCAACCGTCATCTTTGCATGGCTCGCTGGACGCACGCAATCTGCCAAGAAAGGCCACTGGGAATGGCTGATGGCCCGTTATGCTTCGTGGCGGCCCGACCCCACGCGGATTGAGATCACACCCGACATCCGATTGAAGCTGGCTGACGAGAAGAAACGGACAGGGATAACACCTGCGCGGTTGCTAACGCGACACAAGCACGATGTGCCTGACGGACTGACATCCAGCATGGTCGATGCCTGGGTTCGTGGACAGACAGAATTTGCCATCGATGGTCATATCGAATTCGTGCTGAACCGATACGATGAACTATCGGGCGGAGGTCATCGACTGCCCCTAACCGTAGAACGAATTGGCGAACTTCAACGCGAACTGGATCGCACGGGGCGCGGTGTCGCAGATGTCTTGCGCCTTGCTCCCAAGCCGCTTCCCAAGGGGCTGAACAATTCTCTGATCAGCCAATGGCTGAGAGGGAAAGTTGCAACCGCCAAACATCAGCAGTGGGACTGCATAATGAATGTCCTGAATCGCCTACCCGACAAGAGAGTGTAATTTTCATAATACTTTCAATATGAAAGGCGGAATTATTTCAAATTTTATACATAATTAACCATTTTTAGGCCGGCCCGCCCTCATAATGAAAGCCAACCACGAATAAACAGAACAAAAGGGGTGGGATTATGGAAGTTTTTATGGGGCCGTTGCAAACGCTCGACGAATTTCTGGCAAACGAACAGCGTATCATGGAGGGCATGACCCAGGCCGAGCGCTATGACGCACTGGCAAGATCAACGCGTGTTGCCGAACTGAACAGTCTGGTTGACAACGGAGTTGCGACAGAGGCGGAACGCGAAGAATTGATCCATCGCTTCTCGACAGACCCCCAAGCCTTGCGCATGATTGAGGCAGGTCGTGCCGAGATGAAAGCCTATATCGAAGAGAACGGGGTGCCTGAGCCGGTATTGGCGATGAACTTCGGTCCGATGGTCGATTTCATGCTGAACGGTGATATTCCAACGCTCGCCCGTCTTCAGGTTGAAACCGAATATCTCAAAGGTGCTGTTGCCAATAATCTCGCGACCGATGAGGAAATCGCCCTGCACCGACAGCTCGAACGCAGCGGACCAATGGCTCTAATCGCCAACGGCCCGGCCGAGCTCCTTGAACATTTGGAACACCCTGACACGGCAGCGGTTGAGCCACGCGATATGATCCCTGGTTTTGAGGGGCTGGCATCGGTCATAGACGCAATCATGGACCAATATCTTCCAATGCTGGAAGGCATGCTTGGAAACATGAATATGACCCGTGATGAATTTATCGAAAACTTACGCTCGGAAGTGAACGGCGCGTTCACGGGTGCGGTTGAAGGTGGTGAACCGCCGAAAGACGGCGTGGGTAAGCCAAAACCCGAGATTGGTGCAACAGCCGAACTAGGGGCAGGTCTATGATAACAGCCGGACCGACAACAGCGAACATGGTGACGAGGTAGGGCGATATGAGCCAGGACCTCATTCAACTCACCAAGGCCGATCTGGACGCACTTGACGCGGCAATGGGCGCGACGAAAGGTGCATTCATGCACGCTCCCGCTGTTTACGGACCTGTAGACGAAGCTGAACCCCTTAATGATCAGGCTGCGATTTTCGCGAGCAACAACACGAACGCCTTCATGCTGCGCGGTGCGGCAGACGCTGATTCACAAGCAACGAATTTCGGAGATGCACTGTCCGCCAAGGCAGCCGACACCCGATTGGCATTGGAAGCCGAAGAGCGAAAGAAGGACGATCCGGCCTCGGACGCATCCATGATTGTCGAGGCAGGCGAGCGCATCCGCAAAGAATTACAGCAGATTTCTGTCGGTGGTATCGAGATGTCCGCACAGGATTGGGACGACATTCGCGAAACTCTGCGCGATCCGGCCAAGCTTGAAGCATTCAAGGGTATGCTACGCGCCGAAGGCAAGTCGGAAGCAGAAATTGCCCAGAGTGTTCATATGCTGGAGATGGCTACATCCATTGCCAGAAAGAAAGAGATGGGCGTTCCCCTGACGGATGACGAACGTCAGTTTGAGGCAGAGATGGGAAGTAACCCCGAACTGCGGCAACAGCCTCAAGGCAGGCGACCAGCTTGTCCTTTGGAAGCTGGACCGTGCGTTCCGCTCCCTGCGTCACGCGCTGGATGTGCTGGAGGATTTTGAAACGCGACGAATCGACTTTCTGGTTCTCACCGAGGGCATTGATACGACCACACCGATGGGACGGTGTTTCTTTCAGATACGCAACGCTTTCTCCGAATTGGAGCGCTCGCTGATTTCCGAGCGGACGAAGGCAGGACTGGAAGCAGCGCGCAAGCGCGGCAAGCGAATTGGCAGACGCCCGACACTCTCTCGCGCACAGGTGCGGGACGCGAGACGCAGGAAATCAGCAGGCGAGCATATGGACGTGATTGCCGCCCAGAGCGGTGTCAGCCCCAGAACGCTCTACCGCGCCGTGAACGGGTGTTAGGCCCTGTTGACAAACTGGATTCACAAGCGGGACGAGATGTGATTCAAGATAGCTTTTGCGGAGGTTATCTTGGCGCGGTTGCTGATGGGGGATGCCGAATGGGCATTCTTTGAACCCTTTCTG
>CAMYJW010000022.1 GCA_947258815.1 uncultured Sphingomonadaceae bacterium
CCCGCCCACCATCCTCCGCTTGCGCTTCGGCCCGGCGGGTGCGCCCTCCCGGCAGCCGGTCAGAGGGACGCCCATGAAGGCCGGGCAAGGTGCCCGGTTCCAAGGCCCCAAGGACAAGCGCCATGACCATCATGTCCGATTCCGAACCCGAACACGAAGTCTCGCCCACCGCCCATCTCCTCGATGAAATCGCCCTCTACGGCTATCGCCCTTTCTGCGATGAAGCCGACCCGCGGCCACTGCCCGAAGAACGCATGGCCGCCGGCGCAGTCGCCGACATGTTCGACGCCCTCATCGCCACCATGATCGACACCAGGCTCGAACCCGACCTTGAAGACCTGTGCTGGTCGCTCGCCAACCTCTTCCACCGCGCCGAATTTCGCATCCAGCGCGAACTCGACGACAATGAGGACGCCCAGAAGCGCAGCCAGCGCGAACAGGATGGTTCCGAAGTCAAATCGGTCGAACTCGAGCGGCAGATCCGTGAAGGCATCGGCCTGATTGAACGCCGCAACGCCATGGAATTCATGCGCGAAGCCGCTGCCGACCAGTTCGAGACGCATTTCCGCAAAGCCTGGAGCCCGCGCACCGGATCATTGGTCAACCATCGCACCCTGACCGCCGCCATGATCGACAGCCGCGACTTTCTTGCTGCCAAGCGTCGTTCAGAAACTGAGCCGATGCTGCCCACCGGCACGCGGATCGCGTTCACGTCAGGTCCCGCCTATCAGGATCACAACCGCATCTGGGCCGCGCTCGACAAGGTTCTCGCCAAATATCCCGACATGGTCCTGTTCCACGGCGGCAACCCGACCGGTGGCGAGCATATCGCGTCGCTCTGGGCACGGGCGCGCAAGATCACCCATGTCCCGTTCCGGCCAGACTGGGAACGGTTCAAGAAGGCCGCACCGTTCCGCCGCAACGATCAGATGCTCGAAGTGCTGCCCAAGGCTGTGGTCTCGTGCCCGGGCAATGGCATCAATGCCAACCTGGTCGACAAAGCCCGCAAGATGGGGATTTCGGTATGGGCGATTGAATGACCGGCCTTGCGGACGGTCCTGACAGTCCGCAATTATGCCGCGACGGCCCACTTCCGCCGTTCGTTCATTTTCTGCGGAGATTGATGCGGATATCGTCGTCCAGTCCGAATAATCCTCCCTGACTCCAAGATGAAATGAATCGACGGGCCTCCAACCATTTTACAAATTCAAGGTTTGCCTCCGTGCCCTTGATCCGAGGTGTTCCATACCCCGGCTTAATCTCAGAGTATGGTTCTGGCAGAGAGCCGAGTATCGACCTCACTTGCTGATCATCCAAATTTCGCTGGAATTTGTTGAGCAGTGGGATTTGGACATTGATAGGTCGGGAATTGACGATAATCACAACCGCTGCATCTGCGCCAAACTCGCTGACATCTGCCCCCGTTCGTATCAGGACCGGCCCGACTTTCGCCGCACGTGAAGGCGTGCTGGCAAGTAATGTGAGGTCCATCGCCTTGATAATTATCAGCCTTTTCTCATCTGATATATCCCTGCTTAGCAGCCCCCCACGGAAATCATCGTCCGGAGTACACTCGCTCTCGATTTCTAGATATCGGTCGATGTTTTTTTCAACGAACAGATACTGAGTGTCGGTATCCTCGATAAGGAACGCCACATTTTCACTGGAGAAAGTGACCTTCCCTTCTTCGATCAATATATGCAATTTATCCCAGCTAAGGTCTGGCGGAAATTTTTGAAATGGCTTTGGAAGTGCTCGCACGTATGAGGCGTAGCTTCGTCGTTTTCCAAGCCCCGCCCGGCAGGTGCCGGACGCGGCTGGCACGGTCAGTTCAGCCGTTACGAGGCAGGCGTTGTGATCAAGTGGCAGGTTATGCCTACCGCGTCCTGGGTCGGGCTGGTCTGAGCTGTTGCGGGGTCAGAGCAAGGCCGAGAATCCGCAGCCAGTAAGGCACTGGGCCGGGGCTATCGGAATGCGGGGATCTAGATCAAACCCGCAGTGGCGCATCGCAGTTGCCGACGTCTGGAGATACGGTGACGACCTGCAAGCGCACCGTGTCACGACACCTTCCTAATCGCAGCTTGGTCTGGAAAATCCGGAAAGTGCCATGGCTCCCGGTCAAGTGTGACCCGCGCCCAATGCCGCCTCTTCAATGGCTTTGGTTGGCAGGGGATGGCTTCGCCGCTTGATCCCTTGCTGCAACGCCGTCTGCACCGACTTTCTTCCCCTGGGTCTGCGACCCATTCCTCGCGAGGCAAGAAAGCCGTCTGGCCGCCGTCCTCCACTCTGTTTCGGTCCTGCGGATGCAGCGGGCGCAAGCCCCTGCCTTCAACCAGCCATCGAGGCCGCGATGGGCGCGGGTTCGACCAACTTGAAGGAAATCATCATGGCTAACATCGGAACTTTCACCAAGACCGGCAACGAATATAAGGGCGAAATCGTCACCATGTCGGTGCAGCAGAAGAACGTCCGCATCGTCCCTGAAGCCAGCGACAACGAGAACGCACCGTCGCACCGGGTCTTCGTCGGCCGCGCAGAAATCGGCGCCGCCTGGACCAAAACCTCAAACGAAGGCCGCGATTATCTCTCGGTCAAGCTCGACGATCCCAGCTTCACCGCCCCGATCTTCGCCAACCTCTTCGACGACGAAGACGGCAAGAGCTACAACCTGATCTGGTCACGCGCCCGCCGCACCAACGGCGACTGATCGGAACGCCAGCCCCGCCCGGCACCTGCCGGGCGGGGCTTCGGCTTGTTCAAGCCTCGCTAGCGGCGGACGGAATCACAAGGAGTTCGGATGCTTCGATCCCCAATGCGACCGACAGGCTTTCGATCTTATCAATCGACGCGCTATAGCGCCCGCGCTCCAGGCTGCTGACGTAGGTGCGATCAAGATGCGCGCGGTGGGCCAACTCTTCCTGCGACAGACCAGCCGCAAGGCGAAAGTGTTTCAGATTGGTGGCCAGAACCTCGCGCAATTTCATCGCACGCAATGACCACTGTTGCAGAGTATTTAACCACGGAGTATACTCTACAAGCCAATCAATCGGGCCAAATCAGCCACTTGGTAGACGAAGACGCTTATCCGCATGCGGGCACCATGCTCTCCAACAAGTCGGATAACCGTAAAAGTCACCATTTCGGAGAGGCTTCGTGCTATGCATATCGACATGATCAACGAGTCGAAGCGAAGGCTCGTCCTATGACGACACCGCCATTTGAGGACCGCGCGCCAGCCGATGATTGCATCACGGCTTATGACGAGCGGCATTTTGTCACATATTTACGGATACTTGACGCCGCTGAGGAAGGTGCAGACTGGCGCGAAGTGGTTCAAATCATCTTCGAACTCGATGCCGCAGTCGAACACGACCGCGCACGCCTAGTGCACGACAGTCATCTTGAACGCGCCCGCTGGATGACCACTCACGGCTATAAGCATCTTCTTGAAATGTCGCGCAAAGGTTGATTGAAATTCGCAATTCACGTTGAATCACATAGTCATTCATTCCGCTTTACTCGGATTGTCGCACAATATCCCGCATCTTTGGTTACTTGCGGCTTATCCTTGATCCACAAAGACTTGAGACTTGGCCTTTTCGCCTGTGCATTGCAGGGGGCGCTATGTCCGGTGGTTCGTCATGGCGGTCACCATCGACCGCAGATCAGTATCAACACCATGACTATGCGGATTTTGCGCAGGAGTATTTGCAACGCAATGCCGACTACCGCAGTGACTATGCAGAAACCGAAGCCCGTGTCGCAGCACACCCCGACGTTGATCTGATAGAACGGGAGGGTCTGGCCGGGCGGTGGGGCCTTTGCTTTCCCCACTGCCCCCGAATCCGATCCCCGAACAGCGCCAGCCCTGTGGTCCCCAGCAGAAGCGCCCGACGTGGTCGTGCTGGCAACCACCGATATAGAGGCAGCGGTATCACTTCCGGCCGACTTTGAGTCCCTGGCGGAAGCAATTTCCAATAGCGAACACCACATGGTCTTCGGACGGGGAATTGCTCGGCTTCGCCTTTGCCTGCGCCCCGTGCCATCCATGTGCCCCGAATGTCTGATTATCCTCCATGATCAAAGTACAGCCATCCGGCTTGCCGCTGCGGCCCGCTTCGACCGGGCGATACACAGCGACCGTCTGATGCCGGATCGGAAATTCATGCCTTCCGCTTACCAACGCGCGCGCCATACCCAGCTCCTGCAAGTTCACGATACGCTGGAGGCTGGTGCCTCCTCGCGCGACCTCGCCTTTGGCCTTGTCTTTCGGGGCCATCGCCCGCTTGTCGGTGCGATCTGGAAGGGATCGGGCGAAAGGCGGCACGTGCTCCGGCTGATCGCCGAAGCGCGCCGCATGGTGGACGGCGGATATCGCAAGTTGCTCCGGCACGAATGACCCGCACCAAGGGGTGACAATTTTCGCACCCCCAAATCTGTCACTCCCTCCTGCCTTTCTGTCTTCGCCATTGATCTCCGCAACCAGCTGCAGCCCGCCGCTGTGTCCGAACCTGAGCGGAGTCAGCCAATGGATGCCAGACCCACACCCGTAATAGCCCGCTTCCTGCGGACGCCCGATGCCGCTGTGCATCTGGGCTTGTCCGCCCGCACGCTCGAAAAGCATCGCTGCTTCGGGACTGGCCCGGCTTACCGCAAGCTTGGCGGACGGATCGTTTACTCGATCACCGATCTCGATGCCTGGGCCGAACTCGGCCTTCGCCGTTCAACCAGCGATCCCGGCAAGGGCGTCGTCCATCCGGCTAGACGGATGGACGGTTATACGCCCCCTGTTCGCCGCTGAGCCGATCCATGCGCCGCACTTCCCCCTTTCCGGTTACCAGCCAGCAGCTCGACCTGTTCGTCAGCGCAGGCGGCGACATCGCCGCCCGCGACGCACAAGATCTGATGGCCTGGCCCTTCTTCAGTCTCGCCAAGTCGAAGCGGGTGCGCCCGATCGACTTCCGGATGGGCGAAGTCTCGATTCTGGTCGAGGCGACCGCAGAACATGGCATGGCGACCATCTGGGACGCCGACGTCCTCATCTGGGTCGCGAGCCAGATCGTCGAAGCGCGCGACTTGGGCCGCCCGACATCGCGGCTAATCGCTGCAACCCCACACGAAATTCTCGCTTTCACCCGGCGTGGCACCGGCAAGGCGAGCTACGAACGGCTTAAGGCCGGACTCGACCGGCTGCAATCGACCACAATTGCGACCTCGATCCGCCAGCGCGACGCACGGCGTCGGCATCGCTTCTCGTGGATCAATGAATGGAAAGAGCGGCTCGACGGTTCGGGCCGCGCGCTCGGGATCGAGATGATCGTCCCCGACTGGTTTTACGAAGGGGTGATCGACCAAGCACTCGTGTTGACCATTGACCCGGCCTATTTCGCGCTAACCGGCGGGCTGGAACGCTGGCTCTACCGCCTCGTGCGCAAGCACGGCGGCAAGCAAAAGGGTGGCTGGAGCTTCGATTTCCAGCACCTGCACATGAAGTCCGGCGCACTGTCGCCGCCCAAACGCTTTGCGTTCGAAATGCGCGACATTGTTCGGCGTCAGGCGCTGCCGGGATACCAACTCACCATTGAACACGCGCTGGGCCGCGAGCGGCTGAGCTTCGTCGCCATTCCCGCCGATCCGTTCGACGCGGCCATGCGGCGCGTCGGTCTTCAGCCTGTGGATATGTCGTGATGCAACACGGACTATCAGGAACCGCCAGACTCGGACGATCAGGAACCGAAAGTTCGGACTATCGGGAACCGAAATGGCCTTCAAAGCCGCAGAAAACTGCGCCGAATTTCGCCCTTAACTTAGCTAACAAAGAATCCTTCGGATTCTTGCTAACGGACTCAGCGCTGTGGACGGATGGCGAAGCGCCGCCGCGCAGGCCTGCCGAAACGAGGATGAGCGATGGGCCAGAGCTGACTCATGTCACGCTGTTCTGGCGCAAGGGTAAACGCGAGGACTGGCTCAAGTTCGGCAAGCCAGTAGCGGACCGAATTGTCAGCCGCAGCGAGCGCATCGAAAGCTATGCGGCCGGCCAGGTGTTCGGCCTGGTGCGTTGGGCCTCCAATGATTACGGCACCATTCGCTCGACGCTCGATATCGTTCGTGCCGTCGATGGACACGAACCTTGCACACCCGTACCGCAGGTTGATCCAGGCGGCGACGTGCTGCTCAGCATTCATGGCTGGCCGAAAGTCGCGCAGGTCTTCCGCTTGATCGATGCCATTGAGGCCGCGGGCATCGACCCTTGCGACGTTGCGCCCGACCACTGGCGACACATCCACAATCGAATGGCGGGTCGCGAATTGCCCCGCGATTACAGCCCCGCGCGCCATCGCGCATGGCTCCAGCGCAAGGCGCTGTTGCCATGACCCGGCGCAGCCTCATCCTGGCTAGCGTCGTCGTGGCCGCCACACTCGCGACGCTGACCGTTCCGGTCTCGCGTTACGCGGTATGGAACGCGACTGCCTCCGTGCCGACCGGGCTTTACGCCATCCGTGGCAAGGCGAGCCTGCACGCTGGCGAGCGGGTCGCCATCGAACCGCCGCCGGAACTGCGGCGTTTGCTTGCCAAGCGGCATTACCTCCCGACCGGCGTACCGCTGATAAAGCGCATCGCGGCTGTGCGCGGCCAGCGCGTCTGCCGCTTCGCGCATGGCATCACCATCGACGGCCAATATGTCGGCGCGGCGCGAGCGCGCGACCGTCTGGGCCGCCCTCTGCCGGTCTGGGCGGGCTGCCATGTGCTGCGCACTGGCGAGGTGTTCGTCATGAACCCGGCTGCGCCCGACAGTTTCGATGGACGTTATTTCGGGCCGCTCAGGCTCGATTCCGTGATCGGCCGCGCCACCCCGGTGTGGACCGATGAAGCAGGCGACGGACACCATGTCTGGTTCGCCGACCCGCGTGAGACTTTCTCACCAACCACCCAAAAAGGAGACTGACCAATGCGTATCGGATATTTTGTGAAGGGCGAAGACGGCTATGTCGGGCATTTGCACACGCTATCGCTCAACATCGACCTTGTTCTCGTCGAGGTCGAAAAGCGCGAAAGCGAAACCGCCCCCGACTACCGGATAATCGCCGGAGAGGATGACGAAGCGCGCGAAATAGGCGCGGGCTGGAAGCATGTCGGCGAGAAGGCTGGCGACTATGTTGCGATCCAGATCGACGACCCGATGTTCCTTGCTCCGCTGCGCGCCAACATCTTCAAGGACGATGATGGCCACCATCACCTTGTCTGGTCACGCCCGTCCAAGCGTGACGGCGAAGGCTGAGCGATGCGCCGCAAAGCTGTGTTTGCCGCACTGCTCGCGGCTGTCGGCCTGTTCGGTTATGCGCCTGCCTTTGGGCAGAACGCTGCCGAACAGGCTTCGCCGCGCAACATCGACATTGCCGCGCACGTTGCCGAAGCCGCGCAGCGATTCGGTCTTCCGGAGGGATGGATCTATGCAGTCATGCGCACTGAAAGTGCGGGCCGGATTCGTGCGGTTTCGTCAGCGGGCGCAATGGGCCTGATGCAGCTCATGCCAGGAACCTGGTCGCGCCAGCGCACCCGGTTCGGGCTTGGTCCTGACCCGTTCGATCCGCGCGACAATATCATGGCGGGCACCTCCTACCTTCGTGAAATGTATGACAGCTACGGCGCCTCTGGCTTCCTTGCTGCCTATAATGCGGGACCGGGCCGCTTCGAAGACTGGCGAGATCGCGGTCGTCCGCTCCCCGCCGAAACCCGCGCCTATGTCGCCAAGATTGCACCGATGCTGCAAGCAGGAAGCGCGGCAACAGCCGTTGCCAGCGCATCGCCCGTGCAGCCGGTCCGCCCGTCTTGGACACAGGGCCAGCTCTTTGCCGTGCGCGGAAACGCACCCGCCGACGCATCCGGCAGCTTCGCCGCCGCCGCGCCGCCGACCTCCATCCCCGCTTCGTCTGCCCCGCTGAACGGGCTCTTCGCGCCCGTTTCGGGGAGCCGTCCGCAGTGATTGACCGTTTGTCCTTCTGGCGTGTCACGGCGTGGTTTGGCGCAGGATTGTGCGGAAGGTCGGCTGCAGGAGAGGAAGGTTCAGGAGGATGGCAAGATAAAACGGGAGCCGTCGGTGTGGGTGGAGAGGTTAGGATTTCTAAGCTTTCCAGCGCCAGCCACGATATCGCCCGGCTGGCACGATGTTCAAAAATTGACGCAATTTCGCCATTTCGACAGCCGTCGCAGGCGCAGTCATGAGCGAAGATGATTTCGAGATCAGGCCAGGACGGATCAAAGACCGAGGCGGTCGACCAGGTGGGTCAAAGTCGCTCGTCGGGCAGGTCAAAGCACAGCTCAACAAGTCAGGCCGCGCCGGACATTTCGGCGCAGCATCAAGCCAGCGCGGCACCGGTCGACATGGCCGAGGACGCATCGCCTTGCTCCGGATGCGCGCCAATCAAGGCCAGCGCCGGGTCGTGATCAAGGCGCGGATCGTTCGGCATAGAGGCGCCCACTTTACCGCTGCACCACTGGCCCGCCACGCAGCTTACCTCAAGCGCGATGGCGTCACCAACGATGAAAAGGAGGCGAGCCTTTTCAATGCAGGTTCCGAGGAGGTCGACGGCGACATCTTTGCCGAACGTTGCGCCGATGACCGGCACCATTTCCGCTTCATCGTATCGCCCGAAGATGCGGTCGACATGTATGATGTGCGGGCCTTCACGCGCGAGTTGATGAGCGACATGGCGACCGATCTTGGCACCAAACTCGATTGGGTGGCAGTCGATCACTGGAATACTGACAACCCCCACATCCACATCCTGTTGCGCGGCAAGGCTGACGACGGCCGCGACCTTGTGATCGACAAGGACTATATCCGTGAAGGAATGCGCAGCCGTGCCGAAGAGCGGGTGACACTTGAGCTTGGCCCGCGAACCGAACGCGAGATTGACCGGGCTTTGGCCCGCGAGGTCGATGCCGATCGCTGGACCAGCCTTGACCGGCGGATGCAACGACAGGCGGATGATTTTGGAGGGGTGGTCGATTTGCGGGTTGCGCCCGGCGCACAACAGTCCCGCACAACCAATCACATGGTTGCCCGCGCCACCAAACTTGAGCGGCTTGGCCTTGCGACACGGATAACGCCGGGGTGCTGGATGTTGAAACCAGGGCTTGAACCGACACTGCGTCAGCTAGGCGCACGCGGCGACATCATCAAGACCATGCACCGGGCAATGGGGGCAAGCGGACTTCGCCCTGACACGGGGCGCTTTGCGCTGCATGACGATCTGGCAGCCGAGCCGGTGATCGGACGATTGGTCGAGCGTGGTCTGCATGATGAACTGACTGGCAGCGCCTATGCGGTAGTCGATGCGACCGACGGGCGGACACACTATCTTCGGTTCGATGACATTGATCAAACCAGCGACGCTAAGCCGGGTGCTATTGTTGAGCTTGGCCAATGGCGCGATAATCGTGGCAATGACCGGCAATCGCTGTCTGTGCGGTCAGACCTGTCGCTGGGCGACCAGATCAACGCCCCCGGCGCGACATGGCTCGATCGTCAGCTGGTCGCCCGTGAGCCTGTAGATACCGCCGGAGGGTTTGGCGCAGAGGTGCGCGATGCGCTTGCCGCACGTTCAGAGCATCTGGTAAGCGAAGGACTAGCGCGTCGGCAAGGCCAGCGGTTCATCTTCGCCAAGGAACTGCTTGATGAGTTGCGCAGCCGCGAATTAGCTGAGGCAACCAAGCACATCGCCACCCGGTCAGGGCTGGAACATATACCGGCACGACCCGGCGAACATATTGCCGGAATCTACCGTGAGCGCGTCACCCTCTCGTCAGGACGCTTTGCCATGATCGATGACGGGATGGGATTTCAGTTGGTGCCATGGCGACCCAACCTTGAACGCCATTTGAGTCAGGCCGTCAGCGGAACCATCAACGCTCGCGGCGGAGTCGATTGGAGCTTCACGCGCAGCAGGACACTGGGATTATAAGTCATGCTTTTGTCTGGCCTCTTCGCTAAACCCCGTCCTTTTTCGCCACATTACGCCAGCAGGAGTTCCGGTCTTGCGCGCTTGCACTAACCAATGATTGGGCTTGTCCGAAAGGAGAAAGTCATGGCCGCAACCAAAATTCTCTGGGGACAGATCCTCGCTGTGTTCATGCTCGTGCTGACTGGTATCTGGGGTGCAACACAGTGGACCGCTTCCGCTCTAGCTTACCAGCCGGAACTGGGCTCGCCTTGGTTCATGCTGCTGGGTTGGCCAGTCTACCGGCCTTACGACTTCTTCTGGTGGTGGTTCAGCTACGACGCCTATGCGCCGCACATCTTCGAAACCGGCGGGCTCATCGCCGTCACCGGCGGCTTTGCCTCGATCATCGCTGCCATCTCCATGTCAGTCTGGCGCGCCCGTGAGATGAAAACAGCCGCGACCTACGGCACAGCACGTTGGGCCAACCGGCAGGAGATCCAGGAGGCTGGACTGCTCGACGACAAGGGCGTCGTGCTCGGCCAGTTCAACAACCAATATATTCGCCATGACGGGCCAGAGCATGTGCTGTGCTTTGCCCCGACCCGCACCGGCAAGGGTGTTGGGCTTGTCATACCAACGCTGCTTACCTGGCCTGGTTCAGCCATCGTCCATGACATCAAGGGCGAGAACTGGACGCTGACTGCGGGCTATCGCTCTAGCTTCAGCCGCGTGCTGCTGTTCGATCCGACCAATGCGGATTCCGCAGCCTACAACCCACTGCTCGAAGTGCGTCGCGGTGTCTGCGAGGTGCGCGATGTCCAGAATGTCGCCGACGTGTTGGTCGATCCCGAAGGCAGTCTTGAAAAGCGCAACCATTGGGAGAAGACCAGCCATTCGTTGCTCGTTGGCGCGATCCTGCATGTTCTCTATGCCGAGCCCGACAAGACACTGGCTGGCGTCGCCGCATTCCTGTCCGATCCGAAGCGCTCGTTTGAATCCACGCTCGCGGCGATGATGATGACAGCCCATCTCGGCGATGACGGTGTTCATCCCGTCGTCGCCAGTGCCGCGCGCGAACTGCTCAACAAATCCGAGAATGAAAGGTCGGGCGTGCTCTCGACCGCCATGTCGTTCCTCGGCCTCTACCGCGATCCCGTCGTCGCGCAGGTGACGCGGCAATGCGATTGGCGGATAGCCGATCTGGTCGATGCCAAACGGCCAACCACACTCTATCTGGTCATTCCGCCATCGGATATCAGCCGCACTAAACCGCTCATCCGGTTGCTACTCAATCAGATCGGCCGCAGACTAACCGAAGAGTTGGCCCCCGATGCCAAGCGCCAGCGTGTGCTCATCATGCTCGACGAATTCCCGGCACTCGGACGACTCGATTTCTTCGAAAGCGCGCTGGCGTTCATGGCGGGCTATGGCCTTAAAGCCTTTCTCATCGCCCAGTCCCTCAACCAGATCGAGCATGCCTACGGCCAGAACAACGCAATCCTCGACAATTGCCATGTCCGGGTCTGCTTTGCGACCAATGATGAACGCACCGCCAAGCGTGTGTCGGAATCGCTAGGCACAGCGACGGAGCTGCGCGCCATGAAGAACTACGCCGGGCACCGGCTCTCCCCTTGGCTGGGCCATCTGATGATTTCGAAATCAGAGACTGCCCGGTCATTGCTCACACCCGGAGAAATTCAGGAGCTTCCCAAGACCGATGAGATTGTCATGATGGCGGGCGCCCATCCCATTCGGGCAAAGAAGGCCCAGTATTTCCGGGACAAGCGGCTGTCCGCCCGTGTGCTGACACCGCCAAAAGTTCGTGCAGCCTCCAAAGAGATGAGCGCAACGCACGATTGGCTGGGCTTGATCGCGAAGATGCCTGCAGAAGCGAAGCGCGGTCCGAAGCGGAAGGGCGAACATGACACTGATCCGCACAACGCCGGCATACGCACCGAACCTGAATTGCCGATCCATGAAGACATCGCCCCACCGCCAAAATCCGTTGCGAGGGAGTTCGACTTTGATCGCGATGAGCAGAATGACGACGACGTGGCGCGCAATCGCCGCCTGCAGGACCGGATGCGCGGCAATGCAAGGCGGGCTTCGCTCGATCCAGGCGATGGAATAGAATTATGAAATCCGGCAACCGCATCAAGCACACATTCCGTTTGCCGCCGGACATCTCGCAACAACTCGCTGAGTTCGCGATCCGGAAACGCGCGACACAGGCATCAATCGTCGAGACCGCCATTGCGTCGTTCCTGTCGCCAGATGGGTCAGAACGGATGGAGGCTGCCGTCACAAGGCGGCTTGACCGCCTAACCAAGCAGAATGAGCGGCTTGAATTTCAAATTGAGGTAACGAACGAGACGTTGGCTCTGTTCGTGCGTTTCTGGCTCACTGCAAATCCGCCGCTACCTGAATCCGCAAGGGCTGCGGCGCAAGCACAGGGAAAAGAGCGCTACGAAGGCTTTATCGAGGCACTGGCGCGGAAGCTGGAATCGGGCTCGCATCTGGTCGACGATTTGCACAGCGGGAGGCGCTGAACAATCATGGCCGGGTCGCTGGTCGGTCTTTCCATACCTCGTTGTGATTGATATTCACAAAGTGTCATTCCTGTGATAGATTTTCACAATCGGTGAACTGGATTCGCAGCGGGCCATGACCCCGGTGAGAGTTTTTCGCAAAGGATGCCTATGGGTGATTGGCCCTCACAAGCGGTGAACAATTTTCGCGCAAAGGCATTGCCTGAGCGCGCAACGCCGGTTGGCTACGCCGCCTTGATA
Organism: uncultured Sphingomonadaceae bacterium; assembly: GCA_947258815.1. Lineage (GTDB taxonomy): Bacteria > Pseudomonadota > Alphaproteobacteria > Sphingomonadales > Sphingomonadaceae > Novosphingobium. The sequence goes on from CAMYJW010000022.1 coordinate 12,734, forward strand.
GCCGCTTATGATCTCGCGCTGCCGCTGCCGCCGCGCCTCGCTGCCATTGCCGAGCGCCATCACCCGGTCACAACGGCTGAGTGGATAATGTTCACACCGCGCCACCGCCCCGAACCAAGTCTGGCCGGTCACCTCACTTTCGCAATCAAGTGGGAGGGTATCGATCTCTCCATCCTTGCCCGTCTCTTCCAAACAGTCGAACCCGGCGCGGTCGCCGATCTTGTTCGGGCAACGCCGACGGGGGCGTTTGCGCGCAGGATATGGTTTCTTTATGAATGGCTGACCGGACAAGCATTGGATGTCCCCGATGCCGGCAAAGTCCGCACCGTCTCGGTCGTTGATCCAGAACAGCAATTTGCCTTGGATCAAGGTGAGCCCTCGCCGCGCCACCGGGTCTTGAACAACCTGCCCGGCACACCAAGCTTCTGCCCGATGATCCGCCGATCGGCAGTCCTGGTCGAAGCCGCTGCAAAGAAGCTTGATGCACGCGCGCGTGCCCAAATTGGCCGCGTGCGCCCCGATCTTATCGCACGCGCTGCCGCTTTTCTGCTGCTCAACGACTCCAAATCCTCTTTTGCTATCGAAGGTGAGCGCCCGTCAGGAACCCGTGCCGTCAGATGGGGGCAAGCCATTGCCGAAGCTGGCAACACGCAACTGAGCTTGCCGGAGTTTGACCGCCTTCAACGCATTGTCATTGGCGACGCGCGATTTGTGCGTCTGGGCCTGCGCGATGAAGGCGGCTTTGTTGGGGTGCATGACCGCGAAACGGGTGACCCCATTCCCGACCATATCAGCGCCCGCGCGCAAGACCTTCCGGATCTCATTGCGGGCCTTGCCGATTTTGCCGCACGCGCGCAGTCGGGCGGCTTTGATCCCGTCGCCACGGCAGCTGCGCTCGCCTTCGGGTTCGTCTATATCCACCCTTATGTTGACGGAAATGGTCGGCTTCACCGCTGGCTCATCCATCACGCACTCGCAGCCGCGAACTATAATCCCCCCGGACTCGTTTTCCCCGTCAGCGCTGCGATCCTCAGACGCCTTGATGATTACCGTATTGTACTCGAAACCTACTCTCGGCCACTGTTGCCGGAAATCGAATGGCAGCGGACGGCAAAGGGCAATGTCGAGGTGCTGAACGACACTGCTGCATTTTATCGCTATTTCGATGCAACCGCGCATACGGAATTCCTCTACGCCTGCGTCGAACAGACGATCATGGAAGACCTTCCTGCGGAAGTGGCCTTTCTCGAAGCGTTTGATCGCTTCGCCCAGGAAGTCCAGGAAATCGTCGATATGCCGACCGACCGGGTCGAACTTTTGCAGAAGTTCCTTCAGCAAAATGATGGCACACTTTCGCAGCGTGCGAGAACGCGCGAATTTGCAGCGTTGACGGACGAAGAGGTGCAACGCGTCGAACAGCTCTATAGTGACACATTCGAGATCGCGCGATGAGCACCGCGCGCACATATCACCACCCTCGTATAGCCGCAGAATCACAACGACACTGCCACCGAGCGGCATAAAAGCAGTTCCTGCTCAGACTGAGAGACCAGCCGCCTCTTTCTCCCTTTTCGCCATACTACGCTGACCGCAAAAGGCTGTTGCCTTACCGCTGACTAATGTCCTTTTGATCCGCCTCGCGGGCACAGCCGATGGTCGGATGCCTCGCAGACACGAGGCATTTCATGAGCGTCATCCCGATCCGGTCCGAAGCCTCATCGCGCGGCGCGCGCATGCTGCGCACAGCCCTCGGGCCGGAAATAGCGGCATGGCTTGAAGACGCCTCGGTGATCGAGGTCATGCTCAATCCCGACGGGCGGCTTTGGATCGACCGGCTGGGAGCCGGAATCGCCGATACGGGAAGCGGGATGTCCGCTGCCGATGGCGAGCGGATCATCCGGCTGGTTGCGCATCATGTCGGGGCCGAGGTCCATGCCAAAGCACCGCGGGTATCGGCAGAGCTTCCCGATAAGGGCGAGCGGTTCGAGGGGCTTTTGCCTCCGGTCGTGGCTGCACCCAGTTTCGCGATCCGCAAGCCTGCCGTCGCGGTGTTCACGCTCACGGATTATGTCGCGGCGGAGATCATGTCTGCCTGGCAGGCCGAGGCGCTGATTGACGCGGTTGCTGCCCGCAAGAACATCCTGGTCGCCGGCGGAACCTCGACGGGCAAAACCACGCTCACCAACGCACTGCTCGCCGAAGTTGCAAAGACCGACGACCGAGTCGTCCTGATCGAGGACACGCGCGAGCTTCAGTGCGCCGCGCCTAACCTCGTGTCACTGCGCACCAAAGATGGCGTTGCAACGCTCTCCGACCTGGTCCGCTCCGCACTGCGCCTGCGGCCCGACCGTATTCCCATCGGTGAGGTGCGCGGTGCCGAGGCGCTCGACCTCTTGAAAGCTTGGGGCACTGGCCACCCCGGCGGCGTGGGCACCATTCATGCCGGATCGGCGCTCGGCACGCTGCGGCGGATGGAGCAGCTGATCCAGGAGAGCGTGGTCACAGTGCCGCGCGCGCTCATCGCCGAGACCATCAACGTCATCGCCGTGCTGGTCCGCGACGGCACCGGCAGGCGGCTGGCCGAACTCGCTCAAGTCACCGGGCTCGATGATCGAGGCGACTACCTGATCCTTCCCATCACCCCCCAAACCAAAGGAGTTATCTCGTGATCCAGACACTTACTCGCGCCCGTGCACGCCTGTCCGCCGCCATGCTCGGCGGCTTCGTTGCCCTTTCCGTCGCCACGCCTGCCCATGCGGCGGGCTCGTCGATGCCGTGGGAGGCGCCTCTTCAGTCGATCCTTGAATCGATCCAGGGGCCGGTCGCCAAGATCGTGGCGGTCATGATCATCATCGCCACCGGTCTGGCGCTCGCCTTCGGCGATACGTCGGGCGGCGCGCGGCGGATGATCCAGATCGTGTTTGGCCTCTCGATCGCCTTTGCCGCCTCGTCCTTCTTCCTGTCGTTCTTCTCGTTCGGCGGCGGAGCGCTGGTCTGATGGAGGCCGCACCGCCCGAAGCCGTGCCGGGCTTTGTCGTCCCGGTTCACCGCGCGCTGACCGAGCATATCTTGCTCGGCGGCGCACCGCGGGGCCTTGCGATCGCGAATGCGACGCTGGCCGCGGCGATCGGGCTGGGCCTGCGCCTGTGGATCGCCGGCGTCGTGATCTTCGCGCTCGGCCACATGGTTTCGGTCTGGGCGGCACGGCGCGATCCTCAATTCGTCGATGTCGCGCGGCGGCATCTGCGCTTTCCCACCTATCTGAGGGTTTGAGCCGATGCTCTCGCTTCGCGAATATCGTAACAAGGCCGACCGTCTCGCGGACTTCCTCCCCTGGGCGGTGTTGGTCGCACCCGGCGTCGTGCTCAACAAGGACGGCAGCTTCCAGCGCTCGGCCCGCTTTCGCGGTCCCGATCTCGATAGTGCCACGCCTGCCGAATTGATCGCGACAACCGCGCGGCTCAACAGCGCGCTGCGGCGGCTGGGTTCGGGCTGGGCGATTTTCGTCGAGGCCGTGCGCCGACCGGCGCTGGACTATCCCGACAGCGACTTTCCCGATCCTGCTTCGGCGCTGGTCGAGCGTGAGCGCGCTGCGCAGTTTGCCGAAGAAGGCGCGCATTTCGAGAGCGGCTATTTCCTGACGTTGTTGTGGATGCCGCCCGCCGAGGACGCCGCGCGCGCAGAAAGCTGGCTGTATGAGGGCAAGGCCGAGAAAGGCATCAACGCACGCGAGCTGCTCGACCTCTTCATCGACCGCACCGATCGGTTGTTGCGGTTGGTCGAAGGGTTCGTGCCCGAAGTTTTCTGGCTCGATGACAGCGAGACGCTGACCTATCTACACAGCTGCATTTCGACCCGCAGCCACCGGGTTCGCGTTCCCGAAACCCCGATGCACCTCGACGCGCTACTGGCTGATGAGCCGCTCACTGGCGGACTCGAACCGCGCCTCGGTCGCGCCCATCTGCGCACGCTGACGGTGGTCGGTTTTCCCAGCAGCACCTTCCCGGGCCTGCTCGATGAACTCAACCGGCTCGCCTTCGGCTATCGCTGGTCAACCCGCGCGGTAATGCTCGACAAGACCGATGCGACCAAACTGACCGCCAAGATCCGGCGGCAATGGTTCGCCAAGCGCAAGTCGGTCGCCGCGATCCTCAAGGAGGTGATGACCAACGAGGCCTCGACGCTGCTCGACAGCGACGCGTCGAACAAGGCCGCCGATGCCGATGCGGCACTGCAGGAGCTTGGCGCGGACCATGTCGGTCAGGCCTATGTCACCGCCACCGTTACCGTCTGGGACGAGGATCCAGCACTGGCAGCCGAAAAGCTGCGCCTCGTCGAGAAGGTCATCCAGGGCCGCGACTTCACCGTGACCGTCGAAGGCATGAACGCGGTCGAGGCCTGGCTCGGTTCGCTCCCCGGCCATGTCTACGCCAATGTCCGCACATCGCCGATTTCCACGCTCAACCTTGCCCACATGATCCCCCTCTCAGCTGTGTGGGCCGGGCCGGAACGGGACGAGCACTTCCACGCCCCACCGCTCTTCTATGCGCGGACCGAAGGTTCGACACCGTTCCGGTTTTCGCTTCACGTCGGCGACGTCGGCCACACCCTAATCGTCGGGCCAACGGGTGCGGGCAAGTCGGTGCTGCTGGCGCTGATGGCGCTACAGTTCCGCCGCTACAATCGCGCCCAGGTCTTCGCCTTCGATTTCGGTGGCTCGATCCGCGCGGCCGCGCTCGCCTGCGGTGGTGACTGGCAGGATTTGGGCAATTCGTTGACCGGTTCTGGCCTTTCCGAAGACAGTGCTGGCGCAGTGCTGTTGCAACCGCTGGCGCGGATCGATGAACCTGCCGAACGCAATTGGGCGGCCGAATGGCTGCAGGCGATTCTCACGTCTGAAGGCGTGACCGTAGATCCCGCCACCAAGGAGCATCTCTGGTCGGCGCTGACCTCGCTTGCCACTGCGCCGGTCGCCGAGCGAACGCTAACCGGGCTGGCCGTGCTGCTCCAGTCGCAGGCATTGAAGCAGGCGCTGGCGCCCTACTGCATCGGCGGACCATTCGGGCGGTTGCTTGATGCCGAGTTTGAACATCTCGGCGAAGCGAGCTTCCAGGCTTTCGAGACCGAAGGCCTGACTGGATCGGCGGCCGCGCCTGCCGTGCTCTCCTACCTGTTCCACCGTATCGAGGGACGGCTCGACGGCTCGCCAACGATGATCATCATCGACGAGGGCTGGCTGGTGCTTGATAGTCCGGCCTTCGCCGCGCAGCTGCGCGAGTGGCTGAAAACGCTGCGTAAGAAGAACGCGAGCGTGGTCTTCGCGACGCAGAGCCTTGCTGACATCGAGACGAGCGTGATCGCGCCAGCCATCATTGAAAGCTGCCCGACCCGCATTTTCCTGCCCAATGAGCGTGCGGTCGAGCCGCAGATTCTGTCGATTTACCGCCGCTTTGGGCTCAACGACCGGCAGATCGAAATCGTGGCGCGGGCGACCCCCAAGCGCGACTATTACTGCCAGTCGGCGCGCGGCAACCGGCTGTTCGAGCTGGGCCTAGGTGAAGTCGCGCTCGTCTACACCGCCACCTCGTCGAAGACCGACCAGCTGGCGATTGCCGAACTCACCGAAGCGCACGGGACGGCAGGTTTTGCCGCAGCATGGCTGCTCCATCGCGGCCTCGCCTGGGCCGCCGACATGCTTCCGGCTCCTGTTTCCATTCACCCCGCCCAATTGGGCCAACCCAAGGAGTAATGCCCATGAAGTCCCCCCGTTATCGTGACGTACTTGCCGCCGGCGCGGTCGTGCTGTCGCTGACCGCCACCGCGCTCGTCCCCGCGCCAGCCTATGCGCAGTTCGGCGGGATCGTTTACGACCCCTCGAACTACTCGCAGAACATCCTGACTGCGGCGCGCACGCTTGAGCAGATCAACAACCAGATCCGCCAGCTGCAGAACCAGGCGACCTCGCTGATCAACGAAGCGCGCAACCTGCAATCGCTGCCACTGACCATGCTTGCACCGCTCCAGCAGCAAATTCAGCAAACGCAACAGTTGCTCGCCCGTGCGCAGGGCATTGCTTATGATGTCCAGCAAATCGAACGCGAGTTCGGCCGCCAGTACAAGGACATCGATCTGACCGGCAGCCAGCGCGCGATGGTCCAGGGTGCTGAGGAACGTTGGCGCGGTAGCGTAGCCGCGTTCGAGGATGCGCTCAAAGTTCAGGCCGGTGCGGTCAGCAACATCGAAGGTGCGCGAACTGCTGTGCAAAGCCTGGTCACCGCGAGCCAGTCGGCAACCGGCGCATTGCAGGCGGCCCAGGCCGGCAACCAGCTGCTGGCGCTTCAATCGCAGCAGCTCGCCGACCTGACCGCGACCGTGGCCAGCCTCGGCCGGGCGCAGTCACTCGATGCCGCCAATGCGGCAGCGGCCAAGGCGCAGGCCCGCGAACAGCTGCGGCGCTTTCTCGCGCCGGGACGCGGCTACGTCCCGACCACCGCCCAGATGTTCCGGAACTGAGGCGATGGACACCAAGCTCTTCGCGCGGATCGGGGCCGGGGCATTCGCCGCCATCGCGCTGACCATGTCGCTGCTTCAGCTGCGCGAAGAGCGCCCGGAACCGCTGCCGGAGGTGATTACCGTTTGGGAACCCGACGGCGATCCATTGCCCGCACAGCTGCGTGCCTGCGGGGCAATGGGCGAACTCGCGCTGTCCTCGCCCGACTGCCGCGCAGCCTGGGCCGAGAAGCGGCGGCGATTCCTTGGAGTCGATAACGACGGCGGCATTCCTGCCAGCGAACCCGCTGTCGACGCACTTGCGGCTCCGATCCCGTCATCCGAACCCCAACCAGCAAAGGGCCAGTGACATGGGTGGCACCGGCGTTGTCGACCGCTTTCTCGACATCTTCTCTCGCTACATCGATAGCGGCTTCGGTCTTCTGTCGGGCGAGGTCGCATTCATTGCGACGACCCTGATCGTGATCGACGTGACGCTGGCCGCATTGTTCTGGTCGTGGGGCGAGGCGGACGACGTGCTCGCGCGTCTGGTGAAGAAGACGCTGTTCGTCGGAATCTTTGCCTACATCATCGGCAACTGGAACAACCTCGCGCGGATCGTGTTCGAGAGCTTCGCAGGGCTTGGCCTCAAGGCCAGCGGCACCGGGTTTACTGCTGCTGAACTGCTGCAGCCAGGGCGGGTCGCGCAGGTCGGCCTCGATGCCGCGCAACCGATGCTGACCGCGATTTCCGACCTGATGGGATTTGTCAGCTTCTTCGAGAATTTCCTGCAGATCGTGATTCTGCTGGTTGCCTGGGCGATCGTGATCATCGCCTTCTTCATCCTGTCGATCCAGCTTTTCATCACCCTCATTGAGTTCAAGCTAACCACGCTCTGCGGGTTCGTGCTGATCCCGTTCGGACTGTTCGGCAAAACCGCGTTCATGGCCGAACGCGTGCTCGGCAACGTCGTTTCCTCCGGCATCAAGGTGCTGGTGCTTGCGGTGATCGTCGGGATTGGCTCGACCATCTTCTCCGAGTTCACCAGCGCAATTTCCGGTGAACCAACCATCGAGGATGCGCTGTCGATCATGCTCGCCAGTTTGGCCCTGCTTGGCCTCGGCATCTTTGGACCAGGCATCGCCAATGGCATCGTATCGGGCGGTCCACAGCTTGGCGCAGGCGCGGCTGCCGGAACGGCACTGCTCGCCGGTGGTGCGGCCGCAGGCGCGGTCGCTGGTGCCAAGCTTGCAGGCGGCGCAGTTGCCAGTACCGCTTCCAACGTCGCACACGGCACATCGCGCGCAGCGGGCGGTGCCACCATGGCCTATGCGCTAGGTTCGGCGGGCAAGTCCGGCGCGTCAGCAGTCGGTTCTGGCATGGCAGCCGTTGGCGATGCTGCCGTGGGTGCTGCGACTTCGCCGCTGCGCAAAGCAGGCGACGGCATGAAGCAGTCGTTCCGCGAAGGCAGCCGCGCTGCGATCACCAACACCGGCGGCACAATCACCCCCGGACCCAACACTCGGCCGCCCACGCCGCCCGCCGCTGAGGGCCAAGGCCAGCCCGCCTGGGCCAAGGCGATGAAGGACCGGCAGACCATCGCTCACACCGCAACACTTGCCGCCCACACGCTCAAGTCTGGCGACAGCCACGGCGGCGGGGCTTCCATCGACACTTCCGAAAAGGACTGACCCATGTTCCGACGACCCTCGATCCGCTACGGCAAGACCCCCGAGCCCGAAACGCCCTACCAACGTGCCGCGCAGGTCTGGGATGACCGCATCGGCTCCGCACGTGTTCAGGCGCGCAGCTGGCGGCTCGCCTTTTTCGGCGCGCTTGGCCTCTCGACCTGCCTTACTGCCGGGATCATCTGGCAGGGCGCGCGCGGGTCGATCGTCCCATGGGTGGTTCAGATCGATAAGCTCGGCGAAGCGCAGGCCGTAGCCCCCGCCGATGTCGGCTACACGCCCTCTGACCCGCAGGTCGCGTTCCATCTGGCGCGGTTCATCGAGCAGGTCCGCGCCGTCCCCGACGACCCGATCATTGTCCGCCAGAACTGGCTGCGCGCCTATGACTTCGCCACCGACAAGGGTGCGCTCGCGCTCAACGACTATGCCCGGACCAACGATCCTTTCGCGCTGATCGGCAGGGAACAGGTCGGCGTTGACGTCACCAGCGTGATCCGCGCCTCGCCGACCAGCTTTCGCGTCGCCTGGGTCGAGCGTCGCTACCGCGACGGCAGCCTTGCCGACACGAGCCGCTGGACGGCGATCCTGACCATCGTCGTTCAGGTCCCCCGCACCCCCGATGCCCTGCGCAAGAACCCGCTCGGCATTTTCGTCAACGCCATCAACTGGTCGAAGGAACTCGGATCATGATCAGCACTTTTGCAGCAGCAAATCGCCGCATCGCCATTGCCTTGCTCGCAGCAAGCACAACGCTTGCCTCCCCCGTGCAGGCCCAAAAACAACCAGCGCACCAGCCTACATCGCCTGCGGCACCTAACGAGGCGCCGCAGGCGGCCCATTCCGAACCGGCAATTGTGGCGATCCCTGTGCCGCTGCCGCTTCCCGGCCAGCTCAAACAGTTTCCGCAAGCGTCGCTCCCCCGCGCTGCGGGCCGCTCCCGCCCGTCCTTGCCCCGGGACAGGGTGGGGGCGGCAATGGAGGCGGCGCGGGTGCAGCCCGACCGTACCGGGTTCGTCAATGCGATCCAGGTCTTTCCCTACACCGAAGGCGCGCTCTACCAGGTCTATGCCAAACCCGGTCAGGTGACCGACATCGCCCTGCAGGAAGGTGAACAACTGGTCGGCTCTGGGCCCGTGGCGTCCGGCGACACAGTGCGCTGGATGATCGGCGATACCGTCAGTGGCAGCGGACCCGCATCGCGCGTTCACATTCTGATCAAGCCGATTCGTCCCGACATCGCGACCAATCTGGTGATCAACACCGACCGGCGCACCTATCATGTCGAACTCCGCGCCAATCCGTCAGTCTATATGGCCTCGGTCTCCTGGACTTACCCGCAGGACGAGTTGATCGCGCTGCGGCAAGCTCGGAGCGAAGCGATCGGGGCCGCGCCGGTTGCGGCGGGGATTGATCTATCCACCCTCAACTTTCGCTACGCGATCGACGGTGACCGCCCTGACTGGCGCCCGCTGCGCGCGTTCGATGACGGGGTGCGCGTGTTCATCGAGTTCCCCGAGAGCATTGCGCAGGGCGAACTTCCGCCGCTGTTCGTAATCGGTGCGAAGGGCGAGGCCGAGCTGGTCAACTATCGGGTCGCCGGTCGCTACATGATCGTCGACCGGCTGTTCGCAAAGGCCGAACTGCGGCTTGGCGGGCGCAAGGGTCAGCAGACAGTCCGGATCACCTCCAACCGGCGGGGGCGGGCATGAACGGCGAGGACCAGACCGAACGCCCCGAAGCGGAAACCGCGGATCCGGACAGCGCGGTCAAGCTGCGGGGCGATCCGCCGCGTGTCATGCGGCTGTCGCGCAAGGCGATCGGCATTGCTTCGGCCTGTGGCTTTGCGCTGGTCGGCGGCGCGATGATCTATGCGCTCCAGCCTGTTGGCCGGAAGGGCGCGGAGGAACTTTACAACACCGATGGCGTTGCGGTGGCCGACAACCTATCGGGCGCGCCCAAGGATTACGGCCAGGTACCCAGGCTCGGCCCGCCGCTTCCCGGCGATCTAGGCAAGCCGATCCTTGATGCGCAACGGCGCGGGGACGTGGCTGCCCTGCCGCCGATTGGAGCTGGGCCATCTGCGGCTCCGATCGACCCTGCAGTCGCTGCCGCTGATGCCGCCCGGCAGCGCGCCGAACAGGAACGAGAAGCAGCGCGCAGTAGCCGCCTGTTCTTCGGCGGTGGGTCGCAGGCAAGCGGGAGTGCTGGCATTGCAGGAGTTCCACCGCACGTAGAGGTTGCGGCTGCAACTCCAGCGCCCGCGCCGCAATCCGATGCTGGCCGCAAGCAGGCCTTCCTTGAACGCGCCAGCGACCGGCACACCGTGTCGGGTGAGCGGCTGACCGGGCTGGCGTCACCTTCGATCCTGCAAGCGGGATCGGTCATCCCCGCAGCACTCATTACAGGCATCCGTTCGGACCTGCCCGGGCTGGTAACCGCGCAGGTGACGCAGAACGTCTATGACAGCCCGTCCGGGCGCATCCTCCTCATCCCGCAAGGCTCGCGGCTGATCGGCGACTACGATGCCGACGTCGCGTTTGGGCAGAGCCGGATCCTGCTCGCCTGGAACCGGCTGATCCTCCCCGATGGCCATTCGATCGTGCTCGAACGTCAGCCCGCGTCTGACCCGCACGGCTTTGCGGGACTTCAGGACGGTACCGACTATCATTGGGGCAGTGTGCTCAAGGCGGCGCTGGTCTCAACGCTTTTGGGCGCTGGTTCTGAGCTGGGATCGGGCGACGACGGCAACCTTGCCCGCGCTTTCCGCCGAGGCACGCAGGACAGCATCAACCGCGCCGGTGAGCAGATCGTCAGCCGAGAGTTGAATGTCCGACCGACGTTGACGATCCGGCCCGGCTTTCCGGTTCGGGTGCTGGTGACGCGCGACTTGGTGCTTGGAGGCAAACAGTGACACGGCTGAAGCTTGAAGATTTGGCCGACGAGAAGCCAGTGCGAATGACGGTCGAGTTGTCGGCGCGGTTGCACCGTGAATTGCTGGCCTATGCAACCGCCTTGAATGGCGGCGATGCAAAGGGTGCGCCGACGCCAGAGCGGCTGATCCCGCCGATGATCGAGCGGTTCATTGCGACGGACCGGAGTTATGGCAAGACTCGTCGGTCAACTCAGCCCGGGTAGCGTTCCTCGATCAGCTTGAAGAAATGTTTGAGCGCCGTGTTTTCATTGCCCTCGCGCCAGTAGAGCGCGAAATCGAGGCGAGCGAGGCTGCTGGGATCGTAGATTTCCCTGAAATGGAGATCTGGCCAAATCACGCCCTGAGACGCTTCGGTTGCGATCGACACGAACCGCTTTGCCGTGATCATGCTCAAAACGCTTTCAAGACCGGTATCTTGATAGATGATATTGGGCCGATATCCCTGCTCTGTGAGCTTAGCAGACAACAAATTGCCGAGGATCGGGCCAAGGCCACCACTCGGGACGACGAACACCTCGCGCCTGAGGGCCTGCCAATAGATCCTTTCCTCCTTTAGCAGATGATTGTCGTCGAGCATGACCACCATCAGCTGTTCGGACCAAAGACGGCGCGATTTGATACCTGCCTCTTCAAGCCCGATCGGGGCGATGGCGACATCGACAGTCTGTGCTTGCAAGCCGTGGAGCAACTTTTCCGGGCTGGCCTCCATCCCGTCGAACTGCACATCGGGGAACCGGGTGAGATACTCCGTGAAGATGTGCTTCAAGTTGCCGGACATGAGCGACGAGCAATATCCGACCGCAATACGGCCATGAAGTCCATAGCTGACATTACGCGCCGTGGTCTGAAGATTGTCGATGTCGGTGACAATGCGCCGCGCTTGCTCGATCACAACGCGACCATTTTCGGTCGGTTCGGCACCGCGCGTGGTTCGTTCGAAGAGTTTTACGCCCAGACGCTCTTCAAGGAGCATGACCCTTCGGCTGAGTGTAGATTGCTTGACGCGGAGGGCAGCAGCAGCGCGCGAGAAACTCTGCGCATCGGCGGTTGCTACAGCATATCGGAGCTGGCGAATTTCTATCAATCTTCCCTCGGATAATTCTGTCGACCAGCCTTTGTCCGCACATCAGCACTCAGTATTTGGTGATGATTGCGACAAGGTCACGAATCGATTCGTGACCTTGTCGCAATCGTCTGGTGCGGCGTGATCCACTTGGCCGGTGCTCGAAACTAAAGAGAAGATAGTCTTCATCGGCAGGCACCGGCGACAGCCTGCTCGTTGAGCAGGTCGAGCGCGACGTCGACAATCATGTCTTCCTGCCCTCCAACCATCTTTCGTCGACCCAGTTCGACAAGAATGGCGCGGGTATCGAGGCCGTGTTCCTCGGCGGCTTTCTCTGCGTGTCGAAGGAAACTGGAATAGACCCCGGCGTAGCCTAGTGTCAGCGTTTCGCGATCAACTCGCACCGGGCGGTCCTGCATCGGGCGCACGAGATCTTCGGCAGCGTCCATTAGCGCAAAGAGGTCACAGCCGTGGTTCCAGCCGTAGCGATCTGCGGCAGCAATGAAGACTTCGAGCGGCGCGTTGCCAGCACCAGCGCCCATGCCGGCGAGGCTCGCGTCCACCCGGATGGCGCCGTTCTGTACTGCAACGATGGAGTTGGCGACACCGAGGCTGAGATTGTGATGCGCATGCACACCACGCTGGGTCTCGGGTTTGAGGACCCGGTCGTAAGCCTGCAGTCGCGCGGCATATTCATCCATGTTCATTGCGCCACCGCTGTCCGTGACATAAACACAGTGTGCGCCATAGGTTTCCATTAGCAGAGCCTGCTGAGCTAGCGCCTCGGGTGGAGACATGTGGCCCATCATCAAAAAGCCGGACACGTCCATGCCCAAATTGCGGGCCGCTTCGATGTGTTGTTTGGACACATCGGCCTCGGTGCAATGGGTAGCGATGCGGACCGAACGAACGCCAAGATCGTATGCGTGCTTGAGGTCGTGCACAGTGCCGATACCAGGCAGCAACAACGTGGTTAGAACGGAGTGTTCGAGTACTTCAGCGACCGCGCCGATCCAGTCCCAATCCGTGTGGGCGCCGAAGCCGTAGTTGAAGCTTGAACCTTGCAAGCCATCGCCGTGCGCAACCTCAATTGCGTCGATCTTGGCACGATCGAGCGCGCGAGCAATCGCCTTCACATGATCCAGGCCATACTGATGCCGGATGGCGTGCATGCCATCGCGCAGCGTGACATCCTGAATGTAGAGCTTCTGGCTCATGGGGTCGAAACTCATGCTGCCATGCTCCCTGTCATTTTGGCGACGATACGTTCGGCAGTGCGCAGTGCAGCCGAAGTCATGATGTCGAGATTGCCCGCGTAAGCCGGGAGGTAATGCGCTGCGCCTTCGACTTCGAGGAACACCGAGACTTTGAGTCCAGTGAAATCGGTCTTTCCGGTATCGGCCATCTCGGGAATATGCAGTGGACGGTTGGAACCGATATGTTCGAACTGTACTGCCTGCTTCAGCCTGTAACCGGGGACGTAGGTCTTCACTTCTTCGACCATTGCCTCGATGCTCGTACGGATGGAGTCCTGATCGGCATCGTCGCACAGACAATAGACAGTATCGCGCATGATCAGCGGCGGTTCGGCCGGGTTGAGCACGATTATCGCCTTGCCGCGGGTTGCGCCGCCAACGGCGACGATTGCCTGACTGGTGGTCTCAGTGAATTCGTCAATGTTGGCACGGGTTCCAGGGCCGGCACTTTTCGACGCAATCGACGCGACGATCTCGCCGTAGTGCACCTTGGCGGCGCGGTTCACTGCTGCAACGATCGGGATGGTCGCCTGCCCACCGCATGTGACCATATTGACGTTGGTCGCATCGAGATGGTCGAGCCCATTCACAGGCGGAATGACATAGGGACCGATCGACGCAGGTGTCAGGTCGATTACGCGCTTGCCGTGGGCTTGCAGCACGGCATCGTGATGCTTGTGCGCGCCGGCCGATGTTGCGTCGAACACGATCGCGATGTCGGCGAATTCAGGCATCCCAACCAGCCCGTCGATGCCCCCGGCAGTAATCGCAACGCCCAGGCGTTCAGCGCGCTTGAGGCCATCGGACTCTGGATCAATGCCAACGAATACCCCCATCTCCAGGGTCTTCGACAAACGCATGATCTTGATCATCAGATCAGTACCGATATTGCCGGAGCCGATAATGGCTACCTTAGTTTTGCCACTGGGGGTCTTGCTCATGGTTTCAGGCCTTTGTGTACGTGAAGCTGGCGTCGCCCAGCCCGCCAACATCTGCGCGAACATGGTCGCCGGGGTTGAGCGCCACCATCGGGCCGAGCGCACCTGCCAGCAGGATGTCTCCGGCCTTCAGTGGTTCACCGCGCCCCGCCAGGGTCCGGGCCAACCATGCTGCCGCATTGAGCGGATTGCCGAGCGCAGCCGCACCCACGCCGGTTGAGGCGGCCTCACCGTTGACTGTCATCGCCATTGCTGCGCCTTCGAGATCCAACCCAAGAAGCGGCAAACCTGCGCGTCCCAAGACAAAAAAGGCCGAGGACCCGTTATCCGCGACCGTATCGGCGAAAGTGATCTTCCAGTCTGCAATCCGGCTGTCGACAATTTCAATGGCTGCATGGACAGTAGCCACGGCTTCGGCGACCATCTCAGGTGTGGTTTGCGGGTCGGGTAAGTCTCTCCCCAGCACGAAGGCAATTTCCGCTTCTGCTTTTGGCTGGATCGTACGGGCGGGATCGAGCATGCCTCCATCAGGTATCTCCATGTCGCCGAACAGCACGCCGAAGTCGGGCTGGTTGACGCCAAGCTGCGTCTGGACCGCCTTGGCCGTGAGGCCTGCCTTGCGCCCGACGATGCGGCGACCTTGCCCCTCCCAGAAGCGGGTGTTGATCGTCTGCACCGCATAAGCACCATCGGCATCGACCGGATCAAGCCCGTCACGCAAAGGTGGCACTGCGCCGCGCGAATAGGCATCGCGCAAACGGCGAGCGAGATCATCGTAAGAAGGAATGGTCATGGCAGGGATCCTCTTTGTCTCCGCAGCTGATACGCGGCTATAGTGCTTGACACCAGAGCTTGGTATCGCCAATTTCTTATATTGTGAGACATGGGACGCCGCATATTAGTTCGCTCAAGCGCACCTTGAGCATGCTGGAAACAGTTATTGCCGACGGCGGACGCAACGGCTTGTCCGCGCTCGCCCGTCAAGTTGGCATGCCGATTGCCACGGCGCACCGACAGGTCACGACTCTGGTCGCGGAGGGCTATCTTAAGCCATCAGGCGGTGGGCGACATGTCGCAGGTTCGCGATTGCTGGGATTGCTTCATCGACTGGATGAGAAGCAGGTCATCGCAAATATTGCTTCGCCCGTACTGCATCGGTTAGCAGGTCAAGTGCGCAGCGTTGTGCAGCTTGGCACATTTGAAAATGATATGGTCACCTATCGGATCAAGACCGGGCGCGGGGCGAGCGACCTGTTTACCCGCGTTGGCTTGCAGCTTGAAGCCTATTGCTCCGGTATGGGGAAAGTCCTGCTAGCGCATCTGCCTGAGGTTGAGCGGGAGGCATATTTGTCTGGCGGACCTTTCGTTGCGCTTACGGATCGAACAATCGTTGATCCCAATCATTTGCGCCAGGAACTCGCTGTCGTGGCCGAGCAAGGGTTTGCCATTGATGACGAAGAGATTGCATCCGGCCTGCGCTGCATGACGGTGCCGTTGCATAATAGCGAAGGTGGCGTGGTCGCAGCAATCTCCGTATCGCAGGCACTCTCGTCCCGCGTTCGTTGGAACGATACTGAACTGCTGAAAAGTCTTAAGGAGGCGGCATTTTCAATCGAGAATGACGCTTTATCATGAACCTATGTGCACCTGGTTAGCTTCTCCGTGAAGGTGGAGTTGGGCTCTGCGGAACGTGCGATGGATTTTCCGCACAAGCGCACCACATCTTTACAACTCCGCCAACGACGGGAGCATATTGGCTGTCTGGTCCAAGATTCGCTAAAGGTGCCAAACAAGGCGGTATAGTGAATGCCGATTCTCGGATCAGTTATTCTGTCCGTAACCAAAATCGCCGTCCCCAATTGAATTGACTCTCTTGGGTCAGGGGCCACTCCCAAAATGCCTTCCAATCCTGCGCTATTCTACGCACATTAAATGAGCCGACTTACGTTCTGCAAGACTTTCGGCTTCCATCGCGAACAATCAAGAACTGAAGGTCCGATATCATGATTGGAAACGAACAAGCTGCATACACCCGAACCATTCGCAGGCAGCAATTGAAAGAGATGGTGCCTCTGGCCGACAGCACCATTTTTGGGATGGAGCAACGTGGTGAGTTTCCGCGTCGTTTTGCTCTGTCGCCGCGCTGCGTAGTCTGGGACTTGTCCGAAGTCGAGGAATGGCTCGCCTCCCGGCGGACGCGACCGATCGAGCGCGGCCAGCAAGTCGATGTACGACATCGCCGCATCCGCCCGGTCAAAGACTCGGATCAAGTTCCAGCATAGGCGCGGAAGGCGGCAGCACAGCTGGCGCATACTTCTGACCCGCGATCCAGGCCTCCACCGTGTTAGACCATTCCTGCATCATGTGGCGGCGCTGTATCTCATACTCCGCCTTGTTATAGACGCCGCGCGACGACCGGCCATCTTCATGCGCCAGACATTTCTCAATCCAGTCACTGTTGAAGCCGAGCTCGTTGAGCAGCGTCGAGCCAGTGCGGCGCAGATCGTGAACAGTAAATGGCTCAAGCGGCAGCCCGTCCTTTCGTGCTTGATCGACGACCGAGTACGTCACCCGGTTAAATGTGGCGCGCGACATGGGTGCGTCGGCGTCGTAGCGCGATGGCAGGAGGTATCGCGAATTTCCGGCGCATGTCTTGAGCGCGATCAGGATGTCGAGCATCTGTTGCGACAGATAGACGTTGTGTGGCTTGGATCGTTTCATCCGTTCCCTTGGAATCGACCAGACCGCATTCTCGAAATCCACTTCATCCCATACTGCGTCCTGCAACTCGCTCTTTCGAACCATCGACAGCAAATAAAACTTCATGCCGAGCCTGATGGTGGGCAGCGTTGCTACCTTCTCGATACACCGAAACATCACCCGGATTTCAGACGGCGACAACGAGCGGTCCTTGGGGACGAAGGTTGCGATCGACGAAGGGCCAACCTCATCAGCCGGGTTGGCGATCTTTTCCCCGTGCAGGATCGCAAAGCCATAGATCTGTTTCACGATGTCGCGAACATGGATCGCGGTCGCGGGTGCACCTCGATCAACGATCGCAAGACAGTGCGCTCGAAGATCGCCAGGCGTTATCTCGGTCAGCAGCCGGTTGCGCCAGTGGGGCACCAATTCCCGCTCGAAGATCGAGCGGCGCATAGCGCGCGTGCTGTCAGCCATCGGCCCGGCTGTCAGCCATTTCTCGCCGAACTCGCCGAAGCTCTTTGCTTCTTTGATCCTTCGCTTGTCCCGCTGCTTCTCGATGGCTGGGGACAGACCCTCCTGGACCATCCTTTTGGCGTCGATGCACTTCTCTCTGGCGCGAGCCAAAGAAAGGCCGGAAGCGCAGTATTTTCCAAAGGTGACTGTCTCGCGCCGTCCATGTATCCGATAGTCGTAACGGAATGAAATCGTGCCGTTTGTCCCGACCCGAACATACATGCCGTCGCGGTCGGTGACCTTGTAAGGTTTGTCTTTGGGTTTCAGGTTTTTAAGGGCTGCATCAGTCAGCATTACCATATACTCCTTTCATTTTGACCGTCAGCCCGAAACGCACCTCTCCAGCTTGAAAAAGAACAGGCTTTTCCGATTGTTAGCAAGAAAAATTGACCGTCAGGGGCTGTTGTGACCCAGACGGTAACGAGCGATTTTGAGGGTGGCAAGAGTAGGCGATACCGTCAGCGCGACCGCGAATTTCGAACGCTGCCCACCGATTGTAGCTGAATGTTAGTGAATGAAAAGTGTTTGAGTTCAGTGCTTTACGTCGTAGTATTTCGCACTTTCGGACCCCTCTGGAGGGGTGGAAATCATTCCCATTCGATCGTGCCGGGTGGTTTCGAGGTATAATCGTAAACCACGCGGTTAATGCCTTTCACTTCGTTTATGATGCGCGTTGCGACGGCGCTCAGGAACGAAGCATCGAAGGGATAGATATCGGCGGTCATGCCATCGGTGCTGGTGACAGCGCGCAGGCCACACACGTTATCGTACGTGCGCCCATCCCCCATCACGCCAACCGTCTTGACCGGCAGCAGCACGGCAAATGCCTGCCAGATCGCATCGTAAAGCCCGGCGTTGCGGATTTCCTCAAGGTAGATCGCGTCGGCCTTGCGCAAAATGTCACAGCGTTCGCGCGTCACTTCACCGGGAATGCGGATGGCAAGGCCCGGACCGGGGAACGGATGCCTGCCCACGAACATTTCAGGCAGTCCCAGTTCGCGGCCCAGTTCGCGCACTTCGTCCTTGAAAAGTTCGCGCAGCGGCTCAACCAGTTTCATGTTCATACGCTCGGGCAAACCGCCGACATTGTGGTGGCTCTTGATTGTGACCGAAGGCCCGCCGGTGAACGAAACACTCTCGATCACATCGGGATAAAGCGTGCCCTGCGCCAGAAAATCGGCTCCGCCCACTTTCTTCGCTTCATCCTCGAACACATCGATGAACGTCTTGCCGATGAATTTGCGCTTTTGTTCGGGATCGGTAACGCCAGCCAGCCCGTTGAGGAAAAGGGTTGAGACATCAACATGAACCAGCGGGATATTGTAATGTCCGCGAAACAGGCTGACGACATCTTCCGCCTCACCCTGACGCATAAGCCCATGGTCTACGAACACGCAGGTCAGCTGATCGCCGATCGCTTCATGGATCAGCACCGCGGCAACCGCCGAATCGACCCCGCCAGACAGCCCGCAGATCACGCGCGAAGTGCCCACCTGCTCGCGGATTTCGGCAACCTTGGTGGCGCGAAACTCCGCCATCGTCCAGTCACCCGCCAGACCGCAGACATGGCGCACGAAATTCTTGAGCAGCTTTGCACCGTCGGGCGTGTGGATCACTTCGGGGTGAAACTGCATCGCATAGATACGCCGTTCGTCATCCGCGATCACCGCAAACGGCGCGCCGGGGCTTGACGCGACAGGGCGGAAACCATCGGCCAGCTGCGTCACCTTGTCGCCATGGCTCATCCACACCTGATGCTTTTCGCCAACAGACCAAAGGCCGTCAAACAGCGCGCATTCCTCTGCAATGTCGATAAAGGCGCGGCCAAACTCGCCCGCATCCCCTTCCAGAACGGCGCCGCCAAGCTGCTGCATCAGCGCCTGCTGACCATAACAGATGCCCAGTATCGGCAATCCGCTGTCCAGAATGTTCGCGGGAATTTGCGGGCCATCGGGATCAAGCACCGAAGCGGGCCCGCCCGAGAGGATAATGCCGCGCGGGTTCATCCGCTCAAACGCGTCTGCCGCCGAGGAAAACGGTGCGATTTCAGAATAGACACCGGCTTCGCGCACGCGCCGCGCGATGAGCTGCGTAACCTGGCTGCCGAAATCGACGATAAGGATGGAATTCTGTGTGTGGCTGTCCATGGCCGGGCGTTATCCGGCGCGCACTTGCGAGTCCAGACGAGCGATGTCGGAAATCCCGCAATTGCGAGTCGCGGGGCCGAAATTCTTAAAATCACGGTTGCAAATTTTGCAAGTTCAATAAAATCTTTTGCGTTTGCGAAAATTACTAACCTAGCTATGTTGCAACTGCGAAGAGCGAAGTTTTCCTCCCCAGAAGGCTCGCTCCTAATGAAGGAGAAAGACCATGCAGACTATCGTCGAGAAGTCGATCGGCGTCGCCGCGGCGCTTGGTGCCAGTGTTCTGGCCTTCGCCGTAACCCTCGTCTGAACACCACAATCTGACCAGTCCAACTGGAATCTGATAAACCAACAGGAAAATGGGCGGTGGCTTAGCTACCGCCCATTTTTCCTAATAATATTGCCAACATAACACCCAAAGCCGTTGCCACTCCGGCCAGATGCTGGCCCTCACGGTAGGCTTTTGGGAAAACTTCCGTCGCCAGACTGGCCACAACGGCCCCGGCTGCGAAACAGCTGATAAACGCGAGCCATTGTTCGCCCAGACCGGCCAGAAGATACCGCCCCGCCAGAGCGGCAAGCGACAACAGCACCGCAGTTGCAGACCAGACCGCCAGAACCGTTCGTTTTGAGTAGCCGCTGGCGCGCATTTCCCTGGCTCCGCCAGCCGACTCGGGCAGGTTCGACACATAGATCGAGCCGACAAGCGCTGCGATTTCAATCGGCGCCGCGCTGATCAGCGCGACACCCAGCGCCAGATTTTCCGGGATTCCATCAAGCGTGACCGCAGCCAGCAATCCGCCGCCGGATCGCTCACCCCACTTTTCATCTATCAGATAGTCAATTCCCGAAAACACCGCCGCCCCCAGCCCAAGGCCCACCAGCGCCATCGGAACACCTGCCGAGCCGATCGCGGGATCGATCATTTCAGAGACCAGCGAAACAAGCAGCGCGCCACCCGCCAACGCAATCACAAACCCTTCGGCCCGCGCGGGCAGGCGACCGTAAAGCCCCCAGAGCGCGCCCAGAATCAGTGCCGAACCGACAATCAGGATGACCAGAACCGTTATCATTCGTGCGCGTATATCATTCTGCCCGGCATCAGCCTTTCCCGGCCCGCCGTGCGATTGTGGAAAAGCGCGCTGCCGGACACGGTTTTGCTTGGGCGAATCCTACGCAATGCCTATATACTGTGCATGACAAATCCATCCGAAAACGGCCAATCCACAAACGGCGCATACGACGCCGATTCGATCAAGGTTCTCAAAGGTCTGGACGCCGTTCGCAAGCGGCCCGGCATGTATATCGGCGATACCGATGACGGCTCCGGCCTGCATCACATGGTGTTTGAGGTTTCCGATAACGCGATTGACGAGGCGCTGGCCGGGCATTGCGACCTTGTCCTTATAGAACTGAACCCCGATGGATCTGTCTCGGTGGAAGACAACGGGCGCGGCATTCCCACCGATATGCATGCCGGAGAAGGCGTTTCGGCGGCCGAAGTCATCATGACCCAGCTTCACGCGGGCGGCAAATTCGAAAACACGTCTGACGATAACGCCTACAAGGTTTCGGGCGGGCTGCACGGGGTTGGCGTTTCGGTCGTCAATGCGCTGTCCGAATGGCTGGAGCTGACCATCTGGCGCGACGGCAAAGAACACTGGATGCGGTTTGAACATGGCGAAGCGGTGTCCGCGCTTGAAGTGCGCGGCGAAGCGCCCGCCGACAAAAAAGGTACGCGGGTTACGTTTCTGGCCTCAACCGATACGTTCAAGAACGTCACCGAGTTCGATTTTGACAAGCTGGAACATCGCTATCGCGAACTGGCGTTCCTCAATTCAGGCGTCCACATCCTGCTGCGCGACAAGCGCCATGCCGATATCGCCGAACACGATCTGTTTTACGAAGGTGGTATCGCCGCGTTCGTCCAGTGGCTCGATCGCAACAAGCAAGCGCTGATGCCCGATCCGATCGCCATTTCGGCAGAGAAAGACGGCATTGGCATCGAAGTTTCGCTGGAATGGAACGATTCCTATTACGAAAACGTGCTGTGCTTCACCAACAACATCCCCCAGCGCGACGGCGGCACCCATCTGGCCGCATTTCGCGCTGCGCTTACGCGCACGCTCAATGGCTATGCGGAACGATCCGGGCTGCTGAAGAAGGAAAAAGTCTCGCTTTCGGGTGAGGACATGCGCGAAGGGCTGACCGCGATCGTATCGGTCAAGCTGCCTGATCCCAAGTTTTCCAGCCAGACCAAGGACAAGCTTGTTTCGTCCGAAGTGCGCCAGCCGCTTGAAAGCCTTATGGCCGACAAGATGAGCGAGTGGCTGGAGGAAAACCCCGCAAACGCCAAAACAATCATTCAAAAAGTGATCGACGCGGCTGCTGCCCGCGAAGCCGCCAAGAAAGCACGCGAGCTGACCCGGCGCAAAGGCGCGCTCGATATCGCCTCGCTGCCGGGCAAACTGGCTGATTGCCAGGAGCGCGATCCCGCAAAATCCGAACTGTTCCTGGTCGAAGGCGATTCCGCCGGCGGCTCGGCAAAACAGGGCCGCGATCGCAAGACCCAGGCAATTCTGCCGCTCAAAGGCAAGATCCTGAATGTTGAACGCGCACGGTTTGACCGGATCATTTCCTCCAAGGAAGTCGGCACGCTGATTCAGGCGATGGGCACCGGCATCCGCGACGATTTCAACATCGAAAAGCTGCGCTATCACAAGATCGTGATTATGACCGACGCCGATGTCGATGGCGCGCATATCCGCACACTGCTGCTCACATTCTTCCATCGGCAGATGCCCGAAATCATCCGCAACGGGCACCTGTTCATCGCCCAGCCGCCGCTTTACAAAGTCAGCAAGGGGCGCAGCGAAGTCTATCTCAAGGATGATCGCGCGCTCGATCGCTATCTTGTTGAAGGGGGCCTGCAAGGCCGGGTTCTGGAAACCGCCGGCGGCGCGCGCAGCGGCGCGGAACTGGCGGCGCTGGTCGATCATGCAATGGCGATGCGCAATCTGCTGGGATATGTCCCGCGCCGCTATAACAGTGCAATTATCGAAGCGCTGGGCCTTGCCGGCGTGCTCGATCCCGGCCTTTCGGGCAGCGCTTATGATGACGCCCTTTCCCGCGCGGCAGGCTGGATGCAAAGCGGCGACAGCGAAGCGAAATGGTCGGCCCGGCGCGGCGAAGATGGCGCGGTCATCGTTGAACGGCTGTGGCGCGGAGTGACCGATCATCATGTGATTGACGCCAGCTTCCTTTCCAGCGCCGAAGCGCGCAAACTGTCTCGCATCGCGGGCGAACACGCAGAGGTCTATGCCTCTCCATGCAGGCTGGTGAGAGCCGGGGCGAGCGCGGACACCACCGACGAAGACGGCGATGACGATGCCGAAACGGCCAACGCGCGCCCATCGGCCATGGAAAACGCCATCACCCGCCCGATCGAGCTGCTGGAAAATGTGCTGGCTGCCGGGCGCAAAGGCCTCTCCGTCCAGCGTTACAAAGGGCTGGGCGAAATGAACGCCGAGCAACTGTGGGAAACCACGCTCGATCCCGATAACCGCGCCCTGCTGCAAGTGAAAGTTGAGGATGCGGACGTGACCGACGAGATTTTCACCCGCCTGATGGGCGATATCGTGGAACCGCGCCGCGAGTTCATTCAGGACAACGCGCTCAACGTCGCCAATCTCGACGTCTAGGCAATCTGGAAGGGATTTCGCATGGCCCTGAAGCGCATTCTGGCTCTGTTTGTCGGTCTGTTCGCGGCAACATCGGCGCTGGCGCAGGACGGCGCCACATGTCGCAACGGCCTGTTCGCGGATGAACCGCCGTTTGCGCTGGCCGAAGTGATCGGCGAAAAACGCGCCTACTTTCATGGCGATATGAACGGGTGCCCGTGGACACGCGGAGCCTGTGCCTCACCATCCTATGTCGTGACGGGCGATACGCTGGTTATCAGCAAAATCCGCAAGGGTTTTGCCTGTGCGTTTTACCCCGGCAAAGGCGGCGGCACCGCCGGGTGGGTGCCCACGCGCCAGCTCAAGCTGCTGTTCGTCGATAGCCATCCGCCGGTTTCCGCGTGGCTGGGCACATGGACCAGCGGCGGCAACCCGGAAATTGCGATCACCCAGAAATTTGGCCAGCTCCACGCCAAAGGCCATGCATTCTGGCCGGGAAAACCGGAAACCACGGACTGGCCATCGGTCCATGTCGGCGAAATTTCCGGCAGGATAAACCGTGCCGGACAGCGCGGCGACTATGCCGACGAGAACTTGTGCAAAGTGCGCTTCACACTGCTGCGCGATTACCTGATCGCCGGAGACAATCGTCAGTGCGGCGGCGCGAATGTCAGTTTTTCAGGGGTGTATCGGCGCAAATAGCGGCTCGGCCGGACACGTTACGGCACAAGCGCTGTAACGCAAACGCTCAGAACCCGACGCCGTCGGGCCAGTTCGGCCCGGCCAATCCCATAACCTTGAACAATGCGCCCATCTGCCCTTCGCCGATCAGCCGGTCTTTCGCGGCGTGGATGGCGTCCTTATGCTCCGGCGCATAAGCGGAAAGGCTTTCGGCGCGCATTTCAATACCCAGCTGACGCAACCAGTGGCCTTGCGTAACCGTGCCCAGCCAGCGGCACCCGCGTGACTGGACTATCGGAGCGAGCGCGGAGAAATCCACATGCGCCGTCAGATCCGCTTCGCCAGGCAGAGCCAGCGCGTCGATCTTGCGATGCTCGCGCACGGCCTGAAGCGTCGATCCGGTTCGCGGTTCGTCATGGCCATAGTCGATCAACAGCGCCGCTCCGCCCTGTTCGACCAGCCTTCCGGCGATTTCATATGCCATCGCCGCTGCACCGGGGCAGGTTTCCAGTATCGTGCCCGGTTCGGCACTGCGTCGTGCTTCGGGCACGGCGCTGTCCATCGGCTTGTCTCCGGCGATTGCGACAAACCGTTCGCCTTCCACCGCTATCATACGTTCGCGCCAGCCCTGTTCGGTCATCACCAGCTGGCGGACCGGCAGCGCATCGAGAAATTCGTTTCCGACGATCAGCAGCGGACCATATGGCGGGATGCTGGAAAGATCGTTGTGCCATTGCGCATTGGGAACATTCGCCAGCTGAATATCCTTGAGCGCGGTGGAGCTCTCAACCAGATGAACGCCGGGTTCCAGCCCATAGCGTTTGGCCGCGCGGATCGCATCGCGCGCCAGTGTGCCTCTGCCAGGCCCCAGTTCGACATAATGCACCGGGGTTTCTCGCCCGGCGCGGATCCACATATCGGCCAGCCAGAGCCCGATCAGTTCGCCAAACATCTGGCTGATCTCC
This sequence comes from uncultured Sphingomonadaceae bacterium, assembly GCA_947258815.1. GTDB lineage: Bacteria > Pseudomonadota > Alphaproteobacteria > Sphingomonadales > Sphingomonadaceae > Novosphingobium. The sequence goes on from CAMYJW010000022.1 coordinate 37,786, forward strand.
GGCGCGGTGACGAAATCCCCGCCAGCCCCCAGCGGATCGCGGCCATCATAATACCGGGCGTTCGATTCGCCCATGTAATGCATCACGCTGATCGGGCCGTGGTTGGCGATCAGGCGCCGGAAGATCGCCGTCAGCGCCTCGGCAGGCTCGCCTCCCTGCATCATCAGTCGACGACGGGTTTGCCGCTGGCAAGTTCAGGTCGCATGAGCGCACGGATCGTTACGAACAGGCCCAGCACGATCAGCGGTATCGTCAGCCACTGGCCCATCGACAGCCCCGTCCTTGCCGCGAATTCCATCAGTTGCGCATCAGGTTCGCGGAAAAATTCAACAACGAACCGCCCCAGCGCGATGCCGGTGGTGAATACGCCGACGAGAAGCCCTGGACGATAGCGCGCCCTGGATTTCCAGAACAGCCACAGCATGATGACGATCAGCAGAGCACCTTCAAGCGCGGCTTCGTAAAGCTGGCTTGGATGGCGCGGCAACGGCCCGGCGTCGGGAAAAACCATGGCCCACGGCAGACCGGCATCGGTCACGCGCCCCCAAAGCTCTCCATTAACGAAATTGGCCAGTCGCCCGAACAGCATCCCGAACGGCACGCACACGGCAATATAATCCGCCACGCGCAGGAAGTTCAGCCCGCCACGCCACGATACCCAGGCCATGGCAATCAGCACGCCAACCAGCCCGCCATGGAAGCTCATCCCGCCATTCCAGACCTTGAACACTTCGGCCGGATCGCTCCAGAGTTCGGGCGCGTAGAATATCGAATAGCCCAGCCTGCCGCCAAGAATGATGCCAAGGGTGCAATAGAAAAACAGGTCGTCCGCGTGGCGCTGCGCCAGCGGGGCACCGGGCGATTTCAGCATTCGCGTCAGATGCCAGTAACCCAGAACGATCCCGGCCAGGTAGGCAAGCGAATACCACCGCAATGTGAAGAAGCCCAGCTCGATCCCCGGAGTCAGGCCAAGATCCAGCCAGTTGATCGGCGTATTTCCCGCAACGCTGGCGGCTGTCATCAAGAGCAAGGCATTTTCCCACATTCCCGCTGCCTGTGGCCGGACCGGCCAAAGCAGTTTCCAGTCTGCGCCTTCTGGCACAGCGCTGCCGACGATGGTAGCAAGGAATAGCCTGTTTTCAGCGATTCTGGACGGTTTTTTGCGAAGGATCAGAGCCGTCCCCCTTCTCCTTGATCCGAAGCCGGTCTAGAAGGCCGGGATGAGCGCAATCCGCATACCCAACCAGCGCGCCGTGATTGACCGGCGGGCGCTGACCGAAGATATTTCCCGGGCAATCGAAGAACATGGCACGGACAAATGCCGCCAGCCCATCGTTGAGCTGCTGCGCACGGCGCTTGCCGATGGCCGGACTGAAATCGGCAGGCGGCTGCTGGAGAAACCCTCCGCAGGCCACGAAGTCGCCAAGGCGCAGGCATTCCTGATCGACCAGATCGTCCGCATCGTTCACGATCATGTGATCGACAATGTCTATCCGGCGGGCAACCGCTCCACCGGAGAGCGTCTCACCGTCGTCGCCGTCGGCGGTTACGGGCGCGGCGAAATGGCGCCCCATTCGGATGTCGATATCGCGTTCATCACCCCGACAAGGGCGACCGCCTGGTGCGAACAGGTGATCGAGGCGATCCTGTATTTCCTGTGGGATCTTGCACTGGTTGTCGGCCATTCAAGTCGGTCGCTCGACGAAATGGTCAAAATGTGCCGCGCGGACCTGACAATCAGAACGGCAATGCTGGAAGGACGCTATGTCTGGGGCGACCAGAAGCTGTACGAGGAATCCCGACACCGCTTTCGCAAGGATGTCGTGGCGGGGACCGAGCGCGAATATATTGCCGACAAACTTGCCGAGCGCGATGAACGCCACAAACGCATGGGCGACAGCCGCTATGTCGTTGAACCCAACGTCAAGGAGGGCAAAGGCGGCCTGCGCGATCTCCACACGCTCTACTGGATCGGGAAATATATCCACAAAGTCCGCAGTGCGCGCGAACTGGTGGATGTCGGCCTGCTCACCCCGCCGGAATTCAGATCATTTCGCAGGGCGGCGAACTTCTTCTGGGCGGTGCGCTGCCATCTGCACGACATTACCGGGCGCGCCGAAGACCGGCTGACCTTCGATCTTCAGCGCGAAATCGCCAAACGCATGCAGTTTTCCAACCGCACCGGCAAAAGCGCGGTGGAACGGTTCATGCAGTACTTTTTCCTTCAGGCCAAAGTGGTCGGCACCCTGACGGGCGTGTTTCTGTCACAACTGGATGAACAGTTTTCCGCCCCCCGGCGGACCGGCCTGCTTGCCGGATTTCGCGCCAAGCCCCGCAAACTGAAGGGCTACAGCGTGTTCGGCGGACGCATCAAGGCACCGGCGGACGACTGGTTTCAGACCGATCCGGTCCGCCTGCTCGAAATCTTCGTGCTGGCCGATCAGGAAGGCCTTGAAATTCATCCCGAGACGATTCGTCTGATTTCACGCGATTCAGGACTGATCAAATCGGACGTTCGCAAAGACAAACGCGCCAACGCGCTGTTCATGGAATTGCTGACCAGCCGCAACGATCCTGAAACGATTTTGCGGGCACTGAACGAGGCAGGCGTCTTCGGTCGGTTCGTCCTCGAATTCGGGCGCGTCAATGCGCAGATGCAGTTCGATATGTATCACCATTTCACAGTGGATGAGCATACGATTCGCGCCATTGGCCTGCTGGCCAGAATCGAAAAGGGCGAACTGAAAGGGGATCATCCGCTCGCCCATGAAATCGTGCACAAGGTGCAATCGCGACGCGCGCTCTATGTGTCCGTGCTGTTGCATGACATCGCCAAGGGACGCGGCGGCGATCATTCCGTGCTGGGCGCGCAGATCGCCTTGAAGCTATGCCCGCGGCTGGGGCTGGATGACGATGAGACGGAACTGGTCAGCTGGCTGGTGCGCCAGCATCTGATGCTGAGCGCAACCGCGTTCAAGCGCGATCTGTCCGACTACAAGACCATCAGCGATTTCGTCGAACTGGTGCAGTCGGTTGATCGGCTGCGGCAGCTAACACTGCTGACCATCGTCGATATCCGCGCGGTGGGGCCGGGCACCTGGAACAGCTGGAAACGACAGCTCATCGCCGAACTTTACAATTCGGTCGAGGAACGGCTTCGCCTTGGCCATGCAGAGTATGGTCGCGACAAACGGATCGCCGCGAAAAAACAGGCGGTTACAGAACTGCTGGACAAGAAACACCGGAAGCTGGTGGAAGAGGTGGGCGATCTGTTTCCCCCCGCATACTGGATCGCTGAGCCTGACGACATCATCGCGCTTAACATCGTGCAGTTCGAGGCTGCACACGATCTGGATCACGCGCTCTCGATCCATTGCGAATTTTATCCCGCGCGCGGGGCCACGCTGATCACGATCATCTCTGCCGATCATCCCGGCCTGTTTCATCGCATCGTTGGCGGCATTCATCTGTCCGGCGGGACGATCATCGATGCGCGGATTCACACCACCCGCAACGGCAAGGCAGTCGATAACTTCCTTATTCAGGATCCGCTCGGACGTCCGTTCAAGGAAGACGCGCAGCTAGAACGGCTCGAGGCCGGGATCGAGAGCGCGCTGGCGAACAAGACTGAAATTCTGCCGCAGCTGGTCGCCAAACCCGATCCACGCCCCCGCGCCGATACGTTCGAAGTCCGCTCGCGCGTGATCTTCGACAATTCCGCCTCGAACCGGTTTACCGTGGTTGAAGTCAACGCCCGTGACCGTCCGGCTCTGCTGAACCGGCTGGCTTTCGCGCTGCTTGAAGCCAAACTGATCGTCCACTCTGCGCATATCGCCACATATGGCGAACGGGCGGCCGACACATTTTACGTGACCGACCTTCTCGGCGACAAGGTCACCTCGAAAGACAGGCTGAAGGCACTGGAAAAAGCACTGCTGAAAGCCGCCAGCCAGGGATCGACGTACGCCGATCCGAACAGGAAACCCAAAGCCGGGAAATCGAAAGGCAGCGCCAGGGCAAAAACGAAAACCGAACCGGCCTGAACCGTTCGCATTCGCTCAGCGGTGCGCGCCGTTCAGGCCGATGCCGCGCGAAGCCGCTCCAGCGCGGCGTCCTTGCCGATCAAAACCAGCATCGCGGCCATATCCGGCCCGTGATCCATCCCGGTCAGCGCCTGTCGCAACGGCAGGAAAAGGTGCTTGCCCTTGCGCCCCGATGCGTTCTTGAGCGCGCCGGTCAGCGCGCGCCAGGGTTCATCTTCCCATGCAATCGTACGCAGCGTTTCGGCAGCCTGCGCCAGATAGGCGCGATCGGTTTCGTCCAGCGCGGGCGGTTCGACAGGCCCGGTCACGATCCGCCACCATTCGCCCGCTTCATCGACATGCGAAAGGTTTGGACGCACCGCTTCCCAGCCATCCGGTGTCATGCCTTTCGGGAGCCGGCCCGCGACATCCTCAAAAGACAGGCGATGCACGATTGCGGCGTTGATCCGGTGGAGATCGGCATCGTCGAACCTGGCGGGCGCCCGGCCAAAGCGCGAGAGATCAAAACTGGCGGCCAGCGAATCGAGATCGAGCAGGGGATCGACCGGATCGGACGTGCCCAGCCGCGCCAGAAGCGCCACCACGGCCTGCGGTTCGATTCCCGCATCCCGCAAGGCGTCCATGCCAAGTGATCCCAGCCGTTTTGACAGCTTGCCCTCTGTGCCCACCAGCAGCGCTTCATGGGCAAACCGGGGCGCATCTGCACCCAGCGCGCCAAACATCTGGATCTGCGCCGCCGTATTGGAAACGTGATCCTCTCCGCGCAGCACATCGGTCACCCCCATGGCGATATCGTCAATCGCGCTGGGCAACATATACAGCCACGATCCGTCGCCACGCCGGATAACCGGATCGGAAATCTGCGCCGGTTCGAAATGCTGAGCCCCGCGAATGCCGTCATCCCATTCGATCGGGCGATCGCGATCGAGCAGAAAGCGCCAGTGCGGTGTTTCACCTGCCGCTTCCTTTTCCGCTCGCTGTGCCTCGCTCAGTTCCAGGGCCGCGCGGTCATAGATCGGCGGCAACCCGCGCCCGAGCAGAATCTTGCGTTTAAGATCAAGTTCCTGCGGCGTTTCATAACATGGATAGACCCGGCCACGCGCGCGCAGGCTTTCGAACCCCTGCTCGTATCGATCAAAGCGCGCAGACTGGCGTTCCTCTCCATCCGGCACGATGCCCAGCCAGCGCAGATCGGCGCGGATTGCTTTAACAAACCGCTCTTCGCTGCGCGCACGGTCAGTATCGTCGATCCGCAACAGAAAACGCCCGCCCGTCTGCTTGGCAAGCAACCAGTTATGCAGCGCGGTGCGGATATTGCCGACGTGCAGATTGCCGGTCGGCGATGGCGCAAAACGAGTGGTGACAGTCATCGCGGGTTACGCGCTCCGAAACGCATGCGTGATCGGATAGCGCCGGTCGCGCCCGAAATTGCGCGATCCCAGTTTGACGCCCGGCGGGGCCTGTCTGCGCTTGTATTCGGCCAGATGCAGCAGACGCTCGATCCGCACCAGAACATCATGGTCGAAACCTTCGCTGACCAGCTGCTCCACGCTCTTTTCGTGTTCAACAAGCCCCATCAGGATAGGGTCCAGCACTTCGTATGGCGGCAAAGAGTCTGAATCCTTCTGATCGGGTCGCAGCTCTGCGCTTGGCGGCTTGGTCAGAATGTTTTCGGGAATAACCGGTCCATCCGGGCCTTTCCCGAAACGCGGCTTGTTGGCATTGCGCCAGCGGCAGACATCGAACACGGTCAGCTTGTAGGCATCCTTGAGGGGATTATAGCCGCCCGCCATATCGCCATAGATCGTGGCATAACCAACGCTCATTTCGCTCTTGTTGCCGGTGGTCATCAGCATCGGGCCGAACTTGTTGGACAGCGCCATCAGCGTCACACCGCGAATACGCGACTGGATGTTTTCCTCTGTCGTATCGACGTTCGCGTCGGCAAAGCTGTCTTCCAGCATCGTATCGAACGCAGCGACGGCGGCCTGAATCGGAATTGTCGAATAGCGGCAACCCAGCGCCTTTGCGCAATCCTCTGCATCGTCAAGGCTTTCCTGACTGGTAAACCGCGAAGGCAGCATCACACACCACACCCGGTCCGCGCCCAGCGCATCAACCGCGATGGCGGCGCAGGCCGCGCTGTCTATCCCGCCCGACAAGCCAAGAACCACACCGGGGAACCCGTTGCTGTTCACATAGTCGCGCAGGCCCATAACCATCGCGCAATAGACTTCCTCGGGCGGCACGGCGAGCTCGAACAGTTCGCCCCGGTCACACCGCCAGCCCTGCGCCGTTTTCGTCCAGTTGGTGGTGACTTCCTGCTCTTCCCAGTCGCACATCTGCACCGCGACGTTGCCATCGCCGTTGACCACGAAACTGGCGCCATCGAACACCAGTTCATCCTGACCGCCCACGCGGTTGAGATAGGCCATCGGCAGACCGGTATCGAATGCACGGCGCTTGGCCACACCTTCGATACGCAGCGCATCCTTGTTAATCTCATAGGGGCTGCCATTGATGCAGATAAACAGCTCGGCGCCAAAATCCGCGAGATGGCGGCAAACATCGGGCTGCCAGATATCCTCGCAAATCGGCAGGCCGATCATCGTCCCCTTGAACACGATCGGTTCGGGCAGAGGGCCGGGCTGGAACAGCCGCATCTCATCGAATGTGCCGTAATTGGGAAGCTCATGCTTGAAACGCACCGCGGCGATCTTGCCTCCATCCAGCAAGGCCACGCCGTTATGCAGCTCGCCATCGCGCACAAATGCCGACCCGACGAGCATGGCAGGCCCGTCGCTGGCCGTCGCCTGCGCGAGCTTGTCCAGCTCGGCGGCGGCGCGTTCTATCAGAGCCGGCTTGAGAATCAGGTCTTCCGGCGGATATCCGATCAGCTGGAGCTCTGGAAACACGATCAGGTCGGACCCAGCCGCCCGCTCTCTGGCGGCAAGCATCGCCGCTGCGTTTCCCGCTATATCACCGACCGACTGGTTCAGCTGAGCCAGCGTTATCTTCAAAGTATCAGGCATATCGGCGTGATGCCCACTTGATCGCGGTCATGCAAACAAAACGTCTTCTGATCGGATTTTCGCGTAAAAAAACCCTCCGCAGCGGAGGGCAGACGGGGCAATGCCCATGCAAAGCTGATCGGTCAGCGCGGAAAGGCCAGGCCGATCGAGAGGTGGCCGGCCGGATCGGCACGGCCACCTCCCTGAAATCGAATTACATCGCCTCTTCGGCTTCGCCTTCGGCAGCTTCTTCAGCAGCGCCCTCTTCAGCGGCACCTTCTTCGGCTGCGCCTTCTTCAGCGGCGCCTTCTTCAGTCACGGCTTCTTCGGCAACAACTTCTTCAGTCATCGCTTCAACATCTTCAGCCTGAGCTTCTTCGGTGGCTTCTTCAGCGCTGCCACATGCAGCGAGAGCCAGAGCGGCAGCCGAGGTAAACGCGGCGTAAGCAATCTTCTTCATGAAAATCCCCTTGAATTATTTGGCGCAATCTAGTGGCGCTACCATTTGCGCAGGCGCCAACGCGCAGGCAATCCTGCGCCGCAACGTTTAGACGACTGCCAGTGGCAACGCAAACACCAATAATAGTGCCGGATGTAAGGATTTGCTTAGGGTTGCGATCATATAAAGAAATCTTTATGTGTTATCGTCATGCAATTTGACCTGCTCCTGAGGGCCTTGTCCGACCCTACCCGGCTCCGCATTATGCGGCTTCTGGCGCACATGGAGCTTGCCGTGGGCGAACTTGCACAGGTTCTGGGGCAAAGCCAGCCCCGCGTTTCGCGCCATGTGCGTATCCTGTGCGATGCCGGACTGGCCGAACGGCGCAAGGAAGGCAGCTGGGTGTTTCTGAGAAGCAGCATCGGAGAGGATCGGGCCCCGCCCATCGGCGCCGCCGCCGCGAAACTGCTTGCAACCGGCGAGCGGGACGATGCAGCATTCGCTGCCCAGTGCCGGGAAGATCGCCTGCATCTGGCCGAAATTCGCGCGGCCCGCGAAGCCAGCGCCCAGTCATACTTCGCCAGCCATGCGGACGAGTGGGATACGTTGCGCGTGCTGCATTCACCTGACGAACCGGTTGAAGCGGCATTGACCAAGGCTCTGGATACTCTGGCCCAGCAAGGCTCGCTGGGAAGGCTGCTTGATGTCGGCACCGGCACTGGCCGGATGGCCGAACTGTTCGCACCGCGCGCCGAACACGTAACGGCATTCGACAAGAGCCCGGAAATGTTGCGCATCGCGCGTGCCCGCATTCAGGATCTGCCGGCCGACCGGGTTGAACTGGTTCAGGGCGATTTCGATTCGCTACCATTCCCCGACAGCGCGTTCGATACGGTGCTTTTCCATCAGGTTCTGCACTATGCGCAATCGCCACGCACCGTGCTTGCCGAAGCGGCGCGCGTCACGAAAAATGCTGGACGCATCGCGATCGTGGACTTTGCCGCCCATAATCTTGAGGAATTGCGCGCATCCCACGCACATGCCCGGCTGGGCTTTTCGGATGAGCAGATGCTTACCCTGCTTGGCGATTGCGGGTTTTCCAGCCAGCCGGCGATCGCCATTTCCGGCGCGCCGCTCACCGTCAAGATCTGGACCGCAACACGCGGGCCGGACAACCGCCCCTCCACCACGTCATCTCAATTCGAAACGGCCCCAGACTCATGAATGCCAGCTACGATGCCCTTCACGAAGCGCGCACCGCGCTAGACACCCCGCTGTTCGCGGGTCTGCCCGGCGATATAAACGCCTCGTTTGAATTCTTCCCGCCCAAATCGGAGAAGATGGAAGCGCAGTTGTGGAGCGCGGTAACTCAGCTTGCGCCGCTCCGGCCCAACTTCGTTTCCGTGACATATGGCGCTGGAGGCTCCACGCGCGAACGCACCCACGCCACTGTCGCGCGCCTGATTTCCGAAGCCAGACTGCCCACTGCCGCGCATCTCACCTGTGTCGATGCCACCAAGGCCGAAATTCGCGAGGTTGCCGAACAGTATTGGGAAGCAGGCGTTCGCCATATCGTGGCGCTGCGCGGCGATGCTGGAAAGCCGGGCGCGCCGTTCGTCGCGCATCCGCAAGGCTATGCCAGCGCAGCCGATCTTGTTTCAGGCCTGCTTGAAATCGCCCCGTTTGAAATTTCAGTCGCCGCCTACCCCGAAACGCATCCCGATGCCACAAGCGCGCAGGCGGATATAGACAACCTCAAACGCAAGCTGGATGCCGGCGCAAGCCGGGCGATCTCGCAGTTTTTCTTCGATCCGCAAGTGTTCTTCCGGTTTCGCGATCGGCTTAACGCAGCCGGGATAACGGCACCGGTGTTGCCCGGCGTGCTGCCCGTCACCAATGTTGCCCAGGCCCGCAAGTTCGCATCGGCGTGCGGCGCGCATATCCCGGAATGGATGGACGGCCTGTTTGAAGGGCTGGATGAAATGCCCGGATCGCGCCAGCTTGTCGCCGCCACGGTCGCTGCGGAGTTCAGCCGCCGGCTTTATGCTGGCGGCGAGCGTGATTTTCACTTCTACACGCTGAACCGGGCCGAACTGGCCTATTCGATCTGCCACATGCTGGGCATGCGCCCCAAGAAGGAGCCCGCGCAATGAGCGCCGAAAGCGAATTTCGCGCCCGCGCGGCCGATTCCATCCTGATCTTCGACGGCGCTTATGGCACCGCAATCCAGCGCTATGGCCTGACCGAGGAAGACTATCGCGGCGATCTTGATCTCAAGCTCGATCAGAAAGGCAACAACGATCTGTTGTGCCTGACCCGGCCCGATGTCATCCGCGAAATCCACGACGCCTATTTCGCTGCGGGCGTGGACATGGTGGAAACCAACACGTTCAGTTCCACACAGATCGCAATGGCCGATTATGGCTGCGAACATCTGGTGGAGGAACTCAACCTTGCCGCCGCAAAACTGGCGCGCGAAGCCGCCGATGCGGCACAGGCGAAAGACGGCAAGCGCCGCTTCGTTGCCGGATCGATCGGACCGACCAACAAGACACTGTCGATCTCTCCCGATGTCAACGATCCGGGTTTTCGCGAAGTGACATTCGATGAACTGAAAGCCACATATCGCGAACAGTGCGATGCGCTGATCGCGGGCGGCGTGGATTTCCTGCTGGTGGAAACCTGTTTCGACACGCTCAACGCCAAAGCCGCCGGCCTTGCCGCGCTTGAAGCCGAACGGGCGAGCGGGCGAAGCGTGCCCCTGATGCTGAGCTTTACGATCACCGACATGAGCGGGCGCAACCTTTCAGGCCACACGATCATGGCGTTCTGGTATACATTGCGCCATCTCAAACCGCTGACGATCGGCGCGAACTGCGCTTTCGGGGCAGACAAACTGCGGCCCTACCTTGCCGAACTGTCCAAAGACACCGACACGCTGATCATGGCCTATCCCAACGCCGGATTGCCCAATGAGCTGGGCGAGTATGACGAACTGCCCGAAACCACCGGAAAACTGATCCGCGAATGGGCCGATGAAGGGCTGGTCAACGTGGTTGGCGGGTGCTGCGGCACCACGCCCGCGCATATCGCCGCGATTGCCAAAGTGCTGACCGGCGAAAAACCGCGCGCCCTGCCCGAACTTGATATCCAGACCCGGCTTGCCGGGCTTGAACCCTTCATCATTGCCGCCTGACCTGACAGGACCAACATGACAGACCAATCAACCGCCCGCTTCGTCAATATCGGCGAGCGCACCAACGTTACCGGCTCCGCGCGGTTCAAAAAACTGATCCTGGCGGGCGATTATGCCGCCGCAGTCGAAGTGGCGCGCCAGCAAGTGGAAAACGGCGCGCAGATCATCGATGTGAACATGGATGAAGGCCTGCTCGACGCGGTTGAGGCGATGACCACGTTCCTCAAGCTGATCACCGCGGAACCGGATATCAGCCGCGTGCCGGTGATGATCGACAGTTCGAAATTCCATGTCATCGAAGCGGGTATGAAATGCGTTTCGGGCAAGCCGATCGTCAACTCGATCTCGATGAAGGAAGGCGAGGAACAGTTTCTTGAACACGCGCGCATCTGCATGGATTATGGCGCTGCCGTTGTTGTCATGGCCTTCGATGAAACCGGCCAGGCCGACACCAAAGACCGCAAGGTTGAAATCTGCAAACGGGCTTATGCGCTGCTGACAGGCATTGGCTTCCCGCCCGAAGACATCATCTTCGATCCCAATATTTTCGCCATCGCCACCGGCATCGAAGAACACGATCGGTATGGACTGGATTTCATCGAGGCGCTGGCCGAAATCAAGGCCGCGTGCCCGCATGTCCATTTCTCGGGCGGGCTTTCAAATCTGTCATTCAGCTTTCGCGGCAATGAAACGGTGCGCCGCGCGATGCATTCGGTGTTCCTGTATCACGCGATACCCGCCGGGCTGGATATGGCGATCGTCAACGCCGGGCAGCTTGACGTGTATGACCAGATCGATCCGGTGCTGCGCGAGGCATGCGAGGATGTGATCCTCAACCGCCCCGTCGAAGGCGAACTTTCCGCCACCGAACGGCTGATCGAACTTGCCGAAAGCTATAAAGGCATCAACCCAGCGGAAGAAAAAGCCGCGGAGGAATGGCGCGGCTGGCCGGTTGAAAAGCGCATCGAACACGCACTGGTCAAAGGCATAGACGCGCATGTCGTTGACGATACAGAGCAAATGCGCGCGGCAATGAAGGAAACCGGCGGACGGCCCATCGAGGTGATCGAAGGTCCGCTGATGGACGGAATGAATGTCGTCGGTGACCTGTTCGGATCGGGCAAGATGTTCCTGCCGCAAGTGGTGAAATCGGCGCGCGTGATGAAAAAGGCCGTTGCCCACCTGATCCCTTATATCGAAGCCGAAAAGGAAGAAGGCGCACGCGCCAAAGGCAAGATCGTGATGGCCACGGTCAAAGGCGATGTCCACGATATCGGCAAGAACATCGTCGGTGTGGTGCTGCAATGTAATGGGTATGAAGTGATCGATATGGGCGTGATGGCCCCGTGGTCGACCATTCTCGAAACCGCGAAAGAAAATGAAGCCGACATTATCGGCCTGTCCGGCCTGATCACGCCTTCGCTGGATGAAATGGTGACGGTGGCAGAGGAAATGCAGCGCGCCGATCTGGCAATTCCGCTGCTGATCGGCGGCGCCACCACCAGCAAGGTTCACACCGCGCTGCGGATCGATCCCGCCTACGAAGGCCCGGTGATCCATGTGCTCGACGCCAGCCGCGCGGTGGGCGTGGCATCGCAATTGCTGTCTGACACGCAGGCCGATGCATATGTTTCATCTGTCGCCATTGATTATCAGAAAGTCCGCGAATCGCGCGAAAGCAAGGGCAAATCCGATCTCCTGCCGCTTTTTGAAGCGCGGGAAAATTCATACGCGCCAGACTTTGCCGACAAGCCCCCCGCCCCTGCCCAGCCAGGCCAGCACGTTTTCGATGACTGGGATCTGGCGGACTTGCGCAACACGTTTGACTGGACACCGTTCTTCCGCGCCTGGGAACTTGCCGGAACCTATCCCGCCATCCTCGATGACGATGTCGTCGGCGAAAGCGCGCGCAACCTGTTCGCCGATGCGCAGGCGATGCTCGATACCATCATCGCCGAAAAGTGGCTGACCGCGCGCGGGGTATGCAATTTCTGGCCGTGCAAGCGTGATGGCGATGATGTGCTGCTGGACAATGGCACCCGCCTTGCCTTCCTGCGCCAGCAAGTGAAGAAAAGCCGGGGTCGCGCGAACTTCTGCCTGTCGGATTTCATCGATCCAGATGGTGACTGGATCGGCGGCTTTGCCGTTGGCATCCACGGCATTGATGAACACATCGCCCGCTTCAAAGCCGCCCACGACGATTACAACGAAATCCTGCTCAAGGCGCTGGCAGACCGGTTTGCCGAAGCATTTGCAGAGCGGCTCCACAGCCATGTGCGCACAACTCTGTGGGGCTATGCGCCGGATGAACAGCTGACCAACGAAGCCCTGATCCGCGAGCAATATCGCGGCATCCGCCCCGCGCCCGGCTATCCGGCCTGCCCTGATCACACGTTGAAACCGATCCTGTTCGATCTGCTGAACGCGCAGGAGAATGCTGGCATCACACTCACCGAAAGTCAGGCGATGTTGCCCACTTCGGCGGTTTCAGGATTTTACTTCGGACATCCCGAAAGCCAGTATTTCGGAGTAGCCCGCATCGGGCGCGACCAGCTTGAAGACTATGCAAGCCGCCGCGAAATGGACGTGGACATTGCAGAACGCTGGCTACGCCCGAACCTTGAGTGAATAGAGGTTTTTAGCAGGAACTGACTGTCAGCCGCGCTTTATCGAAGCGCCGCGCTTTCAGATCTTCCGGCGCAATCGTGAACTGATACACGCCTTCGCCAAACAGCAAGCCCACGCCTTCGTCTGCCGCTATTTCCAGCAGCAGGATTTCCTTGGTCGCAATATCGTCAAGCCGGCCCTGCACATAGCTGGGCGGCGCCAGCATGCGGTGCGGGGTGGGCACGATCAGGCCGTCCTCCGTGTAAACCGCCAGTGCATGACGCGCGCGGACCAGTTCCAGCGCTTCATCGCCGAACACGCCATCCGCTTCGGGAGACGCTGACAGCGTGGCTTCAACCGAATGGACGGCAGCACGGCCGATCACCAGACAATTGACGCCTTCAAGCTCGCGAAACCAATCCCAGAACATGTCTGCTTCTTCAGCAGAAACGCGATCGAACGGCTGGTGCGAATTGGCCCATGCCAGACACTCGCGTGCCTGGGCAGACCATTGCGCGCGCATCTTGCGCACATCTTCATCGCTCAGTTCGCGCCGGCGGCAGGCATCGGCAAAGGATGGCTTGCGCAGTTCCTCCAGAACCTGAACAGAAGCGACGGCAACCGCGCGCCAGTCTGGCGGGAAATTCGGATAAGGGCGCCGCAAAGTGCCATCGTCATCGACCGGCGAGCTTTCAACCGGCCAGACTTCATCGCCCTGCACTTCGGCCAGTTCATCGTCCACACTATCGCTGATCGGCCACCAGCGCGGCCCGTTCGCGCCATCGCGCTCCACCGGAGAGGCTTCGGGCAAATGCGCAACAACCGGCTCGAAAAACCACAGCGGAAGCAATCGCGGCAAGCCGGTTTGTTCGGCATTTTCCGAATCGATCCACGGCCAGCTATAGCGCGATTCACCGCCATAAACCGGGCTGAGATTCTTCGGAATTTCCGCCTCATGCCAGCTGGCATCATGGCCATCGGCATGGATCACGCGATAGCCGGTGGGCAGCCCCAGTTCCAGATCGAGGAAGAAATACAAAATGCCGCTGGCGGGCATCATGTCCAGCCGCGCCTCGTCAGCGATTGCGGACAGATCGACCTGCATCAAAAAGTGCAGCGGTACTTCATCGCCTTTAACCCTGGCGACCGGCCATTCAAACCCCGGCGGCACGATCGGCACGCCGCCGTAATAGCTCAGACCGGGATTCGCCGGAGGCGGCACCTGCCGACGCATAACGATGGCCTGCCGCTCCACATCGTCAAGCCACGCCGGACGCAAGGCATCGTCCGCCTGTTCATCATCCTGCTCATCGTCCTCGATATCCTCGTTATCGTCAGCGTATGACAACACCCCCGCAAGCGAAGCATATGCGCGATCGGGAGACCGTTTGTCTTTCACCTCAGTTCCCGGCGCGGGCGCTACGGGCAGGTGAGACGTAAATGCCGCTTCACTATCGAGGCCGTCTCCGTCCAGACCGAAATCAGACGGCTGAATATCTTCGTCGGACCAGGTTTCAGGCGCCACATCGTCCGCCGGAAATGGCGTTTCGCCGGTTTCACCGTGCGGACCGTCATCAATGCGCGCGGCATCGCCAAATTCAGGCGCGACATCATCATCTTCGCCATTGTCATCCGCACTGGCCGGGCTGACATCATCATGCGGCACGACGGGTTCACCGGCCTCTAGCTCGGGCTCGGGCTCGGGCTCGGGCTCGGGTTCCGGTTCAGCATCGGGATCGGTATCTGTTTCGATCTCCGCTTCCGTTTCGCGAAACGGATCGGGGATATCCGCCGGTTCTGTTTCCGGCGCCTCACCCCCCGCAACGCCGACAGGTTCCGCCATGTCTTCAGGGTCGGGATCACGGTGTCGCCGGGTTATGCGATCAAGCGCGGTGATCGCGACCGGCTCCTCCGCCACGTCACCTGCCGATTCCGGCTGCTCCTCAGCGGCTTGTGCCTCCGGCTCACGATCTCGGGCGGACGCGGCCGATCTCTCACGCAAAGCCTGCCCGAAAATCACGAATGTCGGCCACAGGCCAAGGAACAGGACAATCCCCACCGCCAGCGGTTTGCCAAGCGGCCTGACAAGCCCTGAATGCAAAGCTTCCTGAACACCAAGAACCATACTTGCCGATCCGGCCAGCGGGAATGCGCCAAGCGCCAGCGCCGCCATCAGCGCCAGCACCAGCGTAAGGATAAGGAAAGACGCCGAAAAAGCGTATCTCGCCATCGTTTAACTCCAGAACCATGCAATTGCCTGGGTTCTAGGCGAATAAGGTGAATTTTTTGGCAACTATTGGCCAAGCCGTCAGAAACCATGGAAATTGCGGAATTTGCGGAATTTTCAGCCAGACCTGTGGAGGGGGTGGCCCGCGCCCCTCGCCCCGATGGCTTTATGGGTTTAACCGTTCGGGCCGTGTCCGAAGTTTCAACCATACCTGCCACAAACCAGCTTGAAGCGCTGCATGCCACTTTCGGCTTTTCCGCGTTTCGCGGTGCACAGCAGACCGTGATCGAGCGCGTGCTGGCAGGCAATTCCACATTGGCGGTGATGCCCACAGGCGCGGGCAAATCGCTGACGTATCAGCTGCCTTCGGTGATGCTGGACGGCACCTGCGTGGTCATCTCGCCGCTGATCGCGCTGATGCACGATCAGCTGCGCGCCGCATCCGCCAACGGCATTCGCGCCGCAACCCTGACCAGCGCCGATACCAACCGCGCCGATACGGTGGACCGGTTCCGCGCCGGTGAGCTGGACCTGCTTTATGTTGCGCCGGAACGCGCCAGCCAGCCGCATTTCCGCCAGTTGCTCGATCAGGCGCGGCTCTGCCTGTTTGCAATAGACGAAGCCCACTGCGTGTCCGAATGGGGCCACGATTTCCGGCCCGACTATCGCGGGCTGAAACCCGTTCTTGACAGTTTTCCGCATGTGCCCCGCCTGGCGCTGACGGCCACCGCCGACGAACACACGCGCGCGGATATTCTGCACCAGCTTGGTATTGGCGAAGACGGGCTGATCGTTGCCGGGTTCGATCGCCCGAACATCCGCTATATGGTGCGCCCGCGCGACAATCCCGCCCGCCAGCTCAAAACCTTGCTGGCCGAACAGCCGGGGCCCGGCATCATCTATGCGCCAACTCGCGCAAAAGTGGAAAAGCTGGCCGAAACGCTGAGCGCGGATGGACGCCCGGTCCTGCCTTATCATGCAGGCCTCAGCCCGGAAGTGCGTGCCGCCAATCAGGCCGCGTTCGTGGCATCGGAAGACATGGTGATCGTTGCCACGGTTGCTTTCGGGATGGGCATCGACAAACCCGATGTGCGGTTTGTCGCCCATGCAGGCCTGCCCAAATCGATCGAAGCCTATTATCAGGAAACCGGACGTGCGGGCCGGGATGGCGATCCGGCCATGGCGGTGATGCTGTGGGGCGCGGACGATTTTGCGCGCGCGCGCCAGCGGCTGAGCGAAGTGGGTGACGCGCGCCTCTCAAGCGAACGCACCCGGCTTGATGCACTGGCGACGCTGGTTGAAACCGCCGCCTGCCGCCGCGCGATCCTGCTGCGCCATTTTGGCGAAAACCCGCCGGAGAAATGTGGCAATTGCGATAATTGCCTTGAACCCGCCGACGTAACCGACGCCAGCACGGTCGCCCAGAAGCTGCTTTCCGCCGCCTATCGCACCGGGCAGAGCTTCGGCATCGGCCATCTGCAAAAGGTGCTGACCGGCGCAAGCGATGATCGCATTCTCCAGCGCGGGCACGATCAGCTTTCGGTGTTCGGAATACTTGAGCCGGAAGAAGCGCTGATCCTGCGCCCCGTGGCCCGCGCTTTGCAGGCGCGCGGCTGCCTGATCGCCAACGAACATGGCGGACTGGCACTGGCTGGCAAGGCGCGCGATATCCTGCGGGGCGAGGAAGCGCTGCTGATCGTCAAACCGCCGAAAAAGTCGAAACAGCGCAAATCACGCGGATCGCAGCAGGAGCCCAACCCGGTTGGCGATCCGCTGTTCGATGCCTTGCGCGCGCTGCGCCGCGAGCTGGCCGAACAGGGCGGGGTTCCGCCTTATGTGATTTTCCACGATTCAACCTTGCGCGAAATGGCTGCAAAGCGGCCGACCAGCCTTTCCGAAATGGGCGAAATCGGCGGCGTCGGCGCGCGCAAGCTGGAAGCCTATGGCGATCAGTTTCTGGACGTTATCCGGGCGCATTGATGCGGTGCCCAAGGCAGGGCCAGGAGCGCAATCGCTGCCGAACGAAGCGCAAACCCTATAGCGGGTTGTCCAGCTGGATGATCGGCTCATCGCTCTTGCGCTGCTCCGTCTTGCGCTGGCGCGGCTGCGCAAAACTGTCGAGCACCGGTTTGTCGCGGCCATAGATATCGGCAAACGAGCGCAGATTGCCGTCAATGTCGACGCCCATCGTCTTGTAGGTGATGTAAGCCGGGAACGTCCGATCCATCTCAACTTTCGTGTATTTGCGAGAACTGGATATGTCCGCAGCTTCTGCCGGGCTCATGCCTGCGCCAAGCATGGCGATCGTCATCCCCAGCTCAACCGCGCGCTCGGTGCGGATGCAGCCATGGCTGAACGCACGGACTTCGCGGTTGAACAGCGCCTTCGATGGCGTGTCGTGAAAATAGATCGCATGAGGATTGGGCATGTCGATCTTCATCAGGCCCAGCGCATTGCCGGGGCCGGGCCGCTGGACGACGCCGATATAGCCATTCGCCCCGCGCGTTGCCTTATATCCCTTGGCCCGCGCCCAGCCCGGATTGTTGAGCACCTTTGCGCCCAGCCCTTCGCCTTTGACGATCGACTGCGGCACCGTCCACGTCGGGTTGAACACCACGGCGGACACGGTTTCGGCAAGTTGCGGTGTCGCCGTGCGCCCCGGCTTGCCAACCACCGTGCGATAGGTGCGGATGATCTTGTTTTTCACCGTCAGGCGCAGCTGGAATTCCGGGACATTGGTGATGAGATAGGCCTTGCCCAGATCGCGCGCGAGCCAGCGCCACCTGTCCATATTTGCCTGTATCAGGGCGCGCCGTTCCGGCTCGGTTTCCGGCGTCAGCGCCAAGGCCGCCTTGAGCGCGCCATAATCAGGGTGAGTCGGCGCCAGACTGGCTATGACACCACCGACATCATGGCTGGTCAGCGCCCTGGCCATCAGCCGCGCGGTGGGCAGACGTTCGGTATCGGGATCTTCGGCAAACCACTGCACGCGCGCGGGCATCGGCGTGCGCCCGTCGCGCATATCCTCAACAAGCCAGGTGAACGACCTGCTGGCCTGCACATCAAGTGCATCGTTTTCACCAGCGGCAATCGCGGCACGCAATGCTTCTGGCTGATAGTCCGCCGGGATCAGCCCTTCGCTGCCAATTGCCTCGATTGCAGAGAGCAGCGCCATTGCATCGTATTGTCCCCAGTGCATCACCGGCTCAAGATCGGGCAGCGGCTGGACCACCGGCCCCAGATCGCCTGTTACCGCAGTTTCGGGCGACACCTCCGGCGTGTCCACTTCCGCAGTATCGGCAGGTTCATCCACCGGCTGCGTCGCGCCATCTTCCAGTTCGTCTGTTTGGGGCTGCTCCGGCTGCGCTTCGGGTTCCGCCCATGCGGGCTGGCCAGCGAAAAGCACTACGGCACAACCACATGCGAGCATCCGGCGAAATTCAAGAACTGGTGTCATCGGCGAAATGTCCTATCCGCTGGCGCGGGCAATTTGTTTTCAAGTCAGATAGATATAGCCAGATTTGATCCGGCTGACACCATTCATCGCAAATCATTGCTGAGCCTGCGATGAATTGCTTGCGCAATACGTCAGGCCGAGCAAGACGGGTAGCCGCAATGACCAGCCGCCGTAACATTTTGCCGTTTCTGTCCGTCGCCATCGGTATCGCCACGTTCAGCGCGATGGACGCGGTGATGAAAGGCGCTTCGATAGAGGCGGGTGTCTACAACGCCCTGTTGCTGCGCAACCTGATCGGTGCCTGTCTGGTGTTCCCGGTGTGGCTTGTTCTGGGGCGGCCGATGCCCAGCCCGGAGGGGTTCAGGGTTCATATGCAAAGATCAGCCGTCGTCGCGGTGATGGCCACGCTGTTCTTCTTTGGACTGGTGCGCATCCCGATTGCCGAAGCCATCGCGATTTCATTCATCGCGCCGCTTATCGCCCTGTATCTTGCCGCGCTGCTGCTGAAAGAAACGATCCGGCCAAGCGCGATCATAGCCTCTCTGCTTGGTATTGCCGGTGTGCTGATCATCGGCGCGGCGCGATTTGGCAGCGGCGATTTTAGCGAAGATGCAATGTACGGCATGGCCGCGATACTGGTTTCCGCGGTTCTCTATGCGTTCAACCTGATCCTGCAACGCAAACTGGCGTTGCTTGCCAACCCGGTTGAAGTCGCCCTGTTTCAGAACCTGTTCGTCGGGCTGATTTTCCTCACCCTTGCGCCGTGGCTGGCGCAGTGGCCAAGCCATGCGGCCTTGCGCGATATTTTCGCCGGGGCGGTCTTTGCCACGATTGCGCTGGGCTTTCTTTCGTGGGGTTACGCGCGCGAAGAGGCACAGGCATTGGTGCCGATTGAATACACCGGATTCCTGTGGGCCGCGCTGTTCGGCTGGCTCTGGTTTGGCGAGCATGTCAGCTCCGCGACAATTCTGGGCGCGATCCTGATCGTGATCGGTTGCTGGATTGCAGCCCGAAAACAGACCGAACAGACGGTTTTGTAGGCCGTAAACCCTTGACCTTGGCCACCGGAACGCGCATCGGCAGTGCGACAATTTCAGGCATTGCATTGCACCATTTGACGGCGACTGCCTCGGCGCGATCGCAGGAATACCATCACAAAGGGGAAACACATCCATGACCCAGGTCGGACAGGACACACTCGGCACACGCAGCACGATGAATGCGGGTGGCAAGGAAGTGGCATATTATTCACTGAACAAGGCAGCCGAGAAGATCGGCGATGTCTCGCGGCTTCCGTTTTCGATGAAAGTGCTGCTGGAAAACCTGCTCCGCTTCGAAGATGGCGGGTTCACCGTTTCCACCGATGACATTCAGGCCATTGCCGACTGGCAGAAAAGCCCGACAGCGCCCCATCCCGAAATCCAGTATCGTCCTTCGCGCGTGCTGCTGCAGGATTTCACCGGCGTGCCATGCGTGGTCGATCTGGCGGCGATGCGCGATGCGATTTCGAAACTCGGCGGCGATACATCGAGCATCAATCCGCAGGTTCCGGTGCATCTGGTAATCGATCACTCGGTGATGGTTGACGAGTTCGGCCACCCCAAGGCGTTCGAAAACAACGTGGAGATCGAATACCAACGCAACATGGAGCGCTATGACTTCCTCAAGTGGGGATCGAAAAGCCTGGACAATTTCAGCGCGGTGCCGCCGGGAACGGGGATTTGCCATCAGGTGAACCTGGAACACATCGGCCGGGGCGTATGGTCAAGCGAAGATCCCTCGGGCGCGACGGTCGCCTATCCCGATACCTGCGTGGGCACCGACAGCCACACCACGATGATCAACGGCCTTGGCGTGCTGGGCTGGGGTGTCGGCGGTATCGAAGCCGAAGCCGCGATGCTCGGCCAGCCGGTTTCGATGCTGATACCCGAAGTCGTCGGTTTCAAGCTCACCGGCGCACTGGCGGAAGGTGTCACCGCCACCGATCTGGTGCTGACATGCGTGCAGATGCTGCGCGAAGTTGGCGTGGTGGGCCGTTTCGTCGAATTCTACGGTCCGGGCGTTGCCGCACTTTCGCTGGCCGACCGGGCAACAATCGCCAACATGGCGCCCGAATATGGCGCAACCTGCGGCTTTTTCGGCATTGACGACAAAACGCTCGATTACATGCGCCTCACCGGCCGCGATGAAGATCAGATCGCTCTGGTCGAAGCATACGCGCGCGAACAGGGCATGTGGTTCGATCCGGCGAATGAGCCGATTTTCACCAACACGCTCGACCTTGATATGGGCGCGGTTGTCCCCTCTCTTGCAGGCCCCAAGCGACCGCAGGACCGCATCGCCCTTCCCGAAGTCGATGACAGCTTCAATGGCGATCTTTCAAAGCTTTACAGCAAGGAAGCATCGCGCGTGCCCGTTGAAGGCAAGGATTTCGACATTGGCGACGGCGACGTGATGATCGCCGCAATCACCAGCTGCACCAACACATCGAACCCCAGCGTGATGGTGGCTGCCGGGCTGGTTGCCAAAAAAGCGCATGAAAAAGGCCTGAAGCCCAAACCCTGGGTGAAAACCTCGCTCGCGCCCGGATCGCAGGTCGTTACCGACTATCTCGAAAAAGCAAACCTTCAGGACGATCTCGACGCGCTGGGCTTCAACCTTGTCGGCTATGGCTGCACCACCTGCATCGGAAACTCCGGCCCGCTGGCCCCGCCGATCAGCAAGGCGATCAACGAAAATAACATCGTTGCCGCATCGGTGCTTTCAGGCAACCGCAATTTTGAAGGCCGCGTCAGCCCGGACGTGCGCGCGAACTATCTCGCCTCGCCGCCGCTGGTCGTTGCCTATGCGCTCAAAGGCACGGTAACCGATGATTTCATCACCACGCCGATCGGCCAGGCGGATGACGGTTCCGATGTGTTCCTGAAAGATATCTGGCCTTCGAACGAGGAAGTCTCGTCGACGATCGCGTCATGTGTTGACCGCGACATGTTCGCGGCCCGCTATGCCGATGTCTATAAAGGCGATGAGCACTGGCAGAAAATCGATGTCACCGGCTCGGAAACCTATCAGTGGCGCGCCGGATCGACCTATGTCGCCAATCCACCCTACTTCGATGGCATGGAAATGACCCCGGCTCCGGTCGCGAATATCGTCGATGCCAGGCCGCTGGCGATTCTGGGCGATTCGGTCACCACCGATCACATCAGCCCGGCGGGATCGATCAAGGAAGACAGCCCGGCCGGCGCATACCTCAAGAGCCATCAGGTTTCGAAAGCAGATTTCAATTCCTATGGCTCGCGCCGTGGCAATCACGAAGTGATGATGCGCGGCACATTCGCCAACATCCGCATCAAGAACGAAATGGTTCCGGGTGTCGAAGGCGGCGAAACAACCTACAACGGCGAACAGATGCCGATTTACGACGCAGCGATGAAGCACAAGGCCGACGGAACGCCGCTGGTGGTTATCGGCGGCAAGGAATATGGCACCGGCTCCAGCCGTGACTGGGCTGCCAAGGGCACCAACCTGCTGGGCGTGCGCGCGGTGATCGTGGAGAGCTTTGAGCGCATTCACCGTTCCAACCTTGTCGGCATGGGCGTCCTTCCGCTCCAGTTCAAGGATGGCGATACGCGCGAAACGCTTGAACTGTCGGGTGATGACAGCTTCACCATCACCGGCGTTGCCGATCTCAAGCCGCGTCAGGATGTCACCGTGCAGGTCACCCGCAAGGACGGCACCACATTCACGTTCAACGCGCTGTGCCGCATCGATACCGCCAATGAGATCGAATACTTCATGAACGGCGGCATCCTGCAATATGTGTTGCGCAAGCTCGCGGCCTGACGGAAGACATATGTGATCGGACGGCGCCGTTCAGCCTGCATTTAGGGCGAACGGCGCATGTCCGGGCACATGAACAGACAGGTTATCTCGCACCTCTTCCGATCGCTGCTGACCATCGGCTGTATCGCCGGCATCGGCGCGCCCGCGATCTCGCAGGTGCCAGCCCAGCCGGTTACGATCGCCGTTGCCGGAGCAAACTCCCGGATTGACTATGACGGGTTCACCCAGCTGGTTCAGGATCTGGCGCCCGTCCGCCGCATGCGCCGCATGGGCTGGTCGATGTTTGTCAGCCAGTCGCGCGCGCCCGGCGCGGTTCTGCTCGATACCCGCTCGGCCGCTGATTTCGCGCGCGGGCATTTGCGCGGCGCGGTGAACCTGCCATTCAGCGAGTTCACCGACGAAAAACTTCGCGAAGTTCTGGGCGAGGATACCGACCGGCGGATCTACATCTACTGCAATAACAACTTCAGCGACAACATTCCGCCCGTCGTCTCAAAACGCGCTCCGCTGGCGCTGAACATACCCACGTTCATCAACCTGCACGGCTATGGTTATGGCAATGTCTGGGAACTTGCCGGAGTGGTTTCGATCACGGACATCGAGAACGACTGGGTGACTGGCGCACCCGCGCTTCCCTGATCTTCAGGGCAACTATAACGTTTTTCGATCAATCGGGATCGGAAGCCGCGATAGGCCCGCGCGGCGCATGAGCGTTGCTTTTTCATTCGCGCCAGCCTGAACGCAAAACGTTCTGACCGCCAAAAAATGGGGCGATGCTGTTGCGCACCGCCCCCCGCTGTTCGCCTGACCGGTGTTGGGGATCCGTTCAGGCAACCTTCTTCTGGCTGAGGCGCCGACGACCGAGAATTGCCGCGGCGGCCATGCCAAACAGAATCATCATCGGCGGAGCCGGAACTTCATGTCCGCCAGAGGTGGAACTGGTCGTTCCGCCGCTGGAAGTCGAACTGGTCGAAGACGACGTTGACGATGATGTTGAGCTGGACGTGCTCGAGGATGTTGAAGAACTGGACGTCGTTGAAGACGATCCGCCCGATGTCGTCGATCCGCCCGATGTCGCGCCGCCCGATGTGGTCGAACCACCCGAAGACGAGCTGGACGACGATGAACTGGAAGAACTGGACGACGACGAGCTTGAACTGCTCGATCCGCCCGACGTTGAGGTTGAAGAGCCACCCGAGGTTGAAGAGCCACCCGAGGTCGAAGACCCGCCCGAGGTCGAAGACCCGCCAGAAGACGAAGACCCGCCAGAGCTAGAACCGCCCGTGCTTCCGCCTGTCGATCCACCGCAATGCTTCTTGCCGCAACCCGGCTTGCCGCCCGTGCTTCCGCCGCTTGACGAAGAGGATGACGAAGAACTCGATGACGAGGACGAGGAAGAGCTGGACGACGAGGACGACGACGATCCACCCGAACTTGACGTTGTCGTTGAGCTGATGCCGCCCGTGGTCGACGTGGACGTGATGCCGCCAGTCGAGGTGGAGGTGGAGCCACCCGTTGACGTGAAACCGCCGGTTGATGTGGATGTGGAGCCGCCAGTCGACGTAAAGCCGCCTGTCGAGGTGGACGTGGATGACCCCCCCGAACCGCCCGAAGACGTGGACGTGGAACCGCCGCTTGTCGTCGATGAGATGACAACGCTTCCGCCACCCGAAGACCCGCCGCCGAAGAAGCCACCGAAGAAGCCGCCACCGAAGCCGCCAAAACCGCCGCCGCCGATCACAACCGGAACACCTCCGCCGCCGGACTCAATCCGTGGTGGGGGCGGCGGCGGAATATATGGTGGCGGCAGCGGCACCATCGCCATTTCCGGCTGCTTTTCGCAGCAGGTCGTTTTCTTGATAACCCGGCGGATACGTTTGGTCTTGCGCGGTGCCTCTGCACGGCGAACTTTTTTCGGCTTGGCCTGCTTGACCTGCTTGATCTTGCGGTACTGGTTCTCTTTGGCCGGTGCTTCAGCCACATGAACCGCGCCTCCGCCGACAACGGCACAGCCTGCTGCACATGCAGACAATTTCGCTAGGGCCATCCGGACAGACATAGATGTTGCTCTCTCTTGTTTTCCTCGCGCTGCCGCGGAACGGACAGTCGAAACAGACGCTTTATCTGCCACCAAAAACGCAGAGAGTTGTTAACGGGACAATGGTGTTAACCGTCTTTCAGGCGTCCCAATGTGAGATTCGTGGTTAATTTCGTCTTGCGCGTTGACCATTGTCCCAAAACGGAACTGGTCTGCACCCAATCACCAACGAAACATCAATCGAAAAAGCCACCACGATCCTCAATTGGCGGTGCCAGCCCCAGATGCTTCCAGCCGCCATCGTTGAGGCAACGCCCGCGTGCGGTGCGGGCGACCAGACCAAGCTGGATCAGGAACGGCTCGATCACTTCCTCAATCGTATCGCGCGGCTCAGACAGGCCCGCGGCCAGCGTTTCAATCCCGACCGGGCCGCCTTTGTAGATATCCGCGATCATCGTCAGATAACGCCGGTCCATCGCATCCAGCCCCAGCGCATCCACTTCAAGCCGGGTCAGCGCATCATCGGCAATCGCGCGCGTTACCCGCTCATTCCCGGCAACATGGGCAAAATCGCGCACCCGGCGCATCAGCCGTCCGGCAACACGCGGGGTGCCGCGCGCGCGGCGTGCGATCTCGGTCGCGCCGTCTGGCTCCACCGCCATCCCCAGCAGCGATGCCCCGCGCGTCACAACCCGCTCAAGCTCTGGCACGGTATAGAAATTAAGCCGCACGGGAATGCCGAAGCGATCGCGCAGCGGTGTCGTCAGCAAGCCTTGCCGCGTCGTCGCCCCCACCAGCGTGAACGGCGGCAGATCGATCCTGACAGAGCGTGCCGATGGCCCTTCGCCAATGATAAGGTCAAGCGCGCGATCCTCCATCGCCGGATAGAGCACTTCCTCCACCACCGGATTAAGCCGGTGAATCTCGTCAATGAACAGGACATCGCCTTCTTCAAGATTGGTCAGCAACGCCGCCAGATCGCCCGATTTGGCGATCACCGGCCCGGACGTGGCCCGAAACCCAACCCCCAGCTCACGCGCGACGATCTGCGCCAGTGTCGTCTTGCCCAGCCCCGGCGGGCCGAAAAACAGCACATGATCCATCGCCTCCTGACGCGATTTTGCGCTTTCAATGAACACCCGAAGATTGTCCTTCGCCGCCGCCTGCCCGACGAATTCCTGCAAGGTTTTCGGGCGCAACGCCGCATCCGGGTCTTCCGGCTGGCGATCGGGAGTGAGGATGGGATTATCGGTCATGGCTAATGACGCGCCTGCGGAAATTGGACGATCTGGTCACCAAGTTCGAGCATCGCACTCAATGCCGTTTTCGCCAGCTCAAAATTTTCGATGGCGTCCTCTAACTCGTGAGCGGCATAGTCAAAGGCATCTTTGTGAAGGCAGTCTATGGCGATCTTTGCCATTCCATAAAATCTGACGATTTCTCGAACATTTACCGACGAAAGGTATCCAAGCTTTGGAGAGAGTGATTCAAAAACGTTGAAATAATTCTGTGCCAAATAAACTTTGAACTGATGGACAACCGTAAGTGTAGCCACCCGATTTTGTAGGTTCATGAGGAGAATCTCATCAATCTTTCTGATGTAATCTCCTCGCCGAACTAATTCACAGATCGTCGAAACCTCTGAACATATGGCGTTCAATATTGCGGAATGTTCCTCTTTGCGATCCTTCCTTCGTAGGCAATGGTCATACCCACCGGCAGCCAACGCACCCAGCACAGCCGCTAATAATGTTGCGGCTGCACTCACCCCGCTGCCCTTTTCAGCGCCACGCGGATCAGATCCGCCTCGCTGGCATCTTCGCCCAGTTCGTTGATCGCACCGGCCACGGCGCTGGTTGCCACGGCGGGTTTGAAGCCGAGGTTCTGAAGCGCGGAGACAGCATCGTACGTGGCCGAGCCTTGCGGCAACACCGGCGCACCCGGCGTGCCGGCCGCATCCGCGCCGGCGGGCATGACGCCGGCCTTTTCCTTCAGTTCGTTGACAATCCGGCCCGCCAGTTTTGGACCCACGCCTTGTGCACGGGCGACTTGCGCGGCATCGCCATTGGCGCACGCCGCCTGCACTTCTGCGATCGAAAGAGCAGAAAGCACTGCCAGCGCCATTTTGGAGCCAACCCCCTGAACGCCTTTGAGCAGCCGGAACCATTCCCGTTCATCGGCGCTGGCAAAACCGATCAGGCGCATATCGTTTTCGGAAACCTGAAGTTCGGTATAGATTGTTACGGTATCGCCCGAAATACCCAGCCCGTCCAGCGTCTTGGCGGAACAATGGACCAGATAGCCGACGCCCGAAACGTCAATCACGGCCCAGTCCGGTCCGCCCTCATCCAGAGTGCCTGTCAGCTTTGCGATCATGGTTTGTTCTTGGCATGGAATAGCGGAGGGCGCCAGCCCCTGTTACAATCGCAGCGGCCTGCGCCAGTCACAGCGCTTTCGCCATGTTGGCGTGGGTGATCGCAACAGCCAGCGCATCAGCGGCATCCGCGCCCGCCGGTTTCACGCCCGGCAGCAGGATTTGCAGCATCGCCTGAATCTGGCCTTTTTCCGCTCTGCCGGTGCCGACCAGCGCTTTCTTGACCAGCCGCGCGGCATATTCACCCACCGGCATGCCCGCGCGCGCCAGCGCCAGCAGACACACGCCGCGCGCCTGCCCCAGTTTCAGCGTCGATTGCGGATTGGTGTTGACGAACACCTCTTCAACCGCGCCGCTATCGGGCTGGTGCGTTGCGATGATATCGGTCAGTTCGCGATCAAGCGTCAGCAGCCGCTGTGCCAACGATGCCTTTGCATCGGTGCGCACCTGCCCGTTAGCGATGTGCGACAGGCGGCTGCCCGATCTGGCGATAACCCCCCAGCCCGTGCAACCAAGGCCGGGGTCGAGGCCGATGATGATCAGCCGATCCTCCCGCTATTGCAGGAGCGCCGGATCACCCCAGCTTCTCCATGATCTCATCAGCCACTTCGTAGTTGCCCCAGACGGTCTGCACGTCATCATCGTCGTCAAGCACGTCAAGCAGCTTGAACAGCGTCTGTGCATCGCTTTCGCTGACATCGACCGTCAAAGTCGGTTTCCATGCCAGCTTAACCGTTGCCGCTTCGCCCAGCGCCTTTTCAAGCGCGCTGGACACTTCGTGCAGATCGTCGCCCGCAGTCCAGATCTCATGCTCTTCATCGCCGGACTGGATATCGTCCGCGCCCGCGTCCATCGCCGCTTCGAGAACCTTGTCCTCGCTGCCGACGGACGCCGGATAGACAATCAGGCCCAGCCGCTCAAACCCGTGGCTCACCGATCCCGATGCGCCCAGATTGCCGCCGTTCTTGGAAAATGCGGTGCGCACGCTGGTTGCGGTGCGGTTGCGGTTGTCGGTCAGCGCTTCAACGATCAGCGAAACGCCGCCCGGCCCGAAGCCTTCATAGCGCAGCTCTTCATAATCATCGCCTTCGTTGGCGCTGGCCTTGTCGATCGCGCGCTGGATATTGTCCTTGGGCATGGACTGCGATTTGGCATTGTTCACGGCCAGCCGCAGACGCGGGTTCATATCAGGATCGGGCGCGCCCATTTTTGCAGCGACGGTGATTTCGCGCGACAGTTTGGAAAACATGGCAGAGCGCTTTTTGTCCTGCGCGCCCTTGCGATGCATGATGTTCTTGAATTTGGAATGGCCTGCCATCTCTACCCCAGAATGAATTGCAACCCGGTTTTGCCCGGCAAAACGATGTTCTGGCCGCAGCCCCTAGCGGTTTTGCGCTGTTCGGGCAAACGCAGACGCGGCGCAGCGATCAACCAAGCCCAAGCGCGGCCTTATATGTATCGAGCACCGCTTCCATCTCTGCACGGTCATCCGCATTCATCTTACGCAGCCGCACGATCTGACGCATGATCTTCACATCATAACCAACCGCTTTTGCTTCGGCATAGACATCGCGAATATCATCGGCGATGCCTTTCTTCTCTTCCTCAAGGCGTTCGACGCGCTCAATCAGAAGGCGCAGGCGGTCATCGGTGGATTCGGCTTCGGCCATAAGGTGTATCTCCGGGAAGTCTGGATGAATCAGTCGCGCAGGCTGATAGCGAGGACGCCGCTGACGGGGAAGTGGGCAACCTGTGGAAAGCGGGGAACGGCGATCCGCTGCGGATCGGGGGTGGTTGACTGATGCATTTGGTGCTGGCGCCAGCACCAAACGCGATAATTTCCGGGGGTCGGATCGGCTTTATTGAAATGTTTCAGTGTATTGTATCAAAACCAGATCGCATCCGGTTTCGGTGACAAGCTCAAGTCCGTCGCCCTCCACGATGTCACCTGCGCTGACCGGCGTTCCGCTTGCAAATGCTTCGCCGTCACTGATGAAAGCAATGAAGCGGTGACGTGTCGCAATCCTGTCGCCGGGTTCGAGCAGACCAATCTGACAGGTCATGGCGTTTTTGAACGTGTCGCCGCTGCCGCCAAGCACTGTGGTCATCTCCCCCTTCCTCAGGGTGAAATCCTGGTAGGCCGGTGCAAGGCCCTTTTCCGGGGGCAGGAACCAGATCTGAACCAGATCCGCCTTTTGGCCGTTCAGGCTGAATTCGGCATGTTGAATGCCCGTGCCTGCCCGCTGCACCTGAACACCCGGCCCATGGATCGACGTGCCATGGCCCATTGTTCCCTCATGCCCGACAGCCCCATTGGGAATAAAGCTGACGATATCGACGTCTTTGTGGGGGTGCATTGGCGCACCGTCGCCAGCCTTGAAATAACCCGAAGCCAGATACACGAAATCGCCTAGGCCGTGGCTTACGTCAGTGCGATCTCTGGCCTCTCGCCATAGTCCGGGGTGCATTACCATCCGTGTTTCAACGATACCCGCGAATCCGCCAAGGGGCAGATCGCCGCGGTGAATGATGCGCATGTTATGTGGTGTCATCCTGGTTCTCCTCGTTTGCTTTCAACAAACCTAGGAGCGGGGCAGATCATTTGATAATATCGATTATTCACGATAATGATCTATAAAACAGATCAACTGGAGCAGCGCCTTGACGTTGGAACAGCTCATCGTTCTGCATGCGATTGTCGGGCAGGGTACCTTCAGAGGCGCCGCGGACCATTTGAACAAAGCGCAGTCCGCGATCAGCCATATGCTGAAGAAGCTTGAAGATGAGCTTGGCTTTACGGTGTTGTCTCGCGAAAGTTATCGCCCTGAGCTGACCGAGAAAGGCGAGGTTTTTTACCGGCATTCCCTCCGCGTTCTGCAACGCATGCAAGATCTGAAATCCATTGCCAGAACCCTGGTTTCCGAACAGGAGGCCGAAGTGGCCCTGACCGTCACAGCAACCTTTCCGTTTTCGCCCATCCTGGGGCTGATCGGTGAAATGACCTCACGGTATCCGGCAACGCATATCCGGGTCGCGCGCGACAATATGGGGGGATCGCTGGAAAAACTGCTGGCTGATGAGGTGCAAATCGCGATCTCCACGCTGGATGGCGTGCCGCTGGATCGGGTTGAGGCCCTGCCACTTGCATCTGTAACGATCCTGCCCGTTGCACACCCCGATTTTCCTGCGGCGCACGGAAGCAGCGTCAAGTCTGATGCGGAAATGCAATCGCATATCCAGATCGTTGTTTCAGACAGCGGATCAGCCAACAAGCAGAGCCGGGGCCTGTTGCCCGGCGGGTTGCGATGGACTGTGTCGGATTTCGCTACGAAGAAGGATGTCCTGCTTGCAAATATGGGATGGGGCGGCATGCCCCAGCACATGATCCAGCAAGAACTGGACGAAGGGAGCCTCGTCCGGCTTAATGTCGAAGGCTACCCGCCCGTGCGGGCTGAACATTATTTAATGCGTCGCCGGGATGTGACGATCGGCACAGTCGCACAGGCAGTGTGGGACAGGTTAAAGGATTTGAATTACGGCTCGTAGATATGCGGCCAAACCCCGATAACCATCGCATTCCAGCCAGCGCCCCACTATCCTTTGCCAGGCAACGCGCTCGCGCGCGCAGGTGCCCACGTGCAGTCACCCAACGCACACCATCACAACCGGACGACTGATCTCAGACGAAAAACTGAAGTAGCGAAATGGGCTATAACGCAGGTAAGAAGGTAAAGGGTCGCAAGCGCCACATCATCACCGATACCGACGGCAATCCGGTTCATGGCGTGATCCACACGGCCGATATTCAGGACCGCGACGGAGCTCCACTGGTGCTGGCCGAGATCGTTACATCCCTCCCATGGCTAAGGCATCTGTTCGCTGATGGCGGTTATCCAGAACCAAAACTGAAGAGCGGCATCGCCCGTCTCGGGCAGGGGACTGTCGAGGTCATCAAGCGATCCGGCAAAGAGCAGGGCTCCGAGGTCTCGCCACGCCGCTGCGCGGTCGAGAGAACCTTCGCCTGGTCAGGCCGGAACCGCCACCTCGCCAAAGACTTCGAGAGCACCATCGCATCAGCCCGACACTTTCGGGTCAGGCTCTGAGCGGTGCATCGTCGATAATCAGTCGCTGCCCAGCCGCGTGATCAATAGGCCCAGGCTCGCGCGATAATGCAGGATCAGGCGGCCAGACTGAAAACCACGATACGCAGCCCGAGCACGCTCCAGCCATTGTTCAGCAATGGCCGGAGCGTGGTTTATCTATGCGACGTGGTATGTTCAGAACTTGTATCGTCCCTCCAGCATCCAGGTCCGCGGTGTGCCGGGAACTGCGCTGTTGGTCTGGAACAGCTCACCCAGGGCGACACCACCGACCCAATACTGTTTCTTCGTAACGTTCTTCGCGATCGCGGCCAGACTGAAGCCAGTATCGTTGTCAGTTATCTGCGCACGCAGGTTCACCAGCGCATAGCCCGGCAGAACCGCTCCGGGATTAAGGTTTGCTGTCGACACGTAATAGACTTTGGACTGCGCATAGACATCTCCACGCAGCGAAAGGTCGAAACGCGGCGAAAGCTCGAAATTCGTGCTGGCGAAAGCTGCGCCAGACCATTTCGCGACGTCCGGGTATGTTCCGAACTCGACCGGCGCTCCACCCGCTACTGACACCAGATTATCGGTAAACTCGGCATCAGTGTAGTTGAGCTGACCACCCACCGTAAGCCAGTCGGTCAGACTGAGATGACCGTCCAGCTCTACGCCGCGCACCCGCGCCTTGGGCACATTGACAGTCACTGCCGCCGGGCTCGGACCAATCAGCGTGTAGGCCACGCGCTGCGCCTTGCTGATCCAGTTCTGATAGATTGCAACATTGATATGATAAGGCATCGCCCCGCGGCCCTGATGCTTCACACCAAGTTCGACGTCGGTCAGCGCTTCTGTGCGGTAAACCGTCCCGCCGTCTTCGGTAAGAACCGGGAACGGCTTCACCAGTCCGTTAAGCCCGCCATGACGATAGCTGCGACGTTGCGCCAGATAGACAAGCGTATCAGGCGTCGCCTGATAATTCAGACCAAGCGTCCAACTGACCGAACTGAAACCCTCATTCTGCCGGAAATCAAAGCCCGGCTCCGGCGCCAACACGTTGAAGTCTCGCGGCTGATGGCGCAAGCGCACGGTTTCATCCGTATACCGGGCGCCTGCCGTGAAGCTGAGGCCTTCGGCACCGGTCGCGTCGCTTAAATCGTAGGTTCCCTGGCCAAAC
Organism: uncultured Sphingomonadaceae bacterium; assembly: GCA_947258815.1. Lineage (GTDB taxonomy): Bacteria > Pseudomonadota > Alphaproteobacteria > Sphingomonadales > Sphingomonadaceae > Novosphingobium. The sequence goes on from CAMYJW010000022.1 coordinate 70,286, forward strand.
ACGGCATAAGTGGTGCTTCGTTTGATGTATTCCGAAACCTGAATCGCGCGCAGGCCGGGGAAATCAAACAGATCACTGGTCGTCAGATTATAAATCTTGTCCTTGGAGAAGAAGCCGCCAACAACATAATCCAGATTGCCGCCCGCCGTTTTACCAAGGAGTTGCAATTCGGCTGAAAAGCTCTTCGCACGGTCAATACGCCCGAGTGGCTCGCCATCGGCCGTTTCGGTAAAGAAGCCGTTATTGTCGATACCGAATGGCGTTCCGTCAATATCACTGAACGTGGTCGTATCCGTGTCGACGTACCCCAGAACCAGTTTGGCCTGCGTATCGACCCCGACATCAACCAGCGTCGTGTTGGAGATAAGCAAGGACTTGCTGTCGTATAAATTAAGGCCATCGATATCGGGCTTGTATGGCCCTCGCTCCCGCTGAAGCTCAAGGAATGCCGGCAGACCGCCATCGGGCAGATTCGGGGTCGCCGCAGCGTAAGCCGCGCCTGCCGCGGCACCCAAAGCGTAATTGTCAGGCGATGACACGTCGGTGAACGCGATGCCCGGCACAAGACCGCTGGGCAACAGATTATAAAGTACACCTGTTGTCGAAGAGCCGCCGCTTTCCAGATAGTCGGCAACGAAAGTGTTTTCGACACCCGGAGCAGGTCGTGCGAACACTGACAGGCGGCCGCCGGTGCGATCAACCGTTCCGATTGTGCAATCGCGATCGGAGCGCTGTGAACTCAGCGGGGGATCCTGCGGCAGACCAAACAGCGGACTGGGCTGGCGACACGATGCGTTCTGGTTTTCCTGAAACCCTTTGCGATACTGATGAACACCGGCAAGCCGAACAATGAAATCGCCGTCCGCCAGTGGAACGTTGACCGCGCCTTCAGCGTGGATAGATCTGTAGTTGCCACCACGGGCAAGCAAATATCCGCCAAACTCATCTTTCAGACGCGCCGTGGTGAACAACACAGCGCCGCCCGTTGAATTTCGTCCAAACAGCGTTCCTTGCGGACCTTTCAGAACCTGGATCGATTCAAGGTCATAAAATGCAGAAGAACCCGCAATACCCGCCGCAAGCGGGACCTCATTAAAATAAGGCAGGACACCGGGAACAGTATTACTGAACGCATCCAGCGACTGACCGCGAATCACATAGTTGAGCTGGTTTGAATTTTGCGAAGAGCGAACCGTCAGTCCCGGTGAAGAAATCTGCAGGTCGTCTTCCGAAGTTATGGCCCGTTCCTGCAATGCATCCGATGTCAGTGCCGCAACGGAAACCGGGGTGCGCTGAAGGCTTTCCTCGCGCCGGCGCGCCGTAACCACAATTTCACCCTGCCCGGCCCGCTCACTCGCGCCCTGTTGCGCAATTTGGCCCGGCTGATCTGATTGAGCCATCGCCGGCGTTGCAAGTAACGCTATCGGCACAACCGCCGCATACGGAATACCCTTCATCCAAATCTCTCCCCGTCAAACTCTGTCAAGTAATGCCGGAGGCCCACTACACGGACCACCATGGCAGGTCAATTTTTTAATATCTATTATGTCTAAATTGTATGCCATTGGTGCCGACAGTCGGATGACAACTCGTCTCCACTTGGCGCAGTGATTGGCAGAGGAAGGAGGCGTCGGACCACAAAATTGCCAGTCTGCCAAAGCAGCAAAGCGGCGTGTCTTGTATGTCTGGTGATCGATGAGATGACGTTCTGTATTGAAGCATTTGTAGAACGAAGCATGGACGGATGCGCTGGTGCCCGCTCCGTGCGCGACCATCCTTCTGACAATGCCCGGCAGAGCGCCTGCAATCATCAAACGAAGAGAAAAGACCAAGCAAAAGACAGTTGAACATCGGCGCTTGCAACACCGCAAGCTCGCCCCCTAAGCCATACTAACCAGACGAGGCCCGCACTCCGAACTTCTACACCGCGAGTTGTGCCAAATGTTCTGACGACGAGCACTCAGGAAAGGAACCGATCCGATGCAAAGCAAATCCGTGATTGTAACTGGCGGAGGCAGTGGAATCGGCCGCGTTTCAGCGCAGATGCTCGCGCAAGCGGGCCATCGGATTACGATTGGCGACCTCAACGAGGATGGATGCGCGCAAACGGTCGAATTGATCGAGCAGGCTGGCGGAACGGTACAATGGATAAGAACCGACGTCAGCGTTGAGGATGACGTGCGCGCGATGGTGAACAGCGCGGTTACCAGCTATGACGGCCTGCACGGAGCCTGCAACGGGGCCGCGCTGGTGTCTGCCTCAACCCCGCTTGTCGATCTTTCGCTTGATACATGGAACCGTCAACTGAGCGTCAATCTCACTGGCCAGTTCCTGTGCGTCAAGCATCAGGTTCCCGCGATGCTGGCATCGGGCGGGGGATCGATTGTGATCATTGGCTCCACCGCATCGCTGCTCGGCTTCCCTAATTCGAGCGATTACTGCACGGCCAAGGCCGGTTTGCTTGGCCTGGTAAGAAGCGCAAGCTGCGAATACGCGGCGAAAGGTGTCAGAGTGAACGCCGTGCTACCCAGCGCCACCGCCACACCGATGCTGGAAAAGGTGATCGAGGACGAGGAAATCAAAGCCTCGCTGGCCGGGGTTCACCCGATCGGACGGTTTGGCGAACCAGCGGAAATCGGTGCGGCGATACGCTGGCTCATTTCCGATGAGGCGTCATTCGTGACCGGATCGGCCATGACGGTCGATGGCGGCGCCACTTCGATCTGACCGAGACGCACTGACGCACTGCCCGCGCGCCTCGGTGTAAGCCAAAAAGACAACCCGCATAAAATTCGTTGCGCGGCCGTGGTTCAGGATTGGCGCCCCAGATGCTGGTTATGCGCGGCCAGCGTCGCGAATATTTCTGAACCAAGCGAGGCGCGCACTTCCTGTTGCACCATCTGCTTAAGCGGCGCGCGCAGAATCTGGGTGTTCACCCGGCGCAAGATGCGATCGCGTGTTGCAAAGCTTTCAGCCAGTTCCTGCGCGCGATCATAAATCTGGTCGCGCGGGACAACTTCATTGACCATGCCCCATTCCAGCGCGGTCTTTGCATCGATTTCCTGCCCGGTCATCAGCGCATAGTTGGAGCGTTTTTGCCCCATGGCCATGCGGAACGCGATCTGGATCCCGTCTCCCGCGCACCAGTTGAGATTCATGTGCGGGTCCATAATAACCGCTTCTTCGGCCATCAGCGTGATGTCACAAAGCAACGCTATTTCGCTGTGGATACCGGACCCGTTGAGAACGCCAATCGTTGGCACTTCGATATCGTTGACCAGCGATTCAATGAGGCGGCAGCCATCGTAGTAAATATGTTCATAAGACAGCCAGAAAAAGCTGTCCCGGTCTTCGCAGATTTCCTGCTGATCGGGCTGGTTCACAAAGCCGGTAAGTGCGGCAACTTCAGGGTCTAGCGGAACGGGCGGGATTGTCTGGTACTGGAAAAAATCCTTTCCTGTCCCGCCAAGGATGAACACCTCGTTCTCTGGATCGCGGCCCGCTTCCTTGATCATTTCGGGAATGGATCGGTGCATCACAAGTGTCCACGGCGCGGTATCGCCGTTCTCGTGCCACTTGACCTGCAAGACCCCGCTTTCGCTGCGATCGAACGTGAAGATATCCTTATACTTCTCGGCATAGTCAGTCAGTTTCGGCAGGTCCGGCATCCCGGGCAATGTTCTTACAGATGGCATTGTATCTCTCCCAGATGATCATCAATCTCAGTAGGACTTGGGCAGCCCCAGCACGCGTTCGGCGATGTAACACAGCATCAGTTCGCGCGTGACCGGCCCCATCCTCGGGAGCATGCATTCGCGAAAATAGCGTTCGACATGGTATTCCTTGGCATAACCCATCCCGCCGTGGACCCGCACCGCACGGTCACAGGCGTGAAATGCGGCTTCGGCAGCCAGATATTTAGACGCGTTTGCATGGGCCCCGCATGGCTCGCCCGCGTCATACTGGCGCGCCGCTTCCCACACCGTGAGATCGGCGGCTTCGAGTTCCATCCAGCTTTCGGCCAAGGGATGCTGAATCGCCTGGTTTTTTCCGATAGGGCGTCCGAAAACCTGGCGCTCCGCCGCATAGGCGGCAGCCTTTGACAGGGCGCGGCGACCGATACCAACGGCTTCGGCTGCAACCAGAATGCGCTCGGGGTTGATACTGTCGAGCAGAATTTTGAAACCGGCGCCTTCCGGACCGATCCGGTCCCTTTCGGGAACCGGCAGATCGACAATGAACACCGCGTTGGAATCGACCGCGGACCGGCCCATTTTCTCGATTTCTCTGACCTCGACATAGTCACGATCAAGATCGGTATAGAACAGCGTCATGCCGTCGGTCGGCTTCGCGCATTCCTCTATCGGTGTCGTGCGCGTGATCAGCATGATCTTGTTTGCGGACTGGGCAGTGGTGGTCCACACTTTCTGCCCGTTGATCACATAGCCATCGCCCTTCCTCTCGGCCCGGGTGCTGATGTGTGTTGTATCAAGGCCCGCATCGGGTTCGGTCACGCCAAAGCATGTCTTGTCGGTGCCATCAATCAGCGGCGGCAGCATCCGCTGTTTCTGTTCTTCCGTGCCGTGAACAACAATCGAATGCGGCGCGAATACGTTGACGTGAATGGCCGAGCATGCGGCGAAGACCCCGGCCGAATTGCCGACCGTCTGCATCATCAGCGCCGCTTCGGTCACACCAAGGCCAGCACCTCCGTATTCTTCGGGCATGGTGATACCCAGCCAGCCAGCCTGTGCCATTGCATCGCGAAATTCATCGGGAAACTTGTGCTTTCGATCACAATCAAGCCAATAGGCATCGTCAAACCGATCGCAGACACCCTGCACGGCATCCTTGATCTGCTGAAGTTCCGGGGTCATTACCAGTCCCATATTCTTATCCTTGTTCCGACTAATCCGGCCTGCGGGCCGCTGTTTTTTCCATTTCGTGCAACATTGCGCCGCCGCACCGCATCATGATCCGTCATCGCCGCGATCAAGCAGATCGGCTGGCACTTCGACATCCAGATCAAGCAGCATCTGCGCAAACGCCTTGCCCTGCGGATCGATGCGCAACGATGCCATGCCGCCCCCGCCCAGCGCATCGCGCAGCTGGAAAATGAAGGCATGAACACCCGGCACATCATATCGGGTTACGCCGCCTTTCAGGACGTGGCCGAAATGATCGGCAACCACGTCGGCGGTTACAGCGCGTGCGATATGCGCAAGATATTCGGGCTTGCGAGCAAGGAGAGCAATCTGCGCATCGTTCCCCTTGTCGCCGCTCCGCGCGTGGGCAAGTGCGATCAGCGGCACGGTAACGCCCGGCGCCGCGCATGGGGCGGCAACAACAGCGGGCAGCAGTGCCGGCTGTTCGTGGCCATTCGTCGCAGTGGCGCACTGATTGAATATCTCTTTACCATCCAGCGTGACACGCACCGGAACCACGGATTTCGGAACCAGAGCGCTCGACCCGGTGATGACAGGCGAGATACCGGGCCGCCCCCCGGCAAATCCGGTGAGACCCGGCGCCATTCCGATCGACGCCGGTGCAATTTCGCGCGTGAACATGGCAAGGGCGCGCTTTTCAGGATGCTTTACCGCGATCTTCACCATCACTTCGCGCGCACGCGGCACGCGCCCATGCGGCCCGTATGTCGCTTCGCCACCAATCGTCTCGACGCTGGTTTCGGTGAAGTCGACAAACCCCGCACCTTGAATAAGCGCGCTGGTCTTCGCCAGAATTGCATCCGCCGTGCGTTGCGCCTTGGCGACCGCATCAATACCGCCGACCATGAACATCGCGGTGGAGCGATAGCCGTTGTTCGCGGTGACAGTCGCCTTGTAGCTTTCAGACGGCGGGCGACCGCGCGCGCCTTTCACAGATACGCGATTGTCATCGGTCTGTTCCAGGGTAATCTGCCGCAGATCGACGGTGACATCGGGCAACATGTAGCTCGCCGGATCGTCAATCTCATAGAGTAGCTGTTCGCCGACGGTCTGGGTCGATACCAGCCCGCCAGTGCCCTCCGCCTTCGTCACATCGAATGTGCCATCGGCTTTGCACTCCGCGATTGGATAGCCGATGTTCTCCCAGCCCGGAACTGTTTCCCAGTCGGTGAAGTTTCCGCCCGTCGCCTGCGGGCCGCATTCGATCAGATGGCCACAAATGCTGCCCGCAGCCAGCAAGTCATAGTCTGCCGCAGTCCATCCGAATTCATGCATCAGCGGGCCAAGCACCAGCGCGCTGTCGACATTGCGCCCGGTGATAACGACATCGGCCCCGGCGGCCAGAGCACGCTCAACCGGCACCGCGCCAAGATACGCGTTCATGCTCAACAATGTATCGGCGGGGGGAAGCGGCGCGCCTGTGCGCCAGTCTCCGATATCGCGGCCGCGAAAATCTTCGGCCATGGCAATCACATCATCGCCTTCCACGATCGCGATGTTAAGCGCAATGCCCTGCTCTTCGGCCACCTCGCGCAACGCTGCGGCACATGCCGCCGGATTCATCCCGCCTGCATTGGTAACCACTTTGATACCCTGCGCCCTGATCGCGGGAAGGTGTGTTGCCATTGCGCTGATAAAATCGGGAACAAATCCCGCGTCCGGCGATTTCGTCCGTGCCCTTGCCAGCAGGGCCATGGTGATCTCTGCCAGATATTCGAGCATGAGATAATCAAGATTTCCGCGTTGGATCAACGATGGAAGGGATGAGCTGCTGTCACCCCAGAACGCCGATCCGCCGCCGATGCGAATGGTTTTGTCCTGCATGTTCATGGATCAGTTATCCCTTTGCGGCCCCGGTAATTTCGCGAACGGCATCGACCGCTTCCGCGAGCCCGGAGACGCAAACGTATCCGCGCGACGCGACCATTTCTTTCGCGGTTTCCAGGCTCATTTCCCGCTCTGCCGCGCCCGCCGCGATCAGCCCGACAACCACGGGTTTGGGCGGCACGGCCTGATCGAGAAGAAGCGCGATACTGTCTGCGATGCCTTTCAGCGAGGTTGCCGCCAGCACGAAGAACAGCACGATGGCTTCAACGCCATCCCGCTCGGCCAGTTCGAAAACGACCTGCCCCATCCGGGCGAAAGTTTCGGGGCTGGAACCGCCGGTTGCATCGCTGAAATTCGCTGCAGGCAAATCGACATCGGCAAGCATATCAAGCAGGCACATGCCCAGCCCCGCGCCGGACGTGAACAGCGCCACCGGGCCATCAAGCTCCACAAACGTAAAACCTTCGTCTGCGGCGCGCCGCTCAAGCCGGGTGAGTTCGCCGGTTTGCAACGAGGCTGAAACCAGATCGGCGCGATCGGTGTGACGGCGGGCCGCATTATCATCGAGCACAAGTTTCGCATCGCAGGCCATCGCTTGGCCCCGACCGGTTATGACCAGCGGATTGATTTCCAGAAGCGCCGCATCTTCTTCACGCATGACATCGAACAGCGAAACGGCAAAGCGCGCCACAGCCCCCAGATGATCGCGCGCGATGCCCGATTCCAGCAATGTCGGCAGACAATGATACGCCTGAAGCTCTACAAGCGGAGAGTGGAAATACTGAGCGATGGTATCGCCGCGCTCTTCGATATCCGAACCTCCGGCGCTGGAAACCATCATCACATAACGCTGGGAAAGATCATCCACGCGCCACGCCAGATAATATTCCGCAGCGATGTCCGCCTGCCCTTCAACCAGAACAACCGGGGCCTGCCCGCTGTCTTTCATGGCCTGACGTATCCGGCTTACCGCGTCGGGCACATCAGCCCCCGCGACAAGCTGCACCAGCCCAGCCTCCGCCCGTTTGCCTGACAGGGTTTGCGCTTTCACCGCAGCGGGTTGGGCTGCGCCCTCCACCTGCTCGTCACCACGAACCATCCGGCTTGGCTGCGGAATCGCGATCCCGCGCCGCGCCAGCATCGCCTTTGCTTCAGCCTCGATTACGCGCACGTCAGCTGCCCTTTCCGGCCATCAACGGTTTGGCCAGTCAGGATCGCGCTTTTCGTTGAACGCGCTCAGACCTTCCTTGAAATCCTCAGTCATCGCGGCAAGCGGAACCTGGCTTTCGGTGAAAGCGATCGTTTGTTCGATCGTCATATCCTCGACCGCCCGCAGCGCGTATTTGCCCCGGCGGATTGCCGTGGGCGAACGGATAATCACCCGATTGACAAGCGCATCCACCGCCGCGTCCAATTCGTCTGCAGGCACGACGCGATTGAGCATGCCAATAGACAGCGCATGCTGCGCGTCGATGGGATCGCCGGTCATGCACAGCTCGTTCAGCTGGCGTGGCGGCAAAATCCGTTTCAGCGTGGTGAGGATCATCATCGGGAACAGCCCGATGCGAACTTCAGGCAAACCGAAGCGTGCATTGTCACTGGCGATTGCCATGTCGCACAGACCAAGCAGACCCATCCCGCCAGCCATGCACGAACCATTGACCCGCGCGATAATTGGAATGTCCGTTTGAAACACCACGCGCTGCAACTTGGCAAAAGGCACGCGCGGGTCTGAATAATCGAAGGTGAACGTGGTGGCGTTGGTTTGCAGATCGGCCCCCGCGCAGAACGCCTTCTCACCCGCACCGGTGATAACCACCGCGCGAATATCGGGATCGGCAGAAGCCTGAAGCAGCCCTTCGCGCAGACCATCCATAACCATCGGATTAAGCGCGTTGCGCTTTTCCACGCGATCGATTGTCAGCCACTGGACATTGCCGCGCTTTTCTACCGTCACATCAGTTTTCATCGCTTGTCGTCTCCCTGAATGAAATTCCCTGTTGGTGCGCTGCTCACTGGTGCGCCCTTGCAAATTCAACCACTGCATCGGGCGAGTTGCAGATCGTCGCGCCCGCCTCTCGCATGGCATCCTGCTTTGCCGAGGCCGTCTCGCGATCGCTGCCGATCAATGCCCCGGCGTGGCCCATCTGCTTTTGCGCAGGCGCGTTGCGCCCCACGATCAGCGAGGCGACCGGTTTGCCGGCGCTGGACACGCGCTCGGCCAGAACAAATTCCTTGAGACCGCCAATCTCGCCCAGATAAATGACTGCCGACGTCTCTTCGTCCTGATCAAACAGCTCCAGCCACTGATCGGGGTTGGTTCCGATCACGCTGTCTCCGCCAATATGAATGACGCTGCTTTGCCCGATGCCCGCCTGCGAGAGCAGCCGCGCGATAACCAGTGTGAGAGTGCCACTCCGCCCCATCAGCCCGATTTTACCGGGGCGCGTAAAACTGGGATTGACCGCGCCAAGCATCGCTTGCCCCGGGCTGGCCATGCCGGCCGTGTTGGGGCCGACCACATGCATGCCACGCTCACGCGCATAGGCCACAGCGTATAACGTATCATGCAAGGGCACATATTCAGCGGCGGCCACTGCAAGCCCGATGCCCGCATCCGCGCATTCGATCAGTGCCGAACGCACACCCGGAGCCGGTGCATAGATCATCGCGGCGTTGGCGTCCGTTTCCGCAACGGCTTGCGCGACAGTATCGAAAACAGGCACCGCGCCTTGCTGCTGTCCGCCACGACCCAGCGCGACCATCGCCACGACGTTCGTTCCGGCTGACTGCATGAATTCTATCTGCGCCCGGCCATATGCGCCGGTTGCCGCGACAGCCACCACGCGCGCGTCTCGATCAAGCACAACGGCCATGCTCAGCGTCCCCCCATCCTGGCAGCCAAGGCCGCGCCGTCAGACCGGTTCGTCAATGCGCGATCATCCAAACGATAGGCGCGCCGCGCAGTGCCGCTGAATATCGCCGCGCGCTCGTCAGGCGAACAAGCCTTTGTTGCGATTTTGTAGGCGTTCCAGAGTGTTGCGTATTCCGCGCACTGGCGTTCCACGGGAAAATTGCTGCCGATCATGCACCGCCCGGCACCGAATGCCTCAACCGAACACTCGATCCACGGGCGCCACAGCTCAGCCAATTCCGCCGATCCGGGCGGCGTTTCGCGCAGGTGAAAATCAAACCTGGCCGCTGGCATGCCAAGCCCGCCCATTTTCATGATCACGTTGGGACAGAGCGCCAGCTCCTCGATATATCGCCGCCACTGTCTGAACCCTTCCGCCTTCCACCTGTCATGCGGCTCCATGCCGATAATGCCGCCGAAGTGATTGAGCACAATCGTCACATCCGGGAACCTGCGCGCCAGCAGAACGAGATCCAACAATTGCGGATAGTAAAGCCAGGCATCGAAGCTCAGCCCGAGATTTTTGAGCGCGGCAAAGCCGGACTGAAAACGATCGTGCAGCAACAGGCCGGGTGGCGGCGATCGCCAGTTCAATGCCGGAGTTGCAGCATCCCACGCGGCGGACTGACGGATCCCGCGAAACCGCCCTTCCCCCGCTTCGATATGTGTTTCCAGCCGCTCCTGCGCGCGGGCCTCGCCCTGTTGCAGATCGACAAAGCCGACAATCGCACCGCACAGGCCTGCTTCATCCGTTGCGGCATCATCAGCCGCAACCTGCGCAACAAATCGCGTCTCACGCACCGGCAAGTCATGCGAGGGGTCATCGGGATCGAAATCATCACCATAACGCAGCGTCGCCTCATAGTTTGCGCTGCATTCAACGAACACGCTGCCGATCACATTGAGACCCGCGCAATCGCCGCGAAAATCCGCAAGGCCATATGCATGATCGCCATCCGGCCAGAGGTGATGATGCGCATCGACAATCGCCAGATCGGGCTCAAGCGGCATCTCGCGCGATGCGGAGTGCCATTCGCTCAGCGCGGCCGCCGATCTGTAGCGATTGCCGGTGAACGCGCGGCTGCGCTCCATCTTACTCTCCCCGCAAGCAGTCAGACGTGAAACGTTCGGCAGTCGGCCCCATCATCTGAGCGCCATCATTTGAACAATGCCCTTTCGGCCATCGGAATTGCGCCGCCACGGGTCGGATCGGCATATGTGCCGCCATCTTTCTTGTAATCACCGGCCTGTGCCCGCTCGAGCGCAAGTCCGATGCTTTCAACGCCGGGAATGTCTTCAGGCGACAGTTCGCGCGGCTGGGGTCTGCGGGCCAGCGCCGCTTCGATATAAGGCGCAAGCTCTTCAGCCTTGCGACGCTCTCGCTCTTCCTCGCCATCCTTCAATGCGGGGATGATTTCCCTGGCAAAAAGTTCGATCGCTTCGCAGATATGCTCATGGCGGTTCTTGCCGGCCTGCTGGATAAAGATCATCTGATCCATCCCGGCATCGGCAAATTCCAGCAGATGCTTGCGCACATCTTCGGGCGTGCCGATACTTTCGCCACCGGGCACATCGACCATCTGGTCTTTTATCGCCTGGAAACTGTCCCAAATATTTGTAACGCCGGGAAAATGTTCTCCGTAAACAACGTAATGCGAAAGTGCATATCCGAAGAACTTGAACCCCTCCATGCCCCGGCGCACCGCTTCATCATGATCCTGATGAACCATCATCCCGTTCAAGGTCGCGAAATTGGCGTTGACGCTATGACCAAGCGGCACACACTCTTCCGACTTGATCACCGCGTAATATTCATCGACCCATGCCTTGGCCTGTTCAGGCTTGCAGAATCCAAAGACCAGCGCCCCCATTCCCTTGCGGGCAGCCTCAAGTATGCTTTCGCGACGCGAACAGGCCATCCACATGGGCGGGTGCGGATGCTGCACCGGCTTGGGAACGATGTTGCGCATCGGCGCGGAAAAGTATTTCCCTTCAAAACCGGGATAGGGAGACATCGACATCATGTCGGCAACCTGACCGGTGCCTTCGATCATCATTTCATTCTTGACGTTCGGATCGACATTGAAGCCGTGCATCTCGATCAGCGAGGCCGAAGCCCCGCTTCCCCATTCAACCCGACCGCCTGACAGGACATCCAGCGTCCCCAGACGCTCCGCCACCCGGATGGGATGGTTGTAGCCCGGACTTGTAAGAACAACGCCATGGCCCAAACGCATGTTTTTTGTTCTTTGAGCGGCTGCCGCGAGAAAAAGCTCAGGCGCGGAACAGTGGGAATATTCTTCGAGAAAATGATGCTCCGCGCACCACAATCCATCGAAACCCAACCCGTCCGCAAGCTCGATCTGGTCCAGCGCGTCGTTGAAAAACTTTTGTTCCGCGCCCTCTGCCCATGGCCGTGGAAACTGATGCTCATAAAACAGGCTGGATTTCAATTTAACCTCTCCCATTCCTGATCTGACCGCGATTGATGTCGAGTCATGATCAATGCGCATTTCATGACGCAGGCGGGGTTGCCGGGCAAGAACATCGCGTCCATAAAATGCTTTATCATATATATGAATGGATACAGTTGTGACCGCAAACTCAGTGAAGTCCGCAGAACGGGCAATCAGAATTCTTGCCTATTTTCAGGAGGTTCGCGAACCAAGGTCGCTAAAGGCGATCTGTGAAAGCCTGGCCTACCCGCAATCCAGCACGACTGTGTTGCTCAAAACGCTCACCGCGATGGGATATCTGAATTACGACCGGACGCGGCGGCTCTATTTTCCGACGATGCGGGTCACCGGCCTTGGTGACTGGATCCCCAATGAGCTGTTCGGTCGCGGTGAAGCCCTTCAGGTTCTGAGAGACATTCATCACGCGACAAGCGAAACGATCGTCCTCGCCATTCGAAACGATATCTATCTGCAATATGTCGTCACGATCCATTCAACGTATCCGCTGCGATTTCATGTCGATGAAGGGAGTATGCGCCTGCTCACTTCCTCGTGCCTCGGCTGGTTGCTGCTCTCGTCGCTCAAGGCAAACGAGATCGATACCATCATTCGACGGTCGAATATCGCCGCGGGCGATCCTGCATCCAAGAACATAGAGGAAGTGCGCGACAAGATAGAAAGCGCGCGGCAAATGGGTTACAGTTTCGGCGAAAACCTGCCGTTCCTGGGCGGAGGCACGCTTGGCATGCTGCTGCCGACAACGATACAGGGCCAACCGGTCGCGATCGGCTGCGGCGGGGTTCTTGAACGGATGCGGGAAAATCGCGACCAGTATCTTGAATCCATGCGCACCATACTCGATTCCGCAGGGCCTTTGCTTTCAGGCGGATAAGCCGGGCGGTGGAGACAAGGCACGCGGCGCGGCCCTGACATAAGACCGCGTGAAACACATGCACCACATGCATCAAAGAAAAAGCCGCGCCCCCAACAAAGGGCGCGGCTTTCCATTCTCGGTCGCGGTTCAGCTCAGAAATCGTATCCAAGCGTAACACCATAGGTTGCCGGCATCCCGGCAACGCGGGTGATGTTGTCCGACGTGAAGCTGGTGTTGTTCCAGTAATACTTGTTGGTGATGTTCTTGCCCCAGATCTTGGCGCTCCACCCGCTGTCAGCCATGCGAATGCCTGCCTGCGCATCGATCAGAGCGTAACTGTCGATATCGAACGCGGGATCGTTGCCGCCGATGGTGGAACTGGTGCTCCCGCGATAAACAAGGCCCGCGCCGATAAACGCATCGACGGTTTCGTTCACCGACCAGTCGTAGCTGACATCCAGGTTGGCGAACCATTTGGGCGAAAGGTTGAACCGCTCACCCGCAAAGTCCTGCACGGTCCCGGCAGCATCGAAACCTTCAAACCGCTTGATCTTCGTCTTGATATACGTCGCGCCTGCATTGACGCTCAGCCCCGGCGTCGGAACCCAGGCCGCAGCCACTTCGGCGCCGACAACCTCTGATTTTGGAATGTTGACGAGTGTTTCCAGAGGCCCGAAAATCGGATCGAGCAGAAATCCGCTCAACTGTTTGTCGGTGTAGTCGTAATAGAAACCGGCACCATCGAGCTGCAGCGTTCTGTCAAGAAGTGTCAGTTTGAAGCCAGCCTCGTAAGCGATGACTTTCTCCTGACGCGCGGGAAGATACTGCTCGTTCGTCGCCGCCCCGAAGATGGGGAAGCTGCCGGATTTGTATCCTTGCGAAGCCAGTGCATAAAGCAGGACATCGTCGTTCGGCTTGAAGTTAAGCGTCACGTTCCAGGCGATGTTGTCCTCAGCCAGCGTCTGCGGACTGTCTGTCGGCAGGAATGTGCCGCTCAGCGAATCAAGCGTGATGCACCCGCCGCGCTCAATCGGATTCACACCGGCATTGCCGGAAAATGCCTGATACAAAATGTTGAAAATGCCTTCGATATCCTGGGTTATTCCCGGTATCGGGGTGTCAGGGATGGGATCGTATCCCTGCCCAAGATTACAACCACGAAACTTGATGGTGGAATCGGTATAACGGCCGCCCGCCACGATGGAAAACTGTTCGGACAGTTCAAGTTCGCCACTTGCAAACGCGGCCCATGTCCTGGAATCCTGTTCGATCCCGACCGGCGCTTCACCGATGCTCAAGCCGGTGCCCGCAACGTTCTGGGTGTTGGATGCGTGCAGCGTGAACTGGTTCAGGCTGTTTTCAACACGGTCATCGGAAAAGTTGCCGCCAACCGTCCAGACAAGCGGTCCGGTTGAACCGGCAAAGCGCAGTTCCTGGGAAAGTGACTTGATCGAACCCAGATAGCGATGCGAATTGATCTGCAGGTTGGTGCCATCGTTATCGATCAGCGAGTCCGTGCGATAATCGGAATAGGACGTCAGCGAGGTAAGCGTGACACTGTCGTTCAGATCAAATTCCGCCCGCAGCGATGGTTGCCAGAATTCGGTATTGTATTCAAAGTTCTTGTCCGTTTCCCAGTCCGCCGCGCGCGCATTATTTGGCGCAAACGGGTAGCTGGCGAGTTCAGGATTCAGGAACGACGGAATTTTTGGTACGACTTTCGTCAGTTGCAGCGCCTGTGCATCCGAGCGATCGCGCCATGCACTGAGGCCAACGGTCATCCGCACCGTATCGGACGGCTCAAGATCAATCAGAAGGCGGCCAGCGGAGCGATCGCGTTTGCCAATGGTGTCATCACGCGTATAGCTTTTCTGCCAAGCACCGCCGCCCTCGTGCTTGACTGCAAGCCGCGCATTGACGCCGTCCCCCAGCGGGCCGCTTACATATGCCGATGCGTCCCAACGGTCGAACCGGCCATAGCTGGCTTCGATTCCGGCCTCGAACTCGTCGGTGGGTTTGGCTGCAATGAAGTTGATCGCACCAGCAGTCGCGTTCTGGCCGAAGAAGATGCCTTGCGGCCCCTTGTAGACTTCAAGCCGATCCAGATCGAGCACCGCGCCCTGGGTCATCGCCGGATAGGCAAGCGGCACTTCATCAACATAGACCGCGACAGTCGGGCTGGCGCCCAGAAATGCAGAATTGAACCCGATCCCGCGCAAGGTGAAAACCGTGGTGGCGGAGGTTCCGACGCGCGAAACGGAAAGCGCGGGAACCAGTTTGGCCACATCGAACGGGTCGGCAACGTCACGCCGTTCAAGCAGCTCGCCGGAAAGGCTGGTGATAGAAAGGCCAACGTCATTGGTTGACTGTTCACGCTTCTGCGCTGTGACGACGATCTCGCCAAGGCCCGAACCACCGGCATCGCCTGCATCGGTTTGCGCCTGTGCAGTGGCTGCAAACGCGACAGAGCTTCCCAGCGAAATCGTTGACAGCAAAGCGGTGCGGATCAACTTCCCGTTTGTCATTGGATATCCTCCCAAATATCTGAATTTATTGTCTTTATGAGGCGCAGTTGGAAAAGAACCTTTCCCCGAGTGAACCCGAAAAACTGCGCCACTGATCGGCTCAATCAAGACAGACCGTCAATGGGACGCGCCGTTTATCACATCTGTGAAGCCAATTATCGTATATTTGCAGATAGGGAAGCGCTCCATCCGCGCCTGAGCGGAGCGGATGCGCGCGCCCAAAATCACGGATGTGAAACTGCAGCGCCTCACTTGATGCACGGTTTCGCGCTGTCTTATGAGCACGCACGAGGTTCCCCTCGTGCCGCATCCAACGTGAAAAACAAACGCGGCGTTCACCAATGGGAGAGGTAGAATGGCCAATCGACTCAGCGATAAAGTAGTGGTTGTAACCGGCGCGGGTTCCGGCATGGGGGCGGCCATGGTTGAGCGGTTCTGCGCAGAAGGCGCAAAAGTAATCGCTGCCGATATTTCCGGAAATCAGGATGAAGTTGCGCAACGCGCAGGCGCAGATTGCATTCCCTGCCAGTTCGACATTTCAAGCAGCGAAGATGTCCGCAGAATGCTCGATCTTGCGGTATCGCGTTTCGGCAAGCTCGATGTGTTGTGCAACAATGCCGCGATCGGCGGCGCATTCGGCAAGACGGGTGAATATACCGAGGAAGAGTTCGACCGGGTCTGGTCCATAAACGGACGCGGCGCGTTTCTGGGAATGCGCTATGCCATACCGCTCATGCTGGAAACAGGGGGTGGTTCGATCGTCAACACCGTCTCAATCGCCAGCATGGTCGCATTTCCAACCATGCCTGCCTATTGCGCTTCAAAGGGCGCCGTCCTGATGCTGACCAAGACCGCAGCGACGGAATATGCCGAACAGGGCATCCGGGTGAACGCGATATGTCCGGGCACGGTGGAAACGGGCATGAGCATGGGAATGCCCAAGGAATACATCGATATGGCCCTGTCGGGAATGCCAATGTCGCGCATTGGCCAGCCTTCCGAGATCGCCAATCTTGCGCTGTTTCTGGCCAGCGACGAATCGTCGTTCATCACCGGCACCAGCATTGCCGCCGACGGCGGCTACACAGCTTTGTGAACACGAAAGTAAGATCAGTTTTAGATATGCAGGTACTCGCGAGACACCTTTTGTAAATTTCCAGTGATGGAAGACGGTGTTTTAAATGAATGGCGAAACACGACGAACGGTGCTGTCATGTGTGGACGGCTCCTGTTGTGCAAGGATTGATGTTGGGTGATTTTTGATCATTGTAGGGTGCGGTCATGTGTCCGGCCTGTTTGTGCGGTGCATTGACCGCTGGCCTTGATGAAG
>CAMYJW010000023.1 GCA_947258815.1 uncultured Sphingomonadaceae bacterium
CTTCATCAAGGCCAGCGGTCAATGCACCGCACAAACAGGCCGGACACATGACCGCACCCTACAATGATCAAAAATCACCCAACATCAATCCTTGCACAACAGGAGCCGTCCACACATGACAGCACCGCTGGTGCCAGTGATCACCGCCAATCCTCGGCTGTCCGTCAATTCATGGACCAATCGGTTGAGCGGACGAGCTTAAAAAGGGCGGCTTCCTCGCTGGTACGAGCGCGCCCGGCGATGCTGTGGAGAGATACCGCGCGTTTAAGGTCGAAATCGGCGCAGGGCACGTGCTGTGTGCGGGACGAGAGAGACATGCTTTCAGGCAAAACCGCAACGCCAAGTCCGGCATTTACGAGGGCTTCAATATCCTGCTCAGAATCGATCCTGTGCGCTGTGCCCCCGTCAAATCCGGCTTCCCTCAAACGGTCTTCCAGTTTGTGAAATTCGTCCAGATTGGAATGAAGAAAAATGCTGTGCGGGTTATTGGCCGCATCTTCTATTTCAATTTCAGGACAGGCCATCAGCACAAAGGCCTCTTCGAACATCAGCCAGCTATCGAGCCGTTCCCAACCTTCGCCGAACGGACCACCAAAAGCCAACTGTATATCGCCATTCTTCAGCCACTGCGCGACATCGTCACTGTTTCCGCGCCTGATACGCAATTGAAGACTTGGAAAACTACGCTGCATCTCGCGCAGAATGTCGGTCAGGATGGCAAGATCGAAAGCACAGGATACGCCGATCGCCAGTGATGGCAGGTCTCCGCTTTTCACTTTCTCGGCAATGGCCTTGGCGTTCTGTGCGCTCTCATAGCATTGCTTCAACATCGGCAGCATTCGCTCGCCCAAGTCCGTGAGGTGGCTCAGGCGACCTTCACGCCGGATCAATTCACCACCCAGTTCGGCTTCCAGAATCTTTACCGCACGCGTCAGGGCCGGCTGCGTTACATTGCATTGTTCGGCAGCGCGGGTGAAATTCAGTGTCTTGGCAACCGCAAGGAAATAGCGGACTTGCTGCATTTCCATGACGAAGCCCCCTTGCGTCCATGCAGTCTGCGAGCGATCAATTCGAACATGAATGTGAAAACAGTCTGATCTGATGCACGCGCTTAATCAAGTCAGTTCGTAAAACTGTCGAAAACTGCTGCTTGGACGCAGCTTAATAGTGCTTTTGAACATCAGCTGCGACGCTGCGAAGTTCATCCCGTGCTGATTTTCCGAACGGCAGACAGGACGTCTTCGGGACTCATGCGCTTGCTGAAATTCGGATCAACAAATGCCGAACGGACGATCCCATCGCGATCCAAGATAAAGGTCGCAGGGATAGGTACGAACCAGCTCCTGGCACCCTGATACTTTTCCAGATCGATCCCGATATCCAGATACTGGCTGTTCAGGCGCTCACCCAACGTAACCAGAAGGCCCGTCTCCAGCGCGTAGGCGTTGTCAATGTCTGACAGGATCGGAAAAGTCAGATCCAGCTCATCGCGGCGTTGTCGTGTGAACTTTGAGGTGTCGGGCGTGATCGAAACAATTGATCCGTCAAGGGAAGCGATATCACTGCTAATATCTTGCAAAGCCTGAAGCTCCACCTTGCAGAACGGGCACCAATGCCCGCGATTAAAACTGATGACGAGCGGCCCGCTAGCATGAAGGTCACACAAACGAACCAGCCGTCCTTGCATGTCCGGCAACATGAAGGACGGCATGGCATCGCCAGGTCGGGGCGCGGACATTCCTGCCTCGGCCTTTTCCAGCCGGTCGATCATTTCGGAATAGCTGACCGCAATGTCAGGATGGTTCTGTTCGGTCGCTGCATAACAGGCCGCCAGTTCTCCATCGAACGATGGTTCGGCTCCGTCCTGCTGTGTTTGGTCAGACATTATTGTGAGGTCTCACGTTGAATTGCGTTCGACCTACTAATAGCGATCGCGGCAATTTTTGGGCAATGCACATTGTGCATCGAATGCATAAAGAGACGGCATTTCTAATTCGGCTCTCGACAGCTCAGTTTGTGTTCACCGGCAAGGAACGCCGGATCGAACAACTTTACTAGGAGCTGAAACCATGTCGAATATCAACACCCGTAACATCCTGCTCGCCGCCGCTGCCGCAAGTGTCACTCTTGGCACGCTCGGTGCAGCCACTAGCGCCACCGCCGCCGACAAGAAAGAGAAATGCTACGGCGTCGTAAAGGCTGGCAAGAACGATTGCGCGACAGCGACGTCTTCCTGCGCAGGCACCGCCAAGAAGGATCGCCAGAAGGACGCATTTGTTCTCGTCCCCGCTGGTCTGTGCGGCAAGCTTGCCGGCGGATCGACCAAGGCTGGCTGATTAGCCTTCCCTCCCCTTGCACGACAAGCCGGAGCCTGAAATGCGAAACTCCACCCCCCCTATTAAGGCTCCGGCAGGATCGGTTCCGGCGAAAGCCGGAACCGGTCTCAAATTCCCCCACGTTGACCATATTCTGGAGGCAAGGCCTCACCTGGGCTGGTTTGAAGTCCATGCGGAAAACTTCATGATCAAAGGGGGGCGCCCTCGCGAAATCCTGCATGAAGTCGCCGCAACTTACCCAGTTTCGATCCACGGAGTTGGCCTTTCGCTCGGCAGCGCCGATGGCCTGGATCACACTCATCTTGAACGCCTAGCCAACCTAGTCACCGACATCCGTCCCGGACTTGTGTCAGAGCACCTCGCATGGTGTCGTTCGGGAGCAACCTGTTTCTCCGATCTCCTTCCGCTTCCATACACGGCTGAGGCGCTGGAGGTCGTTTCCGCTAACGTCTCGCGCGCTCAGGACAGACTGGGCCGCCAGATTCTCGTCGAAAATCCGTCGCTCTATGTCGACTTCACGATCAGCGAGATGCGCGAAACGGAATTTCTCAACGTACTGACAGAGCGGACGGGTTGCGGTCTGCTCCTCGATGTCAATAACATCCACGTCAGCGGAACGAATCTCGGCTACGACCCGGCCGCCTACCTTCGCGAACTGGATTGCGGGGGGGTCGGCGAGATCCATCTCGCCGGACACCATGTGCGTCAGATCGAAAACGGCACAATCCTGATTGACGATCACGGCGGCCATGTTGCCGAACCTGTCTGGCACTTGTTCGAGCAGGCCCTGGCAAAGACTGGCCCGGTGCCGGTTCAGATCGAATGGGACAACAACGTTCCCACTTTCGACGTCCTCGCTGGTGAAGTGGCGAAGGCGGATTCCATCCTCGACCGCTGCTTTAATGCGGAGGTCCGCAATGTCTGCGCTGCATGAATTTCAGACATCGTTTGGAGCCTATCTCACTGGTGATGCGGCAATCGAAGATTGTGCCGGGCTAAGTTCCGATACGGTCGAAAACGCCGCGATTTACCAGAATAATGTGCGCCATGCGCATTCCGGCGCGCTGGCTTCGACCTATCCGGCTCTTCGCAACCTTATCGGAGAGGATTGTTTCGACGCGATTGCAGATCAGTTTTGCGAAGCTTCACCACCGGCCAGCTCGGTTCTCTCTGAATATGGCGAGGAGTTTCCAGCCTATCTTGCGAACTGCCCCGAGCTTTCCGGCTTTCCCTTCCTTCCCGAAGTCGCTCGGCTCGAATGGGCAATGAATGTCGCGCTGCATTCGCCACTCTCTCCAGTCACGCAGGCAAGTGATCTTGCTCGTCTCGCAGAGGCAGAAAGCACCGATATTTCCGATCTGCTTGAACCTACCACAAGCCTCCAACTCTTTATGAGCGAGCAGCCAGTTCAGGACATTCTGATCGCTGCCCTCGCAAACGATGCGGAACGCATCTCCACCATCGAACACGCACCTCAACGCCTTGCCATTTTCCGCCGAAACGAGGGTGTCGTTGTCGAGCCGCTTACTGCGGCAGAGTTCACTTTCCTGACTGCAATCGTGCTTGGCCAATCCTTTGGCAAAGCGGCGGATCAGGCGATCGCGCAAGAACCGGCCATCGCGATCGAAAACATCATTGGCCGGTTGCTCACGCTCGGCGTTTTTGCCGCCCTTCCACTCACATCGAAAGGACTTCCATCATGAATGCCACGACTACGATAGAGGGCATGCCCCCCGCACAAGCGCCGGTATCGCCTGTTCGCCGCCTCACAGAAATGTTCGGCACCATCCCGCACAGCCTTGTCGCAATGGTCGCGAGGATCGGCATGGCCGGAACGTTCTGGCTCTCTGCCCGGACCAAGGTCGAAGGCCTGCTGACGATCAGCGACACGACTTACTACCTGTTCGAAGAGGAATATGCTTTGCCGCTAATCCCCTCGGACATTGCGGCAGTCATGGCGACCTATGCCGAGCACTTCTTTCCAATCCTGCTCATCCTTGGCTTGAGTTCGCGCTTTGCCGCGCTCGCACTGCTGGGCATGACGGCCGTCATCCAGATCTTCGTCTATCCCGATGCCTGGCCGACTCATGCCACCTGGGCAGCCGCGCTGCTGGTCATTATCGCCAGTGGCCCCGGCAAGCTCTCACTCGATCACCTCTTGTTCGGACGTCGCTGATCGCGCGTTCGAGAACAGCCAACCGGGAGACCGACCATGCTCGACATGCTTCCCCCCCATGTCATCCAGTTCCTCAATTTTGCCGCATCCTTTTTCATCTTCGTGATCGGGATCGGAGCGATCCTGATCATCGGAACATTCGTTTTCGACATCACGCAGAAGCGGGATTCGGTGCTGCGGAACTACCCCGTGGTCGGTCACTTCCGGGGACTATTCACGCACCTTGGCGAATTCTTCCGGCAGTATTTCTTCGCTGCAGACCGTGAGGAACTGCCATTCAACCGGGCCGAGCGCGACTGGGTTTATCGCTCGTCACAGGGACGCGATAATACAGTCGCTTTCGGTTCGACGCGATCCCTGTCACCGGTAGGGACGCCCATCTTCATCAACGCGCCATTTCCGCCGCTTGAGGATGAGTCGACCGATCCTCCAACAATCACATTCGGGCCCGATGCGCGCCGCCCTTATTCGACCGATGCGCTGATCGCGATCTCGGGAATGAGTTATGGCGCAATATCCAAGCCGGCCGTGCTCGCCCTGTCACGGGGAGCAAAGAGGGCCGGCTGCTGGATGAATACTGGCGAAGGCGGCCTTTCACCTTGGCACTTGGAAGGCGGTGCCGACATCGTCTTCCAGATCGGTACTGCCAAATATGGCGTGCGCTCTCCTGACGGTGAATTATGCGACGATCGCTTGAGGGAAATCGCTGCGCACAAGCAGGTGCGAATGATAGAGATAAAGCTCAGCCAAGGTGCAAAACCCGGCAAGGGCGGAATCCTGCCTGGCGGCAAAGTCACAGCAGAAATCGCGGCAATCAGGGGCATTCCGGAAGGTCAGGATTCGCTTTCGCCCAACCGCCACACCGACATCGCCAATCATGAAGACTTGCTTGCGATGATACACCGCATTCGCGAGGTCACTGGCCTGCCGACCGGCATCAAGGCCGTCATCGGTGACGAGCATTGGCTCGACGAGCTTTTCACGCTTATCAACGCACGCGGCCCGCACACCGCGCCGGATTTCATCACGGTGGATTCGGGCGATGGCGGCACAGGCGCTGCACCGATGCCGCTGATCGACAACATGGGACTGCCCGTCAAAGAGTCGCTGCTGCTTGCGGTCAATGCGCTGCATCGCCATGGCCTTCGTCAGCGCATTCGCCTGATCACATCGGGCAAACTTGTAACCCCTGCGGAAATCGCCTGGGCCTATTGCGCTGGCGCAGACATGGTTGTCTCCGCGCGTGGCTTCATGTTCGCTCTTGGTTGCATTCAAGCGCTGAAATGCAACCGCAATACCTGCCCAACCGGCATAACGACCCACAACAAGCGCCTCCAACGAGGCCTTGAGCCGGGCGAAAAGTCCACGCGAGTGGCGAACTATGTCGAGAAGGTGGTGAAGGGTTTGGGTGTGATTGCTCATTCTTGCGGCGTTCCTCACGCGCGCAATCTCGCCCCCGGGCACGTCCGCATGATGCAGATGAGCGGTACAACCAAGTCACTTGAACGCATCCTGGATTCGATCTGCGAACCGAAACGGGCAATGGATGCGCCAATCACCTCTGAACGCGCGCCAATCCGGCGTCCGTTGCATCAGGACATATCCCACCTCTAATGATCCGAGGAGGACTACACTATGAATGAGGTAGTTAGTGGTCCGATTGGTGCTTTCGCTACATTGGCCGCAGTCATCCTGGCTGGTCTGATGGGTTTTGCTATTCAAAGAGGCGGAACCTGCATGGTCGCAGCGGTCGAGCAAGTGGTCACCAAACGCAGATATCTAAGGATCCGTGCGTTGGCCGAGGCCGTCCTCTGGGCAATGGCCTTGATCGCACTAGCTATGTTAGCCGGTCAGGAGCTTGCTGTTCCAACCGTCTATACCTTTGGCATTCCCGTCTTCGCCGGCGGCGTACTTCTTGGCCTTGGTGCATTCGTCAATGGCGCTTGCCTGTTCGGCACTGTCGCCCGGCTTGGATCGGGGAACGTCAATTACCTGCTGACACCCGCTGGATACTATTTGGGTGTTGTCCTGTTCACACAAGCAGAGCTGACAAATCCAACGAACCTTCGCAATGCTTCAGCGACTATCGGCGGCTGGATCCTCTGGGCCACCATCCTGGTATTTTTGGGCTACAGCATTTGGCGGATATATCGATCCTGGCCAGAGCGATTCCATGCCTCCCAATTCTGGAATGAACACTACGCTACAGTCTTGGTCGGCGTCAGTTCCGTTTTGCTCATACTAATCGCAGGCTCCTGGTCTTACAGCGAGGCACTTGCAGGATTGGCGCGCCAGGAGTTGAGCCTAGTCCCCCTGAGCGGAGTCCTATTCGCCGCCCTTTTTGCCGGTTCGATCGCGTCCGGTTGGAAATCTGTGGTTTACACAGGGCCAAGCCTGCGAGCAGGTCTTGGCCGTTTTGCTGGAGGCTCACTGATGGGCATTGGCGGAGCCTTGGTGCCTGGCGGGAATGACTTCTTGGTCCTGGTCGGTCTGCCCACCTTCGACGGCTACGCATTTACCGCGATCGCAACGATGATAGCCACGATCTGGGCCTGCTTGCTCGCGAAAACTGTGCTGTTTTCAAGGGTTGTAAAGGTTGTCGCCAGCCGCTCAATCCATGGTCCAGAATCGCGCTGAATGGCTAATAGGCTTCGAGCCGAGCCATGTCTCACCTCAACGACTCTCCTTACACGCGTCAAGCTTTCCAAGCCATACAGGGGGCGGCTGCACGCGTTCCGGTCAATGTAAATTTCTGTCCGCTTTCAAAAACAATTTGATCATTGTTGTATGACCGCAATTGGGGCGAAAAGCGGTCGCCAACCTGGCTGGTGTCTGGCAAGGACAGCGCAATGGGACAACGATTCAAACGATCAGTGTGGAAGGCCTTGAGGCGCTCTTCGAAGGTGTAAAGGTGTTCGGCGACGACGACACTGGTTTTCATCCAAGCCGTTATCGCTGGTGATCCTGGCTCATTGGTCCAATACGCAAGCCTGAATTCCATAGTTCGGGGCTAGGCGGATTTCCTTGTTCCGAGAAAATTGATCCCTGCTTGTTGCGAGAAATTCCCTGTTCTTCGTTTAGGGAACTCCGATCGAGAACGGCGCATTTTCGCCATTTTTTGACGTGTTGACGATGCAGCCAGATGGCCCAAAATCAAAAATTCCCTGTATATTCCCGATTATCAGGGAAAATCAGACCGGAGAGCGGTTCGCAGGAGACTACTTCCTCCGCCACGCATTTAACATATTGATATACTTGGGTAATACCGCCTGTAACCGCCCCGCAATCGGGCGCTCTGCGCGGCCTTCCGGTGCGCGGAGACGGACAGTTTTGCCAACAATGCCCACATTGCGGGATTTTTCTCCAAGGCCCGTTTTGGCAGTACGGAACTCTGTTTGAGCTGATTGCGGCGATTGCAGCGGGGAGAACAAGTAGCGGCGCCGAAGCGCCGCATTGTTTGTCGGATCGATGGGAGTAGCGGTCAACCATGACGTTCCACAAGAGGGCAGCTAAGCCGACTGACTGGATGGTCAGGGGCTCTGATTAGCCAGCCTGCGAGGTTATGAGCAATCATCTCTTGCGCTATAGATAAAATTTTTATAACTATGGAGAAGAAATGTTATCAAAGGTAGAGGTTGATGATCTCGCGGATCAGCTCGTATCGCTCTATAAGGCAGAGTTTGGCGGAAAGCCGCGAGGTCGGTTCCGCATATCCAGGAAAGCCTTATGTCAGATTGCCGGTTGCAAGCGCATTTATCCCGAAACCACTCAGGCCTTACAGCGCAGTCTGTTCGAGCGGGACTATGTCTTGATTGATCTGGACAGCTTTTTTGCGGTTCTCAGTGCACGTACTTTTGCAACTTATCGGCGCGTAGGGCCTGCTTTGGCGAGCGCCTCGGGCAATCCGTCGGCCGGCAGTTTCGATCATGACCTCGGCTCAGAAGATGAATGACTCTCTGATAAGTTCAACCCTGCCGATATGACTGTTCGAAAGCAGATTATCGGATGGAAAGAAGTTGTTAATTTGCCAGATCTTGGCATCTCCGGGCTTGTCGCCAAGATCGATACAGGAGCGAGAACATCGGCGCTGCATGTTGACGCGCTGGAGCGTTTTGCGGAAAGCGATGGCACTTCCTGGGTGCGATTTCAGATTGGTCGGCCAAAAGTAAACAACGGCATAGTCCGCACCTTCACTGCTCCGCTTTTCGACTCGCGCGCTGTCAAAAGCTCAAACGGTGTTTCAGAGCGGCGCCATGTGATCCACACGACGTTGGTCCTTGGCCAACGGTCAGGGGTGATAGAAATCACTCTGACCAGCCGAGAAGCCATGCGCTACCCAATGCTGGTTTCGCGAACCGCGCTTCGGAGAGGGTTTCTCGTTGATCCTGCCCGATCTTTTTTGCTTGGCAAGCAAGACAATTCGGCAGCCAGGTCTCGATAAAGGAAACGGAATAATGAAATTTGCGATGCTTGCACGCAATCCTGATCTGTACTCTCACAAACGCCTTGTCGAGGCTGCGGAAGCCCGCGGACACTCTATCGACATTATCAATACGCTTCGATGTTTCATGCAAATCACATCTCACCGGCCAACCGTTCACTATGACGGGCAGGTCATTGATGGTGACGAGTACGAGGCGGTGATTCCCCGTATCGGCGCATCGATAACTTTCTACGGCCTGGCTGTGCTGCGCCAGTTTGAAATGATGGGCATTTTCCCGCTTAATGAATCGGTGGGAATTGGCCGTTCTCGCGACAAGCTGCGGTCAATGCAATTGCTGGCGCGCGACGGGATTGGCCTGCCCGTGACCACATTTGCGCATGACCCCAAACAGACCGAGCAAGTTCTGGAAATTGCAGGCGGCGCGCCTGTGGTGATCAAGCTGCTGGAAGGGACGCAAGGCATTGGCGTGGTGCTTGCGGACACGACCCGCTCTGCCAAATCGGTGGTCGAAGCATTCCGCGGCGCAAATGTGAATATTCTGGTCCAGGAATTCATCAAGGAGGCAGGCGGGACAGATATTCGCGCCTTGGTTATCGATGGCAAGGTAATCGCCGCAATGAAGCGGACCGGCGGCGAGGGTGAGTTTCGCTCGAACATTCATCGCGGGGGCTCTGCCAGCACAATCAAGATCACCGCCGAAGAGCGATCCACAGCAGTTCGGGCGGCAAAAGCCATGGGGCTGAACGTTTGCGGTGTTGACATGTTGCGCGCCAACCACGGGCCCGTCGTGATGGAAGTAAACTCCTCGCCCGGCCTTGAAGGCATTGAAACCGCGACGGGGATCGATGTCGCTGGAAAGATCATCGATTTTCTTGTGAAAAATGCGAAACCCGGAAAGACCAAAACTCGTGGTAAAGGCTGACGGCAATCAGGCTGCACCTCGGACTAAACACGTCGAAGATTTCGTTCTTGGAGGAACTGTAGTCCCGGCTGGAAGCGCTGCTTCCATCGAATTGCCGATCAGCAGGCTGTCGACACATACCGAAATGAATCTGCCGGTTCGGGTTCTCCACGGCGCGAAACCCGGCCCGGTCCTGTTCGTCAGCGCGGCCATTCATGGCGATGAAATCATCGGTGTCGAAATCATTCGTCGCCTCCTGGGAAAAGTCCACGCCAGATCGTTGGCTGGAACCTTGATTTGCGTTCCGGTGGTCAACGTGTTCGGCTTTATTCAACACCATCGGTATTTGCCTGACAGGCGCGATCTCAATCGGTGTTTTCCGGGTAATTCGTCCGGGTCGCTGGCGGCCCAGCTTGCGAACGTTTTCACAACAGAGATAATCAAACGCAGTGACTTTGGAATTGATCTGCATTCTGCTGCACTGCATCGCACGAACCTTCCGCAGATCCGCATCAGCGATGAAAGTGAGAAGGCTCGCGAACTTGCTGCCGCCTTTGGCGCTCCGGCTATCATTACCGCTCCGCTTCGTCCCAATTCGCTTAGGGAAACCGCGCTGGCGTCAAATGTCGATGTCCTGCTTTACGAGGCTGGCGAAGCCCTGCGTTTCGATGAACTGGCGATCCGTATCGGCGTCAAGGGTGTTATGCGCGTCATGGCACATTTGGGCATGGGCGTTTCCCGCAAGGGGCTTTCGATCGGTGCGGAGCCTCTGCAGGCTCGTCGAAGCAGTTGGATCCGGGCACCCGAAGGCGGAATATTTCGAGCCCAGAAAGGATCAGGTGACCGGGTGCAACAAGATGATGTTCTGGGTGTTGTGTCGGATCCATTCGGCGACAAGGATTTTCCGGTCAGATCCCATATCGACGGCGTCATCATCGGCCAGGCCAATCTGCCGATCGTAAACCAGGGTGATGCGCTTATGCATGTCGCCGAAGTCCGCACGTTTGATACTGCCGCTGAGCGTCTGAGCCAGATTTCCGACGCGGCATATTCAGACCCGTTATTCGATGAAGATGAGGTGATTTGACCGAATGCCAGAGTTTCATGCCGCTAGCCTGACTTTTGTCCGTTCGTTCGGTTTCCTTTCAGGCGGGGGCAGCTGACACATGGCATCTGGAGACAAGAAAGTCGTCTATGCCGCGCTACTGGGCAACAGCCTGATCGCCGTTTCAAAATTCGTCGTCGCTTCGATAACCGGCAGCTCGGTGATGTTCAGCGAAGGCATTCACTCGTTGGTGGATAGCGGCAATCAGTGCCTTATCCTGTTCGGAATGAAACGCGCACGCAAGCCGGCGGATGAGAAACATCCCTTCGGCTATGGCATGGAGCTCTATTTCTGGACATTCGTAGTCGCGATCATGATCTTCGGAATCGGAGCAGGCATCTCGGTATACGAGGGCGTGCACAGTATCCGGCATCCTGAACCCGTGGAAGCCCCCATCTGGAACTACGCGGTGATCACTCTGGCATTGGTTTTCGAAGGCGCGGCCTGGTGGGTCGCGTTTCGCGAGTTTCAGCGCACACGCGGCAAGCAGTCACTTTTCGGTGCGGTAAAAAACTCCAAGGACCCAACTGTTTTTACGATATTGTTTGAGGACTCCGCAGCCATGTTGGGCCTGCTAATTGCGTTCATCGGGATATTTTGTGCACAGTATTTCAATATGCCGGTGCTGGACGGCGTTGCGTCCGTCGGCGTTGGTCTGGTGCTGGCACTGGTCGCAATCCTGCTTGCGATTGAAAGCAAGGGCCTGCTGATCGGCGAAGGTGCCACGCCGCAGCTTGTGGCATCGGTTCGCGAAATGGTGTCCGATGATAATCGGATCACCGGACTCAACGAAATACTGACAATGCATATGGGGCCGCGCGATATCTTGCTGGCCGCAAGTGTCGATTTTGACGATCGCCTCACCGCCGACCTTGTCGAAGACGCGATTACCGATTTTGAAATGGCGATCAAAGCCCGTTTTCCCGAAATCAAACGAATTTTCATTGAGGCGCAGAGCTGGCGCCAGCATCAATCGGATGCGGTCCGAACAACCTCCCTACAAGCAGGGGAAGCCTGAGCGTTGACGATATCGGCAAGAATGAGCGGCAGAATTTGACAGGAAATACAAGGCAGTGGGGCTGACCATGGTAATGACTGACAGCAATAGTGCCGCTCATGCAATTGAGCCGGAAGATGGCCTGCTGTTCGGGTGCAGGCTGGATGGCAAGGGCGGCGCGCAATTATATAATTGGGCAGAGGTTGAGGCTGCGCCTGCCGAAGGTTCAAACATATGGGTTCATCTCGATAACAGTTCTGACAGGGCGCAGAAGTGGCTGCGCGAACAAGCGGGTGTTCCAGAGTCCGTTATATCCGCCTTGCTCGCAAGAGAATCCCGACCGCGCAGCTTGCGTGTTGATGGAGGGTTGCTGACAATCATGCGCGGGGTCAACCTCAACCCCGGAGCAGAGCCTGAAGACATGGTTGCGATCCGAATGTGGGCCACCCAGAACCGGCTTATCACAGTGCGCCACGAGCGCTTGATAACGCCACGCGACGTGCTTGCCGACCTTATCTCTGAAGGCACTGGCCCTGAGACCATTCCAGCAGTTTTTGTCGCGCTGACCGAGCGTCTCTCA
Source organism: uncultured Sphingomonadaceae bacterium (assembly GCA_947258815.1). Classification (GTDB taxonomy): domain Bacteria; phylum Pseudomonadota; class Alphaproteobacteria; order Sphingomonadales; family Sphingomonadaceae; genus Novosphingobium. Next base: position 12,540 of record CAMYJW010000023.1, read on the forward strand.
CTTCGCATGAACGATGTGATCATCAAGCTGGAGGATGAACTGAGCGGGCTTGAAGAGCAGATTGAACTAAGCCAGCCAAGCGCTCTGCGCTCAAAACTTGCGGAACTCAGGCAAGACTGCGTTGCCCTGCGTCGCTATCTTTCGCCGCAACGTGAAGCTTTGGCCAACCTCCAATATGATGCGCCGGACTGGCTGGGCGACAAAGAACGCATGGGCCTGCGCGAAACCACTGACAGAACGATGCGGTACCTCGAAGATCTCGATGCTGCTCGGGACCGGACAATTGTTGTACTGGACGAACTGGCGAACAAGATGGCCGAGCGCATGAACCAGACGATGTATGTCTTGTCGATCGTTTCGGCCATTTTCCTGCCGCTCAGTTTTCTTACCGGCTTATTGGGGATCAATGTCGGAGGAATGCCCGGCGTAGACAGCAGCGCGGCTTTCTGGATCGCCAGCGGTTTGATGGCCGTTCTGCTTGTCGGCGAAGTGCTCATCCTGAAGCGCTTGAAATGGATATAGCGATCATGCGTCCCGTGTTGACAAGAGCTTCCATTGAAACGGATGGACTTGGACACTCGCTTAGGATTCCCGACATGCAGTCAATGTCCAGAACTGCGGGCGGCTATCTGGCTGATTTTGTTGAACGGCTCGGCCTCCAACTTACCTCCGATACAATCTGGCTACAGGTTGCCGCTGTTGCTGTGTCCGTTCTGCTTGGTTTCCTGACAGCGCGTCTGCTAAAAGCCGCGGCAGGTTCCTACTTTGGTGACATCGCAGATGGCTTCAGGGGCGGAAAATATGACGATGCCCTGCGCAGCATCGTCGTTCCGGCACTTATCTCCACGTTTCTGTGGACATTCACGGCCGGCCTCGCAAATGGCGGGGCACCTGTTGATTACATGCGCATCGTCGGTGCTATCCTTGTCGCTATTGTCCTGGCCCGATTTTTTGCACTTCCGCGCAGCGACCCGTTCGTAAGATATGGTTTATTAAGCCTGATCTGGTTTTCTACGAGTCTGGTAATTCTAAGGCTGTTCGCAAAACTCATTGGCTTTATCGACTCGATTATCCTGCCGTTTGGCGAGAGTCTGTCGATTCTCGACATTATCAAAGCGCTTGCGATAGCGATCGCACTTGTCTGGACGGCCGCATTCGTATCGCGGCTGGTGGAAGTCCGGTTACGAAGTACGGTCCATCTCGCTTCGTCGGTCCGCGGGTTGCTCAGTCAGCTTGTCCGTATCGTAATGATCGGCGCGGCAATCGTGCTTGCACTCAATACGATTGGAATTGATCTCACGGCGCTTGCCGTTTTTACAGGTGCGCTTGGTGTGGGCATTGGTTTCGGGTTGCAGTCGATATTTTCAAATTTCGTCGCTGGGATCATCATAATTCTGGAAAAAACCCTTAAAGTTGGCGATTTTATCGATCTGGAAGGCGGTATTACGGGTGAAGTGCAGGATATAAATGTCCGCAGCACGCTGATCCGAACAAACGACAATATTGATATGCTGATCCCGAACTCAGAGTTTATCAGCAAACGAGTCATTAATTGGACACTGGACGATGCCAAACGGCGAATTCATGTCCCGGTAGGTGTCGCATATGGCAGTGACAAGGCGCTTGTAAAAACGGCCTTGCTAGAAGCAGCGGACAATGTGGAGTTCACGCTGAAAGGATCTGCCGCGCGCAGTCCAGACGTCTGGCTGGTGAATTTTGGCGACAGCAGTTTGGATTTTGAACTTGTCGTTTGGTTGACGGACGGTGCCACAAAACGACCCGGCAGGGTTCATGCTGCGTACTGTTGGGAAATCGAAACGCAGCTCGCAAAACATGGCATTACCATTCCGTTCCCGCAACGAGATCTGCATTTCATAAAGTCTGAAAATCAATCATGATCTGCACAGCTCCGTTCTTATTGCAATTAATAGTGTCTGGTCGGCTAAAGGTGTTTGAATGATCGACGAACCAGTCCGTCGCGCAGACGCGCCTGGCAGTCAGAATCTTGCTTTGCGAGTTCAGCCAATTCGTGAAAGTCTTTCTGCACTTTTGCGATGGCGCGAGCAGATTATTGACGAGATTGATCAGTCAGCCGTTGTTGAGAAAGTGCGCAGCGAATCTGGATGGTCAGCGCGTTATGCGTTCATGATTGCAATGTCAGCTGGCATTGCGATACTGGGGCTATTGCTATCGTCGCCAGCGGTGGTCATTGGTGCGATGCTGCTCTCTCCGCTAATGGGGCCAATCATTGGCGCGGGTTTTGCATTGGCAATCGGAGACATCGGCTGGCTCAAATATTCAGCGAAAGCCCTGCTCTCCGGAACGTTGGTTGCGAGCGCCTTCTGCGCCTTTATCGTGGTGTTGTCTCCGCTTCAAACCGTTACCGAAGAAATCGCAGCGCGTACCCGTCCCAATCTGTTCGATCTGGTTGTTGCGCTGTTTTCAGCGCTTGCCGGGGCTTATTCTATGATCCGCGGGCGCGAAGGCACGATCGTCGGTGTTGCGATCGCAACCGCATTGATGCCGCCACTTGCTGTCGTTGGCTTTGGATTGGCCACCTGGAACTGGACTGTTTTCGGAGGAGCGCTTCTGCTCTTCTTTACCAACTTGATGACCATAGCCCTGAGTGCTGCTGTAATGGCGCGCCTATATGGCTTTCGCACATCATTGTCGCCGAAACAGTCTATGATGCAAACCGTCGTGATCGTTTCGATCTTCGTTGGGCTCGCCATTCCCCTTGGTTTCTCGCTTCGTCAGATCGCTTGGGAGAGCAACGCCTCGCGCCAGGCGAGATCAGTTATTACCGATCAGTTCGATTCGCTCGCTCGGCTATCCGCCATCGACATTGATTTTGCGGGTGATCCGACCAGAGTGACTGCTACCGTACTGACTCCAGAATTTGTGCCTAAAGCTCAGGCATTGGCGACGCGCATTCTCAGCCGCACGCTTGATGAACCCATCGAAGTCACAATCAACCAGTATCGCGTTGGAACTGACTCAGGCGACGCTGAGGCCGCTGAATTGGCAGCCGCCCGTCTGCGGGAACAGACACAGGCGTCAGAGCGCGCGGTTACGCGGATGGTTGACCGGGTGGCTCTAATCGCCGGTGTCGGGACAGAGAATGTCACGGTAGATCGCGATAACAAGCGAGCCATTGTAAAGGCAGAAACCTTGCCGAGCGCTGGCCTAGCTGCGTACTTCGCGTTGGAAGAACGGGTGGCAAAACTTGAGCCGGAATGGACACTCCATGTGCGCCCTCCCGCTGCTGAACTACCGGACTTGGAAATCAAGAAGGGCGAGGTAGGCGATGAAGGTGCGCGCCGCCTTGATCTCGTTGCCTGGGCAGCGAAGCGGATCGATGCCCCGATCGGAGTAGGAGGACGAGCCGCCCTGGCCGACAAGGCTGTCGCTGAGCTGAGAGCCCGTGGAGCCGTCGCCGTGCGCAAGGCCGATCAGCCCGCGCGTTGGGGCACAGTCACGTTTGAATGGTTAGCGCCGGATGAGCAGCCTGATGCCTCCGGAGCAACACAATGAAGAGGCACCGCAATGTCGGCCCGGCTAATTGAAATCTATCTGCCTGAAGCTGAAATCGGACGGCTTGAAGAACTGTTGCCTCGGCATTGTCGGCGCTTTTGGCGCGAAGCGGTGCCAGGGGATCAGGAAAAATACTCCTGCATTGTGCAGCAGCGCTACACAGAGCGTTTGCTGAACGACCTTAACGCCGCATTCGAAACTGTTCCCGCTTTTACCGCATATGTCGCAGAGCTTGAAGCGGTCTTGCCGCCAATCGAGGAGACTGTAGCGACTGAGCTGAACCATCCAGATGCCTTGCCTCCGCCAACGCGATTGGAACGCTTCTTCAGCCGCGACCGTATCAGCACGGATGAACTTTACGACGATATTGAAGAAAGCCTGCACATTCGGCCCAGTTACCTTCTGACGGTCGCCCTGTCGGCGATCATCGCGGGACGCGGAATGAGAAGCGGTCAAACAGCAGTGGTGATTGGCGCTATGATCATTGCTCCGTTGCTTGGCCCAACAATGGGGGTTGCGCTTGCTGCTACTGTTGGAAGCGCGCGGCTCGGCTGGCAAGCGACAACAACACTTGGTGTTGGTTGCATTGTTGCTGTCCTTGCTGGCGTTGTAATCGGGGCATCCGTTGCAATTGATCCGCTTGTCCCTGAATTGCGGAATCGCACGATCGTCCATCCAGCGGATATTGCGCTGGCGTTGGCATGTGGCGCGGCAGGCGTTCTGGCATTTAGCCGCGCATCCTCGTTAACGTTGGTTGGGGTCATGATCGCGGTAGCGCTTGTTCCGCCTTTATCTGCGGCAGGGATATATTGGGGTGCAGGCTACCCTCCAGCAAGCGCTAACGCGCTGTTCCTGTTTGCTATCAACCTCGTATGCCTGAACGTGGCGGGTATAGCGGTATTTCTTTTTCAAGGACTGCCGCCCAAGAGTTGGCGATTGACGGGCGGCATATTTGCACTGTGGGTCTTCATCCTGCTTGGACTTGCTTCGATGATGGCCGGCCGCTTCGTCTTTGGCCTCGCTTCGATCGGGTGGATGGCACGCTATTTGGCAGACAGAATATGATAACGAAAGATGAGCCTGCTTCTCGCTTCGAGGGCGGTTTTTCTAAAGGGAATAAGAACAATGTCGGTCTGTGATCGGCGGACGTCATGGCAGTAGGAGAATTGTATCAATTTCTTTGACGAAATGCTCGACAACGGTCAATCTGTGCGCGAGCCATACGCCGATTATGGGGCTTGGCTTGATAACGAGGACCGAGCACGAATTCGCCGAAAATCGGCCCAGGCGGAAGCGTTCTTTCGAAGGACCGGTATAACTTTCAATGTATACGGAGAGAATGAGGCTGACGAACGGCTCATTCCATTTGACGTTGTCCCGCGCATCATATCCGCACGCGAATGGCGGAAGCTCTCTCGAGGTATCGAGCAGCGCGTGCGCGCTCTAAATGCCTTTCTCTATGACATCTATCACCGGCAGGAAATTATTCGCGCGGGCAGAATCCCTGCAGAATTGATAGCTAGCAACGAGGCATTCCTGCTGCCAATGGTCGGTGTGGACCCGCCGGGCGGGGTATACACCCACATTGTTGGCACTGATATCGTGCGCACCGGGCCGGATGAATTCTATGTGCTGGAGGACAACGCCCGGACACCGTCGGGCGTTTCTTACATGCTGGAAAATCGAGAAACGATGCTGCAAATGTTTCCCGAGCTGTTTTCGCGCATCGCGGTTCAGAAAGTCAGTAACTATCCTGCTAATCTGCGCCGCTCGCTTGCAGCATGCGCGCCTGCGCAGTGCACGGGTAAGCCTGTTGTCGCGGTGTTGACTCCCGGCATTCACAATTCAGCGTATTTCGAACACAGCTTCCTTGCGGATCAAATGGGCGCTGAACTCGTTGAGGGCCATGACTTGCGGGTAGTGGGCGGCAGGGTCGCAATGCGCACGACTGAAGGCGATGTTCCGATCGATGTGCTTTACCGGCGTGGTCGCCTTGACCTATTAGGCCTGCGGAGGCGCCGGCCGTGCTCATCGCGCGGGATTTCGACGTCGGGGCCCATCCTGAACACGAATGCCAAGAACTGCGAGAGCGCATCGACCTGGTCGTCGTGCTTCCAGTCGGGGAAGGCGAGCAATTCCTTGCGCAGGTCCTCGAGCCATGGCGCCGATGCGGGAAGATGGAACCGGCCTTGTTCAAGCATTGCGGTGCGAGCCGACATGCGTTCGATCTTCGAGCCTTTGGGGCGGGGTGCGATGATCAACCCCGGAAGCTGGCGCTTAACCCTGACCTCGTCCCAGATCATGTCTCCGATCGAACCACCTTCGATAATAAGGCCATCAGCTTTCCAGTGCTTGTGCCAGGCACAAATCCGATCGATGAGCTCGCCGGATGTGACTCTTATCCGCAGCAGATCGAGCAGCAGCCAGTTCTTGCCATCGAACCCCCAGGTCATGCCGACCGAGTAGTCGGCGGTGGCTTCGGGTGAGATCGCCGGATCCCAGCTCTGGGCAAGGTAAATGATCTTCTTGCGCTCGGGCGGTTCGTCATACTGACCGAACCAGTCCCAGTTGATGATGCAGTTTTCGGCAACGCCTGGGTTCTGCTGGTATTGGGCTTCGAAGAACTTGTTGCCCTGTGCCAGGCGCTGTTCGTCCAACCACATTTTTGGCAGCCGCACAGGATCGAGCAGATCGCCCTTTTTGCGGTGCCATATGCTGCCGTCAAGCAAGCGGTATTGTGCATTCTCGGTCGCGATTGCCGGCAGCTTGAACTGCGGCCAACCAAGCCCGATCGCAAACCCGGACAGATCCTCCTCGTGCAAACGCTGCTGATTAATGAGGATGCGCCCGTCGCCCAGGTTATCGAAGCGCGATAGCAGCGTGTTGCGAAAGGTGGAGATGGCGTTTTCGCGCTCAACCGGTGACAGCGCCTCGTCGGCTTTCTGGAAGTCGTCGATTATCATATAGTGCGTACCGAACCCGGTAATCGAACTCGATTGCGAAGCGGCCATACACTCGCCGCCAACCGTTGTATGAAAGTGATCCTTGCGATTAGCACCGACCTTGAGCCGTGTGGCAGGAAAGATGCGCTTGTAGAGATCGTGGCTCATGACTTCACGAACCCTGGCAGTCAGGCTTTCAGAGAGTTCAAGCCCATAGCTGACAATGAACACCTTTGCAGTCGGGTCTTCTTGCCAAGGCCACTGACATTGCCGGCGATGTTCACGTTGTAAGGGGCGTCAGTCAGCGCCATGCGCGCCCGCTCGCCATCCATGAGCTTCTCGAGATTTTCGCGATCAAGCGAGGAGCCGCACATGAGTTTGTGCTCGCCAAGGTGCCAGATGTCGCCGAGCTGCGAAACGGCCGGCCCAGGTTCGATGGGTTCGGGCAGGGCGTCGGGCTCGGCCTCTTCCTCGATCGGTTCGCTCACAATCTCATCGATCTCGGCTAGCTCGAACCCGGTCACCTCGATCGAGACCTCGCTTTCAATATCGAGTAGCTTGATGAGTTCGGCTTTGAGCTCTTCCTGATTCCAGTCCGAGAACGTGGCGAGTTTGCCAAGCGCCAGGCGAAGCTTGCGTACCTCCTCATCCGACAGATGATCGAGTCGCACAACGGGAACAGATGAAAAACCCAGTTGCTTTGCGGCCTCCAGGACCGCTTCGCCATCGATCAGCACATTACTCGCGTCGATCAGCAGCGGAGCGACGATGCCGAACGCGCTGACCGACGCCTTTAGCCCGACGATCTGGCGTTCGGGATGCTTGCGCAGGCGGCGCTCGGGCAACCGGATCGTTCTGGTCTCGATATACTCGGTCTCCAAACGCAGATTGTCGTGGAGCAGATTTGCGATTTCAGGGGGCGGTTGAGATTTTTTGTCAATACAGTTTGAAGACATTACTTCCTCCATCGTTAAACGAGAATGCAAACCGCTTGACAAAGAAATTAGAGTGCCGATAAGGCATCGTACGTTCTTTGTACGGCTTTCCTTCTCGACGTAATGTTTACTATGACATGTCTCTACGAATGTCACGATTTTTTTTGATCAATGAAATAGTAATTGGGAAAACTGCAATTCAAGCAAGGCACCTGCCACCATGTTTGCGAAACAGGCACATTGGCGGCGTGCAGCTCAGTCACGAGCTTGCGCTGCCATCCTTCTGCTTCGTCGTAGGGATCAGGTCATGCTCACACAGTATGGTAAGGAGATCGCCATTTTTCACCGCGCAGTGTGTGCTGCAGAACTCGAAATCTGCGAGATGAAGATCCCAATTGTGAGCGGCGATGGCGTTGGGATTGATCGGCGGGAGTTCCTCTTTGAACCCAAAGATTGCCCGAAATTCCGAACCACGCTGCTGGATGCGCTTAAGCATGCCGATGCGTGAAACGCCTTCGGTATCCTGCTCATAAATGAAACGGTCGGCAGCGTGGCGAAAGCCTTTTACATTGCCATACACTGCCGGGTTCAATGAATAAAAGGCGGCCTCGGGGAAGGCCGCCTTTCGTCAAGGAAATCCAAGGGGCAATTTCCTCGAGTTCCAGTTTCTCAAGGGCGCTACGCTTGACGCTGTTCACTCAAGCGTGATTAACCGAACGAGAATCTGCTCATATAAACGTGCCGGCACCGCATTGGTTCCCGAAATGACCTGGCGAATGCTCGATACTCGCTGGTGTCACGTCTGAGCCGCCCGCGCGCGCCCAATCATGCGCGTGGGTGGCATTGGACATCAAACGGTGATGCGCAAAATTTCCGGGAACCCTCTCGCCGGAAAAAGGTTATACATGGTGTCACCAGTGCCCGCCGCGATGTCTTTATCCGGCGTGGTACACCGATGGTGCATTCAAGCTTGGGCCTCCGCTTTGTCATACCGAGTGCGGAGGCCCTTTTTCCCGCGCATCACGCACGCGGCCTAATCAACATCGCTCTGGTTCATTTCAATCTTCAGTGGTTCGGCGAATGTCAGGGTGCGGTATGCGAAAGGTATTTCGACGCCCGCATCGTCGAGCGATTTTTTGATCGCCCGAATTGCCTGATCGCGGGTTTCGTGAAGCGTTCGGGGCTGTGAATTTGCCCACCAACGGACGGTGTAGTCTATGCTTGAGGCATTGAATTCCCGCACGAAGACATCGACCGCCTTGCCATCTGCCAGGTCGATCGCATTCGCAACCGCATCCCGGATCAAATTTCCACATGCATCCACATTTTCATCATAGCCAACCCCGCACACCAGTTCGAAACGTCGAATGGCCTTGTCGGTCAATATGGTCACGGGATTTTTGAAAAGAAGGGAGTTGGGCACGATCACGAGTTGATTGTCGGGTTGTCGCACAAATGTGTCACGGATTGAGATTTCCTCTATCCGGCCTTCGATGCTTTCGCACGCGATGAAGTCGCCAATCCGCATTTGCTTGCGCAACATGATGAGCACGCCGGCAAGGAAGTTTTCAAATACGTCCTTGAACGCGAATCCGATCGCGACCGATCCGATGCCCAGGCCCGCGAGAATGCTGGCAGGTGTCAGGCTGGGAAACACGATTGTGGCCGCAATAAGGGTTCCCAAAACCCAAATGGCGACAGTGGCCGCGGTTTGCGCCAACTCGGCCAATGATGGCCGCAATCCGGATCGATCGGCGATCCTCGCGAGCATCCTCCTCACGAGACGGGCTGCCAGTCCCGCAATGGTCAAGACGACGATTGCCATTACGAGCGCGGGCAAGGATTGCACGGCAACCGTCCATATCTCCGCCAGACGTTCCGCCAAAAGCGCAATAATCTCCATACTGTTTCGCACTCCCAGGCAGCCTGCCGTCAGGGCCTTCTCCGGTCAAAAAACGCGCCTGTCGAAGACCACCGGTAAATCACACAACCGGTCTTGCGCTTTTCGGGCCAACAAAGAACCACAGAAGCATGCCAACGAGAGGGAGAATGAGGATAATCAGCGTCCAGATCAGCTTTCCGCCAAGCGATGACCCGCTTCCCCAGACATTGATAAGCGCCCAGATATTCAGCGCCAGAACAATAATTCCAACTATTCCATATTCCATTTTATGTTCCTAATTCTGCAAGTTTCTGCGGGTTTTCGCGACAATGAAAAAGCTACACCTGCCAAATGCCGGCGAAACCTTGTGTTCGACCGCTCTTGTCGTCGATGTTCAAAATTCGATGACGTGACCGGCACGAATCTCCTGGCCTTAACCTAGGTTAAGCTCGCGCCTCCAAAATTCGACTAGCGCAAATCTCTCGATCCATCCGGTCAATCAGGACACACCCGAGAGGATATTGCATTGCGCACTCACTTTGCCGCTCAAGCTTTCAATGAGTCGCGGCTTTGGTCTGCGAAGCTTGATCTCAATCAGCCTGCGGGCGTTTCCCGGCAGCCTCTTTGCGCGCTTTTTCAAGTGCTTCGCCTTCGTTGTTATCAAGCGCCCTGGCCGCATCTCTTGCCTTTTTCTCAACGTCGGAATTTTCTGCGAAATCGCGCTGCTTATTCTGAAAGCGGCGGGCGCCTTCGTAGCTGCCTTCGCCTTCCAACTTCAAACCGGATTCCTTGTCTTCGGGGTCTTCGGGCTTGGTCATCGCAATGATCTCCGTTTGCTGGGTGGAACGTCACTCAATCAACGATCCTCGCCTGAATTGGTTCCGAGTCAGACCTGCGATGGTGTATTGATGACGAGGGAACAGCGTTCGTCGGATGACGAATTCAAACACGAACTGATCGCAACAACACCGCTCCTGCGGACTTTTGGGCTCAACCTTTCAGGAAATCCCGATACCGCCGAGGAATTGGTGCAGGAAACACTGTTGAAGGCCTGGGCAGCCAGACGTCGTTTTTCCGCCGGAACGTCGATGCGCGCGTGGACGTTTGTTATACTCCGTAATACGTATTTTTCTCAAGTACGGCGCAATCGATTCTCGGCGCCTTACGACGAGGCGCTTGCCGAGCAGATATTGTCTCAGCCAGCATTGCAGGAAGATCCGTTGCATTTGCTGGACGTTGAGCGCGCGCTTCTCGAACTGTCAGAACATCTTCGCGAAGCACTCATTCTCGTCGGTGTGGGAGGATATTCCTATGAGGAAGCATCAGACATTGCGGGTTGCGCGGTCGGCACGATGAAAAGCCGGGTTTCGAGAGCGCGCACGGCGCTGGTAAGAAGTCTTGAGGCGGGTCAGTCTCGGCCCGCCCAAACCGAGCGCCATTCGCGCCAGAACTCTGCGCTGGACCGGATCATCGAGGCAGCCGAGCGATACGCCGCCTGAGTGCGATAGCACTACCTATCATGCATCCCATCCGGCGCCAATTTCTTCAGCCGGAAAATGCGCGGACGAACGGTTGGCTGTGCGCTTTTTTCGCGTTGCTGGACAAGCAAAAGAGAACCATACAGATATGCGATTCCGTCTTAAATTCAGGGATATTGAAGATGCCTCAAGACGCAATGTTGCGCCGGATATCCTTTTATGCCGATCTTTCAGATGACGATATCGCACGCATTGCCGAAATGGATGGCAGGGCGCGGACATTCGAACGAAACACCGAGATTATCGATGCCGGTCAGAAACTCGATTGTGTTTTCATCGTTACGGAGGGTTGGGCAATCCGCTACAAAACGCTTGAGGATGGCCGACGCCAGGTTCTCAACGTCTTGTTACCAGGCGATATATTCGATCTTCAGGTCATGGTGGCGGCCGAAGCCGATCACTCCGTCCTTGCCGTGACTGACGTCGGCACCTGGGTCGTCCGTCCGGAAACATTCGAAGGTCTGTTGACGCAATCGAGCAGCCTGAGCTGCGCAATGTGGTGGATGCAGGTTCAGGAAGAGGCATTCCTGAGGGAGCAGATCATGCGCAATGGCAAACAGACCGCGCGCGAGCGGATCGGGCATTTCCTGCTGGAACTGCATCGGCGGATAAGAATTGCCGGCTTTGGCAAGGATGAAAGCTTCAGGATGCCGTTGACGCAAAGCATCATTGCCGATGCTCTGGGACTGACGCCTATTCATACCAACCGCATTCTGCGCCAGATGCAGCGCGAGCGATTGATCGAGCGCGACAAGGGCTGGGTGACATTTGTTGACGCGGAACGCCTGGCTGACATCTGCCAGTTCGATCCCAGTTATTTTCACCTTGATGCTATGCGATCAAGATTAGGGCGGCGCGTTTGAAAATTTATCCGTCCAGATGAACCAAATGCCTTCTCGTGCGTTCATCCCGGCGTATCGTAGAAGGAGCAATCTGTGCACAAACTATCAATTGCGGCCGTTGTGGCCGCCGGACTGGCGCTGTCAGCATGCGAAGCCAACGTGACCGAGGAAGGCGAATTGCCGTCCGTCGACGTCGATGTCTCGGGCGACGCGGGTAAATTGCCGGAGATTGAAGTTGAAACAGCCGACGTCGAGGTTGGAACCGAGAAGGTCGAAGTTGAAGTGCCGGACGTTGATGTCACGATGCCTTCGGAAAAATAAGCGTCCGAAACGGCGTTGATGTCCTGAATAATCCGCACGCGACGAACTTAATTCCGCATCACAAGCCGAATGGTGCATCGCGTGCGGCGCATCGTTGTTGTAATCCGGCGCGGAATAACGACTTTTGTTCAAGATGTTGCCGATCGCCGGACAGAGCGCCAGTCAAGCGCCAGGGCGATCTGACGGGATGAGGGCCAGACCGGCATTTCCAGCCGGTGGAAGGCTTTGGCGAACTCAAAACTGGAGACTTTGAAATGGCAATCCATTTGCCTGACCTGCCCTTTTCCCCCGCCGATCTTGAACCCCATATTTCTGCCGAAACGATCGGCTTCCACTATTCCAAACATCACAAGTCCTATGTAGACAAGACGAATGGCGCGATAGAAGGCGGATCGCTGGCATCCGCGTCTCTGGAAGAGATCATTACGGCCGCCGATGCCAGGGATGATCGTGCGTTGTTCAATGCAGCGGCGCAGACGTGGAATCATCAATTCTACTGGGAAAGCCTGGCGCCAACGCAAGGCAATGTGCCATCGAGCGCCCTGCAAGCCGCGATCGACAAAAGCTTCGGCGGACTTGACGATCTCAAATCGAAACTGGGCGCGGCCGCGAAAGGGCATTTTGCTTCGGGCTGGGTTTGGCTGGTGGAAAAAGGCGGATCACTTGCGGTTCTCGAAACCCACGACGCCGGCTGCCCGCTAACAATGGATGCAAAACCGCTTCTGACGATCGATGTGTGGGAACACGCCTATTATCTGGATCAGCAAAACGAGCGTCCGAAATATGTTGAGGCTGTGATCGACAATCTTCTCAACTGGCAGTTTGCAAGCGCCAATTTTGAAAGCGATTCCGTATGGAAGTTCCCGCAATCCTGAAGCGGAACATAAGGAACACGGGCTGCGCGTTCAGGGTTTTGCCATTGGACGCATAAATCGCTTCAGGACGCGCGGCCAGCCAGGCTTCAAAATCGCCGGGAACACGTCGTCCGGGTCATTCGGATCGAGAATTTCATTATCCGCAAGCCACTTTTCCGCTTCGGCGAGCGCAATTGGCTGGTAGTCTCGCAGAGTTCGGCCGGGCTTGCGCACGTGTTCTATAGTCTGGATCAATGATCCGGTGCGCGCGTGTGTCCCGGCAACGTCTTTCGGCGTTGCGCCAAGGTGCTCGGCAAGCAGGTCCGTGCGTATTTCGGCGATACGATCATGGACGCTGCTTCGCTTGGCGTCACCTGCATCTATCGCCAGATCGCATTCGGTATCGAGCCCCATTGACCGGTTGTTGAAATTGGATGAGCCGACGCGAATGATCCGGTCATCGACGATCACCAGTTTGGCATGCACATATATTTCGCGATCCTCGTCCGTAACCGGATGGTAGAGGCGAAAGCGGTTGTGCCTGTCTCGCTGTTTGAGACCGGCAAAAATGCGCGCGCGCGTTGTATCCATCGCTTCGACTTCAAGCCAGCCATCGGCGCTTACCGGATTGACGATAACGATTTCCGGGCCATCGGGTTCGTCAAGCCTGCTGGCAATCGCGCTGGCAAGACGCCGTGACGCGAAATACTGGCTCTCGGCATATATGGATTTGTGCGCAGTCGAAATAAGATCGAGATAAAGCTGCTCAATGTGGCGCCTTTCATCCAGATCGGGCATCTTCGGCTGAGTTTCGGCGATAGCGATATCGACGTTTTCGAACATCGGCTCCAGACCGTCCGGCCAGCTATCCGCGCTTTTGCCCACTGTTTTCATGGGTTTGGCCCCGGAGCGCCTCCATCGCTCCATGGTGAACTTTGCCAACGCCGATGCGATCTCTCCTTGGGCTGCAAAAGCCGTATCGTGCCACGGCCCCGCATCGGCGCCTTCCGGTTGTTTGCGGTGAAGATGGCGGTTTTCATGCGCGCGCGTGTCCCAGCGTCCGCCGGTGACGTCGATGCCGCCGCAAAAGGCAACATCGTCGTCGATAACGGCGATTTTCTGGTGATGCGCGCCGCCAAACGGATGCCGGCCGTCAAGCTTGATGTGAATGCGGGGATGAAATTGCCACCGGGTCATCTGCCAGAGCATCGATCCGCGAAAGAATGTTTTCCACGCGCCGGCATCCCAGCGCAGAATATAAACATCCAGATCAGGATTTCGCTTGACCAGCCACTCCAGATAATCCCCGATCCGAAGCGGACCTTGCAGTTCGGCCTGCGTATCGTGCATTTCCACACGGGTGTCGAAATCCCAGCCGATCATGACGATCCGCTGTCTGGCCTTCAGCATCGCGCGCCGAAGATATCTGAAATAGTTTTCACCATCGATGATAACAGACGCGCGATCAGCATGCGCAACGCGCCAGCAATTGCGTTTCGGTTCAAAAATCGTTGGCGATCGGTCCAACTTAATCCTCGGGCCAGTCTGCAAAAATGAATGAAAGCCCAATTGTTGTTTCAAGTCACCTGCGAAAAGCGCTGGCTGACAGGATGATGAAGGTTATTCGCGCTCGTCGCCCGGTGCTTCTTTTTCAGCCCTGTCAAGCTCATCCGGTTTGCGCTCTTTGAACGTCCTGGCCAGTTGGGTCTCGGTTTTGTCCGATAGTTTCTTCGCAGCTGCGGGGAACATGTCCTCTTCTTCCTCATCGATATGATGGAAATAACGATGCTGCAGCTCCTTGAATTTCAGAAGCCAGGCACCTTCCGCCATATTGGTTTCGAGCAGTTCAGCAAGCCGGTCTTCAATTTCCTTGTGCTCGGCAACTGAGTGGCGCGCATCGTCACGCAAGTCAGGATTGGCAAGCATCGTTGCGTAAAGCGATTCCTCTTCGGCTGCGGCGTGCGCCTGAAGCTCTGTTCTCAGCTTTTCGAACAGGCTGCGACGTTCCTGGCTATCGCCTTGAGTCTCAGCCAAGCGTGCGAACATCTCTCGGTGCCGGTCATGATCGTTCTTCAACGCATAAAAAATGGGCGACTCATTCATAGGATTCTCCTTTGTTCATTCGGACAACAAAACTGGCGTTGAAAAGTTCCGCAAAGGGCCAAGTCTGCTGCGCGTCTTTCAGATCTCAATATAAGGGAAAGTCCTTCGAGGATAATACGTGGCGTTCGAAAAACACGGCCAGAGAAGCCCCGAACCGAAGCTTCCGCGCAGCGAGCTTGGGTGTAAGGACCGGTTCTGTAGGGTGCTTGCTGTGCGTCGAAGTAGTCGCACTCGAACTTGCTACGGAGGTCTTTATCAAGAATGCGCGTATCGTCATATGTCACCATCAGCACATTGCGTGGTTGGCATATTTCGGAAGGGGATGTTCGCAATTTCGTCATGAGCACAAACTAGCGACAAAACCGGGAAAGGGTTAGGATAATAAACCCTCGAATCCTGCCAGGAACGATAATTTTTGGGTGTTTCCGGTTAGCGCCTATGGCTCAGAATTGAGGACGTGATTTAAGGAGGATTTAGGGTTCGCTGCAGTGGTTGTAAGGAACGGAAATGAAGCCTAAACACTCCAAGGCCTCGCGCAAGCGGTAGTCAAAGATAACTGACATGCCGCTATCCCCTCCGGGCCGTCCGACATCTCAATCGTGATGACGTGACGCCAAGAACTGGCCATTCCGGATAGTCCAACATTGCTCCCGTTTCAGCGCTAGTACGATAGAGTCAGCTTTTCGATCCACAGCGAACTGTGGTTCGCCTGATACATCGCTGGTTCGCGCTCTAGTTGTTTAGTCCCGGCATTTGATGGTGCATTGTACAGTCAAGCATGGAAGGATGCGGGTGGAACTCCGGATCACGTTCGCGGTTGGGATCATTTGCGGTCAAGCGATGGTTCGTGATCGGGCATTTGGAAAGCGTCCAGCGATATCGATTTGAAACGGACACGCTCAATCGTGCCGTTCACTTCTTCCGGTTCGAAGCCTTGCCGGACCAGTTCTTCACAAACCCCGCGAACCGCTGTTTCAGGGGTGGAAGCCGCGGCGGTAAGGCCGATGGTCGTGGCGCTATATATATCTGGAAAGGGCAACGCACCGGCGTTTTGCACAAGGTGGGCGACACAATCCATTGATTGCGCCACTTCGACCAGCCGCCGCGCATTCGAAGAGGTGACATCGCCAATCACTAAAACCAGATCCGCATTGCGCGCGATTGCCTCGATTGCCTGCTGACGATTGGTGGTTGCATAGCAAATATCGCTTGTGCCAGGCGAAGCGACATCGTCAAATCTTGCCCGTATCGCCTCGATCATGGCTTGCGCATCGCGCGCCGCGAAAGTGGTCTGGATCGCAAAAGCGATTGGCGTTTCGCGTGAGAGATCAAGATCGGCAAGATCCTGTGGCTTCGATATCACCGACACGTTTCCGTCCGGAACTTGCCCGGTTGTTCCGCTGATTTCGGGGTGCCCCGGATGTCCGATCAGCAACACATGGCGGCCAGCCCGATGCCACCGCTCAACCTCTCCATGAACTTTGGCAACCAGCGGGCAGATCGCATCGACCACCTTTAAACGGCGCTCAAGCGCGTCATGTATTACGCTGCGTGCGCTGCCATGCGCGGAAAGAAAGGTGTTCGCTCCAACCGGAATTTCGTCGACGTCCTCAACGAACACCGCGCCAAGGCGTTCCAGACGCTCTACCACTTCGCGATTGTGAACGATTGCATGGCGCACATAAATCGGCGCGCCAAACTTCAGAAGTGCGTGTTCGACGGCTTCAATGGCGCGTTCTACACCCGCGCAGAAACCGCGCGGATTGGCGAGTAAAAGCCGGCGTTGGCCGGCGCTATGCCCGTTTTGTCCGTTGATATCACAAGTGTCCGGCAAAGCTGTTCTCCCTGCGTTGGGATAGCGGATGCCATTGCTTTCATCACACCTGCACTTTCGGGAAGTTTTCGTGTCCGGCGGCTGTCTTGAAAACCTGCCCGCGCATCAGGCGATCCCTGTAGTGGCGAGCGCGACAAGCAGGGCATGGGCCGCGATTGCCGCGAGCGCTGCGACGTTCGCTTTTCTGAACTTAAATATCGTGAACATTGCCGATCTCCTGCCTGCAACGATGGCGTTTGCGGGATACATTCTCAACCTGACCATTGGTGCGGCGTTTATGGTCCCATCGTTCAGGCGCGATATGCAGACAGCGCGCTGGTATCGACGGATCGGGCGATCATTGCGGCCAGCGCGTTGCCCGATTGCCAGGCCGATTCAACGCGCGGAGCGATCAGCCAGTCACCACAAACTCCAAGCCGATTGCGCGCGTTCCATAACGCCTGATCTCCGGTTCCGTTCGACATGGCGAACCGCCAGAGGTGCGATGTGGCGATGATCGCATCGGGCAAATCCACGCGCAATGCTTTGCCAAGCGCGCCAAGCAGCACTTGCGCGATATCGCCGGGTGCGTGATCACAGCGCGCCTCCGTCCAGCTTGGCTGAGCCTGAACCACCCAGCTTTCCAGACCGTCGCGGCCGGGCTTGGCGCTGTTTCGCGCCGCCCACGTAATGATGCCGGTGTCTCTAATCGTGTCTTGTATCGTTGCCAGCGGCTCATGGAATGCGAACAGGCCGGTCCAGCAAGGTTTCGAGCGGGCGCGAAGCGCGACACGCGCCATCTCGAAATCATGCAGGCAAAGCAGCGTTGCGGCCTGTTCGGCCGGAACCGCGATGATCGCGATATCGAACGGGCCAACCGCTTGCGCGCCCAGCCTGAAATGCCAGCCATCCTGGCGTTGCTCCAGCGATTTGACGCGCGCCCCGAAACCAACCGCGTGTTGTCCGGCCATATCCCGAATAACACAGTTCATCGCAGGGACACCGACCCATGCATCCGGGTGCGCGGCAGGCCAGGGCGCGACAAGCCCGCGAAGCCGCCACGCATTTACGAGATCCCGAAAGCCGGGGTCGCGTGCTGTGAAGTATTGCGCGCCATGATCGAAAGCAATGTCGCCACCTGCCGTATGGATGCGCCGTGTCGACATTCTGCCGCCGGGGCCTCTGCCTTTGTCAAACAGGCGAACGTCACATCCTCGACTGCCCAGTGCCGTCGCGCAGGCAAGCCCGGCCATACCGGCTCCAACGATCCCGATTCGCATTAGTGGCCTCGCCAGTTAACTGAATAACATGCCATGAAAATGTCGCAGTTTGCCGGTGGCCGTTCTAGCCGCGTCCCATCAGGGACAGGATTTCTGCGCGGCTTTTGAGGTCGTCCTTGAAACAGCCCAGCAGGCGGCTTGTGACCATGCCCACGCCGGGCGTGCCGACACCGCGCCCCGTCATGCAACTGTGCCGGGCATCGATAACGACGGCCACGCCGTGCGGGTTGAGATGTTCCCAGATACATTGCGCCACTTCGGCTGTCAGGCGCTCCTGCACTTGCAGGCGGTGTGCATATCCATGAAGCACACGCGCCAGTTTCGATATGCCGACCACGCGGTCCTTTGGCAGATAGGCGATCGAGGCCTTGCCGATGATCGGCGCCAGATGATGTTCGCAGTGCGATTGAAACGGAATGTCTTTCAACAACACCACTTCATCATAACCGCCCACCTCTTCGAATGTTCGCGTAAGGTGAACGGCGGGGTCTTCGTAATAGCCCCGACAATATTCGATCCATGCCCGTGCGACGCGTTTGGGTGTGTCGATCAGGCCTTCGCGCGACGGGTCGTCGCCCGCCCATGAAATCAGCGTGCGGATCGCGTCCAGCACATCTTGGGGCACATGCGACCGCCCGTCCTGTTCCAGTTCGAAGCAATCGTTGGCAATAACATTCATGTCGTAATCCTCGGAATATTTGTGAATTGGCAGAGGGTTTGTTGAGTGCGTTCTGGCCGCCCGGTCGGCAACCTGATCGAAAGGGAACACTTTTAATCGCCAGGCCAATCCACTACCTGTGCGATATGTCCGCGTCAGACCTTATCGCTTCCAGTGCCATAGCGGCGGTTGTCAGTGATCCACGCTTGCCCGATAATCCGATCGTTGCCTGTAACGATGCGTTCGTTGCGCTTACCGGGTATGATCGTGATGAAATTATCGGCCAGAATTGCAGGTTTCTGGCTGGCAAAAACACCGAACCCTGGCTGACCGAAACGCTGCGCACCGGCATCAGGATGTGCCGCCCGGCGATGGTCGAAATTCTTAATTACAAGAAAGACGGCACGCCTTTTCGCAATGCCGTGATGGTGGCGCCGATCTTCGATGGGGAAGGTGCGCTTGAATATTTTCTCGGCTCGCAGGTTCAGATTGCCGATGACAAGGCGCGCGCCAATGATGCGCGGCGGGGCCTTGCCCATGATCGTGTTGCGGCTCTCAGTCCGCGCCAACGTGAAATCCTGATCGAGATGGCAAAAGGCAAGCTGAACAAGCAGATCGCCTATGATCTCGGGCTTAGCGAACGCACGATCAAGATGCATCGTGCGGCCATGTTCAAGGCGCTTGGCGTGAGAACCACGGCCGATGCCATCAGGGTCGCGGTAGAGGCCGGCTACTGACAGGCTTCTCAAGCAGTCCACATAGCCCCAAAGGTCATGTGGCAGCAGCTGGTTGCAGTTGTCATATCACAATGCGCAAGGCCGGCTTCCTCATCGCCTCTCCCGCGCCTCGATCCGGCCTTGCTACCCTGAAACGATCGGGCCCGGCGCACTTGTCTGTCGGGCCCGACTTTTTCAACGCACTGTGAAATGAACATTATCCAGCCCGGCCGCGAAGCCGCGTGTTCTGGCGTCAAGGTTTGTCAGACAGCAAACGTCTGGCCTGCGTGCGGATCAGTTCGGCAATGGTCATGAACGTGTCTGCGTATGCCGCGCCTTTTCGCCAGACGGCGGCGATGCTGCGATAGCCATTGTAGTCCCGTAGCTTCAACTGCCGGACCATATCGGTTCCGCCCGCCTCTGAGCGGATATAAAGCTCTGGCAGGATCGCCAGCCCGACGCCCGACCCGACCATCTGGCGCAGGCTATCAAGGCTGGTGCCTTCGTAATCGCCAAGAATCCTTGCACCGACCTGCTCGGCAAATCTGGCGACCTGGCCGTGATAATGGTGGCGATGGTCAAGCGTCAGGAACGTCGTGTCCCTGAGGTCAGCTGATTTCACGGCGTTGCGTTCCGCCAGCCGATGGTCAGGCGGCACCACGATATGAAGCGGCTCGCGAAACAGTGGTTCGATGTGCAAGGCGTCGCCCGGCACCGGCAACGGGGAAAGCATCATGTCGATCTGCCCGTCGATCAGCTGCGCGACCTGTTCACGCGGGATGCCTTCCTTGATGAACAGGCGCAGTTCAGGGCTTTGCCGGTGCAGAACCTCGATGACGCGCGGCATCAGATAAGGGCCAAGCGTTGGCGTGACGCCAAACCGGATTCGCCCAAGCGGCTGTGCGATAGAGCGCGCCGCGAGCTGTTTCATATCGTCAAGATCAAGCAGTATCTTTCGTGCGTGCCCGATCAGTTCCCGTCCGATCGGGGTCAGTTCTGCACCGCTTTGGCCGCGTTCGACAAGCGTGACACCCAGCCCCGCTTCCAGAGCCCGCAGCTGATGGCTGAGCGCGGGCTGGGTGACGTGAAGCGCCGCGGCGGCCCTCCCGAAATGCCCGCGCTGCGCAACCGCGACGAAGTATTCGAGCTGTCTGATCGTGGCCATGGCCTATGATAAACAAAACTTATCATAAATGGAAATATTTTCGATTAGATTTTATTCAGCGGTGCGGTCATTCTCAGTGCGTCGAAAGGAGATGAACATGCCACACGCAGCCAGACAGCCCGCCATGTCCCTCGTGCCGGAGACAGCCGGAGTCCCGGAAACGGCTGAGGAAAAGGTAATGAAGCCTTATTTGCGCAAGCTGATGCGCGAGCATCGCACGCTCAACCGGCTCATCCGCACAACCAAGGCTCTGGGCGCGCAGAATGAACTTCGCGAAATGAAGCGGTTGCGCCTGCGGATCAAAGACAAGATCGCCGCGATGCAGCGGCATTATTACGGGCGCGCACTGTCGGTCTGATCCCCGCCCGACTGAATGTAGTGCGCCCTGGCGGTGCGGAGCGCATGTTCCGCACCGCTTCATCCTTTAAAATCGAGAACCGCTTATGCCACGCGTAATCGCACCGATGCTGCGCGAATTCATCAATAAGGAAAGCGCTGGCGGTCTCGCTCTAATCGGCGCGGCCGCAGTGGCGATGCTGTGGGTCAACCTCGGCGGGGCAGAGACGTATCGCGCGCTGTTCGCCACGCCGATATCGGTTGGAGGCGGCCTGCTTGCGATCGACAAGCCGTTGCTGCTGTGGATCAACGACGGCCTGATGGCGCTGTTTTTCTTTCTCGTCGGGCTGGAAGTAAAGCGCGAGGTTGCGGATGGGCAGTTGTCCACATGGAAACAGGCGGCGCTGCCGGTCTATGCTGCGATTGGCGGAATGGTGGTTCCTGCGCTGATTTTTGCCGGCATCAATTGGGATCGGCCAGAGAACCTCAACGGGTGGGCGATCCCCGCTGCGACCGACATAGCGTTCGCGCTCGGTCTGCTCGCCTTGCTGGGTGACCGGGTGCCGATTGCGCTGAAGGCGTTGCTCCTTGCCGTTGCAATTATTGACGATATCGGCGCCATTGCGATCATCGCCCTGTTTTATACTGCTGAGCTAAACACCGCCGCTCTGCCGCTTGCGGCGTTGCCGCTTGCTGGTCTGTTCGCGCTGAACCGCGCTGGCGTGGCGCGGATCGCGCCTTATGCCGTTCTCGGGTTGGTTCTTTGGGTGCTGGTTTTGAAGTCAGGCATTCACGCGACGCTGGCGGGTGTGGCCGCCGCGATGTTCGTGCCGCTTAGCGCCGGCGAAAAGAAGCCGCTCACCTGGCTGGAACACGCGCTTCACCCGTGGATCGCATTTGCCGTGCTGCCGGTTTTCGCGTTCGCCAATGCGGGGGTTTCGTTTGCCGGGGCGGGTGTGTCCGAGCTAGTGGCGCCGCTATCCCTTGGTATTGCGTTGGGGCTGGTTGTTGGCAAACAGCTAGGCATTTTTGGTGCCTGCTGGATCGCGGTCAGGGCCGGACTGGCATCGGTGCCTTCCGATGTGAATTTCCGCCAGCTTTATGGTCTCGCCTGTCTTGCCGGGATCGGCTTTACGATGAGCCTGTTCATAGGCGGGCTGGCGTTTTCCGATGCCGGACAGATGGACGCCGTCAAAATGGGCGTGCTGTCAGGATCTCTCGCGTCCGCGTTGATCGGTCTCGCTGTGCTGGCGCTCGTTCCGCGTTCCGTGGCGTGCCAATCGCAGCGGGAGACTGGCCGTGATTGAGATATTCTCCGCCGACTGGCTCGGCACGCCGATCTGGTTCTGGGCTGCCTTTCTGGCCATCGTCATCGTGCTGACAGCCTTCGATCTTGGCTTCCTGCACAAGGAAGACCGGGAGATGGGCATCGGCGAAAGCCTGAAGCTTTCTGCGTTCTACATCTCGGTTGCGCTGTTGTTTGGGGTGTGGGTGTGGGTTGAGCGCGGGCCGGTTTCCGGCATGGAGTATTTCACCGGCTTCTTTATCGAAAAGGCGCTGTCGATCGACAATGTCTTCGTCATAAGCCTGATATTCAGCTATTTCGCCATTCCCGCGAAATACCAGTACCGCGCCTTGCTCTGGGGCATAGTGGCAGTGATCGTTCTGCGCGGCCTGATGATCGCTGGCGGCGCGGCTCTGCTCGCCGAAGCATACTGGGTGCTATATCTGTTTGCAGCGTTCCTGATCGTCACCGGCATCAAGATGTTCTTCGCCGGTGACACGCCGATGGACGTCGGCAACAATCGCGCCGTCCGCTGGATCAGCCGCCACATGCGATTGACGAAGGAGTTGCACGGGCACAGGTTCGTTGTCCGCATCCCCGATCCTAAAACCGGCAAGATAGTGCGCGCGGCAACCCCGCTGCTGCTGGCGCTGGTCGTCATCAACCTTGCCGATCTCGTTTTCGCGGTTGACAGTGTGCCCGCGATCTTTGCGATCACGACCGATACGTTCATCGTCTACACGTCCAATATTTTCGCCATTCTCGGTCTGCGTGCGCTCTATTTCGCGCTTGCCGCGATGGTACACCGTTTCCACTACCTCAAGTACGCGCTTGCCGCGATTCTGGTATTCATCGGGTCGAAAATTTTCGTTACCGATTTCGTGCTTGGGGGTGACAAGTTTCCCCCGTGGCTGAGCCTGGCTGTGTCGGCGGCGCTGATCGCTGCGGGCGTTATGTACTCACTCTGGAAAACGCGCGGCGGGCATGAGTTGCATAACCCGGTTCAGGTTCTGAAATCCGACCAGTAAGTGGAGCCTCATCCCGATGCGGCCAGATGTTTCCATCTTGCGATCAGCGCTTCAAGATTGGTGTGCATCACCTGGGCCTGGTCCGGGAACGCCCGGTACTTGCTCCCCGCAGGAAGCGCGGTGGCGCCTGTGATGATTGACATGAAGGCCGCCACGGCCATGTCGAGCGCCATGGGCTTGTTTTCCAGTTCATCGAAAAACTGCAAGATCACTCGCTCATAGAGTTCATGCACGCGCGCGCCCGGCTCTGAAGGGTCGCTGATCGCGGCCTGAGGCGCAGGGTCGTTCTCCGATCGGTTCCACAGCATGGTCAGGATGTTCATGCCGAAATTCGATGCCTGTTTGATTGCAAACTGAAATCCGGCATCGGCGACGTGAAACAGCCTCTCCTCGGCGGAAACCTCTCGATCGAAAATCCCTTCGACCCGGTCGGCAAACCTGTCCAGTGCTTCATCGCGGATCGCCATGAGAAGCGCCGCTTTGTCTGGAAAATAACGATAGACAACTGCCGGGGAGTAGTGGGCGTGGCGCGCGATCTGACGCAGCGAAACGGGGGCCATTCCCTCATGCGCGATCAGTTCCCGTCCGGCATCGATCAATCTTTGGCGCACCTGTTGTTTCGCTTCGTCGGTTCGCGCCCGTCCGGGCAATCGCCGTTCAGACAAGTTTGCGGCGGGAGATTGGATCGTCATCCGGCCAGCCTTAGCGATTGATTCCCAGACTCCGCAATGATTTTACTTGAGTAAACACTGTTCACGTATTAGGTGAACAGTGTTTACAGAGTCGGGTTGAGGGCTGGGGAATCGGAATATGACGCAATCTGCCAAGGAAAGAGTCGAGACCTTTCTCAAGGTGTTTCACGGCGAGAGCGCGCCGTCTGCGGCGGTGCTGGGTGAGTTTATGGCGGAAGATGCGATCTATTGGTCGCTCGTGCCCGCAGCACCGCAACTGCGCGGCACCCAGGCGATTGCGCAGGGCATAGAGAAACAATTCGGCACTTATCGGGATTGCCGGTGTGAAATTCATGCCATCTGCGAAGGTGAGGGCATCGTTTTCACCGAACGGACCGATCATGTGGTGCTCAACAGCGATAATCGCACGGTTTCTGCCCGGATCTGCGCAGTGTTTGAGATGACCTCTGACGGTCTGATCTCATCCTGGCGCGAATACTGGGATTCAGATGAAGTGATCACGCAAATGGGTGTGGAACGAAGTGCGCTTGAGGATGACTTAAGCTGAAGATGCAGCGCCTGTTAAAATATTCACAAAGAAAACAAATAGTAATGGAGAGGGAACGATGAAAAATCTCTTTGGCAAAACACTATGTTCTGTAGTGGCGATCGCAACGACGTCGGTGTCGGCGGCGGCAGCGCAATCTCGTACGCAAGCCGGGGACACGTTTGACGGGACAGGGCAGCAGGCAACAGGTGTGCAGGATATCGTGGTGACCGCACGTCGAACCACTGAATCGCTGCAGGAGACGCCGCTGGCAGTCACCGCGATAACGCAGGCCGGACTGGAATCGGGCCAGATTACCGATGTCGCGTCGATCCAGCGCGCGGCGCCCAATCTGTCGATCGCGTCCAGCCATTCCGGTGTTGCACTGACATTGCGCGGACAGGTTCAGTCCAACAGCGATGGCAGCGTCGATCAATCAGTAGGGCTGTATCTTGATGGCGTGTATATTGGCCGTCAAATGGGCGCGAATTTCGACCTGATCGATATTGAGCGTGTCGAGGTGCTGCGTGGCCCGCAAGGCACTCTGTTCGGGCGCAACACCACGGGCGGCGCGGTCAGCATCACAACGCGCAAGCCCGTTGGCGAGTGGGAAGGCACTGTTAAAGTCGGCCTCGGAAACCATGCCTCGCGCGAAGCGATGGCGGTTATCAACGCGCCGATCGTGGACGATGTTGTTGCGGTTCGTCTGGTCGCCCGGCATGCCGAGAACCACGGCTATGGCCGCAATGTCAATCTGGACAGGCGGGTTGGCGATGACAACACCGAGTATCTGCGTGGCTCGCTTGCGATCACGCCCGATTCCGGATGGAAGTTGACCGTCACCGCGGATTATTTCGACCGTAACAATAACGGTCCGCTGGAGCACCTGATAGATTACAATCCCGCGATTCTCGGCAATCAGGACGCCGTTGTGAACGCGGGTTTCTATACGACCTCGTCCGATCTGGAAAGTTACGCCCGGCTTGAATCCTGGAGCACCAGCGCCACTCTGGAAGTTCCGGTTGCCGATGCGATGACGTTCAAGTCGATCACGGGTTATCGCGGTTACAAGCTCGATACGCTTGACGATTTTGATACGACGCCGGT
Source organism: uncultured Sphingomonadaceae bacterium (assembly GCA_947258815.1). Classification (GTDB taxonomy): domain Bacteria; phylum Pseudomonadota; class Alphaproteobacteria; order Sphingomonadales; family Sphingomonadaceae; genus Novosphingobium. The sequence continues at coordinate 38,097 of CAMYJW010000023.1, forward strand.
TCCGGCATTCACCAACAACACGCTGGGCAATATCAAACAGTTCTCTCAGGAAGTTCAGCTGATTGGCTCTACTGATCGGCTGGAGTGGATCGTTGGCGGGTTTTATTTCCACGAGTATGGGCGCGAGGAGTTCAAGGTTTTTGGAGGTTTCGTCGATTATCTGGGAGAGATTGACCACAAGTCCAGCGCCGTTTTTGCTCAAGTCAATTACGCGCTGACCGAGCGGCTGCGCCTGACCGGCGGACTGCGCTATACCAAGGACGATCGCGATCTGAGTGCGTTCAATACGATTGGCGGCGCGTGTGCCAGCAATCCGGCTTTGATCATCGATATGGCGACATGTCAGGCCGATCGCACGGTGAGCAAGGACTACCTGTCATACACGGCAAGCGCCGATTTACAGATCACCCCGGACATTCTGGTTTACGCGCGCACCAGCATGGCGCGAAAATCCGGCGGTTTGAACAAGACCACGGTTGATCTTGAAGAGTTCGACCCGGAAAAGATCACCGACTATGAGATCGGCTTCAAGGCTGATTTGCTTGACCGGCGTTTGCGGGTCAACGCAGCGGGGTTCATCGCCAACTACAGCAACATGCAGCGCCCGATCACATCGGACAAGGCTGGCACGCCGGTTGCTCTTACGCAATCAATTGGCCGTGCGCGGATTCCGGGCGCCGAACTTGAAGTGACCGCCGTGCCTATTCCGGGGCTTGAACTGACCGGAGCACTCGGCGTTATCGACCCCAAGTATCTTGAGTTCAGCGATGCAACGGGGGATCGCACCGATGAGCCTTTCACACAGGTTTCAAACGTAACGTGGAGCCTTGGCGGAACCTGGAGCGTTCCCGTTGCTGCAGGTGAACTTGTTGCGCATGCCGATTACACCTATCAATCGCGCAAATTCTTCTTTCCGGTTCAAAGCGCCCGTCAATCCGGATATGGGCTGTTGAATGCGCGGCTGAGTTACACTCTTGATGATCCGCGGATCGAGATCAGCGTATGGGGCCAGAATCTGACCGAAAAGAAGTATAGCTCATACATTCTTGATTTCTTCACTGCGGCCGGGGTGGTCACCGCTTTTCCGGGGCCGGACCGCAGATATGGTTTTTCCGTCAGTTATGATTTTTGAGGCCGGGCAGTATCCATGACGATTGAAGGTGCGACGGCAGAGAAATCCATAACTGCCTGGCTTGAAGCAAATATCGGCCCGGTCAGGGAACTTGTAAAACAGGATCGCTGGCGTCCCGCATGGGATGCGATTGTTGAAGGGCCGGACGGCGCAGTGCCGGTTTATGTGCGCGCTGATCGCGGGGAGGGACTGGAAACCCGTCCGCTGTCTCACGAATATGCCGTTTTGCGCCTGTTGGAAGGCCAGGGCATCGCGGTGCCAAAGCTGTATGGCTGGTGTCCCGAACCGGAAGCAATCGTCATGGAAGGGGTCAGCGATGAACCGTTCCATGGCGGCGCTCATGAAGATCCCGCGCTTCACGCGATTGTTCAGGACTATATGGCGATACTCGCGGACATTCACCGCATACCGTTGGCGCAGGTTGCCGATGCGGGCATCGAACTGCCCGATAGTTCCGACGACATTGCGCTCGCCTATTTCAGGCTTGCCGACAAGGCGTATCAGGCGGGCAAAAAACAGCCCGAACCGCTGATAGAGTTTCTGCGCCGCTGGGTTCTTGCCAACATTCCGACGAACCGCACGGAAATGTGCTTGCTGGTTGCCGATGCGCCGCAGTTTTTTCACGATAACAAAAGCGTGACGGCGATTTACGATCTGGAGATGGCCCACGTCGGCGATCCGATGATGGAACTCGCCTCGGTGCGCGTGCGGGATATCAACGAGCCGATTGGCGATATGCCGCGGCTGTTTGAACGGTATGTTGCCGAAGGCGGCGCGGCGATCGACTGGGCGGCGCTTGATTTTCACACGCTGGTTTCATTTCTCGCCGTGCCGATGATGACAAGATCGACATTGCGCGACAAGCATCCCCATCCCGCTTTTGTGGAGTATCTGTCATGGGATCTGGCGTGTTCGCGCGCGGCACTTGAAGTGCTGGCCGAAGTAACCGGCACCCCTTTGGAGCCTGTTGCGACTATCGAAGCGGAGGCCAGCAGCTTCGCACATGCCTTCGACGATCTCGTTGCCGTTTGCGCTGATTTGCCGGCCCCCAACGGCTTGCTGCGCGAACCGCCCGCATCGTCGCTTGCCCGCTACGTCCAACGCGTCAACGAAATAGGCGCTCAAATTGAACGGCTTGAGCGCGAGGAGATTGGTGCGCTGATTGGCCGAACCATGCCCAGCCTTGCGCAATGCGAGGCCGCACTGGAAGAGTGTTTGCCGGACCTTGAAAATGCCCGACAGCCTGAGCTGATCCAGCTTTTTCACCGCTTTGTCATGCGGCGCCTTCAGTTGCTGCGTGGTTACCCGGCACCGATCGTCACACGCGGGCTTGGACGTACCAGATAGCGCACGCGCCGCCTATGGTTATGGCCGCCGATGGCGAATAAGGCTTACAAGGGCGCAAGCTTTCCACCTGGAACTGACATCGGGTGCCTGCGATCAGCGTCAGCAAGCGATTCCTCTTCGGTTGCAGCATGCGCCTGAAGCTCTGTTCTCAGCTTTTCGAACAGGCTGCGACGTTCCTGGCTAGAGTCAGCTTTTCGATCCGCAGCGAATTGTGGTTGCCTGACACATCGCTTATTCGCGCCCTAAGTTCGCAGGTCTTTACCTGCACGCTTCCCTGCTCGGCCCAATAGGGAAAACCGCTTCAACATTTTGGAAATCAAGGGTTTCCTTGTCTCTTTAGTCGGGGCTTCACTGCAAATTTCGAATTTTTCGCTGCAAATGCGGTCGTTGCAGGGAAAATCAGACCGGAGAACGGTTCGCAGGAGACTACTTCCTCCGCCACACATTTAACATATTGGTATGCTTGAATAATACTGCCCGCAATCGCCCCGCAATCGGGCGCTTTGCGCGGCCTTCCGGTGCGCGGAGACGGACAGTTTTGCCAACAATGCCCGCATTGC
>CAMYJW010000024.1 GCA_947258815.1 uncultured Sphingomonadaceae bacterium
GCCCAGCGCCGGAACCGTACGTAGACCGAGTTCCACTTGCCATACCGCTCGTGCATGTCGCGCCAGGGACAACCAACCCGCAGCACATGAAGCATGCCATTGAGGAAGCGTCGGTTATCGCCAGCGGGACGCGCCCAGCGACCTCGCTCAGGCGGCAGCAGCGGCCCGATCAGTCCCCACTCTGCATCTGACAAATCCCCGCGACCCATGACTACTCCTCAAAAAGCAGCCTTGAATCAGAACCAAGGCGGTTTGGGAATCCCCTTTTGTCAACACGGCCTAGGCATTCCGGGCAATCTGGGAGCAATAATGATTTACCGGTTTGGCGATTGCGAACTCGATATCGAGCGCGGCGAACTGCAACGCGGCGGGCAGGCGCTTCCCGTTGAACCCAGAGTATTCGATCTGCTGGCTTTCCTTGTTTCCAACGAAGGCCGCACGGTTTCCAAGGACGAAATCAACCGCGAAGTGTGGGACAGCCGGATCGTTTCGGATGCGGCGCTTTCAAGCTGCGTCAAATCCGCGCGTCAGGCGATCGGCGACGATGGCAAGGCGCAATCGCTGATCCGCACCGTGCATGGCCGGGGCTTTCGGTTCATCGGGTCTGTGGAGCAAACCGCGCCCAAAGCCGCGCAAACACATCCAACAAAGCCACCGCATGAAAAGCCAACGATCGCCGTTGCCCCTTTCGCCAATCTTTCAGGCGATCCGACGCAAGACTATTTCTCTGACGGGCTGACGGCGGACATCATCGGCACGCTGGCGCGTCATCGCTGGCTCACGCTGATCGCGCGCAACACGATGATGCAGTTCAAGGATCAGTCGGCAACGAGCGCGGCAATCGCGCAAACCACCGGCGCGAACTATGTGATCGAAGGCAGCGTGCGCAAAGCGGGAGACAGAGTGCGCGTGAATGTTGAGCTGGTCGATGCGGCCAGCGGCAACTGCATCTGGTCTGAAAGCTATGATCGCCAGTCCGCCAACATCTTCGAAGTGCAGGACAGCATAACCCAGACCGTTTCCGCCCGGCTGGAACCGGCCATCGGCGTGGAAGAGCGGCGGCGCATATCGCGCGGCGCCGGTTCGCGCGATCTGGGCGCGTGGGAAGCGTTTCATCTTGGCGTCTCGTATTTCTTCAAATTCACCGAGGCAGACAATCTGCGCGCTCAGGAACTGCTGAAACAGGCTGCGGGTATCGATCCCGAATTTGGCGATGCCCATGCCTGGTGGGCCTATGCCGTTGTGCTGGGCACGGTTTACTGGGGCGTGCAGCCTTCGCACGACGTGCTGAACGAGGCACTGGCAGCAACGCAAAAAGCGCTGGAAACAGACGGCAACAATTCCACTTTTTATGCGCTGAAGGCGCGAGTCCAGCTTGCCCGGCAAGAATATGACAGCGCGATTGAAGGCAACCGGCTGGCCATCGAACTGAACCCCACATTCGCCGCTGCCTATTGTGGAATGGCGGATTCGCTCACCTATCTGGGCCGCTACGATGAAGCGATCGAACAGTTCGAACACGCCATCGCGCTCAGCTCAAACGATCCGCAACGCTGGGCCTTTTTCACCTATGGCGCGCTGGCCTTCATCTTCAAGGGCGATTGCGAACGCGCCGTTGAATGGGCGGACCGGGCGGCGGAAATTCCCAACCACCAATACTGGACATATGCGCACAAGGCCGTGGCTCTGGCGCTGCTGGGCAAGCCGGACGAGGCCCGCCGCGCGCTTGATGCCGCTCTGGCAGAGCAGCCGGATCTCACCATCAGCTTCGCGCGCGACAAGCTCTATTACGTGAAAGACCCCGCCCAGCTTGAACGCTATCTGGAAGGGCTGAAACGGGCCGGGGCGCAGCCATGACGATCATAGCAAAAGGCAAAACCGGCGAGCGGGCCTGAACGCAACACGGCTGTCACGCAGCAATCGGCAGGAACCGGTCACACGCGCCGGGGCAACCCCATCCGCCAGAACCGAAGCGCCCGGCGAGCACCGCTTATACGTGTTCAGGTGATGACTTCCGGGTCCATCGGCGTCGGCAGTGCATCGACCGGCTGGAGCCTGCCCGGATCGGCATCGGCAAAAACCGGATAGTCGGTATAGCCCTTCGCGCCTTGGGTATAATAGGTTTCGATCACCGGGCAGTTCAGGTCATGCCCCTCGCGATAGCGCTCTGCCAGATCGGGGTTGGCGATATAGGCCTGACCGAATGCGATCATATCGGCTTTGCCCGACGCCACCGTTTCGGCCGCGCGGCTGCGCGTGAACCCGGCAACGAACATCACCGGCCCGTCGAACAGCGGACGCAAAGTGCCATAGACATCCCAGTCCATGCCATAATCGCCAAGCTGGAGGTAAGCGATCCTGCGGGCCGACAATTCGCGCACGACATAGCTGTATGTCGCGACGGGATCATCGTCATAGACATTATGAAAGCTCCACCCCGGTGACACTTTCACCGCCACATAGCCCGGCCCGGCCACGTCGCTCATCGCATCGACACACAGCAGCAGAAATTTTGCGCGGCCCTCAACGCTGCCGCCAAAATCATCGGTGCGCAGATTGGTGTTGGTGGAAAGGAACTGCATCGGCAAATACCCGGATGCGGCATGCACTTCCACGCCATCAAAGCCCGCTTCCACCGCGCAGCGGGTGGCATGGACATAATCCTCAACCACGCCGAAAATCTCTTCGCGCTCCAGCGCGCGCGGGGTGGGATAGTCACGCCTGGGGCGCGGACAAGTGACCGTGTATTCGCGCGATGCCGGATCAGGCTGAACGGCTGAAGGCGCGATCGGATCGGCGCCACCGGGCAGAATCAGCGGATCACTGAGCCGGCCGACATGCATGATCTGGGCGAAAATCTTGCCCCCCCGTTCATGCACGGCATCGGTCACGCGCTTCCACCCGGCGACCTGTTCCGGCGTATGCAGGCCCGGCGAAAACAGATAGCCATAGCCCACCGCGCTGGGGTTCACGCCTTCGCTGACGATCAGGCCCGCCCCGGCGCGCTGGCGATAATATTCAACATTCAGATCGGTCGGCACGCCGCTGAGATGCGAACGCTGGCGCGTCAGCGGGGCCATCACGATCCGGTTGCGAATTTCGGTGTTGCCGATCCGCAAAGGCTGAAACAAGGACGGGATATGGTCTTCAGGCATCGTTTTCCCAACGTTTGACTGACGCGTAACCGCAGCTAAGCATTCACAGCCAGTTCTTATGACAGCGCGATTTTTCCGATCAGATCGCCAACCTGATAGACCGTGCCAACTTCACCGATCACTTCAAGCCGGCCCGAAACCGCCGCGACGATTTCATTCGTCGCCTTCTCCATTTCGATCGAATAAAGCGGCTGACCAGCTTCAACAGCGCCGCCATCGGCAACGTGCCATTCCACCAGCGTGGCCTCGGTCATGCTGACACCGATCTTCGGAATGCGAATAACCGCGTTTGCCATCAGTGCTTCACCGCTTTGAGGACAGCATCGGCGATATCCTGACGCTGATACAGGAACGCCTGTTCAAGAACCGGCGAAAACGGAACCGGCGCAAATGCAGAGCCAACCCGCTGCACCGGCGCCTTGAGATCATCGAAGAGGTTTTCATGGATAACCGAGGAAACCTCCGCGCCCACACCGAACGCCCTCACCGCCTCATGCACGACCACCGCGCGCCGGGTCTTGCGCACTGATGCAAGAACGCCTTCCACATCGAACGGCGCAATCGTTCTGAGATCGAGAACTTCAACCGAAATGCCGTCGGCCTGCATTTCCTCTGCCACGGCAAGCGCGTGCGCGATCGGGGGGCCATAGCCGATCACAGTCACATCTTCGCCCTCTCGCGCGACGGCGGCTTTGCCCAGCGGCACGCGCGCGCCGGGTTCGGCAGCCGGGCCGGACACACCATAACTCGCGGAATTTTCGATGAAGATGCACGGATCGTTATCGAGAATGCACGATAGCAGCAGCCCCTTGGCATCGGCGGGATTGGACGCGGTGGCCACTTTCAGGCCGGGCACATGGGCAAACCACGCCTCCAGCATATCGGAATGCTGACCACCAAAGCCAACCCCGGCCCCCGTCGCGGTGCGGATCGTCAGCGGAACGCTGGTCTGCCCGCCAGACATGAACCGCAGCTTCGCGGCATGGTTGACGATCTGATCCATCGCCACGGTCACGAAATTCATCAGCATGATTTCCGCAACGGGCCGATATCCGGCAAGCGCGGCACCAACCGCAGCGCCAACGATTGCCTGTTCGGAAATCGGCGTTGTGCGAACCCGGTCCACCCCATACTTGGCCGAAAGCCCCTTGGTGGCGCCGAAAACCCCGCCGCCCTGATCATCGGCGATGTCTTCGCCCATCATGATCACGCGCCGGTCAAGCGCCATCGCCTCATCCATCGCCATGTTGATCGCCTGGCCAAACGTCATTGCCGGCGGCTGCTTCACTGCCTGCTCGCTCATGCCGCGATCTCCTTCTCAAACACATCACGGCGCAGCTCTGCCGGATCGGGATAGTCGCTTGCCAGTGCATGGGCCGATGCCGCTTCCACTTCCTCGGCGATCTGCGCGTCGATCGCATCGAGCGTCGCTTCGGTAATCTGGCGATCGAGCAAGGCGGCGCGATAGGCCGGGATCGGGTCTGCCGCCTTTGCCGCCGCCATTTCCTCGGCCGGAATATAGTGGCTGTCATCACCCAGCAGGTGGCCGAAAAACCGGAACGTCTTGGCCTCGATAAAGGTCGGCCCGTTGCCTGCGCGCGCATGGTCCACCGCTGCTTTCGCCGCGCCATACATAGCAAACGCATCGTTGCCGTTTACCTGAACCGCGCGAATGCCATAGCCGGGCGCACGGTCGATCAGTTCATCGCATCCGGTAGACAGCGCCACGGGCGTATGTTCGCCATAAAGATTGTTCTGGCACACGAAGACCACCGGCAACTTCCAGATTTGCGCCATGTTCAGGCTTTCGTGAAATGCGCCTATGTTGGATGCGGCATCGCCAAAACACACCACGGTTACTTTGCCATCGCCTTCAAGCTGGCTGGAAAGCGCAAGCCCGTTGGCAATCGGCATGCCCGAGCCGACAATCCCCGTTGTTACCATCACGCCGGTTTCAGGATGGGTGATGTGCATCGGACCGCCCTTGCCCTTGCAGGTGCCGTTGCCCTTACCGGCAAATTCCGCCCACAGGTCGCTGGAGGGAATGCCTTTGGCGAGCTGATCGTGAATGCCGCGATAGGTTGTCACCAGATAATCATCGGCGTTGAGCGCCGCCATCAGCGCGGCTGCAAGAATTTCCTGTCCGCGCGGGCTGTAATAGAGAATCTGTAACGATCCCGAGAGGATGAGATTACGCATCTTCTCATCGCTTTGATAAACCAGATTAGCCCGCCGATAGATATCGAGCAGTAATTCATCGTTCATGGTTTCAACGTCTGACAAACCTATCTCTCCAGATTACTGTGCTTTCCGGCCATGCCTGGACTGCGCATCAATCACGCAGACCAGGCACCCGATCGATCATGCTCCTCCCCAGAAACCGGATCGATCAGAACTCGAACTTAATCTCCATCCCGTACATCCGCGGCTGCCCCCAGGATGCGATGTTCACACCCAGATTGGCCCCTTCGGGCACACCTCCAACCCAATAGCCGCGGTTGCCGATGTTCTTCGCAAACCCGCTGATCGTGATCGGCGTGGAGAACGGCTCCTCCCAGGAAACGCGCACATTACCCAGCACATAGCCGGGAAGCCGCGTCTCCGGGTTGATGGAATCGTTAAGGTTTGAGAAGAACTGCCCGGTCTGGCCGTACAGCTCAGCGCGCAAGACAACCGTGCCCGCATCGCCTGCCAGCGGAGCAGAAATCTGCGTGTATGCGGAACCTGACCAACGCGGGGTATCAGCATAAGGGCCGAAATCGACCGTGTTGCCGAAGAATGTGACGCGCGGACTGGTGAAGCGGGCGTCCGCGTAAGCAACAGAACCGCCCAGTTCAAGCCAGGATACCGGCCTGACGAAGGCATCGGCTTCCAACCCTGTCACTTTCGCTTTCGGGATATTCGCGGTGAACGAAAGCGGATTACCGTTCAGCACGAAGTATGCCGTCCGCTGGATGTTGTCGATCCACTGATTGTAGGCGGCGAAGTTAAAACGGAACGGCACATCTCCAAGGCGCCCGGCAAATTTCGCGCCGATTTCTACATCTTTGACGGTTTCGGGCAGAAACAGATTACCGCCATTGTCGGCAGTCGTGTTGATAGGGGGGGAGAAACCGTTGAAGCCCCCGGTCCGCCAGCTGCCGCGCGTTGCGATATAGAGCAGCAGATCATCGCTGGCCTGATAGTCGATCCCGAAAGTCCAGCTGGGCTTGCTGAACTTCGCCTTTTCGGAAGGGGCCGCGCCGAACAATGTGCCGGGCTGCTGTTCGATCGAGTAGGTTTCCCACGTATAGCGAAAACCCCCGGTCGCGCTAAACCCGTCGCCAAACCGATACGTCGCCTGCGCAAAGAGCGCCCGTGATCGATCGACTGTCGTCCACCCATAGTGAACGGGTGTTCCGGGGATATCAGGCGATATGTCAAATGCCAGCAACGGATAATCCTGCCGATCACGCTGGAATGAATAATATCCGCCGATAATGTAGTTCAGGCTGCCATCCGCAGTCTTGCCCTGAAGCTGCAACTCCTCTGAAAACTGACGCGTTCGAAACGTTTCGCCAACCGGATCCGCGGGAGACCTTGCACCGAACACCGGATAAGGGGTTCCGTCCAGATCATTCTGTTCGTTGGCCCGCGATTTCGTGAAACCAATGACGTTCTTCAATGTCAGGTTATCATTGATCTCATAAGTTGTCGCGTTGGAGATGAAACCTGCGCGTGCGCGATGGCGTGCCGGAAAATCATTGTACGCCGTGAATTTTCCAAGCGTACGAACAAACCCTTCGAGAGCCTTGGCACCATCGGGATAGACACCGGGATGGGCTGCAAGGAACGCCGCAAAAGCCGGAAATGAAGGGTCATACAGACACGCCGTAGTAGAATCCGGGGTATAGCCATTGTTGGTCAAACCACAGGCATTGACCGAGTAAAGAAACGGATCGGCGTTGGTCCCACCGAACCAGCCATACTGTGCAACCAGCTCGTTGGTCAGGCCTTCCAGCGGCCTGATCGTAAGCGCGGCCCGAACCGACCGTGCATCGCGCCCACCCGTGTGCGTGTCACGAAACACGTTGTGCACGTATCCGTCCGTCTTGTTGTAATCGCCGGAAACGCGCAGCAGCACGGTATCGTCCACCAATGGGAAATTGATCGCACCCTGCAGGCCAGCCTGCCCCAGGTTCCCCACACGCGCGGACATATAGCCTTCAAACTGATTGGTTGGCTTGTGAGTCTGGTACAAGACCGCGCCACCGGTGGCATTGCGGCCGAACAACGTGCCTTGCGGCCCCTTGAGGATCTGAATGCCCTCAAGATCGAAGAACGAGGTTGCCGTGCTTGCCGATACCTGAACTTCGTTGATGTAGGGAAGGACACCCGGCGACGAGTTCGAGAACGCATCCACACCCTGGCCGCGAATAGAGAAATTGAGCTGATTCTGGCTGAGATTCTGGCGAACGGTCACGCCCGGTGTCGTCAATTGCAGATCGGACTCGCTGAGAATCTGGCGTTTCGCCAGGTCGTCACCGCTAATCGCTGAAATTGAAACAGGAACACGCGAAAGGCTTTCCTCACGACGGCGCGCGGTAACCACAATGTCTGCCGAATCTGCAACGGTATCATCGCTATTTGCAATGGTGTCCTGTGCGAATGCGGGCGTAATACTCGCGGACGCGAGCAGCGCCGAATAGAGGGCGCGCTTGCTACAAATTCTCACAATTACTCTCCCAGAAGCAGTTTTTGCTGCATTATTGTCGGTCAGCGCAATGATCGGATCGATCAGGCCGACTGTCGTTCGATTCGAGATATCGACTTTTTGATGCAGAAACGCACGCAAGCAATCACGCGTTTTGCAATTCAGCTTTGCATCTTAAGCAAAGAAATGCGCCAAACTGGTGCCGGGAAGAAGCTTTCAGCATTACGTCGCAAGTTCGGTAGCCGCGAGTCCGGCCAGAGCAGCCAGTTCGTCATTGTCCGAAGTGTCGCCGGTGACACCGACAGCTCCTATCGTCAGTCCGTCTTTTGAACGTATCAACAGCCCACCGGCGGCAGGAACGATCCCATCCGGCGCCATCGGCGCCAGCGCCGCAAGAAAGGTTGGCCGGTCAGCTGCCATCTCCCCAATCTTGCGGCTGCTTGCGCCAAGGAACAGCGCTCCGGCGGCCTTGCCCAGCGCAAGCCGAAACCGCCCCAATGAGGCCCCATCCTGTCGCTGAAACGCGATAACGTGCCCTCCTGCATCGGTCACCACGACACTCAGCGGCTTCAGCCCAAGAGAAATTCCTTCGGAAAAAACTGCTTCGATCAATTTATTTGCCTGATTTAACGAGACCATTGTTCCATTCCTTCAAATCGAGTGCATCATGGCTGCGGGCGCTGGTCCGCCCGTGGCCCAGTCCACCAGTTCAACCACATGGACGACCGGCACTGCGCTGCGCGCTGCGATCTGCGTGGCGCAGCCGATATTGCTGGTCGCGATGATATCCGGCTGCAAAGCTTCGAGATGGCCGACTTTGCGATTTCCAAGCCGGGCCGCCATTTCCGGTTGCAACAGATTATATGTGCCTGCCGATCCACAACACAGATGCGCTTCCTGCGGTGTTTTCACCGAAAAGCCACAGCGATCCAGAAGCTTTCTTGAAACGTCATCCAGCTTCTGCGCGTGCTGAAGCGAGCAGGCAGCATGCCACGCAACTGTCAGCTCAGGGGCGTTGATCGGCGGCAGATTGAGCCGGGCCAGCAGTTCCCCGCTATCACATATCAATGCTGAAATTTCCTGCGCGATCTGTGAGAACTCGGGATCGTCGCGCAGTAAGTGCGCATAGTCCCTGAGCATGGTTCCACAGCCCGATGCGGTTGTGACGATCGCAATGATCCGTCCGCGTGAAAGCTCTTCCTTCCAGACAGCAATATTGCGACGCGCCGCCTCAACGCTCTCATCAGTGCGCCCCAGATGATGCGCAAGCGCGCCGCAGCATCCTTCCTGCGCAACCTCAATCACTTCAACTCCACACCGGCCAAGAATGCGCCTGAGCGATGCCCCAAAGGAAGGGCGCAGAACCGGCTCCACACACCCCCCGAACACGATCACGCGCCCCTGATCCGTTGAGACAGCCGGCAGCTCGGCCCGGGCAACATGGCGGCTTGCAGCTGACTGGCGCGATGGGACCAACCGCAACATCGCCGCCAGTGAAGTAAGCCCCGGCACTCGTTCAAACACCGGCGCAAGCGGTCGGGCAAGCCGTGCCAGACGAAACGCAACGCGTGCTCTGGCCGGAAACGGCAAAACTTTCGCAAGTGCCCAGCGCTTCATCCGGTCAATTAGGGGGCGGCGATAGTTGCGCTCAATATAGGCGCGGCCGTGATCGATCAGATGCATGTAATCGACCCCCGATGGACAGGTGGTGACGCATGAGAGACATGACAGACATCGATCGACATGGCGCACAACTTGCGGCGTCGGCTTCGCCTCCGCCTCAAGCATGTTCTTGATGAGATATATCCGACCTCGCGGCGAATCGAGCTCATCTCCGGTAAGCACATAAGTAGGGCACGTGGCCGTACAGAATCCGCAATGTACGCATGAGCGAACGATCGATTCCGCCTCTGCCGTATCGCCGTGGGAAAGCTGCGCAGCGCTGAATGCCGTCTGCATTAGAAGCGCCCCGTTTCAAAAACGCCTGCCGGGTCAAACGCCCTGCGGACACGTTGTTCAAGAGCCGCAACCGCAGGCGACAAAACGCGCATCGCGGCAACGGATTGTCGCAACGATTGAGGCCCGCGCATCAGCATCGCATTGCCTCCGGCACTCTCGGAAATCTCGCGGATGTTCTGCGAATGATCGGCAACCACGGCCCAAATCAGTCCGCCCGCGCAGTCCATGGTCCAGCTCGCGCCGCCTTGCTCAAGCCGGACGACCACCTGCGCCGCCTTTGACGGGCGCACGCTGATCCGCCAGACTGACGCGCCTTCAGGTGTAGAAGCGAGCAGATCAAGCGCGTCCCATCCCCGCCCTGCTTCACCGCACAGACATTCAACGGCAGCGCCTTCGCCTTCATCGCGCAACAACGCCGAAAGCGAGGCAAGACGTGCATCAACCGATTCAGGAAATCCCTCCAGCAGCAGTTCAGTAACTGCGGCACCATGCGGCGTGCCAGGAAAGTGCGCCGGAATGTGCCGCGCCGCGCAAACCTCAGCCGAAGAACCCATCGCGCGGGCCATCACCGCAACGGCTGCAGGAGGCGCAAGGCCATGAACCCGCAAAATTGCAGATGTACGCGGGCTCGGCAGAACTTTCAGTGTCACTTCGGTCAACGCAGCCAGACGCCCCCAGCTGCCCGCAATCAGTTTGGGCAGATCGTATCCGGTCACATTCTTGACCACTTTGCCTCCGGCGATGAAACGCTCCCCCCGTCCCGAAACGGCAGAAAAACCAAGAACGTGATCCCGTGCCGCGCCGCGTGACAGACGACGCGGACCTGAGACATTTGCCGCGACGATCCCTCCAAGGGTCGCTGTGCCTGCTGGTTTTCCGAACAGTGGCCCGTGATCGAACGGATCAAAGGCAAGCGCCTGCCCTTCACTGGCAAGCGCCGACATGATGTGCGAAAGTGGTGTTCCCGCGCCCGCCGTAAGAACAAGCTCGGACGGGGCATAATCGACGATCCCGCTAAAACCGCGCATATCGATGATGGAGGCATCGGCTGCCGACGCGCCAACACCGTCCTTGCTGCCACCGCCGCGAAGGCGAAGCCGCGTTCCCGTCGCCGCAGCCTTGCCGATCACCTCGCGCAGATCGTCGCCCGATTCAGGCCGCAACACATTTGGCTCCCGCTCAAGCGTGTCCATCATCAGAACCTCGGCAGATCAGGGAAACGGGTCTGTCCGTTATGGACATGAACACGCCCCAGTTCCGCGCAGCGACGCAACTGCGGAAACACCTTGCCCGGATTGAGCAACAATTGCGGATCGAAAGCACACTTCAAGCGCTGCTGATGCGCAAGGTCGATCTCTGAAAACATCGTCGGCATCAGATCGCGTTTCTCCACGCCGACGCCATGCTCTCCGGTCAGCACTCCGCCCACTTCGACGCAAAGGCGGAGGATATCGCTTCCAAATGCCTCGGCGCGATCCAGCTCGCCCGGCCGATTGCCATCATAAAGGATCAACGGATGCAGATTGCCATCTCCGGCGTGAAACACATTGGCCACTTCCAGCCCGTATTCGCGCGAAAGCTGCGCCATGCGATCCAGCACCTCGGGAAGTCGTCCACGCGGAATCGTGCCGTCCATGCAATAATAATCTGGCGCCAGCCGTCCGACCGCCGGAAACGCGGCCTTACGCCCTTTCCAGAAGGTCAGACGTTCATCCTCGTCCTGCGAAATGCGGCAATTCATCGCGCCGTTGGCAAGGGCGATCCGCTCGATCTGCGATGAGAGCAAAAGACATTCAACTTCAGGGCCATCAAGCTCAACGATAAGCAGCGCATCAACATCGAGCGGATAACCGACCTGCACGAACGCCTCTGCCGCACGGATCGCCAGACGATCCATCATTTCCATACCCGCCGGAATGATCCCCGCGGCGATCACATCGGCCACACATTGGCCCGCATCGACAACGGTCGGAAAGCCGATCAACAGCGCCCGCGCCGTTTCCGGGCGTGGCAAGATCCGCACTGTCACCTCGGTGACGACACCCAGTAAACCTTCCGAGCCGACAATGATGCCAAGCAAATCCAGCCCGGCACTGTCCAGCGTACCGTCGCCAAAGCGCGCTAACTGCCCATCCATCAGCACAACTTCGACGGCCAGAACGTTGTTCGTTGTCAGCCCGTATTTCAGACAGTGCACGCCGCCGGAATTTTCCGCCACATTGCCGCCGATCGTGCAGGCAATCTGGCTTGACGGATCAGGCGCATAATAAAAGTTTTCCGCTTCAACAGCCTGCGTAACGGCAAGATTGGTCACGCCCGGTTGAACGACTGCCAATCGGTCAGTGAAATCGACGGAAAGCACACGATTGAATTTCGCCATCGACACAAGGACAGCATCGGCAAGCGGCAACGCACCACCCGAAAGCGATGTTCCTGCACCGCGTGGAACGACCTTGATCCCTTCCGCATGACAATATGCAAGAATCTGCGAAACCTGCTCGACCGTTTCAGGCAAAACAACAAGCATCGGTGGCTGGCGATATGCAGTCAGCCCGTCGGATTCATACACCCGAAGCCTCTCCGCATCCGCGATCACACTGCCGGGCGACACGATCCGAGCCAGAGCGACCGCGATTTCGTCGCGCCGGTCAATTACGGCCAGATCAGGCGCCGGCATACGCAACGTCATGTCACACACCGGGCGATCAGCGTTTTCTGGATTTCGCGCGCACCGCCGAAAATGGTGTTTGCCCGGCTGTTGAGATAGCGGGAAACAAAGCTGTCTTCAGGGACGCGCGATGGATCGGCATGGAGCGGCCTTTGCGACACCCAGCGAACGGCATCGCGGCCCAGAACCCAATCACCAAGTTCGGTAACCGCCTGCTGCGTTTCGCTGACGCGCAGCTTCAGGATCGAAGGAATTGCGGGATGTACCGCCTCGCCTTGCAAAACCAGCAGCTCCATCGCTTCAAGCGTTTCGATATCAATCGCAACGCCGGCCACTTTTCGGCGGTAATCTTCGCCATCGCACCCGCGCGCCACTGCCGCTTCATGGATATCACGCAGCAAGGCACGCTGGGCGGCAGACATGATATCGCCGCCGCGCTCATATTCGAGCAGGTATTTGGCGATTTCCCAGCCCTGTCCTTCATTACCCACAAGATGGGCAGCGGGCACGCGGACATCATCAAAGAAGATCTGGTTCAGTTCATGATCGCCGCCGATTGTCTGGATCGGACGAATTTCGATGCCGGGCGCGCGCATGTCTATCAGCAGGAACGAAATCCCGTCCCGCTTCGATTCCGGGGTGCCCGTGCGCACCAGTGCGGCCATCATCTGCGCTTCGTGGCCCTGGGTGGTCCATATCTTGGTGCCGTTGACGATATAATCATCGCCATCGCGAACCGCCCGGGTGGAAAGCGCCGCCAGATCGGAACCGGCGCCCGGTTCGGAAAACCCCTGACACCAGAGCTCTTCACCCGAAACGATCGGCGGAAGGAAGCGCGCCTGTTGCTCAGGCGTTCCGTATGCGAACAGCACCGGGCCAACGAGCGGCAAACCAAGCGGCGATGTTACAGGTGTAAACCGGCGCGCGCATTCATGCGCCCAGATATAGCGCTCCATCGCTGACCAGCCGGTTCCGCCGAATGCTTCGGGCCAGTTAGGCGCGCCCCAGCCGCGCGCGTGCAGCGTTTGCTGCCACGCATTGGCCGTTTCAGCTTCCAGATAGACCATCGTCGTCTGGCGCTGCGCCCGCGCGATTTCAGGCGGGAGATTATCGTCAAGCCATCCGGCCACGTCCTTGCGGAAGGGATCTCCGGCGTTTTCACCCAGATAGGACCAGCACTTTCCAGCTCGCAGCAACGCCGCATAACGATCGAGCGTTTCCTCCTGTGTTTCCAGCGCGCAGCCGATTGCCAGCAGGCGTTTGGCATAAAAGCCAACGTGAAGCTCATCGGTAACGCCCATCGCGCCATGGAACTGGATTGCGTGATGCGAAACACGGCGCGCGGCATCGGCGGCTTTCACGCGTGCGGCACACACACTGCGTTGCCGCTGATCGGGCGGATGACCAACCCGTGCCAGCGCGATCCGCAGCACGGACCGGGCTTCTTCCAGCGCCACCTGCATCTCCGCGATCGCGTGATCGACAACCTGAAACGATCGCAGCGATTTGCCAAACTGCTGGCGAGTGCCAACATGGTCTGCCGTGGCGCGAACCAGCGCGTCCATTGCCCCCACCGCTTCGGCGCACAGCAGCAAAAGCGCCAGATCCCCGATCCGGTCAAGCTGCGCGGCAAGATCGCCAGAAGTCTGCAGCGGCTCTGGCAATGCCACCTTGCGAAAACGCAGGTCCGCCACATCCGATCCATCAACCGTTTCTATCCGGGCGCGCGCCAGCCCGTCTGCATCCGCATCCACCAGGAACAACGCCGGTCCATCGCCATATTGTGCAACGATAACAAATGTATGTGCGCCGCTTCCGCCCGCCACCAGCGGGGCATCTCCATCAAGCCGGCAACCTCCCGAAGCATCTTCCATAACGGCCAATGCGCCACCGCGCACCAGCACCGCACGGCGATCACCTTGCGCGATATCGGCAGACAGCGCAGCCGCTGCAGCATCGTTCGTGGCCAATACTGTAAGCAGCGCAGCCATATTCGCAACGAAAGGCTGGCACGCACACGCCTTGCCCAGCGCTTCGGCGATCACCGCCAGCAAGTCTGGCGATGCCGCAAGGCCGCCCATGTCTTCGGGCAAAGGCAGCGCGAGCCATCCCATCTCCGCCATGCTGGCCCACACATCTGCGGCATCAGGCGCAATCAGGCCGGACGCTTCGCATGCCTTGCGATCGAGCAGAAAACGATCCGCGGCATCGCCAATCAATGCCGCGTCTTCGTGCGGTTTCAGGTTCATTCTTTCGCAGCCTGCGCCGCTGTTGCCGCTGACGGGACTTGTTCAACGGTGATTGTCAGCGGCTGGCGCAGGGCATCGCGCAGCCGGTCCTTGCGCACCTTGCCCGATGCCGTGCGCGGAAAATCATCGATATATTCCAGCCGCTCGGGGAACTTCTGCATCGCAAGCCCGCTTTGCGAGAGGAACTCGGCGATTTCGATAAGCGTTGGCATTTCGCTGCCGTCATGCGTGCGGATAAAGGCCGCAACCCCCTCGCCCAGTCGCGGATGCGGCATCGAGACAACCGCCGCCTCGTTGATCGCCGGATGCAGTTCAAGCGCACGCTCAATTTCAACCGGCGAGAGGTTTTCACCACCGCGAATGATGATGTCCTTGAGCCGCCCGGTCACCACCACGGCATTGCGCTCTGTGACAAGGCCAAGATCGCCGGTGCAGAAATAGCCTTCGTCGTCGATAGCGCGCACGAACTCTTCATGATCGGTATAATCGACCAGCATCGCCCGGCTGCGCGCGCGGATTTCCCCGATGTGGCCGTTCGGCAGCGCCTTGCCATCGGCATCGGCGACTTTCACTTCGTAATCCACGATTTCGCCATCCGTCTCTGCGGCCAGACTGCGCTGCGATGGGTGGATGAAGCCCTTGGTGACCAGCGGCAGTTCGGTCGCGCCATAGACCCGGCACGCCACGCATCGCTCGGTCACTTTGGCGGTGCGGTGGATCAGTTCGGGCGGAACCGCCGCACCGCCGCAGGCATAGAGCCTGAGGCTTGGCAACCGCCGATCGAGGTGCGCGGCTTCCTCGATCATTTCCTTGAGAAACGGCGTGGCCCCGATGCTGACTGTAACCTTGAGATCATCGATCAGCTCGATTGCGCGCCCCGGCTCCCAGCGGTCCATCAGCGTGACGATGCAATCGCTGAGGAACGGCAACTCGATGCCGAACGCATAGCCGGTGATATGCGTCACCGGGGACGCCATCAGCATATTGTCTCCCGCACCCAGTTCCCAGAACCTGATTGGCGACATAGTCGCGAAATCCATGCTCGCGTGCGAATGGATCACGCCCTTGGCCTTGCCGGTGGTGCCCGATGTATAGAGCACAAGTTTGGGTGCATCCATCGCCACCGCAACCGGATCGAACGGCAGGCCCGCGCGGCCCATAGCCCGCAGCCAGGCATAAGTATCGGCCACATCGTCTCCGCCATCGTCACTGCGCACACGGATAACATGGCGCAGATCGGGCAGGTCTCCGCGCAGTTCATCGAGCATCGAGCGATAGTCAATCGAGCGGAATTTCTCGGGAATGAGGATCAGCCGGCTTTGCGCATCCTGCAGGATGCCGCGCAGTTCCGCGCCGCGATAAATCGGTGTGATCGGATTGACGCTGAGCCCGCAGGCCGAAGCGGCAAGGTTGATCGCCGCGGCTTCACGCCAGTTGGGCAACTGAAAGCTGATCGTGTCCCCCGGATTCAGCCCCAGTGCGGCAAACCCTGCGGCCACTTCCTCCGCTTCGTCAACGATATCGCCAAACGAAACCGGCTCGCCACCATCGTAAAACGCAATTGCGCCGGGCGTTTCATCGCGCCGCGCCCAGGCGAGCGCGCTGATCGTGCGCCCATTTTCGCGCTGCGCTTTTGCATCGCGTCGTTGCGCGGTTTCACCGCGTTCAGGTTTGGTCGGCTTCATTTTCGACACCACAAGATTGCCCTTACATCCCAACTTCGATGCAGCTCAGTTAGCCTTTACTGCCGCTCTACTCAAAGACCGGCGCGCGCCCTTCCCGAAAAGCGGAAACTGCAGCCTGATGGTCAGGAGTAAGATTGGATACCGCTTCATATGCAAGTCCTGCGTCGAGCATCTGATCGGCGAGCTGTTTCAGGCCTATATTGATCGTGGCCTTCGTCCAGCGGATCGCTTTTTGGGCGCCGCAAGCCAGTCGCCGGGCGAAAGCGTACACTGCTTCGTCGAGCATTTCGGGGGCCATCGCATAATTCACGAGGCCGATACGTTCTGCCTCAGGCGCGGCGATCAGATCACCGCTCATCAGGTATTCCTTTGCTCGCGCATAACCGACCAGTTGTGGCCAGATGATTGCCCCTCCGTCAGCTGCCACCAGGCCAACTCCCACATGAGGATCACCGATTTTCGCGCGCTCCGACATGAAAACCACATCGCAAAACAGCGCCAGAGTTGCCCCAAGCCCCGTTGCGTGCCCGTTGACCCTCGCAATGATCGGCTTCTCGCAGTCGAGCATCGATAGCACGATTTCCTTTGCCTCGCGGATCGTGCGCTCAAACATCGACGCAGTGTCGATCATGTCTTGCATCCACTCGATGTCTCCGCCGGTCGAGAACGCTTTGCCTTTCCCCGTCAGAACGATGACCCGAACATCGGGCATACGTTCCAGTTCGCGGAATATAAGCGACAATTCACGGTGCATCTGGCACCCGACGGCATTGAGTTTGTCTGGACGGTCCAGCGTCACCGTCGCTATACCGGCTTCACAGACGTCTATTTCCAGCTGGCTATACCCCGTTAATACGCTCACCACTTTTCACCGTTCAGATAGCGATCGATCTCGGCGTGATAGTGGCGCACGCGCTGTTCCTGTTCGCTGAGCCGCGCGCCTCTGAAACCGCGGCTGTGCATCCCCGCCTGCACATGCGGAACCATCGTGCCATCCTGCTCAAGCACCGGGCCCACACCGCCATCGGCATAAGTGCTGTACCGGCGCTCGGGCCGCACCGCGCCGGTCAGATCGGTGCCGTCCTCAACCCCCATATAGCCGGGCAAGCGGATCGACGGATCGGTGATCGGGTGGACCAGAACCGTCACATCATAGATCATCTTCTGCGGGTCGCTGGGGTGCGGACGAAAACGCTGAACCAACGCGCCTTCGGGGTGCAGATTGAACGTCACATTGGGAAAGACGTGATAGTTCCAGTCATCGGTCAGCTGATTTTGCGAAAATTCGTCTGCACACGGGCCCAGCCGCTCGGGCATTTCACGTTTTGCACGCTGAATGGCCTCGCGCACATCGCCCGCCTGTTTATCGAATGCTGCGGGATCGATCCCGGCTTCCTGCAACAATCCGGCCAGAAACGGGTTTACGGACGTGTGATCCGAATGGCGCGGACTGACTGACGCAAACATCATCAACATCCGGCTCACACCGTTCTCATAAAGATCCCACTGCTGGTGATAATCATCGAAGAACGGCAGAATTTCCTTGTGCACGACATGAACGTGATAGCTTTCGAGAAACGCATCGGCCACGGTTTTCCAGTTGGCAGGCCATTCAACCTCCACATCCTTCACCGTGATCATGTCCTCCAGCCGATACGCAGCCAGGTGTTCGGGCAGCACGCCAAGATACTGTTCAAGCGGCGGCGCGTTCTCATCGAGGCAGACAAACACATAACCGCCCCATTGCGCGTGGCGCACCTGCGGCAGATCAAGCGAGCCTTCCAGCACTTCCGGGCGGTAGGTTTCGCGATCGGTAACATGCGCGATCGTCCCGTCGATCTTCCACGCCCAGCTGTGATATGGGCAACGGATCGCACTCATGTTGCCGAAATCCGCATCGACAAGCCGCGCACCGCGATGCTGGCACACGTTATACATCGCCTTGATTTCGCCGGTCGTCCCCCTGATGATCAGGATCGATTCCGTGCCGATATCGAAGCGCATGAAATCGCCTGGGCTGGCGATATCAGACACTCTGCCAGCCATCAGCCAGGTCTTGGCCCACAAACCGTCCCACTCGCGTTGCATGAACGCAGGATCGAAGTATCGCTCGGGCGAAAGCAGCGCCGTTCCGTTATCGATATATTCGGCTTTCGCCTCAACCGAACCGGCGGGCGCATCCTCGTTCAGGACCCAGCCTTGCCGGTAGTCATACTCGCGGTTTCCGCGCAAACGAACCATACCCCTCTCCTTCGTGACATTTTGCGCCACATGCCTGCCTGGCGACAAATCCTGTTGTTAATCTGGCAAACCTTGCGCAAACATCACAGCCACAATCTCGCAAAACAACCTTGCGCTGCGCGCATAATAGAACCGGGAAATGTATGGATCACCTGTTAGCAATGCGACTTTTCGTCAGTTCGGTGGAACTGGGCAACTTCTCACGCGCGGCCGCGCAACACAATTTTCAGGCGTCGTCTGTGTCGCGCTATATCTCGGGCCTTGAGCAGGATCTGGGCACTGCGCTGTTCCGGCGTTCATCGCGGCAACTGCTCCTCACCGATGCGGGATCGGCGTTTTACGAACGCGCAACCACGATCCTGAGCGAAGTTTCAGAGGCATGGCGCATGGCCGGAGCGACATCGGCGGAAACGGTCGGTTCGCTGAAAGTCTGGGCGCCGGTGGAGTTCGGCATGCTTTATGTCAACGCGCTGCTGCCCGAATTCATGGCCCGCAACCCTGGGCTGAGCGTGGAACTGACCCTTGGCGAAGCGGACAGCGAACTGCGGTCTGCCGAATACGATCTTGCGCTCCAGATCGGCGAACCGGCCGATTCGCGCTTTTATGCAGAGCGCTTTGCCCGCAACCAGTATGAGATCTGCTGCGCGCCCTCCTATCTTGAGCGCGTTGCCGAACCGCACTTTCCCAGCGCTCTGGGGGAACAGAACTGCCTGATCCATACCGAACGCACCAACTGGCAGTTCTGCTCTGCCAAAAGCAGTGTCGATATTTCGGTCGAAGTCTCGGGCAATTTCCGGTCGAACCTGCTTTCCCCCGTGCTGGAAGCAGCTTTGGCCGGAGCCGGTTTTGCGCGGTTGCCGCTGTGGCTTGCCGGGCCGCACCTTGAAGCAGGCAGGTTGCAGTCCGTTCTCGGCACCTATCAGGTCAAATGCCAGGACAGCACGATTTACGGACTTTACCCCGAAAAGCGCAGCACCTCGCCGAAAATCAGGGCGTTCATCGATTTTCTGACCGAGAGTTTTGAACGGCAAACCTGCTGGAATTAGGATCCCGCGCATTGTCCATGCGTGATCTGCAAAGCTGAATTGCAGCAATGCCGGATACTCAACCGCCGCGTTGCCGCTTATCAGCCATGCGATCGAAGCGGGATACGGTGTGGTCCGGGTTGCTCCGGGCACATAGCGGACTGCTTCGTCTGGATGGGACGGGACAATGCCGAAAGTCGCACAAAACGATAGCCTGATAGACCCGGACGTGCAGCGCTGCCCGTTCGATCTTTACGATCGCGCGCGCGCGCAAGCCGCGGTTTACACAGACCCGAAGACCGGTTTCGGCCTGCTGACCCGTTATGGAGACGTGCGCAAGGCAACTGCCGACACCACCAGTTATTCCAGCAGGGCCGGACAGGTCATGGTGCGCGATGGCTCGCCTGTCGCCGACGACGTGCGCCGGATTTACGAGACGGAAGGATGGCTGCCCGTCCATTCGCTGGTCAACAACGATCCGCCCGACCACGCCCGGTTCCGCGCGTTTGTCGACAAGGCGTTTGCCCCTGCCTACGTCACCTCGATCGAACCGGAGATCCGCGCGATCGTAGAGCGACTGTGCGACGATCTGCCAGTCGGCGCAGGGTTCGACGCATTTCCCGCCATATGTCTGAAACTGCCGCTTCTGGTGATTTCACGGGAACTGGGTGTCCCGCCGGACGATCTTGACCGCTGGAACGAATGGGCGCTGATCCTGCTTGAACAGATCGATCCAGACCTGTCGCCCGCGCGTGAAATAGAGCTTACGCACCGCGTTTGTGAAATGCAGCATTACCTTGCGCAACGCATAGAGGAAGTCCGCGCCAATCCGGCCAGCAACCTGCTGACGCACCTTGTCGAGGCGGCGGATCAGGGCCGGATGAACATGAACGAGCTGCTCAGCGTCATCCAGATGCTTGTCCCGGCGGGCCACGAAACCACGGCGAACGGTATATCTTCGGGAATGCTGTGCCTTGCGCAGGATCATCGGTTGCAAGAGACACTGCGGTCCGATCCCTCGAAAATGCCGATGTTCGTTGAAGAAGTGCTCCGGCTCTATGCTCCGGCACAAGGTCTGTTCCGCAAAGTGATTCACGATACCAGCGTTGATGGTTGCCCGCTGCATCAGGGCCAGACGATCGTCCTGGGCTGGGCCGCGGCCAACCGCGACCCAGAAAAATTCCCCGATCCCGACAAGCTGGACCTTGAGCGAAGCAACGCAGGCCAGCACCTGTCATTTGGCGCCGGTGCGCATTTCTGTGTGGGAAATCAGCTTGCGCGCGCCGAAATGCGGCTGGTCTTCGAAACGATCCTCTCGCGGTTTTCACGCATCGACCTCGCGCCTGAAATCGGGACGGACTATCACCCGCACTTCTTCGCATATGGCCCTGCCCGACTTGGCATAAGGGTTGAAAAGTGAAACGAATGCGGCATCGTCTGTTGTTCAATTGTCGCAGAAAACACCGCACCGCCAGAGTGCAGGCCGGAAAGACGCAGAGATGAACCTGAAACATGTGATGTCGCCGCTGCAGATCGGCACCGCGCAAATCAAGAACCGTATCGTGCGCGCCGCCCATATGACCAACCTTGGCGCGGGGACCGTCAACGATGATCTGATCGCCTATCATCTTGAACGCGCGCGCAACGAAGTTGGCCTGACATTTATCGAAGTGCTGGGCGTTCACTGGTCCACCCCTTCATCGATCAACATTTTCGTCGATGGCGTGGAAGATGGCTATCGCCGGCTGGTTGATACGATCGCCCCCACCGGCATGAAGCTGTTTCAGCAGCTGTGGCACGCAGGGCACAATTCGCTGCCTCTCGATGGCAGTCCGCCTTGGTCTGCCTCATCACTGCCGGGCCTTGCCGGCGGCGTGCCCGCGATCCCGATGACCAGGGCAATGATTGACGAAATCGTCGACGCTTATGCGCAGGCCGCGGCAAAATGCGCACAATGGGGGATCGATGGCGTCGAAGTTCATACAGCACATGGCTATCTTCCGGCCCAGTTCCTGACCCCTGCTCTCAACACCCGTGACGACGAATACGGCGGTTCATTTGAAAATCGCATCCGCTTCCTTACCGAAGTTCTCACCGCAGTGCGCGCCGCCGTTCCGCAAGGCTATCCCGTCGGGGTTCGCGTTGCGCCCGATGGCATCGCCAACGGGCTTGGCGTTGGCGATGTCCAGCAGATCGTCGGTTACGTGCAGGAACGCGACCTGATTGACTTTGTAAATATCTCACAGGGCAATCCGCAGACGTCGGAAAAGATCATTGGCGGGATGCACGAACCTGCTGGCTATGAAATGGAAAAAAGCCGCCCGATTGCGCAATCGACAGACCTGCCGACGATCGTGACCGGGCGGTTCCGCACGCTGGAAGAAGCCGATCAGGCGATCCGTGCGGGCGATGCAACAATGGTGTCGTTCGTCAGGGCGCTGATCGCCGATCCGGCGATGATCACCAAAACGCTGGCCGGAACGCCAGAGCAGGTGCGCCCCTGCATCGCCTGCAATCAGGGCTGTTCGGCGCGATTGTTCGAACCGCCTTATCGCATGGGCTGTGCGATCAATCCCGGTGCCGGTTTTGAAGCATCGCTGGGCGATTCGCAGATCGCTGAGACGCCATCGCCAAAACGCGTGCTGGTTATCGGCGGCGGGCCTTCAGGCATGGAGGCTGCCCGCATCGCAGCAATGCGCGGTCACACCGTTTCACTGGCAGAGGCGATGCCCCACCTTGGCGGCGCGCTTTCCATCGCGGCACGCACGCCCACACGCCATGGCCTGGCCGATCTGATCACCTGGCTTCAGGATGAGATTTACCGGCTGGGCGTGTCCGTATCGCTATCAACATACCTGGACGCCGACGATGTGCCCGCAAACGAGTGGGACGCAGTGATCGTAGCCACGGGATCGACCCCGCGCATGGACGGCGTGCAGATGTCGCGACCGGGCAAGCCGATCATCGGTATCGAACAGCCCCACGTTTATTCATCGCACGACGTCCTGACCGAACAGAACGCACATCTGGGCGAAACCGCCGTTGTCATCGATGAAACCGGCCATTTCGAAGCGCTGGCCGTAAGCGAGTTTCTCGCCGAAAAGGGGGTTGCGGTAACGATGGTTACACGGCACCCGGCCCTGGGCCCGAAAATACAAAA
Source organism: uncultured Sphingomonadaceae bacterium (assembly GCA_947258815.1). Taxonomy (GTDB): domain Bacteria; phylum Pseudomonadota; class Alphaproteobacteria; order Sphingomonadales; family Sphingomonadaceae; genus Novosphingobium. The sequence goes on from CAMYJW010000024.1 coordinate 22,836, forward strand.
CGCATGGATGGTCGAACCCGCCTTGCGGCGGCTGGACCGGCACCGGTTCACCGCCATGGAACGCACGCGCGTGGTCGAAATCGGCAGCAACACCATAACCATCGCCCCCGATCACCTGCCCGACGACACCAACAACCTGACCGAAATCGCCGCCGCTATGGTCGTCTTCGTTTCACTCAACGAAGGAAATCATCCTCTGCGCAACGCGCTCGCGCAGACCATTGCGGACGTGCGCATTATTGGCGATGCCAATTCGCCCCGCCACCTGCCCGCCGCGATGCACGAAGGCCATCTTGCCGGGTTGAGTGTCTGACACAGCACAGCACGCCGCGCCCGCCGACAAACGTATAATTTGCGACGTCCGGGCACAATTAAGGCTGAACAGACCGCGATGACCGTTTAAGTCCGTGCCGGGCGATGCTAGGCCGCCGGTTCGAAAATGCCACCCCATCAGGACGGAGAACAGAATGGCAAGCGCCGTGCCACCCGGATTTGAACTCACGGGATTGACCGATCCCTACTCCGTCCAGTTCGGACCGGTATATATTGACCGCGATACCAGCAGGCTTGGATTCCGCGTCGAGGAGAAACACCTCAATCCGGTCGGAACATGCCACGGTGGCGCAATCTCGACATTTGCCGATATGCAGATCATGCTTGCAAATGAAGGCGTTGGCACCTCGGCCGGGCACACGCCCACGATCAGCCTGACGGTCGACTATCTCGCGCCACCCCCGTTGGGAGCATGGGTCGTCGCCGATGTGGAGATCGTGAAACGAACGCGCACCCTGATCTTCACCCAGGCGCTCATTCACGCCGATGGCGATCAACTGGTTGCGCGAACGACCGGAATATACCGCTACCTGCCCCCGCGCGACTCATAACCTCAGGCAGAAGTTCAATTATAAAGGAAGGAGCAGCCCCCAAGAACGCGCGCAAACTGGGCTTGTTCCGGTTTTGCGCCGGTCACTTGAGAGTTTAACACTCGATCAAGGAGACCGACGAGATGAGCATCCGTTCGATTTAGCGGCAGGGCGCCGCGTGAGTAAGAGAGCGGCGGACATTCTTGAGTTGGCGGGCAGGGAAACTGAGCGAACCACCTCTGACCCTTGGCGGAGGAAGATGCTGAGGAAAGGTGTCGAAGCCTCCCGCGGCTGCCGGTTGGCCGTATTGCCTGTTGGCGGCGAGGCGTTTGCGCGCGTGTTGCGCGGTGTTCGTCGGACCGCCGGAGGCCATGAAGCCTGCATTGCATCCTCCATTTGAACGGTTCTTCAGAAGAAGCGCGATGTTTACTTCAGTAACAGATGACTGGAACCAACAGTCCGACACAGTCTAAAGCCGATAAAATATCGGTTCGATTCGCGGCAATCGAATCTGGATCGGTATGCCAGGAAACCTGGGAGGCAGATGGCTGATGGAGAGTTTGTATGGGCTTTGAGGACGCAGAAGAACAAACTGTCCTTTCGGATATACGCAGCAAGCCGTCAGCCGAATTTATTGCGGGCGTGCGCAAATCATTCCCGGTCGAGCCAGAGATTGACCGTATCCTGACGCGCAAGATGGAGCGGCGGTCGGGCCCGGGTTATCAGGGCGCTTCGATCGATGTTCTGAAGGATGGCATAACTTCGCTTGTCCGGTCGCGAACCGGGAAGGACTGCACCATCCGCAACGCACGCTGGCTGCAGGGCGGCGCATCGAAGATACAACTCGCGTTCGATCTGGACTGGACCGAACCTGACGGCACCGGGCGCACGGCAGAGCCGGTTGTTCTGAGGATGGAATCGTCGGAAGGCATTGTCGAGACCAGCCGCCGGCGCGAATTTGAAATTCTCCAGGCGATGCAGGAAGTGTTGCCCGTGCCAGCATGTTACTGGATGGATGCGGAGGGCGATTTTCTGCCCTACCCGGCGCTTGTCTACGGGTTCTCGCAAGGGGTGGCAAAGCCGCAATCGTCCAAATCGAAGGTAACGGGTGTCGGCACCGCTTTCGGCCCTGAACTGCGCAGCGCGCTTGGGCCGCAGTTTGCCGAAAACCTGGCCGTAATCCACACCGCGCCTGCCGAAGCGCTTGTCGGTCTGACTGCGTTTCAACAGCCGGAAGTGGGCAGCAATGCCAGCACGATCCGACAGGTGAACTGGTGGCGCCGGGTGTGGGAGGAAGATCGCCCGGAAGACAACCCGATCATCAATATCGCTTACCGCTGGCTGATCGAAAACGCGCCGCCGCTGGATCATGTCTCGGTTGTGCATGGCGATTTCAGAGCGGGGAATTTTCTGTTCGACGAGGACGATTGCAAGGTCACGGCCTGGCTGGACTGGGAGCTTGCTGTGTTGGGAGATCGCCACCAGGATATCGCCTGGGCGACGGCGCCCTATTTTGGCAATGTGGCCGAAGACGGGCACACGTTTCTTGTTTCGGGTCTGATCGAGCCGGAGAAGTTTCACGAGATATACGAAGCGCGTTCAATGCTGAGCATTAGCCCTGATCGCTTGCAATACTTCCGTATTTTCAACGATTTCATGGCGACCGTGCATATGCTGGGGAGCGCGTGGCGCGTCAGCAATGGCGGCAAGACGCATCAGGATGTCACGGTGTCTTGGCTCTCGATGATCGGCCATGGAATTCTTGCGCAGCTCAGTGCCCGGCTTGAGGAGGTTTTGTAATGTTGCCCGATTGCGATCTTCAGCTTCGCGTTGTCATCAAGGCCCTGCAGGACGTTGTCGTGCCAGCCGTCGATCCCGCGAACCAGCTTGCTGTCGAGCAGATCAGGCTTTCGCTCGCCACGCTGGAAATGGTGCGCAGCCGCGTTCCGCTTGTCGATAAATGCGCCCGTAAAGAGCTGGCTAATGCCGTCGAAATGGCCGCGGCGCTGTGCGATGCAGGCCGGGGAAACGAGGCCGATGATCTTCGCCGGCTTATTGGCGAAGCTCAGCAGGCGCTCGGTGTCGTCGATCCGAGCCGGTCAGACCTTGTCCGTATCAGAACGGCGTTGCTTGGCGCAGTCAGCACCATGATCGACGATGCCGATGCTTCGGATGTGGGCCAGTTGAGCAGGATCGGCCTGGCGAAGGCCAAAGCGCAAGTCGAACTGCAGCGATCATGGTGCACGCCATCGGGGTTTGAGCCGGACCCATCGGCTATTCCGGCGATCGAGGATCTGCTCGATATGTGACCGGCAACCGCCGCGGCCACTTTCGCCGCCGACAGACCGTCAAACACCGCAAACCGAGCCGCCAGTTGCAGTAACCGGGAATTAAACATCGCGCGTTACACCCGGCATCGCAGGTGGCGTGCGATGCCGCTCCGCATTGCATTTTTCACCGGTCCAGCAGTGGGTCAGTTTGAAGGCCAGTCATGAACGGCAAGAAAGCATTGGCGGCTATCGTTGCCGCAGGCGTGTTGATGATGCCGGCAGTGTCTCAGGCCGGCCGACGGGCAACGGTTCCGGTTGGCCTGCATATCGCGCCAATGGCGGCGCCAATGGCAGCGATTGCCTCGCAAGCCGGCGTCGCGATGAAGCGCAAGTCCTTGAAAGTGGTTCCAAGTCAGAACTTGATCGGTTTTGGCCTTATCGGTGTATTGGGTGCGATGGTCGAACCGGCGCGTGTTCGCCGTTCCGCATCCTTCGTCTCGCGCGGTGCCGCCTAGGGCTTGTGGGGATTCAACGTGAGTTGATGACGGCTGCGGCGAGGTAGATCATTGCTGAGAAGCTTTGATCGGTTTTGCAGGCGCGCATGGCGATGCGCTTGAACTCCTTGAGCTTGCAGAAGAAGTCTTCGATCAGATGGCGCCACTTGTACATTTCGTCGTCGATCCTGAGCCTTTGCGCGCGTCCCGGATGCGGAGAGATGACGATCTTGGCCCCGCGCTGATTGAGTTCCTCGACGATCCAGTTGACGTCATAGGCCTTGTCACCAAGCAAGGCGTCGAACTCTATGCCGTCGATCAGCGGCGCGACGCCGATGGTGTCGAAGCGATGTCCCGGCAGAAGCACGAAGCGCACAAGGTTGCCCAGGGCATCGGTCAGAGCCAGGATTTTGGTTGTCATTCCACCTTTGGAGCGACCGATGGCCTGGCTTTGAGTCCCCCTTTTGCGCCCTGACCGTGCCGGTAAACCTTGACGATGGTGGCATCGACCATGGCGTATTCCATGTCGGGTTCGCTCGACAGGGCGCCGAATATAGCCTTGAAAACATCGGCTTCCCGCCAGTCCCGAAACCGGCGATAGGCCGTATCCAGTTGCCGAACACGCTCGGCAGGTCGCGCCACGGGCTGCCCGTCCGGGCAATCCACAGCACGGCCTCTACAAACAAGCGGTTGTTCCCGCCGCTCCGTCCGGGATCAGTCGGCTTGCCCAGACAATGCGGTTCAATCTGCGCCCACTGGGCGTCCGTCAGTACAAAACGTTCCATCCACAGCGTGAATCACATCTCTAAGCAAATGGGAATCCCAAATCCACACTAGCCCTAGGCTGTAGTGACGATTTAATCATTTGAGCCATAGCATATATTTGCGGTGGCGACGGGGCGGGATGACCGGTTCACCGCCCTGTTCAAGGATGATGTCGTGCAGGCTGTCGGCATCATAGGCGCGATCGGCGAGGACTTGCCTTGCGTGCAGGCCGCGTAGAAGACCGCATGCGGGTGCCATGTTGTTCTGCTGGCCAGGTCCGAGAGC
>CAMYJW010000025.1 GCA_947258815.1 uncultured Sphingomonadaceae bacterium
CAGAGCAGGGCGTGTGGGACGCGCTGCTGCAGATGCTGGTCGATCTGGGCCTCACCGATGACTGGCAACACATGATCGATAGCACAAGTGTCCGGGGCCACAGTCAGGCCGCCGGCGCAAGGGGGGGACTCATAAGGAGGCTTTTGGTCGATCACGCGGCGGCTTTACGAGCAAGATCCACGCCCGATGTGACAATCAGGGACGCCCTCTCTGTTTCGTCCTGACCGGCGGCGAGGCATCCGATTATACCGCCGCCGAACCGCTGATGGCGATCCCGGTTGCCACGCCCAAGGCGCTGCTCGCGGACAAGGGCTATGACGGGGACCGCTTCCGCGAAAGCCTGCTGATCCGCGGTATCCTGCCGATCATCCCGCCGCGCTCGAACCGCAAGGTGCCAGAGCATCCCGACTACCGCCGCTACAAGGACCGCAACCGCATCGAGCGCCTGTTCAACAAACTCAAACAGTCCCGTCGGATCGCCACGCGATATGATAAGACCGCATTGTCCTTCGCCAGCTTCCTCAACCTCGCAAGCATCCGCCTATGGCTCAAGTCTTTTGTCAACAGGGCCTAGGTAAAGGAGCTTGATCTCTGGTTCCAGCGATTGACTGCCATCAACGTTCCGACGCAGATCATGATTGTCAGCATGGATGATCCGCCGTGACTCATGAACGGCAGCGGGATGCCGACGACCGGCGCAAAGCCGACAACCATCATCAGGTTGACCGCAATGTAGAAAAAGATGGTGACTGTCATCCCCGCCGCCAGAAGGCGCGCGAACCGGCTTTTCGCGTTGCGCGCGACCACAAGGCCCCAGCGCAGGACGATCGCGAATACCAGCAACACGAACAGGCCGCCGATCAGTCCCCATTCCTCTGCCATCGTTGCAAACACGAAATCGGTATGTGCTTCTGGCAGGTATTCAAGGTGACTTTGCGATCCGTTGCCAAAGCCCTTGCCGAACAGACCGCCCGACCCGATGGCTATTTTGGACTGGGTGATGTGATAGCCTGCACCCAGCGGATCGCTTTCGGGATCAAGGAAAGTCGTCACCCTGCGGCGCTGATAATCATGCAGCAGCGTGAAGAAAGCGATCGGCGCGATGACCGCCGCGGCCGCGCCAGCACCGATGAACCAGCGCAGTGGCAACCCCGCAAGGAACATCACGACAAAGCCGCCAAAACATATCGCCAGCGAGGTGCCGAGATCGGGTTGCAGGATGACGAGGCCGACCGGAAGCCCCATCAGCCCGAACGCGGGCAAAAGGCCCCGCCAGCTTGCAATCATGGAGGCGGGAAGGGTGCTGTAGAAGCTGGCCAGCACGAGAACGATCGTGGGCTTCATCAGTTCGGACGGCTGCAATGTCATGAAGCCAAGGTTGAGCCAGCGCTGGCTGCCTCCGCCCATCGCGCCAAGCAGTTCCACAAGGATCAGCAACACGATCATCGCACCATAAGCGGGATATGCCAGCCACTTGAACAGGTCTTCGGGCAAGCGCGAAATGACCAGTGCCATGACAAGGAAGACCAGAAATCGAATGACATGCGACGCGGCATATGGCTGCATGCTTCCACCCGAGGCCGAATAGAGCACCGCGGCACCGAACAGCACAAGCGCGACTAGCGGCAGAATCACCTTCCACGGTTCGCGTGCAATGGTTGCGGGGACAAAGCTCATTCTCATGGCGTCGCTGCGCCGGGCTGTGGCGGTTGAGATGGTTGTGACGGCGGCGAAGGCGCGGCTTGGGCGGGATCGGCGGGTGCGGGCACCGCAGGCGGGTCAGACCCGACCGCACCTTCATTTCCCGTTATAGTCGCGCCGGGTGCGGGCGATGCCGGATCGGGCAACGTTGGTGTCTCGGGTTCCGGCGGGGGTGTGCGGGCTTCCTCGACGATGGGGGCAGTCGGTTCCGGCGGCGCGGTTTCCTGCTCGAGAACCTCTTCGGGTTCTTCTTCACCTTCGGTTTCCTGCGCGCCATCGCCCACTTCGGCAACCGTGGCGCTGTATTTCGCATCAAGGCGCTGCTGAGCCGTTCCGCCCCAGGCCCTTTCAAGGTCATGAAGCTTTTCGAGCGCTTTGGTCGAATCGAACAGGAATGTCATCACATCGCGCGCAACCGGGTATGCAGACCCGGAGCCGCCGCCATGTTCGATTGTTACCGCACAGGCATAGCGCGGATTGTCGAACGGCGCGAAGCAGATGAAATGGCCGTGATCGCGGTATTTCCAGGGGCCGGTCTTGCCCCCGCTGACCGACAGACTCACGACTTGCGCCGTGCCGGTCTTGCCCGCAAGCCGAATGTCTTCGAGCGGCAGGGCAGCTCGCCGCGCCGTGCCGATACCGCTGACGACGTCCGCCATTGCCTGGCGCACATACGCAAGATGGTCGGGCGCAAGCCCCAGACTGGCGATTTTCGGCGCCTGATTCTTGTACAGCAGCCGCGGCATGATGTTTCTGCCGCTGGCGATGCGGGCCGCCATCACAGCCTGTTGCAGCGGATTGGCCAGCACATATCCCTGGCCGATCGTGGCGTTCACGGTGTCGAACGTTTCCCAGTCGCGATCGTACTTGCGCTTTTTCCAGGCGGGATCGGGAACCGTTCCATAGGACTGGCCGACCACGGGAATATCGTATTCCTCCCCCAGACCAAGCCGCCGCGCCATGGTGGCGATCCGGTCCATCCCGATTTTCTGCGCGAAGTGATAGAAATATACGTCGCAGCTTTGGTAGATCGCTTTGGCCAGATTGACATGGCCGTGGCCACGTCGGTTCCAGCAGTGAAAAACGCGGCTGCCCACCCGCAGACCGCCGCCGCAAAATGCGGTTTCTTCCGGGTCCAGACCGGCTTCCATGAACGCAAGCCCGACCATGGGTTTTACCGTCGATCCCGGCGGATACAGCCCGCGCAGCACCTTGTTACGCAACGGCACGTGATCATCTTCGCGCAGCATCTTCCATTCAATACTGCCGATGCCATCGGAAAAGCTGTTGGGATCGAAGCTGGGCATAGACGATGCAGCCAGAATATCCCCGTTGCGACAGTCCATCACCACCACCGCGCCCGATTCCAGACCGATCCTTCTTGCCGCATAATCCTGCAGCGGACCGTCGATGGTCAGCCGCACGGAATCCCCCGGCACATCATCGCGAGTCTCAAGATCGCGAACGATCCTGCCGCGCGCCGTCACTTCAACGCGCCGTGCGCCGGGATAGCCGCGCAGCTCAAGATCGAACTGCTTTTCCATTCCATCCTTGCCGATCTTGAATCCGGGCGTGATGAGCAGGGGCGCCTTGTCTTCCTTCAGCCAGTCTTCGCGCGATGCCGTGCCGACATAGCCCAGCAGATGACCCACTGAAGGCCCGGTCGGATAATAGCGCGAATAACCGCGCTGGGTTACAACCCCGGGCAGATCGGGCAAGCGGACGCTGACAGCGGCAAATCGATCCCAGTCAATGCCCGAAGCCACTTCGACCGGGGCAAAACCCTGCGATTTTTTGACCTTCTTTTGCAGATCGCGCAGTTCAACCGCGGAAAGTTGCAGCAAATCCGCCAGTTGGGTGATGGTAGCGGCATCTTCGGACATGCGATCGGGGACAACATCGACGCGAAAGTCAGCCCGGTTCGATGCCAGCGGCCGGCCTTTACGATCCAGTATCCAGCCACGCCGGGGCGGGATCAGCGACAGATTGACGCGATTGCTCTCTGCCTCCAACTCGTATTTTTCGTTCTCCGCAACGGCAAGATATGCCAGTCGCCCGGCAAGCAGCACGCCAACGCCGCCCTGGACCGAACCGATAAAAATGCTGCGCCGGTCAAAGCTGTTGTGCAACGTCGCCTGGCTGACATGGCGCTTGTCATCCAGCATCAACTGATTTCCACGAAGGGAGTCAGCCTGATCCGGTCAAAAAACGCAACGATACGGCCAGCAAGCGGATAGACGAGAATGGCAATCATGATCAGCGGTGCAACGACCTTCAGCGGAGTGGAAGCGCCAGCCCAGTTGGCCAGCGCCAGTCCCATCACGATATAGACTGCAATCATCCCGCTCGCCACCAGCCATTCGGTCAGAAAGCTGCGCCATGGCAACCGCGCCTCGACAACATCGGTCACGATTGCCGAGACGGACCAGAGCAGCGCCGCACTGCCAAACGGCTGCCCGCTGTATAGATCGTCAACAAGACCAAGCGGAAGGCCCGACCAGACCGGAAGAAGCCCCGGGCGCAGCTGTCTCCACGAAATGAAAAGCAGAAAGCCCATTGGCGGCATTATCGGTGCAGAAGCGATCACCAGCACGCCGGGCAGGATCGATGCAAGGATCACGCTGACCCAGGGAACACCGATCGCCAGCGTAGGTGAGGGCACGCGGTTGATGCTCTTGCGCGTTGTGCTTGCCGACTTTTGGAAGTTGGAGAAGCGGCTCATTGATCGCCCCCCGTTCGAGCCCGAGGCGAAGCGGTTGAAGCATCCGTCCCCTGATCTTCCTCAAGCGGCCTGTTTGCTTCGGGCGCGCGAACCGGCTCTACGATCACAAACTCTGTCGCCGCCGGATTGGCAAGCACGCGGGCGATCGCACCATCGCGTGTCAGCCGCGTAACAACACCGATTGCCGTGCCCGGCCGATAAAGACCGCCTGAGCCCGAGGTGACCAGAACATCACCAACCTTGAGGGGATTGATGCCAAGATCAAGCAACCGCAGGCGCAGCGTTCCATTGCCGGCACCTTGCGCAAACCCCGCGACTGCATCGCTGGCCCGGCGGACCGGGACGATGCTTTCGGTATCCGTGATCAGCAGCACGCGCGCGCTGGAATAACCGACTTCAAGTACACGCCCGACCAACCCAAGACGGGAACGCACCGGCATGCCCTTTTCAACACCGTCTGAGCGACCCGCTCCGATCGTTGCGAACCGGCGCGTGCTGGCAGGGGTGGAACTGGTTATGCGCGTTACGGTGACGGGGCTTGGCTGACGTTTTGAAAGCTGCAGAATTTGCCGCAATCGCTTGTTTTCCTGCGCGACAGCATCGGATTCGGCAAGGCGGACTTTGGCTTCTTCAAGCTCGGCACGAAGCTTTGCGGTGCGTTTCCCCGCAAGCGCATAGCCTTCGATCACCGAAAGCACGTCACGGCCAGTTGCGCGCGTGCGCGCGGCTGCGCCGCCTGCCGGTTCGGTTATCTGCGAGGCCCCGTTGCGCAGGCCGGAAAACAGATCGGGATTGAAAATCGAGACGATCAGCAGCACGGCAGCGATCACCGCGCCGAGCACGCCAGCCAGATAACCGAAGAATGTGCCGTATTGCGCCCTGCGAGAATAGCCTGGGCGCCGGTTTGCAGGCGGCGCCATGCGGTGCCCTCTCCTCTTTGGCGGTGCCGCGCCCCTAACGCATTACCGCCTGTTGTTCAGCCGTTACGCCGTCATCAACACGCCGCGATAGATCGGGTCTTCCATCGCGCGGCCGGTTCCAAGCGCCACGCAAGACAGCGGATCTTCGGCAACGCTAACCGGAAGTCCGGTTTCTTCGCGAAGGTATTCGTCCAGTCCTTTGATAAGCGCGCCGCCGCCAGTGAGAACAATGCCTTGATCGACGATATCCGCAGCCAGTTCAGGCGCGGTATTCTCAAGCGCGATACGCACGCCTTCCACGATCGCGCCGATCGGCTCGGCAAGTGCCTCTGCAAGATTGGCCTGATTGATCGTGATTTCCTTGGGTACGCCGTTCACCAGATCGCGCCCCTTGAGCGTGATGGTTTCCCCGGCACCATCGGCGGGAACCGTGGCAACGCCATAGTCCTGCTTGATCCGCTCGGCCGTCGCATCGCCGATCAACAGGTTGTGATGGCGCCGGACATAGCTGACGATGGCTTCGTCCATCTTGTCTCCGCCAACGCGCACGGATGTGGTGTAGGCTAGGCCGCGCAATGAAAGCACAGCCACCTCGGTCGTACCGCCTCCGATATCGACAACCATCGAGCCGACGGGCTCCGTAACCGGCATGTCGGCGCCGATAGCCGCGGCCATCGGTTCCAGAATCAGATAGACCTGGCTTGCACCGGCATTCGATGCGGCATCGCGGATGGCGCGCCGCTCAACCGATGTTGAACCTGATGGAACGCAGATCACGATTTCGGGATAGCGAAACAGGCTGCGTTTGCCGTGAACCTTGCGAATGAAATGTTTGATCATTTCTTCGGCGATTTCAATGTCGGCGATCACGCCATCGCGCAGCGGACGGATTGCCTCAATATTGTCGGGCGTCTTGCCCATCATCATTTTCGCATCGTCGCCTACGGCTTTGACTTTCTTGATTCCGTGCAGGGTTTCAATGGCAACGACCGAAGGTTCGTTAAGGACAATGCCGCGATCCTGCACATAGACCAGCGTGTTCGCCGTGCCGAGATCGATCGCCATGTTTTGCGAACCAAATTTCAAGAATCGAGACATTACCGATGACATTAAGATTTCCGTATTCTTGTCTGGCACTTAATCGAGCATTTTCGACCGCCCCGTGCCAGAGCGTGGGGATAAAGGCGGTGCCTTAACGCAAGCAGTTGCGAAACGCCAAAAATTTGTGTCGAAATCCCCAGAGTTTTGCGCCTTCCCATCTCGAATTAGCCTCGTTTCACCGTTACCATCGCTGCGATGCCGATTATCCGCCGCCTGCCAGAAGACCTTGTCAACCGAATCGCAGCGGGTGAGGTTGTCGAACGCCCGGCTGCGGCGCTTAAGGAACTGGTCGAAAATGCCATCGATGCCGATGCGGACTCCATCGCGATCAAGCTGGTGTCCGGCGGGCTGGATCTGATCGAGATCACCGATGATGGCTGCGGCATGCGACCCGATGAAATTGCTCTGGCGCTGGAACGTCATGCGACATCGAAGTTGCCCGATGAACATATCGAGCGGGTTTCGACACTGGGTTTTCGCGGCGAAGCGCTGCCCTCGATCGGCAGCGTCGCAAAGCTGACAATCGAAAGCCGCCCGCACGATGCCGATGCGGGATGGCGGCGGGTTATCGATCATGGCATCGTCAGGGACGATCAGCCCGCTGCGCTGCCGCCGGGCACACGTATCCGCGTTGAACAGCTGTTTGCGCAAGTCCCGGCACGGCGAAAATTCCTGCGCTCTGCCCGGTCCGAATATGCCGCATGCCTTGATATCGTGCGTCGCCTTGCAATGGCGCGGCCCGACATCGGCTTTACGCTTGAACATGATGGCAAACGCAAGCTTGCCGTCCAGCCCGGCGAAACGCTTGCAAACCGGGTATCGCGGATCATTGCGCGCGAACTGGCCGATGATGGCGTTGTGATAGACGCGCAGCGCGAAGGCGCGCGGCTGACGGGCGTTGCCGGCCTGCCCACCTTCAATCGCGGGATTGCCGATCACCAATATCTGTTCGTCAATGGTCGCCCGGTGAAAGACCGGCTGCTGATCGGGGCCGTGCGCGGTGCCTATTCCGATATGCTGGCGCGCGATCGCCATGCGGTTCTGGCGCTCTTTCTAGAAGTTCCCGCTGAAGACGTCGATGTGAATGTCCATCCGGCGAAAACCGAAGTGCGGTTTCGCGATCCGGCGTTCGTTCGCGGGTTTCTGGTTGGCGCGCTGCGCCATGCGCTGGAAGCATCCGGCCAGCGCAGCGCACAATCGCCCTCTGCGTCGGCAATGGGAAACTGGCAGACCGGGCCGGCCGATCCGGTTGAACCCGCCGCGCAAACGGGCGCACTGCAATCGCTGTTTGCACGCCAACATGCAGCGCCCACCGCACGCGTGAGCGAGGCAGGGCAGGTCTGGCGCGGATATGAAGAGCAGATCATGGCCGCGCCTTCAGGCCGGGCCGAAATGGCGGAGCAACTTCCCCAGGATGCGCAAGAATATCCGCTGGGCATCGCGCGCGGACAGGTTGCCGAAACCTATATCGTTGCTGAGGCTGCCGATGGTCTGGTTATTGTCGATCAGCACGCCGCGCATGAAAGGCTGGTTCTGGAGCGGCTGAAAGCGGCCGGCACAGGAGAGGCGGTTGCGCGTGCGCAGGCGCTGCTGATGCCCGAAGTGGTCGAACTGGATGAGCCAGCGTGTGACAGGCTGGAAGCGCAAACCCAAAAGCTGGGCGAACTGGGGCTTGGCATCGAACGCTTCGGCCCCGATGCGATGCTGGTGCGCAGCGTTCCACAAGCGTTGGGCAAAGGCGATGTTCATGCACTGGTGCGCGACATTGCCGATGATTTGGCCAAACACGGTGAAGCGTTGCTGCTGGGCGAAAGGCTGGAACTGGTGTTGGCAACAATGGCCTGTCATGGTTCGGTCAGGGCAGGGCGCACGCTTTCAGTTGCGGAAATGAATGCGCTTTTGCGTGAAATGGAAGTCACGCCGCGCTCGGGCCAGTGCAATCACGGACGGCCAACCTGGGTGAAGCTTGCCCATGAGGACATCGAAAAGCTGTTTGGCCGAAAATAACCGGCTCGAGAACGATCAGGACTGGCGGCGGCGCGCGATCAGAAAATTGCGATGGCCTGTCACGATATCGGTGTTAAGCTGGCGGCTTGTTCACCCTCAACCGCAGTTGACCCGCCGGAGTGTTTCGCGATGATCAAGACCAGACCAATCCTTGCCGTTTGCCTTTCAGCTGTGCTTGCCGCCTGCAGCGCCAATGCGGGTGAAGCCAATGGCACATCGCAAGCTTTCGAGCCGATCGACCTTAAAGCCCCCGCCGGAACATACGCGCTTGAAAAGACCCATGCCTCGCTGATCTGGTCCATCCCGCATATGGGGCTGAGCGACTATCACGCGCGTTTCACGCAGCTTGACGGTGCGATTACGCTTGATCCGGCAAACCCTGAAAGCAGCGCTGTGGAGCTGACTATCGCCCCCGGGTCGGTGCGCACGGATTTCCCGCTCGATTACAAGATGGTTCACCCGGATTCGAAATTCGCCAACTGGGACGAGGAAATCGCCCTTGAAGAAGGCAAACTGGCCGCAGGCGATGGCAAGGCGATCACATTCGTTTCTACCGCGGTGGAGCAGACCGGTCCGCGCACAGCCAAGATCACCGGCGATCTGACAATGCGCGGCCAGTCCAAACCGTTCACCCTCGAAGCCACTTTCAATGGCGAGCTTGAATCGCACCCGTTCTTCAAGGTTGCCGTTGTCGGCTTCAACGCGCACGGGGTTATCAAACCCTCCGAGTATGACGTGAACCTGTATGGCGGCGCGCTTGGCGATGCGGTGACGGTGAGCTTCTCCGGCGAATTCGTACACAAGCCGGAAAAGGCAACAGGGGAGAGCGAGGCACAGTGACCCAGCCCATCGCCCGGCCAAGCCCGCGCACCGGATGAACGGCGCGCAGGCCTGGACGTAATTGGACGTTATTCAACGTTATCAGACAGCGACAACACCAGCGACAATACTTGGCAGCGGCGCATATGCCGCCGCCGCCAAGTATGTGTGTTTACAAAGTAAGACGGGCAAACACTGTATAGCCCCATGAATTGTTGCCATAGAGGCGATCAAGCGCATCGGGTTTTGCATAAGCCGAAAGCGAGCCGCCCAGCGCCAGGCTGAACGGATCGAGGCGGAAACGCCGCGCATACCCCGCCTGAAACTTCGTCACGCGAAAAGCCCGGTCGTGCAACGGATCGTGATGATCGTGCACAAGCTCATCGTTTTCGACATTTTCGATACGCCCGAAAACGGTGTTCCTTCGATCGAGATCCCAGTTCACTTCACCCAGCCAGGCAGTCAGCGTTGGGCCGGGCACGCGATTCTTGGCGCTGAACGCCAGCATCGCGGAAAGGCCGCGCCGGTCGGCAAAGTGCGCCGATGCAGTAAAGCGCTTTTCATCTTCGCCGGGGTGCAGCGCTTCGGGTTCTTCGATATCGCCGTAGCTTGCCTGCAAAGCCCATTGCGAAGACGGGTTGAGCGTGGCCCGCACCGCCCAGCTATCGAGTTTTGGGGTTTCGATCCCCCAGCGCGCCTCGTCCGGTTCGGCGCCGCGAAAAGCCGAGGCTTCGAGCTGCCATTTCGGCGCTGAAAGCCCAAGCGTGACCACGCCATACGTGATGTGGGTGGAATCGAACCAGTGATGGGTGATCGGCGGTTCGGGGTTCAGTTTTGCAGACCCGCGATGCATGAATGCGCTTGGCCCCAGCGCCGGTTCGCCAACCGGGCCGCCATAAACGAACACGCGCGTTTGCGGTGCGATATTCACATCCACCCGCGCAGCAAGTTCCATAAACAGATCGTGCGGATGCTGGCGATCTATCAGGGCTTCTCCATCTGCCGTTTCACCCGTGGCAAAAAGGTTGGGATAGCCCGCAGCATCCATTGCCGGTTCGGCGCTGAACATCGATTTGAGCTGGATGCGTCCCCAACCTGTCTGGCGCTGGGCCATCAGCATCGCCATCGACGTGGCATAGAACTTGTCATCACCGCGCGGGCCGGAGTGATCGGTATATTGGGCAGACACGAAACCGTGTGCCATCAGCATCCAGTCTCCGGCCATGGTGTGCAGGCCGCCGGGTGCATGTGATGAAGCGGCATCAGGGCAATCGCCTGCGTTGCCTGCGCCGCTTGTTTCACCGCCTGCAAGGCGCGATGTTCCCGATCCTTCAGAATAGGCAATGCCTCCCGGAGAGGGCGGGCAGGTTTTGTGAGCGGCATGCCCTTCATGTTGGGATGAGGCTTGTTGGGATGGGCCATGTTGGGACGGGGGGTGTTGCGCTGGCTTATGCTGCGCTGGTGCATATTCCATCGGGCCATGCCCCATTGCAGAGTGGTCCTGCGCGTTGGCAGGGGCGATGCATGCCGCCACTCCGCAGAGCGCCAGCAGATATGTGCGTGTCATCTGTTCAGTCCGTTCGAATGTAGGAAGGTCGGCCCGCCGTATCTGTTCGGGCGGCTGCATTCGATCAGGCGCGGGGAGGGGGAGTCTCAGGTGTGCGCGGGCGGCCGGTCAGCGAGACGGGCGGGGCCGGTGTCAGCGCGTTGGGGGCGGGACCGATCTCGCCAACGGTGAACGCTGGCGAGCCGAACGATGCAACGCATCCGATGCACGCCATCTGTGTGGTTGCGGACGGATCCGGTTCGTCACCGCGATCGTCGTGGCAGGGATGGCCCTGCTGGTCGGCGGCGGGAATTGCCGGCGCGCAGTGCAGCGGCATTGCCATGCCGGGGGCTGCAAGGCAGAAAGCCAACAGGATCAGAAGCGCTTGCCGGACCATGACTCGATCATACGCGCAATCGGTTAAACATTGAACTTGAAATGCAGCACGTCGCCATCCTTCACGACATAGTCCTTGCCTTCCTGTCGCAGTTTTCCGGCATCCTTGGCCGCCGTTTCGCCGCCCAGCGATACGAAATCGTCATAGGCAATCGTTTCGGCACGGATAAAGCCTCGCTCCATGTCGGAATGGATTTCGCCTGCCGCTTCGGGGGCTTTGGCGCCTTTATGAACGGTCCACGCCCGTGCTTCCTTTGGCCCGACCGTGAAGAATGTGATCAGGTCGAGCAGTTCATACCCCGCGCGGATAATGCGCGAGAGGCCGGTTTCGTGAAGGCCCATTTCTTCAAGGAACACCATCCGGTCTTCAAGTTCCATGCCGACCAGTTCGGATTCGATGGCCGCCGAAACGATCACCGCGTTGGCATTTTCCGCTTTGGCCTTCTCAAACACGCGCGCTGAAAAATCATTGCCATTTGCGGCAGAGTCTTCATCGACATTGCAGACATAAAGCACCGGTTTGGCGGTGAGCAGCTGGGCCTGCCGGAAAACGCGCGCTTCTTCATCATCTTTAGGTTCTGTCATCCGGGCGGGCTTGCCTTCGCGCAAAAGCGCCAGTGTCTGGCCGAGCACGCTGGCGGCGATCTTCGATTCCTTGTCACCGCCCGTTGCGCGTTTTTCCGCTGCCGGAACCCGCTTCTCAAGGCTCTCCAGATCGGACAGCAGCAATTCCGTCTCCACCGTTTCGGCATCGAGAAGCGGATCGACCCGGTTATCGACATGCTGGATGTCATCGTCTTCAAAGCAGCGCAAAACATGGACGATGGCATCAACTTCGCGGATGTTGCCAAGGAACTGGTTGCCCAACCCTTCGCCCTGCGATGCCCCGCGCACCAGCCCGGCGATATCGACAAAGCCAAGCTGGGTAGGAATGATCTTGGCGGAACTGGCGATGGCTGCCAGTTTATCAAGCCGTTCATCGGGCACGCCGACCTGCCCGACGTTGGGCTCGATCGTGCAAAACGGATAGTTTGCCGCCTGCGCCGCCTGCGTCTCCGTCAACGCATTGAACAACGTCGATTTTCCAACGTTGGGAAGCCCGACAATTCCGCACCGAAAACCCATCAACCGCTCCTGAACGCAGGCCGCACAATATGGCCAGAGCGCGCGCCTTTAGCCGGGGCGAAGCTGTTTGGCCAGTTTCGCCGTCCATTCACCTCTTTTTCACCCTGTCTGATTACCATATCGGCCATGATCCGTATCACACGCCACGCCCTGATCGCGATATCCGCAGGCCTGCTCGCAGGTTGCGGCGCCAGCCCCGGAGAGCGGCTTGATAAGGGCGAGCAGGCCTTTATGCAGCATCGCTTTCAGGAAGCGCACGTCGATTTTACGTCGGTTCTCAAGGACGAACCGGCCAATATCGCGGCGATGGACAAACTGATCCGCACCTATCTTGCCATGGAAAACCCGGTTGCCGTGGCCGGTATGCTCGATCGCATGGCCGCGCTGGGCTATCTGCCTGAAGATGCGCCGGTTTTGTATGGCGAGGCGGATCTGATGATGGGCCGGTATGACAGTGCGCTGGCGCATTCCGCCCAAAGCGAAATTGCCGATGCCTATCGGGTGAGGGCGCTTGCCCATGTCGGGCGGGGCGAAACCGAAAAAGCCGATGCCGCATTTGCGGAAGGCACAAGGAAGGAAGGCCCGAAAAGCCGTCTTTATGCCGATTATGCGCATCACCGGCTTGGCCTTGGCGATCTTGCAAACGCCCGTAAACTTGCGGCAGTGGCGGTCGACACCAAACCTGTCGCGCTTTCCGCGCTGCTGGTCAGCGCCGATCTGGCGATGACTGACAACGATTTGAAAGGCGCGTTGACCTGGTATGACAAGACGCTGAACGCTTACCCGGAAAGCCGGGCCGGTCTGTTCGGAAAAATCGTCGTTCTCGCGGAACTCGGGCGGTTGAAGCAAGTGCGCCCGTTGATAAAGCAGGCGCGAAAGGCCGATCCGAAGAATTCGGATTTCATCTATCTTGAGGCCCGGCTTGAGGCCGAAGAGGAAAACTGGAGCAAGGTGCGCGAATTGCTTCAGCCGCTTGAGCGCAATCTTGTCGATTTCCCGGCGGCCAATGTGCTTTACGCCAGAGCGATGGCGGGCCTTGGCCATACCGAGCAGGCCCGTGTCCGGCTTTCCTCACATTTGCTGAGGCAGCCCGGCAATCGTGAGGTGCGGCTGTTGCTTGCGGAAACGAAACTGAAAGTGGGCGATCCGCTTGGCGCTGTCGAAACATTGCAGCCCGTGATCGAGGGCGAAGACGCCACCAGCGAGGAAATCGCGCTTATGGAACAGGCCAGCAAGGCGGCATACGGCGCTTGATCGCCGTTAAACGGCGCTGAAACGGAAAAGGCCGCCAGAAATTTGGCGGCCTCCCCATACGAAGTCTCAAAAGCAGTTGGGGTTGCTTTCGATCACCCGTCGCGAAACTGCTCGCGAAGCTGGAAATTATTTGCGGTTGCGGCGGCGGCGGGCATATCCCACGCCCATCAGACCAAGACCGAGCATGCCGAGCATGCCGGGTTCAGGAACTTCATATCCGCCCGAGGTTGTCGAACCGCCGGATGTCGTGGAGCCGCCGCCCGAACTGGTTGAGCCGCCGCAGGTCTTGTGGCCGCAACCACAACGGTGACGGTGCGAACGTCCGCCGGAAGAGCTGGAAGAACTGGAAGAGCTCCAGTGCATGCCGGATTTGCCGCCTGCATAGGCTGGTGCGGTAAGTGCGAGGCCGGTTGCGATCGTGGCCATGAGAACTGTCTTACGGATCATACTGATTACCCCTCGTTTAAATGTGCTGCTGTTGGCGAACCGTTGATGTTGCCAGCACCATGCAAACACCGTCGCAAACAGTGTGCCAGTTGGGGTTTTCCGGGCGCATCGGTGGTTAACGCACCAGAACACGCGCCTGATGTGTAATCGGTACCGACAGCAACTATGGTTAATTTGTTAAGGGTTTCCCGAAACAAGGGCGCGTTGGAGCGCCCGATCGGCCCGGCAAATACGCATCGGCTTGCCAAATCCCGAGAACACCTGTTCCACCCGGCGCGTTTTGTTGTCGACCGTCACTTTCAAACAGGCACAGCGATAGCCATAATAGCCATTGGTCCGCACCCAGCCTTCCTCGAACAATGCGGCGGGAAGTGCATCGAGCCCTTTGGCCTGGTAACCGCCCTGCGCGCCGATGGTCCATTCGCCATCGCGGTCCGTCAGCCACCAGTTGGCCGGTGTCGGATTGGAAAGAATGCCACAACGCAACTGGGGTTCCGCGCTCAGACCGGGAGAAGGGGCGAGCGCACAAATTGCCGATACGCACAAAAGCGCTGCGGCGTTCCGGCTGAAACCAGACATCGCGGTGATCCCCCGAAGTTGCACGTCGCGTTATCTTACGAGGGAGACACGGCCTGTCGAGCGCTTATTCGGCGAGGCGCAATGCTACATCGCTCATGAACCGGGCATCGTTGCCGTTGGCAAGCCATTGCGCCTCTGCCGCCATTGCACCCAGCATCGTAACCAGAGAGTCTGTTTCGGCCTTGGCATAATTGCCCAGCACATAGCCGGTCACGCGGTCCTTATGGCCGGGATGGCCAATGCCGATGCGCACCCGCCTGAAATCGGGGCCAAGGTGTTTGTCGATCGAGCGCAAGCCATTGTGGCCTGCGGTGCCGCCGCCGTGCTTCACTTTCACTTTGAATGGCGCGAGATCGAGTTCATCGTGAAACACCGTCAACGCCGACATCTCCAGCTTGAAAAAGCGCATGGCTTCGCCCACGGCGCGCCCGCTCTCATTCATGAAAGTCGCCGGCTTGAGCAGGATGACTCGCTCGGTTCCGATCCGGCCATCCTGAACCCAGCCCTGAAACTTCTTCTGGACGGAACCGAAACCATGCACCTGGGCAATCGTATCCAGCGCCATGAAACCCACATTGTGGCGATGCATGGCATACTGCGGCCCCGGATTTCCAAGCCCAACCCAAAGCTGCATGTGATCTCCGCTTAAACCCGCAAAAAAAGCCGGCCCTTACCTTAGCAAGGACCGGCCTTTGTGAAAGTAACGATTGGCTATCGGGCCGACGATGCTGCGATCGCCGGAGGATGCGGTGGCTTATTCGCCGTCGCCGTCCTTGCCCTCGGCATTTTCGCCCTGTTCGCCGTCGCCTTCTGCACCTTCTTCACCCTCGGCAGCTTCATCCTCTTCGGATTCGGCTTTCTTGAGAGCAGACGGTGCAACGATGGTTGCAATGGTGAAATCACGATCGGTGATCGCGCTTTCCGAACCTTCGGGCAGGGTAACGCTGCTGATGTGGATCGAATCGCCAACTTCGGTTCCGGTCACGTCGATGACGATCTCGGTCGGAATCTTGTCTGCAATACAGATCAGTTCCAGCTCGTGGCGCACAACGTTCAGAACACCACCTTTCTTGAGGCCCGGTGAATCGTCTTCGTTCGCAAACAGCACCGGAACGGCGACTTCCACTTTGGCGTCTTTGGCCAGACGCAGGAAATCGGCGTGCAGCGGACGATCGGTGACCGGATGAAACGCAACATCCTTTGGCAGAGTGCGAACGCTCTTCCCGTCAACATCGATCATCACGATCGAGTTCATGAAGTGGCCCGAACCAAGCTGGCGGACCAGCTCTTTCGCCTCGACATGAATTGTCAGGGGGTCTTCCTTGCCGCCGTAAACTACAGCGGGAACGCGGCCTTCGCGACGCAGTGCACGGGAGGCTCCCTTGCCTGCCCGTTCGCGTGCCTCGGCCGGCAGGGTAAGCGCGTCGCTCATAATCTCTACCTTTCGAAATACTAAATCTGTGTCCAAGGGGCAGGCAAAATCGCCAGACCCCACCAGCACGCCTCCAGGGATGACCATGCCGGAAGCGCGCGCCATTACAGGCGTGCGCCCCGCAAGGCAAGCGCTTTACTGCACGCGCGAGATGGAAAATCCGCGCGCTTCAAGCATAGCGGGCAACCCGTCCGGCCCGGCCATGTGCGCCGCGCCAACCGCGACGAACGGTTTTCTGCCGTTGGTGAGGTAGCCGGAAATACGCTCAACCCACTTCGTGTTCCGGCCAGTGAGCAAGGCTGCCCGCAGTTCAGGATCGGCAAGCAGCCCGCGTCCTGTTTCGCGTTCTATCAATGCAATATTTCCGTTGCGCCAGGCTTCTGCCAACGCCGGGCTTTCACCACTCAGGCCCGCCGCATCGCTGATAATCGCATCCAGCAGATCGCGTTGCTCAGCTTCGGGCAACCGATCGAACAGCGCCAGTTGCACGCCCGGTCCTTCAAGCTCGATAACCGGTTTATCGCCCGCTGCCGCAATCACCGCCCGGTCGATGCCATAGGCGCTGTCCAGATTTCTGGATTGCGCCTGGGTCTGGGCGATGATCAGCGCGGCGGCCCATGTTTCGGTCGTTTCAAACCCGTCATCCTCAAGCCCGGTTTCCTCAAGCACGGTGCGCAGCTTACCTTGCATGGGCGGCGAAACCCGGGATGAAAGCGCAGGCAGGTCCGCACCGGTCGCAAGCTTGTTGAACGTGGCTTGCATCGCAGCTTCGTTTTTCAGACCTGCCACTTCGACGACAACCATGTCCGCCTCGGCAAGCGCTGCCCCGATAGCAGGACTGCGCCAGTCTGCCGGTCGCTCCAGCGAGTGAATGGTGCCCAGCAGCCAGCCCTTTGCGCCATCGGCTGTCTCAATCTGCCAGAATGCCGGACTGGCAGGCTGCGGTTCAGGGGAACAGCCCCAGGCCAGCAGGGTTGCAAGGCAGAGAAACGCGCGCGCGATCATCGCTTCATTGCAAACGTTCTATCGCGATGTTCTGCACAGCAAGCTGATCCTGAACACTGCCCGGACCACCAAGATGGCCGGCCCCGACTGCCAGAAACACCGTTCCGGGCCGTGCCAGCCTTGATCCGATCCACGCCGCCCAGTTCTTGTTGCGATCGACGAGCAGGGTTTTGACAAGCACGGGATTGGACTGTTCGATATTCATCAGGCTGGCCAGCTCAGCCGCATTCCCGGTTCTCCACGCCTCGACCATTGCAGTCAGCTTGTCCTTGATCACGGGCAGTTGCTCGACAACTTCCGAGAGGTAGCTTTTCTGCACGTCCATAGGCAGTCCATCGAACAGGCCCAGCTGATAAGCAGGCGTCTCCAGCCCCTCATGGGGCATCTGGCGGGCCCTGGCCCTGGCATCCAGACGTGTTTCCACGCCGTTCTCGGTTGCAAAGCCTTCCTTCATCAGCGGCAGGGTGGAAAGCGCGACTGCCGCATACCAGGGCTCAAACCGGTCAAACACAACGGGCGGGATATTGTAGCGGCCAAGAACGGCTTCATAGGCCGCGCGGTCGGCTTTGGGCAGCAGGCCGCGCAAGCTCTGGTCGGGCGGCAGCATCGCCTTGCCGATCACCAGCGATTGCATGGTTGCATCGTCAGCCTCCACGATTTCGGTCACCAGCGTATCGGATTCGGCAAAAGCTGTGGCGACATTGCCGTTGAACCAGTCAATCCCTTCGGGCAGCACATGGATCGTGCCGAACAGATATATCGTGGTATCTTCGTCCGCCACTTTCCACAAAGCCGGCGCCGCCTTGGCAGGCTGAGCGGCAACCTGCTGCGATGGTGCCGCAGGGGCGGGCGCAGGCGCGCTGTCCTGAGCCAGAACAGGTTGTGCAAACGCGGCGATCGAAAGGGCAACAAGGCGCAAGAGTGTTTTCATGGCCAACGCTTATAGACTCCGATTCTCGACCGTCGATTAACGCAGTAACGGTTTTCCCCGCCGGCATCCCCGAAATACGATGGCTTATTGACCCGCATGCACCCTTCCTTCAAAGGCGCAGGCCATGTCGGAATTGTCGAAAACCAGCGCCGCACCCCTCAGTTTTCAGGACATGATCCTGAGGCTCCACGCATTCTGGAGCGCGCAGGGGTGCCTGATCCTGCAACCTTATGACATGCGCATGGGCGCGGGCACGTTTCACCCCGCCACCACCTTGCGCGCGCTTGGCCCCGAGCCGTGGAAAGCCGCCTATGTTCAGCCCTCGCGTCGGCCGACCGACGGGCGCTATGGTGAAAACCCCAACCGGCTCCAGCATTATTACCAGTATCAGGTGATCCTTAAGCCCAACCCGGACAACCTTCAGGAGCTGTATCTTGAAAGCCTTGCCGCGATCGGCATCGATCCGCTGGCGCACGATATCCGGTTTGTGGAAGATGACTGGGAAAGCCCGACACTGGGCGCATGGGGGCTGGGCTGGGAAGTCTGGTGCGATGGCATGGAAGTCACCCAGTTCACCTATTTCCAGCAAGTCGGCGGGTTCGATTGCAAACCGGTTGCGGGCGAACTGACATATGGGCTGGAACGGCTGGCGATGTATATCCAGGGCGTTGACCGGGTTTATGATCTTAAATTCAACGATGCGGGCGCGACATATGGCGACGTGTTCCTTGAGAACGAAAAAGAGCATTCGAAATACAATTTCGAAGTGGCAGACACCGCCGAACTGATGACCGGCTTCGAAAATGCAGAGCGTGAATGCATGCGCTGTATCGAAGCGCAAGTGCCGCTTGCGGCCTACGATCAGGCCATCGAGGCCAGCCACCTGTTCAACCAGCTGCAGGCGCGCGGCGTTATCTCGGTGCAGGAACGCGCCAGCTATATCGGCCGGGTGCGCGATCTGGCCAAAGGGTCGTGCGAGGCATGGATTGCCAAAAACGCCGAACGCTGGGCGGCCGAGTATGAGGGGTGGACACCATGAGCAATCGGACCACCTCCGATACGACCCAAGAGACGCGTGATTTCTTGCTCGAACTGCGCTGTGAGGAAATCCCCGCGCGGATGCAGGCAGGCGCACGGCGCGATCTGGAAAAGCTGTTTGCCGCGCAACTTGGCGATGCTGGCGTTGTGCCGGGCGAAATCAGCGTCTGGTCAACCCCGCGAAGGCTGGCTCTGATAGCGCGCGGTCTGCCCACACAAACCGAAGCCGTCAGCGAGGAAGCCAAAGGCCCGCCCGAAGGCGCGCCCGATCAGGCGCTGGATGGTTTTTGCCGAAAAAACGGCGTCACCCGCGATCAGCTTGAACTGCGCGAAGTCAAAGGCCGGCAGACATATTTTGCCGTGATCGAAAAGCCGGGCAGGGCGGTTAAAGACGTGCTGGCTGAGGCAATCCCCGCGATTATCCGCGCGTTTCCATGGCCCAAATCGCAGCGCTGGGGCGCGGCTTCGATCAGCACCGAAAGCTTGCGCTGGGTGCGTCCGCTGTCCGGCATCGTCGCGATTTTCGGCGATGAACTGGTTGAATGCGCGATTGATGGCATTGCATCTGGCTATGCGACAAAAGGCCACCGTTTCCATGCGCCGGGCGAAATTACTATCGGCAGCGTGGATGACTATGCAGACAAGCTGCGCGCCTGCCATGTGATCGTTGACCATGAAGAACGGCAAAACCTGATCCGCACCAAAGCGGCACAGGCCGCGCAGGCCGCCGGGCTGGAGCTGGTGGAAGATGAAGGACTGGTGATTGAAAACGCCGGGCTGACCGAATGGCCGGTGCCGCTGCTGGGCCGGTTCGATGAGGAATATCTCGAAGTTCCGCCCGAAGTGATCCAGCTCACCGCGCGGACGAACCAGAAGTATTTCGTCTGCGAAAGCGGTGGAAAACTGGCCAACGCCTTCGTGTGCACCGCCAATATCGAAGCGGCGGACGGCGGCGAGGCGATTGTTGCAGGCAACCGCAAAGTCCTCGCCGCGCGGCTATCCGATGCGCGCTTCTTCTGGGACGTTGATCGCAAGAAGTCGCTAGAACAGCACGCCGAAGGGCTTGCGCGGATCACTTTCCACGAAAAGCTCGGCACCGTGGCCGACAAAGTGGAGCGCGTTGCCAAGCTGGCCCGCTGGCTGGTTGAGGAGGGGATTGTAAAGGGGGCAGACCCGGCACAGGCCGAACAGGCCGCGCGACTATGCAAAGCCGATCTGGTCACCGAAATGGTCGGCGAATTTCCCGAACTGCAAGGCCTGATGGGCGGCTACTATGCCCGCGCCGAAGGCCTGCCCGATGCCGTGGCAGACGCCATCCGCGATCATTACAAGCCAGTAGGGCAGGGCGATGACGTGCCCACAGCGCCGGTGACGGTGGCGGTAAGTCTGGCGGACAAGCTGGATACGTTACGTAGCTTCTTCTCGATAGATGAGAAGCCGACCGGTTCAAAAGATCCGTTTGCCCTGCGCCGGGCTGCGCTTAGCATTATTCGCCTGATAACCGATAATGCACTGCGTATGAGTGTGGGTGAAGATGATCTCCTCGACTTCTTCGCAGACCGCCTCAAGGTTCAGCAAAAAGAGGCTGGCGTCCGCCACGATCTGATCGACGCTGTGTTCGCGCTGGGCGGGGAGGATGATCTTGTCCGTCTGCTGGCACGCGTTCATGCCTTGCAGGATTTCATCGGCACCGAAGACGGGCAGAACCTTCACGCCGGATACAAACGCGCGGCGAATATCCTGAAGAAAGAGGAATACACGCCCGGCGCGGCGAACGATGCGCCCGAACCGGCGGAAAAAGCGCTGATCGATGCGCTTGATGCAGCCGGGCCGAAAGCCGCCGCTGCGATTGAGGCGGAAGATTTTGCTGCCGCGATGGCGGCTCTTGCCTCGCTGCGCGCGCCAATCGATGCGTTTTTCGAAACTGTTACCGTAAATGACAGTGATCCCGCGAAACGGGCCGCGCGGTTGACACTGCTTGATAAATTTCGTGTTGCAGTGCACAATGTCGCGGACTTTTCGAAGATCGAAGGCTGATTATCCGATGAACAAGCAGGTCTATACGTTCGGCGGCGGGGCCAGCCACGATGATCCGCGCGCGACCGACAAGGTTATCGTTGGCGGCAAGGGCGGCAACCTTGCCGAAATGGCCAGCATCGGCCTTCCTGTGCCACCCGGTTTCACCATCACGACCGAAGAATGCGTCAGGTATCTCGCTGAAGGCTCCGATTTTTCGGATGATCTGCGTGCACAAGTGGCAACCGCCCTGGCGCATATCGAAACTGCGGTCGGCAAAAAGTTTGGCGATGCGGCCGATCCGCTGCTGGTTTCGGTCCGCTCCGGCGCGCGGGTTTCAATGCCCGGCATGATGGACACCGTCCTTAATCTTGGCCTCAACGACGAAACGGTAAAAGGCCTTGCCGCCACATCGGGCGACGAACGCTTTGCCTGGGATTCCTATCGCCGGTTCATCCAGATGTATTCCGATGTGGTGCTTGGCCTCGATCATCATCTGTTCGAAGATGCGCTGGAAATTGCCAAGGAAGATAACGGTTTTTTCAATGATGTTGAGATGGAAGCTGAACACTGGCAGACGCTGGTCGGCGAGTTTGAAGCCATCGTTGAGAAAGAACTGGGCAAACCGTTCCCCAAGGATGTGCATGAGCAGCTGTGGGGCGCGATTTCCGCTGTTTTCGATAGCTGGGATGCAGACCGCGCGAAAGTATATCGCCGGTTGAACGATATTCCCGGTGACTGGGGCACCGCCGTTAACGTGCAGGCGATGGTGTTTGGCAACATGGGCGAAACATCGGCCACCGGCGTGGCTTTCACCCGCGATCCTTCCACCGGGGACAAGGCCTATTACGGCGAATGGCTGGTCAACGCGCAAGGCGAGGATGTCGTCGCCGGGATTCGCACGCCCCAGTATCTGACCGAAACGGCCCGCGAAGCCGCTGGCGCCAAGCTGCCTTCGATGGAAGCGGCGATGCCAACGGCATATGCCGAACTGGCGCGCGTTTTCGAGCTGCTCGAACGCCACTATCGCGACATGCAGGATATCGAGTTTACGGTTGAGCGCGAGAAGCTGTGGATGCTGCAGACGCGCAGCGGCAAACGCACGGCGAAAGCGGCGCTGAAAATGGCGGTCGATATGGTCGAAGAAGGCCTGATCGACGAAGCCACCGCGATTGCCCGCGTCGATCCGATGGCGCTCGATCAGTTACTGCATCCCACGCTTGACCCGGAAGCCCCGCGCGATGTGCTGGGACGCGGTCTGCCGGCATCGCCCGGCGCGGCATCCGGCGCGATCGTGCTTGACGCCGATACGGCTGAAAAACACGCAGAAATGGGCGAAGCGGTGATTCTGGTGCGGGTCGAAACCAGCCCGGAAGATATTCACGGCATGCACGCCGCGAAAGGCATTCTCACGGCGCGCGGCGGAATGACAAGCCACGCGGCGGTTGTGGCAAGAGGCATGGGCAGGCCGTGCGTTTCGGGTGCATCGGGCCTTTCCATCGACATGAAATCGCGCACGCTGCGAATGGACAATCACGAACTCAAGGAAGGCGATGTCATCACGCTGGACGGAGCGTCCGGCGAGATTATGACGGGCCAGATCCCGACCATCGAACCCGAACTGGCCGGAGACTTCGGCACACTGATGGAATGGGCCGACCGGCATCGCCGTATGGCGGTGCGCACGAATGCCGAAACGCCCGAGGATTGCCGGATGGCGCGGCAGTTCGGGGCGGAAGGCATTGGCCTATGCCGGACCGAGCATATGTTCTTCGATGCAGACCGGATCAGCGCGGTGCGCCAGATGATCCTGGCCGAAGACGAAGCCGGACGCCGTGCGGCCCTGGTCAAACTGTTGCCTGCCCAGCGTGACGATTTCCGCCAGATTTTTGAAGTTATGACGGGCCTTCCCGTAACCATTCGCCTGCTCGATCCGCCTCTGCACGAATTCCTTCCGCACAGCGAAGACGATTTTACCGAGTTGTCGGATGCGATCGGCATCGGTGTCGATACCTTGCAGCGCCGCGCAAACGAATTGCATGAATTCAACCCGATGCTTGGCCATCGCGGATGCCGTCTGGGAATCACATTCCCCGAAATCTATGAAATGCAGGTCCGTGGCATTTTCGAGGCCGCGTGCGAAATTGCCCAGGCTTCAGGCGATGCGCCCGTTCCTGAAATCATGATCCCGCTGGTGGCAACCCGGCGCGAACTTGAAATCCTGCGCGCCCTGGTTGAGCGCGTTGCCGCAACCGTGTTTGAGGAACAGGGGCGGACGCTTGAGTATCTGGTCGGGACGATGGTTGAACTGCCGCGCGCCGCATTGATGGCGGATGAGATTGCGCATGAAGCCTGCTTCTTCTCGTTCGGAACCAACGATCTGACCCAAACCGCGCTGGGCGTTTCACGCGACGATGCGGGGCGCTTTCTCAATCATTATGTCGATTTCGGCATCTATCCGCGCGATCCGTTCGTCAGCCTCGATATCGAAGGGGTCGGCCAGCTTATACGCATGGGCGCCGAAAAGGGCAGGGCGACCCGGCCCGATATCAAGCTGGGAATCTGCGGCGAACATGGCGGCGATCCGGCCAGCATTGCGTTCTGTGAGGACATCGCCCTCGATTATGTCAGCGCCTCGCCCTATCGCGTGCCGATCGCGCGGCTTGCTGCGGCGCAGGCAGCGCTCGCAAAAGCAGGCTAGCGCCGCCAGCCACTCAGCGTGAGAATCTCGAACCGTTCCACCGTGCGGCCATTTTCGGCGCGTTGCGCAAAAGCCTGACGCGCGCTGGCAAACGCGGCCTTGCCAAGCGGTGGCCCCGGATCGGCGAGGACATTGCTCAGGCCCATCGTTCGCAGATCGGCGACGAGGCGCTCCAGCGTCCGGAAGCCAACATCGAGCGGGCGCGAATCGATGACCGGATCGGCAAATCCCGTGCGCTGCAAAAGCTGACCTCCGGCCCGCACGTCGACCAGCGGGTGAATGCGCGGGGCAGGGCGATCGCCATCGGCAGCAAACATGATGTCGCGCAGCACAGGCAGACTGCCCGATCCGGCGAAACTGGCGATCATCATACCGCCGGGAGACAAGGCATTGCGAATATGAATGAGCGCACCGGGCAAATCGTTGACCGTGTCCAGCGTGCCAAGCGAAGCAATGAGATCGAAGCCGGAAAACGGGAACGGCTGTTCCTCGTTCAGATCCAGCGCAGGCTCTGCCTCGGTCACGTCGCAGCCGCGCGCACGCAATCGTTCGGCCAGCGCGCCGGTCCAGTCTGCGATAACAAGGCACCGGGCCGGCTCGAAACGCAAAAACCCCAGACGTTCGAGCACGTCTTCCACCATATCGTCTATAAGATAGCGCGGTGCATCGCCGGACTGCCGCAAACGCTGCGTCCGCTTTTTGAGCGCCAGTCTTCTGTTCGGGGAAAATATGGTGGGAGGGGATTGACCGTTCATCGCCTCCTCCTGCCGGTCCATCGTCTGTCAGGCAAGCGCTTGTGATCCTGCGGACATCGCATAGGGTGAAGTCATGGCGCTCGCCGATGCAATAAGTCCGCTTGTCGATCTGGTGTTCCCGCCGCGCTGTCCGCTATGCGGTGAAGGTATTGCCGCGCAGACCGGGCTGTGCGCGGCGTGCTGGTCAGAGCTGATCATTCCCGGCGATCCATCGTGTAAATTGTGTTCACGACCATTTCCCGCAGACGTGCAGCACGAAAGTGTGTGTGCGCCTTGCCTTGCGCAGGCGCCAAGGCACGATGGTATTGCCGCCGCTACGCTATACAACGATGCTTCGCGCAAGCTGGTTCTTGCGCTCAAACACGGAAACCGGATCGCCCTTGCTCCGATGATGGCGCGATTGATGGCAGCCAAACTCGATCTCGTGGACGACGACTGGCTGATCGTCCCGGTGCCACTCCACCGCTGGCGGCTCTGGCGAAGAGGATACAACCAGGCCGCTGTGCTGAGCAGGCATCTGGCGCAGCAATCCGGCGCGCGCCTGTTGATCGATGCGTTGGTCCGGCACAAGGCCACGCCGGTTCTCGGAGGGCTGGGTGCCAAAGCCAGGGCACGTGCATTGAGCGGCACGATCACGGTCAGTCCGAAGCGATCCGAAGCGGTGCGGAGTGCGAATATTCTGCTGGTCGATGATGTCATCACCAGCGGCGCGACGAGCAACGCCTGTATCACCGCGCTCAGGAAAGCGGGTGCGCGCAAAGTGGTGATCGCCTGCTTTTCGCGCGTGCTGGACGAAGCGCTGGATGCTGTGTGACAGCTCCTCAAAAGCGAAAACGCCCGAGACCTGATGTCCCGGGCGTCCTCGTGACGAAACAAAATCCTTGGACCCGTTGTCCCGTACCAGACACTCAGCCCCAGCGGAGCATCTGGCATGATCCCTCATGTTCTGGTCAGCAGGCTGTATCGCTCTGTCGCTGGCCGTCCCTGAACCATGGCACTTTTCGGCAACTCAGGCTCTCTGCGGAACCTTGAGTAAAATCGGCAACCCCTCCCGAACTGCCGGATGATTTGTTCTACGCAAACGGTGAAAATGAAAAGGGGCAACGCGCGGCGGCGTGGATTTTGGTGCGCATCTGTGGTTATCGTGCAACACGCAGTTGCGATTTCAATCTACCCGAAGAAGGAATATTTCATGTCGAACACACAGGCGGACGAGCGTGAAAGGGGTCTGCAATTCCTTCCCCGCTTCGATGCCAAAGGTCTGCTCACCGCGATTGCGGTCGATACCGAGAGTCGAGACATCCTGATGGTCGCGTTCATGGATGAGGACGCGCTTGCAAAAACCCGGGAGACGAAGTTGGCGCATTTCCATTCGCGCTCACGCGGGAAACTATGGCTGAAAGGTGAAACATCCGGCAATTATCTGCGGGTGCAGGACATCCTCGTCGATTGCGATCAGGATGCGCTTGTCCTACTGGTGAAACCGGAAGGTCCGGCCTGCCATACCGGCGCACGAAGCTGTTTTTACCGCAGACTTGAAGGCGATGGGTTGGAGCGACTGGACGAATAATCGCCACGGGAGTTGGCGAGTTGATGAGGAGTGCTTCAGGCCATGCCAACGTTCACCGCGCCGACCCGCGACACACTGTTCGTGATCAGAGAAGTCATCGGGCTGAGCGATTACGAAGAGCTGCCCGGCTTTGAAGCCGCTTCTCCCGATATCGTCGCAGCGGTGATCAATGAAGCCGGGAAATTCGCTTCCGAAGTGCTGGGTCCGCTGAACGCGCCCGGCGACCGCGAGGGTTGCACCCGCGCGGACGACGGATCGGTGACAACACCGGCAGGATTCCGGCAAGCGCACGATCAGTATCGCGCGGCGGGCTGGGGCACGATTTCCGCGCCGGAACGATTTGGCGGACAGGGCATGCCCGATGTGCTGGGGTTTGCAGTGGCCGAATTCATGACCGGCGCGAACATGGCGTTTGCGATGTATCCGGGGCTGACTGACGGTGCGGTTTCGGCACTGCTGGCGAAGGGCTCGCCAGAGCAGCAGGCGATGTATGTCCCGAAAATGGTGGCAGGCGAATGGCTTGGTACGATGAACCTGACCGAGCCGCAATGTGGCACCGATCTGGGCCTGATCACCACCACGGCCGATCCGTCGCCCGATGGCAGCCATGCGATCACCGGCACCAAAATCTTTATTTCCGCGGGCGAACACGATCTGTCCGAGAACATCATTCACCTTGTGCTGGCCAGAATCCCCGGCGCGCCCGAAGGCACCAAAGGGATTTCGCTGTTTGTGGTGCCCAAATTTATCGTCAACGATGATGGGTCCGTCGGTGAACGCAATGCCGTTTCATGCGGCGCGATCGAACACAAGATGGGCATTCACGCCAACGCGACATGCGTGATGAACTATGACGGCGCGAAAGGCTGGCTTGTCGGCGAAGAGAACAAGGGCCTTTCGGCGATGTTCATCATGATGAATGCCGCGCGGCTTGGCGTTGGCATTCAGGGGCTGAGCCAGGCCGAAGTCGCCTATCAGAACGGCGTATCCTATGCGCTGGAACGCCGGCAGGGCAGGGCTCTCACCGGCCCCGCCGAACCCGATGCCAAGGCCGATCCGCTGATCGTTCATCCCGATGTGCGCCGGATGCTGATGGATGCCAGGGCTTTCACCGAAGGAATGCGCGCGCTTTGTCTGTGGTGCGGCTTGCTGGTCGAACTGGCGGAAAAGGCCAATACCGAAGACGAACGCCAGCAGGCTGACGATCTGGTCGGGCTGCTCACGCCGGTTATCAAGGGCTATGGCACCGACAAGGGCTATGACGTTGCAACCAGCATGCAGCAGATCTGGGGCGGCCACGGCTATATCGTTGAAAACGGTGTCGAACAGTTTGTCCGCGATGCGCGGATCGCGATGATCTATGAAGGCGCGAACGGGGTTCAGGCGATGGATCTGGTCGGGCGCAAACTCGCGCGAAATGGCGGCCGGGCAATTCAGGCGTTTTTCGCGATGGTCGATCAGGAATGCGAAAGCGCAAAAGAGATCGAACAGCTCGCTGACATCGCGGCGCGGATCGCAAAAACCAATGGCGAACTGAAAGCGGCCACGATGTGGTTCATGCAAAATGCCATGGCCAATCCCGATAATGCGGGCGCGGGCGCGCATCATTACATGCACATAACCGGGATTGTTGCGCTTGGCCTGATGTGGCTGCGCATGGCCAGAGTTGCAGTGCGCGCACTGGACGAAGGCACCGGAGATGCCGCGTTCTATCAGGCCAAACTGGTCACGGCGCGACACTTTGCCGAAAGATACACGCCCGATGCCGGTGCCCTGCGCCGCAAGATCGACTCGGGCGCGGCGGCAATGATGGAACTTCCCGCCGATGCGTTCGCGCGCGGCTGATCGCACAAACGAGCGCCACCTGCGATGAACAACACGGGCATCGCGCCCCGGCTTCCGGCAACCTCGCATCGTCGCATGACGCTGGCTTCGCGCGCATCGCGCGTCGATTTCCTTGCGGGACAGGGGATCGACAACAGCAGGATCAACCGATGACAACTCCCACAAAACCCATCAACGCCACCGCGGCGACAGCGCTTTTCCTGTCGCTTGCGTTTGGCAGTGCGAGCGCCGCACAGGCTGGAGAACTTCCAGCGGTAAATGCCGACGATGCCCAGATGCCCTCGCTGCGACCCACGCTCGATACCGATGGCGACGGCGCGCCCGACGCATGGGATCGCGATCAGGACGGCAAGCCCGATGCGTGGGATACCGACGGCGATGGAAAACCCGACCAGTTCGACGACAATGCAGACGGCAAGCCGGACTAAGTCTGTAACACCTGTTCGCATTTTCCGATCAGTTCGGTTCGGAAAATACGAAAAGCCCGCGCGGCGCATGAGCGTTGCTTTTTCGTTCGCGTCAGCTTGAACGGAAAACGTTCTGGTTTGAAACACCTTCCGGCAACGGCAATTTTGCGCTGTCGTTGTCGGAAGGTGATCAGCCGCCAAACAGTTCGTCGAAGAAGCCCAGCATCGCCTGCCAGCTTTGCCTGTCGGCACTGGCATCGTAGGCAACAGCATCAAGATCGCGCTCATCGCTTGCCGGATCGGTGAAGCCGTGTTTCACACCCGCATAGGCATGAAAATGCCAGTTCGCCCCGGCGTGGTCCATTTCCTCCCAGAAACCGATAACCTGATCGCGCGGTACCATCGGATCGGCATCGCCATGACACACGAGAATCCGGGCCCTTACGGCGCCGGGCAATGCCGGATGCGATGTGGCAAGCAAACCATGAAAGCTGACCGCTGCGGCAATTTCCTGCCCGGCGCGCGCCGCTTCGAGCGCTGCGCCGCCGCCCATACAGTATCCGATGGCAGCCAGCGGCAAGCCGCGTGTTTCGGGCACGGTGCGCAAGGCATCGATAGCCGCGCCGATGCGCGCGCGATAAATATCGACATCGGCGCGAAGGGCTTCTGCCAGTGGCCCGCTTGCCGCAAAGTCTTCAACCGGCTGCCCGTAAAAATCTGCAATAAACGCCAGATACCCTTGCGCCGCCAGCATCCGGGCGCGCCGCTCAACCGCTGCGTTGCAGTTCACGATTGTCGGATAGACGACGATGGCCGCTCTGGCCGATCCTTCCGGGCGCGCCAGCCAGCCTGTCAGCGCGGTGGCGCCATCGGCATAGTCGATCCGTTCCAGCGCGATCATTCAGGCAGGAAATCGGGCACTGAAAGATATCGCTCGCCGGTATCGTAGTTGAAGCCCAGGATCCGCGATCCGGCCGGCACATCGGCAAGCTTCTGACTGATCGCGGCAAGTGTCGCGCCCGAACTGATACCGACCAGCATGCCTTCTTCCGTCGCGCAGCGGCGCGCCATATCCTTGGCATCAGCCGGATCGACCTGAATCGCGCCGTCGATAGACTGGGTGTGCAGATTGGTGGGAATAAAGCCCGCGCCAATGCCCTGAATGGGATGGGGGGCGGGCTGTCCGCCGGAGATCACCGGAGATAGTGTCGGTTCTACCGCATAGGCCTTCATCGCGGGCCATTGCGCCTTCAGCGCCTCCGCGCAGCCCGTCAGATGGCCTCCGGTTCCGACACCCGTGATCAGATAATCTAACGGATCATCGCCGAAATCGTTGAGTATTTCCTGCGCGGTCGTGCGCGCGTGAACATCGACATTGGCGGGATTGTCGAACTGGAGCGGCATCCACGCACCGGGCGTGGACTCAAGCAATTCATTGCCGCGTTCCAACGCGCCTTTCATGCCTTTCTCACGCGGTGTGAGATCAAATGTCGCGCCATAGGCCAGCATCAGGCGCGCCGTTCCAGCGACATCGATTCGGGCATGACAAGGATCAATTTGTAGCCTTTTACCGCTGCGACCATGGCCAGGCCGATGCCGGTGTTGCCCGATGTCGGCTCAATAATCGTTCCGCCCGGTTGCAGGCTTCCATCGGCTTCGGCGGCCTCGATCATCGCCAGACCGATTCGATCCTTGATCGAACCACCCGGATTCGCGCGTTCGCACTTTATCCAGACATCGTGATCAGGGAACATCCGCGAAAGGCGGATATGCGGCGTGTTGCCGATCGTCTCGAGAATACTGGCTGCTTTCATCCGTCTGGCTCCCTCTGGCGAAATTGTGGTGCGAATGTCCGGGCTCGTCTGATCTCCGGGAATTTCCATGCCCAAAGACCCGTAATGATTATGGCACCCGCACCACCAAACACAACTGCTCCCGTTGCGCCCAGCAACGCGGCGGCAAGGCCGGATTGCATCTCTCCCAGTTCATTCGAGGCCGATATTGCAAGCCCGGAAATGGCAGACACACGCCCGCGAACTTCGTCCGGCGTGTTGAGCTGTATCAGCGAGTTGCGAATGAACACCGAGATCATGTCCGCCGCACCAAGCAAGGCAAGCAGGCCGAGCGACAGAAGAAAATATCGTGAGAGCCCGAATGCCATCGTCAGTGCTCCGAATGCGGCAACGGCCATCAGCATTTTGTTGCCGACATTGCGTTCAAGCGGCTTCCATGACAGCCACATCGCAACAATCGCCGCGCCCAGAGCCGGGGCTGCGCGCATCTGGCCAAGCCCTTCCGGGCCGACTTCAAGAATATCGCGTGCAAAAACCGGCAGCAATGCAGTGGCGCCGCCCAGCAGCACCGCAAAGAGATCGAGGCTGATGCAGCCAAGCAGGAAACGCTCGCTCCAGACATAGCGAAACCCGTCAATAATCTGGCGCATGGGGTGAACGCGGCTTCCATCGCCCTCGGGTGGCGGCAGCGTGCGGATCATCAGCGTGCTGAATCCTGCCAGCACCAGCAGGATGGCCGCAGTCCAGTATGGCAACGAAGGGTGATCGGCATAGAGAAAACCGAAAGCAGCCGGGCCGGTAACGCCGCCCGCCTGCCAGGCAATCGAATTGAAACCTATCGCCTTGGGTATAAGCCTTGCGGGCACAATATTTGGCGCAATGGCGGCCATCGCCGGATTGATGAACACGCGAACCGTTCCGTGGAGCGCGGCAAATCCAAACAGCAGCGGCAGGCTGCGCATTCCCGCTGCGGTCGAATATCCCAGACCGAGCGCGACCATGATATCCAGCCCCATCGCCAACGCTGCCACATGGCGTCTGTCAAACCGGTCGGCGGCCAGCCCGGCAACCGGCGTCAGCAACATCAAGGGAACAAATTGCGCCACTCCAAGCAGACCAAGCTGAAGCGCCGCTTCTGAGATCGACATGCCATAGTCGGCACGCGCAACGTCGTAGAACTGATAGCCGATGATCACGACCATCCCGGTTTGCGCGATCACCGTGAGCAATCGGGCCAGCCAGAAAAACCGGTAGTCGCCGATCTGAATGGGGGAATTTGGTTCGCGCACGCAGCGGGCCATGGCAGGCCAGCAAGCTTATGACAAGTCGAACCGCGCGGCAGTCAGAATGCGAACCTTGCAGTCAGCCTGACATCGCGTCCTGCAAGCGGAACGAAATCGCGTGTGTAAGACGCAGCACGGCGCGCGGTGACATCAAACAGGTTTTCCGCCGCAAGAATAAGGGTTAGCGGTCCATCGTTACCTTGGGGATGCCAGTCCGCCGACAGTCCGACGAGTGTGAAGGCCGCAACCGGCTCTTCGAAACTTGCCACGCGGGACTGGCGCGCGTTCCATTCCACATCTGCGGCAACGCGCAGATCGCCTTGCTGAATTTCCAGCCCTCCACTCAGGCGAAGCGGCGGGATACGCGGCACCGGGCCAACACCTTTCAGCCGGGCCCGCACATAATCCGCACCCGCTTCCAGTTTTAGCGAGCCATTATCCCAGCGCGCCGCATCGATGCTTCCCGATGCCTCAAAACCCTTATAGCGCGCGGGCAACTGCGCATACTCGAATACGGCAAAACCCTCTCGTTCTTCACTGGTTCTCAGCGCTGCAATGAAATTATCGAAGCGAGTTACGTATCCCGTCAGCGCAATCTCAGCCCGATCGCCTGAAAACCTGAGATACCCTTCAAACCCGTTGCTTTTTTCCGCAACAAAGCCGCTGTTGCCGATTTCGTATGCCTGCGTCGCCACATGCAGGCCATCGGAAAGCAGTTCTTCTGGTGACGGTGCGCGCGCGCCATGGACATAATTAAGACCCACGGTCCATCCGTCTGCGGGCTGCCAGGAAAGGCCAGTCGCGCCGGACCAGAGATCGAAACTGCGTGAGAAGCCGACCGTGTCGGCGCTGACTTTAGCACGTTCATACCTGCCGGCGGCTTCCAGCGTGACGTTTTCGCCCAGATTGATTGCCTGCAAGGTAAACACGCCAAATCGACTGACGCGATTGTCCGGCTGGAATGCCTCGGCGCCCACAATTTTCAGTTCGCGTTCAAAATACTGGATGCCGCTGCGCCCGCGCCAGCCATTGCGATCGGCCTGAACAAGATCAGCCCTTATCTCGAAGCCGTCGCCCGAGAACCGCGTGCCGACTTCATCGCCTTCGAACTCGACATGTTCATAATCGCCGTAAGTACCCCGGAACTGGAGGCTTTCAATCGGCCCATCGAATTTCAGGCCGCCGCGAATGTCGAACCGGGTCTGTTCCAGATCGATGCTGACATTCTCGTCGCCGTGATCGGCTTCGATAAGTTCTTCCACCGCACCGTGTTCGTCTTCGTGATGGTGTTCGGTGCCGGGGCGCAGCGGAACGCCGTAGCGCGTGTCATAGCGCTGCACCGAAATGCCGATGTCAGCGCGCGAATCGATGTAGGCAACCCCGGCGCCCCACGTGTATGATCGCGCTGCCGAACTGGGCACGCGGCCCGAAAGTCCGGCCAGTTCGGTCAGTTCCGCGGCTTCGTCTGCCTCACCCTCCGCTGCATGTTCGGCTGCTTCGGAGAGCAGATCGGCGCGCAATGCGCTTGAATGGACGAAACCGCCGACGCGAAGATCATCGCTTTTCCGCCAGTTCGCATCGAAGTGGGCAACCAGTTTTGGCGCGATTGGAATATCTATTGCCCCGCCAATCGCTCTTTCATCCGCTGCGGTGCCATAACTGCCGATCACCATGCCCGTGACACGGTCCGTCAAGTGGCGCGGGATGCGTTTGTCCAGTGCGTTAACCGCGCCGCCGATCGCATTGCCGCCGAAGAGAAGAACGCTGGGCCCGTGGAACACATCGATATGGTCAACCGAAAGCGCATCGAAGACAACCGCATGATCTTCGGAGACATTCGACGCATCTATCGCTCCGATCCCGTCAGTAAGCACGGTTACCCGGTCGCCGCTGAACCCGCGCAGCACGGGCCGCGAGGCCCCCGGCGCAAATGATGTCGCCGAAACGCCGGGCAAGCTGGCCAGAACTTCGCCGATCTGGCCCCGCATTTTCTGGTGCAGATCGTCGCCCGCTATCGATGCGGTTGCGGACAGGATTCCGAAATCGACAGGCGGGTGCCCGGTGACCACAATTTCATTCTCGGGGTGGGCTTTGGGATCGTGCGCGGAAGCGTGCGAACTGCCCGCATGATCGCTTTCCTGATGCGATTGCTGCGCGTGGAGCGCGGCAGGAACGAGGGAAAGCACCGTTGAGGCAGCCAGGCGAATCACGAGGGATTGTTTGGAACGCATACCGCCTTCTAGATGTTATGATATATTATATCAATCGTGAAATTGAGTTATCTCGCCTGAAAGGTTCCGATGCCATATTCTGGAAGTTAGCGGGGGGCGCGAAGGCGCGGGTTGGGCTGAATAGCGTCGACGAGTTTCATAAACTCCTCAAGCCGAACAATCCGCTCAAACTGGAAGCCCGAACGTTCGTTGCGAGTCCAGATCAGATGCGCCTCGATACGGCCGATCTCGGGCAGACGAATACTGAGCCGTTCACCGCGACCCAGCTCGCTGTCCGCATTTGCCATGAAGCCTTGCGCCGATATGTTGACGATGTGGAGATGCACGTCACCGCGTTGGCGATGCTCTCCGATCACCTTGAAGTCGACCGGGTGCCGCATGGCGCGGCGTTTATCGGTAACGGTAAGCTGGGCTCCAGCACTCATGACGCGTCCATCGCTGTTGATTTCAAACAGACATCAAGATGCACGTAAATGGCAAAGAATCGGTAAACCGGCAAAATTCTGCCGTCATTCCGTAGTCTTGAAACGCGTCAGACCGGTTTGAGCATGCCGTGTTTTTTCTTGCCGAGGCTGAGTTTGCGAGTCGTGCCCGGTGTAATCTCGATCAGGAAACCCGGATCCTTGATCACCTCATCATCGATGCGGACAGCGCCTTCGCCAACCTTGCGTTTCGCCTCGCCGTTCGACGCGGTGAAGCCGATCTGCGTGCAGGCCGCCGCGAGGCGAATACCATCGGCCGGCACGTCAAGCGTTGGCAGATCGTCGCCAAGTCCGCCGCCAGCGAACGTTTCGGTCGCGGTTGCTTCGGCTGCCTGCGCGGCATCCGCGCCGCGACACAGCCTGGTCACTTCATTGGCCAGAACGATCTTGGCATCGTTGATCTGTGAGCCTTCCAGCGCTTCTAGCCGGGCAATTTCATCGAGCGGCATATCGGTAAACAGGCGCAGGAACCGGCCAACATCGCGATCATCGCAATTGCGCCAGTATTGCCAGAAATCATAGGCTGGCAGCTGATCCTCGTTCAGCCAGACCGCGCCCGAAGCCGTCTTGCCCATCTTTGCGCCGTCTGCAGTTGTCAGCAGCGGCGTGGTGACACCGAACAGCTCGATCCCTTCCATCCGCCGGGTCAGTTCGATCCCGTTGACGATATTGCCCCACTGATCCGATCCGCCCATCTGCAAACGGCACGCATGGCGCAGCGCCAGTTCACGGAAATCATAGGCCTGCAAGATCATGTAGTTGAATTCAAGAAACGTCAGCGGTTGCTCACGATCGAGCCGCAGTTTGACCGAATCGAACGAAAGCATCCGGTTCACGGTGAAATGCGGGCCGACATCGCGCAGCAGATCGATATACCCCAGCGTGCTGAGCCAATCGTCGTTATCGACCATGATCGCATCGGTCGGCCCGTCGCCGAATGTCAGCAGACGTTCGAACGCCGTGCGGATCGAAGCAATGTTGCGCGTGATATCATCGGGCGTCAGCATCTTGCGGCTTTCGTCCTTGCCGGAAGGATCACCGATCTTGGTGGTGCCGCCACCCATCACCACAATTGGCTTGTGCCCCGCCTGCTGCAACCGCCGCAGCATCATGATCTGCACCAAGCTGCCGACATGCAAAGAAGGCGCGGTGGCATCGAAGCCGATATAGCCGGGCACGATCTGGCGGTTGGCCATTGCATCAAGCGCGCTGGCATCCGTCGTCTGATGTATGTACCCTCGTTCATCGAGAATGCGAAGGAGGCTGGATTTGTATTCGGTCATAATGGGTATCCGGTGCTGCGGGCGCGCGGTTAGCACGGAGTAGCCCGGTTGGAAACGGATAGTCTGATCCCGCACCTCGCCACGCCGCCGCTGGCAATCAGGAGCATCGCTGCCCGGATCACCGCGCATGATCCGAACTGGCTGGCTATACGCTGGCGCATTGAAGGCGCTTCACAGCTTGTGGTGCCGCCATTTGCGGGAAAGGGCAGGGCGGACGAGCTGTGGCGAACAACGTGCTTTGAGCTGTTCGTGCGGCCAGATGGCGGCGATTGTTATTGTGAGTTTAATCTCTCACCGTCTGAACGCTGGGCCGCGTATGATTTTTCAGCCTACCGAAAGGGCATGGCCGAGCGCGTCATGCCGCGCGATCCGATCTGCACGCTGCGCAAAGGCGGCTCGGTGGCCATCTTCGATGCAGCCATTCCAGCGGTCGCGCTCCCGGCGCTTCCCGCAAGATATGCGCTCACCGCCGTTATCGAGGAAAATGGCGGCCACAAGAGCTACTGGGCAGCGAGCCATCCGCCGGGCAGACCCGATTTCCACGATCCCGCTTGCTTCACAGGCAGGCTTGCGGCACCGGACAACGCATGAAATTTGGTATCGATCGCCTTCTTGC
Source organism: uncultured Sphingomonadaceae bacterium (assembly GCA_947258815.1). Taxonomy (GTDB): domain Bacteria; phylum Pseudomonadota; class Alphaproteobacteria; order Sphingomonadales; family Sphingomonadaceae; genus Novosphingobium. Next base: position 36,006 of record CAMYJW010000025.1, read on the forward strand.
CGAACCTGACCTGCGTAAGCCGCTTGCAGGCAAACGCGTGGCCCTTGTCGCCCATCCTGCGTCGGTGACCGCTGACCTCACGCATTCGCTTGATGCGCTGGCTGCGTGCGAGGGCCTTGATCTCTCCGCGGCGTTTGGCCCGCAACATGGCCTGAAAGGCGACAAGCAGGACAATATGGTGGAAACGGTCAACGAGATCGATCCGCAATACGGCATTCCGATTTTCAGCCTTTATGGCGAAGTGCGCCGCCCGACATCGGCAATGATGGACACCGCCGACGTGTTCCTGTTCGATCTGCAGGATCTGGGCTGCCGCATCTACACGTTCGTCACCACGTTGCTTTACATGCTCGAAGCTGCGGCGGAGCAGGGCAAGGCGGTGTGGGTGCTCGATCGACCCAACCCGGCTGGCCGCCCGGTTGAAGGCACGCTCTTGCTGCCGGGGCAGGAAAGCTTTGTCGGCGCTGGCCCGATGCCGATGCGTCATGGCCTTACGCTTGGCGAAATGGGGCACTGGTTCATCGATCACTTCAATCTTGATGTCGATTATCGCGTGATCGAAATGCATTACTGGCTGCCCGAAGCGGGTCCGAAAAACGGGCAGGGCGGCTTTGGCTGGCCGGAAGACCGCATCTGGATCAACCCCAGCCCCAATGCGGCAAACCTCAACATGGCGCGCGCCTATGCCGGAACGGTGATGCTTGAAGGCACGACATTGTCAGAAGGGCGGGGGACTACGCGGCCGCTGGAAGTGCTGTTTGGCGCGCCAGACATCGACGCGAAAGCGGTTCTGGCCGAAATGAAGCGATACGCGCCGGACTGGCTGGCAGGCTGCGCGATCCGCGAATGCTGGTTTGAGCCGACATTCCACAAGCACGCAGGCAAACTGTGCAACGCGCTGATGATCCACGCCGAGGGCGATTTCTACGATCATGGCGCGTTCCGTCCGTGGCGCTTGCAGGCGCTGGCGTTCAAGGCAATCCGCACCCTGTGGCCAGACTATGATCTGTGGCGTGATTTTCCCTATGAGTATGAGTTCGATCGCCTCGCGATCGACGTGATCAACGGCGGACCGGCCTTGCGCCAGTGGGTGGACGATGCAGCCAGCGAGCCCGAAGACCTCGATCTACTGGCCGCAGGCGACGAGGCCGCATGGCGCGAGGATATTGCAGACCTGCTGCTCTATTGATCGGGAAAGGCAATGCCCGGTCCGGTCAGGGGTGAACATCCTGCACCGCGCGGCGATAGAGGTGCCAGGTCGCGTGACCAAGCACCGGCAGCGCAATCAGCAGTCCCAGAAACAGCGGGATCATCGCGATAAACAGCAGGATCGAAATCAACACCGCCCAGACCAGCAGGACAAGCCGGTTGGAATGCATCGTGAGCAGGCTGACAATGATCGCGGACAGGAAATCAACCTCGCGATCGACCAGCATCGGCAGGCTCATAACCGTAACCGCATAGAACACCAGCGCCATCAGCGCGCCCACGAAACCACCGACCAGCAGCATCATAAGCCCCGCCGTGGTCCTGAACATTTCCAGCGATTCCCCGCCGATTCCCGCTTCGGCCATGAAGATCGCCATGATGCCGTGCGCGATAATGATCCAGAAACTGAACGCGACAAACAGGATCCCGCCCATCATCAGGATCTGTTCGTCACCGCGCCCGCGCAACGCGCCCAGGATCGCGCTCCAGTTCATCGGCAGCCCTGCTTCGCGGCGGCGGCTGACTTCATACAGGCCAACCGCAACGAACGGCGCCAGCAAAGGGAACCCAGCAGCCGCCGGGATAAGCCATCCAGCCTCGCCCCACGCAAACAGCGCATAAGCGATGAAAATTCCGGCAAAAACGTAGATCGCGGCGAAAAACAGTCCGAAAGCCGGGAAGGCCACAAAATCACGCCAGCCCGCTGCCAGCGCGGCACGAAGATCTGTTATTGCAAGATCGGTCGCCACAGTGACCGGCGCAACCTGGGCCAGCTGGATATTGCTCATCACACCCGCTCCCGTTCCATAATTATCGGAACGAAAGTGCCTGAAACAGCGTTCGCAATCAAGTCCGGCGGCGGGGTGAGGGCGGGGAACGGGGCGGTTCAGCCTTTCTTGCGAGTCAGTTCGCGCATCGCATCGTCCAGCCCTTCAAGCGTGAGCGGAAACATTGATCCGCCCATCAGTTCCTTCATCATCTGCGTTGATGTTGAATACTGCCAGTGATCTTCCTTGGTCGGGTTCAGCCAGACGGTGGCCGGGTAGGTCCGCGTCACCCGGTCAATCCAAACCGCGCCCGCTTCATCGTTCATATGCTCAACCGACCCGCCCGGATGGCTGATTTCATATGGGCTCATCGAAGCATCGCCCACAAAGATAACCTTGTAATCGTGGCCATATTTGTGAAGCACATCCCAGGTGTTGGTGCGTTGCGACCAGCGGCGTGAATTGTCTTTCCACACGCCTTCGTAAAGGCAGTTGTGGAAATAGAAAAACTCCAGATTCTTGAACTCCGCCGTTGCCGCGCTGAACAGCTCTTCCACCAGCTTGATGAACGGGTCCATCGAACCGCCAACATCCAGAAACAGCAGAACTTTGACGGCATTGTGGCGTTCTGGCCGCATGTGAATATCCAGCCAGCCCTGTTTGGCTGTGCCTTCGATCGTCGCGCCCAGATCAAGCTCTTCGGCAGACCCTTCGCGCGCAAACCGGCGCAGGCGTCGCAGCGCCACCTTGATGTTGCGGGTGCCCAGTTCGCGCGTGTTATCGAGATTGGCGAACTCGCGCTTTTCCCAGACCTTGATCGCCCGCCCGTGTTTGCCTTTGCCGCCGATGCGCACGCCTTCGGGATTATAGCCGGAATGGCCGAACGGACTGGTGCCGCCGGTGCCGATCCACTTGTTGCCGCCCTGATGGCGCGCCTGTTGTTCTTCAAGGCGCTTTTTGAGCGTGTCCATGATCTCGTCCCAGCTACCCAGAGACTTGACCTTTTCCATCTCTTCGGGCGTCAGGAACTTTTCAGCCATCGCCTTCAGCCATTCTTCCGGCACTTCGACCGGGTTCTGGCCATAGTCCGAGAAGACACCTTTGAAGACTTTCTGAAACACCTGATCGAACCGATCCAGCAAGCCTTCGTCCTTCACGAACGCGGCCCGAGAGAGATAATAGAACGCTTCGGGCGTCTGATCGATGATATCGCGGTCCAATGCTTCAAGCAGCACCAGATGCTCTTTCAGCGATGCCGGAATGCCCGCAGCGCGCAGTTCGTCGATGAAGTTGTGAAACATCGCTGGTCAGTCCGCTTTGGGAGGAGCCGGGGGCTGTTCGGGAAACGCGGGCAGATCGGGATCGATCACCGCCCAGGCGGGCGCACTTGAGGTCCAGATCACATCACGCGGCGCCATCAGTTCGGGATTGTCGAGCGTGCCGGCACGAATTCGGATCGGAACCGCAGGCGAGTCCATCGTGCGCGCATATATCTGCGATCCGCATTCCGGGCAGAAGCCTCGCTCAATCCGCCTGCCGCTGGCGGCGACTTTCTCTATCGTGCTAACCGTGCCTTCGAACTGCACCGAATCCGCCGGAAACAGCACGTTGTTGCTGGCCGATCCGCAAGCGATATACTGGCAATCGCGGCACCAACAGGTGCGCGCGCCGACCGGCTCGGCATCGATCCGATACCGCGCCTGACCGCAAAAACAGTGTCCGTTATGCGCCATGGCGTCAGTTGCCCTGCCGCCGGGCCATGAAGGCGAGGCGTTCGAACAGCATTACGTCCTGTTCGTTTTTAAGCAGCGCGCCGTGCATCGGCGGGATCGCCTTGTTCGGGTCCTGATTTTGCAGAACCTCAAGCGGCATATCCTCGTTCAGAAGCAGTTTCAGCCAGTCCAGCAGTTCACTGGTCGATGGCTTTTTCTTTAGGCCGGGCACTTCGCGCAGCTCATAGAAAATTTCCATCGCCTTGGTGACAAGTGTTTTCTGGATGTTGGGATAGTGAACGTCGATGATGTCCTGCATCGTCTCGCGATCGGGAAACTTGATGTAGTGAAAGAAACAGCGGCGCAGAAATGCGTCTGGCAGTTCCTTTTCATTGTTCGACGTGATGACCACGATCGGGCGTTCTTTGGCCGCAATCCGTTCCTGCGTTTCATACACATCGAAGCTCATGCGATCGAGTTCCTGCAGCAGATCGTTGGGAAACTCGATGTCGGCCTTGTCGATCTCGTCGATCAGCAGCACCGGAAGCCGTTCGCTCGTGAACGCTTCCCACAGCTTGCCCCGCTTGATGTAGTTGCGGATATCGTGAACCCGCTCATCGCCCAGCTGGCCATCGCGCAGACGGGCGACCGCGTCATACTCATAAAGGCCCTGATGCGCCTTCGTTGTCGATTTGACATTCCATTCGATCAGCGGCGCATCAATGGCCTTCGCGATTTCATGGGCGAGAACTGTTTTGCCGGTGCCCGGCTCCCCTTTCACCAGAAGCGGCCTGCGCAGATGGACCGCCGCATTAACGGCAACCTTCAGATCGTCGGTCGCAACATAGGAACTCGTGCCTTCAAAACGCTGCATTGAATATGTCCTGCCAAGTTATCGTTGGACCCTGACCTAAGTTGTGCATCGCAGCGAGGCAAGAACCTAATCCGCAAACAGGTTCGGGTAACGCTCTACAAATCGCCTGAGCCAGTGGTCGGTGCGCTCGTGTCTCGCCCGGCGCATATAGAGCCAGCCAAGCCCCGCCATGATCGCGGCGCCGCACATATCGACGATCAGATCCCACATCGTATCGGTTAGCCCGGACGGATCGCCGAACATCGCTTTTTGCATATCGAGGCCGAACATCCGGTCCATAGCAAATTCAAAGATTTCCCAGATCGTGCCCATGCCGACAGCAAAGAAGAACGCAAACAGCGCGACGAAAGAGGGCCGCATACTGACGTCCACAAGCTCGTTTTCATTGACCAGATAAACGAACAGAAAACCCAGCAAACCAAGCAGGACGCCCGATGTCCCATGCAGAGCCAGATCCCACCACCACAAGCGATGATAGAAACCCTGCACTTCGCCCAGAAACAGCGTCGCGAAAATGAACAGCGCGGCAAATATATGCAGCTCGGACGGGATCGGAACGCCGAACCGGCCCTTGAAGATCACCGGCGCGGCGATAACGCCCATCAGGCCCATCGTCACAAACGCGGGTAGCCAGCGTTCGACACCGATCAGGATAACCAGCTCACCCAGCATGACCAGTTCCAGAACCACCATCAGCACGAAGTGAAGACGCGACGCGATCCACCCGCTTTCTGACAGCTCTGCTTGCTTGAATTTCCACATAATGCGCCTGTTAACGCCAAGTGCACCGTGGTGCTACGGCAAAGCACACACATCGGAGTTGCGGGCGTTGCGCAATGTGCGCTCAACATCCATATCGAACGAGCGGCATGACAGCTCGCGGCAAGACGGATCAAGAAGGACACATATGGCGGACGGCAAACACAGAAATATCGCGCTGCTGATCGACGCCGATAACGCATCGCCAAACGATCTCGATGCGGCGCTCACCATTCTTGGCGATCTTGGCACGGTGAATATCCGGCGGATTTATGGAAACTGGAAGAAAACCGGCCTCTCAGGCTGGGCCAAGATCGTCCACCGCCACGCGCTGGAACCGCAACAGCAGTTTGACATCACGAAAGGCAAGAACGCCACGGACATGAAAATGGCGATTGATGCCATGGACCTGCTCTATAGCGGGCATGTCGATGGTTTCGGCATCATGTCGAGCGACAGCGATTTCATGCCTGTTGCGATGCGGCTGCGGCAAAATGGCTTGCCGGTTTACGGGTTCGGATCAAGCAAGGCGCCTCAGGGTTTTCGGCAGGCCTGCACGCGGTTTATCGATCTGACCAATCTGCCCGCCGATGGTGCGGAAGGCCCCAAGCCCGAAATCGATCTGGAACTCATCACCCTGATCGGCGATGCCTGGAAGGCAAGCAGACGCGATAAGGACGGTTTCGCCAGCCTCTCCGAAATGGGCCAGCGCATCGCCAACCGATCCAGTTTCGACACGCGCAGCTATGGCTTCTCGCGCTTGTCAGACCTGATCGAGGCACTGCCCAACTTCGCGACGGAGCGGCGCGGGGATGAACTGTTTGTGCGCCGCGTGCGCTGAAACGCCGAACGCGCGCGCCACTTTGGGCGTCAGGCGTCGATCATATCGGGATCAAGCTCACCCGCGCGGTTCTGGATGAAATTGAATCGGTGTTCGGGGTTGCGGCCCATCAGGCGGTCAACAAGATCTTTTACCACCGCGCGCTGTTCAAATTCGGGTGGCAGAGTGATCCGCAACAGCCCGCGCGTGTCCGGGTCCATCGTCGTTTCGCGCAATTGCTGCGGGTTCATCTCTCCAAGACCCTTGAAGCGAGACACTTCGACCTTTTTGCCTTTGAACACCGTTTTTTCCAGTTCCGCGCGGTGCTCGTCGTCACGCGCGTAGGCAGAGGTTGAGCCAGACGTCAGCCGGTAAAGCGGTGGCTGCGCCAGATAGAGATGCCCGCCGCGCACGATTTCGGACATTTCCTGAAAGAAGAATGTCATCAGCAGCGTGGCGATGTGCGCACCATCAACATCGGCATCGGTCATGATGATGATCCGGTCATACCGCAGGTTTTCCGGGTCGCAATCCTTGCGGGTGCCGCACCCCAGCGCAAGGATCAGGTCGGCGATCTCGGCATTGGCGCGAATCTTTTCCGCCGTCGCCGAAGCGACATTCAGGATCTTGCCGCGTATCGGCAGAATCGCCTGTGTCTTGCGATTGCGCGCCTGTTTGGCGCTGCCGCCGGCACTGTCACCTTCGACAATGAACAGCTCGGTTTCGCCGCTGCCTTCGCCGGAACAGTCAGTCAGTTTGCCGGGAAGGCGCAGTTTGCGCGCGTTGGTCGCGGTCTTGCGCTTGACTTCGCGCTCCGCCTTGCGGCGCAACCGCTCTTCCATCCGCTCCATCGTATGCATCAGCAGCGCCTTGCCGCGATCCATGTTGTCGGAAAGGAAATGATCGAAGTGATCGCGCACCGCGTTTTCGACAAGCCGCGCCGCTTCGGATGAGGTCAACCTGTCCTTGGTCTGCGATTGAAACTGCGGATCGGGAAGGAACACGGACAGCATGATTTCGCTGCCGGTGATCACATCGTCCGCGGTGATATCCTTGGCCTTCTTCTGGCCGACCAGTTCGCCGAATGCGCGGATGCCTTTGGTCAGAGCGGATCGCAGCCCTTGTTCATGGGTGCCGCCATCGTGTGTGGGGATCGTGTTGCAATACCAGCTGTAGGCCCCGTCGGAATAAAGCGGCCACCCGATTGCCCATTCGGCGCGTCCCTTGTTTTCGCCGGGAAAATCCTGGCTTCCGGCAAAGGCTTCGCTGGTAACGCATTCCCGGGTGCCGATCTGTTCGGCAAGGTGATCGGCCAGCCCTCCGGGAAACTGGAACACTGCTTCCTCAGGCGCATCCTCGCTGGCCAGAGACGCATCGCATTTCCAGCGGATCTCGACACCGGCAAAGAGATATGCCTTTGACCGGGCAAGCTTGAACAGCCGGGCGGGGCGGAACTTCTGATTGCCGAAAATCTCGGTGTCGGGCGTGAACGTGACCGTGGTGCCCCGGCGGTTTGGCGTGCTGCCGATCTTCTTCAGCTTGCCCGTCGCATGCCCTCTGGAGAACTCAAGCGCATAAAGTTCCTTGTTACGCGCGACTTCAACCCGCGTATGACTGGAAAGCGCGTTCACCACACTGACGCCAACACCGTGCAGACCGCCCGATGTTGCATAGGCCTTGCCCGAAAACTTGCCGCCCGAGTGCAGCGTCGTCAAAATCACTTCAAGCGCGGATTTGCCGGGAAATTTGGGGTGTTCGTCAATCGGAATGCCGCGCCCGTTGTCCGCGATGGTCAGCGTGTTGCCTTCGCCCAGCGTAACTTCAATCCGGCTGGCGTGCCCGGCAACCGCTTCGTCCATCGCGTTGTCCAGAACCTCGGCGGCAAGATGGTGCAGCGCCCGCTCGTCCGTCCCGCCGATATACATGCCCGGCCTCCGGCGAACCGGTTCAAGCCCTTCCAGCACTTCGATGGCGGAACCGTCGTAGGTTTCGCCGCCCGCATCAGGCAGTTTTTCGAACAGATCGTCGGCCATGGTGAAGCCTATAAGCGCGCAGGAATCATGCGATCAAGCGGGCAGGGGAGTTATCCTCAGTCGTCAAATCGCGATGGTGCCGCGCTTATCACCGCAACACCGCCCGAACGCACTTCGCGAACTTCAAGCGCCCGTTCGATCACGCCGTCCCCGGAAAAGCGGAACGGACCATCGAGACCCAGAAAACCGCCTTTGTCGAGCATCTTCCTGGCGGGAAACTTCCGGCCGGGTTTCCAGTCACGCGCAATGCGCAAGGACAGCAGCACCGAATCATACCCCAGCGTTGCGATGCGATATGGTGTGCCACCAAAGCGGCGCTGATAGCTTTTGGCGAATTGCCCGAACCGGGTGTCCGAAACGGCCGAAAACCAGGCGCCGGATAATGCCCGGTTGCTGGTTATGGCCTTTTCGCCACTCCACAGCTCTGTACCGAGAATGCGCGGACTTTCGCCAGAGCCGGACGGCTTGAGGATCGGTGCGGCCACGGTTGTCATACGGCCGCCGTCTGCGATCAGCACCGCATCATAGCCGCCTTTGCCTTTAAGGTTGCGCGCGGCCTGCGACACAGAGCCTCGGCTGCGGTCATACGCTTCCATCGCCACCACGGATGCACCGTTCGCGCGGGCGGCAACCATCAATGCATCCGACGCGCGCTGTCCATATTCACCGCGCGGCACAAGCGCGCCAAACCGCGTGATGCCTTTGCTCCGCGCATATCGGACTGTCCGCTCCACCGCTTTTCCGGGAAGATTGCCCATGATAAATACATCACGCGCAGCGGCTGTCGCATCGTTGGAAAATGAAATCAGCGGCACCTGAGCCGGACGGGCAACCGCAGAAACGGGCGCAATATTGCCTGACAACAGCGGCCCCAGAATAAGCGTGTTGCCATCGCTGATCGCGCGTCTTGCAGCAGCAGCCGCTCCCGCGGTCGTATCATAATTTGTGACCCGCAAATTCTGCGCGTTGGTATCGAGCAGCGCCATTGTTGCCGCGTTGGCGATCGAAAGGCCCACGTTTGAATTTTTGCCGGTCAGCGGGACCAGCAGCGCAACACGGTGGCGCGATGTATCGGTTGGCAGCACGCCGGCGGAGGGGCCTTCGACCGGGCCGGTTCCCGCCGATGGATCGGTAGACTTCGGGACCACCGTACAACCAGCCAGTATCGCAAGCGCGACCGCCGCGATCAGTTTCCGGCCATCAAAAAATCGTTCGAACATCGTCTGCCGCTCCCCTAGGATAGGTCCATGAATTCCCGCACGGACCATCCGCTTGATCCCGGCCTCTATATAGTCGCCACGCCGATTGGCAATCTTGGCGATATAACTCTGCGCGCGATTGAGACGTTACGAGGCGTGACGGCGGTCGCCTGCGAAGATACGCGCGTGACGGGCAAACTGCTGAACCATCTCGGGATCAGCGTCAGAATGATCCGTTATGACGATCATGCCGATCAGGCGAGCCGTGAGAGGCTGATCGCGCGCATGCGGGCTGAACCTGTCGCTCTGGTGAGTGATGCGGGAACTCCGCTTGTTTCCGATCCGGGTTTTCGCCTTGTTCGGGATGCGCAAAAGGCGGGGATTTCTGTCACCAGCTTGCCCGGCCCCGTAGCGGCGATAGCTGGCCTGACCCTTTCGGGCCTGCCCAACGACCGGTTCATGTTTGCAGGATTTCTGCCGGTCAAGGACAAGGCTCGGCGCGATGTGTTGAGCGAACTCGCCGACATTCCGGCGACGTTGATTTTTTACGAAACAGCGCCCCGGCTGACCAGGACATTGCAGGCAATCCACGAAACGTTGCCGAATCGCGAAATTGCGGTTGCCCGCGAACTGACCAAGAAGTTTGAGGAATGCCGGACAGGATATCCTCTCGATCTGCTCGCGTATTACGAGACAAAGCCTCCCAAGGGAGAAATCGTGCTGATGATCGCGCCGCCAACGCCTGGCGAAACGAATACAGAAGATGCCGACGCACTCCTGCGCGAGGCTCTTGCCACGTCCAAACCTTCGCAGGCTGCTTCCCACGTTGCAAAACTCACCGGGCTTGACCGCAAGGAGCTTTATGCAAGGGCAATGGCGCTTAAATGAGCGCAAAACGCCACGAAGCAGAGCGGCGAGGGCGCAATGCCGAGGCACTGGCGGCGTGGTTTCTGCGTCTTCAGGGGTGGCGCATACTTGATCGGCGCGTCAGGACGCCGCGCGGCGAAATCGATCTTGTGGCAAGGCGCTGGCGCACCGTGTGTTTTGTGGAAGTGAAATGGCGGGCCACGCGCGTCGCGCTTGACGATGCAATTGACGAATACCGCTTGCGCCGCACCGCCAATGCGGCAAACGCAATCGCGCAGCGTTACGTCCGGCCCGGTGATACGCAGCGCATTGATGTGTTGCTGCTTGCCCCCGGATGCTGGCCGCGACACATCGTCAACGCCTGGATGCCCTGAAGGAGCCTGATCACCATGAGTTTGCGCATAGCCGTCCAGATGGACCCGATGGAAAGCATCAATATTGCAGGCGATTCGTCATTCGCGCTGATGCTGTCGGCGCAGGCGCGCGGGCATGAACTGTTCCATTACGATGTCGGCACATTGACTCTGGATGAGAACGACCGCCTGCTTGCAAAGGCAAATCCGGTTCGCGTTCGCAATGTTGCGGGCGATCATTTTGAAATGGATGCGGCGCGGCAGATCGATCTGGGGCGCGATGCGGATGTTGTGCTGATGCGCCAGGATCCGCCGTTCGACATGGGCTACATCACCGCCACGCATTTGCTTGAGCGGATCGAGAAAGAAACACTCGTGGTCAACAACCCGGCCAGCGTGCGCAATGCGCCGGAAAAGGTCTTCGTCCTCGATTACCGGCACTTCATGCCGCCAACTATGGTAACCCGCAGTGTAGAGGATGTGCGCGCATTCATGGCGAAACACGGGTCCATTGTTGTCAAGCCGATCCACGGTAACGGCGGCAAGGCGATCTTCCGCGTGCCTGAATCGGGTGAAAACCTCTCTGCGCTGTTCGAAGTGTTTAACCAGACCTGGCCGGAGCCGCACATGGTGCAGCCGTTCCTGCCCAGCGTTGCCGATGGCGACAAACGCATTGTTCTGATCGATGGCGAAGTAACAGGCGCGATCAACCGCAAGCCGGGGGAAGGCGAGTTTCGCTCAAATCTGGCGCAAGGCGGGTCTGCAGAATCAACTGTGCTGACCTCGCGCGAAGAGGAAATCTGCGCAGCGCTTGGCCCCGAACTGAAGCGGCTTGGCCTTATCTTTGTTGGTATTGATGTCATCGGCGGTGAGTGGCTGACGGAAATCAACGTCACGTCGCCCACCGGGATTGTCTCGATCGATCAGTTTAATGGCACAGATACGCCCGCGATGATCTGGGATGCGATCGAGGCCCGCCATGCCGCGCTTTAACGCGCGCTGACGCTCACTCCTGCTCGCGCGGATGCGCGGTGCGATAGACATCGAGCAGCGTTGCCGCGTCGACCTTGGTGTATATCTGGGTGGAACCAAGGCTGGCGTGACCCAGCAACTCCTGAAGCGAGCGTAAATCTGCGCCTGCCCCCAGCAGATGGGTTGCAAAACTGTGGCGCAAGGCATGCGGGGTTGCCGAAGGAGGCAGGCCAAGCGCAACACGCGCGCGCGCCATCGCCTTTTGCACCATCCCCTGCGAGAGCGGCCCGCCTTTAGCGCCGCGAAACGCCGGTTCGTCCTTGACGATAGGCCATGGGCATTTTGCCGCATAATCGGCAACGGCATCGCGCACGATGGGAAGGATCGGAACGACGCGCTGCTTGCCGCCTTTTCCGGTTATATTCAGCGTCTCGTTTAGGGGTAATTGCGCGCCCTGAAGCGATAACGCCTCGGCGATCCGCAGGCCCGCGCCATACATCAGCAGCAGCACCGCGCGATCACGCGCGCCGATCCAGTCATCGCCCGCATCATCGCCAACGGTCGCGGCAAGGTTGACGGCATCGTCCGGCGTAACCGGGCGTGGAATGCCTTTCTTGACGCGCGGCCCGCGCATGCGTGGTGCGGATGTATTGTCGAGCCCCGCCTGCGCGCGCGCGAAACCGATAAAGCCCTTGATCGCGGAAAGTTCGCGCGCGGCAGAGGCATTGCCGATCCCCTCTGCGCGCCGGGCGGCAAGATGACTGCGCAGATCGGCCGCATCAAGCCGGGCAAGGGCAGCCCAGCGGCAATCGCCTGTTCGATCCAGCAAACGCGATGCTGCCGCAACATAGGCGCGCACCGTATGCGCAGAGCGGCGACGGCCATCCTTGAGATGCGCGTGCCATGCTTCAAGAACGTCTTGACGCGTCATGCGCTGACCAGTTCGTCTGACACGATCTCACCCAGCAAGGCATCAAGCAGCGGCATACCTTCGCCGGTCACGCCGATCCGGTTTGCTGCGCGCCACACAAGCCCTTGCTGTTCGTAAAGCGCCAGCTTTCGAGCATTGAAAAGCTGATCGCGTTCCACTCCAAGCCTTTCAGAAAGCACAGCCGGCTCAATGCCTTCCTCAAGACGCAGCCCCATCAGCAATGCTTCCGATGCCTGTTCGCTTGGCTTGATCGATCGCGCCTCGGCAATACCATTCGCCTGGCGTTCAACCGCTGCAAGCCAGTTTTCCGGTTTGCGATGGCGCACGGTTGCCAGTCCGGCGCGTCTGCCGTGCGCGCCGGGGCCGATCCCGCAATAATCCTGATAGCGCCAGTATGTAAGATTATGGCGGCTTTCCTCGCCCGCTTTCGCGTGGTTGCTGATTTCATAGGCGGGCAGGCCTGCTGCGGCTGTTATTTCGCGGGTCAGCCTGAACACGTCGGCCGCACGATCATCATCAAGCGGGGTCAGCTTGCCCTCGCGCACCAGCGTTGCAAACCGTGTGCCCGGTTCGATCGTGAGCTGATATAGCGAGAGATGTTCCGTGCCGAACGACAGCGCCCGGCGCAATTCGGCTTCCCATTCGTCAGGTGTCTGGCCGGGGCGGGCATAGATAAGATCGAACGACACTCTGCCAAAATGGCGCTGCGCCAGATCGAGCGCGTCCTGACCTTCGTTGACATCATGGAGGCGACCCAGAAAGCGCAGTGCTTCATCATCCAGCGCCTGCAGCCCCAGCGAAACCCGGTTTACCCCTGCCAGTGCCAGACTCTCGAAATTTTCAGCCTCAACCGAGGATGGATTGGCTTCCAGCGTTATCTCGATCTGAGGATCGAAACCCCATAGCCGCTGCGCCTCGGCAAGCAGGCTTTCGACAAGAGCGGGCGGCATAAGCGAAGGGGTTCCGCCGCCGAAAAACACCGATGTCAGCGGCCCGGTATCTGCGATTTGCGCTTCGAAGCGCATGTCTGCCAGCAACGCCGATTGCCAGAGCGCGTGATCGACACCATCGCGGACATGACTGTTGAAATCGCAATAAGGGCATTTCGCGAGGCAGAAGGGCCAGTGGATGTAAAGCGCGCGCGCCATGGCCCGGTTTAGCCTGCAAACTGGCCTGCGACCAGCTTGGCGAAGGCATCGGCGCGGTGGCTGACGCGATGCTTTTGGTCAGGATCAATCTCGGCGAACGTGCTGTCCATGCCTTCAGGCAGAAAAACAGGATCGTAACCGAAGCCTTTGTCGCCGCGCGGTGGCCAGGTGAATGTGCCGTCAACGCGGCCTTCATAGGTTACGCTTTCACCATCGGGCCACGCAATTGCCAGAACGCATGAAAACCAGCACGCCCGGTCTGCATCGCGGCCCAGCGCCTGCAGCATGCCTTCCACTTTGCCCATCGCCATGAACCAGTCACGCCCCGGATCGCCTTCGAACCACTGGCGTTCGGCCCAGTCGGCGGTGTAAACACCGGGTCTGCCACCCAACGCCGCAACCGAAAGCCCGCTATCGTCCGCCAACGCCGGAAGGCCCGATGCCCCGGCTGCGGCCCGCGCCTTGATCAGCGCATTTTCAACGAAAGTCGTGCCCGTTTCATCCGGCTCGGGCAAACCAAGCTCACCCGCCGAAACACAGTCAACGCCATGCGGCGCGAGCAAGGCCGAAATCTCTTTCAGCTTGCCCGCGTTGTGCGTGGCGATGACCAGTTTTCCGCAAGTGAGACGTGCCGCCATCAGCTAACGGCTTTTTCCTGTGCGTCGAAAATCCGGTCACACCCGATGCGCGCCAGACGCAGCAGACGCAGCATGCCTTCTTCGTCGTAAGGTGCGCCTTCCGCTGTTGCCTGCGATTCGGCTATCAGACCGCCTTCGATCAGCACGAAATTTGCATCGGCATCGGCGTTGCTGTCTTCATCGTAATCGAGATCGAGGACCGGCGTGCCCTGATAAATCCCGCAGCTGATCGCGGCGATCTTGCCCGAAATCGGGTCTTCCGAAATAGCGCCTTCGGCCATGAGTTTGTTGACCGCCATGCGAAGCGCGATCCATGCGCCGGAAATAGACGCGGTGCGGGTGCCGCCATCTGCCTGAATGACATCGCAATCAAGCGTGATCTGGCGCTCTCCAAGTTTCTTCATATCGCACACCGAACGCAGCGAACGGCCGATCAGACGCTGGATTTCCTGCGTCCGGCCCGATTGCTTGCCGCGAGCGGCTTCGCGGCTGCCGCGCGTGTGTGTGGCGCGTGGAAGCATCGAATACTCGCCCGTAACCCAGCCTTCGCCCTTGCCGCGAAGAAACGGGGGAACACGCTCTTCAACGCTGGCCGTGCAGATAACCCTGGTTTCGCCAAAACCGATCAGGACAGAGCCTTCGGCGTGTTTGGTAAAACCGGTCTGGATGGATATCTCACGCATTTCATCGGGCGCGCGTCCGGAAGGTCTCATGTCGTTCTCCAGTTGACGTTTGGCGGCGGCCTAGCCAGCTTGGCGCGAGAAGGCCACAGCGATTTCGCGTCAGGCCACCGTCAGGCGATATGAAAACACCACCCATCACAGACCTTACAGACCGATCGCGCGAGATATTCCGGCGCGTTGTCGAGGGATATATCCGTTCGGGGCAGCCCGTCGGATCGAAAACGCTGGCCAGCGCCGCCGGCCTTGATCTGTCGCCTGCCTCAATCCGCTCGGTGCTTGCCGATCTTGAGCAGCTTGGCCTGCTGGCCGCGCCGCACACCAGCGCCGGGCGCATGCCGACCGAGATCGGCCTCAGGCTGTTTGTTGATGGAATGATGCAGGTGGCCGAGCCAACCGCGATGGAACGCGCGGCAATCGAAAGGCAATTATCCGAACCCGGCCCGGTTGAAGCGGCGCTGGAAGCAACCAGCGCAGTGCTTTCCGATTTATCCGCATGTGCCGGTGTTGTGATGGTGCCACAGCGCGAACCTAAACTTTCGCAGTTCTCACTGGTGCCGATCTCATCGACAAGAGCGCTGGCGGTGCTGGTTGGAGAAGATGGCGCGGTTGAAAACCGGATCGTCGAGCTGCCCGGCGGTTTCAGGCCCGGTGCACTTGAGGAAGCATCGAACTATATTTCGATGCAGCTTGCCGGACGAACGCTTGCAGAAGCGGCACACCTGATGAAGGCCGATATTGCCAGCGGCCAGTCGGCGCTCGATCAGGCCAGCCAGGATCTTGTCGAACGCGGCCTTGCTGTGTGGAGTGAAGACGCCGCCCAACGGCCGGTGCTGATCGTGCGTGGACAGGCAAATCTGCTTGACGAAAGCACGCTGGACGATATCGAGCGCGTCCGCTCGCTGCTTGACGATCTGGAAAACAAGCAATCGGTCGCGGACCTTCTTGAACATGCGCGCAAAGCCCAATCGACGCGCATTTTCATCGGTTCGGAAAACCGGTTGTTCGCACTTTCCGGCTCTTCGGTGATCGCCGCGCCTTATCGCGACCGCGAGGGCAGAGTGATCGGAGTGGTGGGAGTTATCGGGCCGACTCGGTTGAATTATGCGCGGGTCGTCCCCATGGTTGATTTCACCGCCCAAAGTCTGGGCAAGCTTATTGGTTAGCTGGAAACACACACAAAATGACTGATGAAAAGCCGCAGCCGTCCGAAGGGCCGGCGGTCGCCGAAGACCTGAAAGACGTAACCGAAACCGCCGGAGAGATGAACGAAGGCGGTGCCGGGTTCGAATCGATCGGCGGAGAGATCGAACGCCTGCGCGAAGAGATCGAAGCCGCCAAACAGGACGTTCTTTATGCCAAGGCCGAAACGCAGAACGTGCGCCGCCGCATGGAAAAAGACGTTGCCGATGCGCGCAATTACGCCGCCACGGGCTTTGCGCGCGATATCCTTTCCGTGGCCGATAATCTGGCGCGCGCGCTTGATGCCATTCCGGCGGAAATGCGTGAGGATGACGCGCTGAAAGGGCTTGTTTCAGGGATCGAAGCCACTTCGCGTGAGCTGGACAAAGTGTTTGGCCAGAACGGCATCACCCGGATTGCCGCAGTTGGCCTGCCGCTTGATCCCAATCAGCATCAGGCAATGCTTGAAGTGCCGACAACCGAAGCCGAAGCGGGCACCATCGTTCAGGAAATGCAGGCCGGATACATGATCAAGGATCGCCTGCTGCGCCCGGCAATGGTGGGTGTTGCCAAAACGCCGGAGTGATATCAGGCGAGGCCGTCCGCGCCCGGAAAATTGACAAGCAGATCATAAGCTGCGGAGTCGCTGATTCCGGCGACTTTCCAGCCGTTCCTCAGCAGAAATGCGTGGCGCACGATTTCCGCCTGTTGTTCGATGCCATATCGCTCAAGCGGCCAGCCGGGCTTGAGGCTGTAATCATAGCGACACCACGGATGGCGATTGAGCGGCAGATACCATGAGCCTTTGCGCTGCGCCTGCCAGACATGAGTCATCTCATGGATGAACAATCCCTGGCGCGGCATATCGGCAAGGCTGAAATCATCGCAATAATGCGGCGAGTTGGGGTGAAAATGCAAGTGTCCGCGCGGTGCCATCACAGTGCGCAGCGGCTGCAACGGAAACCAGCGGCGACGCTTGAGCAGAACCGGCGCGCAATCGATCGCATCGCCGAAAACGGAACGCACAAGAACCGCCTCGCCGTTCGTCAGCGGGCGGTTTCCGCCAACAGGGCAGGTGTTCTGGTCTGTCAGCGTGCTCAGTGGCTATCCCCGGATGCCGCGCTGCCCATCGCCTCGATCGTCAGCGGCGCCGATAATTTGTCACCATCGGAAAATGTCAGCGTTATTTCCGTCATCGGTTCGGTATCGCCATCCGTGCGCGATGCGGTCAGGCTGGAAGACAGCTCGAATGCCATGACATGCAGCCCGCCGCGTTCGAATGTGATCGTCTGTCCGGGGCCGACCTCCAGTGAATCGATTTTCGCCATCGATCCCGCGCGCGTTTCATGAATTTCCGCCGTTGTCGCTCCGTCGATATGGGCGCCAACCAGCGTAACCGGATCGTCGCCCGAATTTTCTAGCGAAAAATAGGCCGCTCCGGGCCGCCCCTCTACGATCGGGAGGAGGAGCACGCCATCGGCCAGCGCCAGACCCGGCTTGGCTTCCGGCCCGGCTGCGGCTGTGGAGTCCGCCGTATCGACCGTCTCGTCGGCCTGCTGGCACGCCGCAAGAGTTCCCGCCAGCAAAGCCAGGAACGGCAAACGAAAAAAGCGGTTCAGGATCACAGGCAATTTCCCTTCGGTTCAGGCGCACGAAATTTCCTGCAACTAATGCCGCGATGCGGCCCTTGTGCCAAGAAAAACCACTCCTATATCGCGCTGCGACGACGTGGAACGTCATCGAGCCGCCAAAGCCGCCTCGCCATAACGGGAGGCGATCCGCGCGGTGTCACATTCTGACGTGAGGAATTGGGGATAATGGCAAAAGTAATCGGTATTGACCTCGGAACGACCAACAGCTGCATCGCCGTGATGGACGGCGGCAAGCCCAAGGTTATCGAGAATTCTGAAGGCGCACGCACGACACCTTCGATCGTGGGCTTCACAAAAGAAGGTGAGCGTCTGATCGGCCAGCCGGCCAAGCGTCAGGCAGTCACCAACCCGGATGGAACGGTTTTCGCGGTCAAGCGCCTGATCGGTCGCCGGTTTGACGATCCCATGACCAAGAAGGACATGGAACTCGTCCCTTATGAAATCACCAAGGGCAAGAACGGCGACGCTTGGGTCAGCGCGGGCGACGAGGATTACAGCCCGTCGCAGATTTCGGCCTTTATCCTCCAGAAAATGAAGGAAACCGCCGAGAGCTATCTGGGCGAAACGGTTGAGCAGGCGGTTATCACCGTTCCGGCTTACTTCAATGATGCCCAACGTCAGGCCACCAAGGATGCCGGCCAGATCGCGGGCCTTGAAGTGCTTCGTATCATCAATGAGCCGACAGCGGCTGCGCTGGCTTATGGCCTGGACAAGAACGACGGCAAAACAATCGCCGTATATGATCTTGGCGGCGGCACGTTTGATATTTCGATCCTCGAAATCGGCGATGGCGTTTTCGAAGTGAAATCGACCAACGGCGACACGTTCCTTGGCGGTGAAGACTTTGACAGCAAAGTGGTCGAATGGCTGGCTGACAAGTTCAAGGCGAAGGAAAACATGGACCTGCGCACTGACAAGCTTGCGCTCCAGCGTTTGAAGGAAGCCGCTGAAAAAGCCAAGATCGAGCTTTCCAGCGCCGCAACCACCGAAGTCAACCTGCCGTTTATCACCGCCCGCATGGAAGGCGGCGCAACAACGCCGCTGCACCTCGTGGAAACGATCAGCCGCGCCGATCTTGAAAAGATGGTCGGCGATCTGATCCAGCGCACGCTCGATCCGTGCAAGAAAGCACTGGCCGATGCCGGGCTCAGCGCATCCGATATCGACGATGTCGTTCTGGTCGGCGGCATGACCCGCATGCCCAAGGTTCGCGAAACGGTGAAGGATTTCTTCGGCCGCGATCCGCACACCGGCGTTAACCCTGATGAAGTTGTCGCGATGGGCGCAGCCATTCAGGCCGGCGTTCTGCAAGGTGATGTGAAAGACGTTCTCCTGCTTGACGTTACTCCGCTTTCGCTGGGTATCGAAACGCTGGGCGGTGTGTTTACCCGCATGATCGATCGCAACACCACGATCCCGACCAAGAAAAGCCAGGTCTATTCGACCGCTGAAGACAATCAGCAGGCGGTGACGATCCGGGTTTTCCAAGGTGAGCGTGAAATGGCTGCCGACAACAAGATGCTCGGCCAGTTCGATCTTGTCGGCATTCCGGCGGCGCGACGCGGCGTTCCGCAAATTGAGGTGACGTTCGATATCGATGCGAACGGAATCGTCAACGTTTCGGCCAAGGATAAGGGCACCGGCAAGGAGCAGCAGATCCGCATTCAGGCATCGGGCGGTCTTTCAGAGTCCGATATCGATCAGATGGTCCAGGATGCCGAAAAGTTCGCCGAAGAAGACAAGAAACGCCGTGAATCGGCCGAAGCGCGCAATCAGGCGGACAGCCTTGTGCACGCGACCGAGCAGCAGCTTTCCGAACATGGCGACAAGATCGACGCCGATCTCAAGGGCGAAGTTGAAGCCGCCGTGGCAGAAGCCAAGACCGCGCTTGAAGGCGATGATGTCGATGCGATCAATGCCAAGGCGCAGGCGCTCACCGAAGTTGCCATGAAGATGGGCCAGGTCATTTACGAGAAGGAACAGGCCGAGGCCGGTTCCGCCGCTGACGCAGATGCGTCAACCGGTGCGGACGAAGATGTCGTCGACGCCGAATTCTCCGAAGTCGAAGACGACAAGAACTGAGCTTGTTAGCTGTGAAACACCGGACGTCACCTTTGCCAGAGCAGGGGTGACGTTCGCTTTCGAGAGGCGGCATCAGTGTCTTCAACCGAAATTGACTATTACGAACTGCTCGAAGTTGAGCGTGGCGCGGACGATAAGACGATCAAATCGTCTTATCGCAAACTTGCGATGCGCTTTCACCCGGACAAAAACCCCGGAGACGCCGAAGCCGAAGCCCGTTTCAAAGCGATCAGTCAGGCCTATGACTGCCTGAAGGATCCGCAAAAACGCGCTGCCTATGATCGCTATGGCCATGCCGCGTTCGAGCAGGGCGGAATGGGCGGCGGTGGTGGAGCCGGTTCTGCCGACTTTGGCGATATCGGCGACATTTTCGAGTCCATTTTCGGAGGTGGTTTCGGCGGCGGACGTGGCGGCCGCCAACAAGCCAGACGTGGCGCTGACTTGCGCTATGACATGGAAATCACGCTGGATGAGGCGTTCCATGGCAAGCAGGCCGAAATCACGATTGACGTTTCCCAGGGTTGCGAGCCTTGCAGCGGTTCCGGTTCCGAACCGGGCGCGGGCAAGCGCCGCTGCAATATGTGCGGCGGGCACGGCAAAGTGCGCTCCCAGCAGGGTTTGTTCGTCGTCGAGCGCAGCTGCCCGACATGCGGCGGTCGCGGCGAAGTTATCGAAAAGCCTTGCCGCGCATGTGGCGGGGAAGGGCGGGTCGACCGGCCCGAAACGCTCGAAGTCGATGTGCCGCCCGGTGTCGATACCGGCACGCGCATCAGGCTGAGCGGCAAGGGCGAGGCCGGCCCGTTCGGATCACCGCCCGGCGATCTCTACATCTTCATCCATGTCGCCCGGCACGCCGTTTTCGAGCGCGAGGCGACCACGCTGTTCACGCGTGTTCCGATCACATTCACCACCGCCGCACTGGGCGGTTCAATCGAGATTCCGGGGCTCGACGGGGAACGGCTGAAAGTTGATATTCCGGCAGGGATTCAGTCAGGCAAACAGCTGCGTCGGCGTGGCGCGGGCATGCCGGTGCTTCAGGGCCGGGGACGCGGCGATCTGGTGCTGGAAGTTTCCGTGGAAACGCCAACCAGGCTGTCTGCCCGGCAGAAGGAAATCCTGCGCGAATTGCAGGAAACCGAAACGGGTGACGAGTGCCCCGAATCAAAAGGTTTCTTTGATCGCATCAAGGACGCGTGGAGCGATCTGACTGACTGAATAGCCGCGTGCGCGTGTCAGGCCGAACAAAGCGCTTCAACTTCGGCCCTGATCCCCGGAACCAGCGATGGGTCTGCATTAAGTCGCCCTTCCTCCTCACCGAGAATCGCCAGAAATGCCTCACGCTTGAAACGCAGCAGATCGCGCTCAGGCATTTCGGCGTCTTCAGGCAACGCAGACACCATAAGGTCAATCATCCGCTCCGCGCCATGAAGCCTGCCCCACAGATAATCGTTTTCCCGATAGGCCCGGCTGAAAAACGCGCCGAAGTTATAGAACTCAACGCCGCGCAGGGTTTCTAGCGTGCCACCACTTCTGATCGTGCGGGCATCGTCTGGCGAGATTCTGTCAACCTTGACCGGGTCGAACTCTGACAGACCATTATCGCGCAGGAGCGGCAGCGTGACGGTGTCAAAGAAGGGAAAACCCAGATAGGCCAGCAATACCGGCCGGCGCAGCGCGGGCGGCATGTCAGCCATTGCGGTGGCCAGCAGCCGATCGACGCGTTCGTCCAGTTCGGCCAGTGCGCGCTTCTCCGCCAGTTCGCCAAGAACGCCCGCAGGATCGGTAAGCACATTGTGCGCGGTCGATACGAATTCGCCATCCGGCAATGCGATTTCCGCGCTTTCATAAAGAGACAGCGCGGCATAGACGGCATCACGCGCCGTATCGCGGTCGTCCTCGGTAATCCCGTCTTCGTCTTCCCAGTCCTGCGTCAAACGCCTTGCGAGGAGACGCAGGCGGCGAATGCGGAACGCCACGTCATGCTCAGCGAAAAAGCCGCTTGCCGCTTCGGCCAGCGCGCCGCGCCTTACCTCCTTCCGATCCGCTCCCGAACCGCCCATGTGCGTAAAGATCGCATTGGCAATTGCGGCGCGTGAATGTGTGCCGGGCAGGGCGCCGCCAAGCTGGTCCGAAAGCGCGTTCACCACCGAATTGAGCCGTACCTGAATATAGCCCTGATAGGCATAACCCGATTGTTCCGCAGCGGCTTTCAGGGCTTTCGCGCGCCAGGCCGCCAGACGTTTGGGTGTCGGGCGATCGAGAAAAAGCGTGCGACCAAACAGCTTCTCGACAGCATTCTCCACGTCAGGACGAAGCGACCGGGTAATCTCTCTCAATGCAGCCATCTCACGCGATTGTCGGTCCAGCTCATCAAGGTTATCGCGCACCGGCTGTTCGCGCGGTATCGACGACAGCGATCCGAAAATGACAGAGAAAAAACCCGGCGCGCGCGGATCGTCGCGCTTCACACCGCCAACCCGGTCTGGCCGCGGATCGATATAAACGAAGCGTCTGTCCACTTCGCGGTGTGCCGGGCGATCGCGCAAAACCCTGATCGCATCGGCAAACGGCGCATTGACCAGAACCGATCCATCGATCAGCGCAACACCGCCCAGATCGTTCCGGCGCGCGTGTTCGGGCATGATGCGATCAAGGAAGGCATCGCGCGACAGCCATTTCGCCCCCGTCTCGGCTGCCAGTTTATCAATTTCGCTGACCTGAAGCGCGGGAAACGCACCTGGAAAACTGGCTGTCGCGCGTGCGGCGAAAACCAGCTCAAGCGATGGTGCGAACGCATGTCCGGCATCTTTTCGCGCCGTCTCGCGAAAGCCGATCGGCAGACGATGTTCGCTTTCCAGCACAACCGGCGGACTATGCAGCTTCAGCGTTTCAAGATGTCCCTTGAAGTCCGTAGCCGTGACGAACAGGTCAAGCGGGTGCCCGTCAGGCAGCAACGGCGCGGTCGTATGGGTCTCCCGCATGGCATCAAGCGCGCCGCAGATAAGTCTTGAGAATCCGATTCCTGAAAAGGGCGGTTCGAACCAGCGCGAACGGATCAGGCGTGACAGCTTTTCGCGAACCTCATTGCGCGTTTCGGGGGCAACCGTTTCGGAAACCACGTCACCAGGGCGATTGAGCACAAACTTGATGAGCGGTGCCGCCCAGAACTTCGCGAATTTTGACCACGGGCGCGCGTCAGGATCGAGCAGCACATCGACATCCGCGCCTTCGAGCCACAACTCGGTCAGCGGTTCAAGCGATTGTCCCGAGTAGATCGCCTGCGCAAGAAACACGCCGTTGATACCGCCCGCACTGGCCCCCGCAACAATATCGGTAAGAACACGCAGCTGCATATCATATTCGGTCTCGAGGTGATCGAGCAGGCTGGCATAGACCGCTTCGGTTCCGGTCAGCCCGTCTCCGCCTTCGCCGCGCACCGCCCGGCTTGCCCTGACTGTCTTCCAAAGCTCTTTGGTGACACCGTGCATATAGACAGCAAGGCTGATGCCGCCGTAACAGACAAGCGCAATTCGGAGTTCTTTTTGCCGCATGCGCCTGAAATGGCAGAGCATGGGGCAAACCGCCACCCGAAATTTCCTGCGGTGGCGCATGGCGATTTGTGTGTGCCAGCCTGCACCGGCAAGCAGGAAATGCGGGCTTGCGTTCCCTATCTGTTCCATATAGGGGAAGTGCATGGCGAAGCCCAAGAAGAAATACGTATGCCAATCCTGCGGCAGCGTGTCCCACCGCTGGCAGGGCCAATGTCCTGACTGTGCGGAATGGAACACACTGGCGGAAGAAGCCCCGCAGACGGTTTTTTCCGCCAAGCACAACCTGTCATCGGGCGGCCGCACGATCACGTTCGAGCCGCTCGACACGCCGGGAGAAAAGCTGAAGCGTCGTGCCAGCGGCCTGAAAGAGTTCGATCGCGCGCTGGGTGGCGGACTGGTGCCCGGATCGGCCATCCTGATGGGCGGCGATCCGGGAATAGGCAAATCCACCATACTGCTTCAGGTCGCCGCCAATCTTGCGTGTGCAGGCAATGATGTCGTCTATGTCAGTGGTGAAGAAGCTGCGGGGCAGGTGCGTCTGCGCGCTGACCGGCTTGGTCTTGCCAAGGCACCGATCAAACTGGCTGCGGCAACTTCGGTGCGCGATATCCTGACATCGCTTGGCACCATGGCGGCACCGGCGATGCTGATCATCGATTCGATCCAGACGATGCATTCGGACACGATCGAAGGCGCACCGGGAACGGTAAGCCAGGTGCGCGGCTGCGCGTTCGAACTGATCCGCTTTGCGAAGGAGAATGGCGTCACGCTCGTGCTGGTTGGCCATGTCACCAAAGACGGAAACATCGCAGGCCCGCGCGTGCTGGAACATATGGTCGACGTGGTGATGAGCTTCGAGGGCGAACGCTCTCATCAGTATCGCATCCTCAGAAGCCTCAAGAACCGCTTTGGCCCGGTTGACGAAATCGGCGTATTCGCGATGGAAGAGCAAGGCCTTGCTGAAGTGGCCAATCCTTCGATGCTGTTTCTTTCGGGTCGCAAAGAGGCTGTGGCCGGCAGCGCCGTTTTTCCGGCCATGGAAGGCACAAGGCCGGTGCTGATCGAAGTTCAGGCGCTGATCGTAAGACTGCAAAGCGGAGCAACCCCGCGGCGCGCGGTGGTTGGCTGGGACACCGGCAGACTGGCGATGCTGCTGGCGGTGCTCGAATCGCGCTGCGGCCTCAACTTTTCAAGCGCCGAAGTCTATCTGAACGTGGCCGGGGGATACCGTCTTTCGGACCCGGCTGCCGATCTTGCGGTCGCCGCTGCGCTTGTTTCCGCGCTGGGAGACAAACCGCTGTCCAGCACCAGTGTGTGGTTTGGCGAAGTATCGCTTGCCGGGGAAATTCGCCCGGTCGCGCATTCGCAAATCCGGCAACGCGAATCGGCCAAGCTCGGGTTCAATTCGGCGTTCGGTCCGCCCGGTAAATCGGCCAACAGCAAATCGATGCGCTATACCGACTTTGGAATTCTCCCAAATCTCGTTGACCTGATCCTGTCAGAGGCATAGTTTCCCGCCTGCAATGACCGGGTTTGATATAGCAGTTCTTTTGCTGGTTGGTCTGAGCGCGATTACCGGGTTTGTCCGCGGTTTCGTGCAGGAGATTCTTGCGCTGTTCGCCTGGATCTTTGCGGTATTCGCAATCCGTTCGCTGCATATGCCGGTCACACAGTTTCTGGAGCCGCACATCGGCACCGGATCGGGGGCTGCAATTCTCGCATTCGCGCTGTTGCTGCTTGTTCCATACGCTGTCGTGAAACTGATCGCCAACTGGGCGGGCAGCAAAAGCCGCGAATCGCTGCTTGGGCCGATTGACCGCGTGCTGGGCTTCGGATTTGGTGCGGTAAAAGGCATGATAATCGTTGTCCTGGCATTTTCGGTTCTGGTTCTTGGCTATGACAGCGTCTGGGGTTTTCAGGGCAGGCCGACATGGATCACGCAGGCGCGCACTTACCCGTTCGTCAACGCCAGCAGCGAAGCTCTGGTGACGATGATCGCGGAACGGCGGCGACAGCTTGGTCAGGGCGCTTCCACCGAAAGCTGAAAATGGCAGCAGCCGCGCTTTACACACCTGAGGTTCTTGGCCTCGCGGCCGGTCTGGCGGAGTATCCGTGGGATGATGCGCTACCCATGATCGGAGAGGCGCGCTCAAAAAGTTGCGGCAGCACGATTGCGCTTGGCCTTTCGACAGACTCGCAATGCCGGATTGATCGGCTCGGCATGCGGTGTCACGCCTGCGCCATCGGCCAGGCGTCGGCCGCGATATTCGCGCGCGGCGCCATCGGCCGGACTCTCGATGAAATCGGCACGTCGGGCGTTGACATTGCTGCCTGGCTTTCCGGTGACCCGACCATGCCCGCATGGCCCGATCTTGCGATTATTGCACCGGCAAGGGACTATCCGGCGCGTCACGGGGCGATCACACTGGCGTGGAAGGCAGCAGACGACATGCTTCCCACAACGCGAAAGCGCCGCTAGAGAGGCCCGCAAACTCGAACAGGTGGGGAGTATCCATGGCTGAGAACGCGCAGCTTTCCGAAACGAACGAACCGGCACCGTCCGACGTCAAGATGGTTATCGGTGCATCGTCCGCGGGCACGGTTTTCGAATGGTATGACTTTTTCATCTACGCCACGCTTACGACCAGCGGCATAATCGGCAGCACGTTCTTCCCGTCAGGCAATCCTGCGCTGCAAACCTTGCTTGCATGGGCGGGATTCGCTGTCGGCTTCGGGTTTCGGCCGCTGGGTGCGATCCTGTTCGGCTATCTGGGAGACAAGCTGGGGCGCAAATATACGTTCCTGGTCACGATCACTCTTATGGGTGTGGCGACTGCGGGTATCGGCCTGATCCCCTCCACCGAGACAATCGGAATCGCGGCACCGATATTGCTGTTGTTGTGCCGGGTCGGGCAGGGCCTTGCGCTGGGCGGTGAATATGGCGGCGCGGCGATCTATGTTTCGGAACATTCACCGCACGGAAAACGCGGGTTCTACACCAGCTTCATACAAGCCAGCGTGATCGGCGGGTTCGTCCTCAGTCTGGCGGTTGTGCTGCTGACGAAAGCGACGATGAGCCAGGAAGTCTTCATCGAATGGGGCTGGCGTCTGCCGTTCCTGTTCTCGCTGCTGCTGCTCGCGGCTTCGCTCTGGATGCGCCTGATGCTTTCGGAAAGCCCGGTCTTTCGCGCGATGCAGGAAGAAGGCGAAATCAGCCATAACCCGTTCGTCGAAAGCTTCACGTATCCGGGCAATGCAAAACGCGTGTTCGTGGCGCTGTTCGGGGTTGCCGCAGGCCTTACGACGATCTGGTACACCGCGATGGTCTATAGCCTGGAGTTCCTCAAGGGGCCGGCGAATGTCACCGATTCCGCAGCCGAACTGATCGTTTGCGGCGGCGCTTTGCTGGGCAGCATCATGTTCATCGTATTCGGCAAATGGTCTGACAAGGTGGGCCGCAAGAAGCCGATCATCATTGGTTATATCCTGACGTTGCTTACGCTGTTTCCGCTGTTCTGGACGATGGGCAATGCAGCCAATCCCGGCCTTGACGACGCGGCAAAATCGGCGCCGGTTGTCGTATCAGGCAGGGATTGCAATTTCGATCCGTTTGCCAAGGAGCAGGCAAACGATTGCGGCAAGGTTCTCGCAGTGCTGACCGGGAAGGGCGTTCCCTACACGCTGATCAATGCTGAGCAGGATTCGATCTCGGTCGGCGAAACAGATGTCGGGGCGATGGATCCCGTTGCGCTTGAGGCGGCGCTTGCGAAGGCCGGATACGATTTCACTCCGGTCACGCCTTCGGCAGGAAGCATCGTGGTTATCGTTCTGTGCCTGCTGGCATTAAGCGTGCTTTCGGGCATGACCTACGGGCCGGTGGCCGCGCTGCTTTCGGAAATGTTCCCGCCCAAAATACGCTATAGTTCGATGTCGATCCCCTATCACTTCGGCACGGGCTATTTCGGCGGGTTCCTGCCATTTATCGCCAGCTATATCGCGGCCAAAACGGGTGATCCCTATTCAGGCCTCTGGTACACGTGGGCGGTTGTGCTGATGGCACTGGTCGTCGCTCTTTGGGGCCTCAAGGGCGGACTGCCCAGAGACTTCGAAGACGATGTGGCCTGAGCCGCCCCGCTCTGCGTTAAGACTGGCAATTGACGATGATGCCCTGCGGCTGAACTGGCAGGCGCTTGATCGCCTCTCGGGCGCAGCAAGCGCAGCCGCGGCAGTGAAAGCCGATGGCTATGGCCTTGGTGCAAGGCGTGTCGTTCCTGTGCTGCAAAACGCGGGGTGCACATCGTTTCTTGTCGCGCACTGGAGAGAGGCCGCCCAGATCGCCGATCTCGTCGATCCGGGCAACGTGTCAGTTCTTCACGGACCGCTGCACCGCGCTGACGCGGACTATGCGATCGCATCGGGTTTCAAGCCCGTGATCAACACGCTCGAACAGGCCCGTTTATGGAACGAAGCGGGCGGGGGCATCTGCGACGTTATGGTCGATACCGGGATCAACCGGCTTGGTCTTTCCTTGTCCGATCTTGCGGATGAAACCCTCCACACGCTGTCCGTCGATGTGCTGATGTCCCATCTCGCTTCGGCGGACGAGGATGTGCCGCTTAATGAAACCCAGCGCCTGCGGTGGCAGGAAGCCAGAGCCGCGCTGCCGCATCGCCGCAGTAGCCTTGCGAACAGCGCCGGGATCATGCTTGGCGCAGACTTTCACGGAGATATCACGCGGCCCGGCCTGGCGCTATACGGCGGCATTCCAAGGGATGAGCTGGTCGGCAAGATCAGACAGGTCGCAAGACCCCAGGCGGCAATCATGCAAGTTCGCGCAATCGGCGCCGGAGATGGGGTTGGATACAACTCCACTTTTGTTGCGCAAAAATCGATGCGCGTAGGCACGGTCGCGCTGGGTTATGCCGACGGATATCTTCGCTGCTGGTCGGACAACGGGTTTATGCAGGTAGACGGAAAGCTGTTGCCCGTCCTTGGGCGGGTCAGCATGGACATGACAGTGATCGACCTTTCCGATGCGCGAGAGCTGGACGAGGGTGACTGGGTCGAAGCGCAATACAGCCTGCCCGAAGCGTCAACGCAATGCGGCCTGTCCCAGTATGAACTGCTCACTGTTCTTGGCCAGAGATTCGCGCGATAGGCATTTATTACAGTTTCAATGCTGCGCAGCATTTTTATTGCAATGCACCATCGCAGATGCTAACCTTCCTCCTTGGAAAAGGAATGGGATTTGCGATGACGAAGGCCGAATCCAGTGATGATGATACTGTAATCATTAAGAAATATGCCAATCGAAGGCTCTATAACACGCAGTCATCAAGCTATATTACGCTTGATCATCTGGCGAAGATGACTCGCGATGGGGTGGAATACAAGGTTCTGGATGCGAACTCCGGGAATGACATCACCCACCAGATCATGACCCAGATCATCATGGACGAAGAAGCGACCGGAGAGCAGATTCTGCCCGTCGGTTTCCTTCGCAACCTGATCTGTATGTATGGCAACTCGATGCAGTCCATGCTTCCTCAGTATCTTGAAGCATCGATGGAAAATTTCCGCGAAAATCAGGCAAAACTCACAAAGGCGCTCGAAAGCAGCATGGGCAACAACCCGCTGACCAAGCTTGCCGAGCAGAACATGGCGATGTTCAAGGCCGCCACATCGGCGTTCATCCCGGAAACAGACAACGCGCAGGAAAGCGAAGCTGCCGGGTCCGGCGACGAACTGGAAAGCCTCAAGGAACAAATGGCGGAAATGCAGAAGAAGCTTGACGCGCTGGGCAAATAGGTTTCAGCGCCGTTGAGGTAAACATACCCTGTAATCCAGTTTCGAAAGCCATAGCCACGTGTCTGCAATCCGCCACGCCCTCTCGACCACGCGCGAGGACGATTTCGCGCAATGGTATCAGGAAGTCATTTCCGAAGCCGAAATGGCTGAAGAATCCGGCGTTCGCGGGTGCATGGTCATTCGCCCGTGGGGCTTTGGCATCTGGGAACGCATCCAGCGCCTGATGGATGATCGTATCAAGGCTGCGGGGGTTGAGAACTGCTATTTTCCGCTGTTCATCCCGCTCGAATATTTCGCGCGCGAAGCGGAACATGTCGAAGGCTTTGCAAAGGAAATGGCGGTCGTCACCCATCACCGCCTGATCGCGGATGGCAAGGGCGGGCTGATCCCCGATCCCGAAGCCAAGCTGGAAGAGCCGCTTGTCGTGCGCCCCACTTCCGAAACGGTGATCGGTTCGGCGATGGCACGCTGGGTTCAGTCGTGGCGCGATCTTCCGCTGCTGACCAACCAGTGGGCCAATGTCGTGCGCTGGGAAATGCGCACCCGGATGTTCCTGCGCACCAGCGAGTTTCTGTGGCAGGAAGGCCATACCGCGCATGCCGATCGCGAGGGCGCGATGGAAGAAACCTTGCGCGCGCTCGAAATGTATCGCGAATTTGCCGAAGGGCCGCTGGCGATGCCGGTTATCGCCGGCGAAAAGCCAGAGAACGAACGCTTTCCCGGCGCGGTTGCGACTTACTCGATCGAAGCGATGATGCAGGACGGAAAAGCCCTGCAAGCAGGCACCACGCACTATCTGGGCACGGGCTTCGCAAAAGCTGCGGGCATCCAGTATCAGGACAAGGACGGCGCGCAGCAGCTTTGCCACACGACCAGCTGGGGCGTTTCCACCCGGCTGATCGGCGGTGTCATCATGACTCACGGCGATGACGATGGCCTGCGGGTGCCGCCGCAGATCGCGCCGCATCAGATCGTGATCCTGCCGATGTTGCGCGATAATGATGAGGACGAAGCGCTGCTTGCTTACTGCGAGGAAATCCGGCGCGGGCTTTGCAGTCAGTCCGCACTTGGTGAGCCCGTGCGGGTGTTGCTTGATAAACGGCCCGGCAAGGCAACCCAGAAACGCTGGGGCTGGGTCAAGAAAGGTGTGCCGCTTATCCTTGAGATTGGCGGACGCGACGCGGCAGGCGGTCAGGTTTCGGTGTTGCGGCGCGACAAATTGTGGAACGAGAAAGCCAAGGCCAACTTTCAGGCGAAATCCAAAGACGAATTCGTGGCCCAGGCGTCAGAAGAAATTGAAGAAATCCAGCGCAGCCTGTTTGAAGAAGCCCGCGCCAAACGCGATGCCAATGTCGTGCGCAGGATCGACAGCATGGAGGCACTGAAAGAGCATTTCGGCGAGGACAAACGCTATCCGGGCTGGGTGGAACTGGGCTGGTCACGCGCGACCGGGGCCGAACTGGAAGACGTAATCAAGCAGCTCAAAGCCCTGAAACTGACCTTCCGCAACACCCCCGCTGATGCAGAGCCGGCCTCTGGCACCTGCATTTTCACCGGCAAACCCGCCGTTGAAACCATATACGTCGCCAGAGCATACTGAGTTGGCGCGAAAGCCCAAACCCGCGCCCGGTCTGCCCACGAAGAAGCAGATTCTCGAATTCATAGAGCAGTCTGAAAGCGTTGCGGGAAAACGTGAAATCGCGCGTGCCTTCGGCCTGAAAGGGCAGGAAAAAATCAAGCTCAAGGCCATTCTCAAGGACATGGCCGACGAAGGGCTGATCGACGGCAAGAAAACCGCCTATCACCGCATGGGCGGCGTTCCCAAAGTGACTGTGCTGCGCGTACTCGATATCGAGGATGGCGAACCCATCGCGATCCCGGACAACTGGTCCCCCGATGACGCCACGCCGCCGCCACGTCTGCGTGTCATCGAAAAGCGCGGCAAAGGCCCGGCGCTGAAAAAGGGCGATCGCGTTCTGGCCCGCACAGAAGAAACGCGCACCGGCTGGCGCGCGCACCCGATGAAGAAACTGGCGGTGCGCACCGATCAGGTCCTGGGTGTAGTGGAAACCGACAAGACCGGAAAATCATGGCTGTCGCCAACGGACAAGCGCATTCGCCATTCCTCACCGATATCCGATCTGAACGGTGCCGAGGCCGGACAGCTGGTCTTGGCCGAGCACACAGGCACAAGCCCGCGATCAGGCGTGAAAGTAACACAGGTGCTGGGCGATCCGCTTGCGCCGCGTGCCTTCAGCCTGATTGCCATTCACAAACATGGCATTCCGTTCACTTTTCCCGAAGAGGTGCTTGAAGAAGCCGAACTGGCGGCAAAATTGCCCCTCAGCCCGGAAACCCGCGAAGATCTTCGCCACCTGCCGATCCTTGCCATCGATCCGCCGGATGCGCGCGACCATGATGACGCGATCTGGGCCGAACCGGACGGGGAAGGGGGCTTTCGCGCGATCATCGCTATCGCCGATGTTTCCTTTTACGTCCGCCCCGGCAGCGCGATAGACAAGGAAGCACGCAAACGCGGCAATTCGGCTTATTTCCCCGATCGGGTCGTGCCGATGCTGCCCGAAGTGCTCTCTGCCGATGTCTGCAGTCTGCGCAGCGGCGAAGACCGGGCCGCGATGGCCTGCCACCTGACGATTGACGGTGTTGGCAAAATCACTGGCTGGCGGTTTACCCGCGCGTTGGTCAGAATTGCGGAATTCATCGCCTATGAAAATGCACAGGCGCGCATCGACGCGGGCAATGCCGACGAGAACCTGCAAAACCTCTGGGCGTGCTGGCGTGCGCTTGAAAAGGCGCGCGATGATCGCGATCCGCTGGCACTGGAATTGCCGGAGCGGCGAGTCGTGCTGGATGAAAAGGGCCGGATTGCCGAGATTGCCGTGCGTGAACGACTTGATGCGCACCGCGTGGTCGAAGATTTCATGATTGCGGCCAATGTTGCGGCGGCAAAAGCGCTTGAGAGCAAGGCCGCGCCGGTGGTTTACCGGCTTCATGAAACGCCGGGCCGCGAGAAGCTGGTTGCGCTCAAGGATTATATGGCGACATTCGGGCGCAACCTTGCGCTGGGTCAGGTCATCACGCCGGGTCTGTTCAATCGCATGCTGAAAGACGTTACCGACGAAAGCGAAAAAGCGCTGGTCATGGAAGCGGTATTGCGCAGCCAGACCCAGGCCTATTATGGCCCGCAGAAGTTGGGGCATTTCGGGCTTGCCCTGGCCAGTTACGCCCACTTCACATCGCCAATCAGGCGTTATGCCGATCTGCTGGTGCATCGCGCCCTCGTCGATGCCTTCGGACAGGAACAACCGGCACCACCCAAAGGCAAAATTCCGCGGGGATCTGGGCTGTCAGAGCGCGATCGCGAGGATCTTGGGCGGATCAGCGAGGCCATCAGCGACACCGAACGCCGGGCCATGGCGGCGGAACGCGAAACGATTGACCGTTATGTTGCGGCGTGGCTTTCGGCACGGATCGGCGAAGTGTTTGAAACGCGCATCACCGGGGTTCAGAAAT
Source organism: uncultured Sphingomonadaceae bacterium (assembly GCA_947258815.1). Lineage (GTDB taxonomy): Bacteria > Pseudomonadota > Alphaproteobacteria > Sphingomonadales > Sphingomonadaceae > Novosphingobium. The sequence continues at coordinate 68,777 of CAMYJW010000025.1, forward strand.
TCGGCTTTTTTGCGACGATCATCGGACTGGGCGGAGACGGGCTGGTTCCGGTTTCAACGCTGGGTGCCGAACGGTTTGAGTATGACGAAAAATCACAAACGCTCGAAGGCAACGAGAGCGGCACACGCTATGCGCCCGGAGACCGGCTGCGTCTGCGGCTCGCAGAAGCCAACCCGCTGACCGGCGCGCTGAAATTTGAGCTGGAATCGGGTGGCGGATCGCGTATCGAACCGCGCGGGCGCAAACTGCCGCTCAAACGCAAAGGCAAACATCTTGCCGGAAAGCGCGGCCGCCCCGGTAATATCCGCCATCAGGGACGGCGGCGCTGAGCGGCGCTAACTAACCTTACTTCGTTCAGCTCAGGCGTTCGACTTCTTCTTCCGAAAGGCTTCCGGGCACCACGAAAACCGGACAGGGCAGCTGGCCTGCATTCGTCCCGGCAAAATGCGTGACGAGCGGGCCGGGTCCGCCTTCCCTGGCAGCACCCAGCACAAGCGCGGAAACTTCGGGGTGATCGGCGAGGTATTCACGCACGATTTTCTCGCCTTCGCCGACTTTGACAGAAATCGCAGGCATTTTGCCGCTTTGCGACATCAGACTGCCGGCAGCCGCCGTGACCAGCATTTCGGCCCTTGCGCGCGCCTCTTCCTCGATCGTTGCCTGAACACCGCCAAATGCGCTGAATTGTTGTGGCGGAACCAGCGCCAGAAGATGCAAGGTGCCGCCGGTCTTTTCGGCGCGGCGAGAGGCAAAACGCAAGGCAAGCAACGCCTCATCCGTTTCATCAATGATTACCAGATATATCCGCATGAACCGCGCCTCCCGCCACCTTCTATCTTCTACAAATGATTTGTGCGCAAGATCAGCCGGATCGGGACGGTCTTGGCTTGCCCTGTTCGCACAATTTGGCCAATGGTGAACAACCACTCAAATGCAGACCAAAGGATCCGGCCAAGCATGCCAATCGAGATCAAGATGCCGGCCCTCTCGCCCACTATGGAACAGGGCAAGCTGGCAAAATGGCTCGTCAGCGAAGGCGACAGCGTTGAATCGGGCGATATTCTCGCGGAGATTGAGACCGACAAGGCAACGATGGAATTCGAAGCGGTTGACGAAGGCACGATCGCCTCGATAGCCGTGGCCGAAGGCACCGATGAAGTCAGCGTCGGGACGGTGATTGCCGTGCTTTCGGTGGACGGCGAAGATACCGATACGATCGCGGCTCCGGCAAGCACGCCGCCATCCGGCAAGCCAGACACGCCCGCCATGGCGGAAACGGCGCAAGCTGCTCCGCCATCACCAGCGCAGCCATCACCGCCATCACCGCCACCATCGACTCCCGCCGCGCCAGCCACATTGACCACGCCTGCCAGGCACGACCGCATCATTGCCTCTCCGCTTGCCCGCCGTATCGCGCAAGACAAGGGCATTGATCTTGCGGGCCTGAAAGGAAGCGGACCGAATGGCCGGATCGTCAAGGCCGATGTCGAAGCCGCGATGGCAGGCGGCAGCGCATCCACAACGCCTGGAATCCCTGTGGCAAAACCCGCCACCGTCGAGATGAAGGACGAAACCCGCGCGCTGCTGGATGATCGCATTCCGCACAGCGTCACCAGCCTGTCCAGCATGCGCAAAACCATTGCCAGACGCCTGACGCAATCGATGCAGGAAGCGCCGCACATATACCTTACCGTCGATGTCACGCTGGATCGGTTGCTGGCGATGCGCAAGGAGATGAACGCCGCGCTTGAAAGCCGGGGCATCAAGCTTTCGGTCAACGATATGCTGATCAAGGCACTGGGCAGGGCGCTGATCGACGTTCCTGAATGCAATGTCGCTTTTGCCGGAAGCGAACTCATCACATATTCGCGCGCCGATATATCGGTGGCGGTCAGCATTCCGGGCGGCCTGATCACGCCGATCATCGCCGATGCCAACGGCAAATCGCTGTCCGAAATTGCGGTTGCCGCCAAAGACCTTGCCGCGCGCGCCAAGCAAGGCAAGCTGCAACCGGACGAATATCAGGGCGGCACGGCCAGCATCTCGAACATGGGGATGATGGGCATCAAGCAGTTCACCGCCGTCATCAATCCCCCGCAGGCAACGATCCTGGCCATCGGTGCTGGCGAAAAGAGGCCATGGGTGATGGACAATGGCGAACTGGGGGTCGCTACGGTGATGAGCGTCACCGGCAGTTTTGACCACCGCGCGATAGACGGCGCCGATGGCGCGCGCCTGATGACGGCCTTCAAGCGCTATGTTGAAAGCCCGCTGGGCATGGTGGCCTGAGCCATATTTTCCATTTCCCCGGAGTAAACAATGTCGAACAGTTATGACCTCATCGTCCTTGGCTCCGGGCCGGGCGGCTATGTCGCGGCGATCAGGGCCGCACAGCTTGGTCTGAAAACCGCAATTGTTGAGCGGGAACGTCTGGGCGGCATTTGCCTGAACTGGGGCTGCATTCCCACCAAGGCGCTGCTTCGTTCGGGCGAAGTGATGCACCAGATGCGCCATGCCGGCGATTATGGGCTGGCGGCAGACAATATCACCGCCGACCTTGAAGCCATCGTCAAACGTTCGCGCGGGGTGGCCGATCAGCTCAACATGGGTGTCACCGGGCTGATGAAGAAGAACAAGATTACCGTCCACATGGGCACCGGCAAGCTGACCGTGCCGGACAAACTTTCGGTGACGGACGAGGGTGGCAAAACCACCGAACTTTCTGCAAAACACATCATTCTGGCCACTGGCGCGCGCGCGCGTGAATTGCCGATGAAAACAGCGCAGGCAGATGGCCAGCGTATCTGGACCTATCGTCACGCGATGACTCCGCCTGACATGCCGACAAAGCTGCTGGTCATCGGATCGGGCGCGATCGGTATCGAATTTGCCAGTTTCTATAATGATATCGGCGTCGATGTGACCGTGGTGGAGATGATGGATCGCGTGGTGCCAGTCGAAGATGCCGATGTTTCCACCTTTCTTGAAAAAGCGCTGAAGAAGCAGGGCATCGAAATTCGCACCTCGGCGCAGCTGGAAGAGATCAAATCCTCAGCCAAAGGCGTGGCGGTGAAGATCAAGGACAAGGCCGGCAAGGTTTCAGATGAAACATACAGCCATGTGATCGTGGCAATCGGAATTGTCCCCAACATCGAAGGCATCGGGCTTGAGCAAGTGGGGATCGAGCAGGATGAAAGATCGCACATCAAGGCCGATGGGTTTGGCCGCACCAATGTGCCCGGCATATGGGCCATCGGCGATTGCACCGCCGGGCCATGGCTGGCGCACAAGGCAAGCCACGAAGGCGTGACAGCGGCAGAGGCGATTGCGAAGGAACTGGGCAACCCGCAAGTGCATCCCCATGCGCTTGACCGGCGCAATATTCCCGGCTGCACCTATTGCCACCCGCAGGTCGCGTCAGTCGGTCTGACCGAAGCTGCGGCAAAGGATGCAGGCTACGAGGTAAAGGCCGGAACATTCCCGTTCATCGGCAACGGCAAGGCCATCGCGCTGGGTGAGCCGGAAGGTTTCGTCAAAACCGTCTTCGATGCAAAAACCGGCGAGCTTCTGGGCGCGCATATGGTGGGTGCGGAAGTCACCGAGATGATACAGGGGTTTGTTGTCGGCAAAACGCTTGAGACGACCGAAGCGGAACTGATGCAAACCATCTTCCCGCATCCGACAATCAGCGAATCGATGCATGAATCGGTGCTCAGCGCCTATGGCCGGGCGATCCATATCTGATCTGCATTGCTGGCGGTAAAACGCCTCACCGTAATCCGGTGTCAGGCATTGCGCGCGCTGCGCGCGATGTGATCAAACACTGCCGGATGGAGCGGTTCAGTAAACTGGCAGCCAACCGAACCCTGATCCTGCCAGCGGATATGCGCGCTCAGCAGTTGCATGCCGGGAATGCGGATGCGCAGCGGCGTATCCATCCGGCAATTGGGCAGCCAGCCAATCCGAAACCCTGTTTCAGAAAGGTCTTCCAGCTTTGCCTCTTTCCACGGACGCGTGCCTTGCCGAATCTCGCAGACAAGGACAACTTTAGCGCGATTTGCCCTGGGTTTGCCATCGTTCGGTTCGGCTGGGTTCATTTTCGTTCCTGCAGGTTTGTATCTTCAATAGTCGCGTTTGAGCCGCAGAAGTTACCAACTCGTTAGTCTCAAACCTTCACCGGAAAAGCTGCAGAAGATCGCCAGTTAGCGGCAATTTTCCGGGTACGGCCTTTGGAGCCGATCATAATGCTTGCGATTGTATTAATCGGCCATGCTTGCGCGGCTTCGGATTTTTTATCCGATCGATCGAAGCAGCGGTGAGCGGGGTGTCAACCGCTCAATCGGACGCAGTTCGCGGCCATGCCGATACCGCGCGCATGATGTGCTCGGCGGCAACCTTCGCTCCATCTTCCCGGCTCACATCGCGGGCGATTTCGGACGCCCTGATGCCAAATTCTGGATTATCCAGCACGCTTCTTATGAGTGATGCACCCGCACGCTTGAACTGCTTCTGCGTGGAGGAGATGCCAACGCCAAGGCGCGACAGTCTGTTCGCATTGTCAAACTGATCCGCGAAGATCGGAATCGCCAACTGCGGTTTTCCCGCTTTCAGGGCCTGGGCGGCGGTGCCCACTCCGCCGTGATGAACAATCGCCGCCGCGTGCGGGAAAAGCAGCGAGTGTGGTGCATACTCAACGCATTTTATGTCAGGGCTGGCGATCCCCGGTTCATCCTTGGCGAGGATCACCGCGCGCATTCCCAGCTCCAGCGCAACTTCCGTCACCGCGCGGGACAATTGTGGCACGGCCCGATGCACATACGAACCCAACGACACAACCAGAGGCGCGGGCCCCTCATCAAGAAATTCAACCAGTTCGCCATCAAGCTGCGAAAGCCTGCCATCGTGACTGTCGAACCAGGAAAATCCGCTAAGATGCGCGGGCTTGTCCACGTCCGAAGGCAACGGAGCGAATTGCGGCGAATACATTCCCAGCGAAAGAGCCGGTTGCGATCCTGGGCGGATAATTGGCGGAGAAGATGTCTCGGGCAGTCCAACCTCAGCGCGCACCTTATTGATATCTTTGCCAAAACGGCGCCGCGCTTCGGCCGTTATTATAGTGCCGACCATCCTGTTCCATGCGCCACCAATCATACCGAGCGGCGGGCGCGCAAGCGCGAAATATCCTTTGGCTATGGGAGGATCAGTGAACGAAAACCAGGTCATCGGCTGAAGCACTGCGAAAATATAAGGAACATCCAGCAGTTCGGACACTATCGGCGCGGCGAGAGCAAAGGGAGAACCAACGATCGCATCCGCGTCCGCCGCAATCTTCCGAAGCGGATCGATCGCGATTCTAGCCGCTGAAAGCAGAGCCTCCATGATCATGCTCTGCTCCGCACCCATCATTTTGATAATCTCGTCTTCCGACAGACCCACAATCTTGTCGGAGTCCTGATATGGCGGCAAAATCGCATGCGCATCCAGCCCGGCAGCACGGCATTTCTCCAGATCGTTCTGCGCGACCGCCAGAACAGGTTCCGCCCCGGCAGCACGCAACGCGTGGCCTAGCGCGATGAAGGGATGCAGATCTCCCCACGATCCGAGTGTCGCAACAACGATCTTGTTCATGGCATTATGATCGACCCGGACGAACCCTGTGCTTCAAAGCCGGCAAGCTAGCATGGACGGAGCCGACTGTGCATCAGCAATGCCACGTAGCGAATGACAGTCTCGTCGAAGGTATAATGGAAGCGAACTCGCACCCTATCAGGGATATGGCGGACAGGGTGTCCCCCGAACTACCTACCGGACACGTTCGAAATTATCTTCATAACCCCTATATTTCCGATATTTCTAGGCAATATGGCAATCTGACTGTCCGTATGCGTTCCATTGCGTTCCCATAAAACCACGCTATTATCGGGGAACGGTTATGGGAACGACTGCTATTTCCGCCACCATGGCGGGGCGCTGGCAGATTCGATTCGCTGACAGGGAGCCGAAATGCCAAGGAAACTGCACAACGCACTAACTCCTCTCGCAGTGAAGAATGCCAAGCCGGGACGCCATGCCGATGGTGGCGGGCTGCATTTGCTGGTGAAACCAACCGGCGCGCGCTCATGGGTTTATCGCTTCATGCTCAACGGCAAGTCGCGTGACGTTGGCCTTGGCGCGGCTGGGCAAGGCGGCATGTCGCTTGCCGATGCGCGCGACGAAGCGGCGGCGCTGCGCCTCAAGGTCAAGGCGGGCATTGATCCACTGGAGGAACGGGACAGGGAGGCCGCTAAGGCGCTTGCGGCGAATCAGGCTGCCAAGGTGGCCGGTATCACGTTCAGGGACGTTGCAGCCGCCTATATCGCTGCGAACGAGGAAAGCTGGCGTAACCCCAAGCATAGGCAGCAATGGCGCAATACGCTCGACACCTATGTCTATCCGGTGATCGGAGATTTGCCGGTTGCCGAAGTCGAAACCGCGCATGTGCTCAAAATCCTTGAGCCGATCTGGAAAGACAAACCTGAAACGGCCAGCCGCATTCGCGGGCGCATCGAAACCGTGCTCGATAATGCCAAAGCGCGCGGCTATCGCAAAGGTGAAAACCCGGCGCGATGGCGTGGGCATATCGCACAAATTCTGCCTGCCCGTGCAAAGCTGACACGTGGCCACCATCCCGCATTGCCATACGAACAATTGCCAGCATTTATTGCCGATTTACGCAAACGCGATGCGATGGCCGCGCTGGCGCTAGAATTTACGATCCTTACCGGAGCACGAAGCGACGAAACCTATGGAGCGAACTGGAGCGAAGTGGATTTGGACAAGGGAGCGTGGCACATTCCCGCTACTCGTATGAAAGGCGGGAAGGATCACCGCGTGCCGCTGTCTGCCCGCGCACTTGAGATTCTGGAAACAGTCCGACCACTGGGAGCAGAATTGCTTTTTCCGGGAAGTCGCGGCGGCAAACTGTCAAGCATGGCCATGGCAATGCTCTTGCGGCGCATGCACGAGGCCGATCTGAAACGTGGCGGCGAGGGTTATTTTGACCCCAAGCAAAACCGAAAGGCCACGGTGCACGGCTTCCGTTCCAGCTTTCGGGATTGGGCAGATGAACGCACAGGTTTTGCGCACGAGATGAAAGAAATGGCTCTGGCTCATACCGTCGGCAACAAGGCAGAGGCGGCCTACCGGCGCGGCGACATGTTCGAGAAGCGGCGACGGCTCATGGACGATTGGGCAACCTATTGCGGCACGATCCCGGCGGCTGGTGTGAATGTGACGCCAATTCGAAATTCCATCATGGCATAATTGGACTAATGGGTAAGCGATGAGAAAAAAGCCGACAGATTGGCATTCCGTGGCGCTCAGGCGGGCGCAATTCTTGCTCGATGAAGCGAGGTCTGAATAGCTCCTAGATTTGTGGACGCCTCCTGTCCTCAAAATTAGGGGCTATTCAACGAGCAAAAATGCACGCTTCGTCCCGTGTTGGAATCATTTCACCGCATTAGGTATAGTTAACTAGATATTAGGGGTTTATCCGCATTTTCAGGTCTGAGGGCGTTAAGGCTTTTCCGAATGAGGTTCTCCTCGCTACGGGCTTGCCGAGCACCCTCGACCAACAATAGAAACCCTCGCTTCGGCGGGGGTTTTCTTTTTGAAGGGTTAACCTTTGCCGAGCGAGCCTGAAAACTGCGCAGCTCTGTCCGTCCTATCACGCGATGGTGTAGGCTCTAGATCATTTTTCTCGGAGCAGGACTTGTGCAAACGGACTTCGCGAAGATGCTCAAACAGAGATTGATAGGTGTCGCACTGTTTGCGTTCTATGCTGCGGTATTAATTTGGCCCCTGTTCGGATATTTATATTGCTGACCCCGCCAGCGCATTTGATCGTCGAGATTAGCTGAAGATTGGCCCTGCCAGAACCGCAAAGATAACCGTTCCAGACAACACCGGTGTGAGAATGCTCAACGTTCTCTTTCCCGCCTCACTTTGGGTGAGCCAGAACCTGGTCACAGGGTAAAACCTTATCCAAAGAATCCTGACGATATAGAAAATCAAGATCGCAAGCGGCACGGGATTTGGCGATGTCATAAAATTTAGTTAACCTAATAATAGAGCTTGTCGAGTCTCCAACGCTGGAAAAAATGCAAACACGAGGTTTAGAGCCAGCAGGATTGGTTCTGGCCAGATAACAATTCATCTAGCAGAATATATTGCCGCAGGTTTCGCCAATCAGTGATGCAGGACGCATGGCAAGTTTGCTGTGCTCCCGATGCGGAAGTTGTCAAATTCAAGTCCAAGCGGAAGCGCCGCCCTAGCCGTGATCTTGCTTTGTTCCATCGCATTCCCATATGTTCGAGCGGGGATAGGCAGGCCAGCCGACAAGCGCGCATCCCACGCGCTTCCCCGCCACCCTTTGGGAACCGCTAGGGAGGCGGACATTGACGTCAAATGCCGAGCGTATTGCCCTGACTGTCCGATTGGCGTGTGAAGATGCCAAAGACAGACTTGGTAGAGAACTGGCCGCCTATAATGCCGAAGTTGCACTGAAAAATGCTTTCGGAAACAGTCGCCGCTGGCTGGGACTTGCGGACATTCTCGCCAATTCTGCGCGATCATACATCGACGATCTGGCCACAAAGATCAGAGCAATCGAGACTGGCGGCCAAGCCTCGGAGGCATACTCGGATGCTGTCGTGAGTTTCTTGGCTCACTTGGACAGCAAGTACGATTCCGAGTGGGCTAATGACGCGCCATGGCGTCAGGCAAAGGATGCGCCGCCTCCGCATGCGTGGCAATCAGCCAAGGGCCATTTGGATTTGGCGTTTCGGGTCCAGCACACTGAGTTTGACCAAACGACAAACGAACCGGCGATCGTTTCTAATGGTGACAAAGGCCCACAATGGAAGCTGTTTGACGAATCGGTTAATTTAGTCGCGTGGCTCCTCACCTCTCCGCGAGCACCAACGGACTACAGCAAGTCTGGCGCAAGAAATTTGGCTAGAATGGTGGGGGAAGGAAAAATCAGATGCCGTGCTGGCTCGCTGCAAAAGATCACTCCCAGCCAGACAATCTATTTGGATTGGTCAACGCGGCAAGGACAAGCGGAACTTCGGAAGATCACGCGCCACTTAGCGGAAGCATACGTTCTTGGCACCCAAGCGGCGGTAGCGGGAGAGCGAGCGAACACTGCCAAAATCATTGAGCAAGTTCGCAAGTCGCCGAACCCAGTCCAGCGAGCGATGCTGAAACAAGCGGACGATGCGGTTAAGTCCGCCGGGCGGCGACCTGAGGAAATATTTAGAAGCGCGATCGGGCTAAAGCATGCCTTCGATGACTTGAGCAAACTTTGTAGTTCAGATGAGAATGGGCCTTGGTGCGTCGAGAAAGTCGACCGTGAAACTTCTTCCTTTGTCATAAGCTACGAGGGCGAAAAGCGAGAAGCCATTGACGTAGTTGGGCTGCAATTTAGCTATACAGATATGTGGGACGCACTCGGTGAGGAGCCAGAGGGACAGTCTGGTGCCATTGACAATTCAGCGAAAGCAGTCACCTCCAAGGTTAAGGCAGAAAACGAATGCCAGAATTGGCTAGCAACGGAGTTTGCCGCCGACGCTGAAATGCGGCGCACGAAGGCCGATTTTCAGAGAAGCGCACTAGAGAAATTTCAAGGCCGCCTTTCGGTGCGGGGCTTCCTCCGAGCATGGTACGCCGTTGCGCCTCAGGCTGGGAGGTCAAAGCCGGGCCGAAAATCGTAACGCCGTTTCGATACACCGACATTTCGTGACGTCTATTTCGGTCCCTGCCGACCACGCATTTACAGCCTCGTTCAACAACGAATGAGGCAATCCAATGCAATCCAATCAAAACGGCCATCCCACAAAGATTGCCTACAGTATTCGGGAGGCATGTCAGGCGTCGAGCCTAGGCAGAACTAGCGTTTACGCTCACATAGCGTCAGGCCGGTTGCGCGCGGTCCGTATCGGCGGGCGCACTGTCATTCCGGCTGAGAGCCTTCACGCGCTGATCGCGGGGGAGGCATGATCCATGAAGCCTCAAATACGAAACGCCGGGGGGCAACCCGGCGTCTCACGCAATCAACTTCGCGGCTGGTTGCATTCCCCCACTACCGCAACGGAACGGCAGGCGCAAATGCTTGCTTGCCGTTTCTGTCTGTCGCCTTCGATGGCGCGGGACTTGGCGCGGCTCTGCTTTGGGGAGGGCAAGTGCAATGACTGACACGCCCTTTCCCGATCCCCGGCAAGCTGCGCTCGCCTTGCTCAACGGCAATCACCGGCTCAGCCGCAAGGCGGGCCAATTCCTGGGCCAGCTGGCGGTCGATCCGTCGCCGCTCAGCGATGCGCAGGCAGACTGGCTGGCCAAGTTGCTGGACCGTGCGGGCTTGCCACCGCTGGTAGCGGAGGGCGGACAATGAGCCGCTATCCCGATGCACCGGGGCACCGGAACGTGGATACGTCCGTTGCCGCTGCGCAAGCCTTGGCTCCCAAGCTGGGGCGACTTCAGTGCATGGCTCTGGAGGCAATCCGCGAATCTGGATGGCTGGGCCTTACCGCCGACGAACTGGCGGCGCGGCTCAATATGGATCGCTGGTCCATCCAACCACGCACAAGCGAGTTGAAACGCATGGGGTTGATCCGTGACAGCGGGTTGCGCAGGCGAAATTCAACCCGCAAGCTGGCGATAGTTTGGGTGGCCGCATGATGAACGCGACCATGTCCAAGACGCCACAGAGCGCCCGGCATGGCGGCGCTTTGAAACTTCACCGGGGGGCAACTTTCGGTGAAGTTTCAATTGCACCGCTCCAGCCGAAAACGCGCCAAAATTCGCCAATTCCTGAAACTGGCACGGCATGTGCAATTAGTTACTCTAACTCTGGTGTGGCAGCCAATTTGCCTTGCAACGGCGATACGAGCGAAGCGGAACGCGCGCCGCCGCATGAGCGGCAAGCGCGCTTCCGCGAAGCAAGACCGGGAAGGGGCGGCGCGCGCAACCATGCCGACCGGGAAAGCCATTCCCTGACAACCGCCCATGTGGCCAATCTGAGGGCCGCTGAGCGTCATGCAGCAAGAATCGGCCTACCGTTCAACCGAATGATCTCGATACACTGGGAAGGCGCTGGAGTGCCCTTGGCGGACATGGCCAAAGCTACCGGGCGCTTTACCGATCTCATGGCGAAGGCTCTGGCGCGGCATGGCAGCGGGATAGCATGGCTCTGGACGCATGAAAACGGCGACGGGAAAGGCGGGCACTGTCACCTGCTTGCCCATGTGCCTGCCGATCTCGTTTCGCGTCTGACTGCCCTGCAACGGGGATGGCTGCGCCGGATCACCGGGCAACCCTACCGGGCGCGCGTGATCCACAGCAAACCGATTGGCGGGCGGCTAGGGCTGGAGACAGGCAATCCCGATCTCCACGCCGTCAATCTGGAGGCGGCGCTTAGCTACGTCCTGAAAGGGGCAAGCCCTGAGGCCGCGTCACAATTCGGTTTGGAGCGGCTGGAGCCGGGCGGGCGGGTTATCGGCAAGCGTTGCGGCACGTCTCAGAACATCGGCGCGAAAGCGCGCAAGGCAAAGGAATGACAATGGCGAAAAAACGGAAACCGGCAGATGGCATGAGTGCGAACAATGCGCTTACTGTCGAGCAAAAGACCGAGGAAACGGGCGCGCAGGCGATGGCTCGAAAGTTACTTCAGCCGACCTTGAAGAATGCAGCAGCAGCATCGGCCTTCACCGAAAAGATGATGGGCTCCGAACTGGAATTGCCGGGCATTGGCGACTACGCGGATCATATCCATGCCGCTACGCATGAGGCGGCGAGCGGCGACATTGCAATGGCGAGTAAAATTCTCGCCGCTCAGGCCGTGACTCTCGATAGTATGTTTGCCGAACTGGCCCGACGCGCAGCCATAAACATGGGCGAGTATATCAATGCTGCCGAGCGATACGGGCGCCTTGCCCTAAGGGCACAAAGCAACTGCCGCACAACCTTGGAAGCATTGGCCAAGCTACACCAGCCGCGCGAGCAAACCGTGCGCCATGTTCATGTCAATGAGGGCGGGCAGGCTGTTGTCGCGGATAATTTTCATAACCATACCGGGGGCCAAAAAAATGCCGAAAACGTCGATCAACCCCATACACCCGAAACTAGAGCGGCTGGCGAAAGCGCCGCGATGCTTGGCCAAGACGCGCAAGGGAACGGCGTGCCAGTCCCCAGCGATCAGAGGGGCGAAGCGGTGCCGAATGCACGGGGGCAAAGGTAGCGGCGCGCCAAGGGGCAATCGTAATGCTTGGAAGCACGGTGGCTATTCGGCTCTGACGAAGGGCGCTGTTGCCTACATTAAGGCGATGACACGGCTGGTGCGGAAGTTTGACTGTTAGATTCAGTGACGGATGATTGAGTTTCCAGATCGACTGCTTGAGTCGTTGCCGCCGGGGCTGTGTGGGCTTTAGGTTCTGGGGCTGTGGCTGCCATGGACTGCCGAATAAATACTGCTCGATTCACTTTCTCGAAAGCGTCTTGATAGACCGCTGGATCAAGAATGGGTTCTTCGTCTTGTGGCTGTGATCCATAAATATTTGACTTTAGCTTTGCCAAAACGAAGCTAAGCCGAAGCCGCGTATAATTGGGGCCATATGGTTCGACGAACGCGGAAACTATCGGGGTCTTCTTCTTCTTCCCAAAGCCGACGAAGGGAGCCCACGTAAGCTTGCCTTTTGAAGATCCGATCCCACTAATCAAACCTGTGTCTTTGTCTGCTGTCTGTATACGATACCCCGCGTCCTGCAACACGGTCATCACAGCACCAAAGACGGTATCTGTAGCTGCTTCAATTTCCCGAGATTGCATTTGCTGCAATTCAAGGCTCGAGAGTTCTGGCTTCTTTTTTGCCTCTGCGCTGGCGGTCATCCCAAACATTGACGCCAAGGCAATGGCTAGAGCTATGGATCGTAGGGGCATCGCACCGCTCCTCAGAATGAACTTGATCGGCTGCGGAAGTCTGAAACGACTTTGTCAGCGCCAAATTTAATGATGAGTATCATTGTCCTGGAGGAGGAGCTGCTTTCGGACTTCTTCTTCCCGAAGCCCAGCAATCCACCACCACCAACATCGCCACCGCCTGCCCCAACGCCAAGTCCAATGTTGAACCCACCTGATTTGTTGCTCGTGATGGTTGCATGGCGGTCGTAGACCCACATTTCCTGACCACTCGCATCCATGCTTGTAATGTTCGGGGCGCCGAATGTTTCAAGAACTTCAGCTTGTGTCGTCTGTCCGACCTGTAAGGTCATTTGAACCATGCCATGGGTCAATGTGTTCGGTTCGTCGCCATCGCGAGCAAGAACCGGCTGCGCCAAAACGGACAGCGCAACACAGGAAAAGAAAACTAACTTTTGCATATTGCCCCCGATCCAATGAATCATTTGACCGAAGCTAGTGCTAGGCAAAGTCACGCGAGCCGTCCATCGATTAAAGCACCACACGTCACTAATTGTGCCATTTCGCGCCATTCAGGCGAGGCGGTGCGATATGTGAAGGCGATTGCGCGGCTGGCAGCCGAGCCTGACTCTGAACTGCGGATAAGTGAATTTTCAGTGCGCCGTCCACGGCTGTTCCGTGCGATCGATCACCATTTCGCCGCCATATGGCTCGCATATCAACTTGGCGACCTCTGGCGAGCCTGTAAGCCAATTCTCGTGTTGATCTTGCCTCAGGACGACTGGCATTCGATCATGCACCTTGCGAACCTGCTCCGATGGCTCGGTGACAATCACGGAATATACGGCTCCCCATTCGTCACTGTCGCGCCAAATGCCAGCACAGGCGAACAATTCCTGATCGGGCATTGCAAGCCATGTTCGAGTTTTGTGGCCCTTAACGCCTTCCGCCTCTGCAAATGCCGTCATGGGAATCAGACAACGGCGATGTTCGAAGCTGGATCGCCAAAACGGTGAATCCAGCTTGTCGGAGCGTGTGTTGTTCACAGGTTTTGGTTTCAACGGCTGGCCGGATTTGCCCTTGAGGCTGAGCGGGAATCCCCAGTGCATCGTTTTCACGTGATTCTGGCCCACAACCCAACCGGGATAGCCGGGATAGACAAATTCACCCGCGTTGCCGCCCTCCACTAGTTCGACGTTGAACAGGTTCGTCAATTCTGCGGCGGACTTGCTCATGCGATATAGGTTGCACATTCGGCGAAACTTTCCTGCTCGCTTTTGCGCAGTCTATCAGGCGGGAATGTCTGCATCCATCCATTCCAAGCGCCCCGTCTATTGGGGAGCGGTTATGGGAACAAATGATTGTCTCTGGAAAATTATCAATAAAATCAACGAATTATGGCGGACAGGGTGGGATTCGAACCCACGGTGGGCTTGCACCCACGCCGGTTTTCAAGACCGGTGCATTCGACCACTCTGCCACCTGTCCGCGCTGCCAATGCCGCTAGCGGCTGTCGCGCGATGCTGCAAGTGCGATTACCCCGCATCACGGCACAGGCGACGAACGGTGAATAATGCGCGAATTGAGGCGGATGGACATTCACAATCGGGCATAGCTGTGCGAAACGCGATAGTGATGAAAAAGATCAGACCTGCCTTTTCACGTCTGGCTGCGCTTGCGTTGCTCCTGCCAATGCTGGCGCTGCCGATACCGGCCACGTATGCCCAGTCCGGCGGCCAAACGCTGACTCCGGCAGGGTTTCAGTCATATCTGCAACTGGCCGCGGCGAGAGCGCGCAACGAAGGTGTCAGCGAGGCCACAATCAGCCGCACGCTATCGGGGTTGACGATGAATCCGCGCGTAATTGCGCTCGACACCCGTCAGCCGGGCCGCAGATCGTCTCCGCCGCCAATGGCGCCGTATATTCGCCGCCACGTCGACTCGAACCGGATTAACGGTGGTCGCGTGAACTTCAGGCAAGTTGCGGGGCTTCTGCCTGACATCGAACGCAGATTCGGCGTTCCCGCCAAGATGCTGATCGCGATATGGGGCCACGAAACCAACTATGGCAGCTACACCGGCAATTTCGATCTCGTCCGGTCGCTGGCAACGCTGGCTTACGAGGGACGCCGACGCGCGCTGTTCGAGGGGGAACTGATCGCGGTGATGAAAATGGTCGACAGCGGCGTTCCCTCATACAAACTCAAAGGCAGCTGGGCCGGTGCATTTGGCAATCCGCAATTTCTGCCCAGTGTTTATCTGACAACGGCTGTGGACGGCGATGGCGATGGCCAGCGCGATATCTGGAACAGCAAGGCCGACACGCTGGCTTCGATAGCGAATTATTTCCGCAGGGCAGGCTGGCGTCAGGGCGATCCCTGGGGCGTGCGCGCGAGTGTGCCTTCCGGGTTTGACATGAGCGCCGTTAAGACACAGCTCAGCGCTCCGTCGTGCGATCGGGTCCATGCCCGGCACTCCACGTGGAAACCTGTCAGCGAGTGGCGCGCATTGGGCATCCGTCCGCTTGCCGCGATCGATAACGATACCATGGCATCGCTGTTCCGGCCCGACGGTCCGGGCACGCCTGCTTACCTGTTAACCGGGAATTATCGGGTCATCCTCCAGTATAACTGCTCGAACTACTACGCGCTGTCCGTGGGGTTACTAGCAGATGAGATTGTCCGTTAACCATTTTGTGCCGCTTGCGGCGCTTGTCTTCCTGTCCGGGTGTGGCTTTGCGGGATCAAAACCCGCCGATTCGCTCCCCGTGGCTCCGGCCAGCGGCCCGGCGGCCGACTATCCGGTTGTTATCGGAGCGCCGTTTACCATCGGCGCGATAACATACAGGCCAGCGGACAAGCTCAATTACGATGCCGTGGGCTATGCCGGCGTATCAGATGCGCCAGACACCCGGGTTTCGATCGCGCACAAAACGATGCCTTTGCCAAGCTACGCGGAAATCACGCATCTCGAAACGGGCAGAACCATCCTCACGCGGGTGGAAACGCGCGGGCCGATGGTCAACGATCGGCTTGTGGAGCTTTCACAAGGGGCCGCAATCCAGCTTGGTATCGGGCCGGGATCAGATGCGCCGATCCGGGTTCGCAGAGTCAATCCGCCTGAACAGGAGCGCGCGTTGCTGCGCTCGGGCGGCGAAGTTTCACCGCGTATGGACACCCCCCAGGCGCTTCTGAAAGTTCTCAAACGCAAGCTTGTTAGCAGGGAACCGCTGGCGCCGGCCGGGCCGTCGGCAGCGCCGCAAGCCCAACCTGCCGCTTCGCCCGCGAATGCGGCTGAGACCACCCCCGTTTCGGAACCCGCCAGAACGGAACCGGTGCGAGTCTCCCCGACTACCGCGACACCGCAGACGCCAGCGGCGACAACTCCCGCACCTGGGAACATTATCGTTCAGGTTGCAGCATTCTCGACCCGGCAACGGGCAGACACCGCGGCGAAAACACTTGGCGCGCATGTCAGCAAACCGGGAAAATACTGGTATGTCCGGTTCGGTCCGTTTGCATCGCTCAGCGATGCACAGGCAGCGCTGGAGAAGGCGCGGTCTGCGGGCTATAGCGATGCGCGAATCCAGCGCACGGATTGAATCTCTCCAATTCTCCGCGTGCTGATCATCCGGCACGGCCCACGGGGGAACAGGTTTGCATATCAAGCGAGGGGCGGTCCTGCTCGGTCTGGCAATGGCGTGCGCAACGTCTGCCCATGCCCGCACTGACGCCACGCGATATCCCCAGCCACCGGCGGAAATTGCCGATATACCGGTAGCGCTTCTGGTCGATACCGGTTCCGGCATGACCTTGTTTGCCCGCAAACCGGACTTGAGATTCGTTCCCGCGTCGATGACCAAGGTCATGACGACTTTTGTCGCATTCGAAGAGATTTCAGCCGGAAGACTGGCGCAAGACAGAGTGTTTTCGGTCCGCCCCGAAACCGCGCGTCTCTGGAACGGGCGCGGAACAAGCATGTATCTGACTGCGAATGAGAAAGTCAGCACGCACGATCTGTTGCGCGGCATCATGACAGCATCGGCCAATGATGCGGCTGTGGTTCTGGCGGAAAGTTATGCCGGAAATGTGCCTGCATGGTCATTTCTGATGAACGATGCGGCCAGGCGGCTGGGCATGAAAAACAGCGCGTTCAACACACCCAATGGCTGGCCGGACCAAGGCAAAACTTTTGTCAGCGCGCGTGATCTTGTCACTCTTTCAACTGCGATGATCCGGCAGTTTCCAGGCCTTTATCGCCAGTATTCCGGCAAGCGCGAAATGGTCTGGAAACGCGTGCGCCTGTTCAGCCACGATCCGGTAACCGGACAGATTCCCGGAGCCGATGGCATCAAGACGGGATACACAAGCGAAGCGGGCTACAATTTTCTCGGGTCTGCCGAACGGGAAGGGCGCAGGCTTGTGATGGTCCTTGCCGGGGCAAAAAGCCAGGCCCAGCGGGCAGCTGCATCGCGCACATTTCTGGAGTGGGGCTTTGCCGCGTGGCAATCGCGCAAACTGTTTCCACACGATGCGAGGGTGGGGAACGCGCGCGTCCAGAACGGAACGTCCGCACATCTCGAACTTGTCACGCGCGAGGCCGCCCATGCGACTTTTCCCGCGCGCAGCAACGCGCGGATCAAACTGAAGATTCGCTATAAGGGACCGCTTGTTGCCCCGATCGAAAAAGGCGCGCAGGTTGCCGAACTGGAAATACTGACTGGCGCCCTTCCGCCAACCAGCGTGCCGCTCTATGCAGGGCATTCAGTCGCAAGGGCAGGCCCGATCGACAGGCTGATGAATGGACTTAGGAAGCTGATTTCATGAGCGCGGGCAAATTCATTGCATTTGAAGGCGGAGAAGGGGCGGGCAAATCGACCCAGGCAAAGATGCTTGCGGATGCATTGGAAAGCCTTGATTTTCGCGTTGTCACGACGCGCGAACCGGGCGGCACGGCGGGCGCCGAAGCCATTCGCGAACTGCTGCTCGATCCTGAAGGACAAGGTTGGAATCCGCGCGCCGAAGCACTGTTGTTTGCCGCGGCGCGCTCGGACCATGTTGAAAAGCGCATTTCCCCTGCGATCCGCGATGGCGCGTGGGTGATCTGTGATCGTTTCCTCGATTCAAGCCGCGCCTATCAAGGCGGTGGAGGTGGGTTGAGCGACGCCGACATCCTTGCCCTGCACCAGATCGGCAGCAGCGGCGTTCTGCCCGATCTGACTGTGCTGATCGAAGTCTCGCCCCGGATCAGCGCGCAGCGCCTTGCCGCACGCGACATCGACGGCGCGGACCGGATCGGCGGTCGCGAACCTGCCTATCATGCGCGCGTAGCCGAAGCGTTCGAAAAGATCGCCAGGGCTGAGCCTCAACGCTTCGTGCGGATCGATGGCAACGGCACCGCGCAGGAAACCCACACGCGCGTCATGGAAGCGCTTGCGCCGTTGCTGGGTGCCGGCTCATGAACGTATCGGCCAGCGGTTTTATCGGTCAGAACGCGGCATGGCGGGAATGGACCGCCGCGCTCGCTTCGGGACGAATGCACCACGGCTGGCTGCTTTCCGGGCCGCGCGGACTGGGCAAACGGGCCTTTGCGCGCGCGGCTGCGGCGGAACTGGTGCGTTTGCCGGGTCAGGAACCGCCCGATCCGCGCAATCACCCCGATGTCATCATTCTCGATCACTTGCCCAAGGACGATAAGGAAGCGGTCAAGCGAGACGCCGGGAAAGTCTATGAAGTCAAACGCAACGTCACCGTCGACCAGGTCCGCGCGATGCAGCAGCGGCTGACAACCCGGCCAACGCTTGGCGAAAAACGCGCGATAATTATCGACCCTGCCGATGATATGGAAACGGCTGCTGTAAACGCACTGCTCAAGAGCCTCGAAGAACCGCCTGTGGGCACTTATTTCCTGCTTATCGCGCATCAGCCCGGACGCCTGCTTCCCACGATCCGGTCGCGTTGCCGGATTTTGCGGTTTGCCGCGCTTTCGCCAGACGATCTCGAAGCCATGCTGGTGCGTGACATGCCGGAAACGGATGGCGAGACCAGACAGGCTGCAATCGCCGCGGCTCACGGCTCGGCCGGCGTCGCGCAATCGTTTGTCGCGCATAACTTGCGACGCCTGCATGAACTGATGACGCAGATCATGCATGAAGGCGATGCCGATTTCAGCCTGCGCGGCGCACTGGCGGACGAGGTGGGGGCACGCCCCGCGCGCGAAAAGCTGCTGGCGGTTCTCGATCTTGCCCGTGCCGCGCTTGCCGCCGAACTTCCGCACGGCGGGCGCGAACGGCAACTGCGTGTGATCGATGCGCACGGTCAGCTTGCGCGACTGGCGACACAGGCACCGACCTACAATTTCGATCCCGGCCTGCTGGTTATGGAAATTGGCGGGTTGCTGGCCTCGGCGGCGATGCCTAGAGAGGCCGCAAAGCAGCACTAATCCCGGAAAGACACGCGCCCGCTTATGGCCGATCCATTTTATATCACCACGGCGATCCACTATCCCAATGGCAAGCCGCACATCGGCCACGCGTATGAGACGATTGCGGCCGATGTGATGGCGCGGTTCCAGCGCGCGCGCGGGCGCGACGTGCGTTTCCAGACCGGCACGGACGAACATGGCCTGAAAATGGCGCAAAAAGCGCGGGACATGGGAATAACGCCGCGCGCACTCGCTGATGAAATGTCCGGCTATTTCAAGGAATTGTTTGACCACCTTGATATTTCGTATGATCGCTTCATTCGCACCACCGAAGATGAACACCACCGCGCCAGTCAGGCAATCTGGAAAGCGATGGAAGCCAGCGGCGATCTCTATGCGGATCGCTATGAAGGCTGGTATTCGGTTCGCGACGAAGCCTATTATGATGAAAGCGAGCTGACCGACGGGGAAGGGGAGGAAAAACTCTCGCCTCAAGGCACTCCGGTCGAATGGACGGTTGAGGAAAGCTGGTTTTTCCGGCTTTCGAAGTATCAGGAACCGCTGCTTGCGCTTTATCGCGACAATCCCGATTTTACCCGCCCGGAAAGCCGCCGCAACGAAGTGATGCGGTTTGTCGAAGGCGGGCTTCGCGATCTTTCGGTTTCACGCACCAGCTTTGACTGGGGCGTGAAGGTGCCGGACGCGGAAGACCATGTCATGTATGTCTGGGTCGATGCGCTGACCAATTATCTCACCGGTCTGGGCTATCCCGATCAGACACCGGATTTTGACAAATTCTGGCCGGCGGACATCCATCTCATCGGCAAGGATATCGTGCGCTTTCACGCGGTTTACTGGCCGGCATTTCTGATGAGCGCCGGAATTGCCCTGCCAAAGCAGGTGTTCGGGCACGGGTTCCTTCTCAACCGTGGCCAGAAGGAATCGAAATCGCTGGGCAATGTAACCGATCCGATGGAACTGGCTGACCGTTTCGGCGTCGATCCGCTGCGTTATTTTCTGCTGCGCGAAATCGCTTTCGGGCAGGACGGCAGCTATTCACCCGAAGCGATCGTTACGCGCGCAAACGCGGAACTGGCCAACAGCTTCGGCAATCTGGCGCAGCGCGTTCTTTCGATGATTTTCAAGAACTGCGACGGTAAGTTGCGCGCCGATCTTGAGGTATTGGATGAAGACACAGCGTTGGAAGCAAATGTCCGCGCCAGCATCGATGGGCTTGTCTCCAGTTTTGAACGGCTCGCCTTCAGTGACGGGCTGGAGAGCTGGATGCATGCCGTGTTCGCCTGCAACCAGTATGTTGATGATCAGGCGCCGTGGGGTCTGAAAAAGACCGACCCGGAACGGATGGCGACAGTGTTGATGACATTGTTCCGCTGTGTGCGCGATCTGGCGATTGCCGTCAGGCCCGTCGTGCCCACTTCGGCGGACACGTTGCTTGACCAGATGGGTATTCCTGCCGATGCGCGCGACTATGCTGCATTTGAAAATGCCAACTGGTTTGCGCAGCTTGCCGGGTCAGGATTTGTTCTGGACAAGCCCGAAGGCGTGTTCCCGCGCCTCGAACTGCCAGAAACTGAAACAGAGACCGACTGATGCTGATCGATTCGCACTGCCACCTCGAATACAAGGGGCTCATCGAAGATCAGCCGGGCGTGCTCAGCCGGGCGCGTTCGGCGGGAATTAGCGGTTTCCTGAACATTTCGACACGCCAGAGCGAGTGGGATCAGGTCGTCGCCACGGCCGCGCGCGAGGCGGATGTCTGGGCCAGCGTCGGTATTCATCCGCATGAAGCCGATGCGCACGCGGATCTGGGTGAGGGCGCGCTGATCAAGGCTTCGGAACACGCCAAAGTCATCGCCATCGGTGAAACCGGGCTTGATTATTATTACGATCATTCGGATCGCGAGACGCAAAAAGCCCTGTTTCGCACCCATATCGACGTCGCGCGACAAACCGGACTGCCGTTGATCGTGCACACGCGCGATGCGGAAGACGATACAGCGCAAATCCTGTCCGATGAGATGGAGAAGGGCGCTTTTCCCGCGCTGATTCATTGTTTCACAGCTTCGTCCGATTTCGCGCGTAAAGTGCTCGATCTGGGATTGACGATTTCACTGTCGGGCATCGTTACCTTCAAGAATGCCAGGGATTTGCAGGCAATTGCTGCAACATTGCCTGAAGACAGGCTGCTGGTTGAAACCGACGCGCCATTTCTTGCGCCCGTGCCGCATCGCGGGCAGACGTGCGAGCCCGCATTTACAGCAGACACCGCACGCTGTGTCGCCGGTTTGCGCGGGATCGAAACCGAACGACTGGCAGACACCACAAGCCGTAATTTCTTCAACCTGTTCACAAAGGCAACGGTGTGAAACTGATCGTTCTGGGTAGCGGAACATCCACCGGCGTTCCGCGCCTTGGCGGTGAAACCGGCGTGGACTGGGGCGATTGTGACCCCGAAGAGCCCAAAAACCGCAGGTCACGCGTGTCGATCCTTCTGGAAAGCGACGCGGGCAAGCGGGTTCTGGTCGACACGTCGACGGACTTGCGCGCGCAATTGCTGACAAACCGGATTGCAAGCATTGACGCCGTATTCTGGACACACGACCACGCGGATCACTGCCACGGTATCGATGATCTGCGCCCGTTGCGCTATGGCCGTGGCGGCCCGATAGCGGGATACGCCGCCGGAGAAACCGTGCGAAGGCTGCGCCAGCGTTTTGGCTATGTTTTTGCCGGACAGCACGGGTATCCAACGATTGTAGACATCGAAACGCTGGACAACTTGCGGATGTGTTGCGGTTTTGGCGTAAGTTCCTGCCAGATGCCGCATGGCCCGGCAAAGTCCACCGCTTTTCGATTCGAGTGCGATGGGAAAAGCGTTTGTTATGCCACTGATTTCAGTGAAATAACTGCAGGTATGGTCAATCTGGCGGCTGATTGCGATCTTCTGGTTGTCGATTGTCTGCGTCGTCAATCGCATCCCACGCACGCGAACCTGGAAATGGCGCTGGATTACATCAGCAAAGCGCAAGTCAAGCGCGCGGTCCTGACGCATCTCGACAAATCAATGGATTATGCGACATTGAGCGGCGAAGTCCCGCGCAACGTGTTGGTCGCATATGACGGAATGGTGATCGAGCCGTGAATAACATGACAAGCATTGTCGCGATCATATCCGTCCTTGGCTGGCTTGTTCTGGCAATCAGCGGCTATCGGTCTCACCGGGTTTCCGGTCGCAAGACATTGTTGATGGCCGCAGGCTGGCTTGGAATCTTTGGCGGCCTGCTTCTCGTTCTCTGGCTGGCTGGAGCGTGACATTTCACTGGACTGATCGTTGGGTCAAGCGGGGTCGTGGGCGCAACGCTCCGCCTCCTCTCATTCCACTCCTCATTTATTTAACATAATATATATTATCATTCCAATATGCCAGATCGTCAGACACCCCCAATCGAGCGCCTCCTCGCGATTATGGCGCGGCTCAGACATCCGCAGACCGGCTGTGAGTGGGATCGCGAGCAATCGTTCGAAACGATCGCGCCATATACGATCGAGGAAGCCTACGAAGTTGCCGACGCGATCGAACGCAATGATATCGCTGGGCTCAAGGACGAGCTTGGCGATCTGCTCCTGCAAGTCGTGTTTCATGCGCGCATCGCCGAAGAAGCCACGCATTTCACGTTCGATGATGTTGCCGCGTCGATTTCGGAAAAACTTGAAAAGCGCCACCCGCATATCTTTGGCGATGAGGATCACAGCCAGAGCACCCAGACTGTACGATGGGAAAAGCTGAAAGCAGCTGAACGCGCCGCCCGAGGCGAAACCGGCGTGCTTGATGGTGTCGCGCTTTCCCTGCCCGCGCTGATGCGTGCCGAAAAGCTTCAAAAGCGCGCCGCGCGCGTGGGGTTTGACTGGCCCGATGCCAGCGGCCCTGCCGCGAAGGTTCGCGAAGAGCTGGATGAACTGGCTGGCGCGACCAGCGAAACCGACAGATTTGAGGAGGCCGGAGACCTGATGTTTGCTGCGGTCAATGCCGTGCGCGCTTTGGGAATAGCGCCTGAAGAGGCGTTGAAGAAGGCCAATGCGAAGTTCGAACGGCGTTTTCGGGAAATGGAAGCCATGGCGGAACGGGACGGCGTTGATTTTTCCGCGCTCACTCTGGAGCGACAGGAAAACTATTGGCAGGCCGTCAAGGCGTCAGAGCGCTGAGAACCGTCCCAGTTCCCTTGGACTGAGCCGAACGGAAAGCCGAATCTGCGGTCCGTCGGGCCCCTCGCCCGCGTCATCCTCTGCCAGAACCACGCCGCGCGCGTGCAGAAACGCCAGGCGCTGTCCGTCCGATGCCGGAAGAACAAACTCGTGAATTTGCGAATCCGCGGTCAACGCTTCACCAAGCGTATCGAGCAGGACATCGCAGCCTTTGCCGGTGAGCGCCGACAGCGTCACAACCGCATCTTCCGACTTGCTATCGGCTATCGCAGCCAGCTCAGCCTGCCTTTCGGGCGGGAGCAGATCGATCTTGTTCCAGACCTCAACAATCGGAACGCGCGATGCCCCGTCGTCCTCATCACGCAGACCAAGATCTGCAAGGACAGCAAGAACTTCGTGCTTTTGCTGTTCCGTATCGGGATTGGCCATATCGCGGACGTGCAGGATAATGTCTGCCGCTGTCACTTCTTCAAGCGTTGCCCGGAATGCCGCGACAAGCTGGGTCGGCAAATCAGAGATGAACCCCACCGTGTCTGACAAAATCGCTTTTTCAACACCGGGCAGCCGTATCGCCCGCATCGTGGGATCGAGCGTTGCGAACAGCAGATCCTCTGCCATCACGTCGGCACCCGTCAAACGATTGAACAGAGTGGATTTTCCGGCATTTGTATAGCCAACGAGGGCGACCACGGGCCAGGGCGCTTTTTCTCTGCGATCGCGGTGCAGCCCGCGCGTGCGGCGCACCTGTTCGAGTTCGCGGCGAATGCGTGCCATCCGGTCACGGATCATCCGGCGATCGGCCTCGATCTGGGTTTCACCCGGACCGCCAAGAAAGCCAAAACCACCGCGCTGGCGTTCGAGGTGAGTCCAGCTTCGCACCAGTCTGCCCGCCTGATAATCGAGATGCGCAAGCTCAACTTGCAGGCGCCCTTCGGCGGTTGCCGCCCGTTCCCCGAAAATCTCCAGAATCAGACCGGTTCGGTCGATCACCTTGCGCTTGAGGCGATCTTCAAGATTACGCTGCTGGATGGCGGACAACGCGCCATCGACAATCACCAGTTCAGCCTGTGACTGCTCACACGCAACCGCGATATTCTCAACCTGCCCCTCACCCAGCAATGTTGCCGGACGAGGCTCTCGCAAGGGGACAACAAACGCATCGACAATGTCGATCCCGATCGCCAGCGCCAGTCCCTTCGCCTCCTCAAGGCGTGCGTCAGGGTCCTGCGAGGCTTTTGCGCGCAAATGCGGATAGACCACAAGCGCGCGTGCGCCCCGGGTTACTTCTCCGGTGAGATCGTCGTCTGTTATTGAAATAACCTGCCCTAGCCTGTTTGATCCAGCGCCTCTTCATGCGCCTGAAGGTCGACAGGTGTCACCGGCTGAATCGTGGAAACGGCATGTTTGTAGGCCAGCTGGACATAGCCTTCACGTTCAAGCAGCACGCAGAACAGATCATACGCAGCCACCCTGCCCTGAAGCATGACACCATTTACCAGGAACATGGTGACCTGAACGGCCTCTGCGCGGATGCTTGACAGGAAAACGTCCTGGAGCAGCCGAACTTTCTTGCCTGATCCGTCAACGCTGGGGAACTGCGCCGCCTCGACGGGCACCGTTGGCATGATCGTGGAGACAGCATGTTTGTAAACCAGCTGTGTCTGACCATCGCGCCGCAGAAGAATGGAGAAATTATCAAACCACGTGATGATGCCTTGCAGTTTCACGCCCTTCACCAGGAACATGGTGACGGACACCTTGTTCTTGCGCAGCAGATTCAGGAAGTGATCCTGCAGGTTCTGATCCTTGGCGCCACTGCTTTTGGGTGGTTCAGCAACTTCAACCGGCTTGGGTTTGGGACGAGCTGAAAGCGTACGTTCGGCCATTATAGTCTCCATATTATTGGCAGTCGCTTGTGCGATCCGCAATCTGGACGGGACACTGCCCCGACCGCTTCTCCATTCACCTAATACAGTTTTGCTGCAGTGCGGTAAACTCCAAAATATAGCGGTGACTGATTAACCTTCACTGTCCGTCTGCTTTTCAAGCTCGCGTTTCTCGGTCATTCCCAACAACTTGAGCTTACGGTGCAGTGCCGATCGCTCCATCCCGATAAATGCCGCGGTTTTCGAGATATTGCCGGAAAACCGGCGAATCTGGACTTTCAGATACTCCCTCTCGAAGCTTTCCCGCGCTTCGCGCAGTGGCGCGCTCATCAACACCGAAACTCCGGTATCGCCCGGTACTTCGGTGTTGAAAATTTCCGGCGGCAACATGCCCGCTTCGATGCGCCCCAGCTTTTCGCGCGGGGTCATGATCACGGTGCGCTCCACCACATTGCGCAACTGGCGGACGTTTCCTGGCCAGCTATAGGCCTGAAGCGCATTCATCGCATCATCGGCCACAATCGGCGGAGACACGCCCTGTTCGTTCGCATAACGCGCGAAAAAGTGCTCCACCAGCGCCGGGATATCCTCTCGCCTCTCATGCAAGGCAGGCACGTTCACGGGAACGACATTGAGCCGGTAAAACAGGTCTTCGCGAAAGCGGCGCTGCTCAATTTCATGTTCAAGATCGCGCGATGTGGACGAAACGACGCGCACGTCCACCCGCAGCTGGCGATTGCCCCCTACTCTTGCAAATGTCTGTTCGGTCAGCACGCGCAGAATACGGGCCTGGGTCGACAGAGGCATATCCGCAACCTCATCGAAATACAGCGTTCCGCCGTCCGCCATCTCCAGCAACCCCGGCCTGACAAGGCTGCCTTCCTGCTCTTCGCCAAACAGTTCCTGCTCAAATCGCTCAGGCGTGATTCGCGCCGAATTGACGCAGACGAATGCGTTGCCCGCACGCGTGCTCCAGCTGTGCAACAAACGCGCGGCGACTTCCTTGCCGGCGCCGGCAGGTCCGCTGATGAGCAATCTGCTGCCCGTGCCCGCAACGCGCTTGAGTGTCGCCCGAACCTGGTTGATCGCCGAACTGGCGCCCGTGAACTCTTCCCCCGCCGTCACATCCTGACGCAATCGCGCGTTTTCACGGCGCAGGCGTTCCGTTTCGGTCGCTCTGGCCACCAGATGGAGAAGCTTCTCCGCCTCAAACGGTTTTTCAATAAAGTCCACCGCACCGCGCCCGATGGCCGCAACCGCGGTATCGATGTTTCCGTGACCGGAAAAAATGATCACGGGCAGCTCCGGCTCACGCGCCTTGATCTCATCAAGCACTTCAAGGCCATCCATCGCGCTGCCGTGAAGCCAGACATCCAGCAGCACAAGCGAGGGCCGTCTTTCATCGACAGCGCGCAGCGCCGCATCGCTGTCACCCGCGGTGCGGCATTCATAGCCTTCATCGCTCAGCACGCCGGCGACAAGCTCACGAATGTCGCGCTCATCATCTACGATCAGGATATCTAGTGCCATACAACTTTCTTCATTCCGCCGCCTCCGCGTCCCGCCTTTGAATGGCTGGATCGCATGCAAAGCTCATACTCACGCATGTTCCGCCGCCTTGTGTCGCAGAGAACGACATTTCGCCACCGTGCTCCTCAACGATCTTGTTGACGATGGCGAGGCCCAGCCCGGTGCCCTTCTCACGACTTGTCACATAGGGTTCGACAATCCGCTCGCGATCCTGCGGCAGCCCGATGCCGTTGTCGGTAATCCTGACCAGAACCGCCTCGTCCGCTTTCCTGACCTCAACCGAGATTCGGCCCTGAAAATCGCCCTTCTCGCGTTTCGCCCGCGCTTCAACGGCTTCCGCCGCGTTCTTGAGAACATTCGTCATCGCCTGTCCGAACTGGTGGCGATCGCACGCGATCGTCTCGATATCCTTGTCGGAGGCGAAACTGTAGGCAAGCTCGGTGTGGGAGACTTCCTGAAGGAACAGGGCCTGTCTCGCCAGCGCGACCGGATCTTCGGTGCGGAAAATGGGTTTGGGCAGCCGCGCGAATGACGAAAATTCGTCAACCATGGTTCTGAGATCGCCCACTTGCCTGATGATCGTGCTGGTCAGTTCTTCAAACAGTTCTGGACTGTCAGTGATCTGTTTGCGGTATCGCCTGTTCAGCCGTTCGGTCGCCAGCTGGATCGGCGTCAGCGGGTTCTTGATCTCATGGGCAATACGGCGTGCGACATCGGACCATGCCGCCTGTCGCTGATCTACAAGCTGGCGCGTAATATCCTCAAAGGTAATGACATGGCCGGTCCGGTCACGACTGATCCGTACCGCCAGCGTCAGCAGATCGCCCGATTTGTTGTACTGAACGATGCCCCCTTCGGTCTGGCTTTCCACCATCGCCGCGATTTGCGGCGCAAGGTCAGCCAGAGAAAGCCCGACAGGACCGGGCGAACCGCGCTGGAGCAGAAGTTCCTGCGCCGTGCTGTTCATCAGCAGAACGTGTCCTTTCGCATCGAGCGACACGATCCCGGCAGTCACCGATTCAAGCACCGCCTCGATAAAGGCATGGCGTTCCTGAACCTGCTGATTGGCGCTGACCAGATCCTGCGTCTGTTTCTCGATTTGCGCGGTCATCCGGTTGAACGCGCGGTTAAGCAGGCCGATTTCATCGGGGCCGGTCCGGCCTGAAACCCGCAATGCGAAGTTTCCGCTGCCCACCCGCCGCGCGGCATCGACAAGTTGGTAAAGCGGCTTCACCTGGCGATCGGCGAACCGCAACGCAAACCATACCGATAGACCGACAAGCGCCAATGACGCCACGAACAGGGCCACGTTGAAACGCAATTGCAAAACGCGCGCGCGCCCCGTCAGAACTTCATAGGCCTGCACGATATTTTCAGCGCGCTGCCCCTGACTGAAAGCAAGCAGATCGGAGCTTCTGGCAGTATAGAGATATATACCTGTGCGGCGATCGATCGGGATGACCGCCTCAATCCTGTTGGCATCGGCATCGACCACCAGCGGTTCGCCCGTCTCCAGTCGTTTGAGTATCTCGGGGGTAACGCTTTCATGCGTCCTCGTTCCCTCGGGATCGACAATTGCAGCCGTGCGCAGCTTGCCATCGTTGCCTTTTTGAAGAATTGCCGATTCGGTCAGCTTTCGGTTGACGACCTGATAGGAATAAAACTCGGCAAATTCGGGACTGGCAATCGATTCACGGCTTAGAAAACTGCCGATATCCTCGGCCATCGCGACCGATTCATAACCAACGTCACGCTGCGCCTGCTCATAATAGCCGCGCGCAAGCTTGTTCGCGTTTTCCAGCATTCCGCGAGAGTTGTCCGAAAACCAGAATTCCGCGCCCGACTGGAACAGCAACGAGGCAAAAATAACCACGAGCAGAGTGGGAACCGCCGAAATCAGCGAGAAAATGAACACAAGCCGGACATGCATGCGCCCGGTTCCGCCAATCGTCTCCGCCGCGCGGCGCAGCGCCATGCGGCGGCCAAGCAGCACCAGAATGGCCATCGCCGGAAACAGGGTGCCGACAAGCAGGAACGCCGTCAGATTCGTGGGAAGCAGCGCGCCTTTATCGGCCTGCGCGTCAAGCGTGATCCAGGTCGTGGCGGTCATGATCAGAAACGCCAGAACCGCGGTGATTTCCATGACCGCAAACAGGTTCGCCCGGCGCGCGGCTACCTGCGCCCTGCGCCACCATCGCGGCCAATGTCGTGCGACTGGTGCTTGCTGCTCCATAGTTGCGCCGTTACGACACTACTGTTGCAAAAATGCAAGTGGATTTAGAGCCAGAGCCTTCAAATCTTGCGCGTAAACGCATCGGGATCGAGCGCAAGTTCGCTGATCCGTTTGCGCAACGTATTGCGATTGATACCCAGCATCCTTGCCGCACGAACCTGATTTCCGCCGGTTTCGTCAAGAATCCTGGCGATAAGCGGCTTTTCGAACGCCGCCAGCGCGGCGGCGTAAATCGTCCCGGCGGGAGGTCTGTTATCAGCCAGCCAATGGCCGATCGCCTCTTCCAGGTTCGAACTGGTGGCCGCACCAGGCGAGTCACCGGCGCCCTCTTCAAAAAGCAGCGGCGCCACGGTATCCGCATCGATCAGATCCTCGCGCGCAAACAGCGCCAGCCTGAAAATGAAATTCTTGAGTTCGCGCACGTTGCCACGCCACGGCTGTTGCCCCAGCAGCCTTGCCGCATCGTCGGTGAGTTGCCGGCGCGGCAGCCCTTCGTTTGCGGCAACCTGCAGAAAATAGCGCGACAGCGCATCCACATCCTCCAGTCGCTCACGCAAGGGCGGCATCTGGATCGGCACCACGTTCAGCCGGTAATACAAATCTTCGCGAAACTTTCCTTCGGCGATCAGCGGCGCGAGATCCTTGTTGGTCGCGGCGATGACGCGCACATCCGGGGAAACCTCCTCGTGCCCGCCCACGCGCCGGATCTTGCCGGACTGGAGCGCCCTTAGCAGCCGTGTCTGCGCTTCCATCGGCATATCGCCGATTTCATCGAGGAACAGCGTGCCGCCCGCCGCCTGTTCGAATTTGCCGATGTGCCGCGCGACGGCGCCGGTAAACGCGCCCTTTTCATGGCCGAAAAGTTCGCTTTCTATCAGTTCGGCGGGAATTGCCGCGGTATTCACGGCGATGAACGGCCCGGTTCTGCGCTTGCCCAGTTCGTGGATCGCTTCGGCCACAAGTTCCTTGCCCGTGCCGGATTCGCCCAGGATAAGCACAGTCAGATCATTGTTGAGAACGCGCGTAATCATCCTGAAAACGGATTGCATGGCCGGGCTTCGCCCCACGAGCGGAACATCATCGCCGATCGGCACATCGTCGCCACCCGACGCCGCGCCGGGGCTTTTTGCGGCTGCCTGACGGACCGTTCTGGCCAGTTCATCAATGTCAAACGGTTTGGGGAAGTATTCGAACGCGCCGGTGTCGGTAGCTCTGACAGCCGTATCCAGCGTGTTCTGAGCGGAAAGGATAACCACGGGCAGATCGGGATAGATCGCCCGCACCCCGCCCAGACTTTCGATGCCGTCGCCATCGGGCAACATCACATCGGTCAGAAGCACGGAGAAATGATCGCCCATCAACAGCCGGTCACGCTCTGCAATAGTATCGCAGCTGGTCACTTCCATGCCTTCGTCTTCAAGCGCCGCAGTGATAACCAGCGCGATCGAAGGATCGTCTTCTACCAGCAGAATCCTCATCCGGCCTGTTTCCTCTGGCTGTGCGTTTCATCGCCTGCGGTTGCCAGCGGAAGGTATATCCGAAAGTGCGTAAGCCCGTGTTTTTCGTCCCGCTCGTGAATGATAAGTCCGTTCATGTTGTGCAGCAGCTTGCGAACCAGGGCGAGCCCAAGCCCCTGGCCGGACTTCTTGGACGTGACGAACGGTTCGAACATGTGTTCCCGCACGTCAGCCGGCACGCCCGGCCCATTGTCACTCACGCGAATTTCGAAATGCAGCCGAACGGGCGAACCGCTTTTGCCCGCTTGCAGCTGAATACCGCTGGAAAACCGGGTGCCCACAACGATCCGGGCAGCCTTCACACCCTTGCACGCTTCACGCGCATTGGAAATCAGGTTGATCAGAACCTGCACAAGTTCGTTTGGGTTGCCAAACGCCGGTGGCAGGGAAGGATCGAATTCCTCCCTGATATCTATACCCCTACTTTCTCCTGCGGCGTCGATAACCGCAACTGCACGGCGGATGGCTTCGTGCGGATTGCACGCTTCGACGGGTGACGTCGTCTTGCCACTCAACACCTGCATCTGTCCGATAAGCGTGGCGATCCGATCGACTTCGGCCGTAATCAGATCGGTCATCGCGCGATCGACCTCACCGATCTTGCGTCTCAGCAGCTGTGCCGCGCCGCGAATTCCTGCCAGTGGATTCTTGATTTCATGGGCAAGGATTTCCGGCCCCCTCAGGATAGAATCGTTTGTTCCGCCCGGATCGTCGCCAAGCGCTTCGATCGCGCTGTTATCGTTCAGGGTAAGCAACTGCCAACCGGGCGTATCGGCCACCGGCGCGGCAGTCAGATCGGTTCTGCGGTGGCCGACCCCGGCAATGAGCATGTCTATCCCGCGCGCGGAGACGGGCGCTTCGCCACCCTCAAGCCGCGCAATCAGCTTGGGATCGTCAAACACCAGAATATCGCTCAGGCTTCGGCCGTTAAGCCGCCGCGCGCTTTGACCGAGGAACTGTTCGGCGGCGGGGTTCGCACTCGCAACCTGCATGTCGGGCGTTAACAGAACAACGGCGAGCGGAAGGCTTGCGAGCTGCCGCTGCGCATCGGGAGAAGCAGCAACGGTGGCGACTGTCATGCAGCCCGTCGCGACAGATAGGGCGCATAGAACTCATTGATATGCCGGATAACCGCATCGGCATCGTCCATCACGTTGACCTGCTGGCGAAATTCGGCGGAGCGCGGCATGCCTTTGGTGTACCATCCCAGATGCTTGCGGGCCATCTTGACGGCCACATCGCGGCCATAGTGCTCAAGCATGGCGATGTAATGTTCGAGCATCACCGAATGGCGTTCATCGATAGACGGATCGGCAAGCTGCGTGCCATGATCAAGCCAGTGCATCACCTGTGCCAGCAGCCAGGGCCGGCCATAGGCGCCCCGCCCAATCATCAGGCCGTCAGCGCCTGACTGTTCAAGTGCGCGCGCGCTGTCTTCAATCGAACAGATATCGCCATTGACGACAACGGGAACCGAAACCGCATCCTTGACCTTGCGAACGAAAGCCCAGTCAGCGCTTCCCTTGTACATCTGGTTACGCGTGCGTCCGTGAACGGTGATCATCTGCGCGCCGATATCCTGCGCGATTCTGGCAAGTTCTGGCGCATTGAGACTGGCATGATCCCAGCCCATCCGCATTTTCACGGTAACCGGGACGTTCACCGCCTTCACGGTCGCTTCGATCAGGCTGGCAGCCAGCCTGAGATCGCGCATCAGCGCCGATCCGGCTTCTCCGTTCGTCACCTTGCGCACGGGGCAGCCCATGTTGATGTCGATGATTGCCGCGCCCTTGCCTTCGCTCAGCCTGGCCGCCTCGCCCATCGTGTGTGGATCGCAACCGACAAGCTGCATCGAGACAGGCTCTTCAGCGGAATCCCACATCGCCTTGCGGATCGACTGGCGCGTTTCGCGAATGGCCGCCGGGCTGGCGATCATCTCGGTGACGTTCAGGCCCGATCCGAACCGCCGCACAAGCCGACGGAACGGCAAATCCGTCACGCCTGTCATCGGCGCAAGGATTACCGGGCTGGCGATCTCAACCGGACCGACACGGATCGGTTTCAACTGCGGTGGTTTCGGAAGGTCGCTCATCGCACCCATCACTGCCTAAAAAACAGGCAGCGCATAGTGGATTGCCCTGCGAACAGCAAGCAGTTACCGGCAAGCGCATGTCCGATCCTTGTTCCTTCACCGCCACAGCGGCAATCGTCGTCGCAGCCGGGCGCGGGCATCGCGCGGGCCAGAACCGTCCCAAACAGTTTGCCAACTGGCGGGGAAAGCCAGTGGTCCGCCATTCCGTCGAGACACTGCGCAAGGCGGGCATTGCGCCGGTTATCGTCGTCATTCCCGCAGGTATGGAAGACATTGCGGCGGCATGCCTGACGGATTTGGACGATGTTGTTATCGTGACTGGCGACACCACGCGGCAGGGTTCGGTGCTTCGCGGGCTGGAAGCGCTGGAACCGGCCTCCCCTGCCCGCGTTCTGATCCACGATGCCGCGCGGCCGGCGTTGCCTGTGGACGTTATCGGGCGACTTTGCGACGCGCTGGATCGCCACGCGGGCGCCATTCCGGTTCTGCCTGTTGTGGACAGCCTTTCATTCGACAATGATGGCCTCATGGGCGATCCGGCGGATCGCGACCGGTTACGCCGGGTTCAGACACCTCAGGCCTTCGGATTCTCAACCATTCTCGAAGCCCATCGCAGCTGGACCGGCCAGCGGGACGCGGGCGACGATGCGCAAGTAGCCCGCGCGGCCGGGGT
Source organism: uncultured Sphingomonadaceae bacterium (assembly GCA_947258815.1). Lineage (GTDB taxonomy): Bacteria > Pseudomonadota > Alphaproteobacteria > Sphingomonadales > Sphingomonadaceae > Novosphingobium. Next base: position 102,306 of record CAMYJW010000025.1, read on the forward strand.
GGAAATCGCGCTCGTCGAAGGAGACGAAACCTTGCACAAGCTTACTTTCGCCTCCGATTTCGAAACGGACCTTCCGCCCGTGCGGATCGGCACCGGATACGATGTTCATCGTCTCGCAATCGGAGAGTCATTATGGCTTTGCGGTGTGAAGATAGACCATGATCGGGGCCTTTCGGGCCACAGCGATGCCGATGTTGCCGTGCATGCGCTGGTTGATGCCATGTTCGGCGCCATCGGTTCCGGCGATATCGGGCAGCATTTCCCGCCTTCCGACCCGCAATGGCGCGGCGCTTCGTCCGATCGGTTCCTGTCTTACGCGGCAGAACGGATTGCCGATGCGGGATACCGCGTTGGCAATGCCGATCTCACGATCGTTTGCGAGGCGCCGAAAATTGCGCCCCATCGCGATGCCATGCGCAGCAGGCTCGCGGAAATCATCGGCGTTGACACCGCCGCCATTAGCGTCAAGGCGACGACAACCGAAAAGCTGGGTCTTACCGGTCGCGAGGAAGGTATTGCCGCACAAGCCGTCGTTTGTCTGATCAGATGCTGAATGCTGCCAGTTTGCCAAAGGATCACCCCATGAAAAAGTCTGCACTTCCGTTTGCCGCTCTTCTTGCGCTGGTTCCCGGCCTGGCCCAGGCAAGCGAAAAGCCCTGTCTGACACAGACAGAATTTTCCTCGCTTGCCGGATATGCGCTCCCCAGTGTCATTTCGGGCGCGAACAAGCGTTGCGAAACGGCCCTGCCGGACGATGCTTTTCTGCGCGCAAGCGGAGCCGGACTGGCCGATCGCTATGCCTCGCGCAAGGACGGCGTCTGGCCTGAAGCCAAATCGGCGTTCATCAAGCTCAGCCAGGCGCGCGACGACAAGGCTGCCGCGCTGTTCGGCACGATGTCTGACGATACGCTTCAGGAAATCGTGGACGTGATGCTTGAAGGCATGGTGATCCAGGAAATTCCGCTCGAAAAGTGCGGTACGATCGACAGCTTCGTGCGCCTCCTGGCCCCGCTTCCACCGGAAAACACCGCAGACCTGATCGGCCTGACCGCTGGCCTTGTCAGCAATGGCAAGGAGGGCAAAGTCGGCAAGATCTCGATTTGCCAGAACTGACAGCCATGGAGAGTCTGCTCCCTGCCGATCTTGTCGCGCTCGCCGGAAAAGTGATCGCGGAAAATGCCGCAAAAGGCCGCACGGTCGCATTGGCCGAAAGCTGCACCGGCGGACTTGTCAGTGCCGCGCTGACTGAAATTCCGGGCGCGTCCGCGGTTCTGGACAGAAGTTTCATCACCTATTCGAACGACGCCAAACAGGACGTGCTTGGTGTTCAGGGCGACATTCTCGAAGCGTTCGGCGCTGTTTCCGCAGCGACGGTCTGGGCCATGGCGCAGGGCGCCATCAAACACAGTTCCGCAGATGTCGCCGTCGCGATAAGCGGTATCGCCGGGCCGGATGGCGGCACAGAGCTGAAACCTGTCGGCACCGTCGTGTTCGCGCGATCCGAACGCGGCAACGAAGATGTCAACGCTGAAGAACGATTGATCGAAGGCTCAAACCGATCCGAGATCAGACATCAGGCGGCGCTGGTCGCGCTTGAACTGCTGCTCCCGTAAAGCACGCTCGCCCGCTCTTCAAACGCGGCGACCATTTTGCGAAACGCCTTGTCGAAATACTGCCCGGCCATCTTTTCAAAAAGCGGGCTGCGAAAGCTGAAATCGACATGAAATTCGATCTCGCATGATTGCCCGTCAAGCGCCCGGAAATGCCAGGTGTTGTCCAGGTCTTTCAGCGGGCCATCGACATAGTGCACCTCGATCGAACTGGGCCGGCATTTTTCCACCCGAGAGGTGAACTTTTCGCGCAACGCCTTGAAACCGACCAGCATGTCGGCAACCATTTCCGTCTCACTGTCAGATCGCACCCGCGTGGCTTTGACCCATGGCAGAAATTCACCATAGCGCCCCACATCGGCGACCAGATCGAACATCTGCTCAGCGCTGTATGGCAATTTCCGAACTTCGTGAATTCCCGGCATCAGGCTTTCCTGCGCTCCGAATCTCCCGATTTCGCCAGTTGCGCTTCGCGCGCGGTACGCATCTGCCTGAAATCATCGCCCGCGTGATAGCTGGATCGGGTAAGCGGCGTGGAAGCGACCTGCAAAAACCCTTTTGCTCTGGCAATCGCGCCATAGGCATCGAACGCCTTGGGCGTAACGAATTCCGCAACTTGCGCGTGCTTTGGCGTGGGCCGCAGATACTGGCCCATCGTCAGAAAATCGACATCGGCACAACGCATGTCGTCCATAACCTGATGAACTTCCAGTCGCTCCTCGCCCAGCCCCAGCATGATGCCCGACTTGGTGAAGATTGACGGATCGTGGCGCTTCACATCTTCCAGCAGACGAAGCGACGCATAGTAGCGCGCACCGGGACGGATCGTGGGGTAAAGCCGCGGGACCGTTTCAAGGTTGTGGTTGTACACATCCGGGCGGACAGCAACGATCGCTTCGATCGCCTGGCGCGCCTTGCCGCGAAAATCCGGTGTGAGAATCTCGATAGTGGTATCGGGGGTTGTCCTGCGCAGTGCCTCGATCACTTTCACGAACTGGCCCGCGCCGCCATCGGGCAGATCGTCACGATCCACCGATGTGATGACAATATGTTCAAGCCCCAGCGTTGCCGCCGCTTCGGCAACATGATCCGGCTCGGCCGTATCCACCTTGCCGGGCATGCCGGTTTTGACATTGCAGAACGCGCATGCCCGCGTGCAGGTGTCGCCCAGAATCATCACGGTCGCGTGTTTGTTGGTCCAGCATTCGCCGATATTGGGGCACGCGGCTTCCTCACACACGGTGTTGAGGTTGAGGCGCCGCATAAGCTCACGCGTTTTGCCAAATTCGCTCGATGTCGGCGCACGAACGCGAATCCAGTCCGGTTTGCGCTGGTGTGTGGGTTTGGGATTGTTCGAAAGCTCGTTCATTGCTTCCAGATAGGCGCATGATTATGAGCTTGCCAGTGCCAATTGATCCAAACGACGGAGCAACGATGTCAGACGATTCCACCCCACAAACACTGGACAGACTAATCGAGGGATACCGCCGGTTTCGCGAAGTGGGATGGAATCCCCATCTCGAACGCTGGAAAAGCCTGCGCGAGGGCCAGCAGCCCGAAGTGATGATTATCGCCTGTTCGGACAGCCGCGTCGATCCATCGCAGATATTCGATGTCGCACCCGGAGAGATATTCGTCGTGCGCAATGTCGCCGCGCTGGTGCCCCCGTTCGAGACAACGCCCGGCCATCACGGTGTTTCGGCTGCGCTGGAATTTGCGGTCCAGGTTCTCAAAGTGAAGGAAATCATGGTGATGGGCCATGGCATGTGCGGCGGTTGCAAGGCTGCGCTGACACAGGAACTGCACGGAGCCGAGCCGGGCGAAGGCGGTTTTGTCGCGGACTGGATCGGATTGCTTGATGAAGCGCGCGCGCCCATTGCCGAGGAACTAGGCACGCAAGGCAGGAGCGCCGAGATCGCCATGGAACAGGCCGCGGTGCGCGTCAGCCTCAGCAACCTGCGAACGTTTCCGTGCGTCCGGCAAAAAACCGAAAATGGCGAACTGAAGCTGCGCGGAGGCTTCTTCGCGATATCGGACGGTGCTCTCCATCTGTTGGACGAGGAAACCGGCACGTTTTCTCCTGCGGCCTGAAACGGAAAGGGGGCGACGGTTTCCCATCGCCCCCCAAACCCACCTGTCTTAAGACCTTAAGGTCTTAGCCGCCCGGAAATCAGCTTGCGGGTGCGGCTTCCGGTTCGGCCGGAGCAGCTGCGGCGGCCGCCTTGCTTGTTGCAAAGGCAGACCACAATTTCGCAATGCTCGCGCGCTTGCCGGTCACTTTGGCAAAAGTCTGAAGCGCGGCGTCATATTTGCCGAGATCGACCTGCGCGATGCCAAGGCGCGTCAGCGCGCGCTGGGTGTTAACACCCGGCCGGGCCAGCGCGATCTGGTAAAGGCTTTCCGCTTTCGCGGCTTCGCCATAGCTCAGCAATGCATCGGCAGCACCGGAAACGGTGGCTTCCGACGCGCTTGCCTTGCGCGCATCCCGCTCATAACCCGGCAGCGAGGCCTTATCGCCTGCAAGGCGGCCGCTCGCCTGTTGTTTGGCATCGGCAACAAACGGATCGGACGCGCTCAGCATACCGGACGCAAGCCCCGAATTGATCGCTTCCATCACTTCTCCGGGCAGTCTGCGCGGATCGGCTGCCTGAATGTATTCAACGTAGTCGCGCGTTTCGACATAGCTGTTGGTACGCGCCATAAGCCGCATGACATCAAGTGTTTCCTGCGAACCATAGCCACCGAGCACGCGCAAAATAGTTGCGGCGACGCCCACGTTCTTGGGATCGGGATAGTCGGTGATCAGCATCGAACCGATGTCCGCCGCATCGTTCAGGCTCTGCGCCTTGAAAGCAGATGCCAGTCCGCGACGATACCACGATTCGGGTGCAACAGTGCCCGATGCCTTGGCGTTGGTCAGTGCGGATTTCACAATCGCAAGACCCTTGGTCGCCTGATTGTCGGAAATATAGGATTCGGCCAGCAGCATTTCGGTATTGTCGGCCGTATAGCCGGAATCGACCGCTATCTGCAGGTAATGGCGCGCGTCGGCGTAGTCCTTAGCCTGATAGGCAAGCTGGCCCGCGATTGAATTGAAGCGCGGCGCCGATGCGGGATCGGACTTTCCGCTTTGCAACATGCTCTTGATCCCGCGGCGTTGCAGGGCCGGGTCTTTCAGTTTACCGCCCAGCGAAACCGCCAGAGAACCGGCAAGAAACCGATCATCTTCCACTTCGATAGCCCCATAGGCCTGTTCAAGCAGATTCCTGGCTTCCGCCGATGCTGCGGCATCGGTGCCATCAAGTGCGTTGACTGCCTTCTGAACCGGACCGGCGACTGCGACGAAACCCTTCGAAAACTTAAGCTTTGGGGCCTTGCTTTTCTTCTTTTTGGCAGCCATCGCCGGGCTGGAAGCCACGGTTGAACCGGCAACCACGCCCATAGCAAGCGCAAGCCCCAATGCGGCGCGCGAAACCGAGCGACCATGTTTCGAAAATCCTGAAAGGACCATTACGACGTTCTCCTCAACTTAATTTTGCGACTCACGCATCCCCTGCAATCTTCGCCGCTCTGAAACATTCTGCCACGCTACTGACGATCAATCGTCATGTTGGCAACACCCGAGGTGATAGCCGAACACGGCTGAACCGGGATTGAATGCGCAATTTCCCCGATTCTCGCAAATGTGGAAAACCGCTGCTTTCAAGGCGTTGAAGCACGCCAACCCGCTGGCATTCGATAGTCGCATGACCTAAGGTAAATTTCACAATCTCCCTGATAACAATGAACGAAAAAACAGCGTGAGCGAAGACACCGAAATTCTCGATCCTCCGGGCCCTGAGGGCAACTACGGCCACGTCGACATCGTCGACGAAATGAAGACCAGTTACCTCGATTACGCGATGAGCGTGATCGTGTCCCGCGCGCTGCCCGATGTGCGCGATGGTCTGAAACCTGTTCACCGGCGCATCCTGTATGCCAGTCAGGAAGGCGGCTTTGTCGCCGGGCGGCCTTATCGCAAATCGGCCAAGATCGTCGGCGACGTGATGGGCAACTATCACCCGCACGGCGACAGCGCGATTTACGATGCCCTCGCGCGCATGACGCAGGACTGGTCGATGCGCCTGCCGCTGGTCGATGGTCAGGGCAACTTCGGGTCCATGGATCCCGATCCGCCCGCTTCGATGCGTTACACCGAAGCGCGGCTCGCCAAAGTTGCAAACAGCCTGCTGGACGATCTCGACAAGGACACGGTCGATTTTCAGGATAACTATGATGGTTCGCGCAGCGAGCCGCAGGTTCTTCCGGCCCGGTTCCCCAACCTGCTGGTAAACGGCGCGGGCGGTATTGCGGTGGGCATGGCCACCAATATCCCGCCACACAACCTTGGCGAAGTGATCGACGGTTGTCTGGCGATGATGGACAATCCGGCCATCACCACCGAAGAACTGTTCGAAATCATTCCCGGCCCCGATTTCCCGACCGCGCCGCTGATCCTTGGCACATCGGGCGCGAGGGCAGCCTATATGACGGGGCGCGGCTCGGTGCTTATGCGTTGCCGCCATGAGATTGAGGAAGGCCGGGGCGATCGTCAGTCAATCGTGCTCACGTCCATTCCCTTTCAGGTCGGCAAATCGAACCTGGTTGAGAAAATCGCGGAAGCGGCGAAAGACAAACGCATCGAAGGCGTTGCCGATATCCGAGACGAATCGAATCGCGAAGGCGTGCGCGTTGTCGTCGATCTCAAGCGCGATGCCACGGCGGAAGTTGTGCTCAATCAGCTCTGGCGCCATACGCCTGCGCAATCGAGCTTTCCGGCCAACATGCTGGCCATTCGCGGCGGCCGGCCTGAAACGCTTGCCCTGCGCGATATCATTCAGGCCTTCATCTCGTTTCGCGAAGAGGTCATCACCCGGCGCACCAAGTTTGAACTGAACAAGGCGCGTGACCGGGCCCATATCCTGCTTGGTCTGGTTGTTGCGGTTTCCAACCTCGATGAAGTGGTCGCGATCATTCGCGGGTCTTCAAACCCCGCCGATGCTCGCGCAAAACTTCTCGCACGCGAATGGCCAATCGGCGAAATCGCGCCTTATATCCGCCTCGTCGAAGCGATTGAGGAAGGCGACGAGGATCTGGCCGGCGGGAAGTACACGCTTTCCGAAGTGCAGGTGAAAGCGCTGCTCGATCTCAGGCTGCACCGCCTGACCGCGCTTGGCCGCGATGAGATCGGTGACGAGCTTAAAGAGCTTGCCATTGCGATCGAGGAATACCTTTCCATTCTCGCGGATCGTGTGAAGCTTTATGGCGTCATGCGCGAAGAGCTGGTGGAAGTGCGCGCAGCGTTCGCAACCCCGCGCGTATCCGAAATTACCGCCGCGATTGACGGGATCGACGATGAAGACCTGATCGAGCGAGACGATATGGTCGTCACCGTCACCATGGACGGATATATCAAACGCACACCGCTTTCGACCTTCCGCGCACAGCATCGCGGAGGAAAAGGGCGCGCCGGAATGGCGACCAAGGAAGAAGACGCGATCAGTTCGATGTTCGTGACCAGCACGCACAACCCGGTGCTGTTCTTCTCAACCGCGGGCAAGGTATACCGCCTCAAGGTGTGGAAACTTCCCGAAGGCGGGCCAACCACGCGCGGACGCCCCATTGTCAACCTGTTGCCCTCGCTGGAAGACGGCGAAACCATCGCCACGGTGCTTCCCCTTCCCGAAGACGAGGAAACATGGGGCGCGCTCAACGTCGTATTCGCGACCGCCAAGGGCAATGTCCGGCGCAACAGCATGGATGCGTTCACCAACATTCCCTCGAACGGCAAGTTTGCCATGCGGTTTGACGATGATGCGGATGACCGCCTGATCGGCGTTGCCCTGCTCGATGCAACAGACGACGTTTTGCTGGCATCGCGCGCGGGCAAGGCCATCCGGTTTGCCGGCGACGATGTGCGCGAATTCCGCAGTCGCACGTCAACCGGCGTGCGTGGGATGAACCTGAAGAAAGACGATGAAGTCGTCTCGCTTTCGATCCTCCACCGGGTCGGAACCGAACCGGAAGAGCGCGAGGAATTCCTTAAATTCGCGCCATGGAAAGCCGATAAGGAAGGCGAACCGGCATTGTCCGACGAACGGTTTGCGCAAATGGTTGAGAAAGAACAGTATATTCTCACCGTCTGCGCCAACGGCTATGGCAAGGTGTCGTCCGCCTATGAATATCGCCGGATCGGCAGAGGCGGACAGGGCCTTATCAATATCGACAACATCAAGCGCAACGGACCGGTTGTTGCCAGCTTCCCGGTTCATCATGGCGAACAGCTGATGCTGGTGACCGATCAGGCAAAACTGATCCGCCTGCCGCTTGATCTGCGCCATCTGGCCGATGATCCCGAAACAGAGGACAAGGCTTTCCGCATTATCGGTCGCGGTTCGGCGGGTGTTCGTCTGTTCGATGTCGCTGAAGGTGAAACAATCGTCAGCGCCGTGCGGATCGACGATACGGCCGATCCCGAGAACGAAGCGGAAAATGCGATTGTTGAGGAAATGGTCGGTCGAGGCACCGGGGAAACGCAGCCCGAAACAACGCCCGATCGCGATAATCCCACACCAACAGAACCCGGCGGCGATGCAGAAGGCGACGCGTGAGCGGCACCGAAAGCACCGCCTACAAAGTGCTGACATCCTCGCAGCATGATACGTTGCAGCGAGACAAGGTGTTCGATGGCGCGCCGGTCGACCTGGCCGATGGCTTCATTCACCTGTCGACCGCGTCGCAGCTTGCCGAAACGCTGGACAAGCACTTCGCAGACCAGTCCGGCCTGTTCATCGCGGCTGTCGATCTGGAACGCCTTGGCGAGACGGTGAAATGGGAAATCTCACGCGGGGGCCAGCAATTTCCGCACGTTTACGGCCCGCTTCCGCTTTGCGCGATTACCCGAGTTTTCGCGCTTGAACACGATCAGGACGGAACGCCGGACTTATCCGTGCTCAGCTGAGAACCGCCGTAAAGTCTGGATCACCCCGGTGCAGATCAGAAAATGCCCAAGGTAATAGAGCGGCCACCCCGCCAACCCCGGCCAATCGCTGTTGAGCAGCGGCCCTGCCCTTGCGATGGTGATAATCCCCGCTGCAACAACCAGCAGCGCGCCAAGCCCGACACGATATCGCGGAAACCGGCTTGCCCATGCACTTGCCGCCATTGCGCCCAACGCCAGCCCGAAGATCCCGAATGTGAGCGCGTCGGTTCGCTCAACCGGCAGACGCCAGCAGATCAGCGGTGTCAGCAGTAACAACGCGACAGCAGCCGCCTTTTGCGTGGATTCAAGGTTTTCGCGCCGATATTTTACAAACAGCCCGATCCCCAGGGCCAAAGCCAGAACCAGAATGACCGATCCGATGTAGAAATCCAGTTCGACGGCGACAACGCCCAGCCCCGAAAGCCCCATAAATCCGGCAACAGACCGCGCATCACCGCCTGAATGGCGCAACAACGCATACACCGTGAGAAGAACCAGCGATGCGGCTTGAATGAGAAAAAGATAGACACCCGGAAAGGTCGCATCTTTGAGCAGATAATACGCAAACGCGGCAATCAGGCTGGCCAGCAGCCAGGGCCGTCTTTCCAGCAAGGCACGTTTTGGCATCGGTTACTCTCTCAATCCGCCGCGCCGGAATCAGCTAACGCTTGTCCTTGTTACCGCACAAGCGTTAGGCGATCCTTATGACTCATCAAGTTCATATCATCGGTGGCGGACTGGCCGGAAGCGAAGCGGCGTGGCAGCTTGCAAAACGGGGTATTTCGGTGCGTTTATCGGAAATGCGCGGTGCGCCTGCGGAAAACGGCGGCGAGCGCAGCCCGGCGCATCAGACCGATGGACTGGCCGAACTTGTGTGCTCCAACAGCTTCCGGTCGGATGACGACACGAAAAACGCGGTCGGCTTGCTGCATCACGAAATGCGGATGTGCGATTCGCTGGTGATGGCGGCGGCGGAAAAAGCCAAGGTTCCGGCGGGATCGGCGCTGGCCGTTGATCGCGACGTATTCTCCGCCGAGGTTGAAAAGGCGCTGGCCGCCCTTCCCTCTCTGGAAATCGTGCGCGAACGGGTTGATCGCCTGCCCAGCGATGGCCTGACGATTGTGGCAACCGGGCCTTTGACCGCCGAAGCACTGGCGGGCAGCATCGGCGAGGCAACCGGCGCGCAGGCGCTGGCGTTCTTCGATGCGATCGCACCGATCGTCTATCGCGAAACGATCGACATGGACATTTGCTGGATGGCATCGCGCTGGGACAAGGGCGATACCAAGGATTACATCAATTGCCCGATGGACAAGGAGCAATACCTTGCCTTTCACGCGGGCCTGATTTCGGGCGAGAAAACATCGTTCAAGCAGTGGGAAGAAAACACGTCCTATTTTGAAGGGTGCATGCCCATCGAAGTGATGGCCGCGCGCGGCGAAGACACGCTGCGCTATGGCCCGATGAAGCCGGTCGGGCTGGACAACCCGCGCACCGGGCGCTGGCCTTATGCAGTGGTGCAGCTTCGCCAGGACAACAAGTCCGGTTCAATCTGGAACATGGTCGGCTTTCAGACCAAACTTAAACATGCCGAACAGGTCCGCCTGTTCAGGACTATTCCGGGGCTTGAAAAGGCCGAATTTGCGCGTCTTGGCGGCCTGCATCGCAACACGTTCATCAATTCACCAGCCGTGCTGGACCGGCAATTGCGGCTGAAAAGCGCGCCCCATGTGCGTTTCGCCGGGCAAATCACCGGCTGTGAAGGCTATGTTGAAAGCGCGGCCATTGGCCTTTTAACGGGCCTTATGACTGCGGCGGAGCTGACCGGAAGCGATTGGCTGGCACCGCCCCGGACGACCGCGACGGGCGCGCTGCTCTCGCATATTACCGGCGACGCGGAGGCTGCGAGCTTTCAGCCGATGAATGTCAATTTCGGGCTGTTTCCGCCTCTGCATGACGTCAAAAAGAAGCAGCGCAAGGAAGCCTATACGTCGCGCGCGAAGGAAGATCTTGAAGGGTGGCGCGCTTCGTTAACAGCCGCCGCATAAGCGATCGGTTGCGGATCAGCACCGGCACGCCGGCTTTTTTGCCTTTTTGGGCCGGGTCGTCAGAAATTCCTTTGGCGACAGTTCCAGATCGTCATTGGCATCGGCCTTGCGAAATTTGTCCGCGGTGCCGGCCGCCCATTCTTCAAATGTCAGCAGATTGTTGCCATCCTTGTCGAGCTTGCGGAACGCGTTTGTTCGGGTGGAAAGCATTTCATTGCGGGTGATCCGGCCATCGCGATCGCGATCATAGCGTCCGAACCGCCTCTGTTCGCGCGTAAGCTCTGTCGCTTCCGGCGGTGACGGGCCTTTCAGTCCGGTTACGTCGGCAGTGGGAAGCGCGTCGGCGTCGGCATCCGCATCGCTCTCCTGTTCTTCGGCAAGCGAATCCTCAAGTTCCGGCGGAGGCAGCCCTTCCTCAACCTGTGCCCTTCCCTGCAGCCAGAACAGGCCAACGGAAACAAAAAGCAGTGCGCCCAGCGCGCCAAGCAATGTGCGATTCATCGGGCACCCCATCTTTCGATGGTTGAGTAGCAGCCGATCATCGTCCCAACAATCCAATCCGAACCGCTGCCAGCAGGTCCGCCCGTCTGAGGCCATCCGTCCCCGTGCTTTGCCTGATCTGGCGCGCGGCGATCCCGTGCAGCACGTTTAATGCGCGCAGCCGCCTTGGCATGCGAACACTATCCCAGTTCTGCTTTCTTGCCAGTCCAACCGCCGCGTCGCGTTCCGCCGGATCGCGCAGCCTGAGAGCAATATCCGCAAGCGCCCAGTTGCGGCCCATGCGCGACGCGGCTTCCCGGCAACGGTCCTCATCAAGCAGGCGGGCAAGCGCGGCAAATGCATCGCCGCGCGCGCTTGCCAGATGATCCATCGCCGGAAGCGACAGGATGCCGTCCACAACCAGGGCTTCCCATCCATCGACGAGTTTCCCGAGAGCCTTCGCCTGAGCTTGCCAGCATTCGAGCCGCGCCAGCAGCGGATCGCCAACGGGCCATTCGTCCGCCGGTTTGGCAAGTATCTCACGCCACCATGCCAGCCTTATCTGCCCCAGCATCGGTTCGCTTGCAGATCGCACAATTCCCGCCAGCCGCGCATCAAGTGCGAACAGCGCCAAGGTTTCCGGCTTCGCGGCGGCGGGGCAATAAGCCAGCGCAAAACGCTGCAAAACCGGCAGAGTTTCAAGCAAATCCGAAGACGTGTGTTCATCCGTGCCGATTATGTCTGCTCCTGAACTGGTTGCCAGCGTCCGCCGCGCGCATCTGCGTGACTGAGTGGAGCGCCGGTTAAAACGCATTAAGCCATAATTTACCGCAAGGTTTAGAGCCCCGGTCATCAATCGCGCTCTAAAATGGAGCATTAAAGGACGATTTATTTCAGGGGCAGTAGATGTTCAAGGCTACACACCAGCTCATAAGAAAGCTGCGGTCGAACACAAGCGGCGGCGCCGCAATGCTTGCAGCGCTTGGCTTGCCGGTGTTGATCGGCGGCGCGGGGCTGGCGGTGGACCTGTCGCAATGGTTCATGTGGAAGCGCGAGTTGCAGCATTCGGTTGACCAGGCAGCAATCGGCGCAGCGTGGGCCCTTTCCAACAAAAATTCCAAAAACGCGTACCGGATCCGCGCCTATCAGGAATTCAGTGCAAACCGCGCGGTCACAAAAAATTTCGCATCCCAGAAGTCAATACTCCTCGCCGACCACGCGGGGGGAACCGACAATAGCGTGATCGTAACCGCGTCCGTCACCGAAGCTCTGCCCTTCAGCAACATCGTAATGGGTCGGGCAGTGACTGTCAGCGTAAAGGCACAGGCGAGTTTCAAGGACGGTTCGAATTTCAACGCCTGCCTTGTGGCTCTGGCTGATGAAACAGGCGTGCTCGACATTGGTGGCAATGCCACGGTCAACGCGCGCTGCGGACTTGCCGCCCTTTCGTGCGAGGAAGACGCCGTTGTGATTGATGGGTCCGCAACGGTTATCACCGACTCGATTGCAACTTGCGGCACGGCAAGCGTTCCAGAAGATAATGAAGGCGTCGTAACCGAAGGTGTTCAAGGTCTCGAGGACATTTACGCGAGCCTTACTCCGCCCGACAATCCCGCCGCTCAGAGCTACAACTGCCAAGGCAAGGGAAACAAAGCATTCGCTTCAATTAACCCTGGAACATACAACGGCGGCCTGGTTGTCAAATGCACAACAGTCCTGAACCCGGGAATCTATGTGATCGACGGCGGCGTGCTCGATCTCACTGCAAACTATGATGTCACCGGGACCAACGTCATGTTTGTCCTCAAGAACGGTGCGCGGGTGAAGTTCGGCGGAAACGGCAACAACAACAAGGTCACGCTGACCCCGATGCAAGCCGCCGACTTTGCCGGCACAGCCTATGCAGCGAACGCCGACGATTATCAGGGAATGCTGGTATTTGAGGATCGCAACAACAATCCTCCCAATCCCGGACATACCCTTAACGGCAACTCAAATTCACTGATTGAAGGCCTGATCTACCTGCCATCCGGGGAAATAACCGTTCTTGGCACCGCCGAAGTTGCCGCACAGTGCCTTCAGATATCCGCATGGAGAATCCGGGTTTCGGGCAACGCCAACCTGCAGACACTTTGTCCGACTGAGGAGACGACATCAGTCGGCACATCGATCGCGGAAGTGAGGCTGATCGCATGATGAACTCGATTCAGAAATTTTGCGCGCGTTTCACCAGGCTCCTTGACGCCAGGCTCCTTGACGACAGCCAAGGCACAGTCGTGATCGAGACCGCCTTTGTTGCGCCGGTCCTCATCCTGATGGCGATCGGAAGTTTTGAAGTGAGCCATATGGTCGCGCGTCAGCACGAACTCCAAAGTGGCGCTTCAGAGGCAATGGCTGTCGTTCTGGCTGCAAATGTCGGCGCTCACACCAACACTCAGCATTTGGAAGCAATGCTCGAAGGCTCGCTCGATCTGGATGAAGACCAGGTGACAGTCACGAAATATTACCGATGCAACGCAGATGCTGACTTTGTCTCGTCAGCCGATGCCTGCGATGGAGGAAACAACGGTCAGGGTGCCGATGAAGAGCATGGCAACGACGAAGATACCGTGGTTTCGACCTACATAAAGCTGCAACTTTCAGACACGTACTCACCCATTTGGACAAAGATCGGCGTTTCGGGTGATCTCGAGTAATCGGTCAACAGAACGATTCAGCTGTCATGAAATTCAGAAACGTTATTGATGATACGAGAGGCGTTGCGGCGATTGAATTTGCCCTGCTGGCGCCGACTTTGATCTTGCTCATGATGGGTGTGCTGACCATCGGCGTTCACATGCAAAGCTTCAATTCAGTACGATCGATTGCTTTCGATGCGAACCGCTACACCGTGGTTGAATACCAGAAAAACAATAAGCTTGATGCCGATCAGATCGAGCAAGTGGCGAAGTCGATCGCTGATAGCGCGCCTTACAGTCTTCCACTGGAGCGCTTGACAGTCGCGGCTGCGGAAGTCCCCAGCGGGATAACCGGAGCGAAAAGGTTCAACCTGACACTGACGTATGTTCCGCTTGATCTGGCGATGCCGATGGACATTGAACCACCGACAGTCACCAAAACCCACGCGATTATCGTCCCTGACAACTAAGGGCGCGTGCTCCTGTTCAATTCAGGTGCGCAGGTGAAGTGGGCCAGGGTGCGAATCCTCTGCGCCATTTCCCAGGTTCTGAAAATCTATCCAAATTAACCAGTTTCGTTGGTCAAGCCGTTACGGGTTGCCAGCTATCGTTCGGGCAAGATCAGATGGAGTTCGACCCCGAACCATGCAAGCGAAGCGGAAACGAAACCTGAAAGCAGCAGGCGGCGCCTTGTTCAGGCGGCTGGTGCATGATCGCGCGGGTAACGCGGTTATCCTCATCGCCGCATCCATCGCGCCATTGCTGGCGCTGATCGGTGGCGGAATCGATATGAGCCGCTCCTACCTTTCAACCGCCCGTCTGCAGCAGGCCTGCGACGCCGGCACCCTCGCCGCGCGCAAGGCGCTGGGCTCAGCCGTGGTTGCAGACGGCCTTGTGCCCGATGCCGCATCGGATGTCGGCAACCGCTTCTTCAATATCAACTTTCGCAACGGTGCCTATGGCAGCGAAGACCGCAGCTTCACCATGTCGCTGGAAGAAGACTATGCAATCAGCGGCAAGGCCTCGGTAAAAGTCCCGACAACGGTGATGGGCGTTTTCGGCACCAGCAAGGTTGATATCAGCGTCGAATGCGAAGCGCAGATCAGCTTCAGCGACACGGATATCATGTTCGTCCTCGATACGACCGGCTCAATGTCCGGGGCCAGTCCGGGCGGCGGCGGAAGCCGCATCGACGCGCTGCGCCAGGTGGTGAAAGATTTCCATACGCAAGTCGAAGGCAGCAAATCGGCGGGCACGCGGATTCGCTATGGATTTGTGCCTTATGCCACGAACGTCAATGTCGGCCATTTGCTGGCCGATGACTGGGTCGTCGATGAATGGACCTATCAGTCCCGCGAGCGGGTTGTTGACGAGGATACTGTCGACGCGCAAACCGACTGGATCAACTGGCGGTATATTTCCGGCACGTCGAGCCAGCAGGTGATCGACAGCTATCCCGGCGTGTGGCAATCGGGCAGCGGAGAGTTTCGCTCCGGCTACTACAAGTGCAACCGCGCCAATCCGAACAATACTGTTGTCAGCGACGACGTTCTGATCTCCGAAACGAGCGAGCCTTATGCCGGGCCGCCTGCCGGAACCATAACCACGCAACACTATCGCCGCACGTCCAACGGGACAAACCACTGGACGTCGGCCAGCGGATCGACCTGCAACGTGTGGCAACGCACCTATACCGATTACGTCAACGAGTTTGACAAGGTCACATATCCGCAGGGTGAGGAAAGCTGGCTTTACAAGCCGGTAACGATGGATGTCAGCAACTGGCGGGCCGAAACGCAAGGCTGCGTCGAAGAACGCGACACTTATGAAATCTACACCAAGATGGAAGCCATCGATACGTCGCGCGCGCTCGATCTCAACCTTGATCTGGTGCCAGATTCCGCGAACCCGGCCACGCAGTGGCGCCCGATGTATCCCGACATCGTCTGGGCGCGGGCGCTAAAAAACCAGAATGCCAACAGCTGGAGCATTCCGGAAAAGGAATACGAACACGACTATTTCAAGCCGGCCTGGTATCCATCCCTGATCGCCTGCCCCAATCCGGCGCAGAAACTTCAGGAAATGGATAGCGCCGAAATAGCCACATACGTCGACGGCCTGAACGTTCAGGGCCAGACCTATCACGACATTGGCATGATCTGGGGCGGGCGCCTGATTTCACCATCAGGCCTGTTCGCAGCGGAAAATGCAAACCGTCCGAACCAGGATACGTCGCGCCATCTCATCTTCCTGACCGACGGCCAGACCCAGCCGCTGGACATCGCTTACGGTGCCTATGGTCTGGAGATGCTGGAACTCCGGCGCTGGACCAACCGCCCCGATCCGCTGATCGACCGCGTTATCGAGCTTCGGTTCTATCACGCCTGCAACGAAGTGAAGAAGCGCAACGTCACGGTGTGGGTTATCGGCTTCGGCACGACAATGAACGACGTGATGAAAGAGTGCGCGGGTGATGGGCACTGGTTTCAGGCAGATAATACCGACGAACTGACCGATACGTTCAACAAGATCGCCAAATCGCTTGCCGAACTGAGGGTTTCGAAATGACGCGCGCGTTCTGCCAGCGTCTCCGCGATGACAAGCGCGGGGTCACCGCAGTCGAATTCGGGCTGATCGCGCCGGTGCTGCTGGTGAGCATGATGGGCGTGTTCGATCTGGGCTACAACATGTACACGTCCTCGGTGCTAAATGGAGCGATCCAGAAAGCCGCACGCGATTCCACGATCGAAGGTGCCCAATCACGCGAATCCACTCTCGACGCGAAAGTGACCGAGATGGTGAATGTTGTCGCGCCCGGCGCAACAACAGCCTTCAAACGCACATCATATACCACGTTCTCAGACGTCAATCAGCCCGAAGACTTTGATGACGTTAACAACAATGGCGCGTGCGACAATGGCGAACCGTTCGAGGACGCAAACGGAAACGGCAGCTGGGATCCCAACCGCGGTTCCAGCGGTTTTGGCGGTGCGCGCGATGCGGTGATGTATGAAGTGACCGTCACTTATCCACGCGCGTTTCCGATCGCCAATCTCATCGGCCAGTCAAACGACATGACGCTCGTCGTCAGGACGGTATTGCGTAATCAGCCATATGGCCCCCAGGCCGAACGAACAGCGATCGGAAGTTGCGCATGACCGGGAAATCACCCTTGCTGCGCAGATTGGCGCGCAATATTTCTGGCGTCGCGACGACCGAACTTGCCTTGTCGCTGCCGCTGTTCCTTACCGCGGGCCTGTGGGGCGTGGAGCTTGCGAACTTTGGCGTCATGAACATGCGCGTCAGCCAGCTCGCCGTGCATATCGCCGATAATGCCTCGCGCATTGGCGACACCTCGACGCTGGAGAACCGCAAGATATATGAATCGGATATCAACGATCTGCTGCTTGGCGCACATATCCAGAGCGGATCGTCGATGAATCTGTTCGACAACGGGCGGGTCATCGTCAGCAGTCTCGAAGTCGATGAGGATGACGACCAGTTTATCAGCTGGCAGCGCTGCATGGGGACAAAATCCTGGCCCTCCAGTTATGGTGCGGTCAATGATCGCCTTACCGAAGGCATGGGGCCAACGGGCTACGAAGTTATCGCGTTTCCCGGCGAAGCCGTGATGTTCGTGGAAATCGCCTACGATTATCAGCCGCTCGTTTCGACCGCGTTCGTCGGGGAACCGACGATCACTGCCGTGTCCTCGTTCACGGTGCGAGCGGACCGGGATCTGACACAGATATATCAGCGCGATTCGGGATCGCCCGATTCCATTGCCGGCTGTGCGAACTTTGAAAATTCCTTCTCTGACGATGAAGGTTCATCCGGCGGCAGTTCCGGCGGGGCATCTTCAGGCGGCGCTTCCGAGGGCGCATCCTCAAGCGGTGGCGGATCGTCGTCTGGCGGCGGCTCCACAGGCGGAAGCTCCTCAAGCGGAGGATCGACAGGTGGCGCGTCGTCTGGTGGAACATCAGCCGGTGGAGCGTCTTCAGGCGGACGCGGCGGAGCATCGTCCGGCGGGCGCGGCGGTTCCTCGGGTGGTCGCCGCTGACCTCCTTGGAATGGTGCTAAATTCCGAGACGCGTGGAGCGCATCAGGCACACACTTTTCGCGCGGCCTCCACGATCCGGTCCGCGTCAATAAGTGCCGCTTTTTCAAGATTTTCCGCATAAGGCAAAGGCACATCTTCATTGCATACCCGCAAAACGGGTGCATCAAGATCGTCAAAACCGTCTTCCATGCAGATCGCAATGATCTCCGACGCGACGGAGCATTGCGGCCACCCCTCTTCAGCGATCAGCAGGCGATTGGTTTTCGCCAGGCTTTGCAGGACCGCATTACGATCAAGCGGCCGCAACGTGCGCAGATCGATCACTTCCGCGCTGATCCCCTCACCTGCCAGCGTATCAGCCGCTTCAAGCGCCAGGCCAACGCCGATCGAGTAGCTCACGATCGTCAGATCGCTGCCTTCGCGCATGATCCGCGCCTTGCCGATCGGCAACACGTGGTCTTCAAGATCGGGAACCTCGAAACCGCGCCCGTAAACCAGTTCGTTTTCCAGGAATACAACCGGGTCTTCGCTGCGGATCGCGGCCTTGAGCAGACCCTTTGCATCGGCTGAATCGTATGGTGCAATCACCACCAGCCCCGGAACATGCGCATACCACGGCGCGTAGTTCTGACTATGCTGCGCGCCCACGCGACTGGCCGCACCGTTCGGCCCGCGAAACACGATCGGACACCGCATCTGGCCGCCCGACATATAATTCGTCTTGGCCGCCGAATTGATGATGTGATCGATCGCCTGCATCGCGAAATTGAATGTCATGAATTCGACGATCGGGCGCAAACCGCCCATCGCCGCCCCCGCGCCAATCCCGGCAAACCCATATTCGGTGATCGGTGTGTCGATCACGCGCTTGGGGCCGAATTCATCCAGCAGGCCTTGTGTGACCTTGTAAGCCCCCTGATACTCGGCGACTTCCTCACCCATCACGAAAACACGATCGTCCCTGCGCATTTCCTCGGCCATCGCATCGCGCAATGCCTCGCGAACGGAAAGGGTTTTCATTGCAGTGCCTTCGGGCACGGCCGGATCGCTTGCCGGCTGACGCGCGGCAACCGGCTTCGGCGGCTTGTTCGCGGGAACCGGAACCGCCGGCGGATCTGCTGCCTGTGCCTCGGTCTGCACGGGCTCGCCACCGCTCGGCGTTGCTTCGCCTTCACCGGCAATAGACGCGATGACCGTTCCCACTGTCACAGCTTCGGTTCCTTCGGGGATCAGAATCCGCTCGATCGTGCCTTCATCGACAGCCTCGAACTCCATCGTCGCCTTGTCCGTCTCGATCTCTGCGAGAATATCGCCAGAGGAAACCTCGTCGCCCTCTTTGACCAGCCACCGTGCAAGCTTACCCTCTTCCATGGTGGGCGACAGTGCGGGCATTTTCAGTTCAATCGCCATCAGTAATTCTCAACCAGGACATCTTTGTAAAGCTCGGCAAGGTCCGGTTCCGGGGAACTTTCCGCAAAATCGGCCGCCTCGCTCACTTGCGCGCGGATCCTTTTGTCCAGCGCCTTGAGGCTCTCCTCGCTTTCGCCAAGTTCGATCAGTTCGGCCTTGGCGCGTTCAATGGGGTCGCTCTTTTCGCGGACCTCCTTGACTTCGTCCCGGCTGCGATACTTCGCCGGATCGGACATCGAATGACCGCGATAACGATAGGTATTGAGCTCGATCAGAACCGGGCCATTTCCTTTCCGCACGAAATCTATGGCCACTTCGGCAGCCTGCCGCACCTCAAGCACATCCATGCCGTTCACGTCCATTCCGGGAATACGGAACGCCGTGCCACGCCGGTAAAATTCTGTTTCGGCGGACGAACGCTTTACAGCCGTGCCCATCGCGTACTGGTTGTTCTCGATCACGAACACGATCGGCAAATCCCACAGGCTGGCCATATTGAACGTTTCGTAAACCTGGCCCTGATTGGCCGCGCCATCGCCGAAATAGGCCAGACAGACGCCGCCATCTTCGCGATACTTGTGCGCAAAGGCGAGGCCCGCTCCCAGAGGCACCTGCGCGCCGACAATGCCATGTCCGCCATAAAAGCCATGTTCGGTGCTGAACATGTGCATCGAACCGCCCTTGCCTCTTGAAATACCCGCTTCCCGGCCGGTCAGTTCCGCCATGATCACCTTGGGCTCAATCCCGTAGGCCAGCATGTGCCCATGATCGCGATAGCCGGTAATGACACTGTCCTTGCCACCATCCAGTGCGGACTGAAGCCCCACCGCGACGGCCTCCTGGCCGATATAGAGATGGCAGAAGCCGCCAATCAGGCCGAGGCCGTATAGCTGCCCTGCCCGCTCTTCAAACCTGCGGATAAGCAGCATCTGCTCATAAAGCCGAAGCAGTTCCTCCTTGCTCGCCTTGTAACGCGGCTGCGCGAGATGGGCTTGTTGAAGGCTGCGCAGTGCAAAATCGGTATCTTCGACTGCGGATTGTTTTTTTGACCTGGGGGATTTGGACAACGAAAATTTCCTGAGCTGAATGTTCAACTCCTGATATAGGTGATGTTGGCACACGACGAAAGCCGCTACCGCGCCAAATCCGACATTATATGATCATTGGCACACGCGCCCTCAATCGAGCAGCATCACCATTTCATCAGGCCGCGCGACATTGAGATGGCTGCGCAGCAATTGCCCCGCAAGATCGCGGTCTGCATGATCGGGATCGAGTAAATCCACGCGGTTACGCAGTTGCTCCCGCTCCCCTGAAAGCCGTTCAAGCTGAGCTTCGCGCAATTCAAGCAACCGCTGGCTCTCATTCCAGGCGATAACGCCGCTGGGGCCTGCAATCGCAAAGCCGCCAAGCAACAGCAGACACACCAGCGCAAACCCCTGAACAAGGCTTTCGCGAGCGACTTTCGGCTGATTGCGGAACATTGGCATGACTCTCTTGAATCACTTTCGATTCGCCGATTCAAGCGAAATCGCGCGATAGAATCACGTTAGATTCAAAATGGCTGCGAAATGTCCCGATTGTCAGGCGCAGGCAATACATCTGGTTGCGGTTGGCAGCGCTTCGAGGCGGTCCGGGCTGATCGCTCCGCCGCACGACACGCAGATGCCGTAACTGCCATCCTCGATCCTCAGCAGACTCTGCCGAATCTCGTGAATTTCCTGACGCAAGACATCGTCGATGCCCGCAAGCGCCTCATCATCGGCGAGATCGACGGCCTGTTCCGATGAATCCGCGTCCAGTTCATGACGCAGATCGTCCTCAATCGCTTCGGCGCGCTCAAGCAACTCCGCCAGCTTCGCTCTCAGGGATTTTTCGATCCTGGCATGTCCGGTCATAATTGCTCCCCACTTTTGCTTGTCATGCAAACAGTTTGCGCAGATCGCAACGACCAATTCATTGCGCCCAATCAAATGGCGCGCATGAAAGGCGCGACTTCGAACCCGAAAGGGTTCGTAAGGCCGACCGGCCGCCCGAGCTTATGCGAGGAAAGCCAAGGTCACGGACGTGGCCGCCCGGCGCTTAAGGGCAATCGGATATTGGCGCGCCTCGAAGGTGAAACTTCGAACCAGCTATTCGGCACATTGGAGGAATGGGAAGCACAGCTTCAAGCCCTAGATTTCGATTTGTGAGGTGCGGCCATGGCGATGCACAACCTCACAATTCG
>CAMYJW010000026.1 GCA_947258815.1 uncultured Sphingomonadaceae bacterium
AGCGCGATCTAGCCATCAGCCACCTGAACCTTGGCCGTCTTGCCGAAACGCAAGGTGACTTGGTGGAGGCACAAGAGTTTCACTCGCAGGGACTGGAGATACGCCGCCGCCTTGCCAAGCTCGATCCGAGTTCGGGACAGGCCCAACGCGACCTGATGATAGGCTACAACGAACTTGGCGATGTCGCGAAGGCGCAAGGCAGGCTCGGGGAAGCGCGGAGCCTCTACAATCAGGCGCTGGAGATAGCCAAGCGTCTTGCCAAGGCCGACGAGACGTCAGCCGAAGCGCCGCGGGACCTGTTCGTTTCGTATTGGAAGCTGGCAGAGGCTGGAACGGGCAGTTGGAAAGACGTGGTTGCCCAGCTTCAATCCATGAAGGACAAAGGCATCCTCAATCCGGCCGATGAGAGGTTTTTGGCCATAGCAAAAACCAATGCGGCCAAGGAGATGGAGGCAGCTGACAATGAGTGAGATCGTCCTGCTTTCCGACCAGCGCGACGAAGCGCGTATTCCGCCAATGCTTGATGCGCTTGTGACAGACTGGCAGGATGTGAAGTGGCTTCGGATCGATCACGACGCGGAACACGAGCATCCGGAAATCGTTGAAGCTATCGCTGCGTCGCGCTGTGCGATCCTGATCTGGAGCGAACACAGTGCATCTGAGGAAGCTGGACAGTTTCATACGCTTGCACGTGCGGCTCTGGATGCCAACAAGGCCATCTGCGTCCTCATTGACGACGTTTCGCTCCCACCCAACCTGAGCGGGTGCACTGTCTACGACGTGCGCGGGTGGCGCTCCGAGCCGGATGGCTGGCGCAAGCTGCTTGGCGGCAACCTTTACATGCGCGATCTTGTCGCAGGCGCGAAGTTCAAGGTGGCAGGAATGGACCCGCCTCCACCGCGTGCTCCGCGAGACATGCTCATTCGGCACGTGATTGCTATCGTTCCGGCAGTCTTCGCGCTGCTGGCCGCTCCGGCCACGCTCCTTGGAGCGTTCGACAATCTAAACCTCCTCGATTGGCCAAGCGCGGCTGAAGCCAGCGATTGGGAGCAGACCGACAGGGACGACTGCACCGCGTTGCGGACTTTCCTGAAGGCCCACCCTGATGGACACTATACGCAAGAGGCGCAGGGCAGGTTGGACGGGGCCGAGCCTTCGGCGGAACGGCATTGGGAAGAAGTGGAACGACCGCAACCCATCTATATCGCTCAGATGGGTGCGGAACCGCAATCCAGTCAGGATGCGGCGCTGTCGCTTGCGCAGACCAGAGCAGCCGAGGAAGCCGAAACGGCTTGCAGTGGGTTGGCTCGCGCGGGCAACGCAAAGCTGATTGAGGCTCGGCTTGGTGAACTGTCGCAGGAATGCTCCGGCGGCGGAAACGGGTTCACTTGCTCGCTCGACGGAGAGGCGCTGTGCGTCTTGTCGGAGCCGCGTGACAAGGAAGTCGAGGACTGTTCGCAAAGCGGCAAGGGAGACTAACTTAACGTCTGCCCGCCCGACTATTCGGTCATTCAACGGCTCCATGTTTCTTTCCGAAAGCTGACGTTCGGTTCGGTTTGAAATTTCCCCTCGCGACCTAAACGGCGAAACCCGCAGAAATCGGAGCTTTTCGTCACTTTGGGCTTGCTCTGACCCACTGCCTTCCTAGGCTGAAAGCAATGGTTTTTCAGAGGGATAGAAGATGCTGGTCGGCTATGCGCGCACATCGACATTCGATCAGGTCGCAGGTCTAGATGCGCAACTCCGAGACCTCGCTGCAACGGGTTGCACCGAGAGGATATTCAGTGAGCAGGTCTCCTCGGTTGCTCATCGCGAGCAGTTGGAAACGGCGCTAGATTTCGTCCGGGACGGCGACACGTTGGTCGTGACCCGGCTGGACCGGCTTTGTCGCTCAACAGCCGATCTACTTCGGATCATCGACCGATTGCAGGCCAAGGGAGTAGCCTTGCGCATCCTTGATTTCGGAGGGTCCGAAGTCGATACGCAATCGCCAACGGGCAAGCTGGTCCTCACGGTATTGTCCGCCATGGCTCAATTTGAGTTGGAACTCCAAAAGTTGAGGATGCGTGAAGGGATCGCAAAAGCCAAGGCCGCTGGAAAGTACAAGGGAAGGGCACCGACCGCCCGTCGCAAACTTCCGGAGATCAGGGAATTGTCGGCACAGGGCTTCAAGCCAGCCTCGATTGCCGAGCGCCTCTCAATATCCAGAGCCTCCGTTTACCGTCTGTTGGCGGAGGAACCGGCGTGAAGGACGTTCCGGAACTTTTCGCTGCGCTCACCATGGCACTGGAAGACCTTCACGGCGTCACGGTCGAAGGCCAGCAGGCCGATTTGTCGCCAGATATGCAGGCCGCACTCCTATCGTCAGTTCGAGATGGCGTGAGGAAGATCAGCCGGGTCATACTCGATATTTCCGCGACGTTGCCTTGAGCGATTGCGACCCGGACCAGCCATGGACTGAAGGCGAACTTCCCGAAGACGTCCGGCTGCAACGAATGGTCGAGGCGGCGATTGATTGTGGCACGCCATTGCCGAGGTGGGGCTGGGGAGTGCCCGGACCCTACAATGGGTACACTGGGGAACAGCGTATCCGTGGCTGGCAAATCGTACGGATCGCTCTGAGCATGGGCCTGCTCCCGCAACCACGTGAATGTTCAGTGTGCGGTAGTAGCGGCCATATCCATTTCCATTCCGAACTCTATGGTCGCCCGCTGTTATCGAAACCGATCTGTAAGTCCTGTCATTTCCATGTGCACAGGCGCTTTCGCCGTCCGGACGAATGGCCTGCCTTCGTGACGCGACATAAGGGGTGTGCATGGGTGGCGAAAATCCCGGTCAGGGAACTGACCCGGACACAAGCCTTGGCATTGGAGCGGCAGCGATGTCCGCTCGGATTGCATTTGGCCTCATAGGCGGCACAGTCCAGATTTACTTCGCAGGGCACGCCACTCATTTCGTCCGAGGCGAAAATAAAGAAGACTACCAATAAGTGTCTCTGCGCAAATGACGAAGTGAGGACCATTTGTTATTCAACACGCTGAAAATACAGTATTTAATAGGTTCTGGGAAGCTGGGGCGAACGATGGTATGCCCGAGAACGGAATGAACAGGATTTGCGATCATGGGTACCAAATCAGCGTGGACACCAGAGCGAAGGAAGCGACAGGCCGAGATCATCCGGCAGACGCGACCTTGGGCGAGTGCAACTGGCCCGAAAACGGAGGCCGGAAAGGCGATCACATCATTGAACGCTGTCAAGAACCCGTTTGAAAAACGGGCGCGCATTGCGGAAGCCGAGGGCGAAACGATCTTCAAACAGATGCTTGATATGGTTGGTGCGAAGACCGATGCGGGGTTCCGGCGCTCGCCGAAGAGACCAGTCAGGCAGGGGCGGCAAACACTTCGCCTACTATAGTGGGTGCGATAGTGCCTTGAGAGGGGATAATAGCCAGTGACGGGGAAGCGAAAGCCGTCTCTGCTTCGTCATAGATGGCGTGATCGTCGAAATCGGCTCATAGGATTTGATCCCCACCTTGTTCCTGAACCTTGGGAATGGGGCGTGGATCACATGAAGATCAAGGTGACTGGTGGCTGGACCACTACGCTGTCGAATGGCCGCGAATATTTCTCGACACGATTATCCATCCCACATGTGGATTGGTTTCGTCGGCCCGGACGTCATCCGTATTCGCTTCCCGTTGCATCATACAAGGACGCTCGCTCAACCTTCGGATATACCGAGTTGGAGGTTGGTTCTGTCCGTCGGCGACAAGGCAAGATTACTATCAACATCTCTGCGAACCCTACGCTGACGCTGGCTCACATTTGGGCGAGAATGGGTAGAAGGCCAGACTTTCTGGACCGTATCGCCAATCTTGCCCCGGATCGGTTCTTCGCCCTCACAGACCCCTGCCTGATGTTACGCGGGCTGGACGGCGGCTCCAACTTTCTCAACCACTGGAAGGCCCTCCGGAACCGCCTCGGCCAAGATGTTTTCGCTGCATTCATGCCGATCTACGTAGAGCAGGTGCAACGGGTCTGCGCGCTGCTCTTGACGGAATATGAGGAGATGGCGGTCGAAGAAGGTAATCATGTTCTGCTGCATCAAGACGGCAGGATTGACTTAGAATGGTCGAGTGTCAGCGTTCCACAGATCGAGACCTATTTCGAGCGGTATCACCCCTCTGCGCAGTCGGCGGTACGACGAGGTGCGTTCTCGCTTCTCGCGGCCGATCACACGGCTCGTGCACGCCTTTACGGTACGAGCAAGGAACTTGGCTTCGAGCGGGATAATGATTGCTTCGCCATAACCGGGCACTTGGCCGGAACGAGAGACCTCAAGGTCTATGCCAAAACCGCAGATCGCATTCGGTTCGAGGTCGTCCGCAAGGGCAAGGGTGACAACCGTGACCTTCCGAATACCTCGCCGAGCGATAGGCTACTTGCCATTGTTGCAAGGGAACGACAACGCGCATGCAACGCTGTGCGTTGGGAAGACTTCGGCGTATTGCTCGCTGGGCCAGATGAAGCACACATGGGAGATTTAGGCGATCTGATTGCACGGGTGGTTGCTGCGTTCTCCGACGACCCCGTTCGAGGCGGGAAGATGCTAACCGGCCTGCTCGAAGATGGGGCGATCACCGCTAACATGCGCGACAAACATGCTATCACACGGTTGCTCCGTAACGGTGTAATCGAAGAGGTCAGTATCAGGCGCAGAAACGCTTCCGGTAAATCACAGCGATATGTGCTGAAGGCTCCCTATCGAGACTTACATTTGATTGTCGCTGGCGCGATACCACCAAGGAAATCTTGAGGCTGCGTACGGGCGGCCTGTGGGTGCGCTCTAAGTGCTCCTAGCCCTTTTTTCCCTTGGAGATAAGGCGCACTCGGGACACGTCACAGCGGCCCACGGGGCATGATGCTTGCGTAAATGATCTAAACGAAGGCAACTCAAATCCGAAGCTATGTAATAGGCTCTAACATGAGCAGGTTGTGCCCCCCCGCGGCGGCAATTTCGAGCGCGCGTCTGGCTGTTTCCTGGCCTTTGACCTGTTTCAGATCGGGGCCATGCGCGCGTGGCTGTGCCACTCCGGGCTCGGGCAAGGGAAGCGTTTGCGTGCCTTTGAGATGGTTGAGCAGGCTCACCAGATCGGGCGCGGCGATAATCGGAATGCCGCTTGCCCAGCGTGCTTCGGAACCTTGCGCGCCCGGGCAGATCAATCCCTTGTCCTCGCCGCTTGCATGCAGCGCGGCCAGCAATACGCCGGGTGAGGGGACGATGCGCCCGTCAAGCGCCAGTTCTCCGACGGCAACGAAATCGACAAGCTGTTCGGCATCGCAAACCCCCATCGCGGTCAGCAGTGCGAGCGCGATCGGCAGATCGTAATGCGAGCCTTCCTTGGGCAGATCGGCGGGCGAGAGGTTGATCGTGATTCGCTTCGGCGGCAGTGAAAGCCCCATCGCCGCAAGCGCGGCATGAACCCGTTCGCGGCTTTCGCCCACGGCCTTGTCCGGCAGGCCGACAATCCCGAACTTCGGCATGCCCGGCGCAATCTGGCATTGCACTTCCACACCGCGGGCTTCGAGTCCGAGATAGGCAACCGTCGATACAAGCGCGACCAAAATTCATCCCCATGCGTATCTTTACGGATCGTGATGACCCAGACGCGCCGCAGAGTCGAGCGGTTTGGCCCGTTTCGGAGTGAAATCCGCAAGACGAAATTAACCATGCCGCGCATTGTGGCAATAACCTTTCCCATCATCTCTCCGGTAAACCCTCTCCCGCTATTCGGTTGGCATGCGTTCGCTAGCCGTTCTTGTATCGATGTGTCTTGCGCTTGCCGCTTCCCCCGTGGCAGCGCAGGAAATCGCTTATGAGTTCATCGAGGTCGAGATTCGCGATCTCGATGGCGGCAGTGAACGCTTCGTTTCCGGCCAGAGCACCGGGCAGCCCTCTGCACCTGTCCCTGAAGGTGTTGCGACTTACGGGCCTTTTCGCGTTCTGGACGGAAACAGGGCGGCGCTTGTCGATATCACCGATGTGCGTTCGCCCGCAGCCTTCGCGCAGATGATGCGCGACTGGCCGCAGATCGCTCTTTTGGAGATGGTCGATGTCCCCGGAACCGAGGACGACCGGGCGAATCTGCGGTTGGGCCGGATGATTCGCGCCGCAGGGATCGCAACCTACGTGCCTGCCGGCGGATCGGTGCGTTCGGGCGGTGTGGAACTGTTTCTGGCAGGTGCCCGGCGTTTTGCCGACAGGAACGCGGAATTTGCCGTCCATGCGTGGATGGACGAAGATGGACAGGAAGCGACGGATTACGCCGCGAATGCCCATGAAAATACCAAGTATCTTGCCTATTACCGCCAGATGGGAATGGACTTTGCCGAAGCTGCGTCATTCTATGCGATGACCAATTCGGTGCCGCATCATGATGCGCGATGGCTGAGCGGAGCACAGATGGCGCAATGGGTGCGGCTGGACAGCACCGAGGGCTGACGGCGATTTGCTTGACTTGGCCGCGGCGCTCCCTTAACGGCGCTGGCCTGATGAACAGTCGCTCGACAGGGGCGACGTTCTTGTTCGCGCCGGAAGTGGCGCATGACGATATTCGAGGTTTGAGATGAAGCGCACATTCCAGCCCAGCCGCCTTGTTCGCAAGCGCCGCCACGGTTTTCGCGCCCGCAAGGCGACTGTCGGAGGCCGCAAGGTTCTGCGTAACCGTCGTGCACGCGGTCGTAACAAGCTCTCAGCTTAGTTTTTTTACGCCCTTAAGCGCCGGGGGGGGGGTAGACTCTCAAGCGCCGGGCGCGATCCATACGGATCGCTTGGCTTCGCGGCATAAGCCGCGGTGCGCAGTCGCGCTTGCGGTCCGCTGGTCGCGGACCGTTTCATTCCGAATCTGATTTTCTACACAAGTCCGGTCCGCAACGAGCGGACCGCAAGGCCGACCGGCCGCCCGCAGCGCCTTGGGCGCGAGGATAAGCGAAGGGCGGATGCCCTTTGCGCACCAACAAAAACCCTCGGCGCTTGAGGGCCTAAACAAAAACCTCTACCTGCGGACGTAAAGAAAACTCTCCCTAAACAAACTCCTCCGCGCCGGATAAGGACAACCGATGACCGGCACGCCGCCCCTCACTGTTCTGACTCGCCGTGCGGATTTTCTGGCGGCGAATCGGGGTTTGCGCGTTGCGCGGCCCGGATTCGTGCTGCTCACGCGTGGCAACAGCGGGCGCGGCCAGCGGTTCGGGATCACGGTGACCAAAAAAATCGGCAATGCGGTGATACGAAACCGGATGAAGCGGCGTTTTCGCGTGCTGCTGCGTGAAATTCTGCCGGTTTACGGACTCAGCGACACCGATCATGTCCTGATCGGACGCGAAGGCGGGATAGAGCGCGATTTCGGCAAAATGCGCGAAGAGCTTTGTGCGGCGCTGGAGCGCGCAAAAGCTGGTAAAGGCGATCCGCCGCGGCGCCGAAGGAAACCGCGATGAGCGCGCGAATCACCTTTGGGCGGTCTGTTGTGCGGCATTGGATCGCCCCGTGATCCGGCGTTTGCTGATCCTGATCGCGCGAGGCTGGCAACTTGGTCCATCACGCATTTTGCCGCCAACCTGCCGTTATGCGCCGTCCTGCTCGCAATACGCGATCGAGGCGCTGGAAAAACATGGTGCGATTAAGGGTGGCTGGCTGGCGATGAAGCGGTTATTGCGCTGCCACCCATGGGGAGGGCACGGGTTCGATCCCGTGCCGGACAAGCCGGGTAAGCCGCACCGGACGAACAAAACGGAATAAGAAACAGGACGCCTTCTTGGATAACCAGCGCAATATCATCCTCGCGGTCTTGCTGACTGCGCTCGTGCTTTTCGGCTGGGAAGCGGCGATGGGGTATTTCTACCCGCAGGCCGATACGCCGCCAGAGCAGGTTCAGGCGGCGCAACAGGCTGACGCAGGCGACGCGCGCGTGCAGACGCGTGACGGCGGGCTGACCAGTGCAGCGGATATCGCCGCTGAGAAGAAAGATCTGAAAACCGCGCTGGCGGGTGGTGGCCGTATTCCGATCGAGAGCGCGGCTGTGTCGGGCTCGATCAACCTGACCGGCGCATTGTTCGATGACCTGACGATCACGCAATATCGCGAGAGCATCGAGAAAGACAGCGGCCCGGTTCGGATTTTCTCACCGGCAGGCACGCCAGCGCAGCATTTCGCGCGGCTTGGCTGGGTCGGCAAAGGCGCGCAGTTGCCGACACTCCTAACGGTCTGGAAGGCGCAGGCCGGTGCCAAGCTTACGCCCGAAACCCCGGTTACGATAACCTGGGACAACGAAGCCGGGCAGACCTTCGCGGTTACGTATGAAATTGATGAAGACTATCTCATTACCGCCAGCCAGAGTGTGACAAACACCAGCGGCGATCAGATCGTGGTTCGTCCTTTCGGCATTATCAACCGGACGGATCGAACCGCCAGTCTCGATACGTGGAACGTCCACTCAGGGCCGATCGGCGCGTTTGGAGATGCGGTATCGTTCGGGCCCGATTATGATGACCTCGCCGAAGAAGGCGTGGTGGAAATGGAAGGCAAGGCCGGGTTCACCGGCTTTACCGACGTATACTGGATGACCGCGCTTGCGCCGGTCGACCTGAGGGCAGAGGGCGCTTTCCGGTCATTGGGCAACGGCCTGTATCGCGCAGATCTGCTTTATGATCAGACGGTGGTCGGCAAAGGACAGAAGCTGGTCACCAAAACCAAACTGTTCGCCGGGGCCAAGGAAGCGGACGTGCTCGATCGCTATGAAGAGGCGGGTATCGAGAAATTCGGTCTGTCGATTGACTGGGGCTGGTTCCGCTGGTTCGAAAAGCCGATTTTCGCGTTGCTGCTGTGGCTGGACAAACTGGCCGGAAATTTCGGCGTAGCGATCATCCTGCTGACAGTCATCATCCGCGCGGTGCTGTTTCCGATCGCGCAGCGCCAGTTTGCCAGCATGGCGCAGATGCGCGCGGTGCAGCCGAAGATGAAAGCGATTCAGGAGCGTTACAAGGACGACAAGCAGAAACAGCAGCAGGAAATCATGGCGCTCTACAAGAAGGAAGGCGTCAATCCGCTTTCCGGGTGCCTGCCGATCTTCCTGCAAATCCCGATATTCTTTGCGCTGTATAAAGTGCTGATGCTGGCGATCGAGATGCGTCATCAGCCGTTCGTGCTGTGGATCAAGGATCTGTCCGCGCCCGATCCGCTGCATATCCTGAACCTGTTTGGCCTGTTGCCGTTCGATCCGCCTTCGTTCCTTGGTATCGGCATCCTGGCGGTGTTGCTGGGCATCACGATGTGGCTGCAGTTCAAGCTGAACCCGGCACAGATGGATCCGATGCAACAGCAGATGTTCATGATCATGCCGTGGGTGATGATGTTCATCATGGCGCCGTTCGCGGCCGGACTGCTGATTTACTGGATCACGTCCAACGTGCTGACGATCGCGCAGCAGTGGTATCTCTATTCCCGGCATCCGCAGCTTAAGGAACAGGCGGCCAAAGATGCAGCGGACAAGGAACGCGCCGCCGAACGCGAGAAAGCGGCCAAGGGTGAGACGTGAGCGATCCTGCACTTGAAAAGCGCGCCCACAAGCTGTTTTCCGGCAGAGTCGATTTCCTCAAAAGCGCGCCCGCGCTGAAATTCCTGCCCGATCCGGTGGTGCCCGAGATTGCGTTTTGCGGGCGTTCCAATGTTGGCAAATCATCGCTGCTCAATGCGATTACCTTGCGCAAATCGCTGGCGCGGACATCGGTGACGCCGGGGCGCACGCAGGAGCTGAATTTCTTCGAAGTGGGCGATCCGCTGCAGTTCCGGCTGGTGGATATGCCCGGCTATGGCTTTGCCAAGGCGCCGATCAAGGTGGTCGACACCTGGAAGAAGCTGGTCCGCGATTTCCTGCGTGGGCGCGCGGTGCTGAAACGCACGTTGCTGCTGGTTGATGCCCGGCACGGGATCAAGCCGGTCGATGCCGAAATGATGGCGATGCTCGATGAAGCGGCGGTCGGCTATCGCATCGTGCTGACCAAGGCGGACAAGCTCAAGCCCACGCAGCTGGCCGATGTTCTGGCTGCAACCGAAGCCGAAGCGCGCAAGCACCCCGCTGCGTTTCCGGTGCTGCACGTTACATCGTCGGAAACGAAACAGGGCATTGACGAACTGCGCGCCGCCGTGCTTGCCGATTCCGAGATCTGAGATCTGAGTTCGTTCAAGATCGACTTAGCCGTGTCGAACGGTTAAGCCCCGGCCCATGAAGCTTATCGTTGGCAACAAGAACTATTCCAGCTGGTCGCTGCGCGCATGGCTTGCCTGCAAGCAATCCGGGCTTTCGTTCGAGGAGCTGACAGTCCCGATTCTGGGTGACGACTGGGACAAGCGCAAACGCGAGCGTGACGATATCGCGCCGTCATCGGGAAAAGTGCCGATCCTGTGGGATGGCGATGCGGTTGTCTGGGATAGCCTGGCGATCATCGAATACCTTGCCGACAAAGTGGGGCGTGACCGGTTCTGGCCCAAGGCGGACGATGCGCGGGCCATGGCGCGATCCATGGTGGCCGAACTGCACTCCAGTTATTTCGATTTGCGCCGCGAATGCCCGATGAACATCCGGGCCGTCGCGCGCGGTTTCAGGCCCGGTGAAGGCGTTAAAGCCGATGTCGTGCGTATCCTTCAGCTCTGGGCCGAAGCGCGGGCGCGGTTTGGCAAGGGCGGGCCATTTCTGTTCGGCACGTTCTGCGCCGCCGATATCATCTATGCCCCGGTCGTCAGCCGCTTTCGCACGTATGGGTTTGTCGTTCCCGGCTTCGCGCAAGGCTATATGGAAGCGGTGTGGGAGCATGACTGGATGGCGGAATGGATCGCCGCCGCCGAAGCGGAAGACTGGGTGATCGAACAGTATGAGGTTCCGGTGGAGGCTTGACGCGCCCGTCGGCTAAACTTGTTTCGCGCCAAACTTGTGTCGCGCCTGCATAGTCCATATGCGTTGAAGCCAACATGACCGATACCGCCTCAACCACGCAAAGCGTTGCCGAACTTGCCGAAGCGCTGATCGCCTGCCCCAGCGTTACCCCCGCACAAGGGCTGGTGTTCGATTGCCTGGAAAGCCAGCTCGCGCCGTTGGGGTTTGAAATTCACCGCGCCATTACCGGAGAGCCGCCCGAAGGCCCGGTCGAAAACCTGTTCGCGATCCGCAAAGGGCCGCAGGGCAGCCGTCATTTTGCATTCGCAGGTCATCTTGATGTCGTGCCGCCCGGCGATGGGTGGACTTCGGGCGCATTCGCGCCGGAGCGGCGCGGCGATCTGCTGTTTGGCCGCGGCGCGGTCGATATGAAAGGTTCGATCGCGGCGATGGTTGCCGCCGTGCGCGATATCCCTGCCGATGCGGGGACGATCAGCTTCGTGATCACCGGGGATGAGGAAGGCGTCGCAAAATATGGCACGCGGGTGCTGATGGACCATATGCGCGATGTGTACGCGATCCCCGATCTGTGCCTTGTGGGAGAGCCGACTTCGGTGAACCGGCTGGGCGATACGATCAAGATCGGGCGGCGCGGCTCTGTCAACATCTGGATCGAAGTGGCCGGAACGCAAGGCCACGTCGCCTATCCGCAGCTTGCCGATAATCCTATACCCCGGATGGTCGCGCTGCTGGCCGATCTTGATGCGCTGGTGCTTGATGAAGGGACCGAATGGTTTCAGCCTTCCAACTTGCAGATCACCGATGTTGAGGTGGGCAATCCCACCACCAATGTTATCCCGTCACTTGCCAAGGCGCGTCTTGCGATCCGGTTTAACGCACTGCACACCGGGGCGCAGCTTGTTGAACGGGTAACGGATATCGCGGCGCGCCATGGCGGAACGATTGCGCACACGGAATTGTCGGGCGAATCGTTCCTGACGCAGCCGGGCGCGTTTTCTGAAATCGTGTCGCGCGCAATCGCGGAAGAAACCGGCGTGCAGACCGAACTTTCAACCGGCGGCGGGACATCGGATGCCCGGTTCCTAAAGGATTTCGGCCCGGTGATCGAATTCGGCCTGTGCAACGCAACCATGCACAAGACGGACGAGGCGGTCGCGCTGGCAGATCTTGAGGGGCTGGTGCGCATCTATCGCCGCATCGCCAGCGAGGCGCTGACAGGCTGATGTTGGCCGGCTGATATTGATTGGCCGACGGGGCCGGAATTGCGGACCCGGAATTGCGGACAGGGGAATTTCAATGCTTGGTTTCTGGTTCCGTATCCCGCTTTGGCAGCGCGTAATCGGTGCGCTTGTGCTGGGTGTGCTTGCCGGGGTGTTCTGGGGGCCGGATGCAACCGGCATAAAGTGGATTGGTGACTTCTTCATCAAGGCGATCAAGATGCTGGTCGTCCCGCTGATTTTCGTTTCGATTGTTGGCGGTGTCGCGTCGATCGGAGATTTGCGCAAACTGGGCGCGGTTGGCTGGCGCGCGTTTGCGTTGTTTATCATCACCAGCCAGGGCGCGGTCTGGCTTGGGCTTGCGCTTGGCACGCTGTTTGCGCCCGGCGTTGGTGTCGATACCAGCATGATCGAGCGCGGGCCAACCCCGCAACCCAACGATGCGACCGCGATAGACATGATCCTTTCGATTGTTCCTGAAAGCCCGGTCGGCGTGATGGCCGATGCGCAAGTGCTGCCGCTGATCGTGTTCGCGCTGCTTGTCGGGATCGGCACGGTCATGGCGGGAGAGGAAGGCGGCCCGGTGGTGCGGCTGTTCGATAGCGGCGCGGCGGTGATGCAGAAAGTCACGTCCATCGTGATGGAACTGACGCCGTTCGGGGTGTTCGCGCTGATGGCATGGGTGGCGGGCACGCTGGGGCAGGATGCGCTGTTTGCGCTCGCCAAGCTGGTGGCGCTCAATTATCTGGGCTGCCTGCTGATCATAGGCCTGTTTTATGTGTCGCTGATCCGGCTGGTTGCGAAATTGCCGATTGTCGATTTCTTTCGCGGCATCGTCGATGCGATTGCGGTGGCCTATTCCACCGCATCGTCGGCGGCGACATTGCCTGTCACCTTGCGTTGCACCCAGCGCAATCTGGGTGTCAGCCGCTCCACCTCCAGCTTTGTTGTATCGCTGGGCGCGACAATCAACATGGATGGCACGGCGATGTATCTGGGGCTGGCCACGCTGTTTGGCGCGGGCCTGTTCGGTATCGATCTTTCAATGGCGGACTATGTGCTGATCTCGGTGCTTGCCACGGTTGGCTCCATTGGTGCGGCGGGCATACCGGGCGCGGGTCTGATCATGATGGCACTGGTGTTTGGCGCGGTCGGCGTGCCGCTGGAGACGATTGCGTTCGTGGCCGGGGTGGACCGGATCATGGACATGATGCGCACCGCAACCAATGTCACCGGCGATGCGACGGTGACGACCACCGTTGCGGCGCTGACCGGCGAAATTGATCGCAGGGAAATGATCAGCGCCGACGATATTTGAGGCTTGGTTTATATTTCTCGCGCGGTTTTTTATTTCCTCGCGGCAATTCGCTTTGCGAATGCCTCCGAGGGGCGGCCTGACCGGTCGGCGCGCGGTCGCGCTTGCGGCCCGCATGGCAGCGGGCCGGTTTCGCGCTGGTCGTTTCCTGACTGGGAAAGTGGAGGCTACTTCTCCAGTTCCACCGGAACGAACATGCCCAGTCCGCAGCCCGCGCCGCGCTGAAGCTGGCCGCCATAGTCATTCAACACATAGATAATATCGGTGTTGCACAGCTGGCTGAGCGAGGTTTCGTAAGTGAACTTGTCCTGGGATTTCAGGCCCGAACAGCGATTGGGCAGCGTGTTGCGCCACACCGTCTTGCCGATGCCTTCAAAATCAATCGTCCAGTCATCGCGGATGCGGGTGTTGCGAATCTGGGTTAGCGGAATGCAGTTTCGCGCTTCGCCTACCACTTTGGCAGCCGGGGCGACCACGGGCCGATCTTCAGGGCGTTCCTGCGAACAGGCGGCAAGCGCAGCCGGGGCCAGCGCGACAAGGCACAGATTGCGGGCTTTCATAACAACCTCCTTCAAGGTTTGGTCTTTTTGGACCGAACGGGTTTTCCGGCCGGTTTTGCCCCCTTCTGCATTACTTTGGGCTTGTAGCCGCAAAGGTCAACCACCGGGCAGCGCCAGCACTCTGGCGTGCGGGCCTTGCAGATATAGCGCCCGTGCAGGATCAGCCAGTGATGCGCGCCCACGCGAAACGGCTCTGGAACCTTCTTTTCCAGCCCTTTTTCAACCGCCAGCGGGGTTTTGCCTTTGGCAAGACCGGTGCGATTGCCCACGCGAAAAATGTGC
Organism: uncultured Sphingomonadaceae bacterium; assembly: GCA_947258815.1. Taxonomy (GTDB): domain Bacteria; phylum Pseudomonadota; class Alphaproteobacteria; order Sphingomonadales; family Sphingomonadaceae; genus Novosphingobium. Next base: position 14,324 of record CAMYJW010000026.1, read on the forward strand.
GTATCGACCGCAAAAGTTTCCGCTCCGAACGCGCAGTTCATCACCACGTTGGCGGTTTTGCGCCCGACACCGGGCAGCGCAACCAGCGCATCGCGATCCGCAGGCACTTCGCCCGCATAATCGCGCTCCAGAATTTCAGACAGCGCGATCACATTCCTGGCCTTGGAATTGAACAGGCCGATGGTCTTGATGTGCTCTTTCAGCTCGTCTTCACCCAGCGCCACCATCTGCGCGGGTGTTTTCACTTTTGCAAACAGCGCGCGCGTTGCCTTGTTCACGCCCACGTCCGTCGCCTGCGCCGAAAGCACCACGGCAACCAGCAGCTGATAAGTGTTGCCAAATTCCAGCTCGGTTTCAGGGGAGGGGTTATCTTCCGCCAGCCGCCGGAAAAATTCGAATATCTCGGCTTTCTTCACAATCCCAGAACGTCCGGCATGGAATAGCGCCTCGCCGGTTTGCCAAGTAGCCATTGTGCGGCTTTCAGCGCGCCGCGTGCAAAGATCGCGCGGTTTTCCGCCATGTGGGACAGGCTGATGCGTTCATTCTCGGACAGCAGGTGCACGGTGTGATCTCCGGCCACGGTGCCGCCGCGCAGGGAAGCAAAACCGATTGTGCCTTCGCCGCGTTTTCCGGTGATGCCATCGCGCCCGCGTTCAGAACTGTCCGCAAGATTGATGCCGCGCCCGCTGGCCGCCGCTTCGCCCAGCAACAGTGCGGTGCCCGATGGGGCATCGACTTTCATGCGATGATGCGTCTCGACGATTTCGATGTCCCAGTCGTCGCCCAGCCGCTCGGCCGCTTCGCGCACCAGATGGGCAAGCAGCGTTACGCCAAGCGATGTGTTGCCGGTTTGCAGAACGGCAACCGATTCGGCGGTGGCATCGCAAAGGAAATGGTGGCGTTCCTCCAGCCCGGTAGTGCCGACAAGGATCGGAATCCCGGCATCGGCCGCAGCATCGAGATTGGCTTCGAGCGCGGCAGGCGACGAAAAATCGATGAGAACATCGCATTGAGAAGCCAGCGCAGCAGGATCGCCACCCTGATCGATCCCGCCTGCCAATGTCTCGCCCGCATCCGCTATCGCTTCGGCGATGGCTTTGCCCATTCGCCCTTCGCTGCCGATAATTCCGATCTTGGCCATTGAAACTCCCTTGTCCGGCATGCTTCATGGCCGTGATGACGGATCTTCGCAACATTGTGATTCTCACCGGTGCGGGTGTCAGCGCCGAAAGCGGGATAGATACGTTCCGCGATGCCGGCGGCCTGTGGGAGCAGCACCGGGTGGAAGATGTCGCCACGCCAGAGGCTTTTGCGCGCGATCCCGATCTGGTGCTGCGGTTTTACGATATGCGGCGCGAGGCGATCCAGACCAAACAGCCAAATGAAGCCCATCTGGCGCTGGGGCGGCTGGATGAAGCGTGGCATGGCAAAACAGGAGGCGATCTGCTGATCGTCACTCAGAATATCGACGATCTGCACCGGCGCGGCGGGGCAAAGCGGGTGTTGCACATGCATGGCGAACATCTCAACGCCTGGTGCACATCGTGCGATGTGCGCTCGCCATGGACGGGGACGCTGATAGATCGCCCTGCCTGCCCGGCGTGCGGAGATCGGGCGCTGCGCCCTGATGTGGTGTGGTTTGGCGAAATGCCATACCGGATGGACGAAATTTTCGCCGCCTTGCGCGCGGCCGATCTGTTCGTTTCGATCGGCACATCGGGCGCGGTCTACCCCGCCGCCGGTTTCGTGCGCGATGCGCGCGAGCTGGGTATTCGCACGCTCGAACTCAATCTGGAACCTTCGCAAGGCACCAGCTGGTTCGATGAAGCGCGCCACGGCCCGGCAACGCAGCTTGTCCCGCAATGGGTGGATGAGGTGCTATCGGCTGTCTGAACAGCCCCGGCAATCCGGGTCTTTGGCAATCGTTAGCGTGCGCAGCGAAGGGGCAAGCCCGTTGAACAGGTGTAGCTTGCCCCATTGCGGATCGCCCAGCGTGGCGTGCCCTTCCAGCACGATGCGGATCGCCTGCATTGCCGCGAAGCTGCCCATCATTCCGGCCATCGCGCCCAGCACACCATCTTCCGCGCAGGTATCGCAATCATCGGTATCGAACGCATCGCCAACAAAGCAGCGGTAACAAGGCTGGTCGGGCAAGTGTCCGGAAAAATTGGCGATCTGGCCCTGAAACCGGCCGATTGCAGCGCTGGCAAGCGGGATGCCCAGCGCCACGCAGGCATCGGATACGGCCAGCCGGGTGGCGAAATTATCGCAGCCGTCAAGCACCAGATGCGCGCCGTCAAGAAGGCGCGCGGCGTTGGCATTGTCTATGCGCTCCACAATCGCGCGGGTTGTTATCGCCGGATCGAAACGCCCCACCCATTGTGCGGCAAGTTCCGCCTTGGGCTGGCCAACATCGCAGGGCGCAAAAATGGTCTGACGTTGCAGATTACTTTCATCGACGACGTCGCTGTCGATCAGGGTGATCCGGCCGATGCCCGCGCCTGCCAGATATTGCAGCGCCGGGCTGCCGATCCCGCCGCACCCGATCAGCGCGATATGTGCGTTGGTCAGCGCAACCTGCCCCGCGCCGCCCAGTTCGGGCAGCACGATATGGCGGGCAAAGCGGGAAAGGCGTTCGGGCGGCAGGCTCATGCCACCGCCCATAGGCCGGGAGCGATCAGCTTTCCAGCTGTCTGAGCAGCGAGCGCACGTCACCGTCCATATCGGCATCGCGTGTGCGCAGGTCTTCGATCAGGCGCACGGCGTGAATCACCGTTGAGTGATCGCGCCCGCCAAACTTGCGCCCGATTTCGGGATAGCTGCGCGGGGTGAGCACTTTGGAAAGATACATCGCCACCTGCCGGGGGCGGACAACCGCGCGGGCGCGGCGCTTTGAGCTCATCTCGGTGCGGTCCACCCGGTAAAACTGGCAGACGGTGCGCTGAATCTCGTCAATCGTGATCCGGCGGCGGTTGGCTGACAGGATATCGGTCAGCTGTTCTTCGGCCAGTTGCAGCGAAACGGCCTGCCCGGTGAGCTGTGCATAGGCGATAAGCTTGTTGAGCCCGCCAACCAGTTCGCGGACATTGCGGTTGATGGTGCGTGCCAGAAACTCGATCACGTCGGCCGGAACATCGGCGGGTGAAAAGCGCTGCAGGCGATGTTCAAGGATCTGGCGGCGCAGTTCGATGTCGGCCGGCTGGATATCGGCGACAAGCCCCATCGACAGGCGCGAGAGCAGCCGCTGATCGACACCGTCAAGCGCTTGCGGCGCGCGATCGGCGGCGAACACCAGCCGTTTGCCTTCAGCGAGCAGCGCGTCGATCGTGTAAAGCAGTTCTTCCTGTGCGCTGGCTTTGCCGATGATGAACTGGATATCGTCCACCAGCAGCAGATCGAAGCCGCGCAGACGGGCCTTGAACTCGATCATCTGGTTCTGACGCAGCGCCTGGACAAATTCCACCATGAAACGTTCGGCTGAGCAATAGAAGATGCGCGCGCGCGGGTGGTTCGTCAGATATGTATGGCCGATCGCGTGGAGCAGGTGGGTTTTTCCCTGTCCGGTTGCGGCTTTGAGATAGAGCGGCGAAAACTGCGGCGCTTCGACCGCGGAAACGCGCTGTGCCGCGTTGCAGGCCAGGACATTGCCGGTTCCGGTCACAAACGTTGTGAAAGTCAGCGACGGGTCAAGTCCGACGGTGGCCTGGCCCAGACTGTTATAATCCGACCCGCCAAGTGTGACCGCGCCCGCTTCTGCGGTGAACTGGCTGGAATCATTGGCGGCAAGCCCTGGGTTTCCGCCTGTTCCAAGCCGAAGCTCGGGCAGCTGACGGCGCCCCGGCAGCACCTGGATGCGCACATTGCGAATATCCGGCCGGGCGATTTTCCAGGCGAGCGAAAGTCTGTCGGCAAAACGGTCGTTAACCCAGTTCGCGGAAAATTCCGTGGGCAGGAACAGATCGAGTGTGCCGGTTTCCTTGCAGAAGGTGCCAAGCTGGATCGGTTTGATCCACTGGCTGTGGAGTTGCTGACCAAGATCCTTGCGAAGTCCCTGACTTATGTCTGCCCAGTCCGCCGCGAGGTTCAACGCCTCCTGATCCTGTTCCATTGGTTGCGCTTTTGCCTTTCTGCCCCCTGCGGACGCGTGTTCATTACCTGATGAATTTGATGATGAATCACGCACCCGCTCAACTCCCAAATCGCTTCAACACCTTCGCGACAATGTGACAATCCGCCCGGCATTCAGGCAATTCTCTCCCGAATGCCGAAAGCGCGCTTTCGTCATCACAAATGTTCACGTATCAGTCTTGTCCCCGGTCGGGTTCGCACCGACCGAGACTGGTGATACCGGGGGCAGGGATTCGATCAACAGTCGCCATGTAAGAAAATTGAAATAATCGCTGTTGACTTGGCCGGACCCCGCAGAATTCCTCAAATAAAATTTTAATGCGTTGAAATAGCTGGAAATTAGCGAGGTGAAATCGCGAATCGGCAGAATCCCTTGATTCAGGCGATACCGTTTTTGTTATGCGCCATAACAAAAAAAGAGCCGGAGTTTCTCACCCCGGCTCCGTTCCGATTTTGTACCGCGCCGCTGTCAAAAACCGACAGCGAATCACCGTCGCGTGTCTACAGTGCGGCGATGCGCTTGCTGAGGCGAGACATCTTTCTGGCAGCCGTGTTGCGATGAAACACGCCTTTCGCGACACCGCGTGCAAGTTCCGGCTGCGCAACCTTGAGGGCTTCGGCGGCAGCGGCTTTGTCGCCGCCTTCGATCGCGGCTTCCACGCTCTTCAGGAAAGAGCGGATGCGGCTTTTGCGGTTGACGTTCACGATAGTGCGCCGTCCGTTGCGGCGGATGCGTTTGCGGGCTTGCGGCGTATTGGCCATATCTGTCCTCTGTCGGGCCGGGCTGCGGCCGGAATTGTCTTTGAAATTCTACGAAACTGGCGAGCGGACTCGCCGGAAAGCGCGGCCCTTAACCGCCACCTTGCGAATCGTCAAGCAATCTGCGGCTGAACAGGTCTTCTATTTCTGGCACTGGCGGCACCAGAACGTGCCGCGTCCGCCTTGTGTGAACCGTTCTACAGTGCCGCCGCAGGCGCAAGGTTCGCCTTCCCTGCCATAGACCTGCCATGCCGCTCCGAAATAGCCCAGCTCGCCGGAAGGCTGCGCATAGTCGCGGATCGTCGATCCGCCGGCGGCAATCGATTCGCCCAGCACCGCCTTGATCACGGGCACCAGCATTTCAAGCGCGCGCCGTGAAACGCGCCCGGCCTGCTTCGCCGGTGAGACGCCAGCGCGATGCAGTGCCTCGCAAACGTAGATGTTGCCAAGCCCGGCAACGATCCGCTGATCGAGCAGCAGTTGTTTCACCGGCGCGGTGCGCTTGGCGAATGCTGCCCTGAGGTGGCGTGGATTGAAATCTTCACCCAGTGGTTCCGGCCCCATCGCGGCAAACCGGGGCCAAACGTCGAGTTCTTTGGTTTCCACCAGATCGACCGAGCCGAATCGCCGCGCATCGTTCAGGGCCAGAATGTGACCGGCACCGGTTTCGATCACGAGATGGTCGTGCTTTTCGATCGCATCGGGTTCGATCCGCCAGCGGCCTGACATGCCGAGGTGGAAAATCATCGTCTGATCGCGGTCGGTATGGATCAGTCCATATTTGGCGCGCCGCCCCAGCCCGGTCACGCGGGCGCCGGTCATATGCTGGACCAGTCCGGCCGGAAACGGGCGGCGCAGGTCAGGCCGGTTGAGGATCAGGCGCGCGATCCGTTGACCATCGAGATAACGGGCCAGTCCGCGCACGGTGGTTTCGACTTCGGGTAATTCGGGCATCGCCAATGCGTTTAGCACCCTTTGCGCGCGCGGCAATTCACCGTAAGGCGGCGCGCATGAGCGAAACTGTATCTTTTGGCTATCAGGACGTGGCCCCGGAAGAGAAAGCCGGACTTGTCGGCGATGTCTTTTCCAATGTCGCGCGCAAGTATGACCTGATGAACGATGCCATGTCGGGCGGACTGCACCGGCTGTGGAAGGATCGTTTCGTGCGCCGGGTCAAGCCGCAGAGAGGTGAGGCCATTCTGGATATGGCGGGCGGGACCGGCGATATCGCTTTTCGTCTGGCGCGCGCCGGAGCCGAAGTGACCGTTGCCGATATCAATCAGGATATGCTGGATGTCGGCGTTGAACGGGCGATGGAGCGCGGGCTGGCGGAGGGTGAAGGTGCGCTTGTCTGGTCATGCCAGAACGCCGAGGAGCTGGCGTTTCCAGTCCGCACGTTCGATGCCTACACGATCGCGTTCGGCATCAGGAACGTTACGCATATCGATAAGGCGCTGGCCGAGGCGCACCGCGTTCTCAAATTCGGCGGGCGGTTTTTCTGCCTTGAGTTTTCGACGACGCAGTGGCCGGGTTTTCGCGAGGCTTACGATGCCTATTCGCATCATGCCGTGCCGCGCATCGGCGAAGCGATCGCCGGCGACCCGGAAAGCTATCGTTACCTGATCGAATCGATCCGCCGCTTTCCGCCGATGCCCCGGTTCGAACAGATGATCCGCGATGCCGGTTTCGCCCGCACGAAAGTGGAACCGATCATGGGCGGGCTGGTTGCCATCCATTCGGGCTGGAAAGTTTGACTCGACCCGTCACGCATATCTTCCGCCTTTTGCGGTGGGGCCGCGTGCTGGCGCGGCACGGTGCGTTGCGCATCATCGAGGAAGGCCGCAATACGCCGGCGCCGGTCAAGCGGCTGTGCCGGATCGCGCGGCTGGGCACGATCCAGCCCAAGGTTCCCGACTATGCCACCGCATTTCAGGCGATCGGCCCTGCCGCGATCAAGCTGGGACAGACGCTGGCGACCCGGCCCGATCTGGTTGGCGAGGAGGCCGCCCGCAATCTTCTGACCTTGCAGGATGAGCTTCCACCTCAACCGTTCGCCGCGATTCGCGATGAGATCGAAACGGCATTCGGTGTTCCGCTGGACGCCCTGTTTGCACAGTTCGATACCGAACCGGTCGGCTCCGCCTCGATCGCGCAGGTTTATCGCGCGCGAACATCGCAGGGCCGGGACGTGGCGGTTAAAGTGCTGCGCCCCGGCATTCGGGAGCGATTTGCGCGCGATCTGACAACTTATGAATGGGCTGCGGCCCATCTTGAGGCGCTGGGCGGGGAAGCGGCGCGGCTGCGTCCGCGTGCAGTAATTGCCAATCTCAGGCGCTGGACGCTGCGAGAGCTTGATCTGCGGCGCGAAGCAGCTTCGGCGTCCGAACTGGCCGAGGGTATGCGGGGATATGAACGCTATCGTGTTCCCGATATTGACTGGGACAGGACCAGCGGATGCGTGCTGACCATCGAATGGATCGACGGCACCAAGATCAGCGAACTGGATGCACTGAAAGCGCAGGGGCACGATTTGCCGGATCTGGCCCAGCGGCTGGTGCTGGCGTTCCTGACACAGGCGATCAGCGCGGGCCATTTTCATGCCGATATGCATCAGGGCAATCTGTTCGTGCAGGCGGATGGCACGATTGCGGCTATCGATTTCGGGATCATGGGGCGGATTGATCGGCAGGCGCGGCAATGGCTGGCCGAAATTCTCTATGGCCTGACGACGGGGAACTATCGGCGCGTCGCCGAGATTCACTTTGAAGCGCAGTATGTCCCCAGCTTCCATTCGGTTGATGAATTTGCCACGGCTTTGCGCGCGGTGGGAGAGCCGATGCGCGGCAAGCCGGTGAGCGAACTGTCTGTCGGCGAGATGCTGGACGGGCTGTTCGCGATAACCCGCGATTTCGATATGCAGACCCAGCCGCACCTGTTGCTGTTGCAAAAGACGATGGTGATGGTTGAAGGGCTGGCCACCGCGCTCGATCCCGACATTAACATGTGGGAAGTGGCTGGTCCTTTCGTGAAAGCCTGGATCCGTGACGAACTTGGCCCGGAAGCCGCGCTTGCGGATCGCCTGCGCGAAGACGCCGACACTTTTCTGCGCCTGCCCGCGCTTCTGCGCCGGATCGAAGACCAGTTCCCGCCAAAGGGCGGCGCGCCAGAGCAGGCGCCGCTTCCCGAAGTGCCCCTCATCTGGGAAAATAAACCCGTTGTTAACCATTGGAGGGGATACGTGCTGGCTGCAATCGCAGGGGGATTTGCGGCATGGGCGGTGATGGAATCGGGGTTGCTGGCGCTTCTGGCACGATAGCCGGAAATACGTCTGCTTCCGGCATGCCCGGCGGTGGTTCGGCCGCGCCTGTCACACGCACGACTGACCCGTGGGACCGGTTTGGGCGGTTCAACCCGCTGACCGCGCGATTTGCGCTGTTCGCGTTTCTTGCGCTGGTTGCGATGTCGGCGATTGTGCCGATCAATGCGGGCCTTTCGACGATCAGCACGCAGGGATTTATCGAGAATGCCAAGGGTGAAGAGTTTGCGGACCGCAAACGCGATGACGATCTGGCGTTGTATGACCTTGCGTCAAAACGGATCGCGCAAGGCGATCATTATTACGATTTCATAGTTGAGGAACAGCGCAAGGCCCAATACCCGATCCGGCCCGGCATCGCCGTTCGTTTGCCGACGCTGGCCTATATCAACGCTTTTCTGGGAACGATCGGGCAGACGATCGCTGCCGCAATGCTGATTCTGGCGGTGATGGCCGCGTGGTGGAAGCGCCTTGGCGAGGAGCCGGGCGGAAAACGCCATCGCATACTGGCGATGGCCTTGCTGTTTGTCGGCGCTTCGCTGGGCATGAACAGGCACTTTTTTGCGCTTCATGAACTGTGGTCGGGCATGTTGCTCGCCCTGGCGTTCGGGCTGCACCGGCCTGCCGCTGTCGAGGGTGGAAAATGGGGCGCGTCGCTTGCGGTGGCGGCTCTGGCGCTGGCTATTCGCGAACATGCCTTGCCGTTTATCCTGTTGATGGCGGCGCTGGCGGCGTTTCGGCGGAACTGGAAAGAGGCCGCCGCGTGGAGCGCGCTGACGCTGGTGTTTCTGATCGCGCTGGCTGCGCATTTGAGCGTGATTGCCGATCAGGCGCTGCCGACCGACCGGCATGGGCAGGGCTGGATGATGTTGCGCGGCCTCTCCGGCTGGATGTCAAACATCGTGCTGTCCAGCAACCTTCGCTTTTTTCCGCACTGGCTGGCCGGGCCGCTGGTGATGCTCATGCTGCTCGGCTGGGCGGCATGGCGGACGCATGCGGGCCAGTTCGGTATTCTTCTGTTCCTGGGGTATGGCGTGCTGTTCATGATCGCCGGGCGCGGTGATAACTATTATTGGGGCTCGATGGTGGCGCCGACCATGTTCATCGGGCTGGCATTCGTGCCGATGGCGCTGAAATCACTGTTTGCGGCGGTCAGCGCAAAGTAATTGCGTGTAAACCTAACCTGTTGCAGACTCATTGGTGATGACCGACCCGAAAATCCTTCTTGTCATTGGCGGCGGAATTGCTGCCTACAAGGCATGTGAGCTTGTGCGCACCATCCGCAAGGCGGGGGGTGAGGTGACATGCGTTCTGACAGAGGGCGGTGCGAAGTTCGTAACCCCGATGGCGCTTGCAGCGCTTTCGGAAAATCCTGTCCATACAACGCTCTGGGATCTCAAGAACGAAGTCGAGATGGGGCATATCCAGCTTTCGCGGGAAGCGGATCTGGTTGTGGTGTGTCCGGCAACGGCGAACATGTTGGCGAAAATGGCTGCCGGTATCGCCGACGATCTGGCGACCACGTTGCTGCTGGCGACTGACAAGCCGGTGATGGCGGTTCCCGCGATGAACGTGCGTATGTGGCAGCACGCATCGACGATGCGCAATGTCGAAACGTTGCGTGAAGCGGGCGTTGACGTGATGGAGCCGGACGAAGGCGATATGGCCTGCGGCGAATTTGGACCCGGCCGGTTGCCCGAGCCGCCTGCCGTCTGGAACCGCATTGCCTGGGCGCTTGACCTGCCGGAGAGCGCGCTGATCGGTCAGACCCCCGTGCCTGAACTTCCGCAGCCCGAGGCGGCTTTCGATCAGCCGGAGGAACAGGCAGAGGATCAGCCAGAAGAACGGGCAGACGATGGCGCAAACCAAGAATCGGCGCACGAGGCCGAACTTGGCGGCCTGTCTGCCTCGTTGATTTCGCGTTCAATCCAGAAAGCGAAACAGGCCATCGGTCTGTCCGGTTCCTCAGACGCTGCTGATGAGAGCGTTACGCAAGAACTTTTGCCGCCGGATGAGGACGTGCCCGATCTTGCGCCGGATGAATTGCCCGTTGGCGGGCCGCTGCTGTCAAGCAAGGGCAGTGCGCGCGCCGCTCCGCCGACAGACCCCGAAGCGATCAATCATGTCGTATCCGCTGATCCCGAGGCGCTTCCGCCCGAGCCGCTTGACGGCGATGAGCAGCCGGTTTCGGTCGGCGAAGGAAGCGCCGATGGGGCCTCTGCGGCACAGGGCGATGGCGCCGATCCGCTGGAGGGCCAGCCCGCATTTGAAACGGATCCAGAGCATCGCCCGCTCTATGGCAAACATGTTCTGGTCACCGCCGGCCCGACATGGGAGCCGATCGACCCGGTACGGTATATCGCCAACCGATCCTCGGGCAGGCAGGGATTTGCCATTGCCGCCGCTGCGGCTGCTGCCGGCGCGCGAGTCACGCTGGTAGCGGGGCCGGTATGGCTTGATACGCCGCCGGGAGTGGAGCGGGTCAATGTGGAAAGCGCCGAGCAAATGGCCGATGCGGTCAAGACGGCGCTGCCCGCTGATATTGCAGTCATGGTTGCCGCGGTTGCGGACTGGCGCACCAAACATGTCGAAACGCAAAAGATGAAAAAGCGCGGTTCGGCTCCGCCAGCGCTTCTGCTCACCGAAAACCCGGACATTCTGGCCACGGTCGCGGGCAGTGCGCAAAGGCCACCGCTGCTTATCGGCTTCGCCGCAGAGACACAGGACGTGCTCAAACACGCGAGAGCCAAACGCCAGCGCAAGGGTGCGGACTGGATCATCGCCAACGATGTTTCGGGCGATGTCATGGGCGGGGCGGATAACACCGTGCATATCGTCAAGGGCAAGGATGTTGAGAGTTTGCCCGAAATGCCCAAGGAAGATGTTGCCCGAATCCTCGTTGAAAGGTTCGCCGATGCCCTCAACAAATAGCATTCCCGTTCCGATCATGCGGTTGCCCCATTTCGAGGGGCTGGAACTGCCAGCCTATGCCACCGATGGCGCGGCGGGAATGGATGTGCTTGCGGCGGAACACGTGACGCTTGCGCCCGGTTCGCGCCACGCGGTTGCCACCGGACTGGCGGTTGCCATTCCCGATGGATATGAAATTCAGGTCCGCCCGCGATCGGGCCTGGCGCTTAAGCACGGAATCTCGGTGCCCAATACGCCGGGCACGATCGATTCAGACTATCGCGGCGAACTGAAAGTCATCCTGATCAATCACGGTGCGGACACTTTTGAAGTCAGCCGCGGGGATCGCATAGCCCAGCTTGTGCTGGCTCCGGTTACGCGGGCCAGTTGGCTGCCGGTTGACGAACTGGACGAAACCGCGCGCGGTGCGGGCGGCTTCGGCTCGACCGGAGGTGTTGTCGCGCTCGGCAATTGAGCGCGACAGTCCCTACTTCTTGTCTTCGGGCGCGACGGTGATACGCACGGTTTCCCCGGAATTGCCGGGAAAGCCGGTGAACATCGCCTCCACCAGATTGGGCACCAGGTATTGCAGCTTGTTCGAACGCGAGACGGCCTCGGCCTTGCCTTCAAACAGGCGCACGCCATCGGCGCGGCGATCGATCTTCATGTCCACGCCGCTGGTATAGACAGTGTAGCTGTCAACGCCGCCATCGAACCACGGATCGTACCAGCCATAAGACCACAGCCCGCGGCGATAGGGGCCCCAGTAACCGAAACGGCCATAACCGTGCCAAGGGCTCCAGTATGAGCTATAACCCGTCCCTGACGAACGAATGCGTTCACGCCCGCTGTCCACGCCATAATCGAAGCGGACAAGCAGCTGCGCTTCTTCGGGGTTTGCAATCGGCGTATAGCCCTGTGCAGCGAGCTGCTGCGAAACGAGTTCGGCATACTGGCCGAATTCGATGCCGCCCGCCATGTGCGGATCGTCGGCGACAACCGCAAACGTCTGGCCCGAAGGCGACGGCAATTGCGACTGGAAGCGCGAAACATCGGCCTTGAACGGCGTGGCGCAGGCGGCCAGCGTCAGCAGAAGCGCAGCTGCGGCTGCGATCCTTAGGCGGCCTAAACGCGAGGTCTGGTTGCTAGGTTGCATTGTATCTGTCTCCACAACACCGGCAGGCCGCTATCCCCCTCCGGTGCGTCCCGCCAACTTTGCCAACATGGCGTAGTTAGGCCGTGGTGAATAGAGGTTGAACCGCACCGGGTCGTAATCGCCCCGCAATGGGGTACCGCGAACACCGCGATGAAGCGGCATCGAACCGGGAATTTTGATTTGTGCCGCACAGATCGGAGGGTTAGGCCAGCACAAGTTAAACTTGGGGAGCGTCAGCCAATGTCCGCCTATCTGATCGTCAATGCACGGATCGAAGATGAGTCCCGCTTTGCCGAATATGTCGATGCGGTTCAGCCGGTTATCGCTGCGCATGGCGGCAAGCTGATCGGCCGCGCCGCGCCGCCGCTGGTTCTGGAAAGCGAATGGCCATGGCAAACGGTGGGGATCGTCGAATTTGCCTCCATGGAAGCGGGCGAGGCATTCTGGCATTCGCCCGAATATCAGGATGTAAAGCGGCTGCGCGAAGGCGCGGCGCAATTTCAGGTCGTGCTGGTTCCCTCAATCTAGCACCTGTCTCTGGCCAGCACATGACTCTAGCTGACATCTGACCCTAGCGTTTGGCGGGTGAAGCCTGATCGCAATCGCCGATATGCCGGTGTATCAAGGCAATAGTGCGGCGCAAGACCGTGTGTTCCCTCAGGAGAGCTTGATGCGTGAAGTAAAGTCGTTCTGCCGTTTTTGTCTGCCGTTTTGCGGCACCACCGTCACCCTTGATGAGAGCGGCAAGGTGCACAAGGTGCGCGGCGATCGCGATGATCTGATGACGAAGGGCTATGCCTGCATCAAGGGGCTTGAGGCTTCGGCCGCCTATTACGCCAAAGATCGCGTTTTGCAGCCCTTGAAGCGCCAGCCCGATGGGTCTTTCGCGCCGATTGATCTGGAAACCGCGCTTGATGAAATTGCCGGGAAAATCCGCGAAATTGCTGCGCAGCATGGCGGCGAATCCATCGGGGGTTTTCGCGGTTCGGGTTCGCTGCTGAATGCGTCGGGCACCAGCATGTTGCCCGCATTCCTGACCGCGCTTGGTTCGCACAAGCATTTCACAACTTTTACGATCGATCAGTCCGCCAAGGCGGTGACGATGGGCCGCATGGGTTTCTGGAATGCGCCGCGCCATCCGTTGCACGATAGCGATGTGCGCATGATGTTTGGCGCCAATCCGCTGGTTTCGCTCACCACCAGCAATTTTGACATGACGAACCCGACCAAACGGATGAAAGAGGCACGGGCGCGTGGCATGAAGCTGATTATCATTGATCCGCGCCGCACCGAAACCGCGCAATATGCCGATGTGTTTCTCCAGCCCTATCCCGGTGAAGACCCGACAATCGCCGCCGGGCTGATCCGCATTATCCTGAGCGAGGGCTGGGAAGATGCCGATTTCTGCGCGCGCCATGTTGCCGATATGGATGGCCTGCGCGCGGCGGTTGATCCGTTCACGCCAGACTATGTGGCGCAGCGCGCCGGGGTTGGCGCCGCCGATCTGCGCGCGGCGGCACATCTGTTTGCGGTGGAGTGCAAGCGCGGCAGCGCGGCGGCGGGCACGGGGCCAAGCATGTCGCCGCATTCGAATCTGTCCGATCACCTGATCGAGACGCTCAATGTCATTTGCGGGCGTTATCAGCGCGAGGGAGAGCATGTTATCAACCCTGGCGTGCTGCGCGCGCGGGAGCCTAAGCGGGCGCAAGTCGTCCCAGCCGGGCGCTGGTGGGATCATGGCTTTAAAAGCCGTATCGGCGGCTATGGCATGATCGGCGATGAAATGATGGCCGGCATCATGGCAGACGAAATTCTTGAGCCGGGCGAAGATCGCGTGCGTTGTTTCATCAGCCACGGTTCCAATCTGGCAAACATCATGCCCGATCAGCGCAAAACGGTGCGCGCGCTCCAGTCGCTCGATCTGCTGGTCAATATCGATCCTTTCATGAACGAAACCTCGCGGCTGGCGCATTACATCTTGCCCACCAAGATGGGCTATGAGCGCGCCGACCTGACGATGTTCTATTATGAGAGCCTCTATACGCAGCCTTATGCCCGTTACACGCCAGCTATTGCGGCGGTGCCCGAAGGGTCTGAAATCGTCGATGACTGGGAGATTTTCTGGGGCCTTGCCAAGCGGCTGGGGCTGGAACTGACTTATGACGGGGTGCCGCTGGATATGAGCGAAACGCCGACCACCGACAGCCTTCTGGCGATTGTCGCGCGTCATGCGCCGGTGCCGTTTGAGGCAATCAAGGCGCAGGAACTGGGCGGCATTTTTGAAGGCGAGCTGCAATATGTAGAGCCGGCGCAGGAAGGGCATGAAGGGCGCTTTTCGCTGATGCCAGAAGATGTTCGCGATGAATTGCAGCAAGTGCTGGCAGAGCGCACCACCCATGGCGCCTATCGCAGCAATGGCAAAAGTTTCACCCACCTGCTGACCGCCCGGCGCATCCGCGATGTGCAAAATTCAGTGCACCGCAATGTGCCAGCGATCCGCAAGCGCATGCCGTTTAACTATGCCTATCTTCACCCCGATGATCTGGCGGCGCTGGGCGTTGATGATGGTGGACGGATTGAAATCAGTTCGGATGCAGGGGCAATCCCGGCCGAAGTGAAAGCCGATGAAACCGTGCGGCCCGGCGTTATTCAGATGACCCATGGCTGGGGAAGTCTGCCCGGCAAGACAGACTATGATCGCGATGGCGCAAACACCGGATTGCTGATCAGCACCGATCGCGATCTTGAACCGATCAATGCCATGCCGCGCATGTCATCGGTTCCGGTAAATCTGCGCGCCCTGCAAACAGGCGCTGGAGCCGCGCGCGAAACCCACGCGCGCATTGTGGAAGTGCAGTGATCCGGCGCTGGCTTGCCCGCCGCATTCTGGATAAAGCCGCTCGCACAAGAAATCGCGCGCAAAAGATTGGACACAAGGTGCGTGCAGGGGAAGGGGCATTCGCATGAGACATGCAGCAAGAAATTTGTTGATCCACGGCCTTTTTGTGC
The DNA here is from genome assembly GCA_947258815.1 of uncultured Sphingomonadaceae bacterium. Lineage (GTDB taxonomy): Bacteria > Pseudomonadota > Alphaproteobacteria > Sphingomonadales > Sphingomonadaceae > Novosphingobium. The sequence continues at coordinate 29,602 of CAMYJW010000026.1, forward strand.
TGACGGCGGGGATGTTGTTGGGCTTCGTTTACATGGTGTTCCTTGTTGGCGCGCTCGATCTGCGGCCTTTGCCGCTCAACGTGCAGATCGCGATGCCAGGAACAGAGCACGGCTGGCGCGTTGCGCATGTCGGCTCTTTGATAAACGGAGTGTTCGCCGTCGCGCTGGCATTTGCGCTTGATAAGGCGGGCCTTGAACCGCGCGCGCGCGCGTGGGCGGGGCGGCTTATCATCTTTGCCATCTGGGTGAATGTTCTGTTCTATATATTGGCCAATTTCGCACCCAACCGGGCGCTGAGCTGGAACGCCAATCAATATGGCGAAGCCAGCGCTGCGGGTATGATCGCATTTGTCCCTGCTGTTTTTGGCACGCTTTCCGCAGTTGTCGGCGTGGTGATGATCCTGCGTGGCGTGCTGCGCAGCAGGGCCGAGGGCGACGTGGCTGACTGAAGTTTGGGACAGAGCGGCCGGTTGCGGTTTGCGGTGGACGCGAGTTGATCAGCCGTATTTCCCGGCATATTGTTTGGCGAACGCCGGATAGTCGCGGTTCCAGCAAAATTCGCACCAGCCGGTTCCCTCGGTGCCATCCATTTCAAAACTGGCGGTGATGTGCCAGCGCTGTTCGGCCCCCAATAATGCGGATTGCCAAACGATGCCTGCCGTTTCGCCGTTCAGGCAGGGACGTTTTGCCCTGATGATGTCCCGCGCGCCGGCTTCTCATCAGATGTCTGGTCATCGGATATCTGGTAGGAGCCAAACCTGAAGCCGCCCCCCAGCAAGGTTGCCAAAGCGAACAGCAGCGCTAGGCCCGTTACAAGGGGGACACCGGCCAGCCTTGCTACATCGAGCACGGGCAACTGCAATGCGTAGAGTGGATAGGATATCGCACCCAGCCACGTGCCGAAACGTCCGCCCCGGATCGAAAGACCTGCGGCGATGAGCGCGGGGCAGGCAAGCGCGATAAAAGTGATGTCGAACATCCAGCTGTCCGGCCCCTGAATATCGATCCCGGCCAGCTTTGCGCCAATGAAAACGGCCGGGAGCGCCAGGATCGTCAGGGTTGGCGAAAGCTTAAGCACTTCCCTGTCCTGAAGCGTTCGGCACAAGACAATGCCGATACAGTATGGAAACAGCACACGCGGGAAACCGCCTAAAAAGTTGCCCGGTCTGGGGCCGAGGTGCATGTGCCCGTTGTTGATCGCCAGGATCAGGGCGATAATCCCCGCTGTCACTGCGATGGCAAGAATATGCCCGGTGCGCAGCCGGAACAGGATCAGCGCGTGAACGGCATTGGCGATAAGCTCAAACAGCAGCGACCAGACGACGATATTGAACGGAAACAGAAACTCGCTGGTGAAGCTGGGAATGAACAGAAGTGTGGAGGCGAACTCCAGGCCCGCAAGCAGGGGAGGGTGATTTCTGAGCATTGGCAGCGCGATCAGGGCGCCGATCGCAACCATTGGCCAGAGCCGCCAGAAACGCTTTTTCAGGAATGCGCTGGCGGTGAGGCCGGTTTTCAGCCTGTGCTCATAGCATCTGGCCATCACATAGCCGGACAGCATGAAAAAGAAATCGACCGCAAGATACCCTTTGTCCAGCTTGGGCAGGACGGGCCAGTAGGACGGCAGATGATAGACAAGGACGATGGCCGCAGCCACGCCGCGCAGCGCGTCAAGTCCGGTCAGGCGTGAGGCGATCGATCCGCTCATTGCATGGCGATACCATTAACCGTGTTTCCATGCGGTTAATTGGCCGCGGTGTTAAGCCGCTGGCGAGAATGCGGAATTGTCACGCGCAGATTAAAATTTGCGCCTGTTGGCATGACTGCGCGTGTCGTTTGAACTATCCCCGCACCAGGCCCAGCGCATCGTATGCGGCGGCCAGTGTTGGCCGGGCGAGTTCGCGGGCCTTGAGCGCGCCTTTGGCAAGGATCGCGTCAAGCGATTCGCGATCCTGTTTCAGTTCCACGAAACGCGCGTTGATGGGGCTAAGTTTTTCAACCAGAAGCTCACCTAAAGCGGGCTTGAACTTTCCGAATCCTTCGCCGCCAAACTCGGCCAGCACGCCGGCTACGGTGGTTTCGCTCATCGCTGCATAGATGCCGACAAGGTTTTGCGCTTCGGCCCGACCTTCCAGTCCCTTTTCCTCGCTGGGTAGCGGTTCGGGATCGGTTTTGGCCTTCTTGATCTTCTTCATGATCGTGTCGGCATCGTCGATCAGGTCAATGCGGCTCATCTCGGAAGGGTCGGATTTGCTCATCTTGGCGCTGCCGTTGCGCAGGCTCATGATCCGGGCGGCATCGGGCGGGATGATCGGATCGGGCAGGGTGAAGACGCCCGGTACTTCGCTGTTTTCGTCGGCATAGCCGGGCACGAAATCGTTGTTGAATTTCTGCGCGATGTCGCGCGCCAGTTCGAGATGCTGTTTCTGATCCTCGCCCACGGGAACATGCGTGGCCTGATAAAGCAGCACATCTGCGGCCTGCAAAACCGGATAAGTGAACAGCGCGATCGATGCGCCTTCGCGGTGCTTTCCGGCCTTGTCCTTGAACTGAGTCATCCGGTTCAGCCAGCCCATCCGCGCGGTGCCGGTCAGCAGCCATTGCAGCTCTGCATGAGCGGGAACCTGCGCCTGATTGAACAGGATCGAACGATCCGGGTCGACCCCGCAGGCAACCAGCGCGGCAACCATTTCCAGCGTGCTGGCGGTAAGCTGAGCGGGATCATGCGGCATCGAAATCGCGTGAAGATCGGCGAGGAAAAACAGACATTGCCCCCCGTGCGATTCGATATCGTCCTGCATCCGCACCCAGTTGCGGATCGCCCCCAGATAATTGCCGAGATGAAGATTGCCGGTTGGCTGGATGCCCGAAACGATGCGCATGTGTGGTGCCCTGAAACAAAGGTTTGCGCGCCAATACGTGGCTTTGGGCCAGTTTGGCAATGCGAAGTGTTTTGTTTGGTGTGGCCATCACGGATTTAATGAGCTTGTGGCAGAGTCTTTGTCCAGCCTGACGGCTGGATGCGGTTCCGGCCCGACTCCCCCGGCCAACCACCCGATACAGGTTACCTGTAGGTTCTCGGGTGGTTGGCCGGGGGAGTCGGGCCGGAACCGCAAGGCCAAGACGGATGTCTTGGCCGCACCAAACAAAGACTCGCCGCATCCAGCCGTCAGGCCCGAAAAACCCGCTTATCCCTGCCGCTTCATCAGCTGGTTCACTGTCGCGCGGTTCAGCACGCCGAGCAGCACTGCGGCGATCAGGAACACCGCTCCGCCAAGCGTCACCAGCGCGATCACCGCGCCGATCCGCTCCAGCACGGTTCCGGCATAATACCCCGCGCCATATGGCATCGCATACCACAGCGCCGCGCCCATCACCGCAGCGGCGATCATGATCCGGGCGATGCGCCCGGCAACGCGCGCGGTGAGGTGGTAATATCCCTTGCGGGCAAGGATAATGTATAGCAGCGCGCAGTTGGTCCACGCGCCGATCGCGCCGCCCAGCGCAAGGCCAACGACCCCAAGGCGCGGGACCAGAATGAGATTGGCGATAACATTGATCACCAGACCCGTCGCGGCGGTGTAAACCGGGGTGCGCGTGTCTTTGCGCGCAAAGAAATTGGGCACCAGAACCTTGACCAGCACATAAGCGGGCAGGCCAACGACCAGCGCGGAAACAACTGCGCCGGTGCTCATCGAATCGGCGAATGTGTATGCGCCGCCGGTGTAGAATGCGCGGGTGAAGGCGCTGCCCGCGATATAAAGCGCAACGGCAGACGGCAGCGTCAGCAAAAGGCACAGTTCCACCGCGTTTGATTGCAGGCGAAACGCGCCATCGGCATCGTCGTTGGCAATAAAGCGCGAGAGCGTGGGCAGGATCGCGGTGCCCAGCGCAATGCCGATAATGCCAAGCGGCAACTGGTTCAGCCGGTCTGCCATTGCCAGAAAGGTGATCGATTTATCGGGCAGGGTGGCGATGAAGAACAAGTCGATAAACCGGCTGATCTGGTAAACCCCCGCGCCGAAAATGGCCGGCAGGACCAGAATGCCCAGTTCCTTCACGCCTTTGGTGAGGCGCGGCATCCTGAGCGACATCGAAAAGCCAGACCGTTTTGCCCAGAACGCCAGCCAGAGGAGTTGGAACAGCCCCGATGCGCTGACCGCGATGGCCAGCATCTGGCCGGTGGCTTCGCGCGCTTCTTCGCCGTCGCCAAGGTTTGCGCCTGCCACCAGCGCGGTGATCAGGCAGATGTTGAGCATGATCGGCGCTGCCGCCGCAGCAGCAAAGCGCGACATGGAATTGAGCACCGCAGCAAACAGCGTCGCGAGGCTCATCAGCGCAAGATAAGGGAAAGTGATGCGCGCCATCAGGATGGCAAGCGAGAACGTGTCGGCATCGGCTTCCAGCGCGTCGCTGGCGAACAGCCCCATGATCCACGGCATCACGATCAGCGCCAGCGCGGAAAACACGATCAGGATCGGGATCAGAACCGCAAGAATTTCTTCGGAAAAACGGCGCGCATCGGAAAGATCGCCGCCCTCTTCCTTGTAATGCCGGTTGAACAGGGGAACGAACGCCTGCGAAAACGCCCCTTCGGCAAACAGACGGCGGAAGATGTTGGGCAGCTGGAACGCAAGCTGCCAGGCATCGGCAACGCCGCCCGCACCCAGCACGCGGGCCAGCAGAATATCGCGCGCAAAGCCGAACACGCGGCTGACCATGGTGAGGCCGCCGATCGTTCCGACGTTTTTGAGAAGGCTCATGGTGGTGGAGCCTGCCGCTGGTTTCAGGCGTTGCCGACCGGCGCGCCTTCACCGTCCGCATCGCCCTGCGCGGCGGCTTGCTGTTCCGCCATCTGCTGCAGATAGAGCCCGTTGAAATCGATGGGATCGAGCATCAGCGGTGCATAACCGGCATCGCGCGCCGCATCGGCAACGATCCGGCGGGCAAACGGAAACAGGATGCGCGGCGCCTCTGCAAACAGGAACGCGTGTGCGTTGTTGTCATCAAGATTGCGCATGCCGACCAGCCCGGCATAGGCAAGATCGATGACGTAGGCGGTGCCCGATTCGGTTTTGGCCGAAGTGATGATCTTCAGTTCGACCTCGTGAATATCGTCTTCGATGCGCTGCGCGGCGATGTTGAACTGAACGTCGATCTGCGGCGCTTCCTGCCACTGAAAGCTGGCAGGCGCATTCGGATTTTCAACCGAGAGATCCTTGACATATTGCGAAATAATTCCCGCGGAAGGGGCGGTATCCTCACCATTGCCTTCGCTGCCCAGTTTGAGATCGGAAATGACGCTGCCTTCTTCTTCGGCCATGATCGGAGCTTTCGATTAGAATTGCGGGATATTTGACGGCGCGCCTAGCATCACCGGAGGTTCGACGCAAATTCATCAAACCACCGAAAAAAGTGCCCGGATCGGCCAATCAGGCGTTGTTCATTTGTAAACCTTACCTAAGTGGGGTTATGATAGATAAACCGTTCCCCGCGGCAAAATGAATGGACCTGTTGGCGTGACTGTCGAAATCGTGATTCTGGCAATGATTGCAGCCTTTCTGGGCTTGCGGCTTTATTCTGTTCTCGGCCGCCGTGCCGAACATGAGGAAGAGCCTATTCAAGGCCGGTTTGACGGGCCTGCCGCGGGCGAGCACACGCCGCGTGCGCCTGCGCCGCAGAACAATGAAGATCGCCCCGCGTTGCAGCCTTATCCGGGCAGCCGCGATTTTCCGGCGGCAACGCCAAGGGTGGAACGCGGCCTGCGCGAGATCGTCGGCGCTGACAGGCGGTTCGATGCGTTTGCCTTCATGGATGGCGCCCGTGCGGCCTATCGCATGGTGCTTGAAGCCTTCTGGAAGGGCGACAAGGAAGAATTGCGCCACTTGTGCGATGCCGAAGTCTACGAAAGCTTTGCCGGTGCCATCGACGCGCGCGAAGCGGCAGGCGAAACGCTGGACAACCGGCTGGTGCGCATTGAAGAAACAACGATGGTTTCGGCCGGATACGAAGCACCGATGGCGCGCATAACTATCCGGTTCCGTGCTGATATCGCCGCTGTCACGCGCGATGCCGATGGCAATGTTATCGCCGGATCGCTCGACGATGCGATTGAAGCCAACGATGTCTGGACGTTTGCCCGCAACATCAATTCGGCCGATCCTGACTGGCTGCTTGAAGCGACCGACGAGGGCTGAGGCCCTTGTCCATGAAGCCGCACGTTCTTCGTCAATCTGTCGCGCTGGCATTGCTGATCGTGTTGGGTGCGTGTGCGCGGCTCATTCCCGACACAAGCCCGCCGTTCCCCCATCGTCCCGATGCGCCGACCGCGCTTGCCATGGGCGTGCGCGCTGGCCCGGCGGTCGAGGATCTGGGCATTGCCCGGGCCGATGCCATTGCCGCGCTTGGCTCTTTCCGTGAAAGTTGCCCCCGGTTGCTGGCGCGCGATGATACCAGCGGGCTGACCCGCAATGAAGACTGGAAACGGCCGTGCGATGCCGCAGCCGAACCGGTTCCCGATCGCGAAGCGCGTGCCTTTTTCGTGCGTCATTTCGAATCGGTGAAAGTTGGCGCGGGAGATGCGTTTGCAACCGGGTATTTCGAGCCTGAAATCGCCGGTGTGCGCACGCGCCGCGCCGGATATGACGTTCCGGTTTACAGGAAGCCGCCCGATCTGGTCCGCGCCAAACCCGGCGATGCGCAGCCGCTGTCTTCGGGCCGGATGCCACTGGGCCGCTACGATGCGAACGGCAAGTTCGTCGATTATTTTGATCGGACGCAGATCGAACAGGGCGCGCTGATGGGCAAGGATCTGGAGATCGGCTGGGCGCTTGATCCGGTGGAATTCTTTTTCCTGCAGATTCAGGGTTCGGGGCGGCTCCGCGCGCCTGACGGAACCGTAGTGCGGATTGGCTATGCCGGGCAGAACGGTCATAAATACACCGGCATCGGCGGCCTGATGCGTGAACGCGGGCTGCTGGGTGAAGGGCCGGGTAAATACCCCGGTTCGATGCAGGGCATCATGCAATATATCCGCGAGAACCCGGTTGAAGGCAAAGCGCTGATGCGCGAGAATCGGAGCTGGATTTTCTTCCGTGAGCTGACCGGCGATGGACCGATCGGGGCGCTGGGCGTTCCCGTGCGGCGTGAAAGTTCTGTCGCGGCAGACCCGAAATTCGTGCCGCTGGGCGCGCCGGTGTGGCTTGATCTTGATCGTGATGAGGCCGATGGGCTGTGGGTCGCGCAGGATACCGGCGGGGCGATCAAGGGCGCGAACCGGTTCGATACGTTCTGGGGCGCGGGCGCGGAATCGCGCAAGATTGCCGGCGGGATGAGCGGGCGCGGTGAGGCATTGCTGTTCCTTCCCAAAGGCACGCTCGATCGCCTCGGCGCGCGGTGAGCCGCAAGCAACGCACTCTCACGCCCGAAGAAGCCGCACTCTGGGCGCGTGTCGCCGAAACGGTCGCGCCAATTTCCGAGAATGGTAAAACAGTGAGAGCGGCTGAACACCGGGCACAGCCTGCGCGTGCGGCGATCAGTTTTGAACAGTCTCTGGCAAATTCTGGTCCTTCGGCCCGAAAAGAACCGGGCAGGTCACAACAATCCCATGCCGGCCAGTCTGCCGCGCTGCTTGCGCCTCAGGGAGGGCGCGGCCTTGATTCCTCCTGGGACAAGAAGCTGGCGCGCGGCACGATCCATCCTGATTTCACGCTCGATCTGCATGGCGCGTCGCTGGATGCTGCTTATGGTCGGCTGATGCACGGTATGGTGCAGGCCAAGGCGATGGGCGCGCGGATTGTGCTGTTGATTACCGGCAAGCCCCGCCCGGTCGAAGCGGCGGATCGTGGCCAGCGGCGCGGGGCGATCCGCGCCAAGGTGATGGACTGGCTGGCGCACAGCGAACACGCGCTGGATATCGCCGCGGTGCGCAACGCCCACCGCCGCCACGGCGGGCAGGGCGCGCTTTATATTGTGCTGAAACGCCGCTGAGAGAGAGTCTTTGTTGGGTGCGGCCAAGACATCCGTCTTGGCCTTGCGGTTCCGGCCCGACTCCCCCGCCCAACCACCCGATACAGTTTAACTGTGTCGGGTGGTTGGGCGGGGGAGTCGGGCCGGAACCGGGCGCAGGATTTGCGCAAGCAAATCCGAATAGACGCCAAAAGAATCCGCCGCACCCAACAAAGACTCTCTCAACACGCTAACGCGCGAAAATCACCCGCACTGGGCCCGGTGAAGCAGTTTCTGGTCAGCCAGAACCAGTGCCATCATCGCTTCGACAACCGGCGCACCGCGAATGCCCACGCAGGGATCATGGCGGCCTTTGGTGCGGATCTCGGTTGCTTGTGAGCTGCCGTTTTCGTCCGGGCGGGTGATTGTTGGCACCGGCGTCAGGATCGAGCTGGTTGGTTTGAATGCCACGCGCACGATCACCGGCTGCCCGGTGGAAATGCCGCCCGCGATCCCGCCTGCATGGTTGGCTTCAAACTGCGGGCCTTCATCGCCCGGCCGCATCGGATCGGCGTTGGTTTCTCCGGTCAGCCGCGCGGCGGCGAAGCCATCGCCGATTTCCACGCCTTTAACCGCGTTGATGCTCATCATCGCGGCGGCAAGGCCGGCATCGAGCTTGCCATACAGCGGCGCGCCCCAGCCCGCCGGAACCCCGGTTGCCACGCATTCCACCACCGCGCCGAGCGAGGAGCCAGCCTTTCGCGCATCGTCGACCAGCTTTTCCCAGCGTTTCGCTGCTGCCGGATCGGGGCAGAAGAACGGGTTGTCGGCGATTTCGGCTGCATCGAAATTTGCCCGGTCAATCGCATCGCCGCCGATTTCGGTGACATAGGCTGTGATCGCCACTTCGGGGATCACCAGCCGGGCAATGCCGCCCGCGGCCACCCGCGCCGCGGTTTCGCGCGCTGAACTGCGCCCGCCGCCGCGATAATCGCGCAGGCCATATTTTGCGTCATAGGCATAGTCGGCATGGCCGGGGCGATAGGCTCCGGCGACTTCGGAATAGTCTTTCGATCGCTGGTCGGTGTTTTCGATCATCAGGCTGATCGGCGTGCCGGTGGTTTTGCCTTCGAATACGCCGGACAGGATTTTGACCGTGTCAGGCTCATTACGCTGGGTGGTGAATTTGGACTGGCCCGGCCGCCGCGCATCGAGAAACGGCTGGATCGTCGCTTCATCGATCTCCAGCCCCGGCGGGCAACCATCGACAACCGCGCCCAGCGCGGGCCCGTGGCTTTCGCCCCAGGTGGTGAAACGGAAAAGATGGCCGAAGCTGTTGACGCTCATAGCGTGAGGCTTTGTCGCGGAATGGCGAAAAAGTCCACTCCCTGCGGGTGACGGTTTGCAATGCGGGCGCTAGATCGGACGCGCAACACGCGATGGAGGGCTTACTTGAGCATTGAATTTTACGGCATTCCCAACTGCGATACGGTGAAGAAAGCGCGCAAATGGCTGGATGCGCGGGCCATTGATTATGCTTTTCACGATTACAAGAAAGAAGGCGCGGACGCGGAGAAGCTGGCGCGCTGGGTCGATGCGGCGGGCTGGGAAACGGTGCTTAACCGGCGCGGCACGACATTTCGCAAGCTGCCCGATGCCGATAAGGATGGACTGGATGCGGCCAAGGCGGTGCGCGTGATGGAAGCCAACACAAGCTGCATCAAGCGGCCTGTGGTGGAATATCCGGGCGGTGTGCTGGTTGGCTTTAACGAAGCGGAATGGGAACAGGTCTTCTGAAGTGGTTCAGAAGCGGAGCAGCCCTGCGCGAAAGGTGTGATTTCGCGCGCGGGGCCGCCCCGGCCCCCGTAAACCTCAAAAGTCGAAAATCAGCCCGCCGGTTACTTCGTGGCCTCTGACGTTGAGCGTGTTTCCAAACGGATCGGCTGCGGACGTGCCATAATCGATGTTGCGATATTCAACGCGAAGATTGATGCGCCTCATTACGTTCAGTTCCGCGCCGCCGCCCAGCATCAGACCTTCGACGTTGCTGTTTGAGTTCGGGTCTGCATCGGAAAGCGATGAAAAGCCGACCCGGCCATAGACCAGCGCCCGATCATCCAGATTGTATCCGGCAATTCCTGAAATGCTGTAGCGCGAATCGAATTCATCAATCAGAAACCCGATGTCGCCTTCAACACCCAGCACAAGCGGGCTGCCTGACCACAGCGGCCCGCGAAAGCCGCCCAGTGCAATCACGACAGGCTTGTGCGCAGTATCCTCAATCGGACCGGCCAGCGCATCGCCGCGCACACGGGTGATGGCCACCCCGGCCTGCAGCCCAAGATATTCGCCTTCGAAAGGCTCTGCCAGTGCGGCCTGGGGCATTACCCCGATTGCTGTTGCGGCCATTGCGGACAGCGCAACAGGCAAGTTACTGAATTTCATAGCAAGTCCCTCATTATTTGCCGACCAAAAGGCGCAGCACAGGTCTTGCCCCCCTCCGGCTGGCTGCATTGGCCAGATTTGATGAACGCCAGATGAACCAAATCTGCGTGTCAGGCTGTGCGCGTGGTCTGAGTCGCCGTAGCGATGTAATTCAGAGACAGATCGCCCGACAGATGCAGGCCTTTCATGGGTGACCAGCCAATTCCGCGCGGCTCGCCCATCGCCAGGCCGGTTTCGGCCAACAGCGTGCGCAGTTCATCCGGCGTAATGAAATCGTCCCAGCAATGCGTTCCGCGCGGAATCCTGCCCAGTCGTTCCGCCGCTTCGACCAGCAACAGCCGCGATTGCGCGGTGCGGTTGGGCGATGAAACGATCATCAGGCCATCTGCGGCCAGCGCCCCGGCGAGCGCGCCCGCGAACGCGCGCTTGTTTGCAACGTGTTCGATCACTTCGAGCGCGCAGACCATATCGAACCCGGTCAGGTCCATCGCCGCGATGTCGCCGTGGCGATAGTCTATGTTCAGTTCCATCGCCTTTGCGTGGTCTTGCGCGGCGGCGATGTTTTCTTGCGCGGCATCGATCCCTGTGACCTGCGCGCCAAGCCGCGCCAGCGGTTCGCACAACAGCCCCGCCCCGCAGCCGACATCAAGAACGCGCTTGCCTGCCAGGGGCCTGATGCTGGCCGGATCGCCCGCCCAGTGCGTATCGATCGCATCACGGATAAACGCCAGCCGCACCGGATTAAGCCGGTGAAGCATGGCGGAGGTGCCTTTCGCGTCCCACCAGTCAGCGGCGAGCGCGCCAAAGTGGGCGGCTTCATCGGGCCGGATCGTATCGCCTGTCGTATTGCCTGCGGTTGCATTGTTCATTGCGCACCCTTAACAGCGCGCCCATCCTGTTTCCAGCAAGGGGAGCACATCGGCTTTGGCCCGCATAGTGATGAAATTTGGCGGCACGTCGGTCGCCGATACAGACCGTATTCGCCGCGTTGCCGGTATTGTGCAGCGCCAGCAGGCGGCCGGGCATGAAGTGGCCGTCGTGGTTTCGGCCATGGCGGGCGAGACTGATCGTCTGGTGAACTTCTGCCGCGAGGCGAACCCGCTTTACGATCCGTCCGAATATGATGTCGTCGTGTCTTCGGGCGAACAGGTTACCGCCGGTCTGCTTGCGCTGACGCTGCATGCCATGGGCTGCAAGGCGCGCAGCTGGCTGGGCTGGCAATTGCCGTTCCGCACCGATGATGCCCATTCCAAGGCGCGGATCGACCAGATCGGGACCGACGCGGTGCTGGCATCGATGGCGGCGGGTGAGATTGCGGTTATTCCCGGCTTTCAGGGTATTTCCGAAGAAAACCGCGTGGCGACGCTGGGGCGCGGCGGATCGGATACCTCCGCCGTTGCCGTTGCCGCTGCGGTGAAGGCGGATCGCTGCGATATCTATACCGATGTCGATGGCGTTTACACGACAGACCCGCGCATTGTGTCGCGCGCGCGCAAACTTGGCCGCGTGACGTATGAGGAAATGCTTGAGCTGGCTTCTGTCGGCTCAAAAGTGTTGCAGACGCGCTCTGTCAGCCTGGCGATGAAGGAAGGCGTGCGCGTTCAGGTGCTGTCCTCATTCGTCGATGAAAACTCACCCAGCGCCGATGACCTGCCCGGCACGCTGATTGTCAGCGATGCTGAACTTGGAACCGGGGAACTGCAAGGAAGCGATATGGAAAGCCAGCTCATCACCGGCATTGCCGCCGACAAGAACGAAGCTAAGATCACGCTCACCCGCCTGGCCGACAAGCCCGGCGCCGTTGCCGCCGTGTTCGAGCCACTGGCCGAAGCCAATATCAATGTCGATATGATTATCCAGAATGTCGCCAAGGATAAGGGCGAGACGGACGTGACGTTCACTGTCCCTCAGTCAGACCTGCCGCGCGCGATCGCGATGCTGGAAGGAAAGCAGGAAGAGATCGGGTTCTACCGCCTGATCAGCGATGATCGCGTTGCCAAGATCAGCGTTGTCGGCGTTGGCATGCGCAGCCACGCCGGCGTTGCGGCAACGATGTTCAGCACGCTGGCCGAACGCGCGATCAACGTGCTGGCAATCTCCACCAGCGAGATCAAGGTTTCGGTGCTGATCAATGCTGATGAAACCGAACTGGCCGTGCGCGTTCTGCACACCGCTTATGGGCTGGATGGCGCGGACCAGGGCTGATCGCGCCGCGAAAATCGCCTGCCGATCGCCGCGCAAAGTCTTGCGGCTCTGGCAATAACGCCTTTGCATGCCTATAGCCCGGCGCGAGGCAATCGGGCCGGGAGAGGGCATAATTCAGGTGCATAGCAAGACCAAGGCGCTGATGGCGCGCGGCAATGAATTTCTGGGCAGTGACTGGGCGATCCTGTGCGGCGCGATGTCCTGGGTTTCAGAGCGCAACCTTGTTTCCGCGATCAGCAACGCGGGCGGTTTTGGCGTGGTGGCATGCGGGGCGATGACACCCGAACTGCTCGATACCGAAATCGCCGCCACCAGGGCGATGACCGACAAGCCGTTTGGCGTGAACCTGATCACCATGCACCCTGACTTGTTCGATCTGATCGAAGTTTGCGCCAGGCATAAAGTCAGCCATGTAGTTCTGGCGGGCGGTATTCCTCCCAAGGGCAGCGTTGAAGCGATAAAGCAGGGCGGCGCGAAAGTGATCTGTTTTGCGCCCACGCTGGCGCTGGGCAAGAAACTGCTGCGATCCGGCGCGGATGCTCTGGTGATCGAAGGCATGGAAGCAGGCGGCCACATCGGCCCGGTTTCCACCAGCGTGCTGGCACAGGAAATTCTGCCCGCGCTGGCCGAAGAGGCGCTGATCTTCGTTGCCGGAGGGATTGGCCGGGGCGAAGCGATTGCCAGCTATCTGGAAATGGGCGCTTGCGGCGTTCAGCTGGGCACGCGGTTTGCCTGTGCCAGCGAATCAATCGCGCATCCCGATTTCAAGAAAGCTTTTTTCCGGGCTTCGGCCCGCGATGCCATCACCAGCGTGCAGATTGATCCGCGCTTGCCGGTGATCCCGGTCCGCGCGCTCAAAAACAAGGGCGCCGAGGAATTTACTGCAAAACAGATCGAAGTGGCCCGGCTGCTGGACGAAGGCGCGGTGGAAATGGCCGAAGCCCAGCTCCAGATCGAACATTTCTGGGCCGGCGCGCTGCGCCGCGCTGTGATCGATGGCGATGTGGAAAACGGATCGGTGATGGCGGGGCAGTCTGTCGGCATGATCAAGACCGAAGAACCGGTTGCGCAAATCATGGCAACGCTGCTGGATGAATGCGAAACCGCGCTTGGCGCGCGGCAGGCGGCCTGAAATCTGAGGCGGAGGGAACCGCGATGAAAACCACCGGGATCGATCACGTCAACATCCTCACCGATGATCTTGATGCAAGCGCGCGGTTTTATGAGCATCTTCTGGGGCTGAAACGCGGCCCGGTTCCGATAGAAGGCGCGGACGAGCGGCTGGGCGCATGGCTGTTCGATCCATCCGGCGCGCCGCTGGTGCACTTGCGCTGGAACGATCCTGACGGCGATCTGGCTGCCGAAAGTCAGCCCGGCGGCCCGACCGGCGCATTTCGCCATGTTTCGTTTCGTTGCGAAGGGTTTGACGAAACAATCGCCCGGCTGGAAGAGATGGGGCTGGATTATCAGTCCATCGCCGTGGAAGCGCTTGGCCAGCGGCTGGTGTTCACCCGCGATCCCAGCAACATTACTGTCGAGATGAATTTCGCGGGCGATTGATCTGCCGCGCATAACCTGTTCAGCGCGCCATTTGCGGTTTATTCCTGACGGATCAATCCGACTCGTGCGAGAGGACAGCAAACGATGTGCGACGAAACCACCACGCAGGCACACGAAGCCGCATTGGCGCGGCGCGGGCTGACCCGGCGGGAATTTGCCGCGATCGGCACGGTGGCGGCATTGGCGGGATGCGCGCGAACCACCGCTGGCGAAGCGCAAGGCGATGATCTGCGCGAACGCATGGTGCGCGTCACCACGCAAGATGGCATTGCCGATGCGTTTTTCGTTCATCCCGCCAAAGGCGCGCACCCCGGCATCGTCATGTGGCCCGATATCGGTGGTTTGCGCGATGCCAAGAAGATCATGGCGCGCCGACTGGCCAGCAGCGGCTTTGCGGTGCTGGTGGTCAATCAGTATTATCGCAGCCAGCCCGCCCCGGTGCTGGAAAGCTTTGCACAGTTCATGGAGCCGGAAGGCCGCGCCAAGGTTATGGGCTTTCGCGAACTGCTGACCCCGGATGCCGTGACGCGCGACGCCAAAGCCTTTGTCACGTTCCTGGATGGCGAAGACGCGGTCGATACCGCGCGCAAAATTGGCAGCAATGGCTATTGCATGGGCGGCCCGTTCACCATCCGCACAGCGGCGGCGATGCCCGATCGCGTTGGCGCGGCGGCATCGTTCCACGGTGCGGGGCTGGTTGTTGATGAGCCGGACAGCCCGCACAAGCTGCTGGCAAAAACCAATGCTGCATTCCTGATTGCGATTGGCCGCAACGATGATGAAGCCGCGCCCGATGACAAGGATGGCCTGCGCAAGGCTGCCGATGCTGCGGGTAAGGACGCCGAGATAGAGGTCTATGCGGCCGATCATGGCTGGTGCGTGCCTGATGTGCCGACATGGGATCCATCCGAAGCGGACAGGGCGTGGGATCGGATGCTGGCGCTTTACGCAAAGCTTTAGCCGCGCGCAGACTTTTCGGATTTCGGTGCCGGAGTTCCATTTCCCGGTTTCGCTTGCTCCGGGCCGCGCATCGTATACCATTCGCGCAGCCGAGGAGGAGTCTGGCAGATGGGCAGTTTTCTGATTGCGCTGATCGTGGTGGTCGTCGTGTTCCTGATGATGGGCGTGCGCGTCGTCAAACAGGGGTTTGTCTATACGATTGAGCGGCTGGGCAAGTTCACGCTGGCAGCTCAGCCGGGGCTGCATCTGATCATCCCGTTCGTCGATCGCGTGGGCCACAAGGTCAACATGATGGAGCAGGTGCTCGATATTCCGGGCCAGGAGATCATTACCGCCGATAACGCCATGGTCGGCGTGGATGCGGTGGTGTTCTTTCAGGTGCTCGATGCGGGTAAGGCGGCCTATGAAGTGTCAAACCTTTATGGGGCGATCATGGCGCTTACCACCACCAACCTGCGCACGGTGATGGGCTCGATGGATCTCGATGAAACGCTGTCCAAGCGCGATGAGATCAACGCGCGGCTGTTGTCCGTGGTCGATCACGCGACATCGCCGTGGGGGATCAAGATCACCCGCGTTGAGATCAAGGATATCCGCCCGCCGCTTGATATTTCCGAAGCGATGGCTCGCCAGATGAAGGCAGAACGCCTCAAGCGCGCGGAAATTCTTGAAGCTGAGGGTGATCGTGCATCGCAGATCCTTCGCGCAGAAGGCGAAAAGCAATCGGCGATCCTTGAAGCCGAAGGCCGCCGCGAAGCCGCGTTCCGCGATGCCGAAGCGCGTGAGCGCGAAGCCGAAGCGGAAGGCAAGGCGACTGAAATGGTTTCCGCCGCGATTGCCGATTCGGGCAGTCAGGCGATCAACTATTTTGTCGCCCAGAAATATACCGAGGCGGTGCAGGCGTTTGCCACATCGCCCAATGCCAAAACCATCCTGTTCCCGGTGGAAGCCACGCAGCTTATCGGCACGCTGGGCGGTATTGGCGAACTGGCCAAGGAAGCGCTGGGCGATAACGGCGGCGGTTCGGGCGGTTCCGGCGGCAGCAATCCGCCGCCGCGTCCGCGTGCGCCCGTTCACCCGCGCGCCAGTGTGCCGCCGTCGAGAGACGGAAGCCGTTGATGGGCGGGCTTGACGGGCTTGAGCCGCACTATGCGTGGCTGGCGATAGGGCTGGTGCTGGCGGCTGCCGAAATGGCGGTGCCCGGCGTGTTCCTGATCTGGATGGCAGGCGCGGCGCTGATCGTCGGGTTTGTCACCTGGCTGTTGCCGATTGGCGTGCCCTTGCAGATCGTGCTGTTCGCGCTGCTTGCGATTATCGCGGTGTTCACCGGCAGGCGTTACCTGAAGGAGCATCCGGTTGAAGCCGCCGATCCGATGATGAACGATCGGGGCGCAAGGGCCGTGGGAGAAATCGTGGTGGTTACGCAGGCCATCGAAGGCGGCACGGGCAAAGTGCGCATGGGCGACAGCGAATGGCTTGCCAAAGGCGCCGATGCCGCGCCCGGCACCCGGCTGAAAGTGTCGGGCCATGATGGCGTGGTGCTGGTTGTCGAGCCGCTGGACTGATCCCATATCCCGGCAAAAGGAGATCCGATGACAGACAAGCTCAACCTCACCGATGCCGAGTGGCGCGAACGGCTCAGCCCCGAGCAGTATGAAATTCTGCGTCAGGCAGGAACGGAACGCGCGTTTACCGGCAAGTATGAAAAGAACAAGGCGCAAGGCCTTTACAAGTGCGCCGGATGCGGGCTGCCGCTGTTCACATCTGATACGAAATACGATTCCGGCTCTGGCTGGCCAAGCTATTATAAGCCGGCCGATGCCGATGCGATTGAGGAGCATATCGATAATGCGCACGGCATGGTGCGCACCGAAGTGCGCTGTGCAAAGTGCGAAGGCCATCTTGGCCATGTATTTCCCGATGGTCCTGAGCCCACGGGCCTGCGCTATTGCATCAACAGCGCATCGCTTGATTTCGATCCCGAAGAAGACGGCTGATCGACAATTTTGTCGTGCCGCTGTTAAGCGCGGGTTACAAATCGGTTTGGCAGAGTGTAGCTCTAAGCCGGACATGCCCGTCCGTTACAGGGGTTTGAACCTAGACAATGGCCGCACAAGCCCGCCGTCGCCGAAAGCGGAAGGGCGGTTCCTCCAAATCTGAAAGAAAGCCGCTGTGGCGCAGGGCCTTGCGCGCAACCCTTGTCTGGGGTTTCGCGCTTGCCCTGCTGGGCGCGATCGGGCTTGGCATCACCGTTTACATGACGGCGCGCGAACTGCCGACGTTCGGTTCGCTCAGGAGCAGCCAGCATGGCCAGATGATCGTCGTGCGCGCGCGTGACGGAACAGAGCTTGTCTCGCTTGGCCCCAGCTATGGCAAATGGCTGACATACAACGAAATTCCGCAAGTGATGACGGATGCGATGATTTCGGTGGAGGACCGGCGTTATCATTCGCATTTTGGCGTCGATCCGGTCGGCGTGATCCGTTCGCTGATGGTCCGTCTGGATACCGGGCAATGGAAGCAGGGCGGATCGACGATCACCCAGCAGCTGGCGCGCAACATCTTTCTGAACAACAACCGCACATTCACGCGCAAAGTGCGCGAGGCGCTGCTGGCGCTGGCGATAGAGACGAAATTCTCCAAGGATCAGATCCTCGAACTCTATCTCAACAAGGTCTATTTCGGCGGCGGTGCCTATGGCATTGATGCGGCAAGTCGCAAGTTCTTCGGCCATCCGGCGAACGAGCTGTCGCTTGCCGAAGCGGCGATCATCGCAGGCCTCGTAAAAGCGCCCTCTCGCTATGCGCCCACGGCCGATGTGGATGCCGCGGTGGCACGCGGCAAGATCGTGCTGGAAGTGATGCAGGCCAACGGCAAGATCGATGCGCAGCAGGCCGCGCATGTCGATCTGAACACCGTGCGGACGGCGAAGGAAAAGGGCCAGAACTCGGTGCGGTATTTCACCGACTGGGCCTTGCCGCAGCTTGATTTCCTGTTGCCCGACAGCAACGAGCCAATTGAAGTGTGGACGACGCTGGATGTCGGTATGCAGAACGCGGCGACTGCGGCGATCAAGGCCAATGTGCCCGGTGGTGCGCAAGGAGCGCTGGTCAGCATCGATCGCGATGGCGCGGTGCGCGCAATGGTCGGCGGCACCGATTATGTCACCTCGAACTATAACCGTGCGGTCAATGCGGTGCGCCAGCCCGGTTCGGCGTGGAAGCTGTTTGTCTATCTTGCCGCGCTTGAGGCCGGATACACCCCGGATGACGTTGTTCACGACGAGCCAGTAACGATCCAGGGCTGGAGCCCGCGTAATTCAGGCGGCCGTTATGCCGGTGCAATCGATGTGCGGACTGCATTTGCCTATTCGAAGAACACCGTTGCAGCGCAGCTTGGCAACGATGTGGGCTTTGGCACGGTGGCCAGCATGGCAAGGCGGTTTGGTATCACGACGCCGATCACCACGGTGCCGTCGATGGTGCTGGGAACCTCGGAAGTGCGGGTGATCGATATGGCGCGCGCGTTCGCCGGCGTTTCAGCCAAGGGGCGGGCGGTGGAACCGTTTGGCATCCTCAGGGTCAAGAATGCCGATGGCGACGTTCTTTATGAGCGAAAGCCGGAAGAAGGCGCGCTGCTTGTGCCGCAATATGTCGCTGCGGGGATCACCGATCTGCTGCAGTCCGCAGTAACGACCGGAACCGGCAGGGCGGCAGCAATCGGTCGTCCGGTGGCAGGCAAGACCGGCACGACCAGTTCGAACAAGGATGGCTGGTTTATCGGCTTTTCCAGCGGACTGGCAACGGCGGTCTGGATGGGCCGCGACGATGCCAAACCGGTGCGCGGATTGCAGGGCGGGCGCGCGCCTGCCGGCGCTTTTGCCGCGTTTATGCGCCATGCGGTGAAGGACAGGCCGGTCGAAAAGTTCGATACCGAACTGAAGCTTCCCGAATGGCAACTGGAGCCGGATGACGAGTTTCTGTTTGGCGACCCCGACGACTATTACTTCGTCGATGAAGACGGAAACCTGATCGAGCCGGGGCCGCGCGAACCCGTCAACCCAAGGCGCACAGTGCCCGACGTTGATGTCCAGCGCGGCGGGGCGACCGCTCCGGCGGCGTCCGGCACGGAAACGCCTCAGGCGGCGAACGACGATTTCCTGGAAAGAGCGATTGGCGGTTCCGGCGATGCACCGGCGCCAGCCGATCCGGGGCTTCGGCCCGCGCCGAACCCCGATGTGCCGGTCTTTCGGCCTTAGGCGTCAACAGCAGCAGTTCGTGGATCGACGACGTTTGTGCTGCCACGGATGGTGGGCACCCGCGCCATCGGCGATGACCACACTCTCCACGCTTATTAACGCAGCCGGATCGGGATGTATGTCGCCGGTTGTCCGCGTCGCTGGACCCTGAGGAGGAGCGCATCGCGGCCTGACTTGCGGGCGGACCGGATAGCACTTTCCAGCCCGTTCACGTCTGCAACCTTGCGATAGTTGGCGGACAGCACGATATCGCCGCGGCGCAGTCCCTTCTTGGCCGCGTCCGAACTGGGATCGACCGCGTTGACGACCAGGCCTTTCGTATCGTTGCCCGCGCCAAGCTGGCGCGCGATCTGCGGTGTGAGTGGCAGGACCGACATGCCCAGCGCTTCTTCGGAAAGGCCTTCGCCCTGTTTTTCGGGCGGGCGGTTGAACTGGTCCGAATCAGGGTCTTCGTCCGGGTCGAAGCTCTGGCTGCGCAGCTCTTCCTCGGTCGGGCGTTTGCCGACTTTCGCGTTGACGGTCATACGCTTGCCATCGCGCATCAGTTCGATCGGGATGCGCGATCCGGGCGCGGTGTTGGCGACGAGGTAGGAGAGCGTCTGTTCGCGGGTGACTTCCTTGCCGCCGACTTTGATGACGACATCGCCTGCCTTGATCCCGGCCTTGTCAGCCGCCTGACCCGGCTCGACCGCCTGAACGAATTCGCCCTTGCTGCGCGCGATGCCCAGAGAATCGGCAAGATCCTCGTTCAGCGCCTGAATGCGCACGCCCAGATAGCCGCGTTCGATCGCTTCGCCCTGCTTGAGCTTGTCGACGATCGGTGCCGCGATTTCAGAGGGAATTGCAAAGCCGATGCCAACGCTGCCGCCGGTGGGCGAAAAGATCGCATTGTTGATGCCGATGACCTGACCTTTCATGTCAAACATCGGGCCGCCTGAATTGCCGCGATTGATTGAGGCGTCGGTCTGGATGTAGCGATCGTATGCGGTGTTGGAGCCGGTGTTACGATAAACGGCGGAGATGATTCCGCTGGTGACGGTGCCGCCAAGGCCGAACGGATTGCCGATCGCCAGCACCCAGTCGCCCACGCGCGCGCTGCTGGAATCGCCAAATTTCACGAACGGAAATGTCCGTTTGGCATCCATCTTGAGCACGGCAAGGTCTGATGCGGCATCGCGGCCGACCAGTTTTGCCGGATATTCCTTGCCATCGGGCATGTTGACGGTGATCGATTCGATCTCGCCATTTCTGCCGTTCGGCGCGACGACATGGTTGTTTGTCACCACATAGCCATCGGCGGAAATGATGAAGCCTGATCCCAGCGATTGCGCCTCGCGGGTTTGTGGGCCGGAATTGCGCCCGCCGCCGAACAGATCGGCAAACGGCGTGCCGGCGAACGGATTGGTTGTTGCAACTTTAACCCGCTGCCGGGTCGAGATGTTGACCACCGCTGGCGCAAGCTGTTCGGTAAGATCGGCAAAACTGCCGGGGCCGGCGCCGCGCGGCATCACCGTGCTGATCTGTCCGGCTTCGTTCTGGGCGACTTGCGCGCCCGCCGGATACCCGGTTGCCAGCGAAAGGGTTGCACCTCCGATAAGCAGCGCCGCAGTCAGTCCATAAGCATATCGCACAGGCTTCACGTCCTTATATTCCTTTGTTGCTGCGCCATCGGCGCAATTGCCATTCGCATCCAATTCAAGTCGTTTCCGGCTTAACGCACATTGAATGGCGGACGGAATACGCTTGAGCCGGGCCGGTTTTGCGGCTCGTCGTTTTCAGCATCAGCGTTTTGGCGCCATACTCCCAACTCTGCTCAATTGCCCTTGAATTGCTTGAGATACGTATTGTCGGGCGAAAGCAGAATGGTTGTTGCGCCGTCTTCGCTGTTGAACGAATAGTCGTAGCTCTGCATCGCCCGATAGAAATCGTAAAAGTCCGCATCCTTGCCATAGGCAGCCGCATATGTGTTTGCGGCTTCGGCTTCGGCTTCGGCACGAATGATCTGCGCACGCTTTTGCCCCTGAGCACGGATCGTCGCGGCTTCCTGTTCC
Organism: uncultured Sphingomonadaceae bacterium; assembly: GCA_947258815.1. GTDB lineage: Bacteria > Pseudomonadota > Alphaproteobacteria > Sphingomonadales > Sphingomonadaceae > Novosphingobium. The sequence continues at coordinate 51,028 of CAMYJW010000026.1, forward strand.
CGCGCGGCCTGCATACGGGAAAACGCACTTTCCAGCGCGCCATCGGGCAGATCGGCGCGTTTGATCCGCACGTCGATCACTTGCGCGCCATATTTACGCGCCTGCAGATCAAGGCCGTCGCGAATGTTCTGCATCGCCTTACCGCGTTCGGCGGTAAGCAGCGACTGGAACGTGCGTTTGCCCAATTCCTGCCGCAGAACTGATGTCAGGATCGGCTTCAACTGATCTTCGACCCGGTCAGGCGTGCCTGCCGTGCGCACCATCTTGATCGGATCGATCACACGGAACCGCGCATAGGCATCGACATTCAGGCGCAACTGATCGGTGGAAAGCACTTGCTGCTGTTCCATGTCCACCGTGAGCAGCCGCTTGTCGATCCGCACGAGCCGGTCGACGAACGGGATGCGCAGCACCATTCCCGCGCCTGTTTCGCCAAAATCCTTGCTGGGATCGAAAGCGTTGATCTTCTTCACCGGTTCGCCAAACCGCAGCACCACGGCCTGTTCGGTTTCGGGAACGATCACCACGCTGGAAAGCAGCACGACCAGCGCCAGCGCAATGACGACCAGAACACCCTTGAGATCCTGAATGCGGTCCATCACTTGCCTCCCTTCGCTGTCACTTGCGTATCGGCGGGCGGCTCCGTGCGTTTGCGCATTTCGGGAAGCGGCAGGAACGGCGCAACGCCATCGCCTTCCATGATCACCTTGTTGTTCTTGTTGAGCACGCGTTCCATCGTTTCATAATACATGCGGCGCTTGGTCACTCTGGGGGCAAGCCTGTATTCGGCATAGACTTTGTCAAATGCGGCGGCATCGCCCTGTGCCCTTGCCAGAAGTTGCTGCGCCCAGGCGCGGGCATTACTGCGGTCACGCTCTGCATCCTGCTGAGCGGCGGTCACCTGCTGGAAGGCGGCGATGGTCTTTTCGGGCGGATCGGCTTTCTTGATTTCAACACCCTGAATCAGCACGCCCGACCGATAATTGTCGAGAATGCGTTGCATGCGTTCCTTCACACTCAGCTCAACCTGGCCGCGGCCCGCACCGCTCAGTGCCTCGTCAAGCGGAACTTCGGCAATCGAGGCGCGCATTGCCGCTTCGGCGACCTGCCGCACCGATTCTTCGGGATCGGCAAGACGGAAGCGATAGAGTTTCAGATCCTTGATGTTCCAGCGCACGAGATAGGAAAGATCGACAAGATTCTGGTCGCTGGTCAGCATCAGCTTTTCAGCTTCGCCTTCAGGAATCGAATAACGGTTGATCGAGGTAACATCGGTGACTTCGACATTCTGGATCGGCCATGGCAGTGAAAACTGCATGCCCGGCCCGATGGTGCGCGAATATTTGCCAAATGTGGTGACAGTCGCCTGTTCCTTGGGGCCGACCATGTGAATGCTGCTGACGGCAAGCCAGATCGCCGCGATCCCGGCAACGATCAGCGGAAACCAGCTTTTGCCGTCGGGCCGCTGCGGCAGGCGCGGCATACCGCCGCCGCCACCGCCACCGCCCGACCGGCGCGAATCGCGGTTCTTGAAAATATCCTCAATACTGGCGGACCGGCGCGGCGGCTGGCCGTCGCCCGACGGAACCCACGGATTACGCGGTCCGTCCGACGATGCGGGCCTGCCTTCACCGTCTCCAGACCCGTTGTCATCCTGCGCGCCGGCGGGCGATTCATCACCCGTTCCGTCGTCGCCGGATCCACCGCCCCAGGGGCTGCGCCGACCTGCCATTGCAAAGCCGCCGCGTGCGATCGCATTCACAAACCTTCTCATGGCAGACTGTATAGGTATCGATTGCGCACAAAAACAGTGCCTCTTCGCGCTTTTTCCTTGCTAGGGGACGCACACACGCCACCACGGCAAGGAGGAACGATGACAGCCGACAGGTCCGAACAACTCAAGACGCTCTTGCCGCCGCTTGCGATGGCGCGGCTGCAATCGCTGCGTCTGGCCGATGGCGTGGCCACTCTGGTACTCGATGTCGCGGGGCTGGACGGGTTGGAGCGCGATCGGCTGGAAGTCGCCGTGAAAGATGTTTTGCGCGGTGAAAGCGATGTGAATGAAGTGCGCGTGGCGATGACGGCGGACAAGGTTTCGCGCCGGATTATCGCGGTTGGATCGGGCAAGGGCGGGGTCGGCAAATCAACCGTTTCCGCCAATCTGGCGGTGGCGCTGGCGCGGATGGGGCGCAAGGTCGGGCTGGTCGATGCTGATATCTATGGCCCGTCACAGGCGCGATTGCTTGCCAATGAAGGGCAAAAACCCGTCGCGACGAGCGAGAAAAAGCTGGTCCCCGTTCCCAGCCCCTGGGGCGTGCCGGTGTTGTCGATGGCGCACCTGGCCCAACCGGGGCAGGCAATCGCATGGCGCGGGCCGATGGCGGGCAATGCGCTTTCGCAGCTGATCGACGCCGACTGGGGCGATGCAGAGCTTCTGGTTGTCGATCTGCCGCCCGGCACGGGAGACGTGCAGCTGACGATGATGCAGCGCTTCAAGCCCGCGGGTGCGGTGATCGTTTCCACGCCGCAGGATCTGGCCCTGATGGACGCGACGCGCGCGATCAGCCTGTTCGATCAGGCCGACGTTCCGGTAATCGGTGTGGTTGAGAATATGGCGGGCTATGCCTGTCCGCATTGCGGCGAAGTGAGCGATCCGTTTGGCGCAGGCGGGGCGCAAGCGGCGGCGAAAACCATGGGGCATGCGTTTCTTGGCCGTATTCCGCTTGAACTTTCAATTCGCGAAGATAGCGACGCGGGCAAACCGCCCGCCGCCGGAGACGGCCCGCAGGCGCAGCCCTTTGCCGATATTGCCCGCCGGGTTGCCACCTGGCTGGATAACCGGGCGGGCGCCGATCGTCAGGTCAGCGAGGCCGGAGCGCGCGTCTGATGCACTTTTCGCGGCGCGGCATCATAATTGGGGGGCTGGTCGGTGGGGGGCTGGCCGCCGGTTATCTGCTGCGTCCGCGCACGTTTGCGCTGCCGCTTGATCCGGGGCGCGGCGAAGTGGCGCTGGATGCATGGATCAAGATTGCCAAGGATGGCGTGATTTCAGTGGCGGTGCCGCAACTGGAAATGGGACAAGGCATATCCACGCTTTTACCGCAGGTTATTGCGATGGAGCTGGGGGCGGACTGGCGCCAGATTGCCGTGGAGCCCGCGCCGGTCAGCGCGCACTATGCCAACCTGCCGCTCGCCGCGCGCTGGGCTGAGCTCTGGATGCCCGCGATGGCAGGGCTTGCCGATGAGGCCGATAGCCCTGTCACGCGTCGCTGGGCGCAGGACCGGCGCTTTCAGGCGACGGCGGACGGTATGTCCATGGCCGCATACGAACTGCCGGCAAGAGAGGCGGCGGCTTCGCTGCGCGCTGTCCTTGCCAAGGCGGCGGCGGCGCGCTGGGACGTGCCGTGGGAGGAGTGCTCCGCAAAGGCCGGGTTTATCGTTCATGGCGAAAAGAAAGAGGCGTTTGCGGTGCTCGCTCCCGAAGCACTGGCTTTCGATCCGCCTGATCCTCCGCCACTGATGCCAGATTCTCCCGGTGAGGATCCGGCGGACTTTCCCGTCGGCGCGGAATTGGCATTTCCCCGGCTCGATCTGCCGTCGAAAGTGGACGGGTCATATCAGTTTGCCGGTGATGTGCGGTTGCCCGGAATGGTTTTTGCCGCGATCCGTCATGGCCCTGTGGCGAAAGCCGAACTCTCGCGGTTCGATAGCGATGCCGCGCGCGGATCGCCCGGATTGTTGCGCGTGGTCAAAGGCAAGCGGTGGCTTGCCGCCGTTGCAACAAGCAGCTGGGCTGCCGAGCAGGCGCTGGCGAAGATGAAGCCGTTCTTCAATATTTCGCGCGCGGCCGACAGCGAGGCTATCGATGAAGCGCTCGATACCGCGCTGCGCAGCGCGGCTGGCGTTCCGGTCCACACGCGCGGCAAGCCGGGCGATCTGCTGAAGCGCAACTTCGATCTGGCGGTGCGTTATGAAGTCGCCCCCGCGCTGCATGGCACGCTGGAAACCGCCAGTGCGGCGGCGCGCATCACTGATGGCACACTTGAAATGTGGATGGCGACGCAGGCGCCCCAGGCCGCGCGACAGGCTGCCGCGGCTGCGCTTGATTTCGATGTTCGTGACGTCGTGCTCTATCCGATGCCCGCTGGCGGCAGTTTTGACCGGCGGCTTGAGATTGACCATGCGATCGAAGCGGCGCTGATCGCGCGTGAAGCGGGCAAGCCTGTCTCGCTCACCTGGTCGCGCTGGCAGGAACATCTCGCCGGGTGGCCGCGCACGCCGGTCGCCGCGCTTATGGGCGCCCGCAGCGGGCCGGAGGGGCGGCTGATCGGCTGGCGCGCAAGGCTCGCGCTGCCGCCCAGCGCAAAGGAATTCGGCCGCCGCATGTTTGGCCGCGAAACCCACTGGAGCGCGCGCAAATCGGTGTCGGGCAAAGGCGATGCGCTGGCGATCGAAGGTGCGGTTCCGCCTTACGCCATCGCCAACCTTTCGATCGAACATGTCCCGGTCGATATCGATCTGCCCACCGCGCGGCTGCGCGGTAACGCGCATGGCTACACCGCGTTTTTCAACGAGTGTTTCATTGATGAACTGGCGCATCGCGCGCATCGTGAGCCGCTTTCGTTCCGCATGGGGATGCTGGGGCACGATCTGCGACTGGCCGAATGCCTGCAACGGGTCGCGACGCTTTCGGAATGGAGCGGCGGGGCTGATAACAGCGGGCAGGGCCTTGCGTGCCATGTGATCGGCGAGGGAGATTCCGCCGGGCGCATCGCAGTTGTCGCCACGGCCCGGCGTGATGATGGCGGTGTCCGGGTGGACAGGATTTATGCGGTCGCAGATATCGGCCGGATCGTGAATGTCGATATTGCGCGCCAACAGATTGAAGGCGGGCTGGTGTTTGGCCTTGGCCTCGCGATAGGATCGGGCACCAGCTATTCCGCTGGTTTGCCGACCAGTCGCACATTGCGCGATCTCGGGCTGCCTTTGCTGGCGGACTGTCCGCAAGTCGAAGTGGCGTTTGTCACCAGCGATGCGCCGCCTGCCGATCCGGGCGAACTGGGCGTTGCTGCGGTTGCACCTGCGATCGCCAATGCATTGTTTTCGGCAACGGGCTTGCGGTTTCGCCGCCTGCCGCTGCTATCGGAGGGATTATGAGCGAACCTGCAAAGCTGCCCGCCGATCATCGGCCCGTCGCCACGGGCCGCGTTGGCGTGCTGCTGGTTAATCTTGGCACGCCCGATGCGCCAACGCCCGGCGCGGTGCGGCGCTATCTGGCTGAATTTCTGTCAGACCCGCGCGTGGTTGAGATCCCTTCGCTGGTCTGGAAGCCGATCCTGCACGGGATTATCCTGCGCACGCGCCCGGCAAAGTCCGCGCATGCCTATCAGCAGGTGTGGACTGAAAAAGGATCGCCGCTTGCCGTTATCACCGCAGCTCAGGCGCAAGGCTTGCAGGCCGCATTGGGCGATGACGTTCAGGTGGGCTGGGCGATGCGTTATGGCAATCCTTCCATCGCCAGTCAGCTTGCTGCGCTGAAGCAGACGGGGTGCGATCGCATTCTTGTCGCGCCGCTCTATCCGCACTATTCGGGCGCGACGACGGCAACGGCGTTCGATGCGCTGGGCGATGCGTTGAAGGCCATGCGCTGGCAGCCTGCGATCCGCACTTTGCCGCCCTACCATGACGATGCCGCCTATATCGAAGCCTTGCGGGCGGACCTCTCGCGCCAGCTTGCCGCGCTGTCTTTTCAGCCGGAGGTGTTGCTGCTCAGCTTTCACGGGATGCCCGCGCGCACTCTGGAACTGGGCGATCCCTATCATTGTCATTGCCGCAAGACCGCACGACTGCTTGCAGCTGCGCTGCAGCCAGAGCACCCCGGCCTGCGCATCGAAACCAGCTTCCAGTCACGCTTCGGGCGGGCAAAATGGCTTGAGCCCTATACCGATGCCGTGTTGGCCGATGAGGCACGCAAGGGCACGCGCAAACTCGCTATTGCCGCGCCGGGTTTTGCGGCGGATTGCCTTGAAACGCGTGAGGAACTGGCGATCAGAGGGCGCGAACAGTTTCTCGAAGCGGGCGGGGCGGAATTTGCCGCGCTCGATTGTCTCAACGACGGCAAGGCGGGGATGGCGATGCTCGAAACGCTGGCCCGACGCGAACTGTCCGGGTGGATCTGATCGGCCGCAATTACATCCGTTCTTGACATAATCTCTCTTTGTTCTACTCCTGTTCAAATGTAGTGAAGGAGTTGAGTCGCGATGATTGCCGAGAACATTCAGCAGGCCGATTTTACTTATGCCACGCCAGCCAACGATGCTGCGGGATTGCCACTTGCGCTCAGCGTGTTTGCGGATCGGGGGCATCTGCGCGGCATCATGCGCGACGATGCCGCGGCGGCGGGCTTTCAGGTGCGCGAAGCGGCTGGGTTAAGCACACTTCTGGAAGGTGCCGCGCGTTCGTTGGGTGATGTGGTGCTGGTCGATTGTCCGCACGTCGATGGCGGTGTGCTTGCGGCGCTCACCCGTCTCGATATGCGCGCGGCAACAAGCGGTGCGCAGCTGATCGTTTCCACCAGTGTCGATGCGCTTGATGATGTGTTTGCCTGCATGGATCAGTCAGACCCGCAATTGCTGGTCGATCCGGTTCGCGCGGATCGGGTGGTCGCGCTTGGCCAGGTGCTGGCGCGTTACAGCGGGCTGCGGCTGCGCGAACTGGATGAGGAAGACCGGCTGTTGCTGCTGCGGCTGACCGAGCAGGTCGGCCAGATTGCAGAGCGGCTGAACCGGATCGATCCGGGAGAAGGCGCGGGTGCGTCTGCCCGGCAGGATGAAGCGCAGCCCGGGTCCAGCGCGTTCCGCTTTGAAACGCCCAGGCCGGGTTATACGGGGAAATCCGAACCGGAATCGGATCGATTGGCGCGCACCGCGCGTCCGCCGCTTCCCGATCCGCGCCTTGTGCGGCGGATTTTGCGGCAGCGGCAATTGCGTGCGCGGTTTTTCGATGGCGATCTGTTTGCCGATCCCGCGTGGGACATGCTGCTCGATCTCACCGCCGCGCGGGCGGAGCATAATCGCGTTTCGGTCACGTCGCTGTGCATTGCCAGCGGTGTGCCGCCGACAACCGCCTTGCGCTGGATCGGGCAGATGACGGAGGCCGGCTTGTTCGAAAGGGTTGAAGACGATGCCGATCGCCGCCGCGCCTTCATCGCCCTGACCGATAAGGCTGCAGACGGAATGGCGCGGTATTTTGCCGAGCTGGGCAAGGGCGCTGCGCAGATGAGCTGAGCGTTGGCACCGTTTGCAGTAACGCAATTTTGCGCAAATGAATCATTCCGCCCTTGCGTTATGCGAACGATGTTTTAAGGGCTGCCGGGCTATATAGCTGCAAGGGCGGTTAGCTCAGTTGGTAGAGCATCTCGTTTACACCGAGAGGGTCGGCGGTTCGAGACCGTCACCGCCCACCATATTTCAGTCCAATGGCGTCCGTATTCGTCTGGACAATCCCTGAAAAATAGCGATATTTAGGACATCTCTGGCCGGAGGCGTTCGAATGCGTCCGCTGAAAGCCAGTCCTGATTGGGGGTATGCGTGGGGGTATCTTGTAAATTCCCCCAGAAAATACCCCCAACTAACCGGGGGTATCTTTGCCATGGCGCTCACCGATGTCGCGATACGAACAGCCAAACCGCGCGCAAAACCTTACAAGATTGGCGATGCTGGCGGGCTTTATCTGCTAGTCACTCCCGCTGGCGGAAAGCTCTGGCGGCTCAAGTTCCGCATCGCTGGGAAAGAAAAAGTGCTTTCGCTTGGCGGCTGGCCTGATGTGAGTCTCGCCAATGCACGAAGGGAACGTGACAAGGCCCGAGAGGCGTTGGCGGCTGGTGCCGATCCGGCGCGCGAAAAACAGCAAGCCAAGCATCTGGCCAAGGTGGCCGCTGCCAATACTTTTGGTGAGATCGCGCAGGAATTTATCGAAAAGCGCAGACGCGAAGGAATGAGCGCCTCAACTGCCGACAAGAGCGAATACTACATCAGGCGCATGGGGCCGGTCATTGCGCGGATGCCGATTGCCGAGATCACTGCGCCCGACCTGCTAGCCGTGCTTCGGAGGATAGAGGCAAAAGGAAATTACGAAACTACCCGGCGCGTGCTGCAACTAGCTGGTCGCGTGTTTCGCTATGCCGTTGCCACGGCGCGTCTAACGTCCGATCCCAGTCGCGACTTGCGCGGCGCGCTGACTGCGCCTCAGCCCAAGCACTATGGTGCGATCATCGAAGCGAAACGGGCAGGCGAACTACTACGCGCGATTGATGGCTACGAAGGCCAGGAACTGACAAAGCTGGCAATGCAGCTATCCGCCAACGTCTTTGTCCGCCCCGGCGAATTGCGTCATGCTGATTGGAGCGAGATCGATCTGGATGGAGCCTTGTGGACCATTCCAGCCGAGAAGATGAAAATGCGGCGGGCGCATCAGGTCCCGCTATCCCGGCAATCGGTGGAACTGTTCCGCCAGCTTCACGCCTTTACCGGCCCGGCTGGTTATGTCTTTCCGTCCATCCGCACTCGCACGCGCCCGATGTCGGAAAACACCATCAATGCTGGATTGCGGCGGCTGGGCTTTTCCGGTGACGAAATGACCGCGCATGGCTTCCGCGCGATGGCGTCGACGCTCCTGAACGAAAGCGGCAAGTGGCACCCTGACGCTATCGAGCGCGCCCTTGCCCATGGCGACGATGACAAGGTGCGCGCAGCCTACCATCGCGGCGCGCACTGGAAAGAGCGGGTTGAAATGGCGCAATGGTGGAGTGACTACCTCGATCAGCTTCGCAAAGGCGCTGACGTTGTGCCGTTTCCAGAAAGAGACGCTAGATAACATCACACATACGCGGCGATCTGTTCGACAAGCGGCGGCGACTCATGGGCGATTGGGCCGCCTATTGCGCCAGCGACGGCGCGGCTGGTGCCAAGGTGACGCCAATCAGGAAGCGGGAGGAAGATTGATGATGACCCTTGCAGTAGCGTTGGCTTTGAGTGAACCCGCCCGTGCGGTCAACCGTTCGCTGAATGCTGAAAACGCCGCAATAGAAGCTTTGGATGCCATTGCGAGCGATGAACCTACGCAAATGAGTTCTTTGTTGTTTGATGGCTCAGACAACCGCACAGACTGGAGGGTTTTTAGCAATAAGCACGATTGCTCCCTTACTTTTGGGGGGAATTTTGATTCGCATCATCTTTCTATTCGATTTGACGCCAATTCGAGAAAATCCATTCTATTCATAGATGATGTAGGATTCTGGCCTGTGGAAACCGGTAAACGCTATCAACTGTTTGTAAGTTACGAATTGGACGGCGGGAGGAAAAGTTTCAGAGAGCAGTTCACTGGAAAAAAAGGTAAATAACGGTGCACAACTAAGTCTCATTCATTTCGGGGAGGACTTTTTAGACATTGTTTCGCAATCTCGGAATATCGGATTTTGGGCTCCGACTGGCGAGCACATTCGCTCCTACGATCTCAAATTTGGTCAAATTGCAGTGGAAGCATTGCGTAAATGCGCAAATCTCCAATCTGAATAGCCTCTAAGCGAAGTCCTCTATTGGATAGCCTCTGCTGTCATGAAAGCGATGCATGAGGGCATGGCGGACTAACGAAAAGGTGCACGTTATGGCACTAGCTGGACAAGTGAAGGTGGCACTCTCGCCGCAGCAGTGCGCGGCGGCGGCGCGCTGGCTGGCGAACTACAGACCGCCACCCCCATCGCTGATCGGAAAACCGGCATGTCAACAGGCTGCACGTGTGATGGCTAACCATCTTGCCGGTCAGTTTGCCAAATGTGGGCGTCGTAAGGCGCGCCGCAATTCTGAGCGGATATTATCTCGGGAACACGCGCGGTGGTTTGGGGCTTTGCTCGACGCCAGTATCGTAAGGGCTCACATTTCAAGCTCCTACTTACCTCCGCGATTGGTGATGGAAGCAATGCAAGCATGTCGGAAGGCGTGCAGCGGAAGACGGGGGCGTCCTCGCATCGAGCGGACCGAAGCGGAGTTAGCAACGCGGCATTTTTCTGATGACAATGGGCACTATCGACGCAAGTTGGAGCGTCGGGCGAACTACAATCGCCGGTGGGCGGAGTGGACGGCGCGACTGATGGCGCGCGGGGAAACTCTGATAACCAGTTCGGAGCCGCCACCGCAGATTTGACCTATTTTTCTACCCTGCACTCGGCTGCGGGCGACGAGTAGTCCGGAATCGTTTCTCAACAACCGGAGCGTTCCAATGCCGTCCGATGACATACCGAAGCTCGGCTACTCGATCCGAGAAGCCTGCCAAGCATCCAGCTTGGGCCGAACGACGCTTTACGCTCACATCGCCGCAGGCCGCCTTCGCGCTGTCCGCATAGGCGGACGCACGATAATCCCAGCGGAGAGCCTTCACGCTCTGATCGCGGGCGACGCGTGACAGCCCCCGGGGCTGCACTGCTGTTTCCAACAGTTGAGCCATTTCCAGAGCCAGTGAACGGCGCGCAACTGCTCAACGATCTGGTCGCAAGGCTGAAACGCCATTCGATCTTGCCTCAGCGCGGTGCAGAAACGGTCGCGCTGTGGATAATGTTCGCATGGGCCTTCGACGCGTGGGCCATTGCGCCCTTGCTGCAAATCAGCGCACCGGAGCGGGCGTCCGGCAAGAGCCGCCTTCTCGAAGTCATAGGCGCGCTAGTCCCGAAGCCGCTCGCGACAGGTTCGATCTCCGCCGCTGCGATGTTCAGGGTGATCGAGGCGCATGGGCCGACATTGCTTGTCGATGAGGTCGATACCTTCCTGAAGGAAAGCCGCGAGCTGGTCGGCATAATCAATAACGGGCACCTGCGAAGCCAAGCCTATGCTGTCAGGTGCCATGGCGATGACCACGAGGTGAAAACCTTTCGAGTCTGGTCGCCAAAGGTGCTCTGCGGAATAGGCGAGCTGCCAGACACGCTTGCCAGCCGCTGCATCACCATCGCAATGAAGCGCAAGAGGGCTGACGAAAAGGTCGAGCGGTTGAGAGCCGACCGGCTGACTTGGGCTGACGAGTTGAAATCCCGCTGCTCGCGCTGGGCTGATGACAACCTAGAGTCACTGCGCACAGCCGACCCCGAACTGCCTGACGAATTAGACGACCGTGCGCAGGACAATTGGCGCTCGCTGATCGCCATTGCAGATTTGGTGGGCGAAGGCTGGCCGCAAAAGGCTCGTGCAGCCGCGACCACAATTTCTGCGCCTCAGCGAACGGAGAAGGTAAGTCGAGGCGCTCAACTGCTGCGCGATATTCATCTGGTGTTCGAGCAAGAGCAAGTCGCCGCACTTGCACCTGACAAGCTGTTGACGGCGCTTCGCAAATTGCCTGAGGCGCCGTGGGCGACGTTTGGCATTGGGAGCGGGCTAAACTCACAACAGCTCGCAAAGTTCTTGGCCCCCTATGGAATCCATTCCCAGCGCAATCATGATGGTCGATTCTACGACCGGCGCGATTTTGAGGATGCTTGGGCGCGGTACTGCCCCGACCCATCCCGCAAAGCCGTCGCGGGCGTCACGTCCGACACGGCAATATGAACCACCGCTTTTCCTAAGAGTAAATAATGGAGAATGAAGTGCGCAAAACCCTCGGAAATTTCGGTTTCGAAGATGATATATACGGCCTCAGCTTTGTCGTCGAAAGGGAGCCATTATCACCGGGTTGTCTGACGGAAGGTGAAATCGACGCCAATCGCGCTCGATTGAAGGATGGAATCGACGCAGCAGCTGAGCGCATGAAAAGGGCACTAAGGAATCGTTCTTCCATTGTGTTCTAGTAGGCCCACGTGAAGGGGAGCGCCCAACTGGGCGACTCTAAGCCTTGCCGCCTCCAACCTTGTTGCAAGGTTGATGTTGATTTCCGAAACGGAGTGCGAGGCTGCAAGCGTTGGCTTTTCGACACGGAGCGCTCGCCCGGCTGCCATAATACGAATTTCGAGCGGCACTTGCGGGTTACGATAGACGGCTTGGAGGAACGCATGAGCATCCCCCTCGAATGCTCCGTCAATCGAGGCAGCAGCTTGCCGTGCCGCTTCCTCCATGGCCAACGTTGAGTTGTTCTTCCGTCCCGGCGGGCGACCGGGACCGGGCTTATAGTTGCCTTGGCGCTTGCGCTGAGTTTTGATGCTCGATGACATTGGCAGAACCTTATATCCTTTTCGTAAGGTAATATATTACCTTTTCCGTAATCCTGCCAGCCCTGAAAATGAGTATTCCTACCCCGCGCCTGCGGCTTCGCGCGGGGTGGGCGTGGCCCTGCCACGAACCTTATCGCGCCTACCAATGCAGAATTTGCGAAGGGCCTGTATGCCCGCGAGGCCCCCCGGCACCCGGCGAAAGGGGTTGGTAGCCCAGTCGCGCATAGACCTAGGCCCTGTTGACAAACTGGATTCACAAGCGGGACGAGATGTGATTCAAGATAGCTTTTGCGGAGGTTATCTTGGCGCGGTTGCTGATGGGGGATGCCGAATGGGCATTCTTTGAACCCTTTCTG
>CAMYJW010000027.1 GCA_947258815.1 uncultured Sphingomonadaceae bacterium
AGCCGCTTGGCCAATCGTCGGCGCGACACGGGGGTGGCGGTGACCGCCAAATTTCAGCGGCCGATCCTGCGTGCCGGGAGCCCGGCAGCGTGATTATCTATGGCAGGAAAACCGATAACCGCAATGGTGAACCCTACAAGCTGGTCCTCGCGGTGTGGCAGAATGATCCGGCAAAAGAAGGCGCGGTGTGGGTTGGCGGAGTGGAGCGACTAAAGGGCGAATATCCGGTGACGGAGCTAAACGAAGATGGTGAGTTCCACCTGACGATTGAATCGGTTTCGATCAGCCATGATATCCGTTCAATCAACACGAAGTTTATCGCGACTTTCGAGTAAAAATACCTGCCAGGGATTTGAACAAAGTGCCGTTGACAACGGTCTGATAACGCTTCCCACCCGGCAATTAAAGTCACTGACACCGGGATAGTGAGACTATGCTGTCTCGTACCGACATAACTTGCAACGCGCCCGCTCGCCTGTATGTTCTCAACAGTATTGTTGCACAAGGTTTCCGGGAGAGAACCGATGGGCGAGAAGCTGCGTACGGAAAAGGCATTTTGCCGCATTTGCCTTGGGCATTGCGGAATGGTTCTTACGGTGGATGAAGCCGATCGGATCGTGAAGATCCGTGGCGACAAGGAAAATCAGGTCACCCGCGGCTATGCCTGTTTCAAAGGCTTGCAGGCCGAAGAAGCGCACCACGGCCCTGCCCGGCTGCTGCACCCGCTGCGCAAGGCGAATGACGGCGGCTTTGAGCAGATCGCATCCGAACAGGCGCTTGACGAAATTGCCGAGCGTATTCGCCGTTCGATTGCAGAACATGGCCCGGATTCGGTCGGCGTCTATTTCGGCAACGGCTCAATCTTTAATTCAGCCGCCGTTACCATGCAGGCGGCTTTTCTGGATGCGATCGGATCGCGGTCGCGCTTCACATCCTACACGATCGATCAGTCCGCCAAGACAATCTCGTTCGAACGCCTCGGCGGCTGGGCCGGCGGCAATGTGCAGCTTGAACAGTCCGAAGTAATTCTGCTGATCGGCACCAATCCGCTCGTCTCTCATGGGCTGCTTGGCTTTCTGGCATCCGATCCCACCAAACGGCTGAAACAGGCGCGTGCAGATGGGCTCAAGCTGATCGTCATCGATCCGCGCCGCACCGAAACCGCCAATTTCTCGGACATCGCCATTCAACCGCTGCCGGGGCACGATCCCGCCATACTGGCCGGCCTGATACGCCTGATCCTGGCCGAGGGATGGGAAGACAAGGAATTTTGCGCACGTTATGTCGGCGCGCCATCGATGAAACAGCTGGCCAAAGCTGTCGAGCCTTTCACCGAAGACAAGGTGGAGAGCATCGCCGGCCTTAACCCCGGCGATCTGCGCGCCGTTGCAGAGCTGTTCGCGCGCGATTGCAACACCGGGTCAGCCTACACCGGAACCGGCCCAAGCATGGCCTCGCGCTCCAATCTCATGCAGCATCTGGCCGATTGCCTGAATGTCATTTGCGGGCGCTTCCTGCGCGCGGGCGATACGGTGATGAGCGTCGATATGCTGTCACCCGAGGCCGAATTCCGGGCCGAAGTCATTCCGCCCTCACGCGCATCGTGGCAGGCCAAGCCAAGCCGGATCAGAGGTGTGGGCTCGGTCGGCGGAGAAAAGACAACCGGCACCCTGCCCGATGAGATTCTGACGCCGGGAGACGAACAGGTGCGTTGCCTGATATCGTGTGGCGGCAACCTGGCCAGTCTGATGCCCGATCAGAAAAAGGCGGTGAAGGCGTTCCGTTCGCTCGATATGCTTGCCGTGATAGACCCTTACATGAGCAACACAGCGCGCTTGGCTGACTATGTGATACCGCCGCTGATGCAATACGAGCGTGCGGATCTGCCAGTCAGCGCATATGGCTTTGCATTCTTTCCCGAACCGTGGACCGCCTATTCGCCCGCCATTCTGCAACCGCCCGCCGATTCCGATGTGATGGCGGAGTGGTATTTCTTTTGGGCCATAACCAGCCGTCTGGGCCTGACGCTTAGTTTCTGCGGCGTTGCGCTGAGCCCGGATACGCCGCCGACAACAGACGATCTCCTTGCGATCCGCGCCCAGCATCGCCTTGCTCCGCTGGACGAGATCAGAAAACATCCCTCGGGCAAAGTATTCGATGCGGCCCGCGCGATCGTTCAGCCGCAGCGCCCCGAAGCAACCGCCACGTTTGACGTGATGCCCGACGATGTGTTCGCCGAAGTGGCGCAAGTCGCATCGGATCTGCAAGCCGCGCCAGGCAAAAGCGATACAAAGGACACCTTCACGCATTTGCTGTCCACTCGCCGGATGCGTAATTCTTATAACTCAATCGGCATGCACCTGTCAGGCGTCCGCGCGCGTAATCCCTACAACCCGGCCTATCTCAATCCAGACGATATGACCGGGCTGGGTCTGATCGACGGCGATACCGTCCTGATCACTTCGGACCATGACAGCATCGAAGCCATTGCCGAAAGCGATCCAACCGTTCGCAGCGGCGTTATCTCCATGGCGGTTGCATGGGGCGGATTGCCCGATGAGAACAAGGATCCGGCAAAGCACGGCGCATCGACGAACATGCTTATTTCAACAGACCGCGACGTGGAGGAAATCAACGCCATGCCGCGCATGTCGGGCATCCCGGTTCATCTGCAAAAAAGCGTGCCCAACAGGCCCTACTCTGCCTGAATGGCCATTGTGCCGCACGGCGATGATAGCGCCGCCAGGGCGTTTTCCGATCAATCGGGACCGGAAATCGCGGCAAGCCCGCGCGGGCGCATGAGCGTTGTTTTACCGCTCGCGTCAACCTGAATGCAAAACGCTTTAAAAACAGGCCTATCCGGGGAACAGGCGATGCTCGCTGCGGTTAACCGGCCGTTCCGGCGGGTTGCTGCACCAGCCGAAATGCCTTGCAGTTCTTCAGGTCGCGCCAGAAAGCCATGTTCTGGTAACGCTCAAACAGATCGGGCGGCAGGATGGTCTGACGCGGGCGCGGCTCAACCTTGCGGTGAACGGTGTGCAGGCCCCGCACGCCAAGCTGCGCATCGAATGCCGGCGCATCGTATTCCACGGCATCGAAATCGTGCTCGAACGGTTCTTCCTCGATAAACTGGTAAAGCAGTTTCATGGTATCGGCAGGCTGGGCGACCAGCAGATCATAATCGACGATCAGCAGGTGTTCGGCATGATCGCTCCAGCAGGCTTCGCGCAGTGCGTGATAAGGAAAACCGACCAGCCGGTTCGCGTGGGCCAGCGCTTCGAGGCGGGTATAAACGGTCGCACGTTCGCCCGGATTGTTGAACAGGGCTGTGTTCTCAAACGCATCGGCGCGGAACTGGCGCTCTATCGAATCCATTATCCATGCGATCTCTCGCACGCAGCAGATGATCTTGGCATCGGGAAAAACCTGCAACAGGGCGGAAAGCTTCGCGGTCCAGCCGCGATTGGTATCGAAGATGATCTGTTCTTCGTGATTGCCGTAATAGCTGTCGAACAGGCCTTTCAGAAGGCGTTCGCGCTGTTCGGTGCTGACCATGGTCGACAATTCCGAACCGGCGGAAACCTGCCCCACCATGCCATCGAACAAGGTTGCCACCGGCGATGACATCCCGGCATGAAATCGCGGGTTCTGGCGCGGGCTCGCTTCGTGAGGCGATCGGTCTGGCCAATGCCAATCCGGGTCTGGACGTCATCGACTTCTCGATCAGTGCGACAGCCACGATCACGCTGACCAGCGGGGAACTGGTCATCACGGACTCCGTCGATATCCAGGGGGATGTCGATATGATGACCGCAACCGCGATTACGATTGATGCCGCCGGCAACAGCCGCGTGTTCAGTTTCTCAAGCGGCACAAGTTCGATCGACAACCTGATTATCACAGGTGGCAGCGTTGCCGGAGATGGGGGCGGCATCACCAACGGTGGAGCGGCAAACGGCACCGGCGATGATGCGCAGGGCGGCGGAATCCTGAACGAAGGCACGTTGGTGATAACCAACAGCACAATCACCGGAAACGGTGCGGGTGCTGGCGGTGCTGGTGCGCCCAGCGCGGGCGGCGGCGGCGGTTTCAGCGGCATTGCCGGATCCATTGGTGGAAACGGTGCAAACGGTGGTTATGGCGATCCGGGCACGGCTGGTGCGGCCAATGCCGGTGGCGATGGCGGCAACAATGGCGATGGCGGCACAGGGAAAAACAACACCGGAGGTTCGGGCGGAACAACCAGTGCAGGCGGTGCTGGCGGTGCCAACGCGACCAATGGCGATGGCGGCGATGGTGGTGCCGGCGGCACAGCCGGAACCGCAGGTGGCGGCGGTGGCGGTGGCGGTTATTCGCACGGCCAGAATGGAGGCGTCGGCGGCAGCGCGGGCGGCGGCATATGGAATGCGGCGGGTGGCACGCTGACCATCACTGACAGCACGATCACCAATAACCTTGGCGCGGGCGGCGGCGGCGGCGGCGGTGGCGTCAACGGAGGTAATGGTGGCGATGCCGCGGGTGCAATTCTCAACGAAACCGGCGGCTTGCTGACGATCGACGCAGCCACGATCGCCACGTTCAGCGGCAATGTCGGCACGGCGGGCGCAGGTGGCAACGGCGGCAGCGGCAGTGCCGGCACAGCCGGATCGGACGAAAACAACATTCTTGGCGCCTATACCGTAACCGGCGCCGAAATGACCTTCACAGTCACGACTCTCACAGATGAAAACGACGTTGGCGCGACGGTTCTCATGCCTTTGGGCGACGGATTGAGCCTGCGCGAGGCAATCGGACTTGCCAACCCAGGGGATACGATCACATTCGCCATGGGTCTATCCGGCGGCACGATGACGTTGAGCGGCAGCAGGATCACCATCGGTGCAGGCGCGAATCTGACGATTGACGGCGATCTTGACGATAACAATACGCCCGACATCACGATCAGCGGCAACGATGTCTCGCAGGTATTCTTCGTTGCCGGAGGTGCCAATGCGACATTGGAAGGGTTGACCATATCCAATGGGTATGGCGTGGCCTTCATGTCCGGCAACGGTGTCAACGGCACCAATTACGGCCCCGGCGACAGCTCAAGCGGTGGAGACGGAACCGGTCCCGGTCCGGGCGGTTATACCGGCGGGGGCATTGTCAATGCCGGAACGCTGACAGTAATCAACAGCACGCTGCTGAACAATTATGCCAAGGCCGGGGACGGCGGCAATGGCGGCAACGGGGGCACCGGCGGGGCCAACTTGCCGAGCGGCAGCGGGTATGCCGGCGGCATGGGAGGCGACGGCAGCGACGGTGGCTATGCCGGCTCCGCCATTCTCAATCTGGGCAACCTGACGCTCACCAATGTAACCGCGACCGGCAACACCGCGATCGGCGGCAATGCTGGTGATGGCGGCGATGGCGGTGATGGCGGCGATGCACAGGGCGGTGCGCCAAATGGTGGCGGCGGCGGCGCGGGCGGCAATGGCGGAAATGGCGGAGCCGCAGCAACTATAGTCAACACAGGCGTCATATCCGGCACGCTGGCGATTGTTGGTGCTGACAGCTCCACGCCAGGAACTGCCGGGTCTGGTGGAACCGGCGGCGATGGTGGCATGGGCAATACCACTGCGGGTGCAACAGGCGGCGCTGGTGGTGCGCCCGGCAACAACGGCACGAATGGTTCCGACAGCGGTGGTTCGGGCGGAACCGGCGAGGTATTCGGCGCATCCATGCCGGGAGATTTCGCAACCGCCGGACAGGGCGGCGATGGCGGCGGCGGCGGCGGCGGCGGCGCGGGCGGCGCAAGTGCGCCCACGGGCATTGGTTTCGTCAACTTCAACGGTGGCACTGGCACAGTCACAGTCACCGCGCCCAATCAGGCACCCGTGATTTCCAATCTTCTGAACGACATGCAGACCTTTACCGAAGGCGGCTTGGCAGTCCCCGTCGATGTCGCGGGCAATGCAACTGTTACGGACGCTGACAGCTCCGATTTCGATGGTGGTTCGCTAACCGTCCAGATCACTGGCGGCGGCGTTCCGGCGGAAGACGAACTTGGAATCGATACCAGCGGCACCGTGGCGGTAAGCGGGACGAGCATTGGCAGCGATGTCTCGGTCGGCGGCGTTCAGATCGGCACGCTGGGCAGCGCGCTGGACGGGTCGATTATCGATATCGATTTCGACACCGATGCGACCCCGGCTCTGGTGACGACGCTACTGCGCGCCGTCACATACAACAACACCGGCGGCGAAATGCCGACCAACGGATTGCGTCTGGTCACGACAACGCTGATCGATGGCGATGGCACGGCCATGAGCGGTGTTGATACGGTGGCGATCGGCAGCGAAGTTTTTGTCCTTGAAATCAACGATGCGCCGTCCGGCACGGATAACACCATTTCGATCGCAGAAGATGGCAGCCACACATTCACACTCGCCAATTTCGGTTTCAGCGACACCGATGGTGACAACTTCGATAGCGTGATCATCACCACTTTGCCCAACCCCGTCGAAGGGACGTTTGAGCTGAACAGCGTTGCGGTCATGGCGCTTGACGAGATCAGCGCGACCGACATCGTGAATGGCCTGCTCGTGTTTACGCCCGATGCAGGGGAAAACGGCGATCCCTACACCAGCTTCACGTTCCAGGTGAAGGACGACGGCGGCACGCCCAATGGCGGTCAGGACACCGACCAGAGCGCCAACACGATGACGATCGACGTCACCGACGTGAACGATCCGCCGACGGTCACGCTTACGCCGACAATGACGCAGACGATCTGGGATCAGGCATCGACATCGGGCACGGCATTGGGAATTTCGAGCGCGATCGCTGCCGAAAACTTCTCGCTCGCCTTCCCGGTCACTCTCGATCTGTTCACAGCACTGATCGTGGATGGCGCCGGCAACGATAACGGCATCCTGGATAATTTTGACGGAACATTCGGCTGGGCGATCTATCAGGACGACGGGATGGGCGAGCCGGGTGCGTTCGTAATCTCGGGCAACGATGCCAGCCCGGTCCTGACCGATACGGGAATGACCCTGTTCGGCACGGATGATGTTATTCAGGCAGATATTGATCTTGGCGACGTCATGCTGCCGGCGGGCGACTACTGGATCGCGCTTCGCGAAGGATCGTGGCTCTCGCCGCTCGACGCGACAACGATTGCCTGGGTTTCATCGTCGAACGACCCGTTGCCGGAATTTGCCGGTTTTACGTCCAACCTGGCAAGCCCGGACGGCACATTCAATCCATCCTTGTTCAGGCTCGCGTTTTCGCTTGAGACGACACCGCTACTGATCGCCACAGAGCAGGTCGGGCTTGACCTCAAGGACGTGATTCTTGTCGAGGATCCCGATTCCGGCGCAAGCGATATCACCGTTGATGTCTCGGTCGACTATGGAATTCTCAACATCACGCCGGGCGCCTCGGGCGCGGTAGTGGCGAACAGCGGCACTGCGGCGGTCACCATCACCGGCACCGTGGCTGAAATTCAGACGATGCTGGCCAGCGGCGGCATGAATACCGTTGAATTTGTCGCCAACACCGATGATCCACCCGCGACCGCGACATTGTCTGTCAATGTCAACGACAATGGCTTTACCGGTGCTGGCGGCGCACAGATGGCAAACGCCGGGATTACTATCGCGATCGCTGCGATCAATGACGAACCCGCCGGGGCCGACAACACGATCGTGATCAACGAGGATGGCAGCCACATCTTCACGTTGGCTGACTTCGGTTTCAGCGATCCCGATAACGACGGGTTTGACTGTGTAACGATCACCACCTTGCCTGCCGATGGCTCTCTCGAACTCAACGGAGTAGCCGTCGCGGCGCTGGACGATGTCAGTGCTGCCGATATCATGAACGGCCTGCTTGTGTTCAAGCCAGCACTTAACAGCAGCGGTGCACCTTACGCGAGCTTCACGTTCCAGGTAAAAGACGATGGCGGAACGGCCAATGGCGGACAGGACACGGATCAGAGCGCCAACACCTTCACCATCGATGTAATCGCCGAGCCGATCGGCCCGGTCGATGGCGGCCCGCCGGATGCGGTGGACGATCAGATAACGGTGTTCGGAACCGACTCGTTCACGATCAGCGATGGACAGCTTCTTCTTAATGACAGCGATCCCGATGGTCTGGCGCTGGCGATTGTCTCGGTTAACAATCCGGTAAACGGCGCGGTTTCGATCAATGCGGCCGGCGACGTGGTGTTCAATCCGGGCGATCTGGGGTCGGCGTCATTCGATTATACGATCCTGGCTGCCGACGGCCAGCAGGACACCGCAACCGTTGAAATCAACGTTATCAGCGACAATGCCGTGCCGATTGCCCGCAATGACATCGTCAATGCAACGGGCGCGGTTGATATTCCGATTGCCGATCTGCTTGCCAACGATGAAGACCCCGATGGCGGTCCGCTTGCCTTCCTTGGCGTGTTCGGAGCGACGAACGGACTGGTCAGCTTTGCCGGGGCCACCGTCAGCTTCGTGCCCGATGAGAACTCCGCTGGTCCGTTCGGCTTCAGCTACATAGTGCAGGACGAGGAAGGCGCGACGACGAGCGCCGCGGTAACGGTCAACGTCGAGGGCATCGATTATCAGGATGCCGTGCCGCAGTTCTCGTTGCTCACATCCGCCGGATTCAGCGGCCAGATCGGCGGCACTGGTTCGGTATTCGGTGCGCCGGGAACACAGGTGATCGAGATTCTTGACATCCCCGGTGTCATTGATTTCGGGCCCGGGTTCAGTTCCGGTGAGGATCAGGTCACCCTGTTCCGGGATGCAAATGACTGGAGCGTCCTGCAGTCTGGCTCAAACGGCGTCTTCAGCGAGGGCGACACTTTTGCCGTCATCCCGGCAGGGCCATCGGGTATCCCCATCGCCTTCGACAACGGCAATTTCCTGTTCGTCATTGATGGCCCCGATATCAAGGTTGGCAGTCAGGTACTGGATGGCACGTTGAGCCCGATTCTGGTGGCACCGGATGGCGAACCGGATGCCACGGGCATCGATCCCGATGCGGTTGCCTCCCTGCTCCTGTTCAGCGGCGGTGAAGCAACGGTCGGCGGCGCCTTCTCCATCTTCGGCACGGCAGACGCCGAAACCGTGAATGTGTGGAACGGCACGTCGTCTCTCGATCCCTCGTTCAATGGCGGCGGCGATACAATCGTGTTCGATGACCTTCCGTCAGACTTTGTCGTCAGCGTGCTTGGAACGAATGTGGTGTTCGAAGGGTCGGATACGCAACTGACAGTGCCGGTTGGCCCCAACGCAACTCTCATAGAGTTTGCCGGTGACGATGTGCGGCCACTGATGATCGACCTGGTGGCCGGCGAAGTCATACTCGGATCGCAGATTGTCACCGAAACGCAGGCCCCCCTCGCCTTCGGTTAGCCGCCTTAATCATGCCAAACAGACGAGGCCCCCACTCGGTAACTCTGCGCCGCGAGTTGTGCCAAATGTTCCGACGGCGGACAGCCAAGCACTACCAATCGCTGACGCCACGGTGGCCTCATTACGACGCTTAAACTTGGGAAATCGGAACCGTGTCCGACGCCCGGAATGAGGGGCTTCGAACCCCAAAAACCTCCAGTGTTTTCAAATCACAAGAGGGATTTCAGGCAGGTGAAATGGTGATGGCGGAGAGACAGGGATTCGAACCCTGGGTACTCTTGCGAGCACAACGGTTTTCGAGACCGCCCCGTTCGACCACTCCGGCACCTCTCCGCGAAATGCGCTCATGACAGGCTGTGCCTGCCAGATCGACGAAGCGGCGCGGTTAGCGGAGAAGACGGCGCTTGCCAAGCCCTTCCTGCACAGATCAGCACAATCGTATTCGCGCGCTTGCTTGTGCTGCAGCCGCGAAGAACCTATATTCACCCCTATGAACCGAGCGACTTTCTTTTCCCCGCAGGCCGGCAGGATGATCGATGCGCCCCGCCAGACAAAGGCGCGCTTCGCCATCGGCGATGTCCTGCGCCACAAACTCTTCGATTTTCGCGGGGTCGTGTTCGACATCGATCCGGTCTTCGCCAACAGCGAGGAATGGTATCAGTCCATCCCGGCGGAAGTTCGTCCGCGTCGCGACCAGCCATACTATCACCTCCTCGCCGAAAACGAGGAATCGAGCTATGTCGCCTATGTCAGCCAGCAAAACCTGATTGACGATAATCAGGGTGGCCCTGTTGACCACCCCTCGCTGACCGAACTGTTCGAAGACTATTCCGATGGCCGATATCGCCTGCGCCAGGGCCTGACGCATTAGGCCGCGTCAGGCCGTGCGAACCGGAAAATCAGCTCTTCAGCTTCCAGCCTGATTTCAGAACCGCATAAGTGAAGGCTGCCAGCGCGATGTTCAACACGCCCAGGCCAAGCGCGCTCTGCAACACGGCGGCGTTGGTATTTCCGATGTCGCTCTGCCCCAGGAACCCGAAGCGAAATCCCGAAATGACATAAAAGAACGGATTGGCCCGGCTCACCGCCTGAAATGCGGGCGCAAGATTGTCGATCACGTAAAACGTGCCCGAAAGCAGCGATAGCGGCGCGACGACGAAGTTGGTGATCGCTGCGTTGTGATCGAACTTGTCCGCCCAGATCGAGGTCAGCAGACCAAGAACGGCCAGAAAAATCGCCCCCATCAGGCCAAACCACACCACCGCCCAGGGATGTGCGATCGACATGTCCACGCCCGGCCACAGCAACATCGCGGCATAAAGCGCCAGCCCAACAAGGATCGCACGCGTCACCGCCGCCCCCGTCATCGCCAGCATCAGCTCTCCTTCGGAAAGCGGCGGCATCAGATAATCGATGATCGTGCCCTGAATCTTGCCCGCCAGAAATGAAAAGCTCGCATTGGCAAACGCATTCTGCATCATTCCCATGACGATCAGGCCCGGCGCAACGAACGTGGCGAAGTTCACGCCCAGCACCTCACGCCCGCCGCGCCCCATGGCGATGCTGAAGATCACCAGAAACAGCAAAGTTGTTAAGGCCGGTGCCCAGATCGTTTGCGTGTGGACCTTGAAGAAGCGGCGCACCTCCTTCATATAGAGGGTCTTGAGTCCTACCCAGTTCACTTTGTGAATTACAGGCTCACCCTTGACCGGAAAACTGCGCTTCGGCGTTTCGGTTCGGGGCACATCGTACATTTCGGTGGCAGAGGGTTGATCGGGCATACGGCGGCGACTATCGGCTGCCCGGCCCGATGGCAAGCGGCCTTCCCAACGTGCAAGGATTGGAATTGTAATGAGCTGGACCGACGAGCGGATCAAAAAGCTGACCACAATGTGGGAAGCTGGCTCAACGGCAAGCCAGATCGCTGAAGAGCTTGGCGGCGTCAGCCGCAATGCAGTGATCGGCAAAGCCCACCGACTGGGCCTCAAATCGCGCCCATCGCCGGTGAAAGCAGGCGAAAAGGGGGCAAAATCTGCCGCTCCCAAGAAAAAGGCCAAGGCCGCAGCGCCGCCGAAGAAGGCGGCTCAGCCCGACCCCGCTGCAAAACCGGCCGCGAAGAAGGCCGAACCCAGGGCGGCAGAGCCAAGGCCCGCAGCGCCTGCGGCCAAACAACCGCTCCAGCCCGGAACTCAGCCACTGCCTAACGCCGGTGCGCACACAAGCGACCAGCCGCGTATCGTTTCCGTCGGCCCGGGCGGCTTCCTGAGGCAAGGCCCCGGCGACCAGCAGGCGCCGATCCCGCCCGCGCCGCCGCGCCGTCTGGTGCCAGCCAAGCCAAGCCCGGACATTGCCGACAAGACCAGCCTGCTTGATCTTAATGAACGGATCTGCCGCTGGCCGATGGGCCATCCGGGTGAGCCGGACTTCCATTTCTGCGGTGAAAAAGTCAATCCGGGGTTCCCGTACTGCGTGGAGCATTGTGGCCGGGCCTATCAGGCCCAGCTGCCGCGCGGTGCGCGCCGTCCACCTCCTCCCCTTCCTTTTGGCGGACCGCGCGTTCGCTAAACAGCGGACTGGAAATTTGCGGGCAGGCCGGGCAAGGTTGATCGGATGAGGATTCGCATTGCAAACGCCCTGCTCGCGTTTCTTGGCCTGCTGGTGGTGGCTTCATCGCCAGCCCGTGCTGAACCGGAGCCCCTTCCCGCCACAACGCCCGGACCGACAGAGCAAACGGCACCGGCACCCGAAGCGCGGCCAGAACTGGCCCGCGTGTCGATGGTCACCGCGATGGGCACAATCACGCTCGACCTCGACAAGACCAACGCCCCGGTGACGACAGCCAACTTCCTGCGCTATGCGCGCGAACGCCGGTTTGACGGGACAATCTTCTATCGCGTCATGCGGCTCGATTGGGGAACGCCGCCCAATGGCCTGATTCAAGGCGGAACACAGGGGCGCGCGGATCGCAATCTGAAACCGATCGCCCATGAACCCACCAACGAAACCGGCCTGATACACAAGACAGGAACGATCTCTATGGCGCGCTATGCGCCGGGCACCGCGGCGGGTGACTTCTCGATTATGCTTTCACCGCAACCCGGCCTGAATGCCCAGCCCGGCGCGCCGGGGCAGGACCCCCAGCCGGGATTCGCCGCATTTGGCCAGGTTGTGGAGGGGATGGACGTCGTGCGCGCGATCTATGATGTCCCGCTCTCACCAACGAAGGGCGAAGGATTTCTGCGCGGGCAGATGATCGACAATCCGGTAAAGATCCTCAGCGTGCGGGAGATTGCGATCCCCGCTCCCGACGCCGACACACCGCCTTCATCCGCGATGGAGCCGAAAAGCCCCTGACCGCGAACGCCCGTTCTTTTTTGCGCCCATCTCTGGCGCTACCCCTTAAATTCCGCATCAAGCCGCCGTTAACCACATCCATGACGGCCTACGATCCTGATCTTACCCGCCAGCCGAATGGTTTGATGCGATGGCTTGGCTTTGGCTCCGGCAACGCATCACAGAATGCGGAAGTGGATGAGGCCAAGGTGGATGATGCAGCTCTGCCCAACACCGGCCTTGATGACCGCCGAGAGCGTAGACGCCGGGAACTGTTAAATGATATCAGCAGCTTCCTTGTTACGCACCGGCTCGAAGTCAGCGGCTACACGTTGGCGATTGCTTTCGATATCATAACCGGCGCGAACCCCAAATTGGCCAGGCTGATCGAACAGCGCGTTGCCAAACGACAGCCCGTCAGCCTGGACTGGCTGGAGAAATCGGCGCGCAACTGCGGCCGCGGCGACGGATCGGCATTGCTGGACGAGCTGATGGGCAAGCTTGAAAGCAGCATTGAGGAATTCAGCCAGACTACAAGCAATGCACGCAGCGCAACAACCGAATACAATTCGGCCTTGCAGCATCAGGTTGGCGAGCTGGAACGCGTCAGCAAGGCTGGCGTGGTGATCAGCGAACTCGCATCCATCGCCAAGGTCATGCTTGATCGCACCCGCGACATCGAGCTGGAAATGACGCGCAGCGAAATGAAAACCAAAGCGCTACAAGACCGGCTGGAAGAAGCCCGGCGCGAAGCGGAAATGGATCACCTGACCGGCCTGCCCAATCGCCGGGCGTTCGAATCGCTGTTAACCGATGAGCTCGACACCGCCGTGATCAACAGCGAACCGCTGTGTGTCGCCTTCTGCGATATCGATCATTTCAAGCGGATCAACGACACCCACGGACACGAGGCGGGAGACCGCGTTCTGCGCACTGTCGCGACGACGCTGGCAAAGATCTCCGATGACCGCTGCCACGTCGCGCGTCACGGCGGCGAGGAGTTTGTGGTCCTGTTTCGCGACAAGACAGTCGATGAGGCCTCTGCCATACTCGACAAGACGCGCGAAGCGATGGCCGCGCGCAAGCTGGTCAACCGCGCGACGGACATCCCGTTCGGAACGATCACGTTTTCCGCCGGGATTGCAGACGTTTTCGCCTATCCCGCGCCGCGAGACGCGCTCAAAGCCGCGGACGACGCGCTTTACGCCGCCAAGCACAGCGGCCGAAACCAGGTTCTCAAGGCAAGCGATCTTGATCCGGTGCAGGCCGAAGCCGAGTGACCCCGGCGGACGGGATCAACGCTTGGTGCGAAACCGCCCGATATAATCCAGCTTGCCGACTTCCAGCCCTTTGACGCGCAAATTCTCATACGCCGCGTTCGTATGGAAATAGAAGTTCGGAAGCGAAAACGAGAGCATGAAATCCGAGACGGTGAACGGAATGATCTTCTCGCCAAATTTGAAATTCATGTCGTTGCCCGCGATCGAATCGAGATAATCCGCATCAATGCCTTCCAGATAAGCAATCGCATCGGCGACCCGCTGTTTCAGCGATGCAAAATCCGTCGGTGCCGGGGTCATATCGGGGCTGAACCAGCCCACGCCAAGGCTTTCCACCGCGCCGGCCGAATGGCGGCAGGCTTCGAACACCTGTTTGCAAAATGGCCACATATCCGGCGCCAGGCTCGCTTCGGTCAGACTGGTCGGTTCCATCCCGTTTTCCGCGCAATAGGCCTCGGTCTTATCGAGAATTCCGGCCAGCGCCGGAAGAAGCTGAAGATGCGTGCCAATAATGGCGGTGTGCAGCGAAATGGACATGTTGTTCTCTCCCGAAATACGAAATTATCGCAAAGGCTAGTCGAGCTGTTGAGGGGTTGCAATCGGCGTTGCGGGCAATTGACCAAAGCCAGTCTGGCCTGCAAATTCTGCAGCGGTTGCCCCGGCGTTTCGCAACATCCTCACATAAAGCGTTCCGCCGTGCCGAAGAACTGCACGGATTCGGCCGGGCGCCCCAGCAAAGCCTGCCAGGCCTGCGTGTCGGCTGCGATACCTTCTTCCATCGCAAGGCGCGTGGGCCAGTAAAGCTCTCGCACGCCGGTGCAAAACGCCCCGTCAGGATGAACGTCCGGGCTCGGGTGGCAGCGCACATGGCGCAACGCACCGATCCGGCGACCAAGTTCGAGGTCCTTATCATTATCAAAGGGCTCGGCGCTGTCGGTGATGATGAACTGCAACAATTTCACGCTCATCGGGCGCTCATCGAGCCGGAACAGTTTATCGCCATATTCAGCATCGGGATCGCTCCAGTCCACGCCGCCATCGACAATGTCCTCGGTCGCAAAACACCATTCCAGCTTTTCGAGGTCAACGAACAACGGCTCGTCAGGCAAGACGTGTTCGACGTAGTTGGGCTCGGTCCCGAAGTTCATCGCGGCATGGACATTATCCATCCACACTTCGGCGCAGGCTTCAAAGCGCCGCTGTTCCGGGCCCAGCAGATCGGTATCGAACTGATGGCACTGCGTATAGGCGCGCATATAGGAAATGCGCCGCCCCATCGTGCCGTGAGGATGGCGATAGTGATCGTGGAAATACTGCTTGGATATCCCCGGCTTGCGGGGAATCACCCCAAACATCTTGAACATGCCCATCGCCGTCTCCTCTCAGTGCTTTTAGAGCGTTTTCCGTTCAAGCTGACGCGAACGAAAAAGTAACGCTGATGCGCCACGCGAGCTTATCGCATTTTCCGATCCGAATTGATCGGAAAATGCGATAAAATCCCACATTTTTTCGGGTTTTCCAAGCACAACAGGGTACAACAGGCTTGCACATGAAAAAGGCCCGGGTTTCCCCGGGCCTTTCTCGAATGTATCGGCTGGTGCCTTGTCCTCAATCGTCCTTGAGGAAAGCCGGCATGTGATCGGGATCACCGCCGCCCCTGGGGCCGTCACCGCCGCGATCGCCGCCACGGTCACCACCATCACGGCGCGGACCGCGGCCCCGGCCGCCACCGCCGCCATCACGACGCGGACGACGATCACCGCGCGGCTCACGCGGCGGGCGCGTATCTTCCAACTCTTCGCCGGTTTCCTGATCGACCACACGCATCGACAGGCGGACCTTGCCGCGATTGTCAATTTCAAGAACCTTGACTTTGACTTCCTGGCCTTCGGAAACAACGTCGGTTGGCTTCTCAACCCGCTCGTTCTTCATTTCGGAAACGTGGACCAGACCGTCCTTGCCACCCATGAAGTTCACGAACGCGCCAAAATCAACGATGTTGACGACTTTGCCGTTGTAGATCTTGCCAACTTCGGCTTCCTCGACGATGCCTTCGATCCACTTTTTCGCGGCTTCGATCTGGCTGTTGTCCGAAGAGCTGATCTTGATCAGGCCTTCATCGTCGATATCCACTTTCGCGCCGGTTTCGGCAACGATTTCGCGGATTACCTTGCCGCCGGTGCCGATCACGTCGCGGATCTTAGATTTGTCGATCTGGATCGTTTCGATGCGCGGCGCATGTGCTGACAATTCGGTGCGCGCCGTGCCCAGCGCCTTGGTCATTTCACCCAGGATATGCGCACGGCCTTCGCTGGCCTGTGCCAGCGCCTGCTGCATGATTTCGCGGGTGATACCTGCAACCTTGATGTCCATCTGCAGGCTTGTGATACCCTCAGAAGTGCCGGCCACCTTGAAATCCATGTCGCCAAGGTGATCCTCGTCACCAAGAATGTCTGACAGCACGGTGAAATCATCGCCTTCAAGGATCAGACCCATGGCAATGCCCGATACGGGACGGGTAATCGGAACACCGGCATCCATCATCGAGAGCGAACCGCCGCAGATCGTCGCCATCGACGACGAACCGTTGGACTCGGTGATATCTGACAGCACGCGGATCGTATAAGGGAAATCTTCCTTGGTCGGCAGCACCGCACGCAGCGCGCGCCATGCCAGCTTGCCATGGCCGATATCGCGGCGGCTTGGCGCGCCGAACCGGCCCACTTCACCAACCGAATAAGGCGGGAAGTTATAGTGCAGCATGAAGTTTGAATACGTCAGGCCTTCCAGCCCGTCGATCATCTGCTCGCTATCCTTGGTGCCCAGCGTGGTGGTGCAGATTGCCTGCGTTTCACCGCGTGTAAACAGCGCCGAACCATGCGTGCGCGGCAGGAAGCCGACCATCGATTCGATCGGGCGGACTTCGTTGGTCTTGCGGCCATCGATGCGCGCGCCTTCCTTGAGGATCGCGGTGCGCACGATTTCTGCTTCCAGCTTTTTGACGACTTTGCCAGCGGCCATCTGTGTCTGGCCATCTTCA
Organism: uncultured Sphingomonadaceae bacterium; assembly: GCA_947258815.1. Taxonomy (GTDB): domain Bacteria; phylum Pseudomonadota; class Alphaproteobacteria; order Sphingomonadales; family Sphingomonadaceae; genus Novosphingobium. Next base: position 17,052 of record CAMYJW010000027.1, read on the forward strand.
TCGGCAAACGCCTCTTTCGCCTTGGCGCGAACCGCATTGAGCGCATCGGAGCGTTCGGACTTGTCGGTCAGCTTGTAGGCTGCGGCGATATCATCACCAACCACACCAGCCAGCTTGTCCTTGATCGCCGAATTATCGGTAATGGCGACTTCCCAGGGCTCCTTCGCGGCCTGCTCGGCCAGATCGATGATCGCGTTGACGACTTTCTTGATCTCGTCATGGGCAAACATCACACCGCCCAGCATTTCCTCTTCGGAAAGCTCCTTGGCTTCGGATTCGACCATCATCACCGCATTGCCGGTGGCCGCCACGATCAGATCGAGCGCGCCTTCGGCAGCCGCAGTCTGCGACGGGTTCAGCACATATTCGCCATCTTCATAGCCAACACGGGCCGCACCGATCGGGCCCATGAACGGCACGCCGGAAATGGTCAGCGCCGCCGATGCCGCGATCATTGCAACGATATCGGGCTCAGTCTCACCATCATAGGAGAGAACCTGACAGATTACGTTGATTTCATTGTAGAAACCTTCGGGAAACAGCGGGCGAACCGGCCTGTCGATCAGGCGACTGGTCAGCGTTTCCTTTTCCGTCGCGCCGCGTTCGCGCTTAAAGAAGCCGCCCGGAATGCGCCCGGCTGAGGAGAATTTTTCCTGATAATGCACGGTAAGCGGGAAGAAATCCTGGCCCTCTTTCACCGATTTGGCGGCGGTAACCGCGCACAGCACAACAGTTTCGCCATATGTGGCAAGGACCGCGCCGTCAGCCTGACGGGCAATGCGGCCGGTTTCCAGAGTGAGGGTTTTTCCGCCCCACTCCAGCGATACGGTTTTCACATCAAACATTTGGTATATTCCTTGAACCCGCCGGCCCGATTGCACGTGCGGGGTTTACTGCCGGGTAATCCGTCCCGGTCCGGTAGGGGCCTTTTTTGCCCCAAGGCCCCTCGCCGGATTGCGAGGAATGGCCAAAAAACGAACGGCTCCCATCGGGAGCCGCCGCAAAATCTTACTTACGCAGACCCAGTTTCTGGATCAGTGCGTTATAGCGCTCCACATCCTTGCGCTTGAGATAATCAAGCAAAGAGCGGCGCTTGTTAACCATGGCCAGCAGGCCACGGCGCGAATGGTTATCCTTGTGGTGCGCCTTGAAGTGGCTGGTCAGCGCGTTGATCCGTTCGGTCAGAATCGCGACCTGCACTTCCGGGCTTCCGGTATCACCCGTTTCACGGGCGTTGTCCTGGATGATTTCCTGCTTCTTTTCAGCGGTAACTGACATAACTTCATTTACTCCGCGACATCGGATAAGTTGAATCCCCTGACGACACGGGCTTCACCGCCCTTCAGTTCCATCAGGGCCACGGGAACATCGCCCGCGCGTGCCCAGAACTGACCGTCCTTGTGGGACAGCCCGGTGAGAACGCGGCCCTGTCGGACCGCCCTTGCCTGCTCCGGGCTGAGATCAAAGGCCGGGATGTCGTCCAGCCCCGCCTCCAGCGGCAAGAGTATCTGCTCAAGTGGCGCGCCCTTGCCGATTTCGTTGAGTTTGTCCAGCGAAATCGCCTGATCAAGCGTGAACGGCCCCGCTTTGGTGCGCAGCAGCATGGTGACATGGCCGACCGTGCCCAGCGCATGCGCGATATCGCGGGCGAGCGAGCGGATATACGTGCCTTTCGAAACCCGCGCGACCAGCGTGATACTTTCGGCCAGTTCAAGCGGCGCGGACGGATCATAGGGATCGGGCCGTCCGGCGGTGGTGGCAAAGCTCGATGCGATGGCGGGCGGTTGTTCGTCGCCCTCCGATTGCCGCGCCAGATGCAGATCGTGGATCGTCACGCGGCGGCTTTTCAAAGCCACGTCCTCTCCCGCGCGCGCCAGATCGTATGCGCGTTTGCCATCGACTTTGAGAGCCGAATAGGCAGGCGGAACCTGTTCTATCTCGCCGGTAAATTCGGGCAGGATCGCGGCGACTGCGGCCAGCGGTGGACGCCGTTCGCTGGTGCGCACAACATCGCCTTCGGCATCAAGCGTATCGGTTTCAACACCGAACCGGATCGTAAATTCATAGATCTTGTCTGAATCGAGCATTCGCCCGGCCAGCTTGGTCGCTTCGCCAATCGCAATCGGCAACACCCCTTGCGCCAGCGGATCAAGCGTACCGCCATGGCCAACCTTGAATTTGCCCAAACGCGCGAAAATGCCCGCTTCGCGCAAGTTGCGCTTGACCGCCGCCACGCCTTGCGTCGAACCAAGCCCCACCGGCTTGTCAAGAATGATCCAGCCGTTCGGCACGCTCATCCGCCCGCGATCAGCACCGCCAGCCGCATGACATGCTCGCGCGCCCACTCCACCGGCGGCAGCACGAAATTCTCGACAATGCCAAGTCCCGGAAACAGCCACGGGATCACCAGCAGCAACAGGAACAGCAACGGCAATCCGAACGGTCGCAACCGGTTATAGGCGCGCGCCATATCGGGCGGCAAAATCCCTTCGACAATGTGTGATCCATCAAACGGGGGCAGCGGTATCAGATTGAAAAGGCCCAGAAACAGGTTGATGACGATGAAGAAGTTAAGCCCGGACAGCAGCAATGTCAGACCTGCTCCAGGCGCGTCAGTCATCCCGCGGGCCAACAGGCCCAGCGCAACCGCGCCCAGCAGCGCCAGCGCGAAATTGGTTGCCGGCCCGGCAGCCGCAACCGCCATCATGCCATAGCGTGGATTATCCAGCCGGTTCTTCATCACCGGCACCGGCTTGGCCCAGCCAAACACCGGCGCGCCCGTCATCGCCAGGATACCGGGCAGAACCACAGTTCCGATCGGATCGACATGGCGCAGCGGGTTGAGGCTCAGCCGCTTGCGTTCTTTCGCAGTGGGATCGCCCAGCAGATTGGCAACCCAGCCATGCGCCACTTCGTGAAACACGATCGCAACGATCAGACAGGGAATAAGGATGATCGCAAGTGCGATGGTATCGTTCATGGCAGCCGATGTGGGGCAGCGATGGCGGTTATGCAATGTGTAAAGGCAAAGTCAGCGCCAGAGTCAGTAATCGTTGCCGCCCGCCTCATCGCTTTTCGGGTCATCGCTTTCATCGTCGGCGCCAAGGTCGCGCGCCACACGCGGATCGGACAGCAGCTTTTCAATCCGCCCCGCCTCATCGAAGCTTTCATCGGCGCGAAACTTCAGCCTGGGCGCAAATTTCAGACCCAGCCGCTTCGCCACCTCGCGCTGAAGATAGGCGGTGTTCTGGCGAAGCGCCTGCAACACCTCATCCTCGCCCGCGCCCAGCAGCGGCTTAACATAGACGCTGGCATTGCGCAGATCGGGCGACATGCGCACTTCAGTGACTGAAAGCGAATGCGCGCTCAGCGTATCGTCGTGCACTTGCTGGCGGGTGAAAATTTCCGACAATACATGGCGCACCCGCTCCCCCACCTTGAGCAGGCGAACCGATTGCTGTTCGGGCGTAAATTGCTGACGGGGCATGGCGCCCTTCCCTCCAGGCTCATCCGGCTAATGCCGGAAACCAGAAAAAGCGTACAATCTGCATTCCCGGCACCCGCAGGCGCCGGTTCAGCAAAACCTACAGCGTGCGTTCGCGTTCCTCGACTTCGAAGACTTCAAGCATATCGCCCGGCTTGATATCGTTGGTATCCGCCAGCACCACGCCGCATTCAAGCCCGGCGCGCACTTCATCGACATCATCCTTGAAGCGCCGCAGCGAAGCGATAGTCGTCGCCGAAACGATAACGTCCTCGCGGGTGAGGCGCGCGTTGAGCCCCTTGCGGATAAGCCCGTCGGTAACAAGCAAACCGGCCGCCTTGTCCTTCTTGCCAGACCGGAACACTTCCTTGACTTCGGCACGACCGACGACATTCTCGATCCGCTCCGGCCCAAGCTCGCCCGCCATCTCCTTGGCGATTTCCTCAGTCAGCTGATAGATCACATCGTAATAGAGCATCCGCGCCTTATGCTGGGCGACCTGTTCGCGGGCCTTGGCGTTGGGGCGGACGTTGAAGCCGATGATCGGCGCATTGCTGGCGGTTGCCAGCGTCACGTCGGACTCGGTGATCGCGCCGACGCCGGAATGCAGGATGCGAACCTTGATCTCGTCGTTGGAAAGGTTGTGCAGCGCGGTGTTGATCGCCTCTACCGAGCCTTGCACATCGGCTTTCACCAGAACCGGATATTCGATCACGCTCTGCTTGTCGGCAAGCGCGGAGAACATCGTATCGAGTGTGGCAGGCGCCGTCGCTGTGCGCGTTTCCGTTGCCTTTTCCTTGCGATATTCGGAAACTTCGCGCGCGCGCTGTTCGTTTTCCACCACGGCCAGCTGATCGCCCGCATTGGGCACGCCGCCAAGCCCCAGAACTTCGACAGGCGTAGACGGCCCGGCTTCCTTCACTTGCTTGCCCTTGTCATCAAGCAAGGCGCGAACCCGGCCGCTTTCGGTGCCGACGACAAACACGTCGCCACGCTTCAGGGTGCCACGATTGACAAGCACGGTGGCCAGCGGGCCCTTGCCCTTGTCAAGCTTCGCCTCGATCACCGTCGCTTCTGCATAGCGATCCGGGTTGGCTTTCAGTTCAAGCAGTTCGGCCTGAAGCATGATTTTCTCGATCAGGTCTTCAATGCCCTGCCCGGTCTGCGCGGACACTTCCACGTCCTGCACATCGCCCGACATCGCCTCGACAATCACTTCATGCTCAAGCAGGCGTTCGCGCACTTTTTGCGGGTTCGCCTCTGGCTTGTCGCACTTGTTGATTGCCACGATCATCGGCACGCCTGCCGATTTGGTATGATTGATCGCCTCGATCGTCTGCGGCATGATGCCATCGTCGGCAGCGACCACCAGCACCACGATATCCGTGACATTGGCACCGCGCTGGCGCATCTGGGTGAACGCTTCATGGCCCGGCGTATCGAGCACAGTCAGCTTGTGCTTGTCCTTGGTGGTGATCTGGTAAGCACCGATATGCTGGGTAATCCCGCCCGCTTCGCCTTTCACCACATCGGTGCCGCGCAGCGCATCGATCAGGCTGGTCTTGCCGTGATCGACGTGGCCCATGATGGTGACCACGGGGGCACGCGATTTCAGCGACTCTTCCGGATCGACATCCTCTTCCGTGCGGATATCGACATCGCTTTCGCTGACGCGTTTGATGTTGTGACCGAATTCCTCAACCAGCAGTTCCGCCGTATCGGCGTCGATCGTCTGGTTGACGGTGACCATCATGCCCATGTTGAACAGCGATTTCACCAGATCGGCGCCTTTTTCGGCCATGCGGTTGGCCAATTCCTGCACGGTGATCGCTTCGGGAACGACCACATCGCGCACCTGTTTTTCGCGCGGCTGCTGTTTGCCGGCATATTGCGCCCGCTTTTCCTTTTCGCGCGCGCGTTTAAGCGCGGCAAGACTGCGCGCACGTGCGCCCTCGTCCTCGTTCAGTGCGCGCGCGACAGTCAGCTTGCCCGACTGACGGCGATCACCGCGATCACCGCGTGAACGTTCCGGCTTCTTGGACGGCGCTTCATTCCGCTTGGCGGCAGGCTCGGGCCGTTTAACGACCGGATCGGGACGCTTGACCGGCGTGAACTTGCGGGCGGAAGGTTCTGCTTTTGGCTCGGGCGCTTGTGTTTGCGCCTCAGGAGCGGCTGCTTCCGGCTCGGGCTGAACCTTTTGCGCAACCTGTTCTTCCACCTTGGCTTCGGTTTTCGCCGTTGCCGCAGCCTTGCGATTTTCTTCGGCCCGCTGCTTTTCTTCCTCAGCCGCCTTCTGCCGCTGATCAAGTTCGCGCCGGTTGGCCTCTTCCAGCGCAGTCAGTCGCGCTTCTTCCGCTTCGCGCAGCAAACGGGCCTGTTGCTCCTGACGGGTTTCGGCAGGCACCTCGGCCTTCTTCCTGGCCGGGGGCTGCTTCTTTGCCTCGGGCTTGGGCGCCTTGATCTCGACTTCCGGCTCGGGCTGCTTTGCCTCTGCATCACCTGCAGGCGCTTTGCCCAGAATCTTGCGGCGCTTGACTTCAACCACAACCTTGTTCGTGCGGCCGTGACTGAAGGTCTGCTTGACCTCGCCCGCTTCCACGGACCGCTTGAGACCAAGCGGCTTGCGGGTACGGGTCGGTTTGTTTTCGGTCTCGCTCATACTTCGTTTACGCCCTTCAAATTCAAATCTGCCTGCGCCCGACCATGATTGCGATCGGGAATCGTCGGTTCGAGCGATCTGGCTTCGGATGCCATTCGCTCGCCATCTTCAGTATCGTTCGCGCCAGCGCGCCCCCGGAAATCCTGGAGCCGCTGGATAAGAGTCGTTACGCGCTGGGCCGCCGCAGTATCCGTCAGCGCCAGATGGACGACGTTGTCGCGGCCCAATGCCACAGACAGAGCCGTGCGGTCCAGTGGCAACGTCAAACCGACGATACCGCTGCCCTGCGCATCCATCCCCACCCGCAACGCCTGATCGAGCCGTTTCGATCCGTCCTCGCGCGCGTCCGACGCATGCATCAGCATGGAAACCCGGCCCATCCGTGCCTTTTCGGCAATGCGGCTGGTGCCCAGCAACAGGTTTCCGGCGCGCATTTCCAGCCCGATCCGGTCGGTCAGCGCGCGGATCAGGGCCAGCTCGATCTGTTCCGGCAAGTCGACGGGTATGGAAAGCTTTGCGCCTTTGAACGCGCGGGCCAGCGCTCCCTTAAGATCGCCCTTTGCAAGCGCTTTTTCAAGGTCAGCGCGTGAAACACCAATCCATGCACCGCGGCCTGGTGCGCGGCCATGCACGTCGGGCAGCACTTCGCCATCGGGCGAGACTGCCAGACGCAACAAGCTGGCACGCGCGGCATGCTCACCGGAAAGGATGCACTTCCTTTCCGGTCCATCAACGCTGGTGGCTGCGCTCAGGCGCTCATTGGGAAGTGTCCGCATCGGCGGCCTCCCCGTTATCGGAATCGCCGGAATCATCGCTTCCGGCATCATCCTCATCTTCAAACCAATGGGCGCGGGCAGCCATGATGATTTCGTTGCCCTGCTCTTCGCTGAGGCCAAATTCGCCCAGAACGCCACCCTGATCTTCCTCGCGCTTGCGGCGATTGACGGTGCCGTCGCGGCGACGCTGCTCGGTGCGCTTCTTGGCGATCAGTTCATCGGTGGCAAGGTCGGCAAGATCGTCCAGCGTCTTGATCCCGCCTTTGCCCAGAACGACGAGCATCGCTTCAGTCAGGTGGGGAATCTCGGCAAGCGCATCTTCCACGCCCAGCTCACGCCGTTCAGAGCGGGCCGCTTCCTCGCGCCGTTCCAGCGCCTCGGCAGCGCGGCTTTGCAGTTCTTCTGCCAGTTCTTCGTCAAAACCCTCGATCGCGGCCAGTTCGGCCATGTCGATGTAGGCGACTTCCTCAAGAACGGTGAAGCCCTCGGCGACAAGCAGCTGAGACAGCGTTTCATCGACGTCCAGCTCATCCTCGAACATCTTCGAACGTTCGGCGAATTCCTTCTGCCGCTTCACCGAGCTTTCTTCCTCGGTCATGATGTCGATCTGGCTGTCGGTCAGCTGGCTGGCCAGCCGCACGTTCTGGCCGCGACGACCGATTGCCAGCGAAAGCTGATCATCAGGCACGACCACTTCGATGCGGTTTTCCTCTTCATCGATCACCACGCGGCTGACCGTTGCCGGCTGCAGCGCGTTGACCACGAATGTCGCGGTATCCTCGCTCCACGGGATGATGTCGATCTTTTCGCCCTGCAGCTCCTGCACGACGGCCTGCACGCGGCTGCCCTTCATGCCAACACAGGCGCCGACCGGATCGATCGAACCATCGTGGCTGATAACACCGATCTTGGCGCGGCTGCCCGGATCGCGCGCGGCGGCCTTGATCTCGATGATGCCATCGTAAATTTCCGGAACTTCCTGAGCAAACAGCTTGCGCATGAAATCGGGATTCGCGCGCGACAGGAAAATCTGCGGGCCTCGGTTCTGGCGTTCGACCTTGGAGATGATCGCGCGCACCCGCTCACCCACGCGGGCCGCTTCGCGCGGGATCTGCTGATCGCGGCGGATCACGCCTTCGGCGCGGCCGAGATTGACGATAACGTGGCCGAATTCCACCGACTTGATAACGCCGGTGATCACTTCGCCCGCACGATCCTTGAATTCCTCATACTGACGCTCACGCTCAGCATCGCGGACTTTCTGGAAGATCACCTGTTTGGCGGACTGCGCATCGATACGACCAAGATCGACCGGCGGCAGCGGATCGACGATGAAATCGCCAAGTTTCGAGCCGGGTTGCAGCTTTTCCGCCTGCTTGAGATCGACCTGCTTGAAGTAGTCTTCCACTTCCTCAACCACTTCGACAACACGCCACAGGCTCAGCTCTCCGGTGTTCGGATCAAGCTTGGCGCGAATATCGTTTTCAGTGCCGTAACGGTTGCGGGCAGATTTCTGGATCGCCTCTTCCATCGCCTCGATCACGATCGACTTGTCGATCATCTTCTCGGTCGCAACGGAATTCGCAATCGCGATCAGCTCGGCGCGGTTGGCGGAAATCGCACTGGCCATGGGTTTTAGTCTTCCTGTTCTTCGAGGATATCCTCGGCCCCGGTCGTATCGAGCGGGCGAGTGGCGGCAATCAGGCGGTCGGTCAAGACCAGCCGGGCGGAATGAATATTGGCAAATGCAATCGTGAGCGGGCCGGACTTGCGATCTTCAATCGCGATATCCGCGCCGTTCACGCCGGTCAGATCGCCGTGAAGCGACTTGCGGTTGCCATCGACCGGTTCGATCAGCGCGATTTTGGCTTCATGGCCGGTCCAGGCCTCAAAATCCTTGAGACGTGTGAGCGGGCGATCAATCCCCGGAGAAGACACTTCCAGGCGATAGGCTTCTTCGATCAGCGTTTCGCCGGCCTCTTCCAGTTCATCGATGCGATCCGACACGCGGCGCGACAGCTCGGCACAATCTTCAATCAGAAGCTGGCCGGTTTCTGGCCGTTCGGCCATGATCTGCAACGCATTTTCGCCTTCGCCCGCTTCCGCGCCCATGATCTTGATGCGCACAAGTTCGAAACCCAGGGCTTTCACCTCGGGTTCGACAATCTCGGTAATGCGCGCAATATCGGCCATCGGGTTTGCGTTCTGACTCTTTCGTTTCGTTCGTTTCGCCATGTTGCGCAAAGCGGTTAAGTGCCGGCCCCGAGTGGCGCCAGCATCTGACTTTGCGATCAACAATGTCGGAATAGCGCCCGATTACTCCGCCAGCGCATCGATTGCAAGCGTATTGATAACAAACGCGCCCGGAAAGCGCACCTGCGCGCCAGCCGGAGTCAGTGGGGGCGGACGTCAGTTGGCGTTTCGTCAAGCGACCATGGATTTTGCGAAGAGCCTTGCTGGTTTTGCTTTTGGATCGCCGGGGTTTTCTGCGCCTGCTCCAACGCGGTTTTGCCGGCGAAAACAACGCATGATCCCAGACCCGAAAGGAATATGAAAACGATCATCACGGGCAGAGCATTGTGCCGGACGCGCTCGTGCCATTCGCTCCAGACAAACTCTTCCTCGAGATCGCGGATGGCGCGGAACCAGGCCTGTATGCGATCAGTCAGCGTCACTGGATCGCCCAGCCATCATCCGGGTCAACAGCGGCGTCGGCCTCGACACCCCAACCCTCGCGGCCCAGGCGCTTCGCCTCCACGCGGGCCTTTCGCTGTGCGGCTTTCGATTTGCGCGTCAGTTCGCGCTGCGCCCGATCCGCATCCTGTTCCTGATGAAGCTCATCGTGAAGCTCATCGCCGAACAGTAAGCCGCCTGAGTTGAACAGCCATGTTCCGCCAACCCCCATCACGATTACGAACGCAATCCACAATCTGGCCAGATTCTTCGCGATTTTTCTGATCGATTCCATGGTTCGTCGCCCGCGTGTGCCCGGCTTACTCGCCCCAATCGTCTGCCAGTTCGCCTTTGGCGGGGTTTGCATGGCGCACCCCCGTTTCGCGTTCGGTCAGTTCGTAACGGCGCGAATCAAACGTCTGGCTTGATTCTGCCTGAGCCTGTCCGTCGCCTTCACCGGCCGTATCGATCATGTGAAACAGCCAGATAAACAGCCCGAACAGGAACAGAAACGCCAGAACCCTGCCCGCCAGAAGCATGTTACATAGCTCCGAACAAAGTTATGACTGCTTCACACCTATGCTTGATCAGTTATTGTTTTCGTTGGCTTTTGCGAATGCCTCGTTTGCAGTCTCGAAATTCTCGACTGTCGAGCTTCCCAGCTTCACCGGGTTCAGATTTTTGTCACCAAGGAATTTTTCAGCGGCATAGTCACCAGCGGCAGTGGCCACTTCACCCAGCTTCGCCGTGACAGAATCATCATCAGACGCGGTGCTGGCCGAAGCCTGAACCGGCGCACTCTTCGACCACGGGCTTGCCGAGGCGACGGCATCCTGATCGGGCTTGTCCTTGGAGAACACGAAAAACGCGAACGCGATAACCGCGACAACGCCAACTTTATGGTGCAGGATCGCACGAGCAAGATTAAACACAGCAGCCTCCGTTTAAATCAGGAAAACTGCCTAGCCGAACGTGGTTACGATCGCGTTAAACCGCGCCTGGCCTGCCGGTCCGTTCTGGCCTGCGGTCCGTTACTGCCATTCCGTTATGCCAGTCCGCTACTGAAAAAACAGCACTGCTGCGATGTTGATCACGGCAACAATACCAACCTTGTATTCCAGCCACTCTTTTGCGTTCAGCGCCAATCAAACCTCCATGGATTGCGGGAAAGACGCTAATCGCTGCACTTTTCAGGCCGGTTAACCCACAACGTCTATATCGGGTTAATGCCGGATCGCGGGGTTCTCCCCTGCCGCTCTCACCGCGCAAACACTTGTGCAATTGATTGCAGGCCCTAAATGCGCAGTCCCATGCGCAGCCTTGATGACATCCGCGAAGAATATGAATTTCTCGATGGCGACGAACGCTATCGGCTGCTGATCGAGCTTGGCCGCGAACTCGATCCGATGCCCGATGCCCTGAAAACGGATGCCACCAAAGTGCGCGGCTGCTCTGCAAGCGTGTGGGTGTATCCCACCCGCGCGGACGACGGCACACTGCATTTTCTGGCTGACAGCAATGCCGCGATCACCAAGGGGATCGTCACGCTTGTGCTTTCCGCAGTGCAGGACAAGCCCGCGAAGGATGTCGCGCAAACCGATATCGCTGCCGCGCTGGAACCGTTTGATCTGAGAAACCAGCTCTCTTCCAACCGCACGCAAGGCGTTCCCAACATGATCGCGCTGATCCGCGAGACGGCAGCGCGTTATACCGATGACTGATATCGTAGCCCTCACTGGCTGGATGAGCCGGGAATAACGCAATGAAGCGCCCGGTGTTCTTTTCGCTTGGCCTGCTGTTCATCGGCGCGGGGGCGATTGGCGTGGTTCTGCCGATCATGCCGACAGTTCCGTTTCTGATCCTTGCCGCGTTCTGTTTTACGCGCAGCCACCCCGAATGGGCGGAACGGCTGCACAACCACCCGCGTTATGGCGCTTCCCTGCGCGACTGGCGCGATCGCCGCGCGATCGGTCGAAAAGCCAAGCTGTCGTCGATCGGTGCGATGTCCATCGGCGTTATCTTCACGTTTCTGACTTTGGGGTTTCCGATCGTGCTGATCTCGCTGGCGATACTCGCAATCGTCGGCCCATGGATCTGGACCCGCCCGGAATAGCGGCCACCAACAAGGCGGTCAGTCAGCCTTCTTCCAGCGCCTCGCGCAGGACGGCGATACCGCTTTCGCGTTGCGCTTTCAGTTCCTGCTTCAGCGTGACGGGATCGCGGGCAATGACAAACCCGAAGCTTACGCCGCCTTCCTTGCCGAGTGTGGCATGATGCAGCTTGTGCGCCTGCACCAGCCGCCGCGCATAGCCGCGCCTTGGCACCCAGCGGAAATAGCGCTGATGGACCAGCCCGTCGTGAATCAGCGTGTACACAACGCCATAGCCAAGAATGCCAAGGCCGATCCACGTGCCCGGCTCCCATGCCGCCAGCCCCGGAACGACAGGCCCCATAACCAGGGGACTGCCTATCGCGAACATCGTGATGCTCATCGCGGCGCCGACCAGTGCGAACAGATCGTTCTTTTCGAAAACCCTGTCATGCGGTTCATGATGATCGCGATGCCAGGCCCAGCCGAACCCGTGCATCACATATTTATGCGCGGCCCACGCAACGGCTTCCATCGCGGCGAAACTCGCCAGAAAAATCGCAAGTGCAAGATACCATGTCATCCCGGCGCAAATAGCCGTTCGGCGCATATATCGCCAGTCCCGCTTGCATTCCCCGACGAGGAACCTAATTGCTCCTGCATGACCAAATCCGCGCGCACATTGTATGAAAAGATCTGGGATGCTCACATCGTTGACCAGCGCGACGATGGAACCTGCCTGATCTATATCGATCGCCACCTCGTTCATGAGGTAACATCCCCGCAAGCGTTTGAAGCGTTGCGCCTTTCGGGCCGCACTGTCCGCCGCCCCGATCTGACGCTGGCCGTGCCCGACCACAACCTGCCCACCACCGCGCGCACGGATGCAAACGGGGCGGAGCTTCCCATTGCCGACAAACAAAGCGCGCAGCAGCTTGCCGCATTGCGAACCAACGCGCCTTCGTTCGGCATCCGCTATATCGACGCGACCGACCGCGAACAGGGCATCGTACATGTCGTTGGCCCGGAACAGGGCTTTTCACTGCCCGGCGCCACCATCGTTTGCGGTGACAGCCACACCGCCTGCCACGGCGGCATCGGCGCGCTGGCATTCGGCATCGGCACAACCGAACTGGAACATGTTCTGGCAACGCAAACGTTGCTGCTCAAGCAATCGAAGACCATGGAAGTGCGCGTCGATGGCGAACTCGCCCCCGGCGTAACACCCAAGGATCTGATCCTGCACATCATTGGCGTGATCGGCACCGCTGGCGGAACGGGCCATGTGATCGAATATCGCGGCAAGGTGTTCGAGGACATGAGCATCGAGGGCCGGCTGACAGTCTGCAACATGTCTATCGAAGGCGGCGCGCGTGCCGGGCTCGTCGCCCCGGACGAGAAAACATTCGCCTATCTCAAAGGTCGCCCATATGCACCGCGCGGCGCAGACTGGGACAAGGCTGTCGCCTGGTGGAAAAGCCTCGCGACCGATCCGGGCGCAACATTCGACAAATCGGTCGTGATCGATGCAGCCGATGTACAGCCAACGGTTACGTGGGGCACCAGCCCCGAAGATGTCGCGCCGATCGGCAGCGCCATTCCCGCGCCGGAAAGCTATGCCGATCCTTCGAAGCAGCAGGCGGTCAAAGTCAGTCTCGATTACATGGGGCTGGAGCCGGGCACGAGGCTGAAAGATATCGCGGTTGAGCACATCTTCATCGGCAGCTGCACCAACAGCCGGATAGAGGATATCCGCGCGGCGGCCGCAGTCCTGAAAGGGCGCAAGAAAGCCGATTCCGTCAAGTGGGCCATCGTCGTGCCCGGTTCGGGCCTCGTCAAGGAACAGGCCGAAGCGGAAGGGTTGGACAAGATCATCACCGAAGCCGGCCTTGAATGGCGCGAGCCGGGCTGCTCAGCCTGTCTGGCGATGAACCCGGATAAAGTGCCCGCCGGTGAACGCTGTGCCTCTACCAGCAACCGCAACTTCACCGGGCGACAAGGTCCGGGATCGCGCACGCACCTTGTCTCCCCGGCGATGGCAGCCGCAGCGGCGGTGACCGGCAAGCTGACCGATGTTCGCGAGCTGACAGGATAGACCGATGACAGACGAAACCGACAAGAAATGGAAAAACAAGGCGGCGGTGGCTGCCGGAGCCGCGGTTGGATCGGCCGCGATTGCCGCTGCGCTGATGTGGGTCAAGCATCGTAACGACAAGGCAAAGGAAGGCCATCCGCCAACCACAAGCAAAGCCCCCAAACTGCCGCCGGAGTCAGATTGATGGAACCGATCAGCGAAGTTTCCGGGCGTGCCATTCCGTTTGGCCGCAAGAATGTTGATACCGATGTCATCATTCCGGCGCACTGGCTCAAGACGATAAGCCGCGAAGGGCTTGGCGAAGGGGCGTTCGAAACGGTCAAGAAAGAGCAGGACAGCGTTTTTACCGACCCGGAGTTCGCCGGAGCGCCGATCCTGATCGCGGGCGACAATTTTGGCTGCGGCTCAAGCCGCGAGCATGCAGCCTGGGCATTGCTGGACATGGGCATCACATGTGTGATCGCACCCAGCTTTTCCGATATTTTCGCCAGCAATGCGTTCAAGAACGGGATACTGACCGTCGCGCTCCCGCAAGATGCGGTCGACCGGCTGATGGAAGTGGCGCAAACCGACCCGATCGACATCGACCTGCAATCGCAGTGCGTCACCACCCGTTTTCAGGACCGGTTCGAGTTCGACATCGATCCGTTCCGCAAACATTGCCTGCTCAATGGTCTTGATGAGGTGGGCCTGACACTGGAACAGGGCGACACAATAAAGGCGCATGAACGCAGGATGGAAACGGATCTGCCGTTTCTGGCCAAAGCTGTCGGCACCGCCGGTTGAATCGTCAATGCAATCCCTCTGATGTCCGGCCTGGACGAACGGGCACTTCAGGATTGATTGCGGCACGGCGCAAGCCTATCTCAACGACACATCCCAGAGGAGTTTTCCAATGACCAGCTTTAACGATCGTGAGCGCGGCGAAGAGGCCAAATTCGCCCATGATGAGGAAATGATGTTCAGAATCGCCGCGCGTCGCAACCGGCTGCTTGGCGAATGGGCTGCGGGCGTGATGGGACTGACCGATGCCGAAGCCGATTCTTACGCAAAATCCGTGGTTCAGGCAGACTTCGAGGAAGCCGGTGACGAGGACGTGATCCGCAAACTTCTGGGCGATCTGACTTCGGCGGGAACCGATATCGATGAAGCCGCGGTTCGCGCAATGCTGGAAGAAAAGCAGGTTGAAGCCCGCCGCGCCCTGATGGGCGAGGCCTGAGAGCCGAAACGGAGCAACTGCAATGGCCATGACCGCCGATGCGATCGAATCGCTGATCCGCGCCGCCCTGCCCGACGCGACGGTTGAGATCACTGATCTGGCGGGCGATGGCGATCATTATTCAGCGCATGTCGTATCCGCCGCATTCGCTGGAAAACCGCGCGTTGCTCAGCACAAGATGGTCTACGAAGCGCTTGGCGGACGCATGGGCGGTGAACTTCATGCCTTGCAACTGACCACCGCTGTTCCCACCTGATTGCAATCAGTTCGCAAGAGGATTAGCAAAAATGTCCGATACCGACGCCCGCATCGGCGAAATCGTGAAAAGCAACGACGTCGTCCTGTTCATGAAAGGAACACCGCTGTTCCCGCAATGTGGCTTTTCCAGTCGCGCGGTGGCGATCCTCGATCATATCGGCGTAAAGTATGAAACCGTCGACGTCCTGCAGGATCAGGAAATCCGCACCGGCATCAAAAGCTACTCCGACTGGCCAACCATTCCGCAGCTTTACCTCAAAGGTGAATTTATCGGCGGAAGCGACATCATGATGGAGATGTTCGAAGAAGGCGAGCTGCACAAGGCGATTTCCGACGCGAACATCCCGGCAGCGAGCTGACCTTTCTCGGGCCAGACATCGGTCAAACTGTTTGCCCGGTTTACGGCGAGAGCGACCGCTCTTTTACTGATCAGGTCGGGACACCCGGTTAGCGCGTCGCCGCGCCGCCATTCGTCCATTCCGCACGGACGACAACTGCCCTCACCCGGCTGAATACGACGTCTCGTCAGCCCGGACGTTGCCGCCGTGCGTTTCGTAAGCCGGAATTTCGGGAGTAGAGGCTCGGGGAGGCGGGGCCATGGAGACTTTGGCCCCGCCTCTATTCGAGACTGCTTGGGGGTATGCGCCAAACAATGCATGGTGCGTGCCAAATTCGAAAAAGGCTGAAATTCCGCCATTTTCCTGTTTGCTTGACCGCGCGAGACACTGCGCATTGTAAAAATGTCCGACAACAATTGCCGGGGGATGGCAGACTATTTCCCCTTGCCTGCAAGAACCGGCCAAGCAAGGAAGGTTGCATGAGCGAGAATCCATTCGACAATCCCGTTCCGCCCGAAGAACGCGAAATCATTCCAGCGGCAACGGTCGTCATCTTTCGCAACTGCCCGCAAGGTGGACCTCCGCAATTGCTGATGGTGCAACGATCAAAAGAACTGCGCTTTGCCGGCGGCGCCGCCGTGTTTCCTGGCGGACGCGTCGATGAAGCGGATCGCGAGCTCGCACACCGGATCGCGCCAGACGATGATTCCGAAATCACTGCGGCCCGCATCGCCAGCGTCCGGGAAACGCTGGAGGAAACCGGGCTGCTGATCGCCATACGCGAAACCGTCAGCGCGGCACATGCCGCGCGGGCGCGGGAAATGCTGCTCAAGAGCGAAGCGCTTGCCCCGGTGCTGGATCATTTCGGCTGGCAACTCGATCTGGAAAGCCTCACCTGCTTCGCACGCTGGTGCCCGGCGGTGAAGAAGCGTGCATTCGACACGCGCTTCTTCCTGACTGATCTGGGCACCGGCGCCGTCGACATCACAGTGGACGCCACCGAGAACACGCGGATGTTCTGGACCAGCGCCAAACAGGCACTGGAGCTTGCCAACAGCGGTGAGATCAGCCTGATCTTCCCGACCCGGCGCAATCTTGACCGGCTGGCGCTGTTCGCAAATTTCAAGGAAGCACGCGAACAGGCAGCGCAATATCCGATCAAGCTGATCGAACCGAACGTGGAAATCCGCGATGGAGAACGCTGGCTGACCATACCGGACGGATTGGGCTATCCGGTTCTTGGGCAGCCACTTGATCTTGCCGAGTTCGGCTGAGAACCGCGCGAAACGCGCTGGCTGTCAGTATGACTGAAGCGAAACGGCCTGATCCGCTGCATGGCGGGTGGCGAGATGATCGTAAACCGGCTCGTAAATCGGGGAATCAAATTCGACTCCCGCGCTTTCCCCATCGATCCAGCGAACGATGCCGGTAAGCCCTTCCATTCCTTCAGGCCTGATCACCACGCGCGTTCCAACACGGAAAAACAGGCTGTTGGTGTAAACCCGGCAACCCTCACGCGAAAGATCGGTAATCCGGCCCGTATCGCGCAAGCCGCTTTGCGTGCGGCATTGCGCGGTCAGGACGACCGGCTTGCGTTCTGCGCGACGAGGCTGTTGCTCTCTGGACATGCATGGATAATCGCGCAGCGTGGTTAACATCGCATAAACCACATTTCCGCTGCAACCCTGATCGCGCGCTTAACCCTGCTTTCAACAAAACTGTAACCCCTCTGCCCTTCCCGGCGAACAGCGCTGGACGGGGGCGTGCGGCCCGACGCGCCAGACACTCGGAATGGCGTCGATACGTGCGAAAAATCACATGGTCCGAAGGAAAGCCTTCAGCACCGCGTCAGCCAGAAAGTGGCAGGAACTGTCATCGCCAGAAAATTACGAGGATTGAAATTATGGCCAGCACCAGCAGCAGCCGAACGTATTCGGGCCAGGGCTACGAGGTGACATATTTCGCGCGCAAACATCGCATTACCCGGCAGCAGGCGCGGATGCTGATTCGCAAGTACGGGCATGATCGCGATACGCTGAACGCCGCCGCAAAAGAGCTGAAAAGCCAGAACGACCCGTGATTACATGGCTTCAAGCTCTACCTTGTGCGATTCATACAGCGTGCTCAGCGCCTGGGTAATTTCGGCAATCCGGTCCGGTCCGTGAAACGGGCCGGGCGTCAGCCGCAGCCGTTCCTTGCCCCTGGGGACAGTGGGATAGTTGATCGGCTGCACATAAATGCCAAACTCCGCCAGCAACGCATCGGTTATCGCACGCGCGCAACGCGCATTGCCGATCATCACCGGAACGATATGGCTTGGCGTTTCCATCAGCGGCAAGCCCGCCGCGCGCAGACTGTTCTTGGTCAGCCCGGCATGACGATGCAGGCGCGCGCGCTCGATCTCGCAATGGCGCAAATGCTTTACACTCGCGCCCGCCCCCGCAGCCAGCACCGGAGAGAGCGATGTCGTGAAGATGAAAGACGAAGCATAGCTGCGCACCAGATCGATCATCGCCGCCGAACCGACGACAAACCCGCCCATCACGCCATAAGCCTTGGCCAGCGTTCCGGTGATCAGATCGATCCGCTGAGCCTCGCCCTGCTGCGCGGCAACGCCTGCTCCACCCGGCCCGTAAAGGCCAACGGCATGAACTTCATCGCAAAATGTCAGCGCGCCATAACGCTCGGCCAGATCGCAGATTGCCCCGATTGGCGCAAAATCGCCATCCATCGAATAGACCGATTCGAACAGGATGATCTTCGGCGCACTGGCGGGAAGCGATTTGAGAATGCGCTCCAGATCCTCAAGATCGTTGTGCCGCCAGACATGTTTTTCACATCCCGCCTGCCGCACGCCCGAAATCATCGATGCATGGTTGAGTTCATCGGAAAGCAGAATGCAGCCGGGCAAAGCCTTCGCCAGCGTGCTGATCACCGCTTCATTGGCAACATAACACGATGAAAACAGCAACGCGCCCTCGCGGGCGTGAAGGCTGGCGAGTTCTTCTTCCAGTTCGACATGATAGATCGAGGTTCCGGCAATGTTGCGTGTCCCGCCCGATCCGGCGCCGACCCTGTCCAGCGCCTCATGCATGGCTTCGCGCACTTTGGGATGCTGCGACATGCCCAGATAGTCGTTGGAGCACCAGACGGTGACGTCCTGCGAAACATCGCGATCGCCAACCCCATGGCATCGCGCCTGCGGATATTGCCCCGCCTGCCGCTCAAGCTTTGCGAAGTAGCGATAGTTTCCCGCTTGTTTCAGTTCATCGAGTTTTGCCGAAATCAGCTTGTCGTAGTCGTAGGTGGCTAAATCCATGCGTGGTGCTCCCGTGTTCGATTTGGCCGTAAAGTGCGAACTCAGGCCGCTTTCGAAGCTTCGGCAGCGTCGATCATCACTTTTGCCAGAGTCGTATAGGCTTGCGTCCAGGCCTCTTTCACTTCGGGAGTGAAATCATCACCCAGCCCCGCGCCCAGCGTATAAAGCAGGCTGGTGCCAACGGCATCGTAATGCGCAGGTTCGGTCCCATAGGAAACATGCCGCACGCCAAGCTCCTGAACGGCCGGCAGGATCGTGTCGAGCTTGGTCAGCCCGTTCACGGCCACGGCAAGCATGCCCATCAGCGCCTTTTTCTGCTTGGCCATATCTTCGGCAAACATGGGCCGAACGCCGGGATTGTTTTCAAACAGGTGATCATAGAAAATGTCGGCCGCCTGATCGGCAATCGGCGCGACTTTGGCCCAGCTGGACTGGACAAGGTCTATCTGTTCGGGAGTCATGAAAGTTCCTTTCGAATTGGATGATTGCTGGCTGGATAATTACTGCGAATTGGCGACCATGAAATCGACCGCCGCGCGGATTTCATCGTCGGAAAGTTCGGGGTTTCCACCACGTTCCGGCATCATCGCGCCGTCCGCGCCGAAAAAGCCGTTGATCGCGTGTTCGTAAAGCGTGTCCTTGCCTTTGGCGATGCGCGGGGCCCAGGCCGTCTTGTCGGTAATTTTCGGGCTGCCTGCGATGCCAAGGCCATGGCACCCCATGCATGTGCCCGCCCAGACATCCCGGCCTTTGAGAAGGGTCGCATCATCGGGCGTTGGCAACCGGTCAACAGTGACCTGCCCGTCAAGCGGGCCGTCCCCCATGGCTTCAGCCGCGGCAGGCTCCTCACCGGAATCATCCGGCGGCGCATCCGAAGAACACGCCGCCAGCAGCACAGGCATACACCATGCAAAGGGAAGAAAATGCCTCGAACCCCGGCGATTGAAATGCGGAAAAACCATAGTTTGTCTCCCGGTTGCCGTTCCGATCAGCTCATCGGAACCCGAATAACCACGCCGCCCATCGTATCGCCCAGCTTGAAGTCTGATTTGGGCGTATCCTTGTGATCGTTGTGGCACGTCACACAGGCGGGAGCGACGGCCGGATCGGCATAGACAGCGGTGAAGTATTTCGTGCCGCCCAATTCTTCCTCGCCGTAATAATTCTCGCCGGGATTATCGACGATGTATTGCAGACCTTCTTTTTCAAGATCGGTGCTGGGTGCGTTCTGCTTGTTGATCGGCCAGAGCGAGAGGAGCTGATACGAAAACTTGTCAGTTTTCTCGGCAACGGCTTCCGAACCGAACCGGAACATCTGCGCGGGCAGCGGCAGGGCTTTGTCGTCTTCGAAATGCTCGGACGCCTTGATCACACCTTCATCGTTCGCCAGACGGTTGACCACGCGCTTGGTATAGACGGCGCGATCAGACGCCATGACGGCATGCAGCGAATCGGTGAATGTTTGCGGATCGATGCCGCCCCCGGCCGCAGCATCGCCACCGCCTTCGCCGGACGACCCACAGGCCGAAAGAACCGGCAAGGCCGCAAGCGCGGCACTTACCATCAGGATTTTATTCAGCTTCATAATCAAGCCTCCTTATTGCCCATTCCCACTTTCAGAAGCGGGGGCTTTGGGCAGATCCCCCCGTTTCCGCATACGGCGCTCCACCCAGTCGATGGATTCGACATGGACAGAGGGTCGTCCCTTGAAATTTTTTCGGATCAGATCGCTGTCGGCCAGAGAATCGAGCGTGAAGCCAAGGCCGTGACATTGCAGGCAGGTCTGCCTTCCCATCTTCTCATTGGGATGAAGGTTTCCGCTCTGATTATGATCGGTGAGCATCACCTTCTTGCCGTCGATCTTCCGCTCGACGACCGGCATGTGGCACGATGCGCATGTCACGCCGCTTCCCGCAGGCGCATCGCCGCTCAGCTCTTTTTGCCACAGCGCGTGATGGGGCGATTCGAAGTATGCTTTGGTATGTTCATCGTTGTGGCATGAAACGCAGGCATCCACTTTGGCCTTCTGCGTGTTGAAATCGTGTGCGCCGTGGCACGATGTGCAGGTCAGGTCCTTGTGCGCGGCATCGGCTTTCATCGGCAGCCGCGCCAGCTCTGGTCGCATGGGCGAAAGCTTCTTCTCGCTGAACAGCCCGAACAGCCCGTCATATTGCGTGAACAATCCTTCACCAAGCCGCATCCCGTGCTTGCCCTTCACAAACCGTTCGGCCTCATATGTGTGGCAGGTCGCGCACTGCTCCATCGCGGGTTTTGCAATCCAGCTCGCCTTCGTTTTGGGGTTTGCGCCCTCGGGCTGGTGACAGCCTGAACAATTGACCCCTGACGCGGCGTGCGCGCTTTGCAGCCATCCTTCCGAAACATGGGCATCAAGCGGGATACCGGCAGGCGCATCGGGAACGCTCAGACGCTCAGCCGAAGTTTTCGACGCATAAAGTTCGCCCGCCTGCGCAAACCCGGCAGAGCCATAGCGCAACGCCATTTTGGGGTGCGCCTTAAGCCACGGCTCGCCGACGTGCTTTTCAAGGAAATCCTCGTAAAGCGCCTGATTATCGTGGAAATTGTGGCAGCCTGCGTTGCCGCACGTTTCAAACCCATAACCTTCGTGGCTGGGGCGGTCCTTGGCGATATCCTGATGGCAGGCGGAGCAATAGTCCATCGGCAGGGTGACCGCCATCGGGCGTGTCACATCCTCGTTATGCTCAACGTGGCACGTGAGGCATTCCATCGCGTTGAGCTGTTCCAGCCGCTCGGCATTGCGCGGATCGCGAAACTTTTTCGCAGGGTGGCTGTCATTCATCGCATCAAGATCGTCCTGATGACAATTTCGGCAGCTTTTCTCGATGCTTTCGCGCCCGCCGAACCAGTCGGTGTGGCAGGTGTTGCACGAAAGCTCCATCTGGTGATGGGCGTCGGTCGTCTTGCCAATGAGAAACCAGTGGCGCGGCCCGCCATAAGCCATCACCGCCGCAGCCGAGGCCAGAAGCAGGACTGTCGCCAGCGTCCAAAACAGCCAGAGCCGTTTGGTTGAGAACAGCCGCGCCATCAGTAGAAATAGACCGTAATGATGTGGAGCATGAGCAGCAGCGGCAGCGGCCACAACGCCAGCATATGCAGCCACCAGCTGATCTTGCGCGGATCGACCTTGCGTTCGCGCACCGGACCGATCGCCGCCAGTTTATGCTCCGATGCCACAATTGCGCCGCCAACCGCACCCGCAGCGATCGTGGCCAGGAAGCTGAGCATCAATGCCAGATTGAGATTGGTGCCAAGGCGCAGCCCCGAATGCAGAACCAGCGCCGCCACTGCGATCACTCCGATCGCCAGATGGATCATCCGCCAGGTCGCATAATCGCCGAAATTCAGCCATTTTACGCGCTTTCGCAAAGACAGTATCCCGGCCAGAACCGACAAGCCCAGCAACGTGAAACCACTGATCTGCTTGAGCGTGCCGTCAACAAACAGATCGGACACCACGAAGTCCGTTGAAAACACGTCGGTCATCGCGATCGGACGAAGTGCAACATAAAGCAGCGCGCCGATCGCAGCGACGAAGGAAAACGCCAGCAGCGGGATCGCCCAGCGATCCGCTTCGGGGGGCGCATCGTCTCCGGTCAGTTCCTGCAACAGCGGTTTGCATGTGCCACATACGGTTGACGCGCTGGTCATGCGCGCCAGTTCTTCGATGCTGGCACACCCCGCAGCGATGGCATCGCCCAGCTGACCGCGCGTTACGCCGGTGCAATTGCAAACGGTTGCCGCAGGAGGCCATGCTGCCACGGCATCGGGCAGTTCCTCATCGGGCAAACTGCCGGTTCTGCGGAATGTGCGCAAAGCGAAAAAGCCAATCCGCGCGCGGCTTTGCACAAGCTGCTGCACATGGCCGATGCCATCCCATTCGCCCACCGCGATGGCGCCTGCCAGCCGCCCGCGTTTCACCAGAAGCCGGCGATAGCCTTCCGGCCCTTGCCAGATATGGCTTTCCAGGTCGTCGCGCTGGTCTGCCTGTTCAACATCGCCCGCGCTGAACACCGGCGCACCGACCACCTTGAGCCGGGTTGTCGGCTCGCGTCGGGTGTATTTCGCCGTCTGACCCGCAGCATTCAGCGCGGCGACCTGGGCCTGCTCCAGCCCCGGCGCGACCAGCCCTTCAAGCTGGCCATTGAACTCGGCACATTCGCCCACTGCAAAGATATCGGGATCCGATGTGCGCATCTGCGCATCGACCGTGATTCCGCGCCCGACTTTCAGCCCCGCTTCCCTTGCGATCTGGTTGTTGGGCCGGATGCCGGTGCACAGCACGATCGTATCGCATGCGATGTGATCGCCGCCTGCCAGCAACAACCCTTCAACCTGCAGCGTTCCGATAACCTGCCGCACCGCGCAATGGGTGCGCACGGTGATGCCCAGTTCCCCGATCCTGCGCGCAAGTTCCTCGCCGCCGGCACGATCGAGCTGACGCGCCATCAGCCAGGGTTCGTTCTCCAGTATGGTGACTTTCGCACCGCGACTGTGCATGCCGCGCGCCGCTTCCAGCCCCAGCAGCCCGCCGCCGATCACCACCGTATGCCGCGTCGTCTGGGCGCGGGCGATCAGGTGCTCAACATCGTTGAGGCTGCGAAACGTATAGACATTGCGCAGATCGAGACCGGGAATATGCGGACGAAACGCATGCGATCCGGTGGCGAACACCACAGAAAGATAGGGCCATTCGCGCCCCTCGTGATCAATCGCCACCCGTTTCTCACGATCCAGCCCGACAATCCGGGTGGAATCGTGCCGTGTGACTGTTTCGGATGTTTCCAGATCGAGCGACTGGCGGACCTGACCGAGATTGACTTCACGGGCAAGCAGCGGGGTCAGCTTAACACGGTTGTAACCGCCCCATTTTTCATCGCTGAACAGCAGAATCGGATCGCTGGTCTGCCGCGCGAGTTGCTGCGCCGCACGCGTGCCCGCCGGGCCTCCGCCAACGATGATATGCGCGGGGATTTGCGCCGGCCCATCGCTGTCACGCGCAGACGCGATGTCATCCGCGCGCGTGGCATTACCTTCTGAAATCGCACTCGTCTTGACGTCCATCCGTTGTATCGCCGCCCCTTGCCGCTCGAAAAGCCGCTCGAAAAACAATCGATTTCTCGGGACACGTCTGGCGAGGGCGAATGCGCCCGCAGCCGAATCGGTGACCCTGCGGTTCGTGCAATCGCGCCATTGCGATGGAATTGTGATTTCATTGCAGCCAGATACGCCATTGTATCGTGAAAGAGGCCCTTAGCCGGACCACTTTGCTGCACCTGCGAAAAGAACCCGTTTTCCGCGGTTTTGTCAAGCCGCCTGGCGGGAAAACCACCGGCGCGCTCCAAAGGAGCAGTCTTGCGCGCCAGCGGGTTGGCAAGCCCCGGCTTATACAAGCGAAGCCAAGGCCACGGATGTGGCCGCCCGGCGCTTGAGGGCAATCGGATATTGGCGCGCCCGGCAGGACTCGAACCTGCTGCCTCAAGATTAGAAGTCTCGCGCTCTATCCAGATGAGCTACGGGCGCGCGCGCAAATCCCATTAGGCGTGCTTGACGATCAGCGCAAACATCTCGGCGCGCACGCCGCGCAAAATCCGCGCCATTGGCTCACGCCGCTTTCCTGCATCGGCGAAGCGGGCTAACCAGCAGCGATGAGCGAGCCGGATCTCAAACATATCGATGGCGTTGCGGGGGCGCGGCGGCATTATCGCTATTTCGATTTCGTGATGGCCGCGTTCGTTGCGATCCTGCTGCTTTCCAACCTGATCGGCGCGGCCAAGCTTTCCACCATTGCCGGGTTCACGTTTGGCGCGGGCATCCTGTTCTTCCCGGTCAGCTATGTGATCGGCGACGTGCTGACCGAAGTGTATGGCTATGCCCATGCCCGGCGCTGCATCTGGATGGGATTTGCGGCGATGGCGTTCATGGCATTGATGAGCTGGGTGGTCGTCGCCATGCCGCCCGCCGAAACGTGGGACGGGCAAGCCGCCTATGAAAGCGTTTTCGGCGCTGTGCCGCGCATTGTTGCGGCTTCGATGCTGGCGTTCTGGGCCGGAGAGTTCGTCAATTCCTTCGTGCTCGCCAAAATGAAGCTCTGGACCAAAGGCAAAGCGCTGTGGAGCCGCACGATCGGATCAACGGTTTTCGGACAGGCGGTGGACAGCCTGATCTTCTATCCCGTCGCGTTTCTTGGCGTGTGGGAAACGCGCGACGTGTTTCTGGTGATGGTCACCAACTGGGCGCTGAAAGTGGCATGGGAGGCGGTGCTTACGCCGCTCACATATCTGGTTGTCGGCTGGCTGAAAACGCGCGAAGGGGTTGATGTCTATGACGACGGGACCGATTTCTCACCCTTCGCGCAAGCCGATTCGGTCTGAACCCAGCTGACATTGCCGATGACCCTTGATCGCATCCTGTTGTCCGATTTTCGCAACCATCGCGAAACCCGTATCGAAAACACAGCCCGCTTTAACCTGCTGGTGGGGGAAAACGGCGCCGGCAAAACCAACGTGCTCGAAGCGATCTCGCTGCTTGCACCGGGCCGCGGCATGCGGCGGGCGAAGCTGGATGAGATGCCTTCGCAAACGGGCAAAGGCGGCTTTGCGATAAGCGCCGATCTGGCAACGCAGGCCGATCCGGTGCGGCTGGGCACGGGCTTGCGGGCCACGCAGCCGGGCAAACGCATTATCCAGATAAACCAGACCGCCGCGCCGGCTGTGCGGCTTGCTGAATGGCTGTCTATCGGCTGGCTGACCCCGGCGATGGACCGGCTGTTCGCAGAAGGCGCAGGAGCCCGGCGGCGCTTTTTAGACCGGCTGGTGCTGGCCGTCGCGCCCGGTCATGCCAAAAGCGCGACGCGACTGGAAAATGCATTGCGCGAACGAAATCGCCTGCTGGCCGAACCGCAGATGCCCGAAAAACAATGGTTCGATGCAATCGAAGCGCAGATCGCCGAAGCTGGAGCCGCCGTGGCCAGCGAACGCGCGGCGATGGTTCGCGAACTGGACAGGACGCTGGCGGCGCTTCCCGATGGCCCGTTCGCGCGCCCTTCGCTGCGCTATGAACCGGGCGGGCCAATCACAGCAGAGGCGCTGGCCGCCGCCTTGCAGGATATGCGCGGGCGCGACCGGGCCGCGCAGCGCACGCTGACGGGGCCGCATCGCGATGAAATTGCCGTTGCCATGGTTGGCAAAAATGGCTCCGAGGGCGAGCGTCAGCCCGCCGCCGATTGCTCTACCGGAGAGCAAAAAGCCATGCTGATCGCCATCGTCCTTGCCCATTCGCAACTGCTCGAAACCGCCCGCCGCGAAGATACCCGCCCGCGCCTGTTATTGCTTGACGAAGTAGCCGCCCATCTCGATCCGCTACGCCGCGAAGCGCTGTTTGATCGGCTGCGTGGCGGCCATGCGCAAGTATGGCTGACCGGAACCGAACTGGCACCCTTCGACGCCATCCGAAACGAAGCGGCGATCTGGAACGTGCGCGGCGGCACAGTTGCGCGCGCCGATTAGAGCACTTTTCCGATCAATTCGGATCGGAAAGTGCGATAAGCCCGCGCGGCGCATGAGCGTTGCTTTTTCGCTCGCGTCAGCTTGAACGAAAAACGCTCTAAGCAAGCGCGCGGCTTTACTCTCGCGGCAACGCGCCTTCCACGCGATCCGCCGTCGCGGAGACCATCGCTTCCACTCCCGCTTTCGTGGGGTGAATCTTGTCATCCTGCACCAGATCGGGCCGATCCATCAGCGGCTGGAGGAAAAACGGCACCAGCGTTGCGCCATGTTTTTTCGCCAGTGCAGGGTAAATCGCGTTGAACGCCTTGCCATAATCCTCACCCAGATTGGGCGCGGCCAGCATCCCCAGCAGAATAACGGGAATGCCTTTTTCCTTCAGCCGGGCAAGCATCGCATCGAGATTGGCGCGCGACTGTTCGGGCTTCAGGCCGCGCAACATATCGTTCCCGCCAAGGCTGATGATCGCCAGCGCTGGCGCGGCTGCCTGATTTTCCAGCGTGAAATCCAGCCGATCGAGCCCGCCGCCGGTCGTATCGCCGGAAACCCCCGCATTAGCGATCCGCGCGTTGATGCCTTTTGCGCGCAAGGCCGCTTCCAGCATCGCGGGATAGTTCTGCCCTTCTTCCAACCCGTATCCGGTGAACAGACTGTCACCGATTGCAACGATCGGAATTTCGCGGCCCATCACCGGCACTTCGGGCGGGGTTTCCGCGCCCGCAACGGGGGCCGGAGCCGCAGCCTGATCCGGGGCTGTATCGCAAGCGGAAAGCAGCCCCGCGCAAACCACGGCAATTGGGGCAAAACGGCGTAAAAGCAAGCGAACCTCCTTGTGAGACACCCCCAAGCTATGCCATCCACGCCGCGTGACAAGCCCCCCTCCCCCCCCGATCATCACAGCAAACGATCTCCGGCTGACTTTGGGCGATGCCAACAGCCCGGTTGAAATCCTGCGCGGCGTCGATCTGATCATCCCGCAAGGCCAGACAGTGGCCCTCCTCGGCCCGTCCGGTTCAGGCAAAAGTTCGCTGATGGCGGTGCTTTCCGGGCTGGAGCGCGCAACATCGGGCATGCTTACCGTGGCCGGAGCAGACTTCACCGGGATGGACGAAGACGCGCTGGCGCAGGCCCGGCGCGGGCGGATCGGGATCGTGCTGCAGGCGTTTCACCTGCTGCCAACGATGACCGCGCTGGACAATGTCGCCACCCCCATGGAACTGGCCGGGATGGACGATGCCAGAGCACGCGCCACGGCCGAGCTGGACGCGGTTGGCCTTGCCCACCGGCTGACGCATTATCCAGCGCAGCTTTCCGGCGGAGAGCAACAGCGCGTCGCCATTGCGCGCGCCACCGCCCCGCGCCCGCCGCTGATCTTCGCCGATGAGCCAACCGGCAATCTTGATGCCGCAACCGGTGAAGCGATCATCGAACTGCTGTTTGACCGGCGCGCGCAATCAGATGCAACGCTGATTATCATCACCCACGATCCGGCGCTGGCCGAACGGTGCGAGCGGATCATCACGCTGGGCGACGGCAGGATCGCCAGCGACACCACGCAGACGTGACTGCACCCCTGACATCCGCGCTATCGTGGGGCGCAGCATGGCGCATCGCGCGACGTGACCTGACGTCGCGTTTCCGGGGGTTGCGGCTGCTGCTGATCTGTCTGTTCCTTGGCGTCGGCGCGCTTGCGGCAATCGGCACGCTCACCGGGTCGATCGAACGCGAACTGAGCTCGCGCGGGCGCGAAATTCTGGGCGGCGATATCGAAGTGCGCGTGTGGCAACGCGGCCTGAGCGAAACGGAAAGCGCCGCGCTCACCAGCCTTGGCCAGCTGGAATCGGGCACCCGGATGCAGGCGATTGCGATGCGCGGCGATCTCTCCGCGCCCGTCGCGCTCAAAGCCGTGGGTGCGCGCTGGCCGCTGTACGGGCAATTCCGCCTGCAGGATGGCCGCACCGCGGGTGCGCCGCCCGCGAACACGGCTTGGATCGCCGAAGGCGCGGCGGAGCGGCTGGACGTCAGGCCGGGCGATACCTTCACTATCGGCACCAGCCGCCTGACAGTGGGCGGCATCATCGATGAAGAGCCTGACCGCCTGAGCGAAGGCTTTTCGCTCGGCGCGGCCATGATCGTACCGGCCTCTATGCCGCAAGCCGCAGGGCTGACCGTGCCCGGTTCGATGTTCCGCACGAAAGTGCGCGTCGCGCTGAAGCCGGGTCGCAATCCCGACGAGGCGGTTGCGTTTCTGAAACAGCGCATAGGCGAGACGGGTCTGGAATATCGCACGCGTGACAATGCCGCACCGGGAACCGACCGGTTCGTTTCCAGAATGGGTGAATTTCTGGTGCTGGTCGGCCTTTCCGCCCTGGTGATCGCCGGGATCGGAATCGGCGGCGGCGTTTCGTCCTATCTTGAAGCGCGGCGAACCAGTATTGCAACGCTCAAGGTGCTGGGCGCGACAAGCGGCGATATCGCGCGCATCTATATTCTCCAGATCCTTGCCGCAGCGCTGATCGGCAGCATCGCCGGACTGGCCGCGGGCGTGCTGGTCACGCCGCTTCTGGCGAGGGCACTGGGCACGCTGTTGCCGGTTTCAGCCGGATTCGCGTTTGATCCCGCCGCGCTGATCACGGCGAGCGCCTATGGCCTGTTGGTGGCGCTGGTATTCGCCGCGCCGCCGCTGCTGCGCGCCCGCGCGTTTCCTGCAATGGCGCTGATGCGCGCGCGGGTAAGCCCGCTGGCGCTGCCCCGGCGCGAACTGGTGGCACCCGTTGGACTGGGGCTCGCCGCCATCGCGGTGCTCGCGCTGACCAATGCCAACCGTCCTTATTTGACCGCGCTGTTTCTGCTGGGCGCCGCGGCCCTGCTTGGTTTTCTGGGGCTGTTGGGGCTCGCGATCCGCAAGGCCGCGCAGCACGCGCCAGCCCCGCGCGATCCGCTGCTGCGCGCAGGGCTGGCAAACCTGCACCGGCCCGGTTCGCAAACCGGCGCACTGGTGACGGCGCTGGGTTTCGGCCTCAGCGCATTCGTGCTGCTCGCCGCGATCCAGACCAGTCTTGACGCCAATATCCGCACCCGCGTTCCCCAACGCGCGCCGGACTATTTCGTGCTCGATGTTCCGCGCGACAAGGTCAGCGATTTTCGCAACGCGGTTCTGGAAACAGCGCCACAAGCGAAGATTCAAACCGTTCCGGCCCTGCGCGGCAAGATCGTCGCCTATGGACCGGAAGATGCGATGGTGCGGGTTGCCGATCTCGATGAAATTCCCGAAGACGCGTGGTTTCTGCGCGGTGAGCGGGGCCTGACTTATGCCGATGCGGTGCCCGAAGGCAGCGTGCTGACCAGCGGCGAATGGTGGCCGCCGGGCTATGATGGGGAACCTCTGGTTTCTGTGGACGAAAAGCTGGCCGACATTGTTGACATGTCAATCGGCGACACGGTTACGATCAGCCTGCTGGGCGTTGAACGCACGGCACGAATCACATCGCTGCGCCGGATCGAATGGGATTCGATGGGGCTGAACAACGTGCTGGTTTTCTCTCCCAATGCATTGATCGATGCCCCGCACAATCTTGCCGCGACGATAGACCTGCCGCCCGGCGCGCGCGCAGAAGGCCTGTTGCGCAAACTGGTCCGCGCGTTTCCGGCCACGTCCGTGATCGAAACAGGCGGTATCCTGCGCGATGCCCGCGCGCTCTTGTCGCAGATGTCCACCGCGATACTGGCGGCGGCTTCGGTTGCAGTGCTGGCGGGGCTGGCGGTATTGCTGGGCGCGATTGCCGCAGCGCGCGCCAGCCGGACTTATGACAACGTAATCCTGCGCGTGCTGGGAGCCAGCCGCAGGCAATTGCTGCTGCTGCAACTGGCGGAATATGGCCTGCTGGCAAGCGTCCTTTCCGTTGTCGCACTGGCGCTGGGCACCACGATCGGCTGGGCGATCATAACCCGGTTGTTTGACTTTGACTGGCTGCCTCACTGGCCCACTATTATCGGCGTGCTTTGCGCAGGGCTGGTTCTGATAATCGGCTTCGCAATGGCCGGATCGCTGCCGCTGTTGCGAGCAAAACCGGCCAGAGCGCTGCGCGAGCTTTAGTTGTATTTCCGTTCAGGCTGGCGCGAACGGAAATGCAACGCTCAGGCGCCGCGCGGGCTTTAGGGAGCGATTTCCGTTCAGGCTGGCGCGAACGGAAATGCAACGCTCAGGCGCCGCGCGGGCTTTAGGGCATCGGATCAGCTAAACACGTCCGCGCCATTGGTATCCTTGGGATCGGGCCCGAAACGGTTCGGGCCCTTGGTTCCTTCAAGAACCATGAACACCAACACGATAAGTCCGCCCAGATACGGAATGAAGTTCAGCAGCACGAACCAGCCAGACCTGTCCTGATCGTGAAACCGCCGGACCTGCACGGCCAGCGCCGGAATAAAACTGGCAAGCACGAAGATCCCGATCAGTCCGGCACCCAGATAAAACATTGCGCCCGGTTCGGCAGCGCCCGCAGCATCCAAGGCCATGCCGCCGCTGAACATCAGCGCGCCGAATACCGCGTAAACGATCACGAACAACAGGACGAACATCCAGTATTCCTTGCGGCGCGAACGGCCCTGAAAATCGAAATACCGCTTGTACGGCAAGATCATCCATTCCAGCATTTCCTGCTTCCCCCTCTTCCGTTTTCCTCGGTCCGCTCAGCTTACCGGCAAACGGGCAAGACGCGAATCAATTATCGGTGCGCACCTTCAGAATCGAAAACGTCCGCCAACGCCAAAAGTGCGCGGCGCATTGGGATACCCGGTAACCGCGCCGATTTGCGCGGGCGTATCGAAGATTTGCTCGATATGCCGGTCGTTGAGAAGATTACGCGACCAGATTGTCAGTTCCAGGCCATTGCCCATCGCGTATGTAATCGAAGCGTTGAGATTCTCGATCTCGCGCGTAAACTGGTCCGCTGTGTCAAGCGCGGGCTGGAACGAACTGATCGCCCCGGTAATCGGATCGCGTTCGACAAACGCGGGCAAGCCTTCGATCAGTTGCGTTTCGTCTTCGTAATGGAAATCGACATGCACCAGAATGCGCTCATCCGAATTGGGCAGCTCGTGCACATAGTCCGCCGACAGAGTCAGCGATATTTCAGGAATACCGGCTGGCGGCACGCTGGAAAGATCGCCCGCGAACGACAGCGGAAAACTGTCATACTTGGGATCGAGATACGTCAGCGCAAATCCGAGTGTCAGCGGATCGACGGGCTGGAACGAACTCTCGAACTCAAATCCGAAAACGGATTGCTTGCCCGCATTGGCCAGCACGAACCCGGTGCCGGTAAAAATGTTGGACTGGAAGCCCTTTATTTCCTGCTTGAATATCGCAAAGTTCGCGCGCGCCGATCCGAAATTGGCTTTGACCCCGGCTTCATAAACGGTTGATTTCTCGGGGTCGGCAACGCGACTGCCATAGCTTTGATTGGCCACGCCGATACCCGCTGCTTCAATGGCGGCCTGCGCAGAAGCCGGCGGGCGGCTGTCGCGCGACAGATTGACCGAGCTGGCCTTGAACCCTTTGGCTATGCCCGCATAGACGCTGATATCGTCTGTCGCCTCGAAGGACAGCCGCGCAGTCCAGGACACGTTGTCGTCACTTGTCCGGCCGGTTTCCGCCGCATTGGGAACACTGAGAAACGGCGGAAAGAACTGCAGCGGCGCCAGCTGGTTGAGCGGATTGACCAGCGGGTTATTCTGATTGGCATCGGCAAACGCCGTAATCTGCTGGAATATCGGAGCGGTCGCGGGATTGCTTGCAAATGCCAGAACCGCTCCCAGATCGGTCGGATCGACGCCCGCCCCCACCAGCCCGCCTGCCAGCAACAGCTGGTTGCGAAATGGCCCGTAGGCCGGATCGTTCAGATCCAGCCCGGCGAAAACATCGTTCGAATCGACGATCGCGGAGAAATTCTTCTTGTCGTTCGTATAGTTCACACCCCCGGTCAGCGTCAGCCGATCGGTGATTTCCAGATCAATCTGGCTGAAGATCGACCATGCCTCGTTGTTCAGCCGATAGCGTTCATCCAGCCCCTGCCCCGGAACGAAAAACTGGCCCAGATAACGCGTGGGGTCACCTTCAAGTCCCCCGAATGTTCCTTCAAGATCGGGTATGCTCAGCGCGCCGCCGGTCGCGCCCTGCACCAGCAGGTTTGAATAGTTGCGCATATCCGCGCCCCATTGCACCTGGCTGTGCTGACGAATTTTCTCATCGAAATAATACGCACCCAGCAGCGTAGTCAGCCGATCGCCGATGTTGCCCGACACGCGAAATTCCTGGGTGAACGTCTCGATGCCCAGATCCTGCGAGAAGCGCTGCAACAGGTCTGCGCTGGAAAAGTCCGCATCCTGATTGGTGAACGCATCGGTATCGCGCCATGCCGTAATCGACGTGAGCGTGAAATCGCCCAGATCATGATCGACCTGCGCCGAGAACCCGTAGTTCTTGATATCGTTTATCGAATCGAAGTTGCTGAATATGAACTTGTCGAACCGCTCATCGGGATTGTTGACGTCACCGCCAACAGCGCGGATCGCGCCCGTCGCGTCCGAATGCAGGACGCTCACCGCAGCGCAGCAGGCTTCGTCGATCCGGCCATAGTCTGCGATCAGGCGAACTTTGGTTCGATCACCCGGTTCCCATAGGAGCTGGCCGCGCGCAAACCACCGGTCGCGCTCGTTGGCGCTGTTTCCGGTGCCGAAATCGCGATAGATGCCGTTGCGCCGGTTATACGCGCCGGTAAAACTGGCCGCGAGCGTATCGGTTAGCGGGCCGGTGACCACGCCTTTCACCACAACGGCATCGTAATTGCCGTACGATGCCTCGATATTGCCGCCCAGCTCAAACTGCGGCTCCTGGGTCACGATCGAGACGACTCCGGCGGACGCGTTCTTGCCGAAGAGCGTGGACTGTGGACCGCGCAGCACTTCGATGCGCTGCACATCGGGCAGGTCGGCAATCTGGGAGGCGGTGCGCGAACGATAGACGTTGTCTATGAACACGCCGACCGACGGTTCGATACCGGCGTTGTTCGCGCCGTTGCCAAAGCCACGTATGAAGAAATTGGTGTTGGCCGAGCTTTGCCGCTGGCCCACTTTCAGCGACGGAACAAGCGACTGGAGATCATTAAGATCGCGGATCTGCGCGCGCTCGATCGTCTCGCCAGATGTCACGGTGACGGCAACGGGAATGTCCTGCAACGTGGTTTCGCGCTTTGTTGCGGTAACGATAATTGCACCATCGTCCCACGCTTCATCTAAGGCGCCATTTCCGTCCTGCGCCAGTGCCGCAGATGAAACCGCCAGGGCGAACGAAGAAATGCCGGCATGAACGGCCAATCGCCCTCTCGTCACATATTGATTTGCAGACCCCTTCATAACATCAACCCTCCTCGATTATTCGTACCGCCCGGCACGATTGACCGCTCCCTGTTCGGCCATCTTATGCAGATCGCGCCCGCTATACTTGCGCTACCCGCACAGCGAGCAATAGCATTGCTCTATATCAACCGCCAAATATGCTGGCCAAATATGGCTGGATAGCCCGGCTGCGGATCGCACTTTTCCGGTCTTCGCGACAGGCCAGTCAGACAGACCGGTTGCCGCACGCGTCAGTTTCCGCTAAGGGCGCGCAGATATTGCGGCGCAATATACCCGGCACCGCCCCCAATCCAAAGGCAAACCTATGTCCGCCCCAGAAACCAACGGCTCGCCCGGCGCCGCGCCGCTGCGCAACATCGCGATCATTGCTCACGTCGATCATGGCAAAACCACGCTGGTCGATCAGCTGTTCCGCCAGTCCGGTACATTCCGCGATAATCAGCGCGTGGACGAGCGCGCGATGGATTCCAACGATCTGGAGAAAGAGCGCGGAATCACGATCCTTGCCAAATGCACCAGCGTCGAATGGAACGGCACGCGGATCAACATCGTCGATACGCCGGGCCACGCCGATTTCGGCGGTGAGGTTGAGCGTATCCTGTCGATGGTCGATGGCGTGATCCTGCTGGTGGACAGCGCCGAAGGCGCAATGCCGCAGACCAAGTTCGTCACCGGCAAGGCGCTCTCGCTTGGCCTTCGCCCGATTGTCGTCGTCAACAAGATAGACCGGCCCGATCAGCGCGCTTCCGAAGTGCTGGACGAAGTGTTCGATCTGTTCGTCGGCCTTGATGCCGATGACGATCAGCTTGATTTTCCATCGCTCTATGCATCGGGCCGCAATGGCTATGCCAGCACCGATATCGACGCGCGCGAAGGTACGCTCGATCCGCTGTTCGAAACCATTGTCAGCCATGTCCCCTCGCCCGGCCTTGATGCCGATGGGCCGTTTACGTTCCTGGCGACGCTGCTTGACCGTGACAACTTCATGGGCCGCGTGCTGACGGGCCGGGTCCAGTCCGGCACGCTCAAAGTCAACGATCCGATCCACGCGCTCGATGCCGATGGCAACGTGATCGAAGCCGGACGTGCCTCCAAGCTGCTGGCCTTTCGCGGGCTTGACCGGGTTCCGGTCGACGAAGTGCGCGCCGGTGACATCGTCGCGCTGGCTGGGCTTGAGAAAGCCACCGTCGCCAATACCATTGCAGAACCATCGGTGACAACGCCGATCGCCGCCCAGCCGATTGACCCGCCCACGCTGGCCATGCGGTTTTCGGTGAACGACAGCCCGCTGGCCGGGCGCGAGGGTGACAAAGTCACCAGCCGCATGATCCGCGACCGGCTGTTGCGCGAATCCGAAACCAATGTCGCCATTCGCGTCACCGAATCGGACGACAAGGACAGCTTCGAAGTGGCCGGACGTGGCGAACTTCAGCTTGGCGTGCTGATCGAAACCATGCGCCGCGAAGGCTTTGAACTGGGCATCAGCCGCCCGCGCGTGCTGTTTCGCGATGGCGATGCGGGCCGCGAGGAACCTTACGAAACCGTCGTGATCGATGTGGATGATGAATACTCGGGCACCGTGGTTGAGCAGATGCAGCGTCGCAAGGCCGAACTGACCGAGATGCGCCCCTCCGGCCAGGGCAAGACGCGGATCACATTTTCCGCACCCAGCCGCGGCCTGATCGGTTATCATGGCGAATTCCTGTCCGATACGCGCGGCACCGGCATCATGAACCGCCTGTTCGAGAAATACGGACCGTATAAGGGCCAGATCGCGGGCCGTGCCAATGGCGTGCTGATTTCCAACGGCACCGGCGAAACGGTGGGTTATGCGCTCAACGCGCTGGAAGATCGCGGCATCCTGTTCGTTGCCCCTCAGACCAAGGTCTATGAAGGCATGGTGATCGGCGAGAACGCCAAGCCCGACGATCTGGAAGTCAACCCGATGAAGTCCAAACAGCTCACCAACTTCCGCTCTACCGGCAAGGACGACGCGATCCGCCTCACCCCGCCCACGGTGATGAGCCTGGAGCAGGCCATCGCTTATATCGACGATGATGAGATGGTCGAGGTAACGCCCAAGTCGATCCGCTTGCGCAAGGCTCTGCTTTGTCCGCACGAACGCAAGAAGGCCGGGCGCAAGTCCGAGGCTGCCTGACACCCGCACCACGCGCGGCTCTTAAACCGGCGACGGCGAACGCCTTTCACAGCCGTGCCAATCCGCGTATGATCGGGCAAATGACGCGCGCCTTTGCCTTTGCCTGCTTTCCTGTCCGACGCCAGACAGGTTGTGCGCCGCACTGCCTTTCGCGAATTTTCGCGAGGTTCCGGGCTGACGGGCAGGTTTTGCGACGGGCCGCGCGCGCCGCCCTGCTTATGGCGATCACGGCCGGTTCCGGGCTGATCGGCGTGGCACAGGCCAACGATGCGGAAGCCGGAATCGGGGTTGGCGGGATTGTGCTTAAGCCTTCCGCTGCGATCGTGATGGAAGCCGAAGATCTCTATATTTCCGAAGAGATCGTGCGAGTAACATACCGGTTTCGCAATCCCACGGATCGCGCGATCACCACCACCGTCGCGTTTCCAATGCCGCGCCAGCCGCGCGGGATGGCGGATCACTGGTATGATATGGACCGCCCGCATGATTTTTCCGGCTTCGGGTTCAACACCAAAGTCGATGGCAAGCCGGTCCGCCTCAAACAGATCGACCGGGCGATGATCGGCGATCGCGATGTCACCCAGCGGATCGCGGAGCTTGGCTGGCCGCTCTATTGGGTGAACGCGAGCGGCTATTCCGACTTGTTCGAAAAGATGGATGCGGCACAGCGCAAGGCGTTTGCCGCCGAAGGGCTGGTGATTGAAGAGGAAATGTTCGATTTCCGTCCTGTGCCTGCGTGGGACCTGGCCACCTTTTTCGTGCGTGAACAACGGTTTCCGGCCAGTTCGACCGTCACGGTGGAGCATGAATATGTGCCGATGACTGGTGGCAGCGTGGGCGGCGCGCTGCACAAATCCGTCCGCGAGGACAGCCCGGAAATTCGGGAGGCTTATCGCGCGGATTACTGCGTTGACGATCATTTCCTGCGCGGGGTGGATCGTCGGCTGGCGCGCAGAAAGCCGGGTTATGTCCATTACTATTCCGAGACATGGATCGGTTATGTGCTGTCATCGGGCGCTAACTGGAAAGGGCCGATTGGCGATTTCCGGCTGGTGGTCGACAAGGGATCGACCGATAACCTCGTCAGCTTCTGTATGGATGGAGTGAAGAAGATTTCGCCCACCCGCTTTGAAGTGCGCAAAACCGGGTTCAATCCGAAACGCGACCTGAAAATCCTGATCGCGAAATTCCATGAAGTGGAGGAGTAGCGCGAGGTTAAGTGTCGGTTCAGGCGAATCGGCGTTTGTTATGGCGTGACGCTGGACGGAACTCGCCGCCCCGACCGGCTGGAACAGGAAGGGAGACAAGCGATATGTTGAACACTCTCAAACGCGCAACCCTCGCCCTCGCATGTGTCGCGACCAGCCTTACCATGGCGAGCGCTGCTGAAGCGCGGGATCGTTATCGTGATCGCGGCGACGATGCCGCCATCGCGATCGGCGCGGGTCTGATCGGCCTTGCCATCGGCGCTGCAATCGCGGACCGGAGTGACCGGCACTATTACGACCGCGCCTATTATCCGCGCCGCCGCTATGTCACCGTGCGCGACTATCCGGGTCATTATTATTACTACGACGGTTATCCGCGCCGCTATTATCGCGATCGCCACTATGGCCGCTATTATCGCGACTATTATCAGCGGCGCCATCACAACCGCTGGGATCAGGGCCGCCGCCGGTATGACAATTATTATGGCCGCCGCCACTATGACCGCAACGGCTATCGCCGCGACAACCGCCGCACTTATCGGCGCGGTTACAGGGACGGATACCGCGATCACCGCCGGGGCGAATACAGGCGCGATCGGGGCCACTGGCGCCGCTGACATCATGCCGCTCCATTTGATGTGAGAGTCTCTCGCCTCGCCTCTCGCCAAGCGGGTTGGGCGCGGCTATGGCCCGCAGTCAAATGGAAACCGCCGATCTTCGCATTGCCCTGTTTTCGGGTAATTACAATTATGTCCGTGATGGCGCCAATCAGGCGCTGAACCGGCTTGCCGACTATCTGTTGCGCCAGGGCGCGGCGGTGCGCGTCTACGCCCCCAAAGTCGCCGAGCCGGCGTTCGCGCCGACCGGAGACCTTGTTGGCGTTCCAGCGATGCCCTTCCCCGGCCGTGGCGAGTATCGTCTGCCGCTGGGGCTATCGCGGGCAGTCAGAGCCGATCTTGCGGCATTCGCGCCCAACGTTTTGCATGTTTCTTCGCCCGATCCCTCTTCACACAGGGCCGTCAGCTGGGCGCGAAAGAGAGACCTGCCCATCCTGGCCTCGGTCCACACCCGGTTTGAGACATATCTGCGTTATTACAACATGGCCTGGGGCGAACCGGCCATCGAAGCGATCATGCGCCGCTTCTATCGCCGCTGCGATGCACTGGTCGCGCCATCGGAAAGCATGGCGCAAGTGCTGCGCGATCAGCGCATGGGCTTTGACATCGGCATCTGGTCGCGCGGCGTGGATCGCGATGTGTTCAATCCGGGCCGCCGATCAAATGCATGGCGCCAATCGTTGGGCATTGCCGACAACGATGTCGCGATCGGCTTTCTCGGTCGACTGGTGATGGAAAAGGGGCTCGATGTCTTTTCCGATTCGATCGACGAACTCAGATCGCGCGGCGTGCCGCACAAAGTCCTCGTTATCGGCGAAGGCCCCGCACGCGCGTGGTTCGAGGCGCGCATACCAGATGCAATCTTCGCCGGTTTTCAGCAGGGCCCCGATCTGGGTCGTGCGGTTGCCGGTATGGACGTCTTGTTCAACCCCTCGGTCACCGAAACCTTTGGCAATGTAACACTCGAAGCCATGGCTTGCGGGCTGCCCGTGGTCGCCGCCGAAGCGACAGGGAGCCAAAGCCTTGTCGACGACCATGTGTCGGGCCGGCTCGTGCGCCCCGGCGCGGTGCATCAGTTCGCCGAAGCGCTCAAATCCTATGTTGAAAGTCCGCAATTGCGGACAAATCACGGCCTGGCCGGAGAACAGCGCGCCCACGAATTTTCGTGGGACAGGATCAACGAGACCGTGGCTGCAACATATCTGCGCCTGATCCGCCAGAAGGAGAAAACCCTGAATGCTCTAATCCGGCGCAGCGCATGAGCGCTGCTCGTCCGGGCGCGTAAGCCTGAACGCAAAACGCTCTAACGCAGAACACCCTCGCGATGCCACCGGAACGAATAGAGCAGCAACAGCACCGCCACGATCCAGATCATCAGCGTCATCGCATGCATCCCGCCCGTTTTCATCGCGTCGGGCATGTCGGCACCGAACTGGTAGAACGTGCTTGCCGCAAGGCCAAGAAGCGAAACGCCGAAGGCCAGCCGGGCGAGATGCGATCGCAGCAATAGCAGAACCGATCCCGCAACCGCGCCCCACACGCCAAGCGCCCATGCCGCCATCACCCAGTATGGCATCGCATCGATATACAGAATCACTTCGGGCGGGAAATTCGCGAGATAGGCCGCGTCGCGAATATTCGTCATCACATAGTCATATGCGCCAAAGGCATTCCAAAGCAGGCTGAGACCAGCCGTGACCCAGAACAGTTTCGGTACTTTTGCGGGATTCGTATCCATCGGCGCGATGCACCCCCTTTGGCTGTTGCCGCACATACAACGGATCGCCCGTGGCCACAATCGGGCAAGCGCGACGGCGCTTGTGCCCGAATCTGTTTCGATCTGGGCAAATCGGACTATACCATTGCGCATATGCCCGATCTTTTCGCCAATGATCTGCCGGAAGACCCAGCCGACGTCGATGAAAGCGACGCGCCGCTGGCGAACAGGCTTCGTCCGCAAACCATCGGCGAAATCGTCGGGCAGGATCACCTGACCGGGCCGCAAGGCGCGATCGGCCGGATGATCGCGGCCGGCAAGCTGGGGTCCATGATCCTGTGGGGGCCGCCCGGCACCGGCAAGACCAGCATCGCAAGGTTGCTGGCCGATGCCGTGGGGATGCGGTTCGCCGCAGTCAGCGCGGTGTTCTCAGGTGTTGCAGACTTGAAGAAGGCCTTCGCATCCGCAGAAACTGCCGCAAGGGCCGGTCAACGCACGTTGCTGTTCGTTGACGAAATTCACCGCTTCAACCGCGCGCAGCAGGATGGCTTCCTGCCGTATGTTGAGCGGGGCACTGTCACACTTGTCGGAGCGACCACCGAAAACCCCAGCTTTGCGCTGAACGCAGCTTTGCTCAGCCGTGCACAAGTGCTGATCCTTCACCGGCTTGACGAAGCCGCACTTGGAACACTGCTCGATAGGGCGGAAGCGCTTGAAAACCGCCCACTCCCCTTGTCGCAGGACGCCCGCGCCGCGATGATCCATTCGGCCGATGGCGATGGCCGCTTCCTTCTCAACCAGGCGGAAACGCTGTTCGCGGCGGATATTGCCGAGCCGCTGTCCCCCGCGGCATTGGGCCAGTTCCTGCAACGCCGCGTCGCTGTTTATGACAAGGACCGTGACGGTCACTACAATCTGATCTCCGCCCTGCACAAATCATTGCGCGGTTCCGATCCGCAAGCCGCGCTCTATTATCTTGCACGGATGCTGACAGCAGGAGAACAACCGCTATACGTTCTGCGTCGGCTCGTGCGCTTCGCTTCGGAGGACATCGGCCTTGCCGATCCGCAAGCCCTCACCCAGTGTCTTGCCGCCAGGGACGCCTTTGAATTCCTCGGGTCGCCCGAAGGCGAACTCGCGATTGTCCAGGCGTGCCTCTATTGTGCGACCGCGCCCAAATCCAATGCCGCCTATACCGCGCAGAAGGCCGCATGGAAAAGCGCGCGCGAAACCGGATCGCTCAGCCCGCCGCAACATATCCTCAATGCCCCGACGAAGCTGATGAAGGACATCGGGCATGGCGAAGGCTATGCCTATGACCACGACACGCCAGACGGGTTTTCGGGAGACAATTACTGGCCCGAAGGCATAACCGCGCAAGAGTATTACCAGCCCGTCCCACGCGGATTTGAACGCCAGGTGATAGAGCGGATCGAATGGTGGAACAGGCAGCGGCGCGAACGCGGTGACTGAACGGTTCGGGCATTTCGTCGCAATAGACTGGTCGGGCGCGCAAGGGGATAAGCAAAACGGCATCGCTATTGCGGTTTGCACCATCGAAGGCGGGCCGCCGGTGCTGGTCCGGCCCGACCGGGCATGGTCGCGCCGCGATGTTCTTGCGATCCTGCAAGACGCACTGCCAGACGATGCTCTCGTCGGGCTGGACCTTGGCATCGCCCTGCCATTCGCCGATGCCGGGGCATATTTTCCGGGATGGCCGCACAGTCCCCCAGATGCGCGCGCGCTCTGGCAGATGATCGACGATATCTGCGCGTCCGATCCGCATCTGTCGGCAACCAGTTTTGTCGATCATGCAGAACTGAGCCGATATTTCCGTCGCCATGGTGGGCGCGAAGGCGATCGTTTCCGTCTTGCCCCGGAAGATGGCCGCGGCCGGTTTCGTGTGACCGAACACCATCAGGCCGCGATGGGCGGCAAACCATACAGCAATTTCAACCTCGTGGGCGCGGCTCAGGTTGGCAAATCAAGCCTGACCGGCATGCGCATGCTGCACCGGCTGCAGCCTCACATCGCAGTCTGGCCGATCGACCCGCTGCCTCCAGCCGGGCCGGTTGTTGTGGAGATATACACCGCGCTTGCCGCCATTGCGGCAGGCCGAACCGCCTCACGCACGAAAATCACCGATTTCGAAGCGCTGAACGCAGCGCTTTCCAATCTCGGCTCACCACCCGCGAAAGGAAACGGGCCGATTTCCGACCACGCAAGCGACGCGCTCCTCACCGCAGCCTGGCTTCGAACCACTGCCAATAAGCCGGGAATGTGGACCCCGGAAGGCCTCACAAAGCAGATCGCCCAAACTGAGGGCTGGACCTTTGGCGCAACCTGACGCAAAGAGCGCGCATAGAGGCGCAAGCGCCAAAGGCCGGCTTAGCTCAGTTGGTAGAGCACCTGATTTGTAATCAGGGGGCCGCGGGTTCGAATCCTGCAGCCGGCACCATGTTTTCAATGACTTAGTAGTGGTGGAGGGACACCCACCTTCCAGCGGGGTCCCAATGGGGCATCAGGCGCATTTCCTCAAAATTTGGCTGAACCCTGCAATTTAGCTGGACACCCGCAATAACCCCTCGCATTTCCTGTGCTGATGTGAT
Source organism: uncultured Sphingomonadaceae bacterium (assembly GCA_947258815.1). Taxonomy (GTDB): domain Bacteria; phylum Pseudomonadota; class Alphaproteobacteria; order Sphingomonadales; family Sphingomonadaceae; genus Novosphingobium. The sequence continues at coordinate 59,228 of CAMYJW010000027.1, forward strand.
TCAGCATCGGCGAGGAGATAACGCTGATGCATCCATCGAGCCTGTTTTCACTGGCGGAGCACCTGGAACGACTGAGCCGGGACGGCGATCCGCTGGAGGTTTTGTGAACTTCGAACGTTTCCGCCCTCTGCTGGTAAAGGGGCTGGGATACAGCGATGGTGCTAAGGGCGGCAGGCCACCGTTCGATCCGGTCTCGATGTTCAAGGTGCTGGTGGTGCAGGCGCAGCACAACCTGTCTGACGCGCGGATGGAGTTCATGGTCCGGGACCGGCTATCGTGGATGCGTTTCTTCGGTTTTGATCTGGGCGGCACGATGCCCGACGAGAACACCATCCGCCACTACCGCAATCGTCTGACCGAGAGCGGCACGCTCGAAGCGCTGATGCAGGCTTTCGAGCAGCAACTGCGCGAACGTGGCTATCTCGCCATGGGTGGGCAGATCGTGGACGCAACGCTGGTACCTGCTCCCAAGCAGCGCAACACCGAGGACGAAAAAGCAGCGGTCAAGGCAGGCAGATCAGCAAAGCAGATATGGCCGGGCAAGCCGAACAGGGCGCACCAGAAGGATGTCGATGCGCGCTGGACGGTGAAGGTCGGAGGCAAGGTCCGCTACCGGCCAGACGGCACGCCCTTACCGCAGATCGCGACGCCGGTATTCGGCTACAAGTCGCATATCAGCATCGACCGGCGCTTCGGCTTCATCCGCAAGGGGAAGGTGACCTCGGCGGCCCATAGCGACGGGCGGGAACTGCGTCATGTAGTGGACACGAACAACACTGCTTCGGATGTCTGGGCCGATAGTGCCTATCGCAGCCGGAAGAACGAGACATGGCTGGCGCGGCGCATGTTCACGAGCCGCATCCATCACAGGAAGCCCAAGGGCAAGCCGATGCCCGAGCGCACATCGCAGGCCAATGCGGCCAAGTCAGCCGTGCGCGCCAGGGTAGAACATGTCTTCGCGCATCAGAAGGGGCGATACGGCCTCTTCATCCGTACCATCGGCCTTGCCAGAGCGCAGGCCAAACTCACCCTTGCGAACCTGGCCTACAACTTCGATCGCCTGATCTTCCACGAGCGACAAGCCGCCACCGGATAGGTTCGTCCGGAAGGCACTCGCGAGGCAGAAAATGGCCAGAAGGCAACCGGAAAACGCCGATAATCAGGCGCTCAGGCAGCCAATCTGGTTGGCCGATCTATTATCCCATCGTTTGCGCCGAAAACGTGTGGTTGTTGCGGGTGTCCAGCTGTTAGATTCATCAGTCAGCGGCTGCATCTGTGTCTTGCTGCTGGGGTTTAGACGACTGTGGATCACAAACAATGGTGGTCGAAGACGTGCCGTGATCTGTGGGCAGATGGGCAGCATTCTCAGTTGAGTTTACAGTTTGACCTTGCGGCAAGCCGACTGAACGAGGCTCCGCGCCGGAACAAAGAACAGTTGTGATGACCGAGGATTCGGCAGCACTATTTGGCTTAATCTCGGGCTTGGGATCGCGATGGTACCAGAGGTATGCGAAAATCATTAGCATGACCGTGATCAGCGCGATGACTATGTATTTCGTCCAAAAATAGGTCTTTTCCCCCCTCTTCACCCTCCGCCATTCAAATTTCAGAAGAGCCTTTGATGCGGACAGGAATTTTTCTTCTGCCTGTCTGATGTTTTCGGGCGTCAAATCAGAATTTTTTTGAGCGAGTGTTTCAAATTCTTCCATCGACTGAAGTAGCTCAAGGGACGGCTCTTCGCGGTCATTCACGCGAAGCTTTATGCCGTGATTGGCCTCATTCAACAGCTTGTAGTTCTGATCGATCCCGGTTGGTTGCTCACCGTTAGCCTTTGCAACGCGAAGCGCATCCGCAATCGCGTTGATATTAACTAGATATGCCACAAGACACTTGCGAAGCTCATCGATCCAAGCTTGACGAAACTCGGATACTTTTTGCTCCTTCCCGATAATGAGTCCGAGCAGCGATATTAGCCCTGCGATAATTGCAGCACCTACTGCACCTATCCCTATGTCGTTCATTGATCCCCCAGAGATTCCTGCAAACCGCTGCACTTTTTCACACGAAACAATTCGGGCACCCTTGGAACCGACTGCAATGCAATGTTAACTGGCACTTAGCAAGCTGGAGTGGAAGTCATGAGAGGCGAATTGAAATGGCTGAAAAGCTGACTTTCCACTTTGAGGGGGCGCTTGCTGACGCTCACCGAATGAACTTCTATGAGTCCGCTCGATTCCAATATGCCGCCGCCAGATTAATGGTGAAGCTGGCACAATTCCGATCCAAAGGTAAGTTTGTCAAAAAGATATCTGCTCGATCAAATATAAATATTCAGCTTGTCAGTCAGTCGGACGGGTCATTTAACATCAACATAGAAGATCCTGGCCAGCCAGACGATGATAAGGAATTTGTCAAGATTTCACTATCCGATTTGATTGCCTACGTTTCCGAACGGATTGTCGAAAAACTTGACGTAAGTGTTCTTGCGGAAAATCTGATCCCGAATTCTCTATCCGTCGAAGATCACGATATCGACCCCGATCAGTTGACTGAGGTTGATCAACTAATCGATTCATATTTGAGTGATAGTGCCCTTCTCGCCAGCCTCCCGGCTGAAATCAGGGAACTTGTAAAGCGGCGGGTCGCAGAATCTCACCGAGAGAAGCGGATGTCAGAGAACGAAGCGGCGATATCAAAGATTGACTATGATAGCGGACAAAAGCTTATCGCGATGGCTGCACCTTTACTCAGCGAGATGGCCCAAACTGCGCTGCGCAGGAGCGCTGACTCGTTCGAAATCACCTCATCCATTGATGGGCAAACAAAGACCATTCTGTTCCTTGATCAGAATATGGCCAAGGATATCGAAACGGCTACGGTGGACGAAGCCATAACGCCGCTACTTGGAGATGTAATTCAGTTCAATAAGGATAATGGGTGGGGAAAGGTCAAGATTGAAGAGGGTTTGAAAACCTTGAATTTCAGCATTCCCTACGACAAATTATCAGAATTGAAACAAACACTTATCGACAATATGAAGAAGGACTTGGTCTATCTGCAGACATATCAAGTCCGTGATCGGTCTCTGGATGTAACCCGTCTAATCGTTGTCGGCATTCTTCCTACCCCTGAGGTCTGACCGGAACGGGATTATGCTGTTCCAATTCTTTCTTGGTTGAGTCGGAACAACCGCGCCAAGATTTCGTCGTCGGCAAGTCGTCCAGCGCGGAAATCGCCGCCCCAGCCATATGCATCGGCGACCGCCTCATCTACGGCGCGATGGGCATTCTTTAGCCATTCGGGGCGAGCGTTATATAGATTGGTGAGGGTCCGCTTCGCCAACTCCCTTGCCGCAGCATCATCAACGGGCTGGATGCGGTCAGGATACCCGGACACAATCTCCACTTCTCGTCGAACAAGTTCCTTGGGGTTCAACCAGTTCTCGCGCACTTCGTTTAGTTTTGATGCGGCGGTGGCGATGGCGTGCGCACGGGGATCATCGGCATAATCTGCCGCATCAATGTCGGGCGTTAACCCCTCTGGGAAAGGGAACGTGGCGAAAGTCGAAGTATGGGTATAGCGCGGCCGATCCTGCAAATCGGACCCTTTTCGCAACGACCACAGCTCATGGAACCGGCTGTGAAGCAAGCCGAAGAAAGTGTCATCATCGCGGGGGATGACGATCAGATTTTTGTCCGGCAGCGTGGGCAAACGAAGCCACACGAAGATTCGGTGCTGGGCAGTTTCAGGTGTGACAATGTACCGCCCGAGGGGTTGGATCGACGCGCGCATATTGGGCCTCGGCCTCCAAAGCTCCCACCATGCACAGCCATCGCTTCCACTCAAATCCCGCAATTCTGAAATGAACTTTCCATCTTCGTCGGGCGTAAGGCGAATGTGGTCATAAGGGCTGGAAAACAAGGATGCTTCGGACTCTGACATCCCTATCGGTAGATCAATCAGCCAAAAGTCTCGCGGACGTCCCGTCACGTCATCGCCGTTCCAGTAGGGCCTCAAAACAGCACTGTTCGGCTGGCCATTCGGATTTGAGGGTTCAGCCAACCATTGGCGCGCGACTGCACCCGGCACATCGAACGGACCACTTTTCTGGATGCCCAGAAAGGCAGCGTTGGCATTTTCCGGTAGGGCCTTGGCCAGTGTCAGGTTCAACCCTGATGTGAGGTCTGGATTGATTTCCTCAACAACTTCGCCATTCAACCGCGAAGGTTGTTCGCTTTCACCGAAGCAGATCAGAGAGACATCCACGGCGGCACCGTCGATAGTCCACTTCTCCTCGTTCCACGCTTCGAAGATGAGGGTGGTGCCAATAATGCGCTGCATCACAGGCAGATTGGTGTTCTTTCTGATCGAGTTCGTCGCAACGAAGCCCGCACGCTGCGCCCGACCCGCTTCAATCATCTCCCGGGCGTTCTCGAACCAATAGCAAACTAGGTCTGTGAAATGGGGGAGCCGCTTATCGTAAATGGCACGGATGGCCTCAGTTTCGGCAACACCAAGCTTCCGCTTCATGAGCTTCGCCCCAAGGTAGGGCGGATTACCAAGAATGGCTTCTGCGTCCGGCCAAACGGTGCCGTGACCGCCTTGATCGACAATCGCGTCGCGCTGCTGAATGTTGCCCAGCGTGCGCAAGATCGGGTTACGCGAGGCGTCAAAGCCGTTGCGCCGCATCCACTGGATTTCGCCGATCCATACCGAAACGCGGGCCAATTCCGCTGCGTAGGGATTAAGTTCTATCCCCAACACGTTCTCTGGTCCAACCGAGGGAGCAAAACGGCCCAAACCGAGCACTTCGGCGTCGAGATTGGCGGAATGTTCTATATCCTTCAATGCAAGCAGCGAAAGATAAAGGAAATTGCCTGAACCACATGCCGGGTCCAAAACCCGGAATTCTCGTAGTCTGTCTATGAAACCGGCATGAGCCGCCTGCGCAGATCGAAACGCAGCTTCCTCGGCGCGACGCGCTGCCATGTGAACTTTTCGCGCTTCCGCCTGCGTCCTTGGAGTCCGCGCTTTCGCCTCGGCAACCTTGTCCATCTGCGCGCTGATCACCGCTTTGACTTCCGCCCATTCCTGTTTGAGCGGTTCGACAACAACTGGCTGCACGATCATCATGATCTTGTCACGGTCAGTATAGTGTGCGCCGAGTTGGCTTCGCTTGTCTGGGTCCAGACCTCGCTCGAACAAGGTGCCAAGGATGGACGGATCAATTTCCGACCAGTCCAGCCGTGCGGCGGCAATCAGATTATCTATGTCTGCGACTTCAAGCGGCAATGCGCTGTCATCATCAAACAGCCCGCCGTTGAACCATTCGACCTTTTCGAAGCCCACCATGCCCCCGGACTTCATTGCACTGAACAAAGTGCGCGCGTGATCGGCGAATTGGCCGGGATTGGTCCGGCTCGCTTCCAGCATCCGCGTAAACATGGCCCCCGGCAACAGGCCAACGTCCTCGGCGAACATGCAGAAGACCAGACGATTGACGAAATGTGCTACGGCGTGAGCTTCATTTTCACGGTCGCGCAGTCGCTGAGCAAGGGCGGCGAACTCTCGCGCCGCCTCCTCCGTCAACATCTGGCGTGTTATTGCTGGGCGCAGGCGCTCGGGATCGTCGAAGCAAGCGCGCAACAGATCGCGCTTCGCCGCGTCCGCCAAATCCTCCAATGCGATCTCGTGAACCTGCTGAACCGTGTTGGTCCAGTTGGTGTGGATGCGGATGCGCTCCATGTCGGAGACGACCAACAGAGGCGGGCTTTCCAATGCGATGGAATAGCGGAGAAGCTGGTCGAACGCCTTATCGAGATTGGCGGCGCGGCCTTTGTATTCCCAAGCGAAGCAACCTTTGCGCCAGACATCCGCCCAGCCTTCGCCCCCGCTCGTTTTGGTTGCACCCTTTTCGAAAGTAAACCATTCACCCCTCGGATCGGCGCTAGCTGGCTTCTCGATCCCGAGCAAATCGCAGAGGTCGAGGAAATGCTCCTGCGCGGCAGAACGCTCTTTCAGTTCGACATTACGCCATTTTGAAAGGAACTCGTGCGGGGTCATGAACAGCCCATATTGCTATCCGCCCTCAAACGGAACCCGCACAGTCATTTCTCAACCGGCAGAATGCATACATTCCCGGAGACGTCGAACCCCGTCTGCTGAACCATCCAACCAGAGGCTATCTCCAGCGTCTTCCGTATAGATTTGAATTACATGCTCTTTAGCTAGAAGTGATAAGAACGGATCGATTGGCTGCGTCAAGGTTATCGCGCCCATATGATAACCAGATTGGTGCGGCACTGTAATGTCTTGCTTGTCGGCCAAAATCTTTGATGGCTCCGTCCACGTTGGCGGAACTGGATCACTATCGGGCCAAGCGAAAGCCCATCGGAAAATTCGGGTCTGATCGATTATGGGAACAAACGCTTCGCTACGAAATATGGCATCTATAGTATCGGAGCCACGTTCCCACCGGACGATGAAATTAAACTCAGGACCAACCATGGTACATTGGATGTTGTCTCCCATCACCCCCCATGTTTGATTTGCCATCACAGGCGTTGCGGAAACAACCAGAGCGAGCGCGGCAGAAAATCGAGATATGCGTTTCATCGTTTGCTCCATCAGGATTCGGGAACTCTGAAATCCGGCACTGCCACAGTGGCGCAGGTGAACGTGCCTTCTGTCGTGATCGGATCGCCCGGCTCATCGTCGAGATACACCGTCATGATGTCGGTGGTTCGCAGTTCGCCCTTGAGCCGGTCGAGAACGAACCTGCTCTCCGTGCGATTGCGATTGTCGCCCGCACCAAATGTCTTCGTCATGATTGCGGTCACCCTCTCCGGGGTCACCTCAACATCGCAACGGCCATTTAATTCGCACAGATTGGCAACCATGTAGGGATCGGCGCGGTAGAGAATCTTACGTTCAGGATCGACCACATAGGTTCGGGCACCTTGATTGGTGATGCTTGGCGCGCCGTCCGCGTTAATCTTGACGGACTGGCTTCCGGAGCATCTGATGGCGAATTGCGACGAGTTGCTGATCGCATTGCACGAGCAGCAGGCGAGCGACATCGCCAGCGCAAATGTTGGTTTGAACAAAGGCAACTCCCCCGGAAGTCGGTAGCGGTTCGCCCCCGCTTTCGACTTCACACCAAGTCCCTGGTGATCGGGGAGGTAGTTTACCGAGGTAAGTCGGCCCTGTAGCCTTTGGGCCGGAAAGCCTTGGACATACGCCACAGGCTCCCCGACCATAGGGTCAAGGAGTGTGACGCTGTTACGGCCAGCATCAGCCGCTTACCTTGGGGTAACTACACCCCAGAGCCGTGCGTGGCGGCTCCGCTATCTGTATGAGATAATGGCCGCTTCCACTCAATAGAAACCTGCCTGAACCCGGAGGATTTCGCAGAAGCTCCGGCTCCAGAGACACATGGGCCTTGCATTGGCGGGTCTAGAGACGGTCGGTGATGGCCGTGAGATGCGGCGTCTCCGGATGTATAATCGCCCCGGTCATGATGGAGGTGACCATGGGTGGTATGGGTTCCGGCGCGCAGCGATCAAAGAATGTCGGCAACGTCGAGGATGCTATCGCGCTCGATATTCGCGTCCTGAGGCGTCTAGGCGTTGTTCGGCCCGGCGAATGCGTCATCGATGACGTTCACTGGTCGAAACGCGGCCTAAGGACCGCCTGCGCGCGCCTTCGGGTTGATTTGAGCGACATCGAACACGCCACGCCAGCCTTGGCAATGGACGCCGGGTTCGAAAGCGCTCGACGAGGCGCGGAAGGCCCTCTCCACACCGCTGGGATGACGGTCACGATAATCGAGTACTTTCCAAGTTTTCATGTTTTCACATCGCGATCCAGCGCGACAAAAAATGCCGGGGTTGCGCGAAATCGCACGAGTTGAGCGATCCAGCGATAGCCCGGCATGGAAACTTGGAAAGTTGGAAAGTGAATCAATCGCCAGACGGCAGCGACCAGTACCACTTGCGATCGTCGTTCTGGTTCTTGGCGATGTCTAGATCGACAGCCGCCCGATTCAGGGTCGTGCTGCTGATGCCGCGCGCCTCACCGTCCCGCTTAAGCACCTGAACGTGCACAGGCCCATCAGCAAGACGTTCCAGGAGGTATTCCTTCGCGTCCTCGCGCTCATTCTGGTCCGGACCACGCTTGGCTGATGGACCCGCAAAAAACGTGTCGGCGTCCATGTCCACGAACCCCTCGAAGGCGATCTTGGGTTGCTCACCCTTTCGCCCATCGGCGTCGCCCATCGTGAACAGCATCGATTTCCCCTTCTCGAAGTTCGTCTTCATGTGAAAGACGATGAACCCGCGCTCACCGTCATCGCGACGGGCAAGCCCAAACTGGTTGCGCGAGATGCCCACGAAGTCGGTCGAACCCAAACCTTTCTTCATGGCCTTGTCTTGCGCGCCCTTACCGAAGTGCCGGACGCAAATGATCGCGCACCGTCGTTTGTCGGCAATTTCGGCAAGCCGGGACATGAACTCGCGCACATCGATGTTGCTGTTGCCGTCCACCCCGGCCATGAAGGCCTGAATTGGATCGAGGATCACGAGAAGCGGCTTTTTCTCCGCGATCTCGCCATCCAGCCATTCCACCATCTCTTTCGACAAGTCGAACGTGCGCGATTGGATGAAAACCCGGTCGAGGTCGGCTCCGTTCGCCTCCAGGCGCTTTTTGATGACGGCACCCTTCAAGTCCTCGAAATTGAACAAAAAGCAGTTTCCCGGATCAATCCGCTTGCCATCAGGGAGTTTTCGCCCGGTGCTGACGCGCGAGACGAGCCACCCCATGAACTGACTTTTGCCGTCGCCGGGATCGCCATCGAGCAAGCCTAAGGTGCCGAGACAAATGTAGGGGTACCAAAGGAACTCAAGGTCTTCCTCGGGGATTTCCGAGAAGGGAATGATGCGAGGCAATTCCTTGGTCGGATAGCGCGACACGCTGCTTGCGATTTTCCGGACCTCCTTATCTGGTAGCGGCTTTTCCGACATGGTGCGGTTCGCGACCTTGAGCGTGGGTAATATCGATTTCTGTGGAACACCTTGCGCCCGCAACCACCCGGCAAACCGCATCAAGGTGTCGTTGCGCATGCCGACCGGGATCATCCCATCTTCAAATCTCTCGGTGGACGGTTCGTCCTGATCCTCCGTGATTGTGGCGATATTCGTTGGGAGGTCAGCGATAGGCATGACACCCTGGAGCGTATAGATCGGTCCGAATTCATGACGAGACCAAGGACCGACAACGTAATTGCCGGGTCCACTTTTCACGTCGAGCTTGGGACGCGCGCCGGTCTTGGCGGGCATATCTCCTCGAAAGTAGAAATGGAACCCGCGTGCGGTCTTCACGGTAAATGTCGGCGGCGGATCGTACTCGGCGCGGAATTTCCGAAGGGCCGCCTTGCTGTCGCAGTCGATTACCGCCAATCCTTCAGTGGCGACTCCGTAGTTCATGTCTGGATGCTTACGGTGCCACCCACGAATGGCTTTCAAGTCGGTGGTAGCATTCTTGACACCGTTCCGAACTAACGATCCGATGGGATGCTTGCCTATATCGTTGCATTCATCATTTCCGCAGGCGCATTTGCCATCGATTACGCCCCATACGGGGAAGACACGAATGCCTTCCCCTGCGAAACGCTCCATCAAAGCGAGGACACTGGCTGATCGGTCAATAGGGAGTTTGATTTCGCTAGTCATCGCCGCGTCCCTTCCAAAACGGTCTATTCGGATCGGGAAGCGGCGCGTCTTCGATTTCCATTCGAACGGCATGATACCGTTCGCCGGTTTCCGCGTCGAAAAGAAAGAGGCGCGTCCAAGTCTCACCGGTGTCTAGATCGCGATATTCGCACTGAACAAGCCGTTTCATTTGCCCGCCTCCCGCATTGCGGCGAGGCTCTCAAGATACTCGTCAATTTCGCTTTGAATCCATGCAACGCGATTTCGTCCGTGCCTTACACGGAGGGGAAATCGTCCATCATTCTCCCATCGGAGTAACGTTGAACGATGCTCCGTTATTCCATGGTCCGCGAGATAATCGTAGTGGCAGAGCGTAACCCCGCCACGGCTTTGGTTCTCCATTTGAGTATTCCTCATCAAGTTTACGTTGATGAGGATGCGCATCCTCGCGACGATAAATGACGCGACGCGATCGATCTCGCCAACGCTATCCGTCCGAGTTTGAATCCGGCATTATTTCCGGACGATGGCGGACGATTGCTCGTTCCTGCGCTTCCTCGATTCGAGTGTAGACAGTGGTGCGACCTGGTTCCTTGCCTTTGAAGTAGCTGCTCAAGAGTGCCTTCACTTCTTTCGGCTTCAGAGAGGTTGGATGGTCAAGAAACAATCTGTCCAGCGCTTCGTCGAAATCCTTATACTCCCTTGAGCGCCCCGGTCGTGCTGAAGCCTTCTTCGAGTATCTGGACGTCAGCACCGAGGCAAAATCGCGCAAGTTGACCATGCAGAAATGGATCTCCCCATTGGCGAGTTGGATTTGCCCGCATTCGTCTTCGGTCGGCCGTGGAAAGAGGTTGTGCAGCGAATGACCATCGGGGTTCGAGTAATACCAAACGCGCCTATCGCCATCAAAGTAGACTAGCGGCAGCCATCCGTTCTGGACGCATTGTTTAAGTGCGCGGAGCGCCCATTGACCCATGATTTGCCGATCAGAGCCGCGGGGTGGTCGCTTACCAATGCGAACGGAATCCACCATGTCAGTGGGCCACGCCGAACCGAACTTATGCCGACCAAGCTGATTGAATGCTACTTGAAGATGCTGGAGATCATCTGCCGGAAATTCATCGCCCGAGTTCATCCAAGAACGCTCCCCACGCATCCAGTGCCGCCCGCTTCTCGGCGTCATACCCGTAGCGGTTGTATACCGCTGCAACACCCGAAATCGTGCCCGAGATGTGGTTCAACACCTTCTCGACGACATGTGGAGCGACACCCGCCCTCGCCATCCCCGATGCTGCCGTGCGGCGAAGATCATGCAATCGCCAATCGGACGTGCTGGACGCCTCGTGAATGCGCCTCGTAGCCTTGGAGAAACTATTTATCGGACATCGCCGTGTCGTCGTGAAGACCCAATCGCAATCGAGATGACGCGGCATATTCGTGAGTGTGCGCAGTGCATAGGCGCTGAGTGGCACGACATGCGGTTTGCCGTTCTTGGATCGCTCGGCTGGGATGACCCATATGCTCTGATCGAAGTCGATTTCACTCCAACGCATCTGCGCCACTTCGCCCCGGCGCTGCGCCGTCGCGATCAGCATCAGCACGAAGGGGCCATAGGGATATGTATCGCCACCGCCAGCATGGATGACCGCCTTGATTTCATCGTCATCAAGGACACGGTCACGCGCCTGCTCACGCGTTGGTGCCTTTATGCCTGCAACGGGTGATGCATCAACGATCCCGCGTTCCATGCACCAGTTGAACAGCTTGCGCAGGTTGGAATGGATGCGGTTCGCCTGATAGGTTGCGCCCCGTTCAATGGCACCGTCCATCATCTCCAGTATGTCGCAGCGCCTGATTTCGCGAATATCGCGCTGTCCATGCGCGGCGACGAACTCGCGTTGCAGAATGCGTTCGGTCTCACGCCAACTGCTGTTTCGAGGCTTCGCATACTGCCTGATAAAATCCTCGCAAATGGTCTCGACACGCATGCTGAGTTGGCGACGACGCGCTGCTGGATCGATCCCTTCATCCACCAGACGCAAGCCTTCAAGCGCCTTGTCGCGGGCGTGGGCAAGGGTCACGCGGGGATGAACGCCCAGAGGAAGACGGCGTTGCTTCAACCCGTAGCGATACTTGAGATTGTAGACTTTCTTGCCCGTCGGATAGACCCGAAGGCTGAAGCCGGGACACAATAGATCGTGGACTTCATACCGCTTTGCTTGCGGCTTGAATGCCTCGATTAACTTTGCCGTGAGCGCCTTGCGCATGTGCCGTTTCCTTTCACGACACCTCAATAATCACGGTTTTCTGCCAATCTCAACATAAACTCCAAGTTTCCAATGGTTTGCAACGGAAAGCTACATACTGCGACGGGCATGCATAAATGACCGGGGGTCTTTGGAACCAACTCCCCATCCACATGGCAGGCATCAAGTGCCGCGCGACAGTTTCCGGAAATTTCGGTCTCAATGAATTACATGAAACCGGCCGACTTCCCGCATCCGTTATCGGGCAGAGATTCCGACGCGATCAGCGGCTATCAAGATGCGCTCGCGGACGGCGTCACTTGCGGGGAAAACCATGTATCCATCGTCAAGGCAGCCGAGCATCATTGATTTTTGTCGTGGCATGAGCCGCCAACGCAATGCGACCAGAAGGCACAGCATAGCGTCTAGGCGGTCCTGATCGGCTTTCACCGGCTTTGTCCGCAACGCCTCGCGCGTGCACCAGTGGACAGCAAGGTCAGCGCCGAACCGCATGAATTCGTTGGCTGCGGCGTTCGAAACCCTCTCCCAATCGGCGGGTCTGAATGTCTTTCGCCGTGCCGGATTATATCGTGGTGCAGCCAATCGCCCGAAGAATTCTGGGTTGAAGGACGGCAGCGCCAATGCCGGGAAAACCTCAATCAGATGCAGGCCTGTTGTGGCGATTCTCGCTTGTTCAGGTAGTTCCGCCGCATCCAATGCCCGAAGAAAGGTCCAGATCGGGGATGCATCGCAAAACATCCCGACCTTGCCGCGATTAGCGGGCTGAACGCCACCGCCTAGCCAACTGATGACACTGGCCGCGACGCGCTCGACTGGACGCATGCTGGTCAGGTTCGGAACGATGGTCGGCTGGTCAAGGGCCACGAGCGTTGCGCCGTCCAGCGACTTTACCGCATCGATAAAATCCAACGCCTGCTCGAATGTCGCGAGCCGTGGTTCATGGAATTCTGCAACTTTGCCGCCTTCCATGCTCACCGCGCAAATCGCACCCGGCGCGGAGGGCTTGTTTGTCCAAGCAGAATCAAATCCAATGTAAGTATCACGGGGCATCGCGGGACGAATACCTATCCAAATGACGACAACAAACCACCCTCAGGTTAACAGGAGATCAGTGCGTACCGCAGATTCGCTTATCGTCCACCCCGTATCGATCATGACCGGGATAGAACCTATCGTGAGCTGGTTCGTTTTGCCGAGGGAGTTGCCCTACCAATGCAACGGAAAGGAAGGTGTTGAAGCCGTGACCAGCCGACAGCAGCGGACAACTGTCGCAACACAGCGATGGAACCTGCTTGAATGATTATCGTCCCTGACGATCCCGTCGCGGCGGCACCCGACGAAGCATTGAAGGCGTCTGTTGTGAAAGTCTTCGACGGCGACGGCTTTCTTGCAAATGTCTGGAATCCATTTCGCAACGCTTGGGTCAAACGTGTTCCATTTCGCTTTGCGTTTATCGATGCGCCGGAGATCGAACAGCCGTTTGGATCGGAATCTAGGGACTATCTGAACAATCTCATATCCGGAAAGACACTGCGTTTGGGCCCGGTCGGCAAGAAATCGACAGGGTTTGTGCCCATGGATCCTTATAAACGATTGCTCTGCATGGGGTTTTTGACCGAGCAGATGGAGGTCGGAAGGGTTCATTACTATTTGAACGGCGGGTGCGGCGAAGGTTCGGTGAGGAAGGCTCGCCCCGTTACCCGCAATATCGAACTTGAGATGATCGTGAACGGGTGGGCTTGGGTTGTCGAGCAATGGGCGTTTGATCGGGAGGACGAGTATTTCGAGGCGCAGAATGACGCCCAGCGAAACCGGCGTGGCCTATGGGCGATGGACAATCCAGAGCCGCCTTGGAACTTCAAACGGCGTCAAAAGCGCCGGAGCCGCAAGTCCGAGGGACGGCCGACTGATTTAGCTTCAATCCCACGTTGCCCAGCGGGGTCCCAATGGGGCATCAGGAGCGCGCGCTTGACTGCTTCGGGTTGCAACAGGTTGCGTCAGGCTGCAATGTGCCGGTTCGCGCAAGCGCGTTCCCCAAGCAACGAGTTGCAGCAGATTGCGACGCTTTGCCAAGATGTTAAGGCCAGTTTGTAATCAGCGAGCCAATGATTCATAAAAATACGTAATCACAACAGGTTATCGAATTTACAACAATCGGCCCGCTGATTTCCTAAATCCCGCTTGAACGGACGCAGACCAAAATCTGCAACGCCCTGCGACAGCATACAAGGGTATCCGGCGATTTGAGATGGGCAATTGCAACGGAAGGCATGACACGAACTTTGTTCCCCCATTGGGACCCAGTGAGGGACGTTGACAGACCATCGCTATATCAATCTGGTTAGCTGACTTGAAGAGCCGCTAGCTGATTGGTAGCATCCCGACTGAAAAGTTGCACAATTTCTTGCATTGCGGTCAGGGGAACGAATTGTGAAGACTTGGTACGCGCGTTTGGCTGTTATACTGGGTATTATCTGGCTCTGTGCGCCTGCCCCAGCAATCGCGCGCGACTGCGACATGAATGTTAGCCCAAGCGCGTCGCCGCTAAACTACAAACCGCGCGAAAGTCGCTGCGAGGGCGTATTCCGCGAACAGGTCGTAGGCCGTACGAACCTTCGCATCATCGGCTATCACGCCAACAGGGCAAGTTTTGGCACACCTGATGCGCGATCGGTGTTGCTTAAAGCGCTTTCGATTCCGCGCGGCAGATCAAAGGTCATGAAGGTGGTCTCGCGCCGGCCGAACGAGAATTATCAGATGGACACCGCGCAACTAGGCACCGACGGAACTTATCCTTGGCCACTCGACATCTTGAAGAAAGTTGCACCGCCGCTCCGGGCGATACACCTCGCCGGCTTGGTCTGCGTCGATGAATGCGGCGTTGGCAGGACACGAAGATCGACCTTGGCTCCCATACAATTTCCCTCCAGTCGGGGCGCGAGCGCGACGCTTCGACCAAGGATCATCATCAAATCGGATACCTCGCTCAAATCTGTAAGAGTTGCCATGCGAGATGCTTCCGGCCATGTGAACACTAGGCAGATCGCATCCAATGTGCCGTACGGCGCAGCCACAACGTATATCTTGCCGAATTTGGACGGAGCCTACTGCGATATAACCATCACAGTGGAGTCGCAGCGTGGTGCGCGTGACCAGATAGAGGCGCGACTGTTGCTGCCATAGTGTTTGCGAGTGTGTGGCTCCGAAGTCAATTGGACGAAGAACGAAGATATCGATGGCTAGCTGGACGCCTTCCCAAAAGGACTACTGGATCATGGCAGCCGCTGTCGTCATCGGCCTGATCGTGATTCTCGTTGGACTCAGGGCTTCGAACCAACCGTTCGCCGGAAGCCTGCATACTGATTTCGCGCAATTTACGACAAACCAGCCGTTCGAGACATATGAGCTCGTTGTGCGCGATATTCGGGTTGGATTTCGCGGATCGCTCTCCGGGCCGCCAGGCGATTCCGCAGCCGACGACATCGAAGGCGAACGCCAAGTACTCACGATAATCGCCACGTCGCCCACGACTACAGAGCCCATCTTGCCGATTGCCACACTGCAGAAAATACGCATTCCGGAGGCGACGCAAGTCTATCTTTCTACCGACAGCGCCAGCGATGAAATTGACTTGATCATCCGTGGTGGCGACGTGGAATTGACCATTCTGCCGCACGACGGTGCGTCGCTGGCACTCGAAAACCCGTTCTGCATTGCAGATGGCAACTGCCCACAAGCCCGCTTCCGAACCGAGGATGGACCGGTCCGTATCTCGGGCGATGGTCAGGACGATATCCAGATCACGCTGACAAAGGCCCAGCCAAAGCAACCCATAGCCGATGTTGCGCTCGTTTCTGAATTCAAGACGTCTCAAGTCATCGAGTCCTCGGTCGGACCGCTCAGCCGCAGTGGATTGTCGGACGGGACGCTCAAATTCGCGAATGCGCCCGACAATACGCGCGAAATCTTCCCCGGTGAGGTGATCGATCTCGCCGGGGAGTCGATGATCCTGCGCTCGGTCGTTGCAGAAAGCGACGGCCTTGCGGCCCAGATTTCGGGCGAGTTAAATGAAGCGACGGCAAGAATTGGAAAGAGCAAGGTCAGCCTCATGCCGACCTGGTTCGACGTCATTTCCAACGATCCGCGCACTCGCTATCTGGTCGGCGCGATTTCAATTCTGATCGGACTTATGCAGGTATTCGGATGGGAGAAATTGCTGAGATGGCGCGAGCGCGCGTGAGGAAATTGCTGCTCCGATTGATGTTCACACTCGTGCTGGCGCTCTCCGGCGCTGCGTCGGCCGATGCGCAGAGCAGGGATCTTGTCGTGCAGGTCAGCACGCGGGAAGTCATTGACGAGCCCTCATCCGAACCGGGATCAGGCATCGTTGTCGCAAATGACGGACGAACAGCGACAATTCTCACAGCCGCGCACGTGTTGACTCTACGTGGACTGTTCTCGGTTGGGAATGGCCCGTTGGAACGGACTACGGTTCGCTTCTACCGGGACGGCCGAACCGAGAGGCCCGCCATCCTTCAATATATCGACACTGACCTCGACTTCGCGATCCTGTCGGTTCCGAGCGACCAAGAGCTAAAGGACCGGTTCGAGGCCGCGCGCGACGTGCTTATGCCTGCAGGCATCCCCGTCAGGGTTGGCTCCGACCAAGTGATCATTCTGGGAACGCGTGACGGAGTCCCGTGGAGCCAAAGTGAGCGCCCCGCCCCATTGACGGCACTGGACACGAGTGAAGGTTCCCACAGCATCGAGTTTGATTCTGATATCACTTCGCCTGGCTTTTCCGGGGGGCCGCTCTTTACGGTCCATGGAGCGCTCATTGGAATGATCATCGAGGCAGGCCTGCTAGATAAAGCGGTCGACCTGCGCACGATACGTACTGCCATCCAGGCGCGAAGCCTACCATTTGATCTCAGGGAGAATCCGGAGGTAGCATCTCACATAGCTCTCCAAATTCTCACGAACGCTCTCGACCCGACGAAGGAACTGCAGAACGCGCTGACCAGCCAGCAGCCCGACTTCAGTCGACTGCATCTCTACTGGCTGGCCAATTATCCAGCAACAGACATCGCGCGAGCACTCATCACCACTCCGCCGGGCGATGATCGTACGGTGGTCGAGAGATTCTTCGGACAGACCAGCGGCACGGCTTCATGCCGAGCCTTACAGCGCGGCGAAATTTCGACTGCCGATTTCCAGCGCCGCCTGGTAGCATATGGCCTGAGCAGACATACCTCGTCGAATTTCAGTGGAAGCTGCGAGGATAATCTCAAGCTCTGGATAAGGCAGGTCGTCCGCAATGGCGTCGATCCCGACATGCGCGTTCAGACCACACCCAATACATACAACACCGGGTTGAGGTCGCTGCTCAACGTCGCGATGCGGATGACTAATGCCGCGGCCACAATCGGGCTGCTGGAGGCAGGAGCAGCGCCCAACCCCTACGTCGATCTCAAGGGGAACGGAGCTAAACGGGTCATGTTCGTTTACCCGCTCGAACAAGCGCTGCGAGACTTCGAAGGCAGCGACCAGGATCGCGTCTGGAATGCCTTGATAGACGCTGGAGCCGTGATCGTCGGTAACGTCAAGAACGCCGGCACGCGCAAATACAAGGTTGCCAATTCAAGGACTCCGAACCGGACGCTATGTGCCGCCATAGTAGAACGGCAGAATTTCGATTGGTGTGGCTGGGCGGAGAAGCTCACGGAACCCGTCAGTTTTCGAAGTGGCACATATCGCATCGTTCCCGTAAGATTGATCACCGCCCATGGTGACAAGGCCTATATCTTCGGCAAGGCACACGGCGGGTATAGCGGGCCGGTCGATGCCATGCTGGAGGTCTCACGAGATTACTCCTCCATCACCGGTTACTGGTACGGCAATAACTACGGTTGTCGGCCAAACCCGGAAAATAACAACAAGTCGTTCCCATATTGCTGGCGCGCATATCGTGGTTCGCTTGGCTCGGTCAGAGCCAGCAAGAACGCTTCATTTACGCCCGATCTGTCCGGATCGACCATCGGGAATGTCAACATCGAGGGTCTCAGGCTTTCGATGGGGCTTGCATCGGCTCACCGCGCACTTATTTCGTCAGGTTTCAAGCAGCGCACACAGGGCGACCCCTTCGCTAATAGCTACGCAGATAGCGTCCTCTCAATAACGTACGACCAGCCTGAGCTATCTCGCGGTGCTGGCTTCAAAGTTGTCAACCTGAATGCATGGAACGGGCAATTGATTGCAATAGACTTCGAGCACACGCGGTCTGCGTCGCCCCAACCCGGATGGCTATTGCCGCCAACCGGATCCATCGCAAACGAAAGATACAGATGGTATCGCCCGGCAACAGAGCAGTCGAAAAGCGACGCAAGGAGCGACCTTTTCATCATTGAAGAATTGCAGAACGGGTTCGCCACACTGGTCCAGTGGCATCGCCAGGATGACAAGGAGTTGAAGACTTTGCTCATCCGACGCAGCAGCGTGGAAACCGACAAACAGCGGGCCTGGTTCGAACAGAAGGTCAGCGATTGGCTGCGGAGCCCTCGTGAATATGACACCGGAGTCTGTCTCGACGACTACTGGCGAATCCGGAACCCTTCCGGATCACGTTGCATGACCCGCGCCGAGCGCGGCGAACTGTTCATGAAGCAGAACGCGCTCAAGGCTAACGTCACGCAGCTTACGCCGCACATCCAGTATGAGATTCTCGAGCCGGGCAATGGCAGAAAACTCAGGAAGGGCGACAAGGTAAGGTTCAGCTACGCGGCACGGGAACTAGACTTTGTGAGGTCGGATCGGAATCACACCGGCGGCATCGGAAGCGGCGGTCGCTCGGTAAAAGTCGGCGAACTTGTTGGCGCCGGTTGGTACCGAATGGCTTTGAACGTCCTGCCTCACATGCGCATGGGATCACGATTCAGGGTGTATGTCACGCCCACTCAAGAATTTACGCCATGGGAAGACGGAATAGTTGCCATCGACTTTGATCTATACCGGTTTGACGAATCGAAGGATTGACTTTTTCCTGTATCAAACCGTGGCTCCGTGTTCGCCGGTAGCGAGAACCAAAATCCAGCCCAACCATGCAGACCAACCGCCGCGTAATCGCCACGAGAAATTCAGACCTAACGTAATTTCGTGAATCCGAGCGGGGTCCCAATGGGGTACCAGGAGCGCGCGCTTGCCTGCTACGGGTTGCGACAGGCTGCAATAGGTTGCGAAGGCTCAGACTCCTGCATTCTGCGATCCGTGCGGCGAGTTGCGACGGTTTGCGCCAGAATGCTTAGAGTCAAAGGCCAGTTTGTAATCAGGGGGCCGCGGGTTCGAATCCTGCAGCCGGCACCATTATTTCTATCCAGAAAAAATTATCGGAATGGCCGATTGCCATATGCGCCGATTGTCTGGCGAAATCTCAAAACCGGCAAGAAACAGACTTCCCCACGCCAAAGAAATTTCGTTCGGTTGACGAAAGGGCCGAACCAACTACCGTGATTATCATTGAGTCGGCATAAGTGCCTAACCGGGGCTATTGGCCGAAAACAGCCACGCCCGACGGAGCACAGGTTTGCCTTCCAAAATCACGAAAACGCCGCCACTCTCTGCGTCCAGTTTCTCAGCCAGTCCATCAAAGCCCGTACATCATCGATCCGAGGGCAATATCCGCATCGCCTTCATAGAAGGATAGTCCCGTGGCGAAACTGTCCGTAGATCGGGAAATGCGCCGCGCCAGGGCGATGGCGCAAAAAGGCGATCGGGATGGAGCGCGAGCGATACTTGGCGCTATCCTCGAAAAATTCCCCAACAATGCGCGCGCCAGACAGGCTTTCGCGAAGCTGGAGAATTCAGGTGATCGCGCCGGCGCACCACCCCCTTCCGCGCAAGCGCTGGATGAGCTCACCTTGCTGTTGCGAGACGGGCGAGCGGCCGTTGCGGCAGACAAGGCCGATGAGCTTGCAGCACAATTTCCGGATTCTGCGCAGCTCTGGATCGTAATCGGTGTCGCCAACGCGCAGCTTCGCCATCTGGACAAGGCCGAACGGGGTTTCAGGCGGGCGTGTGAATTGAACAGGGATCGTGCCGACCTGCAGGTGCGGCTGGGTCTGGTGCTGCGTGACCGCGAGAGTCTGGACGACGCGATCGCCTGTTTCAGCAAGGCTGCTCAGCTGGATCCCGGTTATGCCGATGCCTACACGAATCTCGGGATCGTCCATAAAATGCAGGACAACATGGATGCCGCGAGCACGGCATTCAGACGTGCCCTGGAAATCAACCCCGAATCTTTTGAGGCGCTGAACAATCTGGGCGTCGCGCTGAAAGCGCAGGGCAACCTCAAAGGCGCGATTGATTGCTATCGGCGGGCATTGCGGATCAGTCCTGACTCGTTCGATACGCTCGACAACCTGAGCAGAGCTCTGGGTGAGCGCGAGGACATCGCGGAAGCCGTCGAACTGCTTGAGCGCGCGCTCAAAATCAGGCCGGACGACAGCAAGGCACTTGCCCAGAAAATCCGGCTCCAGCTGGAAATGTGCGACTGGCGAGCGCTCGATGAATTCGAGAAAGTTGGCAACAGGCTTGGCATACACGTCGACAGCGCCAGCCCGTTCCAGCTTCTGGCCTTCGAGGACGATCCGGCGCGTCAGGCGCAGCGTGCGCAGAACTATGCGAAACGCAGGTTCGGGCAAAAGCCATTGCCGCTTCCGGCGCGCACCAGAGCGCCCCAGGACAGGATTCGGATAGGGTATTTCTCCGCCGATTTTCACGATCACCCCATGCTGTTCCTGATGTCGGGGCTGCTGCGCGAACACGACAGGAGCCGCTTCGAGATATTTGCCTACAGTTATGGCGAACCGCGCCCAAGCGCCATGCGCGAGCAGATCAAGGAATACGTCGATCACTTCATCGACATCTGGGCGATGCCCGATCTCCAGATCGTCGAACTTGCGCGGAAGCACGGGATCGACATCGCCATCGATCGCAAGGGCTATACCTTGCACAGCCGCTCGCAGCTGTTCGCCTACAGGCTTGCTCCGATCCAGATTAACTACCTGGCCTATCCGGGGACGATGGGTGCGGATTTCATCGATTATCTGGTGGCCGATCCGGTGATCGTTCCTGAAAGCGACCGCCGCTTTTACACCGAGGAAATCCTTTACCTGCCGCATTGCTATCAACCGAACGACAACACCCGCCCGATCGCGGAGACCAGCACCACCCGCGCCGATTTCGGGCTACCGCAAGAGGGTTTCGTATTTTGCTGCTTCAACAACAACTACAAGATCGGCCGGCGCGAATTCGACATCTGGATGAACGTTTTGCGGAAGATCGAAGGCAGTGTCCTTTGGCTGCTGCAATCGAACAGATGGGCGGTCGATAACCTGCGAAGCGAAGCGCGCCGGCGGGGTGTGGACCCGGGCCGACTGATATTCGCGCCCAAGATGAAGCATGCCGAACACCTTGCCCGCCACAAGCATGCCGATCTGTTTATCGATACGTTCAACTACACCGCCCACACCACCGCAAGCGACGCGTTGTGGGCGGGGCTGCCGGTCGTGACCAGGGCCGGCCGACAATTTTCCGCGCGAGTTGGTGCAAGCCTGCTGAGCGCGGTGGGCATGCCCGAACTGATCGCCGGGACCGAAACGGACTATGAAGCGCTGATCACGGACCTGGCGGCCAACCCCGGCCAGCTGGCCGAAATCAAGGCAAAACTTGCGGAAAACAGGCTGACGCAGCCGCTTTTCGATACGGTTCGCTACGCGAGAGACTTCGAAAGGGCACTGGAAGATATCCATGCCCGCCATCTGCGGGATAATGCCGCCGGATGATGCGCGCGGGTGCGTTCCCGCCCGGCTCGTACCCGCCGCCAACCCGCTGATGCGTCAGGCCGTCAGGGCCACAAATCGGTCAGTTGTGAGATATGCGAGCGAATGTCGCTACGTTTCGCCAGGCTGAAACCACGTTGGCGCATTTCGTTCGGAAATGGCGTGCGCAGGATCTCGGCGGCCTCTTCGATGGTATCGAAAAGATAGCCTGCATTACCCACGTATTCCTTCAGATCCGGGCGTATGTTCGCCATCAGCACACCCACGCCCGATGCCTGCGCCTCGGCAATGGCCATCGGCCAGCCGACCATCTGGCCGGCGCTTGCGGCCGTATATACCAGCCACTCATGCTTCTTGTATTCCGGCGGCATTTCTTCCGGCTTGACGGGCGGAATAAAATTCACCGCTCCTCCGGTTTTCCGGTTGACCTGCTTAAGGCTGTTTACGTGATATCCCATGGCATAGAGATCGAACGTTCTGTCCGGCAGCAACTTCGAAAGCGCGATATAGCTTTCCATATTCTTCTTGGGAATTGCGGCGCCGACATTCATTATGGCATCGCCATTGATATCCTGGTTGTGAAACCTCTGAACATCGACCACCGGGAAACAACTGTGAATCTTGTCGCTCCGAACGCCGGCTTTCAGCAAATGTTCCACGGTGCACGGAAATGTAAGCGCTCCAAGGCACAGATCGGAATTGATGTGCTTTGCAAAGGAATTCACGCGATCGACATTCTGATTCAGGATGTCGAACGAGTGCGTGCGTATCGTATAGGGAATGTTCAGGGCTCTTGAGAATACCTCAGCCTGTGGCGCAATATTCAGATAATGTCCGTGCACGGCGCAGGCGCCAAAGTCTTTCAGGTACCCTACGACATTGTCGATGTTCTGCTTGGTGACGACGATGTGCGGACGCCGGGAACGATATGGGAAGTTTCCGGCCGACATGGCAAGAATTTCGACCTCGAATTCCTCGGCGAGGACATCGATCTCATTCTTTATGTAAGTTTCTGAGATTTGGGGGTATTCCTGCGTCAGGATAATGATTTTCCGCTTCACGCCCTGTTCTCTTACCTTTTTCGAATCATTGCCCGGCAAAACCGGACGCACTCGTGTCCCCTGCCGTCAGTCTTGGCCATCTAGGCGAATGTTTGCCTTCAGGAAAGCTCGGCTTGGCCGTTGATGTTCCCAATGAAGGCACGAAACGGATCGGTACGGCGCTGTCTCGCGCTTTTGGAACGGAGGGGTGGCAGACGTTATGCATCAAGGCCGCTCGGCTCCCCGTGATCCGCCGTGCGCTTTATCCGCCGCCCCGCCCCCAGATTCCTGATTCGGGAGAGGCAAACCCGCCTTAACGATAAGCAAACTCCGAACAGTCAAGATCGATTGCCGGAATATCTTCGGCCTCTCGCCAGTAATCCTGTGTGTGCCGCCACTCCGGTCGTTCGCCGAGGCCCAGCACACTTGTGTCACCCTCAGCCCCGCTGCGCGTTTTCGGGTTCCTTGTTGGGCCGCGTTGTGCTTGGCTGTGTGCATGAAACCGGCAGTTCTTATCACCATCGTTTGCAGCGCGCTGTTGCTGGCGGCGTGTGGTGAGGAAATCAAGGAGCCGCAGCTGCCGCCCGATGCAGTCGCGGTGCCTGCGCTGGTGCAACAGATGATGGATGCCCGGTTTCCCG
>CAMYJW010000028.1 GCA_947258815.1 uncultured Sphingomonadaceae bacterium
CCTCACAATTCGGGTCTCTGACGAACAGCGCGCACTGCTGGCGCATCGCGCCGGAACTCTCGCGGCGGCGCGCGCGATCTGGCGCGGCATTTGACGAAGGAAGAGAACGATCATGTGACCGTGCATGTCGAAGCGAGGGACATAACCCTTGGTCCAAAGATACGCCATGCGGCCATGAACAGCGAGGCAAGTACCACGAATAACTGGCTTCTTCGCTTGGCGGTACAGTTTCAGGTCGTCAGTGGGTCGAATGCGAATCCCCACGAGACTCGCACCATCCGAGCACCCATCCAGGAAACCTTGCCACTCCTTGTCATTGAACCGCACTCGCCCGTGGATGAATATCTCCTTGGGCGGCGCGTTATGTTGCTTCTCATAAGCCGCACAAACAAGTTGCATAAGTTCACAGGCCTTTTCGCGGGACAGATGAAACTGGCCCAGCCGTTCGGAGTACCATTCACCGACTGCCCCACGGAATACCAGTCCTTCTCCTGACTGGAGAAACAATTGAGCACCGCAACAGGCATTCCTCCGATTTGGATCTGCGGGCATCTGTTTGAAAACGATTCCGACATAGCAGACCCCCGGCCTAATATCGCGTAGCCGCCATGGAGGTCCAAGGGACTTGTAGTAGGAGGTCGTACAAAGGTTCCAGGCGATGGTTGCCGGGTCTTGCACCTTGTACTTGTACTGCTCAACGCGCGGAGCAAGTGCCCCCCGCAATGTCCGTTCGCGTAAAATTTGGACAGGCGCATCATCGAGAAGCCGCGCCTTGAGCTGATTGTGGAAGTTGAGGTCATAAAGCTGAAGCTCAGCCTCAGCGTTGTCTTCAGCAAACATCGAAGGTTCTTTGAGCAACGCTTTTGCGGTCTTCTGGCGAAGCGTTGCCATGCCCTGAATGCGTTCAGCAATCGGCGGCGATTTCGTTGGCCTTCCCCATTCATGCACCTCGTCGGGAATCACGACGAACCAGAAATCGGGTGTCACGTCAGCTTCATCCTTCAAATATGATTGGATTGCCTCGGCGTAGATATCGACGGCGGTTTTAATTGCCTCGTGCCGGTTATGGAGGCGAATTGCCTTACCGATCTTACTCGCTGACACCTCAATTCGCGCCGTGGCGTTTGCGGGCCAACGAAGACCGAATGCAGCCTCGAGTCCTGGGAATGCGGCGTGATGCGCGCGATCCTCAACATGCGGTGGAATATAGCCGGAAACGAGCGTACCAAATTGGTCGAACAGACCGAGCAGTTCAGCAGGTCCGATGACGCCGAACTTCATTGTCTCGGAATACTGGCCGCGTTCCGCCGGCCCATACAGAAAAAGACCGTCCTTCGGGTGCTCCTCGTTTTGAGAATGAGCAAACTCCAGCTGCGGTTCTGACAGGAGAAACAACTTTGCTTCAGTCATCATCGTCCTCCTCATCGCCTAGGAGTGAAGAGAAGACTGGATCGCTAAGCTTTTGATTGAGTTCGTCCTGCTCAAAAGCCTCGGCCGACTCATCTGAAAGGTCATCGCTGACAGGATCGCTTGAAATTCCGTGATTGAGCGAAAAATTCACGATCTTGGACGAAATCGTAATTTGCTGGCCTGCCCCAACTGCCAGCGAGATGGTGTCAGCATCCTCTGATACGAAATTGACGAAACCGAGAACCAACCCCCGCCATCGGTCATTGAACCATCGCTTCGTAAGCGAACGCCTCAGCCCATTACGGAATGGAGCCTGTGAATAAGCTTGTCGATGCTTTCGAATGTTATGCACGTGAGTCCGCCGATTTGGTAGACTCGAAGCATGATGATGAGACACGCGACCGCGAGGTCGAACATGAATGATGCACCGGAGAGATCGGCAGTAATCTATGCGCGCGTTTCCTCGCGCAAACAGGTGAAGGAGGGCGGCGGCATTGAATCGCAGGCGACCCGTTGCCGCGCCTACGCCTCGTCACGCGGTTACGAAGTGGTCGCCAGGCTCGTGGACAAGATGCTCGATACCGATAATGCGGTAGTCACCGCACAAATCGAAAAGCGTCTGACCGCACTGGAAGAGGAGAAGCTGCTTCTCACCGAGAAGATCGAAAATTTGGGCAAGCCGGCAAGGGGCTTCGACGAAATGTTCGAGCACGCACTCAGATTTCTCGCAAGCCCTTATGATATCTGGAAAAATGGCACATTCGCAGACCGCAGAAATGTGCTGAAACTGGCCTTCACGGGCAGACTGAAATACTGCCGCGACAAGGGACTTCGAACACCGGAAACCTCTTTGCCTTTCAAGGTGTTAGGTGGGTTTTGGGATGGTGAAAAAGCGATGGCGCGCCCGACAGGATTCGAACCTGTGGCCCCCAGATTAGGAATCTGATGCTCTATCCTGCTGAGCTACGGGCGCATACCGCGCGCAGCATTAGGCTGCCCGAGGTGGCTTGGCAACGGCGTGGTTGCGTCAGTTAGCCTTGTCGGGTGGCGCGACAGGGAATGGCAAAGGCGCCACTTCAATGCCTTCTTCAAGCAGGTCCTGCGCCTCCTCGATCGTTGCCTGACCGTGAATAATCTCTTCTTCGCGCTCACCATAATGGATCGCGCGCGCGTTCTCGGCGAAATCCTTGCCCACCCATTTTGACTGCTTGAGCGCTTCGGTTTGCATACTCGCCAGCTTTTCCATCATCTCGACAGCTTCGGCCGGTAACTTGCGCGAACTCACCGTATCGCCTCTGGACGGAGTGGTTTCAGGCGGCGCGACGGGAAGCGCCGCTGCCGGTTGCGAGGAGGCCGCAGGGGTTTCGATGGTCCGCGCCTGATTGCCCTTGCGGCCAACGGCAGGCGCCATGACAGCCTTTACGATGTCGCCGCTATCGCATTCGGGACAGGTCACGAGACCGCGTTGCGACTGCTGCGCAAAATCGTCGGACGAACCGAACCAGCCTTCAAACAGGTGACCGCCCGCACGGCATTCAAGATCATATACAATCATGTCAGACTCTAAATGGTGATATCGCGCCGATTGGCAAGGCTGGGCAATTGCGCGCGCACCTCGGCGATGCGCGCCGGATCGATCTCGACAAAGCCAACACCGGGTTCGTCGCCCTCCAGGTCGAGGAGAATCTCGCCCCATGGATCGACCGCAAGACTATGCCCGAATGTACGGCGGCCATCCTCATGTGCACCCACCTGCGCGGCGCACAGCACATATGCGCTGGCTTCAATCGCCCTTGCCCGCTGCATAACATGCCAGTGATCGCGGCCCGTCGGAACAGTGAACGCCGCCGGTATTGCGATCACATCGCATTGCGCGCGGCCCAATGCATCGTAGAGCGCGGGAAAGCGAATATCATAACAGATCGAAAGCCCCAGCCTGCCCAGCGGCGTTTCGACGGTTACGGCGCGATCTCCGGCGACGTAGGCGTTGGACTCCCGCCAGCTTTCGCCCGTATCAAGATCGACATCGAACATGTGCAGCTTGTCATACCGGGCAACGATCTCGCCCGAACTGTCGATCACGAACGCGCGGTTGGCCCACCGGCCATCATCGCGCACAATCGCAAGCGAGCCGATCGCAATCCAGATTCCCGCCCGCGCCGCAGCATCGCGCATGCCCGCCAGCACCCGATCATCGTCTTCGCGGGAGATGGAAGCCTCTGCACGTGCGCGCTTCCTGTCGAGCAGACCCGACATTTCGGGCGTAAACAGCATCGAGGCGCCGCCCATTTCGGCTGACCCCACGGCGGCGATCATCGCCCTGGCGTTGGCATCCGGGTCTATGCCCGAAGTCATCTGAAAGATGGCGGCGCGCGTCAAAGCATCAAACGTTCAGCAACGGATCGAGCTTGCCCGCCCGATCGAGCGCGCTGACATCGTCAAAACCGCCGTAGGCAACGTCATCGATGAATATCTGCGGCACGGTTCGCGCGGTGGGGGCACGCTCCATCATTTCAGCGCGTTTCGGCCCGCCCATGGTGATGTCATATTCCTCATAGGACACGCCCTTGTTGTCAAACAGGGCTTTGGCCGCAACGCAATAGGGGCAACCCCATTTTGTGTATATTTCAACTTTCGGCTGGGGCAATTCGCAAGTCTCCAGACTGGTCACGAGATAGGTCACGAGATGGGCCATGAGGGCATACCTCTTGAAAGCGCGCGCCGCTATCATATCTCGCTTGATGTGTCATGGCCCGGATGGGCATGGCGCGAAATGCAGAAGCGCCGGATTGGCCGGGCTTCGAGTTAACGAAAATTGCTCAAAGGAGGATTTTTGTCATGAATCGTGTGGATTTCACACCCTATCGCCGCTCCATGGTCGGCTTTGACCGCCTGTTCGATATTCTGGAAAATCAGGCGCGTGGCAGTTCGGGCGACAAATACCCGCCGTTCAACATCGAACGCCGCGGGAACGATGCCTATCGCATCACGCTTGCCGTCGCCGGGTTCAAGCCAGAGGATATCGACATCACGGCCCATCAGAATCTGCTCGTGATCGAAGGCCGCAAAGGCGAAGAAACCGCGGACGGCGAATTCCTGCACGTCGGCATTGCCCAGCGCGGGTTTGAGCGCCGCTTCGAACTTGCCGATTATGTGCGCGTTGAAAACGCCGATCTGGAAAATGGCCTGCTGATTATCGATCTCGTGCGCGAAGTGCCCGAAGCGATGAAACCAAGGAAAATCGCCATTGGCGGAACGCCACCGCTTGAGGTTGTCGAATCGGACACCACCAACGACGATGGCTCAAGCGCCGCCGCCTGAACGCGGGTTGTTTCAGAGCCGCTTGTAAGCGCGTTTCGGGGGTGGACCCGGGATGGCCCACCCCCACGACGCAAGAAGCGCCGCCTGCCTTCGAATGATCGTCCGGGTCGCTGTTGACGATCATTTGTCGGCGAGCCAATCGCGCTGAAACGTTCAGTGCAACCTTGAAACATGCGCAGTGCTGGTTGCCGCTGTCTTCCGCCCTGTTTCTATCGCTTCAAAGCCTAACACACCTTAACGCTTGCGGTTAAGATTTTCGATTCACTCTCAAATCCCTGAGGACCTGCCACCCAAAACCTTCTCAAGGCCCCTGCAACGCCATCAGACGAGCCGGGCCTGCCGCAGCGCAGCCCCGATAAATCCCGAAAACAGCGGATGCGGATCGAAGGGTTTACTCTTGAGTTCGGGATGGAACTGAACGCCAACGAACCAGGGATGATCGGGCCGCTCTACAATTTCCGGCAGCAAGCCATCGGGCGACATGCCCGAAAACAGCAATCCGCCGCCTTCAAGCGCCTCGCGATACGCGACGTTGACTTCATATCGGTGGCGGTGGCGTTCGGAAATTTCGCAAGAGCCGTAAATTTCGGCAATGCGTGATCCCGGGTTGAGCACCGCATCATAAGCGCCAAGCCGCATGGTGCCACCCATATCTCCGTCAGCGGCGCGCTTTTGCAAACCCTCCGGGCTCATCCATTCAGTGATGATCCCGACGACGGGTTCCGCGGTCGTTCCAAATTCTGTCGAAGATGCAGCGGAGACACCGGCAATGTTCCGGGCGGCTTCGATACACGCAACCTGCATTCCCAGGCATATGCCGAAAAACGGAACATCGTGTTCGCGAGCGAACCGGACGGATTCAATCTTGCCCTCGGTTCCGCGTTCTCCAAAACCTCCCGGCACAAGAATACCGTGCATCGGCTCAAGAAACGCAGCGATTTCCGAATCCTCTTTCTCGAAAACTTCGGCATCGATCCAGCGAATGTTGACCTTCACGCGGTGCGCCATACCGCCATGGACCAGCGCCTCATTCAACGACTTGTAGGCATCGGGCAGCCCCACATATTTGCCGACGACACCGATCGTCACCTCGCCTTCCTGATTCTGATGGCGATCGACAATATCATTCCAGCGAGACAGTTCGGGAACCGGCGATTCCATGTCAAAATGTCGCAGAACCTCTGAATCCAGCCCTTCCGCATGATACTGCAAGGGCACGGAATAAATGCTCGCCGCATCCAGCGCCGGGATCACCGCCTCGGGCCGGACATTGCAGAACTGCGAAATTTTCCGGCGCTCCCCATCGGGAAGCGGCTTTTCGCAACGGCAAAGCAGCACATCGGGCTGGACGCCCAGTCCGGTCAGTTCGCGAACCGAATGCTGCGTCGGTTTGGTTTTAAGCTCTCCGGCAGCAGCGATATAGGGCACAAGCGTAACGTGAACCGAACAGGTCTTTTGCCGGCCCAGTTCATTGCGCATCTGCCGGATCGCTTCAATGAACGGCAGACTTTCGATATCGCCAACGGTGCCGCCGATTTCACACAGAATGAAATCAAGATCATCGGGATCGGCCAGCGCGAATTGCTTGATCGCATCGGTAACGTGAGGAATCACCTGCACCGTTGCACCAAGGTAATCGCCCTTGCGTTCCTTGGCGATGATGTCGCGATAGATCCGCCCCGATGTGATGTTGTCTGACTGGCGCGCCGAGACCCCAGTAAACCGTTCGTAATGCCCAAGATCGAGATCGGTTTCAGCGCCATCGTCTGTCACATAGACTTCGCCATGCTGATAGGGGCTCATCGTGCCGGGATCGACGTTCAGATAAGGATCGAACTTGCGTATGCGAACCTTGAATCCACGTGCCTGCAACAACGCCGCGAGGCTTGCTGCCATAAGACCTTTGCCGAGCGAGGAGACCACGCCGCCGGTGATAAAAATGTACCGCGCCATGGGAGTAGCGGCTTAGAGGCAACCCCGGTGACAGGGCAAGCGAAAGCTGCCTGAATCCACAGCTAGATTTGCCAATTTTGCGGTCGGATCAAAGGAAGGACGCAAATCCGACGGCAACTTACTGTGTTGCGGAACCGGAAAGTGGATCATCGGACGGTGCAGCGCCTTGCGGTGTCGCCGGTTGCGATGCCTCCGGCACCGATTCGCCATCCGTTCCGTCCGCTCCGGCAAGCGGGTCTGCAGGCAGAGACGTTGTTGCCGGTGCCGAGCGTTCAAGCGACGTGTCGATCTCACGGCCAGTCGTGACATCAACCGCAAGTGCGGCAAGAGTGATACTCAGAAGCACGAACAGAACCGCCAGCACCGCAGTGGAGCGAGTCAGAAAATCAGCCGCACCGCGCGCGGACATCAGACCGGATGGATTGCCACCCACGCCAAGGCCGCCGCCTTCGGAACGTTGCATAAGGATCACGCCGACAAGTGCGGCGGCAACGATCGCCTGGACGACAGTCAGGAAAAAGAAGAGCGACATCACAAATCAGCCTGTTCGGTGCTTCAAAACAGCGATGATGGGCCATGCCATTCACCGCCAATCGCGCGCAGATAGGCGCTGAACCGGGTCAGCGCAAGCCGCCGGGCCGTGTTCTATTCCGCCTTCGCCGGCGATGCCGCATCCACGATAGCAATAAAACTGTCCGCCAAAAGGCTTGCGCCACCGACCAGAGCACCGCCAACATTTTCGGCACCCAGCAGTTCCTGGGCATTCTCGGCTTTCACCGAACCGCCATAGAGAATGCGGATGGCAGCTGCCTTCTTCGCATAGATATCCTGGAGCTGCTTGCGAATCGCGCAATGCATGGAGCCAACATCGGCAACAGACGGAACCCGCCCCGTGCCAATCGCCCAGACCGGCTCATACGCGATCGAAAGCCGATCGGCGGCATTCTTGGTCTGCGGAACAGAGCCCGCGACCTGCCTGGTGACAACGGCTTCCGCATTTCCCGAATCACGCTCCGCTTCGGTTTCGCCGACGCACACGATCACGGTCAGCCCGGCTTCCAGCGCGGCTTCGGCTTTGGCGCGGACCATTTCATCAGTCTCGCCATACCCAGCGCGCCGCTCACTGTGCCCTACGATCACGAAGTCAGCACCGGCATCTTTCAACATCGGCGCGGCGATATCACCGGTGAAAGCGCCGCTTTCCTCGGCACGGCAGTCCTGCCCGCCAACCCCGATGTTCTCGACCGCTTCCTGAAGGCGGTGAATCAGCGTCGCAGGCGGCGCCAGTGCGACCTGAACCTTGTTGTAACGTGAAGCGGCGCGATCAATTGACCGGGCTTCCGCCAGCATTGCGCGCACGCCGTTCATTTTCCAATTGCCAACAATATAGGGCAAATTTGACATTTCGATTCCTCAAGCCGGGGCCGAATCTGTCTATATCAGCCCCCAAAGTGCGGCGCTGCTATGACAGTCTGGCCCATGTTGTCAAAGCACCCGTGACGCAATCGACCCCGAATGTTGCCGACTTGCCATTGCGAGAATGCGCGCGGCCTCCTAAAGCCGCGCGATACGACCAATTCCACCAGTTTCATCCATCGCATCTTTCCGAACGGCCAACATGCTTCAATTCTTCCGCAATTTCTTCAGTTCCAGATTCGGCGCATTCTTCGCGATTGCACTGCTGATACTGATCGCCCTCGCCTTCGCCAGCGGCGACGTGGCGAACACCGGCAGTTTTGGCGGCATCGCCGGCGGAGATCGCGCCGCGACTGTCGGCGGCAAGCGGATCGACACGTCGACCCTCAGTCAGGCGGCGACATCCACACTTGAACGGGTCAAGGAAAACGATCCGACGATGTCAATGAAAGCGTTTCTGGCCAACGACGGGCTTGATCAGGTGCTTGATGACCTGACCGACCGGATGGCCATCGCCGTGTTCGGTGAAGAACACGGCATCGTCGCCGGAGACAGGCTGGTCGACAGCGAAATCGCGCAAATGCCCGCCTTCAGAGGGCCTGATGGGAAATTCAGCGAGGAACTGTTCCGCCAGATGATGCAGCAGCGCGGCATGGGCGAGCAACTTGTTCGCGAAGATCTGAGGCAGGGCCTGATCGCACGTCAGGTGATGGTGCCTGCAAGCATCGGCGCCGCAATGCCCAAATCAATGGCAAAGCGCTATGCGGCCTTGCTTACGGAAAAGCGCAGTGGCGAGATCGCATTGCTGCCCGCGATGCTGTTTGCGGCAAAAGACAAGCCAACCGACGATCAGGTCACGAAATTCTATCAGGCGAACCAGGATGACTTTATCCGGCCTGAGCGCAGAATAATCCGGTATGCCACATTCGGGGAAGACATTCTTCAGGACATTCCCGAACCGACCGAGGCCGAAATCGCGTTTCGTTACAACGCGGACAAGGCCAATTATGCCGCCAGCGAGAAACGCCGAATCACGCAACTGATCGTCCCGACCGAGGCTGCCGCGCAAGCCGTTGTCGCCGAAATCGCGAAGGGCGGATCGCTTGAAAGTTCCGCCAAGGCCAAGGGACTGGCCGCCAACAGCCTGGAATTCTTCTCTCGCGCGGAACTGGCCGGGCAAACCTCGAAATCGTTTGCCGATGCGGTGTTTGCGGCAAGTAGCGGCAGCCTTGCAAAACCGGCCTCCAGCGGGCTTGGCTGGCATGTCGCGCGGGTTGACGAGATCAGGCGCAAACCGGGGCGTTCGCTCGATCAGGTGCGCGAAGAGCTGACCGGAACCATCAGGGAAGAAAAACAGCGTGTCGCGCTGACTGAACAGCTTGAGCGCATCGAAGACAGTTTCGACGATGGTGAAAGCCTTTCCGATGTGGCCGAAACGCTGGGCGCCGAGCTTAAATTGTCAAAGCCGGTAACGGCTGACGGTCAGGTCTATCTGTCGCGCACAGAAACGGTGCCTGCGCAATTGCGCCCCGTTCTCGACACCGCGTTCACCATGGAACAGGAAGAACCGCAGCTTGCCGAAGTGGAGCGCGGAAAGACCTTCGCGATCTTCGAAGTGACCGAAATTGCCGCGTCCGCCGCCGC
Source organism: uncultured Sphingomonadaceae bacterium (assembly GCA_947258815.1). Taxonomy (GTDB): domain Bacteria; phylum Pseudomonadota; class Alphaproteobacteria; order Sphingomonadales; family Sphingomonadaceae; genus Novosphingobium. The sequence goes on from CAMYJW010000028.1 coordinate 9,745, forward strand.
CCCGCTCGATGAGATCAAGGACGCGGTAACCGCTGCCTATGTCCTTGAAAATGCGTCGGCGCAGGCCAAACTGTCCGCCCGCAAGGTTCAGCAGGAAGTCGTGGGCGGAAAAACTCTTGGCCAGGCGCTCGCCACGTTGAAACGCAGGCTTCCGCCCGTCCAGAAAGTTACGATGTCACGCTCCCAACTTTCGGAACTTCAGCGGCAACGCCAGCAGGTTCCCCCTCCTGTCGCGCTGATGTTCAATATGGCGGCCGGCACAACCAAGGTTCAGCCTGCGCCAAACGGACAGGGCTGGTTCATCGTCTCGCTCAGGGACATCACGCCGGGCAAAGTGGCTGATGACAATCCGATCATCGCGACGGCCCAGGCCGAGCTTGGACGCGTTACCGGACAGGAATATACCGATGCGCTGGGGCGGGCCATCCGCAATCAGGTTGGCGTTGAACGCAACGAGGATGGCATTCGCACGGTGCGCGAACAGCTTGGCGGCGGTAGCTGAGCGGGCCCGCATGAACACTGCACAAACCGGAAATATGACGCACAACTGGAGCGACACGGCTGCCTCGCTGGCCAAAGGCAAACCGGGCCTGCTGTGGCGAAAACTGATTGCGGATACCGAAACGCCGGTGGGCGCGGCACTCAAGCTGTTCGAGGCTGAGCGCGGCGATTTTCTGCTTGAATCGGTCGAAGGCGGTGAATTTCGCGGGCGCTACAGTCTGGTCGGGCTGGACCCGGATCTGGTGTTTCGCGCAACCGGGCGATCTTGCGCCATCAACGATCGCTGGCAGACGGACCGCTCCGCATTTGAGCCGCTTGCCGGTGACAGCCTGTCGGAATTGCGCGCCATCGTTTCGGCATGTCATATCGACGTGCCCGACGCGCTGCCTCGCGCCCTTGCCTGTCTGGTCGGCTATTTCGGGTATGAAACGATCGGTCTGGTCGAAAAGCTGCCGCGTGCCCCGGAAAGCGCGCTTGGCCTGCCTGACATGTTCTTTGTGCGGCCCACGGTTATTCTGGTGTTCGATGGGCTGACCGACGAGCTGTTCTGCGTCGCGCCTGTCTGGCCCGGCGAATCCGAACCACAAGCCGCGATGGAAACGGCACGCGAACGGATTGAGGAAACGCTGCATAAACTTGCCCGGCCTGCCCCCGCGCAGCCCCCCATAACCGACCTGCCCGAACCGCAATTGACGCCGACAATGCCTGCGGACGATTATAAATCCATGGTGCTGAAGGCCAAGGACTACATCGAAGCCGGCGATATCTTTCAGGTCGTGCTGGCGCAGCGTTTCACCTGTCCGTTCACATTGCCGCCGCTGGCGCTGTATCGCGCGTTGCGGCGCATAAACCCCTCACCGTTTCTCTATTTCCTCGATCTTCCCGGCTTCGCGCTGATCGGCTCCAGCCCGGAAATTCTGGTGCGGGTGCGCGATGGCGATGTCACCATCCGCCCGATTGCGGGCACCAGGCCGCGCGGCAAGACGCCGGAAGAAGACAAAGAAAACGAAATCAGCCTGCTTGCCGATCCCAAGGAACGCGCCGAACACCTGATGCTGCTTGATCTGGGCCGCAACGATGTTGGCCGGGTAGCAAAGCGCAATACCGTGCACGTCACCGAAAGCTACGACATCGAACGTTACAGCCATGTCATGCACATCGTTTCCAACGTCGAAGGGCAGCTCGATACGGAAAGCCACGACGCGATCGACGCGGTGTTCGCGGGATTTCCCGCCGGAACGGTCAGCGGCGCGCCCAAGATCCACGCCTGCGAGATTATCGCCGAGCTCGAACCGGAAACGCGCGGTGCCTATGCGGGCGGCGTCGGCTATTTCGCACCCGACGGCTCGGTCGACAGCTGCATTGTCCTGCGCACGGCGGTGGTGAAAGACGGCATGATGCACGTTCAGGCAGGGGCCGGCATCGTTGCAGATTCCAACCCCGAATACGAGCAGCGCGAATGCGAAGCAAAGGCGGGCGCGCTGTTTGCCGCTGCAAAAGAGGCCGTGCGGATCGCTGGCGAACCCGGATTCGGTCAATGATCGGCACGCGGGCAAGCACTTGCACGTGTGGCGATGCAGCCGAAACCGAGCTAGAACGGCGGGGCCTATGATCCTTGTTATCGACAATTACGACAGTTTCACGTTCAACCTTGTCCATTATCTGATGGAACTGGGCGCGGATGTTGAAGTGGTGCGCAACGATGCGATGTCGGCCAGCCAGGCGATTGCCACCGGCGCGCAAGGGTTCCTGATTTCGCCCGGCCCGTGCACACCCAATGAAGCGGGCGTCAGCCTCGATCTGGTGGCTGCCTGCGCGGATGCGACAAAACCCCTGCTTGGCGTGTGTCTGGGGCATCAATCGATCGGCCAGCATTTTGGCGGAACGGTGCTGCGTGGCGGACTGATGCACGGCAAGACATCCCCGGTCAGCCATGATGGAACCGGCGTGTTTGCGGGCCTGCCTTCACCTTTCAATGCGACTCGCTATCATTCGCTGGTGGTTGAAGACACACCGCCCGAGCTGCTGATAAACGCGACTTCCGACGATGCCCATACCATGGGGTTTCGGCATGAAAGCCTGCCGATTCACGGGGTTCAGTTTCACCCTGAGAGCATCGCCACCGAATATGGCCACGAACTGCTGGCCAATTTCATGAAACTGTGCGGACTGGAAGCAAAGGTGCAAGCCTGATGGACGCAGTTGCAGAAACCGAAGCACTGTTCGGGCGCATGCTCGATGGCGAAATGGATGAGGCCGAAATCGCCGACATTCTGGTTGGTATGGCGCATGCAGGAGAAACCGCGCAGGATATCGCGGGCGCGGTTCTGGCGATGCGCGCGCGCATGAAAACGATCAGCGCGCCTGCCAGCGCGATCGATGTGTGCGGCACCGGCGGCGATGGCCAGCACAGCCTGAATGTCTCTACCGCGGTTGCGATTGTCGTTGCCGCATGCGGCGTTCCGGTCGCCAAGCATGGCAACCGCGCGGCATCGAGCAAGGCAGGCGGTGCCGATACGCTTGAGGCACTGGGCCTCAACCTTGCGGGCGCCAGCGAAAAAGCGGAAGAAACGCTTGCCGATATCGGCATCGCATTCCTGTTTGCGCAGGCCCACCACCCGGCGATGAAACACGTCATGCCGATCCGCAAATCGCTGGGTATTCGCACGATTTTCAACCTCATCGGACCGCTCGCCAATCCTGCTGGCGTTCGCCGCCAGCTTGTCGGCGTCGCCACGCCCGATCTAGTCCCGGTTTACAGCGAGGCGATGGCTCTGCTGGGTTGCGAAGCGGCGATTGTCGTTTCGGGTGAGGAAGGCCTGGACGAAATCTCGATTGCCGGGCCAACGCGCCTCGCCGCGATCAACATGCCGCAGATCGGTACCTCGGTTTCGCCGGACGACGCTGGCCTGCCTAGCCACCCCCTTGGCGATCTGCGCGGCGGCGATGCCGATTTCAACGCGGCGGCGCTCAACCGCTTGCTGATCGGAGAAAAAGGCGCCTATCGCGATGCTGTCCTCATCAATGCGGCAGGTGCGCTGATCGTTGCTGACGAAGTAAGCAACTGGCGCGAAGGCGTTGAGGAAGCTGCGGAAACGATTGACAAGGGACTGGCCAAAGCATTGCTTGATTGCTGGGTCGATATGGTAAAATGAGCAGAACTGACGATGGATAAGCTCACCGAAATCTGCAATGCAAAGCGCATTGAAGTGGCCGCGCGCCGGGCCGAACGCTCCGCTGCCGCACTCGATCATGCGGCGGCCGGACAATCGGCCCCGCGCGGGTTTCGTGCCGCGCTTGAAGAAAAAGCTGCGAACGGCTTCGGTCTGATTGCGGAAATCAAGAAGGCATCGCCTTCGAAAGGCCTTATCCGCGCCGATTTCCAGCCCGCCGATCATGCCCGCGCCTATGAAGCGGGCGGTGCGGCCTGCCTTTCGGTGCTGACCGACGCCCCCTATTTTCAGGGGCATGAGGAATTCCTGATCGCTGCCCGCGCGGCTTGCACTCTGCCGGTTTTGCGCAAGGATTTCATGGTCGATCCCTGGCAGGTTGCCGAAGCCCGCGCAATTGGCGCGGACGCGATCCTGATTATCGTTGCCGCGCTTGAAGATGCGGCAATGGCGGAAATCGAAGCGGCAGCGATCGAGCGCGGAATGGACGTGCTGGTGGAAGTGCATAACGAGGCCGAAATGGAACGGGCTGCCGATCTTCAATCGCGCCTGATCGGCATCAACAATCGCGATCTCAAGCGATTTGAAACCGATATCGCGATCACCGAGCGGCTTGCCCCGCTTGCGCCGGAAGGCACACTGCTGGTCAGCGAAAGCGGGATTGCCGATCATGGCGATCTTCAGCGCCTTTCAGGCTGCGGCGCGCGCTGTTTTCTGGTGGGCGAGAGCCTGATGCGCCAGTCCGATATCGAAGCGGCAACGCGCGCGCTACTCAGGGGATGAGTCTGCCTCTTTCGCGGCAAGTTTCGCGCGCTGATCGGTCGCAATCTGCCAGACTGCCAGGAACAGCGCAGCGATGATCGGTCCCATCACAACGCCGTTCAGCCCCATCAGTTTCAGGCCCGCCACGGTTGTTATCAGGACAACGAACTCCGGCAGCTTGGCATCGTGCCCCACCAGAATCGGGCGTAACAGGTTGTCGATCAGGCCAATCACGAAAAATCCGCAGAACGTAAGAACCGCGCCTTCCCAGATTGATCCGGTCGCGAACAGATAGATCGCGACCGGCACCCAGACGACCCCGGTTCCCACCGCCGGAAACAGCGAGAACAAGGCCATCAACAGCCCCCAGAGAACGGCGGCTTCGATTCCCAGAATCCAGAAGATGATCCCGCCTACCAGCCCCTGAAGCACCGAAACGACCACTGTGCCGCGCATCGTCGCGCGCACAACAATGATAAAGTGCTCGACAAGCGAATCGCGAATTTCAGGGCGCAGCGGCATCGCCGCGCTGACTTTGGCGCCAATCGCATCGCCATCGCGCAACAGGAAGAACGCCAGATACAGCAGGATACCCAGCGAAGCGAGCAGCTCAAGCGCGCCTTGTCCGAACCATAATGCGCGCGACGCAATACTGCGCAGCACTGCGGATACGCTGGACCCCAGCATCGCCAGGGCCGTTTCCAGATCGGTCAGCCCGGCGCGAGCCAGCGCCCTGTCCGCCCAATCCGGCAACGCGCCCTGAACAGTGCGAAACAACTCGCCAAGATCAATCTCGCCCGATTGCAGCCTTTCATAAATCGAGGCCGCTTCCTGAACCAGGCTGATCGCCAGCAGAAACGCGGGCAGAATCACAACGCCAACGATCAAAAGCAGGCACAGCGAGGCAGAGAGATTTCGGCGCCCCCCGGTTGCGGTGTTGAGCCGGAGATAGACCGGCCTGAACAGGATACCGACGATCAATCCCCACAGGATCGCGCCCAGAAACGGGGCGACCAGCCACGCAAACGCAAAGGAAATCAGCACGATCAGGGCGAGAAAGCCACCGTCTTCAAAACGCCAGGTACGCATATCTCATCCGTCTGATCGGTTCATAACGAAGCACTCTCGCACAAAGCGAATGCCAAATCCATCGCTTGCGCACACTGTTATCCCGCGCAACTGTCTGGCATGGGTCGCGCTATGGAATCATCGTCTGGCAACAGTTCGCTCACCCATCTCGACGACAAGGGCAACGCCCGCATGGTCGATATCGGGCAGAAGGCCGCGTCGCAGCGGCTCGCAATCGCTTCGGGCCGCATTCGCATGTCAGCCGATGCGCTGGCGGCCGTGCGCGCCGGAAATGCGCCCAAAGGAGACGTTCTTGCCACGGCGCGCGTTGCGGGGATCATGGCCGCGAAAAAAACGGCTGATCTGATCCCGATGTGCCATCCGCTCGCCCTCGATAGCGTGTCGCTGGATTTTGCATTCGAAACCGATGGCGTGCGCGCAACCGCCAGCGCGGCGCTTACCGGCAAGACCGGCGTTGAAATGGAAGCCATCACAGCCGCCGCAATCGCGCTCATCACGATTTACGATATGGCGAAGGCTCTGGATAAGGGCATGGTGATCGAGGATGTCCGCCTGATCGAAAAACGCGGCGGCAAATCGGGAACATGGCGCGCGGCAGACCACCGCTGATGGCAAAACCAGCTCCCTTACCGCTTGAAGAAGCGCAAGCCCGCCTGCTCGATCTGGCGCCGCCGTTGGCGGTCGACGATGTCGATGTTGAAAACGGGTTGAACCGATACCTTGCAGAGCCGGTCCGCGCTTTCAGGACGCAGCCCGCAGCGGATCTCTCGGCAATGGACGGTTATGCCGTCAGACCCGGCGATCTGGCCGGGCCCTGGACCATCATCGGTGAAAGCGCAGCGGGCCATCCTTTTGCCGGGCATGTTGAACCCGGCCAGGCAGTGCGCATTGCAACCGGGGCATTGATCCCCGACGGAACCGGCTGCGTGATTCTTCAGGAAGATGTCGAACGCACCGACAACCTTATCGTGCTGACAGGGACGCCTCCCGATCCGCCCGCGAAACACATCCGCCGCAAAGGCCTTGATTTTAACGAAGGTGACGAGGTGCTGGCCACAGGCAGCAGGATCGGCCCGGCGCAAGTGGCTCTTACACTTTCGTCGGGAAACCGGAACATTGCGGTGCGCCGCGCGCCCCGGATCGCAATTATCGACAGTGGGGACGAACTTTCAGCTTCGCCCGAAGCGTGCGCGCCGCATCAGATCCCCGCAAGCAACGGTGCCATGTTACTGGCGATGGTCCGCACCCTGCCCTGTGAAGCCAAACGGATCGGCCCCGTCGCGGATGACCTGAAGGCGATGGCACACACGCTTGCTCGGGCAGAAGACGCGGACGTTATCGTCACCAGCGGCGGCGCGTCGGTCGGCGATCACGATCTTGTGCGCCCGGCAATCGAGGCATGGGGCGCCAGTATCGATTTCTGGCGCGTCGCAATCAAACCGGGCAAGCCGCTGCTGGTCGCCACGCGCGAAGGACTGAACGGCAGACAGATTATTCTCGGCCTGCCGGGAAACCCGGTTTCCAGCCATGTCACTGCCTATCTCTTTCTGCTGCCGCTGTTGCGCAAACTGCTGGGCGCAGCCAACCCGCTGCCGCGACGTTTCAGGACAACACTGGGCGAACAGCTTGCGGCAAACGGTTCGCGCCGGGAATTTCGCAGAGCCGTCTGGAACGGATCCAGTATCCAAAGCCAGACCATTCAGGACAGTGGCGCGCTTGCCGCGCTCTCCGCAAGCAACGCGCTGATCGATCGCGAGGCGAATGCACCGCCTGCGGCAATCGGCGAAGAGGTCTTTGCATTTCTGCTCGAAAATGGCGGAATCACTTGACGGGTGGAATTTCGTTGCTTAATTGTTCCACATCTGTTCACTATAACGCCCACGGGAGGGCCGCGAACGATGTTGACGCGCAAACAGCACGAATTGCTTCGGTTTATTCAGATCCGGCTTGAGGAAACAGGCGTTTCGCCAAGTTTTGAGGAAATGAAGGACGCCCTCGATCTGAAATCGAAGTCTGGCGTTCACCGGCTGATATCCGCGCTTGAAGAACGTGGCTTTATCCGGCGCCTGCCCAATCGTGCCCGCGCGCTTGAAGTGATCAGACAGCCTGAGGATCTGGCCAGCAAGGCATCCGTCCCTGCCCCCGCGGCAAGCCCTGCCAAAACACTGTCCACGTCATCGCTGTCCACTCCAAAACCGGTGACGACACCCGCCCCGGCAAACGATGTGATTGAAATTCCCTTGCATGGCAGGATTGCGGCCGGCGCGCCGATCGAAGCGCTTGAAGGCCAGTCAACACTGCCCGTCCCGGCTGCATTGCTTGGCTCTGGCGATCATTACGCGCTGGAAGTGTCGGGCGATTCGATGGTCGATGCCGGTATTTTTGACGGCGATTTTGCGCTGGTGAAACGCACCGAGACAGCCCGCGACGGGGAAATCATCGTCGCGCTCGTGAGAGGCGAGGAAGCGACGCTCAAATATTTGCGCCATGAAAGCGGCATGATCCGGCTTGACCCTGCGAATTCAGCCTATGAGCCGCAGATATACCAACCCGAAGATGTTGTTGTTCAAGGCAAGCTTGCGGGTCTGCTGCGGCGGTATCATTAAAGGGGTTTATCGTCTGACTGGCCGGATTTGAGTCAGGCGAAGTGTCTGAACAGCTCCGGCCATTCAGGCGGACAAGGGATATGTCGACGCAAGTTCGGGAAGTCCGAACGGATCTCTTGCGGAGGCTGATCTGCGGCATGGTTTGATCTGCGATATAACCTGATCCGCGACATGGCCTGATCCGCGACATGGCCAGATCCGCATGCGTTGGAACGATCATTTTACCGTTTCGCGCCGCGCCACCACCCGTGATCTCCCTGACCTTGGGCAACCGTGCGCACGCTCCGGCCTTTGAGATCAATCGTAACTCCGCCGGTTCTCGCCAGCGTGCTCCTGTCGATCTTCAACCAACCGGGTTTGCAGCTGCGCGGCAACCAGCGGTCAGCGATGACAATATCAGACCTGTCACACGCCGCGGCGAGCGCGCGTTCGGGCACATGATCGCGGCTTCGGGCGATGAGCACATGCCAGATGCGCCCATGCCGATTGAGTTCGACAGCGCAAAAATCCCGGCTGCAGCGCGCGCCTTCCCATTGCGTCAGCAACCGCATGGTTCCGTTCATGCCCGCCAGTTCGGTGAGATTGTCACGCACAAAGCCGCTGCGGGTATCTCTCAGCACAAGGAGTTCGCCGGTCGATTCGCCCGTGATGCCAACATGGCGACCATCGCCGGAAACCAGAATGTCGGGTGGGCGCAACAGGGCAAGACTGATGGCCCCCAACATCGCGGTGACAAGCCCGAAATAGCGGATTCTTCCGCGCCATAGCGCCAGCCACAAACCACCAGACAGAAACAGAAGAAAGTTTGCACCACCCATCGCAGGCATGATTCTGACCGCGCCGGGTTGCGAGGAAACCCAGTGCGCCAGGCCAAGCAGCGCACCGATCGCCTTGTCCGCCATCCACCACGCTGGCGCACCCGCGCCAACAATATCCAGCAAAAGCGCAATCGCGATCAGCGGCATCACGAACAGCGTTGTCAAAGGTATCGCGATAACGTTGGCAAACGCGCCGAAAATTCCGGCGCGGTGAAAATGGTATAGAGCAATCGGCATAAGCACGATTTCGATGGCCAGGCCCGTCAGGAAAAGCATGCCGATGTAACGGCTGAGGCGAAGCGGCCAGCTTTCTTCACGCGGCGCCAGAAACGTGCGGATCGTGTCACTCGTACCCAGACCGATGATTGTCATCACCGCGGCAAAGCTCATCTGAAAGCTTGGCCCCGTCAGCGATTCCGGCCAGAGCAGCAAGACGACACATGCGGCCACGGCGAGCATCCGCATCGAAAGTGCCTCGCGCCCCGTTGCCAGCGCAATGAGAATCAGCAACGCGCCGATACAGGATCGCACCGTGGGCACCTGAGCCCCTGTCAGCAGGGTATACCCGATGCCGGCGAGAGCCCCTGCCCCCGCCGCGAGAATCGGCAAGCGAACACGCAGCGCCAGCCAAGGCCAAAGCGCCAGCAGGCGAATGGCAAACAGGTATGTCGCAGCGATCACGGCACTGACATGAAGTCCGCTGATCGAAAGCAAATGCGCAAGCCCGGAATCCCGCATCGCCTGCGCATCGCGCTGCTCGATTGCGCCCCGATCGCCGCTTGCCAGCGTTGCGGCAATTCCGCCCCGCGACCCATCGAGATTGCTTCGGACATGATCGGAAAGCCGGTTCTGCATCACGCGAATTCCCGAACTTTCGCGCCCCGGAGTGAGGATTTTTACCGGCTCAATCACCGTCCCGGTCGCGGAAAGCCCCTGAAACCAGGCAACGCGCGCAAAATCGTATCCGCCCGGCAGCATCGGCGATGTGGGCGGCATCAGGCGGGCGCGGACGCGCACTTGCGCCGATATCGAAAGGCCGGGATCGTCCAGCGCTTCGGGCAGGTTCACCCGGATTCGCGTTGGTTGCCCCGATTCAGGCTTGCGGGTTGCAAGCACAAGACGAATCCGGTCTCTTGAAGGCTGCTCCTGCCGGTCAAGCACCGTCGCGGTCAGCCAGACGACTGCAGGCCGCTGTATTGCCGGCTCTCCGGCCAGTTCCGATTTACTCCAGACAGTCCCGCATCCGACCGCGACAAGCAGTGGCAAGGCAATCAGCGCCTGCCGGGAATATGGATATGCACCATCCGCGCGAAGCAAAAGAAACGCGGTTGCGGCGATCGTCAGACATGCGATGACCAGCGCAATCCACTGCCATTGGCTCGCCATCGCAAACCACCCGGCAATCCCTGCAGCAAAGGCAACTGCAAGCCACGGCCCGCGATCGAAACCTGATTCTGCAAGAAATCGTTCAATTCCCGCCAAAACTCTCGACAAACGGCCCGGCCTGCGCCAAGAGAATTGTTGCACTGCAGCGCCCCATGGCGAGGTATCGGGTGCTTGATCGGAACGCGTGGCTTCACTGGCCATGAAAGACATTGGACAGGAAGGAAACGGCAATGGCAAGCGGCAGTGTCGTCAACAGCCGCGAGAACCGTCAGGGCGTTGTCACTCGCTTTGCCCCTTCACCGACCGGGTTTCTGCACATCGGCGGCGCGCGCACCGCGCTGTTCAACTGGCTGTTTGCCCGCCACAACGGCGGCAAATACCTGCTGCGAATTGAAGATACGGACCGCAAACGGTCTACAGACGAAGCGATTGCCGCGATATTCGATGGACTGGACTGGCTTGGCCTGGGAGGAGACGACGAGGCTGTTTACCAGTTCGCTCGCTCCGATCGGCATGCCCAGGTCGCCGCCCAGCTTCTTGATTCCGGCCATGCATATCGCTGTTACATCACGCCCGAAGATCTCGCCGGACGCCGCAAGAAAGCGCAGGAACAGCGGGAAACTTTTCGCCTGAACAGCGAATGGCGCGATGTCGGTCCTGATGGTCATCCGGCCGACACGCCTTTTGTCGTGCGCATCAAAGCGCCACGAGAAGGTGAAACCGTGATCGAAGATATGGTTCAGGGCCGCGTTGCGGTTCAGAACGAGGAACTGGACGATTTCGTAATTCTGCGCTCCGATGGCACGCCGACTTATATGCTTGCGGTGGTGATAGACGATCACGACATGGCCGTTTCGCATGTCATTCGCGGCGACGATCACCTGAACAATGCGTTTCGCCAGCTTATCGTCATCAATGCAATGAACGCCATCGAAGGTGGCTGGGACGCGCCCTCCTATGGTCATATACCGCTGATCCACGGTGCCGATGGTGCGAAAATGTCAAAGCGGCATGGCGCACTGGGTGTCGATACCTATCGCGACGAAATGGGCATTTTGCCGGAAGCGATGTTCAACTATCTCCTGCGGCTTGGCTGGGGCCATGGCGACGAGGATATCATTGACCGCGAGAAGGCTGTCAGCCTGTTCGATATCGCGGACGTCGGCAAATCGCCCTCGCGGTTTGACCTGGCCAAGCTCCAGCACCTGAACGGCCTGTATTTGCGCGAGGCCGACGATGCCCGCCTCACCGAACTGGCGGCAGCACGTATCGCCGGTGATATTGACAAGGGTTTGCTGCGCGCCGCGATGCCGGTTCTCAAGGTTCGCGCGGGCAACCTAAACGAACTGGCCGAAAGTGCCGGTTTCCTGTTTGCTAAAAGGCCACTTGCCTTTACCGACAAGGCAAAGGCACTGCTGACAGACGACGCGCGCGAGCGCCTGGGGATGATCCACACGCGACTTGAGTGTGAATCGGACTGGACAATTGAGACGCTGGAAGCCAGTCTCAAGGCGATGGCCGCAGAGCTCGAACTGGGCTTGGGCAAGCTTGCGCAACCCTTGCGGGCGGCCCTGACGGGGCAAACCACCTCGCCAGGAATTTTCGATGTTTTGGTTCTGCTCGGCCGGGATGAGAGCCTTGCGCGGATTACCGCACAGGCCGAAAGCCCGGTCGGACAACAGATTTAAGGAGTATCTTACGTGGGTGACCAAGCAAAACTCAGCGCTGGCGATCAGACTGCCGACTTCGCCGTTCTGAAAGGCAGCGTCGGTCCCGACGTTGTCGATATCCGCAAACTTTACGCGGACACGGGCATGTTCACGTTTGACCCCGGCTTCACCTCTACTGCAAGCTGTGAAAGCGCACTGACATATATCGACGGCGAAGAAGGCGTCCTGCTCCACCGCGGGTATCCCATTGGCCAGCTTGCGGAAAGTTCCAGCTTCATGGAAGTCTCCTACCTGCTGCTCAATGGCGAACTGCCGTCGCAACAGGAAATGACGGACTTCAATTACACGATCTCACGTCACACGATGGTTCATGAACAGCTTTTGCAGTTCTACAAGGGCTTCCGCCGCGATGCGCATCCCATGGCCGTGATGTGCGGTGTCGTCGGCGCGCTTTCGGCCTTTTATCATGACAGCACGGATATTTCCGACCCGGAACACCGCCGGATCAGCTCGCATCGTCTGATTGCGAAAATGCCGACTATTGCAGCCGCTGCATATAAATTCGCGATCGGACAGCCGTTCCTCTACCCAGACAATTCGCTGTCCTACACCGGCAATTTCCTGCGCATGACTTTTGGGGTGCCTGCCGAAGAGTATGAACTTCATCCCGCCGTTGAACGCGCGATGGATCGGATATTCATCCTTCACGCCGATCACGAGCAGAACGCATCGACATCAACCGTCCGGCTTGCAGGCTCATCGGGCGCGAACCCGTTCGCCTGTATTGCGGCGGGCATCGCATGCCTTTGGGGTCCGGCGCATGGCGGGGCGAATGAAGCCGCGCTCAATATGCTGCGCGAGATTGGCACGCCCGACAAGATTCCGCACTATATCGAACGCGCCAAGGACAAGGACGATCCGTTCCGGCTGATGGGCTTTGGCCACCGCGTCTACAAGAACTACGATCCGCGCGCGACGGTTATGCAATCGACCGTTCGTGAAGTGCTCGATGCGCTCAAGGTTGACGATCCGCTGTTCGAAACCGCGCTGCAGCTTGAGGAGATCGCCCTCAACGACGATTATTTCGCAGAGAAGAAGCTGTTTCCGAACGTCGACTTCTACTCGGGCATTATCCTTTCGGCGATCGGTTTCCCGACCACGATGTTCACGGTCCTCTTCGCGCTGGCCCGCACGGTTGGCTGGGTTGCCCAGTGGAACGAAATGATCTCAGACCCCGGCCAGAAGATCGGGCGTCCGCGCCAGCTCTATACCGGGCCGGTCCAGCGTGACTACGTGCCGCTCGAAAAGCGCTGATCGCGAATGCGGCTGATCCGGTTCCTGGTGGCGCTCATCGGTGTTCTGGCAACGCTGATGGGGCTGCTGTGGATCGGTCAGGGGCTCGGCATCATCATGTGGCCCGCATCAAGCTTCATGCTTGCGGACCGGCAATGGGCCGTGAATGGAGCGATTCTGGCAGTGGTTGGGCTGGTGCTGATCTGGCTTTCGCGCCGTACCCGCAGAGCGGGCTAATTCAGGGCGCTGCGCCAATCGCTGTTGGCAGTTCCAGTATAAAGCGCGCGCCTTGTCCCGGAGCGCTCTCGACACTTAATTCGCCGCCCATGGCCCTTGCCAGCTTGCGCGAAATATAAAGCCCAAGCCCGGTCCCGCCATCGCCGCTTCGCCCGAGACGTTCAAATTTCTCGAACACGATTACGCTGTCTTCGGCGGACAGCCCCGGCCCCTGATCGGCGACGGTTACGCGCCCGCGTTCTTCAAGCGCTTCCAGTCTGACCCAGACTTCAGACCCTTCGGGCGAATAACGGATCGCATTGCCAAGAAGATTGAGCAAAATCTGCATAACCCGCCGGAAATCGGCGATCACGGCAAGGCTTTCTCCAGACTTTGGCGCATCGATGAAGATGCTTCTTTCCTTCGCCCGCACCCCCAGAATACCGGCAGACTGCTGCGCGACTTCGGCAAGATCGATCTCTTCGGATTCGGTCAGAAAATCCTCCGCTTCGACGACCTCCAGATCCGCCAGATCGTCCAGCAGACCAAGCAGATGCTTCCCGGCGGTGGCGATCTCCGCAGCATAATCGGCATACTCATCAGGCAGCGGGCCTGCCAGTCGCGTGCGAATGGTTTCAGCGTTGGCGATAATCCGGGCGATCGGCTGCTTGAGGACCGGCGCGATATCCTGCCCGACCAGCCCTTGCGCCGGCGCAATCGGCCGAGCAGGTTCTGCATCATGATCCAGCGCCTCTCCCGGCAACGGCTCATTGGGGACCAGAAGCAGTTCAAACCCGGAAGGCTCTGTTCCAGCGCTGGCTTGAGGATTTAACACCGCACGCCAGCTTCGTTGGGAGCCGGGAATCACAACCTTGGCACCGTCAAGCAATCGCCAATGCAGCGGCTGGCGATGGCTCATCCCCGCAATTTCAACAAAGTCGGTCCAGGGCTGCCCGCACGCGTCGGCCATGGCATCGGCAAGTTCATCAAGATCGGGTGCCAGCGCCTCGAAAGTCAGAAGATTCTGTGCCGGGTCCAGCATGGCCGAAAAGCCGGCGATCTGGCGATCTATTTCCGCCCGGATCTGCCCTGTCCGAACCGGTTCCTCAGGCGCCAGTGCCGAAGCGGTCCAGCTGTGCACATCAATATCGCAGCCAAGGCTCCCGTCATCGCGCGGGCTGACTTCAACCCAGGCGGAAATCGCATCGCTATCGGTTTGCGCGTTGATCGTGCGCGCAAGTTTAAGATGATAGCGGCGCGCCTTGCGCACGGCTTCGAGCAGTGCGGGAATTGCAATCGTGCCGGGAATATCGCCGCCACATTGCAATTGCAGCGCGGCGAGAGGATCATCCGCTGAAATCAGACGGTCGGCATCGTCGCTAAGCGCCCGCGCCATGATCGTGCTGTTGCCAGGCATGGTCATCCACCGTTGGAACCATCGCCAACAGCAAGAATTGCCGCCGCACGGTCGGCCCCAAGCCGCTCGAAACCTTCGGGAAGAGTAATATCGGGGTGCAGCGCCAGGAACTGCGCTTCAATACCTGCCGCATTCAGCCCCGCTGCGCGAAGCGCCAGTGCGAAACGGGCACGCTGCGCCTCGTTCGTCGCAAGGACGGCGGCATCGCGGCCCATCCCCGACCCCATTGCCAGAGCCGACAGGAAGATCGCCGGTCCGGCGTGCGTGATCGAAAGAGCTGAAACGGCCTCGCCCCCCATCCCGGTCAATAATGCCGAAATCTGGCCAAGGCGAGTCTCTGCACTGTCGCGAGCTGCAAGAACCTCGCTTGCACGTTGCGCCAGATCGCCGCCTGTATACCCTGCCTTTTCAAGCACTTCGGCAGTCAATTTCACAAGCCGGGCCAAGACTTCATCGGGAACTTCGACAAGCGGCTGATGCATGCGCCGTTGCGCCTGACAAAAACGTGCCTGCGAAGCGAGAAGCTTCATCGCCAGGGCAGATGTCGCGGGCTGGGCCGATGCGATCTGCGATTGAAGCAACGGCGAAACCACCGGATCCACGCCAAGCCGCGACTGCAGGCGCTCGGTCAACTGCCATTCCAGCGCGAGCGCATGGACATGGTGCAAAAATACTGTGTCGTTTGCAAATGCGTCCGTCAGCGCACTGACAATCGCCTGCCCCTGTTCCGCTTCCGCGTCGTCGGCGCCATTGTGCGTTTCGCGGGCGACAAGCCAAATCCGCTCAATCAACTGCGCGGCAAACGCGTGTGCCATGCCGCGCACCCGGGCAACAATTTCCTCACTAAACAAGGCGTTGCTATCGCTGGCAAGCAAATGCCGCAATATCGGCACCACGCCTTCCACCGCCGCATCGCCAAGCGCAAGCTCGCGTTGCATCGTCGCTTCGATTGAACCTGCGTTCTGTGTGTCGACAGCTGTCTCGATCATGCCCCTGCCATAGCGCACCATGGTTAAAGTCGTGTTATCCGCGTTTTCCGGCCGAACCGACAATGCAGACAGCCGCCAGTATCGTGGCAAGAACCGGCGTGGCGACTGTAAGAATGCCAAATCCGGCGGCCGCTGCCAGAATGAGCGCCAGAACCGTTCGATCACCAACCCAGACCGCACCGGACCCGTTCACGATCTGTGGCACAAGCCTGACCAGCAACAGCAACATCACCGGTGCAAAAGCCAAGTACAGGACTGGCTGCGGATCGTGTTGTTGGCCACTCCAGAATACCAGCACAACCAACACCAGATCCAACAGCCAGCCCAGCATGACGATCCTGCCTTCCGAACTTCGTGCCTCGCCGGTTTTCGGGTTTTCTATGCGATAGAGCAGTTGTGTCGCGCAATAGGATATCCAGGCGAGCGCGCAAAGCATCAGTCCTGCGATCACCGCCCCCAGCCAGCCCAGACCGAGCGCAAATATCAGTAATGCAATCGTTGCCAGAGCGGCAGCTTTACCGGCATTTCCCGAATGCAGCAACGAAGAGCCGAATGTCATCACTCCTGCACGGGCAACCGCACGGCCGGGAGTCGAAGCGCCGCTCTCTTCCAGTTGTCTGGTCAGCCATCTGTTCTCTGCGGCATAGGCTTCGGATTCACTGCGGATCATCGCCCAGATGAACACCGTTTGCGCATTTGCAGGTAAACTGCGCATCGCAACACCCGCCTGCAGCGCGATACGGGTCAACGCCGATGGCACATCGCAATCGGGCGGGAGTTCGAAAAGCTGTTCGACGAGTCTGCCTGGAATCCGCATCAATCCGGCAGCCGCGTGGTTCAGATCTATGCGTTCAAACCCGGCAGAAACTCCGGTTTCCACCGGTTGGACCACCACCGCCTGACTTTCTTCCAGCAGCCTTGTCGCTTCGTCCGGGGCGGCCAGCAAACCTTCTGAAAACACGATGATTTCATCACGCTCAGCAATCAATCCACCCAGCTCCTGCGGGCTGGATATCACATGAAATTTCATGCCAGCGGCTTCCGCAACATGCTGAAGCGCGATCAGTTCCGGCTCTACCGCCCTCGATATGCAGATGATGCGCGCGCACTCCAGCGCGCCGGCAAGATCAAGCTGATGCCGCGCCAGTGACCTGCCGCCCACACGCAAATAGGCCCGCCGTAGCGGCAAGCCCGCATCGGCTGGTTCGATCATGGATAAAAGGGCGGTGCGCAGCAGGATTCTCCAGGCAACGTATCGCGTCCTTAGGCCAGATCGCACACCTATTGCCAGTGCCTGCCTGCGTTGGTTCAGTCGATGGAAAACTCGTTCAGGAACTCGTTGAGTTTCCTTACAACGGTTGGCTCTCCGGGTGCCGCATCGAGGGCATCATCAGCCATTGCGATCAGCGTCTCCGCCTGAAAACTTGCGGCGAGGCCTTTGAGCCGCATCGCCGCAACCCGCCAGTTTCCATCGCAGCGCGCGCGCGCGAGGAGATCGACCTGCCGCGCGACACTTTCACGAAACAGTTCGCGCAATTCGGCGTTCAGCGCAGCATCATCGCCCGCCGCAGCCGCCAAAGTCGCATCAAGAGCACCCGCTTCAATTGCCATGTCGGACACTCTAGGCGCGGTAAAGTTAAACTGGGGTTTATACTTGGCGCATTCGTGATACTATCGGGTATGGCTGGGGGATCGCGCATCATCGCATTCGGGAATTCCGGAGACATTCCGGCAGAACCCGAAGGACAGCACGCCGAGGATATCGAGCGTGACGAAAAACACTATGAATCCAGTGCTAAAGCACCGGATTCTGATGTTATGCATGAAGAAATGGCTGACGATCTTGCGGCATTTGATGACGCTTATCGCCCGGTTTCCTCGTGGCTTCCGGCGGTCCTTGCGCTTGTAACGATAACCGGATGGACGACGCTTTTTGCTGTTTCGCGCTTCGCGGATCTTTCCGCCACAACCTCGCTGGCCGGCTGGACGGCAATTCTGACGGACTGGTCGGTGCCGGTTTTGCTGATCAGCATTGCCTGGCTGATCTTCATGCGCAACGGCACGCGCGAGGCGACGAAATTCGGCCATGCCGCACGCCTTTTGTCGGCGGAATCCGAACGCCTTGAAACACGTCTGCTCACTCTGAATCAGGAGTTGAGCCTTGCACGGGAGTTTCTGGCCTCCGAAACCCGTGATCTGGAAGCGCTGGGGCGGGTCGCGACGGAAAGGCTCTCCCAGAATGCACATACGCTTGAAAATCTGATCAGGGAAAACAGCGAACGCATCGAAACGATCGGCACCGTCAGCGGTACCGCGCTCGAAAACATGGAAAAGCTGCGCGGACAGCTGCCCGTGATCGCCAGTTCCGCCAAGGATGTGACCAACAATATCGGCAATGCCGGGCGCACAGCTCATGCGCAGATCGAAGATATGGCAAATGGATTCAAGAAGATAAACGAATTTGGCCAGGCATCGGATCGGCAAGTGGCAGCAGTGCGCGAACTCGCCGCCCAAACCATTGCGGACTTTACCGAACATTTCGGCCAGCTCGAAGAGATTGCAAACGGCCGCTTTGCCGAACTCCATCAGCAAAGCCAGGAATTCCGTGCCAGACTTGAAAAGCAGGAAATTGATGCAATCGCTACGCTACGCGATCGCGCTGCCGCATTCGCCAGCGAGTTCGATCGGGTCAGTTCGGAACTGAACGAGCGTGAACAAGCCACCCTGAACGCCTTGCATGAACGGATCAGGTCACTTGGTGATGAAGGCGGAGCGATCAGCAGCAAACTGCTCGATAGCGAGACCGAGGCACAGGACAGTTGGCGCCACAGACTTCGCGAGATCGAGGAAGAGCGTAGCTCCCTGTTTACCCGGATCGCAGACGCGGACACGGACGCTGTCGAAGCCGCCCGCGCGCGCGTTGCCAGTATTGATGAGGAAGCGCGTCTGATCGAAGAAGGCGTTGCCCAGCGCCGCAGCAAACTCACGGTCGAGCTCGATGCCTATCGCAAAGATGCTGAATTGGCTGAAAAAGCCGCAATTGAGCGCTTGGGTGCCATGCTTGCTCCCATCGACGACGAACTTGCCAAACGTGCGGAAATCCATGAAGAACGCGGTGCCCGGATCGTGGAGCAGGCCGAAGCGGCAGCGATCAGACTGCTTGAATGCATCGAACGGATGACGGGCATCAACGCGCGCGCCAGCGAGACCGAGCAACAACTTGCCGCGTCGCTTGACGGCATCGGAGAGCGCGTGCTTCAGGCCCGCGCGGCGCTTGCCGAAACAGACACCGAAATCGCTGAAATGACCGAATCGAGTGTCAGACTGCTTGAACTCACCCAGGCCAGTTCGCAGCAGATTCGCGTTGAATTGCCAAACGCGCTCCACCAGTCAGAAGATCAGCTTGCCGCATTCGAAGCCAGCATGCGCAAGATGCGCGAAACGGTTGAAGCAGCGGGATCCAACGGACGTTTTCTGGCGAACCAGATCGAAAGCTCCGGCATCAAGCTCAAAACGATGATCGAGGATATTTCCAGCGCACAGACCGTTCTGCGCGATCATTCCAGTTCTTATAAGGACTCGCTGTCATCACATGCGCGCTCGCTGAGCCAACTGCATGAACAGGCCGAAAATCTTGCGACCAAGGTCAGTGACGAACTAACCAACGCGATCGCCAAGCTTGATGTTTCCGCACGCGACGCGGTTTCGGCGATCGGCGAACACGGGGCGGCGAATATTTCCACCCTCGCCGAACAGCTCGGCGAAGCGAGCGGGGAAGCGATTGACAAGGCAATGCGCGCCAAGGCCACCGAGGCCGCAGGCCAGCTGGAACATGCCGCCGCTCATGCCGCAGGGGTCAGCCGGGAAGCGGCAATTCAGCTGCGCGATCAACTGGCGAAAGTCGACGAACTGGTTGGAAATCTTGAACAGCGGGTTGTTCATGCACGCGTGCGTGCGCAGGAACAGGTCGATAATGACTTTGCCCGCCGGGCCGCTCTGATCACGGAATCGCTCAATTCGAACGCGATCGATATCGCCAAGGCACTTTCAACCGAAGTCTCCGACACGGCGTGGGAGGGTTATCTGAAAGGCGATCGCGGAATTTTCACGCGGCGCGCAGTCAACCTGATCGATTCCGGCGACAGCAAGGCCATCCAGCAGGTCTTCGATCGGGACAATGATTTCCGGGAGCATGTCAGCCGGTATATTCACGACTTTGAAGCAATCTTGCGCCAGGTCCTTTCAGCGCGCGACGGAAACGCGCTTGGCGTGACTTTGCTGTCATCAGACATGGGCAAACTCTATGTGGCGCTCGCACAGTCCATTGAGAGGCTGCGCACGTAAAAGATCAGAACCAGGTGGGGACCGACGTTAAGGCGCGGCCTCTGACATGACCGGATCGCCCGCCTGGCCAGCAACTCAGCCTTCATAACCAGGCGGCGTTCCGAAGAAGTTGAGATCGTTGGGCGTGATCCACCCGTTCACGTAGTTTGCATAGTACAGTCCAAACAGGACCGCCGCGAGAACGGCAGCGCGCAGCGCGATGCGCCCTGGCTGAAAGTTGACAGGCGCGCTGTCCGCCTGCCCCTGCACTTTTGCGACATCCGCTTCATCGTGCGTGCGAATGCCAAACGGCATCACCAGGAACGCACTAAGCACCCAGAACAGCGCATAAATCGCTATGATAGACGTCCATTCCATCCGCCTTGTCCACCACCTTCAGAATATCAGTCGAACAGCAAAACCTGAACCTGCGGCTTCTTGCCGGACCATCGCGTTGCCGCGCGCCGGGCCGCAAGCCGGGCTGCTTCGTGCCGATCCGCGCGATCGCCGCCTTTCACTTTCGACAGTGCCTTGGCCACATCGCTTGCCGCTTCATCCACGAACGCATCATAGTCCTGCTCAAGCGGCAATCCCATCGCGCCGATTTCCACGTTGCCGCGCCTGTCAGCGGCGACTGTCACGATACCGCCGAACCCAAGCCTGCGCCGCATCACAACCGCATCGCCATCGGCAGGCACGATGATATCGCCATCAAGCACCAGTCGCCCTGCCCGCACTTCATCGAATTTACCTGGCCTGCCCGGCGCAAGGCGCACAAGATCGCCGTTCTGCTGAAACACCGTGCGGGCAATGCCGCTGGCCTTGCCCACTCTGGCCTGCTCACGCATGTGGCGCAGTTCGCCGTGAACGGGCACCAGAATTTCCGGCCTCAGCCAGCCATACATCGCTTCAAGTTCGGGGCGACCGGGATGGCCGGATACATGA
Organism: uncultured Sphingomonadaceae bacterium; assembly: GCA_947258815.1. Classification (GTDB taxonomy): domain Bacteria; phylum Pseudomonadota; class Alphaproteobacteria; order Sphingomonadales; family Sphingomonadaceae; genus Novosphingobium. The sequence goes on from CAMYJW010000028.1 coordinate 30,930, forward strand.
ATGTCGCTCTGGCGGTCAGTCACCATCTCGATCCCCTGCTCCGCAAGACGGTTCTGGATTTTGCCGATCGCGATTTCATTGCCCGGAATCTGACGGCTTGAAAACAGAACAACATCACCCTTTTCGAGCGATATGGGGTGTGACCCTTCGGCTACACGCGACAAGGCTGCGCGGGGTTCTCCCTGCCCGCCGGTCGCGACGATCAGGATTTCGCCGCGCGGCATACTCATCGCCGTGTCGAAATCAACCGTTTCGGGCAAATCCTTCAGATATCCGCTGGCCTGCCCAACTTCGATCATCCGGTCGAGCGAGCGTCCGGCAACGCACAGCGTGCGCCCGTTCGCCTTCGCCACTTCGCCCAGCGTCTGCAGGCGCGCGACATTCGATGCAAACGTTGTAACCAACACGCGCTTGCCGCGATGTTTGCGCACTTCCTCGATCAGCGCACGACTGACTTCGCCTTCAGACCCGGATGCTTTGGGGTTGAAAACATTGGTGGAATCGCAAACCAGCGCAAGTACGCCTTCGTCACCGATGGCAGTCAGCTCTTCGGCGGTCGCCGGTGTGCCGATCAGCGGCTCATCGTCCAGCTTCCAGTCCCCGGTGTGAAAGACGCGCCCATATGGCGAATCCAGCAGCAGCGCGTTGCCCTCTGCAATCGAATGCGCAAGCGGCACATAGCGGATGCCGAACGGCCCCAGTTCAAACCGGTCGGGATGATCGATGACATTCAGCTCAACCGTATCGGCAATGCCTGCCTCTTCCAGTTTGCGAGCCACAAGCCGGGCGGTGAACGGCGTCGCATACAAGGGCACGCCAAGATCGGCGGCAAAATAGGGCACTGCCCCGATATGATCCTCATGCGCATGCGTGAGGACAATTCCGACAAGATCTTTGCGGCGATCCTCGATGAATTCGAGATCCGCAAACACCAGATCGACGCCGGGATATTCGTTTCCGCTGAACGTCATCCCCAGATCGACCATCAGCCATTTGCCATCGCAGCCGTAGAGATTGACATTCATGCCAATTTCGCCCGATCCACCGAGCGCGCAGAAAAGCAGTTCGGAACCGGGCTTCACGTTTTGGGTGCCCGCTCTACCATCAGTGCAAGCCCGTCAAGCGTCAGATCGGCATCGACGGCATCGAAAATGTCCGTCGCCTCGTCAAACAGAACCGCCAGTCCGCCCGTGGCGATCACTTTGGCCGGGCGGCCGATTTCACTGCGCATGCGTGCGATCAGCCCTTCCATCATCGCAACATACCCCCAGAACACCCCGATCAGCATCTGATCTTCGGTATTGCGGCCGATCACGCTGTTGCTTTTGGGTGTTTCGATGGCAATACGCGGCAGCATCGCCGTGTTTCCGACCAGCGCATCAAGCGAAAGATTGATGCCCGGCGCGATGATTCCACCTTTGTAGGCCCCGTTGAAATCGACCGCATCGAACGTGGTTGCCGTGCCGAAATCGACAACGACAAGATCGCCATCATACTTCGCATGCGCAGCAATCGCGTTGACGGCCCGGTCCGCACCCAGCGAACTTGGCTGCTCTACATCGATCTCTATTTCATACTCGACCGGAGCCTGTCCGGCGATCATCGGTTCGATTCCGAAATAATTGCGTGAGAGCACGCCGATATTGTGCAGCGCGCGCGGCACCACGGTGGAGACGATGATCTGATCGACCTGCTTACGATCAACGCCCTCAATCTTGAGGAGTTGCAACAGCCAGACCGCATACTCATCGCCCGTCCGGCGCGGATCAGACGCGATGCGCCAGCGCGCTTTCAATTCGCGCCCGTCAAACAGGGCAAAAACGACATTCGTGTTGCCCGCATCAATCGCCAGAAGCATCGTTAGCCTACATCCTCATGTGTTGTCGGTGACGGGAAAGACATCGCCCGCGTGAATGGCACGCATTGCCCCGTCCGCCAAGCGAAGTTGCAACGCCCCGGTCTGGTCAAGTCCGGCGAATGCGCCCTCACTGTGCGTTCCGTCAGGTTCGGTGACATGCAACAGCGTGCCCATCGGATGCGCTGCTGCCACCCAGCGCCGGATGATCGACTCTACGCCAAAAGTCCGCCACCGTTCCAGTTCCACTGCAAACTGCCCGTCGAGACGCGCGGCAAACGCATCGCGCGATGGCGCGGCTGCGAAATCGCCAAGCGCGGCGGTTGCGCGGCCCGAAACGGCAGGCGCAGCGACAAGGTTCACACCGATGCCCACAACCACGGTGTCGCCCGTGCGTTCCAGCAGTATTCCCGCGAGCTTGGCGTTGCCCGCCATCAGATCGTTGGGCCATTTCAGATGGATCGCGCGATCATCGGAAACGAAACTTTGAATCACTTCAAAAACGGCCAGCCCCGCCACCAGCGAAAGCGAAGCAGGCTGGGGATCGCCATGCGCAAGATGGACGGCGGTTGACCCCATAAAGTTGCCTTCGCCATCAAGCCAGTCGCGGTTGAGGCGGCCTTTGCCGGCGGTCTGCCTGTCAGCAATAAGCCACAGCCCTTCCGGGGGCGGATTTTCAGACGCGATCCGCGCCGCGATTTCGGCGTTGGTCGATCCGGTTTCGGCAAGAATTTCCAGCAAGTGCCGCGATCAGACCACGGAAAACAGCGAAGCGGCCGCGCTGTCGGCCAGTGAACCCAGCCACTTGGTCAGCAAATAGCCAAGCGGCGAAATGAAAGCGGCACACAGCGCCAAGATGGCCTGATGCGCCCAGTCGCTCTTGCCAGTCGCCTTGTTTGCAGGTTCATCGAAATAGATGATCTTGACGATCTTGATGTAGTAGAACGCGCCGATCACCGATGCGGCAATACCAAACGCGGCAAGTGCAACCATATCGGCCTGAACCGCAGCCTGGAACACCACGAACTTGCCCCAGAAGCCAAACAACGGCGGTATTCCGGCAAGGCTGAACATGATCATCGCGATACACAGCGACAACACTTTGCGATGCTGCGAAAGCCCGGCAAGATCCGCGATATCTTCCACCGCGTTACCATCCGCATCTTTCAGCATCAGCACGGCGACAAACCCGCCCAGCGACATCGCGACATAGATCGCAAGATAGACCAGCATCGCCGATGCGCCTGCCTGCGTTGCCGCGGCCAGACCGATCAGCATGAAGCCGATGTTGTTGATCGACGAATAAGCCAGAAGCCGCTTGATATTGGTTTGCCCGATCGCCCCCAGCGCGCCGACAACGATAGAAGCCAGCGCCGCAAAAATAATGATCTGTTGCCAGGCAAGCGCCTGCGTACCGAACGCATCGAGCGCCACACGCATCGTCAGCGCCAATGCCGCAACTTTGGGCGCGGTGGCGAAGAAGGTCGTCACCGGGGTTGGCGCGCCTTCGTAAACGTCAGGCGTCCACATATGGAAGGGAACTGCGCTGACCTTGAAAGCAAGCCCGGCCAGCATGAACACGATGCCGAACACCGTGCCAGTTGCGATGCTGCCATCAAGCGCCGCGCGAATGCCTTCAAAACTTGTCGTTCCCGTGAAGCCGTAAGTCAGGCTCATGCCGAACAGCAGGATGCCGCTCGCCAATGCGCCGAGCACGAAATATTTAAGGCCAGCCTCGGCAGAGCGATTATCGGTCCGCAAGAAGGCCGCAAGCACATAAGCGGCGAGCGAGTTAAGCTCCAACCCGATGTATAGGGTAAGCAGGTCCGTCGCCGACACCATCATGCCCATGCCGACTGCGGCAAACACGATCAGCACCGGATATTCCGCGCGCATAGCGCCAAAACGCTCAAGATATGGCGGTGCGATCATCAGCGAGGCACCTGCCGCGCCATAGATCAGAAGCTTTGCGAAACTGGCGAAGGCATCGGCCTTGTATTGCCCGAGAAAGGCAATTGTGTCCGCGCCCGATGCACCGCTGCACAACGCAGGCGCGACGAGAAACGCAGCGGCGGCCAGTGCGGCAACCGCAATTATGCTGATCGTGCGCGCGGCCTTGTCACCCGCCCATGCGGCAACCAGCAACAGCACCAGACCGGCAACGGTGAGGACGATCTCGGGCGCGACAAGCGCGAGGGAACCGGAAAATTCCATCAGTGCGCCCCCCCGTGTTCTGCTTCTTCACCATGCGCCGCATCGGCTTTGTCCGATTTGGGCGGCCCTATTTTCAGCTGGGAATCGCCCTCGGGAGCCGCGCGGGCAATCCGGGCATCAAGCGCGGCGATATCCGCACGCATCGGCGCCAGAAAACTTTCCGGGTAAACACCCATCCACAATACTGCCAGCGCCAGTGGAACCATCATCGCCAGCTCACGCATTGTGAGATCGGGCATGGCGGCGGCATCGGCGTTTTTCTGTTCGCCGAACACAACCCGGCGATAGAGATAGAGCATATAAGCCGCGCCCAGAATGATGCCGGTGGTGCACACCAGAGTGACCCATGTCGAAACCTGATAAATCCCGGCGAGGCTTAGAAATTCGGCGACAAATCCGCTGGTGCCCGGCAGGCCGATCGAGGCCATCGTGAACAGCATGAAGAATATCGCATATTGCGGCATGTTGATCGACAGGCCGCCGTAGCGATCGATCTCACGCGTATGCAAGCGATCATAAATGACGCCAACGGCAAGGAACAGCGCGCCCGAAACCAGCCCGTGGCTGAGCATCATGATCATCGAGCCTTCAATGCCCTGCACGTTGAAGGCAAATGCACCGGCGGTGACGATGCCCATGTGCGCGACCGAAGAATAGGCGATCAGCTTTTTCATGTCCTGCTGCACCAGCGCGACAAGGCTGGTGTAGATCACGGCGATCATCGAAAGCGTGAAAACCAGCCACACAAACTGCGCGGATGCTTCGGGGAACATCGGCAATGAGAAGCGAATGAACCCATAGCCCCCCATCTTGAGCAAAACCCCGGCGAGGATGATCGAGCCTGCAGTCGGCGCCTGAACGTGCGCATCCGGCAACCAGGTGTGCACCGGCCACATCGGCATTTTCACCGCGAAACTGGCAAAGAACGCCAGCCACAGCCAGGTTTGCGCGTTTTCCGCAAAATCATAGGCCATCAGCGTCGGGATGTCGCTGGTGCCCGCCTCGTTCACCATCCACATCATCGCGATCAGCATCAGCACCGAGCCGAGCAGCGTGTAGAGGAAGAACTTGTAGGCCGCATAGATGCGGTTATCGCCGCCCCAGATGCCGATGATAAGATACATCGGGATCAGTCCGGCTTCGAAGAAGATGTAGAACAGAAACAGATCCTGCGCCGCGAACACGCCGATCATCAGCGTTTCCATCAGCAGGAACGCGGCCATATATTCGCCAACCCGCTTCTGGATCGATTCCCAGCTTGCGCCAATGCAGATCGGCATCAGGAACACCGAAAGCACGATCAGCATCAGGGCAATGCCATCAATGCCCAATGCATAGGAGAACCCGGCAAACAGCTCGACACGTTCGGTAAACTGCCATTGCGCACCGCCAATTTCGTAATTGGCCCAAAGCACAACGCCCAGCGCCAGATTGATCAGCGTGGCCACAAGCGCAACCGAACGCGCCGCTTTGGCTTCGACAAACAGACAAGCCGTAGCCGCAACCAGCGGCACCAGCAGCATCAGGGTGAGGATCGGAAAACCAGCCATCATCTTATCCTGCCATCACCCAGCTCAGCGCCGCGACCAGCCCCAGCAGCATCACCAGCGCATAGGAATAGAGATAGCCGGACTGGATCTTGCGCGCATAAACCGCACCGCGTGAAACCGCCCAGGCTGCACCATCAGGCCCGAAGCGATCGATGATGCCGACATCGCCAGCTTTCCAGAAGACGCGGCCAAGCCAGAACGCGGGCTTGACGAACACGATGTTATACAGCTCGTCAAAATACCATTTGTTGAACACAAATTTATGCAGCGCGCTGAATTCCTTCACGAACTTGGCCGGGAAGTCAGTCTTGCGAATATAGGCATACCAGGCGATCACCAGACCGATGATCATCACGATCGTTGCGGCCAGTTTCACCAGCAACGGCACTTCATGCATCGCATGAGCAAGATGCTCATCAAAATAGATCGAACCGGCCCAGAACCCGGCTTCATCGATAAAGGCATGGTGGAACACATACCCGGCGAACACCGCGCCGATGCTGAGCAGGCCAAGCGGCACAAGCATCGCCATCGGGCTTTCATGCGGATGATAGCCGCCGGTGGTATCTTCACCCACTTCTTCTGGGGTTTTGTGGACTGAATGCTGAATATGTTCAGAGCCAATCCAGCGCGGCTTGCCCCAGAATGTCAGGAACATCAGCCGCCAAGAATAGAAGCTCGTCAGCAGCGCGGCGACGACCCCGGCCCAGAACGCCAGCATGCCGGTTTCCGAACCGCTGGCAAAGGCAACCTCAAGGATCGCATCTTTGGAATGGAAGCCCGCAAAGCCAGCGCCCAGCCAGTAAACGCCCACACCTGTGATCGCCAGCGTGCCAGCCATCATCGCCCAGAATGTCAGCGGGATGTGTTTACGCAGATCACCATAATAGCGCATGTCCTGCTCATGGTGCATCGCATGGATCACCGAACCTGCGCCAAGGAACAACAGCGCCTTGAAAAACGCATGGGTAAACAGGTGGAACATCGCCGCGCCATAAGCGCCAACCCCTGCTGCGAAGAACATATATCCCAGCTGCGAGCAGGTGGAATACGCGATCACCCGCTTGATATCCCACTGTGTCGTGCCAATCGTCGCCGCGAAGAAGCAGGTCGCCGCGCCAACCACCGTGACGACGCCCAGCGCAATCGGCGCGGCTTCGAACATCGGAGACAGGCGGCAGACCATGAAAACGCCCGCCGTGACCATCGTGGCTGCGTGGATCAGGGCGGAAACCGGCGTTGGGCCTTCCATCGCATCGGGCAGCCAGGTGTGCAGCCCAAGCTGCGCGGATTTGCCCATCGCGCCGATGAACAGCAGGATGCACAGCACCGTCATCGTATCGACGCGATAGCCCAGGAACCCGATGGAGGACCCCGCCATCGCCGGCGCCGCTTCAAGAATTTCGGGGATCGAAACGGTGCCGAACACCAGAAACGTTCCAAAAATGCCCAACATGAAGCCCAGATCGCCAACCCGGTTGACCACGAACGCCTTGATCGCGGCGGCATTGGCGCTTGGCTTTTTGAACCAGAAACCGATCAGCAGATAAGACGCAAGCCCCACCCCTTCCCAGCCAAAGAACATCTGGACGAGATTGTCTGCCGTCACCAGCATCAGCATCGCGAAAGTGAACAGCGAAAGATATGCGAAAAACCGCGGCTGATCGGGGTCTTCATCCATATAGCCCCAGCTATAAAGATGGACGAGCGCGGAAACGCTTGTGATCACCACCAGCATCACTGCCGTCAGCGTGTCGACCCGAAGCGCCCAGTCAAAACTCAGCGTGCCCGATTGCACCCATTGCAGCACCGGCACCACTTCGGCCTGCGCAGTTCCGTTGAGAAACCCCAGGAAGATCGGCCATGACAGTGCGCACGAGATAAACAGCGCGCCCGTTGTCAGAACCTTGGAAACGGTGTTGCCAAGCGCGCGATTGCCCAGCCCTGCGATCAGGGCTGCCAGCAGCGGCAGGAAAACGATAGCCAGAATCGAAGCCAAGATGCCTTACCCCTTCATCCGGTTGACATCGTCGACCGCGATCGTGCCGCGACCGCGGAAATAGATGACGAGAATTGCAAGCCCGATGGCCGCTTCACCGGCCGCCACAGTCAACACGAACATCGCGAAAACCTGCCCGGTAAGATCGCCCAGATAGGAACTGAACGCCACCAGATTGATGTTCACCGCCAGCAGGATCAGTTCAATCGCCATCAGGATGACGATCACGTTCTTGCGGTTAAGAAAAATGCCCAGAACCCCCAGCACGAACAGGATCGAGCTGACGACGACATAGTGTTCGATACCGATCATAGCTGAATCCCCTTGCCGATATCGGGCCGGGTGTTGATTGTCGCTTCATCAGGGCGGCGCGCGATCTGTTTTGCAATGTCCTGATCGCGCGTATCGGTGCGTTCACGATGGGTAAGCACAATCGCGCCAACCATCGCCACCAGCAGGATGATCCCCGCCGCTTCAAACAGGAACAGGTAACGCCCGTAAAGCAGCGCGCCGATGGATTCGATGTTTGAAGCCCCGGCAATTGCCGCTGCCGATCCATCAGGCGTTCCCAGTTCCAGCGCCCCGGCGCGATAAGCGCTGAGCCCCAGAACAATCTCTGCAAGCAAAACGATCGCAATCAGGATGCCCAGCGGAAAATTTTTCACAAAACCGGCACGCAGTTCGGCGAAATCGATATCAAGCATCATCACCACGAACAGGAACAACACCGCAACCGCGCCAACATAAACGATAACCAGCAGCATCGCGATGAACTCTGCCCCTGCCAGCACCATCAGCCCGGCCGCGTTGAAAAACGCGAGAATCAGCCACAAAACCGAATGCACGGGATTGCGCGCAAGGATCGTGACGGCCCCGGACCCGATGGTGAGAACCGCGAAAAGATAAAAGGCGAATACGTGAATCATGGCTGTGCCCGGTCCCCCTGCGCGCCCCTAGCGGTAGGGCGCATCGGCTTCAAGGTTCGCGGCAATCGCCCGCTCCCACTTGTCCCCGTTCGCCAACAATTTGGATTTATCGTAGAGCAGTTCTTCGCGCGTTTCGGTCGCGTATTCGAAGTTCGGCCCTTCAACGATCGCATCGACCGGACAGGCTTCCTGACAAAAGCCGCAGTAGATGCATTTGGTCATGTCGATATCGTATCGCGTGGTCCGGCGCGATCCATCGTCGCGCGGCTCAGCCTCGATCGTGATAGCCTGCGCCGGGCACACCGCCTCACACAGCTTGCACGCGATGCAGCGTTCCTCACCATTGGGATAGCGACGCAACGCATGTTCTCCGCGAAAACGCGGGGAAAGCGGGTTTTTCTCAAACGGATAGTTGATCGTCGCCTTGGGCCTGAAGAAATACTTCAGGGTCAGCGCATGGGCCTTGAGGAATTCCCACAAGGTGAACGATTTAACCAGTTGAGCGACGCTCATACCGCGAACCTCGTAAGCATGAGATAGCCGGAAATCAGGACAACAAACAGCAGGCTAAGCGGCAGGAACACTTTCCAGCCAAGCCGCATCAGCTGGTCATAACGGAAACGCGGAACCGTCGCCCAGATCCAGCTGAACATGAAGAAGAACAGGAACGTTTTGCCGAACAACCAGATCCAGCCCGGTATCCAGTAAAGCGGCTCCCATTCGAACGGCGGCAACCATCCGCCAAAGAACAGCACAGCGTTGAGCATGCACATCAGCAGCACGTTGGCATACTCGCCAAGCCAGAACAGCGCGAAGCTCATCGAGGAATATTCGGTCTGATACCCGGCGACGAGTTCGCTTTCCGCTTCGGTCAGGTCAAACGGTGCACGCGCGGTTTCGGCCAATGATGAGATGAAAAACATCACCCACATCGGGAACAGCAGCAGATTGAATGCAAAGCCGTTCACAAAGCCCAGCCCGTGGCCGCGCTGTGCCTCGATAATATCGTTCATGTTGAACGATCCGGCCCACAGAACAACGCAGATCAGGATGAAACCGATTGAAACTTCATAGGAAATCATCTGCGCGGCCGCTCGCATCGCCGAGAAGAACGGGTATTTTGAGTTGGACGCCCAACCGGCAATCACCACGCCATAAACCCCAAGCGAGGATATCGCGAGAACATAGAGCAGCCCGACATTGATATCGGCCAGCACCGCGCCTGAATTGAACGGGATGACCGCCCAGGCAAGCAGGGCAACAGCAAAAGTGATGATCGGCGCGATCAGGAACAGGCCCTTGTTCGCGGCGCTTGGAATGATCGTTTCCTGCAGGAACACTTTCAGCCCGTCCGCAAAACTTTGCAGAATGCCAAAAGGCCCGACCACGTTTGGCCCGCGCCTCAGCATGATTGCGCCCAGCACCTTGCGATCGACGTAAATAACCATCGCCACAGCCAGCATCAGCGGCAGTGCGATCAGCAGGATGCCGCAGATCGTGGCTACAAACCACGCCCATTCGTAAGACATGCCAAGCGACTGAAAGAAGGCTGTCATTCCGCCGCCTCCGCAAAATCTTCACCGTGAAGCAGTTCGGCAGAACAACGCTGCATCGTCGCGCTGGCGCGCGCGATCGGGTTGGTCATGTAGAAATCCTGCACCGGATAGCCCACTTCACCGGAAATTGCAGCGTCTCCTGCGGGAAGGTCGCTGCCATAATCGGCCAGAGCTTCCACGCCCAATGCAGGCACTTGCGCAACCATCGCATCGCGCAGCTGCTCAAAACTGTCAAAACCCACATCAACCTTCAGGGCGTCGGCCAGCGCGCGCAGGATTGTCCAGTCCTCGCGCGCATCACCCGGCGCAAACACAGCCTTTTCAGCGAACTGCACCCGGCCTTCGGTGTTGACGTATGTTCCGGCTTTTTCGGTATAGGCAGCCGCCGGCAGGATCACATCGGCGGCATGCGCGCCTTTGTCTCCGTGATGGCCGATATAGACTTTCAGGCTGCCATCGAACTTGCTGTAATCAACCTCGTCCGCACCCAGCGAGAGCAGCACTTTGGGCTTTGCCGCAACGATATCGGCAAGCCCGCCTTTTTGCGCATAGCCCAGCATCAGGCCGCCCATCCGCGCGGCAGCCAGATGAAGCACGTTAAAGCCGTTCCAGCCATCGCGCACAAGATTATAGGTTTTCGCCATAGCCAGCGCTGCCGGAATAGCGCCTTTGGCAATCGCACCGCCGCCAACAATCACAGCCGGGCGCTCAGCCCCTTTGAATGCTTCCGCGGCATCAGCGGGCAGATTGCTCACAAGCCCCAGGTCGTTACCGATGAACGTCCCGCCAAATGTGGTGTCCCATTCAGGCCCGATCAGGAACACTTTGGCCCCGCGCTTGACTGCCTTGCGCAGCCGCACATTAAGCAGCGGCGCTTCGGCGCGGACATTGCTGCCCACGATCAGCACCGCATCGGCGTTTTCGATTTCGGCAAACGTAGTGTTGAAGTTTACCGCAGCAAGGCTGGACGTATCATAGTCCATCCCCGTCTGACGGCCTTCCAGCAGCGTCGAACCCAGAGCGCCAAGCAGCTTTTTGGCTGCAAACATCGTCTCGCAATCGACAATATCGCTCGCCACGGCGGCAATGCTGCTGCCCGGATCGGCCTTGGCCACAACCGCAAACGCTTCGTCCCAACTGGCCGCCTGCAATTTGCCCGACTTGGATCGAACCCAGGGCTTGTCGAGACGGCGACTGGTCAGCCCGTCAATCTGATAACGCGCCTTGTCGGAAATCCATTCCTCGTTCACGTCATCGTTGATACGCGGCAACACGCGGAGCACTTCGCGGCCCCGGCTATCAATCCGGATATTCGCGCCGCACGCATCCGACACATCGATCGAATTGGTCTTTTTCAGCTCCCAGGGCCGCGCTTCAAAGGCATAGGGCCTGCTGGTGAGCGCGCCGACCGGGCACAGATCAATCACATTGGCCGACATCTCATGGCTGGCTGCCTTTTCCAGATATGTCGTGATCTGCATATTCTCGCCGCGGTAAAGCGCGCCGATTTCATCGACACCGGCGATTTCCTCGGAAAAGCGGACGCAGCGCGTGCAATGGATGCAGCGGGTCATCTGCGTCTTGATCAGCGGACCCATGTATTTTTCAGTGACGGCGCGCTTGTTTTCCTCATAGCGCGTGGCACCGCGACCATAAGCAACCGCCTGATCCTGCAGATCGCATTCGCCGCCCTGATCGCAAATCGGACAATCGAGCGGGTGGTTGATGAGGAGAAACTCCATCACCCCTTCGCGCGCTTTCCTGACCATTTCGCTGTCGGTGCGGATTTCCTGCCCCTCGCCCGCTGGCAGCGCGCACGACGCCTGCGGCTTGGGCGGCCCCGGCTTCACTTCCACAAGACACATCCGGCAGTTACCGGCGATACTTAAGCGTTCATGGTAACAAAAACGCGGGATTTCCTTCCCCGCAAGCTCACACGCCTGCAGCACAGTCGCGCCTGCCGGAACTTCAAGTTCAACGCCATCTACGGTGACTTTAGGCATTATTCAGCCGCCTCCCGCGTGTTTTCCGCGATCCGTCGCTCCAGCTCGGGGCGGAAATGGCGGATCAGGCCCTGGATCGGCCATGCGGCGGCATCGCCCAGCGCGCAAATTGTGTGGCCTTCGACCTGTTTGGTGACTTGCTGGAGCATGTCGATTTCCTGCAGCTCAGCATCGCCATCGCGCAGGCGCTCCATCATCCGCCACATCCAGCCTGTGCCTTCGCGGCACGGCGTGCACTGGCCGCAGCTTTCGTGCTTGTAGAAGTAGGACAGCCGCGAAATGGCACGCACGATATCGGTCGATTTGTCCATGACGATGACGGCGGCGGTGCCCAGCCCGGAGCCAAGCTCTTTCAGGCCGTCAAAATCCATCGGCGCAGAGCGGATCTGCTCTGCCGGGACGAGCGGCACCGATGAGCCACCGGGGATCACCGCCAGCAGATTGTCCCACCCGCCGCGAATGCCGCCGCAATGCTTTTCGATCAGTTCCTCGAAAGGAATGCTCATCGATTCTTCAACCACGCAGGGTTTTTCGACATGGCCGGAAATCTGGAACAGCTTGGTGCCAAGATTGTTCTCGCGCCCGAAACCGGCAAACCACGATGCGCCGCGCCGCATGATCGTTGGTGCAACGGCAATCGATTCAACATTGTTGACCGTCGTCGGGCAGCCATAAAGCCCTGCCCCTGCCGGAAATGGCGGTTTCAGGCGCGGCTGCCCCTTTTTGCCTTCAAGGCTTTCGATCATTGCGGTTTCTTCGCCGCAGATATAGGCCCCGGCGCCGCGATGCACGAACACATCGAAATCATAGCCCGATCCACACGCATTCTTCCCGATCAGGCCAGCATCATAGGCTTCCTGCACGGCAGCAAACAGCGTTTCGGCTTCGCGGATATATTCGCCGCGAATGTAGATATAGGCCGCCCGCGCGCGCATCGCGAAGCCGGCGACCAGCGCGCCTTCGATCAGCTTGTGCGGATCGTGGCGAATGATTTCCCGATCCTTGCATGAACCCGGCTCGGATTCGTCGGCATTGATAACCAGAAAACTGGGTTTGGGATTGCCAAGGTGATCGCTGGGCGGTTCCTTGGGCATGAACGACCATTTCATGCCGGTCGGAAAACCGGCACCGCCGCGCCCGCGCAGGCCGCTGGCCTTGATTTCCTCGATGATCGCGTCCTGCCCTTTGGCCAGAATCGCTTTGGTATCGTCCCAGTCACCGCGCGCCTGAGCAGCGCTCAGGTTCCATGGCTGGAAGCCATAGACGTTGGTGAAAATACGGTCTTTATCGGCAAGCGCAGTCATCATGCCGTCAGCTTCCCATAATGCAGAGATTCAGCGGTCCGTAAGCGATTAAGGACCAAATCCTCGTTGCGAACAAACAAGTGATTGTGTGAACGATGCTGCCCCGGCGCCGCACGCAAATCACGCACATCAGGATCATACCATCGCTCGGAAAAACCGGCATCTTCGATCACTTCGCGCACCCCATCCATCAAGGTTTCCACTTCGATAGCTGCGAGTTGCGGTTCTTGCAGCAGGTTGCGAGCGCCCGCGAAGACCTGATCTTCGGCGAGTTCGACGTCAACCTTCATAGCAACCACGCCTTTGTCGCAAAGGGCGCTATCCGCAGTTTGCACCGACACCAACGACGCGCTTGGATCGTCATTTTCCGCAAAACAGTTGGTCGCGTCACGACCGACGGTAAACCGACGTTCGCCTTCCTCGCGTCCTAACGCGACCGGGTGCAACTCAACCTGGTCTGCAATGCCGTTTAGCGCAATGTTGGCATTTAGCGTCCCTTGTGTTTCCTTGGCGGGTTCAAACGCATGAACGTGGGCACCGGCAACCTTGGCTGCCAATACGGTGTAGCTGCCTCCGTTGGCGCCAATATCGGCAAAAACATCTCCAGGCCGAAGAAAGTGGCAGAAAAACGCCATATCGATGAACTCGTGAAGGCCATAGTAGATATTGCCAGTCAGCCCTGCCTGCCCCTTCTTCACGCAAAGCCGGGCCCCGTTTACCCAGGCCACTTCCTGCGGCGTGCGATCAAACGCGGTACGAAGCTGCCAGCCAAGAATACGCAGGTAAGTCCCTAACCGGTCACGCTTCGCCCATGGATGGTTCCACGCGTAGACAGCGATATTCCGCCATACCTGCCGCAGCTTACCTGGCATCACTGCCCCCTGACGAGCCGGAATCATTGCTCATACCCATGAAATAGAGCGACAGCGCGCCGCCGAAGAACGGCATCGACCAAAGATAGCGCCCGGTGAACAGCATGATGATGCCGATGATAACAAAGACAATACTGGCAAGCGTGTAGATGCTCATCACCATTCGCCCCGGTAATCGCGGTTTTCGCTGACCATGTCTTTCAGCGTCGTCGGCCCGCCGCCGGGTTCGCTGGTGTGGCGCCCCGGTTCCTGCGTGCCTGCCTTGGGCTGCTCGCCCCTCGCCAACGCGTCGAGCACGCTTTCGAGCCGTTCGGAAGTCAGATCCTCGAAATTATCATCGTTTATCTGGACCATCGGCGCGGTGGCGCAATTGCCCATGCATTCCACTTCGGTCAACGTCCACATGCCATCATCGGTGGTGTGACCAAGGCTCATCCCGCGCGCCTTGCAGGTGGCCATGATATCGTCAGAGCCGCGCAACATACACGGCGTCGTGCCGCAAACCTGCACATGAAATTTGCCCACGGGAACAAGGTTATACATCATGTAAAACGATGCGACTTCGACCACGCGAAGAACCGGCATATCCAGATAATCCGCGACATATTCCATCACCGGGATCGGCAGCCAGCCTTGCGTTTCTGTTTCCTCGCCAACCTGGCGCTGCGCATAATCCAGCAGCGCCATGACGGCGGATTTCTGGCGCCCTTCAGGGTAACGCGCGATGGCGGCTTTGGCCTTCGCGTCCCATTCGGGATTGAAGGCGAACTTGCCCCAGCGTTCGCGCAGTTCGGGCGTATCGGGCGCGAGATGACGATCAGACATTAGCGGTCACACTCCCCGAACACGGCATCAATCGCGCCAAGAATTGCGGTAGCGTCGGGCAACATGTGGCCTTTGCACATCATATCCATGGCTTGCAGGTGGCTGAACGCGGTGGGCCGGATTTTGCAGCGATAGGGCTTGTTCGATCCGTCGCTGACCAGATAGACGCCAAATTCGCCCTTGGGGCTTTCGGTGGCGACGTAAACCTCGCCTGCGGGGACATGAAAGCCCTCTGTGTAAAGCTTGAAGTGATGGATCAGCGCTTCCATCGATTGCTTCATCTCGCCGCGTTTTGGCGGGACGACCTTGCGATCCTCGCTGGAAACCGGGCCATCGGGCATCTCGGCAAGGCATTGCTTGATGATGCGCGCGGACTGGCGCACTTCTTCAACCCGAACCATCATCCGGTCATAGCAATCCGAATTGGTGCCCACCGGCACTTCGAAATCCATCCGGTCATAAACATCGTATGGCTGGCTTTTGCGGATATCCCAGGGAACCCCCGCGCCGCGGATCATCGGGCCGGAAAAGCCCCATGCGATTGCATCGTCCTTGCTGACAACGGCAATATCGACATTACGCTGCTTGAAGATGCGGTTGTCGATCACAAGGCTCATCGCATCGTCAAACAGTTCGGGCAGCCGGCTATCGAGCCAGTCACCGATATCGGTCAGCAACTTGAGCGGCACGTCCTGATGCACGCCGCCGGGCCGGAACCATGCGCTGTGCATTCGCGCGCCCGATGCCCGTTCGAAGAAATTGAGGCAATCCTCGCGGATTTCAAACAGCCACAGGTTTGGCGTCATTGCGCCAACATCCATGACATGTGCACCGATGTTGAGCATGTGATTGCAGATGCGCGTAAGTTCGGCAAACAGGACACGCAGATACTGCGCGCGCAGCGGAACTTCGATGTTCAGCAGCTTCTCGATCGCCAGCACATAGGAATATTCCATGGCGAGCGGCGAGCAATAGTCCAGCCGGTCAAAGTATGGCAGCGCCTGAAGATATGTCTTGTGCTCGATCAGCTTTTCAGTGCCGCGATGGAGCAGGCCGATATGCGGATCGATCCGCTCGATAATTTCGCCGTCCAGTTCCATCACCATGCGCAACACGCCGTGCGCAGCGGGATGCTGGGGGCCGAAATTGATCGTGTAATTGGTGATGACTTCATCGCCGGTGGTCGGCGACTGTTCGATCTGGAAGCTCATTATTCGCCCCCCTCGCCAGCGTTTGCCTCATCGGCCTTTTCATCGCCCGGCAGCACGTATTCCGCGCCTTCCCAGGGGCTCATGAAATCGAATTGACGCAAATCCTGCGCCAGCTTCACCGGCTCATAGACAACGCGCTTGTCTTCTTCGGAATAGCGCAGTTCGACATGACCAGTGAGCGGGAAATCCTTGCGAAACGGATGGCCTTCAAAGCCATAATCGGTCAGAATCCGGCGCAGATCTGGATGTCCGGCGAAAATAACGCCATACATGTCAAACACTTCACGTTCGAGCCAGTCAGCAACAGGCCAGAGCGTGGTCACCGATTGCACCGGCGTATTCTCGGCCGCGTTGACCTTGATCATGATGCGCAGATTTCGCGTGAGCGACAACAGCATATAGACCACTTCAAACCGTTCGGCGCGCTGCGGATAATCGACACCGGCGATTTCCACCAGCTGCTGATAGGCGTGATCGTCACGAAGCAGACGCAGCGCATCCTCGATGCGATCACGCTGAACGGTGATGACGATTTCGCCGTGCGCTTCCTTGCTGGCGATAACCATATCGCCAAGCGCCGCGACCAGCGCGTCATGCTCACCATCGAATGGCGAAATCTTCGGAGCGGAATGAACTACTGCCACGGCTCTGCCCTCACCGCTCCACCGTGCCGACACGGCGAATTTTTCGCTGCAACTGCATCACGCCATAAAGCAGCGCTTCGGCAGTCGGCGGGCACCCCGGCACATAGATATCAACCGGCACGATCCGATCACAGCCACGCACCACCGAATAGCTGTAGTGATAATAGCCACCGCCATTAGCGCAGCTGCCCATCGAAATAACGTATTTCGGATCAGACATCTGATCATAAACCTTGCGCAGCGCGGGCGCCATCTTGTTACACAGCGTTCCGGCCACGATCATCACGTCCGACTGGCGCGGAGAGGCGCGCGGCGCGGCACCGAAGCGTTCCATATCGTATCGCGGCATGTTCACGTGGATCATTTCAACCGCACAGCAGGCGAGGCCGAAAGTCATCCACCAGAGCGAGCCGGTGCGCGCCCACTGGAACAGCTCTTCAGTGCTGGTGACCAGAAAGCCCTTGTCACCGATCTCCTGATTGAGATCGTTGAAGAAGGCCTGATCGGGCGGCGTAACAGCGCCGTCAGCGGGAGTGTTGACGAGATTGTTCATTCCCAGTCCAAAGCTCCCTTTTTCCAGGCATAGGCAAGGCCGATCGCAAGCTCACCAAGGAACACCATCATCGTGATCCAGCCGGGCCAGCCGGTCAGATCAAGCGAAACCGCCCACGGGAACAGGAAGGCCGCTTCCAGATCGAAAATGATGAACAAAATGGCGACAAGATAGAAGCGCACATCAAACTGGCTGCGCGGATCTTCGAACGCGGGAAAGCCGCATTCATATTCGCTGAGTTTTTCCGAATCGGGATTGTGCGTTCCGGTCAGCCATGAAACGCCCATGGGCAGGAACACGAACACCGCTGACAGCAGAACCGCGATGGCCAGGAATATCAGGATCGGCAGATATTGTGACAGATCGACCAAGGAGCAGACTCGACTTTCGCTTCAGTTGGGGCGGCCCTAGTCCGGCCATGCGCAAGGCGCAAGTGGTGACCGGGCCAATTCCGCAAGTTGATACCCGGTGTTTTGCCTTCGCACGGGGCCGGATCACAAGATGACATGCCCAGGCCCGGACATTGCCATTGCCGCGCCGCAACATTATGTCGCCTGTTCACACTGATTAACGCCATTTGAAAGACAACGCAGCCATGGCCCAGATTTCCGCCGCCGATCCGATTGTAATCCTTTCCTATGCCAGAACGCCGATGGGCGGCCTGCAAGGCGTATTCTCCGATGTTTCCGCCACCGACCTTGGTGCCACCGCAGTCAGGGCCGCAGTCGAACAAGGGGGCATTGCAGGTGACGAGATCGACCGCATCTATATGGGATGCGTGCTTCCGGCCGGACTGGGGCAGGCCCCCGCCCGTCAGGCAGCGCTGAAAGCGGGACTGCCCAAATCGGTTGAAGCAACCACGGTCAACAAGGTCTGTGGATCGGGTATGCAAACGGTCATCATGGGTGCCGAAGCACTGGCGAGCGGCTCTGTCGATTATGTTGTCGCGGGCGGTATGGAAAGCATGACCAACGCCCCCTATCTGCTGAAAAAGCATCGCGCGGGCGCACGCGCCGGGCACGATACGGCATATGATCACATGTTCCTCGATGGGCTCGAAGATGCCTACGAAGGCGCGTCGATGGGGTCTTTCGCGCAAGTTGTGGCCGATGAATACCAGCTCACACGCGAAGCACAGGACGAATACGCCATCGAATCGCTGCGCCGCGCGCAGGAAACGATTGCCAACGGCGGTTTTGACAGCGAGATCGTTCCGGTAACGGTAAAATCCCGCAAGGGCGAAACTGTCGTCGATACTGATGAACAACCCGGCAAGGGGCGGCCCGACAAGATACCGGCGCTGCGCCCCGCATTTGCCAAGGACGGAACGATCACCGCCGCCAGTTCAAGCTCTATCTCCGATGGTGCCGCCGCGGTTGTGCTGACACGCCAAAGCATTGCCCAGGCGAAGGGATTGACCCCGGTGGCACAGGTTGTTGCCATTGCCGCGCACGCGCACGAGCCCGAGAAATTCACAACAACACCGATCAATGCGGTCAGAAAAGTGATCGAAAGCGCCGGCTGGACCATCGACGATGTCGATCTGTTCGAGCTGAACGAGGCGTTTGCATGTGTGCCGATGTTCGCCATGCGCGACCTTGGAATTTCGCACGACAAGGTCAACGTGCATGGCGGTGCCACGGCGCTGGGCCATCCGATCGGCGCATCGGGAACCCGGATTATCGCGACCCTGATCGGCGCGCTCAGGCACAAAGGTCTGAAACGCGGTGTCGCTTCGCTTTGCATCGGCGGCGGCGAAGCAACGGCTGTCGCGATCGAACTGGCCTGACAACGCAGAGCACCTGCGCTTGCCGGTAAATGCCGGCCATGTTAGCCAGATCGGCCAACAACAGGAAACACAGCTCATGCGCAAGATTGCAACCATCGCTTCGCTCGCCCTGCTCGGCACTGCCCTCTCCGCGTGCGGCAGCCCCGACCCTGCAACCGATGCCAGTGCAGACGAAGCCGCCGCCACCGAAGATGCCGCAGCTTCGGAAGAGGTTACAGAGCTTATGATTGGCGAAATGGCCATCACATATCCTGATGGCACCGCCGTAAGCCTCACCGTTCACGAAGACGGCACGTATTCAAGAGTGGTAGGAGACGGCCTGCCAACAGCCGGCATCGCCAAGATCGTTGACGGCAAAGTGTGCTTTGATCCTTCAGGTGCGGATGAAGCGGTTTGCTGGAGCAAGGGACCAACCGCGGAAGATGGCAGCTTCACGGCCACCAGCGATGAAGGTGTCGCCGTTACCGTGCAGACGCCCGCCGAATAAATCGCAAAAAAGCGGGTGAGCCTTTGATTCGGCCAGGCGCAAGTCAGGCTCCGTCTCTCAGGCCCTGTCCCTAAGGCTCGCCCGCACCCCACAAACGGCCTTCGCTGACGACGCCCTTGTGCCGACCCACGGTGAATCCGCACCAGCTGTCTTTGCATTTTCCAAGCCTGCCGACCACGCCGGGCTGCAACCGCCAGGCCAGCTTACCCTCCGGCCCTGTTGTGTCGCGCATTTCGGCCAGCCCTTCGCCGGTGACAATCGCAGTGCGTTCGCGGCTCAGGAACCTTCCCAGCATCCAGCCCTGAACGCCATCGGGATCTTCAACCAGCCGCCAGCCTTCCTTGCGGCGCAATACCTTGAGCGGAAGTTGCTCACGCTCATAGACCCATTCGATACGATAACTTGTGCCGGGGCCGACCCGCATGTTGATCGTGCTGACCCTGATCGAGGCCCAGTAAGGGACCTCCTTGCTTTGCGCGCGGGCCGGAGCACCTGCCGCAAGGCCAAGCAAGACAAGACATGAAATCGCAATTCTTATCATCGCAAGGTGCATACCGCCGAGCGGTTGCCTTGTCCAAGGCTGTGTCCGATCGGATCAGCAGCTTCGCATTGCTTGACCAGATTGGCAGCGCGCATTAGCCCTTTTGCGGGATGTCAGTAGTCACAGAATCGAACCTTGCGCACAGGATTGAAGGGAAGCCGCGTATCGTGGTGACCAGCCGGCTGCGTCCCGAAAACGAAGCCCGCATGAGCGAACTGTTCGATGCGCGCCTGAATCCGGACGACAAGCCGCTGAGCCGCGAAGCGATCCTTGAAGCGGTCAAGGAGTGCGATGTTCTCGTCCCCACCGTTACCGATGCCATCGATGCCGAACTGATCGCGGCGGCGGGCGATCGGCTGGGACTTATCGCCAACTATGGAGCCGGTTACGAACATATCGATATCAAGGCCGCAACCGCGCGCGGGATCATGGTGACAAACACGCCAGCCGTGTTCACCGAAGACACCGCCGACCTGACCATGGGGCTGCTCATTTCCACGACCCGGAGGCTTGGCGAAGGCGAACGGGTTCTGCGCAACGGGGACTGGTCTGGCTGGGGCCCCAATGCCGATCTTGGCCATTGCATCGGCGGCAAGCAGCTTGGCATCGTCGGCATGGGCAGGATCGGACGTGCGGTCGCGCGGCGCGCGAACGCGTTCGGCATGAAGATCGTTTACCACAATCGTCGGCAGCTCCAGTCAGCCGTTGAACAGGAGTTGCGTGCGCGGTTCGAACCCGATCTCGACAAACTGATCGCCGAGGCGGACATTCTTTCGCTTCATTGTCCCGCCACGCCCGAAACGCATCACCTGCTTGACGCCCGGCGCATCGCATCGATGAAGCCGACATCCTACATAGTGAACACTGCGCGCGGCCAGTTGATTGACGAAGAAGCGCTCATCCAGGCTCTCGCTCAAGGCGGCATCTGCGGCGCCGGGCTTGATGTCTATGAAACTGAACCCAACGTCGATCCGCGCCTGCTTGCCTTGCCCAACGTTGTCGCCCTGCCCCATCTTGGTTCGGCAACCTATGAAGGCCGCGAGGAGGCCGGGAACAAGATCATCGCGAATATCAAGGCCTGGGCTGATGGCCACCGCCCGCCCGATCAGGTTCTGGTAAGTCTGACCTGACCCCGCCCTGGGGGATGACGAACAAATTGCCCGCAATGCGACTTGTCGCAAGCGCTGTTCTTGTCCTACAAGCTCTGGATCACAGTGATACGCTCAAACAAGGGCGAGACGAAGCGGGGGACTTTCATATGCGCAAACTGCGCTCTTTTTTCGCGATGATGTGTGTAGCGGGTTGGCCCGCGGTCGGTCTGGCACAGGACGGCCAGATTGATGTTGCCGATTCGGGCGATACGGCATGGATACTGGTTTCCGCCGCTCTGGTCCTGATGATGACAATGCCAGGCCTTTCGCTGTTTTACGGCGGACTGGTCAGGGCGAAGAACTTCCTTTCGGTTCTCGTCCAGTGCGGCGCTGTCGCAGGGATTGCCTCGCTGTTGTGGATAGCTGTCGGTTATACGCTGGCGTTTGGAGATGTAACCAACGGATGGCTCGGCGCTGGTAATGCTTGGATGCTTGCCGAACTTGGCAACGTGCGTGACGGCCTGCTCGTTCCCGAAAGCAGCTTCGCGCTGTTCCAGATGACATTCGCAGCAATCACCCCGGCGCTGATGGTCGGCGCATGGGTTGATCGTGCGCGGTTCGGCTGGGTCATCGGATTTTGCGCGCTGTGGGGCCTGATCGTTTACGCACCGGTCGCGCACTGGGTGTGGGGCGGCGGCTGGCTGTCCAGCATGTTCGGAACGCTCGATTTTGCAGGCGGCATCGTCGTCCACACCACGGCAGGCGTGTCTGCTCTGGTTGTTGCGATGATGCTGGGCAAGCGGCTCGGGTTTCCCAAAAGCCTGATTCTGCCGCACAGCCCCTCGTTGACGATGGCTGGTGCTGCTTTGCTCTGGGTTGGCTGGTTCGGGTTCAATGGCGGATCGGCGCTGGCGGCGAACGACGATGCCGCTTCGGCCATCATCAACACCCATGCTGCCGCGTCCGCCGCCGCTCTTGTGTGGATTCTGCTTGAGAAATTTCTTGTCGGAAAACCCACCAGTGTCGGCTTTGCAACCGGTGCGATTGCCGGTCTGGCAACGGTCACCCCTGCTGCGGGCTTTATTTCTCCGGGCGCGGCGATACTGTTCGGCGCCGTCGCGGCGATCATCTGTTACGGCGCGATCCAGTTGGTGAAGCAGAAACTGCACATCGACGATTCGCTCGACGTGTTCGCTGTCCACGGCGTTGGCGGGATGACCGGAACGCTGCTGCTGGCCTTCTTCCTGTCTGAAGGTCTTGGCGGGACCGGCTATGCCGAGGGCATGACGATGAGCAGCCAGTTCATCGCCCAGCTTGTTGGCGTGGGCGTTACGATCGTGTGGTCGGCCGTGCTCACCGTAGTCATCGCGCTGATGGTGTCGGTGGTATTCCCGATGCGCATTTCAGAGGATGAAGAGCGCGAGGGTCTGGATATCTCCAGCCATGGCGAGCGCGCCTGGGAACTGGACTGACAACATCGGAGGCCGTTCCCGCCTGGGGGAACGGCCTCTCGGTTGTTTCAGTAAATTCGGATCAGGTTATCAGAATCGAAAAGGCAACGCTTGCGCGCCGCGCAGGCTTTGCCCGCACTTCAATCTCCGGTCAGAATGCGATCGACCAGTTCCTTCACTGACGGCGTATAATTGTTCGAATAGAACGGGTCCTGCTTGAAGCGATAGGCCGCGTGGCCCGCAAACATCAGGTTGTTGTCAACCGGCCCGCCATGCGCGATGTCCTGAAGCGTTTTCTGGATACAGAAGCTGCGTGGATCGGCCAGCCTGCCGGTGGTGAAATCGTCATGGTCTTTCCATGAGGAAAAGCCGCAATGCGAAAGGCAGCCCATGCAATCCGCCTGATCCTTGCGGATCATCGCCCGCGTTTCGCCATCGACGAAAATCAGCGTATCGTCCGGCGTTTTGAGAGCATGATCCTGCCCCTGCGCGGCCCATGACCGCGCACGATCGCGATCCTTGGGCGTCACCCAGAAATTCTTGCCTTTAACGCCAACGTCAAGCTGCACGGTGTGTTCACCCGCTTCGACTTTGGAATATGGGATCTGGCGTTCGGAGCGCGCTTCAAGTTCGCGCAGAAACGGCGTGCGCACCGCGGACGAATAAAATCCGGTGGGCGAGAAACGATGAAGCAGAACATCGCCGGGCTCAAGCTCGCGCAGGCGATCCTTCCAGCCTTGCGGGATCGGGCTTTCATGCGTCAGCAACGGGCGCGTGCCGAACTGAAAAGCGATCTGGCCCAGTTCGGGATTGTCGATCCAGTCTTCCCATTCGCGCAGATACCAGACACCGCCCGCCATGATGATCGGCACGCTGTCCGCGATCCCTTCCTTGCGCATCGTATCGCGCAGGGCCTTGACGCGTGGATAGGGATCTTCCGGCTTGAGGGGATCTTCCGCGTTGGACAGGCCATTATGTCCGCCTGCCAGCCAGGGATCTTCATAGACAACCGCCGCCATCAGTTCCGAAACCTTGTGATAGGCGCGCTTCCACAGCGCCCGAAACGCCCGGCCCGAACTGATGATCGGCAGATAATGCACATCGAAACGCTGCGCGATTTCGCTAAGCTTGTAGGGCATTCCCGCGCCGCACGTCACACCCGTGACCAGCCCGCGCGTCTTTTCCAGAACGCCTTCGAGCACCGCTTGCGCGCCGCCCATTTCCCACAACACATTGATGTTGATCGCGCCCTTGCCATTCGAAATGTCGTACGCGCGTTTGACCTGCTCCACAGCGCCATCAATTGCGTACTGGATCAACTCTTCGTGCCGCTCCCGCCGGGTCATCGCATTGTAAATCTGCGGGATGATCTTGCCTTCGGCATCGTAGCTGTCCGCGTTGACAGCGCTGACCGTGCCGATGCCGCCCGCAGCGGCCCACGCGCCGGAGCTGGCATGGTTCGTCGCTGCAACGCCCTTTCCACCCTCGATCAGCGGCCAGACTTCGCGTCCGCCATAGGAAATCGGTTTGAGGCCTTTGAAACTCATTGTGGTTTTGTCTTTCCCTATGGTGCCCGATCAGGACTTTTGCGCTGCCAGTTTGTCGGCAAGGCGGCAAGGCTTGATGTGATCCGGCGCAGGCCTTTCGCCTGCCACCTCGAATTGCGCATAATATCCCTGAAGCGCGGGTTTACGAACAAATTCGGCCAGACGAAAGCCCACAGCCTCAAATTCGCAGAACAGCAGCGCTGGCGGAATACCGTGCTTGTCAGTCGCGCGGTCGACATCGACGACGATGACTTTACCCCCCTCGCGCAAAGCCGGACGCAAGCGCCAAAGGAACGCGAAAGGTTCGTTCACTTCGTGATACATGTGGACAAGAAATATCCTGTCAAAGCTCGCCTCGGGCAGCCGGGGGTCGTCCACCCCGCCCAGCTTGATTGAAACGTTGTCCAGTCGTTCCCGTTCCACACGCAGGCCCAGTTCGCGCAAGGCATCTTCATCGATGTCCTGCGCCAGCACCCTGCCCTTGTTGCCAACGCGTTCCGCCAGGCGCACGGTGTAATAGCCCTCACCAGCACCAATATCGGCGACAGTCATTCCTTCACCGATCTCGGCAAGATCCATCACCGTTTGTGCTTCGTTGACACTGTCGCGCTGGGTTTCAGTTGAAAACCGGTTTTCGCCGGGCGTTGACACCGGGCGATCCGCACGGGGGAATGCACGCGCGGTTTCAGGCCGGTCATCATCTTTCGACGCCGGCTTGCAGCCTGCAAGCAATGCGACTGAAACAAGGACGAGCGCCGCAAGCCTCAATCGATGTCCTCCACATCAACCGCCTCACCGGTCACACGCTGCGCAAGCGCGGCAGCCATGAACGCATCGAGATCACCATCGAGCACATCGTCCGGGCTGGTCGAAACCACACCCGTGCGCAGATCCTTGACCTGCTGATATGGCTGCAACACATATGACCGGATCTGGTGGCCCCACCCGATCTCGGTCTTTTCCTGATACTCACCCGCCGCTTCCGCTTCGCGCCGCGCCAGTTCGGCTTCATAAAGCCGCGCCTTGAGCATGCTCATCGCGGCGGCCCGGTTCTTGTGCTGGGAGCGATCGTTCTGGTTGGCGACAACGATCCCGGTAGGAATGTGCGTGATGCGAACCGCAGAGTCAGTGGTGTTGACGTGCTGACCGCCCGCGCCAGACGCGCGATATGTATCGATGCGCAAGTCCGATTCGTTGATTTCAATGTCGATATCATCGTCAATCACCGGATAGACCCAGACGCTTGAAAAGCTGGTGTGACGCCGCGCCGAACTGTCATACGGGCTGATCCGCACCAGCCGGTGCACGCCACTTTCGGTCTTTGCGTAACCATAAGCGTTCTCGCCCTTGATCAGCATCGTGCAGCTTTTGATCCCGGCCTGTTCGCCCGAGTGATACTCTGCCATTTCAACCTTGTATCCGCGTCGCTCTGCCCAGCGGGTGTACATGCGCTGCAGCATTTCGGCCCAGTCCTGGCTTTCGGTGCCACCCGCGCCAGCATGGACTTCGAGATAGGCATCGTTCGCATCGGCTTCACCTGCAAGCAGCGCCTGAACCTTGTCCGCATCGGCGCGGTCGGCCAGCGCGGCAAGCGATTCGTGCCCTTCGTCGACCGTCGCCTCGTCGCCCTCTTCCTCACCCATTTCGATGAATTCGATGGCGTCGGCCATTTCCTGGCTGATGTCGTTCACCGTGCCGATCGCCGATTCCAGCCGGCGACGTTCGCGCATGACGCTTTCGGCCTGTTTGGGATCGTCCCACAATGTGGAATCCTCAACCCTGGCGTTGAGTTCATCAAGCCGACGCACCGCGCGATCCCAATCGAGCGACCGGCGCACGAGCGCCAATGCTGCCTCGATCCGGTCTATACTGGCCTGCCCTTCGGCGCGCATCGCTGTTCTCTTTCGTGACTGTGAAAGGACGCGCGTTAGCGGGAATGCTGCAAAAGGAAAAGCCCGCCTCTTCCAAGGCGGGCCTTCAGACCGGGCGAAGCGGCATCAGCGGCGTTTCAGCAAGCGCCTTCGGCCGAATATCGCGGCGGTGCCCGCCGCAAGGATCAGCATCGAACCGGGCTCGGGAACCGGAATGGGTCCGCCGGGATTTGGCGTGTCCCAGTTCTCGGGCGTTTTAGAGGCCTCTTCAGGTGCCGCACCGGATTTCGTTTGGGTAACTGCAGCAGCCGCTGGCTTGGGCGGAGCATTTTTCTGCGCCGCAGGCTCTTGCGAAACCGTCACCGCGGCCAAAGGCGCGACCGGCTCCGCAGCAGGCTCAGCGACTGGCTGCTGTACTTCGCCAAGCGGTTTTGTCTCACCCGTGTTGCTGTTGAAGGCAACCCCGTTCGATCCGCTGGTGCCACCATTGCCACCTGCACCGCCCTTGAAACCGCCACCCGGCTTTTTGAAAGCATCAGGACTGACACCGCCTTTGCCAGCCGTGCGCCCGCTGGCAAGATTGGGCGAATGAAACGAAATGTCATAAAGGCCGTCGACCGCTTTCAGCCCGGTATATTGGGTTGCGCCGCCTGACAGGCCGACAGGCACTTGTGCCTCGTATTTAAAACGAACCACGTCTCCCGGAGAAACCGGCAAGGTGGGCACAGGGCCTGCATAACGCGCGGTCGATCCATCGGGCTGAAATATATCGATGCCGCCATCGTACGCGACACGGCCGAAATAGCTGACCGGAACGATTCTGGTTTCGGATACGGATTGCGGCACCGCAGTCACCGGCGCAAGCACCAGCGCAAACGCTCCCAGCTTTATGGCTTTTTTCTTATACAGATTGAGCACTTGAATTATCCGTTTCCTCTGAATCCGATGTGCAATCGGATAAAGAGCGAGGTGGCACAAGCACCGTCCAATGACTGTCACAAAATGAGACGGTGGAACAGCATGGACTGAATCGAGGCCATTGCCCCGGCCTGCAAGCGTCTCGCGGGCCGGAACCGCCATCACCGGGCTTGACCCTGCCCGCAGCGGCGGCTCTACCCAACCGGACTGCAAACCATTCTCGATCAATTCTCAATCCGGGCCGACCCATGACCGACAGACCGCGCCGCAGCGCGCTTTATCTCCCCGCAAACAACGCCAAAGCGCTGGCCAAGGCGCGCACATTGCCGTGCGATGTCGTTATTCTCGATCTGGAAGACTCAGTCGCGCCCGAAGCGAAAGACGAAGCGCGGGCAGCGGCACTGGCCGCAATTAAAGAAGGCGGCTTCGCAAACCGAGAAGTGGCAATCCGCGCAAACGGCCTCGACACCGAATGGGGCGCGGCCGATCTGGCGGCCATCGCTACCACGCAGGCAAACGCGGTCCTTGTTCCCAAAGTATCTTCGCCCGGCGATGTCGATGCATGCCAGCGCGCGCTTTCCGGCGCTGCCCCCGAAATGCAGCTTTGGGCAATGATCGAGACATGCCCCGCGATGTTTGCGCTCGAAGCGATCGCCGCAAAAGCCGCCTCAACCCGACTCTCGCTCTGGGTGATCGGCACCAACGATCTTGCCAAGGAAATGCGCGCGCAGCTAACCCCCGGTCGCCTGCCGTTTCTGCCGTTCCTTTCGATGGCCGTCGCCGCAGCGCGCACGCACGGAGTCGCCATTCTTGATGGCGTGTGCAACGAGTTTCGCGATCTCGACATGTTTCGCGCGGAAGCAGAACAAGGCCTGCTGTTCGGTTTCGATGGCAAAAGCCTGATCCACCCGGCCCAGATAGACCCATGCAACGCGGTATTTTCACCGGGCGAAGACGAACTGGCATGGGCACACGCCGTGATCGCGGCTTTTGCGCTGCCCGAAAACGCCGGCAAGGGCGCGATCCGCGTTGACGGCAAAATGGTCGAACTGCTGCATCTGGAACAGGCTAACCGGCTTGTCGCGGTCGCACAGCAGATCGCCGCCATGTCTGGCTGAATACTGCACGCGATCAAGCGATACCCGTGCTTGCCCCGCGCGCATCGGCGCTGTAGAGGCTCCACCCGACTTCCCACACACGCGAAATTCCAGAGGAACCCGATGGCTGCGCAATATGCCTTTGTCATGAAAGACATGACCAAGACTTTCTCCGGTGCCCAGAAGCCGGTGCTGAGCAATATCAATCTGCAGTTCTATCAGGGTGCCAAGATCGGCATCGTCGGCCCAAACGGCGCCGGTAAATCGACGCTGATGAAAATCATGGCCGGGATCGACACCGATTTCACCGGAGAGGCCTGGCCCGGCGAGAACATCACCGTCGGCTATCTGCCGCAGGAACCTGAACTCGACACGTCCAAAACCGTGCTTGAAAACGTCAAGGACGGCGCGCGCGAAACCGCCGATCTGGTCGACCGGTTCAATGAAATCAGCACGATCATGGGCGATCCGCCCGAAGACGCTGATTTCGATGCGCTGATGGAGGAAATGGGCACGCTTCAGGAAAAGATCGACGCGGTCGATGGCTGGACGCTCGACAACCAGCTTGAAATCGCCATGGAAGCGCTGCGCTGTCCGCCTTCGGACTGGCCGGTTGATAATCTGTCAGGCGGTGAAAAGCGGCGCATTGCCCTTACCCGCCTGCTGATCCAGAAGCCCGATATCCTGCTGCTTGACGAGCCAACCAACCACCTTGACGCTGAATCGGTGGACTGGCTCGAAAACCACCTTGCAGAATATGCCGGCGCGGTTCTGATGATTACCCATGACCGCTATTTTCTCGACAATGTCGTGGGCTGGATTCTCGAACTCGATCGCGGAAAATACTTCCCATACGAAGGCAACTATTCAACCTACCTCGAAAAGAAGGCCAAGCGCCTCAGCCAGGAAGAGCGCGAGGAATCCGGTCGCCAGAAAGCGCTCAAGGAAGAGCTGGAATGGATCAGGCAAACGCCCGCCGCGCGCCAGACCAAATCGAAAGCGCGTATCCGCAAGTTCGAACAGCTTCAGGAAGCGCAAGGCGATCGCAAACCGGGCAAGGCGCAGATCGTCATCCAGGTGCCCGAACGGCTCGGCGGCAAGGTTATCGAAGCCAAAGGCATTTCCAAGGCCTATGGCGACAAGCTGCTGTTCGAGGATCTCTCGTTCATTCTGCCACCGGGTGGCATTGTTGGCGTGATCGGCCCCAACGGCGCGGGTAAATCGACGCTGTTCAAGATCATCACCGGCAAGGAACAGCCTGATGACGGCGCCATCGAAATCGGCGATACCGTTCACCTCGGCTTCGTCGATCAGAGCCGCGATCATCTTGAGGACAAGAACAACGTGTGGCAGGAAATCTCCGGCGAGCACGATTATATGGACGTGAACGGCCACGAAATGTCGACCCGCGCCTATGTCGGTGCGTTCAATTTCAAAGGCGCGGATCAGCAGAAAAACGTTGGAAAGCTCTCAGGCGGTGAACGCAACCGTGTGCATCTTGCCAAGATGCTCAAACAGGGCGGCAACGTGCTGCTGCTTGACGAACCGACGAACGATCTTGATGTCGAAACCCTCGCCGCGCTGGAAGATGCGATCGAGAATTTCGCGGGCTGCGCCGTGGTCATCTCGCATGACCGCTTCTTCCTCGATCGCCTCGCCACCCACATCCTCGCCTTCGAAGGCAACAGCCACGTCGAATGGTTCGAAGGCAACTTCGAAGCTTACGAGGAAGACAAACGGCGGCGTCTGGGCGATGCGGCAGACCGGCCCACGAGGCTGGCATACAAGAAGCTGACGCGGTAATTTCCCGCCATCGGAAAATTCAGCACCGGACCAGAGCGTTCATGTTTCCCACCCGAAACATGAACGAAAACCTGACAAACCGGTTCAGACTGGCGACAGAGCGACTCGGCTAGACCCGATTCAGTCGAGCCGCTTGCGCCGGGCGGCTCCTGGATCGGAGACCGAAAATGGCAGGAACTTTCACAGAATTTACCGGCGGAATGCTCAGGACGAGTGCATGGGGCGCGATGGCCGCGGCGCTTGCGATGATGGCTGTCCCGATGGAAGCCTTCGCGCAGAACCGAAGCGGCTATGGCAACGGGCAAAGGTCCGCTCAGGCCCAGCGCGGCAATCGCGGCGGGCAGAATCGTAACGCCAGTCGCAACCAGCAAAGCAGGCAACGGACCGCCAATCGAATTGAATGGCGCGGTGACCGGCGCGCCACCCGCATCGATCGCTCAAGCGAGCGTCGGGCGACCCGCGTTGAAAGAAGCGGCGACAGAGCCGCTGCGCGCGCCGCCCAGAATGGCAATGATCGCGCCGCACGCAAGATCGACCGCAGAACGGACCGCGCCGCAAAACGGATCGAATGGCGGGGCGACAAAGCCGCGCGCACCGTAGACCGTCGCAGCGAACGCCGTGCCGACAATGTTCGCAACGGACCCGACAACCGTCGTGACAGAGCCACACGCGCCGTCGATCGCCGTGTTCAGCGTCGCGCCGATAATATGCGCAGCGGCACATACAATCGCGGCGACAGGGCGCGCGAATGGCAGCGCAATCGCAGCTATCGCGATGAAACGCGCAATCGATCGTATCGCAACGAGGATCGCAACCGCAGCTATCGCCAGAACCGCAAGGCGAGAGAGAGCTGGCGCGACAATCGCGCGCAACGCCATGCCTATCGCAACGGTGTGCGCGACGGATCGCGTTATGCATACAATCGCAGTCATCGCGGGTGGAAACGCAGCTGGCGCGCGAACAACCGGTATGACTGGAGGCATCATCGTTCGCGCAACCACCACGTTTATCGCGTGAAACGCTATTATGCCCCCTACAGGGGGTATGGATATCGCCGGATCGGGATCGGCTTCACGCTAGGTTCGCTGTTCTATTCCAGCAGATACTGGATCAACGATCCGTGGCACTATCGCCTGCCGGCAGTTCACGGCCCCTATCGCTGGGTCCGGTATTACGATGACGTGCTGCTGGTCGACACCTACACCGGCGAAGTCGTCGACGTGATCCACGATTTCTTCTGGTAACTTTCAAACCGGCTTTCAAGCCAGACCCGGCCTTCCGCACGCCATGTGGGGGAGGCCGGTTTCATGATGCGGTTATCTGCGCAGGAACGGAATCATCCGGCCCACTGTTCCATCGCGATCGACGAAGTGATGCTTCAACGCCGCGGCAACATGCAGAATAAGCAGGAAAAACATCACTGTCGCCAGAATTTCGTGAACTTCATAGACAGCAATCGCGGTATCCCGGTCTGGCCCGATAGGCAGGCCGGGGAAATCAAACAGGCCGTAGATGTTCAGGCCCTTGCCGCCCGAAGCTGCTGAACTCATCACCCAGCCGGTGAACGGAACAGCGATGATCAGAAAATAAAACGCGCGGTGGACCCAGGTGGCGAGCGCGACTTCCCATGATTTCAGACCGGGTTCCATTGGCGGAGCGGGATGCGTGATCCGCCAGATTACCCTGAGAACGCTGAGCAACAGGATCATGATCCCGGTTGCCGCATGAATCCCGACCAGAAAATGCTCCTGTTCTTCCGGCTTGCCTTCGGCCGTCCACACCAGAATGTAGTTTGCAATGATCAGCACGGCGACAAGCCAGTGCAGGGTGATGGCACCATGCGAATATCGCAGGTTCGGGGTTTCTTCGCTCTCCATGCGCTGGAAACTGTCGCAAACCCGGTTCCATCGCAAGCGACTTTTTGCAACAACCGAAAACCAGAGCCGAATGGCCGCCAATGCACTCTATCACCGAATTGACCATGCCAGACCAGACGACAGCTCCCCCAAATCCCGACAAGCAGGCGCTTGCCGAAATCGGGCGCGCTGTGCGCGAACGGCTTGATGCGGACCCGTCCGCCTACAGGATTCAAAGCGATAAGGCCGAGCTATATGCCATAGCCGACTTCCTTAACCCCGCAGAATGCCAGCATATAATCGAAATGATCGACACGGTCGCCAAACCCTCCGAAATCTTCAAGGAGGTCTACCAGGATGGCTACAGGACATCCTATTCCGGCGATGTGGATCGCGAAGACAGCATCGTGAAAATGGTCGAGCGCCGGATCTGCGACCTGCTCGGCATAGAACTGGCGTGGAGCGAATCCCTGCAAGGCCAACGCTATGAGCCTGGCCAGGAATTCAAGCAACACTGCGACTGGTTCGATACCAATGCAGGTTACTGGCAGGAAGAAACCGGACGCGGCGGACAGCGAAGCTGGACCGCGATGGTTTTTCTCAACGAAGTCGAGGCTGGCGGAGAGACGACCTTCCCCAACATCGGCGTTCAGATCCCTCCGCAACCCGGCGCGCTGCTGGTCTGGAACAATGCCCTTGAGGATGGCGCCCCGAACGGAGACACACTGCACGCAGCATTGCCGGTTACCGCAGGGGTTAAATATGTCGTCACCAAATGGTTCAGAACCCGGCCCTGGACCTGAACGACAAGCTGAGCATGCGCGTGCAACTCAGCCTTTCGCGCGCGCCAGTGCTTCGGCAATCAGTTTGCGCGTTGGCGCTATGCCGTAAAGCGCAATGAAGCTGCCCATGCGTGGTCCCTGACTTGATCCCAGCAGCGTTTCATAAAGCGCACGAAACCAGTCGCGCAGGTTTTCAAACGCAAACTCTTCCTGCTTGCCGATTTCATAGACGCTGGTCTGCAAGTCGGCCGCGGGCGTATCCTCCGCCGCATCGGCCAGCACGGCATCAAGCGCCCCCAGCGCGCGCGCCTCATTCGGTTCTGGCGCGCGTTTGCTCAGTGTCGGCGCGATATAATCGCGATTGTAGGCAAGCGCGCAATCGACCAGCGCATCGAGATCGGGATGATGCGCGGGATCGAGATCGTGGATGTAATTGCCCAGATAGGACCAGACCTGCTCATGCGTCGCTTGTGCGCCGAGCACGCCAACCAGATTGAGCAACAGGCCGAACGTTACCGGCAGAGTGTCGCCGGCACCCGATCCATCGCCGGTGGCGCGCAGAAGATGCCAGACCGGATTGCCAAGCTGCTTGTCAAGTTCCTGATCGGCCAGCCGCTCACGAAACTGCCAGTATTCATCCACCGCGCGCGGAATGATGCCAATATGCAATTGCTTGGCGCTCTTGGGTTCGCGAAACAGATAGAACCCCAGACTTTCCGGCGTGCCATAAGTCAGCCATTGCTCGATGGTGAGGCCGTTGCCTTTGGACTTGGAAATCTTCTCGCCGTTTTCATCCAGAAACAGCTCGTAAATCAGGCCTTCGGGGCGGCGGCCTCCAAGAATTTTGGCGATCTTGCCGCTTTGGGTAACGCTGTCGGTCAGATCCTTGCCGCACATTTCATAGTCGACCCCCAGATCGACCCAGCGCATCGCCCAGTCCACTTTCCATTGCAACTTGGCCTGACCGCCAAAAATACACTGCTCGATCTGTTCGCCTTCATCCTCAAACCGGATGATGCCAGCCTCGGCATCGACGATCTCGATCGGCACCTGCAGCACTTTGCCGCTTACAGGTGAAATCGGCAGCACCGGAGAATAGGTCTTGCGCCGTTCCTCACGCAGTGTTGGCAGCATGACCCCTTGTATCGCATCATAGTGGGTCAGGATGCCGCGCAGTTCCTCGTCGCACTCGCCCGAATTATAGCGCTGGCTGGCCGAAACGAACTCATACTCAAATTCGAACCGGTCCAGAAATTCGCACAGCCGGGCATTGTTGTGGTGCGCAAAACTTTCATGGCTTTCAAACGGATCGGGAATGCGGCTGAGCGGCTTGCCGATATTTTCCTCCAGCATCGCTGCATTGGGGATATTGTCGGGAACCTTGCGCAGCCCGTCCATATCATCGCTGAAAGCCACCAGCCGGGTCGGTGCGCCGCCTGTCAGCGCTTCATAAGCCTTGCGCACAAGTGTCGTTCGCAAGACTTCCTGAAACGTGCCGATATGCGGCAGGCCGGATGGGCCATAGCCGGTTTCAAACAGCACCGGCGATCCATCGGGCTTACCTTCGGGAAAGCGCTTCAACAGCTTCTGGGCTTCCAGAAAGGGCCATGCCTTCGATACGCGGGCGGCTTCGATCAGTGCATCATCAGTCATCGCGTGGTCCATTGCGCTTCGCGTGCTGTTTCGCAAGTGCGAAACGCATCGCTGCCGTGCCAACCCATCGCCTGACTTGTGGGAATAGCGATATTTCCGGCGCGACTCGCTTGCTCCGCGTTTCCTGTTCGTTCTACCCACTGCCAATGGCCGCGCCCAAACATGCCCTTCCCCTTCCCGCGCTTCATGCCAGCCATGGCGGCTGCTGGCTGCGCGATGCCGATCTGGCGGGTGGCACGCGGGCGATTGGCAAAGGCGAAGCGGTGATGGCCGCCGCCGATACGCCGCTGCTGATCCTGAATGCACCGCTGCTGGCAACGCGGCTGGGCTATCCCGATCTTTCAGGACTGGATCTGCTCGAACTGTTTGCCTTCGTGCATCCGGCCCGTTTTGTGGTGCCAACGCCCAAGGGGATCGCCCATGCGCTTGGGTTGGACGAGCCGGAGGGCGACGATGCGGTCCCCGCCCTGCTCCAGCGGGCGGCGGCGCACCTTCTGGATCACTGCGAAAGCGCGCACTGGGCCGAACGCGAAGGCGCGTGGAGCGCGCTGCAATCGCTGGCGCGCCTGCGCTGGCCATGGGCGGGGCCGCTTTCCAGCCGCATCGCACGCCCCGAACGGGCCGAACGCTGGCTGTTCGCCAAGTTGCCTGAATGGGAGGATGTTCAGGAGGTTCCGCAACCCAAACAGATAACGCTGGAAGATGCCGACGTGCTTGAGCGTCTTCGCACGCTGACCGGACCGGACGCTGAATCCCGGCCCGGACAAAAAGCCTATGCGGTGGAAGCCGCCCATGCCTTTGCCCCGCGGGGTCGCAAAGGCGAACCGCATGTGCTGCTGGCGCAGGCCGGCACCGGGATCGGCAAGACGCTGGGCTATCTTGCCCCTGCATCGCTATGGTCTGAACGATCGGGCGGAACCGTCTGGGTGTCCACTTTCACCAAAGCCCTGCAACGTCAGCTTCGGGCGGAAAGCCGCCGCGCGTGGGCCGGTCCGCGCGCCGATGGCAGCCAGCCCGTTGTCGTGCGCAAGGGACGGGAGAATTATCTGTGCCTGCTTAACCTGGAAGACGCGCTGCAAGGCGGCTTTGCGGGGCGCGCCGCGATACTCGCGCAGCTGGTTGCGCGCTGGGCCGCCTATTCGCGCGATGGCGATATGATCGGCGGCGACCTGCCCGGATGGCTGGGCACGCTGTTTCGCCAACGCGGCATTACCGCGCTGACCGACAGGCGCGGCGAATGCGTTTATGCCGGGTGTCCGCATTATCGCAAATGCTTCATCGAACGTTCGGTTCGCGCCAGCGCGCAAGCCGATCTGGTGATCGGCAATCATGCGCTGGTGATGGTCAACGCGGCCCGTTCGGGAGCCGGTGGCGCGCAGCAGGGGGCACTGCGCCCGACCCGGATCGTTTTCGATGAAGGCCATCATATTTTTCAGGCCGCCGACTCCACGTTCGCCGCCGCGCTATCGGGAAGCGAAACCATCGAATTGCGGCGCTGGGTTATCGGGCCGGAACGCAATTCGCGCGGGCGCCGCCGGGGGCTGGCCGCGCGGCTTGCCGATATCGCCAGTTATGATGAAGCAGGCGCCGAAGCGATCGCGGCGGCATGCGATGCCGCAGAAGCTCTGCCGGGCGAAGGCTGGCTGCAACGGCTGGTGGAAAATGTCCCGTCCGGCCCGGTTGAAGAGCTGCTCGCGGCCGTGCGATCGGTAGTCTATGCGCGCGATGAAAGCGGCGGACAGGATGCGGGCTATGGTCTGGAAACAGAGGCGGCACAGCTTGACGGTCCAATCGTGGAGCGGGTCGGCAAAGCACAATCCGCCCTTGCCGCTTTACGCCAGCCGCTTATCCGGCTGGGGATTCGTCTTGAAGCGATGCTCGAAGATCCGCCTGACTGGCTCGACGGGCCAGGCCGCGCCCGGATCGACGGCGCACGCCACGCATTGGCATGGCGGATCGATCTGATCGCGGCATGGGAAGCCTTGCTTGAACGCATGGGCGGGCCGGTCGATCCCGAATTTGTCGATTGGCTGGCGGTTGAACGGTCGGACGCGCGCGAGTTCGATATCGGCATTCAGCGGCGCTGGCTCGATCCGATGAAGCCATTTGCCAAAGTGGTTCTCGAACCCGCGCATGGCGTGGTGATGACCTCGGCAACCTTGAAAGACGGTTATGACCCGCCGGGCGAAGATGGAAACGACGACAACACCGTTTGGGCAAAGGCGATCGCGGATAGCGGGACGCCCCATATCAACGCCGATGTCCGCCTTTCGGAACATCAAAGCCCATTCGACTATGCCCGGCAATCCGAAGTCCTGATCGTCACCGATGTGAAGAAGGGCGATATTCCCGCTCTTGCCGCCGCCTATTCGCGCCTGTTTGAAGCGACCGGCGGCGGCGCGCTGGGGCTGTTCACAGCCATCCGGCGATTGCGCGCCGTCCACGGTCGCATTGCCGACCGACTGGCGCGGGCCGGGTTGCCGCTTTACGCGCAGCATGTCGATCCGATCGACACCGGCACACTGGTCGATATCTTTCGCGACGATCCACATGCTTCGCTGCTGGGCACCGATGCCCTGCGCGACGGCGTTGATGTGCCGGGGCACTCGTTGCGATTGGTGGTGATGGAGCAAGTGCCGTGGGCGCGGCCTTCGATCCTGCATCGCGCACGGCGGACGGCAGGCGGCGGATCTGCTTACGACGATGCAATCATCCGCGCGCGGCTGGCGCAGGCATTTGGCCGCCTGATCCGCAGCCGCGACGATTTCGGACACTTCGTTGTGCTTTCGCCCGCATTCCCCTCACGGCTGAAATCCGCATTCCCGCAGGACACGCCCGTTCACCGGGTTACGCTGGATGAGGCTTTACAACGGGTCTCCGGGCATGTTTCAGATAAAGCTGTTCCCACCGAGAATCGCCTCTGAAAGGCCGCATGAAAAAATTGGGCCTCTTCCGCCACGCCAAGTCTGACTGGAACGATGCACGTCTGCGCGATTTCGATCGTCCGCTGAACGCGCGCGGACGCAAGGGCGCGCACGTGATGGGCGCACATATCAAGAATTATTGCGACAGATGGGGCCGGCTTATCGCTTCACCGGCTGTTCGCGTGGCGCAAACGATTGAACTGGCCGCGAAAGCCGCTGGCAGCATGCCGCCGATCAAGTGGGACCGGCGCATATACCTGGCCAGCTCGGTCACGCTGCTTGAATTGTTGCGCGAACAGGAAGGCAACCCGGATTCGATCATCATGGTCGGCCATAACCCGAGCCTTGAAGACCTGATTTTCGAT
Organism: uncultured Sphingomonadaceae bacterium; assembly: GCA_947258815.1. Lineage (GTDB taxonomy): Bacteria > Pseudomonadota > Alphaproteobacteria > Sphingomonadales > Sphingomonadaceae > Novosphingobium. The sequence continues at coordinate 68,617 of CAMYJW010000028.1, forward strand.
CTCGTGCCCGATGACGGGAGCAGTCCGCTGCGCGATATCGTCGAGGAAAAGTTCCCGACGGCAGCTTTTGCCGTGCTTGAACTTGATATCGATTCGTGGGTCGATCTGGACGAAGGCAGCGCGCGTCTGGTCCATCTGACCCGGCCACGCGATATCGATCCCGCGCTTGGCCCAGAACCCGTCGACTGATTAAATGATTCAGGCCGCGTTGAGCGCGGTTTCAAGACGTCTGCGAATATCGGAGAGCCTGTCGAGCGTTTCGACGCTGACCGATTCGGGGTTTTCCGACGCGCGTGGCGGCCTGGCCGCAGTGGCCACTTCCGGCCTCGATCGTGCTGCCTGATGGATCGCCTGACGAGCGCCGCGCAGCGTGTATCCTTCCTTGTGAACCAGCCGACTGATCGTTTCGATCAGGCTGATATCCTCTGGACGGTAATACCGGCGACCGCCGCTGCGCTTGACCGGTTGCAGCGTCGGAAACTGGTCTTCCCAGTAGCGCAGGACATGTGGCCGGATTTTCAGCGTGCGGGCCACTTCTCCGATCGTGCGCAAGGCATCGGGCGATTTGCCGTCGTCAAAGACGGAGCCGCCGCTCATCGCGATCCCGCGACCTTGTCCTTGAGCATCTGGCTGGCCCGGAAAGTCAAAACCCGTCGTGAAGTGATGGGCACTTCGACTCCGGTTTTCGGGTTGCGGCCAATGCGTTCTCCCTTGTCGCGCAAGAGAAACGTGCCGAACCCGGAAATCTTCACATTCTCGCCACGCTCAAGCGCGTCGCCCATGTGATCGATTATCGACTCCACCATCGTAAGCGATTCAGCCCGGGAGATTCCCAGCTTCTTGTGAATTGCTTCCGCAATGGCAGCACGCGTAAGAGTACTCTTGGAGCTCATATGCCCCTATCCCTTCGTACACGCGACCCCCTGTCGCCAAAGGATCATACGGATTTATAGTCTAAAAGCAATGCTGCAGTGCGTCATACGTCTTTTGCAGACAGAAACGGCCTTTCCCGCTGCTGCGCGAACCGTTTCAGACGCGCATTAGCGAGGCGCCCCAGGTGAAACCGCCGCCCATCGCTTCAAGCATGACCAGATCGCCTGATTTTATCCGCCCGTCGCGAATCGCAACGTCAAGAGCGAGCGGCACCGATGCGGCCGAAGTGTTGGCGTGCTGGTCCACGGTCACCACGACCTTTTCGTTCGGCATGTTCAGTTTTTTCGCTGTGGCATTCAGGATCCGGGCATTGGCCTGATGCGGAACCAGCCAGTCGATATCGGAAATCTCCACGCCAGCCTCGTCAAGCACCTCGCCGAGCACTTCGGACAGATTGACCACGGCATGACGGAACACTTCGCGCCCCTTCATCCGCACTTTCCCGACAGTCTGCGTCGTGGATGGACCGCCATCGACATAGAGCATCTGGTTGTGCGCGCCATCGGCGTGAAGCTTTGTCGCAAGCACACCGCGCGGCGCATCGCCCGTTTCCTCGCGCGCATCGAGCACGATCGCCCCTGCCCCGTCTCCGAACAGAACGCAGGTAGAGCGATCTTCCCAATCGAGAATCCGGCTGAATGTTTCCGCGCCGATCACCAGCGCGCGATTTGCACTGCCCGTGCGCAACATCGAGTCCGCAACCCCGACCGCATAGAGAAATCCCGAGCAAACCGCCGCAACATCGAACGCAATGCCGCGATTGCAGCCCAGTTCATTCTGAACGATCGTCGCGGTAGCCGGAAACGTCTGGTTCGGCGTCGCCGTCGCCAGAATGATCAGATCGATCGAATCGGGCGCGACTCCGGCCGTTTCGATCGCCATGCGCGCGGCATCTGTTGCCAGGCTGGCCGTCGTTTCATCGTCGCCCGCAATGTAACGGTTACGAATTCCCGTCCGTTCGACGATCCATTCGTCACTGGTATCGACTGTTTTGGACAGTTCATCGTTGCTCACCGCGCGCTTTGGCAACGCCGAGCCGGTTCCGATCATCACGGAACGGCGCATCAGGAAGGATCCTCGTCCGAACGCCTCAGGCGCAATCCATCGGCACCAACACGGGCAAGGTCGGCCGTAATCCGTTCAGTCACATTTTCCTCCAGCAACCGAGCGGTTACCGCAACTGCGTTGGCGACACCAGCCGCATTGGCGCTTCCATGGCTCTTTACCACAATTCCGTTCAACCCGAGAAACACTGCGCCATTATGGTTGTTGGGATCAAGGTGGTGTTTGAGCAACTCGGTCGCCGGACGCGAAATCAGGAAGCCAAACTTCGAACGCAGCGAACTGGAAAAACTGCGCCGCAGCAAATCGCCAACGAACCGCGCCGTGCCTTCCACGGCTTTGAGCGCGATATTGCCGGAAAACCCGTCTGTGACGACCACATCGACATCGCCGCCACACAGTTTGTCCGCCTCGGCAAAGCCGTCGAACGAAATCGACAGATCATCGGCCGCGTCTTTCAGTTCGGCAGCGGCGGTGCGCAAGCTATCTGTCCCCTTGATTTCCTCGGTTCCGATATTCAGCAGTCGGAGTCGGGGAGCCTCGCGCCCTGTAACAACCCGCGAATAGGCAGCACCCATCACCGCGAATTGCACCAGATTGCGCGCATCGCATTCGGTGTTGGCGCCAAGATCAAGCATGACGACATCGTTATCGCCCAGCGTAGGCAGCAGCGCGGCGAGCGCGGGCCGGTCAATCCCCGGCATCGTGCGAAGCGAAACTTTTGAAATTGCCATCAGCGCGCCGGTATTGCCCGCGCTTACGGCAGCCCCTGCATCGCCTGCCTTCACCGCATTGATCGCCATGCCCATCGATGTCGTCTTGGCACGGCGCAGCGCCTGACCGGGCTTGTCCTCACCGCTGATGACGTCATCGGCGTGGAGTATTTCGCATGCGCTGCGCATATTGGGATGATTGGCAAGCGCCGCTTCGATCCGTTTTGAATCGCCTGCGAACAGAAACTTGAAGCGATCATGCCGACGCCGGGCCAGAGCGGCGCCCTCGACCATTACGCGCACGCCTTCGTCTCCGCCCATCGCATCAACGGCGATACGCGGCAAAGTCATCGGGTTATCTCCGGCCTGATAGTGTCTTAGAGCCCGACCGCGATGATTTCGCGCCCGTTATAGAAGCCACACGCCTGGCACAGGTTGTGCGGACGCTTGAGTTCGCCACAATTGGAGCACTCGTGGAACGCTTCAGCCTTCAGCGCATCGTGAGAACGACGCATACCCCGGCGTGACGGGCTGATTTTACTTTTTGGGACAGCCATCTCGGCACCTGCTTCTAATCTGTAATCTGGTCAAAAAAACCGCCTTGGCCCAATATGGGTCGGCGGCATCGAAGCCGCGCCTATAGCGGATTCGCGACATGTTGCAACCCGTCGCCGCCTGCGCCATGATGGTTTCAGCAAAACAGGGGGAAACCGGATGTTCCTGCAAACAACACTCACTTTAGCGGCAGCGGCGGCCATCATCAATGTCTGGCATATGCTTCGCATCGGAAGAATCCGCGCATCCGAGAAAATTGCCCATGGCGATGGCGGGAACACGCTGTTGATGCGCCGCATGCGCGCGCAGGCCAACTTTATCGAATGCACGCCGATCGTGCTGATCCTGATCGCCGCGATCGAAGCCAGCGAAAAGGGCGGAACCTGGCTGGCGATCGCTGGCGCGGTGTTCATGCTTGGCCGGGTAACCCATCCCATCGGAATGGACGCCGAAGGCACGCACCCAGGCCGGATGATCGGCGCGCTGACGGCGATGCTGGCGCTTGTCGGGCTGGCCGTGATGGCCGTTCTGATCGCGCTGGGGCAGTTTTAGGCCAAACTCCTCATTGCAATCGGGCCGATCAACCGCCATTTCGGCGCGTATGACTGAAGCTCCCCAAATTCCGATGCGCGTGGCGATCCTCCCGGTCACGCCGCTACAGCAGAATTGTTCGCTCGTGTGGTGCACGAAGACGATGAAAGCCGCGCTGGTCGATCCGGGCGGCGATCTCGATCAGCTGAAACAGGCGCTCCAGAAGGCTGGCGTGACGCTGGAAAAGATTCTGGTGACGCACGGCCACCTCGATCACTGCGGCATGGCCGGCGAACTGGCGAAAGAGATGGGCGTGCCGATCGAAGGCCCGCATGAGGAAGATCGCTTCTGGATCGCGCAACTGGCCGATGATGGCGCGCGCTGGGGGATGGAAGCCCACAGTTTCGAACCCGATCGCTGGCTGACCGATGGCGACACCGTGACCGTGGGCGAACTCGAACTGGAAGTGTATCACTGCCCCGGCCACACGCCCGGACACGTTGTTTTCCACCATCGCCCTTCGCACTTCGCAATCGTTGGCGACGTGCTGTTTCAGGGATCGATCGGACGCACCGATTTCCCGCGCGGCAACCATCAGGAACTGATCACCTCGATCACCGACAAGCTCTGGCCGCTGGGCGACGATGTAACGTTTGTGCCCGGCCACGGCCCGACCAGCACATTCGGACAGGAGCGCAAGTCCAACCCGTTCGTCGGCGATGCGGCGCTGGGCTGATCGCGCCGCGTCCGGTCCGGCTTCCTTGCGTGAGCCGCAAACCGCCTAAAGCCGCCCGCTTTTCCACACAACTCGCCCCACAATCTTCGCTTCGGCCGGATCGACGCTGATCGGCTGATAGGATCGGTTGTCGCTGATCAGCGTGAGCTGGCCAGGGCGGCTGGCATCCACGCGTTTCACCAGCAGCGTATCGTCAAGCCGCACGACATGAATGCCATCACGCGGCGGATGCGGGCTGCGATCGACGAGAATTTCATCGCCATCGCGCAACGTCGGCTCCATCGAATCGCCAATCACGCAAATTGCCGAAAGCATCGCCGGATCGAATCCCAGTTCGCGCAGCCATTTTCGCGAAAAGCGGAACGCCCCGATCGCCTGTTCGCCCGCAGCAACGGCGCCGGGGCCCGCCGAGACCCCCAGCTCCAGACGCGGAATGTCCAGCCAGCTCGCCGCCGGATCGCCGCCTGTGATCGCAGAGGAAATTTCCTCCGGCGCACCAAGATCAGCCTCATCAACGCTGAAAAATCGCGCCAGCGTGCGCCTGTCGGTTTCTTCCAGCTTACGCGGACTGCCTTTGCGCACGAACTGTTGAAGATACGTCCCGTTACGCCCAATCATGCGTGAAAGCTCTGAAAGACTGACTCCGCGCTCTTGCGAAAGGCGCAACAGATTCTGCCGGGCTTCGGAATTTTCCATGTCGCCTTCCTACATGATGTATTTTTCCTAGACAAGTAGGATTTCCACTGGAACAAATAAAGTACACCGCCGGTCGATTCGCGACCCCGAAGATACCGCCAGAACAAGGAGAGCCCCTTTCATGCTGTTACCCCGGATTGAACGCTTCCTACGCAAGACTGGAATGCCCTGGACCAAATTTGGCCGCCTCGCCGCACACGATCCCCGTTTTGTCGGCGACTTGCGTAATGGCCGCACGCCGCGCCCGGAAACAGCGAAACGAATAGAACATTTCATGAACACGTACAGCGAGGCCGAACATGCAAATTGATCCCAAGGCAGACCGCGCGATGACAACCCGCGTGCGGCGCAAGAACCGTCGCGGACCATGGCTGCAATTGCTGTCACAGGTTGTCCGGCTTGCGGGCGACAGAGCAGAAATTATCCGGCATTGCGAAAGACCATGGAGCAGCGTGACGTTTTCAGGCGCGCGCCATACTGTTGTGCTGGCATTCACCGGGGTAAACGAGCTGGAAGACGGCGACGATTTTATCGCCGCGCTGCCGGATCACGAATTTACGATCCCGCGCCAGATCGTCGCCGATGCCACGATCACCGCTGCCGATCAGCAAACCATTCCCGAACCGAAGATGACCATTGAAGCCGAGCTGCTGCTGCTTGAAGAGGCCTGAACCACACAGGGGGAAAACAGACAGGCCGGAGACAGCCGGGGTTCAGTCCAGCTTCCATTCCCAGCCCATCGGATCGCCATCCATCACGTCCACGCCTTTTGCGGCAAGTTCGTCACGGATGGCATCCGAAGCGGCAAAATCCTTGTTCGCCCGCGCGGCTTTGCGGCGCGCCAGCGCATCCTCTATTTCCGCTTCGGTGAGCTGCGCGGCCCTGGGCCGGATGCGCAGATCTTCGCGCGAAAGGTCAAACAGGTTCAGCCCCATCACCGCATCCATGGCGGCGATCGCACCGCGCTTCTGGCCCGGATCAACTTTTTTCACCGCCAGCAGATCTTCCAGAGCCGTCAGCGCGATCGGCGTGCCCAGATCATCCGAGATCGCGGCATCGAATTTTTCGATAAATGGTGCGAGTTTGGGGTGAACCGGATCGCATGCCTGCACATCAGACAATTTCTGCGCGGCCAGAACCATGCGCTTCAGCCGGGTCAGCGCCGCGCCCAGCCCTTCCCAGCTGAATTCCAGTTCAGACCGGTAATGCGCCTGAAGGCACATCATCCTGTAGGCCAGCGGATGATAGCCTTTGTCTATCAGCAGCTGGAGCCGCAAAAACTCGCCGCTCGATTTTGACATCTTGCCCGAACGCTCAACCAGAAAGTTGTTGTGCATCCAGATGCGCGCGCCCGAATTTGCCGGAACGTCAAGGCCATTGGTGCAGCAAAAAGCCTGATTCTGCGCGATCTCGTTGGGGTGGTGAATCTCGCGATGGTCGATCCCTCCGGTGTGGATATCAAACGGAAACCCCAGCAATTTTCCCGACATGACCGAGCATTCCAGATGCCAGCCCGGCGCGCCCTTCCCCCAGGGCGAATCCCATTCCATCTGGCGCTTTTCGCCCGGCGGGGTCTTGCGCCAGATCGCGAAATCGGCGGCATGGCGCTTGCCTTCCACGGTTTCGATCCGCCCTTCGCCCTCGTCATCAGACGACGCGCGGGCAAGGCGGCCATAATCATCGACCGTCGAAACATCGAAATACAGCCCGCTGTCCAGCTCGTAACAGTGCTTGTCGGCAATCTCTTGCGCGAACTCCAGCATCTGCGCGATGTAATCCGTCGCGACAGACCATTGCGCGGGCTGCCGGATATTGAGCGCCTTCACATCGTCCCAGTATGCTTCGGTATAATGTTTCGCGATGTCCCAGATCGACTGCGCGTTTTGCGCCGCGGCTTTTTCCAGCTTGTCCTCACCCGCATCGGCATCGTCGGTGAGATGGCCAACATCGGTGATGTTGATGACATGGGTGAGCTTGTAGCCCTTGAAGCTCAGCGTTCGCCCCAGAATATCGGCAAACACATAGGCGCGCATGTTGCCGATATGCGGATAGTTATAAACCGTCGGCCCGCACGAATAAACGCGCGCCTCGCCGGGATGCACGGGATCGAACGGCTCTGGCTGGCGCGTCAGACTGTTGAAAAGGGTTAGCTGACCGGGTTCGGTCATGGCTTCAAAATCCGGTGAACGTGATGTTATCGTCCAGTGCAACGCGTTCGCGCTCAAACTGGTTTACCACCGCATCGGGATCGCGATAGCCAAATGCGATGCCGCAAAAGAAGATATGCGTTTCATCGCTGACGCCGATAAATTCCTTGATGATCCTGGAATAGAACGAAAGGAATTCCTGCGGGCAGGTATCAAGCCCGGCTTCGCGCGCAAGCAGCATGATCGTTTGCAGCCACATCCCCACGTCAGACCACTGCGGTTCTTTCATGAAACGCGGAAAATAGCACAACAACACAGCCGGTGCGCCGAACGAATCGATGTTCGCATTGGTGAACGTATCGCGCGCGGCCTTGTCGTCTCGCGTGATGCCCATGGCGGTGTACATGCTGGCACCCACCTGATGCAGCCGCGCCAGATGGGGCGGCGATGCTTCGGGAGCGGAAAAATCGTATTCCTTCGGGTCCTGCGGCGCAACTCCGCGAATTTTCTCACGCAGTTCGCGCAAGGGTTCGCCCGCCAGAACCGTTGCTTCCCACGGCTGGAAGTTGCAGCCGGACGGCGCATAGCGGGCCTTGTCCAGAATATCGCGCAAAACGGACAGCTCAACCGGCTTATCCAGAAACGCGCGGATGGAACGGCGGCTCGCAACGGCTTCGGAAACGTTCATACTGCCCATAAAGCTTTGATCCTTTTACTCTTCCTCAAACAGCCCGGCGAGCTGCTCTATCATTGTTCCGCCCAGTTGTTCGGCGTCCATGATCGTGACCGCGCGGCGATAGTATCGGGTGACATCGTGGCCGATACCGATGGCGACAAGCTGGACGGGCGAGGCTTTTTCGATCCACTCGATAACCTTGCGCAGATGCGCTTCGAGATATCCGGCACTGTTGACCGAAAGCGTTGAATCGTCGACCGGCGCGCCATCCGAAATCACCATCAGGATGCGGCGATCCTCTGGCCGGGAAAGCAGGCGCTGGTGTGCCCACAACAGCGCCTCGCCATCGATATTTTCCTTGAGCAGGCCTTCGCGCATCATCAGCCCCAGGCTGCGCCGCGCGCGCCGCCACGGTTCATCAGCCTGTTTATAAACAATGTGCCGCAAATCATTGAGCCGGCCCGGATTTGCGGGTTTGCCGCCCGCCAGCCAGTCTTCACGGCTTTGCCCGCCTTTCCAGGCGCGGGTGGTAAAGCCCAGAATCTCGGTTTTGACACCGCACCGCTCCAGCGTGCGCGCCATCACATCGGCGCTGATCGCCGCGATGGAAATCGGTCGCCCGCGCATCGAACCGGAATTGTCGATCAGCAAGGTGACGACAGTGTCCTTGAATTCGACATCGCGTTCCACCTTGTATGACAAAGACTGGCCGGGCGAGACGACCACGCGCGCCAGTCGCGCGGCATCGAGCAGGCCTTCTTCCTGATCGAAATCCCAGCTGCGGTTCTGCTGGGCCATCAGGCGGCGCTGAAGCCGGTTCGCCAGCTTGGTGACGATGCCCTGCAAGCCTTTGAGCTGCGCATCGAGATAGGCGCGCAGCCGGGTCAGTTCTTCCTCGTCGCACAGTTCGGTGGCGGCAATCACTTCATCGTGGGCTTCGGTCCACACCTTGTAATCGAATGTATCGGGAATGTCGGTCCACTGCCGGTTGGGGTTGACCGGCATCATCCCCTCATCGCCGCCCTCACCTTCTTCGGCATCCTGCAGTTCGTCGCCGATTTCCTGCTGCGAATCGCTGTCGCCCTGCTCATCGCCTTCGGACGCTTCCGACGCAATTTCAGAGGGTTGCTGTTCATCGCCCGAATCGTTGCCGTCTTCCTCGTCCTCTGTCTCGTCGTCGCCGTCTTCATCCTCGGCATCGTCGGGCTGATCTTCGGTTTCGTCAGCCTGGGTCAGATCGAGATGTTGCAGCATGTCGAGCGAGAGCGACTGAAACGCCTTCTGATCCTCAATCGTCGCGGTCAGCGCTTCGAAATCGGCCCCGGCCTTTTCCTCGATCCAGCCGCGCAGCAGATCGACACCGGCGCTTGCCATTTCGGGGACCGGCTGGCCCGTCAGGTGTTCACGAAGCAACAACGCCAGCGCGGTCTGCACCGGCACGTTTTGCGTGTTGGACGCGCGCGAAATCGGGTCGGACGCAAGGCGAAGCCGCGTCGCCGCATCGAGGTTATCGCGAATCCCGGCATAGGCATTCGCGCCCAGCGCTTCATAGCGAACCTGCTCGATCGCATCGAAGCAGGCGCGGGCGACCGGTTCCGCCGGGGCGCTGCGGGCATGGATCGCTTCATTGTGGTGGCGCATTTTCAGCGCAAAACTGTCTGCAAAACCGCGCGCTTCCATCGCCGCGCCGCGCGGCAGACTGCGCCCCGGCATCGGCACGCGAAAACTGTTTCCCGAAGCGCCCGGCGCATCAGCGGTCCAGTTCACTTCGATTTCGGCCTCATGCGCAAGCGCGCGCGAAGCCCCGGCAAGAATGCCCTTGAACTGGTCGGTTGGGGAATCGTCGCTCAAAATCAGGCCGCCCGATCAGATGCTCTGCCCGGTCTTTTCCCAGTCGGCCATGAACGCCTCGATGCCCTTGTCGGTGAGGACATGTTTGAACAGTCCGCGGATCACATTGGGCGGCATCGTCGCGACATCGGCCCCGATTTTCGCGCTTTCCAGAACATGGATCGGATGGCGGATACTGGCGGCAAGGATTTCCGTTCCGAAATCGTAGTTATCGTAAATCAGGCGAATATCCTCGATCAGGTCCATCCCATCGAACCCGTTATCATCGTGGCGCCCGATAAACGGCGAGATGAACGTTGCCCCCGCCTTGGCCGCCAGAAGCGCCTGATTGGCGGAAAAACACAGCGTGACGTTGACCATCGTGCCATCGCCGGTCAGCTTCTTGCAGGTTTTGAGGCCGTCAATCGTCAGCGGCACCTTGATGCAGACGTTATCGGCAATCTTGCGCAGGATTTCTGCTTCGCGCATCATCCCATCGTGATCGAGCGCGACCACTTCGGCGCTGACCGGGCCATCGACCAGACCGCAGATCTCCTTCGTCACTTCCATGAAATCCCGACCCGATTTGTGGATCAGAGAGGGATTGGTGGTAACCCCATCAAGCAGGCCTGTTTCGGCCAGATCGGCAATTTCGCTGGTGTCGGCTGTATCGACGAAAAACTTCATGACGGCTCCCGCGTTCGAGTCTGGCCGCTGCTATAGGGAAGCGTTTCGCGAGGGGCTAGGCCTAGAAAAGGTGTTGCCCCGATCGACTGCCTCAAAGCCCTTTCAACGCGGCGATCAGCACGGGATCGTTGGTGCTTTCCGGGTTTTCGCGAATAGCCGCTTCCTCACGGCCGATTTCGCCCCAGATCGCATCGTCCACATCGCTGGACAAGGAACGGGCAACACCCGTCACATCCACGCCGGTCAGCCGCGCAATCGCCTGTCCGACCACCGGATCGCTTGCCGCACGCAGGCCGCTGCCCAGTTCGGGCACCATGGCTTCAACAAGGCTTCCGCCCATGCCGTTGCGAAGGAAGCTCGTCGCCGCCGTCGGTCCGCCGCGCAAAAGCGCCACGGCATCGGTGATGCTGATATTGCGCACCGCATCGGCAACCAGCGGCGCGGCGGCGCGGGCGCCTGCTTCGGCAATCCGGTTCAGCTCTTTTTGCAACCGGTTGCGGACCGGCCCGGTGGTCAGCACATCGCCGATCAGCGATCCGCCTGATCCAAACACTTCGGGCAAGGCAATCCGCGCCAGCTGGTTATCCCAGAAACCACCCGGCTCCCCCAGACGCGCCAGCGCATTTCCGCTTGCCCGCGTCAGCAGCCTGCGCACCGCATCGACAAGGCTCAGCCCCGGAATGGAGGCACAACCGGGCAAGGCAAGCAGGCTGACCGCAGCAGCCCCGGCAAGGAACCGGCGGCGTGCCAGCAACTGATTGCGATTGTTTTCCTGAATTTCCATGTCCCAAACCTTCCCGTTTAATCCCCTGGCTGCCTATATGCAGACACAATGAAACGTGTCCGAGTCCTGGTTTTTAACGCAGCGCTGAGTGCGCTGGATTACAGCGTTCCGGCTGATATGGCGATAGATTTCGGCCATGTCGTACGCGTTCCGCTGGGACCAAGGCAGATCACGGGGATAGTGTGGGAAGCGGATCGGCTGGATGGCAAAGAGGTGCCAGCCAGCAAACTGCGCCCGGTTCTGGAAGTGCTGCCGGTTCCGCCCCTGCGCAAGGAACTGCGCCGCCTGATCGAATGGACGGCCGATTATTACTGCGCGCCACTCTCCTCGGTTGCACGCATGGCGCTTTCGAGCAGTGCGGCGCTGAAAGGCGGCGGCACGATGACCGAATACCGGCTTTCGGGCGCACAACCGCCGCGCATGACCCCGCAGCGCGAAGTGGCGATGGATGCGCTGGGAGGCGAACAGGGCACAATCCGCGAGCTGGCCGAAATCGCCAGCGTGTCTGACGGGGTGCTGCGCGGGCTGGTGAGCGCCGGGGTGCTGGAGCCGGTGACCGTCGATATCGACCGCCCCTACCCCAAAGCCCGGCCCGATTTTGCCCAGCCCGATCTGTCGCCCGACCAGCAACGCGCCGCCGATGCCTTTGTGTACGCTGTCGGCGAACGCCGGTTCCGCCCTTTCCTGCTTGATGGCGTGACGGGTTCGGGCAAAACGGAATGCTATTTCGAAGCCGTTGCCGCAGCTCTTGAGGCTGGGCGGCAAACGCTCGTCCTGCTGCCCGAAATCGCGCTGACCGAAAACTTCCTGCGCCGTTTTGAACAGCGCTTCGGCACGCCGCCCGTGCTATGGCATTCCTCGCTCAAGGCGACAGAGCGACGCCGGGCCTGGCGCGCAATTGCCAGCGGCGAAGCGCAAGTCATCGTCGGCGCGCGGTCATCGCTGTTTTTGCCTTATGCAAATCTGGGGCTGATTATCGTCGATGAGGCGCATGAGGTTTCATTCAAACAGGATGACGGGGTGCGATACAACGCGCGCGATGTTGCCGTTATCCGTGCCCGGTTCGAACAACTGCCGGTGATCCTTGCCAGTGCCACCCCTGCGCTGGAATCGATGCAACTGGCGCAAGCGGGCGTTTATGAGCGCATAGAGCTGTCCAGCCGGTTTGGCGGCGCATCGCTGCCGGATGTTGAGCTGCTTGACTTGCGCGAGCAAGCACCGGAGCGCGGCCAGTGGCTTTCGCCGCGTCTGGCCGATGCGATGCAGGAACGGCTGGCGCGCGGCGAGCAATCGCTGCTGTTCCTCAACCGGCGCGGCTATGCCCCGCTAACCTTGTGCCGCCACTGCGGGTATCGCTTCCAGTGCCCCAACTGCACCGCCTGGCTGGTTGAGCATCGCTTTTCGCAGCGGCTGGCCTGCCACCATTGCGGCCATGATGTGCCCGTGCCCGATGAATGCCCGGAATGCGGAACCGGCGATTGCCTTGTTGCATGCGGGCCGGGCGTGGAGCGCATCGCCGATGAAGTGGCGCAGCGTTTTCCCGATGCCCGCGTCGCGCAGGCCACATCCGATACGCTGAATACGCCCGAAAAAATCGGCGATTTCGTGGCCGCCGCCGAAGCCGGCGCGATTGATGTGATCGTCGGCACGCAGCTTGTAACCAAAGGCTATCATTTCCCCGAACTGACACTTGTCGGCGTGGTGGACGCCGATCTTGGGCTGGAAGGCGGAGATTTGCGCGCGGGCGAACGGACATATCAGCAGATCGCCCAGGTTGCCGGACGCGCCGGACGCGCCAGCAAGCCGGGCGAAGTGCTGATCCAGACCCGTCATCCCGAAGCGGCCGTTATCGCCGCGCTGGCAGCCGGGGATCGCGATGCGTTTTACGAAGCTGAAACGCTGGCTCGGCGCGATGCCGGTGCACCGCCGTTCGGGCGTTGGGCGGCGATTATCGTTTCATCCGAAGATGAAGCCGAAGCGCGCGATGCGGCGCGGGCAATCGGCGGTTCACGTCCTGCTCATCGCGATATCGCCATTCTCGGCCCTGCCCCCGCGCCGATGGCGTTGCTGCGCGGGCGCTATCGCTATCGCCTGCTGATCAACGCCCGCCGCTCAGCCCAGTTGCAACGCGTGATCCGTGAATGGCTTGATCCGATGGAGTTTCCCGCAAGTGTGAGAGTGGGCGTCGATATAGACCCTTACAGCTTCGTATGACCATGATCCGCACCGCCCTTATCCGCCACCTGAGATTGCCGCCGGGCATGCTTGGCCTGTGCCTGTCATTGCTGCTGGCCGCTCCGGCGGCGGCGCAGGGCTGGCTGCGCGCCGACACCCCCAATTTCGTGATTTACAGCGACGGCTATCCGCACGAACTTCGGCGCTGGGCCAAAAAGGTGGAAATGTACGACAGCGCCATGCGGAGCTATTTCGGCCGGCCTGGCGGACGCAAAGGCGCGCGGCTGACCATTTATATGCTCAAAGACGACCGGGCTGTCGCCAGGATCGCCGGCCAGAGCTATCTGGCCGGGCTGTACAGTCCGTCAAGCGAAGGCAGCTATGCCGTAACCAATCGCAAGCCCACCTATTTCAAGGAAAACATGTCCGGTCAGCAGACGCTGTTCCACGAATATGCACACCATTTCATGTACCGCCATTTTCCCGCCGCCTACCCGGTCTGGTATCGTGAGGGTTTCGCCGAATACGTCGCCACTGTGGAATTCGATGCGGACGGATACTGGAAATTCGGGCTGCCCGCGATCCACCGGCGCAAGCACTTCGCCAAGAAGCCACTTGCAATAGAAACGATCCTGTTCACCGATGTCGATCAGATCAAGGCGAAGCGGCGCTCCACCTTCTATGCATGGTCGTGGCTGCTGGTTCACATGCTCAATACCGATGGCGCAAGGGACGGACAGCTCCGCACCTATCTTGATCGTTTCGGCGCGGGCGAAGGTGCCCGGAGCGCGGCGAAAGCCTTTGGCGATCTTGGCCTGCTTGAAAGCCAGCTTCGCGCTTATGCAAATTCCGCGCAGCCCTATCGCCGATCGGCAAACCCCGTATCCTTCACCGGCAACATCCGCGTGACCACGCTTGGCCCGGTGGAATCGCTTCTGGCAGAGCTTCGCCTGATGCGTCGGGCAAGTCGCAATCACAAGGCACCGCGCGATGCGCTTCGCAAACTTGCGCGGACATATCCGCGCAACGCAGAAGTTTTCGCGGAGCTGGCGCTGGCCGAACGCGATGTTGCGCGAAAAACCCGGTCAGCAGGGTATGATCTGGCCGAAACCGCAGTCGATCGCGCGCTGTCAATCAACCCGCTTCATGTGCGCGCGAATATTCTGAAAGCGGAACTGACGATCCGGCGGCTTTCCGCAACCCACGGCGCATCGCCGGCGGACTGGAACAAGGCGCGGCTGCGGCTGATCCACGCCGCCCGGCAATCGCCTGATGATCCTTTGCCATACCTGCGACTGTTCAGCAGCTATTCGCGGCAGGGCAAAAAACCTCCACAGAGCGCACATCGGGCGATCGCGCGGGCTTTCGCGCTCCAGCCCGAATCGAGCGATATTCGCCTTGCTTACGCGTTCTCGCTGGCGATGCAGGGAAAGCACGATCGTGCGACCCGGCATGCACGGGTTCTCGCATCGGATCCCCATGCCGCGAAACTGGGCAGACGTGCGCTGGTGACGCTCGACCGCATGCGAAAAGCCGACGCCGCGCGTGCCGGACCGAAACCGGCAGCAACGCAAACAGCACACGAACAGGCCACGGGCGAGTAGGCCGCGCGGCCTGGGACACGCGGACTGATCAGACGGTCTTGCCGTTGCTCCTTTCGCGCTTCAGCAGTTCGCGCTTGATATCCTCGCCATAGGCATAGCCACCAAGCGATCCGTCCGCGCGCACGACGCGGTGACACGGGATCAGCACCGCGACATTGTTTGCACCATTGGCAGAGCCTGCTGCCCTCACCGCGCGCGGTTTACCGATGGCTGCGGCGATCTGCGCATAGCTGCGTGTTTCACCCGGCGGTATCTGACGCAATTGATGCCATACCGCTTCCTGAAACGCAGTGCCCTGCACGTCGAGCGGGATGTCGCGTCCTTCGCCCGGACGCTCCACTTGTGCCACCACATCCGCCAGCAGACCTGCGAACGCATCGCCGCCTTCAATCAGGTCCGCTTCCGGGAATCGCGCCGCCAATGCCTCGCGCCCCTCGTTGAATGACAGGCGGCACACGCCCTTGTCCGTCGCGGCAACCAGCATCGGCCCAAGACTGGACTCGACCACCGCCCAGCGGATCGTGGCGCCGCGCCCGCCGTTCTTCCATGCCGATGGTGTCATCCCGAACCTTTCCGCGCTGGCTTCATAAAATCGCGAGGGCGAACCATACCCCGCCGCATAAACAGCATCTGTGACATCCGATCCGCTGTCCAGTGCCGCGCTGGCCCGCTCAATCCGCAGAGCGCGCTGATAGGCGGCTGGCGAAAGCCCGACGATGCGCCTGAACACCTTCTGAAAATGGGTTGGCGAATAGGCCACATGGCGCGCGATCTGATCAAGCGTCATCGTGTCTTGCGCGCCTTTCAGCAATGCCAGCGCGCGCATCACCGCCTCTTCTTCGCGGGAGACTTCGCCCGGCCGACAGCGCAGGCACGCCCGCAACCCTGCCTGTTCTGCTTCCTCGGGAGACAGGTAAAACCGAACATTGTCACGCAGCGGAGCACGCGCCGGACACGATGGGCGGCAATATATCCCGGTTGAATGCACGCCGAACACGAACGCGCCGTCAAAGCGCCGGTCCTTGTCCAGCACGATGCGCCAGCGATCCTCGTCGCTGGCCGGGATATCAGGAACAGAAAGCGCGTTCATCAAACCGTTTCGTTTTGTTTAGCAGTGCCGTGATCAATACCCCATGCCGACGGGTTTCACATCCCGAAGCTTGCGCTCAAACTCCGACAGGAAGATCGGTCAATGCGTGCCCAATTCACCACATTGTCCCCGGAAGTGACACCCCCGCCTTGCATCGCAGCAAATTCGTCGCTATGCGCGCCCCGACTGCGGGCAACGGTGCGTTTATCGTACGGACTGAGAATGCCTCAGCCCAATCGATGTGAAGGATAAAACGCGCGTGGAGAATTCCAGCGGAATTACGGCGAGCTTGCAGGGGCGCTATGCGTCTGCGCTCTTTGATCTTGCAAGCGAGCAAGGCAATGTCTCGGCGGTCGAATCCGATCTTGAAAACCTTGAACAGGCCCTCAGCCAGAGCGATGATCTGGCCGCACTGATTCGCAATCCGCAAGTCAGCCGCGGCGATGCCGCCAAAGTGATGGACAGCGTATCGGGCACGCTTGAACTGTCCGGGCTCAGCAAAAATTTCCTCGGCGTGCTGGCGGCCAATCGTCGCCTGTCGGCGCTGCCCGATGTCATCCGCGCTTTTTTCGCCATCGCCGCCGCCGCACGCGGCGAAGCGACAGCGCAGGTCACCAGCGCACATGCTCTGGGCGAAGAACAGATCGAAGCGCTGCGCCAGAAGCTGGAAGCGCGCGAAGGCCGCAATGTCAAAATCAAGACGAGTGTCGATCCCGAGCTGCTTGGCGGCCTTGTCGTCACCGTCGGTTCAAAACGGATCGACAGCTCGATCCGCACCCGTCTCAATACCCTCGCTAACGCGATGAAAGGCTAAGTAATGGAAATCCGCGCCGCAGAAATCTCGAAGGTCATCAAGGACCAGATCGCCAGTTTCGGCACAGAGGCTCAGGTCTCGGAAGTCGGTTCAGTGCTGTCAGTGGGTGACGGTATTGCCCGCATCCATGGTCTGGACAAGGTTCAGGCCGGTGAGATGGTCGAATTTGCCAATGGCATTCAGGGCATGACCCTGAACCTTGAGGCTGACAACGTCGGCGTCGTGATTTTCGGCTCGGACGAGGAAATCAAGGAAGGCGATGTCGTCAAGCGTACCGGCACGATCGTTGACGTTCCCGTCGGCAAGGGCCTGCTTGGCCGCGTGGTCGATGCTCTGGGCAATCCGATTGACGGCAAGGGACCGATCGTTTCGGATCAGCGCAGCCGCGTTGAAAGCAAGGCGCCCGGCATCATCCCGCGTAAATCGGTGCACGAACCCGTGCAGACCGGCCTCAAGGCGATTGACGCTCTCGTCCCCGTTGGCCGCGGCCAGCGCGAACTGATCATTGGTGACCGCCAGACCGGCAAAACCGCCGTCGCGATCGATACCTTCATCAACCAGAAGGAAATCAACGCAGGCGACGATGAGAGCAAGAAGCTCTACTGCATCTACGTTGCCGTCGGCCAGAAACGTTCGACCGTTGCCCAGATCGTGCGTCAGCTCGAAGAAAACGGCGCAATGGAATATTCAATCGTCGTTGCCGCAACCGCTTCGGAGCCTGCTCCGCTGCAATATCTGGCACCTTACACCGCGGCCGCCATGGGCGAATTTTTCCGCGACAACGGTATGCACGCCGTGATCGTTTATGACGATCTTTCCAAACAGGCTGTTGCCTATCGCCAGATGTCGCTGCTGCTGCGTCGTCCTCCGGGCCGCGAAGCCTATCCGGGTGACGTTTTCTATCTGCACAGCCGCCTGCTGGAGCGCGCCGCAAAGCTGAACGAAGATAATGGCTCGGGTTCGCTGACAGCACTGCCGATCATCGAAACGCAGGCTGGCGACGTTTCCGCCTATATCCCAACCAACGTGATTTCGATCACCGACGGTCAGATTTTCCTTGAAACCGGCCTGTTCTTCCAGGGCATCCGCCCCGCCATTAACGTGGGTCTGTCGGTTTCTCGTGTGGGCGGCGCTGCGCAAACCAAGGCCATGAAAAAGGTTGCCGGTTCGATCAAGCTGGAACTGGCGCAGTATCGCGAAATGGCGGCATTCGCGCAGTTCGGGTCAGACCTTGATGCCTCGACGCAAAAACTGCTCAATCGCGGTGCACGGCTGACCGAGCTGCTCAAGCAGCCGCAGTTCTCGCCGATGCCGTTCGAAGAACAGACCGTTTCGATTTACGCTGGCACCAACGGCTTCCTCGATAGCGTCGATGTGGATCGCGTGACCGAATATGAAGCGGAAATGCTCAGCTGGATGCGCAGCGAAAATGCTGACATCCTGAAGGACATCCGCGAAAGCCAGAAGTTCGAAGGTGAAGTCGCCGATCGCACAAAAGCTGCGCTCGAAACATTCGCCAAGCAGTTCGCCTGAGCCGCACACTACTCACGAACACGGAGATAGTTGGCAATGGCCAGCCTTAAGGAACTCAAAGGTAGGATCAACTCGGTCAAGTCGACCCAGAAGATCACCAAGGCCAAACAGATGGTCGCGGCCGCAAAACTGCGCAAGGCCCAGGCCGCTGCCGAAGCGGCACGCCCTTATGCCTCGCGGCTGACGGACGTGATGGCCAGCCTTGCCGGCAAAGTCAGCGGCGATGATGCGCCAAAGCTGCTGGCCGGAACCGGCAGCGATCAGCGCCATCTGCTGGTTGTCGTCAACACCGACAAGGGCCTGTGCGGCGGCCTCAACTCAAATATCGTCAAGGAAGCAAGGACACGCGCACGCGAGCTGGAAGCGGCTGGCAAGGACGTGACGTTCTATCTTGTCGGAAAAAAAGGCCGTGCGCCGATCAAGCGCGATTTTGCCGACAAGATCGGTGAAAGCTATGACACCAGCGACGTGCGCGATCCCGGCTATAACGAAGCCGATGACATCGCCAAGGCGCTTATCGCGATGTATGAAGACGGCAAATTCGATATCGCGCATCTGATCTATCCGCAGTTCAAATCGGCTCTCGCGCAAGACCCGACAACACAGCAGATCGTCCCGGTCCCTACCCCCGAAAACGCAGCCGACAGCGAGGCGTGCGTCGAATATGAGCCGGACGAGGAAGAAATTCTCGAAGCCCTGCTGCCGCGTTATGTGAAGACCCAGCTTTTCACCGCACTGCTGGAAATCGCCGCATCCGAACAGGGCGCCTCGATGACAGCGATGGACAACGCCACGCGCAACGCCGGCGAACTGATCGACAAGCTGACTATCCAGTATAACCGCAGCCGCCAGGCCGCGATCACCACCGAACTGATCGAGATTATCGCAGGCGCAGAAGCCCTGTAACGATCCCGGATTATCTGGCGCGAAAGCGCTTTGAACTGAACGAATTTGAAGCCAAGGAAAACGAAAATGGCCACCGCACCCGTGCTTAACCAGACCACCAACGGCACCATCAGCCAGGTTATCGGCGCCGTCGTCGACGTGCAGTTCGAAGGTGAACTGCCGCCGATCCTTTCCGCGCTGGAAACAGACAACAACGGCCAGAAGCTGGTCCTTGAAGTTGCCCAGCACCTTGGCGAAAACACCGTGCGCACCATCGCGATGGACAGCACCGACGGCCTTACCCGCGGACAGGACGTCAAAAGCACAGGCGCGCAGATTTCAGTGCCGGTTGGCCCGAAAACGCTGGGCCGGATCATGAACGTGATCGGCGAAGCGATTGATGAACGCGGCCCGATCGGATCGGATATGCACGCGCCAATCCATGCCGAAGCGCCAGAATTCATCGATCAGTCAACCGAAGCCTCTATTCTCGTAACGGGCATCAAGGTGATCGACCTGCTCGCCCCATACGCGAAAGGCGGCAAGATCGGCCTGTTCGGCGGCGCCGGCGTTGGCAAGACCGTGCTTATTCAGGAACTGATCAACAACATCGCAAAAGGCCACGGCGGCGTGTCTGTGTTCGCCGGTGTTGGAGAGCGGACCCGCGAAGGCAACGATCTCTATCACGAATTTCTCGATGCAGGCGTTATCGCCAAGGATGCCGACGGCAACCCGACTTCGGATGGCTCAAAAGTGGCGCTGGTGTTCGGCCAGATGAACGAACCTCCGGGTGCCCGTTCGCGCGTTGCCCTTTCCGGCCTGACCATGGCGGAATACTTCCGCGATCAGGAAGGTCAGGACGTGTTGTTCTTCGTCGATAACATCTTCCGCTTCACTCAGGCGGGCGCGGAAGTGTCCGCTCTGCTGGGCCGTATTCCTTCGGCGGTGGGCTATCAGCCAACCCTGTCAACCGACATGGGCCAGCTGCAGGAACGCATTACGTCCACCACCAAGGGTTCGATTACATCGGTTCAGGCGATTTACGTTCCCGCCGATGACCTTACCGACCCTGCCCCGGCAACGTCGTTTGCCCACCTTGATGCAACGACCACACTGAACCGCGCAATTTCGGAACTCGGCATTTATCCGGCGGTTGACCCGCTCGATTCCACAAGCCGCGTTCTTGAGCCGCGCGTTGTTGGCAACGAGCATTATGAAACGGCCCGTAAGGTTCAGGAAACGCTGCAGAAGTACAAGTCTTTGCAGGACATCATCGCCATTCTGGGCATGGACGAGCTTTCCGAAGAAGATAAGCTCACCGTCGCCCGCGCGCGCAAGATCCAGAAGTTCCTCTCACAGCCGTTCCACGTTGCCGAGGTCTTCACCAACATTCCGGGCAAGTTCGTCCAGCTGGAAGACACCGTTGCCTCGTTCAAGGCCGTTGTTGAAGGTGAATACGATCACCTGCCCGAAGATGCCTTCTACATGGTTGGCGGCATCGACGAAGCGATTGAAAAAGCCAAGAAACTCGCTGAGGACGCCTGATCAATGGCTCTGCACTTCGAACTCGTAACGCCTGCGAAACTCGTGCGCTCGGAAGACGTCCACATGGTCGTCGTTCCGGGTGGCGAAGGCGAATTCGGCGTGCTGGAAGGCCACGCGCCGGTCATGTCCACGATCCGCGACGGTGCGCTGACAGTCTACAAGACCGAGAACGGCACGCCCGAGGAAATCCAGATCAGGGGCGGGTTTGCCGAAGTGGGTGATAATGGCCTGACAGTTCTCGCCGAACACGTCGAAAGCTGATTAAGCGCGCCTGCTGTCGGCCCCATCAACGCCGTCTGCCCTTGCCCGCGCGATGGGTTCGTGCATGAAAGTCCGGTGGTTTTTCAGCAATCCAGCCTAGAAATTTAACGATTTTCGGGTGTGCGTTCAGCATATCCGGCGATCCGGCGTGCCGCGCCAGTTCCGCGTTTGTAAAGTGGGCATGGATTGTTCGGTGGCAAATCGGATGAACCGGCACGGTTGATCGTCCGCCCCGGCTTTTAGGCACGGGATGGTGCCATTCCACGCGTTTTCCCAGCGACCGGGCGCAAAGCCAGCACGTCGCGGCGGCAGGCTCCATATCCGCTTCATCGCCCACGTTTTTTCGCTCGTTCGCAGTGATTTTGGCGCATTAGGAAGTTATCAAAGTTTCAACCCTATTGTTCAATCAAGAATTGAACGCGCGTCCCATCACAAAATGGCGGGATGGAAAGGGTTTTGAACGCAATGTCTGCATTTGGTCGTCGCAATGGTCCTGGCGGTATGAAACCGGGTTCAAGACCGGCATTCGGTGTTGCCCGGCCTATGCATCAGGGCAACGAAAGTTCCGCGCCGGTGCCTGGCGAACCCGCACCTGTTCCTGCATCTGACGCTGCCCCGCTTCCGGGTGGAGACGATTTTCCGCCGCTGCCGACCGGCGATGTCAGTTCTTCGGATGGTAATGCGCAGGCCAAGCGCGAAGACGCGATGAGCCGCCTGGCCGATCGTGCCAACGCCGTGCACGAGGCCAGCGAGCAAGACGGTTTTGAAGCCTCGATCCACAAGATCAAGGAGCAGGTGCTTCCGCGCCTGCTTGAACGTGTCGATCCCGAGGCGGCTGCGACTCTCAGCAAGGAGGAACTTTCAGAAGAGTTCCGTCCGATCATCATGGAAGTGCTCGCCGAGCTGAAGATCACTTTCAACAGGCGTGAACAGTTTGCACTTGAAAAAGTCCTGATCGATGAACTGCTGGGTTTCGGACCGCTTGAAGAGCTTCTGACTGACCCGGACGTTTCGGATATCATGGTCAACGGCCCGGATCAGACATACATCGAAAAAGGCGGCAAACTGGTGCTGGCGGGCATTCGGTTTCGCGATGAACAGCACCTGTTCCAGATTGCCCAGCGCATCGTCAATCAGGTTGGCCGACGCGTCGACCAGACGACTCCGCTGGCCGATGCCCGACTTAAGGATGGCAGCCGTGTTAACGTGATCGTGCCGCCGCTGTCGCTGCGCGGCACCGCGATCTCAATTCGTAAATTCTCCGAGAAACCGATCACCATCGACATGCTCAAAGAGTTCGGCTCGATGAGCGAGAAGATGGCGACAGCGCTGAAAATCGCCGGCGCATGCCGGATGAACGTGGTTATTTCAGGCGGTACGGGCTCTGGTAAAACCACGATGCTCAACGCCTTGTCGAAAATGATCGATCCGGGCGAGCGCGTGCTGACAATTGAGGATGCCGCCGAGCTTCGTCTGCAACAGCCGCACTGGCTGCCGCTGGAAACCCGCCCGCCGAACCTTGAAGGCCAGGGCGCGATCACCATCGGTGATCTTGTGAAGAACGCGCTGCGTATGCGCCCTGATCGCATTATCCTGGGTGAGATTCGTGGTGCCGAGTGCTTCGATCTGCTTGCCGCGATGAACACCGGCCATGATGGCTCGATGTGCACGCTTCACGCCAACAGCCCGCGCGAATGCCTTGGCCGTATGGAAAACATGATTCTGATGGGCGACATCAAGATCCCGAAAGAGGCCATCAGCCGCCAGATCGCCGAATCGGTCGATCTTATCGTTCAGGTCAAACGTCTGCGCGACGGTTCGCGCCGCACTACCAACATCACCGAAGTGATCGGTATGGAAGGCGATGTGATCGTGACGCAAGAGCTGTTCAAGTTCGAATATCTGGACGAGACAGACGACGGCAAGATCCTGGGCGAGTTTCGCAGTTCGGGCCTGCGCCCCTACACACTGGAAAAATCGCGTCAGTTCGGGTTCGACCAGGCCTATCTGGAAGCCTGCCTCTAAGGTCAGGAAGCCCCGCCGATCCACGCCTGAGCGGCCAGCCCCAGCAGCACGATCGCGGCCAGAAGCGCCCAGAAAAACAGCGATGTCCACGGCATAAGCCCGACTTTATCGAGGTTGTTCCGGCGCATCCGCCGCCTGTCGCCAATCCAGGCAATCGCGGCAAGCACAACGGCGGAAACACCCGCCAGCGTCAGCATTTCCGGTATGTCATTCACAACGCGACCTTGCCTGTTTGCCGGGGAAAGTTAAAGGCTGGTTTGTGAACCAGTCTCGCCGCCCGTTACTTGCCATCCTGCTTCGATTAGGCGCGATGGTGTTATTCGCCACCCTGATGATGGTCGTGAAATATATCGGGGAAGCTGGAATAGCCGTTCCCGAAATGATTTTCTGGCGGCAAGCGGTGCCGACCGTACTTCTGCTCACCTGGTTTGCTGCCAGAGGCAAACTTGGCACACTGCGAACGTCGCGCGCGCGCAGCCATTTCCTGCGGACATTCGTCGGCATGATCGGAATGATCGGGATGCTGATTTCGGTCACGCATCTGCATCTCGCTGAATCGACCACGCTCAGCTTCACCGCGCCACTGTTTGCCGTGGTGATCGCAGCGCTTGTCATGCGCGAACATGTCGGCATCTGGCGCTGGTCAGCCGTCGCCCTTGGATTCTGCGGTGTTCTGGTTATCGCACGACCGGGTGTTGCCGATATCTCGACAATCGGAACAGCCGCCGGCCTCTTCTCGGGGCTGGTGCTGGCAATCGTCAACTTCCAGATACGCGATCTGGGGCGCACCGAATCGTCGATCTGTATCGTGTTCTATTTCTCGCTGTTCGGCACACTTTTTGCCGCGCTTCTGGCACCTTTCTTCGTCAGCGCACACAGCCCGTACGAATGGTTCCTGCTGGTATCGCTGGGCGTTCTGGGAGCGGGCAGCCAGTTTCTGATTGCAGCCTCGTTGCGGTTCGCCCCGGTGATGAGCGTGATCGTGATCGACTACACGCTGCTCATCTGGTCCACATTGTATGGCTGGCTGATCTGGAACGATCTTCCGTCATGGACAACATGGATCGGCGCGCCTGCGATCATTGTCGCGAGCCTGACGATCGTGTGGCGCGAAAACCGGCTGGCAAGGCCGATTCCTCCGATCGGTACATCCGATTCTGTGGAAACAGAAGGCATTGCAGGCGAAGCGAAGTTCGTTCAGAAGTGATCCCGTGAGTTCACACGAAAGGATAGTGAAGGTGTTGAGGAAAGCAGTTGTCGCACTTGTTGGCTGTGGCCTCGTGCTGGCTACTTCAGCATGCAATACGGTGCGCGGCGTCGGCCAGGATCTGGAATCGGCGGCCGACACGGTTGACAAAGCCACCTGATCCGGCGGCAGGCACCTCCCCCCGCGTCTATCACCCGGTTTCCGCGTTACCGTCTGCCTTTGCTGGCCTGCGCGCCCAGATTGACGCCAGCATGCTGCCCAGCACGACGTGACTGATCGCCGAAATTGCGCTTGGAACCGGTGCAAGCGCTGCCTGCATGACATTGCTGAACTGGCTGGAAAAACTGTTCATCGAAGCAAGGCTCGCGCCCAGTCCGCTGTTTTGCATGCCAACTTCGATAGATACCGTCCGTTGCATCGACCGATCGAGGCCCGCGATCCGGCTGAGCAGCAGGCCCAGCCCAAACCCGATGGCATGCAGCAGCAACACTGCGACAATCAGAACGCCAAAATGGTCTTCAATCAGCGGCTTCGATCTGGCGATGATACCGGCAACGATCAGCACCACGGCGAACACCGAAACCAGCGGCGAGACGACCGACAGCCGCCGGGTCAGCGCGGGTACATAGCGATTGAGCAAAACCCCGGCGATGATCGGCAACAGCACGATCGAAACCATGTTGCGAAACAGGCTCCAGCGATCGATCTCGATGAACACTCCGGCCAGCCATCCGGTTAACAGTGGCGTCAGGAATATGGCGACCAGCGTCGATGCGAATGTCATCGTGACGGACAAGGCAAGGTTGGCGCGGGCAAGATAGGCAACCACATTGGATGCGGTTCCGCCCGGACAGCAGGCGACCAGAATCAGCCCGACCGCAAGCCCGCTTTCCAGCCCGAAACCCAGCGCAAGCGCGATTCCGGCAAGCGGCATAACCGTGAACTGCAAGGCAACGCCAACGCCGACAGAACGCGGGATCGCCACAACCCGGCGAAAATCATCGAATGACAGCGTCAGCCCCATGCCCAGCATGACAATTCCCAGCAGCACGCTCACCAAAGGCTGGCCAAGCGGCTGAAACCGGCCATCGGCAACCCAGATAAAGTGATCCGGGATCAGCCACGCCCACGCGGTGCCAAGCACGGTCCAGACCGCAAACAGGCTGGTGATACGCTGAACCATCGGCTGAAATCCTCTCCCGAGGGGCTCTAGCCTTCCTCCTCGCGCCAGACCAGCACGGGTTTGCGCGCGGCCTGCGTTTCATCGAGACGCCGGCGCGGCGCATATACAGGCGCGGCATGGAGGCTTTCATCACCCTTGCGCGCACGCTCTGCCAGACTGCGCAGGCTGGCGATGAAGCGGTCCAGCCCCAGCTTGCTTTCAGTCTCGGTCGGCTCGACCAGCATCGCGCCTTTCACCACCAGCGGGAAATAGACGGTCATCGGATGAAACCCCTCGTCAATCAGGCCCTTGGCAATATCGAGCGTGGAAAACCCTTCGGCCAGCCCGGTATCGCTGAACAGCGCTTCGTGCATGCAAGGCCCGGCATTGCCGAACGGCGCGCTCAAAACATCTTCGCAGCTGCGCAGCACATAGTTGGCATTGAGCACCGCATCTTCGGCAACCTGGCGCAGGCCATCCGCACCGTGGCTGAGGATATAGGCGAGCGCGCGCGTAAACATGCCCATCTGCCCGTGAAACGCCGTCATCCGCCCAAAGCTGAGCGGCGCGGCATCGCCCGTTTCGCCTTCCTCGATCAGCCGCAGCGCGCCATTATCATCGCGGCGGACGAACGGGATCGGCGCGAATGGTGCCAGCGCTTCGGACAGGACCACCGGGCCAGAGCCCGGCCCGCCACCGCCGTGCGGTGTCGAAAACGTTTTGTGCAGATTGATGTGCATCGCATCGATGCCAAGATCGCCGGGCCGCACCTTGCCGACAATCGCGTTGAAATTCGCGCCATCGCAATAGACATATCCGCCCACCGCATGCACCGCATCGCCGATTGCCTTCATCTCCGGCTCAAACAGCCCGCAAGTGTTGGGATTGGTGATCATCACGCCTGCGACATCCGGGCCAAGCCGTTTTTTCAGCGCATCGAAATCCACCCGGCCTTCCTCGGTCGCCGGAATGCTTTCCACCTTATATCCGGCAAAAGCGGCGGTTGCCGGATTGGTGCCATGCGCGCTTTCGGGCACAAGCACGATCCGGCGCGTTTCGCCGTTGGCATCGTGCGCGGCGCGAATGGCCAACAGCCCGCACAGTTCCCCATGCGCGCCAGCCTTTGGCGACATCGCAACCGCGTGCATCCCTGTCAGCGCGATCAGCCAGTCAGCCAGTTGCTCGATCACTTCAAGAGCGCCGGGAACCGTGCTTTGCGGCTGGAGGGGATGCACATCGGCAAAACCGGGAAGTCGCGCAACTTTTTCGTTCAACCGCGGATTATGCTTCATCGTGCACGATCCAAGCGGAAACGGCCCAAGATCTATCCCGTAATTCTGGCGCGAAAGCCGCGTATAATGGCGAATGCATTCCGGCTCGGTCAGCCCCGGCAACTGCGGCGCGTCTTTGCGCAAAAAAGCCGAGATCGACGCCAGCGGTTCAGCCTCGGGCGCTTCAATATCGACACCGCACTTGGCACTGTCTCCAATTTCGAAGCTCAGCGGCTCTTCCAGTGTCAATCCGCGATCGCCACTGACTGTCGGAGACGATCCAGTATTACCGGGTTCCCCGCTGCCAACACTGGGCCGCCAGCCTGATGGGTTGGGCGCGTTCATGCCAACACCTCCGCGAGACCAGTGGCCAGCGCTTCGATATCCGCATCGGTCGTCAACTCGGTCGCGGTGACAAGCAGTCCATTATGAAGCGTGGGCGCATGCGGAAACAGCCGTCCAAGCGAGACACCGCCCAGCACCTTGCGATCCGCCAGTTTACGCACCGTCTCGCGCGCATCGGCAGGCAGGATCAGCGTCACCTCGTTAAAATAGGCGGTATTGAGGCAAGTCACTCCCGAAACCGCTCCGAGCCGCGCCACCATGGCCTGCGCGCGCGCATGGTTGCGCCGTGCCAGCCTTGCCAGCCCCTCACCACCCAGCAAACTCATGTGAATACTGAAAGCGAGCGCACAAAGCCCTGAATTTGTGCAGATGTTGCTTGTCGCTTTCTCTCGCCGGATATGTTGCTCGCGGGTGGACAATGTCAGCACAAAGCCGCGCTTGCCATCGGCATCGACAGTCTGCCCGCAGATCCGCCCCGGCATCTGGCGCACGAATTTCTCGCGGCAACCAAACAGCCCCAGATACGGCCCGCCAAACTGCAAACCCACGCCCAGCGACTGGCCTTCACCCACGACAATATCCGCGCCCAGATTGCCGGGAGCCTCCAGCAGTCCAAGCGCGACCGGCTCTGTCACCACGGCGATAAGCAATGCGCCGTTTTCATGCGCGGCATCGGCAATCGCGGCCAGATCGGGAATGCGGCCCAGAGTATCGGGATATTGCACGACAACGCACGACGTTTCCTCATCAATCGAATCGATTAAGCCAGACTTGTCAGGTTGTGCTTCAAGTGTGGGCGCGCGCGTTTCTATCGTGTCTCCGGTGAACCGCGCCATCGTTTGGATCTGCGAAACATAGTGCGGATGCAGCCCCGCACACAGCACCGCCCGGCTGCGCCGCGTGATCCTTGCCGCCATGCCGATCGCCTCCCAGCACGCGGTTGACCCGTCATACATCGAAGCATTGGCGATATCGGTGCCAAACAGCCGCGCGACCTGCGTCTGAAACTCAAACAGCACCTGCAACGTGCCTTGCGCGATTTCCGGCTGGTATGGCGTGTAAGCGGTGAGAAATTCGCCGCGCTGGATAAGATGATCGACAGTGGCAGGAACATGATGGCGATAAGCGCCTGCCCCCAGAAAGAACGGCGCACTATCGGCAGCCAGATTTTTGGCCGCCAGCCCCTTCATATGCCGTTCCACGGCCATTTCGCCGGCGTGGAGCGGCAGCCCTTCGATCAGGCCGGGCAGGCGCGCCCGGGCAGGCACATCGACGAAAAGGTCATCAACACTGGCAACGCCGATAGCGCCCAGCATTTCGGCGCGGTCCTGTTCGGTGAGCGGCAGATAACGCATCGCGATCAAAGACCCGCGACGTATGCATCGTAGGCTGTCTGGTCCATCAGCGATTCCAGCTCACCGGCATCCGCGATTGCCAATCGGAAAAGCCAGCCCGCGCCTTGCGCATCGCCGTTCACCAGTTCGGGCTGATCTTCCAGCCCCTCATTGGCCTGCGTAACCTTGCCGGAAACAGGGGCGTAAACATCCGATGCCGCCTTCACCGATTCGACCACACAGGCCGCATCGCCCTTGGACAGATCGGTATCCGCCTGCGCAAGTTCGACAAATGTGATGTCGCCCAGCTGGCTTTGCGCATAGTCGGAAATGCCGACGGTTCCGGTCTCACCTTCGATTTCGATCCATTCATGGTCCGGTGTGAAATATCGGCTCATCAAGAAGCTCCCTGGCGATGATAGCGATGGGGGACGAAAGGCATGGCGGACACCACGGCTTCAAGCCGTTTGCCGCGCACTTCGATGGAAAGCGCAGTGCCGATCTCAGCCTGACCGGTATCGACATAGGCCATGGCGATCGGGCGTTGCAGTGATGGCGAAAATCCGCCCGATGTGACAAGGCCAACCTGAACATCGCCGGACAGAACCGGCGCACCTTCGCGCGCGGCCATGCGGCCTTCCAGCATCAGGCCAACGCGCTTGCCCGGCGTGCCTTCGTTCAACAGCCCCACGATGCGTTCAGCGCCGGGAAACCCGCCTTCGATCCGCCGCGCCTTTGAAACGGCGAACGCCAGACCGGCGCTTACAGGATCGGTCTGATCGGTGAGGTCATGCCCGTATAGCGGAAGGCCCGCTTCAAGCCGCAGCGAATCGCGCGCACCAAGGCCCACGGGCTTCACTTCCGGCTGTTGCACCAGCGCATTGGCTAGTGCCTCAATATGCTGATTTGAAACTGAAATTTCAAACCCGTCTTCGCCGGTATAACCCGTGCGACTGATACCAAGCCGGATATCGCTCCACAGATATGCACCGGCCTGCATGAATTTGAGCGCGCCAACCGCGCTCTCGCCATCCGATTGCGGAACGATCCCAAGCCGGCCCAATGCCACAGCCGCCTCCGGCCCCTGCAGCGCCAGTAACCCATCATCGGCAAGGT
This sequence comes from uncultured Sphingomonadaceae bacterium, assembly GCA_947258815.1. GTDB lineage: Bacteria > Pseudomonadota > Alphaproteobacteria > Sphingomonadales > Sphingomonadaceae > Novosphingobium. The sequence goes on from CAMYJW010000028.1 coordinate 98,334, forward strand.
GGTTTATGGTAATCTCGTCTGGCAGATGCTCGCGCAGATGGGCGATATCATCCCACTTTGTTGCTCCGTTCACCACCAGAGAATAGCCGTCCGGGGTGGCTGTCACCAACAGATCATCAAGAATGCCGCCGGTTTCATCGAGCAACAGCGAATAGCGCACCCTGCCCGGCTTGAGTTCAGAAATATCACCCGGAAGCAGGGTTTCCAGCGCCTGCGCCGCACCCTCGCCCGAAATTGCCAGCTGGCCCATATGGCTGACATCGAACAGCCCTGCGTGTTCGCGCGTCCACAGATGTTCGGCGATAATGCCTTCGTATTGAACCGGCATCATATACCCGGCGAACTCAACCATCCGCGCGCCGTTTTGACGATGCCAGCTATCGAGCGCCAGCTTATCGGGCGCTACGGCCGGATCCTCGGCTTCAGCGTCGCTGTCTTGCGTTTCGGGGGGGGCATTATCATTCAAGCACAAGGCTCCCGCAAAGCGTGGCACACCATTCCAGGTGCCCCCTCTGTCACGGAAGCCTGAGAGCTTTCACCCGGCCCGATCGAACGGGTATACCGGGCTTACACCTTCGGCGGCTGCGCCCAACCCGGCGCAGCACTTTCCAGAGTATCGCTATCGACAAGGCGCGGTCCGTTTGCCTGAGAGATTCCGGGGCGGTTGCTCCTTCGGCGCCCCTTGATCCGCCGTTGGCGGCGAATCGCGGAGGCTCTCCCGCGCTGTCAGCGATAGATCGAAGGATGATGACGGCGCCGTTGCAAGTCAACGGTTGCAGCGCAGCATTGCGCGATTATTCCCCAGCTCTGCGAATGGCACGAACCATTGCATCGTGATCGTGGGAGAAGCGGCCACCGGCTTTCGCCTTCGCCAGCGCCAATATCGCATCGCTGACCATCGTCGCCCTGATCGAACGAAACTGGCGGTATTTCCCTCGTAAGACAAGATCGGTGACCGGGCTGAGCCACATGCCGATCTGTTCAAGCGGACGCCGGTTTTCTCGCGGGCCGACAAGCAGGCCGGGGCGCAGGATATCGAGGCGGCGAAACCCCAACTTGCCAAGCGCGATTTCGGCTTCACCTTTGACCCGCAGATAAAAGTTGCGCGCGCTCATATCCGCCCCGACCGAGGATACGACAATCGCGTGATCGATCCCGGCCTCGCGCGCCGCGCGCGCCGCGTTCAGAACCAGATCGTGATCCACGGCCCTGAACGCATCCCGGTCACCGCCTGCCTGGCGCATTGTCGTGCCCAATGCGCAGACCAGCACGCTGGCATTCGCCGCGGCTATGGCATCGGGCCAGCCCGAGGGATCGGCCACCAGAAATTCCATCCGCGCCCCTTCCGGCAACGCAATCTCGCGCCGGGCAACGCCGACAAGACGCAAATCTGGGTGATTCACTGCGCGCGCGATCAGCGTGCGACCGATCAGGCCCGTTGCACCGACAAGGCACAGCCGCTTCACACCTGCAATATCGATCATGCCAGCGCGTTCTCACACATTGCCCAGTTCCTCGGGCGTGCGACCATAGATTTCGGCATGGCGGGAAAGCGCGAACCTGTCTGTCATACCCGCGATATAATCGGCAATGTGGCGGCTGCGATCAGGTTCATGGCGAGGCAGTCCGTCAATCCATTCCTCAGCCATCAGCACCGGCTCCTGCGAATAGGCGGCGAACAGTTCTGCAACAACCGCCTTTGCGCGCGTCGCCGTCGCAATCTGATCGGGATGATAATAGAGTTTGTCATACATGAACCGTTTGAACGCGCGCTCTGCCTCCGCAATCGCAGGCGAAAAAGCGGCGCTGGCCTGTCCGCCTGCACGAACATCGGCAACATCGTTCATGCCGACGGTTCGCCTGCGTGTCTCGGCCAGCACATCGTTCACCATCATGCCAATCTGGCTTCGGATAAGTTCCGCCAGCTTGCGATCCATGGGCGCGGCGGGAAAGCGCTTTTCGACCTCGCGCCATTGATCCGCGACGAACGGGTGCGCCAGCAGTTCGTCCAGCTCGAGAACTCCGGCGCGCAAGCCATCGTCGATATCGTGATTGTCATAGGCGATGTCGTCCGAAATCGCGGCGACTTGCGCTTCGAGCGAGGGCCATGTCTGCAAATCCAGCGGATAATCCGCATCCAGCGCGGCCAGTGCCCAGTTCGGCTCTGTCACCGGCCCGTTATGCTTGGCCAGCCCTTCAAGCATTTCCCACGTCAGGTTAAGGCCGTCATGCTCACAATATGGCGATTCGAGCCGCATCAACGTGCGCAGGCAATGCGCATTGTGGCAAAACCCGCCAGCCTTGGTGAGCGCGTTGTTCAGCGCTTCCTCTCCGGCGTGGCCAAACGGCGCATGCCCGATATCGTGCGCAAGGGAGAGCGCCTCGGTCAGATCCTCGTTCAGGCCAAGCTGTCGCGCAATAACGCGGGCAATCTGCGCCACTTCAAGGCTGTGGGTCAGCCGCACGCGATAATGATCGCCGTCGGGCGCAACAAACACCTGCGTCTTATACCGAAGCCGCCGGAACGCGATCGAATGGATGATCCGGTCCCGATCGCGCTGATAAGCAGTTCGCGGCCCGCGTGCGACGGCATTTTCAAGCGAAAACTCGCGCCCGCGCGTGCGATCCGGGTCTGACGAGAACAAAGCGTGCGCCAAGTCAGTCGGTTCCCATTATCCAGTCAATCGCGGCATCGGCATGTATCCGGGTGCAATCGAAGATCGGCAGGACATTGGCATCGACATCGACAATCATTTCAAGCTCGGTGCAGCCCAGCACGATTGCCTCGGCGCCTTCCTGCTCAAGATTGGTGATGATCGTTCTCAGTTCGCGTTCGGACTGGCGGGTTGCCTTGCCGATCACCAGTTCCTCGTAAATGATCCGGTCCAGCGTATCGACGCGTTCCAGCTTGGGTGGCGTTAACTCTATATCGTGCGCGACCAGGCGACTACGATAGAAACTGTCCAGCATCACGCTGCGCGCGCCAAGCAAGGCCGCGCGTTTGACGCCGCGTTCCGCCATTTTCCGGCCAACGCAATCGGCAATATGCAACATCGGCACCGACACTGCGCCGGACACCGCATCATAGACCTTGTGCATCGAATTGGCGCCGATCACGATCGCGCTCGCCCCCGCCGCTTCCAGCCTTTGTGCCGCCTGTGACAGCGCATCTTCCGCGCGCTGCCATTCGGCATCGTCGGACAGGCGCACAAGATCGGAAAAGTCGAGACTTTCGATCACCATCGGCGCGCTGGACGGCTTATTTGTGCGCTTCTGAATGCCGAGATTGATGGTTTCGTAATAAGTGCGGGTCGAATACCAGCTAAGGCCGCCGATCAGGCCAATTTTTCGCACGAGTGGTGGTCCTTTCGAACTTCAGATCCAGCCCCCTGGTTGCCCCGCCCTATTTCAGACACAGGCGATACAGTCCATCGCCTGTGCAAAGTTACGCTCAGTCCTGTAACGCCTTGACGATCTGTTCGACCATCTTCTTCGCATCAGACAACAGCATCATCGTCTGATCCATATAGAACACTTCGTTATCGACCCCGGCATAGCCAACGCCAGACATCGATCGCTTGATGAAAAAGATCGTCTTGGCTTTCTCGACATCGAAAACCGGCATGCCATAGATCGGCGATCCCTTGTCAGTCTTCGCCGCCGGATTGACGACATCGTTCGCGCCGATGATGAAGGCCACGTCGGTCTGCGCAAATTCGCCGTTGATATCTTCCAGCTCAAACACTTCATCGTAAGGCACGTTCGCTTCGGCAAGCAGCACGTTCATATGCCCCGGCATACGCCCGGCGACAGGGTGAATGGCATATTTCACCCGCACGCCTTCTTCTTTCAGCAGGTCCGACATTTCGCGCAACACATGCTGCGCCTGCGCCACGGCCATGCCGTAACCGGGAATGATGATAACCTGTTCGGCTTCCTTCATCAGGAACGCTGCGTCTTCAGCCGATCCCGCTTTCCACGGACGATCTATCTTTTCCGCACCATCGCCGCCGCCGCTGTCAGCCCCGAAACCGCCGGCGATCACCGAAATGAAGCTGCGGTTCATCGCCTTGCACATGATGTAGGAGAGGATCGCGCCCGATGCGCCAACCAGCGCACCGGTGATAATCATCGCAGTGTTGTGCAGCGTAAAGCCCATCGCCGCCGCCGCCCAGCCCGAATAGGAATTGAGCATCGAGACAACCACCGGCATATCCGCGCCGCCGATCGGAATGATCAGCAGGAACCCGATCAGGAACGCCAGAACGGTGACGGTTCCGATCACCCAGATCGCCTGATCGGTCATGAAATAAGCGGTCAGCCCCAGGATCGCCAGAAGCGTTGCCAGATTGATAAGATGGCGGGCAGGCAGCATGATCGGCGCGCCCGACATATTGCCGTTCAGCTTGGCAAACGCGATCACCGAGCCTGAAAACGTGATCGCGCCGATGGCGATGCCCAGCCCCATCTCAAGCCGGCTGACCGGATTGATGAAACTGTCCGCATCGACAATTCCGAACGCTTCCGGGTTCAGATAAGCAGCCCAGCCAACCAGCACGGCGGCAAGGCCAACAAGACTGTGAAACGCGGCAACAAGCTGGGGCATTGCCGTCATCGCGATCCGCCGCGCCGTGGTCAGCCCGATTACCGCGCCAAGCGCGATAGCGGCCAGAATTTTCCCCAGAACCACCAGATCCTGCGAAGTGGGATCGGGCAGCCAGCCGCCTTCGGGGATTGGCGCCTGTGTCAGCAACGTGGTCAGCACGGCAATGCCCATGCCGATCATGCCAAACCGGTTGCCCGAACGCGATGTTGCCGGAGATGAAAGCCCGCGCAACGCGAAAATGAACAGAACCCCGGAAACGAGATAGGCGATCAGCGCCCAGGCAGGCAGACCCGCATGTTCCATCGGATCAGCGTTCCTTCTTCTTGTACATCGCAAGCATGCGCGCGGTAACAGCGAACCCGCCGAAAATATTGATGCTGGCCAGCACCACCGCGATCAGGCCCAGCGCGCTTGAAGCCAGTTCCTCCGCCGAAGCAGATGCTACCAGCGCGCCAACGATAATCACCGATGAAATCGCGTTGGTCACAGCCATCAGCGGCGTGTGCAACGCGGGCGTGACCGACCATACGACATAATAGCCGACGAAACACGCCAGCACGAAAATCGAAAGGATCGAGATAAAGTCCATTTTATGCGCCCCTCATCCCAAAAGCCTTTCGTTTACAACCTGGCCGCCTTTGGTCAGCCGCACGGCATCGCCGATTTCTTCGTCAAGCACGGGGCCGCCAGCTTCCTTGTCCCAGAATGCGGACAGGAAATTGAACAGGTTGCGCGCGAACAGCGCCGATGCATCGGCCGCCAGATGCGCGGGCGTGTTTGAATAGCCGATGATTTTCACGCCGTGCTTTTCAACCACTTCATCCGCCACAGAGCCTTCAACATTGCCGCCCTGGGTCACGGCAAGATCGAAAATCACGCTTCCCGCTTTCATCGTTGCGATCTGCGCATCGGTGATCAGCCGCGGCGCGGGACGCCCCGGAATCAATGCGGTGGTGATCACCATATCCTGTTTGGCGATATGCGATGAAACCAGTTCGGCCTGCGCTTTCTGGTATTCCTCAGACATTTCAGTGGCATAACCGCCGCTGCCTTCACCTTCGATACCTTCGACGCTTTCCACGAATATCGGCTTGGCACCCAGCGACAGGATCTGTTCCCTCGTGGCAGAGCGCACATCGGTTGCCGAAACCTGCGCGCCCAGCCTGCGCGCAGTGGCGATTGCCTGCAATCCGGCAACGCCAACCCCCATGACAAAACACTTGGCCGCCGTGATCGTGCCCGCGGCGGTCATCATCATCGGCAGCGCGCGCCCATAGACATTGGCTGCGGCAAGCACGGCCTTGTAGCCGGAAAGGTTCGATTGCGAAGACAGGATGTCCATCGATTGCGCGCGGGTTATGCGCGGCATGAATTCCATCGCCAGCGCTTCAAGCCCAGCACTGGCGTAAGCATCAACCCGTTCACGCTGTTCAAACGGATCGAGCGCGGCAACAATCCACGCACCATCGCCTGCACCTGCCAGAAGCGCCGGATCAGGCCCTTGCACACCAAGGACAATATCCGCGCCGCGCACCGCTTCTTCGGCGGACACGATTTGGGCCCCGGCATCGCGATATTCGCCATCGGAAACAGCAGCAAGCAGACCCGCGCCTTGCTCAACCGCAACGCTCGCCCCAAGCCCGATAAATTTCTTTACGGTTTCCGGGGTTGCCGCAACGCGGGTTTCCGCGTCCGCGCGTTCCTTGAGTACGGCGATGCGCCGGCCCTGGGTCATGAACCGGTCAGGCGATCAGAAAGACGACAAAGGCCGTGACGAGCGCCACGACAATCGAGCCCCATTTCAGCATTGTGATAAAACCGCCGTAGGTTTCCTGAGCTTTGCCCATCTGCTTGCCAGAATCCATGAAAATACGTTCCCCAGACTTTGTGTATTCGTTCACACGCGGCTCTACCGCCCCGTTCGCGCCTGCTCAAGCCCCTCTTTGGCGCGTGGGACCCGGTTTAAGCCTTAATCCCGTCTTTACCTCACTGCTTTAAGTGCAATTCGTCAAACCACGAGGACAAGGCGAGAAACGGCAAATGTCGCAAGACGGCGAACGCCTATTGATGTTGATCGACGATGAGCCGGCGCAATGCCGCCTCATCTCGGCGCTTGCCTCGCACGAAGGCTGGCGCACGATCATCGCGGGTGACGCTGAAACGGCGATCGCCACGCTTGGCACCCGCCAGGGGATGCAGCTTAACGCCATCATCCTCGATCACTGGGTTCCGGGCGACGATGCCTGCGATCTGATTGCCGAGCTCAAGAGCCGCCGCCCTGCCCTGCCGATCCTGATGCTGACCACCAGCGCCTCTCCGCTGCTGGCGGTTGAAGCGATGCGCGCAGGGGCGACCGATTATCTGGTGAAACCCGTTTCGCCGGACCGGCTGATGCAGGCGCTGCGCGCCGCAACAACGCTGGAAGCCCCACGTGACGAGCTGGCTCCGCTAACCGAAAAAATGCCGTCAAACCCCGATTTCGATTCGATGATCGGCGCCACACCTAATTTTCGCAAAGCGCTTGCCGTTGCGGCAAAAGCCGCGCGCGGTCATGGCCCGGTGCTGATCGAAGGCGAAAGCGGAACCGGCAAGGAAATGCTGGTGCGCGCGATGCACGCCGCATCGCCGCGCGCCAAAGCGCCGCTGCGGATCGTCAACATCGGTGGATCGCCCAGCAATTCGATCGAATCGCTGTTGTTCGGCCACGAAAAAGGCGCGTTTCCCGGCGCGTTCGATCGTCAGATCGGCGCGTTGCAGCATTGCGACGGCGGAACACTGGCGCTTGATGAAATTGATCGCCTGCCCGTTCACATGCAGGAACGCCTGCTTGAATCGCTTGAACGCGGCGATGTTCGCCCGATCGGCGCACGCCACAGTTTCCGCGTCGATGTGCGGATTATCGCGCAAAGCAATACGCCGCTGTCCCGGCTGGTCGAGGACGGACTGTTCGACGAAACACTGGCCGAAGCGCTTGGCCCCGTCACCATCGCCCTGCCTGCCTTGCGTGAACGGACCGGCGATATTCCGGCGCTGTGCCGCCATTTCCTGACGCGTATAGGCGAGCAGCCGGGCCTGCGCGAGTTGGGCATCACCGATGGTGCGCTGGCCTTGCTGACGGCATATGAATGGCCGGGCAATGTCCGCCAGCTTCAGGCCGTGCTGTTTCGCGCCGCGGTGTTCTGCGATGGTGACGCGCTGACCGCAGACGATTTTCCACAACTTCTCGACATTCTTGGCCCGGAAACATCCACAGCTTCATCCACACCCGCGCACGAAAGCGCCGGAGTGATGCTTTATGCGCCCGACGGTAATCTGCGCCCGCTCGAAGAAATCGAAGCCGATGTCATTCGCCTGGCCATCGGACTTTATCGCGGCCGGATGACCGAAGTTGCCCGTCGCCTCGGCATTGGTCGTTCAACACTGTATCGCAAGCTCAGCGAACTGGGCATCGACAACGCCGCCTGAGGCCGCAACGTCCAGAGCGTGATGCGCTCTAATCAGCAACCATTTGCGAAAAATCTGTCAGCGCGGCGTCGCGCATTCCGCGCCACACATGCGCGGCCTGAACCGTTTCGGCAACATCGTGGACCCGCAGCAGATGCACACCCGCGTCCATCGCTCTGGCAGCAAGCGTAAGAGAACCGCCCAGACGCCGATGGGCGGGTGCCTCGTTTGACAATGCGCCGATCATGCGTTTGCGGCTTGCCCCCAACAGGATCGGCTGGCCCAGCGCATGAAACATCGGCAAGGCATTCATCAGCGCCAGATTATCGGCTACCGATTTGCCAAAACCGATCCCCGGATCGAGGATGATGTTGTCCCCTGCAATGCCCGCGTCAATCGCCGCGTCGCGCCGGGTTTTCAGCCAGTCAAAAACATCGAGGACAACATCGCCGTAAGCTCCGTCTGCATGGAGATCTTCGCCCTCTCCGGGGGCGTGCATCAGGATCACCGGCACTTGCGCGCGCGCGGCCAGCTCCAGACTGCGCGGATCGTGGCGCAGGGCCGAAACATCGTTGATAATGTGTGCGCCCGCCTCCAGCGCGGCTTCCATCACGGCGGGACGGCGCGTGTCTATGCTGATCGCCGCGCCGCTTGCCGCCAGACGCTCAATCGCCGGGATCACGCGCTTGAGTTCATCGCCTTCCCAAACGGCCGCAGCACCGGGGCGCGTGGATTCGCCGCCCACATCAATGATCGCCGCGCCCGCTTCAAGCATCCCGGCGGCATGTTCGTTCGCCACATCGGGATCATCGAGGAACTGGCCACCATCGGAGAAACTGTCGGGCGTGACATTGAGAATACCCATGATCTGCGGCTGATCCATGCGGATCGTGCGCTGACCGCACGCAATTGGGGGATGCGCCTTTGCAAATGCCGCCCACTGTGCCTGGGCATCACCAGCCAGCCCATCGGGCAATGCGCCCAGCATGGCGGGCATATCCGGCGCCGCAACGCGTTGAGCCGAGATAACCGCGCCGTCTTGCCGCACGATCACCGCAAAACGGCTGGCCCACACCATCGCGCCGCCAAGCCGGATGGCATCGCCCTCTTCGCTTTGCGGGCTTTGCGCCAGCGCGATCGGACGAAGATAGACAGACTGGCTCACGGTTCGGTGGAAAGCAGATAAAGCTGGCGCAGCGCATCGACGGGTTTGACTTCGCCTTCGTGTTCAATGTGCCAGAATGTCCAGCCGTTGCACGATGGCGCATCCTGCAATTTGGCGCCCAATCCGTGGATCGAGCCAGTCTCCTTGCCTGAAAGCAAAGAACCATCGGCACGCACTTTCGCTGAAAAGCGGCGTTTCTTGTCGGTCAGCTTCGTGCCAGGCGCAATCCAGCCGGTTTCAACCAGCGTGCCAAATGCAACTTTGGGCGCGGTCTTGCGGCTTTGCATTGTCGCCAGCGCGCTTTCATCAAGCGGCAGCGCCATTTCGATCCGCTCAAGCGCGATATCGCGATAGCCCGCTTCCTTCTCGCAGCCAATCCATTCACGCCCCAGACGGCGCGCCACCGCGCCCGTGGTTCCCGTCCCGAAAAACGGATCGAGCACGACATCGCCTTTGTTGGTCGTCGCCAGCATCACACGATAGAGCAGCGCTTCGGGCTTTTGCGTCGGGTGCGCCTTGTGGCCATCCTTCTTGAGACGCTCCTGACCGCCGCAGATCGGCAAAACCCAGTCAGAGCGCATCTGCAACTCATCGTTGAGCGTTTTCATCGCGCGGTAGTTGAACGTATATTTCGATTTTTCGCCCAGCGACGCCCAGATCAGCGTTTCATGTGCGTTGGTAAACCGTGTGCCGCGAAAATTGGGCATCGGATTGGCCTTGCGCCAGACGATATCGTTGAGGATCCAGAACCCCAGATCCTGCATCGTCGCGCCGACGCGAAAGATGTTGTGATAGCTGCCGATCACCCACAACGAGCCGCCGGGCTTCAGAATACGGCGTGCTTCGGTCAGCCAGCCGCGCGTAAACGCATCGTAGGCGCCAAAACTGTCAAACTTGTCCCAGTCGTCGGTGACGGCATCGACATGGCTGCCATCGGGGCGGTTAAGATCGCCGCCTAGCTGCAGGTTATAGGGCGGATCGGCAAAAACCATGTCCACGCACGCATCGGGCAGACTGCGCATCGCTTCGATACAATCGCCCGAAAGGATGCGGCCCAGCGGCAGCTCCACCGGAGCAACAGCCTTTTTGGCACGCGCGCGCGCCTTTTCCTTCGTCAGAACCTGAACCAAGTTATCCCCACTTTCCCCCGAGCATTCCTGCCTAGGTTGAGTCTTTGCGGCGTTCGCGTCAAGTCGCGACTCCGCAGGAATCCTAGGCTAACATGGTTAACAGAATGTCAATAGCGGGAGAACGTAACGAGTCCGGCACAACATGCGGGGTGTCGAACCGGACCAAAGAGTCAACATCTGGTGGTGTTGCCTGGCAGACTCGATTGCAGAAAAAATTTTGAAGACGCGCAAGACCTGGCGCCTCGAACCAGCCACCCCGGACCGGCCGCCTTGGCCCGTCCCCTCAGATCATGCGGCTCAGACCGGCATCGCCAGCTGCGCGATGGGCGCAAAGCTGCGGCGATGGTGCGCTGTTGGCCCATGTTCGCGCAGCGCCGCCATATGCTGCTTCGTCCAGTATCCGGCATTGCGTTCCCAGCCATAATGCGGATGCGCCCGCGCCAGATCGCGCATCAGCCGGTCGCGATGTTCCTTGGCGATGATCGAAGCGGCGGAAATGGCGGGTTCGATCCCGTCGCCGCCAACAATCGCGCGCGCCGGCCAGCGCCAGTCATCGCTGCGGCCAGCTGGCGTGAGGTTGCCATCAATGAGAATTTCATCGGGATCGCGCCCGGCCAGCGCACAGACCCCAGCCACCGCGCGGGTCATCGCCTGCATTGTCGCCGCCAGAATGTTAATCCGGTCAATCTCTTCAACGTCGGCCAGCCCGACAGCCCACACACACGATTGCCTGATCTGCGCCTCCAGAGCGGCGCGGCGCTTTGCGGAAAGTTTTTTCGAATCGTCCAGCCCTTGCGGCGGATCGCGGCCAAGGATGACGGCGGCGGCAACAACCGGGCCAGCCAGCGGACCACGCCCGGCCTCGTCCACGCCGATCACCATCTGCTCCAACTGCGGCATGGCGCTTTTCTTCGGGTTGTGCATATTCGTGCCCATGTCCAAACAGACGGTTTCGCTGATCTTTTCCGCCCTCACCCTGCTTGTCGCAAGCTGCGGCGGCTCCAACCTTGGGGATAACGCGGTTGCAGGCGTTCCCGCACGCGAAGCCTTTGCGATCGAGGAAATCGCCGCGTTCGATGAACCTTGGGCCATGGCGATTGACCGGGCCACCGGCATCGTGTTCGTCACCGAGAAGAAAGGGCGGATCAGATTTGTCGGGCCGAACGGCAAAACAGGCACCGTATCGGGCGTTCCACCAGTCGATTATGGCGGGCAAGGCGGCCTTGGCGATATCGTTTTCGCGCCGGACACCGGCACGGACGGACGCGAACCAGAAACCCGCACCGGGCCGGATCGGCGCACCGTCTATCTCAGCTGGGTCGAAGCCGGATCGGGCAAAACGCGCGGCGCCGTGGTCGGCAAGGCACAAATGGTGTGCAACGATCAATCCGGCTGTGCCCTGCAAGACCTGACCGTTATCTGGCGACAGCAGCCGAAAGTAACCGGCCACGGGCATTATTCGCATCGCATCGCCTTCTCGCCCGATGGCCGGCATCTGTTCATCGCATCGGGCGACCGGCAAAAACTGTCTCCCGCACAAGACCTGTCGAACACGCTGGGAACAATCGTGCGGCTTCTTCCCGATGGCACCCCCGCACCCGGCAATCCATTTGCCGACAAGGGATCGCCGAGCGATCAAATCTGGTCATACGGGCATCGCAATATCCTTGGCCTTGCATTCGATGCCCAAGGACAGCTCTGGGATGTGGAGCATGGCCCGGCTGGCGGAGACGAGCTTAATCTTGTTGAACGCGGCGCGAATTATGGCTGGCCCGAGGCATCGGACGGCCAGCACTATGGCGGCGACCCGATCCCCGACCATGCCCAAAAACCGCAATTTTCCGCACCTGCCATCAGCTGGAACCCGGTTATCGCGCCGGGCGGAATGATTTTCTATACAGGCGATCTGTTCGCCCAATGGAAAGATCAGGTGCTGATCGCGGCGATGCGTCCCGCCGGGATCGTGCGCGTCGCAAAAACGGGGGGCAAGGCGCGCGAAATGGCCCGATACAGCACTGAAAACCGCATTCGTGCGATAGCGCAGACCGCCAATGGCGCGATCCTTGTGCTGGAAGATGGCAGCAGCCCCGAACAGGGCCGCCTGCTGAAACTCACTCCGGCGAATAACCGATAGCTATCGACAAGCGCGCGCAGCCCCCCTATCGGCGCGCGACCATGGCCGAAGCGAACATCATCCCTCTGGACAACGTCGATCCCGTGCTGGTCGAGGAACTGCTCGACCGCGCGTTCGAGCCGGAGCGCAAGCAGCGCACGGCATACAAGGTGCGCGAAGGGATGGACTGGCTGCCCGCACTCAGCTTTGCAGCGCTTGACGAACAGGACCGGCTGACGGGCACTATCCAGTGCTGGCCGGTTGGCCTCACCGATGGCGAAGGCCGCGCCCATCCGATGATCATGGTCGGCCCCGTTGCGGTGCTTCCCGAAGAGCAGATGCGCGGGTTCGGACAGGCTTTGATGGCCGCAAGCCTGGGTGGCCTGATGCCCGAAGCCCCGCTGCCGCAAGTGATGATCGGCGACCCTGAATACTATGGCCGGTTCTGGGATTTCACCAATGCCCACACCCAGGGCTGGACTTTGCCCGGCCCCGTCGATCCGGCAAGGGTTCTGGTGCGCTGCGCCAATCCCGCCGTCCTCCCCCGCGAAGGTGCCCTCGGCCCTTGGCGGCGCTGATCTGATCTGGCATCGAACCGGCGATGCCTTACGAACCGCCTCCAGAACTGGCCGCGCTTTCGCTTGCCGAAATTGCCGATCTGGTGTCCGCGCGCAAACTGCCGCCGCTGGATAAATGGTCACCGCAGGAAACCGGCGAAAGCCACATGCACATCGCGGCAGACGGGCGCTGGTTTCATGAAGGCGGCGAAATCACCCGGCCTGCCATGGTGCGCGCTTTCGCATCGCTGCTGATGCGGGATGCCGATGGCAGGCACTGGCTGGTAACGCCATACCAGAAGCTGGCGATCACGGTGGAAGACGCGGCATTTATCGCGGTCGATGTCCGGCAGGAAGGCGATGGGCTGGCATTCCGCCTCAACACCGATGATCTGGTCATTGCCGGTCCGCAAAATCCGATCCGGGTTTCGGGCGATCGCGACACCCCCGCGATCCACATCGCCGTGCGGTATGGAACAGAAGCGCGCCTCAACCGCAGCACATATGCGCAACTGGCTGAAATCGCTCTGCAAAACAATGCGCTGGAAGTGGCCAGCCTTGGCCAGACATTCTCGCTGGTTCCGCAATGAGCGCGCTTTTCGATCATGTCAGCGCGCTGTTCAGGAAAGGCCATGTCGGCACCCTGCCCGATCCCTGGGATGATCCGCGCATCCCGGAGATTGAGGAATTTCGCCCCGCATCCGTTCTGATCGCGTTCACCGAGCGCGAGGAGCCGGGCATTTTGCTGCTGCACCGGCCATCGAACATGCGCGCCCATCCGGGGCAGATCGCGTTTCCGGGTGGCAAGCGCGATCCGGGCGAAACCCCGGTTGAAGCCGCGCTGCGCGAAGCCAACGAGGAACTGGGGATTTGCGAAGACGCGGTACGGCTGGTCGGGGTCAGCGATATTCACCGCACCGGCAGCGGCTTTGAAATCACGCCGGTTCTTGGCGTCGTGCCCGCCGATATCGCAATCAGGCCAAACCCCACCGAAGTTGCGCAGTGGTTCGAAGCGCCTGCCAGCTTCGTTTTCGATTCAAAAAACCAGACCCGCAAGACAATCGACTGGAAAGACCGCACTCTGCCTTACATCGAGATTATGTGGCGCGAACATCGCATCTGGGGGGTGACCGCCGCGATCATTCATAACTTGTCCAGACGGCTAAACTGGCATGGATAAGCGCTTGCCCGAAGCGCAATGGACACAGCGCACCGATCTCGCCGCGCTGGTTGCCGCGCTGGGCGCGGGCAACGCGCGTTATGTTGGTGGTGCAGTGCGGGATACGCTGCTGGGCATTGCGGTTCGCGATGTCGATCTTGCCACGCCATTGCTGCCCGAAGATGTCATCGCCCGGCTCGATAAGGCGGATATTCGCAACGTCCCGACCGGCATTGAGCATGGCACGATTACCGCTGTGCTGCCGGACGGCCCGGTTGAGATTACAACGCTTCGCCATGATGTCAGCACCGATGGACGCCGCGCGACGGTTGCTTTTGCAACCGATTGGCAGGAAGACGCCGCACGCCGCGATTTCACGATCAATGCGCTTTATGCCGATCCCGACACCCGCGAAATCTTTGATTATTTCGGCGGACTGGCCGATCTTGAATCGCGCACCGTGCGCTTCATCGGCGATGCCCGTCAGCGCATTCGCGAGGATCACTTGCGGATTTTGCGCTACTTCAGGTTTCAGGCAAGATTTGGATCGCAACCTGCTGATAATGATTCGGAAAGTGCCTGCGCGCAGCTTGCGCCCATGCTCAAAGGTCTGTCACGTGAGCGGGTCGGCATGGAAATGCTCAACACGTTGGGGCTGAGAAACCCGGCTGCCACAATCGCCCGCATGGCCGAATTGGGTGTGCTGCCCGAAATTCTGCCCGAAGGCGATCCACAAGCCCTGCACGCGATGATCGCGCGCGAACAGGCCCACGCCATCGCACCCGATGCAATTCGAAGGCTTTCCAGTCTGTTGCCCGCCGAGCCTGAAACCGCAAAGCAGGTCGCCGCCCGGTTCAGGCTTTCCAACGCGCAGAAAAAGCGCCTTGTTCTTGCTGCCAGCCGCAGTGATGACGCCCCTGACGTCCGCGCGCTTGCCTATCGCCACGGGCGCGAGCAGGCGCTTGACCAGCTGCTGATCACAGGTGCCGACCTCGCGCCGCTCAAAGGCTGGGACATCCCGGTATTTCCCCTCAAAGGCGGGGAAATCGTCGCGCGCGGCGTGGCGGCGGGGCCCGATGTCGCCCGCATCCTGCAAACCATCGAAACCCGCTGGATCGCAGAAGGGTTTCCCGATGCGCAGCGCGTCAATGCCATTCTGGCCGAGGAACTGGACGTCTGACCGCCCGCCCCCGACACAATCCGTTCAGGCGCTGTCATCGAAACTGTGTTAAGGCACGCGTATGGAACTGGATGGACTGGCAGAATTTCTAACCGGACAGCCGCTTCTGGCTATCGCGATGGCGGCAATTTTCGTCATTGTTCTGGGTGGGCTGCTGCGCGGCGCGGTTCCCTGGCTCAGTGCGCTTCTGCGCGGAGCGGGCAACCTCGGCCTGCTGGCGGCATTTCTCCTCACGATCGCGCAAGTCGCCCGGCTGACCACCGGATCGGACCTGTCGCTGCCGCAACTGGGCATGCCAACACAAAGCGTTTCCGGCGGCGAAACGCACGTTGCATTGAGCAACGATGGCCATTTCTGGGTGACCGCGAACGTCAATGGCAAAGCGCATCGCTTTCTGGTGGACACCGGAGCAACGCTGACCGCGATCGCCCCGTCAACCGCGCTGGATGCGCAAGTCCCGCAAAAATCGCTGCGCCAGACGATCAACATGCGCACAGCCAACGGCACTGTCCGGGCCGAACTGGCGACAATCGACGAATTGCGGTTCGGCAGTATTGTCGCGCGCGATCTGGATGCAGTTGTCGCGCCGGGTCTGGGCGAAACCAACGTGATCGGGATGAACCTGCTATCGCGCCTAGCCCGCTGGCGCGTGGAAGGACGCACCTTGATACTCGTTCCGAAAAATCCGCAGGAAACCCCTGAAACCTGACGTTTAAAACTTGTTGTCCTTGGGGAACCCGGTTGGCGGCAATCGCCCGGCAGCCCCGCGCGCGACTTTCCAGAGGTTCATGTCCGTCTCGGTGCGGGTGCGCCCGGTTTCGCCGCCCATCGTCCAGCTCAGGCCGTCTTCCAGTTTCAGCGTTGTCGCATCTGAAAGTCCGCCGTCGCGGTATCGCTGCAAGGTGACCCCTTGCCCTTTGGTCATCACCGGCATTTCGGACAGAGCAAACAGCACCAGTTTGCGATTTTCGCCGACAACCGCGACGTGATCGTGCTCTGTCGGAACGTCATGCACCACCGCAAGCTTCACGCCCGATTTACAAGTGACAACGGCGCGGCCCTTGCGTGTTTCGGCCAGCAGTTCATCCGCCTCGGCCACGAAGCCCTTGCCCGCGCTGGAAGCCAGCAACAACTGCATCTTCGGCTTGTGAACAACAAGCGCCACGATCCGCGCGTCGGCATCGATGTCCACCATCGTGCGCACCGGCTCGCCAAAGCCGCGCGCAGAAGGCAGTTTGTCGCAGCCCAGCGTGTAGAAGCGCCCGTTATCGCATGCGATCAACAATTTGTCCGTGGTCTGCGCGTGAATGGCGAAGGCCGCTTCATCGCCTTCCTTGAACTTGTATTCCTTGCCGGGCGCTTCATGCCCGCTGGCCCCGCGAATCCACCCTTTGGCCGAGAGAATAACCGTCACCGGCGCTTTCTCGATCATCGCATCCATACTGAATTCAACCGCCGGTGCCGCCTCGGCAATCGTCGTGCGGCGGCGGCCCAGTTCGGTGTTGTGCGCATAGTCCTTGCGCAATGCGCCCAGATCGCGCTTCAGCCGGGTGCGCTGGCGCGCCGGACTGGCCAGAAGTTTGTTCAGTTCCTCCTGTTCAAGCAGCAGTTTATCGCGTTCTTCGCGAAGCTCCATTTCCTCAAGCTTGCGCAACGAACGAAGCCGCATGTTGAGGATCGCTTCGGCCTGCCGGTCGTTAAGCCTGAACTCCTTCATCATCACCGGCTTGGGCTCATCCTCGGTGCGGATGATCTCGATAATCCGGTCAAGATTGAGGAACGCGATGATATAGCCATCAAGCAGTTCCAGCCGTGATGCGATCTTGTCGAGCCGGTGCTGTGTGCGGCGCTTGAGGATGTCGATCTGGCTGACGACCCAGTTTCGCAACAGCTCTTTCAGCCCCATCACCATCGGCGTGCGCCCTGCATCGAGCACATTGAGATTAAGCGAGAAGCGGTTTTCCAGATCGGTCAGCCGATAGAGGCTTTCCTTCAGCAGTTCAGGATCGACATTGCGGCTGCGCGGCTCCAGCACGATGCGGATCTGTTCATCGGATTCGTCGCGCACATCCTCAAGAATCGGCAGTTTCTTGTCGGCTATCAGGTTCGCGATCTGCTCTATCAGTTTGCCTTTGGGCACCATGTAGGGGATTTCGGAAATGACGAGCTGCCATTGTCCGCTGCCCAGTTTTTCAATTCCCGTCTCTTCCCAGGCACCGGCATCGTCGCGGCCAGTCGAAAAGCGCCCGCGCAACCGAAATGCGCCTTTGCCGGTTTCATAAGCGGTAGAGATCGCCTCGGGTGAATCGACAACCAGCCCGCCGGTCGCAAAGTCCGGCCCTTTGAACACCTCCATCAGCCCGGCATGCTCGACATCCGGGTTATCGATCAGCAGCAATGTCGCATCGATAACCTCGGCAACATTGTGGCTGGGAATGGACGTTGCCATGCCGACCGCGATCCCGGTTGCGCCGTTGGCCAGAAGATTGGGAAACAGGCCGGGAAACAGCTCCGGCTCTTCATCTTCGCCGTTATATGTGGGAACGAAATCGACCGTGCCTTCATCCAGCCCGGCCATAAGCTGGATCGCGGTTTTGGTCAGCCGCGCTTCGGTATAGCGATAGGCGGCTGCGTTATCGCCATCGATATTGCCGAAATTGCCCTGCCCCTGAACCAGCGGATAGCGCAGCGAAAAGTCCTGTGCGAGGCGCACCATCGCATCATAGACCGAGGCATCGCCATGCGGGTGATACTTGCCGATCACATCGCCAACCACGCGGGCGGACTTCTTGTATGCGCTTGCGGGATCCAGTTTGAGCTGGCGCATCGCCCACAGCAGGCGTCGGTGAACCGGCTTCAGCCCATCGCGCAGATCAGGAAGCGACCGCGCGGTGATGGTGGAAAGCGCATATACGAGGTAGCGATCCGAAAGCGCGGCATCGAACGGCGCATCGACAATTGCATCAAACGGATCGGATTCGTCTTCGGTGGTGATCGCCATGGCGAGGCTGCCCTAGCAACGCCAGCACGCAAGCGGAACATGCACAGGTCAAGTTTTCCGCCAAACAATTGTTTCGCGCAGGCGGCCACCCGATAACGGGCGCATACAATCAGCCGATCTGCATGTCTCGTGATTCCGGCGGCACGCTGACTTCAATGCCGCTTAGTCCATCGGTCAGGTCAATCTGGCATGAAAGCCTGCTAGTTCGCTGCACCCCGGCCGCCAGATCGAGCATGTCTTCCTCCTCCGGCGCGGCCGAATTCAGCTTGTCGAACCATTCGTCGGTAACGATCACATGACAGGTCGAACAGGCCATCTGACCTTCGCACGTTCCCTCAAGCGACATACCGGCGGCCTGAGCGACCGTCAGCAAATTGGCGCCCGCTTCCGCGTCAACCCGCACTTTTTCACCGTCGTGGGTGATAAAATTGACTTCAACCAAACTAGACTCCCTGCGCCGCTGCTGCAGCATTTATACGTACGCAGGCATCCTCAATATCCATTAAAGCACAATATCGGCCGAATCCCAAACGGATAGAGGATTTACTCTCTTTGGAATCAAGCCCGATTGCGCTCAGAACGTGGCTGGGCCTTCCCGATCCGCTGGCACAGGCCGACCCTGCAGAAAATGCGATATCGCGCACATCAGACATCAGGCGGGCAACATCCAGCCCCTCTCGCCGGACATTGAGATTGCCATGCCAGCGCTCATCCGCCGATCCGTTCAATGTCCAGTCGGACAGAATTTCGCGCGCGCAATCCCACAGCGGCTCTATCAGTGCCAGATCTTCTTCGATCCGGTCAGCCGCCAGCGCCGCCGCCGCGCCAAAGCCTGCGCACAGGGCCGGACTGAGCGTGCCCGAGCGCAAGCCCTGTTCCTGCCCGCCGCCGTGGATCAGCGGCGCAAGCTCCACACCGTCGCGCACCCACAGCGCGCCTATGCCTTTGGGGCCATAAAGCTTGTGCGCGGAAATCGCGATCATATCCGCTTCATCAGGCGCGCCCAGTTTGCCTGCGCCCTGCACCGCATCACACAAGAACAATGCGCCGGCCTTGTGGGCAGCCTGCGCCAGTTTTCTGACTGGCTGGATCGTGCCGATCTCATTGTTGACCTGCATCACCGCGACAAGCTCGGTTCCTGCTGCAATAGCGGTGTCGGCGGGGACGATACCATCGCCGCCTACGGCAAGAATATCGAGCGCCGCACCGCATGCCCGCGCCGTATCGAGCACGGCGGCATGTTCGATCGCGCTGATCGCCATTTTGCCTGGTTTTCGTCCCAGAATCGCGAGGTTGAGCGCTTCAGTGGCGCTGCCGGTAAATATCACTCGCCCGCCCGGCGGCAGGAGACGCGCCACCTGTTCGCGCGCAACTTCAACCGCGGCAGCAGCAGCGCGCCCCGGCCGATGCGAGCTGTGCGGGTTGGCAAATCCCATCGCTTCGGGGCCGGAAAGCCAGGGTTCCATCGCCGCGCGTGCTTCGGGCGCCAACGGCGTCGTTGCCTGATAATCAAGATAGATCATGCCGCTGCGCGTCCACCGGAGATTTCAGTCCATGCATCAACGAAGCGCCGGATGTCGGCCTCGGTGGTTTCGCGGCCGATACTGACGCGGATCACTTCGGACGCGGCCTTGTCGTCCATACCCATCGCCGTGAGGACATGGCTGGTTTTCAGCGAACCGGACGAACAGGCACTGCCCGCCGAAACCGCAATGCCCTGCGCATCAAAGCGGATCAGCTGCACCGCTGCGGCAACTCCGGACATCCGGTATGATCCGATTGTCGCAATCCGGTCTGCCCCGGCCGCGATCACTTCGCCGCCTGCCGCGATGAGGCCCTGCTCCAGCACCGTCCGCAAGCGCGCGGCCTCTTCCAGCCAGTCATGGCCCGCATCAAGCGCCGCCGCCATTGCCATGATCGCGGGGACATTTTCCGTTCCGGCGCGATAGCCGCGTTCCTGCCCGCCGGTTGGTTTCAGCAATGCCCAGTCGCGCACCAGAAGCGCGCCAATACCAATCGGCCCGCCAAATTTGTGCGCCGCAATGGCGATCAGATCTGCATCGGGAAGCGCGATCTTGCCAGCACTTTGCGCGCAGTCGGCCAACAGCAGGCCACCTGTTTCGCGTGCGGCTCTGGCGGTCGCATCAAGCGGCTGGATAACCCCGGTTTCGTTGTTCACATGCTGAACCGCGACGAGCCCCGGCAAAGCCGCCGATCCGGGATCGATCAGGCCATGTTCGTCGACAGGCAGGCGCGGCACCTGCCCCGTATGGCGCAGCACCGCCTCATGCTCAACCGGAGATACAGCGCAAAGCGGTTTACAGCTTTGCGAAATGGCCAGCGCCAGCGCCTCGCTCGCGCCTGAGGTGAAGGCGATTTCCCCGTCCCAGCCCAGCGCAGAGGCAATGCGTGCGCGCGCATCCTCAAGCGCGGCGCGCGCTGCCCGTCCGGCCTTGTGCGGGCTGGATGGATTGGCCCACAGGGCAAACCCGCCGGCCATCGCATCGCGTGCAACCGGCAGCAGCGGCGTGGTCGCCGCGTGATCGAGATAGAGAATTTCAAGCTTCATTCGTCAAAAAGTTGTTTTTGCAGGGTAGATTTCTATATAGCGCTCACTTCCTTTTAGCACGCCCTCTTGCGGACCGGACGTCAATTCCCTGATGCCGCGCGGGAGAGCATCCATAACCGTCAGGTAAATCACGATGCCATCAGTCATTTTTCCCGGTCCCGAAGGTCGTCTCGAAGGCCGTTTTCAGCCTGGCCCGCGCCCGCGCGCGCCTGTTGCAATGATTCTGCCTCCGCATCCGCAAGCGGGCGGCACGATGAATGACCGGATCACGCAACACCTGTACAAGACATTCGTCGATCGCGGTTTCGCAACACTGCGGTTCAACTTTCGCGGTGTCGGACGCAGTCAGGGCAGCTTCGATAACGGCATTGGCGAACTTTCTGATGCCGCCGCAGCGCTGGACTGGGTGCAATCCATCCACGCCGAAGCATCGACAACCTGGATCGCCGGATACAGTTTCGGCGCGCTGATCGGCATGCAGCTGCTTATGCGTCGCCCGGAAATCCGCGGGTTTATCTCGGTTGCGCCCCCGGCAAACATGTATGACTTCAGCTTTCTGGCACCCTGCCCGGCATCGGGTATCATCGTTCAGGGCACCGCCGACACGGTGGTAACGCCCGGCGCGGTTGACAAGCTGGTCGAAAAACTGCGGACGCAAAAGCACATTACCGTGCATTACGATATGATCCGCCGCGCCAATCATTTCTTCGAGAACGAACTGGATGAAATGATGCGCTCGGTCGACAATTATCTCGATATGCGCCTCTCGCCGGACTGCCCGATCAAATAGGCAATCCCGCGCGGCTAATGCACGGGCTCACGCCCAAGTGGGCTTTCCCCACTCGAATCGGGCACTGTCCAGATCGCGATGTTCAGCGCCGCAACGGCTGCAAGGACGAGAAGCAACACAACCCGCTTCATCGGCCCCTTGCGCCGCCACACGACGACCGCGCTTGCAAGCATCCCGATCACCGTCAGGACCAGCAGCGAGAGCGCGGTTGCCATCATATCGGCGAGCTTCGCAACGTCACGTCAGCGCGCAATGATCATCGATTGGCCGCAAAACCGCCGACGATCGCACCAAGCAGTCCGCCAAGCCCGCCGCCTTGCGCCGCCGCCCCGCCGTTGCCGCGCCCTTGCTGCGCCAGATATCCCGCGACGGCCATTGCCAGCATGGGAAGCATCTTCTTGAGCAAATCGGCGCTGACGCCACTTGCGCCTGCAGCCTCGTCGGCCACGGAACGGCTGACATCCTTGTTGCCGAAAATCTGGCCCAGCACATCATTGCCACGGTCTACGGGCGTTGCCTGATTGCCCAGGACAAGATCAAGCAGATCGCCGCCTCCCGCGCCGCCAAGCGCGCCGATCAGGCCGCCAAGCCCCCCCGAGCCGGAACTGGAGCGCCCCATCCCTGCAACGATTGCGGGAAGCAGCACCGAGGCACCGGTGCGTGCTGTCTGGGAATCGATCCCCAGTTCCTTTGCAATCGAATCAAGAGCACCGCTTTGCTGCAAGATCGCGCCGATATTCATAGCAGGTTCCTTCCTGTCCCGGATCAGACCAAGTGGCGGTTCCGATTGACTTGCTCCGCCTATAACCACACACTCAAGGCTATCGCGACGAACGCGTTGTGATGCAACATCAACCTGAAACAAGGACGCTGTGCCATGGGCATCTTTTCTTCGATCAAGGAAAAAATCTTCGGCAAAAAGGACGATGATGCGGAAAAGGCCGAGGCCACACCCGCCGTTGCGCCGCCAACGCAAGGCACAGCTCCGGCACCGATGAGCGAAATCGATGTCGAAGCGCAGCTTTCCGCCATGAACGGCGCTGACAGGCTGAACTGGCGCACGTCGATCGTCGATCTGATGAAGCTGCTTGGTATCGATTCAAGCTATGCCAATCGCAAGGCTCTGGCGCAGGAACTGGGCCGCACCGACTATGAAGGCTCCGCCGAAGACAACATCTGGCTTATGAAAGCCACGATGCAGGAACTGGCCAACAACGGCGGCAGAGTTCCGGCTGACATGCTTGACTGACCGGGATCAGACACAAACAGAAAAAGGGCCGCGCCGGGCAGTTTCCAGGCGCGGCCCTTTTTTCATCTGGCGCGCGGATTCGGCTATTTCTTGCCGAAAAACCCTTTGGCCATATCCGCGACATCATTCAGCGGGCTACCATCGCCATCGCGATCCAGCATGTTGAGGATACCGCCCAGCTTCGAATCGCCGGCAATCTGGCCCAGCGCATCTTCGCCGCCAAGCTGGCTGACGATATCCTGCAGTTTGCCGGTATCGAGGCCGGTTTTCCCTGCGGCCAGTTCAACCGTATCGCCATCTTCGGCGTGCGACTGACCCAGCGCGGCCACAGCCTTTTCCGCCATCGCCGGATCGAGCCCAACCTGCTCGGCAATCTGGGCAACCGTGTCGGGCGAACCGGCGACCTGCTTCAAAATTCCATCCAATAGACCCATTGTGCATACTCCCGTGCGTTGCACGAGGAGTTTGCACGAATGCCCTTGTCAGACAAGGATTCTCAGGCAGCGACGGGGGCTGCCTGGCGCACACCTTCGTCAACGTGTTGCTCGAACTGCGCGAAGTTCTCGATGAACTGACGCACCAGATCCTGTGCCGTCTCGTCATAAGCGACAGGATCAGACCATGCCGCGCGCGGATCGAGCAGCGCCGAATCAACGCCCGGAACCGCAACCGGAACCTCAAACCCGAAATTCGGGTCGATGCGGAATTCCGCTTCGTTCAGGCTGCCATCCAGGGCGGCGTTAAGCAGCGCGCGCGTTGCCTTGATCGGCATACGGCTGATGCCGTCCATCGTCGCCTTGCCGCCCGTCCAGCCCGTGTTGACCAGCCAGCATCGCACATTCCCCTTGGCGATGCGTTCTTTCAAAAGATTGCCATAAACCGAAGGGTGACGCGGCATGAACGGCGCGCCGAAACAGGTTGAGAAGGTTGCCTGCGGTTCGGTGACGCCGATCTCCGTTCCGGCGACTTTCGCGGTATAGCCCGAAAGGAAATGATACATCGCCTGATCGGGGGTCATCCGCGCGATCGGCGGCAACACGCCAAATGCATCGGCCGTGAGCATGATCAGATTGGCGGGAACCGGACCCATATTCTTTTCCGACGTATTCGGAATGAAATCAATCGGATAGGCACCGCGCGAATTTTCAGCCAGCGAATTGTCGTCAAAATCAAGTTCGCGCGTGACCGGATCGATCACGACGTTTTCCAGCACCGTGCCGAACCGTTTCGTCGTCGCGTAAATTTCCGGCTCTGCCTCTTCGGAAAGCCGGATCATCTTGGCGTAGCAGCCACCTTCGAAATTGAAGACAGCCGTATCGGACCAGCCATGCTCGTCATCGCCGATCAGCGTGCGACTGGCATCGGCCGAAAGCGTTGTCTTACCGGTTCCCGAAAGACCGAAGAACACCGCGGTTTTGCCATCCGCTCCAACATTGGCCGAACAGTGCATCGGCATGACGCTGCGGGTTGGCAGAAGATAATTGAGAATGCCGAACACGCTTTTCTTCATCTCGCCGGCATATGCCGTGCCGCCGATCAGGATCAGTTTTTCGCTGAAATTGACCGCGACGACCGTTTCACTGCGGCAACCGTGACGCGCCGGATCGGCGCGGAAGCTGGGCAGATCGATGATTGTGTATTCGGGTTCGAAGTTTTCAAGTTCGCTTGCCGTCGGGCGCACGAGGAGCGTGCGAATGAACAGGTTATGCCATGCAAACTGGTTGATCACGCGCACATTGACGCGCTGTTCCGGCTGCGATCCGCCAAACAGATCAGCAACATAAAGCTTTTCCTGTTCGCCAATGGCTTTCAGGAAATCCTCTTTCAATGCCGCGAAATGTTCAGGCGCCATCCCTTTGTTGACGTCGCCCCACCAGACCGTTTCCTCCGTTTCGGAATCGCGCACGATAAATTTGTCTTGCGCGGAACGCCCGGTGTGCTTGCCCGTCTCAACAACAAACGGTCCGTCCTTGGCAAGCTGGCCTTCGCCATTCCGGACGGCGTGCTCAACCAGCGGTGCGGTTCCGAGATTGGCAAAGATCGTCGCGCCGGTTTCGATTCCCTGGCGACCGAGCGGAAAACTGAGAGCAGCGGTGGTCAATTTCATCTCCTGGAAGCGTGCGGGCCAAACGTTCGCACACGTGAATTTGATGCGCGCATAGTCGAGCGACCCCATATCGTCAAACCGTGAAGCGCCGGATAACCGGGAAACATTTGGAACCGGTTATTCCGCCTTCGCGCCCGCGTTGTCAGCCGCGCTACGAGTGTTTACGAAGCAGAAGGCAATAATCCGTGCAACCGCGCAAAAAATCAAGGGTGACAATGGCCTCGTCCCAAGATCGGAATATTTCGGATGATCCGGCAGGCGGCGGGCGCCAACAATGTATCGCGCTGGTCGATGACGATCGCAATATCCTGACCACGCTTTCGATCGGTCTTCAGTCCGAAGGCTTCGCGACACGAGTCTACACCGATGGCGAGACCGCGTTGAAAGCGCTGCTGGAAAACCCGCCCGACCTGGCGATCTTTGATATCAAGATGCCGCGCATGGACGGACTGACCCTGCTGCGGCGCTTGCGCGATAAATCGTTGCTGCCGGTCATCTTTCTGACATCGAAGGATGAAGAGCCCGACGAGGCGCTTGGCCTTGCGCTGGGGGCTGACGATTATATCGCCAAACCGTTCAGTCAGCAGCTTCTGGTTGCCCGAATCCGCGCAATTCTGCGACGCAGTGAGCTCGCTCAGGCCAGACCTGATGAAGTGTTTGACGATGAACTGCCCGAACCGATCGTGCGCGGCAGGCTTGAGCTTGACCCGGCACGCCACCGGGTGAAGTGGAGCGGGTTGCCCGTTTCAATCACTGTCACCGAGTTCCTTATTCTCGAAGCGCTGGCCACACACCCCGGAGTCGTGAAAAGCCGCAATCAGCTAATGGATGCGGCCTACAGCGAGGATCTGTTTGTCGATGATCGCACGATAGACAGCCATATCAAGCGCCTGCGCCGTAAATTCAGAGCGGTCGACCCGGACTTTTCGGCAATCGACACGCTATATGGCGCCGGGTATTCGTTTACCGATGGCTGATCCCCTCGAAACGGCCGCGACCGATCGAAAAGGGTGGTCATGGAGCGTCTCTCTGACGACCCGTATCCTCGCCGTGAACATCATCGCGCTTGGCCTGCTCGCGGGGAGTCTGATCTACATCGACAGCTATCGAAAAGAGCTGATCGCGGAACGTTTCCGACTGGCCCGCGCCGAAGTGGAAATCGCGGCCAGCGCGCTCAGGGATGCACGCGCGGCCCGCGTGCCCGAGCGCATGGCCAACATCGGCACACAACAATCGTTGCGCCTTCGCCTTTACGACGCCGAGGGCGCACTCGTGGCGGACAGCTTCGAACTGGCCGAACCCACATTCCAGTTCGTCGATCCCGATGCGGAACCCTGGTATCAGCATGCAGCGCGCGTGCTTGATCGGGGAATGGATCGCCTGCTTGGTGCCCCGCCGATCCCGGATTATGTTGAGCCGACTGCCCCACCGGTAGCCGGAAACTGGCCTGAAATTGCCGATGCGCTGGAAAATGAAACAACTGTCGTCATGCAGCGTCTCGCGCCGGATCGCACCCCGGTCATCACCGCCGCCACGCCCGTGGGCGACACGGGCACCGTGCTGCATGCAACCCGCAACGCCCGCGATGTCACGCAGAACGTTCGCGATGCCCGCCAGACAATGGCGATCATTGTCGGAACCGCGCTGATCGTTTCGATCCTGCTCTCCCTGTTTCTGGCCCGAACGATTGTGCAGCCCTTGCGCAAACTGGTGCGCGCGGCTGTCCGGGTCAGGCTTGGACGGGACCGGACGGTGGTTGTCCCTCGCCTTCCCGACCGGCGCGACGAAATCGGACTTCTCGCCCGCGCGATTTCAGACATGACCGCGGCGCTACGCCAGCGGATCGATGCGGTGGAAAGTTTCGCGGCGGACGTTTCGCACGAACTCAAAAACCCGCTGACATCGTTGCGCAGCGCACTTGAATCACTGGAGAAAGTCGAAGATCCGAAACTGCGGCAACAGCTAATGGGGATCGCCAAACAGGATGTCGAGCGGGTTGACTGGCTGGTGACGGAAATCGCCGATGCAAGCCGCATAGACGCGCAGATCAGCCGCACGACGTTTGAATGTGTCGATATGCTGCAACTCGTTCGAGCGCTGGTTGCCGAACGTAACGATCGCGGCGTCAACGGTTCCGCACGGCTTGTCGTTTCGCGCAGCGGCTCGGGCGAACTGCTGGTCGCCGGTGACGGGCCAAGGCTTGAACGCGTGCTGCATAACCTTCTCGACAACGCGGTATCGTTTTCGCCAGATGGTGAGCCGGTCGAAATTCATCTCAGCAGGCACGAAGATCACATCGATATCAGCATTTCAGACTACGGTCCGGGCATAGCCGAGGACGCGCGCGAAAGAGTGTTCGAACGCTTTCACTCGCTGCGGCCGGACAGCGAGGAATTTGGCACGCACAGTGGCCTTGGGCTGGCGATCGCACGCGCCATCGTCGAAGCGCACTATGGAACGCTCACCGCCAATATCCGCCCGGACGGCAGAGCGGGCGCGCGCATGATGATCACCCTTCCGATCTGGACCGAGGACTGATGATCAGCCGACAGTTCACCTGCGTTGCAATCGGCAACAGCGCGATCCTGATCGACGGCGCGCCCGGCTCCGGCAAATCCAGCCTTGCGCTGGCACTGATTGATCGCGGGGCGAAACTGATCGGGGATGACAGCGTCAGTCTGTACGTTCGCGACGGCAGGCTGTTCGCAACGCCCCACCCCGAAACGCGCGGACTGATCGAGGTGCGCAATATCGGGCTGGTTCCTTTCACAGTCCTCGACGAGGCCGAAGTCAGCATCCTGATCCGGCTGGATGCGCAAGCCCCGCGTTTTATCGATTCGGCGCAATCGATGGACATTGAAGGGGTCGGAATTCCGTGGGCCGCGCTTTGGCCCGATTCCCCCAATCTCGCGATCAAGGTTGAAATCGCGCTTAACCGGTATGGCCGCATGGACGACCAGGTTCAGTCACGGGACAACGGCACAAGCCCCCTTTCAATTCGCCGCTCTTGAGCGCATGGCTTTGGGTTATGCACGACGAGTCGGACATGGCACCTGACAAAGCGATGAAGCAGCGCGTGTTGCTGGTCACCGGATTGCTGGGCGCGGGGAAAACAACCGCGCTGAAGGTTCTGGAAGACCTTGGCTGGGAAGCGATCGACAATTTCCCGGTTCGCCTGCTTGAGCGACTCATCGATACGACCGGCCAGACAGCGGGCGATTTGCAGGTGCCCACCGCGATTGGCTTCGATTCACGCACGCGCGGGTTCGATCCCCAGTCGGTGATCGCGCTGGTAAAGTCGCTTGTAGATCGCGATGACGTTGAACTGACAACACTTTTCCTCGATTGTTCAAGCAGTGAACTTGAGAGGCGTTACAATGAAACGCGCCGCCGGCATCCGCTGGCCATGGGTCTGCCCGCCGCTTCGGGCATCCGGGCAGAGCGTGAACTGCTTGAACCCTTGCGCCGCTGGGCGGACATGCTGATCGACACGTCAAATCTGGCGACCAACGAACTGCAACACGTCATGCGGGAGCGTTTCGCCCCGGCGGACGGTCAGGATCTGACGATAACGGTATCCAGCTTCGGCTTTGCCCGCGGAATGCCGCCTGTCGCGGATTTTGTTTTTGACATGCGCTTCCTCAACAACCCGCACTGGGTTGACGATCTGCGCCCCCTCACCGGAAAGGATGCGCCGGTTGGCGAATATATCCTCAAGGATCCGGCCTATGCCGAAGCGTTTGACAGGATTCGCGATCTTTTGCTGATGCTGCTTCCGCGTTACCGCGCCCACGGAAAGGCCTATGTTCACATCGCGTTCGGCTGCACCGGCGGACGCCACAGGTCGGTTTTTACCGCCGAACAGATCGGAGCGGCCTTGCGCAGCTCAGGATTTTCCCCCACATTGCTGCATCGCAACCTGGGCTCACGGGCGGCCGATCTCCTCGAAGGAGGTCAACACCCGTGAAGGATGAACGAACTTCTCAGGTGCAGGTTCAGGGTTTTCGGAGCGCACTTCCCACATGATCGGTATGATCCTGGTAACGCATGGCAATCTGGCGGATGAATTCGTCAATGCGATGCAGCACGTTGTTGGCATGCAAGATGCCGTGGCAACCGTCTGTATCGGGCCGAACGACGATATGGAGATGAGGCGGAACGAAATCGCCGACGCCATAAAACACGTCGATTCGGGTGAAGGTGCGGTCATACTGACGGACCTTTTCGGCGGAACGCCCTCCAATCTGGCGATTTCGCTGCTGGAAGCCGGACGGATCGAGGTGATCGCAGGAATTAACCTTCCGATGCTGATCCGCCTTGCCAAGGCGCGATGCTGCATGACGGTTGAAGAAGCCGCCCGCGCCGCGCGCGATGCTGGGCGCAACTACATTACAGTGGCATCCGAATATCTCGGGCAGGATGCATGATCCGCGTTCGTGAAAGTGTAGAGATCGTCAACCAGCGCGGCCTGCACGCGCGGGCGAGCGCAAAGTTCGTCAACACGATCACATGCGAATTTGATGGGATGGATATCAAAGTCGCCAAGGATGGTGTGGAGGCGGAAGGCGGCTCGATTCTGGGGCTGATGATGCTGGGCGCGGCCAAAGGCGATACGATTGAAATCATCGTCAGTGGCGATGGTGCCGAGAACGCTCTGGCTGTGCTGGCGGAGCTTGTCCGGAACGGCTTTGGCGAAGATTGAGTGGCGCAGCGCCGCACGATCACGGGTTTTTCCAACCCGCTCGTCAAATTCCTGCGTTCGCTGCGCGACAAGAAGCATCGCAAACGCGAACAGCGCTTTCTGGTTGAGGGTTTGCGCCTGCTGACGGACGCGCGCGCATCCGGCAAACTGCCTGAAATTCTGGTCATGGCCACCAACCGCGCCGCGCACCCTTTGCTCGATGCGCTGGAAGCCGATGTGGCTGCGGCAGGCGGCGACGTTGTTGAAATGGACGAAGCGATCCTTTCCAAAGTTACCGGCAAGGATAACCCGCAAGCCGTGGCAGGCGTGTTCCCTGAATTTGATACCGCGCTGACCAACCTGGACCGCAGCAAAGCGCCGATCTGGCTGGTCGCGCAGGCCATGCGCGATCCGGGCAATCTGGGAACGATGCTGCGCACGGGCGACGCGGTGGGTGCTGGCGGTCTGATCCTGCTCGATAATTGTGCCGATCCGTTCTCGGTTGAAGCGGTGCGCGCCAGCATGGGCGCGGTGTTCACACAAGGCATTGCGCAAGCGAGCTGGGACGAATTTCTGCCATGGTTGCGGGGCGATGACGGCCAGTTGGTGGCCGCATCGTTGCGCGATCCGTGCGATTATCGACAAGCCGCATACGAAGCACCGTGCTTCCTGATGGTTGGCAACGAATCGCAAGGGCTGCCGGAAGCATATGAAGACGCGTGCGACTTGCGGGTGACAATGCCGATGCTGGGGCGCGCCGACAGCCTGAACGCAGCAATCGCGGCGGCGGTTCTAGCCTATGAAGCGCTGGCGCATCTGCGTACTGCCTGAACCGGCCATTCAGCTTGCGATAAGCGTCGGGTTGCTAAGGTCTGTCCATGAAATCGATCGCCGCAATCCTTGCCGCATGTGCAATGCTGACCGCCTGCGCCACCCCCGGCGAAGGCCGTTCGCCGCTGGCCGGATCGACATGGAAGTTCACGCAAATTGATGGCGCCTCCCCCGTTTCTGATCGCGCGCAGCTATCATTCGAAAAGGGATCGATCGGCGCCAATGTCGGGTGCAACGGTATGGGCGGGCCATGGCGGCTGGAAAAGGGCCGCCTGATCGCAGGACCGCTTGTTCAGACTGAGATGTACTGCGAAGGCCCGGTCTGGGATCAGGAAAAAGCGGTCAGCGCCCTGCTCTCCGCCGCACCGCGCTTCGAATTACGGGGGGATACCCTGACTCTCAAGTCAAGCGGACACGCGGCAACCCTCAAACGGATCGAAAAGCGCTGATCAAAGTGTTTTCCATTCGCGCCATAGCGAACCAAAAAGCAGCCACCAGTCAGCAGTCAGCAGTCAGCAGTCAGCAGTCAGCAGTCAGCAGTCAGCAGTCAGCAGTCAGCAGTCAGCAGTCAGCAGTCAGCAGTCAGCAG
>CAMYJW010000029.1 GCA_947258815.1 uncultured Sphingomonadaceae bacterium
CGCCACGCCCAAGGCACTGCTGGCGGACAAGGGCTATGACGGTGATCGCTTCCCCGAAAGCCTGCTGATCCGGGGTATCCTGCCGGTCATCCCGCCCCGCTCAAACCGTAAGGTTCCCGAACATCCCAACTATCGGCGCTATCGCGATCGCAACCGTGTCGAGCGCATGTTCGGCAAGCTGAAACAACAGCGCCGTATCGCCACCCGATACGACAAGACCGTCCTCTCCTTCGAGAGCTTCCTCAACCTCGCCGCCGCGAGGCTATGGCTGAAGTCTTTTGTCAACGCGGCCTAGGGCCGATTGCGCCGCCGCGTCAATCGAACCGGGTTTTCAGGCGATCCCCATACTTCCTCAGACTTTCCCCAGACAATCTCCAGATCGCCGCCAAGCATCGGTTTCCTGCCCTGCCTAGGAAGGATGCATCGCACGGCGAAACGCGCCGCTGCCAATCACAGGAAGGAACAAGACCATGCTGAATACACCTTATTCAAACGCTGAACTTTCGCACACCCCGGACCGGATCGTCGAACGCGTTGCCGCAGTGATGATCGCGCTAAGCATCAGCTTTGCGATGATCGCCGAAACCGTCTCGGTGCCGCTTTCGTTCTGAAATCCGATCTCGAACCAAATCCCAAACCAAGACCAAAACTCTGGCTGCCTACCGGCACCGCACAGCGCTCTGCGCGGCAGACAGCCAGACGAACAAACAAAAGGATAATTCCCATGACAACACCTATCACCGAAGCTGCCACGCCTGATTTCGCCGCGATCAAGACGAAGCAGCAGGCGGCGTGGACGGCGGGCGACTATTCCGCAGTGGGTGTGACGCTGCAGATTGTTGCCGAAAACCTGTGCGAGGCGCTGGATCTGCGCGGCGGGCAGACCGTGCTTGATGTGGCAGCCGGAAACGGCGCGTGTTCGCTTGCCGCCGCGCGCCGGTTTTGCGAGGTAACGTCAACCGACTATGTTGAAGGTTTGCTGGAGCGCGGAAAAGAACGCGCCGCCGCTGAGGCGCTGGCGATGGCGTTTCAGGTCGCCGATGCCGAAGCGTTGCCGTTTGCCGATGCAAGCTTTGATGTCGTTACTTCCACCTTTGGCGTGATGTTCGCGCCCGATCACGCCACTGCTGCGGGTGAGATGATGCGGGTGTGCCGTCCGGGTGGCAAAATCGGTCTGGCCAACTGGACGCCCGACAGTTTCATCGGTCGGCTGTTCAAGGTTCTTGGCAGCTATGTTGCGCCGCCAGCCGGGGTTCGCCCACCGGCAAAGTGGGGTGAGCATGACTATCTCGAAACGCTGTTTTCAGGCGCTGCAAAGATCGAGGCGCATTCGCGCGTGTTCAACTGGCGCTATCGCTCTGCAGAGCACTGGGTTGAGACATGGCGCGCGGTTTACGGCCCGGTTCAAAAAGCGTTCGGCGCGCTGGATCAGGCTGGCCAGCAGGCGCTGGCGAACGATCTTCTGGATCTGATTGCGGATATGAACCTGGCCGATGACGGCACGATGGTCGTCCCCAGCCGCTATCTGGAGATTGTCATTACCCGGTAGGCCGTCGCCGGATTGTCCCGAACACGAATTGCCGCCGCCCCCTTTTTGCAAGGAGTTTGGCGGGAGGCGGCAATTTCGTCTGGTTTTGTGCGATCAGACTTTGGCGGGAAGGGCTTCACGCATCATTGCGATCAGTTCTTCGAGCAGATCGAGTTTTGCCTTCCGGTTGGCTGGTCGACGTTTTGAAAACTGGATCATCGAGTTCAGGAACAACGCGCCCATCCAGTCCATGCGCCGCATGAATGTGGGTTCATCCATCGGTGCGAGAGATTGGTGCAGACCGCGCATTGCCTGTTGCAGGCCGGGCGACGATTGTTCTGAACGATCCGCCGGATGGGGAACGCGGCCCAGCGGCCTGACATATGTAAGGTAATAGGAAACAAGCTTGATATAGCCGATGTTATCGTGATCGATGTACATGCGGGCATAAGGCTCGAAGATGATCCGCAGCATTGCGGTCGGGTCATTCAGTGTGCCCGATTGTTCTGCCTTGTGGAGGCCTGCCAGCCGCATCGGTTCAAGCTGCTGTTCGCGATAGGCGAAGATCGCAGTCAGCAACTTTTCTTTGCTGCCGAAATGATATTGGACCGAACCGATATTCTTCTGTCCGGCTTCGGCGCAGATTGACCGCAGCGAAACCGCTTCCACGCCTGAAACACCGAACAGCTTTTCTGCCGCCCTGATAAGCGACAGCTTCGTTGAATCGTTTCCGTTGCGTTCCGTTTCGATCATTTGCTCCATGTTCATTGAGGCCCCTTGCCACAGGCAATGGGTCAAGCTCAAATTCTCAGCATTGACTCATTAATACACCTGCTTTAATCACAGCCAATGTTAATACGAATGTATTAATCGTAAAGATCCGAAATCAAGACGGGTTTGAGAGGGTGTGAGATGGACAATCATGAAAGTGCAGTGCTCGAGCTGGAAGAACTTGAAGTCATTCAAAAGGGCTGGGATCAGGAACGACACTTTTTCAAGAATAAGGTTCACCCCGACGATTTCCCCCCTCTGCCGGAGCTATCGGCGGCCCGTTACACAGACGATGCCTTTTTTCAGCTGGAACAGGAACATCTCTGGTCAAAAGTCTGGATTTTGGCTGGTTTTGCGAATGAAATTGCAAAGCCAGGCGATTTCAAGGCAATGGAGATCAATGGCCGGCCGATTGTTCTGGTCAGGGGCAAGGATGACCAAATCCGGGCCTTTTATAACGTGTGCCGTCATCGCGGATCTACGGTTTGCAAGACCGCCAATGGCAATGCCAAACAGCTGACCTGCCCTTATCACGGCTGGACATACGATCTGGAAGGCAATCTTCAGTTCGTCCCCGCGCAACATGAATTTCCTGCGCTTGATCCCGCGCAAAAGCCGCTGCGTTCGATCCGCTGCGAAATGAACGGTAATCTGATCTATGTGACGTTTGACGATCACGCCCAGCCGCACGCGCAGTATCTTGGGAATATCGGCCTGCTTATGGCTGACATCCCGTTCGATCAGGTGATGCACTACGAAACGGTTAGCTGGACAGTGGAGAGCAACTGGAAATCTGTGCAGGATGCATTTTCCGAAGCATATCACGCGCGCTTTGTTCACAGCCAGACTGCCCATCAGTCTCTCGACACCACAGCTCCGGTCAAATACCTTTTTAAGAACGGTCACTATGTCCAGATCAACAAGAGCCGTCAGGGCGAGGCCGGAATTTTCGGTCAGAATCAGGAAGCCGAAGACGAGAGCCGGACGATCGGGCAAATGAAGCCGCTGACCCGTTATGGGCAGCGTGCATATAACCTTTTTCCCAACCTGACGTTACCGATCACTGAAGGGGCATTTTCGGTTATTGCCATCTGGCCGATCGATGTTGGTATCAGTCGCATCGATCTGCATTTTCTGAAGATCTGCCCGGACGGAGAACTTGTCGTCACCGAAGAAGACCGGGAGGCTGTGATCCAGTTTTCTGCCGTGATCGATGAAGACATCGCTACGCTGGCGGGGATGCATAATGCAATGACAAGCGGCGGACTCGATTCGGTTCCACTTTCCTATGGTGAACAGGCACTTTACAATTTTCATCGCGAAGTCGATCGCCTGATCGGGCCGGAACGGATCGATCCCGCGCTGCTTGTGCAGGATGCGAACATCCCGGTGCACTGAACGGACCCGAACGATGACAGCGATCAAAAGACCGTTTCACCGATAAGCGCCTCCCGTATGGTTTTCCGGTGCTGCCCGAATTGCCCAAAGCCCGATATGGCGATCCGGTGTTTTTCGCGCTTGAAGTGGAGCATGTGCAAGCGTTTCAGGGCGCGATTGCGGGCATGGCAATGATCGAGTTTTGTCGTCCGGGACCGCGCTGTTGAGCCAACCTGCGGTCTATCGCTTCAATTTGACCAGCGCTTCATCCAGCGCGGAAAGGAAGCGCGATCGGTCTGCCTTGCTGAACGGGGGCGGGCCGCCGGTTAATCCGTCAGCCCCGGCGCGCAAGTCCGCCATGATCGCGCGCGTCGCGATGGCGC
Organism: uncultured Sphingomonadaceae bacterium; assembly: GCA_947258815.1. Classification (GTDB taxonomy): domain Bacteria; phylum Pseudomonadota; class Alphaproteobacteria; order Sphingomonadales; family Sphingomonadaceae; genus Novosphingobium. The sequence goes on from CAMYJW010000029.1 coordinate 4,060, forward strand.
TGCCGATCGAACTGGTGGTGAAAGGCTTGCCGTTGTTGGCCAGAACGGTGGCGCCCGCCTTCAGGCAGCGTTCGGCAAGCAGGATATCGGCTGTGATAACAATCGTTTCCGGCCCGGCCTCATCCGCAATCCAGTCATCCGCGGCATCGAAGCCGTCGCTCACCACCACGCGGCGAACAAGATCGTTTCGCGGAATACGAAATGGCGAGTTGCTGACGATGGCGACGGGCACTTTGTGACGCAACGCGACTTTGTAAACCTCTTCCTTCACCGGGCAGGCATCGGCATCCACAAGGACGCGCACAGCTGTTTCGGGTTGTGGAGTGTTATCCATTCCGGGGCGATTGCATGGCGCGATGGTGTGCGCAAGCGGCAGTTGCGTCGCCCGGTTCCGCGCGGTGTCTGGCGCGGGGAATCGCGAATCTGTTAGGTTGTCTGGAAGTGTTGTGTTATTCAATTCACGCTGACGTCGAAATTTGCGACGGACTTCGGCCAGATGGTTACGTCTCCCGGTGCTATTCCGGACAGATTCGATCCGACGACGACTTCCTTTCAATTGACGATCTGACGCAAGACCCGACGGGCAATTCTGCCTGAAGGTAATCCCGTTTCTTGAAAGGAACGAAATATGCCGATTGGCACAGTTAAATTCTTCAACACCGACAAAGGCTATGGCTTTATCCAGCCTGACGATGGCGGCAAGGACAGCTTTGTTCACATTTCCGCGGTGCAGGCCGCGGGTATGCACACGCTCGATAAGGATCAGCGCGTGAACTATGAAGTCGAAACCGGAAACAACGGCAAGGAAGCCGCTGTAAACCTTTCGCAAGCCTGATCGCACTCTAAACCTCCGGCAGGCGCGCTTCGCGGTTTGCGCGTTGTTGCCCTGCCGGAGTTCCAATTTTCGACAAGAGACCACACAATGGCCCAGACAATCGCTTTCTATGAAGAACGCGCCGAAGAAGCCGCGCAGGAAGCGCGCAAGGCGACTCTGCAAAATGTGCGCGAACGCGCCTTGCGCTCCGAAGCGGCGTGGCGGGACATGGCAGAGCGTGCGATTCAGGTGGAAAAAGGCCGGGAAGACAAGCGCAAACTGCGCGAGGATGAGGCTGTTCAGCCCGTCGTCCAGGGCTGAAACGTGGTTCCCACTTGTGCCGTTGTGCCGCGCGCGGCATTATCGGCCCGATGAGAGCGTTTTTCCCGATCGTTGCATGCGCAGCACTTGCTGCCTGCCAGTCCGGCACCGATAGCGGCGTTCCGGGCGATAGCGCGGACACGCGTCCCTACGCCGGAATCGGACTTTCGGAAGTTCTTAAGTTCACCGGAACAGAGCCATTCTGGGGCGGGCAGGTATCGGGCACTTCGCTGACCTACACCACACCTGAAAACCCCGATGGACAGACGATAACGGTCAAACGGTTCGCCGGGCGCGGTGGACTATCTTTCAGCGGAACCCTTGAGGGCCAGCCGGTCGACATGGCGGTAACGCCGGGCGAATGTTCGGATGGCATGTCTGACCGGACATATCCCCTGGTAGTTACGCTGCGCCTGCGCGGTGAAACCCGAAACGGCTGTGCATGGTCGCAAGAACACCCTTTCAACGGGCCGCAGAACCCTTGAAAGCCCTGACGCGGATCTTCGCAACGGTTTGCGGGATTTCACATCTGGATCAACTCTCTTGCTGTCGGCCGACAGATTGCAAGAAGCAGACACCTGCTGTTATGCAGGCTTCCCGGTCTTTTAAGGGACGGCAAGGAGGCAAGCGATGGACTATGTGCGCGTAGCGAGTGTGGGGGATGTATCGCCCGGACAGATCATTCCTGTTGAAGCGGGCGGAAAGAAGCTGTTGCTGGCCAATGTTGGCGGCACGTTTCATGCAGCGCAGCGCAAGTGCCCGCATATGGGTTTCAACCTTTGCCGGGGGAAACTGGATGGAAATGCGGTTGTCTGCCCGCTCCACAAGGCGAAATTCAGTCTTGAATCCGGCGGCGTCGAGCGCGATCCCAAACTGCTGTTTATCGGTATGAAGGCGAAGTCCGATCTTGCCGTCTATCCGGTGAAGGAAGAAGGCGGCGACGTGCTCGTCGGCGTGTCCTGATCCGCACTGAACCGCTCTAAGTATCGGGAAAATTTGGCTTCCGGTTTCTCTGTGCTAACTTGCGTGCGCAAGTTGTGGGGAGAGGAACAATGTTGCGCAATCTTTCGGCCGAGTTCATCGGCACATTCTGGCTCGTATTCGGCGGGTGCGGATCGGCGGTTCTGGCCGCGGCATTCCCGGAACTTGGTATCGGGTTTGTTGGTGTTTCGCTGGCGTTTGGCCTGACTGTTCTGACAATGGCCTACGCAGTTGGCGGAATATCGGGCGGCCATTTCAATCCGGCGGTATCGCTTGGGCTTGCCGTTTCCGGGCGCTTCGCATGGAAGGATCTCGTGCCATACTGGATCGCGCAGGTCGTGGGCGCAATTGTGGCTGGCGCAGCGCTTCTGGCAATTGCATCGGGGCAGGCGGATTTTGCCGCAGGCGGGTTTGCATCCAACGGATTTGGTGAGCTTTCTCCGGGCGGTTATGCGATGCACGCAGCATTGCTGATCGAAATCATTCTGACGGCAGGCTTTCTGATTGTCATTCTGGGCGCGACATCAAAGGCGGTTCCGGCAGGCTTCGCGCCGATTGCAATCGGTCTGGCACTTACGCTGATTCACCTGATTTCCATTCCGGTGACCAACACCTCGGTTAATCCCGCGCGTTCAACCGGTGTGGCTCTGTTCGCCGAAACTGCGGCGATGTCGCAGCTCTGGCTGTTCTGGGTCGCACCACTGATCGGCGGTGCGATTGGCGCGTTGATCTGGAAATTTCTGCTGAGCGGGGGCGAAGAAAGCTAAGCGCCCTGCGGCGTCCAGCCCTTTGGCGCAAGTTCGAACCCGGAAAACTCAAACCCGGGCGAAACCACGCAGCTGACAAGCGCCCAGCCGTTGACTGGCTGGGCAGCCTGCCAGTGATTGTCGGGGACAAGGATTTGCGGCATTTCGTCTGACAGCACATCGGGCCCGAGCGTGTATTTGCGGACCGGGCCATTCGCATCGGCCGACATGGAAAGGACCAGTGGCGCGCCGGCATGCCAGAGCCACAGCTCTGCCGCATCGACTTTGTGCCAGTGCGATCGATCGTGGCTTTCCAGCAGGAACAGGATCGCGGTCGTATCGGCCCGTTCGCCTGCAGAGCATGGCGTGCGCCAGGTTTCCCGGAACCAGCCGCCTTCGGGGTGTGAAGCAAGGCCCAGCTTCTCGATGATCGCAGCGGCGGTCATTCCATCATCGCGAAGATGCCCCAGGCAAGGCCGGTCGCGATCAGGAACAGCGGCCATGACCAGTGAAAGCTGATGCCCTCGATCGTGATCCGGTGAACGTTGAGCCAGCCACCCGAGGTATGATTGGTGCCAAGGATAATCGAGATGACGAAAGTCAGAAAAACGCCCGGTATCAGCGCCTTGAAAAATGCCATGATACTCCCCCCAAGTTCGCGCCAGACGATAGCATATGCCACGATTGCTAACCAGAACGTGAAGCGCGGATTTTGTGCGGCTGTCCTACAGCGCCGCGTTCATGGCATGATGCGTGATTATCGGGACGTGGTTGACGGGGCTGGCGGTTTTAGTCGGTAGTCTGCGCTGCGCTCCCGGTTTCACTCAAATGGCAGGTGGATTCGGGCAGAAAATGCACACGCACTTGAACAGGAAGACGATTTTCGATGCCGTGCGCGAAGTGATCGGGCGCGGCTTTACACAATCCGAAGCGGACAGGATCGAAGCGGCGATTGATCGCGCGCTTCTGCCGGCCGATACGCCCGCGCCAGAAGTGCGCCTTGGAAAACTGTCCGAACAGTTTGAAAGTGGCGGGCGCGGCGCGGGAACCGTATCGAGCGGACGGGGCGATCCGGGCGGGGTTTCTTATGGCATATACCAGCTGGCATCGCGCACGGGCACGGCGGCGCGCTTCGTGGAATCCGAGGGAGAACCATGGCGGCACGAGTTTGCCGGAAACGCCCCCGGATCGAACGCGTTTTCGACGGCGTGGCGCGCGATCGCCAGGCGCGAACCCGCCGCGTTTACACGCGCACAACACGCTTTTATCGAACGCACGCATTATCGCCCGGCGGTTGCCACCGTGCGCGAACAAACCGGGCTTGATCTTGACAAACGTCATCAGGCGGTGCGCGATGCGACATGGTCGGTCGCTGTCCAGCATGGCGGCGCGGCAAAGATCCTGATCCGGGCGATTGGCAAGGCCGATGCGGAACACGCGCGCGACGGGGCGCACTATGATCGTGTGCTGGTTGAGCGGATATATGCCGAACGCTCGCGCTATGTCTTGCGCGTTGCCGCGCGCAGTGCATCGGGCGCGGCGCGCACTTTGCGGTCAATCGTTCAGAACCGCTATCCCACTGAGCTTGCCGCCGCGCGGGCGATGTTCGGTTCCGGACCTGCAAACGCGTGATACCCCTTGCCCAATGCGCGCCAATCGCCTTTGATTGCATGGCACGCTGCAAGGGATGGATCGGATATGCGCACATTGTTGGCTTCGCTGGTCGGGCTGGGCCTGGTTTTCACGGTCGGGCCGGGTTTTGCGCCGCCCGCTTCTGCGCAGGATGCCGAAGCTGTCGCACAGGCTGCGTTGCGTAAAGCGCCGGTCTGGGATGGGCATAACGATGTGCCGATCCAGCTGCGCGGCCGCTATCGCAATGTCATTGGCGATTTTGACTTTCGCGATACGACCGACACCGGCGGCGAAGAGCACGAGACGAGTTGGAACGGCCGTGTGATGCACACCGATATCGCACGATTGCGCAAGGGCGGTGTGGGTGCGCAGTTCTGGTCTGTCTATGTCACCGCCGCCCTGCCGGAACCCGAAGCAGTGCAGGCGACGATTGAGCAGATCGATGTGACCCGGCGGCTGATCGCGCGCTATCCCGGCGATTTGCAACTGGCGCTGACATCCGGCGATGTCGAGCGGGCAATGCGCAAAGGCCGGATTGCCTCGCTGATCGGCATGGAAGGGGGGCATTCGATCGGCTCCAGCCTTGCCGTTTTGCGGCAGATGCATGCGCTTGGCGCGCGCTATATGACGCTGACCCATTCCAAAAATACGCCATGGGCGGACAGCGCGACCGATACGGCTGAACATGACGGGCTGACGGACTTTGGCAAGAATGTCGTTCGCGAGATGAACCGGATCGGCATGCTGGTCGATCTTTCGCATGTCAGCGAGAAGACCATGAACGATGCGCTTGATGTGGCGCGGGCGCCGGTGATCTTCAGCCATTCGGGCGCGCGTGCGGTGACTGAACATCCGCGCAATGTGTCAGACAGTGTTCTCAAACGCCTGCCAGCCAACGGCGGTATCGTGATGGCGGTCGCCTATCCCAGCTACATCAGCGAGGCGCGCAAGCAGTGGGGCGCGGCAGTAAGGGCAGAGGCGGCTCGCGCCGAAACGCTTAACCCCGGCAATCCCGATGCGGCAAAAGCGCAGGTGGAAAACTGGAAAAGCGCGAACCCGGAACCGGTTTCAACGATTGCCCAGCTTGCCGATCATATCGATCATATCCGCAAGGTTGCCGGGATCGATCACATTGGCATCGGCGGCGATTATGACGGGATGGCGACCGGGCCGGAAGGGATGGAAGATGTGACCGGATATCCCAACCTGTTCGCCGAACTGGCGCGGCGCGGCTATTCCCGCGCCGATCTGGAGAAGATTTCCAGCCGCAACATGATGCGGGTTATGCGCAAGGCAGAAGCTTATGCGGCGCGCCGTTCAGCCGACGCGCCGATTGAAAGCCCGGTGCCGGAATGATCGACCGGGTCGCCAACGGGGTTGCGGCTCCGGCGAACCGAAAAGATCAGTCGCGCAGCAGTTCGTTGATGCCGGTTTTCGAGCGCGTCTGTGCGTCCACCGTCTTGACGATCACCGCGCAATAGAGCGAGGGGCCGGGCGTTCCATCGGGAAGCGGCTTGCCGGGCAGCGATCCGGGCACCACGACCGAGTAGGGCGGAACCTTGCCCATGTGCACTTCGCCGGTGCTGCGATCGACGATCTTGGTCGATGCGCCGATGAACACGCCCATTGAAAGCACCGATCCTTCGCCCACGATCACGCCTTCGGCCACTTCGGAACGCGCGCCAACGAAGCAGTTATCCTCGATCACCACCGGGTTCGCCTGAAGCGGCTCAAGCACGCCGCCGATCCCGGCGCCGCCCGAAATGTGCACATTCTTGCCGATCTGCGCGCACGAGCCGACAGTCGCCCAGGTGTCGATCATCGCGCCATCATCAACAAACGCGCCGATGTTGACGAAGCTTGGCATCAGCACAACGCCTTTGCCGATATAGCTGCCCTGCCGCGCAACCGCGCCGGGCACAACGCGAAAACCGGCTTCGCGAAAGCGCGCTTCATCCCAGCCATCGAACTTGGAGGGCACTTTATCGAAAGCTGGCGCGCCGCCCGATCCGGCAGGAACGGGCACGTTGTCGTTCAGCCGGAATGACAGCAAAACCGCCTTTTTCAGCCACTGGTTCACTTTCCAGCCGCCAGCGCCATCCGGCTCCGCCACGCGGCCTTCGCCGGAATCGATCATTGCCAGCGCCTTGTCGACGATTGCGCGAACGTCATCGCTGGCATGGGTCACACTGTCCCGGTTTTCCCAGGCTGCCTCGATTGCGGTTTCCAGTTCTGACATTCCAACGCTCTCCGAATAAGTGAGTCTGCCCGATGGCAGCGGTTCAGGGGAAGAGCGCCTATCGCCTGTTGCGACGCAGGACAAGTGGCCAGCGCACGGTGGTTTTGCGCATTGCGCCATCGGGCACGGCAATGCGGGAACTATCTGACCGCGCTGGTCACATCGTGGAACGTGTAGAAATCGAGATCGTTGCGGAAGAAATAGACTTTGTCTTCCTTGAGCGGCAGGTTCGCGCCGAACGACCGGTTCAGGATCAGCGGATAGAGATTGACCGGTGTTTCAGGCGCGGTCTGCGTTTCGCCGTCTGCATGGCGGATTGCCATCAGAATTCCCGATTTCTCGCGCCATACGGCTTCGCCTTGTGCCACCCAGTCCATATCGCTGACCGGTTTGGCCGTGTGGGTCGGCTCGTCCGTGGCGAGGTGGGCGGGATAAGGCCCTTCATCGGCGTGGAGGATGATGGTTGCCGGGCGCGGCCCCGCCAGAATGCTGTCAATCAACGACAGCAGCTCACGATTGCCATAGCGGACCTGACCGACAAAGTTTTCCGCGCGACTTTTCGTTTTTGCAATTTCCAGCGGATTGCAGCTTCCGTCTGCATTGATCGCAAACGGCGGATGGGGAACCAGAAAATGCGCGAAGACGAACTTTCGATGGGGTTCCTTGGCGATATCGTTCAGTTTCGCGAACTTGTATTTCGCGCGGGCGCACTGATCGGCGCGACCGTTGGTGAAGGGCAGGCCAAGCGCCTTTCCGATCACTCCGGGGACCGACTGATCGATCAGGATACGCGGAAATTCTGAAAGGGCGCGGTAATTGATATCGCGCTCCGCTATCGAACTGGCGTTCGTGATATTCGCCCAAGTGCCGGAGAATATCGTTTCATACCCCTGATCCCGGAAAAAACGCATTGCCGCATTCCGGTCTGTTGCTTCGAAAAGCGGAATCAGGTCTTTGCTGGTCCTGATGTTTTTTGCATAGCCATCGAGATAGCTCGCGTTGAGCGTGGACGTTAGAGAATGCGCCGTCATCTGATAATTTGAATGGGCATTTTCCGAAACCGCGAAACCCCGTTTGCGCAGGGCATTCAGGAACTGCGAATTATCGAAACCATAAGTGCCCAGCATCGTTTCGGAGTTCGCATAGCGATCCATGACAATATGCCAGACGTCGGGGCTGCTTTCGTTTGCCTTCCCTTCAAACGCCGCGAAGCTTTGCCGAGGATCGGGCCGTTCGCTTGTCCGGGCAAGCTGATTGCTGGCAACAACTCCGGCCAGAAGCAGGGCGGGAACCCACATGAGCAGATTGACGGTGCGGTTTGCCCTGGCAAGCGCATCAGTGTCCTTGGGGACGCGGCGCGCCAGATCAAAGGCAAGACCGGCCCCGCCGATCAGCGCCAGCCAGATAATCCATTGCCTGTCGGTAATCATGGAAAGCAGCGATGGCAGATAAAGCAGGTAAGCAAGCCAGATCGTCGATATCAGAGCCGCTCTGGTCCATGACCGGGTGACAAGCCTGACCGCGACAAACAACAGCGCAACCAGTCCATAAAGAACGGCGACGGATGGCAGGACGTATCCGAATGCCAGCCGGTTGGCATTTCCGGTCCAGATCGGAGCGCATACCAGAACAGGGATGGCGAACGGCGCGATCGCCAATCGGCCCGGCCAGTTCGCGGTTCCCGGCATTCAGGTTCGCCTGTCGTAACGCACCAGCAGTCTGTCGCTGCCTTCCAGTCGCTCTTGTTCGACGATTTTTGCCCGCGCGCCGACATGGGCCAGAAATGCCTCTTCGGTGTAGTCGGGAAAGATGTCCTTGCGGCTGGTCAGCAGCTGACGGACCATCGCATCGTCCTTGGTCGGAAACTCGATGATGCCGGTGGGCGCCAGCGACATGAGCCAGTCGGTCGCCATGTCCAGCGGCACGTTGCGCGCGATCGCAAGGTGGTGAATGAAGGCAAGTGCCACCATCGCATCGCCGTTTGCCCGTTGTCCGAAACTCTGGCGTTCGGCACTGGCCCAGCCCTGCGCGGGGCTGGGGTTGGTTGCATCGAGCCACAGTGGAAGCACCGGGGCATCGCGCTTGGAGAAGCGATCGAACGCCCTTTCCAGCGCGCCGAAATCGAAATCGAACCCGATGATGCGGCTTGCGCCGGAATCGAGCGCGGTCTGCGAATAATCTCCGCTGTTGCAGCCCATGTCGAACAGCAGCGACGGCGCGGTTTCCTGAACCATGCGGCTCACGAAGCTGTGTTTCGCGGCGCGGCGTTCGGCATCGTAACTGTTGTTGGTTTCGTAATCGTCCCAGACGGTTTCGAGTGTTGGGAGCGTCAGTTTTGCGATGTAATCGCGCAGGCCGATCAGAATCGCCTCAAACCCCTTAGCGGAAAGCGATTTTCCGGCCGACGCGTTGCCATCGCCACCGCGGATTGCGCGTTGCTGCAGCTTCGCCTGTGCCACGACATGCGCCATGACCGTGAATGACAGTTTGTCTTTCCACGAAAGGAGCGGGCTGAGGTCTTCCGGGGCAATGCCTTCCAGGCTGCCACGATACCAGGCGTTGGGCGCGATGCCGAGCTTGGCCCACATCAGCAGCGGATTGAGGAACTGCATCGCGAACTGGCGCTGACCGGCCCACGGCTCGCCCTCGACGTATGGAACAATCGACAGATGATCGATGAACACGGGCCGGGTGCCGACAAACTGCGTGTTGTAGGCAGTCGCGTCGGACAGCGTGAAATTCTGTTCGAGCAGCGAAATCTGAAATTCAAGGTGGAACAGCGCCGCCGCCTTGAGCGCGGAAAAACACCACTCGTATGGGTAGGAAACAAAGTCCAGCCGCGGATGCTCGACCACATAGCACGGCGCAGGCTCGATCCCGTCAACAGTGTCAACGGCCACTTCGGTCATGCCCAGAAGCACCGATTGCTCGATCGCGCGATCAAGCACCCCCGCATCGCGCGCCTGATCGAAGGGCGTGCGTCCGGCCTCGAATATGGCGCGGAACACACGATTGTCCCTGGTCAGGATGCGGCCGGCGGGATCGCGGTAGGAGCCGGGATCGTAATATGTCATTCCGCGCCGTCACTCAGCTTGGTGTCGTCCGACTTGCCGCGCGTGAAAAACGCCTTGATCTTCTGAAGGTAGATCTTGCCGGTAAGGATATAGGTTGCGACCAGGCCGACAATTGCCTGCATGGCTATACTGACGCTGGCGGCATCGAGGTAGGCGTGTGCCGCAGTCACCGGTAGCGCAAACGTCATCAGCATCAGCGTCACAATTCGGTTGAGGAAACTCATCATCGTTCCTTTCCGGCCACGATCGGGCCATCCGTCGTATCGTTTCCTTCAACTAGACGTATTGCCTTACCAATTTCTAAACGCGTCATGTGTCGGGGGCAGAGGAATCGTGCGATGGGTAGTGGTTAACGCACGGATAACGGATCGGGCGGATTTGCCGCGTCAGGACATCCCAGACTGGCAGGAACGAGGCCGCGCCAAGCGGCGAACGCTATGCGTCTGACTTCATCAGTTCGCGCACAAAGCCGATAAGGCCGTTCTGGCGCACCCGGCGCATGCGTTCGGCGGCAAGAATCTCGCGGACCTTGGCAAAACAGGTTTCGACATCGTCATTGACGATAACATAGTCGTAGCCATCCCAGTGGCTGATTTCCGATTGCGCGCGCGCCATCCTTCCGGCGATAACCTCGGCGCTGTCTGTCCCCCGTGTGGTAAGCCGGCGGCGCAGTTCCTCGACGCTGGGGGGCAACAGGAAGACCGGGACGACATCATCGCGCATACGCTGGCTGAGCTGCTGGGTGCCCTGCCAGTCGATATCGAACAGGAAATCCTGCCCTTGTTCCAGACCTTGCGCGATCTGCGCGACCGGCGTGCCATAGCAATTGCCGAACACTTCGGCCCATTCCAGAAACTCGCCGTTTTCAACTTTCCTGTCGAACGTGGCGCGGTCGGTGAAATGATAATCCTTGCCGTCAACCTCACCGGGCCTGATCGGGCGCGTGGTGACCGAAACCGACATGCGGATTGCGCTGTCGGCATCAAGCAGCTTGCGTGAGATCGTGGTCTTGCCCGCGCCCGAAGGCGAAGACAGCACGAACATCAGCCCGCGTCGCTTGAGCGTTCCTGAAATCGACTGGGTTTCGCTGGCCATCGCCTGCTGATGGCGTTCAGTAGCGGCCAAATCAACCCTGCCGGCGTTCGTTTTCCGCTTCTTCTGGCTGATCTTCAGATGCCGGGGCCGGATCGGCCATGCCTGTTGCGCCTGTTGCGCCTGGTGCGGCGCGATTGTCCTTGCGCCGGTCATAAAGCGTTTTGGCAAGCAACCCGCCGCCGACGAGAATTGCCCCAGGGACCGAGCGCGTTGCCAGCTTGACGATGGCCGCACCGATCAACGATTCGCCCATGCTGCGGCGCTTCAGAATCCGTGCCGCCTTGTCGGGTGCATACTTTCTGCCGAGGAAGCCCCTTTCCAGCCCCCGCCTGACCAGCAAACTGCCGCCTTGCAGCGCAATATCGGCGAGGATCAGGTTGGTGCGCGGATCGGGGCTTGGGCCGATAAAGGTCTCGGCGTCCTGCTCGCCCGGCCGAACCGTTTCAGGGGCGCTGTGGCCGGTTCGCGATGCGCGTCTGGTTCTGGCCATAAGGCAGGCCGCTACTCTTTCTTGCCAAAGTCCACGGTTACGACGTTAGAGCCATCATCCGACGATCGAATTCGGGATACACCGTCAGCCTCCGATCCATCGTTTTCCGCCTGATCGTGGCTTTCCTGTTCGCCATCGTCCATCGCCTGAAACTGCAGACCGAAATCCACCGCCGGATCGACAAACGCGGTGATAGCGGAAAAGGGAATCTGAAGGCTGGCCGGCACCTGATTGAAGCTCAGCCGGATGCCAAATCCATCTTCGCCAACGACCAGATCCGAAAACTTGTTCTGAAGAACGATCGTCATCTCGTCGGGAAAGCGTTCCTTGAGGTCGGCTGGAATATCGACTCCGGCGGCCCCTGTCTTGAACGTGATATAGAAGTGATGATTGCCCGGAAGCGTTCCTCCGCTTGCCTCAACCTGACCGAGAACGCGGCCGACCACCGCGCGCAAGGCTTCCTGCACAATCTCGTCATACGGAATCAGGCTGTCTGGCGGCGTTTCACTCATGGCAGCCTAGGTGCGCATCCCATGCCGACCGGTCAACCCGGATCATGCCTGAAAATGTGCGTCATTTCAGCTTTTCCATAGGTAAATGCACGCGCGCACGCCCGGCCTGTTGTAAATCTATCACACCCTTGCCGATTGATTCCGCCGCGCTGCGGTTTATAGCCCGGCCATGCGCACCGCCCGAATTGCACGAAAGACTCACGAAACCGACATTGCCGTCGAGGTAAACCTCGATGGCACCGGCTCTTATGACGTGGCGACAGGGATCGGTTTTCTCGATCACATGATCGAGCAGTTCTCACGCCATTCGCTGATCGATATCACCTGCCGGATCGATGGCGATCTTCATGTCGATCAACACCATACGACAGAGGACAGCGCGATCGCGATCGGACAGGCGATCACCGATGCGCTGGGCGACAAGGCAGGCATTGGCCGGTATGGCGCGGCCTATTCGCCCATGGACGAGACACTTTCGCGCGTTGCGCTGGATATTTCGGGCCGCCCGTTTCTGGTCTGGAAAGCGGCGTTCACGCAGGAACGGCTTGGTGAGATGGATACCGAACTGTTTGAGCACTGGTTTCACTCCATCGCCCAGGCTGCAGGTATCACACTGCATATCGAATTGCTTCACGGGGAAAACAATCACCACGTATGCGAATCGATCTACAAGGGATTTGCTCGCGCGATGCGGCAGGCGGTGACGCTCGATCCGCGCAAGGGTGAAGCTATTCCATCGACCAAAGGCCGGCTTGGCGGCTGAGACCTTGCAGGAGTAAGTGGCCGCGATGGCCGAAGTTCTGGCACTGATCGATTACGGGGCAGGGAACCTGCATTCGGTGGAAAGCGCGTTGCTGGCCGCCGGAGCGCCGCGCGTGGACGTGACAGCCGATCCCGATGTCGTGCGCGCGGCCGATCGGATCGTGTTGCCGGGCGTTGGCAGTTACCGGGCTTGCGCCGAAGGCCTCAATGCGATCCCGCATCTTGTCGAATCGATGACGGAGCGTGTGCATGTGGGGGGTGCGCCGTTCCTTGGCATTTGCGTTGGCATGCAGCTTCTTGCGACGCAGGGTCTGGAACATGGCGTTACCCGCGGGCTTGACTGGATCGCGGGCGAGGTTCGCCCGATCGAGCGGACCGATCCGGCGATCAAGGTGCCGCACATGGGCTGGAACGATGTGGCGCTGACCCCGCGCGCGCCGGCTGGCGATCTGATCGAGGAAGGCGATGCCTATTTCCTCCATTCATACCATTTCGTGCCCGACGATGGCAAAACCATCGCCGCGATGACCGATCACGGCGGCGGGCTGGTGGCCGCCGTGGCGCGCGATAATATCGTGGGTGTGCAGTTTCACCCGGAAAAGAGCCAGAAATTCGGGCTGGCGCTGCTCACCCGCTTTCTCGATTGGAAACCTTGAACCGATGATCGTTTTTCCCGCCATTGATTTGAAAGAGGGGCAGGTCGTGCGCCTGGCCGAAGGCGATATGGATCGCGCGACCGTTTATGGCGATAATCCCGCTGAGCAGGCGGTGGCCTTTGCAGAGGCAGGCGCGGGGTTCCTTCATGTCGTCGATCTTGATGGCGCATTTGCCGGAAAGGCGCAGAACCGCGAAGCCGTGGAAGCGATTATTGCGGCGTTTCCCGGCCATGTTCAGCTTGGCGGCGGGATTCGCGATGCCAAAGCGGTTGAAGGATGGTTCAACCTAGGGGTTTCGCGCATCGTTATCGGCACGGCGGCGCTCAAGGATCCGCAGTTTGTGCGCGATATGGCGCGCGAATGGCCCGGCGGCATCGTGGTGGCCGTCGATGCGCGTGATGGCATGGTGGCGACCGAAGGCTGGGCCGAAGTTTCGGATGTTTCCATCACCGATATGGCCCGCCGGTTTGAGGATGCGGGCGTTGCCAGCCTGCTGTTCACCGACATCGGGCGCGACGGGCTGCTCAAGGGCTGCAATGTCGATGCCACGGTAGAGCTTGCACAGCGCACCGATCTGCCGGTGATCGCCAGTGGCGGTGTGAAAGGGCTAGATGATATTCGCATGCTGGCGCTTCAGGCGTCAAACGGCATCGAAGGCGTGATTACCGGGCGCGCGCTCTATGATGGGCGGCTCGATCTTGCGGCGGCAATCCAGATGGCCGGGCGGGAGTGATCGCAGCATGACCGTTTGCGTCCGTGTCATTCCCTGTCTCGATGTTGCCAATGGCCGCGTGGTCAAAGGGGTGAACTTCGTCGATTTGCAGGATGCGGGCGATCCGGTGGAGCAAGCGCGCGCCTATGACGCGGCGGGCGCGGACGAGCTGTGTTTTCTGGATATTTCGGCCAGCCACGAAGGGCGCGGCACGCTGCTTGATATTGTCAGCCGGACGGCGGAAGTCTGCTTCATGCCAGTCACTGTGGGCGGCGGCGTGCGTACGGTTGAGGATGCGCGCGAGCTGCTGCTGGCGGGCGCAGACAAAGTCGCGGTCAATTCCGCTGCGGTGTCGCGGCCCGAGGTTGTCGCCGATATCGCGCAGAAGATGGGCAGCCAGTGCATCGTCGCCTCGGTCGATGCGCGCTGGCAGGGCGATCACTGGGAAATTTTTACCCATGGCGGACGCAACCCAACCGGCGTCGATGCGGTGGAACATGCGATCCGGCTGGCAGAACTGGGCGCGGGTGAATTGCTGGTCACATCGATGGACGGCGATGGCACGCAGGCCGGATATGATCTGAAGCTGACCCGAACGATCGCCGATGCGGTGTCTGTTCCGGTGGTGGCCAGCGGCGGTGTCGGCACGCTCGATCATCTGGTGGAAGGTGTGACCAAAGGCCATGCCAGCGCGGTTCTGGCGGCATCCATCTTTCATTTCGGCAAGTATTCGATTGCCGAGGCACACGCGGCGCTGCGGGCCGCCGGATTGCCTGCAAGAAGCTGACCCATAACGGGACTGTCCCGTTTTGTCGGCTGCCTGACTGGCCGATCTCTTCTAATGCTGCAACCGCGAAAAGCGATGATTCCGGGATATTCGTCGTCTTCGCCGAAATTCTTCTTTGGGGTGCATGTGTTGCAGTATTTGCGAACTTACTTTTCGGCCATTGCTGTTTCGATGGCCTTTGCCTCTCAGGCCGTGGCCGCGGACGGAACATCCGTTCCCGAACCGAATATGATCGCGATGCTGTCGCTTGCAATGGCGGGCGTTCTTATCGGACGGCGCATGGCCAAAAACACCCCCCCGCGCGACTGAACGCGCGCCTGCCCGCCCGACACGGGGCAAACATCGCAAACCGCAATACCACCAAGGCTTGACCGCGTGCCCGGTTTGGCCGCATTGGTCCTGCCATGAGCCAATCTGGAACGCTGGAGCGTCTTGAACAGACGATTGCCGCCCGCAAAGGCGCGGCCCCCGATTCAAGCTATGTCGCGAAGCTGAACGCCAAAGGCCTTCCCAAAATCTCCCAGAAACTGGGTGAGGAAGCCACCGAAACGATCATCGCCGCGCTGGCGCAGGATCGCGATGCGCTGGTTGGCGAAGCGGCGGATCTGCTGTTTCATTTGCTGGTATTGCTCA
The DNA here is from genome assembly GCA_947258815.1 of uncultured Sphingomonadaceae bacterium. Lineage (GTDB taxonomy): Bacteria > Pseudomonadota > Alphaproteobacteria > Sphingomonadales > Sphingomonadaceae > Novosphingobium. The sequence continues at coordinate 19,514 of CAMYJW010000029.1, forward strand.
ACGCCAGGGATGTGGCGCTGGGCGACGTGCTGGCAGAGCTTGATCGGCGCGAAGGCGTTTCGGGCATTGCCGAGAAGGCATCACGCAAATCATAGGCCAATCCATACCAACAGGGACCAAACCGCCATGCCGATAGATCCGCGCGAACCCTATGATGATAACAATATCTTCGCGAAAATCCTGCGCGGGGAGCTTCCCTGTTCGCAAGTCTATGAAGATGATCACGCGCTGGCGTTTCACGATATCCGTCCGCAGGCGCCGGTGCATGTGCTGGTGATACCCAAAGGGCGCTATGTCAGCTGGGACGATTTCACCGCAAAGGCCAGCGATGCCCAGATCGCCGGTTTCATGCGCGCGGTGGGGAAAGTCACACGCCAGCTTGAGCTGGACGGGCCGGGTTATCGGCTGATGGTGAACATGGGCGGCGCTGGCCATCAGGAAGTGCCGCACCTGCATGTGCACATCTTCGGCGGGCGTCAGTTCTTCCAGATGATCCCCGATTGAGCCGGACCGGGCGAAACCTGCGATAACGGGCAGCGCCTTGACGGTGCAAAGTCCTCCGCGATGACTTCCAACGCTGCGCGAGCAAGGCTAAACACCGCGCCGCGATGAATACCGCTCCGCTCCTTTCCGTCGGCCAGTTCGATGGCCAGCTCCATCGTTTTGGCGTGCGCGTCTATTTCGAAGATACCGATGCGGGCGGCGTGGTCTATCATGCCAACTACCTGCGCTGGTTTGAACGCGCGCGCAGCGATATCCTGCGCCTGCTGGGGATCGATCAGGCTGCGGCGATGGCGGCGGGTGAGGGCACGTATGTCGTTGCCGAAGCACAATTGCGCTTTCTGTCGCCCGCGCGGCTTGGCGAAGACATAGTGATCGAGACATCGTGCGAAAGCGCGCGATCGGCCAGCGTGCTGCTCAGGCAATATGCGGTAAGAAACGATACGCGGCTGGTTGAAGCACGTATCAAGGTCGGCTTTGTCGGGCCAGACGGGCGACCGCGGCGGCAGCCCGAAGAATGGCGCGCAGCATTCGCTTCGCTTGATTCAGAATTGGAAGGTTAGGAATGCACACGTTTTCAGTTCTGGCCGCCGGTTCGGCCTTTGTTGCCGGACTTGGCGGATCGGACCGGCTCAATCCGGTTCAGCTGTTTCTCGATGCCGATATCGTGGTGCAGGGTGTGATGGTTGGCCTGTTGCTGGCGACAGTGTGGGTCTGGGCGATCATTTTCGGTTTCTCGCTGAGGATGGGTGCGGTGCGCCGCCGCTGCCGGGCTTTCGAACGCGAGTTCTGGAAAGTGCAGAACTATTCGACCGTGCGGGATGACGCGGATGTCCGCAAATCGGCTGCCGGGCGGATCGCCCTTGCCGGACTGGATGAGTGGCAGCGCTCTGTTTCGGTTCAGGGTTTCGATCTGGATGGCGCGCGCCAGCGCGTCGCCGGTGCGATGGATGCCACGGTCGCTGAAGAGGCGGACAATCTGGCGGCGCGGCTCAATTTTCTGGCAACCGTCGGCTCGGTCGCACCGTTCGTCGGCCTGTTCGGAACGGTCTGGGGGATCATGAACAGTTTTTTCCAGATCGGGCAGCAGCAAAACTCTTCGCTTGCGGTGGTTGCGCCGGGCATTTCCGAAGCACTGTTCGCCACCGCGCTTGGCCTGTTCGCCGCAATTCCGGCGGTGATCGCGTACAACCGTTTTTCGCATAGCGTGAATGCGCTGGAAGCCGGGTTGCAGCGCTTTGCCGACCGCTTTCACGCTGTCATTTCCAGCCAGATGGAGCGCGGCTGATGGCGATGGGCGTGGCGTCGGCGCGCCGATCGAGGCGCGGGAAGCGCGCGGCCCGCGCGCCGATGGCGGAGATCAACGTCACGCCGTTTGTCGATGTCATGCTGGTGTTGCTGATCATCTTCATGATCACCGCGCCGCTGCTGAAAGCCGGTGTGCCGATAGAGCTGCCCGAAAGCCGGGCCAAAGCTTTGTCGGAAGAGCGCAGCCAGATCAGCATCGATCTGCGCGGCGATGGCGCGCTGTTCATCGATGAACAGCCGATGCCGTATGCCGGTCTGCCCGAAGCGCTGGCCCGGTTGCCGCGCGATGCCGAAGGGCGCGCGCCGCTTGTTACTTTGCGTGCCGACAAGGCGCTGGACTATGGCACCGTGATGGGCGTGATGGGAGAACTTAACCGCGCCGGGCTGACTTCGATTTCGCTGGTTACGCGCGCTTCTGCACAGGTTCCGGGAACCGCCGGACCGCTCAGCGCCGGTTCAGACGAGGAGCAATAGGCAGCCGCTTATGGCATCCATGGCGCTTACCAGAGAGGAAGGCTTCGGGCTGGCGCTTTCCATTGCCGGACATCTGGCTTTGCTGGCGTTTCTGGTGATGCGCCCGGACACGGGAGACGTTGTCATCCCGCCCGAACGGATCGAAGTGACGCTGAGCGATGATATCGGGCTGGTCTCTACCTCGCCCGAACCGTTTGAAGCCGCTGCGCCCGATATCGCGCCCGAAATTGGAGAAGCGAGCGAGGCGGTGCCCGAAACGATCGCGCAGCCCGAGCCGGTCCGCGAAGTTGCCGCGCCGCTGCCGCGCACCCCCCGGCCGACTGTGCGCTCTACTCCGCGCCCAGCCCCGCGCGAAGCCCAAAGGCCCAAGCCACAGCCGCGCCCGACGTCCCGGCCCGCGCCGCGCCCGGCAAAGAAACCGGGCGCCAGCCGCATCGGCAGTGATTTTCTGCAGGGAAGCGAAAGTTCGCAGGCAACGGGAAGCTCGTCATCGCCGCGCGCCGCCCAGATCGGACCGCGCGTGCGCGCAGCATTGTCTGGCGCAATCTCACGGCAGCTGAAACCGCACTGGTCAGCACCGCAAGGCGCGGACGCAGAGAAACTGGTGACGATACTGTCGTGGAACCTCAATGCCGATGGCAGCCTTTCGGGCACGCCGCGCGTTGTGCGCCAGTTGGGCATCAACGATGCCAACCGTCCGCAGGCTTCGCGCCATGCAGAGCAGGCGGTGCGCGCGGTCCAGCTTGCCGCGCCTTTCAATTTGCCAGCGGAATACTACGATGGCTGGAAGCGCATTTCCACGTTCCGGTTCGATAAAAGGCTCTCGCAATGATCGTTCGATTTCTTGCCTCGACTGCTTCGTTTCTGCTGCTGGCCGCAGTGCCGGTCAGCGCGCAGGAATCCGGCGGTCCGCAGACGCCGGAAATCTCTGAACCGGGCTTCGACCTTGCTGCGGACAGCGGGCTCGACAGCGATGGAGATGGCGGCCTGACCGGCTCTGTTTCCGATGATCGCGACTGGCAGGATATCGGCCTTGCGATCACCACGTTTGCAACTGATGTCGATCGGCCGACCCGCACCAGTGCCGGTTCGTCAGCGGCCGTGGGACGGGCCATATCGCAGATCATTGCGGGCAATCTGCGTAACAACGGGCTGTTCAAACCTTCGGGGCCGGGCGGCTTGCCGCAGCCGACATATGAACAGATCACCGCGCCGGATTATCCGGTGTGGTCGCTGCGCAGCACCGATATGCTGGTGCAGGGTTATGTGCGGGCAGGGCCGGGCGATAACATCACGGTGGGCTGTTATCTTTTCGATGTGCTGCTCAGGCAGGAACTGGCCAAGGCGGGCTGGACGGTTGGGCCGGGAGACTGGCGCCGGGCTGCGCACAAATGCTCTGACATGGTCTATTCACGGCTGTCTGGCGAAAGTCCGTTCTTCGACAGCCGCATCGCCTATATCGCGGAAACCGGACCCAAGGATCGCCGGGTCAAGCGGCTGGCGGTGATGGATTCGGACGGGGCCAATCATCGCTATCTCACCAGCGGGCAGGCCACCGCGCTGACGCCGCGCTATTCACCGGACTATTCCTCGATCCTTTATCTGTCGTATCTGAACGGCAGCCCGAGCATCTATATCTACGATCTTGGCACCAATCGTCAGCGGCTGGTCACGCGCAGCAGCAATCCCACGTTCGCGCCGCGCTGGTCGCCCGATGGCAAATGGATTCTCTATTCGATGGCGATCGGGGGCAACACCGATATCTATCGCGTTCCGGCAAGCGGCGGGCAAAGCCAGCGGCTGACGAATACGCCGGGTATCGACATCGGCGGCAGTTTCTCTCCCGATGGGCAGCGGATCGTTTTTGAAAGTGATCGATCGGGCGCGCAGCAGATTTACGTGATGAACGCCGATGGCACCGGCCAGCGCCGGATCAGCTTTTTTGGCGGACGCGCGGCGACTCCCGAATGGAGCCCGCGCGGCGATCAGATCGCGTTCACGCACATGGTGGGCAATTTTCGTATCGCGGTGATGCGTCCGGGCGGCGGCGGCCTGCGCTATCTGACAGACACATGGCAGGACGAAGCGCCAACATGGGCACCCAACGGTCGGATCATCCAGTTTTTCCGCACCGTTCGCGGTTCAGGCAAGGCAACGCTCTGGCAAGTGGATCTGACGGGCCGGAATGAGCGTAAGTTGCCCACGCCCGTGGGGGCTTCCGACCCCGCGTGGGGACCGGTCAGACCCTGAAATGATTGACTCTGCCCGTGAAAGTCCGAAACTTCGTTCAACCCTGATGCAATCTGCCGACAATATTCCTTCCTGATTGCCTGATTCGATAAGGAGACTGCGATGCCTGTCACTGTCAAACCCGGCCCGATCGTGTTGCTGATTGCAAGCTCGGCGGTTTTGTCCGCTTGTGCCAGCAGTGCGCCCAAGGATCTGCCGCCCACGCCCGGCCCTGTCACGCCAACCCAGACACCGACCGGGCCGGCTGCGCCGATTCCGGGAAGCCAGGCCGATTTCGTTGCGCAGATGTCGGGTGACGATACGATCTATTTCGATACCGACCGCTACAATATCGATGCCTTCGATCAGGCCGCACTGGCCAAGCAGGCGCAGTGGCTGATGCAGTATCCCGGAAAACGCGCGACCATCGAAGGGCATTGCGACGAACGCGGCACACGCGATTACAACCTTGCGCTGGGTGAACGGCGCGCCAATGCGGCCAAGAACTATCTGGCCAGTCTTGGCGTCAATTCCGCACGGTTGACGACTGTCAGCTATGGCAAGGAGCGTCCGATTGCGCTGGGTTCAAATGAAGCGGCTTGGGCGCAGAATCGCCGCGCCGTAACCATCACGATAGACTGACGGTTACCACGGGCTGGGCGCCCGGACGGGCGTCGGGGGCGCCTACTGAACCAGCTGGAAACGCCGTGTTGGCGCTGTGATCGCGTTCGCCGAGGAGGATGCCAGCGGTGTATCAAGCTGGCCGGGACCAACGGGCATGCGCACCGCATCGTTGCCGAACAGCACGTACATCGCCATCATCAGAACGGAAAAACTGGCCGAAATTGCCAGACGGTCGCTCATTGTCCAATCCTCAAGATACTTACCTAGATTACTATAAGTGAGGTGCGCTCATATTGCAATGCGGCAATAGCGCGAAATCAATTAAAGACCCGTCAAGGGCAATCAGGGGCTTGCACTGGCCATGCACGCCAGCCTAATCCATCAAACCATGAGCAAAGCGGGCAGATCTGTTGACTGGGGCTTCCCCCGCTGGCGCGGGTATGAGGCCGGGCGCGAGGCGGTGAATGTCAGGCTTTGCGATCGCGCGGGCTGCAATGAGCCGGGCGATTGCCCCGCGCCCAAATCGCCGAACAAGCCCGATCGCTGGTATTTCTGCCAGAAGCACGCGGCGGAATATAACAAGGGCTGGGATTATTTCGCGGGGCTCGACAAGGAAGAAGCCGCCGAGCGCGAAGCGAACGAGACGTCTGAAAACGCCGGATACAAGGAATCGGCGCACTACGGCTGGGCAAGCTCTGGCGATGGCACGCGCAGCCGCGATGAATTGCGCGCGCTCGAACTGCTCGGGCTTGAGACTGACGCGGAGTTTGACGATGTCAAAAAGGCCTGGCGCGCCAAGGCCAAGGAAGTGCACCCGGACGTGAAGCCCGGCGATGAAGAAGCCGCGAAAGCGTTTCAGGCCTATCAGTTGGCTTATGAGGTTCTGAGACAGGCAGAGGAGCGCCGGGAGTGGCGCGGCCAGCCGTAGCGCACAGCGCAATGCCGGATAATCCCGGCACGTTCATTCGCAACCACTTGCTGCCCGATATCGTGCTGGACGAGCCGGGCCTGGACGGTGCGCCCGGCTGGCCGGGTGGCTATGCGCTGTTGATGCGGCTGGATGAACCGACAGTGTTTTTGCGGGGCAAGGAACGCCAGACGCTTGAATCCGGCTGGTATGTATATGCAGGCAGTGCATGTGGGCCGGGAGGCGTTGGCGCAAGACTGCGCCGCCATTTCCGCCGTGACAAGACGCTGCACTGGCATGTCGATCAATTGACAGTGCGCGCTGCCCGGACCGAAGCGTTCGCGATCGCGGGCGGGAAGGAATGCGACATTGTCACCAGTTTGTCGCGGACCGGCCGCTTTGACTTTCCGATAGTTGGTTTCGGAAGCAGCGACTGCGCGGAATGCCCCGCGCATTTGCTGAAGTGGCGCAAATAACCGCCGCCTGGGCCTGACCCTAGGTCGCGCCTGTTGCCGCGTTGCCGCGCGCGGCTGCGGATTGCATGTCCTGGCTGATTTCAAGCGCCACCGGCGAGATCGGGAACCAGTTGTCGATCGTGGTGACAAGGTCCGACGATCCGTCAACCACCAGATCGCCGCTGGCCATGGCATCGCGTATGGCGATCTGACATTGCCATATATCTATCAGCGTCTGGATCGGACAGGTTACGTAGATATCAACGTCCTTACCGGGGCTGTCAGAGCACAGATCAATCGCGCGACCGTTGGCCACGATCCACCATTTTGACCATCGCCTGGCATTGGGCAGCGTTATCGCGATCACATTCTCGCCGTCGGGAAGCTCATTGAACCGCAGCGTTTTCTGAACATCCCACATGAGCGCGCCGATATCGACATTGTCTTCCTTGATGTTCCGGCCTGACCATTTCAGGCCCCAGGCCGCCATGAACTTGAGCATCGGCTTCAGTTCCCGGCCCGACGGCGTCAGCCGGTAACTTGCGGCTTTGGGGCCTGCGCCTTCGCGGCGCACGATGATGCCATCTTCGACCAGCTGTTTCAGCCGTGTGCTCAGCACCGTGGGCGAAATGCGCGGCACGGCCTGTTGCAGATCACTGTATCGCGTCGCGCCGAAAATCATCGCGCGCACGATCTGCAGAACCCAGCGGTCACCAAGGATATCCGCCGCCTTGTTGGCGGGGCAATGGGTGTCCAGTTCGGGTTCGGCTGCCATGGCTTTGCTCCCTGAGCACGGTGATACCACAGGAACTACGTATTCCGTAGTGCGTTTCTGCGCAATGCGTAGCGTGCTGCTACGCTGCGCAAACTTTCGGCTGATGGCGTGATCGGCGAGAACCGGTTTTGCGGGATCGACCCGTTTCGAACACCAGAAAAACTGAGGAGAAAGACAATGCCATTCGTTACAATCGACGTCATCAAGAACGTTTTCACGCCCGAAGAAAAGGAAGACATGATCCACGGCGTAACCGAAGCGATGATTGCCGTGGAAGGCGAAGCCATGCGCGACAAGACCTAGGTCAAGATCGTCGAGATCGAACAGGGTGACTGGGCAATCGGCGGACAGATACTTCACGCGGGCGATGTTCAGTCGCTGAGGGTTGATGCGTGATGATCGGCCGGGGTGTTCTGACCGGGATCATGGCCAGAACGCCCCGCTGATCTTTGCTTCATACGATCGCCGCCACCGCCCAGACAACCGCCACGATCATGAAACCGCCTGCAATATCAAGCAGCAGCCCGGCCTTGATCATGTTGGGCAGATGAATGCGCCCGGTGGACCACGCGATGGCGTTTGGTCCGGTTCCGGCAGGCAGCATGAAGCCCCAGCTGGCGGCCAGCGCGGCGGGCATCGCAAGCAGCAGCGGGTCTGCGCCCAAGGCGGCAATCAGGCTGGCGACAACCGGGATGATGCCGCTTGCGGTTGCGACATTGCTGGCAAATTCGGTGATCACGATCACCATTGCGACAATCGCCAGCGCCACGATCGGCAGCGGCACCGAGGCAAGCGGCAGCAGCGACTGGCCCAGCCAGTCCGCCAGCCCGGATGCGCCCATACCTGCGGCCAGCGCAAGGCCTCCGCCAAACATCATGATAACGCCCCAGGGGGCATTGTCCGCTTCTTCCCAGATCAGCAGCGGTCTGCCGGTGCCATCGGGTATCAGAAACAGCGCCAGACCAGCGGCAACGGCAATCGTGCCGTCCGTCAGCGAGCCTTCAGGCAGCAGCGGCGCGATCAGCGGGCTGAACATCCACAACAGGAAGGTTATCGCAACAAGCGGCACCAGCCTGCGTTCAGGCGCGCTCCACTGCGGCGCACAGCAAACCGCCTCGCGCGCGGCAGCAAGATCAAAGCGGTGCGCCGAAACATGCTGGACTTTTGCGATGATAAATGCGGCCAGTGGAATGCCAAGGATAACGGCGGGAATGCCAAATGCGCTCCACATCGCGAAGCTGATCTTCACGTTCAGTATCGTATCAAGCAGGCCAACCGCGATGGCATTGGTGGGAGAGCCGACAATCGTGCCAAGCCCGCCGACCGAGGCTGCAAAGGCGATGCCCATCGGCAGCGCGCCGGCCAGCCCGTCGCGCTCTTCGGGATCAAGCCCGCCGCCGGCCAGAACCGCCAGCGCCATCGGCATCATGATCAGCGCGGAAGATGTGTTCGATATCGCCATCGAAAGGATCGCGGCGGTGAGCATGAACGCCACCAACAGCCGCGTTGCCCCGCCTTTCGAGCCGATGCGATCGAGAATGCCAAGCGCCAGTCTGCGGTGCAGGCCGGTTCGCTCGATGGCAAGCGCGATGAACGCGCCGCCCAGTATCAGGAACAGGATCGGCGAATAATAGGCAGCAGCGGTTTCTTTCGCGCTCATCACACCGGCAAATGGCAGGATGATGAACGGTAACAGCGCGGTGGCGGTCAGCGGGATCGCTTCGCTCATCCACCATGATGCCATCAGCACGACCAGCCCGGCAACGATCCATGCCTGGCCCGGCATGCCTGCGGGGGGCGGGAGCAGCAGTGTGGCGGCAAAGCCGGCCACGCCGAGGAAAAGTCCGATGCGGCGAGCGGTCAACGCGGTTTCCTCTCCCCGGCCGGAACGCGGATTACTTCGGTGAAAGCACCATCAGCATCTGGCGGCCTTCCATGCGCGGATAGGATTCGACCTTGGCGATCTCTTCCACATCGGCCTGCACGCGTTTCAGCAGGTTCATGCCAAGCTGCTGGTGGGCAAGTTCGCGCCCGCGAAACCGCAGCGTAACTTTCACCTTGTCGCCATTGTCGATGAATTTGTTCACGTTGCGCATCTTCACGTCATAATCGTGCGTGTCGATGTTGGGACGCATCTTGACCTCTTTGATCTCTTGCGTCTTTTGCGTCTTGCGCTGGGCATTGGCCTTTTTCTGGGCCTCATACCGATACTTGCCGACGTCCAGAAACTTGCAGACGGGCGGGTTTGCGTTTGGCGAGACCTCCACAAGATCGAGGCCGACATCGGCGGCCCTTTCGATCGCATCGCGTGTTTTCATCACGCCGACATTCTCTCCAGTCTCGTCAATTACGCGGACTGTTTCGGTCTGGATCATATCGTTGTAACGCGGTCCGCTCTTGACGGGTGGCGTCATCATACGACGGGACGGGGGTGCTATCAGCGTTCTCCTGATTGTTACATGTGTGCTGCTGTCGTGCGCGTCTTTAGAGCGAATCGACGCCACAATGAAAGTGTCATTTCACATCATATTACGAATTGGTGCCATTCGCGTAAACTGCGCAGGCAAGGCGCGCAGGCCAGGACGCCATATTTTTGAGGTCAGACGGCGGTGCGCCAGAGCGGGTATTGGACCAGTCGCCCGGACGCAGGCACCAGCGCATCTATGGTATCGGCCGGCTGCATCGCCGATATGATTGCCGGATCGCTTGCGTTCATAGAGCCGGTCAGAGCGCCGAATGCAGGAAGAATCAGGCGCTGCTGACCGGAATGGTGCGTGCCCAGAACGGTGCAGGGCCGCGCGATAGAGCGCCCTTTCGCCCGGACTTTCAGGCCCGGATGATAATGGCCGGAAATCTCTGCGGCGCATTCTTCAGGGCTGGCCTTGTGGCGCAGCACGATCGAATCGATCGAAAGTTCGTCCATCGCGTCACCCCCGATATCCCTGTTCGCCTGCGAATTCAGGCCGGGATCGTGGTTTCCGGTTATCCAGATCCATTCGGTTGCCCGGGTCAGCGCGGAGAGCATGCCTGTTGTGTGCGTATCAAGCCTTTGCGTTCCATTGTCATCGTGGAAATTGTCACCCAGTGCGATCACCTTGCGCGCGCCGGTTTCGCGAATCGCCAGCGCCAGACGTTCCAGCGTTTCGCGGCTGTCATAAGGTGGCAGCATCTGGCCGAACTGGGCGAAATAGCTTGCCTTTTCGAGGTGGAGATCGGCAACCAGAAGCGCCCTTTCGCGCGGCCAGTAAAGCGCGCGGTCGGCTGTCAGCACCATTTCCTGGGTCAGGAACGAAAAGGGAACCATGGGTTTTCCTTGCCCAACGGCGCGCCAGTTGGCAAGTGCCATCGGCATGACCGACTGGACTGATCATACACGGCGCGCGGCGGCGTGGTTCGAATCTCTGCGCGATGCGATCTGTGCGGAATTTGAAAGTATAGAGCGTGAGGCCGGCAGCAGCGCCGCTTTTGAGTACACCGCGTGGAAACGCGATTCGGTCGATGGTGAGGGCGGCGCGGACAGCAGCGAAACGGGTGGCGGAACGCGCGGTCTTATCAAAGGCGATGTGTTCGAGAAGGCGGGAGTCAATATTTCGACCGTCCACGGGTCTTTCGCGCGTGAATTTGCCGGAAGCATCAACGGCGCATCACCCGAAGCGCCGCAGTTTTCGGCAACCGGGATCAGTCTGGTGGCGCACATGGCCAACCCCCATGTGCCCGCCGTGCACATGAATACGCGTTTCCTGACGACCACGAAGGCATGGTTCGGCGGCGGTGCGGATCTCAATCCGCCAATTCCGTATGAAGAGGATACCGCAGATTTTCATGCGGCCTTCAAGGCAGCCTGCGATGCGCATGAGCCGGGCGATTATCCGCGCTTCAGAGACTGGGCCGATGAGTATTTCTATATTCCGCACCGCAAGTGTCATCGCGGGGTCGGCGGCATTTTCTACGATCATCTGGAATGCGCCGATGAGGCGGAATGGGAAAGGAACTTTGCGTTCACCCAGGCGGTGGGCGAAACGTTTCTTCACATTTTTCCAAAACTCGTGCGCCGAAGGATGGGTGAGGATTTCACCGTGGAAGATAAGCAGGAACAGCTTGAATGGCGCGGGCGATACGCGGAGTTCAATCTCGTTTACGACCGCGGCACGACATTCGGCCTCAAAACCGGTGGCAACACCGAAGCGATCCTGATGAGCCTGCCGCCCGAAGCCGTGTGGACCTGATCGCTGGTGACGGTAAGCCGGTGGCTTGCGCGCTGCTTGGCCGAAATCGGACGCATGGTCCTTAAAATCGAAATCGCGACCAAAATGTCTCACTCATCTCCGGGACAGACCGGACAGATGCTTTCTTCTTGCCCTGACGCCAGAAATCCTCACATCATTGCCTGCGATGTTACGCCAGTTTGAACTTGTTGAGCGCGTGAAAGCGTATGACGAAGACGCGGATGAGGACATGCTCAACCGTGCCTATGTCTATACCGTTCAGAAGCACGGCACGCAAAAGCGGGCGAGCGGTGATCCTTATTTCAGTCATCCGGTTGAAGTCGCCGGTTTGATGACCGAGCTTCGGCTCGATCAGGAAACCATCGTCACCGCGCTTTTGCACGATACGGTTGAGGACACGCTGGCGACGATCGACGAGGTTGAGCACCTGTTCGGCCCCGAAGTCGCGCGGCTGGTCGATGGTGTGACCAAACTGTCAAAAATCGAAGCGATGACGGAGAATGAACGCGCGGCCGAAAACCTGCGCAAGTTCTTTCTTGCGATGAGCGAGGATCTGCGCGTCCTGCTGGTTAAACTCGCAGACCGGCTTCACAACATGCGCACGCTGCACTTTATCCGCAGTGAGGAGAAACGCCAGCGCATCGCCCGCGAGACGATGGATATCTATGCGCCTCTGGCAGAGCGCGTCGGGATGTACGAATACATGCGCGAGATGCAACTGCTGGCGTTTGAGCAGCTTGAGCCCGAAGCCTATGCCACGATCACCGGGCGGCTGGCGCAGATCCGCACGCAAGAGGGTGGGCAGGTCGATGCGATCGCCTTTGCGATCAAGCAGGCGCTGGCGGAAGCGGGGCTGAGCGTTGAAGTCGTCGGGCGTGAGAAGCATCCTTATTCCATCTGGAAAAAGATGGCGGAGCGCCACGTCACGTTCGAGCAGATCACCGATATCATGGCGTTCCGCGTGATCACCGAGAATATCGAGGATACCTACCGCGCGCTGGGCGTGCTCCATCAGACGTGGCAGATGATTCCCGGCCGTTTCAAGGACTATATCTCGACCCCAAAGGGCAATGGCTATCGCTCGCTGCACACGGCGCTGATCTATGAAAACTCGATGCGGATGGAAGTTCAGATCCGCACGCGTGAAATGCATCGCACAAACGAACTGGGCCTTGCCGCGCACTGGGCATACAAACAGGCAGACCGTGCGGACGGCCAGGTTGGCTGGCTGCGCGATCTTATCGAGATCGTCGATGCCAGCCACGATGCCGAAGAGCTGCTCGAACACACCAAGATGGCGATCTATCAGGACCGCATCTTTGCTTTCACCCCGAAAGGCGCGCTGCATCAGCTGCCCAAAGGCGCATCCACGGTGGATTTTGCTTATGCGGTTCACACCGATCTCGGCAACGCGACGGTTGGCGCGAAGATCAACGGCAGGCACATGCCGCTTCGCACTGCGCTGGCCAATGGCGATGTTGTGGAGATCATCAAGAGCGAAACATCCGCGCCGCAGCTTTCATGGCTGGGTTTCGTCGTCACCGGCAAGGCGCGCGCTGCCATTCGCCGTGCCGTGCGGGCGAAAGAGCGCGAAGAAGTTGCCGGGATCGGGCGTAAATTGTTCGACGAGATCGCCGCCCGGCTGCCCGGAAGGATCGGCAAGAAAGCCATAAAGGCCGCGACTGAGAGGCTGGGCATGAAAAAGCCGGATGAGATGATGCTGGCGATCGGATCGGCCAAGATATCCGACAGTGACGTTATGGAAGCGCTGGTACCCGGCAGCGTTTCGGCCCTCGACGATGCGGACTGGCCACGTCAGGAGCATGCGATCTCGATCAAGGGGCTTACCCCGGGCAAGGCATTTCAGCTTGCCGAATGCTGCCATCCCGTGCCCGGTGACCGGATCGTTGGCTTGCGCAAACGCGACAAGGGGGTGGAGGTTCACGCGATTGACTGCCTTCGCCTTGCCGATGGCGTCGATGCAGACTGGCTGGATCTGTCATGGGGGGAACGCAGCACCGGCGCGATAGGGCGCTTGCGTCTTGTGCTGTATGATCGGCCGGGGACGCTTGCCGAAGTTACCAGCATTATTGCAGGGCAGCATACCAACGTATTGGGTCTGAACATGACTCACCGCGATGATCCGTTTCAGACGTTCGAAGCCGATCTTGATGTGAAGGATCTGGCCCATCTGACCCGGATTATCAGTTCGCTTCGTGCCAGCGATGCCGTGGCCGAAGCGGAGCGGATCTGATCGCAACCGCGCCTTCTTGATCGCCACATGGCGGGATGGCCAGTTGGTCGGTTCCCGCCGGAACTTCGTGACAACCAAACAGAAGCGATCGCACCGGTAAGTCAGGCAGGCTCAAGCCTCACAAGAACCTCATCATCTTCGCCGATATTCTCCGCGCTGCGGACTGCTGCCTTTATCGGCAGGATAAAGGTGTTTTCGCCCTTCTGCGGAAAAACCGAGGTTTCCCAGCGTGTCGCACCGATCTGCGCAGTCACCTTGATGGAGCCGAAACCGCGCCGTCTGCCGAACTCCAGGCGATGCATCAATGCGATTCCCGCCAGCGCTTCACCTGCTGCTCCGTCAATTGTGCACATGTGCCAGCTGGCATTGCCAGCGCCGTTCCAGCGCCAGATGTGCGTCCGGTGTTCGATCCGTTCAATTTCCATGCCCGGCTGAATGGCACGCAATGGCGACTTGCGAAAGTCGCTCCGTCCCGCTAGGCCGCGCAGCCTGCCTGTCAGGCATGCGGAGCGGTGGCCGAGTGGTCGAAGGCGCACGCCTGGAAAGTGTGTATACGGTAACCCCGTATCGTGGGTTCGAATCCCACCCGCTCCGCCACCATACCAGTCTCACATAGACCCAGATTGTCTCTGAAACCCTCAGAATTGCGGGGTTTTTCCGTTTGCGCTTGCTCTAAATGTTCTCTATATGTTTCTATGCATCTCGCACGAAGTGTGGGGAAAAGTGTGGGGAAATGTTCGAGGCGATGAAAGGTTTGGCGGAGGAATGGGAAACCTAACTGCGACAGGATTGCGTAATCTGCGTGAGGCTGGCCGGTTCTCGGACGGTGGAGGATTGATTCTGTTTCGCAACAAGTCTGGCAAGGCTAGCTGGATTGTCAGGGTCCAAGCGAACGGGCGAAGACGCGATGTGGGAATTGGCTCTTATCCAGATGTCTCTCTCGCTGATGCACGTGAATTGGCTGCGAGCGTCCGAAAGCTTGCGAAGGCCGGCGTCGACGTCGTTGCGGAAAGGAAGAAGGAACGAGAGATAATCCCGACTTTCCGCGAGGCTGCAGCAAAGGTCCACGCTGAACACAAGAAGGGTTGGAAGAACGGTAAGCATCAGGATCAATGGATATCGACGCTGGAAGCATACGCGTACCCACACTTTGGAGATGTCCTGGTCTCTGACATTGAAGCTCCGGCGATCCGTGATGCATTGGCCGAAATCTGGCTTGAAAAACCTGAAACGGCTCGGAGAGTGCGTCAGCGCATCGGAACTGTGCTCGACTGGTCATTTTCGAAAGGCTTCCGTACAAACGAAGCGCCCATGCGCTCGATCTCGAAAGGTCTACCGCGGCAGCCGCGGAAGTCGGGTCACTTTGCGGCGATGCCATTTGTCGATGTTCCAGCTTTCCTTGCCAGACTGCGCCAACGATCCTCGGTTGGGCGCCTCGCCCTTGAATTCCTGATCCTCAATGCGTCGCGATCAGGGGAAGTTCGGAATGCAGTTTGGCCGGAGTTCGATCTGAAGCGCGGCGTCTGGATCATCCCTGCGGAGCGGATGAAGATGGGTGAGGAGCATCAGGTCCCACTTACTCGCCAGGCGTTACAAGTGATCGAACGCGCAAAGGTCTTCCGGACCCAAGCCAGCGACCTCGTTTTTCCCGGCCAGCGACGCAAGAGTCCATTGTCCGACATGACCTTGCTGAAAATTTTGAGAGACATGGAACTGAACGTGACTGTCCATGGCTTTCGCTCATCGTTCCGCGATTGGGCGGCTGAAGAGACTTCTTTTCCAGGCGAGGTTGCGGAGGCTGCATTGGCACATGCTGTCCAGAATCGCGTTGAGGCGGCCTATCGCAGGACGGACTTTTTCGAGAAGCGGCGCAAGCTCATGGCAGAGTGGGCAAACTTCTGCGCGAAAGGTAAGTGATCGCTAATCGGCCAGAACGCCCAACCAATCCACTTTCAGACGATCGAACCCAACGATTTCACCCTCGGCGGTCACTTCTTCGCCAATCTGGTCGTTGTCAGGTTCGAAATCGTCTAACACCCAGTGATCGCCCGCCTCGGTTACGATGGCGTAGCCACGGGGAAGGTGTTCAAGCCGTCCGCTTATACGTTTCCGATTCGTATTCATGAGTGCCTGTATGCCATCCAACGCTGCAAAACGCTCCTGACATATGCAGGCGTTTCCCGATTTCTCGGAATTCCGCCAACGCGAGATACCGCGCCAGGACCAGCATTGTAGGCGGCAAGTGCCAGATGGACATCGCCAAAGCGGTTCAGCATCTGTCGCAGGTAGCGCGCACCGCCATCGATGTTCTGAGCGGGATCATGCCGGTTGCGAACGCCAAGCTCGCGGGCGGTTGCCGGCATGAGCTGGGCAAGTCCGGCAGCACCGACCGGACTGATAGCCATCGGATTGAAACGGGACTCGGCCCAAACCAGTGCCTGCATCAGTCCAGGCGGAAGACGATACCGGACTTCCGCGTCCCTGATCAGTGGCTCGTAAAGTGCTTCGCGATAGGTTGCAGGGAGCAGTACCCTCGACGGCGCTTCCTCGCTTGCCCAGAGATCTTGATAACCAGCGGTTTCAGGCTGTTCATAGCGATGCTCCAGAAGGGCGAACTCCTGTGCTTGTGCGCTAGTTGGCACGCTAATGGCGCTCACCATCATCCCGATCACCAAAGCCAGTTTCATCGTTCACACTCCTGTCGCTTGCAGCGAATCGGAATAGAACATAAATAGAACATGTAGGAAAACAGATTGTCCGTCCCGACAATGAGAGGGGAGGATGCCGGTCATGGGGGACCCGAGCCTGCGAAGGAGCCCTTATGTCCGGTGCCACGACCAACCATCCGATAGCCGTGACGGCGAGACGTATCTGTGAAAGCCGTGGCGGCAAATGGTCCGGCACCAAGGGCATGGCCCGTTGCCCCGCACATGACGACCGCACGCCCTCGCTCGGTGTTTCGCTCGGACGCGGGGCCATTCTCCTGCACTGCTTTGCCGGATGCGATCAGGAGTCCGTTCTCGCAGCCCTCGCGCGCGAAGGCGTGCCGGCGTCTGCTTTGTTCTCGGGAGGTGCAATCAAGCCCACCATGGACACTGGTCTTGCAGCGAAGCCTTCGGCGGCAGCGCTGAGGATCTGGCGCGATGCACAGCCGTTGCGGGCGAGCCCGGCGAAGGTCTATCTGGAGAGCCGCGGCATCCTCGCCGCATCTCCGGCGCTCCGCTTTCATCCACGAACGCCGCTTGGTCCGAAGGGACGCACCCGCTTCTTGCCCGCCATGATTGCGGCGGTCAGCCTCGATGAGGGGCCGATCGCCATCCATCGCACGTTCCTGTCGGGCGAGGCCAAGGCTAGCTTCGACAAGCCGAAGCGCGCGCTTGGCGCACTCGGTGAGGCTGCTGTCCGCCTTTTTGCTCCGGCTTCCGGCCAGCTTGGCCTTGCCGAGGGTATCGAAAGCGCGATGTCGGCCTATGCGCTAACCGGCATCCCCGTCTGGGCGACCCTAGGCAATGAGCGGTTCGGCCTCGTCAGCGTGCCCGAGAGCGTGACTGAACTCCACCTCTTCGTCGATCACGATGCTGGCGGCGAGCTGGCCGCGTCGCGTGGCCTCGCGGCGTACGCGCGCGAGGGAAGGACGATCCAGGTCCGCAAACCAACCTCAAGCAATACCGACTGGAACGATGAACTGACAGCATGGCTGCGCCGCAAGGCGGCGCCGTAGAGGAGAGAGAGCTTCTCGAATTCCTGAACCGGCAGAGGGCGTGACCCGATGCCCTCATCAGGAGGACGAATTGCCATGTTTCAATCAGACCTGTTTCCCGCCGGCGAGCAGTTGTCGTCAGTGCCTTTGGCCTATGCCATCGGCACCCGAGTTGCCGAGCTTCTTGCCTCGGGTCGTCATCTTACCCGCGCTGACATTTCCGGTATTTTCGCCGAGGAGACCGGCACCCTGGACTGGGGAAGCGCCTGGAGCATCGACGACTACAACAGCGCGGTCGAGATCGGCGCACTGCTCTGGCTTCGCGAGTCTTCTCGCATCGATCTGGCGACGAGCGTGCACGAAGCAGAAGCGCGTTTCGATTGGCTCGAAGCCGCCTTGCCGCCGCGCCAGGTACGCAGCGAAGCACAGGTCGAGCTGCAGCAGTTCTCGACCCCGCCAACGCTGGCCTGGCTTATGGCGAAGGCCGCAGCAATCTCTGCGCCCGACACGCTCCTCGAACCGTCTGCAGGCAATGGTGCCCTTGCTCTCTGGGGTTGCCTCCAGAACGCTTCGCTGCTCCTCAACGAGATCGATCCGGCAAGACGAGACGGTCTCCCTGCCTTGCTAGATGAACTTTTCGGCCAGTTTCCTCTTACCGGTCGGATCGACATAGGTGGTTCGGTCGTCTTCTGGATAGTAGAAGCCTGAAACGTAAAGGTCGTGTTTGCCGATCTCGACGCGGATGGACAGTTCCATGCCGTCTTCCCACGTGTCTCGGATTTTCACCTTGCAGGTTTCCCCGCGCAGCTCGAACTCGAACTGCTCGCTGCGCTTGTCCCAATTTTCCACGGCGGTGCGGAGTAGCGTTTCGTTGATCGCATCGCGCTTCTTCTGCGACAGCATATCGAGGGATGACTCTTTGATCGGGCCGAACATGCCGCTGTCGTTCATCGCCTCCAGAATCTTGCGCATGTGATTGCCCGCGTGCTGGTTCACGAACAGGGACGAGCGCGAGCCGTGAGGCCGACCGAGGATGTAGGAGCGGATATTCCACCACGTCTCTGCGACCTGATAGCCTTCGGCCTCCTTGATGGTCTGCTGCACAAACCACCGCAGCGCATCGCGGCTCCGAACCGTCCCGTCAGCTTCGAGTTCGACCAGATAGGCTTCGACCACGACAGGATAGGCATGGTCAGAATACAGTGGCTCTGCCAGCCGATGCGCTTGAAGCCCCGGCACTTGCCTTACGGCCTCGACAAGCTGGTCAGCTTCCTTGTCAGAGTAGGGGCAGGTGACGAATCCCCGGACGAATTCAACCGTGTGGTCGATGCCGTCGTAGGTCCGCAATTGCGATAGCGAAGACACGTGGTCCGAATTGCGCCTTGGGGGTGCCGTCAGGATCGGATGCCAGTCCGGGTAGGTGTCGATGGCATTGCCTAGGTCAGCGATCAGTTCCTCGACTTGCCGCTGCCCTGCTTCTGGGTCGCTCAGGCTCTTGGTAAGGTATTCAATCGCGCGGGCATTTTGCTGCGCTGCAACGGTCGGGGCGCGAAATTCCATAATATGTCCTATTCACGTAATATGATATGATCACGTAAATAGATACAGTGGCGTTGTTAGACAAGGGCAAACTTAGATAGGCCTGCCCTCCACGACGCAATTGCCACCGCAATCATGCCGATAATGACAACCGAGCCGTGCGGTACGCGTTTGTTCTCGGCACTCTACGGGAAACAGGTTCTTCCAATCCCTGTGCCATTGCGTTTCGTTTTCCCACCAGGGGTCACAGTTGCGACGGGTGGCATGCGCCCGATGGTGTAAGAGACGCCGACCACATTTGGTGACCATGGCCGCGCCGCAGGTGGGGCAAGCGCCTTTCAGTCTGGGTTTTGCTTCGCTACGCGCGTTATCAACGAGGGCGAACTGGAATGTGATTCCCCTCGTTCAGATGAGCAAAAGGGGTGTCGGGTTCGTGTGTGATACAAGCAGCGTTAGACTTTCTGTGGCGCGGCTCAATCCGACATAAAGCCGAGCGCGTGCGGCC
Source organism: uncultured Sphingomonadaceae bacterium (assembly GCA_947258815.1). Classification (GTDB taxonomy): domain Bacteria; phylum Pseudomonadota; class Alphaproteobacteria; order Sphingomonadales; family Sphingomonadaceae; genus Novosphingobium. The sequence continues at coordinate 39,011 of CAMYJW010000029.1, forward strand.
ATTGTATCGCTGAAATGCGGTCGGTCGCATGCCGCCAATACGACGTGTGGAAACTCTAAGCCCTTCGCTTTGTGTATGGTGCTGATCGCTTTGGCAGGAACGGGCGCACGAGCATGAGCATGGCGACGGGCAATCTCAGCAAGACCTTCGTCGGCGTCCTCGAAACGGCTAAGATGCACCGCGTCGTTGAACTCGCGCGAATGGTCGATCTTGATCGGCGAGAACGCGGCATCTTCCTTGGTGAGAGCTCGCAAACTGGTCAGAAATTTGCCGATGCCGCGATGGTTGGGTTCTTCCAAAATGATACGACCCAGCGTTTGGATCGTCGCTGGCTTCTTCCTGCGCGCCTTGGTGCAACCCTGCGCGATATCTTCGAGCAACTGTCGGCTGTACCCGGTCGCGGTGAAGCCTATGGCGACGCTGCACACGAAGTCGACCGCGATCTTGCCGATTTCGTTGGGGTTGCCGCTGTGAACCCGAACGCCTTCACAGAGTAAGTCCAGTGCGTCTCGCGTGTGCCCCTCCCAAATGGGTATGGATCGATTAAAAAAGGCACGAAGCGACGCGACGGTCTGGTTGTGCGCTGCCATCACCAATACCGAATTGAGGGGCTGCATCCGTTGGGTAAGAGGTGCGCGCTGCTGCCCCGTGAGCTGATACTGTCCGTGCGCGCGTGCGATGTTGTCGGCGCGAATGACATGTAGGCCATTCGGCAATGCACCACGCAAATCAATTTGCCCACCATCACGCAAGGTAGCGCGGGCTGTAAGTATCCATTCGCCAAGCGCCGCATTGGTATTCGCCCAACGATGTGGCGTGTCCAATTCCTCGAACGCTTCGGCCTGATCCTTCAGGTCGGTCCATCGTTTGATCTCGGCCGCAATGGCGGCGGCGCTCCGACCACCGAATATCCGCTGCATCGGGTCGGCGAAGATGCGCAATTTCGCGCCTGCCTTATGGAGGGTAAGAATGATCCGATCTTGGGCGGCAGTCGCATCCTGATGCTCATCGCAAATGATGAGCGGATAGCGCCGGACCAATGCACCCGCGATTATCGGCTTCTTTTCGAGCAGATGCGCGACTTTCATCGCTACCTTGTTGTACCCGTCCTCATTGGCACGCGACCAGACACCGACATCGACCGGGAGGTCGAGTGGTGCGTGATAGGCGGAAGCGATCAGGCCGATCAGGCTGTCGAGGGTGCGGATTTCGACCTTACTCTGGGATACCGCAGTTCGCTCAGAGAAGACATCGCACGCCGCATGGGTGTGAGTCAGAATGAGAATACGGCTTTCGGCGTCTCCGGCGGCATCCGCAGCAAAGTGTGCACCTTGGTAGGTCTTGCCACAGCCACCTGGTGCCTCGATCACAACGAGCGAAGCAGCGGACCTTAATGCGGCTGCGACGGACGCGTCACTCATCGGGCAGTTTAGCGATGACCGGAAGGTCCATCGATTGACGGATGGCGTTCAGGAACGGCAACAACTGGTCTTCGAGCTCGGGCCATACGTTGAACTGGAGCATCTTCGATCCCAGCTCGAACCCGCCGCTGACGGATTTGAACCAAACGCGGCCGTGGCTCTTGAATGCCTTTTTCTGGTCATCCGGAATACCATCGGGAACAGCGCCCGTCGCCGCTTCAATTATCAGCTTTCGCACATTTCCCGGGCTGCCGGCAGCAGCGAGGATGGCGGCATAGGACTTGTCGCCGATCTGAAGGCGCACCGCCAATGTCCGCAGCCGTTCCCCGGACTCGCCATCGGGATTCGCGATGAAATTTTCGAGATCGCCGTCGGTGACATGTTCGATGACATTTTCCTCGAGGCAACCTTTGGGCCATTGCAGAAGCAAGTCACCCAAGGTTCCCTTAAGTGTTGCCCAGCGTTGTGGCGCGCGCCCTTCGTCGTCGGCAAAGCCCGAAAACTTCAGGCCGCTTTTGCCGAGGCTTTCGAGCAGATTCAGCGTGGTGTCATTCCCGCCGCCGTCAGTTACCCATAGGCCAAGTTCCAAGGGCGCTTTTGTGACTGCCCTTAGTAGCAGGAATTTTACGAACCCTACCTCCGTCGCACCCTCGGCAACGATGGCCATTCTTGTTAAGAATGCTTCCGGGTCTTTCATCATGTGGGGGGTTGTCGCATCGGCCAATTTGCCGATCTTCCGGTCTCCGCTGAGATACCAGATACTTGCCCCACCGGCTGCCTTGATCGCAGCCACGCTGTGGGTTGTGATGAACGTTTGCGTTGGCGCGGTTACTAACTCCCTGAGCAGCACACGCTGACGATAGGGCTCAAGCCCGCGCTCGATTTCGTCGACGACTGTGATGGGCAATTCGCTGTGGTTGGAGGCAGCGATCTCCAATGACGCGAGGCGCCGAGTGCCCGATCCCCAGTTGCTAAGAGGCAATCTGATATCGAGCTTGTCGGCTGTAAGGCCGATCAAGGCATTGAGTGAGAAGCCCCGACCGCCTACCAATCCTAGCCCCAGCCCCGTCGGCAAAGCCTGCTTGCCGAACTGTTCATCCAAATTTGCAAGCTTTTCCTTCGACGGGTCGGCCAGCTTGTCCTCGACATTCTTCTCGCCGATCTCCTTGGCGAGCTTGGCCCGCAACGATCTATCCGCAAGCAGGCGATCAAGTGCGGAGCCTTGGATGAGCCGCAAATCTCGGTCGTTCCTGTCATCTCCGGTCAGTTTGATGAGGCCGATTTTGCGGCGGACCGAAACGGATAAATGATCGAATTCACCGTTAGGTTGGCAAATCTCATAGGAGAGATCGCAATCCGTTGTGCCCCGAACGCGCAGCACGTAGACTTCCTTGCTGGCGTCGGCAGGAGCCTCGTCATCGGGGTTGGGAATTACTGCCTTTTCGCCATCCCATTCCCAAGGCCAGCTCGCCTTCCTTTGCTCGTTGATCTCTGTCGCCGGCGGTAAGCGTAGAACGGCTTCGATGATAAACTCGGCTTCGGGAGCGCGTTTCCAGTAGTCGGCATCGGATATGACCGTCGAGTTTGTCGGGTTTAGCAAAAGTCCGATTGCATCAAGAATGGTCGTCTTTCCGGCATCGCCGCCGCCCAGAATGACATTCACGTGAGGGTCGGGCAGCCAAATAAGAGACTCTATACCCCGAAAACGTTCAATGCTGAGGCGTAAGATCGTTGGCGCTTCTGGCGCTTTCGCTTCTTCTTGTTCAGCCATATCCCCCTCATCAATGGCGTTAGCCTAGCACCGACCTGCCGAAAGGGAACAACTTTGAACAAGGGAAGTAAACCGCTTCGCGGGGAACGGCTTCATGGAGCGTAAGTGCAGAAAGCTGGGCGGAAGGCGCTTTGCGGCGCGCCGGGGGCGGAGACGACAGACTCCGGGTGCGATCAGCGCCTAGAGCGCGGGCCAAAGGCAACGCAAAGTTCTGCTTGCCAATCGATTCCTCACAATCATCAATGGCGTATGTTCGCTATTCACTTGCAATCGCTTCTGACGGAACTCTGCCGAGAGGCGGAGATGTGTCACTGGCCGCATGACGACATGGAACAGCGCTTCCAGTCGCTTCGCGGCTACGGCCGGTTGCCACGCGGGCGCGAGAATCGCGGCCGACCACTTACTGACGAGCAGATCGCCTCGGCTATCCTTGGCCTTTCCATCACCATGCCTGGCTGGGCAGGTCGTGCCGCCGCCGTGATGGAACGCAGGTTGCCGGTCGGGGGGTCGGCGAATGCTTTTGCCGATGCAACGACGCTACGGGATGCGCTGGTAAAGATACTCTCGTATGAAGCGATCCGAGGAACGGTCATTGCCGTTCAGATCTCAACGGCGGAATGTGGCGTCAACAGCCATGGGATCGCATCGATCCTCTACAAGAATGGCGATGTAAGAAGGCGAACCTCCTACGTTCCCAGAGACGCGGTCTCACTTCTTCAACCAGGCGCAGAAGATCGCTTTGATCCCGATCAGCCCTACACGATGTTTGGACGTGGTGTGACGTTCAATCGCCGCTTCTTCGATCGCCTGAGCAAACGCATCGCCGAAGATCGCAAATGGCCACCGCCATTGCCGGACGATAGCGCCGAGTATGATACTGAAGAGGTCGAACGTGCTCGCCGAAAACGATTGAGAGCGACCAACTCGTCAAATTACCTGAATGTCGGTGTTGATAATCACGCCACCTGGCCTCGTGAGGAGACGCTGATCGAGTTCGACCAGTATCATATGGTGCTGATGCCAAAGACCCGTGAGAACGTGCAATCGATCAGCATCGATCTGTACGCAAACAGGCTAACGCACGAGCAAGCGAAGACTGTCATAAACCGGTTTCTCAGCCTGCTTTGCTGGTGCGATGACCATTTTGCGATTGTGCAAGATGGTTGGAGCGGGAACCCGGTGCCTGTGCCGGTCAAAAAGCGTGATCTCGCCTTCACGACTACGTATCAATGGCTTTTCGATCGCAAATTGCCCACTTCCGGCGATGTGTTGAAGGCTCTGGCCTACTATCGTGAGGCACGAAACGCCGAACACAACTTTATGGTCAGTTATGCAGTGCTGAATTACTACAAGATCATCGAAATTCAGTATCCGGGTTGGCCAGATTCGACTCAATGGGTGTCGCAGAACCTGCCAGCAATACTGAACGATCCGCGCGATCAGCATGGCATTCAAGCGTTCGTGGATGCATGCGGCCACGAAAAGCCGGAGACTTACATCTACGCTGCCTGCCGAGTAGCCGTCGCCCACGCTAGCCCACATAGAATTTCCGACCCTGATGAAGCAGCAGAACTCAAACGACTCCACAACGCAGCAGACATCATGCGGCGTCTGGCAAGACGCTTCATCATAGATGAGTTAGGATTCTCCGACACCCTATGGGAACCAGAAGAAGGTCAGATATGAAGAGTGAGCGAGCGGGGGGGCAGCGAACCTCTCGGATCTCGGAATTCGGATCGTGGATTGAAGATCCGCTTAGCTTAGTCCGGTCGCCGAAAGTGGACGGTCAGCTTACGACCCAATATCAGGCGCAAAATTGGCTCAGATCATTCCACATTATGTGGGGCTTACGCGCTAACCACCTGCAAAGCTGTCCGAAATTGTCATACGTTTTTCGGACACCCTGCTCGTCAATCTCATGGCTGCTTATTGAAAGGGCTTCGCTATCATGAACCTCGAGCCAGGCGCTCGCAAGCAGGACCGATTATTGCCCATATAGCATCAACGACCTCCAGCAGTTCGACATTCTCGAGCTCGATTGAGGTTGCGTATGCGTTCCATTGGCGTTGTTTGTTCGGATCGTCGGCCATCTCCGGCGTCAGGCCGGCAGGTCGTTCAGTGGGGATAGCTGTTTCCCGCCGCGCGAAAGTCGCGGCCAAGGCGGCATCGAGTTCTTCGTCGGGGACGTTGATTGACCTTGGGATCGCCCAAAGGTCGTAGAAATCCTTCATTCGTCCGTTTGCAATCCCGAGCACCACGATTGCCTGGAACTTCTCCGCGATGACTGTTGCAGGAGGATAGGCCCGGATGTTTGGCGCTGGCAGATCGAGCAGCGTTGGATAGTCCAGCTGGCGTGTGGGGTCCGCCATCGCGTCGCCGAAACCAATGTCGATGGTGATCGGGATACGCGTCTTCTCAAGATAGGCGACTGTCTTCAGCCGAGTGCCGCCATATTCCATCTCCTCGCGGATTGCTGTCGCCGAGAGGTTGTCGACGTCGAAGACAAGTCCGTCGTCTACATCAACGCTCATGATTTCCCGGAAATCCGCCACAAGTTGTTCGGCATCCGCATCGCCGTGGCCGAGGAAATCGGCATCGCGCGTGACCCGGTTGTCGTCGTCGAGCCAGACGGTAACGAGCATTCCGCCCTTGAGCACGAAACGATCGCGATGCGCGGAGAGGGATAGGCGATAGAGAAGGCGCTCAAGCGCGAAGCGCACCAGCACGACGTCGAACACCTTTCCTTCCGCCCGTGCCAGGTTGAGCAGGCGGTCCTTGACCGACTTGGCGAGGTTGACCGGCGGCTTAGCCATTGGAGGTGAGGGCCTCGAGATAGGGTTGCATCTTCTTCCAGGCTCCGCCCTCGACGGCCGCCTGGGCTATTTCGCCGGGCCTAGCCTTGCGCTGTTCGATCGCGGCGCGAAGGCCTTCGATTGCGACCGAGCGGTCCACGAGTTTCGGGTTCCTGAAGATATCGGCCAGCGTCTTGGGCACGGAATAGATGGGCACGGATACGCCTGCGATCTGGTGGTGCTCGATCCCTTGCTGCAGGTACTTGTCGCTGAAGCGAACGGTGCGGATTGGCGGATAGGACAGAGTGGGCGACCAGTTCTGGTTTCCGATCGCGACCCAGATCCGGCGCGGCATTTGGTCGGTGAGGCCGTGAAAGGCCAGCGCCGAGAGCATCGCAATGACACCCTTGGGTATCTTCTTTGCTATTTCTGCTAGCGCTTGGTCTGCGTCGTTGTCGGCATCGGCGTATTGATAGAGACCGCGCGATATTCTCTCGATCTCGCCGTCCTCGACCGCCCGGGCAATGGTTTGAGGGGCGACGCCTGCCTTGCGCAGTTCGCGTGCGCGCAGGATGGGCTGCGCGCCGAACAGTTCGCGCAGGATTTCGCGCTGTGTTCCTTGCTCTTGCGGCATCGCGTGACATTTCCTTAAACTAGAATTCATATTATCCGAGGAATTGTCACATAGCACTGGCAAGCTATGGATCGCAAGCGCACAGTCCAGTCCGATCCCTTGACCTCGATCTAACGGCCACAAAAGGTCAGAGCGCCCGCCCAAACCAGATGACCCGCCCGACCACGTGCACTTCGGAGCGGTCCATGTCGTTCCAGGTCGGATAGGCGGGATTGTCGCTGGCGACGGTGATCTGACGCGCTCCCGGCTTGATGGCGATGCGTTTGACAGCCAGCACATCGTCCGTGCGCAGCACATAGATGCCATCACGCAGCCGGGAGCCATGATCTGAAGCATCGACGAGGACCTCGTCACCGTCGCTCAGGGTGGGCTCCATGGAGTCCCCGAGCACGCGCACGATCGACAGGCTGGCGCTCTTGGCGGGCGTCAATGCGCGCAGCCAGCGTTCATCGAACCCGAACCTTGCGTAGGCATTCTCGCTCGCCGCAATCGCCCCGAACCCGGCCGATGCCTGTACATCGAGAATGGGGATTTCGACCATGCCGCCGTTGTCGCTCTTTTCCGGCCCGCCGAGCACATGCTCATCGACCCCCAGGAAGGAGGCGAGCATTCGGCGATCATCCGGTTCGAGCGTCTTGGGCGAACCGCGCTTGATGAACTGCTGGATGTAGCTGGGGTTGCGACCGAGCATCCGCGAGATCGCAGCATAGCCGCTTCCCCGCTCACGCAGGAGCCGGTCGAGCTCTTGTCGGACATGTTCCATCGTCTCGTGCCTTCGTTCTGGATCGTAGGATTCTTCCTAGACCTGAGGATACTTTCCTACTAAGAACATAACAAGAACACAAGTGATTCTTGAGCTGATGCGAGTTGTAGATGACCCTCCTGGAACGGATCGAAAACCATCTGAGAGATAACGACATTTCCGCGACTACCTTCGGGAGGGACGCAGTCGGCGATCCGCGTTTCGTGCTTGATCTCAGGAATGGCCGCAATCCGCGCCGCAAAACCGTGAGGCGGTTGGAGGCCTACCTAGCTGAGTGTGGCGCCAACGCGTGTACATGCCAGTGTGGGAACGACCGCATCACGTACGGGCGTGCCAGCGAGCAATTCAAATATCAGGCCAATTCGGCTATGGTCGATAGGCTCGAAATTGGAGCATCCCAGAGGGGAGGCCACTCTGGATCTGGCGAAGGAGACAATCGATGAGCAATCCTGATAACTCCCCACCGCCCTCGAAGGAGGACTGGCAAGGCTTTCGCGAGCTCGATCGAGCCATCGCTGAAAACCGTCTTACAGAATACACCTTCAAGAAGGCGTGGGCTGACCGGTGGGAGCGATATGCATTGATCGCTACCGGTGTCCTCTTCGTTGCGTTCGCTGTCTTTGTCGTGATCTACGACGGATTGCTCTGACCTACCATTCCTTGATCTCGTCGGCCGCTTCCGCGCTTGCTCCCCGCGCGTTGCGTGTGCGCCCGTCGAGATAATCTCCAACGCTATCGACCCTTTCGCCGCCACGGCTTTGCACACGGTCCACAGCACGGCCGATATCTTCTCTTGCAGTTGCAGGGTCCGACAGGGTTCCTGGCACCGATCCCAATCGCACAGACCCGCGGACGTCACCTCTGCTGCCGACTCCCGGCCGCGAGACTGGTGCGGCAGCGGGCAGGGACAGTTCGCTTTCGATATTGTCATGAAGCCGGTCGGCGTAGCTGGCGACAAAGCGCGCCTGCAGTTGCTGTCCGGCTGGGCTCATCTGGAATGCGATGTCGTCGAAGCGAACCGGACCATAATAGTCGCGATTGGCCTCGATCTCCGCCATTCCCCATTCGCGATAGGCCTGGCTCAGATTGAGAGTGCCGGCCGCATTGGCACTCTCGTACCAGCTCGCCTGGTCTTCAAGACGGCTGGCCAGCTCCTCTGCACGCCGGGCCTCGATCGTATAGCTCTGGGCTTCGGTAAGCGAGGTATTGATGCCGGAAGCGGTACTTGAAATCAGGCTTTCGGAACTGGAACTGGTCTCACGCAGGAAACCCTCGCGCGTGCTCGACCAGTTGTTGCTCTCGGAAATCTGGCGCAGTGTCGAGAGCAGCCGTGACCGATCTTCCGAAGCAATCCCGATATCGCTGTCGGTCCAACTGTGATTGCGCCCACCACGCAGACCCAGATCGCCTTTGAAGGTGCGGCCCTGGCGTCTGGCGCCGACACCTGCATCACCATTCAGGAACCAGGACACGGTGATGTCATCCGAGGCGCGCCGGGATAGTCCGAACTGCTGCTGCAGCGTCCGCGAGGCGTTGTCGATCTCGCTGAAGGTTGTGCCGATGCTGTCTCCCGACGAGGTCCCGCTGACGGTCTCGTTCGACTGTCCGGTCGAATAGGCATCGCGCAGCTCGAAGAAGCGGGTCGTCCACGAGTACCGCGCGCGTGATCCATCCGGCCCAGAGCAGCACGGCTGCAATTGCGAGCGTGGCGGCGATCTTCAAGGCCAGTGGACGCGGGGAGATAAGCTCAGTCATGCGGCATCTCCCGCTCGAACCTGGTGCATAGACGCCGGATGAAGGCTGGCAGGCGCAGCAGGGTGAACCCGCCGGCAAGGACCAGGAATGCCAGCTGCAGGTCGCGGCTGAAGGCGAGCCGCGCGGGTCCCTCGGCGCTGGCATAGTGATCTGCGAGATTGCAGAGCTGGGCGAAAAGCAGTGGCAGGTCCCATCCTGCGAGGAACAGGAAGACGAACAGCGGCAGGCCGAGCACGGTGAGCAGCGTGCTCGCGGCAAAACCCGCCGCCTCGATCAGCACCAGGCAGGTGCCTTGCACCATGGGCCAGAGAGCGATTTTGGGGTTCGGAAAATTGCCGTGCTCGATCCGGTCGAGCATGGTTTCGACATGCATGCACATCAGGCCTCTCCTTCTAGGCCGGCGACGAGCGCGATGGCCTTGTCGAGCGGCATGCCGCTTTCGACATGGGTGTGGATTGCAGCGTAGGTGTCGGGATCGGAGGAGAAGATCGTCGCCGAGAGCGGGTCGAGCACGAGCCGCCCCACCGCTTCGACCTCGGGCCCCTTGATATAGAGCTCGCTATATTCACTGCCCGAGCGCTTGAGACTGCGGATCAATGTCTCGGTGCGGTCGTCCATGTCGAGCCGCGCCTCTTTCCGGAAGTCGGCGATGGTCTCGGGCTTCTGCTGGAGCACCAGCATCCAGTCGCTGTTCTCGAGCGCGGCGCGCGCGCCGTCGGACTTGTAATAGTCATTGAGGGACTGGGTCGCGGTGGCCAGCGCGCCGCCATATTTGCGCGCGGTGCGGGCATAGGTCTCGACAAACTCGCCCATCGACCCGCCCTTGAGCATGGTCCAGGCCTCGTCGATCAGCAGCAGCTTCTTGGTAGACCGCGATGAGCGCGTCATCGCCTGGCCCGTCATGAACATGATCGCCGAAAGGACCACGCTCCTGAGTTCCTCGCGGCTTGCAAGGTCGCTCATCTCGAAAACGGTGAAATCATCGTCGAAGGCAAAGCTGGCCTTGCCCGAAAAGAACCCGGCATAGCTGCCGCCGCGGCAGAAGGGGGCGATCGCGAGCGCAAGCTCCTTGCCGGTCTCGTTCTCGCCTTCGTGCAAGGCATGGGCGACATCGTCGATCGATCCGCCACTGCCAAGGCTCGCCCAGACCTGCGCAATCGCCTTGTCGATAAGGCCGCGTTCGGTGTCCGAGGGAGCAGTGCTCGGCCGCGCCATCTGCCCGACGATCGCTTTCACCATGGCAAAGCAATCGAGCCGGTAATCTTCGTCGACCTCGGCACGGGCATCGTCGATCAGCGAGAAGGGGTTCAGGGAAAAGCCCGAGGCGAGCGTGAACTCGACGAAACGGCCGCCCTGAAGCTTTACCGAGTGTTCGAAACTGCGCCCGTCATCGATGACGACAACCTTGGCACCTGCGCCGCGCAAGGCTGCGCAGAGCTCCTGCAGCAGCACCGACTTGCCCGAACCCGACTTGCCGCAAATGGCAATGTTGTGGTTGCCTGCACCATTCTCGAACGGCGACCAGAAGAAGGGCTGGCCGCGGCGGCCAACCAGCAGCAAGTGCGGGACGGGGCCGCCCAGGTACTCGCCCTGCATCGGGGCGATATTGGCGGCCGTGGTCGAGAGCATGGTGCGAAGGCGCTTGAGGCGCGTCATGTCGGCGGCAAGCCCATCGGCAAGGCTCAGCGGAAAGGCCGCGACGAGGCCCTGCAATTGCAGGAAGCGTTCGTCGGCAAGATCCCAGCCTGCCGCCTTGTAGATCGCCTTGACCACCCGTTCGTGCGCGTCGCCTTCGCCCAGCGGCGAATAGGTGGTGAGCCCGTAGAAGAGCTTTACCAGCTTCTTGCCTTCCTGGAGCTCGGCCTGGACGTGCTTCCACTCGGAAGACTGTTCGCCAAGCCGCGGCAGGAAGCGCGCGCTCTTGGTATCGGCAAGGCTGGTCGTGCGCATGAACTTGTAGCCTGCACGCGCGGCAGCCGCCTCCTGGTCGGGATAGACCAGGCAGAGCATGGTCGCGGCAGGGCAGGGAAAGCGCAGCTTGTCGGTGAACATGTCGCCGATCAGCCGCGCGCACTCCCACGGCGCCCAGCGTTCGGGCGCGGTGCGGAAGGCATAATGGCGCAAGTCGAAGCGGTCGGGATAACATTCGCCGACCTGCGGCACTCCTTGCCGGTCGCGTCCGGTCTCGCGGAAGCGCTCGGTCCGCAAGATCAGCCGATCATCCTCGACTTCGAGTTCGATATCGCGGCGGATCGCCTGGACATCCAATGTCTCGTGGGGGTTCCAGTCGATCCGGTCCGGCTCGCGCGCCGTGGTGGGCGAGGTCAGCTCGTCGATGAGCGCGAGGAGGCCTGAAGGTTCGAGCGGCGCGGCGTGGAGGCCGAGTGAATGGAGCATGCCGAGCAAGCCCTCGCGGCATTCGGTGAGCTCGGCATCGCTAATGCTGCCGGGTACGGGAACACCCAAGGAAACCACCAGACGGCTGCTGCGGGCATGGAACGGCGCATGCGCGCTCCCTGATTGCCAGACGAGATCGTAAAGGCGGCTCGTGCGTGCCCTGGCGATGGCTTCGTAGATCCCGCCCTGTTCGTAACGCGGTGCGAACCAGGGAGCCACGACATTGCCGATCCTGGGCGAGGCGAAATTGAGAACCTGCAGGCAGGCGCCGGGTGGCAGGCCTTCGGAGAAGAACTGGCCGAGGATCTCGCCGGTGCGCTCGTCCGCACCGACGAGCGGGGTCACTTCGAGCACGAAGCCTTTCGACGCGCGGTTGCGGTAGAGTCCCGCGCGTTCGTCAAAGACGCGGTAGGGCAGCCAGTCCGAGAGCATGTCGAGCGCTAAATGCGCCGCACCCTTCTCCGCGCGGTCAGTATCGGCGAAGAGCCCTGCCATGAGCGCGTCGCGCGCGGCAGCAAAGGAGAGGTTCATTCCTCGTCTCCTTGGGGTTCAGGAGGGTGGGGCACCCGGTCGGTTGTCATGGGACCGACGGGTGCCCCGATGACCGGCGCGGTGGCGCCGGGCGAGGCCGGAACGGGCTGCCAAGGGGGGAGTGGCATTTCCGGCTCTTGCTCGGGTGTTTCGTAATGGGTTGGGCGGGCCCCACTGCCGCCATCGGCAATCGAGTTGCCGATCGCGCGCAGGACCTCGCCGGTGCGTTGCGGCGCGCGCCAGCTGGCACTTGCCGGTTCGGGCAAGGTGACATGGACCACGCGCGCTTCGTGCGTGCGACCCGCGTCGTCACGGAAAGCGGCGAGCACGATCCGCAGGCTCTGGCCGCTTGTGTTTGCAGGCGTTGTTGCTTGTACGGGCGACACGCCTGGCTGCGCGTCGATCCCGATAGCCGCCGCATCGATCAGCGTCGTTGGCGCGCACGATCCTTCGGGTGCGCGGCAGGCAAAGTCGCCCGAGACGTTGCCGCCCAGCGTCGAGCAGCCGCCGGTCAGCATGAGCAACGCGAGGCCCTGTGCGCGCAAGTGGGATAGAGCGCTCACTTGCGTTGCTCCTTTGCAGGGCGAGCAAACTCGCGCAGCGTGGGCGCATCGCGATAGCCGTGGAGCACTGCGCCATCGCTCGCCCGGACGATCACCGGGGTTCCGGCAAAACCATTGGCACGGGCGAAAGCCTCGTTGGCATCGAGCCCGCGCGTCTCGGCGCAGCTTGCCCCGCTCGGATCAAGCGCCCCATCATAGGCCTGGTGCACCGCAGCTGCCGGATCGCTCGCACAGATCACAGTCTCGGCAATACGGCGGCTTTGCGTCCCGAGGATCGAGATCGGGCGCTCCTCGACGAGCACACCCGCCTTGCCGAGTTCATCGACCAGGCGGCGGCAATAGCCGCACTGGAAATCGGAGAAGATGACAAGTTTTGGACCCGTTTTGTTCCCCCAATGAATTGCCCCTTCGGCGGGCAGGGTGGAAAGATCGACGTGGTCGGCAGCAGGCGCACTGGCGGCAGCCGCATTCTCGTTTGCCGGGGGCTTGGCGCGCGCTGCGCCCGCTGCAATCAGGTCGGGGTTGAGTTCGAGCAGCCGCGAGGCGGTGACATCGCGCCGCTCTTCCATGTCGTAGAGACGCCCGACCAGAAGGTAGCGCGCGCTCTTGTCGATATAGAACAGCGTCTCGCCCGAGACGACTTCGCACCAGGGACCGAACCTGTCGCAGGCGATCTCGTCGATCGGCGTCCTGGGCAACCGCAGCTGCAGCGCCTCGGCGACTTCGCTCGCCAGATCCTGTGCCGTTGCAGGCATGGCGGTGACCGCGCTGACCCCGACAGTCAGTACCGCAGCTGCGCTGCTGGCGGCAATGGCAACGTGGGCGAGGCGGGCCTTGAGGCCGGGCTGGTTCTCGGAAAAGTTCATTGTGGTGTGCTCCTGACATGGACGCCGTCGAGAAAGACGATCTCGACTTCGATGCCGGTCGGCATCTCGACGACTGGTTGGTATTGTTCGGCGCGTTCGATGAGGTAGCGGCTGACCGTATCGGCCGCTTCGCCCGCGCCCTGGCCGATGCCGCCTGCAAGGATGTCGGTCGGCGACAGCGCCTCACGCTGGCCATTGGCGCCGACCTGGCCTGTAAAGATCCCGTTTGCGTTGGCTGAAAAACCGCGCCCGAACCCGCCGACGATCCCGGCCAGCAAGGCCTGCGATACGAGGCTACCTTCGCGGCTGACCACGCGGCCGCGCACTCCGGACTTGCCGGCAAAGGCGATGAAGCCCTTGACCTCGGAGACCGCGTAGCGGCCGCCGGGCTGCGCGCAGGTCATGCGCACCAGCTGGACATAGACCTTCTCCGCCGAGAGATCGCCGCGCGCCGCGCCGTTGACGAGACAGCCGGTGATATCGGTCGAGAGCAGTTCGTTGCCGCGCATGACCGAGCGCGCAGGGCCGGTGATCCTGAGCACCACGGGCAACGGATCGGTCTGGCTGGCAACGCCGGTCGAGGCATCGACCCCGACGATCACCTGCGCGGGCGCATAGGAATTGGGTGGCAGGTAATCGCGGCTTGCCTCGAGCATCAGCGCGGGTGCGCGTTCGGCAGCGGCGGGCCGTGCGTTGGCGGGTGTGCGCTCGCCGAAGGTCAGCATGTCGAGCCCGCCAGGCCGTGTGGCAGACGCACTCACCGCGCCGCCATTGTCACCGGCCGGGGGCACGCCGGGACCGTAGGCAGGCGGTGGCACGGTAGGCGCAGCCGATGGTGTTTCGCGCGAGCGTTCGAGTTCGGTCCTGAGCGCCGCATTCTCGGCCGAGATCGCATCGATCGCGATCTGGCCATCGCTCATCATCCGCGCATTCTCGGCGCGCAGGGCTTCCAATTCCTGCTCGATTTCGGGGCGCGGGAGCTGGGTGTCCTGCAGGTCCTTGATCGCACGGCCCTGCGCATCGAGGCGGTTGCCATAGGTGGCGACGAACTCGCGCTGCGAGAGGTTGCGATTGACGAGGCCTCCGGTGTCGATGCTGGCAACGCTTTCGCTGTCACCCGACGCACTGTCGTCATCGTCGAGGATGAACCAGGCCCCGGCGAGCAGCGCCACGCCGCCGATCCCGGCGAGCAGCAGCTTCTGCCGCTGCGCGATATTCGCGTTGAGGTTGCGCCGCGTAAGGGTCTTGGTGGTCATGAAGGAAAACTCCGGTTGGTTGATCGACAACAGCGAGCTTTCGTGTTCGCTGTATGTTCTTTCCTTCAACCGGAGCGGCGATGTAGGAAATGGCGCGGGGCACGATTGCGGCCTCTGACCAAGCAAAAAGCGACAATTCGCGTGAGCGAGGCCGGATCGCGCGCCTGCCTGGCTGGCTTTCGCGCAAGAGCGCTAGGATTGTGCGCGCAACCTGACGGAATTTGCGTTTTGGCGACCGGATTCTGCGCGAATCATGGCCGGGAAGCGATTCAGAGCTTCCTCTATGTTCCTTTTATGTTCTTTTCATTTTCCTACACATCTCCTTCGCCCTATTTCTCGATTCGACACGAGGAAGAGTGCGGAAAGGAATGGCCAGTGGCTGAAGAGCCGGAGTACGCGGAAGATCGGATAAGAGCGGGACTGGCGCACTTGCTGGCCGCCGCTGTGGAAGCAAGCGGGCGCGCCAGGTGCGAGATCGCTACCGACGCGAATATCCATAAGGATGCCTTGCGAAGGATCCTGCAGGCTGAGCGATCGGCGACGCTGGGCGAGGCCTTGCGTATCCTTGAGGCAAGCCGCGCGGCTCCGCGTGCGCATCTGCTGCTGTTTCTTGTCTGCGGGGATGGCCAGGCAATCGATTGGCTGCAATCCGACCTAGCTAAATTTTTTGAGGAATTCAGCACGGAGTTTCCACGAGCCTTACACCGATCTTTGGGAGAAAATGTTGGTGATGTGAAACCGCGTTGGGCCAAGGGAACGGCCAACCGGGTGAGCCTGATGCTTTCCGATCACATCACTGAACTCCAGCGCAAGGACGAGGTCCTCGGCAACTTCTTTGCTGGCGAACGGGAGTCATCCAATGTCTGAATCCACAATTCATCAGGTCGAGGTGCCCGACCAACCGACCCGTCTAATCAGGATAAGGGAGGTTCAGCATCGGACCGGACTTGGTCGCTCGACAATCTACCGCTGGATGGCCGAGGGAAAGTTTCCCAAGTCAGTTCAGCTGGGGGGCCATTCCGTAGCCTGGGTTGAGCAGGACGTTCACGCATGGATCCAAGCAAGATCGCATTGACCAGTTCGTCTCTAGTTTTCGTCGAGCACACCCTTCCGCGTCGCAGCTTTGTTTCCCGTTAGCTCGACGAAGCTGGCCAACACGTATTGGGCTGGGACCAAGCAGCTAGCCGCCACGCATGATTTTGCTGCCGCGGTTGAAAATGAGCAATGAGATTGCTGGCAATACGAAAAGAGTAAGAGCAGTGGCCGTGATCAAACCACCAATCACGACCGTTGCCAAGGGGCGTTGAACTTCCGCGCCGGTACCCGTTGCAATTGCCATGGGAACGAAGCCGAGAGACGCAACCAATGCCGTCATCAGTACAGGTCGCAACCTTGCGATGGCGCCTTGTACGATCGCATCACCAAGTTCTAAACCTGCAGCTAGTCGCTGCTTGATGGCGGTAATCATCACAAGGCCATTGAGCGTAGCCACCCCCGAAAGCGCGATGAAGCCCACCGCCGCGGAGATCGAGAACGGCATGCCGCGCAATGCCAGGAAGAACACACCTCCGGCCAATGCGAGGGGGATTGCGCTGAACACGGCCAGTGCCGAAGTCCAACTGCCGACTGCCATATAGAGCAATAGCAGAATGACCGCGAAGGCGAGTGGGACCACGATGAAGAGCCGTTGCTGCGCCTGTTGCAGGTTCTGATACTGCCCGCCCCATTCGATGAATGAAGCCGATGGCAGTACGACCCGTGAGGCCACTTCGGCTTGAGCATCCTCGACGAAGGAACCCAGATCGCGCTCACGCACATTTGCGGAAACAATCACCAACCTGCGGCCCTGTTCGCGCCGAACTTCCGCCAGGCCATCCACCACCTCGAATTCCGCCAGCGCGCGCAGTGGGACACTCCCGCCATTTGGCAACATGATCGGTAGTGTTCCGAGCTGGTCAAAGTCGTTGCGATTTGCATCGGACAGACGGACGACAACATCGAAGCGCCGATCTCCCTCGAATACCAGTCCGGCATTGCGGCCACCCAGTGCGATGGCAACTGTCTGCGCCACTTCCTCGACCGTGAGGCCGTACCGCGCAATTGTGGGGCGGTCGAAGGCAATGTCGAGCGTCGGGAAGCCGGACACCTGCTGGACCTTCACGTCGGCGGCGCCGTCGACATCGGCCAGTATCGATGCCACCTCATTGGCAGATGCTGTCATCGCCGCGAGATCATCGCCATAGAGCTTAACCGCGACATCGCCGCGCACACCTGCGATCAGCTCGTTGAAGCGCAGCTCGATTGGCTGACTGAACTCGTAGAGATTGCCAACCAGGTCACCAAGCGCCGCTTCCATCTCGCTGACCAGTTCATCCCGCGACAACGAGGGGTCCGGCCATTCGCTGCGCGGCTTCAGGATGACATAGGCGTCAGAGATATTAGGTGGCATCGGGTCCGTCGCGACCTCCGCCGTACCTGTTCGCGAGAAGACCAGTTCAACCTGCGGGAATTGTGTCAGACGATTCTCGACCTGCTGCTGCATGGCAAGAGAACGCTCAAGCGGCGTCGAAGGAATACGCAGTGATTGTACCGCGAGATTTCGCTCATCGAGTTGCGGCGTGAACTCGCTTCCAAGCAAACTGAAAACCAATGCAGCGACAGCAAAGATCCCGACACCCGTGCCAATCACTGCCCTTGGGCGAGCGAGAGCTTTCCGGAGCAGCGGTTCATAGCGCTCTTTCACCAGCCGGATCGGCTTCACTTCCTTCTCGCTGACTTTCTTGCTTAGCAGCAACGCGATCATGGCAGGGACAAAAGTAAGTGAAAGGATGAAAGCCGAAGCCAGTGCGAGCATCACAGTGATGGCCATTGGCGTGAAAGTTTTGCCCTCAACCCCGGTGAAGGTCAGCAGCGGTGCAAAGACAAGCAAAATGATCGCCTGACCATAAACCGTCGGTTTGATCATCTCCTGCGCGGCAAGACGTGTCTCGGTGAGCCGTTCCGACAGTGTAAGCAGACGGCCCTCGAGCTCCTGCCGCGATGCGAGACGTGCGATACTGTTCTCAACAATGATGACCGCGCCATCGACGATTAGCCCGAAGTCGAGCGCGCCCAGGCTCATCAGATTGCCCGACACGCCAAGGCGGTTCATGCCTATCGCTGCCATCAGCATCGATAGCGGGATAACCAGAGCTGCAATGACGGCGGCGCGAATATTGCCGAGGAGCAGAAACAGGATTGCAATGACCAGCAACGCGCCTTCGGTCAAATTGTTGCGAACGGTTCTTATTGTGGCATCGACAAGCGTGGAGCGGTTATAGACGATCTCGACCGTGACCCCGAAAGGCAGTGATCCGCGCACCTCCTCCAGCCGCTCTGCGGCTCCGGCCGCAACTGTGCGGCTGTTTTCCCCCGCACGCATCAACACTGTGCCAATGACCGCTTCTTCGCCATTGAGAGAGCCCGCTCCGGTTCGCAAGTCGCCGCCGACTTCGACCGTTGCAATATCGGCCACGCGAATGGGGATGCCTTCCCGCGTTGCAACAACCGCCTGTTCAATGTCTTGGGTGGTGCCTAGCCGGGCATCTACTCTTGCCAACAAGGCTTCTCCCGCCCGTTCGACGAAGTTGGCACCCTCTGCCTGGTTCGCCGCTTCGAGCGCGGTGATGAGTTGGTCGAGTGCAATTCCATATCCGGCAAGGCGCTCGGGGTCGGGCTGCACAAGATATTGCTTTTCGTAGCCGCCGATTGAATCGACACCGGCCACCCCGTCAGCAGAACGCATCAATGGTGCAACGATCCAGTCCTGTACGGTGCGCAGATACGCTGCTCGCGAAACGTCGTTGTCCAGCACTTCGCCGCGATCTGTGACAAAGCTGCCGTCGCTTTGCCAACCCATTGGACCACCACTTGGGAAGCGGTCTCCGGCAGAACGCTCGAACTCAATCGTGTACATCAGCACTTCACCCAGGCCTGTCGAAATCGGCCCCATGATAGGTTCCGCACCATCGGGCAGAGAGGTGGCAAGCGACGCCAACCGCTCTTCGACCTGCGTCCGAGCGAAATAGATATCGGTGCCTTCCTCGAAGATCGCGGTGACCTGGCTGAAACCGTTGCGAGAGATCGAGCGGGTCATGTTCAGCCCTTCGATCCCAGACAGCCCTGTTTCGACCGGGAAGGTGACCTGTGTCTCGATCTGCGAAGGAGAGAGCGCTGGAGCCTCGGTGTTGATCTGCACCTGAACATTGGTGATGTCGGGCACAGCATCGATAGGCAGGCGCGCCAGGTTGATCGCACCCAAGATCGCAACGCCGAGCGCAAGGACAACGACAACCCACCGGTAGCGCACAGACCAACTGAGAACTGAGTCGATCAGGCTGCCTTCATTGGCTGGTTCGGCCGAAGACGTGGCTTCGTGATCAGTGGCCATGTTCGGCTTCCTCTTTCCCGAGTTCGGCTTTCAGGAGAAATGCGTTCCTGGTGGCGATTTGTTGCCCCTCCCGCAGGCCGGACATAATCTGTATGCGCCCGCCCGATCGCGCACCGGTCACCACCGGAATAGCCTGAAATCCGCTTTCTATCCGGACAAAGACGACCTCGCTCCCTTCGACCATCTGAACAGATTCCTCGGGCACTGAGATTGCTTCCGCATCGATCTCGCCAGAAGGCCGAATGCGCGCTTGCAGGAATGCTCCAGGCTGGAGACCTGTCACTCGACCGGAGAGTGCTATAATTGCAGTTGCACTGCGGCTTTCCGGATCGAGTGCAGGCGTCACCGAACGCACACGTCCACCGATTTGACGGTCCTCGCCAAGATCGAGCGTGGCCTCGTCTCCGGGTCTGATCCGGGCAGCGTCATTTGCAGGAAGCGCCACCTCCACCTGCATCCTGTCGACGTTGACGATCTGGAACAGCTCCTCACCGGCGGATACGTATGCACCGATAACGATCGAGGCACTTGTCACCTGACCCGAAATCGGACTGGTTACTGCGAGTGAGCGTCCATCGCCGCTCACTCCTGCTGCTGCCGCCGCCGCCTGGGCGCGAGACAATTCGGCTTGGGCAATCTGCAGGTTGGCTTGCGCTGCTTCGAGATCTTGCCGCGCGGTGACATTCGCTTCGAAAAGCCGACGCTCACGGTCATGGAGCGCGGACAGTTCGTTCACGCGTGCGCGCGCCGTCGCGACCTGTGATGCAAGACCGGCAGCATCGGCACTTTCGATCCTTGCGATCGCCTCACCCGCACGGACGGGGTCGCCGAGTGTCTTGCTCACGCTGCGCACTACCCCTGAAGCGCGCGCATCGATCCGTGCAATCCCATTGGGATCAGAGGCGACGGTGGCAGGAAATACCAGCTCGCTGGCGGAGCCCAGGCGGACAGTCTCGATGCCAATGGAAGAGGCTTCGATTTGCCGAGCATCGATCCGCACGACGCCTTCAGGGAGACTGCTTTCTTCGTCATGGTCGTCTCCGTGATCGTCGGACTCATCATGCGAATCTTGGGCATGCATTGCAGGATCGCCGGGCCAGAATGCCCAGGTGGCAGCTGTCGCGACGAATATGGCAGCGACAGCAATGAGGATATTACGTTTCATAGGACTGGACCTCACTCTGCGGTGAGCCAGATGAGACGCGCTGCCAGGAGGCTGCGTGTCTCTTCTGCCTGGATCAGGTTTTCACGAATGGCGTCGCGCGCTTGGGCGGCCGCGAGGACTTCGATTAGCGGGAAGCGACCGTTGCGGTAGCCGATCTCGACCAGACGCAGCGCTTCTTCGGCTTGAGGCAGGCTTGCCCCCGCCAAGGTCTCGACCCTTCTCTCTGCCGCGAGATACAAGGTCCGCGCTCGCTCGAACTCGAGACGATAGTCCGCTTCAGCTATCGCCTCCTCCGCCTGTGCTGCACGTGCCTGAGCCTCGGCAGCAGCGATATTGCCTTGATTGCGGTTGCTGAACGGGAGCGGGATCGTAATCCCGACTATGAATGCCTGTTCATTGCTGTCTTCGAACCGGCGCGCGCCCGCCATCACGGTCGGATCGGGTACCCCTAACGAACGTTCGCGGGAGACTTCTGCTTCTGCGAACTCGGCGCGAGCACCGGCCAACCGCAGGTGCAGGGGTAGTGAAGTGTCCATTGGGGCAAGTGCGGGCGCCAGCTCCGGGAATGTTCCGAAGACCTGTGGTGCTGTTCCGTCAGCCAGCCAGAGCGCAGCCAGCGCCTGCCTGGCGGCAAGGTCTTCCGCTTCTGCGGTTTCCAGTTCCGCTTCTGCTTCTGCCAATGCCGCTTCGGCGCGCATTGCCCGTAGTGGAGGCTCGCGCCCGCCTTCGACGAGCGCCCTTGCGATGCGTGCCAATTCGCGATTGCGTTCAACAATTTCGCGCGCGAGACTGGCGCGCTGTCCGGCGGCAACCGCCTGAACATAGCGCTCCCTGACGGTCAGCGCGAGCTGGGCCATTGTGAGCTCGCGACGCGCGCCGGCGACGCGCGCCGATGCCTCGGCGCTTTCAATGCGAGCGCTTCTCTTGCCGCCTAACTCGATCTGCTGCCCGAAACCCAGAGTGTATTCGCTGGATTGCAGACCGGAGAACGCTCCAGTGCCCGCAATGTTTTCGGCCTCGAAGGTAAGCTCCGGGTTGGGACGAAGCCGCGCCTGCGCGATTGCAGCGCGCGCAGCCTCTTCCTCTGCCAATGGTCCATAGACCCGAGGATTCGTGCTCTGGGAACTTGGGGGAAGGTTGGATTCAACTCCGGCGCGATCCAGCGCCTCCTCGAGAGACAAGATCTCCTGGGCAAATACCGACGAATCTAACAATATGGCAGCCAGAGCCACCGACAGCGCAATGCGCCGCATAACAATTCTCCTGACAGGAATGCAGGTCAGGGATGCGCGACGGCATCCCGAGCGTCATTCGGGTCAGGCGATGGGTGGCTGGATCAAAACCGGCGAGGCACGCGAGCCTAGAGGGCTTTCCGATAGCGGGGCACGAAGCGACACCCTGCGCGAGAAGTCCGCTCCGGCTTCGCTCGCGTGATCAGGGAGGGAAAAACTGCAATTGTGGTGGTGCACCGGCTGGTGCCCGACTGCATCCTCGTCGAAATCGGTGTCGTCGCTGCTAAAATGATCTTGCCCATGCTCAAAAATGTGGTCCGCAGCATGGACGAATGCGCCGGTGTCTTGTGCATGCACATCCGGAACCATCAGCACATTGCTGAAAGCCAAAGCGATCAACGCAAAAAGGAGGCCCAGTTTCCGCGACATTGCGCGCTGCGAAATAGACGGCCCATGCGAAACTTGCAAGGCTGCCGCAGGTCTGCAGAGACCAAGCGCGCGATGATATTTGAAATGCCGCATCGTCATCATGCTCCCGAATGACCCTGGGCGACGTGCTCGCGCCGTTCAGCAAGCGCTTGGCGGGTAATCTGCAATGCTGAAGACAGGAACAAAGACGCCATGATAGCTGCGACCACAAGGTCCGGCCAGCCAGAGGCGGTACCCCAAACACCCAAAGCTGCGATCATTACGGCGACATTGCCGATCGCGTCGTTACGTGAGCAGAGCCACACCGACCTGACATTGGCGTCGCCATCTTTGAAGCGAATGAGAAGAAACACACTCACCATGTTTGTCAGGAGGGCAAGGAAGCCGACGGCACCCATGATTTCCGCTTCGGGCGCGCCGACAAAAAAGACATGGTAGATTGTCGAGCCCAGCACCCAAAGGCCCATGAGCAGGAGGCTGATCCCTTTTGCCAGGGCCGCATTTGTACGTGCGCGGACCGAAGCACCTATCACCGCCAAAGAAATGCCGTAGGTCATGGCATCGCCTAGGAAATCGAGCGCGTCTGCCTGGAGGGCCTGCGACTTTGCGAGTTGCCCTGCTGCCATTTCAACGACAAACATTGTCGCATTAAGCGCAATGACGATCCAAAGCCTCCGCTTGTAGCTGTCGGACGCACCGTCGAATTTCGTGTCTTCGCCGCAACAACCTGGCATCAGCGGGTCTCCTGCATCTGACCGGTTAGAATTGTGCGTCCATCATTTGACGTAGCACCCGGAATCTGAGGAATGATGCCGCTACGCATTTGTGCAACGCGTCGGTTCATCCAGTGACGGACAAAGAAGCGATAGAGAAGACCGCGAGGGCCAGTCAGCTGACTGTGGACCGCGAAAAAGTCATCAGGACTGTCGAACACCCCGTAGTCAGCCTTGATCCCTGTTTTTTGAATGTAGGTGTTGTCACCCTTCCATTCGACTTCGGGCATCTGCAAGCAGTTTGTCCCAATACCATAAGCACAGATGGACGAGCGTTGCGGAAAGTGATCCTGAAGCGCGGTGAGCAAAGACTGATCGAGGATAAAGCCTTCAAGCTCGATCCATCGTCCCTGGTATTCGATTTCAACCCAAGAGTGCAGGATTCTGGCGGGGGCGAGCGGGTAAACGAATTCTGGAACGATTCCCCTTTGAAGTGCCTTGTCGATCGTGAAGCCGTGAAAACGACAGCGTATCCCAAGCCCACGAAGAAGTGCCATGAGCAGGGTACCCTTGGTGTTGCATTGGCCGTATCCATCAGCGAGAATTCTCGATGCTGGCAAGGCATCCGCTGCATTATAGCCGAAGCGAACTTCGTTACGGACGAAGTCATAGGCGGAGCCAATCTTTTCCCAATCCGAGAGGCTCAGCCAGTTACGCTCCTCGATCAGCGCCTTGATGGGCGCTGCGCGAAAATCGACCAGCCGGGTCTCTGCGAGGAATCGGTCCATAATTCTAAAGCCCTGGATTGTCCGTGCGAACTCTTGTAACACCTCTAGTAACTAGAGGTTCAAGAGGTTTTTATGTATTCTATTGGGGAGCTTTCACGGCGCACCAATGTGAAGGTGCCAACGATCCGTTACTACGAGCAAACTGGGCTCATGAGCGTCCCCGAACGCACTCATGGAAACCAAAGGCGCTATGATAACGCGGGCCTCGAGCGTCTGACCTTCATCAAGCATGCTCGCGAACTCGGTTTCACTATCGAGGCCATCTCATCCCTTATCGAATTGCAGGACAACCCCGATCGTTCTTGTGAGGCCGCCACCGAGATTGCGTCCGCGCAGCTGGGCGATGTTCGTGCCCGCATTAAGAAGCTTCGTTCTCTGGAAAAGGAACTTGCTCGCATTGCAAGAGGGTGTGACGGCGAAGGGAAATCGTCAGACTGCTACGTCCTGGAATCTCTGGCTGACCACCATCATTGCCAGCAGGCGCATTAGGACCATTGCCCTATCGCCCCTTTTGACCGCGCAGGAACAAGTGCTCGCCACCAAAGACAAAGAACATCCCGATTGCGGCATACGCCACGATGCCAGGATCGCTTTGAAGTTTGATCCAGGTGAAAGCGCCAAGAACGACTGCATCTGCTGCCAGTGCTGCAAGCAGGATCTCGGCGCGGGCTCCGATCTCCTTGCGCAGATAGCGCAGCACACCCCAGTGCACGAGCATGTCCATGACCAGGTAGAAGAACACCCCAAGGGCAGCGATTCGTGAGAGGTCGAACAGGACGGCCAGCGTTCCTGCGACCACCACGGTGTAGACCAACAGGTGACTGCGCAGGCTGCCTGACATCCCGAAATGGCTGTGCGGGATCATCTTCATTTCGGTGAGCATGGTGAGCATGCGCGATACGGCGAACACGCTCGCCACGACGCCCGAAGCGGTGGCGGTAATGGCAATGACAATCGTGAACCAGAACCCGACGCGGCCAAGCGCTGGCTCGGCAGCTGCCGCCAGCGAGTAATCACGCGCCGCCTCGATTTGATCGATGTCCAGACTGGCTCCCACGGCAGCTGCAACGAGGAGGTAGGTCACTACGCAGATGCCGATGGCGATCATGATCGTGCGCCCGACATTGCGGTGCGGGTCGACTATCTCTCCGCCGCTGTTCGTGATCGTCGTGAACCCCTTGAAGGCAAGGATGGAGAAAGCGACCGAGGCAACAAGCCCTGACCATCCGAACCCGACTGTCGGTTCGGCGAAGGCACCACCGGAAAACCCGCTCATCCAGAGGGCTGCGACAGCAAAGATCGCGATGCCGCCGATCTTGATCGCGGACATGACAATCGAGACCATGCTCACCGAGCGATTGCCCGAAGCATTCACAAAATAGGCAAAGATGATCAGCGCCAGCGCAAGAGCCGACTGCAGGAGGCCATTGTCCTGCAAATCGAACGGTCGCAGCGCGTAGGTGGCAAATGTCCTCGCAACGAGGCTTTCGTTGATCACCATCGAAAGCGCCATGAGCAGGGAAGCCGCAGCGGCTATGGTCCCGGGACCGTATGCCTTCTGCAGGATCATCGCGATGCCGCCCGACGAAGGCCAGGCGTTGGACATCTTGATATAGCTGTAGGCCGCCAGCGCGGTGACGAAGGCACCGGCGATGAAGGACAGCGGGAACAACGGGCCTGCGAGTTCGACGATCTGTCCAGTGAGGGCGAAGATGCCCGCGCCGATCATCACGCCAGTGCCCATGGCGACAGCGCCGCCGAGCGTTATACTTTCCTTCTCTTCCGGTCCCCCGTGCGAATGCTGACCATGGGCTTGGTCTTCATGCTCCCCCGTCACAGCCTTGCCGTCCGCAGCCGCAGGGAGTTCAAGACGACCGAGATCGAAGATGCACTCATTGCAAAGGCCGCGAACATCGGACTGATGAGGATGCCGAGGATTGGGTAAAGGGCGCCAGCTGCAACCGGCACGCCAGCAGCATTGTAGATCAGTGCGAAGAACAGGTTCTGCCGAATATTGCGCATGGTCGCTTGGGCGAGGCGACGGGCGCGGACAATTCCGTCGAGATTGCCCTTCACCAGAGTGATTCCAGCGCTTTCGATCGCGACATCCGCGCCTGTACCCATGGCGATGCCGACATCGGCCTGCGCAAGCGCTGGGGCATCGTTCACCCCGTCGCCTGCCATGGCCACCCTGGCTCCGCCCTCCTGCAATTCGCGGATGATGCGGGCTTTGTCTTCCGGCAGGACATCGGCGCGGATCTCGTCGATACCAAGCCGGGCAGCGACAGCCTTGGCGGTGCGTTCATTATCGCCCGTTGCCATGATGATGCGCAGGCCAAGCGCGTGTAGCGCCTTGAGCGCATCGGGCGTGGTTTCCTTTACCGGGTCGGCCACGCTGACGAGGCCGGCAATTGCCCCGTCGATAGCCACGAACATCACCGTCTCGCCTTCATCGCGGCGCTGGTTGGCCTTTTCGACCAGATCACCTGCAGCAAGGCCCAGATCCTCGATCATGGGCTTGTTGCCAAGCGCGACCATACGGCCATCCACTGAGCCTTTCACGCCCTTGCCGGTGACGGCTTCGAAATCTTCAGCCTTGGCTAGAGCAATGCCGCGTTCTTCCGCACCGTTCACAATGGCCTCGGCCAGCGGATGTTCGGAGCCGCGTTCGAGTGATGCGGCGATGCGGAGAACTTCGCTTTCCTCGATGCCCTGCTCGGGCAGGACAGCGACCAGTTTCGGTTTGCCCTCGGTCAGCGTTCCGGTCTTGTCGACGATCAGCGTATCGATCTTCTCGAAACGTTCGAGCGCTTCGGCGTTCTTGATCAGCACGCCGGCCTGCGCGCCGCGTCCCGTGGCAGTCATGATCGACATCGGCGTGGCGAGGCCAAGCGCGCAGGGGCAGGCGATGATGAGGACGGCTACTGCTGCAACCAGGGCATAGGCGAGTGCAGGTTCCGGTCCCCAGATTGCCCAGCTGATGAAGGCCAGCACGGCGACTCCAATCACCGCCGGAACGAACCAGCCAGCAACCTTGTCGGCATATTTCTGGATCGGTGCGCGCGAACGCTGCGCGGCTGCAACCATCTCGACAATCTGCGCCAGCATGGTGTCTGCGCCTACACGCTTTGCCTCGATCACAAGGCTGCCAGTGCCATTGATCGTGGCTCCGGTAACGGCATTGCCTGCCACTTTCTCGACCGGAACAGGTTCGCCCGTGATCATGCTTTCATCGACAGACGAGCGGCCATCAAGAACTTCACCATCTACAGGCACTTTCTCACCCGGCCTCACGCGCAGGCGATCGCCGACATGCACATGGTCAAGCGGGATTTCCTCCTCACTGCCATCCTCGCGGATGACCCGCGCGGTCTTTGCTGCAAGGTCGAGGAGCGCACGGATTGCCTTTCCGGTGCCCTCACGCGCGCGCAGTTCCATGACCTGGCCTAGCAGGACCAGCGTCACGATGACTGCCGCAGCCTCAAAATAGACCCCGACATGGCCTTGCGCATCGCGGAAGCCCTCAGGGAAAATATCGGGCGCGATCACGGCAACAAGGCTGAAGACATAGGCTGCGATCACGCCCATGCCGATCAGCGAGAACATGTTGAGATTGCGCGTGCGGAACGAGTTCCAGCCACGCTCCAGGAAGGGCCAGCCGCACCACACCACCACCGGCGTGCCAAGGACGAGTTCGATCCATAAGGTAGTGCGTTCCCCGAAGATGTCCCGAATACCGGAGAGGCCGACCAGCGGCCCCATGGTCAGGATCAGCAATGGGATAGTCAGAATAGCGCCGACCCAGAAGCGGCGCGTGAAATCGACAAGTTCTAGGTTCGGCCCGTCATCGACCATGGTGGCCGATTCCAGTTCAAGCGCCATGCCGCAAATGGGGCATGATCCCTGATGCGTTTGCCGGACTTCCGGGTGCATGGGGCAGATGTAGATCGCCCCCTTATAAGCTTCCGGAACAGTGTCATAACGTCCGTCGCTGGGAACTTCGGCATTGCTGTCACCATGGCAGCAATGGGCGGCATGATCGTGGCCCGTATGGTTCTTGTCGTGTGCCATTGATGCTTGTTCCTTTGATCAGGCTGGTCTCAACCGGCGCGCTGGCTGAAGAAATTGTAGAGTGGCACCAGGAGGAACGCTGCATACCAACCATAGAGAAAGCTCCCGACCGCACCTCCGAGGAAGCCGGTCAGGGTCAGCCACTCAAATCCGGGAAGGAGAGGTGCCCATGCCCTGTGCATGTGCATTTGATCGGGGGCTACCAATCCAAACCCGATACAGAGCAGATAGGTAACCAGGAGGAAGGTGCTGAATGTCCAGCCCCAGACCTTGACGCTCGTAACTGATGAAGAATTCGGCATTGCTTTTCTCCTTCCAAATATACTATAGGGGGGTATAGTAATAGATGGCCTGAGTTTCAAGTCTGCCCAGCATCAAGGCCGATTGGCGGATTGCACCAAAACTGGCATGGATGCGGGTATGAAAAACAAGTTCGAGAAGGAAATCGCCCGCATGCGCCGTATAGAAGGGCAGGCGCGCGGTATTGCCAAGATGATGGAAGAAGATCGGTATTGCATCGACATTCTCCAGCAATTCGCTTCTGTTGAGGCGGCCTTGCGGGCAACGCGCATGCAGGTCCTCAAGATCCATGCCAGCCATTGCTTGGATGAAGCGATCAATTCCGGGTCGAAGGACGATCAGCGGGAAAAGATCTCCGAACTGATCGCCCTTCTTGAGAAGCAGGCACGCTGACTTTCGGTCCGCTTGCCTGTTTCCGCATCCGGCGGTCACGGCTCAGCCTGGGGTGTGGCCTTCGTGTGCCGAATGATCTTGCTCCGCAGGTTCGTCCTGGGGAGCTTCCGCCTCACTTTCGATCGCGCCGGGTTCCGCGTGCTGCCCATGATTCATGTGGTCATGGCTCATCTGGCTATGGTCCATCTTTCCGTGATCCATGGCTGCATGATCCATCTCGCCATGTTCCATCATCTGGCAGGTCATCGTGCCATCTTCGCTGCGCATCATCATGCCCTGCATCCGTTCGCCATTGTGCATCATTTCGCACATCTGCGGTTGTTCGACTCCGGCAGGAGTATCCTGGTCTTGCGCTGCAAGCGGTCCTGCAAACATGCTTCCTGCAGCCAGTGTCACAATCAATCGTTTCATAGTCATTTTCCTTCGGTTCTATTCGTAACTGGCAAAAACGCTGCGACCGGCGCTGCCGAAAGCAATCACCTGGTAGGGTTGCGTGCGATCACCCATTTCCATCCCCGGCGAGCCGATCGGCATGCCGGGAACCGCGAGACCTTTGATGCCTTCCGGTCGCTCACGCAGGAGGCGGGCTATATCCGCTGCCGGGACGTGGCCTTCGATCACATACCCATCGACCACCATCGTGTGACACGAACGCAAATCGACCGGTACGCCTTCGCGATCCTTGATCGCGCCCATGTCATTGCTGTTCTCCACCACGATCTCGGCCTGCATGCCCGCATGGACATGATCGGCCCATTCTTCGCAGCACCCGCAATTCGGGTCGCGAAACATGGTGTAGCTCGCTGCTTGCGCCGCGTTGGAGCACGCCGCCAGGAGCATGAAAAGCCCTGCTGCAACCGGGCGACGGATTGCGGAGTGTATCTTCAAGGTAGTCATTGCGAATGCATCCCTTCCATTTCGTGATTGGTCATGTCGTGGCCCGCATGGTGGTCCAGTGTTGCGGTCGTCGGTTCGGACGCTCCGCTAGCCGTTTCAGCAGGTGGCGCAGAAGCCGCGACTGGAAGCGTGGGTTGACGGATTGAGGTGCTTTGACCGGTCAAACGCGGCTCGTCAGTCGCGACCTGCGGCTGCACTGTGTTTGGTTCGGCTGGTGCCAAAGCACCCGGCGCAGCGGGTGTTGGCACTTCGCCGGTCGACGCGGTGTCGTCTTGCGCCGGTGCATCGCTGCATGCGGCAAGTCCAAGCATCGACAGCGGAAGGACGAGTTTGGTGAAAGGTGTTGATCGCAATTTGAGGTTCATTGTTGCCTACCTGATTCCTAAATGGTTGGGGCCGAACACCATTTCTCCGCCAAGGTAACCTTGCGCGGCGATGGCAATTGCGAGAACCAGAAGGGCGGCCCGCAGTGCTCTCCTGCTCTCGCTTCGGAACGCGAGCCAGGTGGCCACGATGGCGAGGACGGCGATCGCGGTCCCGTTCCAACGGTGGATGGCCAGCGTCTCGGAGCGGTCCGTGAGGCGCCAGCCTGCTGCTATCCAGCCCAGCAGTGCCGCGACAACGGCACCAGCCGCTCCACCTGCAACGAGGAAGCGGGAGGTTACCTCCAGACCGGTGGATGGTCGCACCAGCAACATGAGTTCGGCAATTGCTGCGGCCAGCAGCAGTGCGATCGGGAAATGTGCGGCAACCGGATGCAAGCGGCTAAGCACATCGCTTACCGAAGAGGCGCGATTTTGCGCAATCGCTGCTTCCATGGCTTGCTCCGGTGTCAGGGGTTCAATGGCCGGCGCGTCCTCCGCTGCGGCTCGTTCGGGATGATGATCCTCGCCAGCATCGCCGTGACGGTCACCATCGTGATGATCCGCTACATGATCGACCGGCCGGGCCTGGTCCTGCATTTCCATCTGGACCAGTTCGGCATCGCTCATGTCTTCCTGGTGCCCTTCATGCGCGCTGGCCGCCAGAGGCAGGCCTAGAAGCAGGGCAGTGGCCAGGATTGGCAAAATAAGGCGGTGCGATTTGCTGGTCATGTTTGCCATTCCTTGGCTTGTCGAGATATCCAGAGTTACGCACCACTTGGTGTCACCCCTCAAAAATATTGAGGGGAGTGGCACCGACATACGTAAGTTGGTGCAGAAGCAGGATTGATTGAGCATGCAGAACGAAGATCAACTGGACCGTGCCCTTGCATCCCTCGGCAGCGCCAAGGGGCCTGTACTGTCAGACGATTTCATGGATGGGGTGTGGATGCGCGCGGGCCAGATGGAGGAAGCCGCGGGCCAACGCCGCCGCCTGGCGCTGATGGCCGGTATGGCGGTGATAGGCCTTGGCACCGGGTTCGGAACAGTCCAGGCGCCAGCCTATGCCGAACCTGCAAGTTACCAGCTCATCGATGGAACCGACCTCTCCCCCGCCGTGCTGCTCCATGTGACGCCATGAAGATTGGCGCAACGCAGATCCTGCTCGCGATTGTGCTGGCTATCATAGCCGGTTGTATCGGCGCTTTTGCCGCGAGCGAGTGGCGCGATAGCCGCCAGCAACAAGGCCTGCACGCGTTTGTGCATGACGAGCTGGAACTTGACGCTGCCCAGCTTGGTCAGCTCGACCAGCTCGAAGCCGATTTCGCCATCCAGCGACAGCGACTGGAATTGTCGCTTCGTGCCGCCAATGCCCAGCTTGCCACCGCCATGGAAGAAGAACACGAATACGGGCCCAAAGTCGCGGCAGCGATTGATGAGGTTCATACGCGCATGGGCGATCTGCAAAAGGCGACTGTTAGTCACGTCTTCGCCATGCGGGGGCTGCTTGATGCCGAACAACAAAACCAGTTCGACAGGCAGGTCGCTGCTTCGCTTACCGGTGACACCGGCGAATGATCGGCGGTGATAAAGAGCGCACAGCATGATGAACGGGACTTGGTTTTGCAGGTCCGCGAAGGCAGCAGGATAGCGTTTGACCGGCTTGTTCAGCCGCTCATCCCGCAGTTGCTCGCCCTTGCAAGGCGTATGCTCGGATCGGCGGATGAGGCAGAAGATGCCGTCCAGGCCGCGCTTGCTTCTGTCTGGGTCGCGCGCTCGAAACTTGATCCCGAACGGCCAACCGTCGCTTTTCTCACCACAGTTACGCTGAACAAATGCCGAGACAGGTTGCGGAGACGAAAAACGGCCGGCTTCTTCGGATTTGGCAAGCTCGAAGACGATCTGTTGCTGGCGGATGACCAACCCGATGCCGAAACGCTTGCTGCCGATCGCGAAGCCCTGTCGAGTGTTCAGAAGGCGATCGCGGAACTTCCGATCAGACTGCGCGAGGCCCTCGTCCTTGTAGCGATCGAAGGTCGTTCTCAGCGTGAAGCGGCCGACTTGTTGAATGTCACCGAGAAGACAATCGAGACCCGCGTCTATCGTGCCCGGCAGCATCTGCGCAAAAAATTCGAAACTTTCTGAGGGGTATTGCCGGGCTCGACGTAAGTGCGGGTATGAGCAACAACCCACTTCCCGTAAATCGCCGCAAATTCCTCACTGCCAGTGCCGGGGCTGCCAGCCTTTTAGGGCTTGGCCATGCGGTACCAGCATGGGCGAGCGGCAGCCATGGCGGGGCTTTGGCACGCAAGGGAAGCGATGTGCTCTCCGGTGAACACCTTACCATGACAGTCGAGGATTCCAGCTTTGCCACCGGCAACCGTCATGGCCCTGCAGTAACCGTGAACGGAACAATCCCCGGCCCGCTGGTGCGACTGCGGGAAGGCCAGAATCTTGTGGTCGACTTGCTCAACAACAGCTCGATGGGAACGTCTATCCATTGGCACGGCCTGCTCCTTCCCTTTCTGATGGATGGGGTTCCGGGTGTGACCATGGCGGCTGTGGAACCCGGCGAACGCTTCCGTTATGAATTTCCTATCCGCCAGGCAGGCACCTATTGGTGGCATGCGCATACTCTGCAGGAGCCGATGGGCCATTACGGCCCGATCATTATCGACCCTGCTGATGGCGACCCGCGCCAGGTGGACCGCGACTATGTCGTCATGCTGTCTGATTGGTCGGAGATGGACCCGCATGCGATCATGCGCAAACTAAAGGTTGGCGATGCGCCTTTCAACTTCCAGAAGACAACAGTAACCGACGACTATCCGCTTTCTGGTGAAGAGCGTCGTATGTGGGCGCGCATGCGGATGATGCCGACCGATATTTCGGACGTCTCGGCTCCGCTATATACCTATCTTATCAATGGCCATGGCCCCGATGACGGGCTTGAATTTGCCTATAACCCGGGGGAACGCATTCGCCTTCGCTTCATCAATGGTGCGGCGATGAGTTTCTTCAATATCCGCATTCCTGGCCTGCCGATGACGGTGATTTCCGCCGATGGGCAGGACGTCCGGCCATTTGACGTCGACGAGTTCCAGATCGGCAATGCCGAGACCTATGACGTGATTGTCGAGCCGACAGGTGGTGATGCCTTTGCCATTGTTGCCGAAGGCATGGACCGTTCGGGAATGGGCATTGCCATGCTCACCAGCCAGCCTGGCGCGCGTTCACAAGTTCCCGAGCTGCGCGATCCGCCCTTGCTGACCATGGCGGATATGGGCCATTCGGATCACGGCGCGCATGGCGGTCATGGTGACGATGCGGCAGCATCGGGCGCAGCAGATCTACCGGGGACGATGAACATGCGCGATACTTCGCTGCTCCCGCCCAGCGTCGCGGTTGGGCCGGGCGTTGATATGGTTGCGATGAACCCGGTAGACCGGATGGGCGATCCGGGCATCGGGCTCGACAATGTCGGGCACCGCGTCCTCAATTATCGCCAGCTGGTCGCGGCGAAGATGAATTCCGATATGCGCCCTCCCACTCGGCTCAAGGAGATTCACCTCACCGGCAATATGGAGCGGTATATGTGGTCCTTTAACGGCAAGAAGTTCTCTGCCGTCACCGATGATCCGATCCGCTTCGCCTTCAATGAGCGCGTTCGCGTGAAGCTGGTGAATGACACGATGATGGCGCACCCGATCCATCTCCATGGCCATTTCTTCGAATTGGTGAACGATGCGCCGCATGGCCACCAACCTTTGAAACACACGCTGATTGTGCAGCCGGGCGGAAGCGCCCAATTCGACCTGACAGCCAACGAGCCGGGAGACTGGGCGTTCCACTGCCACCTCATGTATCACATGCATAGCGGCATGTTTCAGGTGGTCACGGTCCGCCCGCTGCAGGGGGGAGAAGGCTGATGCGCAAGGCTTTTCTTTTCTTCCTTCCGCTCGCAGGCATCCCAGGCATGGCCCTGGCGCAAGATCACGACCATTCCGCAGCAACCGGGGCAGAAACTGCTCCTCCGGTGGAGCAGCAGGATCCGCATGCCGGACATCATTCGATGGATCATTCGACCCATGAAGCGCTGCCGGAGCAGACGGCTTCGGATTCCGCAATGGACCACTCCACCATGGATCATTCGCAGATGGACCACAGCCAAGCTGCGAACGGCGAGATGGATCATGCCGCCATGGGCCATGGCCCGGCCGATGAGGAAGCGCCCATCCCGCAAGGGCCGCCCCCTCCCGAGGCCTTCACTGGTCCAACCTATGCGGCTGATGCATTTGTCGGTGCAGATCGGATGGCTGCCTCGCGTGCAGCAGTTGCTCGTGAAGTCAGCGGACTCCCGGTCTCCTGGTTCCAAGCCGATCGTGCGGAATATCGCGCCCGCGGCGGAGAGGACGGCTATCTCTGGGATGTGCAGGCCTATTATGGCGGTGACATCGACAAGTTCTGGTTCAAATCCGAAGGCGAAGGCAGCTTTGGTGAAGAACTGGAAACTGCCGAACTCCAAGGCCTGTGGAGCCATGCAATCGGCCCCTGGTGGGATTTGCAAGCAGGCGTCCGACAGGATCTGACCGGACCAGCACGCACCCATGCCGTCATCGGTGTGCAAGGCCTTGCGCCTTATCTCTTCGAGGTCGATGCGGCTGCATTTCTCTCGACCAAGGGCGACCTGACCGCTCGCGTCGAAGCCGAGCTGGATCAGCGCATTACCCAACGTTTGATCCTGCAGCCACGTGTTGAACTCAATCTTGCAGCACAGGACATTCCCGAACTCGGGATCGGCGCCGGGCTCGACAGTGCCGAGCTGGGCCTGCGTCTACGCTACGAGATTATCCGTGAATTTGCGCCCTATGTCGGCGTGGAACAGGAATGGAAAGTCGGCGGCAGCGCCGATTATGCGCGTTTGGCCGGAGAAGATCCCAGCGCGACGAATTACGTGGTTGGCGTGAGGTTTTGGTTCTGATCGCCCGCATTAAAGGTCGACCGCAGTTAGCCCGCTGGACTTTCACGAGTCAGATCAATCACTCTGGGAGGGCAATCGATCTTTTTCATACTTGTTTCATACATGGTTGCATGAGATCAACTAAGCCATTGAAATCATGGTGGGCGCGGCAAGGATTGAACTTGCGACCCCACCCGTGTGAAGGAAAGATGGTGAGGTGGGCTGCGTTGACCGGCGACCGTCGCATGGTGTGGGGAATAGTGTGGGTAATGGTTCGGAAAAGAACTATTTTTCGATTAAGAATCAATCTACTGGAGAGATAACTAAGCGGACACCCGCTCCGCCACACATTTAACATATTGGTATGCTTGAATAATACTGCCCGCAATCGCCCCGCAATCGGGCGCTTTGCGCGGCCTTCCGGTGCGCGGAGACGGACAGTTTTGCCAACAATGCCCGCATTGC
>CAMYJW010000030.1 GCA_947258815.1 uncultured Sphingomonadaceae bacterium
AGAAGCCAAGCTGGTTTTGTCGAGGTCAAGGAAGGAGCGGTGCAGCGCCAGAATTCCGGCATCATTGCGCACGGCCGCCACCATCGCGGGTAGAAACCGGACAGCACCCTTTGGCCCCAGCGGCATATGCGGGTGGAAACGCAGCTCCGGCGAAGAAATCGTGATGCCTCTGGACACGAGGTACTTTTCGGCGGGGCTGCCAGCGATGGTCGACGCCTCACGCCAGAGCCTCAGCGCATTGCGATTGGCGACTTCCTCGCGCGGTTCGGCCACGATCGGACCACTCGTGCCATCGAACAGATCCGCAATTCGTATTCCGAGCCCGGCCATGGCTTCTATCACCGCCTCGTTCGTGCAGCCGGCAAAGCAATGAACAAGAATTGCGCGCTTTCCGAGTGTGATGCTTAGCGAAGGAGTGCGGTCGTTGTGGGCCGGGCAGCAGCACATTCCGCGCGAACGCGACCAGGCACCGCCCAGCTGCTCGACTATCTTGCGGGCGCGGGTTTCCAGTTGCAGACCTTGGAACTGGGATGATCGGTGTTGGTGCATTGGGGCATCTCCATCGTAACGTGCCTCCAACCGCGCAGCCTCCGCTCTGCGTCGCTGACGTTTCATTTTCCTACATCAGCTGTTCTCTATATGTTCTTTCACGATTCGACCACCAAAGGATTCGGGAATGAGACTGAAATCGGCAGTAGCCGCAGTAGCAACGGCAGGACTTGGGTTCGTCCTCCCCGCTCACGCGCAGGAGTCGGAAGCCACTCAGATGACCTTTGCCTCGGAGTTGACGACCGACGGCTTCCGCGTTGCAGAAGCAACCGATGGCTTTCGTCTCGTCGAACACGGCATTTGGAGAATGCCTCCAGCGGGCTCGTCCGAGCCGCCGGCGACAGATGCGGGTCGAACCTATTTGCCCTATCGATATCCAAAGCCCCAAGGCAGCGCGCCATCCGGCTTCCGTCGGGCAAGCTACCTTCCTCATGTTTACGCTGCTGAGGCTCAATACTCGCTACCAAGTGGCCTTCTCGACGCTCTTGTATGGACGGAATCACGATATAATCCCATGGCCATCAGCAAGGCAGGCGCCGCAGGTTTGGGACAATTGATGCCAGGGACAGCGCGGGACCTTGGCGTTTCAAATCGCTTCGATCCCAAGGCGAACATCTTGGGTGCGGCCAGATATCTACGCCAGATGCTCGACAAATTCGGGGTAGTTCATCTCGCCCTCGCTGCCTACAATGCGGGCCCTGGCGCCGTCGAGCGGGCCGGCGGTATCCCACGCAATGGCGAGACACCGGCCTATGTGCGCGACGTGCTGCGTCATTGGCAATTTTGAGCAGGGGGTGGTTTGTGAGTTCCGGTCGAATACGCGTGTCGGGAATGCTGAGCCGCGGACGACGCGGAATGATCCTGACCACGAAATCGGACGAGGTTTGGATCGTCGAAAGCGAGGAAATTACCGACGATCTCATCGGTTCGAACGTGATTGTCGAAGGCGTCGTTGCAGGCATGGATCGCCTACGCGCCGACTGGATTGGCGCGGGCAGTCATCTTTCTTGATTCTGGGGCGGATATTTCGCGACGAGCAGTAGAACCTCCCTACCCCACAGTGCGAGAGCTTCGCGTTTTTCATTCGTGTACTGATGCCGATGATAGACCCCGGCGACGCCAGCCATTGCCGAGCCGGACTGATGATTGAGAACGGCCTCTGAAACGACCAGCGGTATTCCAATCCTCTGCAGTCCGGTCGCCACCGTCCGGCGAATGTCATGCATGGTAAAATGAGCGGCTTCATAGCCGAGTTTCTCGTCCACGCTTGCCCTTATCCGCTTCCAGGCCTTTGACAGCCCACTGACACTGTTTGTGCTGGTGACCTTGGATGCCAATAGAATTTGGGATTGCTTGTGAGCATCTTCAGGCGCGATCCCGGCGGCCGTGAAGATGTCAGTGACGACCTCGAGGGCCTGTGCGGATAAAGGCACCACATTTGCCTTGCCGTTTTTCGCTCTATCTCCTGGTACAGTCCAAACTTTCCACTTGAAGTCGAATTCGTCGCAAGTGGCGTCGAGCACCTCTCCCCGGCGCTGGGCAGTGAGAATCAACATCTGCACAAGATGACCAAACGGATAGCCATCCTCGACGGCGGCTTGCCACAGTGCAGCGACCTCTCGATCGCTGAGCACCCGGTCGCGAGGCTCGCTCCTTTTTGGGCGCCAGGCGTCCCGGCACGGATTGGCTGGCAAATGTTCAAGTCTGGTGAGCGCCCATGAGTAGAACGTCGAAAGGTGCCGATAAACGATGCGAGCCATCGTCAGGGTTTCCTTGCCCCGCTCAAATGCGATCTTCTCGACGAAGCGGCTGACGTCGCTTCGGGTGATCGAATCGGCGAGGCGGTCGCCTAGCTCAGGTTCAATGTACTTGCGGAAAACCCGGTCGAACTCATTCGCGCTCCGCTTTTTGCCGACGATCTGTTGAGCCAGGTATGTCTCGTATAGTTCGGCGACGGTGCCGACACCCTTCGATCCCTTCCTCTTAGCTCCCGGCTTTCTGGCGATGCTTTTGCCTTGCTCAACATCGACGAGTAGGTCCCGCGCCTTCCGACGGGCGTGTGCAAGAGTGAAATTCGGGCCATGCCGCCCGATAGTCACGTTCAACCATTTACCTTGGACGCGCTTACGCAAGATATAAGTCTTGGTGCCGCTCGCTCCCATTCGGAGCCGCAGACCGGTCACGATGCCATCCGCGACCTCAATCTGCCCGCTTGCAGGTGCTTTCAATCCTGCGATCCGAGCATCTGTCAAACCAACCTTGTTCGCCATATGATCCTGCTACCTTAGGTAGCTTTTTGTAGTGGATACTGGCGAACATTTCAAGAACAATACGGACTATGAATCGCAGATTTCTGCCGTTTTTGGACGCATACGGAAGCGTAAGGACCCTCTGATTTCAGCTCTTAATCAGCGGGTCCTAGGTTCGATCCCTAGTGCGTCCACCATAACCCACTGATATTTATATATAAGTTAGAATATCCATGCCGCCGGTGTGGCAGAGATGCAACGCTGTCTAACTTTTTATCTAACAGAGCTTTTTTTACACCCGACTGCGGAAGGTTGGCGACTTCGCGCGGCGTCGTATCTCTGCCCGGAACTCGCGCAGGTTCACGTTTGGCGACCCATGATAGAACATTCCTGCGGTACTGGTCGGCTCGTCCGCTGTGCACTCTTCGCCGTCCTGGTGGTGGAAGTCGAAGACTTGAAGACACCACTCTTCGTAGTTCGTAATCTGGTTCACCGCCTGCCCCTCAAATCCCGCCAATCTGGACTAGCTTCGCATTGGCTTCCCGTCGCAGGCAGCCGTAGCGGACGGCATCAGCAGCATGATCGGGACCGTTTGAATCGACGTCTTCGACGCGCTTCTGATCGCGAGCCAGGTAAGGGACCGTTGCCCAAAAGTATTCACAGACACGCGAGATGTAGAGGCCGGGAACATCGGGCTTTCCGGCATCGGCCAGCATACGGCGCATGATGGTCCAGCCAGATATGCGATCAGCCTTTTTCGCCGGGCTGAAATAAATCCGCTCGCGCTGAAACTCGTTTGCAATGCTTCCGCTGCCGTGGCCGGTCTGTGCGAATATCGCATCATCGGCCAGGCCCGGACGAACCGACTGTGCGAGCCTTTCGGGCAATTGCAGGTCAATGCGATAGGCACTGGCATTCTCGATCACAAAGGGCGCATTCATCAAATCGACCGGACCGCCCGTCTCGACCCCGACATGCTGGACCCGGCCAGCAATCGGTGCGGTAAGCGTCATCGAACCGTCGGCGCCCACACCGGCCAGAGAAGCCAAACGGCGGTTTTCCGCCACCGATGCTTGCGCCTGGCGCAGCATCGCCTCGGCCTCGTCCGCGCGGGCCTGCGCAACGATGCCTTCTTCGGCAAGCTGATTCATGCGGGCTGCGCGCGACCGGGCCAGGCCAAGCTCGGCCTGCGAGCGGACCAATTCGCCTCGAATCTGTACTGGCTCCGCCGCGCGGACCAGCGCGAGTGGCTGGCCCCGCCGCACCGCCTGCCCTTCGATCACGAAGATGCGCACCGCAGCGCCCGGAAACGGCGCGGTCACCGCCACCCGTGCCTCTGGCGGCAGCGTCACCATGCCGGGCACTGTGCCCAGCGGGACGCCTTGCGCCTGTTCGGCCTTGGCGGTGGTGATCTCCAACCCGGCCAGCGGATCGGTGTCGGTCTGTGCGTCGTCGCCGGAATCGCCACCACCCGAGCAAGCGGAGAGGATTGTCAGCGCACAGCATGCGGCGAAAGTGGTCAGGTGGCGCAGTCTCATGCTTGCGATGATGCGCCGCCAAGCTGACAGCAACTTGTCAGTTTGCCAGCTTCTTGTCAGTTTCGTGGCCTATCCCGATATGGATGGAGCCCCCATTGGGGCGCGGGAGATAGCGATTGCGCCTGCTGCTGGTGGAAGACGATGTGGAACTGGGCCGCCGCCTCAGCGAGCGCCTGCGTGGCGCCGACTTCGCCGTCGATCTCGCCAAGACCAGCGACGAAGCCGAAAACTGGCCCGATCTCGACAAGATGGCCGCGATCATCCTCGATCTGGGCCTACCCGATGGCGATGGCGTCGACTTGCTGCGCAACTGGCGCGCCAACCGCGTCGATTGCCCGATCCTGATCCTGACCGCGCGTGGCAGCTGGCAGGACAAGGTCGAAGGCCTCAATGCCGGGGCGGATGATTTCGTGGTCAAGCCCGTCCGCTTCGAAGAACTGCTCGCCCGGCTCAATGCG
The DNA here is from genome assembly GCA_947258815.1 of uncultured Sphingomonadaceae bacterium. Classification (GTDB taxonomy): domain Bacteria; phylum Pseudomonadota; class Alphaproteobacteria; order Sphingomonadales; family Sphingomonadaceae; genus Novosphingobium. Next base: position 4,795 of record CAMYJW010000030.1, read on the forward strand.
CAGTTCCGCCGCCATATGGGCAAGCGCGAGAATGTGCTGGAACATGCCGGGCTGCGGCTTGACCCGCTGACCCATGTGGTGGAACTGGACGGCGAACAGCTCACTCTCAGCCGGCAGGAATTCCGCCTGTTGCACCTGTTCATACGCCGCGCCGGCCAAGTGCTGCCGCAGGCCGACATCCTCGAAAACCTCTATGAACTGGAAGCCGAACGCGAGCTCAATACGGTCGAAGTGCTGGTGGGCCGCCTGCGCCGCAAGATTGGCAAGGATCGGATCACAACCTTGCGCGGCATGGGCTACAGGTTCGGCCAATGAGCAAGAATGCCTCTGAAACCAACCAGCATTCCGGCAGTTTGCGCCTGCGGTTCCTGCTGGCGGTCATGCTGTGGGTGGTGCTCGGAACGGGCGTGATCTGGTATTCGGCAACGCGCGTATTCGAAAGCCATGTAGAGCAAAGCTATCACGAGGAACTGGAAGTCCATGTGCGCGAGCTCGCGCGCCTCACTCGTATGGACAAGGACGGCCAGCCCGAACTGTCCCGCCCGCTTTCCGATCCACGATACGAAGTACCGCTGTCGGGCTTTTACTGGCAGGTCACAACGCCAGGCAAACGCACTCTGAAATCGGAATCCATGACGCGTGGCGAACTGGACGCAAGCATCGCCCACTCGCCGGAAATTGCACACAAGGTCGAAACCGGGCCGACCGGCCCCGCTATCACCTATGGCGTGATAGAGCCGGGGCCGAATGGCGAGCAACTCCACTTTGTTATCGCCACGGACCAGAGCGAGCTGGACCGGCTCATAGACAGTTTTACGCGTGAGCTGACGCCTTGGCTGGTAGCCTTGGGAGCTTTGCTGCTGGCGACAGGTATGGCGATCATCGGTTTCGGGCTAAGGCCGCTTGACCGGCTGGGTGCCGCCGTTGCGCAGCTGCGTCGCGGGCAATCCGCGGGTCTTGAAGGGACCTATCCCGCCGAAATCGCCCCTCTGGTGACAGATCTCAACGCTTTCATCCGCCAGAATGGAGAGATGATCACAAGAGCCAGGGTGCAGGCTGGCAACCTAGCCCATTCGCTGCGCACACCGCTGGCAGTGGTGACCGATGAAGCGGAACGGCTGGCGGCAAAACCCGATTGCGCGCCGTCGGCCAAAATCCTGCTCGACCAAGCCCATATGATGGAACAGCAGATCGGATATCAGCTTGCCCGCGCTCGCTCGGTCGTGGGACCACGCGTGCCTGGTGCGGCAAGCCAATTGCCCGATTTGCTGGTGCCGATCCTCAACGCGATGCGCAGACTCCATCCCGAAAAGCAATTCGAAATATCGAGCGAGCAATGCGACGGCGCCGTCCTGCCGGTCGATCCGGTCGATTTGTCGGAGTTGCTTTCCATCCTGCTCGACAATGCCGGGAAATGGGCGCGCAATCGTGTGACTGTCTCGCTGCAATGCACGGACGGGGAAGGGTTCGACATTTCAATCGCCGATGATGGTCCCGGCATGAGCGAGGAACAGATCGCCGCTGCTTTCGAAGTGGGTGCGCGTTTCGATGCTGACAAGCCGGGCTCCGGCCTTGGCCTCGCAATCGCGCGCGATATTTGCGATGCCATGGGGGCGAGGATTGCCCTCAATTCCGACGGCAAGGGCCTTTGCGCCGATGTCAGCTTTTCAACTGCGGGGCTTTGATGTCCATTTTCCGCAACGAGGGCGCGAAGAAGCCATTTCTTCGGTCCGAAAAGGAATCTCAGAAATCAACGGAAAAGGATTGCACCTGACACAGCCGATACCATTCGGTACAATGTAAGCACCAACCCGCAGGTCCTTCAGGTCGACGTCCAGCGTACACCATTTTTCTGCTTTGGATATGTATCGGCTCGGGCAAGTCAGTTGCCGGTCGCGTAGTCCCGGATGTTGATGACGTTTGACGGGGTGAACGCATAAGTTTCGGCAAGCTCGGCGATCAGTGCCGCATCGAGAGGTTTGTCGAAGCGCACGCCAGCGGTCTTATTTTCTGTCCAGCAGATCGTGCCGGGGACACCCTTGAGATCGGCAAACCGGATGGTTACGGCCTGCCCCTGTTGCAAACCCTCGCCGCCGCCGACGATGCAGCATCCGCCCTGCGAGATATTCGCGAGTTCTACATGATCGACAAGCCAGCTGGACTTGCGACAGCGCGCGTTAAGCAACAGCGGTTGCCGTTCGGATTTCCGGCCCGGTTCCCCGGTTTGCTCCATCTTGCAGGCCCCTCCAGCGGGCATTTCCTGGCGATAAGGGCATTTACATAGCGCAAGAGAGTAAAGGGCAACTGAATCGCCAGGGTGAAATTCGGGGTGTCCGCGTTGCGCCAAATGAACCTGTTCAAGGGCCGGTATCTGCGCCATCCGCGTGGTCAGGATCGGTTGGTTGCAAGGTTTCATCCATCTGGGTTTGGTTTTCAGAAGGCACCAGCTCTGAATCCAGCGCTCTCGCCTTGTCCCTGATCCGTTCTTCGGCCTGTTCAAAACGCGAATCGAAATCCGGTTCGTCGCTGCACGCGCTCAGCGGAAGAAGTCCGCAAAGCAGCAGGACGACCGCGCGCATCCTAATAACTCTTTCTGATCCGCACATTCACGTTGCTCGATCCCGATCCCCCAGCCTGACTAAGCACCGATAGCCAAGGCGTGATGCTCACTTCAAGCTGGGTTGCGGTGAAACCGCGCGTATCGGTTATCAGTTCGACATAGACATCGTCGGTCAGATACTGCCCCGCCGCAAGCGCGGTGCCCCTGCCCGCTTCCTCATCTGCGCCAAGAATGCGCAAACGGTCTATGCCGGTTGCCGAGCGCAGCTTGCCGAGGGGATTCAACCCTCCCCCAGAGCCGCGCAACGAATTGAGCGAAGACGCTAGCTGAACCGCCTGAACCGCCGACAGATTGGCAATCGAACTGCCGAACAGGATTCGCGAGAGGATTTCATCATCGGGGAGAGACGGCGTGCTGCTGAACCCGATTTGGGGATTGGTGGCGCGGCCGCCAACTTCGATGTTGACGTCCACATCGTCTATCGCCTCACTGGCGACGATCCGCACCGTCGGGTCGATGGTTCTGCCGCCGGTAAAACCGATGCTGCCGCGCGTCAGTTCAAACGCGCGGCCCGCGAACGCCAGATTCCCGCGCACAAGATTGACACTACCCGCCATCTGCGGCGCGGCACTGGTGCCCGTGACCTGAAAACTCGCGCGCCATTCTGAATCGAGGCCCATGCCGGAAACATAAAGCTTCTCCGGCGCCTTGACGGCAATATCCAGCCGCACACGCTCAAACACACTGGTGAACGGGTCTGCCGCTTCTTCCCCGGTAATGCGCATGCGGCCCTTGCGCGGTTTGAAACGCACTCCGGCAAGCTGCGGAACCTGTGCCGCACCCTCGCGCACGATTTTGTAGCGCGTTTCAGGCAAAGTGAGCGTGCCCGAAAGCAGTGCCATTTCTCCGGCAGATTTGGTCAGCCGCAATGGCCCGGTCGCGCTGGCGGAAATGAGATCGCTACGCGCGATGCGGGCCTGCCGAAGCTCAAGCGCGATGTCCATCGGATAGCCAGCCGACGCGGAAAGGCTGAGGTATCCCGATCCCGTCACAGTCCCTTTTCCGGCATCGGCGGAAAGCTGTTCGACCCGCAATCTGTCTTCGCCAAAGGTGCCGGAAAAGTTGAGGTTGGTGAGTCTGGTTCCGTACTCCTCGTTCAGGTATCGCAGGTTCTTGCCGCGTGCCACACCCGTCAGACACGGCGCTTCGAGGCGGCAGGAAAAGTCGGCGGCGATCCCCAGCGATCCGCTCACCTCCTGCCCTGGCAGACCGGCAAACGAGACCAGCGTTTCGGCAGGGCCGTTGTAGCGAATGCCGCCGCCGAGCGCGGCGCGCGCAAGGCGATCGGTCCATGGCCCCGCGCCGGGCGGAAGCGGGCGCAAGCTGGCCACCATCCGCCCGATCACGCTGCCGCGCTTGCGAAACACCGCGCGCGCTTCGCCGCCATCGGCGAGCAGTTTGCCGGCGAAACTGATATCGACCGGCTGGCTGACAGCGGATGCGGTTGTCCGGGTAAAACCGTTGAGCGTAAGGCGCGCATCCGCACGCGGAAAGGTGGCCGCGGTGGGCTGGTTGAAATCGAGACTGCCGGTGGCTTTGCCGCCAATGCCAAGACCGGGAATGAACGCGTTGATCGTGGAGAGATCGACACGCTCCAGCCTGCTCTGGATTTTGAGACCTTTGCCATAGTTGCCCGCAAGGCGCACATTTCCGCCGCCAATATCGATCTTCGTCGGCAACAGTTCATAGTTATCAGAGCGCGGAAGGATACGCGCCGGAGTGGCTGTTCTGAACGAAACGCCGCGCGATTTTCCGTTGAGCGCCACGGCCCATAGATCCGGCTTCAAATCGGCATTTGCCGCAAGCCGGAATGGTGCTTTCCCGCCGTTCTCAACCAGTGCTTTGGCATGCCCCCGGCCATCGCGATAATCGAGTTCAATCCGCGCGGCATTGATCGCGAACCCACGAAATCGCGTATCCGCAAGTTGGGCGTCCGCCACGATATGCGGATTGTCATACAGCACCGCGCGGCCATCGATGATCGCCGATCCAAGGTAGAGATTGGCCTGGCCTGAAAAGCGCGTGCCGTTCGCACGAAGCTTGAACTTGGCCTGCTGAAATTTGCCTTGCGCGCCAAGTTCTACGATGCCGCCAAGCCCGTTGCCGCTGGCCGAAAGCGTGCCCGCGAATGGCCCGGCGCGGGTTTGGCGCAAGGTTCCGGTAAACGCGATTCCAGACAGTTCGGCCCTGTTGATCCTGACGGTCGTCGTGCCGCGCGTTCCCAGCGTTACATCCGCCGTGAGCGGGCCGTAATCTGTATCGCCTTTCAGTCCGAGACGATAACCTTGCCCAGCGCCCAATAATCGCGCTTCGAGATCGGCAAGCCCTATACCCAATCCGGGCCGGTCCGCCGTCAACGTGGCTTTCGGGTCGGCGATGGTTCCGGCAACGCGCACACCGATCCGGCCATAGCGATCAGACATGCCGTTCGCGCTCAACGCGAGTTGACCGTCAGCCGAGTAGCTTCCCTTGCCGCCGGTGATCCGCAGATCGGGCGCATTGAGCGTAAGATTGGTGAAGCGAACCGTCCCGTCCGCGCCATAGCGGACGTCGGATGCGGCGACGAAATTGCCGCCGAGATAGTCACGCAGGGTGTCGTTCAGCAGCCGGGTTGAGCGGGCGCGGACCCGGCCCGCAAGTGCGAATTCTCCAGACTGCGCGGTTTCGAGTTCCGCGTCTGTCTCGACATTGAAAATGCCAACGCTCTCTATGCGATAGCCCGCAATGCGCCCGTCTATCGCGCCGGAATAGAGGCCGGTATCCATGTTCGCCAGAATGATTGCGGTTGCGTCGATCCGTGGCGATCTGATCCGCATGTTGTCTGAAAGGATGCGCGCGCCGCTAATCGCCAGATCGCCATCAAGCCTGACATCGGAAAGTTTGCCTCCGGCCACGGCATCAAGCCCGGTAATCCGTTGCGCGGTGGCGTTGACCGGTATCAGGATCTGTTCGGCGTCAATTGTGGCCGCGCCTTTGGCCGAAAGCGCTTCAACGCCGATATCGCTGAACACGATCCGTCTGGCATTCAGCGAATAGGCGATGCGCGGCGTGGCGAATGCGCCGTCCAGTGTCAGCAGCGCGCGCAATCCACTGGCGCGCAGATCGGGGGCCAGCGCCGATGGCCGCAGCACCACAAATGCAAGTCTGAAATCGTCGAAACGATTGCTTCCCAGATCGGCCAGACCGTTGGCGGACAGTGAAAACGTGTCGCTCTGCAGCCCCCCGGCGACAGTCGCGCGGCGCTTTTCCACTGCAGCGGAGAGATCGATTTGCACAGGAGAGCCCAGCAACCCGGACAGCGCGTCAGGCGCAAACATCGCCAGTGTTGCCGGGCCTTTCAGCGCGAATGTTCCGTCGCGCGCAGTCAGCCTGATATCCGCAACCGTGTTCTGTTCGGATCGGGCTGTCAGCTTGCCGTTCCATGCCGTCCAGTCGCCTTTGCCGCTGATTTTCACGGCGAGCGGGTCGCGCAGTCCGGCAAGTGCGGCGATCATCCCTTGTCGCGGCGCGCTGAGATCTGCCTTGATCGCAAGCCGGTTTTCAGCCGGGACAGCATCAAGCACGAGCGACAGCGCGTCGCCGCCACCCGTTGCCGCGCCTTTCAGCGTTTTGCCATCTAAGCTGATTTGCGCGCGTCCGCTGGCGATATGGGCCTTGCCGCTGATTGCCGCGACCCGTTCCACCCCGCTGACGGGCGCGGCGGCAATGAAGCGTTCGATTTCCAGCTTTGCAACATCAATATCCAGATCGGGCAAAAGCGGCGCATCGCTTTGTGTTTCGCGCAGTTCAGGCAGGCGCTGCAATGTCATGCGCTGTGCCGTTGCCGAGCGGATATCGACATGATTGCCCAGATAGGCGAGCGGTCGCCAATCGAGCTTCACTTCGGGCGAAAACAGAAACTCGCCTTTGGGATCGTGGATCGAAAGATCGTGGAGGACCATATCGCCATAAAGCGATCCGCCGATCCGTCCGATTTCGATCCGCATGCCGCTTTCGAAGGGGATGGTGCGCACGGCCTCTGCAACAAGGCGCCGTCCGGGCGAGGTATCAAGCAACAGCAGCCCTGCTACCAGCAGCAACAACAACCCCACCAGAACTTTCCCCACCTCCTTCAGCCAGAACCGGGGCCATCTTTCTCGCAAAGACGCAGTGCCGGGCTGGTCCGCTTCGCGGGTTGTCTGTTCAGTTTCGGACATCAGAATGCCTGTCCGATGGAAATATACACGTTAACGCGGCTTTCCCCCGGCCTGCGATCGATCGGGGTGGCGATATCGACGCGTAGCGGGCCGAAGTTTGTGTAGTAGCGGCCGCCGATCCCGGCCCCGTAACGCAGGTTTGAAAAGTCAGGCGTTGTGCGGGCATAGGACTGACCGGCATCGACAAATCCGACGATGCCGAAATCGGAAAAGCGATAGCGCACTTCGGCGGACAGTTCGTTGAGGCTGCGTCCGCCCGTCGGATCCCCGAAAGGATCGAGCGGCCCAAGCTGCTGATAGCCATATCCGCGCACCGAGCCGCCGCCGCCCGCGTAAAGCCTGCGCGATGGGGCGACGTCCTGAACCTTGGCCGCCTGTATGGTTCCGAGCCGGAAGCGCCCGGCAATCACCAGCCCATCGCTGACCGGATAATACGCAGAGCCATCGACGCGGGCGCGAACGTAAGGCGTGAATCCCCCGTCGATAGAGGCTTCGGGCTGGATCAGCGTCGTCAGCCTGAAACCCCTGGTCGGGTCAAGCAGATCGTTAGAGTGGTCGATCCCCAACTCGCCGTTTAGCCCGCCGATGAAATATGTCTGGCGATCGCGCATGCCGCTTGCCGGATCGTAATCCTTCTCCGCCGTCGCCAGCAATTCCGCGCCGAAGGAATAGGTCATCCGTTTTTGCCAGATCGGCGTGGAATCGCGGCTTATCCGCGCGGCCAGACGTCCGGTATAAGCGCTGAACGCATCGAATTCACTGTGCAGCACTTCACCGACAAGCTCGAAAGTGCGGTCGCGCTTGCCGGCGTTCGCGCGTCTGAATGTTGCGCCCGCGCCTTGCTCTCTGGTTCCGGCAACACCGCTGAATATCACCGCGCCTTCTGGCGGAAACATGTTGCGATGGGTCCAGCTTGCTTCGAGCCGGAATCCCTCGCCACTGCCATAGCCAGCGCTTCCGGCGATGGTGCGCGGCGGGCCGGCGGTCTGGTTCACCAGAATTGTTGCAAAGGTGCTGTCTTCTCCGGCACTTTCTCCGCTTCGGACCGGTTCGACGGATACCGTGGAGAGCAACCCGGTTGCGACCAGCGCCTTGCGCAGATCGTCAATCTTTCGGCGATCGTAAAGTTCGCCCCGCCTGAAACGCGCCAGAACCGCGATGTGATCGGGATCGAAAACGGCTTCGCCTTGCGTCGCGAAATCTCCGAAACGCGATCGCGGCCCAATTTCAACAGGGAGCGTATAGGCACCCTCGCCGGTTTCGCGATCCAGCAAAATGTCGCGCTGGCCGATCTTGGCGAACGGATAGCCCTGTTCGCCCAATGCCACGGTAACATTGGCTTCCGCGCGCTGCACACGTTCGGCGATGATCGGTTCGCCAATGCTGAGCGGAAGGTTATCCCTGGCAAGACCGGGTGGAACCGTTGGCCGGGCGGCGACGATAATTTCGGAGAACACATAACGCTGACCCGGTGTGATATCGAGCACCGCACGATATGGCCCGCTGTCTCCCTCATCGGGTCGTTCTATCCGCGCGCTGACGATCGGGCTGTACCAGCCTTCCGAAGCGAGCAGCGTGCTCATGAGATCGGCATCTTCATCAAGCCGGGCGGAGATCATCGCGACGTTGGCTGCTTCACTATTCTTCTCAAGCGCGGAAAGCGATCGGAACATCGCTGCCAGATCTGTGCCGCTTTCCTGATTCGCTGATTCCAGACCGTTCAATCGGGTCTCATATCTGATCGATGTTTCCTCAAGCGCGTCTTCAGCTTGCGCATATTCAACAGGCGTGACTTCGAAACGGTCAATCGGCAGAAGCGGTTTCAACAGTTCCTTGTCGCTTATCAACGCATCGCCGATTTCTTCAACCACATCGCCATCGTCCAGAACCGATGCTGCCGCAGCAGTTTGCGCCGCGCCGGGCGTATCAGAACCTTGTGGCTGCGTGGCAGCGTCTTCCGCCGCCATTCGTCGTTCAAACTCCGCTATTGATTCCAGGGGCTTATAAAGCTCGCCATCGGCGCCTTGATCTTCGGACTGCTCCAGCGCGGGGATGCTCTGTCTGAACTCCTCGTCGCTGACAATCGGCTCGACTTGCGGCAAATGCGCGTCGCCCACCTCCTGTGCCGTTGCCGGGCAAGGAATAAGCATCCAGCCAAGTGCCAGCCATCCGATGCTGTGGCCAACGCGATATTTTCGCTGTAGCGCGATGGTCATTCGACCTCAAATCCCGAATTGCTAACTTTTGTTCGCCGCGCTGTCACAAGGTAAACGTCGCCGCCTGTCCGTGGTATGAACCCTGATCGTCTATAAGGTTCCAGACAATTGCTTTTTCAACCGCAAAGCGTCGGCCTGATCTGGAAATCCTCACGCCTGCATAATCCTCGATAAATCCGTTTGCCGTCACGCGCTCAAGCAATGCCTGACGTTCCGCACGTAACGGCGCCTCGGCGGACAATCGCGATGCCATCGTCGTAAATTCCATAACCGTGCATTCAAACGCAGCAAGCGCGCTTGCGTTCCCGAAAAAGAACACAGGATCGGGTTCTGTGCCATGGGCGACCACAACCGCGGGCAGTTCCCATAACGCCTGCACGGTTTCCGGCCCCGAATCGACCAGCGAAGCGCCCAGCAACAGTCGATAACTTTCCGCGATCAGCGAGATGCGCCGCGCGCGTGCAGCCTGGCGATAGAGTGCTGGAAGCGAGCCGGTTTTCGACATGGATAACGCTTATCAGTAGCCGCGCGACATTGCGAGACTTTCACGTCTGGTTTCGCGCGTTGGAGCGCCAAAATATGTGCTTTGATGTGATAATATCCTTGTCATCACATTATAGTGTGATAGCGACAGAGCCACTATGACAGAGATGATAATAGATCGAGTCCGCCAGCTTGTGAACGATGGCGAAATGACCCGGGCGGGACTGGCGCGCGCTGCCGGACTTCACGCCAACACGCTGCGTGATTGCACCGAACCCAGTTGGAACCCGACAACCGAAACACTCGGCAAGCTCGAACGGTTCCTTCAGGCAAACGACGATCGCCCGGTGCTCGTTCCAATCGAGGAAATTATCGACGAGGCGCGCAATGGCCGTATGTTCGTGCTGGTGGACGATGAAGACCGCGAAAATGAAGGCGATCTTGTCATTCCCGCGCAGATGGCGACGCCCGATGCAATCAATTTCATGGCCACGCACGGGCGCGGCCTGATCTGTCTGACGCTTTCTTCGGAACGATGCGCGGAACTCGATCTCGAACCGATGAGCCGCCACAACGGCACCGCGTATGAGACGGCGTTTACCGTATCCATCGAGGCCCGCGAAGGCGTGACCACAGGGATTTCCGCGGCGGACAGGGCGCGCACGATCAGTGTTGCCATCGATGGCACGCGGGGCAAGAACGACATCGTCACACCGGGCCATGTCTTTCCCTTGCGCGCCCGCGATGGCGGGGTTCTGGTTCGCGCCGGGCACACCGAAGCCGGCGTCGACCTATCCCGACTGGCGGGCCTGAACCCCTCCAGTGTGATCTGCGAAATCATGCGCGACGATGGCTCGATGGCGCGGATGGACGATCTTATCACGTTCGCCCGCCTGCACGATCTCAAGATCGGCACGATCCGGGATCTTATCGCCTATCGGCGTCGGCATGACCGGATGGTCGAGATGCGCGCGGAAACCACGTTCGAAAGCCAGTGGGGCGGAACCTGGCGCGCACGAACCTATTTCAACAAGGCAACCGGGGATGAGAACATCGCGCTCATCAAGGGCCGCATCGATTCCGATAATCCCACACTGGTGCGCATGCACACACTTTCGGTTTTCGCCGATATTCTTGGTGAGGCAAACAGCCGCTCCTCGCTCCTGCGCCGTTCGATGGAAATCGTGGCAGAAGAAGGTGCGGGCGTGATCGTTGTGATCAACAAGCCAATGCGCGGGGTTATGGCGCACACCATCAAGTTGCGCGCGGGCATGCAGGAGCGCGAGGCGGCACAGGCCGAGGAACTGCGCGATTATGGCGTTGGCGCCCAGATTCTGGCGGAACTGGGCATTCACGATATGGTCCTGCTTTCAAATGCTGAACAATCGCTGGTGGCGCTGGAAGGCTATGGCCTGAACATCATCGGCAGACGGTCGATAGACGATGGAGATCAAGAATGAGCCGTTTCCTGATAGTCGAGGCGCGTTTTTACGACGGGCTGAACGATATGCTCGTTTCCGGCGCGCGCGCGGCGCTGGAGAGTGCCGGACACTCCGCCGATGTGATCACCGTGCCGGGCGCACTGGAAATTCCCGCCGCGATATCGCTGGCGGTTGAGGCAGACCAATATGACGGGTTTGTCGCGATTGGCGTGGTGATTCGCGGCGAAACCTATCATTTCGAGATCGTTTCGGGCGAGAGCGCGCGCGGGATCATGGCGCTGACAATGGACGGAATTGCCATCGGCAACGGCATTCTCACAGTGGAGAACGAGGCGCAGGCTATCGTGCGCGCCGATCCCGGTCAGAAAGACAAAGGCGGAGAAGCCGCAAAAGCCGCGATGGCTCTGCTGGACCTCCAGTCACGCTTTAATGGCTAAACTGACAGGCTGAATTCGGCGGCTGAACTGACGCGCGCGCCGGGGTATCTCAGTTGGCGAGATTCCCGAATGCGCTTTCGCCCGCATACACCGCGGTATCGCCCAGCTCTTCCTCGATACGGATAAGCTGGTTGTATTTCGCCAGCCGGTCAGACCGGGCGAGGCTGCCGGTCTTGATCTGGCCGCAGTTGGTGGCAACCGCGAGATCGGCAATAGTTGCATCCTCGGTTTCGCCCGAGCGATGCGACATAACCGCCGTGTAACCGGCGCGCTGTGCGATGGAAACGGCTTCCAGTGTTTCAGTCAGCGATCCGATCTGGTTGACCTTGACCAGCAGCGAATTGGCCAGACCTTCGCCAATACCCATCGTCAGACGCGCGGGATTGGTTACGAACAGATCGTCGCCAACCAGTTGCACGGTATCGCCGATCTTGTCAGTCAGTGCTTTCCAGCCCGCGAAATCGTCTTCCGCCATGCCATCCTCGATCGAGCGGATCGGATAGGATTTGCACAGCTCCGCAAGATACTCGGCCATTTCCTCACCGCTCAGCGAGGTGCCTTCACCGGCCATGTCATAGCGGCCATCGGCATAAAATTCGGTCGATGCACAATCGAGCGCAAGCGTGACATCCGATCCGGGCTTGAAACCGGCTTTTTCAACAGACTGCATGATGAAGTCCAGCGCATCGCGCGTGCTTGCCAGATTGGGCGCGAAACCGCCTTCATCACCAACCGCGGTGGACAGACCTTTGTCTGACAGGCCTTTTTTCAGTGTATGGAATATCTCTGCGCCCCAACGCACCGCTTCGGCCAGGCTGTTCGCGCCCACCGGCATGACCATGAATTCCTGAAAATCAATCGGGTTATCGGCATGTTCGCCGCCATTGATGATGTTCATCATCGGCACCGGCAGAACATGCGCGGATACTCCGCCGATGTACGAATAAAGTGGAAGGCCGCGTGCGCTGGCCGCAGCCTTGGCCGCGGCAAGGCTGACCCCGAGGATCGCGTTTGCGCCCAGCGTGCCTTTGTTGGCGCTGCCGTCCGCCGCCATCATGATCATATCGATCTCGCGCTGATCTTCCGCGTCGCGGCCAAGCAGCGCCTCTGAGATCGGTCCATTCACGGCATCGACGGCCTTGAGCACGCCTTTTCCGAAATACCGCGCCTTGTCGCCATCGCGCAGTTCAACCGCCTCATGCGCCCCGGTCGACGCGCCCGACGGCACGGCAGCCCGGCCGAAACTGCCGTCTTCCAGTAATACGTCCACTTCAACGGTGGGGTTGCCCCGGCTGTCGAGAATTTCGCGGCCATGAATGTCGATAATGGCGGTCATCGCGGTTGATACTCCTGAAAACGAACATGGGAAGGTTGGTTGCCCGCGCTCTTAGCAGCAAGGCTTTTGGTGGCAAGTTGCGTTGCGTCAAATTCATCGGCTTGTGCTATACCCGATAAGCCCCATATCCAGACTATGAGCCTGCCAAGGCGCAACAAGGACGAAGACCATGGCCGATCAGTCGATCACTCCGAACAACGATATTTCACCCGAGCCGACATCCGAAGGCGCGGCCAAATCGCATTTCTCCAAAGCCATCGAAGAAGCCAAGGCTGGTGCCGAAGCGCTGGGCAAGGAAGCGAAGGAACGCGCGCAGGCGCTTGGCAGCGAGGCAAAGCAGCGCGCCGGCACCTACCGCGAAAAGGCGGAGCAGACCTCCAGCGAATGGCAGGAAGAAGCCCGCGCAAAATCCGGCGAAGCCAAAGACATGGCATACAATTATGCCAACGAGGGCAAGGCGAAGGCCAGCCAGGCTATTTCCGGCTTGGGCAAGCTGGTTGAAGAAAATGCCGCTGCCATCGACGAAAAAGTCGGTGCGCAATATGGCGATTATGCGCGCTCCGCCGCCAAATCCATGCAGGACGCGGCAAACAGGCTGGACGAAAAATCGCTTGATGATCTGGGCGAAGATGCGAAAGAATTCGTGCGTGAGAAACCCGCGCTTGCCGTTGGCATTGCCGCTGCGGCCGGATTTGTTCTCGCTCGTCTTTTCCGGGGCCGGTAACCGCCAGTTCCACAGCCGTTCTGAGCCAGTATGGAAGATGTGACGCAAACGCCGCCTTCTCCTGAACAACAAGAGGCGCAGGGAGGCTCATTGCCTGACGATATTCGTCAGCTTGCAACCGATGCGCGCGCGCTGGCGGAAGCCGAATTTGCCTATCAGAAGGCGCGCGCCGCATTTGCCGGCAATGAAGCGAAACGGATCGCCATACTTGGCGCGTTTGCGGCGGTGTTCGTGTACTTTGCGCTGATGGCGCTGATCATGGGCACGGTGATCGCGCTGGGGCCGGTGCTGGGGCTGTGGGGTGCGACAGCGGCTGTTACGGGCGGTTTACTGCTGGCAGTGCTGATTTGTGCTGCGCTTATCCTCATGCGCATCAAACGGATGAAAACAGTGCTGAAAGACGATAAGCCGGACTGATGGGCAAGCTTTCAGACAAGGTTTATGAGAACAGGGCGGCACGCGATGCGGTGCGCACGCTGTTCGATGAGCGGCTTGCCCGCGTCAAAGGCGATCTGGAAACGCGCAGTGTCGGCGGCCGGGTTGCCGACAAGATAAGCGAACAGGCACGCGGCGCCTATGAAGAAGCGCGCGCGGTGGCGGGAGAGAACAAGGGGGTTGTTGCCGGAACTTTCGCAGCGTTGGCGCTGTGGTTCCTGCGTAATCCGATCATTGCGGCGCTTGATCATGTGTTGAGCGACGCGAACATCGACGACGAGGAATCCGAACATGACGCAATCGACGAATGAACTTTCCGAACAACCAGCGGATACCGGCACAGACATCGTCCAGTTGCCAACCGCCAGTGCCCCGCCAGCAAAAGAATACGCGGCGCTTGATTTTGTAAAGCAACATCCGGTCCTTACCGTTGCCAGCGGGCTGGCCGTTGGCGCGCTAGCCGCCGCGCTTATTCCGCGCCGGAACCGGGTTTATGTCACGCGCCGTTCATCTGCTTTCGCCGATGCAATCGGGACCGCATCGCTCGCGCTGGCAACACAAGCCCTTCAAAAAGCCGAGGCTGCAAGAAGCGACATTCGCGATCGCGCGGGCGCACTGGCCGACCATGCGGGCAAGATCGGTGAGAAGGCTGGCGAGCTGAAAGACAAGTTGCAGCGTTAAACCCGCACCACTTGCAGTTCAGGCCGCGCGCTTTATAGCGTATACCTCTCTCCCATCCCCAGGAAAGCGATCCGAATGCAGAAACTCCACCTTGTTATGGGCGGACGGGTTACAGACCCGCGCGGCCTTGAATTTGTCGAACTTGAAAAACTCGATCTTGTCGGCGTCTATCCCGATTTCAGCAGCGCCGAAGAGGCATGGCGTTCACAGGCCCAGCGCACTGTTGACGATGCCGAAATGAAATACGTTATCGTGCATCTGCACCGGCTGCTTGAGCCCGATCTGGACGAGCCGGAAGCCTGATCCGGCCGTCCGGCCGCGTCAGCCCTGATAATCAGATGAATTCGATCTTCTGGACAAGGTAAAACTTGTCACCGGAAGGTACCGTCACTTCCACTTCATCCTCGACCCGGCGGCCGATAAGCGCTTTGCCGAGCGGCGAGTTATAGCTGATTCGGCCAATCTTCGCGTCTGCCTCATATGGGCCGACGATCTGGTATTTTACCGGCTTGTCATCATCGTCGAGCAGCGTGACAGTCGCGCCGAACACGATCTTGTCGCCGGTCAGCGATGAAGGATCAATGATCTGCGCGCGGCTAAGCTTGTCTTCAAGATCGCCGATTGTCGCCTCGACCTGGCCCTGACGTTCTTTTGCGGCGTGATATTCGGCATTTTCGGACAGATCGCCGTGCGCGCGCGCTTCCTCGATCGCATCCACGATCAGCGGCCGCTCTTCCCGCAATGCCTTCAATTCAGCCATCAGCCCTTCGTAGCCGTCAGCCAGCATGGGGAACTTCTCGACACTTGCCATTTGCGTACTTCCTTCTGCGGCCTCCCCGGCTTTTGCGACTAAGCCACTGTGCCGTTCCGGTGGGAACAGACTGACCTTTCACAATGTAGGGAGGCGAGATCAATTCCCGCTATAATAATCCTGTAACGACCGGACTTCAAGTTTGCTGCCGCGAATCGCCGAAATTGCCTGTGTAACCGAGATGCACGCCGCCGCTGTCGTGAAGTAGGGAACCTTCTCGTTCAGCGCGGATGTGCGGATAGAATGCGAATCCTTCAGGCTTTGCCAGCCCTCGGTCGTGTTGAAAATCATCGCGACATCGCCGTCGATAATCTTGTCGACGATATGCGGGCGGCCTTCCGCCACTTTATTGATCCGTTCAACCGGCAGTCCCGCATCGGCAAGGAACTTCTGCGTTCCGCCGGTCGCGACAACCGCGAAACCAAGGCCGATCAGATCTTTGACAGCAGGCAGGATATGCTGCTTGTCGCTGTCTTTCACCGAGACGAAAACAATGCCCTCTTCGGGAATCTTCGTGCCCGCGCCGATCTGCGCTTTGGCAAAGGCAGTCGCAAAATCCTTGTCAATTCCCATAACTTCGCCCGTGGACTTCATTTCGGGACTGAGCACGGGATCGACACCGGGGAAGCGTGAAAACGGGAATACGGCTTCCTTGACGGCCATATAGTCCAGCTCGCGTCTGAACGGCGGGAAATCGGCCAGCTTCTCGCCGGCCATTACCCGCGATGCGATCTTGGCAACCGGCTGTCCGATGGCCTTGGCGACAAACGGCACGGTGCGGCTTGCGCGCGGGTTCACCTCGATCAGGTAAACCTCATCGTCCTTCACCGCGAACTGCACGTTCATCAGCCCGCGCACATGAAGGCCGCGTGCAAGCGCATCGGCCTGCCGTTCCATCTCTGCAACGATTTCGGGTGAGAGGCTGTAAGGCGGCAATGTGCAGGCACTGTCGCCCGAGTGAATGCCCGCCTCTTCGATATGCTGCATCACCCCGGCAACGACAACATCGTCGCCATCGCACAGCGCATCGCAATCGCATTCGATCGCATCGCGCAAATACTGGTCGATCAGCACCGGACTATCGCCCGAGACCTGGACCGCAGTGTTGATGTAATCGTCAAGCTGTTGTTCGCTATCGACAATTTCCATCGCGCGGCCACCCAGAACATAGCTGGGCCGCATCAGCACCGGATAGCCGATCCGGTTTGCCACCGCGACCGCTTCATCGCGGCTGCGCGCGATGCCGTTTTCGGGCTGCTTGAGGCCCAGTTTCTCTACCAGCGCGGCAAACCGTTCGCGATCTTCGGCAAGATCAATCGCATCGGGAGAGGTGCCAAGGATCGGAATCCCTTCATCCTCAAGAGCCTGCGCCAATTTCAGGGGTGTCTGTCCGCCAAACTGAACGAGAACCCCCGCCAGTTCGCCGCTTTCCATTTCCACGCGCAGGATTTCCAGCACGTCTTCGGCGGTAAGCGGTTCAAAATACAGGCGATCCGATGTGTCATAGTCTGTCGAAACCGTCTCCGGGTTGCAGTTCACCATGATCGTTTCATAGCCCGCTTCGGAAAGCGCGAAGCAGGCGTGCACGCAGCAATAATCGAACTCGATACCCTGCCCGATCCGGTTCGGGCCGCCGCCCAGAATAACGATCTTGCGCCGGTCGGAAGGCATTGCCTCATCCTCGGGCGGGCCGAACGCGGGCTTTTCATATGTCGAATACATGTAAGGCGTGATCGCCTCAAATTCGGCGGCGCAGCTGTCTATCCGCTTGAACACCGGCAAGACGCCCAGCTTGTGGCGCAAGGCGCGCACTTCGGCCTCGCTGGTGGCGCCTGCCATGGCTTTTACCGCATCATGCAACAGGCCCGAACCCGATGATCGCGCTTCGGCCGCGCTGCCTGCAACATGGACCGAACGCACCGCCAGCTTGGCCAGACGGCTATCGGAAAAGCCCATTGCTTTAACCCGCCGCAAACCTTCGGCATCGCGCGGCAGGCCATCTTCCATGATCCGCGTTTCTTCGACGATAATATCTTCGATATGACGCAGGAACCACAGATCGTAATGCGTGATCGCGTGAATTTCCTCAACGCTCAGTCCCTCGCGCATGGCCTGGGCGACGACCAGCAGGCGATCGGGCGAGCGGGTGGAGAGCCGGGCATTGATAACATCGCGTCCTGCCCCTTCCAGATCCTCAACCCTGTTAAACCCGTCCAGCCCGGTTTCCAGACCGCGCAGAGCCTTTTGCAGGCTTTCGGGGAAATTGCGGCCAATCGCCATCACTTCGCCCACCGATTTCATCGCGGTGGACAGCACCGCTTCAGACCCTTTGAACTTCTCAAAGGCAAAACGCGGAATCTTGGTGACGACATAGTCAATCGTCGGCTCGAAGCTGGCCGGGGTTGCGCCGGTGATCTCGTTGGTGATCTCGTCCAGCGTATAGCCAACCGCCAGTTTGGCGGCGACGCGCGCGATCGGAAAGCCGGTTGCTTTCGATGCCAGCGCGGACGAGCGCGAAACGCGCGGGTTCATCTCGATCACGATCAACCGGCCATCTTCGGGATTGACGGCGAACTGGACGTTGGACCCGCCCGTTTCAACGCCGATTTCGCGCAACACGGCGATGCTGGCCGTGCGCATGATCTGGTATTCCTTGTCGGTCAGCGTCAGCGCGGGCGCGACGGTGATCGAATCGCCCGTATGCACACCCATCGGATCGACATTTTCAATCGCGCAGATGATGATGGCGTTGTCCTTGCGATCGCGGACGACTTCCATCTCGTATTCTTTCCACCCCAGCAGCGATTCCTCGATCAGAACCTCTGTGGTGGGCGACGCATCCAGCCCGGCGCGCACGATATGTTCGAATTCGGCCTTGTTATAGGCAATACCGCCGCCGGTGCCGCCCAGCGTGAAGCTGGGGCGAATGATCGAAGGCAGCCCGGTGCGTTCCAGAACCGCAAACGCCTCTTCCAGCGTATGCGCCACGCCGGAACGCGCCGATTCCAGCCCGATCTTGTCCATCGCCTCACGAAACCGCTGGCGATCCTCGGCCTTGTCGATGGCATCGGCATCCGCGCCGATCATCTGCACGCCAAGCCGTTCCAGCGTGCCATCGTCAAACAGCGCCAGCGCGCAGTTCAGCGCGGTCTGCCCGCCCATTGTCGGCAGCAGCGCATCGGGGCGCTCTTTCTCAATGATCCGGGTGACGATTTCGGGGGTTATCGGCTCAACATACGTGGCGTCGGCCATGTCCGGGTCGGTCATGATCGTTGCCGGATTGGAATTGACGAGGACCACACGGTAGCCCTCTTCCTTCAGCGCCTTGATCGCCTGCGTGCCGGAATAATCAAACTCGCACGCCTGACCGATAATGATCGGACCAGCGCCAATGACGAGGATCGAGGAGATGTCAGTTCTTTTGGGCATTAGTTGAAAAATTCCAGAATCAGATGGAGAAGTCTTTTCGAGAGATCGCCAACGGTCGCCGACGCTGCTTTTTCGCTAATCCAGCCAAGTGTGGACCTAGCTAAGGCAATAAATGAATTGACTCTTATCTTGCTCGCTAGCCACCAGTCTCTGAGTCTAGAAACCTCTTGCAGAGCTGCACTCTTTTGCTCGTCGACAAGATCGCCTGTGTCATTGTCGGCCTCGAGTCTCCTTTGGAGTTCCTCGAACTGAGACGAAATCTCCCCTGCGGCAGCTGCATTGTGATCAACTTCAACAATCCGATCTGAAGCAGGAATTCCACGGGTTATCGCAACTTCGATTCCTCGGAGCGCTTTCTGTAACCAATCATCACCAAACTCCCTATAGGTCTGAAATACTGAGTACTTGTGTAATAGGAAAGCTGGACGGCTTTCGAACTCTGCTAGCACAGTTTCAATACCTTCCGCGCGTGTTTCTGCTAACGCTTCGACCTCCATAAGATCATGTTGGCCATTCGACACGAACGCATTTACCAACCTGCCATCGATTTTCATGAATTCGCCAGCGTATAGATCGGATGACACGGTAGCAATTTTACATTCTTCCAAAATGGCTAGGGCTTTAACAACTAGAGATTCTTCTACAATGAAGCCGCAAGCCTCATTGGCAAATCCTGAAAGTGCGTCCCTTGGGCCGCGAATTGTTCCACCCTCGTGTGTTTTCGCGAACGAATTGAGTGCAGCCGCAATATAGGTGGCAATGTCGGGTTTCACCCCAACATCCCCACAAACTTTTCGAACAGATAAAAGCTGTCCTGCGGTCCGGGGCTTGCCTCCGGGTGATACTGCACGCCGAACGCGCGTTTGCCTTTGATGGAAATGCCGCAGTTGGTGCCGTCAAACAAAGATCGGTGGGTTTCCTCGATCGTGTCGGGCAGGCTGGCGTTATCGACGGCGAAACCGTGGTTCATGCTGGTGATCTCCACCAGACCCTCTGTCTCGCCCCAGTCGCTGCCGATGCGCTGAACGGGGTGGTTCGCGCCGCGGTGGCCCTGAAACATCTTGGCGGTTTTTGCGCCGGCTGCCAGCGCCAGCATCTGGTGGCCAAGGCAGATGCCAAACAGCGGCACGTCTTTTTCCAGCAGCGCCCTGATCGTTGGCACCGCATATTCGCCCGTTGCCGCCGGATCGCCCGGTCCGTTGGAAAGGAACACGCCATCGGGGCTTAGCGCCAGAATATCCTCTACCGGTGTTTGCGCAGGCAAAACGGTGATCCGCGCGCCGGCTTTCACCAGATTGCGGAAAATGTTGTCTTTCGCTCCGAAATCCAGCGCAACGACATGCGGGCGTTCTTCATGGGGAGAGCGGCCATAGCCTTTGCCAAGGCTCCAGGTAGAGCCTTCCCAGCTTTCTTCGCCTTGCCGCGTGACCAGCTTGGCCAGGTCCATGCCTTCCAGCCCCGGCCATCCTTGCGCCTTTTGCAGCAGGGCTGGAATATCGAAGTTTCCGTCCGGGTCATGCGCGATCACGGCATTGGGCGCGCCAGCTACGCGAATACGCCGCGTCAGCGCGCGCGTATCTATCCCGGAAAGGCCGATCTTGCCTTGCGCCTTCAGCCAATCGCCAAATTCACCGCGCGAGCGGAAGCTGGAGGCGAGCGTCACATCTTCGCGCACGATGCATCCGACAGCCGAATCGGTTTGCGATTCCAGATCCTCGTCATTGGTGCCGACATTGCCGATATGCGGGAACGTGAAAGTGACGATCTGGCCCGCGTATGAAGGATCGGTCATCACTTCCTGATAGCCCGTCATCGCGGTGTTGAAGCACACTTCGCCCACCGCATCGCCGGTCGCCCCGAAGCCCCTGCCCCACAGCACCGAACCATCGGCCATAACCAGAACGCCCGTCGCCCCATCGGGTTGAGGCGCGTGCGAAGATGCGGGGTCGGCCATGAGGCGCTCCGTTAACAGAGGACAGTGATGCGTGCTAAGCACTAGGGGCTAAACAGCATTGTGCAGTGCGTCAAGCGCGAGGAGTGCAAAAGCGTTGCAGGCTTGCTAGTTTGGCGCGCTATTCTTTCGACATCACAGGAAATCGACACACCATCATGCTTCGCGATTCGATCAAGTCCGCTCAGGTTACGTCCATGAAATCGGGCGACAAGCCCCGCACCGCCGCGCTTCGTCTTATTCTGGCGAAAGTGAAAGACCGCGATATCGAACTGCGCAATGCGGACAATCCGCCCTCTGATGACGATCTGGTCACCGAAGTGCTGCAAAAGATGGCCAAACAGCGCAAGGAATCGATCGACCTGTTCGAACAGGGTGGCCGTCAGGACCGCGCCGAAGGCGAAAAGGCGGAACTGGCAGTGATCGAGGAATTTCTGCCTCAACAGATGAGCGAGGACGAAACACGCGCCGCGATTGAGGAAGCGAAAGCCAAAGTTGGCGCCGAATCGATCAAGGACATGGGCAAAGTGATGGGCGAGCTGAAAGGCCGCTATGGCGCCCTGCTCGATATGGGCAAGGCAAGTGCGCTGGTCAAAGCGGCGCTGGGCTGAGGCGTAAACACAGATGCAAAGGAAGGTGCGGCAAGCGTGCTGAGTCCTCAATGGCTT
This sequence comes from uncultured Sphingomonadaceae bacterium, assembly GCA_947258815.1. Classification (GTDB taxonomy): domain Bacteria; phylum Pseudomonadota; class Alphaproteobacteria; order Sphingomonadales; family Sphingomonadaceae; genus Novosphingobium. Next base: position 26,224 of record CAMYJW010000030.1, read on the forward strand.
GACGAATTGCGATCGCGCCTCACGCTGTCCGGCGTGATCGGGCGCACCACGCGGCTGACCAAGGCCGGGCGCGAGTTCAAGGCATGCTGCCCTTTCCACAACGAAAAATCGCCCAGTTTCACGGTCAACGATGAAAAGGGGTTTTACCACTGCTTTGGCTGCGGCGCGCATGGCGACGCGATTCGCTGGATGACCGATCAGCGCGGGCTGTCTTTCATGGATGCGGTGAAGGAACTGGCGGTTGAGGCCGGGATGGAAGTGCCCGCCCCCGATCCGCAGGCCGCACAGCGCGCCGAAAAGCGAGATACGCTGTATGATGTGATGAAAGCCGCGCAGGACTGGTTCGTCGATAATCTGCGCGGCGCCGATGGCGCGGCGGCGCGCGACTATCTGCAATCACGCGGGTTCGATGCGCATACGATGGAGCGTTTCGGGTTTGGCTATGCGCCTGAGAGCAAGCAGGCTCTTAACCGCGCGCTGAGCCGCTTTCCCGAAGCGCAATTGATCGAAGCCGGGCTGCGCATCGCGGTTGACGGGCGCGATCCTTATGACCGGTTTCGCGGACGGCTGATGCTGCCGATCGAGGATGCGCGTGGCCGGGTGATCGCTTTTGGCGGGCGCATTCTCGATTCGGGCAAGACCGACGCGCCCAAGTATCTCAATTCGCCCGATACGCCGCTGTTTGACAAAGGCCGCACGCTTTACAACCTCCACCGCGCCGCGCCCGCCGCGCGCCAGTCTGGCCGGATGATCGTCGTTGAAGGTTATATGGACGTGATCGCGCTGGCCGCCGCCGGGATAGAGGAATGCGTTGCCCCGCTCGGCACCGCGCTGACCGAGCAGCAGATCGAACTGCTCTGGCGACAGGTTGAAACGCCGATCCTGTGTTTCGATGGCGATGCAGCAGGCCAGCGCGCCGCCATGCGCGCGGTTGGCAGGGCGTTGCCGATGCTGAAACCTGCGCATTCGCTGCAAATCGTGACCATGCCGCCCGGCCTCGATCCCGATGATCTCATCGCGCGCGAAGGGGTTGGCGCACTGGAAACGAAGCTGCGCGAAGCGCACAGTCTGGTCGATATGCTGTGGACGGCTGAGCGCGATGCCATCCCGCTGAATACGCCGGAGGACAAGGCGGGTCTGAAAGCGCGTTTGCTCGCGCATGTTGAAAGCATCGCCGAGCAGGATATCCGCTCGCTTTACCGACGCGATCTGCTTGACCGCTTCTCGTCTTTCGCTTTCCCGAAACGCGAGAGCAACTGGACAAAGCGGCCAGACTGGAAACAGAAGCCCGCATTCGGGCAATTGCAGCCGCGCACTTCGTCTCCCGAGAACATCAGCCGCCTTCGCCGCGCTACTGACGGCGGATCGCGCGATGCACTGTCGTCAGCGATCCTGGCAGGGCTGATTCGCTGGCCGGAAGAAATTGCCCGCCATGCCGATGTGCTGGCGCGCACGCCGGGTGTCGATTCGCGGTTCTCCTGTCTGCTTGATTGTCATGATTCAGGCGGACCGCTTGAAAGCGGCACACTGTCCACCATATTGATCGAGCAAGGTCTGGAATTGCCCAAACCCGCTGAATATGCAGGGCTGCGCTTCGGTTTTCTGGGGGCCGAAGTTTCCCCCGCCGAAGCGGCAGAGGAACTGGAACAGGCACTTGGTCTGCTGGTTCAGCGACCGGCGCTTGATGCAGCCCTTGCCGAAGCGACGGTGCGGCTGGATGAGGAATGGTCGGACGAGGCATTTGCGGAGCAACAACGCTTGCGTGAGAGAAAACTGGAATTTGACAGGCGATTGGGGCTAATGGCCACCAAACGCGAGGCGGTTTCCGATGGAAGCGCCGGTGATTCAGGGCGATAGAATGGCAACGAAGAAGAGCGAAGACAACGCGGCATCCGACAAGGCAGACGGTGCCGATGCGCCGCTGATTGACCTTAACGAAGCATCGATCAAAAAGCTGATTGCCCGCGCAAAACGGCGCGGCGTGATCACGTATGACGAACTGAACGAGGCTTTGCCGCAGGACCAGATGTCGTCCGAACAGATCGAGGATGTGATGTCCGCGATTTCGGAAATGGGCGTGAATATCGTCGAGAGCGACGAGGATTCGGCCGCGGAGGAAGAGCAGCAGGGCGTCGATGAAATTCAGGCGGACGACAAGGCCGCTGCGAAACCCGCCACCGAAACCAAGAAAAAGGAAACGACCGAGCGCACCGATGATCCGGTGCGGATGTATCTGCGCGAAATGGGCGCGGTTGAACTGCTCAGCCGCGAAGGCGAAATCGCCATCGCCAAACGCATCGAAGCCGGGCGTGACATGATGATTCTGGGGCTGTGCGAAAGCCCGATCACGTTCCACGCCATCATCTTGTGGTCCGAAGCCCTCAATAACGAGGAAATGCAGCTGCGGGAGATCCTCGATCTCGATGCGATGCTGACCAAGGAACCCGCGCCCGAAGCCCTGTCCGACGATGAGGACGACAAGGACGATGGCGAGATCAGCGAGGCTACCGCCGGACCTTCCTTCAAGGAGGACGATGATGATGGCGATGAAGAATCGGCAGACGGTGAGGACAGCGAGGACGGTGAAAATTCCGAAGGCTCATCCCGGCGTCAGAGCGACGATGACGATGAGGACAACACGCTAAGCCTTGCGCAGATGGAAGCCGCGCTCAAGCCCGATGCGCTTGAGAAATTCGCGCTGATCACCAGCCTGTTCAAGAAGTTTGAGAAAATTCAGACAGAGCGTCTTGATGCGCTGGGCGTGGGCGACGATTTCCCCGCCGCCAAGGAAAAGAAATATCAGGCGCTGCGCGAAGAGCTGACAGCGCAAGTCGAAAGCGTGAAATTTCACGCGACCAAGATCGAGTTTCTGGTCGATAATCTCTATGCCTTCAACCGCCGGTTGACCGCATTGGGCGGTCAGATGCTGCGTCTGGCAGAGCGCCACAAAGTCAAACGCGCCGATTTCCTCAAGGAATATGTCGGACGTGAGCTTGACGATGTCTGGCTGACCGATGTTGCAAAGAAGGACAAGAAATGGGCCGCCTTTGCATCGGCCGAAGCGGATTCGGTTGAGCGTATTCGCGCCGAAGTTTCCGATATCGCCGCGGCCACCGGCATGTCGCTCACCGAATTTCGCCGGATCGTCAACATGGTCCAGAAGGGCGAGCGCGAGGCGCGCATCGCCAAGAAGGAAATGGTTGAGGCAAACCTGCGCCTCGTCATCTCCATCGCCAAGAAATACACCAATCGCGGCTTGCAGTTCCTTGATCTGATTCAGGAAGGCAACATCGGCCTTATGAAGGCGGTCGACAAGTTTGAATATCGCCGCGGCTACAAGTTCAGCACATATGCAACCTGGTGGATCCGGCAGGCGATCACCCGCTCTATCGCCGATCAGGCGCGCACGATCCGTATTCCGGTACACATGATCGAAACCATCAACAAGCTGGTGCGCACAAGCCGCCAGTTCCTGCACGAACAGGGGCGTGAGCCAACGCCTGAAGAAATGGCAGAACGCCTTTCCATGCCGCTTGAAAAAGTGCGCAAGGTGATGAAAATCGCCAAGGAACCGATCAGCCTTGAAACGCCGATCGGCGACGAGGAAGATTCGCATCTGGGCGATTTCATTGAGGATAAGAACGCGATCATCCCGGTCGATGCCGCGATCCAGTCAAACCTCAAGGAAACCGTCACCCGCGTTCTCGCCTCCCTCACCCCGCGTGAAGAACGCGTGCTGCGGATGCGCTTTGGCATCGGCATGAACACCGATCACACGCTGGAGGAAGTCGGCCAGCAGTTCTCGGTCACGCGCGAACGTATCCGCCAGATTGAGGCAAAGGCGCTGCGCAAGCTCAAACACCCGAGCCGATCGCGGAAAATGCGTTCATTCCTGGATCAGTGAATTCCGGTTTTCCCCTGAAAACGTGCTGATTGAACAATCCGCGGCGGCGCGAAAAGGTTGGCTTCGCCGCCTGGCCGCGTTTATGGGAAAACGCTCACCAATTGAGTCCCGTCCCAACCGCGAAGAAGCATTATGCGCATAGCCATTGCATCCGATCATGCCGCTCTTGACCTGAAGGCCGAACTTGTCGGCTGGCTGAGCGAACATGGCCATGACGTGTCCGATCTCGGGCCGCATTCGCCGGACTCGGTCGACTATCCCGATTTCGGATACAAACTGGCCGAAGCTGTGGCTTCCGGTGATGCGGATCGCGGCGTGGCCTTGTGCGGATCGGGGATTGGCATTTCCATCGCCGTAAACCGCAACCTGAACGTGCGCTGCGCGCTCGTGTCCGAACCGCTTTCCGCCGCCCTTGCGCGCGAACATAACGATGCCAACTGCATCGCGATGGGCGCACGGCTGACGGGTGCGGACATGGCCAAGGCCTGTCTCGACGCATTCCTATCCACCGACTTCGCCGGCGCCAATGATGCGTCAAGCCGCCACCAGCGCCGCGTCGACAAACTTTCCAACCCCACATCGAACAGGCAATCAGCATGAGCACCAGCCCAGACACTCTCAGCGCCGTGCGCACCAAAGGTTTCTTCACCGCCAGCCTTGCCGAAACCGACCCGGACATCGCAGGCTGGATCGGCAAGGAACTGGGCCGCCAGCGTGACAAGATCGAGCTGATTGCCAGCGAGAACATCTGCTCCAAAGCGGTTCTGGAAGCGCAAGGTTCGGTGCTGACCAACAAATATGCAGAAGGGTATCCGGGCCGCCGCTATTATGGCGGGTGCGAATATGTCGATGAAATTGAAACGCTGGCGATAGAGCGCGCGAAAAAGCTGTTTGGTGCCGGGTTTGCCAATGTGCAGCCCAATTCAGGCAGCCAGATGAACCAGGCAGTGTTTCTGGCGCTGCTGCAGCCTGGCGACAGCTTCATGGGGCTGGATCTTTCGGCCGGTGGTCACCTCACGCATGGCTCACCCGTCAATATGAGCGGCAAGTGGTTCAACCCCGTGCCTTATGGCGTGCGCGATGACGACCACACGATCGACATGGACGATGTTGCCCGCATCGCGCGTGAGAACAAGCCCAAGCTGATTATCTGCGGCGGCACGGCCTATTCGCGGTTCTGGGATTTTGCCCGTTTCCGCGAGATCGCCGATGAAGTGGGCGCCTATCTGCTGGCTGATATGTCGCACTTTTCCGGCCTTGTGGCTGGCGGCGCACACCCCAGCCCGGTTCCCCACGCCCATGTGACGACGACAACCACGCACAAATCGCTGCGCGGCCCGCGTTCGGGCATCATCCTTTCCAACGACGAGGCGATTGCCAAGAAGATCAATTCGGCGATCTTCCCCGGCATGCAAGGTGGCCCGCTGATGCATATTATCGCCGCCAAGGCCGTGGCCTTCGCCGAAGCGATGACGCCCGAATTCAAGGCCTATGCCAAAGCCGTGGCAGACAATGCCAAGGCGCTGGCCGCCAGCCTTAAGGAACAAGGCCTCGATATCGTGTCCGGCGGGACAGACAATCACCTGATGCTTGTCGATCTGCGCCCCTACAACGCCAAAGGCAAATTTGCGGAAAAAGCGCTCGATCGCGCAGCAATCACCTGCAACAAGAACAACATCCCCAACGACCCGGAAAAGCCGTTTGTGACATCGGGCATCCGGCTTGGCACGCCTGCGTGCACCACGCGCGGTTTCGGGCCGGATGAATTCCGTCTTGTCGGTCAGCTGATTGCCGAAGTGGTCGATGGTCTGCGCAAAAACGGCGATGAAGGCGATGCCCAGATCGAGCAAAGCGTTGCCGCGCGCGTTGAAGCGCTGTGCGCCCGCTTCCCGATCTACGAAGGGATGTAGCCTTTGCGCTGCCCATTTTGCGCAAACGAGGACAGCCAGGTCAAGGACAGCCGTCCGACCGAGGATAACACCGCGATCCGCCGCCGCCGCCAGTGCGGCAGTTGCGGCGCGCGTTTCACCACGTTCGAACGTATCCAGCTGCGCGAGCTGACGGTGGTAAAAACCAGCGGCAAGACCGAACCGTTCACGCGTGGCAAACTGGAAGAATCGGTGGAGCTTGCGTGCAGAAAGCGCGATGTCGAACCTGAAAAGATCGCGCAGCTCGTTTCCGGCATCCAACGCCAGATCGAAACGCTGGGCGATACCGAAGTCTCATCACGCACCATCGGCCAGATGGTGATGGATGGGCTGCGCGAAATTGACAGCGTGGCCTACATCCGCTTCGCCTCTGTCTATCGCGATTTCAGCGAAGCGCGTGACTTCGAGGAGTTCGCCAGCACTGTGAAGGAAGCCGGAGAGAGCAATGGCCAGCCCGGCTGATCGCCGCCCGGTCATCGTTCTGGTGCGTCCGCAACTCGGAAAGAACATCGGCAAGGCGGCGCGCGCGATGCTCAATTTCGGGCTGACCGAAATGCGGCTTGTTTCCCCGCGCGATGGCTGGCCCAATCCTTCTGCCGGTCCGGCCGCGGCAGATGCGGATATCGTGCTCGATCGCGCGACAGTGCACGAAACATTGGCCGATGCCGTGGCCGATTGCGCGCATGTTTATGCAACAACCGTGCGCAGGCGCGGCATTACCAAGCCAATCGTCACCCCCGAAGCGGCGACAACCCGGATATTTGAAGCGCAGGGGCTTTCGGCCATCGTGTTCGGCCCGGAACGTTCAGGTCTGGAAACGCAGGATGTCGCGCTGGCAAGTGCGATCCTGACAGTTCCGGTCAATCCCGATTTCGGATCGCTCAATCTGGCGCAAGCGGTGGTCTTGTGCGCCTATGAATGGTCAAAAGCTTCCGGGTTGGACCTTCCCGCCCCCGACGATGAACTGCCGCCGGCCCCGCAAGAAGAGCTGGAAGGTCTGATCATGCATCTTGAAGCAATGCTGGAGCCCAAGAACTATTTCTGGCCGGAAATTCGCGCCGAGGTTACGCGCCAGACCTTGCGCACCGTGCTGACCAAGCCGCGCTGGAACAGTCTGGAAGTGCGCACCTTGCGCGGCGTTCTCAGCACGCTGGAACGCGCACCACCCAAAAAGGATCGCGATTGACGGCGCAATCATTCGGCATTCGCGCGTCAGCCGCGGGTCCGGTCCCACTGTGTCAGTTCATATTCGATCGAGCCTTCGACAAGGCGTTCCCAGATATCGGCGATCACATCGTCGGGAAGCTCAAGTTGCGCCGCTACTTTACGGGCATTATCGATCACCTGGGCCTTGCGCGCTTCATCGCGCACGTCGGCGCGCTGCGTTTTGATCCGCGCGGCAGCTCGCATATAGCCAAACCTGCGCGCCAGCAGCGCAACGATTTCGGCATCGAGCGTATCGATCCCGGCGCGCACATCCGCCATGGTCTGACATTCATCGGGCAAATGGATTTTGTCGCTCATGGCCCGCCCCCTAGCCTCGCCGCGCGCATGCGTCGAGTGATTGCTGCGAAAAGCTTGACTTTCACGCGCCAGCGCGTATTCGCGCGCTTCACTTCGGCACCCGCCTCATGGCGGAATTGCCCGATTGGCTCTGCACTCCGGTGAAGCAGCGGCCGCATGGCACAACAGGTGCGATGGTGCGTTCCGGGAAACGATGCGCGGCCACGCCGGCTGCGAAGCAAATTTGGAGATGAAACATGTCGAAGCGTAAAGCATCGAAGTATAAACTTGACCGTCGCATGGGCGAAAACATCTGGGGCCGCCCGAAAAGCTCGGTCAACCGCCGCGCCTATGGCCCCGGACAGCATGGCCAGCGCCGCAAGAGCAAGCTTTCCGATTATGGCATTCAGCTGCGCGCCAAGCAGAAGCTGAAAGGCTATTACGGCGATGTCACTGAAAAACAGTTCAAGCGCACCTATCAGGAAGCAACCAAGATCAAGGGCGATACCGGTCAGAACCTGATCGGCCTGCTCGAACGCCGCCTTGATATGGTCGTCTATCGCGCCAAGTTCGCGCCGACGATCTTTGCAGCCCGCCAGATCGTTTCGCACGGCCACATTCGCGTCAATGGCGTAAAGTGCAACATTGCAAGTCGCCGCATCAACATCGGCGATGTCATCAGCCTGGGCGACAAGGCCAAGGAAATGGCACTGGTGATCGAAGCACAGGCCCTGCCCGAGCGCGAAGTTCCCGATTACATTTCGCCCGATGGCACCGACAAGGTTTCCTACGTGCGCGTCCCGACGCTCGACGAAGTGCCTTATCCGGTGCAGATGGAACCCAACCTCGTGGTCGAGTTCTATTCGCGTTAAAACCGGCATCGGTCGTAACTATCAAAAGGGGCGGTCCTTCGGGGCCGCCTTTTTTGCTTCCATCCTTAACCGGCACTTTCTCATTGCGAAGGGCCGACAAAATCCCCGACTATTCTCCAAAGGCGTGTTCATCGCGTTCGTGGATGATGTTGGGCCGTCCGACCAGCAGGTCATCGACTTTGCCCACCCGCTCCGGGTCCTTGTCAGCATAAGGCAGGGAGTGCAGGACATACCGCATGGCGTTAAGCCGCGCGCGCTTCTTGTCATCTGATTTAACCACCGTCCACGGCGAATCCGCGGTATCCGTGTGAAAGATCATTTTTTCCTTGGCGCGCGTATAATCGTCCCATTTGTCGAGCGACGCCAGATCGACCGGCGACAGCTTCCACTGCTTGAGCGGATGCACCTTTCGCTCCTCAAACCGGCGGTGCTGTTCATGCTGGCTCACCGAAAACCAGAACTTTATCATATGAATGCCACTACGCACGAGATTGCGTTCGAATTCGGGAGCCTGACGAAGGAACTCGTCGTATTCGTCATCCGTGCAGAAACCCATCACACGCTCCACGCCGGCCCGGTTATACCAGCTGCGATCAAACATCACGATTTCACCCGTGGTGGGCAGATGCTCTACATAGCGCTGGAAATACCATTGGCCGCATTCCACATCGCTTGGTTTTTCCAGCGCGACAACGCGGGCACCGCGCGGGTTGAGATGTTCCATAAAACGCTTGATCGCACCGCCTTTTCCGGCGGCATCTCGCCCTTCAAACAGGATGATCAGGCGTTGCTGCTTTTCTTTAACCCACGTCTGAAGTTTCAGCAGTTCGGTCTGCAAAACGAACTTCTCGCGCTCATAATCGCGGCGAAGCATCTTGTATCGATAAGGATAGACGCCATCCCGCCAGTTTTCGACCAGCGTATCATTGGAACGGCGCGGTTTGCCAGGCGGCTTGGGTAAGCCCAGCCAACGACGCATCAGGGCGGCATCGTCAGGCGCGGCGCCGCTGATGATCGCATTCACGCCCTCGTCATGCGCAGTGTCCTTTCCAGCGGCAACTTCGTCGATCGCCTCATGTTCAGCTTCCTGCGCCGCCTTGACGCGTTCGCTGGAAAGGCCTCCTTCAAGCTTTGCCCTGGCTGTTTCCGCCTGCCGCGCATTGTCGCCCGAATTTACCATAGTAACCGTTGCCCCTCGTTACACCGACCGCGGCGCAGCTTGCGAAACACCCAGCGGCATCCCGCATCATGTTTGGCCGCAAGGATCGCAAAGCGCAGAAAACCTCGCTCTCAGGCGGAAAATTATCACTTTCTGACTCCAAGGTGTCAATCGCAGAGTCTACGACCATACTTGCGCAAAACGCAACTTAATGCCGCCGAGATACCGCCGGGTGTTTGGGCGCGCCAGGATAAGAATCTTCCGGGCAAGCGCGGATCAGGGCCTGAGATAGTCCCGCCGGAAATCGGCCGCGAACGCGGCAAAGCGCCCTTCCCCGATCGCATCGCGCATCGCCTGCATCAGCTGCTGATAGAATGACAGGTTATGTTCGGTCATCAGCATCGCGCCCAGAATCTCTCCGGCCTTGATCAGGTGATGCAGATAAGCGCGCGAATAGGTTCCGCATGTCGGGCATGTGCAGCATGCATCCAGCGGCGCGGAATCTTCGGCAAAACGAGCATTGCGCAGGTTTATCGGGCCGTTCCAGGTAAACGCCTGCCCGTTGCGGCCAGACCGGCTGGGCAACACGCAATCGAACATATCAACCCCGCGCTCCACCGCGCCAACCAGATCATCGGGCTTGCCGACACCCATAAGATAACGCGGTGCGTTCTGAGGCAACTGAGCGGGCGCAAAATCAAGCGTGGCAAACATCGCTTCCTGCCCCTCGCCCACGGCCAGCCCGCCAATCGCATACCCATCGAACCCGATCTCGGTCAACGCCTGAGCGCTTTGCTGGCGCAGTTCCCGATCCAGCGCGCCTTGCTGAATGCCAAACAGCGCCGCGCGCGCGGCATGGTCTTCACCGGAATCGAACCCGTCACGGCTGCGCTTTGCCCAGCGCATGGACATTTCCATCGAAGCGGCAATTTCATCGCGCGGCTGATCCGCGCGCGGGCATTCATCGAACGCCATGACGATATCCGATCCCAGAAGCCGCTGGATCTCCATCGAGCGTTCGGGCGTGAGCATATGGCGCGATCCATCGAGATGACTGGCGAAGTTGACGCCTTCTTCGGTGATCTTGCGCAGTTCGGACAGGCTCATCACCTGATAGCCGCCACTGTCTGTCAGGATGGGGCGATCCCAGTTCATGAATTTGTGCAGCCCGCCAAGCCGGGCCACCCGCTCTGCGCCGGGGCGCAGCATCAGGTGATAGGTATTGCCCAGAATGATATCGGCGCCGGTGGCGCGCACCGCCTCAGGCTTCATCGCCTTCACTGTCGCTGCCGTGCCAACAGGCATGAACGCTGGCGTGCGTATCTCGCCGCGCTGCATCGTAATCGTGCCGGTGCGCGCGTTGCCATCGGTGGCGGCAATGGAAAACTGAAAACGGGTCATGCGACGCAGCCTATAGGGGCAAAGCTGATGAATGCCATACTGTCGCACGACAGTCTGGCGTTCCGCACATGCGTTTCATCGTCAGCAGGCGCAAAATGCAGGGTTGTTTCCTTGCCCGCGTAACAATTCGCGCGCATCAACCGAATAGCCTGCTGGATGGCTCAGATGTTGTCCGTGGGAATGTCCATGAGGAGTTGATGATGAAGAACACATACGCACTGGCAACGGCGCTGATCGGTGCTGCCGGTCTTGCTGCCTGCAGTTCTGGCGGTGAAACGGAAGCCCCCGCCGAAGCGGAAACCGAAATGGCAATGGCTGATGCGGAAGCCGATGCCGCCAAGGAAAAATGCTATGGCGTCTCGCTGGCGGGCAAGAACGATTGCGCCGCCGGACCGGGTACGAGCTGCGCCGGAACCTCAACCGTCGATTATCAGGGCAACGCATGGAAATACGTGCCCGAAGGCGATTGTGAAAAGTTTGGCGCGGAAGAAGGCGATTTTGCGCTTCCTGAAGACCGTAAAGGTTCGCTTGAAGCACTGGAACGCGACCTTCCGGCCTGATTGCGGATATCCATTCGTCAGACGGGCGCGGGCAAGCGCCGCGCTCGTCTGTCAGGATGGCAGCAGCAGGCTGGAATCGCCGTAGCTGTAAAAGCGGTAGCCTTGCTCTATCGCATGCGCATAAGCGGCCTGCATCCGATCCAGCCCTATTAGCGCGCTGACCAGCATGAACAGTGTGGAGCGCGGCAGATGGAAGTTGGTCATCAGTCCGTCAATGGCCTTGAAGCGATAGCCGGGCGTGATGAATATCGCGGTGTCGCCTTCGAACGGGCGGATAATACCATCTTCTCCGGTCGCGCTTTCCAGCAGGCGCAGGCTGGTGGTTCCCGCCGCTATGATCCGGCCACCCGCAGCGCGCACGGCGTTCAGGCGGTCCGCCGTTGCCCGATCGATCCGGCCCCACTCCGCGTGCATCCTGTGCGCATCGGTTTCCTCAACCTTGACCGGCAGAAACGTGCCCGCGCCAACATGGAGAGTGAGCGTTTCGGTGAGTATCTGTGCTGCATCCAAAGCCTGCATCAGCTGAGGCGTAAAATGTAACGCGGCTGTTGGCGCGGCGACAGCGCCTTCTTCCTTGCCAAACATCGTCTGATAATCATCGCGGTCAGCCGCGTCGGTTTCGCGCTTGCCGGCGATATAGGGTGGCAGCGGCATGCGCCCTGCCCGCTCCAGCAAGTCCCTGACGGGTTCCGTTCCCTCGAAGCGCAAGGTCCAGCTGCCGTCATCGTGGCGGGTTTCCGCAATCACCGCGACATCGCCTGAAAATTCGATCCGGTCGCCCGGTTTCAACCGTCTGGAATTGCGCACGAACGCCTGCCAGCGCCTTTGTTTCTGTCGCATGTGCAGCGTAACGCCAATGCGCGCGTCGCCGCGCCTGCCATCAAGCTGGGCCGGGATAACGCGCGTGTCGTTGAACACCAGCACATCACCCGGACGAAGCATATCGGGCAGGCGATGGACATATTCATCCGCAAACGGCCGGTCGCCATCGACAACCAGCATGCGCGCCGCATCGCGCGGCTTTACCGGGCGAAGCGCAATCCGCTCTTGCGGAAGATCGAAATCGAACAGGTCAACGCGCATGGCAACGCTTTGCGCGCTTCATTGCAATCAGTTGGACTGGGAATTGATGAGATCGTCGATCGAGATCGCCTCATCGTTCGCCGCAGCACTGGTCGACACCGGTGGAGCCTTATTGTCTATCGCCAGCGACGCCTGCACGATCCGCGTCGGATTCGCAGGCGGTTCGCCACGTTCGATCCGGTCAACCACGTCCATTCCCGCGATGACGCGGCCAAAGTTGGTATATTTGCGGTCCAGAGCGAAACGCGGATAAAAAACAATGAAAAACTGGCTGTTCGCCGTGTTTGGTTCGTTCGTCCGTGCCATCGAAACCGAGCCGCGCACATGCGGCATCGCGTTAAATTCCGCCACAAGGTCGGGAAGTTGCGATCCGCCCGCGCCGGTTCCGGTCGGATCGCCCGTCTGCGCCATGAAACCGTCAATCACGCGATGAAAGATGATGCCATCGTAGAACCCCTGCCGGACCAGCGTTTTGATCCGTTCGACATGGCCTGGCGCCCATTGGGGGATCATGCGAATGGAAACACGGCCCCCATTGGAAAGATCGAGGTGAAGGACATTCTCCGGATCATGTGCCTGATCGGCATTGATGATCGTCGGCAGAGCCGGGGCTGCCGGTTCCTGGGACTTCTTGGCAAATGCAGGTGCCGCAGTGACTGAAAGGGCAATCAACGCAGACATAATCAGGCGAACAATCATCTGGTACTCACGAAGCTGGTTAAGGGGCGCCAAAGGATCAAGGTGCATGGCTTATGGTGCGGAGCGATAGCGTTCACCCGCTGTCGTGGCAATGAACGAGCACGACAGCCTGTGTCAGAAATCGCCAAGCCGCCCATTCTTCTCCACTCTCGCCACAACATCGTCGCGGACGGATGGACTTACGAAAGGTCCGATCTCGCCGCCGAACAGGGCGATTTCCTTGACCAGTTTGGAGGCAATGGGCTGCAGGCTGACGTCCGCCATCAGGAACACCGTTTCGATCCCCGCGTTGAGCTGCTGGTTCATCCCGGCCATCTGATATTCGTATTCGAAATCGGCAACCGCGCGCAGGCCGCGAACGATAACCGTCGCGCCCTGTTTTTCCGCGAATTTCATCAGCAGCGCATTGAATCCAACCACCTCGATATTGTCGATGCCCATGGCCGCAACCTCGCGATTTACCATCGCCATGCGTTCTTCGGGGCTGAACATCGGGTTTTTTGAGGGATTGGTGGTCACGCCGATGATCAGCGTATCGACCAGCTTTGAGCCGCGCCGGATGATATCCGCATGCCCCAGCGTGATGGGATCGAATGTCCCTGGATAGACTCCGATGCGTTGCCCCGCAGTGTCTGGCATCAATGATCCCTTTCGATTATGTAACGCGCAATCGCTCTCAGCAGATCAGCCTCGGAACCATGCTGGCCGAGATGTTCAACCGCCTGATCGACAAGCAACCGTGCTTGCTCACGCGCGCGTTCTGCCCCCAGTAATGTCAGAAATGTCTGTTTGCCTGCCTGCTCGTCCTTGCCAACCGCTTTTCCGGCGATACTGGCATCGCCCTCATGGTCGATCAGATCGTCGACGATCTGGAAGGCAAGCCCGATATCGCGGGCATAGCCATGCAGATGCGTGCGCCCATCGTGCGGAACCTTGCCAAGGATCGCGCCCATTTCCACAGCCGCGCCAAGCAGGGCGCCCGTTTTCAACTGTTGCAGCCGGGTGATGGTGTGCAGATCGAACTCGGCCGTTTCGGCGACCATATCCATCATCTGCCCGCCTGCCATGCCGTGCGCGCCACTTGCCGCGCCAAGCGCACGCGCAAGATCGACACGAACGAACGGATCGGCGCATGTCTGCGGATCGGCAAGCACTTCAAATGCGAAAGCATGCAGCGAATCGCCCGCAAGCACGGCCGTTGCCTCATCAAACGCGATGTGGACAGTCGGCTTTCCACGGCGCAGCCCGTCGTCGTCCATGCACGGCAGATCATCGTGGATCAGCGAATAGACATGTATCGCTTCAATCGCCGTCGCGGCGCGCACGGCGCTATCGCGATCAACGCCATACATCCCCGCCGTAGCGATAAGAAGCAGCGGACGCACACGCTTGCCACCGCCAATCGCGGCATAACGCATAGCCTCAATCAGGCGCGCGCGGGCATCATCGGGCACCGGCAGCAGCCGGTCAAAAGTGGCGTCAATCTCGCGTTCGATGCGGGCTCGGGCATCCGCCAGCAAAGAATCGGCCACGCCTGCCATCGTCATTTTCAGCTATCCGGCCCGTCAAGCGGCTGCGTTCCGGTCGCATTGCCATCGGGGCCTGCAACGATCTTTTCGATTCGTGCCTGCGCGGCATCAAGCCGCGTCTGGCAATGTTTGCGCAGCAGCTCTCCGCGTTCATAAAGCGAAATCGAATCGTCGAGCGGAACTTCGCCGCCTTCCAGCTTGCGAACAACGTCTTCAAGTGCACGCAGCGCGTCTTCAAAGCTCAGTTGCGATATATCGGCTGTGGGTTCTTCCATAGCCACTAGCAATGGCGAGGCATAAACGCCGGGTCAAGCGCACCTCATGGCTGGAACTTGATGGCGCTGGCCGCTAAGGGCGGGCAATGAGCACTACAACTTCTGAAATCACCCCGCAGATCGTTGCCGAACATGGGCTGAGCGAAGCGGAATACGCAATCATCCTCGATCGCCTGGGCCGCGAGCCAAACCTTGTGGAACTTGGGATTTTTTCGGTGATGTGGTCCGAGCATTGCTCTTACAAATCAAGCAGGCTGCATCTCAAGAAGCTGCCCACAAAAGCACCCTGGGTGATTCAGGGGCCGGGTGAGAACGCGGGTGTGATCGATATCGGCGATGGGCAGGCCGCGATCTTCAAGATGGAAAGCCACAACCACCCCAGCTATATTGAGCCTTATCAAGGCGCAGCAACGGGCGTTGGCGGCATTTTGCGCGATGTGTTCACAATGGGCGCGCGCCCGGTTGCCAACATGAACGCTTTGCGATTCGGGCGACCCGATCACCCCAAGATGAAGCACCTTGTGCAAGGTGTCGTTGCCGGAATTGGCGGCTATGGCAATTGCGTGGGCGTTCCTACGGTGGGCGGCGAAACCAATTTTCACAAAGCCTATGACGGCAATATACTCGTCAACGCGATGACTGTGGGCATCGCCGATACAGACAAGATTTTCTATTCTGCTGCAACCGGGATCGGCAATCCGATTGTCTATGTCGGTTCCAAAACCGGGCGCGACGGCATTCACGGCGCCACAATGGCCAGCGCAGATTTCAGCGACGACACAGAGGAAAAGCGGCCCACCGTGCAGGTTGGCGATCCGTTCACCGAAAAACTGCTGATCGAAGCCTGCCTTGAACTGATGGCCACCGATGCGATCGTTGCCATTCAGGATATGGGCGCGGCGGGACTGACATCTTCAAGCGTCGAAATGGCATCGAACGGCGGCGTTGGCCTGCGGCTCGACATGAACAAGGTGCCCTGCCGCGAAACCGCGATGACCCCCTATGAAATGATGCTGAGCGAAAGCCAGGAGCGGATGCTCATGGTGCTCAAGCCCGGTAAGGAAGCGATGGCGGCCAGCATCTTCCGCAAGTGGGAACTTGATTTCGCGGTAATCGGTGAAGTCACCGATACCGGACGCATGGTTCTGGAATTCGAAGGCGAGATTGTCTGCAACATCCCTCTGACACCACTTGCCGATGATGCGCCCGAATATGATCGCCCGCAGGCATCGAAAGAGGATTACCGCGCCTGGGCGCAGGTAAATCCCCTGCCCCCCATCCCCGCCGACACCGATGTAGCGGCCAACCTGCTTAAACTTATCGCCGGGCCCAATCTCGCCAGCAGACGCTGGATCTGGGAACAATACGATTCGCAAGTGATGGCCGATACCCTGTCCCGTCCGGGTGGAGATGCCGCCGTGGTGCGCGTCCATGGCACACAAAAGGCGCTGGCGATCAGCACCGATTGCACACCGCGTTATTGCTTTGCCGATCCCTATGAGGGCGGAAAACAAGCCATTGCAGAGTGTTATCGCAATATCAGCGCCGTTGGCGCAACACCGCTTGCGGTTACCAACTGCCTTAACTTCGCCAACCCGGAACGGCCCGAAATCATGGCCCAGTTCGTCGGCTGTCTCGATGGAATGGGCGATGCGTGCCGTGCGCTCGATTTCCCGATCGTGAGCGGCAATGTCAGCTTGTATAACGAATCCAAAGCAACCGGCGACGGCAGCGCAATCCTGCCCACACCTGCAATAGGCGGGGTCGGCGTGCTTGGCGATTATACGAAAATGGCAACGATTGCGGTTGAAAACGCAGGCGAAACGGTGCTGCTGGTAGGGCCGCACGGCAGCCACCTTGGGCAAAGCCTGTGGATGCTGGAAGGCTTTGAGGCAGGCGATGCACCGGCGGTCGATCTCTCGCTGGAGCGGCGCAATGGTGAATTTATCCGCGCGATGATCGCCGGCGGACACACCAGCAGTGTGCACGATATCTCAGACGGCGGACTGGCCGTTGCACTGGCGGAAATGGTGCTGGCGGGCAGCGCGGGGATATCCCTTGATGCCTTGCCCGATGGGGCAGCGCGTCCTGGCTGGTATTTTGGCGAGGATCAGGCGCGTTATGTGATCGCAACAGCGGATGCCGCATCGGTGATCGCCGCAGCAAAGGATGCCGGCGTTACAGTGCGCGTGATCGGCGCAACGCAAGCCGAACCCGCTATCGTATTCGAGGATGGCAGCCGCGTGGGAAAGACCGCGCTGCGCGAAGCCAGCGACAGTTTTTTCCGCGACTGGATGGAGAGCGACGGCGGCCTCGATGCATCAGATCTGAGCGGAAACTGACGGTTCAGCCAATCACCCAATCGCCTTCGGGAATACCCAGAAGGCGCAAAACAGACGTCAGATCGCCGCGATCGATCCAGCCATTGGCTGCCTCGCGTGCCCTGGGCTTGGCGAAATGGGCGATGCCATATGTCGCAGCTTCGAGCATCGGAATATCGTTGGCGCCATCACCCGTCGCCAGACTGACGACATCAGTCCCGCCCAGCGCTGCGATTTCAGCCTCCAGCGTCTGCTTTTTCACCGCGCTGTCGACAATCGGGCCAATCAGGCCGCCGGTCAGTTTGCCATCGGCAACGTCCAGACCATTGCCCACGACATGTTCAAACCCAAGCTGGAGCGCCACCGGATCGGCGAAATGATGAAACCCGCCAGTCACCAGCACTGTGCGACATCCAAGCGCCTTTAACGTCTCAACCAGCGTGCGCGCGCCCGGCATGGGCCTGATTCTTTCTTCCAGACACTGTGCGATCGCTGTTTCGGGCAAACCTGCAAGCAGCCCTACCCGTTCGCGCAGGGCGGCTTCAAAGTCCAGCTCACCCAGCATCGCGCGTTCGGTAATCGCCGAAATCTGCTCTTTCAGACCGGCGAAATCGGCGAGTTCGTCGATACATTCCGCCGTTATCATGGTTGAATCCATATCCGATACGAATACCGCCGGAACCATGGGTTCGGTTGAAACGACCAGCCCGTCACAAGGCGCAAAATGGGCATCGATCGCTTCGCGCACGGCCCGCACATCATCATCGGGCGAATCGATCTGAAGCGTGCGGTCACACGTATCCAGCATCGCTGACATCGCCACGCGCACGCCTGCCGCTTCAAGCTGGGCGGTTGCGCGTTCAAGATTTGCGGACAGGGTCTGTGTTTCTGCTATCAGCCGGGCGATGAGCACCGAAAATTCCTCTGTAATGTCTGACCGGACCGGCGCGTCTGCGCCGCCGCTGGCGCTCATTGCAGGGCCAACGGCAAGCGGCAAGAGCGATGTTGCCGTCAGGCTGGCACAAGCCCATCGCGAACGCGGAACAGATGCCGTTATCATCAATGCCGATAGCGCGCAGGTCTATCGCGATCTTGCCGTGCTCAGCGCCCGTCCAGCGCCCGCGGACACGGGCGACATCGAACATCGGCTGTTCGGCGAATGGGACGCGGCCCAGCCCTGTTCCGCGGCGGACTGGGCAAGATCGGCGCGGCGGGAGATCGAAGCGTGTCATCGCACCGGCGCAGTGCCGATACTGGTGGGCGGCACCGGCCTTTATATCCGCACCCTGCTGGACGGGATTGCGCCGATCCCGCCGATCTCTCCCGATGTGCGCGCGGCGGTGCGGGCGATGCCGGTCGATCAGGCCTATGCAGCGCTCCAGCGCGAAGACCCTGAACGCGCAGCTGTTCTGGCACCGGCTGATAGCACGCGGATCGCACGCGCGCTTGAAGTTTTGCGCTCCACCGGCAAGCCGCTTGGCCATTGGCACGCGCACCGCGAAGGCGGCATCGGCGATAGTGTTGCGCTTTCACCCGCAATCCTGCTTCCCGAACGCGAGGCGCTTTATAAGCGCTGCGATCTTCGATTTGCGCAAATGCTGGAGCGCGGCGCAATTGCAGAAGTCCAATCGCTGTTATCGCGCACACTCGATCCCGCACTGCCAGCGATGCGCGCTATCGGCGTGCCGGAAATTGCAGGCTATCTGAACGATCAGTGGTCGCTCGATGAAGCGCGCGAACGCGGGTCCCAGGCAACCAGAAACTATGCCAAACGCCAGTTCACCTGGTTTCGCCGACAGCCACCGGCTGACTGGCCGCGCATAACCTATAATGATTTCAACGCTGATTCTATTCTTGAAATAATATTACATAAATGATGCTTGACACAACATTTTATACACCTTAGAGCGACTGGTAATCCCGCTTGTGGAACCGAACGTGGGAAAAGAACTGACCCGGCATGGCCCCTGCTGTGCCGGGTCGGTTTCATTCGCAGACCGTTGCGTTTTGGCGCGCGTTTTCGAAAAGGAAATTGATTGTGAGTGAAGAGCGCAGCGGCGCGGACATATTGGTTGAAAGCCTCATCCGGCAGGGTGTTGAATATGTGTTCGGCTATCCCGGCGGCGCAGTTCTGCCGATTTATGACGCCCTGTTTGAGGATGAACGGATACGCCACATTCTCGTGCGGCAGGAAGCCGGCGCCGCGCATGCCGCGGAAGGCTATGCCCGCTCCACCGGCAAACCCGGCGTCGTGCTGGTCACATCCGGCCCCGGCGCAACCAATGCCGTCACCGGAATTGCCGATGCGTTCCTCGATTCGATCCCGATGGTGGTTCTGACCGGACAAGTCCCGACCGGCCTGATCGGCACCGATGCCTTTCAGGAAGCCGATACCATCGGCATTTCGCGCCATTGCACCAAGCATAACTATCTTGTGCGCGATCCGGCAGAGCTTGCCGCGATTGTCGACGAAGCGTTCCAGATTGCCACCACGGGCCGCCCCGGCCCTGTCCTGATCGATATCCCCAAGGACGTGCAGATCGCGCTTGCGGTTATGGCGGATGGCGCGCCGCAACGGCGCAATCGCTATGTTCCGGCATCCGATGGCCCGGCAAACGATATTGCGCAGGCCGTTGAGATGCTGGCCAGCGCGCGCGCGCCGATCTTCTATACCGGCGGCGGGGTGATCAATTCCGGCCCGGACGCATCGGCGCTGCTTCGCGAATTGCAAACCCTGACCGGTGCGCCCGTCACTTCAACCCTGATGGGACTTGGCGCGTTTCCGGCTGACCATCCTGACTGGCTGGGTATGCTGGGCATGCACGGCACTTACGAATCGAACATGGCGATGAACCGGGCAGACCTGATGATCTGCATCGGCGCGCGTTTCGATGATCGGGTGACCGGCAGACTCGATGCGTTCTCTCCTGACTCCAAGAAAATTCACATCGATATCGATCGTTCCTCGATCAACAAGACTGTGCCCGTCGATCTGCCGATCGTGGGTGATTGCGGCGCAGTTCTGCGTCAGCTGATCGACGCATGGGGCGATCGCAAGCCCGCCGATCTTGCCGCGTGGAAGGCACAGATAAACGAATGGCGCGCGCGCAACAGCCTGGCGTTCCCGGCTTCCGATACCGCGCTTATGCCCCAGCTTGCCGTGCAGCGGCTGTTTGAGATGACAAAGGATCGCGATCCGATCATCGCCACCGAAGTTGGCCAGCATCAGATGTGGGCCGCGCAGCATTTCCATTTCTACCAGCCCAATCGCTGGCTGACATCGGGCGGCCTTGGCACGATGGGCTATGGCCTTCCCGCCGCAATCGGCGCGCAGCTTGGCAATCCCGATAGCCTTGTCATCGATATCGCGGGCGATGCCTCGATCCAGATGAACATTCAGGAGATGGGCACGGCAACGCAATATCGCCTGCCGGTCAAAGTCTTCACGCTCAACAACGAATGGATGGGCATGGTCCGCCAGTGGCAGGAACTGACATATGAAAGCCGCTATTCGCAATCCTATTCAGACAGTTTGCCCGATTTTGTGAAGCTGGCCGAAGCCTATGGCTGGAAAGGCATTCGCATCGAAAACGAAAGCCAGCTCGATGCCGGCATTCAGGCGATGCTGGACCATGACGGCCCGGTGTTTGTCGATTGTCTGGTAAGCGACAAGGCCAACTGCTTCCCGATGATTCCTTCGGGCGCTGCGCACACCGAAATGATTCTGGACGGAGACGCCGTGGCCGGAACCATGGACGACGAAGCCAAGGCGCTGGTCTGAGGAAGGCACACGAAATGCACATCAAACAAGAAGTGGCCGAACGCCACGTCCTTACGATCACGGTCGATAACGAATCGGGTATTCTGGCGAAAATCGCAGGGCTGTTCACCGCGCGCGGTTATAATATCGACAGCCTGACCGTTGCCGATATCAGCGATAATCATGCGGTCAGCCGGATCACGATCGTCACGCATGGGCCGCCCGCGCAGATTGATCAGATCCATGCCCAGCTTGAACGGCTGGTCCCGGTTCACAAGGTTTGCGACCTGACAGAACTTGGCCCGCATGTTGAACGGGAACTGGCGCTGATCAAGGTTTCGGGCACCGGTGATATCCGGGTTGAAGCTTTGCGCGTTGCCGATGTTTTCCGCGCCAAGGTCGTCGATACAACAACCTCCAGCTTTATTTTCGAGCTGACCGGCGCGCCTGACAAGATTGACAGCTTCGTTGCGATCATGCGCGAACTGGGTCTGGTCGAAGTCGGCCGCACCGGCATTGTCGGCATGATGCGCGGCGCCACGGAGGCCTGAATTCACGGCGCGCGCCCATCGCGGGGGCTTGACCCGAAGCCGATGGCTGATAGGCGGCGCGCAAACTTTTCGGAAAAATCCGGCTCTTGCCGGGAGAGCAACAGGAAGAACCAATGAAAGTCTATTACGACGCCGATTGCGACATCAATCTGATCACCGACAAGAAAATCGCCATTGTCGGCTATGGCAGCCAGGGCCACGCCCATGCACAGAACCTGCGCGATTCCGGCGTCAAGGAAGTGGCCGTTGCTCTTCGCGAAGGCTCCGCCACCCGCAAGAAAGCCGAAGGCGCGGGCTTCAAGGTGATGACCAACGCCGAAGCCGCGGCATGGGCCGATATCATCATGATCCTTGCACCTGACGAACATCAGGCCGCGATCTGGGATGCGGATATCAAAAACAACATCCGCCCCGGCGCCGCGCTTGCTTTCGCACATGGCCTGAACGTGCATTTCGGACTGATCGAAGCGCCTGCCGAAATCGACGTCATCATGATCGCACCCAAAGGCCCCGGCCACACCGTGCGCTCTGAGTATCAGCGCGGCGGCGGCGTGCCGTGCCTTGTTGCTATCCAGCAGGATGCAACCGGCAATGCGCATGACATCAGCCTTGCATATGCATCAGGCGTTGGCGGCGGCCGTTCGGGCATCATCGAAACCAACTTCCGCGAAGAATGCGAAACCGACCTGTTCGGCGAACAGGCTGTGCTTTGCGGCGGCCTGACACATCTGATCCAGGCAGGCTTCGAAACGCTGACCGAAGCTGGCTATGCGCCGGAAATGGCCTACTTCGAATGCCTCCACGAAGTAAAACTGATCGTCGATCTGATGTATGAAGGCGGCATCGCCAACATGCGTTATTCGATCTCGAACACGGCGGAATATGGCGACATCACCACCGGCCCGCGGATCATCACCGATGAAACCAAAGCGGAAATGAAGCGCGTTCTGGCTGACATTCAGGCCGGGCGCTTCGTGAAAGACTTCGTGCTTGATAACCGCGCCGGACAGCCTGAGCTCAAAGCATCGCGCAAGGCAGCTGCGGCTCATCCGATTGAGGAAACCGGCTCAAAACTGCGCGCAATGATGCCGTGGATCGGCGCCAACCAGCTGGTTGATAAAGAAAAGAACTAAGCGATCTTCAGCGACCTTCGCTGAAACAAAAACGCCGCCTCTGTTTATGCAGAGGCGGCGTTTTCATGTCTGTGATCTGTGAATTCAGCGCATCAATGCAAAGCAGTTGCGGATTTCAGCAACGAACAATTCGGGCTGCTCCCACGCGGCGAAGTGTCCGCCCTTCTCGCAATCGTTCCAGTACACGATATCCTTGAACACGCGTTCGGCCCACTCGCGCGGAGCCTTCAGAATTTCCTTGGGAAAGGAGCTGACGCCCGCAGGCAGAGCGACTTCAAACTTGTTGTTGATCGACGAAAAGCTTTCCCAGTAAAGGCGCGCGGCTGATGCCCCGGCGGCGGGAAGCCAGTAGAGCATGATGTTATCAAGGATCGCATCGCGCGAAAGCGCATCTTCGGGCTGGCCCTGATTGTCGGTCCACGTCATCATCTTTTCGTAAATCCATGCCGCCTGCCCGACCGGCGAATCGACCAGCGAATAGCCGATTGTTTGCGGCCGGGTTGCCTGCTGGATCGAATATCCGGTTTCCTGCGTCGCATAATGTTCGCCCGCCGCAATCGCCTCTTTGGCCGCCGGGCTGGGATCGACATAGTCTTCCGAGGTTGTCGGCGCGAAAACCAGATTGCAGTGCACGCCGCACAGGCCCTCTGGCGCCTGTTGACCAAGAACATGGGTGACAGCCGCGCCCCAGTCTCCGCCTTGCGCAAACCATTTTTCGTAGCCCAGCTTGCGCATCAGCTGCGCCCAGGCGCGTCCGATCCGCTCAATATTCCAGCCATGCTTTTCCGGCTTGCCTGAAAATCCGAAACCCGGAAGCGACGGGATCACCAGATGAAACGCATCTCTGGCATCGCCGCCATGGGCAACCGGATCGGTAAGCGGGCCGATCACATCCATGAATTCGACAACGGAACCCGGCCAGCCATGTGTCAGCAACAGCGGCATCGCGTTGTCATGGGGTGAGCGCACATGGATGAAATGGATATCCAGCCCGTCAATCTCGGTGATATACTGGCCGAACGCGTTCAGCTTTGCCTCGCAGCGCCGCCAATCATAACCGTTGCGCCAATAGTCCATCAGATCCCGCATCGCGGAAAGCGGGACACCTTGCGACCAGTCGTCAACCGCTTCCTTCTCAGGCCAACGAGTCGCATCGATGCGGCGGTGGAGATCATCCAGCTGATCGCTGGAAATGTCGAGGTTGAAATCGCGTATATCTGTCATGGCAGCCATGCTGGACCAACTGGTCAATTCAATCAAGAGCAAGTGCCCCCTCTTTACATCGCGCCGTGCAATCCCCATAGAACCGGCATGTTTATTCGGTCTGGCCTAATTCTGCGACTTACACGCCCCTGGGCGTGATCCGGCGTGTCGTGTCCGCGACGCGCAAGCGTTCAGGGGCAATAGAGACACACCGCGAACACAGTTTTTCCAGACGAGACAATCATCATGACCATGCTGCAAAACCCGTCGGCCAAGTACCGGCCTTTTCCGCAGATTGATTTGCCCGATCGCCAGTGGCCGGGCCGAACCATCACATCCGCGCCGCGCTGGCTTTCAACCGATCTGCGCGATGGCAATCAGGCGCTGATCGATCCGATGGGATCGGAAAAGAAAACGCGCTTTTTCGATCTGCTTGTCAAAATCGGCCTCAAGGAAATCGAAGTTGGCTTCCCCAGCGCGGGGGCAACCGAATTTGATTTCATTCGCGGCCTTGTCGATAGCGGGCGCATTCCCGATGATGTGAAAGTGCAGGTCCTCACGCAGTCCCGCGAAGATCTGATCACGCGCTCATTCGAAAGTCTGGCGGGCAACCATTCGGCGATCATCCACCTTTACAACGCGGTATCGCCGTTGTGGCGTCAGGTCGTGTTCGGGATGGAGCAAAAGGATATCCGCGCGATTGCCGAAAACGGCGCGAAAGTCTTGCGCGATCAGGCTGCGCGTTATCCCGAGACGGACTGGCATTTTGAATATTCGCCCGAAACATTCTCTACCGCCGAACTCGATTTCAGCATCGAGTGCTGCGAAGCGGTTATGAATGTGCTGGCGCCCACCCCCGATCGCCCGATCATCCTCAACCTGCCGGCCACGGTGGAAGCGGCAACGCCCAACATCTATGCCGATCAGATCGAGTATTTCTGCCGCAATCTGCCCAACCGCGAAAGTGCGGTTATCAGCCTGCACACGCATAACGATCGCGGCACCGGCGTTGCGGCGGCGGAACTGGGCCTGATGGCCGGGGCAGACCGCATCGAAGGCTGCCTGTTCGGCAATGGAGAGCGCACCGGAAACTGCTGTCTGGTGACAGTCGCGCTCAACATGTACACGCAGGGCATCAATCCGAACCTCGATTTTTCCGACATTGATGAAGTTATTCAGACAGTTGAATACTGCAATCAACTGCCCGTGGCAGAGCGCCATCCTTATGGCGGCGATCTGGTGTTCACGGCCTTTTCCGGCAGCCATCAGGACGCAATCAAAAAGGGTTTTGCAGCGCAGGAACAGCGCAACGATGAACAATGGTCCATCCCCTATCTGCCAATCGATCCTGCCGATCTGGGCCGCAATTACGAAGCCGTGATTCGCGTAAACTCGCAATCGGGCAAAGGCGGATTTGCATGGGTGATTGAACAGGATCAGGGCCTTAAACTGCCCAAGCGGATGCAGGCGCATTTTTCATCGCATGTGCAGGATCTGGCGGACGAGCTGGGCCGCGAATTGCAGGCACAGGATATCTGGGACGTTTTCCAGCGCACGTATCGCCTGTCCGGCGATCAGCATTTCACGCTGGCGACGTATCAGGAAACGCGCGAGCCGGACAAATCGCGGATCTTCGCGGGCAAGATCATCGTGGATGGTCAGGAACAGTCGGTATCGGGGCGCGGCAACGGCCTGATTTCGGCAATCGTGGCGGCGCTTGACGAGCACTTTGGCGTGAAGCTTGAAGTGAAGGACTATACCGAACACGCGATGTCAACCGGATCGGACGCCACGGCGGCAGCCTACGTCGAATGTCTCACGCCCGGCGGCCAGACCGTCTGGGGCGTTGGCATTCACAGCGATGTTTCCACTGCCAGCGTGCGCGCGCTGCTGAGCGCGGCCAACACGGTTGTGGCATCGGCGGCGCGCTGAACAGCCCGTAATCGCCCCGGAATCGCGATCTGGAATTACAGCACGGTCCGATCCGGGGCAGTTGCGCCCCACAATGCGTCTGCCATGGCATCGAGATGCGTGAAATCGACATCGCGGGCAAGCGGATCGCGGCGATTGAGCGAAAAGCGTCTGCCAAGCGGGGCAAGCAGTCTGCGGCGCAGTGCGCGCTGAAGCAGCCCAAGGCACATTTTCGTTTCTTCAAGGGCCTGATTCGGGCGGGATGGATGTTGCGCTGACCAATGGCTCTCTATTGACGTGCCCCCCTGATTTTCCTCCAAGTTGGATTAGAGTCTGGCCCTGATAGAAGGACGGACGAGATGAAGAGAACAGGTTTTCAGAAGAGCAGATCATTGGCGTGCTGAAGGAGGCCGAGGCTGGTGCGAAGACTGCCGACCTGGCCCGGCGGCACGGTGTATCGAAAGCGACGATCTATAACTGGAAGTCGAAGTACGGCGGCCTGGAAGTGTCCGATGCGAAGCGGTTGAAGGCGCTGGAGGACGAGAACGCGAAGCTCAAGCGATTGCTGGCCGATGCGATGCTGGACAAGGCCGCCCTGAAGGACCTTCTTTCAAAAAAGTGGTGACGCCCGCTGCCAAGCGAGAAGCCATCGCGCATCTTCGGGCTTGCCACGGGATGAGCGAGCGGCGGGCGTGCCGTGTCATCGATGCCGATCGCAAGAGCGTGCGTTACCGCTCGAAGCGAGGCGACGATGCACAGCTCAGGGAGAGGCTGCGCGAACTGGCCAACCAGCGCCGCCGGTTCGGCTATCGGCGTCTGCATATCCTGCTGCGCCGGGAGGGCGTGATGATTAACAAGAAGAAGACCCAGCGATTATACAGGGAGGAAGGCCTTGAGGTGAGGCGACGACGCAGTCGCAGGCGCGCCGTCGGGACCAGAGCGCCCACTCCGGTTCTGGCCTTGCCCAACCAGCGCTTGAGCCTGGACTTCGTGCACGACCAGATGGTGACAGGCCGGCGGTTCCGCGTGCTCAATGTGGTCGATGACGTGACGCGCGAGTGTCTTGCGGCGGTGCCGGACACCTCGATCTCGGGCCGCAGGGTCGTTCGGGAACTGACGGACCTGATCGCCCTGCGCGGCAAGCCGGGGATGATCGTCAGCGATAACGGAACCGAACTTACCAGCAATGCCGTGCTGGCATGGTGCGGAAAACTCGGCGTGGAGTGGCACTACATCGCACCGGGCAAGCCGATGCAGAACGGCTATGTCGAAAGCTTCAACGGGCGCATGCGGGACGAACTGCTCAACGAGACGCTGTTCCTCAGCATAGACCATGCCCGCGTTGCAATCGCAGTCTGGGTCGAAGACTACAATCGGGAGCGGCCGCACTCATCCCTTGGATACGAGACACCGGCGGCGTTCGCCGCCGAACTGAATAACCAATGGCCTGCTGCGCTACGCCCTACGGGCTACGCTACGCAGCCCATTGCTTCAGCCGCGCTCATGCGCAAAAACGTGGCCCGGCTCTAATCTCAGCTGGCGGAGAGCTGGGGGTCACGTCACTATCTCTCCAACCCGTTCCATAACAACGGCGTTATAATGGCGCTGCGGGCCGCGGTGGAGCGGCAGGCCGGTGAGGAGCGTGGATTCTTCGCTGGAAGGAAGAAGCAGGCCGTTTTTGCGAAAATCGTCGAACCCCACCCGTTCCCGGCCAATCGTATCGAACATGGATCCGAAACAGCGGCTTGAAAGCAGTTGCAGCGGCAGCAGATGGTGACGTTGCATCGTGGGATCGTAACCCGGATTTTCAGGACGATTCACAGTGCGAAATGGCATTCTCGGGCGCGCGGCATTTCTGATCATGCTCAGGTATCCCGCCAGACCCAGACTTGCTGGCGCGATTGAGTCGGCTCTGCAAGGAGGCGTTCGCCATCGGGGCCTTCCAGTTCCCTTGGCGCATCAATGCGCCCGTTGCGCACCATGTAATCGATCAGCCGGACCGCCAGTTTGACGGTGTCGGCCGGCGCTTCTCCATCACGCGGTTCAAGCTGGATTTCCTGGCCGGTAAAGTGTGCAAGCCCGACGCTTGCGACGCTTGCGTCGTCGAGTTCTTCGATTGCTGTCAGTCCGAGCGCGGGAAACGCGCCGCCCGACAACCAGTTGAGAATCGCGCGTGAGAAATACTGCGGCCCCATCCAGCTTTGTGCCGCGTGCCAGCAGACCCCCTCCACCGCCAGCGGCAATGCAATGCTTGCAGCAAGGCCAGCCATCGCGCGCACCACGGGCATCATCGCGATCTGGCTTGAAATGTGTGGGCCGGGAACCAGCGTTATCGCTTCAAGTTCCGAGACTTGCAGATCCTGTGAAACACCGAAACGATGATCCACGGACGGCATCGGCGCCGGATCGGCAGGCGAAAGGCCGATCAGATCGAATGTCAGCCCCGTCGCCAGCAATTCGACCCAGCCCTCCCCGGCATCGGGCCGGTGGCTTATGTGCGCAGCCGCGCCATCCATGTCGGACGATGACAGCAGACGGTCGATATCATTCGCCGACGGACGTTTTCCGGCCGCGAACAATAACGATAACCCCGCCCTGTGCACCTTGCTCTGCAGCTCGCCCCCCCCTTTGTCAGCAATTGTGGTTCTGGGCTGAAAATCATGCGAATTCGCGAATTATTCTCATTTTCGCGTCGAGTTCTGAACGCACCAAGTCAACCCTCGATCGAAGAATACCCGATCAGAAGATGCCGAGACGCAGTCCTTCTGCTAGCGCAGCTCCAAGTTCCTGGCACGTTACAAGTTTGTCATCGGGCACATTCTTTTCAGCAAGGATCGCTTCTGGCGTCTGAGCATCGAGATTGACGATCACCGGATCGGCAACGCGTTTCAGCCGCCATCCTGTGACGATGCGTTCCAGTTGAGCAAGTGCTCCTGTCCCGTCCGAACCTGCGGAAATTGCCGTTGCAAAGGGTCGTCCTTCAACCTGGCCGAGCAACGGATAATAACACCTGTCGAACATTTCTTTCATCGCACCCGTCATTGCGCCCAAGTTTTCCGGGCAAACAAACATATAGCCCGAAGAGTCCAGCATCATGTCTGACGTAACTTCACCGGCAGGCACAAGTCTCGCGTCAGCTCCTGCCCCACAATAGGCCGCTTCCGCCATTGACCGGGCTGCCCCCGTTCTGCTGTGCCAGATGATCGTCAGTAGCGGCATCGAAGCTCCGTCATTTTCCGCAGATACGCGATTTGCCTCAAATTCTGTTGAATTTCGTGCCACATATCGGCGACTCCCGACAAGCATTCTGATAGGAATGCCCGTATCATGGCCTCCAGAGACACCTCGATACTAGGGATTGAAACGTCGTTCAGCGGAAAGAGCTGGCGCTGGCGCGGTGGTAATATGGATGTCGGCGCCGCGCCCGAGAGCATGCAGGACGATATCGTCACCCAGTTGCTGTTGTCGCGCGGGGTGGCGAGAGACGATGTAGAGCGTCAGCGCAAGCCTTCGCTGCGCGCGTTTCTGCCCGATCCTTCGCATTTCCAGGACATGGATGCCGCTGCGGATCGGCTGTCCCAGGCGATACTGACCGGCGAAACCGTTACGATCTATGGCGATTATGACGTTGACGGCGCAACCAGCGCGGCGCTGCTCGTCCGCCTCATCCGCATGCTGGGTCACGATGCCAGCTATTACATCCCCGATCGCCTGCTTGAAGGCTATGGCCCTTCCGGGGAAGCCCTGGTCCGCCTGGCACAGGAAGGCTCAAGTCTGATCGTCACCGTCGATTGCGGCGCGATGGCGCATGAGGCGCTTGCAATGGCGCATGACGCGGGCGTCGATGTGATCGTCGTCGATCATCACAAATGTGCGCCGGAACTTCCGCGCACCGCTGCACTGGTCAATCCCAACCGGCTCGATGAAAGCGAAATAGGCGCCGCGCACGGGCATCTTGCAGCGGTGGGCATGGCGTTCCTGCTGGGCGTGGCGACCGTGCGCACCCTGCGCCAGCGCGGCTATTTCGATTCCCGGCAGGAACCCAATCTGCTTGGCCTGCTCGATCTTGTTGCCCTGGGCACGGTTGCGGACGTGGCAGCGCTGCACGGCCTTAACCGCGCGTTTGTGGCACAGGGCCTCAAAATCATGTCGAACCGCGAGAACCGCGGCATGGCTGCGCTGATCGATGCCAGCAGACTGAGCCGCGCACCAACATCCAGCGATCTTGGGTTTGCGCTTGGTCCGCGAATCAACGCCGGTGGACGCGTGGGCGAATCAACGCTGGGCGTCCGGCTGCTGACAACCGAAGATCCTGACGAAGCGCGTGAAATCGCCGAACAGCTGTCGCGACTTAACGAGGAACGGCGGGGCATTGAAGCTGCGGTTCAGGAAGCGGCCGAACTTCAGCTTGAGCGTCAGCACAATCGCTCCGTAATGGTTGTTGCGGGGCGCGAGTGGCATCCCGGTGTGATCGGTATCGTCGCGGGAAGAATCAAGGAAAAGACCGGAAAGCCCTCGCTGGTTATCGCGCTTGACGCCAACGAGCAGGGCCATGGCAAGGGATCGGCCCGCTCGATTTCAGGCGTTGATCTGGGCGCGGCGATCATTGCCGCGCGTGAGGCGGGCCTTCTGGTTGCCGGCGGCGGACATGCGATGGCGGCAGGCCTGACAATCGAGGGCAACAAACTCGATGCGCTGGCAGACTGGCTCGATGCGCGGCTTGGCGCAGACGTGGCTGTGGCGATGGAAAAGCAATCGCTTCCGCTTGATCTGGCGCTGGCGCCACGCGGACTGACGCCCGAACTGGTCCAGACACTGGAAGCCGCGGGCCCGTTTGGCATGGGCTGGCCGGGGCCGAAAGTGGCCATCGGCCCGGTGCGGCTGATCAAGGCCGATATTGTTGGCACCGATCACGTGCGGCTGATCGCAGCGGGAGAAGATGGCGCGCGCTTCAAGGCGATTGCGTTTCGCGCGGCCGAAACCGAAATGGGACAAATCCTGCTTCACGGCACGCGTGACAAGCGGCTGTGGCTGGCCGGACGCGCCAAAATCGATGACTGGGGCAAACAGCTTCAGGCAGAACTGCATGTGGAAGATGCGGCGTGGTTTGCGTGATTATGTGATGAGGGGCTTGACCGTGTCGCGCGGCTTTCCTAAAGGCGCGGCCTGCATTGACGCAAGTCAGTATGGCCCCTTCGTCTAGCGGTTAGGACGCGGCCCTTTCACGGCTGAAACACGGGTTCGATTCCCGTAGGGGTCACCATCCCTTGATGGACTGACATTGCGCAGCGGATTCAATGAAAATCGCGTGACCTGGGAATAATCCGCACATTTCGCGGATGTGTCGGGCGCGGATACGTCAGGCGTTGATGGCTGCCTGGCGCTGACCTGTCGGCATCATCGGCGGACAGTTTCTGCAATTCGGCGCTCGCGTCTTCCAGATGCGTGGCGATAACGTGAATCACTTCGTCATCATATTCCACGCGTCCACGCACTTCGAGCAGGCGCGCGCCCATTATCACGCGGCGGTATTTCTCCATCATATCGGGCCACACCACGATATTGGCGACGCCGCTTTCATCCTCGATAGTGATGAAACACACGCCTTTGGCGCTGCCGGGGCGCTGGCGGATGAGGACCACGCCAGCCACTTGCACCATCGCCCGGTATTTACGCTTTCGCAGATCGCCTGCGCGCATGAACCCGCGCTCTGCCAGCGAAGCGCGCAAAAACGCCACAGGATGCGCCTTCAGGCTCAGCCGGGTTGTCTGATAATCGGTGACGACTTCCTCGCCCAGCGGCATTACAGGAAGCCGTGTAACCGCTCGCTCAGCCCCTTCATCGCGCGCCTGCACAGCGGCAAACAGCGGCAGATCCGGCGCGGCAATCAGGCTGCGCGCATCCCACAGCGCCTGTCTGCGCGACAAACCCAGCGATGCAAACGCATCGGCGCTGGCAAGCCGCTCAATCATCGCCGGAGACAGCCCTGCCCGCTCTTTCAGCGCGGCAACATCGGCAAAGCCCCCGCCCATCTCGCGCGCACCAACCAACCGGGCAGCGGCATGCTCGGGAAACCCGTCGATCTGGCGCAAACCAAGCCGCAGAGCGACCGGGCCGTCCTGCTGCTGCCCTGCTGGCTCCAGCGTGCAATCCCAGTCCGAACGGTTCACATCCGCCGGCAACACGCACACGCCATGTTCGCGGGCATCGCGCACGATCTGGGCAGGTGCATAAAATCCCATCGGCTGAGAATTAAGCAACGCGGCGGCAAACGCGGCGGGGAAATGGCATTTCAGCCAGCTTGAAACATAAACCAGATGCGCAAAACTGGCGGCATGGCTTTCAGGAAAGCCATATTCGCCAAACCCCTTGATCTGGTTGAAACAACGCTCTGAAAACTGCGGATCATAGCCGCGCGCAACCATGCGGCCCACCATCATATCTTCCAGTTCATGCACCATCCCGCGCGAACGAAACGTCGCCATCGCCTTGCGCAACCGGTTTGCCTCCGCGCTTGAAAACTTCGCGGCATCCAGCGCGATCTTCATCGCCTGTTCCTGAAAGATTGGCACGCCCAATGTGCGTTCAAGGATTGAGGACAGCTCATCGGGCGGGCCGTGTTCGGGCGCGGGGGCGGGAATTTCCACCTGCTCCGCCCCGCGCCTGCGCTTGAGATAAGGATGGACCATATCGCCCTGGATCGGGCCGGGCCGCACAATCGCCACTTCGATCACCAGATCATAGAACCGGCGCGGGCGAAGGCGCGGCAGCATGTTCATCTGCGCGCGGCTTTCCACCTGAAACACACCCAGCGAATCGCCCTTGCACAACATATCGTAAACCGCCGGATCTTCGCGCGGGACCGTGGCAAGCGTCAGATCGCGCCCGTGATGCACGGCCAGCATGTCCAGCGCCTTGCGAATACAGGTAAGCATACCCAGCGCCAGCACATCGATCTTGAGAATGCCAAGCGCGTCGATATCGTCCTTGTCCCATTCGATAAAGCTGCGCTCGGGCATCGCTCCGTTACCGATCGGGACCGTTTCGGTCAGCGCGCGTTCGGTCAGGATAAAGCCGCCGACATGCTGCGAAAGGTGCCGTGGCATGCCGATCATCTGTTCGGTGAGCTTGAGCACCCGGCGCAAGTGCGGATCGGACAAGTCCATGCCGATTTCGGCCGCGTGCTTTTCGCCCACTTCCTTGCCATAACTGCCCCACACCGTGCGCGCCAAAGCCCCTGTCACGTCTTCGCTCAGCCCCATCGCCTTGCCGACTTCGCGGATCGCCATGCGCGGGCGATAGTGGATCACCGTGGCGCACAGCCCTGCACGGTGGCGGCCATAGCGCGCATAGATATACTGAATCACATCCTCGCGCCGCTCATGCTCGAAATCGACGTCGATATCGGGCGGTTCCTTGCGTTCCTCGGAAATGAAACGATCGAACAGCAGCGCATGTCTGGCAGGGTCTACCGACGTGATTTCCAGACAATAGCAGACCGCCGAATTGGCCGCGCTGCCCCTGCCCTGACACAGGATGGGCGGATCCTGAGCGCGCGCGAAATCGACAATATCCTTGATGGTCAGAAAATAGCGCGCGAGGTTCAGTTTACCGATCAGCGCCAGTTCGCGCACCAGCGTTTCGCGCACCGTTTCGGGCACGCCATCTGAATATTCATTGGTCGGATAACGCCCTTCGGCTCCTTTCCATGTCAGCTCTTCCAGATATTCCTGCGGCGTTTGCCCTGCCGGATATATCTCTTCGGGGTATTCGTATTGCAGCTCATCAAGGCTGAAATCACAGGCATCGGCCAGCGCGCGTGCCGCCGCAATCGCATGGGGCCATCGCGCGAACAGGCGCATCATTTCTTCCGGCGATTTCAGATGCCGTTCGGCATTGGCTTCAAGCAGCAAGCCCGCCCGCGCCACCGTGGTCTTGTTGCGGATTGCCGTCATCACATCGTGTAGCGGGCGACGATCGGGCGCGTGATAAAGCACATCGTTGGTGGCAAGGATCGTCAGCCCGTTCGCTTTCGCCAGTGCATCGAGCCACTCGATCCGGGCGATATCGTTGCCGGTATAAAGATACGATGCGGCAATGTGGCCCAGCGTGGGAAACATCGCCGAAAGCACGGGCACCGCCTGATCGAAAGGCAACATCACTTCGTGCACGGATGTCGCTTCGCGTGCCGGGAATGGCAGCACATTGCTTTCTGCCGTGATTGCGAACTGCGCTTCCGGATCGCGCGGGGGGATCAGCACCAGTTGCACCTCCCCGGCATGCTCTGCCAGCATCGCAAGGCTGATCTCGCACACGCCCTTATCCTGCCATTGCCCGTCAAGCGTGCCCATTCGTCCGGCAGAAATCAGGCGGCACAACCGGCCATAGCCCGCGCGGCTTACCGGATAGGCAAGGAACGTCAGCCCTTCGACCGTTTCGATCCGGCAGCCGATCACGGGCCGCAGTTTCAGTGCTTTCGCCTCGGTGTGCACGCGCACCACGCCCGCCATCGAATTGGCATCGGCAATGCCAAGCGCATCATAGCCCAGCGCCCGCGCCGCATGCGCCAGATCGCCCGCATCAGAAGCCCCGCGCAGGAATGAAAAACAGCTTGCCAGCCCCAGCTCCACAAAGGCGCTACGCTCAGGCGGTTCGATGCCTTCATGGTCAGAAGGGACAGGCGCACGCGGCGGCGGATATGGTTTGTCAGGCATATTTGTTCTATATATGTTCCTTCATGCCCTCGCCAGTGATAAGGTCGGAGATGTCCTGCCGAACGGAGATGCAAAGCTTGAACATGGCCATTGTGCAAACTAACAGGATGTCACGTGCCGGGCCCCTCTGGCGAGCATATGCTCGTGATGTCGGACGTATCGGCGGGGTGTGCTTGACGAACGATTCCCTTCGATAACAGAAATCACGCGTGGCTCTTGCCGCGCAACAATCATGAGGATTGAAAATGAAATCCATCGTCTCGCTTGCTGCCCTTACTCTGATTGCTGTTCCGACACTGGCTGCCAACAAGGACTGGAATTACGCTGACGGAACCACGCCCGAACGCTGGTCAACTGTGAACGCGGCTTACGCCCTTTGCGATGCGGGATTGAATCAATCGCCGATTGATCTTGGTGCGGCAAACGCGCGTGGATCGATCGCACTTGAAACGAATTACACAGACACTGCGGGCACTCTTAAAATTGCCAAAGAGAAAGTGCAGGTCAATTTTCCTGAAGGCATGGAAATGATATCCGGCGGCAAGCCGTTCGGCCTCATCCAGGTTCACTTCCACACACCTTCCGAACACACCATTGATGGCGAGCATTTCCCGCTGGTCGGACACTTCGTGCATGCCACCAAAGACGGAGAGCTGGGCGTGCTGGGGATCATGTTCCGCGAAGGCGCTGCCAATCCCGCGCTTGAAGCTGTCGTCGAAAATCTTGAGCAAGGCAGCGGTGCAAACCTTGCCTTCGATGCAGAGGATCTGCTTCCCAAAAAGCTTAGCGTTTATCGCTATATGGGTTCGCTCACCACGCCGCCATGCAGCGAAGGTGTGAACTGGCATGTGGCGCAGGAACCGGTAACCGCCAGTCGCGAACAGATTGCCGCGTTTGCCAAAGTGTTGGGGCCAAGTGCGCGTTCGCTCCAGCCTCTGGGAACCCGGCTGCTGGTTGCACCTGCTGAGTGACAGTAAGGCCGGGGATCAAGGGGGCGGGCGGATCAGGCGCATAACCCCTGCAGGAACCATTCGGGCGATCCGCCCAGTTTGTCATTCCCGCGCCCATCCCCGGCAATGCCATCGCGGTAAATCCAGTATCGCCGCCCCTGCCCGTCTTCGATCCGGTAATAATCGCGCAGACGGACCGACGAATGCTCTCGCCACCATTCAGGGGCGATCCGTTCCGGCCCTTCGGCGCGCGCGATTTCATGTACGTTGCCACGCCAGCGGAACCGGCGCGGCAGACCATCAGGGCTGGCATAAAGCACCGCGATCCGTTCTGGCGTGTCCAGCAGTTTGAGCGGGCGTTTTTGTCCAGAGGAAGGCTGGCACTGCAAGGCCGGCATAGATGTGCCGACCGCACCCAGCACCTCCCACACCTGCGCGCGTTCGGGAATGTGGCTGGCATACGGCACCGGGCGGCGCACCGCACTCGCCCCAAGCCGCACCGACAAGCGATCAATGCAGGCAGACAGGCTGGTGCCATGCGTTTCGGCCGCTTTCTCAAAATCGCCTTGCGCCAGTGCCAGCGGCTCTGTCCAGATAGCGCGCAGCCGGGCCAGCTCTATCCCGAAACCGGCATCGACATTATCCAGCTTGCGCCCGAACAAACCGGCGATATGCGGCCCATCGCGGGATGGCGCGGCAAGTTCGAGGCTGCACACCGCAACATCGCCATCGACTTTCCACAATCCCAGCTCAAGCCGCCGTGCCCCCAGCCCCATACCTTCCAGCGTCCGGCCCATATCGCCGCATAAATCAGCAAGCACACGATCAAGCAGATCGCGGTGGCGGATCGGCTCCATCAGGCGGCGCTGGACCAGCGGGACATTCCGGGGAAGCACCGGAAGGATCGGTTCGGGCACCCGGCCCAGCAGCTGATCGATGCGGATAAGCGGATTGGCGGCAGGGGCCTGAATTGTGCGAAACCGGCGCATCAGCGCATCGCGGGCAACGCCTTGCAGATCGCCGATCCGTTTGAGGCCAAGACGGCGCAGCACCAGCAGCGTGGCATCGTCAAGCCGCAAGGCGGCAACCGGCAAGCTGAAAAGCTGTGCCGCGGCTTCGTCTTCAGACGCCATGATCGCACCATCATGGCCATAATGAGCCAACGCCCAGGCGGCTCCGGCACTTGGCGCAAGGGCGGCGCGCACAGCAAGTTTGCGGCGCGTCATCATCGTGCGCACATCGGCCAGCAGAGCATCCTCACCGCCGAACAGGTGGGCAACCCCGGTGATATCGACAATCAACCCGTCAGGCGGATCGAGCGCGCTCCATGGCCCCCAGCGCCGCGCCCACAGCGCCAGCTTTTCAAGGAATGCCAGATCGCCCGCCGGATCGGCCGCCACAGTGGCAAGGGTCGGACAGACAGTGCGCGCATCGGCCAGCATCGTTCCCGCCTGCACGCCTGCGGCAATTGCGGCGGCATTGGCGGCGGCAATACGCGGCCCGTGCGCGGTGTCGGCAATCAGCGCCAGCGGCGCGGCATCAGCGCCTTCGCCTTCTTCCAGCCTTTCAGTAAGCCGCCAGCGATCGACCGCTAACCGCATCAGCCAGATCGCCATGATCCGGCGTGGCGACGGTTGCGACGATTTTCTCGGCACACAATCTGCCTGCTTCATCGCGCATGATCCATTCTCCGGGAGGGTGATTGCGGGCGCGCAGCAATCCGGCTTTCCAGCTTGCGATACCGGGGGCTGCCGGGTTGCGGCGTGGCGGCGGCGAAGGCGCGGCATCGGCCCGCCAGCGCATCCGCGCCGAAGACAGATCGCGCGCCGCATCAAGCCGGATCAGCCACAGCGGCACGCCATGGCGCTCTGCCGCCAGACTGAGCCTGCGCGAAGCGGTGAACGACAGCGCTTTGGGATTGCCTGCGATCTCTGCGATCACGAACGCCAGATCGCGACAGCGCAGCCCTTCTTCTATTGCAAACAGCGCATCCTGCGCATTCTCCGTAGCGACATGGATCAACCGGTGGCGAAGCGCACGCGGCAGACCGGGGCGATAGGGCCGGCCCGTGCGGCGCCGCGTATCGCGATCCTGCACCCACAGCCAGGCACGCTTATCAAGCGTATCGGCCAGCGGATCGGGCGCAAGGCTGCGCATCCGGTCTTGCGCAAGGGCCAGTGCGAAAGCCGCACCGCTGGCTTCGTGCATGGATGTAAACACTTCACCATGCGCGGTTTCATCGCGCACCACGCCGGGGTGCCACTGTGCGGCACTGGCAGCATTGAACCGCGCCAGTTGAGATACCTGCATCATCATCGAATCACTTCTCGGAACACATTATGTTCTTCTTATGTTCCGGCCGTATCCGATTTACCAGACCTTTTTTAAAAGGTTGGAGACTTTGAAACTTAACATTGGCATCAGAACTGTTCGTTTCAATCAATCGCGATGATAATCAGCAAACGATCGAAAAAGGGCCAATCACTTTCCAACAGCCCCGGAAACAGACCGAACAGCAGGATCAGGAACACCGCCACCGGCGCAAGCCATGCAACAAGCCCGCGCCACAGGCCAAACCACGCCCCCTCAAGCCCGCTTTGTGCTGCAATCAGCGCACGATCCGCTCTCCAACCGACGAAAATCGAAAGCCCCAGCCCGGCCAGCGGCAACATCACTTTGCCAGTCAGCCCGTCGAGCGTATCGAGAATATCGGCCTCGGCAAAAATGCTCCAGAAACCCAACAGCCGGACATCGCTCCATGCTCCGTATCCCAGCACACAGGCAATGCCGACAAGGAACGCGGCACTTGCCACCAGCGCCGCCGCCGCCACCCGGCCCAGCCCGAACCTGTTGCGCACCCATTCCACCGGCCCGGCCAGCAGCGAAATCGAACTGGTCAGCGCGGCGAAGAAAATCAGCACGAAAAACGCAAACCCGATCAGCGCACCGCCCGGCATCGCCTGAAATGCCACCGGCAGCGATTTGAAAATCAGCGATGGCCCGGCAGCAGGATCAAGCCCGGCGCTGAACACGATCGGGAAAATCATCAGCCCGGCCAGAATCGCAACGCCGGTATCGGCAGCGGCAATCATTCCCGCGGTTGGCGCCAGCTTCACATCGCGGCTGACATATGAGCCATACGTAATCATCGCCGCCGAGCCGAGGCTGAGCGAAAAGAACGCCTGACCGAGTGCTTCATTCATCACGCCGGGCGTCAGCTTCGAAAAATCGGGCGTGAACAGGAACGCCACGGCCTTTGCAAATTCTCCGGTGAATGCGCCATAAATCGTGATCGCCACAACCAGCACGAAAAAGGCAGGCATCAGCCAGCTTGCTGCCCTTTCAATGCCGCCATGCACGCCCACCGCAACAATCGCGAACGTGACCCCCATGAACAGCGCATGCAGCCCGATCATCCGCCCCGGACTGGCAAACAGCGTGTCCATCAATCCGCTGACATCGTCCTGACTGCGGCCTTCAAACGCACCGGCAAACGGCGCACCGGCCAGCAGACTGCCGAAAAAATCTCCGCCTGAAAGGAACACGTAGCTCAGCACCCATCCAGCAACGACCGAATAGAATGAGAGGATCAGAAACGCGGCGACAATCTCCACGCCGCCAAAAAAGCCCCAGCCCCGGCTTACGCCTGACTGCGCGGCAACATCGGAAACAGAGCCCGCCGCATCGGAATGGCTGCTCCCGGCCCGGCCAAGCAGGATCTCGGAAAGCACCATCGGCAGGCCGATCAGCGCAACGCAAGCGATGTAAACCAGCACAAACGCACCGCCGCCATTCTCTCCGGCCAGTGTCGGGAAACGCCAGATATTGCCCAGGCCAACAGCCGCGCCGATTGCCGCCAGCATGAACGCGGTGCGCGAGGACCAGCCTTGTTCCCCGCCATGTGCCGTCCCTGCCCCAACCATATCCTGTCCTCCGATCCGCGCCGGATCATGCACGAAATACCACGCAGGTCGAGTGCCGCTTTGCCAAAGGCTGCATCGACGCTAAAAGACCGGGCATGTCTACAACCTTTCAGCTCGATACCTCGACCAGCAGGGCCAATCCCACACCCGCGCCAATGCGGCGGCTTACCGTTCCCAAAATCCGCGCGCGCAAGAAAGACGGTGTAACGCAAGAGCCGGTCGCGATGCTGACTGCCTATACAGCGCGTCAGGCGCAACTGCTCGACCCGCATTGCGACATGCTGCTGGTTGGCGATTCACTGGGTCAGGTGATTTATGGTCTGCCATCGACCGTGCCGGTAACGCTGGAGATGATGGCCAATCACGCCGCCGCCGTGGTGCGCGGCTCCTATCATTCGGTTGTCGTCGTCGATATGCCGTTTGGCGCTTATGAAACTTCGCCCGAAAAGGCATACGAAAGCGCTGCGCACCTGATGAAATTCAGCGGCGCGGCGGCGGTGAAACTTGAAGGCGGCGAAGTGATGGCCGAGACGGTCAACTTCCTTGTCAACCGCGGCATTCCGGTGGTCGGTCACGTCGGGTTGACCCCGCAGGCGGTCAATGTGCTGGGCGGCTATATGGCGCGCGGGCGCAGCGATGCGGAAAGCGCGAAAATCGTGAACGATGCAAAAGCGCTGGATGAGGCCGGTGCGTTTGCCATCGTCGTCGAAGGCGTGGTTGAGCCGATTGCGATTGAAGCCACAAAGGCCGTCTCATGCCTCACCATCGGCATTGGCGCATCCGCGCAGTGCGACGGACAGGTGCTCGTCACCGAGGATATGTTGGGGATGTTCGAACGCGTGCCGCGCTTCGTCAAACGTTATGAGGAAATCGCCGATACCATTTCCGCCACCGCACAGCGTTATGCCAAAGACGTGCGCGACCGGACGTTTCCAGGCGAAGAACAGACCTACCAGCCCAAAAGCTGATCCTCCCGGTCAGCCGCTTTCCGAACCGCGCGCCAGCCTGCCTGCAACAACAGCAGCGATGATCATCTGCGCCAGATGATAGACCAGCAACGGCAGCAAGACGGTGCCCGCGATTGCTGCCGGAAACATGATCGTCGCCAGCGGCGCGCCCATCGCGATGCTTTTCTGACCGCCCGCAAACAGCATCGCGATCCGATCGGGGCGTGACAGGCGCAATGTGCCGCCCAGCAGCCACACACCGCCATAAGCAACAAGCAACAGCAGCGCGCAGACGATAAGAACGATCATCCAGACATCGGGTTCAAGCTGCGACCATATATCCTGCTCAACCGCCCCGGAAAACGCGACGTAAACGCCCAGTGCAATAACCCCCTTGTCCATCAGCGCGATCCTTGCGCGATAGCGTGAAACCCATTCGCCCGTGTATTTCTGCAGCGCCTGTCCCAACACGAAGGGCAACAACAGGATCGTCAGCACTTTTACCAGCGTCTGTCCTGAAAGCACCGTATCCCCGCCCCCTGCCAGCAACGAATAGAGCGGCACGGTCAGGAACACGCCAAGAATGTTGAGCAACGCGGCCGCAACCACCGAACTGGCGACACTGCCCCCGGCAAGCGAACTGTAAACCGTTGCCGACTGGACCGTTGAAGGCAGCACCCCAAGATAAAGAAAACCCATCGCAAGCGCAGGCGGAATGAACGCAGCCGTGCCCTGCCAGGCCAGCCAACCCGCCATACCCATCGCGCCGAACACCCAGATCACCAGCGGCACCAGCAGGCGATGATTGCCCAGACCCTGCCAGACTTGCGCACGCGAAAGCCGCATGCCGTAAAACAGGAACAGCATGAAAATGGCGACATTCACGGTGCCTTGCGCCACCGGGCGCACGTCGCCGGTCACAGGCAGAACAGTCGCCAGCACAATCGCCGCAACGATCAGCCGCACCATCGGATCGATCCGTTTGAACAGCGCGATCAAGTGCCCGCGATCCTCAAAGGCAAATCATCCGCGCCCATCCGAAAACTCCCAAAACGGTGAACTCCGCGATTGCCGCAGCATGCCGCCGATGTCGAGCATTGATGCGCGCGTTCAGCCTTTCGTCGAGGTGCGCAACTTTCGCCGCGCCTCTGCCAGCGCCGGGTTATCGCCCATAATCGCGCGCGCCTTTTCCAGCAGTGCTCTGGCAACCGGCTTGTGATCCTGATTTCCCACAAGGCTCATCCCCAGTGCCTGCGCCGCAACCGGATTTGATCGGTGCAGCCGATAGGCAGTGCGCGCGCTTTCCTCCGCTGCAATGGTGTCGCCCGTGCGCAGCTGAGTCAAAGCAAGGTCCGACAGCAATTGCACATCGCGGCCCGCGCCGTTCATCCGCAACGTTTCGTAAATGCCGCGGGCGCGATCCCAGTCCCCGGTGTAGGCCGAAAGCCAGCCAGCCAGTCTCATTGCAGACGCGCTGCGTGGATGGTTTGCCAGATAGGCTTCGACAAGCGCATGGGCCTGGCGCATGTCGCCCGCCATCAGCATCGCCTGAAACCGACGCTCCATCAGGCTTTCGGGCATGCGAATGCGTGCGGCTCTCTTGTAATAATACATAGCGGAGCGCGCGCTGCCTTTGGCGAGTGCAACGTCGCCGGCAAGCGTCAGATGATCGAAATAGTCGGGATTGTCCGCAAGCCATGTCAGGACGAGATCCTGCGCGGCGGCGGTCTGTCCCGATGCCAGCAGTTCACCGATCCGGCTTCCGCTGGCAACCGGCTGAACTGCTCTTGTGCGCACTTGCGCCGCTGCCTCAAGATAGGGCGCGGCAAGGTTGCGCTGGCCAAGATTTTCATATGCGCGCGCAACAAGCATCTGCAGATAAGGCGCGGCACCCGGTTCGCGGGCTATCGTTGCAAACCTCTCCACAAGATACTTGTGTTCCCCGCCAAGAAACAATGCGCGCGCGAGCAGATGTCTCACCCGGGCATTGGCCGGCTGCTTGCGCTGCAGAGGCGAGAGCGCTTCTACCGCCAGCGTGTAGTTGCCGTTGCCCAGCTCTATCACGCCTTCAAGCAACATTGCGCCGGGAACCCGGCGATACTTGCCCAGGGTCTTGTTCATCAGCACCCGCGCAAGGCGGTAATTTCCGGCCCGCGCCGCCATCACCGCCTGAAGATAGAACGCGCGGGCGTTGTCGGGATCGAGTTCGAGCATCCGGCGCGTAAGTTGCAACATCCGCGATGCCTGTCCGATCTCGCCTGCTGTCGCGGCGTATTCGCCGAGCACGGAAATATCCTCAGGCGCCAGTCGGTGGGCCTTTTCAAACCACGGCAAAGCAGCGACAAGACCGACCCGGTCCCGTTCGATCTGTCCTTTGAGCTCCAGTGCCCGGACATTCGCTAAATCCAGTTTCAACGCGTGTTCCGCCGCTCTGATCGCCAGCAGATGTTCGCCGCCGATATAGCGAAGACGCGCCACTTCCACCCATAGCGTCGCATCGCGCGGTGTAACCGCGATCGCCCTGTCGTAAGCTTTTCCGGCCGCGTGGAGATTGCCTTGGGTGCGTTCAAGCAAGGCCAGCGCCCGAAAGCCGAAAGCAGCGCTTGCTGGCGCAAACGCGCCTCGTTCAAGCCAGCGGCGCGCCTGCCTTGGCTTTTCCTGTTTCAGCAGCGCGCTGCCCATATAGGCCGCAATTGCCTTGCGCGCGGCACCCTGATCGAGCGCCTTTCTAAGCAGGACTTCTGCCTCTACGGCTTCATCGCGGGAAAGATGCTGGCTCGCTTCGACTATCAGACTGCCCGCGTCTGCGGACGCCCCTGCCTGCACCGGCAAGACCAGTGCAAACAGTGCCGCAAGCACACCCGATATCAGCACGGGCTTCATCCGCTCAGGCTTGGAGATCGTATTGCTTCAGCAGATCGTACAGCGTGGGCCTGCTGATGCCGAGCATCTTCGCAGTGCTTGAAATATTGCCTTCGCTGCGGGCCAGCGCGTGACGGATGATCTTGCGATCGGAAAGCTCGCGCGCGCTCTTGAGGTTCAACGCGTTGACCGATTCCTCATCGGGATCCTGAAGATCGAGATCCGCTGCCGAAACGAGCTTCTCATCAGCCATGATGACCGCCCGTTTCACCCGGTTTTCAAGTTCGCGCACATTGCCCGGCCAGTTCCATGCATCGATCGCCGCCAGCGCATCGGGAGAAAACCCGCGCACCTTC
Organism: uncultured Sphingomonadaceae bacterium; assembly: GCA_947258815.1. Classification (GTDB taxonomy): domain Bacteria; phylum Pseudomonadota; class Alphaproteobacteria; order Sphingomonadales; family Sphingomonadaceae; genus Novosphingobium. Next base: position 69,768 of record CAMYJW010000030.1, read on the forward strand.
AGGCCCATCTCATCGGCAAACCTGCCGAGAAACACTTTGGCAAGCAGCGTCGCGTCGCCCGGACGTTCGGCAAGGCCGGGGATCTTCACAACAATCTCTGCAAGGCGATAATAGAGGTCTTCGCGGAACGAGCCTTCGGCAATCATCGCTTCGAGATTCTGGTGCGTGGCGCAAACCACACGGGTATCGACTGCAATCGAACTGCGCGAGCCGATGCGCTCGATAACGCGCTCTTGCAGGAACCGCAGCAGCTTGACCTGAAGCTGAAGCGGAATGTCCCCCACCTCATCAAGAAACAGCGTGCCGCCGGCGGCCTGTTCGATCTTGCCCTCGGTGGTTTTCACTGCCCCTGTAAACGCGCCCTTTTCGTGGCCAAACAGTTCACTTTCCAGAAGGTTTTCAGGAATTGCCGCACAGTTGATGGCAACGAACGCACCGTCCGAGCGGTCGCTTGCGTCGTGCAGTCCGCGCGCCAGCAATTCCTTGCCGGTGCCGCTCGCGCCCAGCAGCATAACCGAAACGTTGGTGTTCGAAACCCGTTCGATCGTGCGCGCGACACGGACCATTTCAGGCGCGGCAGTGATAATCCGGCCCAGCACGCGATCGTCCTTTTCAGACTTGTCGGCAAGCCTGCGGTTTTCCTCTTCAAGCTGCCGCAGTTGCAGCGCGCGCCGGACTATCAGACCGATCGTTTCGATATCGACGGGCTTCTGATAAAAATCGTAAGCGCCCTTGGCGATCGCCTGAAGCGCACTTTCGCGCGCGCCGTGTCCACTGGCCACGATAACCTTGGTATCGGGCTTGAGCGACATGATCTCGTCGAGCACGGCGAAACCTTCGCTCACGCCATCGGGATCGGGCGGCAATCCAAGATCAAGCGTCACGACATCGGGCTCCTCAGACCTGAGCGCAGTAAGCGCAGAGGGTCTGTCGCCCGCAATGATCACTTCAAAATCCTCATAGGCCCACTTGAGCTGGGCCTGAAGGCCGGGATCATCCTCAACGACGAGCAGTTTGGGTTTGGCCTCGGTCATGATGCTACCTTCCTGTCGGCAATCGGGGGTGTGTCTGAATTGCTGTCGCTCACCGCAAGCGGAATGCGCACGATAAAGCGCGATCCCAGTCCTTCGCGCGATTCGACCTCAAGCCGCCCGCGCATGGCTCTCACCAGTTCGCGTGCTTCGAAAGCGCCGATGCCGAAACCACCGGCCTTGGTGGAAACGAACGGCTTGAAAAGCTGCGCGCGCACAAACTCGGGCGACATGCCGCTGCCTGAATCGACCACTTCGAAACGCGCATTCAATCCATCATGCGTCAGGCTGAGGAACACCGGACTGCCTGAAGGGCTGGCATCCAGACCATTCTGGATCAGATGGACCAGCACCTGTTCAAGCGACTCGTTGTTTGCCGTGATCTGCAAATCGTCGGATTGTGCCAGCAGCACCTGAGCATTACCTGCAAAACGCTGCATCACCGTTTTGGCCACATCTGCCGCCGCAACGGTTTCAAGTTTCTCGACGATACCGTTTCCATAGCGTGACAGCCGGGCAATCAGCGCATTCAGCTTTTCAGCAGAATTGCGCAGCGTCACCAGCATATCATCGCGAAATTCCTTCTTCTCGGCATGAAGTTCGGCATTGCGCGCAAGCAGGCTGAGCTGGCTGGCAAGGTTTTTGATATCGTGCATCACGAACGCGATCCGACGATGAAAATCGTCAAACCGGCTGGCTTCGGTCAGCGCATCCTGGCTGGCATTTTCCGCAAGATAACTGGCGAGCTGCTGGCCAACAACGCGCAACAGATCAAAGTCTTCCCAGTCGAACTTGCGCGCCATCGATGGCCTTGCCAACACGATCAGACCGACCAGGCGTTCATAATGGATAAGCGGCACCAGCGCCCATGCACGGGGATGATCGATAAGCCATTCAGGCGCGCGAACCGCGGCGGCACCGGCCGCAGGCCCTGTCTGCGTGCGCAGATCGTCAAGATCGGCGATGAAACCCTCGCTTTCAATCGCGCCCAGATCCTGCATCTCAAATGCGTTTGCGGGGACCTCGATTTCCGGCCAATTCCAGCGCGCGGCGAGCGTTAGTGCGCCATGGTCACCCGGCGCAAGCAACAGTCCGCCCGGACATTCTGCAATGTCCGCCACGGCCTTGACCACGCGCTCACCAAGCGGTGAGGCTTCGGCGCCGCTGTTCCCGATCGTGCGGGTGAAACGCAGCCACTCTTCGCGGTAGTCATAACGATGCTGAAAGAAGTGTTTGGCAAGAATGACTTTCAGCCAGCCCCGCATTCGCTTGGAGGGCAACAACACCAGCGCCACGGCGCTGGCCATCGTGAGAAATCCCAGCTCCATCAAGCGGGCAAAATCCCCTCCCGCGTATGACAGCCACTGCGCAATTGCCACCATCGCGACGATGTAAGCGCCGATCACAAGCAACGAAAACGTCTGGAAGGTAACCGCGCGCGAGGGTTTGAGGCGCAGTTCCTTGCGATCCTTGCTGGCACCGATCGCAATCATGCAGGCCAGAATGATAACCGCGATGCCGCGCGACGCGGCAATCTCCATCGGCCAGCCACTGCCAAGATAGGCGATCGTGTAAAGATTGAGATCGAACACCCACAAGATGCCCAGACCGGCGGCGGGCCAGCGCAGCACCGCACGCAGTTGTCGCGATGCGCCGGCATAGAGATTATGCACCAGCATCAGCGCACCCACGGCAACAAGAAGCCGCAGCATCGATGTCACCTGAAATGCGATCTCCGCGATTTGCGGCGTCGCATCCGTGCGCGCCATCAGCCCGGTAAGACCAAGATCGAGCAGTTCGACAAACGCAAGCGCAAATATCAGCGGCCGGATCGGCGTTACGCTGGCATGGCGGCCATCACCTGAGAAAAGCTGATAGACAACTGCCAGCCAGGCAAGGTTTCGTGTGCTTTCGGTGATCTGCGCGGCGAGTGAAAAAACGCCGCCACCGATCACCGCCAGACACCAGACAGCGGTTAGGAAAAGGGCGATGACGACGGGCATTCCCGCCGGTCCGAACCGTCCGCGTCGGCCGAACAGCCAGATCGCAAGCGCCACGGTTCCGGTCGCCGCGACAAGATGCCCCGCCAGCCCGCCGTATTGCCAGATCTGATTGATCGTCAGCCCCATCAGCGCGCGCCCTCGTGCCACAGCACAACCCGCAACGTCTGGAGAATGATCAGCAGATCGAGGAAGGGCGTGTAATTCTTCGCATAGTACAGGTCATATTCCAGCTTGTGGCGCGAATCCTCGATCGAGGCGCCATAAGGATAATTGATCTGCGCCCACCCGGTGATTCCCGGCTTCACCATGTGTCGTTCAGCGTAATAGGGCAGCTGGTCTTCCAGATCGGCGACAAATTCCGGCCGCTCCGGGCGCGGACCGACAAAGCTCATCTCGCCTTTCAGAACCGACCATGCCTGTGGCAGTTCGTCGATCCGCACCTTGCGGATAAACTTGCCAATCCGCGTCACCCGCGGATCGTCCTTGCTTGCCCATTTCGCGCCGTCCGCTTCGGCATCGGTCCGCATCGAGCGAAGCTTGATGACATCGAAGTTCTGACCGAACAGGCCAACACGCTTCTGCCGGAAAAAGGCCGGGCCCTTGCTGTCCAGTTTCACCAGCAGCGCAAAAAGCAGAATTACCGGCAGCGTGACGATCAGCAGAGCGGCGCTGGCCGTCACATCGAACACGCGCTTGGCTGCACTCGAAAACATCCGGCCCGATGAGAAGCCATCGGAAAAGATCAGCCAGCTCGGATTGACGGTGTCGAGATCGACGCGCCCGGTCTCTCGCTCCAGAAAGCTGGAGAACTCGTTGACATGGACGCCGGCGGTCTTGACCCGCAGCAGGTCCTTGAGCGGGAGCGCGTTGCGGCGTTCTTCCAGCGCCAGCACGACTTCGCTTACGCCGAGATTTTCGACATAGCGGTTAAGGTTGTGAATGGCGGACCGCGGAATCGCTTCTTCAACCACAGGCTGGCTTTCGCTCATCCCGATGTAGCCAACGATGACAAACCCGCTTTCGGGCTTATCGCCAAGCACGCGCAAACGCTGCGCGCGGTTTCCGGCCCCCAGAACAAGCACGCGCCGTCGAAACGCGGCTGTCCCCAGCAACCCGCCTATCACCAGACGATTGAGGATCAAAAGCAGCAGAGCCAGCGCCATGCTGTATGCCAGTGTCGACCGCCAGAACTTCTCGCTTGCCAGCACAAAATCGAGAAACGAAAGCGCAATGACACCAAGCGAGATCGCAACCAGCAGCCGGGCTGCGGCAAACCGCAGGGATCGCAGGGAATCGGTTCCGTAAACACCCACCGAAATCATCGCGGTTGCCATCATTGCGGCAAACCCTGCATGGGACCATGCGCGGTCTTCTATCAGGCCCAGATCTGAGCCGATCTGACTGATCCTGATGCGCCACGACAGTTCGCTCGCACCGACGAGCAAAATCAGGTCAACCAGCCACAACAGAATAACCGCGTGCGGAATATAGTGTTTGAAAAGACGGATCATGATCGGGTGTCAAATGCCTCCTGACCTTTGCGGCCATTCGGGCGCCCTAAAGCAAAGGCGTAAAATGTCGGTAAATCTGACACTCGGCGCGGATGGCCCGATTATTGGCAGTAACCGTGATTTCCGGGGATTTCAGGATACCCGTGTCGGGATGGCTTACATCCCGATCAGGGCCCTCAGGCCACATCAGGCATTTGTGCGGCAGTCCTCTGGAAAGGTCAGATTAACCATAGCCACTCGCAATTGAGTTAACTCGCTTGGTTTACAGCGCAAAGCCATGGCCCGCCAAGTTCCCACACATCCGATATCGGCGAAGATGTATCGCCATTTCGCCGTCATCACGGTTGGCATAACCGCCTGCCTTGCGATGTTCGCCGACGGTGAAAACCGCGAAGCGATGGAACGCGAGCTTGCGCACCGCAAGAACAACAGTGCGATGGTAAAGGCGGAAAACGACCTGACGAGCCAGGGCAAGGGCGGCAACACCAATCGCAATATCGTCGTTAGCAAGAAGCATACGGGAACCTTTGGAAACGATTCAATCGTTAGGCCGCCCGATACCGGCGTCGTTGCCGGCGATATTGTTTCGGTTGGCCCGGAACGCACGATTTCCGCGCCGCAATCCTACACGGGAGCGGGATTGGCCGAATCCGAAAACATCGTGATTCCCGAAACGCCGCCACAAGGCATGGCAATCGAGGAATTTGAAAAGATGCGCCAGGAGCTGCTGCGCAAAAAGAGACGCCAGCAACAGGCCCGGACCACATCGGCCTCCAGCGCGGACAACATTTTCGAAGCGTCCAGAGAACGCACGCAGACGCGCGCATTCTGATCCGCAGAAAATCGGGTTAGTTGCCTGTTGGCGCTGCTTTCAGGCAAAGCACTCACGCGCAAGAAACCCGCGGGTTTCAGGGCCGATCAGCGCAGCATGGCCATAATTGGGGTGATCGATAACCGCCATTGCCTGCCCTTCCCCGCTTTTCCACGCAGCGATCGCCTCGGCCGGAAAATCGAAATGGAAGAAATGGACGGCACTGGCCTTATTATCGCTTTCGCGCGTGCGCTCGACATCGCCTTCAGGCCGCGCCCGGATAACATGATCGCCGATCTGGATCGCAACATGATTTTCCACACCGCCAATCGTGCGCAAAAATGCATCGCGGCGATCGGCATCGGCCACTTCGAACAAGACAGTCGCAGTCAGCTCCGCGCCTTTGGGAACCATCGGATCATAGGCAGCCAGTTCATCGACAAGCTGTTCGTCACCGCCCTTTTCGATGCGCAGCATTTCCTGAATCTGAAGCCACATGCTGTCCCAGTTTTCAAACATGAATGTTGCATTCGGGCCAACGCTGAGGCGGGTCATCTTCTTGCGTTCAAGCGCTTCCTGCTTCTTGTCGGCACGGATCGTCTCGTACTGTTCAAGTGGCAGAATATCGTCGGCGGTAATCGTCCGCTGATCACGCGGCATCGGTGTTCTCCTTAAAGGGCGTAAGCAAGCGCCATCACTTCTATCGGGTGGCCAATGCGCGAAGGCGGTTCCTTGCCGCTTGCTTCGATAACCTGGCGCAGATGCGGCCCGGCCAACGGACATTCGCTGACGATCATATCGGGATCGGTCTTGGTAAGGGCCCGCCCCGTCGGACGGCCGACTTTCAGCGCGGTATCGAAATTCTGTTTGAAAATGCCCCACTTGCCGCCGTGGCCGGAACAACGGTCTGTCAGCTGCGGTTTGGCTTCGGGGATCAGACGCAGCATTTCCATCGCTTTGGGGCCCATGTTCTGCGCCCGCGCATGACAGGCGAAATGAACGCCGATCGTTTTGGCCATTGGCGCGATCGGAGCAAGCCCGGTCTCTTTAGAGAGGGCGACAATATATTCAGAGACATCGAACGTGTGCTTTGAAAGCAGTTCAACCTGTGCGTTATCGGGCTCTATCAGTGGCCATTCGAATTTCAGCATCAGTGCGCAGCTTGTCGTCAGCGGAACAATGTCCCAGCCCTCTGCGATCAGCGGCGCAAAATAGCCGGAAATACGCTCTGCCGCATTGGCAACGGCCGCCATATCGCCGTTTTCCAGCTTGGGCATGCCGCAGCAATCGGGATACTCGACGCGCACCTGCAGGCCATTATGGGCCAGCACTTTCATCGCCGCTTCGCCGGGCGTCGCATCGTTGAAATTGTCATGACAGCCGGCATAAAGGATCACCTTGCGGCCAAATGCCGGGCCATCCGGGTTTGGCGCGGGCACCACGGCCTGCGCGGAATTGGCGAAGGGAGATTCGCGAAACGGCGGGACATGCGCGCGCGCATCAATGCCAACAACCGCTTCCATCAGCGGGCGGGTCAATCCGTTGCTCTCGCTAGTCGCCCAGTTTGCAGCACCTGAAAGCACCGTGCCGGCTTTGCCGTTCCGGGTCATCTTCGCAAGCTCACGATCGGCCAGCGACGTTTTGCCCTTGCGATGTTCGACCGCGCGATGGCGCAGCATCAGATGCGGAAAATCAAGATCGAATTCATGCGGCGGCACATAAGGGCACTTCGTCATGAAACACATGTCACACAGCGTGCAGGCATCGACGACAGCTTTGAGATCGGCCGAACTCAGATCGTCGACTTCCTCATTCTCGCTTTCGTCGATCATATCGAACAGCAGCGGGAAACTGTCACACAGATTGAAGCACCGGCGGCAACCGTGGCAGATATCGTAAACCCGGCGCAGCTCCGCTTCGAGAGCGGCTTCGTCGTACCAGTCCTCGCTTTGCCAGGGAATGTTGTGACGCGTGGGCGCGCCGAGACTGCCTTCCATGAGCGGCTCCATCCGGTTGCTGCGCAGATAGCGATGTGATCGAGAGGCGATGGCAGTTCGAAGCGATCGCGCGCTCCAAACTGCCTTCGCTGTGGTTCCCGCCAATCAGCCGGGAACCGGAAACATCATGGCCTGGCGATCAGGCGTCCATGCTGTCCAGCGTCTTCTGGAACTTGCCTGCGTGGCTCTTTTCAGCCTTGGCAAGTGTTTCAAACCAGTCCGCGATTTCATCGAAACCTTCTTCGCGTGCGGTCTTGGCCATGCCCGGATACATATCGGTGTATTCGTGGGTTTCGCCAGCGATCGACGCCTTGAGGTTTGCGCCGGTATCGCCGATCGGTTCACCAGTCGCGGGATCGCCGCACTCTTCAAGGTATTCAAGATGGCCGTGCGCGTGGCCGGTTTCGCCTTCGGCGGTGGACCGGAAAACGGCTGCAACATCGTTGTAGCCTTCGATATCAGCCTTCTGTGCGAAATAGAGATAACGACGGTTTGCCTGACTTTCGCCGGCGAATGCCGCCTTCAGGTTTTCTTCGGTTTGTGAACCCTTCAGTCCCATAACACCTAACTCCTCAGTGTGAAAAACCAACACTGGTGAAATGGGGCCGTTCGCCCGCAAACGCCACTGCAATTTTCCAACCTTTGTGATCGATAAAACCGATCAACTTGCTGCGAATAATTCGCAAATAGGATTACTGGAGAATGCGCATCACACCTGAAAATTTGGTGCCCCTGACGGGAGCGACCTAGAACGTATATTCGCCGAGCTTCGCGATTGGGAAGACCAACTTAAACCATTCGAGGTTGAGCTTGAGGAGCTTGGCCTATGACCGAACGCGCGCAGACCAAGCCTTTTTCCATCCGACTGACCGAAGCCGAGCGCGACAGATTGAAGCGCGAAGCGGGTTCACAGAGACTCGGACCTTTTATGCGTGCCAAGCTGCTCGGCCCTGACAGGCGAGCAATGGCGCAAATTCTCGCCGCACTGGGTTCATCCGATCTGGCAGCGTCAATGCGTGAAATTGCAGACACGGCGCGAAACGGCGCACTCGAAGATACCGACGATCTGCGGCTGTCACTGCACGCGGCCTGTCTGACAATCGAGCAAATGCGCAACGATCTCGTGCGCGGACTTGGTCTCAAGGTGGACGCCAAGCGATGATACTGGTTGGCAATTCTCGCGGCGGCGCGCGCGATCTGGCGCGCCATTTGACGAAAGAGGAAAACGATCATGTGACCGTGCATGAGCTGCGCGGCTTTGTGTCCAATGATCTCGATGGGGCGTTTCAGGAGGCCTATGCGGTTTCGCGCGGGACGAAGTGCAAGCAGTTCCTCTTTTCGCTTTCCCTCAATCCGCCTGCCGATGCGAATGTCTCGACGGAGGATTTTGAGCGGGCCATCGGTCAGTGCGAGAAGGATTTGGGCCTGACAGGCCAGCCCCGCGCGATTGTCTTTCATGAGAAAGAGGGCCGCCGCCATGCCCATGCTGTGTGGTCGCGCATCGATGCGCAGACAATGACCGCACGGCAGATGTCGTTCCACAAAATGAAGCTGCAAGATGTATCGCGGGAGCTTTATCGCGAACACGGCTGGCGTATGCCTGAGGGGCTCGCAGATCGTTCCAAATCCGACCCGCGCAATTACAGCCTTGCCGAATGGCAACAGGCCAAGCGCATCGACAAGGACGCACGGGAGATCAAAGAAGCATTTCAGGATGCCTGGGCAATCTCGGACAATCGCGCATCATTCGAACATGCTCTGAAAGAACGCGGCTACTGGCTAGCGCGAGGAGATCGGCGCGGGTTTGTCGCCATCGATCATCATGGCGAAGTCTACTCCGTGCCCGGACAAGCTGCCATCAAGACCAAGGCCGTGCGCGAACGATTGGGCGAAGAAGACACCCTTCCCTCGCTCCCGCAGGCGCATCAAACAATGGCGCGGGAGATGTCCGCGATGCTCGCGCGACTAAGGCCGGAAAGGATGCAACGGAAAACGCGCAGCGGGTTTTCCTTGCCGAACAAGCGAAGCGCAGTGAGCCAAGATTGCGTGTTACAACACGCACATCTTGCGTAAGCTCAAAAATTCAAAGCCACTCAAAGTGAATTCGAAACGCACCGATCTGTGAACCGGGGGCGCTGTTTCCCTACGTCAATGCAGAAACTCGTGTTTCCAGAGCCTCTGCAATATGATCGCGAGACTGGATATAGAACTGCGAAAACATCTATTTTTTTCAGTGCGTTCGCCGGAAAATCAGGCCAATTTTTGCCTGATTTGTGTAGTGGTGCCCCTGGCCCGACTCGAACGGGCACTTCCGAAGAAAAACGATTTTGAGTCGTTCGCGTCTACCGATTCCGCCACAGGGGCAGCCTGTGCGCATGGCGGGTTAGCCGCGCCGGGGCGCGGGTTCAACAGAACTTTTGCATGAAATGGAGCAAGAACCGGTCAGAAATTCCAGTCAAGCGCCAGATGTGCAAGGCCGGGCCGCTCCTTCTTTCCCGCACCAAGCGCGGCGAACTGCAATACCGGGCCGGACGATCCGCGCTGGAACGTCCAACTTGGGCCAAGTTCTTCGCGCACGATCATACCGTCAGGTGGAACGCTCGCGTTTTCAGTCTGAAGCGGTTCGGCATCGCCAGGCAGCAACACCAGCAGAGATCGGCTATCTTCCGGAGGGCAATCGCGCGACAGATCGAAATTCAGTTCCATCGGCCAGGGTGTGTCCTTTGCCGAGCCGACCGGAGCTTCGGCGGCAAATGCCACGCCGGTGCCGCCCAACAGCACAATACCCGTCAGCACATTCACACATTTCAGCTTGCGCATCACCTGGCCCCGCCAATGAGGAGACCGAAGCGATCGCACGATTCTGGTTAAGATGGCGCTAAAAAGCGCACCGGGATCCGGCCGGAACGCTGCGCAACGGCGCAGCTCAATCCTTGAGCGCGCCGATCATGATTTTGTGAATACGCGAATGCAGCGCGTCATTCCCCGCCAGCACTTCCGCATCGCAAATCGGCTGCGAACGCCCACGCCAGTCAGACACGAAACCGCCTGCTTCGCGCACCAGCAAACAGCCCGCCGCTGTGTCCCAGGGTTTCAGCCCTTTTTCCCAGAACGCTTCAAATCGCCCGGCAGCGAGCCAGGCAAGATCAAGCGAGGCCGCGCCATAGCGACGGATTCCTGCGACTTGCGGCGCCAACGCCCGGTAAACCTTGCTCCATTCCGCCGAATCGCCATAGCCCGCGAAAGGAATACCCGTCGCAATCAGGCTTTCATCGAGATGCCGACGGGACGAAACGCGCAGACGCCGATCCTGAAGCCATGCGCCGCGGCTGCGCTCAGCCCAGAAGCTCTCGTCCGTCAGCGGCTGATACACCAGCGCAGCCGTGACTTCGCCCCAGCCCTTGCCATCGAGACGCGGTTCCTGCGCCGCGATCGAAATCGCGAAATGCGGCAGGCCGTGAATGAAATTGCTGGTCCCGTCCAGCGGGTCGATGACCCAGCGCGGCTTGTCGGGATCGCCTGGAATATCGCCGCCTTCTTCCAGCAGGAAACCCCAGCCCGGCCGGGCCTTGCCCAGTTCATCGTAAAGCGTGCGCTCCGACGCCTGATCGGCCTTGGTTACAAAGTCAGCCGGTCCCTTGCGGGACACCTGCAAGTGCTCGACCTCGCCGAAATCGCGGCGCAAACGCTGACCGGCCTTACGGGCGGCGCGTTCCATCACGCGGATCAATGCTGAAAGGGCCATCTGTTTTCAATCAGCCTTCGGATCAGCCGGCTTTGCCGACATATGTGCGCTCATAGACATCGACGATAATGCGCGTTCCGGCTGAAATATGCGGCGGAACCATCACCCGCACGCCATTATCCAGAACTGCCGGCTTATAGCTGGAAGATGCCGTCTGTCCCTTGACCACGGCATCGGCTTCAACGATCTCGGCCTCAACCTGATCGGGCAACTGCACCGAAATCGGCTTTTCGTCATACAGTTCCAGCGTGACCGTCATCCCGTCCTGCAGGAAAGCCACCGCATCGCCAACAATATCGGTGGACAGATTGATCTGATCGAACGTGTCGGTATCCATGAACACCAGCATGTCGCCATCGGTATAAAGATACTGGAAATCCTTGGTGTCGAGCCGCACTTTTTCGACCGTGTCGGCACTGCGAAAGCGCACGTTGGTTTTGCGGCCATCGATCAGGTTCTTCATCTCAACCTGCATATAGGCACCGCCCTTGCCCGGCTGGGTGTGCTGAATCTTGGCAACTTTCCAGATACCGCCTTCATATTCGATAATGTTGCCGGGGCGAATATCGACACCGCTGATCTTCATGAGAATTGCCTTTGATGGGAAAGAACCTGGTTCGGGGAACGCCGGGCACTTAGCGCGGCGCGCACGATGTGGCAATCGCCAGCAGCAGATGCTAACCCGATGCGATGAAACGCGCTGCCCTATCAGCCTTTGTCGCAATCGCATTGGCGGTTGCCCCGTCCGCACTTGCCGTTCCGGGCGGTGAGATCGGCACCTTGCCGACCGGGCGATACATCTGCGAGCTGCCCGGCGATGCGGCAGGCCCCTATCGCGTACGCACGCCCGATGAAGATTTCGCGGTTGTCAGTGCGTCGGGATACATCGTCAACGGCGTGCGCGGAACGTACCTTCTCACCGGCGATACCGTGGTGATGACCAGCGGAGCCTTCAAAGGCCGGCAGTTCAGGCAGGTTTCAGACGGTTTCCTGCGCCACCTTGGCCCGGCGGCGGCGGAAAAGCCCATGCGCTGCGTGCTTTCAACACGCAACAACACTCTATAGACCCGCGCTCATCGCCCGATCATCCACCGCCAACACGCGGCAACATGATAACTTCATGTGCATCGGCGAGCGATGTTGACCAGTCCGCCGTCACCACGCCATCGATAGCAAACGCAGCGCGCACCGTGGCCAGTTCGGCAAAGCCCGGCGCGATCCTGTCAATCTCTTCAACCAGCGCAAACAGCGTTGCCGCGTCCAGATCAAGCCTGTCCCGCCCGTCGAACAGTTCCCTGTCAAACGGCGGCATCACCACAATGCGCACGGTAGCGTTATGCCTTGGACTGCATCAGGCCATAGATGCGATCCGGCGTCAGCGGCAGATCGCGCATGGGCGACCCGGTCGCATTGCTGACCGCATGTGCGACAGTCGCCAGCGGAGGAACGATCGGAACCTCACCCACGCCTTTCACGCCATATGGATGCGCAGGATTGGGCTTTTCGATCATCACAGCGTCGATCATCGGCAGATCCGAAGCGACCGGCATGCGATAATCGAGGAACCCCGGATTATCGAGCTTGCCATCCTCGTTATAGAGATACGCTTCATTAAGCGCCCATCCAATGCCCTGAACCGCACCGCCCTGCATCTGCCCTTCGACATAGCTGGGATGGATCGCGCGGCCAACATCCTGAAACGCGGTGTAGCGCCCGATGCTGGCATGCCCGGTTTCGGGATCAACATCCACGTCGCAGATATGAACGGCAAAGCCGGGCAGGAAATCGTTGGGGTTGACTGAAGATTCCGCCGAAATCGGGCCGCCGGTGCTGTCTGCCTTCGCAGCGATATTGCCGATCGAAAGCGTTTCGCCAGCCTTTTCCCCGCCCGTGCAGCGCGCTTCGCCATCGCTCCACGCAACGTCATCGACCGAACAGCCCCACAGCTTGGCCGCACGCGCACGCATGATATCGATCACTGTCTGCGCTGCCTCGATCACGGCCTTGCCGGTGGCAAATGTCGTCCGGCTGCCGCCCGTCAGCATCGAATAACCAACCGAGCCGGTGTCAGCGATTGTCACGGTGACGTTATCGTAATCGATGCCCAGCGTTTCGGCCGCCATGATCGCCATTGATGCGCGGCTTCCGCCGATATCGGGATTGCCTTCGATAACCATCACCGAACCATCTTCGCCGATCGCAACCGAAGCCGTTGATGGTCCGCCATAGTTCACCCAATAGGAGCAGGCGATCCCACGCCCCTGATTGGGGCCAAGCGACGCGGAATAGTGCGGATGCGCCTTTGCCGCTTCAAGACATTCCAGCAGCCCGATTTCGCCATAGGGCGTGCCGTGCATTGTCATGTCGCCGGGAACGACCGCGTTCTTTATGCGCATATCCAACGGATCGATGCCAAGCTTGGCCGCCAGATCGTTCAGCGCACTTTCCAGCGCAAAATTGACCTGTGGCGCACCGGGCGCGCGATAGGCGGCGTGCTTGGGCATGTTGCTGAGCACTTCCCAGCCCGTCACCCGGAAATTGGCGATCCGGTAGTGCCCGACCGAGGAAATCAGCCCCGCATGCGTTTCATTGCCCGGCGACGTTCCGGCGCTGTATCTGAACTCAACATCGGCAGCGACCAGTTTACCTTCGGCATCGGCGCCAAGGCTTACGTCAACCACGGCGCCGGGCGCGGGGCCGGACGCGCGGAACACATCGGCCCGATCCATGGTCAGCCGCACCGGACGCCCCGCCTTCTTGGAAAGCAACGCTGCAACCGGTTCAAGATAGATCGTGGTCTTGCCGCCAAAGCCGCCGCCAATCTCCAGCGGCATGACCCGGACATGGCCCATTTCCACATTCAGGATCGTCGCGACCAGCGAGCGAACGTTGAACGCGCCCTGGCTTGAACACCAGACATCGAGCTTTCCATCGGCCTTCCACGTCACCACGCAGGCGTGCGGTTCGATATACCCCTGATGCACAGGTGGCATCGTATAGCGCGCGGTGACAGTGGCCGCCGCGCTCTTCAGGGCCGCTTCGGTATCGCCCTGGGTCTGCTGGATACGCATCGAAACGTTCGACGGTTTCTCGGGTTTCTCATCCAGCCCTTTCGTGAAATTGTCCTCATAAAGCAGCGGCGCATCCTCACGCATGGCATCGAGGATGCCGGTGACATGCGGAAGAACTTCATAGTCCACATCGATCAGGCCAAGCGCTTCCTGCGCAATCGCTTCGCTGGTCGCTGCAACGGCGGCAAGGGCGTGCCCTTCATACAGCACTTTGCCGACCGCCATGCAGTTACGCGCGAGATCCGCGATATTGCCCGCCGCTTCGCCCATCTGGACGACGGCATCTTCAAGGTTCGGGAAATCATCGCCCGTGACGATCGCTTTTACGCCGGGGAGCGCGGCGGCCTTCTTCGTATCGACAGAGCGGATACGCGCATGGGGATGCGGGCTGCGCAGAATTGCGCCCTGAAGCATATTCGCCGCTTTGTAGTCAGGGCCGAAAACCGCCTTTCCGGTGACTTTCTCAACCCCGTCAGGCCGCACCGGTCGAGTGCCGACAAGCCGGAAAGAATCTTTCTTTTCAGGAGCGTTCATGCGGGAGTCCTTTCCTGCCGGAGTTCAGCCGCGGCATCCATCACCGCGCGAATGATCTTGTCATAGCCTGTGCAGCGACACAGATTGCCCGCCAGCCAGTAACGCACTTCGGTTTCGGTCGGATCGGGATTGCGATCGAGCAGAGCCTTTGCCGCGACGATAAAGCCCGGCGTGCAAAATCCACATTGCAAGGCTGCGTGATCAAGGAACGTGCGCTGCACCGGATGCAATTCGCTTCCTTCGGCAACACCTTCGATCGTGCCGATCACCCGGCCCTGCGCTTCCGCCGCCATCACCAGGCAGGAGCAGACCATTTCGCCATCCAGCATGATGGTGCATGCTCCGCAATCGCCAGAGCCGCAGCCTTCCTTTGTGCCTGTCATATCCAGTTCGTCACGCAGGACATCAAGCAGCGTCTCGCCCGGCCCGCACAGAAACTCTCGTTCATCACCGTTGACGCTGGTGGTTACGTGAAGCTTGCTCATGCTGTTCCCCCTGCCCGTTCACGGGCGATCATCACGGTGCGTTTCGCCAGCACTCCGGCCATGGCGATGCGGTATTCAATTGTACCGCGTTTATCGTCAATCGGCTTGCAGGCATTACGAACCGCCTGCGCCATCGCTTCCATCGCGGCATCGTCAAAGCCTGAACCTTCAAGCGCCTTGCCAGCGTCTTCCACCAGAACGACGGTCGGCGCGGCGGCGCCAATCGCAATCCGGGCCGAAGTGCAGACACCCTCGGCATCAACCGTGATGTTGGCCCCTGCACCGACAACGGCGATATCCATTTCAGTGCGCGGAATTGACCGCAGATATGCATCCGATCCGCCCGCGCTGCGTTTGGGCAGTTTGATCGCGGTTACCATCTCGCCCGCCTGAAGCGATGTTTTGCTGGGCGCGACGGGAATGGCCTCAACCGGCACCTCACGTTCGCCTGACGGGCCTGCGATCAGGCAGGTGGCTCCCGCAGCGACAAGCGCCGGAACGCTGTCTGCCGCAGGCGATGCATTACACAAGTTGCCGGCCATCGTGGCGCGGTTGCGAACCTGCACCGAACCGATAAGATTGGCCGCTTCGACAACCCCCGGCCATGCTGCAACGAGTGCCGCATCTTCCTTGAGCGCGGTGCATGGCGTCGCCGCACCGATGACGAAACCATCGCCATCGCTGCGAATACCGTTCAGCCCGGCGATCCGCTTGATGTCGACAATCGCACCGGCCTCGCTTCTGCCTGACTGCATCTGAACAATCAGATCAGTGCCCCCGGACAATGGACGAGCCGAAGGATCGCCTGCCAGCAGGGCAACAGCCTGTTCAATTGTCTCAGGTGTGTGAAACGCACTCAGCGCCATTCAGTCCTCCAAAATCATTTGTCGAAGGACGCTCCACTTTCTGATGAGATTCGTCAAGCGCTCTTGGCCTTCATGCCGCAACATGTTGCGCGGCGCACAGCAATCAGAGACACGGTTGGAGAAGGGGGTGGAGACGGGGTTGCGCCAACAATACCGATTCTGCGATGAGCAAACGATGGCAATACCGCGCCTCATTCACCAGACCGCGCCGGATTTCGATAGCCTTCCATATCCGGTCCGGGCCAGCATTGACCGGATGCGGAACGCAAATCCCGGATGGGAATATCGATTCTACAACGATGCCGCACAGCGCGCTTTCCTGAACGATCATCTGGAACCAGAGATCGCTTCGCTGCTGGACCGGGTGAACCCACGATATGGCGTCGTGCTGGCGGATCTGTTCAAATACCTCATCATCCAGCTTGAAGGCGGCGTATATCTCGACATCAAAAGCACGGCGACAGTGCCGTTCGATGAAGTGCTGCTGGCAGACGACAGTTTCCTGATCTCGCAGTGGCGCAACAGGCTGTTCCAGCCCTACTCCCTCTGGGGCAAGGCACGCGAACTGAAACACATCCGGGGCGGCGAGTTCCAGCAGTGGTTCATCGTCGCGGAACCCGGTCATCCGTTCCTGAAGCAAGTCGTCGCGAACGTGGGGCGCAACATGGCGTGCTATTCCCCCGCGCGCAACGGCGCGGGCAAACGGGCGATTCTGCGCCTCTCCGGCCCGGTGTGCTTCACTTTGGCGATAGAACCGATGCTGAAACTTTACCCGCACCGGCGCGTGGACATCGAGGATCTCGGCTTCCGGTATTCGCTATACCCTAGCAAATACGCGCACATGCGCGAGCCGGATCATTACGCGCGCTTCAGGGAACCGGTGATGACCTCTGACTGAAGGGCTTGCCGAACGCCCGATAAAATCACCGACAGCGCGATTCCCCATTGCGCGCGGTCAGTAAACGCCGCCCTGCTCTTCAGCAAAATCCCCGGCTTCAGCCGCGTTCGAATCCGCGGTCTGGACTTGCGACGCGCGGTTTCGTCCGGCCCTTATCTGGGCAATCAGTTCATCGCGCTTGCGGGAAAAATCATCCGCTTTTGTCCAGCGGCGCGGTTCCGTATCGGCTTTGAACGCTTCCCAGATCACCGTTGCTTTGGGATCCTTGCCCGGCTCCGCACCCATCACCTGTTTGCCCGACGTCCGATCAATCCGAACCATGCGGATTCCGGCGGGTGCAACGAACGGCTCCTGGCTCCAGCGGCTTTTGGTCTCTTCAACCAGTCGCTTGAACATCGGTGCGGCAAGGCTTCCTCCCTGCGCATATCCGCCCATGTTGCGCGGCTTGTCAAAACCAAGATACATTCCGGCCACGTATTTCTGCGATCCGCCGACGAACCAGACATCGGTCGGCCCGGTGGTCGTTCCCGTCTTGCCGAACAGCGGGATGTCCAGCCCTCGCAAATTGGTCGCGGTGCCGCGCAGGATCACGCCGGTCAGCATGTGCATGGTCTGGAACGCGGTGCCGGGGTCCATCACCTGTTTGCCGCGCGGCGCGATACGCGGCATCGGCTTGCCGTCCCATTCCTTCATGTTGCAGCCCAGACAACGACGCGTATCGGACTTCCAGATAACCTTACCCTTGCGATCCTGGATAAAATCGATGAGCGAAGGCGTGGATTGAATCCCCGCATTGGCAAGCGCGGAATAGGCGTTGACCATCCGCAGCACCGTCGTCTCACCCGCGCCCAGCGAGAAAGCCAGATAGGGCTTGTATTCGCCGATACCCACGGTCTTTATCATCTTGACCACACGATCCATGCCCGCATCGTTGGCGATGCGCACCGTCATCAGGTTTCGTGACTGTTCCAGCCCCCAACGCAGCGTGTGGTTGCCGCTGCCGCCGCCGCCGCCATAGTTGCTAAAGCATTTCTGGCCCAGCGCGGCGCTCTGATACACGCAAAAACGCCCGTCCAGCACTTGCGATGCCGGTGTCAGCCCTGCTTCAAGGCCAGTCGCATAGACGAACGGCTTGATCGTCGATCCGGGCTGGCGCACAGCCTGCGTCGCCCGGTTGAACGACCCCAGCCCGGCATCAAAGCCACCCTGCATGGCAATTACGCGCCCCGTTGAGGGCTGTTGCACGACCAGACCGCCCGAAACTTCGGGGATTGTCCTGACCGCATAGCCACCGCCTGAAGGCGCCGCCGCGACAATATTGCCCACCTTCGCCGCGCCCGGCACATTGCTGAGACTTGCGGTTTCGCCATCCGAAAAGCCGATGCGGCCATTGCTTCCCGACCGATCCAGAATAACGCCGACCCGCCAGTTGTCATGGTTTATAGACCGGTTGAGCATAATCAGCTGCGACTGCCATTTATCTGGATCGAGCTTGAGGTGCGCAATCGGTCCGCGCCAGCCCTTGCCGCGGTGATATCGCAGCATACCCGATCGCAAGGCGGTCTGGGCCGCGTCCTGCATATCGGTGTCCAGCGACGTGCGAACCCACAGCCCGCCGGAATAGACGCTGTTCGGGCCATCATCGGCATTCTCGCCGTGGCGCGCGATCAGCCTGCGCCGCACTTCCTCCACAAAATAGCCGACTTCGGACCGGAACGTCGCCTTGCGGCGGGGAATCAGACCAAGCGGCCTCGCCTTTGCCCCATCGACATCGGCACGTTTCGCCCAGCCATTGTCGACCATCTGTTCGAGCACATAGTTGCGGCGATCCAGCGCGGCTTGTGCGTGTTTGGCCCGGCTGTAGCGTTCGGGGGCTTTTGGAAGGATCGCAAGGAACGCCGCTTCATGCAGGTCCAGATCGCCGACATCCTTGTCAAAATAAGCCCGCGCCGCCGCCTGAACACCGAAACTTTGCCGTCCAAGCGGAATTTCATTGAGATACAGTTCCAGAATCTGCGGCTTTTCCAGCACCCCCTCGACACGACCGGCAAGGATCATTTCCTTGAGCTTGCGGGTAATCGAATACTCGTCACCAATCAGGACGTTCTTCGCGACCTGTTGCGTGATCGTTGAACCACCTTTGGCCCGCTCGCCCGATCCCAGCTTTGACACATAATCGAATACCGCTCCGGCAAGGCCGGTCACGTCAACGCCGCCATGGGTCCAGAATGTCTTGTCCTCGGCAGAAAGAAACGCGTTGATCAGGGTTTCCGGGAAATCCTCAAAACCCAGCTGAACACGACGCTCGCGCGCATAACTGTAGACGATTTCACCATCCATCCCGCGCACCATCGTCGGCAGCGGCGGCTGATAGTCCAGCAACTTTTCCGCTGAAGGCAGATCGCGGGTCAGAAAATACCAGAAAACCAGAAACGCCAGAAGCGCGCCAGCGACCGCGATCACCAGCCAACGAAACCATTTCTCGGTTTGCCAGGCGTTGCGCACCCAGGCCAACGGCCCGGAGTCGCGGCGAATCTTGTAGCGGGAGTTTTCAGCTTCAGGAGGAGCAGAGTCATTCATCGCGTTTGCCCTCTAGCATGACGGGTTCCCGAAGTGCCAGCGCATTGGTTTCAGCCTTGATCCTCATGCGCCAGCCTGCCGCGCGAAGAACACGCGGATTGCCTGCGACGCGGCCTGCGCGATCGCTTCGCGCCCTTCTTCCGACGCCAGAAAAGCCGCATCGCCGCGGTTTGAGATATAGCCGGTTTCAAACAGTACCGAAGGCACATCGGGCGATTTAAGCACGGCGAACGCAGCGGATTGCACACGATCGGTATGCAGCCGCGTCTTTCCACGCAGTTCGCGCAGGATCAGTTGTGCCAATTCAACCGAACCGGCCTGTGCCTCGCTTTGCGACAGGTCCAGAAGTATCGTGCTGACAACATCGGTTTCCGATGAGAGCTGCACACCATTGACCACGTCGGACTGATTTTCCCGCTTCGCGATCCGCGCGGCTGTCTGGCTCGATCCCTTGTCGGACAGGACATAAACGCTTGCTCCGCTCGCGTCCTTGCTCTCGGCGCTGTCGGCGTGGATCGATACGAACAGGTCCGCCTTCAGCCGCCGGGCAATGTTCGATCGCTCTGCAAGCATCAGATAGCGGTCTTCATCGCGGGTCAGCGCCACGCGCACGCCTCCCGCATCGAGCAGCCTTGCCCGGATCGCCCGCGCGATGCGCAGCGTTACGCCCTTCTCGCTGATCGCGCCGGTTCCGGCACCAGGATCATGGCCACCATGGCCGGGATCAAGCACGACAAGCGGGCGGCTGGCATCGGGCGGGCCCTGAATTTCCGGCAATCCGATTTCACCGTCGGCCTGCGGGAGATCAATATGCAGAACGTAATCATAGCCCGAACCGGGCAATCCGAACGTCCGGTCGAGCGCGAACAGCGCAGCGGCGATCGTAACCGGGATGGCCAGAACCAGCGCAAGTAGCAAATGACGCGACATGCCGCGCTGACTAAGCATAGCTGCATGATGTCGCAATGGCCTTTGGGGCGGCTTCCCACCGCAAATCGCCAATTCAGCGCACAAAATGCATGTGTGTAATAAACTTGCCGTGCAAACCCATGAATGCTAATCGAATTTCCAACGGGGACGTAAGGTCCCGGTCAGGTCGCGTTGGTCACATGTAAATGGGCCAGAAAGCACCCGATTGGAGACGTATCCTCCCGTTTGTCTGTTTCGGAGGATTTTCTCCCGAAACACAACAGGTTGACGCGAGCTATGAGAAGCCATTTGCCGTCTGGACAGCCTATCGCCAACAAGGCGCGGGCAGTGATGACGACTATTCCTGCGTGTTCGGAATCGCCACGCATTCTCACGTTCGCAGACACAGTTACGACCGGTGAGGCGCAAGCCCGCCGCGTTCGCATCCATCAAACCGCCAGCAGCCGGAGCGGCATTGCCGCTTTGCCGGGCCTGCAAGGCATTCTGAAACATCAACGCGCCTGCCTGACGGCCAGGTCCCTCACGCAGAGCGCATGGAGATTAAACAATGGCCACGCGCATGTTAATCGATGCGCGCCACCCGGAAGAGACGCGGGTGGCGGTCCTCAAAGGCAACCGCATTGAAGAATTCGATTTTGAATCGGCGGATCGCAAACAGATAAAAGGCAACATTTACCTCGCGAAAGTCACGCGGGTTGAACCATCGTTGCAAGCTGCATTCGTCGATTTTGGCGGAAACCGGCATGGATTTCTCGCATTCAGCGAAATCCATCCCGATTATTATCAGATCCCCAAGGAAGACCGCGAAGCGCTGCTCGCGGAAGAGGCAGCGCATGCGGAAGAAGAAGCCGCACTGCGTGCCGCTGATGAGCTTGATGGCGGCGACAGCGACGCCGATACGCCGGATGACGAGGATTCCGACGATGACAACACCAACGGTCTGACCGAAGTTGACACCTCCGAAAAAGGCAAGGTTTCGACAATCGAGGCCGGGCATGTTGAAAACGGAGAAGAAGACGAAGACTCAGAATCTGCTGAAAACCCGGACGACGATTCGACCGAGGAAAACGCACAGGCCGAATCAGAAGACGAGGACGAGGAAAACTCCCGGCCACGCCGCAGAGGTCGTCGTCGCCAGGGACGCGGCCGATCCAAGGAAGCCGATGATCTGCGCGCCCGGCGCATGGCATTGCGCCGTCGCTACAAGATTCAGGACGTTATCCAGCGGCGCCAGGTTCTGCTCGTTCAGGTCGTCAAGGAAGAGCGCGGCAACAAAGGCGCCGCACTGACATCGTATCTCAGCCTTGCAGGCCGATACTGCGTGCTGATGCCCAATTCCAGCCACGGTGGCGGCATCTCACGCAAAATCAGTTCCGCGGCAGACCGCAAACGCCTGAAGGCGATTATCAGCGAGATGAATCTTCCCAAATCGATGGGATGCATCGTTCGCACAGCTGGGCTTTCGCGCACCAAGACCGAGATCAAGCGAGACTTCGATTATCTCGCCCGGCTTTGGGACGAATTGCGCGAAACGACGCTGAAATCCTCGGCGCCGGCCCTGATTCACTCGGACAGCGATCTGATCAAGCGCGCCATTCGCGACATTTACAACCGCGAAATCGAGGAAGTCGTCGTTGAAGGCGAGGACGGTTACAAGGCCGCCAGATCGTTCATGAAACTGCTGATGCCCAGCCACGCGCGCCGGGTAAAAAGCTACAACGATCCCGTGCCGCTGTTCCAGCGTTACGGCGCGGAAGATCAGCTCACGGCGATGTACGATCCGGTCGTGCAGCTCAAATCGGGCGGATACATCGTGATCAACCCGACCGAAGCGCTCGTTTCGATCGACATCAACTCGGGCAGGTCGACGAAAGAACACGGCATTGAAGCCACCGCCCTCAACACCAACGTCGAAGCCGCGCGCGAGATCGCCCGGCAACTGCGTCTCCGCGATATGGCCGGACTGGTGGTCATCGATTTCATCGACATGGAATACGGATCGAACGTCCGCAAAGTCGAAAAAGCGATGAAAGACGCACTGAAGAACGACCGTGCCCGGATCCAGGTCGGTCGAATCTCCAGTTTTGGGCTGATGGAAATGAGCCGCCAGCGCCTGCGCACCGGCGTGCTTGAAGCGACCACGCGAGACTGTCCGCATTGCGACGGCTCAGGTCTTGTGCGCACGGCCGGGTCTGCGGGGCTGTCTGCGCTCAGGCTGATCGAAGACGAGGCCGCGAAAGGCAAAGGGCAGATCATTTCGCTCTACGCTAGCACCGAGGCGGCAATCTACCTGCTTAATACCAAGCGCACCGACCTGGCTGACATAGAAACCCGGTATGGCGTTACGGCACAGGTTATTCCCGAAGGCGAAAATGAAGGCGCCAAGATGCGCGTCGAATCGAGCGGCCCGCGCAATGACAATATGCCGGAATTCGTTCCGATCATCGACGAAGACGAAGATGATGGCGCAAACGAGGAGTTTGACGCCGACTTCCAGGCCGACAACGATGATGACGGTTCGCGCCGCAAGCGCCGTCGCAGACGCGGCGGACGCGGACGCAATCGGGATCAGCGGGACTCGCAGTCCTCCGAAAACACGGACGACGCTGCCGAGAATAGCGAATCCGGCCCTGACGACCGCGCGGAAACGGCGGATGATGACAGCGACGCGCCTCGTAAGCGCCGCCGCAGAGGTGGCAGACGTCGGCGTGGCGGGCGCAATCAGGGTGTTGAAGCAGAAACGGAAACTGCTCCTGAGGACGATTCGCCTTCCGATCCCGCAGAGGATGGCGCGTCACCCGATGATGTTCAGACTGAAGTGAACGCTTCGCCCGAACCCGATAGCGAGCCCGATGCAACGCCTGTGGAAGACTCTGAAAAGCCCGCACCCCGTAAGCGTACGAGGCGGAAAAAGGCAGAACCAGAGGCCGATGCAGCAGCGCAAACCGATGCAATGGCTGAGGAGTCCAAGGCTGCTGATCAGGATTCAACCGATGCCAAACCGCCTGCAAAACCCAAACGCACCCGGCGGAAAAAGGCCGATGCGGACGACGCGGCAACAGCGGAAGAGGCACCTGCAAAACCCAAACGCACGCG
Source organism: uncultured Sphingomonadaceae bacterium (assembly GCA_947258815.1). Lineage (GTDB taxonomy): Bacteria > Pseudomonadota > Alphaproteobacteria > Sphingomonadales > Sphingomonadaceae > Novosphingobium. The sequence continues at coordinate 93,326 of CAMYJW010000030.1, forward strand.
CAGGAAGAAAGCCGAAGTTGAGGTTGAAAAGCCCGACAGTGCCGGCGAACAGGAGGTCATCGAAAAACCTGCCCGCTCGCGCAGGAAGAAGGCCGAAGCTACCGCTGAACCCGCTGTTGCGGAAGTGGCGGACGCTCAACCGCTGGAAGCATCCGATTCTGCACCGGCGCAACCGGAACAGACGGTCGGAGCCGATGCCAGCGATGCCAGCGATGAAGGCAAAACGCGCCGGGGTTGGTGGCAACGCACGTTCGGGGAATAACCTGCAGCATTGAAAAAGCACAAAAAATGAGAGGGGTAGCCATTGGTTGCGCCTCTCATTTTTTGATTCAGCGCTCAATCAACTGACCAAATCTTCATGCGATCGGGTGAAAGTCAGCCAGGCATCGCCACACAGGCTTGCCCAAGAGCGGGTTTTCGCTAGATAGGGAGCACCATTGCGGCAATGCCGCACTGCAAAATTACAGGGAACACTCAATGGCGACCTTCACTCTCCCGAAAAACAGCAAGATCAGCAAGCAGGGCAAGAAGCACTCTTCTGAAGGCGCCTCGCGGGTCAAGACATTCACGGTCTACCGCTACGATCCCGATAGCGGCAAAAATCCGCGTTACGATACGTTCGAAATCGATCTCGATGCCTGTGGCCCGATGGTCCTTGACGCACTCATCAAGATGAAAAGCGAACAGGATCCGTCGCTCACCTTCCGCCGGTCGTGTCGCGAGGGCATTTGCGGTTCCTGTGCCATGAACATGAACGGATCCAATGGTCTGGCCTGCACTACGGCGATCGAGGATCTCAAGGGCAGCATCCGGATCACACCCCTTCCCCACATGGAAGTCGTGAAAGATCTGGTTCCCGATTTCACCCATTTTTATGCGCAGTACGCGTCAATCCGGCCTTGGCTGCAAACCGTTTCCACAACGCCCTCGGGCAAGGAACGGCTGCAAAGCCCGCAGGAACGCGAAAAGCTCGACGGGCTTTACGAATGCATCCTGTGCGCGTGCTGCTCTACCGCGTGTCCAAGTTACTGGTGGAACTCCGACAAGTTCCTTGGCCCCGCTATCCTGTTGCAAGCCTATCGCTGGCTTGCCGATAGCCGGGATGAAATGACCGGCGAACGCCTGGACGAGCTGGAAGACCCGTTCCGGCTATACCGTTGCCACACGATCATGAACTGCGCGAACGTCTGCCCCAAAGGACTGTCCCCCGCGCGCGCAATTGCCGAAATCAAGAAAATGCAGGCTGAACGGCACGTCTGACGTGAAGCCGTCCGCCGATTTCGTTCACGAACCGGATCCCGACAACCCCGGCTGGTATCGCTGGGATCTTACCGACCCAACGCGGTTCAACTCGCAGGCCATGGGCGATCTTCTGATCCGGTCCGAGGGTGAAGACAGCGCGCGTTTGCGCATGATGCCCGAGCGTCGCCACTCAAACCTGCTGGACGGTGTCCACGGCGGCGTGACGCTTTCACTGATAGACATTGCCCTGTTCGCCACGGTTCAGACGGTTCTGAACGTGAACGGCGCCGGATCGGTAACGCTGGATGTGGAATGCCGGTTTATTGGCGCGGCTACAACGGGCAAACCTCTCGATGCCGTAACCCAGGTGCTCAGGGAAACGGGGCGGATGGCGTTCATGCGCGGACTTGTCGAGCAGGAAGGATCGTTGATTGCTTCCTATTCCGGCACGATCCGCAAACCTTCGGCACCCAGATGACCGGCCTTCTTGCGTGTTACGAGACGCTTCTGGCATCAGGCGAACTGAGGGCCGATGCGGAACAGGCGGCTGCGGCAGAGCGCCTTGATCTGCTTCAGAGACAACTTGAAAGCCTTTCTGCAAAATCCGGGTTTTTCAGTAAATTTCGGAACAAGAAGATAGAATCGCCGCGCGGCGTATATATGTGGGGCGGTGTCGGCCGAGGCAAATCCATGCTGATGGACCTGTTTCACGATACCTTGCGCATTGAGAAGAAGCGGCGCGTACATTTTCACGCGTTCATGCTGGAAGTTCACGATCTGCTGCGGGAAGAGCGCAAGAAAGAGTCTGGCGATCCGGTGCCGCCGGTCGCGGCGACTCTTGCCCGCAACACGTCTTGCCTCGCCTTCGATGAAATGGTCGTAAACAATTCGGCCGATGCAATGATCATGAGCCGGCTGTTCACCAATCTCATCGTCGAGCAAGGCGTTACAATCGTCACCACATCCAATCGCGCACCCGGCGATCTTTATAAGGATGGCCTCAACCGCGAACATTTCCTGCCGTTCATAGCTCTGATCGAGAGGGAACTGGATGTTTTGCCGCTGAACGGCCCAGTCGATTACAGGCTGGACAGGCTTGGCGGCATGGCATCCTGGCACACGCCCCTTGGAGAACCGGCAACCGCCCAGGTTCGCGAGGCATTCTATCGCCTGACCGACTATTCGCCCGAAGATATCGACCATGTGCCGTCGGGCGAAATCGATGTCGGCGGCGGCCGCATGATGCATGTCCCCAAAACGCTTAAGGGCGTGGCCGTGTTCAGCTTCAAACGGCTATGCAAGGAAGCACGGGGCGCATCGGATTTTCTTGCGATTGCAAGAACTTATCACACGGTCATCATCGTGGGCATCCCGGTTATGGGACCGGACAACCGCAACGAGGCGGCGCGCTTCGTCACGCTCATCGACGCGCTTTACGAGAACAAGGTCAAGCTGTTCGTCACCGCCGATACCCAACCGGAAAATCTGTATCAGGCAGGCAATGGCAGCTTCGAGTTCGAAAGAACGGTAAGCCGGCTCAACGAAATGCAAAGCGCCGACTACCTCGCCCTGGGTCATGGTGAGGCCTGATCGTGCAGGGAAAGCTATGCATCTCTTGATCGAGTGTGACATAACACGCACACGCAAATCGACCACACAGAGGGGAGCCAAAGCAAGGTGAACAACGATTGCCGGACAGAACCAACCGCCACCGATGCACATATTGAATGGCTCGCCAAAAACGCAACTGAGCCAAATGCGGATCCTGACGACACAAGTAATGCTTCGCTTTACTCCCAGGACAACTGGCAACCTGTGTTCAAGCGCATGCGGGAGACCGCGCCTGTAAACCGGACAACCGGCACATCCATCGGCGATTTCTGGAACGTGTGCAGTCACGCGCTCCTGCAGGAAGTGGAATCGCGCACCGACGTGTTCTCGTCATCGTGGGAACACGGCGGCATTGCGCTCGCAGATCCACCGCCGGGCGAAGACTTTGAACTGCCGATGTTTCTGGCGATGGACGATCCAGAGCATGCCGAAAGGCGGCGAACCGTTGCGCCGGCATTTACGCCCGCCGAAATCAATCGCTTGTCGGTCGATATCCGCAAGCGAACGGGCGAATTGCTGGATAGCCTGCCGCTTGGCGTTCAGTTCAACTGGGTCGATGAAGTTTCTGTTGAACTGTCGACCCAGATGCTGGCGCTGCTGCTTGGTTTTCCGTGGGATGACAGACATTTGCTGGCATTCTGGTCAGACTGGGCGGGGAATATGGAAGTCACGCAGATTCCTGAACTTTTCCAGCTAAGGCGCGAAATTCTGGTCGAAATGGCTGGATACTTTCACGGACTCTGGGAGGCAAAACGAAGCGCTCCGAAATCTCCGGATCTGCTTTCGATGATGATCCACAGCGACAGTATGTCGGAAATGGGTCCGCTGGAGTTCATCGGCAATCTTTCGCTCCTCGTCGTAGGCGGCAACGATACGACCCGAAACAGCATGTCGGGGCTCGTCATGGCGCTTGACACTTTCCCGGATCAACGCGCTCTGCTTCAGGCCGATAAATCACTGATTCCCAATGCTGTCCACGAAGTGATCCGCTGGCACACGCCCATCGCCCACATGCGCAGAACCGCAACGGCCGATTGCGAACTTGCCGGCCAGAAAATTGCCAAAGGCGATAAACTTGCGCTCTGGTACATCTCGGCCAACCGCGACGAAGCTGTTTTTCCAGACCCCGACGCATTCGATCTGCGCCGCGAAAATGCACGAAGGCATCTTTCGTTCGGACATGGCACGCACCGCTGCGTTGGCGCCAGACTGGCGGAACTCCAGCTTCGAACACTGATCGAGGAGATGTCTGAACGTCGGCTTCAGGCGAATGTAACGGGCGAAGTCGGGCGCACGCACGCCAATTTCGTTCACGGGTTTCATAAGCTTGAGGTGGAACTTAGCCGATATTGATACCTGCTTTTGCATTCGGCAACGTCGTTTCCCCAAACCTTGGTTAACTGGCAGTTTACCAGTTTCGCCTAGTGCTCTTGGCTGAGTCGCAAGCTAACGAGCAATTAAATGCAAAAGAATATGAGATTTCATCGGGGAAAGAGGGCTTTTGCAGGCCCGATCCTGTCTTCGTTGCTTGCGATAAATCCAGCCTTCGCCCAATCTGACACCCCCAGTCCGTATATCGAAGCGAACTCACGGAATGAAATTATTGTAACGGCGCGGAAAATACCCGAAAACCTTATTTCCACTCCTGTTTCCGTTACAAGCATTTCCGCCGATACGCTCTCCAGCGCCGGACTGCAGAACACGACCGATCTTACCGCGCTTGCACCTAACGTCGATATCAATGGCGGCATCGCAGGCCAGCTTCAGGGTCAGATTTCGATCCGTGGAATTTCAACGCTGGTTCGCAACATTGGTCTTGAGACCGGGGTCGGTATCTATGTCGACGGCGTCTATGCTGGGCGCCCTGAAAATTTCGCGCAACAACTCCTTGACGTAGAGCGGGTAGAGATCATTCGCGGCCCGCAAGGCACGGAATTTGGCAAGAACACCATCGCCGGTGTCATCCACGTTCAGACCCGTCAACCCGACGACGAAACCCGAGCCAGCCTTCAGGTTGAAGCGGGTAACTATTCCTATTTTTCCGGTCAGGCCTCGCTCGGCGGAAAAATAACTGAGCAGTTCTCCCTGCGTGGAGCAATTTCATACGCAAATCGGGACGGCTTTTACAAACATCTGAGTGGCGGCAAGGATGCTGGTTCGACCGACCTGTTAACCTGGCGTCTTTCAGCAAAATATCAGCCGACATCCGATTTTTCGGTAATTCTAAGGGCTGACGGGCTGAGGGATCGGTCCACTCCGGCATTTTTTCAATCGGGCACCTTGGCTGGATTTCCAGATCAGTTCCCGTCCAATCAACCGCACCGGATCAACAATAATCGTCCCAACCTTCTCGATCGCGACAACAACGGTGTCTCGATGACGATTGACTGGAACGCGGGGAACGTGGCGTTGACCAGTATCACCGCATATCGAGAATCTGGATACGATGCGCAGCTGGATGACGATCAGGAACAGATTGATTTTGTCGCCGCAGACGATTTTTCCGATGATTCAGATTTCTTCAGCCAGGAACTTCGCGCCACGGGTCTGCTAGGTGCTTTCAGATACCTGGTTGGCGCATACTATTTCGATCAGACGGTAAAGACTGACCGGCGAATTGCGATCGGCGAAGCATTGGGAATTCCCGGTGAACCGGCTGTCACAACCACGGGACGAGTCAAGGCGGAGAGCATTGCACTGTTCGGTCGCCTTGACCTTCAGGCCACTGAACGCCTGCTGCTTTCTGGCGGAATTCGGTTCACCGAGGAAAAGAAATGCGCCGAGTTCGTTCAAGGCGATGCCACGGGAATTTTCACGCTGCTGGGTATTCCGAATCTGGATTTTGCAGCACGCTCAAAAGACAACGATTTTTCGCCGACGATATCGGCAAGCTATGAGATCGCAGACGGCGTGAACGTGTATGGCCGGTTTGCGCAGGGCTTCAAGAGCGCCGCCTTCAATATCGATCTGGCATCTTCGCTGGACGGACTTTCTGCACGTCCCGAGAAAGCAACAAGCTATGAAGTGGGTCTCAAGACATCACTGCTCAACAACCGCCTGTTTTTCAACCTGTCAGCCTTCCTGACCGACCATAACCGTCTGCAGGTTTCACAGATTTTTGGCAGTGGTCTGGCGCTTAGCAACGCTGGCAAGGCAACCGCCAAGGGCGTTGAATCGGAAGTGTCGTTTCGGATTCTCCCGAACCTTCGCATCGAAGGTAACGCCGCGCTGCTTGACACGCAGTATCAGGATTACCGCAACTGCCTGATCCCGGCATCGGTTGGCGGTGGTGTTGCCGATTGCAGTGGCAATGATCTTGTGCTCGCGCCGAAATTTACCGGACACGCGGCCATTCAGCTTGACCAGCCCGTGCGTTTTGGTGAGATTTTCGCCCGTGCCGATATCGACTACCGATCATCGGTTTTCTTTGAGCCGACAAATTCCGCGGACTTCAAGGGAGACAGCCGTACGCTTGTCAATATGCGCGTTGGCATGAAGCATGATAACTGGAGTGTTACGGGCTGGGTCGAGAACCTCACGAACGAAACCTACAAGACCTATGCCGATGACAGATCTGCCCTGGGCGTTCTGAGAACTGCTGCCTACGGTTCGCCAAGAACCTACGGACTGACTGTCGCCACGCGCTTCTGATCGCGCTCAAGCCACGGCTTGATCGGCCCTGCCGAACATACGACGGGCAATTCGCCGTTCATAAGCAACCGGGCGGCCTTGCGCCTTTGCACCTTGCCGCTTGTCGTTCGCGGTATCGCCCCTTCCGCAACGAATACCAGGTCCGTCAAACCAAGATCGAGCTGCTCGATACACATCGAACGCAACGCCAACGCGAGTTCCTGCGACGCACTTTCGGTCAATTCGTTCAGTTGCGAACGGGCACGTTCCGCAATCAGCACGACATGGCGCTCATCCCCGATTTCGATCTGCACGGCTGCCGACCGTGCCTGTCCGACATCACCCGATATGTCCGCCCAGATCAGTTCAACATCGCTGGGCGCGAAATTGCGACCCTTGATGATGATCAGATCGCTGATCCTGCCCACCACGTAAATTCCATCGGTGCTGGCAAAACCCAGATCGCCGGTTCGCGCATATGGCCCCTCGCCGGTCGAAAGGAACGCGCCGAACACGTCCTGCGTCGCTTCATCGCGCTGCCAGTACCCCTTGGCGATGTGCGGCCCGCTCAGCCAGATTTCTCCCATCTCGCCGGTCGGCAGATTGCGCCCCGTATCAGGGTCCACGATAATCGCGGTGCTGCCGGCCATAGCCGGGCCGCAACATGTCAGGTTGACACTGCCACCAGCATCTTCCTCCACCACCTCGGCACGCCCTTGCGAAAGGGCACCACTGTCAAACCGGCCATATACGGGCTCGCTCCATGGGGGAGCGGCAACGGTCACCAGCGTGCATTCGGCCAGTCCGTAACAAGGCAAAAACGCGCGCCTGTCGAACCCTATCGGCGCGAAAGTCCGCGCAAACAGATCGAGCGTTCCGGGGCGAACCTGCTCGGCTCCGTTGAAAGCTACCCGCCAGCTCGAAAGGTCGATATCAGGCAGCCCCTTGCGCTGCGCCTGTCGAACGCAAAGATCAAAACCGAAATTGGGGCCGCCGCTGGTGTGCGCGCCATATCGCGCTATCAGTTCCAGCCAGCTCAGCGGCGATTTGATGAATGCCGCCGGCGCCGTGAGCACACATGTCGATCCCAGGAACAGCGGCTGAAGGATGTTTCCGAACAGGCCCTGATCGTGGAAGTGCGGCACCCAGCCAACGAAATGGGAATCACCATCATGGCCAAAAGCATGGCGGATTATCGTTTCATCGGCCAGCACGTTGCCATGCGTGATCATCACGCCTTTGGGTTCCTTGGTGGTGCCAGATGTAAACTGGAGAACGGCCAGATCATCGGGCCCGACGGCAACCGGATCGAACGGCTCCCGATAGTCCGTCAGGCTCTGGAACTCGAGAAAACGGGTTGTCCCGCCTGCAAGCGCGGCGTTGAGCTCCTCCCCATACATCTTTGCCATCGATGCATCGAGAACCAGCGCTTCGGGATCGAATTGCGCCATGAGAACCAGCAGATTGTTCAACCGCGCGCGACGGCGACCGATCGGCGCGATCGGAACCGCGACGCTGCCAACCGCAAAACAGGCCAGCAACGCCCGCACGAAATCGAGACCGGGCGCAAACAGCAGCCCGATCCGCTGGCCCGCCAGACCGTTTGCCGCAAATGCGCCTGCAAGTTCGCGAATTTCAGTGCCGAGCTGCGCATACGTAAGGCGTTCGACAGCGCCATCACCAAGATCGAAAATCAGCGCCGGCCGCTCCGGCTGCGAACGGCCGTGGTCAAGTATTATATCAACTATCGAGCGGTCGTAATTGATTTTCATATCTTTTAGACCCGGACCGTTATCATCAATCTCTCTGGTTCACCCGAAATTCCGCATAAGGCATCAAACGGGGCTGAGCGCGATCCGCAACAACGCAATCTTGCGCATTCTGAAGCCCGCCGCCGACATACGAAGATATCGCGAATATTTGTCTGCCGGATCGGTTTGCGGGTCGACGACACCGCTCCTCACCGCACGCTTGAGGTTTCTGCTCCAGATTTCGCAAGTGCGCGCGTAATCGAGGCCATCGTCGCGCACCTTTTCTATGTTGAACAAACCATTGGCCGCGACTTCGATATCTTCGAGTGTCGGCAACTCGGCATCAGGAAATATATCATTTGATATAAATGGGTTGGCTTCTTCAGGTGTCATATTACCATAAGCAATGGTCTGCAGCGAAACACGCCCTTTGCCCTGCGTCCACGCCCGACAGGCCTTGAAGAACTCGCGATAAACCTCTCGCCGTTCATCAACGGTCTGCTCAGGGTGAGCAAAGTGTTCGAACGCACCGATCGAAATGATCCCGTCAAATGGCGCATCCGGTTTGAAATCACGCCAGTTCGTCAGCACTGCATCGATACCGGGAGTTTTCTGGCCACGCAGATGCGCGTGTTGCTCTTCGCTGAGCGTGACGCCAACGCATTCCTTCACGCCAAAATCGTCCTTCAGGACACGCATCATCGCGCCCCAGCCACACCCGACATCAAGCACGCGCATACCCTCACCCGCGCCGATCGATTCAGCGTGATACGCGTGCTTGCGGTGCTGGGCTTCGTCCAGCGATGCGTCCTCAGCCAGTCCATCCCACATCGCGCTGGAATAGGTCAGCGTCGGATCGAGCCAGGCTGCGAAAAATGCATTTCCCACATCATAGTGATGCCGGATAGCCGAGGCGGAACCGCCAAATTCGATCTCTGGCGTGGCAGTCATTGGAGCGCCGAATATTGCTGATCGCCGGACGCCATCGCACGAACGGCCGCTGCCATGTTTTCAGAGGCCTGTGCTATCGATTCAGCTTCAAACAGCAACTCAAGCGGCAGTTCGTCGGGCAATTCCAGCCAGTCCTCAAAACCGGTCATCAATTCGATGGCCTTCCCTGAATCGATGCCGAAACTTTCAAAGCTTGCATCACGCGACACCGCTTCCGCCGTGATGTTGACGAATTCCGCAATTCGCGCGCTGATCCACGCTTCAATTTCCGCGGAGGTGATTTCCTGAATTCTTTTGACGCTCATCCCATCTCTCCGGATCGCAAGCATGCCCTACCGGAACATTTTACCACCACGATGACAAGCCTTGCGGGCTAGGAAACCCGGCGAACGGGCGAGTTATCCAGAGTTGAGAAAGAACCGTAATATTCGGCCGGTCGTTTCGACGGCGCCTCGGCAATTGGCGTGGGAGCGGCCTCAGGCTGAGAAGCCAGCTTCTTCAGGTCCGGCCGCGTGCACATGATCCGGTTCGCCGCATCGTGAACGCTGTTTTCTCCGGGCCGAAGTTCATGAATCTCGATGAAAGACGGCTGCGGCAGGCCCCACATCTTTCGCATTTTCTCAAGCGCGGTTTCCGAAACCTCAAGCTCATAGGCAACGGCATCGCCTTCATCGTAAGGCACGGCCGGACCAAGCAACTTGAGCTTCCAGCCGACACCATAACAAAAGCTCAGCATTCGGACATCGGTGAAGCCGACACAGCGATCAACGCCCGCATTCAGCGCAATTTCAAGCGGTGCGATCATGCACGCGGCCTTTCGCCGCAAATTGTGCCTGCGCACGCCGCGTTCAACCGAAAATCCACGACTGAGTTCCCAGGTCTTGCCATCGTTGATCGGGCGAATATCGGCGGGAAGCACATGGGCAAAGTGATCGACGAGCATCGAACGATCGTCAGCGGGCCGAAAGCGCAGCCCCATCACAACCTCTCCATCAGACGAAAAGCCGACGACATTGCTTGCGCGTTCGTCGTCATACTCGTCAAATTCCATACCATCCAGAACCGGCAGGTTCCAGCTCAGCTCATCAACGAAAACAGCCTTGCGGGCGCGATGAATCCCTTTGATTTCTTCGCCATACAGGTGGCAGTTTTCCGGCGAAATGAGGTGTATCAACTAACGCTCCCTAACCCCTGTATTTACCCGTATATTCGCAAAACGGTATCATATTTATATCATATGATGGAACGAAGACTAGATGAAACTTTCCTGCTAACTATACCCACGAAACGGTTGATCTTGCACAATGCTCGCCTCGACGCGCCCCTGATCGACGCGCCTCCGGCGCAACGGGCCGCCACGCAACGTCTAGGCCGGGCGACGACGCACCGCCAAACGGAACCAGAACATCCCGACAGAGATTACGCGTGATGCACTATATTTATGCGATATCGTAGGGTGTTATGGCGGTATTCACACCCACCATATCAATCGGGTCAGCGGTGACCGGCTGACATTTTCAGTTGGGCACGATCACGATGCACCTGCACTGCAAAAGCTGAAATGCCAAGCTGTTCTCCCGCATCCAGGTCGCAGACACCCTGCTCTGAAAATTCAAGAGATCTACGTTGGGCAGTTGTGAGCTGAACTGACTGCGTATCCGATTTCGCCTCAACAAGCGTCAACAGACGGCAGAGATACAGAACCGACATCGTATGGAGGTTCGCCTCGTCCTCACGGGTCAGCGAGGCACCGGGATGAAAGACTTCAACGATATATGGGCGATCATCCCATCCCCTTACCGCGAATTCGGTGGATGAGGTGTTTCCACAATCAATTTCCGCTGATCCCTGACCGGTTCGGGAGCTGAGAAGCATCGAACGGTTTTCGCTCTCGTCAAGCGCGTAGCAGACATGGCCGGAAACACCGTTCAGTTCGAGTGCGCGCGAGAAGCGCTCGCGAAGGTCCTCTGCCGTCAGCGCATCGTTTACACCATTACAAAACTCGGTGAACGCCGGAACACTGCCAGACTGCATCTTCGTGGTTGGGAAATGCTGAACCATATCGCCTCTCAGTAAGAAGCTGGCGACAATCGCGCCGATCGGTCAAAATCCGGTTAACACCTGTCGCGCACACAGGCTCAAAGGCGCTAGAACAAGGTTTACTTTGCGTTAAACCGCCGTTGCTAATGAGATCATTACATAAATTTGACCTGTCGCATGAATACCATTGAGGCCCGGATGAGGAGCCGAACCGCAGATGCCTGAAAACCATCGCCTGATTGAGGTTCAGACCATTGAACCAACAAGGCACGGCAGCCTGATCGAGGATGAACTCGGAGCGGCCGGCATTCACCTTGTTCGCGTTGGTGCTGAGGGCTTCGATGCGCCGAAAACCGCCCTTTCCAGCAAGCTCGGGATAGGACCGGACAGCTCCGCCCGAAACATTTTTCGTCAGCTCGGCACGAAGAACCGCAAACACCTGCTCAGCGCCATGATCGTGGCCCGAAAAACCGCAAGCGCAACCTGCAAGCTTGAGATGTCGGACGATACCGTAAAAAAGCCCGGAGACATCCAGTGGCTTCGCGTTCACGTCCGGTTCGACCAATCAGACGCGCATGCGCGCTGGACGTTCGTTGCAGTCGATATTTCCGGCGAACAACTTGCTCTGGAAAATCTCAAGGCGGAAGAAGAACATCTGCGCCATATCGTTGAGTACAATCCGCAGCTGCCCTGGATCGCGGATGCAAATGGCCAGATTATCGATTTTACGGACCGTTGGCTGAACTCGACCGGTATGTCTCGCAATGAAGCCGTTGGCGAGGGTTGGCTAAAAAAGACGCATCCCGACGATATCGAACGTGTCGGCGGAACGATCTCCAGATGCCATAAGAGCGGCGAACCGTTTGATGAGACGATCCGCCTCGAAGTCAACGGAACCTACCGATGGATGCGCGCCCGTGGATACCCGCGCCGTGATGAAAACGGCAACGTCGTCTGCTGGTATGGATACACTGAAGACGTCCACGAGAAGGTCCTGATCGATCAGCAGATTCTCTGGGACGCGGAGCACGATTCACTGACCGGGCTGCACAATCGCGCCTATTTCTCGACGAAGCTGGAAAAAGCCATCAAGGCCGCGCCTGCAAATCTGAAGAAGGTTGCGCTGCTGCTTGTCGATCTGGACAATTTCAAACAGGTCAACGATCTGATGGGGCACGTTGCCGGCGACGATCTCATTCGCAAGTTCGCCGAGGCGCTAAGGGCGGCAGCTCCTGCGGACGCTGCGGTTGCGCGTCTTGGAGGCGACGAATTCGCGATTCTGCTGAACGGCCTCAACGAAGTCTCCGAAGCGGTCGAGGTTGCAGAGGCAATACTGCGACTGCAGGGCAATTTCGATTTTGGCGGGCGCTCGGTAACCTATCACGCAAGTGTCGGCATCGGCATGTTCCCGGAGCACGGCATCGATGCCAATCAGCTTTTGCGGCACACCGACCTTGCGCTCTACAAGGCAAAATCGAATGGCCGCGCCCAGATACAGGTTTTCGCGAAGGAAATGCTGGATGACATGCAAGAGCGTGTCGCCATGGTCAACCGGGCCAGAACCGCAGCGCGCGAGGGCCGCATCCTGGCCTACTATCAGCCAAAAGTCTGCCTCAGAACCCGCAAGCTGGCGGGTTTCGAAGCCCTGCTGCGCTGGCAGGACAATCTGGGAAAGATCCATGCACCGGCAAGCATCTACGCCGCGTTCGATGAAAAGACTGTCGCGGAACTGCTCGGAAAAACGATGATCAGCCACATCTTCGATGACATCTCGTCATGGAAGAGCCAGGGCCTGGAATTTCATCAGGTTGCAATCAACGCATCGCCTGTTGAAATGCGGCAATCAGATTTCGTCACCCGGCTTACCGACGAGATGAAGGCCTGCGATATTGCAATTTCAGAAATCGAAATCGAGATAACCGAAGGCGTTTTTATCGGAACCAATGCGGATACGTCACGCAAGTCGATCGATCAGTTGCACAAGGCCGGAATTCCCCTTGCGCTTGACGATTTCGGAACCGGCTATGCGTCGCTGTCTCACCTTCGCAATCTGCCAGTCTCCACGCTGAAGATCGATCGAAGTTTTGTGCAGGATCTGGCCGATAACACATCCGATTTTGCAATCGTTTCCGCCATTATCGCCATGGGCAAGGCCAGCGGGATGAAAGTTGTCGCCGAAGGTATCGAAAACAAGACACAGGAAGATCTGCTTACTGACCTCGGCTGCGATATCGGGCAGGGCTTTCTGCTTGGAAAGCCGATCCCGGCGCATGACGTCGCATGGCTGATCGAACACTGGGAAGAATATCTGGAACGCAACGTACAACCGCCCAAATGGGCCATAGATGTTCCGATGAGACGCGCAAACGACGCAAACTGACGCGCCGAATGCCTGAAATGCGCTGGCTTGCCCGCGACAACCTCAACTCACGCCAAGGTGCGCCAGCGAGCGATCCAGCATCATCAGTTGCCACAGCAATCGCGAGTGGTCTGACATCCCTGAAATATGCGCCTCGGCCATTGTTGAAAGCCGTTTGCTGTCAAACCAGCCCGTGCGCGCCAGCGCTGTGCTGGTCGGGATTTCACGCGCAGTGTCGGCCAGGGGCCCGCGAAACCATTGCGCGATTGGCGTTACGAAACCCTGCTTGGGCCGGTAGAGGATGTCGTCAGGCAAATAGCGGCGCATGGCGTGCTTCATCAGCCACTTGCCCTGCCCCTTGCGAATGCGCAGGTCTTCGGGAAGCGACGCGGCAAATTCGATAAGCCGGTGATCGAGCAGCGGTTCGCGCGCTTCGAGGCTGACGGCCATGCTCGTGCGGTCCACCTTGGTCAGAATATCGCCGGGCAGCCAGAATTTGAGATCGGCATATTGCGCACGATCCAGACCCGATCGCGCCGGTGCATCGCGCATCAACGCTTCGAAAGGCTGTTCGGCCCGATAATCTCCGCGCAGTTTCAGAAAATCGCTGGAGTAGATGCGATCGCGCAGCTCTGGCGGCGTCACCGACATCGCCCGCGAATACCCCTCCTCGCTGCTCGCCGAGAGCGACATGAAGGTTGTTTTCGCGCGCAGGAACCGGGGCGCCCAGTCCGCCTTCGGGTATATCCTGCCGAGCGTTCCAAACACCGGACCGCGCAATGCCTGCGGCAGAAAACCGCGCATCCGGTCTTCATAGTGCTGAAACACATGGCGGCGATACCCGGCCAGCGCTTCATCCGCGCCATCGCCCGAAAGCGCGACTGTCACCTGTTCGCGCGCCAACTGGCAGACGCGCCATGTCGGTAAGGCGGAGGCATCGGCAAACGGCTCGTCAAACATGCCCGAAAGTGCATCGAGTGCTTCGAAGTCATCCGGTGAAACAGTTCGCGAACGGTGATCGGTGGCAAACGTCTGCGCGATTGTCCGCGCATAGTCACTTTCATCCAGAGCGCGCTCATCAAATCCGATTGAGCATGACCGGACAGGATCGGCGCTTGCATCAGACATCAGCGCGACCACGCTTGAGCTATCCACCCCGCCCGACAGGAAAGCGCCCAGAGGAACGTCGGACACCATTCGCGACGTCACCGCCTGACGCATCAGATGCAGCAGTTCCGCCTCAAGATCGGCTGGCTTTTCCGCGCGGCGATCTGCAAAGGAAACGTCCCACCAGCAAGCCGGTTCCGGCAAAGGCGCGCCCGTTCGCAGCAGCATGGAATGCCCGGCGGGCAGCTTCTTCACGCCCTTGAGGATCGATCGCGTATCGGGCACATAGCCCCAGGTGAGATAGTCCTCCACCGCCAGAGGATCGACTTCGCGCCGCAGCTGCGGATGTGCGGCCAGCGCTTTCAATTCCGAGGCAAATGCCACGCTACCGTCGCTCAACCGCACGTAAAACAGCGGTTTAACACCCAGCCGGTCCCGCGCAAGAAACAGCGTGCGCTTCTCCAGATCATAGATCGCGAAGGCAAACATGCCGTGCAGATGGGTTACGCAATCAACACCCCAGCGCTGCCACGCGGCAAGAATAACCTCGCTGTCGCCATCGGTGCGGAATGTCGCGCCAGCCTCGCCCAGTTCCTTGCGCAGTTCGCGAAAGTTGTAGATCTCACCATTGAAAACCAGCATCGCGCGACCATCGCCCGACGCCATCGGCTGCGGAGATCCTTCAAGGTCGATGATCGAAAGCCTGCGATGGCCCAGCCCGACGCCGGGCGCGGTCCAAACCCCATGCCCGTCAGGCCCGCGATGCGCGATGGCATCGCACATGCGTTCAACCCGCACCGGATCGACCGGCTTGGGCGTTTCGAGATGAAAGATACCGGCAATCCCGCACATGGCGCTGGCCTCTACTCCACGCCGCTGATGCGGTCCATCCACTGATCGAGCGGGGCAACAGCCTTGTGAAAGGCGCGCACCGCATCCTCGGCCGGCTGATCGGGCCTGTCCTCAGCCGAAAGGATAAGCATCGCGGTGGGGCGGGCGGTCAATGTCAGCCGGTCAATCATCGTTGCGAGTTTGAGTCTGGCGTTGCTGCCGCTCAACAGTGACCCTGTATGATACCAGGTCATCGCCAGCCGGTTGATCCGGCCTCTTGCCAGCATGCGTTCGCTGTATGCGCCGTCAAGCGATGGCCCTGAGGCCAGCCATGACCATTCGCTGTCAGGCATCAGCGCGCCTTCGCCAAATCCGCCTGCTTCGCGGCCTTCGCCCTGCCCTGCATACAACGCAAGAAACACATCGACCTCGCGCCCCTGGATATCGCGATACCGGCCCAGAAGACGATGATCGGCGCCGTTCGCGCGGGGTTCCCAAATCACTTGCGGCGCATAGTCAACGCGCTGCCAGCCTTCAACGACAGGGAGCGCCGCAATTGCGGGCAACTGCGCTTCAAGGCGATTTGCCGCCGCCGCCCAACCCTGGCTCGCCAGAACGATCAGAGCCAGACTCGCAACCGCCACAGCCGGGCCCACGGCAAATTTTGAGAGCCGTTCGAGCAAAACCGAACGATTGATCGCATCGACATCAACGATCGGATCTTCAATCGGGCGATCGAAGTAGCGCCATGCGCCCACCACCACCAACGCAAGCACGATTGCAAAGAAGAACCAGCCGTAAACGATGTGATCGAAACCCGCTGCAACCTCGGCACCGAAAATTTGTGCAGCATAGATTGTCGCAAAGGCCCTGAACCCGTTAGCCAGTATCGGCACGACAATGCAGGCCAGAAGGAAGATCGCCCGTCGTTTCCAGCCCAGGAAACACACGTTTGCCACCAGCAGGCCAAACGCGATCATCGCAATCAGGAACTTCACGCCCGAACAGGCCTCGGCCACTTCGAACAGGCCGGCTGGCGTGTCGATGAAAACGCCGTCGATCACCGCGGGAATGCCGCTCAGATCGACCAGCGCAATCGTGATCGCGGCGGTGATCATCTGTAATGTCGGGATCAGTTCATCGCCGAACGGAACCAGCAGCAACATATAGCACAGCGGAAACAGCAGCCCTGCACCGACGCGCACGCCAAGTAGCACCGGCACGGTCGATGCCAACAGTACCGTCGCGCCCAATTGCCGTGCAAGATCAAGCCCGGAGAATGCACCCAGCACCCACATAAACGCCGCGCCAAGCGCAATCACCAGACCCGGCCACCATGGCCTGGGCGCAATTTCCGCCAGTTCGGGCGCGCGCTGGATAACCATCCAGCCGATAATCACCGGGATCAGAATGATGTGATTGTAGGTTGAGCTGTTCCAGGCCTGATCGGCAATCGCCGCCCAGTCACGGAAGAACACCGCCCCCAGCACCAGCCAGACAACCGCAAGGCATGCAAGTGGCGCGCGCCAGACGTGTGGAATGTGCAATCCGTCACGCAGCGCCCCGAAGGGGAGTGTCAGCCCCTCACGCGGCATCGCGACATGTCCGTGCGTTCGCGCCCATGATATCGGGCAAGGAAGCCAGCGCCGCTTCCCAGCTGGCATTGGCCACCACAAATTTGCGCGCGGCCTGCCTCATTGCCTGCGCCGCGCCGGTGTCCTTCAGCAAGGAAACCGCCGCATCGGCAAGGCTGGCGTTGTCCGCCGCAATCTGGAAATCCCGCCCGGATTGCGCACCGATCCCGGTTGCAGCCTCGGGCGTGAGAACAACCGGCAAGGCCATCGCCATCGCCTCAAGCACCTTGTTCTGAACGCCGCGCCCGATATCAAGCGGCACCAGCGCCAGATCGGCGGCTTTCAGCCAGGTGAGAATGTCAGGCACCCGGCCCCAGACATGGCAGCCATCTTTTCCATGGCGATTGAGAAGTGAATCGGGCGGATTGCGCCCGACAATGTGAAACGTCGCATCGGGTATCCGGGCACGAACCAGCGGCAGGATTGCGTCCATCGCGCGCACAACCGCATCGATGTTGGGCGCATAGTCCATCTGCCCGGTGAACACGATGCGCGGCCCCGGCGCCGCCAGCATCCTGGGTTCCGGCTCTGCCTTCGCAGGATCGAAACCGACACTGTCAATCCCGTTTGCAAGCGTGCGAACATCGGTTGCGGCCCGCAATGTGTCTGGCAGACGCTGCCTGAACAACGCGACTTCGGCATCGGAAATCAACAGGCTGACATCGGCCCGGCTTGCCAGCCTTGCTTCTTCGACACGCAGCTTGCGCCCTTCGCGCGCGTCGATCCAGCTGCGCACACCATGCTTGCCAGCGGCGTAAGCCTCAAACTTCGCGGAATCGACATCGACAAAATCGGCCACAATCCGCCCGCCGAACGATGGCGGCACATACTGGCCCATCTGGCCCGAAAACACATAGATCGCCGAAATCGGACGGCGTGCCAGCAAGTCTGCAACGTATGCTGCAAGCTCTGCACTGTAGAACGCTGTAAGGCTTACCGGTGTGCGCATCGCCAGCGCCTGCACGCCGGCAAGCGGTAAAGGCTTGGACCGGCGGACAAGATTATAGCTTTTCGCAAGGTCCGCCATTGCCGCTTCCTCTGCCAGATCGGCATCGTCATCGGCGAAAGTAGCCACATGGACCGGTGCGATCCGGGCAAGGCGCTTCAGGATATGGTGGGACCGGATCTTGTCGCCGCGATCGGGTGGGAACGGGATGCGATGGGCGAGAAACAGAATCTCGCGCATCAGCCAAGCCCCCTCGCGATCAGCGGCCCAAGCCGATTGGCAACAGATAAAGGCAGGCGCTGCCAGAGGGCGATCTGCAAGCGATGTTTCGCGCTGGTCGGATCGGCATCGCGGGCTTCGTGGCCGGGAGCGGTCCAGCTTGCATATGTCAGCGGTTCGGGTTCAAAACCCCAGTTGCGTTTGAAGTGATAGGCGCCGCTGTTTGTCTTCGACCGGCCAAAATCGAACTGGCTGCATCCGCGGCGACGCGCGTGCAGCATCAGTTCGTAATACATCCGGTCATTGGCGCGCAGGCGGCGCGCATCCCACGTTCCGCCACCCCAGTAAGGCATCACCGCACCACGATGATACAGCGAGAGCACGCTGGCGACTGCGCGCCCTTCGTGGCGCACGGTGAGAATATCGGCATCCTCGCCGAACTGATCGAGCACCGCATCGAACAGCGCGCGCGGAAACACCGGCGTGCCCAGATTGCGAACGCTTTGCGCATAGACATCGTAATGCGCCCTGCGATCTTCCTCGGTGCGGCCGATCACGATTTCGTGGCTGATTTTCAGCCCTTTGCGGACTTCGGCGCGCTGTTTGCGCGGAATCGCCAACAGCTGCGCTTCATCATCATCAGCAAGGGCGGTAACAAATCCGCAGTGCGAATCCGTGCGGTGCGCCCAGCCCGCCGCACCCGCATTCGGCAAAGTGCCGCCGCGCAGCTCTATCGTGGGGCAGGACAAGCGCTCAGCCAGTTCCCGTGCCGCCGCGAACAGCCTGTCAAGATCGGCATCATCCGATGCCAGCACGCCCCCGCCCACGGCAAACCCGGTTGACGCAAGCAGCCTGCCGAAAATCGGCGACGAAACATCGGACAACGGCAGGTATGCGCAAATTTCGCCTGAATTTTCAGCCACCAGCGCCATATCGCGATTGCCTGTTCCCGCCCGCACCGCTTCAAGCCATGCCGGGCGGTGAAACGGCGTGCCCTCTGGATGCGCGTTGACGAATGCGTCTATCCGCGCGCGTTCGTTCGGATCGGACAGATCGGTCAGCCTGATCCGGTCATCCGTCATGATGAAGGGCGCGTTCATGCGGCAAGCGTAACGGCCTCAGCCGCTTCCCGTCTTGCCAGCACGTCCATGCGGCCCCAGCTGAATTCATTCACCAGCTGGATCAGCTTATCCGACATGCCTTCAAGGTTTGTGTAATGGCGCAGGCGTGATTTCATCGGCGCCTGTGGCACACGCGGCTGATCGGGATCGATTTCCCACGGATGGAAATAGAACACCGCAGGTCTGCGATCGCGGCGGTTCACCTGCCGGATTGCCCAGCGCGAAAAGCCATAGGGCAGCACCCGGAAGAACCCCCCGCCCCCGGCGGCGAGCCTCCGTCCGGCGAACGTGGCGGTGGTTACGGGAATCTCGATCAGATCGGACCAGGGCAGCGGTTTGAAAGCAAAGCGCGGCGCTTCCTGCCAGCCATAATGATCATGCGCGACGGGAGCGACGCTGGAACTGTATGCAAAGCCCTGTTCAGCCAGAATCATGTAGGCCCATGGCGTGCGCTGATCGATGGAGAAGCTGGGCGCGCGATAGCCCAGGATCGGCATTCCTGCGGCATCTTCGAGTGCCTTTCGGCTTTTCTCAAGGTCAAGCGCGAAACTCTCGCGATCCATGCGGAACACCCGCGCATGATCCCATCCGTGACTGGCAAGTTCATGGCCCTGCGCGGAAATTCGCTGCATCAACGCCGGATGACGTTTTGCCACCCAGCCAAGCGTGAAGAACGTGGCCTTGACATCGGCATCGGCGAACATCTGCAAAATCGCATCGCAGTTGCGCTCGACACGATCGGTCAGCGAGCCCCAGTCATCCTTGTCGATGACATTCTCGAACGCGCCAACGTGGAACCAGTCCTCGACATCGACGGACAGGCCATTGGTGGGATACAGTTCATCCACGCTAGGATAACTCCGGTTTGAGATCAGGCAGCGTCGCGATCGCCCTCACCCGATTCGATCCATTCGATCAGCATGGTAAGCGTGTGGCGAATGGTGCGGTCCTGCTCGATAATCCGGCCTTCAAGCGCGGAAATACGCTCGCTCAGATCGTTGATCTGCGCGTCCGCGTCCTTATCGCGCCCGATATTGTCATCGTGCGCGTCAGACAGTTCCACCACGGCCTGTTGCAATTCCGCGATCTGTTCGTCGCGCTCCGCCAACATCGCCTGAACTTCGTCGGCAGCAAGACCTGCGACGGCCTCTACGCGCGCGGCAGCAGACGGCGCATCGGCTGGCTCTGCATCGGGCACCGGCGCTGGCGACGCTTCAACCGGCATTTCGAACTGTCCGGTCGGCTCGGCAGCCTCTGCCGTTTCGTCTGCACCCGGTTCTCCGGTCGGTTCAGGCCCGTCGCCCGGAGCCGCGAACGGAGGCGAGAATGCGGCCGGAGCCGCATCGGCTTCTTCGCTCGCATCCATTTCGGATTCGAACGGATCTTCGACAAGTTCCGAGATACCCCAGTTCACGTCCGCCGCATCGTCGCTTTGCGCGCCCTCGTTCGTCTCGGCATCTTCGCGAACCGGCGCTTCGTCCAGTTCGGAGATATCCTCAACCGTAATGCCAACCCGGCTTTCAGACCCTTCAGGTTCGTCACGGGTTTCAGCAACAGCGGGCGAGGCAGTATCTTCGGCTGGTGTGGCATCAACCGCACCGGCCAGGCCGAATGCGCCATCGTCGCACAAATCCGTCAGAACCTTTTCGACCATCGGCCCGTCAATCCGCGCGCGCTCATCGACCGAGCCAAGCAGCAAAAGGCGATTGACGATCTGGTTGATCCGGCGCGGAATGCCCCCGGTCGCCTCATGAATCTCAACAAAAACCCGCTGATCGAAGGACGGATTGCCATCCCATCCCACGCATTTCAGGCGATGTTCGATATAGTGCTGCACTTCCTGCAACTCCATCGCCGCAAGGTGATGCGTGGCGATAACGCGCTGGCGCAGCTGCTCAAGCCCGGAATGTTTCGCCAGCGTATCGCGAAACTCGGGTTGGCCAAGCAAAAGCGTTTGCAGCAGCGGATGCGATCCAAGCTGAAAGTTTGAAAGCATGCGCAGCTCTTCAAGCGCTTCAACAGACAGGTTCTGCGATTCATCGACAATCAGCAGACAGCGCCGTCCGGCCCGCGCCTCATCGTGCAGAAAGCTCTCGATCGCGCCAAGCGCCGATGCCTTGTCATGCCCTTCGATCATCAGGCCGAACGCCTGCGCGACGACATGGATGATCTCTTCGCCATCAAGCTTGCTGGTCACAACTTGCGCCGCGGTCAGCCGCGAAGGATCAATCGTCTGCATCAGGTGCGCAACAAGCGTGGACTTCCCCGCTCCGACCTCGCCGGTAATCACGACAAAACCCTCACCCTGGGCAAGTCCATATCCAAGATACGACAGCGCCTTGCGGTGTGTCTGGCTTTCGAAATAAAATGCCGGATCGGGTGTCAGCTGGAACGGACGACCGGTCAGACCATAGAAATTATCGAACATCGTGACTTTCCTTCACGCTCAGAAGCTGTATTTCACGCCGACCAGGGC
Organism: uncultured Sphingomonadaceae bacterium; assembly: GCA_947258815.1. GTDB lineage: Bacteria > Pseudomonadota > Alphaproteobacteria > Sphingomonadales > Sphingomonadaceae > Novosphingobium. The sequence goes on from CAMYJW010000030.1 coordinate 115,244, forward strand.
GGACGTGACCCAAATATCATCGAGCAGCGGATCTCCGCTGTAACTGTAACCATCGATCGCCACCGCGGCCTTCGCGGTGAAGTGGTCGGTCAATTTGCGATAGTATGCTGCGCTTGCGCCCAGTTCGTTCTCATCGCCACCAAAGCTGCCTCCGCTTTCGATCCAATTGGCATAGAGATAGGTTGCAAAGCCCGCGTTGCGGCCCAGATCCGCATCGAGATATGCGGAGAGCCAGAACTTCTCGTCGATCAGGCCATTGTCATCGGCAAGGACCGTGCCATCGGCGGCGATAAACTTGCGGCGATCGTATCCGCCGCCAATGCCGGCCTTGAGGTGCCCCATCTTGCGCGTGTAGCTGGCGGCAACGCCGCGCGCGCGAAATGTCGCCGAACGCAGCGAGCCAAGCGATCCCGCAAGGCAGTTTCCGGCTTCAAGCGAGGATACACAACCGCCGATATTGCCGTTCACCGGGTTACGAATAGCGGAGAAATCGGTCGGCATATCCGCAAGCACCTGATTCACCTGGCCGCCAAATCCGGCGACGTTATCGTAGACGGCAATGGCAAGCGCACTGCGCCGATTGGGCGCATAGCTCAGCGTCCCGGTATAGCTGGTCGAACCGTAACGGCGACCGACGCTGGCCGTCAGCGACGTCCGGGCCGAGGGGCGCCACATGACGCCAACATCCCAGATCAGGCCATCAACATCGTAAGCCAGTTTTCGCGGTGAGCTTTTATCGGTGACATAATCACCATCGGCGCGCCGCACCGGCTCGCCATCCGCATCGCGCAGGGCATCGCGGCTCGATATTTCGACTTTTTCATAACCGACCGCGCCCGTAACCGCGAGCGAATGGGCAACCGGCACCGTCACCGTTGCGCGCGCCTGCATATCTTCAACGCGCTGGTCGAGATCGGAGAGATCTTCGCGATAGATGCTGCCGGCAACGCCCACGCCCACCGGAAGAACCGTTCCCGGTTTCAACGCAGCCGAAGCATCGGCGGCATGAACCACACTGTCGTCGAATGTGTCGAATGGCTGATCATCGGCATCGAGGCGAAACGCGTCGTTCGTCTCCACTTTCGAGTAACCGGCGCGGTAGTTCGCCTTGATCTCCACATCGCCCGCATATGCAGACACCGATGGTCCCGCATAGACCGAGTATATCTGCGAAACGGTATCGCGAACAGCAAGCGCACCATCGACAACCCGGCCCCCATCATCGACTGTGTAGCGCGCGGCCAGTCCGCCAGCCTGCAGGCGCACACCCGGCGCGATGGTGACATAGCCATTGGCAAGGCCGCTGACGTAATCCTCGTCGCCTTCGCTTTTCTGCCAGGAGAAATCCCGCTCATAACGCAGCGAAACCGCGCCACCGCTGTTGCGGCTGGAAACGATGCCATCGATGCCAACAGCAACGCGCGAATAGGTAAGCACCTCGTCGCGCGGCGAAAGCTCACCTTTAACGACTTGCGCGACTTCGATGTAAGGTTCGATATCCTTGTAGTGCGCAGCTGGCCGGCGTCCGTTACGTGAACTGCCGCCGCCAGAAGGGCCGGAGAGCCCGTCATCCTGCGAACCGCTGCTTTGCGAAACATCGCCATAATCGATCGACTGCGCATGGGCCTGCACGGGCAGGCTGACACCTGCGATCGTTGCAAGAGACAGAAGCGTTACAGGAAGGCGTTTCATGGCGCTCATCCTCCATATCCATAGTAAGTGCCGAAGCTGCGGCCACTTGGGCTGAAATGAACCGCATTGAGCAGCAGCTCGATATTGGGACAGCCGGAAAGCAGCGAAATCGCGTCTTCAAGCGCGCCCTGACCGGTCTGGTCAGCGCGGGCCACCATGATGACCTGCCCCACATATTTCGCCAGTTCGGCGGCAGGCGATGCGGCAAGTGCGGGCGGAGAATCCACCACCACAAGCCGCTGCGGTGTGCCTTCGGTCAGACGGTCGAGCACGCGGGCCGTGCGCGAAGAACCAAGATATTCCGTGTCCGAATTGGTCGTATCGCCCGCAGGCAATACCCACAGGCCCGGAATATCCGTGCCGATCACAAAATCCGCAACATCGGCGCTGTTGTCAGCAAGCGCGTCCATCAGCCCCGGACCGCCGGGCAGCCCAAGCGCAGTCAGAACCGAAGGCTTGGCAAAGTCCGCATCGACAAGCAGAACCTCGCTTTCCTTTTCCGCCGCAATCGCAAGCGCAAGGTTCAGCGCACAGAATGTCTTTCCTTCGTTGGGATGAGGCGAACTGATCAGAATTCGCTGCGCAAGCGCGCCGCCGCCCTGCTGTCGCAGGTCGGACGCCTGCAGCATGATCTTGCGTTTCACGATCCGAAATTCTTCAAGCAACGCGGTGACTTTGCCTTCCGGTACGATCAGTCCCTGGTCGCGAAGGCTCTTGCGATCGACAGGATGGCGTTCATCGCGAAACCTGACCGGCTGGACCACCGGCTCGGATTGCTCGTGGTCAGTCGATCTCCTGAGCGCGGCTGTGACGGGCACGGTTTCTGCAACCGGGTCTTCAACCGGGTCCTCCGCGCACGGTTCGGCCAGACCTGTCCGGGCGGAAGGCACATGAAGCACATCGGGTATCGGATCGGGCGCGGGTTGCTGTTCCGCTTGTGCTAATGCGGGCGTCTCCGGTTGCCGGTGTACCGCGCGGCGCGGTTTCTCCGGGCCCAGATCACCGGGCACAGGCGGGGGCGCAAAACTTGTAAAATCAAGTTTTCCCGCGGCACGTTCTATCAGGGAATTGCCTTTCACGGCCTTTGCACCATCACTGGGCGGAACGGGGATTTTGCGCTGTTCAGTCATTTCGATCCCCCTCAGGCCACCATGCCGCGCTGGAAAAATTCAGCCGCAAGCAAAACGATGAACAGTCCGGCCAATGCCGCGCTCGCGCCGTAAAAATACTTGAGTTTGCGCTTGCGCACTTCGCGGCTCGCCTCCGTCAGCGTCTGGGATATCGCACCCAGAACAGGCAGGCCGGTCGCCTTCTCAAGGCTGGCCGTGGTTGCGAATGTCGAACGCAGTTGGCTCATCGCGAAGGCCGCGCCGCAGCCTGCACCGATCCCGACAAACAACACTCCGAACAACAGCAGCGGCCGGTTTGGCGCGACAGGCGCTCTGGGCGTCGTCGGCGGATCGACGATCTCGAACTTCACGGCTTCGCGCTCTGTCTTCACTTCACCGCGAAGACGCAACTCCTCGCGGTCCTGCAACAGTTTGTCATACTGTTTGCGCAGCACATCATAATCGCGGCTGATGCGCTGGGCCTGGGCGGCGATTTCAGGATTGCTGATCTGCTGGGCCGTCAGTTTGGCCAGTTCGGATTGCAGGGCTGTTTTACGGGAGTTGAGCGCCTGCACATTGGCTTCACGCTCGGCGCGAATGGAAATCAGCGATGTGTATGCCGGATTGGGCAATCCGGTTCCGCTGGTTTTCTCGTTCTGGGCCGCAACCTTGAGCGTCTTGATCTGGTTTTTCACGCTTATCACGTCAGGATGGCTGTCTGTCAGCCCGCGCGCGCGCATACCGGCAAGATCGGTTTCCGCACGCATCAGCGAAGATGCAGCACTGCCAATTGCGCCGCCTGGCAAGGCCTTGGGCGTGCCGGCAAGCTGTCCGCCAATCGCGGCAAGTGCGCTTTGGGCAGCAGCAAGATCGGCGGATACATTGCGCAATTCGGTGCGGGTCGATTCAAGGCGTTGCTGGTTCGCCGCGCCGCCCTGGATCATTTCCGGGTGTTCGGCCTCGAAAGCCAGCCTGCGCTGTTCCGCGCGCTCCAGCTCTTTCTCACGCTGGGCAAGCTGCTGGTTCACGAATTCCATCGTTTCAGTCATCTCGCCGCGATTGCCGGAGAGGTTTTCTTCACGAAAGATGTCGATCAGCTTCTGGACGATATCCTGCGCCAGCTTGGCATTCTCGGCTTCGGAGAACGAACCGTTGCCCGATTCAGCGGTGATTTCAAACAGGTTGTCCTGTTCGCTTACAACCTTGATATCCTCGGCAAGCGCAAGGACGGTCTTTTCCATTTCCTTGGGCGATTGAACCGTGTCTCCAAGCTGCGTGGACCGGACCACTTTTTCCAGATTGACCGCGCTGGTCAGCGTCTGGCGAATGCGTTCGATATCGCGCTTGCGATCGGCGACACCGATGCCGACCTGCTCAGCCAGAGCATCGTCAAGCTGCACAAAAATGCGCGATTTCGATTCGTAGCTGTTGGGAATGAAGGCAACGACAAGCCACCCCAGAAGGCAAACGCCCCACGCGACGCCAAGCGCCAGCCAGCGACGGTTCCAGACACTATACAGCGCGGCAATTGCCTGATCGTAAAGCGAGTTCATTGCGGTTTTCCGGTCCTTCCGTCGCTCAGAACATGCTTTCCGGGATGATGATCACATCACCCGGCGTGAGCATCACATTGGCCTTGCTGTCGCCCTTCTTGAGAAGGTCGCCCAGACGCAGCGCAAACTCGGTCTGCTTGCCCTTGGTCTTGTCGAACCGGATCAGCCGCGCCCGGTTGCCCGCAGCAAATTCGGACAGGCCGCCCACCGCGATCATCGCGTCAAGCAGCGTCATATTCGCGCGGTAAGGGATTGAGGCAGGCTTTTCCGTCGCGCCGACGATCCGCACCTGCTGGCTGAACGTTCCGGCAAACTTGTTAACGATAACCGAGACAAGCGGTTCCTCGATATATTGCGAAAGCTGGAGACGCAGATCCTCGGCCAGCATCGAAGGGGTCTTGCCCACAGCGGGCATATCGGTGATCAAAGGGGTGGTGATGCGCCCATCGGGCCGCACCTGAACTTTCGCGCCCAGTTCCGGGTTGCGCCACACAAACACCGTCAATTCGTCAAGCGGGCCAATCACATACTCTTCGCCCGGCCCTTCCTGCATCGCCACAAACGAAGCGGGAGGCAGCTGCGGACCGGATGACGTGCCCGCGCACCCTGCCAGCGCGAGACTGGCCATTGCGCTGCCGGCCAAAAGGCGTGTCAAACGGCCACCAAGGCGAGTTTCTGACATGTGTGCATCCCTGTCTGCGCCATGAAACGCATGCCGGGCTGCAGAGCCGACGCGCGAGACTTGGCAAAATCAGCCTCCGCTATCGGCAAAAAGGGTGAATATAGCGTTAGCCTTGATCGGCAATCTTAACCTGTTCCCATTTCGGGACAGGCGATCAAGGAATCGTTAAGACTTTCTCACACAAGGGTTTCTTGCGCTGGCCCCTGCCCCAGGAACGTTGCCGGGCTGGCGCTGGCGCCATAGGCACCCGCGCAGAATATGGCGACAAGATCGCCAACCTGCGCGCGCGGAAATCCCGCGTTGTCGGAAAGCCGGTCGAGCGGCGTGCACAGGCAGCCGACGATATGCGCGGCTTCCTCTACCGGCGCATCGAAGCGCGTGGCGATGGCAGCGGGATAATTGCGGCGGATCACGGTGCCGAAGTTGCCCGATGCCGCAAGCTGGTGATGCAGCCCGCCATCGGTAATCAGAAACACCTCTCCATGGCTTTCCTTGCGATCGACGATCCGCGCCAGATAGACGCCCGCCTCGCCAACCAGATAACGCCCCAGTTCGATGCAAAACTCTGTTTGCGAAAGAGAATCCGGTAGCCGGGCGAACTCTTCCGCCAGTTTTTCCCCGACCCGGTCAAGATCGACGGGTTCGTCTCCGGGGAAATAGGGAATGCCCAGCCCCCCGCCCAGATTGCAATGCGGCAGCGGTGCGCCGCTTTCTTCCGTCAATCTTGCGGCCAACGCCAATGTCTGCTGCTGCGTTTCCGCAATAGCATCCGCATCAAGCGCCTGACTGCCTGCAAAAATATGAAACCCGCGCCACTCTGCCCCGCTGGACACAATCTGGCGCACCAGCGCCGGAACCCGCTGCGCATCGATCCCGAACGGCTTGGCCCCGCCGCCCATCTTCATGCCGGAACCTTTAAGATCGAAATCGGGATTGACGCGAATGGCAAGGCGCGGCGTTTTTCCAAGTTTTTCGGCCAGACGCAGCGCCCGTTCTGCCTCAGCCTCTGATTCCAGATTCAGCGTCACGCCAGCGGAAATTGCCGCGCAAAGCTCTTCGTCGCGTTTGCCAGGTCCGGCAAAGCTGACCGTGGAAAGCGCAATTCCAGCGTCACGCACCAGTTCCAGCTCCCCGCCCGATGCAATGTCGAAGCCGTCCACCAGTTCAGAAAAAAGTTTAAGAATCGGGCCGAAAGGATTGGCTTTAACGGCATAATGAAGTGAAAGACGCTCTGGCATGGCCTGGCGCAACGCGGCGACCCGCTGACGGATCAGATCGGCTGAATAGACGAACAGCGGCGTCGATCCGGCGGCCTCAACCAGTCGCGTAACCGGCGTTCCGCCAATCGCAAGAACGCCATCAATCGCGGCAAAACCCGGCGGGATGGGACCAAGCGGCTTCATGCGGCAAGTTCCGCCTGAAGACCGGCACGGTCAACCTTGCCATTGGGGCTGACCGGCATCGCCTCGCGCCAGTGAATATGCTGCGGCTGCATGAAATTGGGCAACTCCTGTAACAACGCGCGCGGAAGATCTTCGACGGCATTGGCGTTGCCCGATACAGCGCGCACGATCAGATGGATCGCATGGCCTAGCCGTTCGTCGGGCACGCCAAGCGCGACCGCCTCTGCCACCAGCCCGGTTGCCAGCGCGGCGTCTTCTATCTCCTGCGGGCTGATCCGGTTGCCCGCGCTTTTGATCATCGCATCGCGCCTGCCGACGAAATAGAGCAACCCATCGCCATCGCGCCTGACCCGATCACCGGACCACACCGCCAGTCCGCCATACCCGGAAGCATTCGGCGCTGGCCTGAAACGCTCGGCAGTTCGCGCTTCATCCTGCCAATAGCCTTTCGCAACCAGCGGTCCGCAATGGACCAGTTCGCCCTCCGCGCCTGCATCGGCCAGGTTTCCGGCATCGTCGATCACCAGAATTTCCGCATGAGGAATGGCCTTGCCGATCGAGGTGGGGTGCGTGTCTATCAGCGAAGGATCGAGATAGGTCGATCGAAATGCCTCTGTAAGCCCATACATCGCAAACAGCCGCGCTTGCGCAAACAGGCCGCGAAGCCGCGAAACCAGCCCCGGCGTGAGCGCACCACCACTGTTCGTGAGCCGCCTGAGGTTTGCCGCTGTCTCATCAGGCCAGTCCAGCTCGGCCAGTTGCACCCACAGCGGCGGAACCGCGGCGAGCGTGGTGATTGCGTGTCTTGCAACCGCTTTCACCACATCGCGCGGCATCAGATAATCCAGCGGCACCACGCACCCACCGGCAAACCATGTGGAAAGCAGCTGATTCTGGCCATAATCGAATGCCAGCGGCAAAACCGCCAGTGTGCGGTCATCAGCGCTCAAATCCAGGTACGTCGCGACACTTTGCGCCCCCAGCCACAGGTTCGCATGGCTAAGCATTACGCCTTTGGGCTTTCCGGTCGACCCGCTGGTATAGAGAATTGCAGCAAGGGCATCGGGATCGGCGTCCGACGACGGCAATTGCCGATCGCCGCGCATAGCCTCTTCCAGCGCGGCGTTCTCTTCCACAACGCTGCACCCTTCAGGCACATCGCCCGGCTCCAGAGATTTCAGCCGCGCAGGCGTACCCATTAGCAGGCTCGCTCCGCTGTCCGCCAGAATATGACGGACCTGCGCGTGTTTGAGCAGCGGGTTTACGGGAACATGGATCAGGCCCGCACGCGCTGCAGCCAGCGGCATTAAACACGCGAGTTCACCTTTCGCGCACCACGTCGCCACCCGAGCCCTGGCTTCGGGAACGCGCGAAGCCAACCATCCGGCAAGCAGCGAGACACGCGATCTTAAGGCTTCAAAACTAAGCGTATCGTTGCGCAGCACGAGTGCTGGCGAATTGGCTTCCCCGCATTCGGCAAGGTGGTCAATTGGCCGTGAGAGCATTTCAGGCGAGCTGCGCATGATGGTTTACAGTGGTTCCAGTCGGGAAATTGGCCAGGTGATTAACGTCGAATATCACGCCGATCTTAAGGAAGTGCAATGCGATGCACTGCTTTCGCGCGCGCTATCCCCAGACTCGCAATCCGCACCTTTCGATCGCCTCGATTGGTGGCAGGGCCTTGCCGATCATTGCGGGCTGACACCGCGCCTTGCCGTGGCGCGCGATGGCGATGCGCTGGTCGCGCTGCCGCTGGCGGAAGAGACGGGCCAGCTGGTGAGCCTCGCCAACTGGTACACCTTCCGTTTCCGTCCGGTCTGCTCCGGCAGCGGAGATCGGCAGGCATTGCTTGGCGCGATTGCCACCGATCTTGCCCGCCGCTGCCATCGCATCGTGCTTTCAGGCGTGCCCGACGAAGACGGCAGCGCAAGTGCGCTCGAAAAGGCATTTCGCGGTGCTGGCTGGCATGTTGAACGCACGCCATGTGATACCAACCACGTCTTGCCCGTCGCGGGCCGATCATGGGAGGAATACAAAGGCAGCCTTCCCGGAAAATTGCGCACCACGCTCAAGCGCAAGACCGGCAAAGTCGAATGCCGCGTGCTGACCCATTTCGATGCGGATATCTGGCGCGCCTATGAAGATATTTATGCCAGCAGCTGGAAGCCCGAAGAAGGCTCGCCCGAATTTCTGCGCGCATTTGCCCGGTGCGAAGGCGCGGCCGGGCGCTTGCGGCTGGCTGTTGCCCATGCGCGCGACGGCAGCCACCAAAGCACTGCCATTGCCGCGCAGATGTGGACCGTCGAAGGCGGCACGGCCTATATTCACAAGCTGGCGCACCGCGAAGACGCCAGATCGCTGTCACCCGGTTCGATCCTGAGCGCCGCGCTGTTCCGGCATGTTATCGACACCGATGGAGTGGAACTTGTGGACTTCGGAACCGGCGACGATCCTTACAAGCGAGACTGGATGGAGCAGGTTCGCCCGCGCTTCCGGCTTGACATAATGCGTCCCGCACATCCGCAAAATTGGCTGATTTTCGCCAAAACAGGCTTGCGTCGCCTTGCCGGAAGACGCAAGCAGAGCTAATGCGCGCCGTCTTACCGATACGGCAAGCCTTGAGGGGGGCCATGACTACCGATACCGACCAGATTCTGCGCCGCATTCTTGGTGATGTGCTTGGTCTCCGGCCGGGCCAGGCGGACGAGTTCGACGGTGATACCGGCCTTTTCGGCCACTTGCCGGAACTGGATTCAATGGCAGTCGCCGGATTGCTGACCGAAATGGAAGATCGTCTCGATATCCTGATCGAGGATGACGACATCGAAGGCGAGATGCTTGAAACCTATGGCGCCCTGCTTGCTTTCGCCGAGGCGAAACGCACGCAATCGTGACTCCGGCGCTCTGGCCATGCCCGCTGCCCGGTGGCGGGATTGCTGAAGAATATGCGTTGACGTTCGACCGGCAGCGCGAAAAACGCCTGCTGATCGTGCCAGCGCTGTTTGACGAGGCCAACCGCCTGCGACGCTTCACCGCCGAAGTTATCCGGCGGCTGGACGGTGCCGGGATTGATTGCGTTCTGCCCGATCTGCCGGGCACGAACGAAAGCACGCAGCCTCTGGCAACGCAGGATACAGAAGACTGGCGCGATGCGATGATGGCTGCGGCGCGTCACTTTGAGGCAACGCATGTGCTGGGCATTCGCGGCGGCTGTCTGTTCACACCTTCCAACTTGCCACGCTGGCATTATGCACCTGTAAAAGGCGCTTCGATCCTGCGCCAGATGGTCCGTGCGCGGATTGTTGCATCGCGCGAAGCGGGAACAGAGGAAACCAGCGAGGGACTGCTCAAAACCGGCGCCGATACCGGGCTGGAACTGGGCGGACACCGGATCGGCGCGGATTTTCTGCGCGTATTCCAGACTCTCAAATCCGATGAGACGCCTGACGTTCAGCAAATACCGCAAGACATGATCGGCGCAAGCGGCCTTTGGCTGCGCGCGGAGCCGGGTGAAAGCCGCGATCAGGCTGACGCGCTGGCTGCTGTAATCGCGATGGGGCTAAGCGCATGAGCCGGCGCCACTGCACATTTGCGTGCGAAGGCGCACAACTTATCGGCTCGATAGACGAAGCCGATGGCAGCACCGGCCTGCTTATCGTTTCAGGCGGCAATGAAATTCGTGCAGGCGCATTCAGCGGGCAGGCCCAGCTTGCCGCGCGGATTGCCGAAGCCGGATTCCCCGTGTTTCGTTTTGACCGGCGTGGCGTCGGCGACAGCGAAGGCGCGAACGGCGAATTTACGCAAAGCGGCCGGGATATCGCCGCCGCGCACGCCGCGTTTCGCGACGAGTGTCCGCAGGTAAAACGCATCGTCGCGCTGGGAAACTGCGACGCGGCAAGCGCGCTGATGCTGGCGCGCGGTGCCGGGGCCGATGGCCTGATCCTGTCCAATCCGTGGACTTTCGAGGATGGCGAGGACGCGCAAGAATTGCCCGATGCCGTGCGCGATCACTATCGCCGCCGCCTTGCCGATCCGGCTGCTGTCAAACGCCTGCTGACCGGCAAAGTCTCTCTCTCCTCGCTGGTTGGCAGCCTGAAGAACGCGCTTGCCCCCGCTCCGCCGCCAAGCGGGCTGGTGCAGGATATGGCCGCTGGAATTGCAGGCTTTTCAGGCGAAATCGCATTCCTTGTCGCAGAACGCGATCGCACCGGACAGGCGTTTCTTTCTGCGTGGGACAAGGCCGATGCGCGCATCCGCAAATGCCCGCAAGCCACGCATGCCTATGTTGAGGATGACGCCCGCGAATGGCTTGGTGCACAGGTTCTGGATATGTTGCGCCGCGCGGATACGAACTGACCCACGCGCATCCCGCCTATTGCGCCGCGACGCTAGCCTTGTCTGCAAATTCGCGCTCAGCAAGATAACGTTCTGCATCAAGCGCTGCCATGCAGCCCGTCCCCGCAGCCGTTACCGCCTGGCGATAGATATGATCCATCACGTCGCCACACGCGAATACGCCGGGAATAGCCGTTTTGGGTGTGCCGGGTTCAACCACGATATACCCGCCCCCATCGATCTCCAGCTTGCCTTTGAAAAGTTCGGTCGAAGGTGCATGCCCGATCGCAACAAATGCGCCCTCGGTTGAAAAATCGCTGTGTTCGCCGGTCTGCGTATCGGCCAGTTTCAGCGATGTCAGGGTGCCATCTTCACCGGCCACGAACTGCTCCACGCGCTTGTTCCAGAGCACCGAGATACTGGGGTGCGCAAGCAGCCGGTCCTGAAGAATTTTCTCCGCACGCAGCGAATCGCGGCGGTGGATCAGGGTCACGTCATCGCTGTGATTGGTCAGGTAAAGCGCCTCTTCAACCGCGGTATTGCCGCCGCCGATCACCGCGATTTTCTTGCCCTTGAAGAAAAAGCCATCGCAGGTTGCACATGCAGACACGCCTTTGCCGCTGAGCGCTTCTTCGCCTTCAACACCCAGCCATTTTGCCTGAGCGCCGGTTGCGATCACCAGCGTATCGCCTTCGTAGATATCGCCACCATCACCGGTCGCGGTGAACTTCGGGCCGGACAGATCGACCGAGGTAATCGTGTCCCACATCATCCGCGTGCCGACATGCTCTGCCTGCGCCTGCATTTCCTGCATCAGCCACGGGCCCTGCACAACATCGCGAAAGCCCGGATAATTCTCCACATCGGTGGTGATCGTCAGCTGGCCGCCCGGTTGCAAACCCTGAACCACAATCGGCTCCATCCCGGCGCGCGCGCCATAAATCGCCGCGGAAAGCCCGGCAGGCCCGGAACCGATAATCAGCATGCGTGTGGTGTGTGTCGTCATCAAGTCCTCCGCATCCCGACGTAAGCTGCGCCGGTTGCATTTTACACATAGAATTGTTTGGCGGTTGGCAATTGACGGTTTCAGACGGGAAGCGCAATGGCTTTGACCATGAATCAGAACGGACCGACTTCGAACAGCTTTATTTCGCAGCGGATGCGGCTGCACTATGTTGACTGGGGCGATCGCGATGCGCCACCACTGATCCTTCAACATGGCGGGCGCGATCATTGTCGCAGCTGGGACTGGGTGGCCGAAGAACTGTGCCGCGACTGGCATGTGATCTGCCCGGACCTGCGCGGCCATGGCGACAGCAACTGGTCGCCCGAAGGCAATTATCAGATGGACGCGCTGGTCTATGATTTCACCCAGCTGATCCATACGCTGGGGCACGATCAGGTAACCATCGTTGCCCATTCGCTTGGCGGGAATATCGCAACGCGGTTCACCGGGCTCTATCCCGAAAAGGTCAGCAAACTGGTGAACCTTGAAGGGCTTGGTCCCTCGCCCAAGGTGCGCGATGAAAATGCCGCAAAAGGCAAGGCTGAACGTATGCGTGAGTGGATCGCCGCCAAACGCAAGGCGGCCGGGCGCACACCGCGGCGCTATGATACGCTGAAAGATGCCTATGCGCGCATGAAAGAGGAAAACAGCTTCCTCAGCGAAGAACAGGCCCGCCATCTGACCATTCATGGCGCAAGCCGCAACGAGGATGGAACCTGGAGCTGGAAGTTCGACAATTACCTCAACGTATGGTCACCCACCGACATGTCATACGAGGATCAGGAGAAACTCTGGGCCGCGATAACCTGCCCTGTCCTGTTGCTTTACGGCGCGGACAGCTGGGCATCGAACCCCGAAAAAGATGGCCGGGTAAAGCACTTTCAGGATGCGCGCGTGATCGAATACGAAAACGCCGGACACTGGCTGCACCACGATCAGTTTGACCGGTTTATCGCAGACGTAAAAGCGTTTCTGAAACCCTGATCATGCCGGCGGACGAGTGGGCGGCTCAGCCCTTCTCCCATTCCACTTCGCGCAGTTCGCCGCATTTGATGCTTTCGATCAGTTCGAACTTCTGGATCTTGCCAGACGGCGTCAGCGGATAGCTTTCGACAAAAAACCAGTGCTGCGGCGCTTTATGCGCCGCAAGGTGATCGCGGCAATGGCTGTGCAGTTCTGCCGGATCGGGCGGATTGTCGCCGTTGCTGGGCATAATCACCGCAGTTACGACTTCGCCCCAATGATCATCCGGGATGCCGATCACGCTGACTTGCGCCACCTGCGGGTGCTGAAACAGCACGTCTTCTATCTCGCGCGGATAAAGATTCATCCCGCCGCGGATAATCATATCCTTCAGCCGTCCGACAATCCGCAGATATCCGCGCGAATCCATCGTTCCGATATCGCCCGTTCGCAGCCAGCCATCGCTGGTTATCGTCTCGCGCGTGGCATCTTCCATGCCGTGATAGGAATTCATCACCTGATAGCCGCGAGCCCAGATTTCGCCCGGCTGATCGATCGCCACGGTGGCGCCGCTGTCGGGATCGACGATCCGCACTTCAACTTGCGGCAAAGGCTGGCCCAGCGTTCCGCACTGATCTTCGATCGCATCGTGCACGCCGGTCTGGCTAATAACGCCGTTCAGTTCGGTTTGTCCGAAAAGAATTGAAAGCTGACAGTCAAACCGATCCTTGACTTCCCTTCCCAGCGCATCAGGCACCGGAGCAGCTCCGGTCAACACTGTGACCATGCTGGACAGATCGCGCGAACTGAACTCAGGGTGGGTCATCAATGCATGGATCATCGTTGGCACAACGAGAGTGCAATTGCCCTTTTCGCTCTCAATCAGTTCCAGCATCTGCCCCGGATCAAATCCCGGCGCGACCACATAGCTGCCGCGCCCGTTCAATGTGGCAAACGCCGTCACAATCGCACCGCCAACATGGTAAAGCGGCATCGCATTTATCCAGACGCCGCCGCTGGGAAAATCCGCCCGCTCACCGACGAAACGCCCCATATTGATCGTCCCGCGATGATGCAGGCACGCGCCTTTGGGAACCCCGGTCGTCCCCGAAGTGTATTGAATGAGAAGCGTATTCGCGGGATCGATCTTTGGAAACGAGATTTCCCGATCGCCACTGCCCAAAGTCTCCCGCCAGTTTTTGAGCGAGATCTTCGTGCAAGCCTGGCCACACTCGGCCATCGCCTCATCCACAACATCGCCAAGTGCGCGGCCACGGAAATTTTCAGCGTAGAACATGCCGCTAAGCCCGGCGGACGAAACGATCAGCGCAAGCTCTGCCTTTTCGTATGCCGGATTGATCGGCACCAGAATCAGGCCCGCCATTGCCAGGGCATGCTGAACGATCACCCAGTCCGCGCTGTTGGGAGCATAGATGCCAACCGTATCACCCGGTTCGAAGCGCGCCATCAACGCCCGCGCATATGTTTCCACTTCGCCAAGCAGTTGCGCATAAGTCCAGCGTTTGCGCGCAGAGCCATCTTCCGGGATATCGACCAGCGCGATCTGATCGGGGCACTCACCGGCAACCTGGCGCAACAATTCGCTTAACGTGCAATCGAGAAGTGGCTGAGACGTGTCCGTCAGCCAATGCGATTGCGTCAGACCAGTTCCATTCATGCTATCCCCAGCGGTTCTGGCTTCATCCTCCCAACGCATTCAGCAAATGCACAACACCTGAACACACGCGGGGAAACGAAGCGATTCCCTATTGTTTCGGATCGTATGAAGCAATTTTGAGCCAATCTCAAGATTGTGCGCATTGCAACATACATCACCATCGCACGTTCGGATCGGCTGACCCCCCGTTGGGTATCGCGCCGTGGATTTCGCAAACGCCCGCGACAATTTCAAACTTGACTATTGAGCCTATCTCAGCGATGCTAACCAAGATAAGGATCAGGAGAGAAATCATTGCATCCCGCGCTTGAAGAATTCGCCGCGATCGCCGCAAATCCCGATGGATATGCGCGTGCGTGGAAACAGCAAACCGGCGGAAAAGTCGTCGGCACATTCGCCATGCATTTTCCCGCAGAGATTATCCATGCATCCGGCGCCCTGCCGGTCCTGCTCCAGGCGCATGATGAGCCAATCTCGACGGGCCACGCCAGCATTTATCCCTTTTTCTGCTCCTACACGCGCAGCATGGTCGATCAGAACGCCAAAGGGCATTTCGATTATGTCGATATGATTCTGTTCGGCGATCATTGCGTTCAGTTGCTCAGCGCGGCCGATATCGTGCGCATGCAGACCCCTGAACGTCAGGTCGGGTTTTATCAGCTGATCCCGGCGATCAGTGACAACTGGTCTTTCGAAAACGCGGAACGCACCTTGCGGCGCGCGATCGAAGGGATTGAGGAGGAACTGGACGTATCGATCAGTGAGGACGATCTTGCCGCGAGCATTCGCGTGTTCAATCGCAGCCGCAGCCTCATTCGCCAGCTGTATGATCTGCGCCGCGCGGGCAAGGTTTCAATCAGTTCGCTGGAGATGCAACACATCGTCAAATCCAGCATGGTGATGGACAAGGCCAGGCACAGCGACATGCTGGAAGGGCTGATCACGGATATCACGTCGGGCGATACAGATCTCGCCCCAGGCATGCCCGTCTTCCTGTCGGGCCACTTGTGCCATGCGCCCAAACTAAGCGTGCTGGAAATGATCGAGGAATGCGGCGCCCGTGTCGTCGATGACGATCTGTACCATGGGTTTCGCTATGTCTCGACCAATGCCTCGGAAAAGGGCGATCCCGTCAAGGCCCTGACAAGCTGGTATCTTGACCGTAACGATGTTGTGCCCTGCCCCACCCGGCTCGATCCCGAGGTTGACTGGGATCTGTGGCTTCTGGACCGGACAAAAGCATCGGGGGCGAGCGGAATTGTGATCCTCATGCCCAAATTCTGCGAGCCGCATTACTTCTTTTACCCGCGGATCAAAAAAGCATTTGAGGATGCAGACTTCCCGCTTCTGCTGCTCGAAACGGAACACGAAACGATGGCCGGGGGCAATATCCGCACACGGATCGAATCGTTCGTGGAGATGATCAAGCGCGGCGCAGGCCAGAAAATCTCGGCCTGACGCACCCTGAACCACTCATTCGGCCCGGCGATAGGCAAGCGTCACGCCCGGCCCTTAATCTGGAGAGAACGCACATGACCGCTCAGGCTGACATCGCCCCGGAAAAGCGCGCCAACCGCCTTGCCGCGACAAAGATGAACAACCGGATGGTTTCCGAATACTGGGAAAGCCTTTTCCGCGCGCCCGAGGAAGGCAAGCTGGTGTGCTGGTATGAAGGCATCCAGATGAACCCGATCCTTCAGGCTGCGGACATCGCGTGGTGCCATGGCGAGGCGATGTCGGCGCTGCTGGCTGCCCGGCGCGAAGAAGGCCCGGCGCAGGAAGCCGCTGAGCAGATGGGCTTTGATCGCGAACTGTGTTCTTATGCCCGCACGCACGTTGGTTGTGCCGCGCTTACCCAGCAATCCACGCCCGATGCCATTTCCGCGCTCCCTTCCGACAGCCCTGAGCTGAAAGGGCTGGCTGCGCGACTGCCCGTGCCGGACATGATTATCAGTGCCTATCCGTTTTGCAGCACGGGGCAGCAGTGGGACGATATCCTGTATCGCACATTCGGCAAGAAAGTGCCGATCTTCAATATTTCGATGCCGTGGATCTGGGGTAACAAGAAATCCGCCAAATACATGAGCGGCCCTGAATATCGCGAAGCCGTGGCATTCATGGCCAAGCAGCTGCGCGAATGCATCGCCTGGATCGAGGAAATCACCGGCAAGCCGTATGATTACGACAAACTCAGCGAGATCATGCGCTACACCAAGAAGGCGGCAGAACTGAAACTTGAAGCACAGGCGCTGTGCAAGGCCACCCCTTCTCCCGCCAGCTTCTTCGAATGGACCAATTCCATCGCACCGGTGAATTTTCTGCCGGGCGACCAGAAGATCGTCGATTATTTCGATGGCATGAAATCAGAGATTCAGGAACGCATCGATGCCGGTGTCGGCTCTGTTCCGCAGGAACGCTATCGGCTGTTCTGGGATGGCATCATGAACTGGAACAAGATCGGCTGGCTGGCCGACAAGTTCGCCAAATACGATGCCTGCGTTGTCTCCGGTCGTTACACCCACCTTGCTTTCTGGCAGGAACCGCAGGTTATTGACCTTGACGATCCGATTGACGGCATGGCCGAAAACTTCCTGTCCTGCCCGATCAGCATTTCCGGCCCGCAAGTGCTCGACAATGTCGTCAAGCACTGCGAGGATTATGCGATTGATGGCCTGCTGCTTCATGGCGCGCACACCTGCCGTGCATTTTCCTATCCCCAGTTCATGCTGGCAGAAGGCGTGGGCAAACGGCTGGGCATGCCGGTCGCCATGTTCGAAGGCGACATGGTGGATGAGAGCTACTACAAGGACGAACTGGTCAACAGCCGGGTGGAAGCCATGCTCGAACAGATTGATGCCAAGCGCAAGGTTGCGGCCTGATCATGGCCACCGCCAACACCAATGCTGCGCCCTTGGCGGACAGCTATGTGCTAGGGATCGATTTCGGATCGACCACGGGCAAGGCGGTTATTCTCAATCACAACGGCGACATCGTTGCTGCGCAGGTTTCGTCCAAAGGCGCCGTCAGCGACGAAGGCGTGAAGGATGCGCTTGCCGCCGCGCTGAGCGAAGCGAACATCACGGTTGATCGGATCAGCCGCACGGTCAGCACCGGATATGGGCGACGCATGCTCGACATTGCCGACCGCTCAATCACCGAAATCACCTGCCACGCGCGCGGCGCGGTGCATTTATCGCCCGATGCGCGGCTGGTGATCGATATCGGCGGCCAGGACAGCAAGGTTATCGCGGTGGATGCCAATGGCCTTGTCGCGCGGTTCGCGATGAACGATCGCTGTGCGGGTGGCACCGGCAAATTTCTTGAAACACTGGCACGCGCGGTCAACGTTGAACTGGATGAGATGGGACCGATCGCGATGGAAGCGAAAAACGGCGTGCAAGTTTCCAGCATGTGCGCGACATTCGCCGAAACCGAAGTGATCGCTCTGCTCGCCGAGGGGCAACCCAAAGTGGAAGTGCTTGGCGGCGTCCATGCCGCGATGGCCAAGCGCACGCAAGGCCTGGTCGCGCGCGTCGGTGTGACGGAACCGGTAATCATGACCGGCGGCGTATCGCGCAACCCGGCGGCGGTCGCGCATATTGAAGACGCGATTGGCGCAAAAATCTCCATTCCACCCATGGCGCAAACGGCTGGCGCGCTGGGTGCCGCGCTATTCGCACTGGACGACCTTAACGAAATGAACGCGGCAGCGGCAAGCGCCGACGATGCGATCGAGAGCGAACTGATGACCGCCGAAATCGCGATGCAGGCCTGCAAGCCGGCCTGCTCAGGAACCCCGGACTGAGCGCAAACCGCGCCGTTCCAATCCCAGAATTTACCAAGGAAACCCCTATGACAATCGTCAAATCGCTTGAAGAGTCGCGCGTTCTTGTCGCTGGCGGTACGTCCGGCGTCGGACTGGCAACCGCACGCGCATTTCTCGATGCGGGATCGCGCAAGGTAGCGATC
This sequence comes from uncultured Sphingomonadaceae bacterium, assembly GCA_947258815.1. Lineage (GTDB taxonomy): Bacteria > Pseudomonadota > Alphaproteobacteria > Sphingomonadales > Sphingomonadaceae > Novosphingobium. The sequence continues at coordinate 133,634 of CAMYJW010000030.1, forward strand.
ATGGGCCGCAATGCCGAACGCGGAGAGAAAGCCCGCGATGGCCTTGCCTCTGCATATGCCGGAGCCGACGTGATGTTCTTGCAGGCCGATGCAGGTGACGCGGACCAGGCTTCTGCCGCCTGTGAAACAATGGCGGGCAAATGGGGCGGCATCGATGTGATGGTGTGCAGCGTGGCTGCATCCTATGTACCGGCGCTGCTATTCAGGACGCCCGTGGAAGATATGGCCGGAATCCTCATGGGACAGGCTTTTCCCCCGATCCTGATGAGTAGACTGGTGCTTCCTTACATGCGCGATCAGAAATCCGGTGTGATCGTGAATGTCGCAAGCGATGCGGCTAAGGTTCCCACGCCCGGAGAAACCGTGATCGGCGCGGGGATGGCCGCGATCGTTACCTTCTCCCGAACTCTGGCGATGGAAGCCAAGCGCGATGGCATCCGCGTCAACGCGATGACTCCCTCGCTGATCGCCAATACACCCGTATATGACCGGGTAATGGACGATCCGTTCAGCGCAAAACTGTTCACCAGTGCATCAAAGCTCGCCAGTCTTGGCGTGGCCGAGCCCGAGGATCTGGCGGCAACGATCGTGTTTCTGGCTTCACCTGCCGCCGCAAAGCTTACCGGTCAGGCGATCAGCGTAAACGGCGGCATTTCCGCCGCCTGATCGCGCGACGCGCATGCCGTGCAGCACGGCGATGCATCCTCGCGCCGTGCATCAATGCATGGACAATATGCCCTGAGCGGGTCTATCGAGCACGAACTCAGTGTTCGGCAGGTGCAGATCGACTATGGCAACTCGGGAAGACCGGACTTCGGCCAAAACGCGCTCACGCTTGCCCAGAGAGCGCAGAATGGCTGAAATCCTGCGCTGCGCAGAAGAAGTGATCGAGGAATACGGTTACGATCAGGCTGCGGTCGCGGAAGTTGCCAAACGTGCGGGCGTGGTTGAAGGCACCGTTTACCACTATTTTGAAACGAAACGCGACCTCTATATCGCTGTCGCCGAAGCGTGGTATCGGCGCGTGCTTGATGCCAATCAGCCTACGCCTGCCAGCGGCAGCCTTTACGATCGGCTGCGCGCGGCAATCAGATCGGAGCTGATGATCATCTGCGAAAGCCCGGCCGTCGTGCGCTTCATCCTGATGGAGCTTCGCCCCGATCCGGCTTTTCGCGACATGCAGATCTTCGCAATGAACCGCAAGCTGACCGCTGCACTCACGCGCGTGCTGAAAGACGGCATCGCGCGCGGCGAACTGGTTGACCATATCCCGCTTAGAGCCGTGCGCGACATGATCTTTGGCGGAATCGAACACCAGACATGGGCGTTTCTGCGCAATGAAGGCGATTTTTCCGTCGACGATGCCACCGACGCGATCAGTTATGTGATTTACAACGGACTGAAACGCAGGCCGCCCGCTGCGGTTGAACACAGTCCAAGCCTTGATGAACGGGTTGAGACGCTGGAGCGGATCGTAGCCTCTTCGCTGAACTCAAAAACCTGAGCCACAACCCGCTTCGTGCGGACCTACTGGTCCTTCAGCGCATCTCCGTGGCGATCGCGGATGGTCTTCTTGTCTATCTTGCCCGTGGCTGTCATCGGCACATCTTCAAAGAAGATCTTGTCCGGCATCCACCAGCTGGCCACCTTGCTTTCAAGATAGGCCCGCACTTCACCTTCATCCAGCGTTTCGCCATCGTGCGCCTCGATCAGCATGATCGGTCGTTCTTCCCACTTGGGATGATAGACTCCCGCCACAGCGGCAACTTTCACGCCGGGACAGCCAGTGGCCGCATTTTCCAGATCGATCGAACTGATCCATTCGCCGCCAGACTTGATCACGTCCTTCTTGCGATCGGTGATCCGCATGAAGCCAAGCTCGTCGATCGTGGAAATATCTCCGGTATCGAACCAGCCATTGTCACCACACGCGCTTTCCTCGGCCCGGTAATATCGCTCCAGCACCCATGGCCCGCGCACCATCAGCGCGCCATCGGCCACGCCGTCATTGGGCAGATCCTTGCCATCATCGTCAACGATCTTCATCTCGATGCCGAACATCATCCGGCCTTGCCGGGTCCATATCTGTTCGTTTTCCGCGTCGCGACCACGCGCGGCCAGAGCAGGCGTCGATGTGGAGACAACACCCAGCGGGCTGGTTTCGGTCATGCCGTAAATCTGCTGAACCGTGACACCCAGCTTATCGAAAGCCACAGCCATATCGCGCGGCACGGCAGACCCGCCGATAATCACACGCTGCAAGGTTCCGGGCGATCCGCCAGTCTTCTCCAGATGATCGAGATACATCGTCCAGATCGTCGGCACGCCGCCTGAGAACGTCACCCCTTCGCTTTCGATCAGGGCCTGCAGACTGGCGCCGTCATACTTGTCGCATGGGAACACGAACTTCACGCCGTTAATCGCGCCGGCAAACGGCAAACCCCAGGCGGTCGCATGATAAAGCGACTGGCAAGGCATCACCACGTCGAACGCGGAAAATCCCAGCGCCCCGCTCAACCCCGCGGCAAATCCATGCAGCACCACCGACCGATGCGAGTAGAGAACGCCCTTGGGATCACCTGTCGTGCCAGAGGTGTAACACAGGAACGCCGCGGTATTTTCGTCCATTTCCGGCCAGTCGAACGTTTCCGGCTGGCCCGAGATCAGATCTTCATACCCCTCAAATCCATCGGGCGTGCGCTCACTGTCGGTCAGCGTGATGACTTTCTCGACAGTCTCAAGCTTGTCGGCAATGCCGCGATATATATCGACCATATTGCGGTCGAGCAGCAGCACCCGGCTTCCGGCATGATTGATTGTGTAAATCAGATGCTCATCGGGCAGCCGCGGATTGGCGGTGTGGGCGACAAGCCCCATCCCCGGCGCCGCGTAAAACAGCTCGAAATGGCGGTGCGTGTTCCACGAAAGCGTACTGATCCTGTCACCCGCTTTCAGCCCCAGTCCGCTCAGCATGTTGGCGGCCTGAGCCACCCGCTTCGTCGTCGCCGCGTACGTGCTGCGCCAGATCGGCTCATCGACGTTTTTGGAAACGATCTCCTGCCCGGCATGGGCAGTTGCTGCGAAACGAAGAATATCGATGATCGCCAGCTGGCGGTCCTGCATCAGTCCGGGAAGCATATCTCTCCTGCGTGTCTTTTTTTACAGCGCTTTTATAGCGCGATGTGTTTGAAGAACGGAATCACAAGCTCAACGAACCGTTCGCGCATTTCGATCTGCGTCCAGTGCCCGCAATTGCCGAATATGTGCAGTTCGCTGTTGGGGATCACTTCGCTGAAGCGGATAGACCGCTCAACCGGAACGATGACATCCTCGCGACCATGCACAAGCATCGTCGGATGTGGCATTTCGCGCAGTTTTTCGTCCGGCGCGGTCAATTCCGTCAGCCAGCGCTGGCGCGGTTCGGGAAACAGGCTGGAATATTTCTCATGCGCACCGGGCCGGATGCTCGCTTCATAACGCGAGCGCACGATCTCTTCTTTCACCAGACCGGGATCGTGTGCGAAAATGCGCATCAGATCACGCATATTATCAAGGCTTGGCTCATAGCCCCACACCGCATCGAGGCCCGCTGTCATCTGAAACTCGGACCGGCCCGCCGATCCCATCAGCACCAGACCGCCAACCCGATCAGGATGGCGCGTCGCTATCGCAAGCGACAACGCCCCGCCATAGGAATTGCCCACAAGGTGCGCCTTCGCAATGCCCAGCGCATCCATGAAACCGATCAGATGGGCAACCCAGCGGTCCATCGAAAACCCGTTTATATCGTCGGGGAAATCGGTGTAGCCAAAGCCCAGCGTGTCTGGCGCATAACAGGTGAAATGCTGCGCAAAATCGGGGATCACGCCGCGCCAGTTCGCATATGCCGTCACCCCCGGCCCCGATCCGTGAATCAGGATCAGCGGCGGCCCGGAGCCGTCCATGATATAGTTGGTTGCGATACCGTCGACGTCAACGTTGAGGCCGATTTCAGGATTTTCACTCATAGCTTCTCCTGCCGCACCTCGTTCGTGATTTCAAGCGCCTCTGACCAGCGCCCTCGCTCTGAGTAATCACACAGAATAGACATCCAGCGGACACGGAATTCTGTCGTTCATCACAACGATGTAGCGCTTTGCAATCTTCAGCTCCGATCCCGTGCGGCGAAGAACGTGGGTCTGGCTGCCAAAGAAATGGTATTGCTGTTCAAGCCGGTGGCTGAACGACGCCCAGCTTGAACCGACTTCGATATCCCCGTCATCACGCTCTGCCACATCGCCTACGTTCACAAGGTGGGATGTGCGCGGCAGCGGTGTGGATGCAAGCGACTGGTCGGTCCTGATCCTGAAAACGCGATCTTCCAGTCCGGCGCGCGACCGGTAATAGATCAACGAAACCTGACTGTCGGGATCGGATGTCAGACTGCCATCATCCAGATAGCAGGGCAGCCAGTACTCCGCATCGGGCAGATACAGTTCCAGCCAATCATCCCAGCGCTTCTGATCCAGAAGCCAGCCTTCGCGCGCGATCAGGCGGGATGCCTCTGCAAACAGCGATTCAGACATTCACCGCCTCCTTGCCGCTCACGCCCTGATCGAGACCACGCGTCAGCAGTTCCTGCCAATAGTGATGCTGATTAAGATAGATCGCCTCATCCTGAAGCTGCGTTCCGGTGAATTTCGGCTCCAACCCAATGCTTGCTGCGCGTTCGTCGCCGCCTTCCACGATGTTGCGCGAACCGCGCGACACATCGCTCCATTCCATGTTGGTGGCGTGAAAGCCGCGCTGGCTGGCGTTGAAAGCCGCCACGTCATCGGGCGTCGCCATCCCGGTTGCATTGAAGAAATCTTCATACTGGCGAATGCGATTGGCCCGCTCTTCCGGGGTATCGCTTTTCGGAGCGAAGCAGAATGTCAGAATTTCCGTCTTCTCGACCGAGATCGGCCGGATAAGACGAATCTGGCTGCTCATCTGATCCATGAAAAACACGTTTGGATACAGGCACAGGTTGCGCCAGCAGTTCACCATCCACCAGGCCTTGTCCTCTCCACAACGCGCCGCCAGCGCTTCCTGATGATTCCATGTCGCGCGGGTTTGCGGATTGGGCGACTGGTTCCACAGAACGACATGGCCGTTCTCCATGGCAAAGAATCCGCCGGGGAAATCACTGAACCGGCCAACATCCATCGGCTTCACACGGGCGTTCGCGCCATCAATGTCCGCCCTGTTCTTGGTTGTGGCGACATAGTTCCCGTGGATCGAGTTGATATGATAGCCATCAACCCCGTTTTCGGTTTGCAGCTTCCAGTTTCCGTCAAACGTATAAGCTTGCGGCCCCGGCACGATCTCGATCTCGTCATTCGGATCCTGATCGACAATCATGTCGATGAACACCTTGGCGCCACCAAGAAATTCTTCAAGATCGAGGACATCGTCAGACAGGCTGCCCCAGATGAATCCACGATAGCTTTCCAGACGCGCGATCCGCGAGAGATCGAGATCGGCTTTCTTGAAACTTTCGCCATAGCCCGCAGTCGGCGAATCTCCGAACGCCAGAAGCTTGCCGCCCGAACTGAATGTCCACGAATGGAACGGGCAGGTATGGCGCGCGGCGTTTCCGCATTTCGCCGTCTGCAACTGCGCGCCGCGATGCGAACAGGTGTTGAGGAAACCGGCAAGCTTGCCATCCTTGTCGCGGCTTATGATAACCGGCTGACGCCCCATCCGCGTTGTGAAGAAATCATTGGGATCGGGGATCTGCGATTCGTGACCCAGGAAAATCCAGTTGCCCTCGAAGATGTGTTTCATCTCCAGATCGAATAGTTCTTCATCCAGAAATGCCGATCTGTGAACGCGGAACAGGCCGCCTTCCTGATCTTCGTAAAGCATCCCGAGAATCTTGTCCTTGGTAACAGTCATAACCACCTCTCGCACACTGTCAGACCGGTTTTGCAAGCGGTCCGGCGTTCACTCACTCTTCGCCCGACGGCTCATATTTCGCTGCGGCGTCATCGAATCTGGACCCTCGGCTCGCCTGCATTTTCGGGCGCCAGTAGGGCAATTTCGTCATCATTCCGCCGTCCACCACCAGCGACTGGCCGGTGATCATCGACGACATATCGGACGCGAAAAAGACGATCGCATCCGCCAGATCATCAGCCTCTGCCAGGCGCGGCAGCGGGGTTTCATCCGCAAACAGCTGAAACATCTCGCGCCCCATGGTCTTGCGCCCACGCGGTGTCAGCACGGCGCCGGGAACGACCACATTGCAGCGCACATTGTCACGCCCGTATGTCGCGGCGATTTCCTTTGTCAGCTGATTGACCCCGGCCTTGGCGGCGGCATAGGCAGACAGGTCCGCGGTCGCATGAAGCGACGAAAGCGAAGACACATTCACAATGCTGCCTCCGCCGCCCGCAATCATATGCGGCAGTGCGTATTTCGCCGTCAGCATCGTGGCCGTCAGATGGCCTGAAATCGTTGTATTCCAGTCCTGCGTGCGCGCTTCAAGAACTTCGAAGTCAGGTGCGATCGTTCGCGGAATACCGGCGCTGTTCACAAGAATATCAAGACGCCCCAATTCGCGCACCGTCCGATCAACCAGCGCGGCGATCTGCTCTTCTTCCAGGATATCGGTGCGGATGAAGGCCGCCTGCACACCGTTCGCGGCAAGCTCTTGAGATATCGCATGCCCGCGCGCCTCATCTACATCGGCTATCACAACACCCGCACCAAGCCCGGCAAGCTTGCGCACTGTTGCCTCGCCGATGCCGGAGCTTCCCCCGGTAACGATGGCCACTTTGCCTGACAGATCGATCACAGGCCCGTCCCCGCGCGCGCTTGCGCGCCCGCCAACAGCTGAAAAGCGCGCGTGCGGATTCCCCTAAAGCTCAACATCCAGCCCCATTCCTGTCGCTTCGGGACCGTGGCCGAAAATATCGAGATTGTGATACGCCTGCTGCGCTTCGGGCTTGCAGCCGCCCCAGCCCAGTTCCATGAGCCAGCCTGACGGCGTTGCCGAATAGAACGTCAGCGCCTTGTCATTCGCATGTTTGCCAAGTTGCAACGCCACGGGAATTTCACGCCCGCGAATAATATCATGAGCCGCGCCCAGATCATTGATGTCGGTATATTCCAGCATCATGTGATTGAGCCGCTTGCCATCGGGCGGCACACCGAATGCCAGCGAATGCTGGCGATCGTTGCAGTGCATGAAGATCGGTTTCACCACGCCGCCCGGCGTTCCGAGGTGATACTCGATCGAGCCGGACAGGCCGAGCATCCGGTAAAAATCGTAACTCGCCCGAACATCGTTCGCGGCGATCAGGCAATGCCCCAGACCTGCGTTCCCGGTCACGAACCGGTCATGCATGCGCCGCCCCGGATAGAAGGGAAAATGCATGTCGATTCTGGGGCCATAAAAAATTTCAACCGGCATTCCGGCCGGATCGTGCAGTTTTAGATGGCCAAGAACGCGCCTTTCCTCGTTCTCTTCAACTGTCGCCACGCGATATTCGACGCCGTTTTCGGTCAGCAGCGCCTCAAACGCCTGCAATTCCGGCTCCCCCGCGACGCGCCAGCCCATGAAGGACAGATCGTCTTCTTCGCCGATGTCCACCACGAAGCGATGATGCCAGTTGTCCATGCGCAGATAGAACCGGCCTGCCTCACCTTCATCGAGAACTTCCAGCCCTATGCATTGCGACGCATAATCTTTCCATGCATCGCCATCCGAAACAGTCAGCCCGACATAGCCAAGCTCAGTCACCGCGACCATAAACATCCACCTCCAGATCGGTTATTATCACCGTTGCATAGCCGGTCTTCATCGCGGGCACGCCCCTTCCGACATGTCAGCATGTTAGATGCTAACCGGAAGCCGGGTCAAATGCTTTCTTTTCGAAGGAACCGGCGCAAAAGCGTGTAGGCTCGCCACCTGGACAGTCGCTGAAAGCACCGAAACTCAAACATAAATTGCGAAGCACGAAGCGCAAGCCCGCGCCGGGCAAATCTCAGGTGTAAACCAGGGCCGGTTTGGAAAGTATGTGATTGCGCATCAGGCCGGACGCGGCATGCTTGTCGCCGGCGATAATCATCCTGGCAATCTCCGCCCGCTGACGGTTCAGGCTATCCGCCACTTTAGGTGCCAGACCGCTGAGCCCCTGCCACAAATAGAAGCTCGCCAGATTGCGCAAACCACTGAACTGCCCGGCAAGCATCGGTGCTTTTGCGATGGACCATATCTCGTCGTGAAATGCATCGATATAGGCGATGTAGGCGGCACGTTCGCCAACCCGATCAAGACCATCGGTCGGCGGTGGCTCGATTGCAGCCAGACGATCCTCTTCCGCGGCGGTCTTGCGCTCAACCGCCAGTTCCACCGCAACCGCTTCGATGCTGCTGTGCATGCGGAAAAAATCGAACACTTCTTCGCGCGTCGGTTCGACCACGCGGCAACCGATCTGCGGCAGAACCTCGACATACCCGCATGCACGAAGATGCCCGATTGCGGCGCTGACGGGTTGGCGGCTGACTTCGAAAGTATCTGCGAGCAACTTGAAAGAGAGGTTCTCGCCGGGTTTGTGATATCCCAGGATAAATCGCCGTTCGAGCTCTGCTACGATCTCACCCGCCTTGCCGGTCGGGATGTTCATGTTCCTTCGACTGACCATGCGTTTCTCCATGGTGGAGTCCTTGATCAGGGTGTCGAGCGCATCGTCCATAGAATTTGTGTCAATCCGGGAGCATGAAACGTAATTGCTCGCTTCTTAGCTGTGCCTTGCCGCGTTGCGCAAGACCCGCAGGGATGTCCGCATCCGGGCCAGCGTTATCCGCCGCATGACTCCATGCCGCCATCGCACGGTATCACAATCCCGTGAACGAACGACGCCGCGCGCGATGCCAGGAACAGGCAAACGCCGCCGATATCGTCACTTTCACCCAGGCGGCGGAGCGGTATCCTGCCGATCACCTCATCTTCCGCCCCTGAAAGCACGCCGCGCGTCATGTCGGTCGGGAAAAACCCGGGTGCGACTGCATTTACAAGAATGTTTCGCGGACCAAGTTTTGCCGCCAGATGCCGGGTGAGCATGATCAGCCCCGCCTTTGACGCCGAATAGGCGAAACTGTCAAACGCCGGGGGTGACAGTCCATCGATCGATGCGATGTTGATGATCCGCGCGCCATCTTCCGATTCAGTATTCAGAACAGGCAACAGCTTCTGGATCAGAAAGAACGGCGCCCGAAGATTGATGTTCATCGTCTTGTCCCACCCGGCTTCGGGAAAGTCCTCAAGCGGTGCGCCCCAGGTCGCCCCGGCATTGTTGACCAGCACGTCCAGTGTTCCGAACCGATCCGCAATCGCGTCTGACAGGCGGACGATCTCTTCCGTGCGCGAAAGATCCGCTGGTAGCGAATGACATACGCCACTTCGTGACAGCTCAGCCGCCAGTTGATCGCAGCTCTCAGCCTTGCGCGATGAAATGATGACATGCGCGCCGTGCGCAACGAAGCTGCGCGCGATCATTGCGCCGATCCCGCGCGATCCGCCGGTTACCAGAACGGTCTTGCCGCTGACCGAGAACAAGTCTTTCATGCTCTGCCCACTTCCTTCATTTCATCGCCAGTCATGCCAGACATGAAGCGACGCCGTGCCGCTGCCCAGTCAATTAGCCTTCGCCTCAATCTCGGCCAGTTCCTTGTCATAGTCTTCATACGAATCCTTGAAACTGGCGAGGTTGATGATCATCGTCGCCAGAACCTCGTCTTTTCCGGGCAGGAAGATGTTTGAGCGCACCCAGCAGCTTTCGGTTCTCCGGCTGCCTGAAAGCGCAATCACCGTGCGTTCAATTTCATAGTCGGTATCGGCCAGAAGCGGGCCTTTTATGACGCGAATTTCCTGATCGACGAACAGGTCAATCGTCGTCTTGGCCGGAAGCCACGGATCGTTGTCCGCCGCATGGTGAGCCAGCACGCTAATCATTTCGATCGGCAGCGCCGGAGCGCCCCAGAGTGTTTGCGCGCCTTCCTCATAGAGATTTGAAGGCTCTGTAATGTGGGCCAGCTTTTCCCGGAGAGCAAACGGATAGAGCGGCCCCAGCGTGTTATCATAGCCCAGCCGGGCGCGAATGCGCGGGCGCGTTGCACCCGGCTCGATATGGCGCAGGATCACGCGTTTGGGATCGGGATCGGGCAATGCCGCAAGCTTTTCTCCCAGCGCGCTTGGCGGACCAGCATCGCCAAACGAAGCGGTGCCCCGCAACACTTCCGTTCCATCTTCCTTTTCCATCCAGACAGGCAGCTGGCTCTCCCCGCCTTTGGGCTTCGCGATAAACGCCCTCACCCTTTCACCATCAAGAACGGCAGACTTGTAACTGACCGAAAGCCCCCCTTCGGTCAGCCAGCGATCACCCCATACATGGCAGCAAAGCGGCGCGAACTGGCTGAAATGGGTTGGCCCTTCAACGGGCGCGGCGGCAAAGCCCATTTCGCGCGCCACTGTGTCGTTGTGCACCGATGCATGGCCGCCATAGGTCTGCTCGGTCAGCAGATTGCGCGGGCTGCGCCATGGCCCGCAAAGCGCGGTTTCGTTCTCTTCGATATCGGTCTGGAATGCGCCAGCATCGGTCATCCTTGGTGTGTCCCTTTCCAATTCCAGCCACAGAGCATTATGATCCGCCCTGACCGCTTCATTCGCTCAGCCATTCCGGCGCGGTTTCGATAAATGTGCGATCCATCGCGCCCAGCCGCTCAATCGCCAGGCGCGTTCGCGGCAGTTCCCAGAGACGGAAATACCGCGCCGCCGCGCGCTTTCCTTCATGGAAATCATCGCTCTTTCCATCGCAGACAATGATCTGCTCCAGCCATATCCACGCGATTGCCAGATGGCCGAACGCTTCCAGATATGGCGCGGCATTGGCAAGCACGCCGGCCATATCATTCTGGCTGTGCAGGAACGCTGTCAGCTTGAGCAGATCATCGAGCACCGCTTCCACCGCCTCGGCATGTTCGCCCGGATCGCCACCCAGTTCGCGACCGCGCGCGCAGCTTTGCCGAACACGATCGGCGAAAATCTCAAGCGCACGGCCATCGCGCATGGCAACCTTGCGGCCGAGCAGGTCCATCGCCTGAATGCCATTGGTGCCTTCGTGGATCGCGTTCAGGCGATTATCGCGGTAAAACTGCTCCACCGGATAATCGCGCGTATAGCCATATCCGCCATAAACCTGAATCGCGAGGCTGTTGGCCTGCAGGCAAAACTCGGACGGCCAGCTTTTTGCAACCGGTGTCAACAGATCGAGCAGAAGCGTCAGATTCTCGCGTTTTTCCGGATCGCCGCTGCACCGCGCCTCATCCACCAGACGCGCGCAATAAAGATTGAGCGCCAGCGCCCCTTCCACATAGGATTTCTGGATCAAGAGCATCCGGCGAACATCGGGATGCTCGATGATCGCAACCGGCGCACTTGCCGGATCGCGGCTGGATGCGGGCCGCCCCTGCATCCGCGTGCGCGCATAGTCCGTCGCGTGCAGAAAGCCGGTATACCCGATCGCCGCCGCGCTTGTGCCAACGCCGATCCGCGCCTCGTTCATCATCGTGAACATAAATGAAAGCCCGCGGCCTTCCTCTCCGATCAGATAGCCTATCGCCCCTTCGGCCCCGTCGGGCGTGAACGCCCCTTCGCCGAAATTGAACGCAGCGTTGACCGTGCCACGCTGGCCCATTTTGTGATTGAGGCCCGCAACCGCCACATCGTTGCGCACAGTCTCGCCATTTTCCAGCCGGACATCGCGCGGCACGATAAACAGCGACAGGCCCTTCACCCCTTCCGGCGCACCGCGCACGCGGGCCAGAACCAGATGCGTGATCGACCCGGCCAGATCGTGATCCGCACCGGAAATCCACATCTTGTTGCCAAACAGCCGGTAGCGCCCTTGCCCATCGGGCACCGCATAGCTGCGAATATCGCCAAGCGAGGAACCCGCCTGCGGCTCGGAAAGGCACATTGTCCCGAACGTGTCGCCCGCCATCAGGGGCTTGGCATAGCGCTCGATCTGCTCTGGCGATCCGTGGGCAATCAGCAGATTGGCAGCAGCCGCGCTTAGCAAGCCATAGCCCGAGATCGCCGGACTGGCGGCCTGAAGCCACGCAAAGGCCGCGCGGTCGACCACGAACGGAAGCTGCATTCCGCCCACATCGGCAGGATGCGAAGCCGCCAGAAGCCCGGTTTCAACCAAGGCCTTGAGCGCGGCATCCACTTCATCGGGCAACGCCACGGATCCATCGGGCCGCAAGTGGGGTTCTTCACGGTCTGCCACGCGATTGGCGGACTGAAAGTTATCCTGGGCAAGCGATTGCGCCAGATCGAGCACCGCTGTCAGCGTTTCGCGATCATGATCCGCATAGCGCGGCGCATCGAGAAGTTCTTCCACGCGAAGCCACTCAAACAACAGGAAATGCACATCGCGCCGCGAAAGAACTTGCGACATATCTGCTCTTCTCTCCCCAAAGCGCACCGGCCCAACGAACGACGCCCATGAATGACTATGGCCGGATCAGACGCGAACGCAAAGCCACAACTCCTGCCAGCCCTACCCACTGACATGTTAGTGTGCAACAATGATTGTCTGCCCGGTCAAAAGGTGCATATCACACGCGCATGGAAAACCGGACGGCGCTGCGTTCGGCGACGAATAACGCATAGATATACTGAAAGGTTCGGAATGGATTTTGGGATCAAGGGCCGCAAGGCGATTGTCTGCGGCGCAAGCCGGGGACTGGGCCGTGCCGTTGCGGAAGCGCTGGCCGAAGAAGGCGCTGATCTGGTGCTTAATGCCAGAGGTGCCGAAGATCTCGAAAGAGCGGCAGCAGAGATCCGCGAACGTTTTGGCGTCAACGTCAAAACCATCACTGGCGATCTCACCACGCAGGAAGGCTGCGCAGCGATCAAGAACCTGTGCCCGCAAACCGATATCCTGATCAACAATGCAGGCGGCCCACCTGCGGGCGACTGGCGCGGATTTGAGCGGGAAGACTGGGCCAACGCTGCCAACAGCAACATGATCGGCCCGATATTCCTTATGCGCGCCTATCTGGATGGCATGGCAGAGCGCGGGTTTGGCAGGATCGTGAACATCGCATCCATCGTGGTCAAAATGCCAAAAGAGATCTTGTCGCTGTCTGTTGCGGCGCGACTGGGGCTTACGGGCGCAGTCAAAGCCATTGCGCCAAGCGTGGCGGAGCACAATGTCACGATCAACAATGTCCTGCCCGAATTGTTCGACACCGATCGGCTGCGCAGCAATCTGACCACGCTTGGCGCAAAACACGGGCGCACGCTGGAAGAAGAAATCGCCGCGCATCTGGAAATTATCCCGGCTTCGCGCCTGGGCAAACCGCAGGAACTGGGCGCGACCTGCGCATTCCTGTGCAGCCAGCACGCCGGGTTCATCACCGGCCAGTCTATCCTGCTTGATGGGGGATTCTATCCAGGGTTGTTCTAGGCCAGGTGGAGACCTTCGCTGTGGTTCGGGCGTTTTCCGTTCAAGCTGGAGCGAACGGAAAAGCAACGCTCATGCGCCGCGCGGGCTCAGAGCGTTTTCCGTTCCGGCTGGCGCGAACGAAAAAGGCAACGCTCATGCGCCGCCCGGGCTCAGAGCGTTTTCCGATCCCGATTGATCAAAAATCGCTCTAAGCGCCCCAGGCGAGATCAACTGCGAACCGGGCCGTCGCCTCGCAAAAGGCAACGGCCCGATCCAAATCCGCAGTGTGGTTTCAATCAGTCAAACTTGAATCCGAAAGTCACGCCATACGTCGCGGGCATACCCGCAAACCGGGAAGCACCATCAAAAGACTGGTGAACCGAAGTCCAATAATACTTGTCGAAGATGTTCTTGCCCCAAACCGTAGCTTTCCAGCGACCGTCTTCAGCCTCATACCCCAGACGCGCATCAACCGTCGCATATCCCTTGATGCAGAAGACACAGTCCAGCCCGGGTTTGGCAAAAGACCCCAGCGTATTGAGATAATCGATATCTCTGGCCGCGATAACCGAGTCAGCCTTTGAACGCGCACTGACAGTGAAACCCACAAATGGCGTCCCGCCCGATGTTTGGGCGCGGTAATCGAGGTTGAAAGAACCGGAAATTTTCGGTGTAAACGGCAGTGGCGATCCCGAGTGATCGAAATCCTCCACCCCGACAACATTGATTGCGGTATAATCGGTTATCTTGGAATCGAGATAGGTTACCGCTGCAGACAATGTCAGGCCATCAACAGGACGAAGAGTTACATCCGCTTCGGCGCCGAATACCCGCGATTTGGGAACATTGATCAGAGCATCAAGCTGGTTGAAGATAAGATCCTTGAGTTTGCCCCGAACCTGCTTGTCCTTGTAATCGTAGTAAAAGACCGCTCCGTTGAATGATCCCATTCCGCCCAGAAATCTGCCCTTGATACCGCCTTCGTATGCGGTCAGCACTTCCTGTGTGACGGGCGTGAACGCGATGATATTGGAGGCCGTCAAGGACGGGAAGCTGCCAGCCTTGTAGCCGCGCGATACGTTGGCATAAACCAACAGATCGGGATTGGCCTGATAGTCAACACCAACACGCCAGGAGACGTTGTCTTCCTTCAGCGTTGCAAAGACCGGCACACCGATTGGAACATTGTTTTCTGTCAACGAATAGCAATCATCGGGGCCGATGGGATCGAACGGCGTCCCCCCACCGAACAAACCGCCAAGCACATTGAAGAATGCGTCAACGTTGCCACCCGGAATGGTATCGTTACAAAGTTCGGCTTTGTTGCGCGAATTTGTATAGCGAATCCCACCCTTCAGGACGACCTGTTCGGTGATGTTGTATTCAGCATTTCCGAAGAACGCGTAGTTGCGAATGTCCTGATAGGTATGGACAGCTGGAGCGTTGATAAACATTGTTCCCGCACGGTAGGCGGTGTGCGTGAAACGCACGAGATAGTCTTCATCGGTTGTGCTGTCTTCATAATTGAAGCCGACCATCCAGCGAAATGTATCGGATTTATCGTTGGCAATACGCAGTTCCTGATTGAACGATTCGATCTTGCCAGTCTGATCGACAATATTGGACTGGAGGTATTCCGTACCGCTGGTGCTGACATCCTGTAGCTGATCATAATCGCTATATGAGGTCAGTGACGTGAGCGTGATTTCGTCAGTCAGATCAATGTCCGCCCGCAACGAAACCTGCACGAATTCGCGATCTCCATATGGAGAAAAGTCCACAAGAGGCGCGGAACCGGGCACGATTGCACCACCACCCGCAGGAATGCCCAGCGCCGGATCAGGAGTCGAAGCGGTCCAGTCCGCCGCTCTTGCCCTGTCGGGCGCAAAGTTGATGCCATTGGCGTAGTTGTCGATCACCGCCTGCTGGACCGCTGGCGAAGAATTGGAAGGTCGAAACGCAACCCACTGCTGCGCCTGCGGATCCGACTTGTCCTTGAATCCATTTGCGTTGAGCAACAGCCTCACCGAATCCGCAGGCTCGAATTCAAACTGAAATCGCCCGGCGATATAAGATTTCGATCCATTGGAATCATCACGCGTAACGCTTTGCTGCCAGTCATCCGAATTCAAACCATGCAAAGCCAGGCGGACACCGGCATTGTCTGCAACAGGCCCGCTGATGAAGGCGTTGCCTTCTATGGCATTGAAACGCCCATAACTGATGTCACCGCCTGCCTGCCATGTGTCCGTGGGTTTCGCCGCGACGAAATTGATCGCGCCGCCCGTTGCATTCTGGCCGAACAATGTGCCCTGCGGGCCTTTAAGAACCTCGATACGCTCAAGGTCAAAAGCGGCGTGCAACGTCATAACCGGAAACGCCAGCGGCACCTGATCGACGTAGGAACTGACTGAAGGATAAACGCCCAGTGACTGTTCGTTAAAACCAATGCCTCGCAGTGTCAGAATCGGTGTGGCACCCGCGCTGGGAGCGAAGCTGAGCCCCGGCACAGCCGCAGCAATGTCGGACAGGTCCGAGATCCGCCGATCCTGAATCGTGTCGCTCGAAAGTGCGGAAACAGTCTGGCCAACCTTGCTGAGGCTTTCCTCGCGCTTGTTCGCGGTAACAATGATATCGCCATATCCGGCGGCATTATCCGCCCCATCAGCAGCTTGCGCGAAAGCATTCGCATGTAGAGCCAGCGTTGAAACTCCAGCCAGCGACATAAGACAAATACGTTTGAAACGCATGATTTCCCTCTCCTGTCAGACGTCTTCTTTTTTTGGACACGCCTGAGCGACATGAATTGCAGCACGCAATCCGGCCCCGCCAGACCCGAGGAAACTAGAGTCTGCCCAACTGACATGTCAAGCACTGAAATGTTAGCAGTTCAGCTCATGAACGGGGTTTGCCGCGTCCTCAACTTCGGAAATCTGATTCCCCGGTTGGAATCTCTCTCGACTCCGCGGGCGTAAATACTACACAGTGCAAAATCATCGATCTGGTGGGCGACCGCGCGACATCGACCGAAAGAATCTGTCAAACGTCCGCAGCATCACCCTGAAACTCTGGACAACAATCAAAGGAACTCATTCGTGTCAGAAGCATACATTATCGACGCCGTTCGCACGCCGCGCGGGATCGGCAAAGTTGGCAAGGGCGCGCTTGCCCATATGCACCCGCAGCATCTTGCCGCCACCGTGCTGAAAGCGATTGCCGAACGCAACAATCTCAACACGGCCGAAGTCGATGATATCATCTGGTCCACCTCCACCCAGAAAGGCAAGCAAGGCGCCGATCTGGGCCGCATGGCTGCGCTTGATGCAGGATATGACACAAAGGCCAGCGGCATGACGCTCGATCGTTTCTGCGGTGGCGGGATCACCACTGTCAGCCTTGCCGCCGCGCAAGTCATGTCGGGCATGGAAGATCTGGTGATCGCGGGCGGCACCGAGATGATGTCGCACGTTGCCGAACTGGCGAAGGAAGACATGGCAAAAGGCTCTCCGCCCCTTGGCCTCAACAGCGGCAACGACCGCTTGCAGGCCGCGCATCCGCAAGCGCATCAGGGCGTGTGCGGCGATGCGATCGCAACAATGGAAGGCATCAGCCGGGTTGAGCTTGATGCGCTGGCGCTGGAAAGCCAGCGGCGCGCGGACATCGCAATCAAGGAAGGGCGGTTCGACAAGAGCCTTGTTCCTGTGCTCGACGACGATGGCAATGTCGTGCTCGACAAGGAAGAATTTCCGCGCCCCCAAACCACCGCGGAAACGCTGGCTGAACTGAAACCTTCGTTCGAAGGTCTTGGCTCCATGCCACTGGATGCGGACGGCACAACGTTTGTTTCAACGATCAACGAGCGTTACCCCGACCTTGAAATCAAGCACTTCCATCACGCAGGCAATTCATCGGGTGTCGTCGATGGTGCGGCGGCGGTGCTGCTGGCATCCAAAGACTATGCAGAGAAGCACAACCTGAAGCCGCGGGCGCGGATCGTGG
This sequence comes from uncultured Sphingomonadaceae bacterium, assembly GCA_947258815.1. Taxonomy (GTDB): domain Bacteria; phylum Pseudomonadota; class Alphaproteobacteria; order Sphingomonadales; family Sphingomonadaceae; genus Novosphingobium. Next base: position 151,114 of record CAMYJW010000030.1, read on the forward strand.
CCACCGCCAACATCGGTGATGATCCCACGCTGATGCTCAATGCCCCGGTGCCGGCCGCCAAAAAGGTGCTCGAAAAAGCCGGACTGACCAAGGACGATATCGATCTTTGGGAAATCAACGAGGCATTCGCGGTTGTCGCCGAAAAGTTCATTCGCGATCTGGATCTTGACCGTGAAAAAGTGAACGTCAACGGCGGAGCGATGGCGCTTGGTCACCCGATCGGCGCGACCGGGGCGATCCTTATCGGAACGATTCTTGATGAACTGGAACGGCAAGACAAAAAGCGCGGTCTGGTGACCATGTGCGCTGCTGGCGGCATGGCGCCCGCAATCATTATCGAACGCGTCTGAACGGAACGGGAGCGGTCCGGTACCTGGTGCCGGACCGCTTCACTCTTGCGCTGTTGCCAGTTCTGCCTTCAACACGCGGCGCAACAGTTTGCCGGTCTCGTTATAAGGAAGCTCATCTCGGAAATCCCATGTTTCCGGGGTTTTGGTGGAGCGCAAACGGCTCTTCACCCAATCAGCCAGTTCAACGGCATCGGGGGCCGGATCGGCAGCCACGATCACCGCCGCCACTTTTTCGCCCCACTGCACATCGGGCAGGCCCAGCACCGCCACGTCAGCCACTCCGGGATGGGTGCGCAACACGTCTTCGATCTCTCCGGGGGAGATGTTTTCCCCACCACGCACGATCACATCGTCAAGCCGACCTTCGATGAACAGATAGCCTTCATCGTCCAGAAAACCGGCGTCCTTGGTGGCGAACCAACCTTCACCATCAAGCAGGCTCTGGCCCATATATTCGCCCGCGATCTGCTCTCCGCGCACATGGACCTCGCCCGCTTCGCCCGCTGCACACGGCCCTCCATCGGGGTTGCGCACTTCCAGTTCCACGGCTGGCAAAGCCTGCCCGACCGATCCCAGCCTGCGCCGGATCGCGGGATCTTCGGATGCGATGGCACTGCGATGATCGTCTGGCGTCAGCACCGCGATCGTCGAGCTCGTTTCGGTCAACCCATAGGCATTGACGAACCCGACATGCGGCAACAGCTTCAACGCGCGTTCGATCACCGTTTGCGGCATGCGCCCTCCCCCATAGGAAAGCACGCGCAAGTGCGGCAGTTTTTCGGCGCGCTGTTCAAGCAGGTCAAGCACGCGCCCCAGCATCGTGGGCACCACCATGGCATGGGTGATGTTTTCACGCGCCGCCGCATCGACCCACGCTTCAGGGGTGAAGTTGGGCAGATAGACGATCCGCCGCCCGCTGTAGACGCCGGTAAGCACGGCAGAAATTCCAGCGATGTGATAAGGCGGAACGCTCACCAGCGCGGCTTCATCGTCGCCCGCCGCCATGAATTCCACGCTGGAAATGACATAGGATGTGAGGTTCGCATGACGCAAAACCGCAGCCTTGGGATCGCCGGTTGTTCCGCTGGTAAACAGCAGGACGGCAATCTCTTCGTCGGAAAACGGCGCTTCGACACCGGCTGACGCACCATCGCGGCAAGCCGCAACAAAATCCTCGCTAGTGACGAAAACGATCCCTTCCGTCCCCGTCACACGCGGGAGCATATCCGCATCGACAATCGCAACAGCAGGTGCAGACCTCTCCAGCAGCCGGATCAGATCGGCATCGGCCAGCCGGTAATTGAGCGGCGTAAACGGTTTTCCCGCCAGGCCACTGGCAAACAGCCCCAGCGGCAACGCCATGCCGTTCATGCCAATATAAACTGTCTTGTCGCCCGGCTGTTCGGCCAGAAAGGCTCCGCCCGCCTGCGCGTGGCTGGCCAGTTGCGCATATGTCAAACTGCCATCCGCACCGCCAACCGCGATCCGATCCGGCATTCCATCCGCTGCCATATCAAGAAGGAGTGTGGTTTGCATCGTATTCCTGTTCTTGTGGCACCCTCGGCGATCTGAGCGGCTCAGCAGCGCGCTGACGTCAATCGGCGTGCCCTAACAAAAGCCTTTACCGGCCCTTCCATTGCGGCGCGCGCTTTTCAGCGAACGCCTTGGGGCCTTCCACCAGATCTTCCGATGCGAACAGTGCGACCATCGCCGGATAGTCCCACTGTTTGGTAATCGCCCCGTCAAGCGTGTCTTCAAGACCAAGCGAAACTGCTTCCTTCGAAGCCCGGATAGACATCGGGCTGGCGCGCGTGATGGTTTTTGCCACTTCCAGCGCAGTTTCCATCAGCGCATCGGCAGGCGCGACATAGTTTACGAAACCCAGCGCCTTGCCTTCTTCGGCGCTTACGCGGCGCGAAGTCAGGATCAGTTCCATCGCGCGCTTGGTGCCGATTGCGCGCGGCAAACGATGAAGGCCCCCACCCAGCGCGGCAAGGCCGACGGTCGGTTCGGGAAGCGAGAACGTGGCCGCATCGGACGCAACGATGATATCGCAAGCCAGAGCGATTTCGAAACCGCCGCCCATCGCCAGTCCGTTAACCGCTGCGATAATCGGCTTGGTCAGATCGAAACGCGAAGTCAGCCCGGCAAAACCGCTGTCCGGCAATGTCATATCGCCGCCTGCCGCCTGATACTTCAGATCGTTACCCGCGCTGAACGCCCGATCGCCAGCGCCGGTAACAATCGCCACCCACTGATCGGGATCGCTCGCAAATTCGCTGAACACCCGGTCCAGCTCCATGTTGGCGGGCGAATGGAGCGAATTCATCACTTCGGGACGGTTCAGCGTCACGATCGTGATCGGCCCGTCTCTTTCCACTGTCACGAATTCAAGCTCTGCCATCCTGTTCACTCCATGAATCAATAAATTCGGGTCTGACGCTTTGCGCCGCGATTACTTCTTGGGCGCTTCGACCAGCCCGGCCGCGCCGCGCGGATCAATCGGAAGGCCATGAACCTGCATGTTGTGGCTGTGGCCAAGCTGGTGCAGCGCGAACGCAGTCTGCATCGCCGAAATCCGGCCTTGCGCATCTTCCGCGGCGTTGACAGATTCTTTCGCCAGCTTGAGCGCGAACAGCGGCTTGGCCGCGATCTTGCTGGCCAGTTCAAGCGTCGTCGATTCCAGCGCATCGGTGGCCACCACCCGGTTGACCATGCCCAGACGATACGCATCTTGCGCCGAAACGAAGTCAGAGGTGAACAGCATTTCCTTGGCCTTGCGCGGCCCCAGTTCCCAGGGGTGCCCGAAGAATTCCACCCCGGTCATACCCATCGACACCGTGTTGTCAGAAAACTGCGCGTCATCGCTCGCCACGATCAGATCGCACGGCCACACCAGCATAAGGCCACCCGCGATGCATTTGCCCTGCACTTGCGCGATGGTGGGTTTGGGAATGTTGCGCCAGCGTTCGCTCAGCCCCTGATAAAGCTCTTTCTCGCGTGCCATCCAGCCTTCGGCACCTTCGCACGAAAACCCGCACCATGTGCCCACGGTATCATAGTCCTTCAGCGCGCCGATCGGATCTGGCTCACGCAGATCGTGCCCGGCTGAAAAGTGCGGACCATTGGCAGCCAGAATGATAACCGAAATGTCATCGTCAGCCGCCGCCTTGTCGAACGCATCGTTCAGCTCGTAAAGCATCTTTGAATTCTGTGCGTTACGCGCATCGGGCCGATTGAGCGAAATCCTGGCCACGCGCTGCGCGGGCACTTCGTAGGTTACCGTTTCAAACACGCCTCAATGCTCCTTTTTGCCAATGTGCCGTTGCGCCGCCGCGAATCCGCGCAGCCGACAAAATTGCACAGTGTTATTCTTTCTGGGCGATATGCCCTCTGATCGCGTCGAGTCAAGGTCTGTCAGGCGAAGCGATCACGCGCGCACTTCACCACGCTGCGCCGACGCCGCTGCGTTACCCTTGCGTTATCCTCGCGCCATCCTTTCGCCGTCATTCTATCCGCCGATGGATCACCCCACACGCTCAAGCACGCTTTGCGGCCCCAGAAACGCCGCGTCCGCCTTGTGAAAATCGGCGACTTCGGGCGCCATCATAACACCGGCATCGACGGTCAGCACTTCGCCCGTCACATGCGCGGCATCGTCGCTCGCCAGATATGTGAATGCCCCGGCAATCTCTTTGGGATACATCGCCTGCCCAAGCGGAGAGGCTTTTTCCGCCAGCGCGCGCAACGTATCGTCGTCCATGCCGGTCATATTCTGGATAAGCGGCGTAACCACCGCGCCGGGCGCGACAGCGTTTACCCGCACGCCTTCAGGGGCCAGTTCGGACGCGACCGAACGAGTGAGGCCAATCACCGCGTGCTTTGCCGTGGAATAGGCATGCGCCCCGAAACCGCCACGCAGCCCCGCAACGCTGGCTGTGTTGAGGATTGCCCCCCTCGTTAACGAGTCCTGCATTGCCCGCGCCGCATGCTTGCAGCCGAAGAACACGCCATCCAGCAAGACAGCCAGAGTCGCGCTCCAGTGTGCATGCGGGGTTTCCCGGATCGAACCGACTGCGCCAACGAACCCGGCATTGTTGACCATGCAATCCAGCTTGCCCCACGTATCCGTGGCACGGGCAATTGCCGCTTCGACATTGGCTTCGATCATCACATCGGTTTTGCAGAACTGCGCGTCGCCCAGCTCATGCGCCAGCGCTTCGCCAGCGCTCTCATCCATATCGGCGATAACAAGCCGCGCGCCTTCCGCTGCGAACATCCGCGCCGTCGCTTCGCCAATGCCGCTGGCACCTCCCGTGATTACCGCGACTTTTCCGTCCAGTCTTCCGCCCATCTTTCCGCTCTCCCTTGCGCGTTAAAGCGCGCGTCCGACGATTTCCTTCATGATTTCCGATGTGCCGCCAAATATCTTGCTGACCCGCGCATCGCGCCACATGCGGGCGATGAGATATTCATTCATATAGCCCGCACCGCCAAACAATTGCAGCGCAGCATCACAGCATTTCCATTGCAATTCAGAATGATGGAGTTTGGCCGCCGATGCCTGCACGGCATCGAGTTCTCCACGGATATGGCGCGCGATCGCCCAGTCCAGATGCGCCCAGCCCACCTGGATCGCGGTCGCCATTTCGGCAAGCGTGAAGCGCGTGTTCTGCATATCAAAAATCGCCTGACCGAATGCCTTGCGGCCCTTGGTATATTCCACCGCTTCATCCAGTGCGCGCTGCGCGACGGCCTGCGCACAGACGGCGATGCTGAGCCGCTCTTGCGGCAAGCGCTCCATCAGATATCGGAAACCTGCATTCTCCTTGCCCAGCACATTGGCGGCCGGAACGCGAACATCTTCAAAGAACAGTTCGGACGTATCGGCGGCGTGCTGGCCAATCTTGTCAAGATTGCGACCGCGCGCGAAACCGGGCCGGTCTGCCTCGACAACGATCAGCGAGGTTCCGCGCGCGCCGCCTTCTTCCGAAGTGCGCGCCACGACGATCACAATATCGGCGTTCTGCCCGTTGGTGATGTAGGTTTTGGATCCGTTGACGATGAAATCATCGCCATCGCGCCTTGCCACCGTTTTGATGCCCTGGAGATCTGATCCGGTGGCCGGCTCCGTCATCGCGATCGCAGCAATCGCTTCGCCGCTGATCATCGGCGCCAGCCAGCGATCACGGATGTCTTTCGATCCGTAATCGACGAGATAATCGACCGCGACATCCGACTGAAGAACGATCCCGGCCGAACAGCCGATATAGCCCAGCTCCTCGTCAATGATCGCGTTGTAGCGATAATCGAGGCCAAGCCCGCCATATTGTTCGGGCACCGTGGGACACAGCAGCCCCGCCTCGCCGCAGGCCAGCCAGAATTCACGATCGACGATGCCTTCGGCTTCCCAGCGATCGAGCTGCGGCACGGCCGCCTGATTGAGGAACTTGCGAACCTGATCGCGAAACAGTTCGTGCTCGGGTTCAAAAATCGTTCGTGTCTGGGTGTTCAGCAAGGAAAGTCTCTCGTGTCTGCGGTCCGGCAACGGACGGTTCGGGAAGTCAATTGGAAATCACACACCGGCGATACCAAAATTGCAATGCGTTATCAAATTAGGCGAGCGCAAGACTTTCATCGAAGAATGCCAGCACACGCAGATGAAAAGCCCCGGCAATATGATGAAGGCTGACGTTATGCCCCGCCCCTGCCTGAAGCGCCGTTTCAACCCGCGCAGACCGCGTGAACAAGGCGGCTGTTTCGCGCAGTGCGGGCCAGCCGGTTGCCGTTACGGTCTCATATTCGCCAAGCGTGATCCGAACCGGAACGGCGATCTGCGCCGCAACTTGCGCAAACTGATCGGGCCAGGCCATCGAATCCGCCAGCTCGATTGGCGGCGGCGGCGCCAGAGACACATCGTTGATCAGCAATCCGGGATCGAAGCTCCCTTCCGGGCCATAAAACATCGCGGCGGCAGACTGGCCGGGGCTGTGATCTTCATCGCCGCCCAGATTTGCCGCAACCGCCGTGGCGAGATTTTCGGAAAAGCGCAGCGGGATGCCTGAAACGTCAACGCCCAAAAGCCCGTGCGGACACCGGGCGGCTGCGCGCAGCGCGATAATCGCTCCCATCGAATGGCCGACGAGGAACACCCCCTCGCCCGCGCCGGGTTCGCTGGCCAGCTGTTCAACCAGCGCGAAGATTGCATCAACTTGCCGATCCAGCCCGCAGCCATCGGGAAATTGCGCGGCAGTTGCCCCATAGCCGGGCCGGTCAAGCGAGATCGTGCGCAAACCCAGCATTGCCCCCAGCGCAACCAGTGAACCATCGGGGATACGCGGGTGATGCCAGTAAGCCGAATTATACCCCCCGCCGGGAAGCGCCAGCACAGTCGCCCGCGCGGCTTCGTCGGGTTCGCCGCGAATGGCCGAAAGCTCCAGCCCGTCCACCGCCAGAGTGGCGTTTGAAACCACCGGCACGTCTACCTCCCCTCATCCACACTGGCCGCATCATCGCGGTCAAGCTGCCGCGCGGAAAGCCAGAAGAACAACGCCGAGCCGACACCCGCCAGCAAGGTGATAACAATCGCATAGCGCAACCCATCGGCTGGCGATGCCGTTATCCCGGCCATATGATCGCTGACACGTCCGGTGAACCACGGCCCCAGCCCGCCGCCAAACACAGCAGCCGACGTAACGCCGACCGAGGCAGCCAACGCGCGCGTCCCCGGAAGCGCCAGACGCTGGATCAACGCGTTGCATGGCGCGAGATAGACATTCACCAACACCGATGAAACGAGCGCGGCCCCGATCGAGATCGCAAGGCTCCCCGTGAGCATCTGAAACATCGCAATCGGAATACAGATGATCGTTGTCACCGCGGGAAGACGCATCAGGTTACTGGCCTTGCGGCTTGCAAGCCGGTCACCCAGCAAGCCGCCACCCAGCGTGCCCAGCGCGCTTGCGCCCGCCATCACAAACCCGACAAGCATCGCAGCCTGCCCCAGATTCAGGCCAAAACTGCGCGTGTAAAACGGAGCCGCCCACGTCAGCAACGCGATGGACACCACGCTTTGCAAACCCAGCCCAAGAATACAGTAACGAAATGCCTTGCGCCGCCACATGTCGCGCAAGGCCATGCCCAGTTCGGGCGCTGCTGCCTGCATTGCGCCAACTTTGACGCGCGCAGGTTCCTTAAGGCCGAACACAAGCACCGGAACAAGACAGATACCGATTGCCCCGATCGCAAAAAATGCCCCGCGCCAGCCCAGCTCCGCGCCCAGATAGCCGCTCAGCACAATCCCGATCATGCTGCCGAGCGGAAACGACGAGCCCAGAATAGCTATCGCGCGGCCATGCATTTCCTTGGGGTAATTGTCTGCAATCAGCGAATAGGACGTGGGCAGGCAGCATGCCTCGCCCAGCGCAACACCAACCCGCAAAAACAGCAAAACCAGAAAACTGCCTGCAAGCCCCACGGCAAATGTCATCCCGCTCCAGACAATCAGCGCAAGGATCAGGATAAGTTTGCGATTGCTGCGATCCGCCACCCGCGCCATCGGGATCGACATCAACGTATAGGGGACCGAAAACGCAAACCCCATCAGCAGGCCGATCTGCTCATCGGTCAGCTGCAAATCGGCTTTCACCGGAACTTGCAGCACGCTCATCGCCACCCGGTCGATATAGTTCACCAACCCGATGACAAACAGCAGCCCCAGCGCAACATGCGCACGCGGCCCAGTCTTTGCGCCCGATTCCAAGGCCGGCCCTGCTGATTGCAACTGAACGCTCCCGATACTGGCCCGAGACACACCCGAACCGCTTATTTTGTTAATGCAACGCGCCGAACAGTTTTGTCAGCCCTTGCTTTTATAGTCTTCAAGCCAGCGGCCCGCTTCTTCGATATACTCAAAAATATCGCGCATCGATTCCGGTTCGGCAGGGCCGGTTATGGTGATGATCGTCGCACCAGCATCAAGAAACGCGGGCGCAGCTTCGAGTGTTTTGGCCACATCGGCCTTGCCGGTTGCCCCCATCACACTTCCCAGACCGATCTTGATATGCTGATCGGCAATATCGCGGCCCACTTCGCCCAACGCATCCGTCAACCGGTCAACCCCGTCGCGGATGCCTTGCGGATCAAGCCCCATCGGGCACCAGCCATCGCCAAGCCGCGCCATGCGGCTGGCGTTCTTTTCAGTCATCTTCAGCCCCATCAGCAAAGGAATGCGATCCTGATGCGGGCGCGGCAGGCAATAGGCGTCGGTCAGCTTGAGATTGGCCGATTCAAAGTCAACCGGCTGCTCCCCCCAGATCGCGCGGCACGCGGTGACATTCTCATCCAGCCGGCGATAACGCTCTGCCCACGGCAGGCCCTGCACATCGTATTCAGCCTGCTGCCAGCCAACGCCAAGCGCCAGCTGGACCCGACCCTTCGTCAGCACATCAAGCGTGGCAATTGTTTTGGCCAGCAACAACGGCGGACGCAGCGGCGCAAGCAGAATGCCAGTGGCAAGGATCAGGTTCTTGGTCACCCCACCCATCGCCGCCAGTGTCGTCAAAGGCTCTGGCCAGGCGGATTCCGAACGGTGGAGAAATTTTCCATATGGATAGCCCGAAGTATCCGGCCCCAACATCAGGTGATCGCCAAACGTGATCGAATGCAGGCCCGCCTCGTCAGCCGCCTTCGCCACATCGATACACACCGAAAGAGGCTCTCCGGCAGGGATCTGATAAGGGCGGAAAAACAGGGAAAGCTGCATTCTTAACTCCTGACTGGAAAGATCACGATTGTCCTTCCAGCCAGCGCAAAGCACGCTGGAACAGGAAAATCGTCTGATTATGAAGCATCAGGCCAACATCGCGATTGGCCTTGCCGGCGGCCGCGCGTGCATATGTGCCTTCAAGCAGGATACCCAGCTTGTAACAGGCAAGAACCTTGTACCACTGCATACCGCTCATATCGCGGCTGCTGTTTGCTGCGTAACAGGCAACAAGTTCATCCGCTTCGGGGAAGCCGTCCCATGGCTTAACCGGCATCTTGTCAGCCGGAAAATCGGGATCGGGCCACGTTGCCAGCAACCAGCCAAGATCGATCAGCGGATCGCCCAAAGTCGCCAGTTCCCAATCGACGATGGCGGCAATTTCCGGGCCATCGTTGCGATACATGACATTGGCGAGATGATAATCGCCATGCATGATGCCCGGCGTGAAGTTTGCTGGGCAGTTCTGTTCAAGCCACTGGCCAATGGCATCAACACCGGGCAGCGCATCGGCGCCTTCCCATTCCTCAAACCGGGCATAACCATCAAGCTGGCTTTTCCAGCGGGCGGGCTGGCGTGAAAGAAAGTTTTCGATTCTGCCAAAATCGCCCAGACCAACGGCGAAGGCATCAACCCGGCCCAGCTTTGCCGCGGCATCGACAATGGCAAACCCCATCTGCCTGCGGATCGCCCGATCGCCCGCATGCAATTCGGGCAAAGCCACAGTCGCATTAAAGCCGTCCACCGGCTCCATCAGATAGAACGATGCACCGACCACTTCGGGATCATCGCATGCAGCGATCAGGCGCGCATGGGGGACATCGGTTTGAGCAATCGCAGCCAGCACGCGCGCTTCGCGCTGCATCGTCTTGTTGCCATCGGCAATCGTGTTTTTTGGGGGGCAACGCAGCACATAAGATCGCCCGCTGCGAACAAAGTGCAGCAAAATGTTCTGGGTGCCGCCGGTAAGCCGCGTCATATTTTCCAGCGACCCTTCGCCAAGGCCTTCGCCATCCATCCACGATTGCAGGCGCCCGATGTCCACCGGCCCGGTATCCACCTCGCCCCCGCTCATAACGATGCGCCGCCGTCCACCGTGATCGTCTGCCCCACGCAATAATCGGCAAGGTCAGATGCCAGAAACAAAACTGCACCCGCAATATCATCGGGCGTTCCCAGGCGGCGTGAGGGGATCATGCTGAGCGCCCATTTGCGCCGTTCGGGATGTTCGGTCGTCACTTTGGTCAACTTGGTATCAACCAGCCCCGGCGCGACGCCGTTCACCCGGATACCATCGCCGATCCATGCCTGCGCCAGCGAACGGACCAGCCCCAGAATCCCGGCCTTGGAAGCATTGTAGGCCGGGTTGCCCAGCGTGGTGCGATAAGCAGCGTTGGAGCTGAGCATCACCAGCGAACCGCCCCCATCGGCAAGCGCGTCGTGAAAGCGGTTTGAGCACGCCATCATGCTATTAAGATTGACCGCCATGACTTTCTCAAAGCCATCCATTTCAAATTCACCGCGCTGATAGATCACCGTGCCCTGACACAGCACCAGAACATCCAGCCTGTCGAACGGATCGGGCGCGTTTGCCACCGCATCATAATCGGACACATCAACGCTGGCATAGGAAAGCCCGGTCAGATCGCTGCCTTCCTCGCCTTCATAATCGGCTGCGGTTGGCCGCGTGCCCCACACGCAAACCTTTGCACCGCGCGTTCTGAAAGCATGCGCCACGCCGTTGCCGATCCCGCTTGACCCGCCAACGACCAGAACATTCTTGCCACTAAAATCCATCAAATCCCGCTTCCCCAGAAACTGTTGTCATTTTTCCGCCGTGCGCTGCACCCATTTTCTGTTTTTACGACCGGAAGTTCGCTGCGTGCGGCGCACCCTGTTCATATTCGCCGTGGAGTTCAGGCCATGTCGATCTTGGTAAATCGTATCGGCAGTTCCTTCATCGGCCGTAACAGCGCGTGTGGCACATGAAGCGGATCGGGCAACGGCCTTGCCAGTTCGATATCGTTCAACCGCGTCAGCAGCGTTGTAAATGCCAGATTGAGTTCGCGCCGCGCCAAAGCCCTGCCCACGCAGAAATGCGGGCCGTTGCCAAACGCAAGATGGTGCGCCCTGTTTTTGCGATCCATATCGAATTTTCCGGGATCATCGAATTTGGCAGGATCGCGATTGGCAGCAGCGTAACGCGTCATCACAATCGAGCCTGCCGGAATATCCACACCGCCCACTTGCGTATCGCGGGTTACGACGCGTGCCAGACCCGGCACCGGCGAATCGTATCGCAGCGCTTCTTCAACGAAATCGGGCACGCGCGACAGATCGGCACGCAATTTCGCCATCACATCGGGATTGCGCAGCAGGATCAGCATTCCATGCGAAATCATGGTGACAACCGATTCATACGTGCCCGAAAGGAACTGCCGCATCAGGCTTTGCAGCTCCAGCATGTTCAGCTCTTCACCGTCATCCCCGCGTGCCATGACCAGCGCGGAAATCAGATCGTTGCGCGGATCCTTGCGCCGCTCATCAAGCTTGCCGGCGATGAACTGCTGCATCTCGACGATCGTCTCGGCATTCTCGCGCAACTCTTCAACGGTCATCACCCGGCTGGTCGGCGCCATGATCGCCTCACCCCATTTCTTGAACTGCCCCATCTGACCGGAATCGAGGCCAAGCTGTTCAGAAATGATCGTGCCGACCAGCGGAAACGCAAACTCGCTGACAAATTCGCACTCACCCCGGTCAATGAAGCAGTCAATCTGCGCATTGCACAGTTGCTCGATCCGCTCGGCCAGCGCGGCAATCCGCTTGGGATTGAAAATCGTATCGGCCACCTTGCGATAGCGCGTGTGCGTTGGGGGATCGGTGAAGTTCAGAGTTGAAAGATCGGGCCAGCCGCGTTCTTCCAGGATTTCCTGATGCACTTTCCAGTTTTCACCCTGGAGCATGCCATAACCGTCCAGGTTGTTCGAAAAGGTTTCGGTATCGAGCAGGATGGTCCGCAGATCGTCATAACCGGCGATGATGTACATGCCGGTTTCGGGCATCAGATAGACCGGCGCCTGTTCGTGCAGCGCCCGGTAATAATCGAACGGATCGTCCAGCAACGCCGGATCGAGAAAGTTGAAATCCCCGATCGGTTTCGAACCGGTCTGCGTTTCCATGTGCATCTCCCAATTCCTCAGGCCGCTATCCCTAAGGTGCGCATGTGGATCAGACACGGTCTATCAGAGCAAATCCGATTGCGCAGCATGAATTTTAGCATGGTGTGCAATTTATTTCAGGCGCGCGCGGGAATAAGGGAAAACTTGCGCCTTCCGGCGCTGGCCCGCCTTCACCGGCCCGGTCAGAAGGTGTCAGCGCTCTGCATATAGCGTTTCAGGTGATAGGCCTTGCCGCCGAACTGCTTTTCGATGGCAAGCGCACGGCGAAAATACCGGCTGATCGGGGTTTCATCGGCAATACCCACCGCGCCATGTATCTGCACCGCATCCTGCGCCACACCGCGACAGGCTTTTGCGACCAGCGCCATTGCCGCCGATGCCGCTTTCGCGCGATCCGGCGTAAGCAGTTTGCCCCGCGCCAGCCGGGTTATGCTTTCCGCCTGTTCGATCGCGACAGACATATCGACCATGCGATGCTGCAAGACCTGAAACCCTGCAATCGGCTGACCGAACTGGACCCGTTGCTTGGCATACTCCACCGTCTGCTCAAGCATGGCCTGCATCACGCCAATCGCTTCGGCGCAAACTGCAACGATGGCGGAGTCCGTTGCCAAAGCTGCACGTTCAAGCGCCTCGCTTCCGCGCACAACGATTGCCGATCGATCCAGCCGCACCTGATCGAACCGCAGATGACTGCCCGTTGCCGCGTCGATCGTGCCAAAATCCTCGCGCGAAATGCCCGGCACATCGGCATCGAGAATCAGCAGAACGTGCGGACAATCCGCCGCGCCGTCTTGCCGGGCCAGAACGATAAACCGGTCTGCCAGCGGCGCATCGCGCACCAGAACTTTGCTGCCTTGAAGCAGAACTTCATTATCCGTGATCGTCGCAACAGTTTCAACACAGGCAAATTGCGTATCAGAGGGACTGTCCGCGAGCGCGGGCACCAGAATTGCCTCTCCCTGCGCGGCTGCAGCAAGGTGCTGTGAACCGGCATCGTCTGAAACATCAAGCAGCGCCGCGGCCATCACAACGCTGGAAAGGTAAGGCTGCGAAACAAGATGTTTGCCAAACGCCTCCATCAGGATCGCATCCGCCTCCTGACCCGCAGCCATGCCGCCCATTGCCTCGGGCAAAGACGCAGCAAGCAGCCCCAGTTCGCCGCCCAGCGTCTGCCATGTTTCGGACGAAAATCCGGCACCGCACAGGCTTTCATGCCTGTCGCCCAGAACCCGCTCGACCAGTTCGCGCAGCGAAGCGAGCAGTTCGCGTTGTTCGTCGGTCTGTTGCATCGCGCCTGCCCCTGATCCCGCCGTCACAGCCCCAGCGCCGCGCGCGCAAGGATGTTGCGCTGCACTTCACTTGATCCGCCGAAAATCGTGATCGCCCGCATGTTGAGATAGTGCGCCACTGGCGTCAGTGCACGCGGCGGAACCTGTGCGGACGCCTCGCCATGGCCAAACAGCACCGGTGCCTGATCGATCTGCGCGAACGCACCAATTGCATCGACTTCCAGCTCTGTGATCGCCTGCATGATCTGACTGACATGAAGCTTGTGTATCGACGCCAGAGTATGCCCGCGTGCCGTTTCACCGCGCGTGATCGCTTCAAGCAGGCTGTGTTCGGACTGTTCAAGCGCGGCAACCTCAATCTCGATTTCCGCCAGTCTGCCCGCGAACACCGGATCGCACGCCGCACCCGAAAACGGCCCATCATCCGCGATGATTTTGCCAAGCATCCCAAGCGCGTTCTTGAGATATGCCGCGCCCGAACCGCTGCCGCGTTCGTTGACCAGCAGAAACTTGGCGACGTTCCAGCCCTTGTTTTCTTCGCCAACCAGATTAGAAACCGGCACACGCACATCATCGAAGAACACTTCGTTGACTTCATGCTCTCCCGACATTGAAACAATCGGACGAACCGAAAGCCCCGGCGCATCCATCGGCACCAGCAGGAAACTGATCCCCGCCTGCCGTGGACCTTCGCGCGAGGTGCGCACCAGCACGAAAATCCAGTCCGCAAACTGGGCATGCGTAGTCCAGGTTTTCTGGCCGTTGATCACATATTCATCGCCATCACGATGTGCCTTGCATTCAAGCGCGGCCAGATCAGACCCGGCCTGCGGCTCTGAATACCCCTGACACCAGACATGTTCGCCAGAAAGTATCCTGGGGAGGAAGAAATCTTTCTGTTCCGGCGTGCCAAATTCAATCAGCACCGGACCGCACAGCCTGACGCCCGCAACCGGCAGATTGGGCGTTCCGGCGCGCGCGCATTCATCGTTGAAGATGTATTGCTGCGTGGCGTTGAAACCGGCGCCGCCATGCGCTTTCGGCCAGCCCGGTGCCGCCCATCCGCGCTCAAACAGAATACGATGCCACTTGGCTGAAAGCGCACCATCGGCAAAAACCCCGGTTTGCAGTTCGGCTTCCCGGCGCAATTCCGGCGTGAATTTTTCGGCCAGAAACGCGCGCACATCTTCGCGAAACGCGCTATCTTCAGGGCTGAGTTCAAGTTCGATGTCAATCATCAACCAGCGCCCCCTTCATCGCTCAACCGGGCAAACAGCGCGCCGCAGGTTTCATTGGCCGAAATCTGCGCATCAAGCGCAGCGCAACGCGCCACCAGATCGCGCAGGAACCATTCACCCGCCACACGCAAAGTGCACTCGGCATCGCCGGTGCCTTCAATCGCGGTCAACCGGGCGGCGATCCAGCCAAGCGCGGCCAGACCGGCAAGCTCAAGAAACGCGGTTGCGCCGGCTTCGGCCCGCGCGCGTTCATCACGCATCCCATCCAGACGTGCGGCTGCCTTTTCCAGCAGCGCGCAACATTCAAGCGATGTTGCCGCGAACACACTTTCGCGCGCGGCAAGATCGGCGCGGGCCATCGCAAGAAAGGCGTTCAGCCCCGCAGACTGATCCTGCCATAACCGGCGATGCAACAGATCGAGCGCCTGCATCCCGGTCGTGCCTTCAAAGATCGTTGCAATCCGGGCATCGCGCAGCGCCTGTTCAAGCGGCCACTCCTGCGTGTAACCCGCACCGCCCAGAACCTGTATCGCCTCGCTCGCCAGATCAAAACCCGCGCCACCGGCCAGCGTCTTATAGATCGGCAACAAAAACGAAACGAGCGACGCAGATTGCGCCCGTGTGCCTGCATCAGGATCGTGCTGCGCAAGATCGGCATGGACACCCAGCAGCAATCCAAGTCCGCGCAACACTTCGAGCCGCGCGGTCATATCCAGCAACATACGCTGCACATCGGCATGGTTATCGATCGTCACCGGCGGGGCCTTGTGCGATCCGCCCTGCCTGCGCTCCTCCGCATAATCACGCGCGGTCTGCACGGCCAATGCGCCAAGTCCAAGCCCCTGTGCACCCACGCACAGCCGCATATTGACGATCATCACGAACAGTTGCGCCAGCCCGCGGCCTTCATCGCCGATCAGCCAGCCTTGCGCGCCTTCAAGCCCAACCACACAGGTTGGCGATCCATGCAGGCCCAGTTTTTCTTCAATGCGGCGCACGGCAACGGCATTGGGCGAACCATCATCCAGCACATTGGGCACAAGAAACAGGCTCAGCCCGTTGTCCGTGCGCGCCAGCACGCAGTGGCCGATCCGCGCGCACAGATCATGATCGCCAAAGCTGATCCACATCTTCTCGCCGGTTACCGCCCACTTGCCATCATCGCCTCGCACCGCAGATGTTCTGGACCGCGCAACATCAGACCCGGCATCCGGCTCTGAAATACAGATCGTCGCTGCCCACTCGCCCGATACGAGACGCGGCAGCCACCGCGCTTTCATCTCGTCCGCGCCATGTGCATAAATCAGTCGCGCGGCAGAGCGCAGCAGAACAGGCAGCATCGCAAACGCCGCGCATGATCCATCGAGCAATTGCTGCACGCTGGATGACAGGAACAGCGGCAAGCCCTGTCCGCCGATTTCTTCAGGCAGGTCGAGCGTTGGCCAGCCCAGCGCGACATAAGCATCCCATGCCGCGCGATACGCATCGGGCACGACAACCCGGCCATTAACAAGCTGGCACCCCTGCCGGTCGGCCAGCGGATTGATCGGCGCGATCTCGCCCGCGCAAAAATCGGCAGCCTGTTCCAGAACCGCCGCGCACAGTTCTGAATCCGCACTGCCAAGCGCACCATCCACCGCACGCAATCGATCAATGCCCGGCGTGTTTTCGATCTGCGCCAGCAACGTGCCAACATCGAGACGGGGGGGATGCGCGCTCATTCGCTCAACCGAAATGCAAGGCAGCAAACACGCGGATCAGGCCGGTTTGAACACTGGCAAAGGCGCACCGCCATCGGTCGGCTGGAAAGCAACAGCCACGTCCTGTCCGATGGCCAGCGATTCAGGATCGCAATCGACAATCGCTGTCATCATGATCGGCCCTTCGGCAAGCTTGACCATCGCGGGCACCTGAAACACCGGCGCGCGGGCCGTTACCGTGAACGTATAGATCGTTCCCGTCCCGGCTGCATCGCGCCACTCGGTCTTGTCGCTGCCGCAGTGCGGACAGAACGGACGCGGATGGACATAATGCTGTTCGCACGAAAGGCAGCGCATAACCGCCAGTTTTCCCTCGCCCGCGGCATTCCAGTAAGGCTCTGCTTCGGGCCAGATTTCCGGCGCGGCAGGAAGTGGTTTGGCTTTTTCTGACATGGCGTTCAGACCCTTTCGAGAATGGCTGTGGCAGAGCCGTGATAACCGGCAAGCGAACCGCCCGTGCCATGCGCCACGGCAAGCGCACAATCGGGAACCTGCACAGCGGGATGAGCTTCCCCGCGCAACTGACGCACGGCTTCCAGAACCTTGGTGATGCCGCCGCGATTGCCGGGGTGATTGTTGCACAATCCGCCACCATCGGTGTTGAATGCCAGCTTGCCCGTGCCTGAAATCAGGTTGCCATCAGAAACGAATTTGCCACCTTCGCCTTTCTCACAAAAGCCCAGGTCTTCCAGTTGCATAATGACCGTGATGGTAAAGCTGTCATAAAGCGAAGCATAGCGAATATCGGCTGGCTTCACGCCAGCTTCGGCAAATGCGGCACGCCCTGAATCGCGCCCGGCTGAATAGCTGAGATCGACATTACCGCCCGCATTGTGCTTCACCGCTTCGCCCGCGCCGCGCAGACGAACTGCCGGGCGTTTCAGGCTTTTGGCAATCTCCGGGCGGGCCAGAATGATCGCACCGCCGCCATCGCTCATCACACAACAATCGAGACGACGCAGCGGTGATGCCACGAACGGCGAAGACACGACATCTTCAACCGTCACCACGTCACGCAACATCGCATTGGGATTGTGCTGCGCATGATGTGAGGCGGCCACTTTCACCCAGGCGAGCTGTTCCGATGTTGTGCCAAATTCGTGCATATGGCGCTGGGCGACCATGCCATAAAGCGCCGCCGGGCCAAGGTAATAGCCATCCTCAAACGGCTGTTCGGGCGCGCCGCGAAAATCCACTCCGCCAAGCCCAATAAACTTTTTGCTGGCCACCTGATTATCCGCGCAGGTGATCAGCGCGACATCGCACTTGCCCGCCGCAATCGCCAGCGCGGCATGGTGAACGTGGCCGATATAGCTGGAGCCGCCGGTTTCGGTGCTGTCAGTATAACGCAGATCAAGGCCCATATACTGGGCCATCGTCATCGCACCGATGCCAGGTGCATCGGCACCGCAAAAATATCCGTCGATATCGGAAAGGCTCAGGCCCGCGTCTTCAACCGCGCCTTTGGCAACATCGGCATGCAGCTGCGCCAGTGAAATCCCTTCAGCCTTGCGCACGGGATGTTCGTAAATTCCCACAATGTGGGCATCAGTTGGATACATCGGGCGTTCGAGTCCTCGTCAATCGGGTTACGGTTGCCCCGCACCGGTGCCGGATTGCTCCGCCACGCATTGCCGGGCTTACAGATCATGAAAAAACCGCGGGCCGATCGCAACCGGCCCGCAGCTTATCTTCCGTCAAAGATCGAGATTATAGCAACGCTGCGCATTGCCTTGCAGGATCTTCTTCACGTTCACCGGATCGACATCGGCCAGAACTTCGCTGAGATGCGCCTGAGGATCGGGATAAAGTGCGGTCGGATGCGGGAAGTCGGTTTCGAACATCACGTTATCCGGGCCGACAAGATCAAGCATTTTGGATGGAGCGGTCTTCTCGAACCAGAACGATGCATACATCTGATCCCGGAAGTATTCGACCGGACGGCGATCCGGTTTGTGATCCGGCATCATTTCGTCCATCTGATATTCCAGCGCTTCAAGCAGGAACGGAATCCAGCCGATACCGCTTTCCACCGAGACAATCTTCATCTTGGTGTATTTGTCCATCAGGCCGCTGACGATGAAGTTTGCCAGTGTGGCCGCATTGCCGATGTAGAACAGCATTGCCCCCACGGCGAGTTTCTTCTGGAAATCCAGATCTTTCCACGTCACCGCAAAGCCATCGATGCCGCCGGTCGCGATGTGGAAGTTGATCGGAATGCCTTCGCTGTCGCACAGCTCAAACAGCGGTGCCCAGTGATCATCGTTGAACGTCGGCAGGCCGAACTGTTCGGGCCGGTCTGGCAGATTGAAGCCTTTGACGTTGTGCTCTTCGTAACAACGCAGCGCTTCCTTGCCCATCGCCTTGCTATCCCACACGGGAAGCAGCGCCATCGGCAGAAGGCGATCGCCCGACTTCTTCTGCGCATCGCCGCGATCATCGTTGTAAACCTTGATCAGAACTTCGGCGAATTCCTTGTCCACCCAGTTCAGCAGGCTGACCGAAGAAGACGCGAAGCCGTTGGGATAGCAGATCTGCGCGTGCACACCCAGATCGTCCATAAATTTCAGGCGTTCATCAACATCATAGGCCGCAGGATGAATTTCATCCATTCTGGGAATGCTGAGGCGCCCGAGGCGCTTGTCGCGATTTTTGTCGATCACGGACGCACCGGCAGGCGAAATCAGCTTATCGCCGATCCACCAGTAGTCCATAGAGCCTTCGCGTTTCAGATAAGGCGCGCGCTCTTTCATGCCTTCGGGCAGGCGCGCGGTCCACAGATCGCCCTTCTCGGTGAAATGCGTATCGACATCGACGATCTTGATATCCTTGGTCAGCTCGCTGGTGCCCTGCAGATCGGCCGCCTTGACGAGCTTGCCGCCATCCTTGAACGCACCGACAAGCCAGCCACCGACTTGCGTCTCATCAACGCCCAGCTCGGCGTCGAAGCTGAATTTTCCGTCATCCTCTGACATAATCAATTCCTTTCCCATATTCGGCGGCACCAGACCCGGCCAGCGCGCCAGCAGCAACAAGCATTGGCGTCCTAAAGCATCCGCCTCCGCTTTCAATCGTGTAATTTGCTACGCGTTCTCCCTATCGGCGCAATTTGCCGACCCACACCTTCAGGACAGTGGGCGACTCACACCGAACAGGTCCATTTACACCACATAATTCACACAAAATGCAATGTGTTTTAATATTAACCTGGGTTCGACCCCGCATGGCTCCGCGATTCAGGCGCTCTGTCGCCAGCCAGCCCCCACGGATCACACTGGCTTACGCGCAGAACGTGCCTCGATCGCCGCGCGCCTCGCATCGAAGCGATTCGGTAGCCTTTGAGATCCCGCTGATGCTTGACAGATACATTCTCGACCCCCTAGCTCGACATATATACTGCAACGTACTGCAGAAATAAGCGATACGATCGGAGAATGCCATGATCGGCGGTGCCTTGATGGCCGAAAGCCTGCACAAACTTGGTGTGCGAAACATGTTCACGCTGCATGGCGGGCACCTCGACCCCTTGCTGATCGGCTGTAAAGCGCTTGGCATCCATCTGATTGATACGCGCCATGAAACGACGGCCGGGCACGCTGCGGAAGTGATCGCCATGTTGCAGCCGGGCGAAGTGGGCGTATGCGCAATCACCGCAGGCCCCGGCTTCACAAACGCGCTTACCGCGATGGCCAGCGCCCATATCAACGCCCTGCCCGCGCTGTTCATTGCAGGCGCGCCGCCAACGCGCGACGCGGAAACCAATGCGCTGCAAGGAGGCTTTTCTCAATTACCCATGGCGGTGCCCGTCACCAAATGGGCGCACAAGATCCTTTCGGGAGATCGCATTCCCGATCTGGTGGAAAAGGCCATGCGCATCGCACGCACCGGCCGCCCCGGCCCAGTCCTGCTTGAGGTGCCAATCGACGTCATGTTTCGCGACGTATCGCGCGTGCTTTTTCCGATCGGCGAGAAGCCCACGGAACCCGCGCGGCCCGCGCCATCGCACCGGGACGCCGAGGCTTTTCTGGCGGCGCTGTCCACCAGCGAACGGCCCGTCCTGATCGGCGGGACCGGCGCGATAACATCGGGCGCAAGCGAGGCTATCGGTCGGTTCGCCGAACAAACGGGAATCCCGGTTCTTACCAACAGCAAGGCACACGGCCTGCTGCCAAACGATCACCCCGCCTATGCCGGGCCGGCCGGAACCCTTGCAACACTGGCAATGTCCGGCGAACCAAGACCCGATCTGGTAATCCTTGCCGGGGCGAGAGCCGGACTGCTGCTTGGCGGCCGGTCCAACGCGATCATCCCCAAGGATGCGCGTATCCTTCAGATTGATATTGAGGCTGACGAGATCGGCCGCATGAACCCGGTGGAAGTCGGCCTTGCCGCAGACTGCGCCCAAACCTTTGCGGTCCTCAACCAGCTTGCCGGCGAACGGTCATGGCCGGACCGCGCGCAATGGCAGGCAGCACTTGCCAAGGCGCGCGCTTCGGATCCGTTCGGGCTAGCCGATCCGGTCTGCGCAAGCGGGCGATTGCATCCACACCATGCCGCCAAGGCCGTTTTCGACGCGATTGATACCGATGCAACCGTGGTGGTCGATGGCGGTGAAATGACAGCCTGGTGCGAACCGCTCAATCGCGCCTCAAGGCCAGGTGGCTATCTGACCGCAGGCTATCTCGGCACGCTGGGTTTCGGGCCGGGTTATGCCATCGGCGCTGCCCTCGCCCGCCCCGACGCGCCCGTATTTCTGCTGGTGGGAGACGGCGCGCTCGGCTTTCACATTCAGGAATTCGATACCATGGCGCGGCACGGCCTGCCGATCATCACCATCATCATGAACAACGCGTGCTGGGCAATGTCCAAAAATGGCCAGGATCTCGTTTTCGGAGAGGACCGGCTCGTTGCGGTTGAGCTGTCCGACAGGCCTTATGAAGACGTCGCAAAAGCGCTGGGCTGCGAAGGCGAACGGGTTGAACGCCTTGAAGACATCGAACCGGCAATTGCGCGCGCGATCGCGAGCGGCAGACCCGCCTGCATCAACATTGCAACGGACGCGGACGTCGTCCATCCCATCACATTTGGAATGGCGGGAACCGATCCATCGAAGGGCAAGATTGCCATGCCTTATTACCAGAACGAGAACGGCTGACACCAGTCCAACGCCACACGCCGGTGTCCCGCCAGCAGACGCCTATGCGTCTTCTTCTCCACGCACCGCGCGGCCCGCAGGCTTTGGAAACTCAGGCAGCTTGCCCGTCTCATGATACGCCTGCAGCATACCTTCCGCCTGTTCAGCCACTTCACCGCGCGTCGCGCCGATCAGCAGTGTGAGCGTGGCGATAAACAGAGCCGGGAGGTATTCATCATCGTCAATCCGGCCCAGGCACCAGTCGCCAACGATCGAATACTGCAAATTCGCCATTTCATTGGCAACTCTCGCGGGATTCGCCCAGTCCTTGAACTGGCCGCGCGCCTGCAGGAGATTAAACCAGTCGGTCCAGCCCGTCTGGGTCATATCCTGAATAGTTTTCCAGATATCGTTGCTGGTGTTCGGCGAGAAATAGATCGAAACTATCGCCTTGGTATAATTGCGCACCTTGAAATTGCGGCGATTGGTGGAGAGCGTCCGATCGACAACACCTTCCAGCGTCGAAGGATCGGTGCGATAGGAAATGAACTTCTGAAAATCGTCAAACGCTTCGCGGATGGCCAGCGCGATCAGGCGATCCTTGCTTTCGTAGGCGTTGTAGAACGTGCGCTGCGCAACATCGGCGCGCTGGCACAGCTTTCTGATGCTGAAACTTTCAAGCCCGCCTTCCGCGATCATGCGCCGGGCTTCGGTCAACAGACGACGCCTGCGATCGATGATGTGTTCGCTCGAATAGGACAGTGACTTGTTCGGGTTGGCAACGAGAGCCGGCATAAATCTTCAATCCAACGCGCAATTTTTAGCTTGCTTGCCACCTGCTTGCGCCCAATTTGAGGACAGGTAGCAATTTTCTTTTGCATCGGAACCGTTTCCGATAGACGCAGTAATAGCACAAACAGCACCATGTGCATCAAGTTAATAGGTTTAACACTTTCAAGTGGCCCGAAACGGAGCGCTCTGCATGTCTGTTCTGGAGAATTTTTCGCTGCGCGGCAAACATGCCGTCGTCACCGGCGCAGGCAGGGGAATCGGAAAAGGTATCGCCATCGCTCTGGCAGAAGCAGGCGCAGACATCATCGTCAGCGCACGCACCGAAACCCAGCTTGAGGAAGTCGCCAGTGAGATCCGCGCGCTTGGCCGACGCTGCGATATCTGCACGGCCGATCTCACCGCGGCGAACGGGCTGGAGAAGCTGGAAAACACCGTCGCCAGCCTTACCGACACGCTCGATATATGGGTCAACAATGCTGGCGGACTTCCTGACGCAACGCCGCGATTCCTGACACGCACCTCTCCCGAACAGTGGGACGCGCAGATAGACCTGAACCTGAAAGCCGTGTGGGCCGGATGTGTCAGCGCAGCGCGACTGATCAAAACGGGTGCAATCATCAACATCTCGTCGCGCGCGGCTTATGGTGGCCACGCAAAGAATGGCCCTTACTCGGCTGCGAAGGCAGGCGTGAACAGCCTGACAGAAACGTTCGCGCAGGAACTGGCGCCGCGTATTCGCGTAAACGCGGTCGCACCCGGGCCGGTTGCAACAACCAACATGCTTGAATCTATCGGCGTTGGCGAAGATCAGGCTGACGACGTGCTGAAACATTTTCCGGTTCCACTGGGACGAATGGGAACGCCCGAAGACATCGGCGCCGCTGCCGTGTTCCTTGCATCTCCGGCATCGGGCTGGATCACCGGGCAGTGCCTTTATGTGACCGGCGGCTTCTAGATTCGCCAGACAGCAGAGAGACGCCACGGGAGGATAGTGCGATGCGATTTTCAGGAAAGACAGTGCTTGTAACAGGCGGCGCAAACGGTATCGGCCTTGCCACCGCGCGCCGGTTCGCTTCGGAAGGCGCAAACATTGCGCTGGTCGATCTGGACGAAGCCGGGCTGACTGCCGCAGCGCAACGGCTGCATGAGATCACCGATCAGGTTCTGTGCCTGCCCGCCGACGCCGGAAACGCACAACAGATCAGAGCCGCGGTCGCAAAGACGATAGACCAACTGGGCGGAATTGATGTCGCTGTTGCAGGCGCAGGGCGCGGATCGCCCAATGTTGATGTTTTCGATGTCGAGGATGATGACTGGGATGCCGTTATGCAGGTCAATCTCAGAGGCGGTTTCGTGCTGGGCAAAGCGGTCGCCCGGCACATGATCGAAACCGGCCGCGAAGGCGCGATAATCTTCGTGTCATCGGTCGGCGCAGAGCTTGGCGTTGCGACGCAGGCGCCTTATTGCGTCAGCAAGGCGGGCATCGCGATGCTGACGAAAACACTCGCGCTCTCGCTTGCCCCGCACAACGTGCGCGTCAATGCTGTCGGGCCGGGGCCAGTCCGCACAGCCATGACCGAACCGGTTATCGCCGATGACCGGTTGCGCGGCCTTATGCTCTCAAGAACACCCCTGGGCCGATTTGGCGAGGCCGAAGAGATTGCGGGAACGATATCGTTTCTGGCCAGCGCTGACGCAGGGTTTATGACCGGCCAGACAATCTATCCCGATGGCGGCAGGCTCGCGCTTAATTATGTCGTCGCGCCTCCGGTCTGACTGCAGGACGGATGCGCGACGAGGTCTGGCCTGGCCTGGCTTGGTCTGGTCTGGCCTTGCCGACCTCACCTGTCTGACGATTTTCAAAACAGATGAGGCCGGATACCTGGCGATCAGCGCGGGGCCATGCGGATTGCGCCGTCAAGGCGGATCGTTTCACCGTTAAGCATCGGATTTTCGATGATTGCCTTGGCGAGATGCGCGTATTCCTCCGGTTTACCAAGGCGACTGGGGAACGGAACCTGTGCGCCCAGCGACTGACGCGCTTCTTCGGGCAGTGCGCCCAGCAGCGGCGTATGGAACAGACCCGGAGCGACCGTAACAACGCGGATTCCATGCTGCGCAAGATCGCGCGCAACCGGCAATGTCATGCCGACAATGCCTCCTTTTGACGCCGAATAGGATGCCTGCCCGATCTGCCCGTCAAAAGCCGCCGCGGATGCGGTGTTGATGATAACGCCACGCTCTTCGCCAATGGGGTCGAGCGCTGTCATTTTTGCCGCCACTTTCGAAAGCACGCTGAACGTGCCGATCAGATTGATCTCGATGATCTTGCGAAACACGTCCAGATCATGCGGCTGCCCCTTGCTCACCGTTTTCATCGGCGTGCCGGTGCCTGCGCAGTTAACAAGCACACGCAGCGGCCCGACGGCAGCCTGCGCGGCATCGATCGCGGCAATCACCTGTTCCTCGTCGGTGACATTGGCTTTCACGAAAACGCCGCCAAGCTCCCCGGCCAGTTTCTCGCCCAGTTCCTCGTTGAGATCGAGCAGCGCAACTTTTGCGCCCTGCCCCGCCAGCGTCTGCGCAGTCGCCGCACCAAGACCCGATGCACCGCCGGTGATAAGAACCGCAACATCCTGAAGATTCATACTCGTTCCCTTTCGAAAGCAAAAAAGCGTCATGGCAGAATGCCTGGCCATGCCAAGCCATTCGCCAAGTGCCGACCAACGCCCCGCAACGCAAGACACCGCCGCCGGACTGAAAACTAACACGCTATATGAGATTCGATCATACAGCGCTCGCCGTATAGATGTGCCGCGACGCTGCGATCAAGCATTTCCATAAGACATATTGCGGAACATCCGTCTCACCAAACCGGCCGCGCATATTCCATTGCAGTTATCTGTCAGCGCGATAAATTTAACACGTCATGCAAAATATGCCGGAGATCATGCGGAAACGTCTTGCATCTCCGGGCCCAAAAAGAGATGTTGTTTCAGTATCGCCAAAGCTGGAACAATATCGGCCGCACAGCCGGCAAAAAACAGGCGCGGCAACGGCGCAGCGGGAAAGGGAACGCGAATGAAGGATCTTCTGGAAGGAGTGCGGGTCGTCGAAGTCGCGGTTTACGGCTTTGTCCCTGCCGCGGGAGCCGCGCTTGCCGATTGCGGCGCGGATGTCGTGAAGATCGAACATCCCGAAACGGGCGACCCGGTTCGCAGCCTGTCCGCCTATGGCGTCAATCCCGGAGACGGCGGCGTGACGACGTTGTGGGAATGCTTCAATCGCGGAAAGAAAAGCATCGGGCTGAACATTGCCAGCCCCGAAGGGCTCGACGTGTTGATGAAACTTGTCGATCAGGCGGACGTTTTCATCACCAGCTTCATGGGCCCTGCCCGCAAGAAACTGGGCATCGATGCCGATCAGTTGCTCGCCCGCAACCCCGGACTGATCTATGCACGGGGAACCGGACAGGGACCGCTTGGCCCGGACGCCAACAAAGGCGGGTTTGACGGCCTCTCATACTGGAGCCGACCCGGTGTCAGCACTGCGGCCAGCCCACCCGATTATGACTACCCCGTGCTGCTTGCCGGCCCCGGATTTGGCGATGTGCAAAGCGGAATGAATCTGGCCGGCGGCATTCTGGGCGCACTTTATCGCCGCGAGAAAACCGGCAAAGGCGGCGTTGTTGATGTTTCGCTTTTCAGTTCGGGCCTTTGGGCGATGCAGGCATCCATCGCGGGCTGCCACGCCACCGGGCGAGACAACATTGTGCAGCTTGACCGTCGTTGTCCACCCAACCCGCTCACCAACATCTATCGCACATCAGAAGGCAGCTTCTTCGTGCTGGGCATGCTGGAGGCAGACAAATACTGGACAGGGTTGTGCACTGCGCTGGAGCGGCCCGACCTTGCCGAAGACGAAAGGTTTGACGGCATGGCGGCACGCGGCAAGAACAGCGCCGAACTTGTCGCCGAACTCGATGCCACATTCGCGCAGTGGACAATGGCGGAGATTGCCGCCCGGCTGAACGGCCAGGAAGGCCAGTGGAGCCGGGTTGAGTTCCCCGGCGATGTGGTCAAAGATGAACAGGCAATCGTGAACGGCTATCTCCAGATGGTCGAATATGACAACGGGGCAAGCCTGCCGTTGATCGCAATGCCCGCCTCAATCGACGGCGCGATGCCCACGTTAACCCGCGCGCCCGAACGCGGCGAACACACTGGCGAAATTCTGGCATCGCTGGGCGTAAATGAAGAAGCAGCGCAAAAGCTGCACGCAAACGGGGTGGTCGGCTGAACGGCAGGATCAACGAAATATTTCTGAAACTTGAAAGGAAGACGATGAAAACGGGAATGCGGTTCAAAAGCGCGGTGTGCTCTGCCGAAGGCATGGTGATCCGGGCGGCGCAAGGCGATGGCGAACTGACTTGCGGCGGCGTTGCGGTCACTCCGGCCGACGGAGAAGCCGCGGAAGCAAGCCCCCTGGCACAGGCGCAGGATGACGCCGCCTTGCTTGGCAAACGCTATGTTGACGAAGAGACGGACCTTGAAGTGCTCTGCACCAAGGCCGGTTTTGGCGGTTTCGCCTTCGCCGGTCGACCGCTGACGCTGAAACAGGCGAAATCGCTGCCCGCGTCTGACTGACCGAAAACGCGAGGGCGACAGGCTGAACCTGCCCCGGAGAGGAAACATCAATGTCTGAGACAGGCAACGTTGCACACGCGGGAGCGGACATTCCATTTCGGCAGATCAACACGATCGAACCGAAGGCGGAATGCGAAATGCGGCCCGATGGCAGCATCATCGTGCGCGATCCCCGCCCCGCGCGCGAGCCCGAGCGCACCATTATAAACTATCTGCGCCGCTGGGCGCAGGAAGTTCCCGATCGCGCAATGCTGGGTCAGCGCGATCCGGCGGGCGGCTGGAGCACGATTTCCTATGGCGAAATGCGCCAGCAGGCCGATGCTGTCGGCCAGTGGCTTCTGGACCATGGAATTGCGCCGGGGCAAACCATCCTGATCCTCTCGCCCGCATCGATCGAACATGGCATTCTGGCGATGGGTGCTATGACCATAGGCGTTACGATCGCACCGGTATCTCCGCCTTATGCCTTGCAGCAATCGGGCTGGAGCAAGCTGCAGAAAGTCGTCGATGCGGTTCAGCCCAGCGCGATCTTTTCGCAGCAAGCCGCCCCTTATGCCGATGGCGTCGCTGCGGTATCGCTTGACGCGGTTCCGTGGATCGTGGCGGAAGGCGAAATGCCCGGTCTCAAGCTGGTGTCTTTCTGCGAATTGCTGGAAACCCGGCCGACCGACGCGGTTGAACAAGCTTGCGCAAAAACCGGCCTCGACACGGTTGCCAAAGTCCTGTTCAGTTCAGGATCGACGGGCTGGCCCAAGGGTATCATCAATACCCAGCGGATGATGTGTCTCAATCAGGCCTATCACGATACGATCTGGCACCCGGATGAACATTGCGGGCCGTTCGACACGTTGAACTGGATGCCCTGGCATCACACCATGGCGGGCAACGGCCTGTTCAATCGCAGCCTGCGGCAAGGCGGGACGTATTATATCGACGATGGCCGCCCGATCCCCGGCCATTTCGATTCAACCATCGCCGCGCTGCACGAAATTGCGCCGCACAGCTATTCCGATGTGCCCGCCGGCTTTGCGATGCTGGCCAGCGCGCTGGAAGATGACAGCAAACTGCGCGACAGGTTCTTCAGCAAGCTGGTGTTTCTGCAATATGCCGGGGCCAGCCTGCCGATAGAGTTGTGGCAGCGCTGGCAGGATCTGTCCGTTCAGGCAACGGGAATGCGGACGCCGTTTCTCACCGGCTATGGCTGCACCGAAACCGGCCCTTCGATCACCCAGCTATATTGGGCGATTGAGGGCAGCGGCTACATCGGCATTCCCGTTCCCGGCGTTGAGATGAAGCTGATCCCCGTCGATGAAACGCGATATGAAGTGCGCTCTCGCGGTGGCAACGTAACCCCGGGGTATCTGGGCAACGATGCGCTTTATGCCGAAGCGATTGACGATGAAGGCTTTTACTGCACCGGCGATGCAGCCACATTTATCAACCCGGATGATCCTTCGGAAGGGTTCCGCTTTGCCAGCCGTGTGGCCGAAGATTTCAAGCTGCTGACCGGCACGTTCGTTGCAGTGGGAACGCTGCGCGCCAAGGCGGTTGGCGCAATGATGCCCTTGATCAGCGATATGGTGATCACCGGGCAGGACAAGGCATGGGTTGGCGCGCTGATGTGGCCCGATGTCGCAGCCTGTCGCAAACTGATCGGGGACGAAGGCGAAGCGGCATCCGATGCGCAAGTGATCGCCCATCCCGATGTGCGCAGCGCATTCGCCGCAAAACTGGCCGAATTCAATTCAGCCAGCGGGGCATCTTCCATGCGGATCGCGCGCGCGATCCTGCTCAATGAACCGCCAAGCGCGGAAGAGAACGAAATCACCGACAAAGGCTATGTCAACCAGCGCCGGGTTCTTGAACGCCGGGCCGAACTGGTCGCACACCTTTACGAAGAGCCGGCGGCGGCTGACACAATCGCGCCAGCCTGACCGTCGCTCCCGCCGCAAACCCGCGGATCAGTCCTCTTCGGCGTATTGCTTGATTTTCAGGCGGCCAAGCTGGTTCATGTGCACTTCGTCAGGCCCGTCCGCCATGCGCAAAAAGCGATTGACGATAAACGCCTCGGCAATCGGCGTATCGTCGCAAAAACCCATGCCGCCATGCACCTGCATGGCCCGGTCTGCCACGGTCTGCGCCATTTGCGGCGCGACAAACTTGATAGCGGCAATCAGATCCATGGCTTTTTTGTTGCCCACACGGTCCATCGCATCAGCAGCTTTCAGCGTCAGCAAACGCGCCTGTTCAATCTCTGCATAGCTGCGCGCAACATCCTGCCGCACGCTGCCCTGGGTTGAAACCTTGCGCCCGAATGCAACGCGCGCATCGGCGCGTTTGCACATCAGTTCCAGCGCGCGCTGGGCCTGCCCGACCGAACGCATGCAATGATGGATACGGCCCGGACCAAGGCGGCCTTGCGCAATTTCAAAACCGCGCCCCTCGCCCAGAATGATATTGCTGACCGGAACCCGCACGTTCTCCAGCAGGACTTCGGCCTCGCCACCCGGCGAATGCCAGCTGTTGAATGTCCGCAAGTTGCGCGCGATGGAAACACCGGGCGTATCGCGCGGCACGATGATCGTCGATTGCTGCACGTTGCGATCGGCTTCCGGGTTGGTTTTCCCCATGATCAAAAGCAGCTTGCATTCCGGCTCCATAATGCCGGAAATCCACCATTTGCGCCCGTTGATCACATATTCATCGCCCTCGCGCACGATCGACGTTTCAACATTGGTGGCATCGGATGACGCAACGCCCGGCTCGGTCATCAGATAGGCCGAACGAATGCGCCCCTCCAGCAGCGGCGTAAGCCACTGCGCCTGCTGTTCGGGCGTGCCAAACTTTGCCAGCACTTCCATGTTGCCCGTATCAGGCGCGGAGCAATTGAACACTTCAGGCGCCCAGGGAACGCGGCCCATAATCTCCGCCAGCGGCGCATATTCAAGGTTGGTCAGTCCGGGGCTGAATTCACCATAGTCGAGCGGCAGGAACAGGTTCCACAAACCTTGCGCACGCGCCTTTTCTTTCAGTTCGGAAAACCCCGGCCAGACTTTCCAGCGATTGGCCTCCCTGGCATTCCACATCCGAAAGTCCTGCTCGATCGGATAGATATGCTCATCCATGAAAGCAGTGATCCGGGCCATCAGGTCCTTCACTTTGTCGCTATGCTCAAAATTCATGGACGAGACCCTTTCTGATCGTGAAGCTCCAAAGCGCAATGGTGCCGCCAAGTCCATGGGCGCGGCGCGCCCGGAAAAGTGCTTTGACCCAAACAGCTTGACACGCCTTTTCCACAAAAGGATAACGCTATGCAACAATTAACTTTGCGCCATGAATCACCGTGCCGGAATCTGCCTGGGCCAGCCTGCGTTCGTCAGGTCCGGCCCTGTCAGGACAGCGCCAAACCCGATTTCTAATACTGGAACATCACAATGAGCGGCTCTGCCACAAATATCGTTTCCCCATGGATGACCGACGATGTCATCATGCTGCAAGACAGCGTTCGCAAGGTGCTGGGAAAGGAATTCCTCCCGCACCGCGAGCAATGGGAAGAAGAAGGCATCGTCAATCGTGAAGCCTGGCTGAAAGCAGGCGAATATGGTTTGCTTTGCCCAAGCATTCCCGAAGAATTTGGCGGCGGCGGCGGCAGCAAGGCGCATGACGCAATGCTGGCCCAGGAAGTGGAACGCGCAGGGCTGGGCGGCGGATTTGGCGTCGGCATCGGCACGCATTGCATGATCGCGCACTATATTCTGGCTTATGCATCCGAAGAACGCCGCAAGGAGTGGCTGCCCAAGCTGGCAAGCGGCGAAGCCATTGCCGCTGTTGCAATGACCGAGCCCGGAACCGGATCGGATTTGAAAGCTATCCGCACCAAAGCCACGAAAGTGCCGGGCGGGTATCGCGTGAACGGGCAGAAAATATTCATTTCCAACGGACAGAACGCCGACCTGATCGTAACCGTCTGCCGCACGGGCGACGATGGATCAAAAGGCATATCACTGCTGGTTGTCGATGCGAATGCCGAAG
Organism: uncultured Sphingomonadaceae bacterium; assembly: GCA_947258815.1. Taxonomy (GTDB): domain Bacteria; phylum Pseudomonadota; class Alphaproteobacteria; order Sphingomonadales; family Sphingomonadaceae; genus Novosphingobium. The sequence continues at coordinate 182,304 of CAMYJW010000030.1, forward strand.
GATTCCGCCGCGGACGCAATCTCAAGAAGATCGGGCTTCCCGCGCAGGACACGTCGGAACTCTTCTTTGACGATGTGTTCGTTCCCGATGAGAATCTTCTGGGCAGCGAAGAAGGACAGGGCTTCTACCAGCTGATGAATCAACTGGTCTGGGAACGCATGCTTTGCACACTGGGCGCAGTCGTCAGCATGGAGCTGGCGGTTGAACATACCGTTGAATACGTGAAGTCACGCAAGGTTTTCGGTCAGGCGGTGATGGACTTTCAGAACACCCAGTTCAAACTGGCCGAATGCAAGACGCAGGCCAGCGTCGCGCGGGTATACGTCGATCAGCTGATGCAACGCCTGCTCGATGACGAACTGGACCCGACGACATCGGCAATGGCGAAATGGTGGACCACCGACACCCAGTTCAAGGTTCTGGACGAATGCCTCCAGCTCCACGGCGGCTATGGTTATATGACCGAATATCCGATCGCCCGTCTGTGGCGCGATGCGCGTGTTTTGCGCATCTGGGCGGGCACGAACGAAATCATGAAAGTGATCGTCGCACGGGACCTCTGATCCGCCTGTGCATCAAAAAGTATAGCGCTGTGCAGAAAGTGATTGCATCGCGACCGGCTTTGCGGAACACTTGTCCTCATAAGAACGTTTTGCGGCCGGACGATGCGAGTCGGCCCGAAAGGAGGATGCCATGACTGCACTTGCCGAAAAGTTCAAAGTGATCGACACGGATACGCATATCGTTGAGCCATATGATCTGTGGACCTCCCGAATATCGGTGTCGAAGTGGGGTGAAAAAGTCCCGCAGGTCAAACACATCAAGGATGAGGGTGAGGACTTCTGGTTCTTTAACGGCGAACGGCTCGGCCCAGCGGCAGGCACATCAATGGCAGGGTGGCACGAACATGCCCCCAAGCATCCCAAGACATGGAACGAAGTCGATCCGCATTCGTCCGATGCGCACATGCGGCTCAAGAAGATGGACGAATTCGGGATCTGGGCACAGGTTTTCTACCCCAATGTCGCCGGGTTTGGCGCCGGACAGTATCTGGGCCTTGAAGACCCCGAGCTGATGCTGCTGTGTGTGCAGGCTTACAACGACTGGGCTGCGGAATGGGCCAGCGCGGATCGCCGGCGGCTGCTGCCGCAAATGGCTCTGCCGTTCTGGGATATCGAACTGTCGGTGAAGGAAATGGACCGCGCAACCCAGCTTGGGCACTGCGGCGTCATCATGGGCGGACAGCCTGAATTCTTCGGCCAGCCCAAGTTGACTGACCCTTACTGGGATCCGCTTTGGGCCTCGGCACAGGAGAAGGGTCTGCCGATCAATTTCCACATCGCATCAGGCGATATGTCAAATTTCCATCTGCATCATGAATCGGTCGGCGAACACGCTGCGTTCTCCGGGCTTGCCGTTATGTTCACGCTGGAAAACGTGAAGACGCTGTCGCAGATTATCATGGGCGGCATTTGCCATCGATTTCCGAAGCTGAACTTCGTATCGGTTGAAAGCGGCGTTGGCTGGCTGCCGTTTGCCATGGAAATGCTGGACTGGATGTGGCTCAATTGCGGTGTTCCCAAAGAGCACCCGGAATATGATCTGATGCCAAGCGAGTATTTCAAGCGCCAGATCTATGGCTGTTTCTGGTTCGAACGCGGCACGCTGGAAAGCACGATCGAGCAGATCGGCGCGGACAATATCCTTTATGAATCGGACTATCCGCACCCCACCAGCATGAGCCCCGGACCTGCCTCGATCGCCCTGCCTCCCAAAGACTATATCGAGGAAGTGCTTGGCGGGTTCCCCGAGGACGTTGCCGGCAAGATACTGCACGGCAACGCTGCGCGGATCTATAACCTCGACTGATCGGGAAAGGCGCGGCGGACTGATCTGGCTGCGTGGTCTGGAAGACTGCGCAGCCGCGCAGATCGCATGCTGCCTCACAAAAACTGCGTCACGTATCAAAATTCTTGACACGTGATTCATTTTTTTGCCAAGTTCACGCCATCATATCGGCGGGACGACGCGCGAGTTCGGTATCGACAATCCGGTGAACCGCGCAAGGCCGGAGGGCAACGTTTTGGCCCAGTAGTGACGGCGTTTCCTGTCGGGATAAACCGATCGGAAACCCAGATGGAGAGAATGCGATGGATGGAGTGCTTAAGGGAATCAAGGTCATCGAGGTGGCGATCTATGCATTCGTGCCTGCTGCCGGGGCCGCCCTTGCCGATCTCGGCGCGGACGTGCTGAAGATCGAACATCCTGAAAACCCCGATCCGCTGCGCAACATCGCATCCTATGGCATTAACATGCCGGGAACCGATGGGCCGATGGTCCTTTGGGAAGTGATGAATCGCGGCAAGCGCAGCGTCGGCATTGATATTCGCAACCCCGAAGGGCTCGAAGTGCTGATGTCGCTGGTCGACGAGGCTGACGTATTCCTGACCAACTTCATGCAACCCGCGCGCGCCAAGCTGGGTATCGACGCGGATGACATCATGAAGCGCAATCCGCGCATCATTTATGGCCGCGGCACCGGGCATGGGCCGGCTGGTCCCGATGCCAATCGCCCAGGATTCGACGCGCTATCCTATTGGGCGCGGCCTGGCTCCGCGATTGCCGGCATGTCGAACGAGAACAGCTTTCCCGCGCTGATGCCCGGCCCGGCATTCGGCGATATCCAAAGCGGAATGAATCTGGCGGGCGGCATTCTTGCCGCGCTCTATCAGCGCGAAAAAACCGGCAAAGGCTCTGTTGTCGATGTTTCGCTTCTGGGATCGGGCATGTGGGCGATGGCAGCATCCACTGCCGGTGCCTATTCACGCGGGACCGAGAATATCGAACAACTCGATCGCACACGCGCCCCCAATCCGATTGCCAACATATATCGATCATCCGACAGTCGCTATTTCATCGTCGGCGCTCTGGAAGCGGATCGGTTCTGGCCCGGCGTCTGCGGTGTCGTGAACCGCCCCGATCTCGTTGAAGATCCCCGTTTTGCAACCGGGCGCGACCGGGCCAAGAACAGCGAGGAATGCGTCGCGATTCTCGAAAGCGAATTTGAGAAGATGACGCTGGAACAGATCGCAACCGCGCTTGAAGCCGCCCAGTGCCCATGGGCCGCAATCAATCCGCCGATCGACCCTGTTGAGGATAAGCAGGCCTTGGCCAACAACTATATCCAGATGGTCGAATGCACGGATGGATCGCTGCCGATCGTTGCCGCGCCGGTTCAGATCAATGAACAGGCACCGACGCTGAAACGCGCGCCGACCCATGGCGAACATACCGATGAGGTTCTGATGGAAGGCGGTCGGTCGATGGACGATCTGATTGAACTGAAAGTGTCTGGCGCGATCACCTGACGCGACGAACACCGGTCGGTCTTCAGCCTGCCCGGGATCGCCCTTCGCCTGTTTAGTCCGACGCAGCGCCGTGAGGGTGCTGCTCAGGCGCGCCGCGCGGTCCCCACTGCTTCCTGGCTTACTTCCACGCGGAAACGTTCAAAAATCGCACGTTTCCCCTGAAAATCAGTGAGATAATCGCTGATTTCCCGGTATCCGTCGCCGCGCGTAGAACCCGCCGCACTGGTCAGCACGGCCAGCACTTTTTTCTCAAGAAACGCTTCATCCGAAATTCCACCCCTGCACCACTGAAGCGAAATCGTGAACTTCAGGCGGATGATCTGTTCCACCAGATCATCGGCGGTAAACCCATCGCGCAAACAGCCCTGCTGCTGCAGGCCCTTGGCCCAGGGCAACAGTGTCAGGATCACGTTATAGGCAGCAGCTTCGCGCAGATCATCGTCCACTGTCAGCGAGAAGTAGATGCTGGTCACGGCTTTGACGTATTCCTGCATGCTCAGCATCGTGGCGTGGCCGATGATCACCCGCTCCAGAACGCCTTGCAGGCTGCGCCGCGAATACTTGAGAGGGTGTTTTGTTTCAAAGGATTCGAACTGGTGCCGGATGGCCAGTGCGATAAGCCGTTCTTTACTGCCAAAAGCCTTGTAGATCGTGTGCGGCGCAACTTCGGCACGCTTGCACAGTTCGCGCATGCGAAACTTTTCAAAACCCTTTTCAGCGATAAGCTTCTGCGTTTCATCAAGAATACGCAGCCGTCTTTCGAATATCCGCGGGCTTGCATATACAAGATTATCGGCAATGCCGATTTCGGAGAAATTCATGTCGTAACCTCTTCGGCGAAACCATCGGGCGGCGCCAGACTGTCAAGGAGCAGACACAAAACCTAGGGATCGAACGGACAAACGGCAATAGGACGCGGGTTCAGCCGGCCCTCAGGATCATGCCCGCGTTGACCGGATTGTTGCCGTTTACCACCAGCGCCAGTTTCGCTTCATCGATCTGGCGCTTTCCTGCCGATCCGCGCAGCTGGCGCACGGCTTCCAGAACATGGCCAAATCCCTGCACCCGGCCCTCGCCCAGATTGCCGCCATGGGTGCTCATCGGAATGCGTCCCAGAAACGTAAGTTTCCCGGCATCGGCATCCCAGCTGTCTTCCAAAAATCCGCCTGCCTCGCCGCGCACATCAAATGCGGCCTCTATCCATTCCAGTGCCAGACTGGAAAACCCGTCATAGATATTGACCAGATCCATATCCTCGATCGTCAGGCCGCTCTTGTTCCAGAGCCTGTCCATCAGCACGCGATAGGCGGCATAGCTGTCAAACGCATGAAAGAAGAAATCGGTGCCGCCAGTCAGACCGTTGGACGATGCCTCTACTATTGCGGGTCGATTGGGAAGATCGGCTGCGCGCTCGGCGGTGGTGATGACAACAGCCATCGCACCATCGATCGGCATATCCATATCAAGCGCGGTCAAAGGCGGCGCGATCTGCGGGGCTGCCAGATAGTCTTCCATTGTCAGCGGCGTATCGTTGAATACGGCGGCCTCGTTCTCCAGCGCCCAGTTGCGGTTGTTAACGACGATCATGCCCAGGTGCTCACGCGTCGTGCCGAATTCGTGGGCGTGGCGCTGCATTGCCGCGAACATGCCGTTGGGCACCCCGCACGACTCAACCAGCGGCATGTTCATCGCCGGATCGAAAGCACCGCGCGGAGAGCGTCGCAGCGGATCTTTGCGCGCCGCACCCGAAACCATATCCCAGCGAAACTTTGAATGATAACAGACCGCGTAATCACAAGCGCCGCCCGCAACCGCAAGAATGCCTTCGGTGACCGTATTGGCGGAGGGCGGCGACGAACAGTTGGACCAGACGATGTTCTTGAGGCCCAGCCCCTCTACCACGTAGCCGGGCCAGACTGTCGGCTGATCGGTGCTGTAGATACCGGAAACACCATCAATTTTTTCGCGCGGTACGCCGGAATCGAGGATCGCATCGCGCACCGCATCAAGCGCGAGCGCGCCCACGGAACGCCCGGCATCTCGCGACAGTGTTGACTGACCGATCCCGACGATCGCAACCTTATTGGGTCCACCGCCCGTCATTTCGTGTCTCCGGTCCGAAAAACAGGCAGGTTCGTTCCGCCTTGTTCCCGGAAGCCCAGCGTAAGGCGCGCGCCGATCTCTACATTATCCAGCGGCATACCTTCGACCGGGGCAACGATGAACAGCTCTTTCTGCTCATCGAGTTCTGCCCAGCCTATCACTTCAGGAGGCTGCTTGGGTGCCGTGGGCTGAATCAGATAGCTATACAGCGTCGCCTGACCGCCGGGGCTTTGATGACCGATATCGTCAGACCAGCACTCAGGACAGCGGCCGCGTGGCGGATGGATCCAGGTCTCGCACTGTTTGCACCGACACAGAACAAGCTTGCCGTCGCTCAACCCCTGCCAATAGGCGGCGGTGTCATGATCCATGCGGGTTGGCCAGGTCACGGTCATTTACGGCTCCAAACCAGTCTGCAATTCAATACCATAGCAAGGGAGCCCGTGCGTTAGCAGTCTCCCAAAAGCGACCGCCTTTTCAGCGCCCGCCTTGCGCAAGCCAAACTGCCACCGGATCATCAGACGTGATCAGGCGGCAGCCGGGTTCCGCCACTTGAAAAGCGCGGACAGAAGCGGCGAACACCGCCCCTGCCCGCGTTTCCGATCAGAAGTCGTAACCAACCGAGACGCCGTAGCTGACCGGCTTCGAATACGATGTGAAGTCACCCACATTGGCTTCGCGCGGATAGACCAGCCTGCGTTCATCGGTGAGGTTTTCACCCCATACGGTGAACTTGAGATTGTCGTTCACGAACCATGAAAGCGATGCGTTCAGCACCACAAACGACGGCTGCTTCAGGCGGTTGTTCACGTGCCAGAAGAACGAGTCGCTATAGGAACCGGTAACGTTCGCCCGCAACGAACCTTTGGGCAGTTCGTGCGTAAACGTGCCCGAAACGAACGCGGTGAATTCCGGCGTGCGGATCAGCTCATTGCCGGTTGCGCTGGGATCGGGATCAAGCGTGTTGCCGCCAACCGGGTTACCCATCGCATCGAGGATCGGCGTCCATTTCGTGGCCTGCGGGAAATCGGTGTACTCGCTGTGAGTCCACGCCGCGCCGCTGCTGAAACGGAAGAAGTCGCTCAGGTCCATGGAAAGCTCGGCTTCTACGCCATAGATTTCCGCCTTCGCGGCATTGTACAGAATCTGCTGGTTAGGCACACCAAGCGCATTCGTGCCCAGCGCGTTCACCTGAATGTTCTTGTAATCGGTGTAATAGCCGGTCAGCGACGCGACCACGCCACCCGAATTGTATTTGAAGCCCGCTTCATAGGACTTGACCTTTTCGGGCTCGACCGGCGTGCCTTCAAACGGGCATGTCGCACCGACAACCGGGCAATCGCCAAGGTTGCCGCCGTCAAACAGGCCGCTCTTGAAGCCTTCGCTGTAAGCCACGTAAATGCTCGACCTGTCGGAAAGGTCATAACGCAAAGAGGCCTGGGGCGTGAAATCGCTGAACCGCTCCGACGCATCGACGACTTGCGGGCCGCCATTGCCGAAATAGGTCTGAACCTTCTTGCGCTCCGTGCTGTAACGGCCACCGGCGGTCAGATGCAGGCGATCGGTGATATCCAGCGTGCCTTCCAGAAAGGCGGCAAACGCATTGGCCTGAGCGAAAACATCAGGCGGGAACACCACATTGCCGAACGAACTGATATCCGCATCGGTGTGGGATTTTTCCTTGAGGTAGAACAGACCGCCCGTGAAAGTAACCGGCCCGATCTTGGGACTGGTATAGATCACTTCCTGGGACCAGGTCTTGGTTGTCTGCGGATCGCCCTCGAATACCTGCAGATCGACTTCGGTGCCATCGAGATCGGTCAGGAACGGAAAGGACGTCTTCGCGTAGGCCGAAACCGAGGAAATGCTGCCCCAATCACCGCTCCAGTCAATATTGATACTCGCGGTGGTCAGTTTCAGCTTGTTGTAAGGCTGTGCGCTGAGCGAAACCCTGCGCTTCTCGGTCAGACCAAGGATTGCTGCCTGACTGGCAGGAAACACCGAATTGCCGTTAATCGGAACATAGGAATAAGCCGTATCGTCTGCCTGACTTACATGGCCGGCGGAAACAATGATACGGAAGTCTTCACTGGCTTCATAAAGGAGCCGTCCGCGGACCCCGCGCGATTTGGTTACCGACGCATCGCGGCCATTGAATTCGTTTACCGAATAGCCATCGTTGGAGCGATTGTAGAGCGACAGGTTCAGCGCAACCTTGTCACTCAAGACAACGTTCGCGAATGCGTTGGCACGCACTTCCTTGAACCGGCCGTAGCCGATTTCAACGCTCCCCGAATTTTCGGTCAACGACGGAGCTTTGGTCGTCACAACGATCGCACCGCCAGTGGCGTTACGTCCGTAGAGCGTGCCCTGCGGCCCCTTGAGAACCTCGATCTGCGACACACTGTTGAAATCGAAAAGTGCCGCACCCTGGCTGGCCATGTAGACCCCGTCGACATAAACTGCGACGTTCGGGTCGGCACCGGTGCCGGTAACCGAGGTTCCGACGCCACGAATGGTCGGCTGAACGAATGTTCCCTGCTGAGAGATATTGAGACCGGGGGTCAGCAATTGAAGATCGCGCGTACCGCTGACGCCAGCGTCTTCAAGCTGCTCTCCACTGACAACGGAAATCGACGCCGGAACGTCAACATAACGTGATTCGCGCCGTTGCGCGGTAACGATGATGACATCGGAATCCGAACCATCGGCTGCGGATGCACCGTCTGTAACCTGCGCCACAGCGGGTGTGGCAAGCGCGGTTCCTGCAAGCAGTCCGGGCAGAAGCTTGAAAAGTCTCATCCTCTCTCCTCCTCATTAACGAGCAGCCAATTTTTGCTTGCTCTTCGATGAACACTTTTCCGCGATTAACCTAATCTGACACCGCGCACTACACAAAAATGCTTTGTGTAGCAGTTTTCTGCATTTGTGGTATTTCTGCAACGCGTATAGAAATTTGCGACGACATAGGCATCTCACAAGCCACACCCCACGCGGATGCTGAGTTCATCGCAACCCCTCACCCGGCGCACACGACGACGAACACCATCCGCAACCGGCATTCACTGCGCAAAATGGCGGTTTTTGAGGCGCAAAAGCGCAGTGAGGGCATTAACGCCCGACATTGATCTGGGCCCGGATGCAGAGCACAAAACAATCGTACGCCGTCGAAATGCTACCTATCCAAAGATAGATGTTTAGAAGCCGGATCGGGCGTGAACCGAAGATGGAGAGGACGAAGCTGTCAGGCAACGTCAGTGCATCTATTTGGGAAGGTCCGCAGATCTTGAATCGATCAAGGCGCTGCCTTTTGCACTGAAGTATTCCAGACGATTTCATGTCTCCGTTCGAACGCAGCCGGATCCGCAGCGATCGTGTTGACCACACGTTATCGTTGCAGAAGCCGGGCAAACAAAGTTTTTTTGATTACAACGTATTAGGTCACGAAATATCCCAGGGAGGAGAATTTTCCGATGCGTATCAATACCAAATCACTGTTCCTTGCCGGTGCGGCTTTCGCCTTTCCGGCAATTGCAAGTGCCCAGCCAGTGGCAGACGCACCGCAAGCAACCGAAGAAGCCCAGGGCGGCGTGCGCGACATCGTCGTGACGGCTCGTCGTACCGATGAAAACCTTCAGGAAGTTCCGCTTGCAGTTACTGCCCTTGATCCCACGGCTCTGGAAGACCGCCAGATCGTTGAAGTTGCCGACGTCGGCCGAGCCGCGCCTGGCCTTTCGGTTCAATCAGGCGGCACCGGCAACTCTTCGCTGATCTACCTTGCCATTCGCGGCAACGCGCAGAACAGCCCGAACTCGTTCTCCGATCCGGCAGTCGGCATCTACGTCGATGACGTTTATTATGCCCGCCCGATCGCCAGCAACAACGGCCTCCTCGATCTTTCGGGCGTGGAAGTGCTTCGCGGAACGCAGGGCACGCTGTTCGGTCGCAACACCACGGGCGGCGCGCTCAACATGCGCACAGTCGCGCCTGACGGTGATTTCAGCGGCCACGTGAAAGGTCAGCTTGGTAATTACAAGGCATGGATGGTTGAAGGCGCGGTAAACGTTCCGATCGCTGGCGAGGAACTCGCAATGCGGGTTGCCGGCCGTTATGCCGAACGCGGCGACGGCTATGGCCCCAACAGCCTGCGCGAGCGCGATGCCGCCGCGGTTGATGAAGATATCGCACTTCGCGCGACGCTTGCATGGAACCCGGTTTCGATCCCGCTGACGGTGAGTGTTTCGGGCGACTACATCAAGATCATCGAGACGCACAATAATACAGCCCTTGTCGGCATTGACCCGATGGGTGCTGCGGTTGGCTTGTATTCGGGACAGTTCGATCTGTTCAGCTATCTTCAGGATCCGAATGATTTCTACCGCGGCTTTGGTGTCAGAAACCTTGGCAATGCCAACATCGATGAGCCGACAAACTACAACGAGGCGTGGGGTATCCGCGGCACGGCTGAACTTGAACTTGGCGATATCTCGATCAAGTCAATCACGGCATATCGCGAATCCGATACCGGGGACTCGCTTGATCTTGACGGAACGCCCGCTCCGATCGGTGCCTATTCCAGTGACTATGTGCAGGAGCAGATCAGTCAGGAACTCCAGATCAAAGGCGAAATGGGCGCACTCGACTGGATCGTCGGCGGCTTCTACTTCAAGGAGCAAGGCAACGAGCAATCGCAGTCACGCGTGTTCGTGGGCACCGATTTCGGGTTCGACTTCGCTCCGGCAAACACCAACCTGGCAACCTTCGAATCCGAATCAAAGGCCCTGTTCGCACAGGCCAACTTTGAAGTCAGTGATCGCCTGACCGTTACCGGCGGCTTCCGCTACACCTGGGACAAACGCTCGATCAACCGCATGGGGTATATCGGCGGCCAGGAAGGTTTCGGCAACGTGTTCCTCAGCAATGGCGCCCCTGTAACGCTGCCCGCGACGGGTCTGTGTTCGGTTGGCCCCAACGCCAATCTCGTGCCTCCGGGGGCGGACTGTATGGATCCGGTCAGCGACACCTATAGTTACCCCGCATGGCTGATCAGTGCCGACTATGAAGTTGGCCCGGACCAGCTCATCTATGCCCGCTTCGGCGGTGCGGCGCTTGCCGGCGGCCTGAACTCCCGCCCGGTCCCTCCCGGGTTCGATTCGTTCTCACCGGAAAAGACCAAGGACGTGGAAATTGGCTTCAAGGGCGATTTCTTTGACCGTCGCCTGCGGACCAACGTCGCGCTCTTCCACATCTGGCGCAACGGTGCGCAGAACATCGTGAACGCGCTGGTTGGCGTGAATCTCACGCAGTTCGTCCAGAATGCTGGCGACGTTCGCGCATATGGTGCGGAATTCGAAGGCACGCTGATCCCCTGGGAAGGCATGGAGATCACTGGTGCGGCCGCTTATCTGCATTCCGAATATGCCAACGGGTCTTTCCTGGCTGACGGTCTGGGTGGCACGGTTGACCGCAGTAACGAAATCGTTCCGCGTGCACCGAAGTTCACCTGGAACATTGGCGCGACGCAGACATTCGAAGTCAGCGGCGGCACGATTTCGCTGCACGCCGATTATGCCTACACCAAGGAAATCTACACCGATTTCGCCACTGCCGATCTGACCGATCCGGCGCTGAACGACGGCGTGAACGATGCTGCGGAACAGGCTGCGGCCATTGCGTTCATCGACACGCAGAACGAATTCAGCCGCATTCCCGGTTTTGGCATCATGAACGCAAGAGCAAGCTTTATGCTCGATTCCGGTCTTGAGCTGGCAATCTGGGGCCGGAACATTACCGGTGAGAAATACTACACCGCTCTGTTCAATGGCTATGGCACGTTCGGAACCGCAATCCGGTTCCAGGGCACGCCCAGCACCTATGGCGCGACGGTCGGCTTCAAGTTCTGATCTCGTGACAGCTTGTGGGCATATCCGGCCCATGACAAACATCGGGGGGCGCTGTTCGCGTCCCCCTTTTTTGTGCGGAATCCGTAATGGGAAGGCCACGCTTCGATGACTGACGCTGACGAAATCACGCTGATTGCAACTGGCGATCTGCAACTGATGACCCGGGAACCCTCGCCCGATCTGTTCGGCGAAGTCTCGCCCGCCCTTCAAAAGGCCGATATCACATTTGGCAATTGCGAATGGCCTTATGCGGAAGAAGCGGGCGATACGCATCCGGTCGAAGCGCATATCAACGACGATTTCGACGGCGGCGATCTGTTCGCTCCGGGCCATCCCGATTGTATCAGACTGATCGGCGAGGCCGGCTTCAACATAATGTCGGTTGCCAATAACCACACAATGCATGGCGGGTATCGCGCATTCCTGCGCACGCTGAGTCTGCTGGACGAAAACCGGATCGCATCTGTCGGCGGCGGCACGGATATCGCCTCTGCCAGGCAACCTGCCATCATCGAACGCGACGGAACCAAAGTCGCGTTTCTGGCCTGTACATCGAGCTTCCTGCCCGGCGCCCATGCAGGCCGGCGCACTCCGGGCATCGTGCCGCTGCGCCGCCATGTCTATGCCGAGAACGAATCCTGGCGTGACTGGGGCGTGCAACCCCAGACCCGCACGCTGATCAATCGCGACGATCTGGCCGCCATGCTGGAATCGATCGAACAGGTGCGCAAAGCATCAGATATCGTCGTGCTCAGTTGCCATTGGGGCATCCTCGAACACGAATCCGCCATTGCCGACTACCAGCGCGAAGCGGCGCGCGCGTTTATTGATGCAGGCGTCGATTTGATCGTCAGCCAAGGCCCGCTGCCGATCAAGGGTTTCGAAGTCTATCGCGGACGTGCAATTTTCTACAATCTGGGCAAGTTCGCGATGATTTCGCCGTGGAGCCGCTCGGAAACCCCTTCGGGCATCGACGCGCCGATGCTGGATGAAACCGCACGCGGGCTGACCGCAAGAGCCACCATTTCTGGCAAAACCATCACGGGAATTGAGCTGGTTCCCGTCTATCTCGGGAAATCCGGCCGCCCTCGCCTGCTTTCCCCCGGTGAAGAATGGTTTGATGACATTCTGGAAACCACCAGAGAGCGCACGGCCGCTGCCGGGCTTAACGGCATTGTCGATCCGCAAGGCAAGGTTCAACTTTCATGAGCGACGATCTGAAAACGCTAAGCGACGCGCTGGGTAACTGGCTCGCCCGCCAAACACCGGGCGCGCAAGACATGACGCTGAGCGATGTCATCGAACCGGCGCAGGGATATTCCAGCAGAACAATTCTGTTCACCGCCCGTTGGGAAGAAGCAGGCCAGACGCGCACACGCGATCTCGTTGCCCGGCTGCAGCGCGATGTGTCGTGCCCGCTGCTGGACGATGTTTTCCATCAACACGGTGTTATGGCGGTCGCCAGCAAGGCCTCAGATGTGCTGGTCCCCATGCCTGTTTTTGCAGAGCATGATCCCGCGCCGCTGGGCACTCCGTTTTTCGTGATGGAGCGGGCGGGCGGGCAGGTTCCATCGGATTTTCCGAGCTACCATAGTGAAGGCTGGGTGGCCGATCTTCCGCTCAAAGAGCGCACGCAACTGTGGTGGAACGGGATTGAGGCGATGGAGCGCCTGCACCGGATTGACTGGAGCGTGTTTGAAACACTCACCGCCGGTCAGCAGACGCCGCCCGATGCGCGCTTCTATATAGAGCGGTTCATCATGCCATGGTTTGAATGGGCGGCCAAAGGCACCCGCTTTCCCGTGATCGAAGAGGCCATCGCCGAAATGTCTGCCACCGCGCCCGCCGTAACGCGATCGGGGCTTGCGTGGAATGATGCGCGCATGGGCAATGTTATGTTTGGCGCCGACAATCAGGTGTCCGCCCTGTTTGATTTCGAAGTCGCAACGCTGGGCCCGGCCGAAATTGATCTTGCCTGGTGGCTCTATGCCGATGATATTTTCTCGGAAAGTTTCGGCGTGGCGCGCCTGCCCGGCATTCCGCAAGGGCAAGACGCAATCGGCGGATTTGAAGCGCGCTATGGCTATGCCATGCCCGATTTCTCATACTATCTTGCGCTGGCCGCGCTGAAACACGCGGTTATTTCGATCAAGGACTATGGCAATGACAAGCGCGCGCCATCGCCCGAGGGCCTTGCGCCTTTCCCGGTCGAACGCATGCAGCATTATCTGAAAGAATATCGCAGCATCGCCGCCTGAAATCTCAGGCGCGCGGCGTCCACACCAGCGGCAGTTCAACAGGCTGGATCATGCCAAGATGATATTCGACCACATGGCCATCGGGCAGGCTGAATGCCGGGATGCGCGCAAGAAATTCTTCCAGCGCGATCCGCATTTCGCGCCGCGCCAGATGCATACCAACGCAGGTATGCGGCCCGAAACCAAAGCCAACATGACGCGGTTTGCGATCAAGCCGCACGTCATCGGGATTTTCGAACTCCGCCGGATCGCGTCCGGCCAGCGTGGTAGACATCGCCACTTTTTCACCCGGCTTGATCGTCACCCCCCGGATCGTGGTTTCCTTTTTGCAGGTGCGAAACGTCGTCACCGCGCCATATGCGCGCATCAGCTCATCAATTGCATGGGGAATGCGATCGGGGTTGGCGCGCAGGAAATCCTGATCGGCAGGCGTGCGTGCCAGATGCAGAAAATGCAGCCCCATGTTGGTGGAAACCGTATCAAGACCGCCGATAAACAGATTGAAGGTGAACCCGATCAGTTCATCCTGGGTAAGCGGCCTGTCTCCAATGGTTGAGCTTATCGCAAAGCTGATCAGATCATCAGTCGGCTTTGCCCGGCGCGCTTCGATTTCACCGGCGAGATAATCGACAACCTTTTGCGTCGCCACTGCCATGCTGGCCAGATCGTGATTGTGCAGCAGCTTCATTTCCCATTCGAGAAATTCCTTCATCCGGTCATGCGGAAGGCCCATCAGTTCCATGAACACCCGGATCGGAAACTCAAACGCGAACTCGCTCATAAATTCGCAGCGCCCGTTCGCAGCAAACCCATCGACATATCCCACGGCATAATCGCGTATACGCTCTTCCAGCGCGGCCATCGCCTTGGGGGTGAACGCGGGGTTGACCATTTGCCGGAACGGCCCGTGGGCGGGAGGATCGAGCTCTGCCGGAGAATTAATCCAGTTCGCGCCGATCAGTTTTGAATATGGCGAAAAATCGGTTGAAGAGAAATGCTCAGTATCAAGATAGATCGCGCGCAGATCTTCCATCGTGCGCGGTATCCAGGCGGGGGTTCCGCCGGGATAGGCATGGGGCGCAAAGATCAGTTCCGGCCCCTGATGAACGTCCCGCGCGAATGCTCCGAACGGATCGTCCGTGGTGGTCGTCCCGAAAATGTATGGAAAATGCCGGACAATGTCCTGCGGCACATGATCGGGGATCACCGGATCGGGAAATGCAGTGGCCATCGAATTTCTCCTGTCCTTAAACTTTCTCAACAGTCAGCAGCACGTTGTGGCTTTTCGCGGGCTGAGGATCATCGGCCAGCCTTTGCGCCAGACGATCGTGGATCGCCCCGATAATCGCGTCTTTGTCCTGCCCGGCTGCAATGCCCAGCGCAAAGCTTGGTCCGTTTGCGGCGCGCATCACACCGGCCCACGTGCGCCCGAATTTTTGCGCGTCGCGATCTTCCAGAAAAGCGGCATGGATCGGATCGGGCGCCTCAACTGTCGCCATGTCCAGAAGCGCAAGGCCATCCAAGCTGCCATCCTCAAACGGCGCGCGGATCTGCTCTTGCGAACGCCCCGATGATGACGTTGTCATCGCCAGAACTTCGCCCTCATTGATGAGGCCCTGTCCGGCAATATCCTCAACGCTCGCCCAGAAAGCATCGGCGATATATTCAAATCCATGGCGATCCGCGCCTTGCCCCATGAACTGACACACAAGCCTGCCGCCGCGCCGCAATTCGCGCGCGCGGGCCTGCAGAAAATTGCGCCAGTCCTGCGCCAGCAACGCCTCCACCTGATCGCGCGCCTCCGAAGATTTGCTGAAGATCGCCCAGCCATGATCGGCGACCAGCACCGGGTTTGCGCTCATCCAGTGGATCGCATTTGCACTCCAGCCCAGATCGACACTTTCATCGGGCAGAACCTGCCCGAAATGAGAGCGGCCGACCGCAAAGGGAAACACATTTTCCCGCCCGCCAAGATAGCTCGCGCCGTCATCACCCAGCAACGTGAACAGCGATGTGAAATCGTTCGACGCAAGATCGATATGCGCCACCGAAATCGGCGTATCGGTCGACATTCTGGCGCGCAAAGCATCAATCGCCATGCCAACGGGCAGCATCGAATTGCGCCCTTCGGACACTCCGTAATCGGCAATCGTGATCGCATGTCCGGCGCGCAGCGGCAGTTTGCGTGCGGCATCCTGCAACAACGGCAGAGCCGATGTCAGGTTTGCCGCCTGAAGCGAAGAATTGCGATTGTAATACCCGCCACCTTGCATGGCAGCCACCGCGCCTCCGGGCGCTGCGGCTGCCTTGCCGGTGATGTCCGTCATGCCCGTTCAGCTTTGGCGATAGGTCGCGGTTGCGGCCAGCAACGGCCCCATATCAACGCCTGCCGCCTCGCCGGCCTGTGCCGCAGCGGTCACATCCTTGACCATATAGCGATAGAACTGTTCCATCAGCGGTGCGGGATCGGATTCAACAAAATTGCCCATAACATCGCTGGCGCCGCTGCAATCGAGCAGCGCTTTTGCCGTCGATGCGCGATCAAGGCCAAGCCCCTGCGCCAGTTTCAGGGCATCATTGGCAACTTGCGCATGAGCGGCGAACAGGATGTTGTTGACCAGCTTGATCGCTCTTCCCGATCCACTGGCGCCCACATGGAAGATGCGCGGCGCAAAACTTTCAAATGCCGGGCGCGCGCGATCAATTGCTTCGGCATCACCGCCCACCAGCAGCGTAAGCTTGCCGGACTGAATCTCGCTTTGCTTGCGGCTGAAGCAGGTATCAAGAACGCTGACGCCCTGCGGCGCGCTGGCGGCGATTTCCTGAATCTTCTCGATCGCGCCGGTGGTGAACACGGCCACAACCGCGCCCGGCTTCATCGCGCCGATAACCCCGTCCGGGCCGGTCAGAACTTCCTCTACCTGATCGTCGGAAAAAACCGCAAGACACAGCAGATCGCAATCGTCCGCCGCTTCCGCGATCGTGCCCACGATATTCAGGCCCGCGCTATCCTCTGCAGAAAGCGCCTGCACATCATATCCGCGCACTTCATGGCCTGCTGCAGCAATCGTCTTCGCGGTGGGCAGCCCCATCTGGCCAAGCCCGATCCAACCTACTTTCATGTCAAAACCTTCCAGAAGTCAGTACATTTTTCCATAGCCGAAGTTTCGGAGCAGTCGCTGCGCAGTTATCCGGCATTCGAACCGTGCCGGTTTTCCATTCGCCAGCGCGCGCTCACACCTTCCAACTGGCAGGTTGCCGCACAGGAGCAACGCTGTCACCACTTGCCGTCATGGCCGATGCGACACCAGACCCGATATACGATGACGCAGCCGTGCAAACGCTGCGCGACTTTGTCGAACGCCTGACTGGCGGCACGATAACCGGTCTGGAACGACAGGTGCGCTGGCGACCGGCATGGTTTGCCGATGTCGATAAGGACGCGCAAACACAGCGGCTGCACTTGCGCGGCGATCGTGGCGGCAACGTTGCGATATTTCCCGATCTGAAGCGGGAGGCGGACATCCTGTCCGTGCTTCACGCGCATGGCATTCCGGTGCCCGAAGTCCATGGTTATAACGCCGAGCCGCCCTGCATCGTGATGGAAACGATCACCGGCACACGCGATCTCTCCGGCCTGAGCGCGCAGCAAAAAAGCGCGGTTGGCCGCGAATATATGCATGCAGTGGCAGCGATGCACAAACTTGCGCTCGAACCGTTTGTCGATATCGGCATTTATCGGCCCGAAGGCGCGGAAGCGATCGCGCTTGTCGGGCTGGAAGCCTATATGCCGCAATATCGCCGGACCAAGGCACGGCCAGAACCCCTGCTGGAATTTGTCATCGGCTGGATCCGGCGCAACGTTCCGCGCCATCGCACGCGCGCCAGCTTTATCCAGTTCGATTCCGGCCAGTTTCTGGTCGACGGCGGACGGATGACCAAGCTTTATGATTTTGAGTTCAGCATGATCGGCGATCCCATGGCCGATCTGGCAACGATGGGCATGCGCAATACGATTGAACCGCTCGGTGCCCCTCTGCCCGAACTGGTTGGCTATTACGAAGAAGCAGCCGGAGAGCCGGTCGATCACGCCGCGGTCCTGTTTCACGTTTTGCAGTTTTCGCTGCTGGGAACGATGCAGTTCACCGGGACCGTCGCCAGACCGGAGCCGGGCGATCCCCATGCGGTTTATCTGCAGTTCGATCTATCGCTGCGCCGTTCGATCCTGCTGGCGCTTTCCAGCCTTGCCGGGTTTGCGATGCCCGATCTCCCGCCGCTTGTCGAACGCAAGGGCGACAATGCAACGCTGATCGCCAAGCTGGTGGAGACTGTTGGTGCAATCGCTGGGCAGGATGAAATGGCCGAAGCGCAAAAAGCGCAGGCGCTTGAACTGGCTGAATGGGCAGGCCGCGCCGATACCTATCGCGCCGATGTGGTGGCACAGGACATTGCAGACGTTTCCGCCGGGCTTGGGCAATCCTTCGCCGACTGGCCGTCTGCGGAGGCCGCGCTTGAGCAGTATGTTCTGGCCGCGTCACCCGATGAAGACGCAAAACTGTTCAACCTGCTCGCCCGGATCGAAGGTCGCCGGCTTCAGGTCTTCGGGCCGACATCCATCGGCGAGGCAGCGATGAACGTGCGGCTGCCGCAAACGCGGTAAGGAGACACCCCTGCCCAGCTCGGCCCGGCTCAGCTCGGTTCGGCTGCCCTGCCCTTCTACTCTTCCCCGATTGCCTCACGTGAACGGCGGTATGCGGGACGATCTTCGATCCGTTTCACATAAGCGGCAATGTTCGGATATGTATCCAGATCGACCGGCGTAAAATCACGCGCGGTGGTGAACGGAAATGTCATCATGACGTCAGCGGCGGTAAACCGTTCTCCGGCAAACCACGGGCCTGATCCCAATCTGCTTTCGACATGCTTCAGATAATGTGCTGCCCTCTCGCGCGCGAACTGCCGGGTGGGATGGTCAAATTCCAGCCCGCCATAATCGGCCATGATTTCGCGCACAAGTTCAGGCATCAGAGACGATTCGGCAAAGTGATACCAGAACAGATAATCAGCATAATCCGCATCGCCCGGCCTCGCTGCGAGATTGCCCGGCCCCTGTGTCGCCAGCAGATATTCGATAACCGCCGCGCTTTCGCCCAGCATCGTATCGCCATCCTGAATGACAGGAGATGAGCCGATCGGATGCAGCGCCTTGTATGCAGGTTCTGCCATCAGGTTTTCGAGGCGGCGATAAAGTTTGAGCGCGTATGGCGCGCCCAGTTCCTCCATCAGCCACACAGCCCGGTCTGACCTGGAACGTTCTAGATGGTGAATTGTGATCACGGGAAAATTCTCCAAACGGTTTTTGGTTCAGCGTTCGCGGATCGGCTGAAGATCCTTTTTCACCAGAAACGCCGCCTGCCCGCAGCCTTCCAGCAGAAACGCCTGACGTTGCAGCCATCTGTGAAACAGCGCGATCAGGGCGGCGTCTTCCTGGCCGTCGTTATCCGCAACGCATTGCGAAAGCGCGGTGCATGCCGCATCCCATGTCTGGGAACGGGTGCCGGTGATCGCTGCAATATCGGCCAGATCGGCATTGAGAACTGTGAGTCCAAACTCGGCCTGTCGGGCCATGTAGGTGGCTTGCGCGACGGCTGAGTCCCTCGCGTATTCCTCAGCCGGTGTTCCTCCGGGCATCAGCGACAAATGACGGATCAAGTGCTTGCCCGCCTGTCCGAAGCCAAACTGGTTTGCGCCCGGCAGTGGCGGGTCTTCCAGCACGATTCCGTCATGATCGGCCATCGCGCGGATCATCCAGCGGCTCGTCGCCACGCAATAGTTCATATAGGCGACATAATCCTGTTCGGGCGCGCTATCGAACATCAGCGGCCACATCAGAAAACCATTCACGCCGCAAAACCCCGCCGTGTGAAATTCGATGGCCTTGTTCGAAACCGCCTTGCCCGTAAGCGCCTCATAGTGCGCGATCAGCTCTGTCAGATCGCCCAGAGGTTCGGCAGTATCGCGCAGGCGCATGCCTGAAAGTTCCGCCACCGGATCGCCGAACGAGGAAACCTCAAAATCAATCAGGCCCGTAACACTGCCCGCCGCATCAAACAGGAACTGACCGCCATCATAATTGACAAACGATGGCCGCTCGCAATGTTGCGGCGTGTTGCGCACAATCCAGTCCCACGCAAACTCCATCAGCGGCCAGGCGCGTCCGGCGATCCGTTCACGAAAAATCGCTTCGGACGGCGCATAGAGATTGCGCGCGATCTGATCGGGCGTTTCGGGCACGGGCAATTTCGTTGCAGCAAATGCCGCAACCGGAATGGCATGAACCCGCGACACGATCTCGATAAAATCATGGCGGGCCTTGCGCCGCACCTGCTCATCTTCAATCGTGCTGGTGTCGATCGAGCCAGGCAGCATTTCCATGACGATAGAAAACGGATCCGGGATCATCCCGTAAACGCGCGGCGCGGGAATATCGTGTGCTTCAAACACGCGATGGATTTCCGCTTCCTGCACCATATCAACCGGCGAAACATACGTATCGCCACGCGGCCCGCGAACATAGAGCGGCAGTTCCTTGCCATCGCGCAGCACCGCGGCATCCCAGCCCGGCCGCCAGCGCGCATGACGATCAAGCCGAACCACCGGCCCGATGTTATCGCCCAGCCATTCAAACACCTTGCGATCCATCGGATCAGCGGGTGGCTCTGCCAGCTTCAGCGTCTCCACCGTGGTCACCCCCACTGCAGTTCAAGCTCTGGCACGAAAGTGATATTGCCGACGAAATAACCCAGTTCAAAACCATCCTTCAGCCGGAATTGCGGAACACTGCCGAGAAATTCCTCCAACGCAACCTGCAGCTCCAGCCGGGCAAGGTGCATACCAAGGCATTTGTGAATACCCCCGCCCAGCGCAACATGCGCTGCCTTGCGATCGAAACGCACCTGGGATGGATTATCGTGCAGCGCCGGATCCTGATTGACGACCGTGGTGCTGACCGAAACATAATCGCCCGGCATGATTTTCTGCCCATGAATTTCAATCTCGCGCGCGGCGATCCGAAACGCCGTTACCGGCCCATACACCCGCAAAAATTCTTCAACCGCCAGAACGATCCGATCGGGATGATCGCGCAGTTCCTGCTGCTGTTCGGGGTAGCGTGCAAGATGGGCGAAAATGTTGCCCAGCATCGTCGTGACCGTATCCAGCCCGCCGATAAACAGGTTGTAACAATGGCCCAGCACTTCTTCATCGTTCCACTTGCGGCCTTCTTCCGCCTCGAAATCGAAAATTTTCGTGATGTAATCATCGCGCGGGTTTTCGCGCCGTTCCGCGATCTCGGCCCGCAGATAATCAACCACCTTATGAACCGCAGCGGTGCGCACTTCCCAATCGTTTGAATGCAGCAAATCCTTTTCCCACGAAAGGAACTCGGCCATTCGCTCTTGCGGCAAACCCAGCAGATCGAGCACGATGTAAATCGGATAGCGCTCTGAAAATTCGTTGATGAAATCACATGATCCGCGATCCTTGAACTTGTCGATCAGATCGCTTGCCCGACGCTTGAGATCGTCTTTCATCGCCGCCATTTTCTGCGGCGAGAAATTGGGGTTGAGCGCCTTGCGATAGAAGCTGTGGATCGGCGGATCGACTTCGGTGGGCACCACCAGCCAGTCTTCCCCGATGCTTTGCGCCCACTGGCCCATGCCGTTCTTTGTGAAATTGTCGGGATCGCGCAGCATCGCCATGGTGTCATCATAGCCTGTCAGCAACCAACCCGGTTTGTCTCCTGGAAATATGTTGGTGACATAAGTGATCGGCCCAAGCGTGCGATGCATTTCGGGGATCATCGTTTCGTGCGGGCATTCCTTGACCACCGTGCGGGAAAAGTATGGCAGGCGCACGGCCTTGTCTGCGGGAACATGGGAAGGAAGGGTATCGGTGCTCATGCTATACTCCAGTTTTCCAAATGACGCGCAGCTTTTGCAGCGGTGCGCTCCGCTCGCGCGAACTGTTCAGGATGCGCGCGTTGCTGAGGTTTGCAAGCACCCATAGGCACTTGCGGGTTAGAGGTTTCTGCTCGCCAGCGAGAGGCAACCATCAGTAGTAAATCTCCATCCGGCCGCCATCGACAAGCCAATACTGGCCGGTGATGTAACTCGCCCGCGATGAGCATAGAAAGGCACACAGACCGGCCACTTCCTCTGGCGTACCAAAACGCTTCATCGGGATGCGGTCAATCAATCCTTCCATGAATTGCTCATACGTCAGCCCCACATCCTTGGCGCAGACCCGGAAGAATGCTTCGTAATTCTCGCCCGTGTCAATGAAGCCGGGCGGCACGGTGTTGACCGTGATTCCGAAAGGCGCAAGCTCATCGGCAACGCTGCGGCTCAGCCCCACGCCTGCAGGGCGCAACGTGTTGGCCAGCGCATAATCGAAACCCAGCGTCGCCGCACGCCCCGGCAGGCGACCATGACCAGATCCAACGGTTACGATCCGGCCCCATCCGCGATCCTTCATGGCAGGCGTCACCGCGCGCACGAAATTGGCGAAACTCAGCACGACATTCTGGAACGATTCCTCAAATGCGCTGTCATCATATTCGCTGAATTTCCCGGATGGCGGCGCGACCGGAGAAAACACCGCAATATCGGGCGCATCGAAGGCGGCTTTGGTTTTCTCAATCATCGCAGGGTATGTGTCGATCTCGGTCAAATCAGCGGAAACACCCGCAGCCTCTCCGCCTGCAGACCGGATCGCAGAGACGGTATCGTCAATCTGCTCCTGCCCACGCGCCAGCACAACAACCCGGCAACCATTGCGCCCCAGTTCTTCGGAAATGGCCCGCCCGATGCCATGCGATCCCCCGGTTACGAGCGCGACTTTGCCAGCAATACCCAGATCCATGCCTCTCTCCTTATTGTTTGTGCCGGCGCCGTTTCAGACACTACCCGCGCGCTCGTCCTCTATCGAAGCTCATCAATCAGGCTGGCGGTTTCCAGATCTTCAAACGCCGTGGTCAGCCGCAAGTGATTCATCACATTGATCTCCCAGCCATAGTTGACCACCGGCGTGGTCAGCCAGCCAATGTAAACACCCCAGATCAACGTCCGGCGATATTCGCGCCAGCTGTCTTCAAACGTCGGGATATCGGCCACACCTGCTGCAGCCAGCCGATCGAGATAGTAAGTCAGAAGCTCACGTTCATGATTGCGGCGGTCCTCAATCGAAAGCGAAGTCGTGATAAAATAGTTCACATCGTGCAGGTGATAGCCGCGCACCATCAGCTGCCAGTCCAGCAGGCCCGCCATCCCGTCGGGCAGACGGTATGTATTGCCAATGTGCGTGTCGCCATGCAGCAGGGTTTGCGGTAATTTTGACTGGTGGAGTTGCAACGCCTGAACTCCGGCAAGCAGTTCGGGCGCGCTCGTGCGCAGACGCTGAACCATCTCCCGCTTGAAGTTCTCCGTCTCCACCTCATGCGCGATATATGCGGGTGCCAGATTGTTCATCAGATTGGCAACATCGCCCGCAACATGCGTTTCCACCCAGGCAAGATCGCCGGTAAATCGCGGTGATTGCCAGTAACGCGCGTGCAGCGCAGCCAGCGTATCGAGCAGTGGGCGGACATCGTCCGGCGTGGTCGGAGTGGTGACATTGGGAAACGTGCAGCCGCGCTCGGTCAGGTCTTCAAGCAGCAGACCAAAGCATTTGGTTTCCGGGTCATATGCGCCGCCAAAACAACGCGGCGCTTCCAGGTCCAGTTCGGCGCGTATGTTGCGATAGAACGCCACTTCATTGGCATAGAACGGGCCCATGATCTCATCGACGGCACGCGTCAGCTTTACCACCATCCGCGCAGGCAGATCCTGCGAAGCCCCAGGCGCATAGCGAAGATCGACAACCGCACGCCCGGCAGTTGAGACCATCTGCTCGCCATACGTCTTCGCATCGACAATCCCGACAGCCTCAACCACTGGCTCATGCCCGGCTTCGGCGAGCAGACCATTCAGATAGGCTGGTGTGATGCCCTCGGGCGATGTGGGGTGCGCGTGCATCATTTCGCTGAACCGCTCCTAGCTTGCTCGAAAAAGAATGCGCGAAGAGCGACGCTTTCTGACCTATCCGAGGATAGCCAACACAGATCAATCGGCGCCGCGAAAAGCGCTCGCGTCAAAAAGCTTACCTAGACAAGGATAGGTCCGGCCCGTTGTCTTCGATTGTAGTCTCAACCGAATACGGGAGAGACATATGCAGTGGGATGAAGATTTCGATGTGGTCTGTGTCGGGTCGGGCCTTGGCGGAATGTCCGCCGCGCTGACCGCAGCAGAACGCGGCACGCGCGCGATCGTGTTTGAAAAGTTCGATCTGCTGGGCGGTGTTTCGGCGCTTTCATCGGGGCAGCTGTGGCTTGGCCCCAATCACCTTCAGGAACCCGACGGCATCGAAGACAACGATGCCGATGCGGATGCTTATCTCACGCACCTTTCGCAGGGTTTTTCAACGCCAGATCGTCGCAAGGTTTTTATCGAACGCGGGCGCGAAGCGCTGCAATATTTCACCGATGTCATCGGCATTGAAATGACCGTGGTGAACGGCCTTCCCGATTATTATTATCCCGCTGTCAAAGGCTCGGCTGCGCAAGGGCGTTATGTTGAAGTCAAACCGTTCAAGGCGGATCGTCTTGGCCCGCTGGCTGACAAGGTTCTGACCTCGCCTTATGGCGATGGCTACAGCTACACCATGTCCAACGAACTGGTTCAGATGCACAATGGCGGTGAGCATGTTGGCGCCTGCCTGGAACGCCACCTTGCAGCGGGAGAACGATGCGCTGGTGCCGGCCTTGCCGCTGCACAAATTCTGGCGGCGCAGGAACGCGGCGTGGAAATGCACACCTCAACCGAAGTGATCGAACTGGTGATCGAGGATGGCGCGGTGCTGGGCGTTGTTGTGCGCGACGAAAAAGGCACCACCAGACGCGTGCGGGCGCGGTTGGGCGTGGTTCTGGCCACCGGGGGGTATGACTGGAAATCGGATTTTGTGCGCGCATTCGATGCCCTGCCCGAAGCGGGCAGCATGGCCCCGCCAACCGTATCGGGCGATCACATCACCATGGCTTCAAAAGCGGGTGCAATACCCGTCCCGTCCCGCGCGCCATCGCAAAGCCCGATCTTTATCGGATATAAAGTTCCGGCCGAGGAAGTTTACGGCAAGACATCGCATCGCATGTGGCTGCCCGGAACCCCGCATTGCATTGCGGTCAACAAGCAGGGCAAGCGTTTTGCCAACGACGGTTTCTATCCCGATGTGGCCACCAAAGTCGCCCGGTTCGACGGGCAGGAAGACGGCCAGCCAAACTGGCCCGCGTGGATCGTGTTCGATCAGAACATGCTGGACAAATATGGCCTGATGCCCAGCTGGCCCGGCCAGCCACTTTCTGAAGGCATGGCCGTTTCGGCAGACAGCATTGCCGAACTTGCCGAAACCGTCGGCATTGATGCTGAGGGGCTGGAAAGCACAATCGCGCGCTTCAACGGGTTTTGCGAAACCGGGGTCGATGAGGATTTTGCGCGCGGCACCGTGCCATGGGGACGGATAATGACGGGTGATCCCGCGTTGCAAAACCCGAACATGGCGCCGCTGGTGAAAGCGCCGTTTTACGCGGTGAAGATCGAACGCGTCACGATGGGCGTGCCCACCGCGGGCCTGCCGATCGATATTGACGGACAAGTTCTCAACGCAAATGACGAGCCGGTTCCCGGCCTTTATGCTGCAGGAAACTCTGCAGCATGGCTCGACATTGGCGGCGGCTATAACAGCGGCATCGCGAACACCAGAGGCATGCTTTATGGTTATCTTTCCGTGCTGCACATGACCGGCCAGCACAAACCTGCAGGAGCGCAATCCGCATGACACAGGACAGCAGCAGCGACGCCATCCAGGAAGATTTCTCCGCAGTAAGCGATGTCTATGGCGCGGATATCGAGGATCCCCATCCGATCTATGCCCGCTATCGCCAGACGATGCCGGTGATGGAAGGCGATATTCTGGCGAAGTTCGATATTCCCTCGCAGGCCGATTATTCAAACCTTGGCAGGCAGGTTTTCACGCTGTTCAAACATGCCGACGTGATGATGGTTCTGCGCGATTCCAAAACCTTCACCAGCACGCTTCTCAACGAAGGGCTCGGTCAGTTTCTGGGCGGATTTTTGCTGACCGGAATGGCCGACGATCAGCACAAGGTCATTCGCGGCCTGCTGGCACCGGCATTCTCTCCCAAAGCGATCAGCACATGGAAAGCGCTGCTCCAGCCCGTCGCCGATGAAGCGGTTGCAAACCTTGCGAAGCGCGGAAAAGCCGATCTGATCGCCGATCTGCTGCTGCCACTGCCCGTGCGCATGATTTACGAGATCATCGGCTTTCCAAAGGACGAGGAACGCACACAGGAATTTGCCGCACGCGCCATGCGCATTCTGGTGGGCCCGCAGCGTGATCCTGAAAAAGCGCGTCTCAGCATGGAATCCGCATTTCAGGCCGCGCAGGAACTTTACGACGATACACTCGAAGTTGTGCGTCAGCGGCGCGCGGAAGGCTCGGTCGGGGATGATCTGATCGGCCATTTGCTGCGCGCAAACGATAATGGCACCGCGCTTGACGATGCCAAGATAACCGAGCTGATCCGCCAGTTCCTTCCCGCTGCCGCCGAAACGACAACGCGCACTTTCGGCAGCATGCTGGTGGCTGTGCTGGAGCAGCCCGAGTTGCTTGAGCGCGTGCGCAACGATCGCACCCTGGTCCGAAAGGCAATAGACGAAGGCATGCGCTGGGAAACCGCTTCGCAGTTTCTGGCCCGCCAGGCTGCCGTCGATGTCGAGATCCGGGGTGTAAAAATCCCCGCTGGTGCGGCGCTGTCGCTCGCATCTGGTTCGGCCAACCGCGATGAAGAGGTGTTCGATAACCCCGATGCCTTTGACATTGATCGCAAGCAGCGTGTGAACGTCGGCTTCGGGGCAGGCCCGCATTTGTGCCTTGGTATGCAAGTCGCCAAATCTGAAATGGAAGCGATGCTGAATGCGTTGCTCGATCACATGCCCAACATGCGGCTCGATCCCGATGCGCCGCCGCCCGCAATCGTTGGCGCGCAGCTGCGCGGCCCGCGCGCGATCCATGTGATCTGGGACACCTGAAGGAATACGCGATGACACAGCGATTTGAAGGCAAGGCCGTGCTTGTTACGGCGGCGGGCGATGGCATCGGCATGGCAACCGCAGACGTTTTCGCCCGGCAAGGCGCGCGCGTGATGCTCTCGGACATCAACGAGACAACCGGTCAGGCTGTAACTGAGCGGCTGCGCAAGGAAGGCTGCGAAGTTGCTTTCCTCCACGCGGATGCGACCGAGGAAAGCGATGTCGAGCGGCTTGTTGCGCACACGGTCGAAACGTTCGGCGCGCTCGATATCGCGGCGAATGTTGTGGGCGATGCACACCGCGATGCAGCCGGGCCTGAATTTCACCAGCAAAGCCTTGAATCGTGGGAGCATACGCAAGCCGTGAGCCTGCGCAGCGTGTTCCTTTCGATGAAGCATGAGATCGCCTACATGATCGAGCATGGCGGAGGCGTGATCACCAATGTCACCTCGCTTGCCGGGATGCTCTATGTCGATGCTGCAGGCGCGGCCTACGCGGCATCGAAGGCGGGCGTGATACGGCTGACGAAATTTGCCGCCGTTTCCTATGCCGATCGCGCCATCCGGGTGAACTGCATCGCGCCGGGTGTCACCCCCACCAACGGGTATAACAAGGCCGGCGAAGAAATGGGCCAGATGGTGATCGATCACCTTTTGCCCAATCAGCCGATCAAACGCCCGATTGCGACCAGCGAGCAGGCCGATGCGATTGCCTGGCTTTCCTGCAAGGAAGCGGCGATGGTAACAGGACACGTTCTGCCGATTGACGGCGGCTGGACAGCGCTATGCTGAAACACCTTCCCTAAGACGGGTGAGAACATCACGCGCGATCATAGTTTCACGCGAAAATACAATAAAAACGGAACCGGAGAAGCGAACATGAAATCGGGAACGATGAAAGTCTGCACATATATGGGGGCGCTGGCGGGCACTTTGCTGTTCGTCGGCATCTGGCCTCTTGCGAACATGTTCCCGCCGCTCGCGCCCGATATGGGCACCGCTGAAGTGGCGGCATATTATCGCGGGAATCAAACCGGCATTCTCGTCGGCGCGATCCTGATCATGACCGCATCGGCGCTGTTCTTCCCGTTTCTGGCCGCGATCGCAGTGTTGCTCAAGAAAATCGAAGGCCCGGTCTCACCGATGACTTACGCCTTCATCATGGTTGTCGCCTATGGTTTCGTAACCGTGTTTTTCGCGGGGCTGTTTTTCACCGCTGCGGCATACCGGCCATCGTTTTCCGATGAAACGATCCACTCGCTGAGCGACATCGCCTTCTTCCTGTTCGTGATGCCCGCCGTCCCGGCATTCGTGCAGAATGTCATCACCGGGATCGCGATCCTTGGTGACAAGCGCGCAGAGCCGATCCTGCCGCGCTGGGTTGGTTATATGAACCTGTGGACAGGCGTGCTGCTGCTTCCCGGATGCGTTGTTGGCCTGTTCAAGGTTGGTCCTTTTGCGTGGAATGGCGCGCTGGCTTTCTGGCTGCCTGCGGTTGTCTTCGCGATCTGGTTCAACGTGATGATTGTCGCCATGCTCGGCGCAATCAAACGCGGCGCGCTGGCAGGCGAATGAACGACACCGCACACGCTGCCGATACGACGAACAAACCTTCCGCCGGGAAACGCCATGTTCCCGGAGAGGAAGGCGTGTGGGTGTTCATTTTTGGCGACCTGATCGTTTTTGCTGCGTTTTTTGTGACATATGCGGTTGGCCGGCTCGACGAACTGGACCTGTTCCGGGAATCGCAAGCGCTGCTCGATCGGCAACTGGGTCTGCTCAACACGCTGCTGCTGCTCACCAGTTCATGGTGTGTCGCACAGGCAGTCAGCGCCGTGCGACACAAGGATCCGCGCGCCCGGCTGCTGACCGGCGGCGCGATCCTGCTGGGACTGGGTTTCGTGATCGTCAAATTCTTTGAATACAGCGCAAAGGTTGAGGCCGGGATCACGCTCAACACCAACAGCTTCTTCATCTACTATTACATGTTCACCGGCATTCATCTGCTGCATGTGCTGATCGGACTGGGGGTTCTGGCCTATGTGTTTTCGCGCTTCAATCGCGCCGGGCAGTTTCAGTCAGGCATCGGGCTGATCGAAGGTGGCGGCGTGTTCTGGCATCTGGTCGATCTGCTGTGGATTGTCCTGTTTGCGCTCCTCTATCTTGTGTGAGGGCTGACCATGGCATCGCTTGTTAAAAACCGTTTTTCGCTGATCTGGCTGATCCTTGTTGTCGCCAGTCTGCTGTCATGGGAATCAATGGCCATCGCCGGGGATGATGCGCGGCTTGGGCGAATGGTCATTCTTGTCATCGCGTTTCTGAAAGTGCGGCTGGTCGGCATAGAATTCATGGAACTGCGCCACGCGCCGGTTTTGCTGCGCGCGGGATTTGAAGCGTGGTGCATTGCCGTCTGCGCCGCGCTGCTGGTTCTGTTCTGGTAAGATCGCCGCTTATTGCGCGCGCCGCATATAGTCGCGCCGTCGTTCCGCACGTTGCGCCGCCCTGCCCTGCGCATCAAGGAAACGTGTTTCCGGCGGCAGATAATCGGCAAGATCGCCAAGCTTGACGACTTCGGCCTTGAGGCTGCCTTTCAGATCGACACCGGGCGGCAATTCCTGCCAGCGGATAACAATCGTGCCCACCGGGCTGCCGCTGCCATCAAGCCAGTTATGAACTCCCGGATCGCTTGCGCTGATAACCCAGCGGATCCGCCCATCTTGATCGCGATCGGCCTGCGTATCGTTCAGGCAGCTGGTATGATCGCGGTAATCGAAAGAGATCAGCCACATGTCGACGATCTGAATGCCCAGATAGCCCGCATCGAGCGGATCGGCATCAATCACCAGCGCTTCATCGCTGCCAAGCCGGTAATGCCCACCCGTGGCACACTGTGTCACCAGGCCGCCACGCGCGCCCGATGGCACCGGCTCTGGAACAACATTGACCGGGTCCGCTTCAAACATATCGTGCTGAATGTTTTTAAGGAAAAACGCGGCGATGGTTTTGCCCAGATACGCAGCGCGTTCAGCCACGCGATCAATATCAAAATCATCCTCCTGCGGGCCGTCCGTCCGTTCGATATAAAGCTCGCACGGCATTTCGCGTGACCAGTCGCCCATCGTATCTCTGATCAGCAGGGTTTTCGCGCCCGCCAGCGAAAGGTGGTTGCGCCTGCCTTCCGTGGTCGAACCATCGAGAACGATCTCGAACCGGCCATCGTCTGCAACATCGATGTTTGCCCTGCCGATAAATCCGATAACTTCGGCGATCATATCGTCACCGATCTGGCCCGGCAGCGCGCAGATGCTGAACTGCTGCGGCGGCTCGGCCACAAACCGGCCTGAGATGCGATAGCTATACTGCGAATCGATCGAAGCAAGACGATAGGCGTTATCGGGATTTTCCTGCCCAAAACGGCTACCCGGAACATCAAGCCCCATCCATTGGTGATCAAGCGCAAGCGACCAGATGATGCGCGGCGCACGCGGCGTTTCGTTGGATGCGATCATCGCTGCATGAAAGAAGTGTTCTTCCACGCTGTTTGCAATCAGCGCTTCCTGCCCCAGCAACAGCGCATTGCGATCGGCCTGAAACAACGCCAGCGTTTCGCGTTTGGCGGCGGCAATTTCAGGCCGGGAGAACACACTGATGGCGCGTTCCTCAACCAGTTTCTGTTCAGCCGTTGCGAGGCTGCTTTGCGCGGTTTCGGCAGGCATCATCTGATCTCCATGAAAGTGCGCCGCGGCAGGCGTTTACGGGCGGTGGAAAGCGTCTTTGCCCCAGACCGGCGGGACATCGGCAAGGCTGAGAATGCCGGGTTTGGCATCGACCACGTAAGGAATGGCATGGACGGCATGGAGCGCAGTGGCCATGCAGGCGTCGTCGGTTGGCATCGCACTGTGCGATCCGATTTCGATCCGCGCGTTAATTTCCGGCTCGCCTTCCAGTTCGATGATCCAGCCATGGCCCTTGGGCCAGTCCGGCGCGAGATCGGCGGCCATGCGCGTGTAATGCTGCAGCACGATCCGCTCTTTGCCTTCGGATATAACGCGAACGCCAAAATTCATCGCGCCGACCGTGCCCTTGGGGATCGTGCCGCTGGCAACATGCAAATCGCGATCTGTGACCACGACATTGCGGAAATTTTCGATCCGGTCGATCGGCAGATCAAGCGCATCAGCCATCAGCATGCCTGAATGACGCCAGGTTTCGCCCACCAGTTCAACATTCGCGAAAGCCGGGGTCGGATCATCGGGCGCAAAGCCAAAGCCCATCAGATCGAACATCTGATACGTGCTGGGATACTTGTCGTAAGAAAGCGTTTCGGACGCGATCAGCCGATCGCACCGCCGCGATAGGCGCGACAATAGCAGCGGCAGCGATTCCGCAAAGAACCCCGGCATCACGCCAAGCCCGTGGAACGTCACCCCGCCCTGTTCGCAGGCATCGGCAATCGCACGTTCCACCTCTTCGCCCAGCGATTTGGGATAGATGAAATTCGCCGCCGTGGTGATGACATTCTTGCCCGAAGCAAGCAGCGCGCAGATATCCTTTACCGATCCGGGAAAATCGTTTTCCGCGCCCGCCAGAAACAACACGCAATCGGCATCGGCATCAAGAATGGCCTGCCGGTCGTCCGTCGCAATCACGCCGATCTTATCGATCTCGCAGATATCGCCAAGATCCTGGCCAACCTTTTCCGGATTATAAACGAACGCACCAACGATATCGTATGCGTCTGCCCGTTCCGCCGCCGCGCGCACAACCATTTTTCCGGTGTGCCCGGTCGCCCAGTTGATGATGCGATAGCTCATGTTATCTCTCCCGAAATCACACCGGCATCAGCGCAATCTATAATTCAAACCGGTCACAGTATGCGCCAAACTTGCGCCGCAGTTCGGCCCCGTCGAGACCATACTTGTCCAGACTGTATTCAAACTTTCCATACCGGTCTGATCGGTGCGCCGGATCTTGCATCCGCTGGCTGATCTTGCGCGCATAATCATCGGTGAACGCAATCCCGTGGGCTTCATAGATCGGCGCGATCACTGCAGCAGGATCGCTGACCAGATCGCGGAAATTGATGTGGTGCATGCGCGGATCGTCAATCGCCGGGCAGTTCAGGATGTGATCGACACCCTGACAAAGCTGTTCCACCATGGCATCGGGATCGACATTATACTGGCCATCGTTGAACGGCGCATACTGGATTTCCAGCAGTTCGAGCAGCGAACCGACCAGCTCTTCAGGTTTGCGATGAACCCAGAACCCCACCATGTCGGGAAACACTTCCAGCAGCGGATCAGCGATATACTGATGGATAACCCCTTTGCCGACCCAGCGCCGCGTGGGGCACTTCCACTGATACTGTTTCAGCATGTCTCTGAAAAATTCAAACGCCCGCACCGGGTCGCGCGGCGGCAGGCACTGGGGCAGGCTGGGAATTTTCAGATACCAGAGCGGATAAGCGAGATCGAGATCGAGCGAATAAGTGTATTCGTCTTCCGCCTCTGTCTCACCGCGCTGATCGAAATAGGGATGGCCCGACATCATCCGGGGTGATTGCGTGGTGATGAAATCCACATATTCGCCCTGCTCTTCGAGCGCGCGAAGATCAGCTTCAGGATCAAGGCCGCGCGGCGGCGAGGGATGCTGCACATCGCGATAGCGCGGCGTGCGGTGGCCTTCATCCATCGCAAGGATCATCTGGGTGAATGTGGTTCCCGCGCGCGCATTGCCGATCACGAAAAACGGCTGAACGATTTCGGATTCCAGAATTTCAGGATGCTCGGCCCAGTCTCGCGCAACCTGAAGGCGTTTCATCACCACGCTTTTCATCTGTTGCGCGGCCACACCATAAAGCGATTCCCGGATCGTGCCGAATGCGTTGAACAGGCCGATCAGATAGTCGAACCGCTCCCTGATATCGGGATCGGCATACTGGCCCAGTCCGCTTTCCTTCACGGCAGCTTCAAAAATCGCATCGCCATCAAGCGATCTGCGCGCCTCGCGCTCTGCCTGCAGCAACGTGGCATTCCCGACTTCGTTCATTCCAGACACCTCTTCACCGGGCGAACTTCCGCCGTCATGCGCGGTCCTTCGCTTCTTTTGCTCTTCAAAGCATGATCCGAAGGGGTGAAAACCTATCAGGCGGCTGGCGCATCGCGGATGCCCATCCATGTATGCGATGCGGGAATGAACCGGGATCGGCACTTGGACGAGCGTTGGAAAAACTGAAGGTGAAGATCAGACGGACCGGTGTCCCGCCGCGTTCAGGCGTCCTCTTCCTCCGCCACGATCCGCGCCAGAAGCGCTTCGACCTGGACTTGCGCCCCGGTTTTCGCATCAAGCTCTGCCACCACGCCATCGAAGGGCGCGGAAAGCGTATGCTCCATCTTCATCGCTTCAAGCGTGAGCAGCGTTTGCCCCTTCACGACGGTTTCACCCCTGCCAACCGCCACTGCGATGATCCGGCCAGGCATCGGCGCCAGGATCGCGCCCGACCCATCCGCCAAGCCGTGGCTGCCTGTTTTGCGCCAACGCATCAATTGCCAGACCTGCCCATTCCCGGCCACAAGGGTTGTTTCTTCAGGT
Source organism: uncultured Sphingomonadaceae bacterium (assembly GCA_947258815.1). GTDB lineage: Bacteria > Pseudomonadota > Alphaproteobacteria > Sphingomonadales > Sphingomonadaceae > Novosphingobium. The sequence continues at coordinate 215,731 of CAMYJW010000030.1, forward strand.
TTCGCCGTTCCTTTGCCTTCCAGCTTAACCTCTACCGGCTCACCATCGAGCAGGAACAGCCCGGTCTTGCGCGGCGCGGCATTCAGGCGCAGCCCGTTCGGACCGAACTGGCCCATCAGCCGGTTCGCAGCCTGTTCCAGCACCTCTGACGATGGCGAGCGCGGCTGAGCCATCGCTTCGCCGTCTCGGGCAATCAGACCAGTATCGACATCGCCGGCCACGAAATCGGGATGCTGCAACGCCTGAACCAGAAACGATGCATTCGTCCGCACCGGCCACACGGCGGTGTCTTCCAGCATCGCGCCCAGCCGGCCGATTGCCTCGGCCCGCGTGGTGCCGTGGGCAATCACCTTTGCGATCATGGGGTCGTAGTAAGGCGATACCTGCGCGCCCTGCCTGACGCCGGTATCGATACGCCCGCCGATAGCCGATCCGAAACGCAACACATCAAGCCCGCCAATTGAAGGCAGAAAACCTTTTGCCGGATCCTCTGCATAGAGCCGCGCCTCCATCGCCCAGCCAGCAATGGCAAGTTCGTCCTGCCTAAGCGGAATCGGTTCGCCGCTGGCCACACGCAATTGCCATTCGACCAGATCGATACCCGTGATTTCCTCTGTCACCGGATGTTCAACCTGAAGCCGGGTGTTCATTTCCATGAACCAGATGCGGTCCGCGCGCAGCCCTTCCGAAGCGTCGGCGATGAACTCGATCGTGCCCGCACCTTCATAATTCACCGCCCGCGCGGCGCGCACGGCGGCGGCGCACAATTCTGCACGCGTGGCATCATCCATACCGGGAGCGGGCGCTTCCTCAATCACCTTCTGGTGTCGGCGCTGAAGCGAGCAATCGCGCTCGAACAGGTGAACGATATTGCCCTGGCTGTCTCCGAATACCTGCACCTCGATATGGCGCGGGCGCTGGATGTATTTTTCGATCAGCACATGATCGTTGCCGAAGGAGGCAGCCGCCTCGCGCTGGCAACTGGCGAGCGCCTCGGCAAAGTCATCCGCCCGCTCAACCAGGCGCATGCCTTTGCCGCCACCGCCAGCGACCGCCTTGATCAGCACGGGATAGCCAACCTCCGCCGCGCGTTCAGCCAGAAAGGCGGCGTTCTGGTTTTTACCCGAATAACCGGGTGTGACCGGAACCCCCGCTTGTGCCATCAGCGTCTTGGCGGCATCCTTCAGGCCCATCGCGGTGATCGAATGGGGCTTGGGGCCAATCCAGATAAGGCCGGCATCGATCACATCCTGCGCGAACCGGGCGTTTTCGGAAAGGAAGCCGTAGCCCGGATGGATGGCCTGCGCGCCCGCCTGTTTTGCGGCTGCAAGAATCCTGTCGCCCATCAGATAGCTTTCGCGCGCGGGCGAAGCGCCAACATGCACCGATTCATCCGCTTCGCGCACATGCAGTGCATCGGCGTCGGCGTCGGAATAAACCGCGACCGTCCTGATACCGAGCCTTCGCGCGGTGCGGATGATCCGACAGGCGATTTCGCCGCGATTGGCGACAAGAAGCGAATCAATCATGGCCATTACATCCTGAACACGCCGAAACCGCCCGGTTCCGACGGCGCTTCGAGAGTGGCGGCGAGCGCCAGGCCCAGCACATCACGGGTCTGCGCCGGATCGATGATGCCATCGTCCCACAGGCGCGCGGTGGCATAATAGGGATTTCCCTCATCCTCATATTTCTGGCGGATCGGTGTCTTGAAAGCCTCCGCCTCGCGCTCATCCCATTTATCGGCATCGCGGTGGACGGTCGCCAGCACGCTGGCCGCCTGTTCGCCGCCCATCACGCTGATCCGCGCGTTGGGCCAGGTAAACAGAAACCGCGGCGAATAGGCCCGGCCGCACATGCCGTAATTTCCGGCACCAAAGCTGCCGCCGATCAGAACAGTGATTTTGGGGACGGTTGCCGTGGCCACCGCCGTCACGAGCTTGGCACCATGCTTGGCTATCCCTTCCGCCTCATACTGTCCGCCAACCATGAAGCCGGAAATGTTCTGCAGGAACAGCAGCGGAATGCCACGCTGCTGCGCGAGCTCGATGAAGTGCGCACCCTTTACAGCGCTTTCGCTGAACAGCACCCCATTGTTGGCGAGTATCGCCACCGGCATGCCCCATATATGCGCGAAACCGCACACCAACGTGTTGCCGTAGAGCGCCTTGAATTCTTGAAATTCGCTGCCGTCGACGATTCGCGCAATCACCTCATGCACATCATAGGGCGCGCGCACATCCTCGGGTATGAGGCTGTAAAGTTCCTCTGGATCGTAAAGAGGCGGGCGCGGATCGCGCTTTGCCACTTCGAAGCCCTTGTTGACGCCAAGATGCGAAACAATGTCGCGCACGATCGTCAGGGCATGCTCATCATCGTCGGCCAGATGGTCCGTTACGCCCGATTTGCGGCTGTGCAATTCGCCGCCGCCCAGATCCTCTGCGCTGATCACCTCGCCCGTCGCGGCCTGCACCAGCGGCGGACCTGCCAGAAAGATCGTGCCCTGGTTTTTCACGATCACGCTTTCGTCCGACATCGCGGGCACATAAGCGCCGCCTGCGGTGCAGTTGCCCATCACGCAAGCGATCTGCGCGATACCCCGTGCCGACATGTTCGCCTGATTGAAGAAGAAGCGTCCGAAATGATCACGATCGGGAAACACGTCTGCCTGGTTGGGGAGGTTCGCCCCCCCGCTGTCGACCAGATAGATACAGGCCAACCGGTTTTCGAGAGCGATCTCCTGAGCACGCAGATGTTTCTTCACCGTCATCGGATAATACGTGCCGCCCTTCACCGTGGCGTCATTCGCGAAGATCATGCACTGGCGCCCCGATACGCGGCCAATCCCGGCAATGATGCCGCCCCCCGGCACTTCATCTTCGTAAAGGCCGTTGGCTGCAAGCTGACCGATTTCCAGAAACGGCGAACCGGGGTCCAGCAATCGTTCCACCCGGTCACGCGGCAGCAGCTTGCCCCGGCTGACGTGGCGTTCGCGGTGCCTTTCCGGCCCACCCAGAGCCGCCTGCGCGACTCGTGTCCGCAGTTCCTGGGCAAGCGCGCGGTTATGCGCGTCGCGGGCTTTCGCCTCAGAACTGTCAAAATCGATCGCTGTGGAAAGAACCGGCGCGCTCACGCTTCGGCTCCCACCAGTTCGCGGCCGATCAACATGCGGCGAATTTCATTCGTCCCCGCGCCGATATCCAGCAGCTTGGCATCGCGCAAATAGCGTTCCACCGGCCAGTCCCTGGTATAGCCGGCACCGCCCAGAGCCTGCACCGCTTCGCCCGCTGCGCGAAATGCGCTCTCGCTCGCCAGCAGGATCGCGCCAGCGGCGTCAAAGCGCGTCGTCTGGCCCGCGTCACATGCCCGCGCCACGGCATAAGTATAGGCGCGCGCGGATTGCAGCGCCACATGCATATCGGCCACCTTGGCCTGCATCAGCTGGAACGCTCCGATCGGCCTGCCGAACTGCTTGCGCTCGCGGACATAGGGCAACACCGTATCAAGACAGGCCTGGATGATGCCAAGCTGGATGCCCGACAACACCACGCGTTCATAATCGAGACCGCTCATCAACACGCCGACGCCGCCGCCCACCGGCCCCATCACGTTTTCTTCCGGCACGAAGCAATCGTCGAACACCAGTTCGGCGGTGGGGCTGCCGCGCATCCCCAACTTGTCAACTTTCTGTCCGATCGAGAAGCCCGCGAAGTCCTTTTCGATCAGGAAGGCGGTGATTCCGCGCGAACCTGCATCGGGCAAGGTTTTGGCATAGACGACCAGCGTATCGGCATAAGGTGCGTTGGTGATCCAGAACTTGGTTCCGTTCAGGCAATAGCCGCCCGCAACCGCATCCGCCTTCAGCTTCATTCCGACAACGTCCGAACCGGCCCCTGTTTCCGACATGGCCAGACTGCCGACATGTTCGCCCGAAATCAGTTTCGGCAGATATTTTGCCTTCTGAGCATCATTTCCCCAGCGGCGGATCTGGTTGACGCAAAGGTTTGAATGGGCACCATAACTGAGCCCGATCGAAGCGCTGGCCCGGCTGATCTCCTCCACTGCCACGCAATGTTCCAGATAGCCAAGGCCAAGCCCGCCCCATTCTTCCTCAACCGTGATGCCATGCAGGCCAAGTTTGCCCATCGCCGGCCACAGCTCATCGCGCGGGAACCAATCTTCCGAGTCGATCCGCGCCGCCAGTGGCGCGATCTGGTCTGTGGCAAATCGGCTTGTCGTATCGCGAATGGCATCGGCCATTTCGCCCAGAAAGAAATCAAGCATCATCGGTCCCTCAATTTTATACCCGCCATCGGCTAGATGTGCAGTGCATGCCCCAGCGCGTCGAGAGCGCTTTCGTGTACCGCCTCACCCAAAGTGGGGTGAGCATGAATGACTCCGGCCACATCTTCCAGCACCGCGCCCATTTCAATGAGTGTCGCAAACTGGCCGGCGAACTCCGAGATATGCTGCCCCACTGCCTGAATGCCGACTATCCGGTGTCCGGCCTCCTGCGCCAACACGCGAACAAATCCGCCATCGCCTCCCGCATCCATCGAGAGGGCACGACCATTGGCCATGAAGGGGAAGTGGCCTGTGATTACCCGCTTATCCGGCGAAATATCGCTTGGCAGCGCGCCGATGCTGACAATCTCCGGCTCGGTAAAACAGATCGCAGGTATCCCCGCAGGGTCAAAACGCCGTTTGCGCCCTGCAATGATTTCGGCCACCATTTCGCCTTGCGCCGACGCTTTGTGCGCCAGCATGGGTTCGCCAACCAGATCGCCGATCGCCCAGACATTCGTGGTGGCTGTTGCGCAGCGATCGTCAACCCTGATGTAAGGCCCGTCCATGGCAAGATTCATTGTTTCCATGCCCCAGCCGCGTGTCGCAGGCTGACGACCGACCGTCACCAGAATACGATCGGCGGGCAGAACATGCCGTTGCCCGGCGCCACTCTCTATTGCGAGACCGCCAGCCTCCTCACCCAGCGCCTTCGCTCCGAGATAAAGTTCGACGCCCTGATTTTCCAGCCAGCGCTTCACCGGATCGGTCAGCGTGGAATCGTAGAGCGGCAGGATCGCGTCAGCGGCCTCGACAACAGAAACCTTCGCACCGAATTTTGCAAATGCGGTGCCCAGCTCCAGACCGATATAGCCCGCGCCAACAATGACCAGCCGTTCAGGCAGTTCTTCAAGCGCCAGCGCTTCGGCGCTGCCGATAACCCTACCGCCGAACGGCAGAAACGGCAGGTCCACCGGAACCGATCCCGTTGCCAGGATCACATGCTCAGGCTTGATCGTCATCCCACCACCGTTGTCATCGACGTGACATGTCTTGGCATCCAGAAACCCGGCATGACCCGCAATAACCTTAACCTTGGCCTTGCGCAGTAGCCCCGCGACTCCACCTGATAGCCGATCGACAATCCCGTCTTTCCACCCCACGGTTTGCGCAAGATGCAGATGCGGTGGCTGGGCGTGGATACCGAAACGCCCCTCAGGCCGGGCCGCCCTGGTCAATTCGGCAAACAGCCCTGCCGCATGGATCAGCGCCTTTGACGGAATGCATCCGCGGATCAGGCAGGTTCCGCCCAGACGATCCGCATCGACAAGCACCGTATCAAGACCGAGCTGCCCAGCCCGGATCGCTGCAACATAGCCGCCCGGTCCACCACCGACGACAAGCACTTTGGGCGTTAGCGTTCTCGTCATCCTGTCAATCCATGAAAATCAGAGCGGGATGTTCGAGCAGCCGTTTCAGGCGCTGCACGAACAGGGCGGCATCATAACCATCGACAATGCGATGATCGAATGAGCTCGAAAGGTTCATCATCTTGCGCACCGATACGAAGCTGCCGTCGACGACGGGCCGTTCGACGATCTTGTTCGGCCCGATGATTGCCACCTCTGGATGGTTGATAACAGGCGTGCTCGCCACTCCGCCAAGCGGGCCAAGGCTGGTGATCGTTATCGTCGAGCCCGACAGTTCATTTCGCCGCGCTGTCCCGTCGCGCGCGGCGGCGCTGATCCGTGCAACTTCGGCGGCCAGTTTCCACACGTCGCGGCTTTCCGCATGGCTCACCACGGGAACCATAAGCCCGCCGGGCGTCTGCGTCGCGATGCCGATATGCACACCGCCATGGCGATGCAACACGCCGGCCTCGTCATCATAGCGCGCATTGATCTGGGGAAAATCGGGTAAGACCTGCACCAGCGCCCGCATCAGGAACGGCAGCAACGTCAGCTTCGGCTGCTCTCCTTCGCGGTTCTGGTTAAGATCGGCGCGCAACGCCTCCAGCTCAGTGACATCGATTTCCTCAACATAGGCAATGTGCGGGATGCGGCTTTTTGCTTCCTGCATCTTCTCGGCGATCCTTCGCCGCAGACCGATGATCTGTTCGTCTTCGATTGCCTCACGGGCGCGATAGCGAGCATTACCGCAAGCTGCGTTCGCGCCTGCGGCCCCACCCGCACCCGCACCCGCAGCGATATAGGCATCAAGATCGTCAGGGGTGATCCGTCCTCCAGGTCCGGTTCCGGGCACGAACTGCAAAGCAATGCCCTGCTCGAAAGCGCGATGGCGGGTAGCGGGAGATGCAAACACCGCACCGCCCTTTGCGCCTGACGGCAGCCCCGGTTCGGCACGCGCCTGCTCTGGCGCAGAAGATGCGACGGCCCGGGCGGGCAGCGCTGGCGCTGGCGCTGGTTCTGCCACCTGTTCGGACTGAACCGGAACAGGAGTATCCACATCCACTGCGGGCACCGGTTCCGGGTCCCCCAGGGCCGCGTCATCAGCGGTGTTGCCCTCGCCCTCTACTTCCAGATCGACCAACGGAGAGCCGACCGCGAGCATATCGCCCACCGCGCCATGGACGGCAACAACAACGCCATCGACCGGCGATGTCATATCCACCGTGGCCTTATCGGTCATGACGTCGACCATCGTCTGGTCCTCGCCGATTCTGTCTCCGGGCTGGACGTGCCATGCAACGATCTCGGCCTCGGTCACACCTTCTCCAATATCGGGAAGACGGAAAATATAGCGCCCCATCACCTGTTCTCCATCACGCGGGCAAGCGCCTTGGCCAGCCGTCCGGGGCCGGGAAAATAGTCCCACTCGAAAGCGTGAGGATAGGGAGTGTCCCAGCCCGCGATCCGCTCTATCGGGCTCTTGAGTGCCCAGAAGCATCGTTCCTGCACCTGCGCGGCCAGCTCCCCGCCAAAGCCGCCGAAGCTGGACGCCTCGTGCAGGATCACGCAACGGCCTGTCTTCGATACCGAGGCGGTGATCGTCTCGATGTCGAGTGGAACGATCGAACGCAAGTCGATCAGTTCAGCATCAACACCGCTTTCTTCAATTCCCGCCTTCGCAACGTGGACCATCGTCCCGTATGCCAGCACGGTTGCATCCGCCCCCTCGCGCGCAATAGCGGCCTGACCCAGCGGAACGGTGAAATGGTGGTCAGGCACCTGTGCCTCGGCAAACCCTTCCCAGGTCTTCAGCGGCTGCCCCTGAACACCGTTGAACGGTCCGTTGTACAGTCGCTTGGGTTCCAGGAAGATGACCGGGTCATCATCTTCTATCGCGCTGATCAGCAATCCCTTTGCATCGTAAGGCGTGGACGGGATCACCGTTTTCAGCCCGGTGATATGCGCGAAGATCGCTTCGGGGCTCTGGCTGTGGGTCTGTCCGCCGAAAATGCCCCCGCCATAGGGTGACCGCACCGTGATTGGCGCCCAGAACTCTCCGTTTGACCGATAGCGCAGCCTTGCGGCCTCGCTCACCAGTTGGTCGAATGCCGGTAGAATATAGTCGGCGAACTGGATTTCAGGAATGGGGCGAAGTCCGTTGGCGCCCATTCCTATCGCTGTTGCAATGATCCCGCCCTCGCTGATGGGGGTATCGAAACAGCGCTTTATTCCGTGCTTTTGCTGCAGCCCGTCTGTCACGCGAAATACACCGCCGAAATAACCAACATCTTCCCCGAAGATAAGAGTCGCCGGATCGTCGGCCAGTTTGACGTCCAACGCCGAATTGATTGCCTGAATCATGTTCATGACAGCCACGGCTCAGACTCCCAGCTCGCGGCGCTGTTCGATCACGCGCCAGTCGGGTTCCTTGAACACGCCATCGAACATCTCGGCGACAGGCGGTTTCGATTGTCCAAGCGTGCCGACCGCCTCTGCCGCGCGCTGCGCGCTGCGCAGATCATCGGTCAGCTCCGCCACCATCTGGGTATGACGCTGTTCGGACCACTCCCCCAATTCAACGAGATGCGCCTTGAGGCGCTCCACCGGATCGCCCAGCGGCCAGTGCCCCGCCTCGTCCGCCGGCCGATAACGTGTGGGATCATCGCTGGTCGAATGTCCTGCGGCGCGATAGGTCAGAAACTCGATCAGAGTGGCGCCCTTTCCGGCGCGCGCGCGCTGCGCCGCCCACTCAATCGCCGCCCAGACTGCAAGGAAATCGTTCCCGTCGACGCGCAGGCCCGGAATGCCATAGCCGATTGCCTTGCTGGCAAAAGTCGTACCCGCAGGCGTTGCGATGCCGGAAAAGGTAGAGATCGCCCACTGGTTGTTGTTGATCGCAAGGATCGCTGGTGCGCGATAAATCCCCGCAAATGTCAGTGCCTCGTGAAAATCGCCTTCGGCCGTGGTCCCCTCGCCGATCATCCCAAGCGCGACGTGATCTTCACCGCGATAGGCCGAAGCCATTGCCCAGCCCACCGCATGTCCAAACCGGCTGCCGACATTTCCCGACAGCGAATAAAAGCCATAATCGCGCGCCGAATAGAGGATCGGTAACTGGCGCCCCCGCAGCGGATCCTTCTCGTTTGAATATATCTGGTTGATCATCATCTCCAGCGGATAGTCCCGCGCGATCAGCCAGCCCTGCATGCGATAGGTGGGAAAACACATGTCCCGCGCACCCAGCATCAGCGATGGAGCAACCCCGATTGCTTCTTCGCCGGTGGATTTCATGAAAAAGCTGGTTTTACCCTGCCGATGCGCGCGGAACATGCGGTCTTCGAACAGGCGAGTCCGGGCCATCGCGCGCAATCCCCGGCGCAGCATCTCAGCGTCAATACCAGGATCCCAGGCGCGCCCCGCCCCACCCAGCACCCGGACCAGACCATAGCCATAGTCCCTCAGCCCGGTTTCCGGCGCTTCAGGGCTCGGCCTATCGATCGCCGCGCCTTCATCGAAGCTGATATGGTCGAAACTGGCGTGCCCGCCCGGCCGCGCAACAGGCTCTGGAACATGCAGATCGGTTGGCGATCCAGGCGCATCCCGTGCGGTCATTTCTCGCCTTCCCCTCGCTCTTGTCTCTTCACCTGTCAGAATGACGACAAGAGCGCGGATGATCCATATCGATCTTTCCACATGAGCAGCAGCAATTGAGATATTTATTTCATTAGATCACCAAAAACCGAAAACCTGTTTTAGAATCTTAAGATCAAGACGAATTGATACGACTCAGGAAGACGGACCGCCCCCGCCTTCTCAAACGATCAGTTTATTCGATGGGAAAGGATGGTAGCGGAGGAGGGACTTGAACCCCCGACACGCGGATTATGATTCCGCGTCAAAACACCAGATTTTTCGCAATTTTTCGGACCTTGCTGCAATCATGCTGCATGGAACCAATTTCGGCATCTGCCAGCAGAGTTGAATCATATTTCAGTCGCCCGTTAACGGAAAGAAAATTCCCTTAATGCACTCGGGATTGCGAACGGCAATCTGCACATGGCTTTTTCGATGTAATCCGCTGCCTGGATATACTCGCCCACCCTCCACGAACATTCCACGCACTGTGTCGAAAGGTTCAATCAATGGATCAGTCTCGGAGAGGTCTTCGATGATCTGATGCAAATGGCGAAACACCGCGCAGTCCAGGTAGCGTAAGACTCGATCCTTGTTCTTGACTCCTCGCGGACTGAGATTTTTCGGCATAGTGAGACCAGCCTTCTTTCGCACAGTCTTGAATGACGAATGCGCCGCTCGCAAAAGCTCAATGTCTTGTCGAGAAAGCAGATCCAGACATCGGCGAAGATCGATTACCGCGCCAATGACTGTCGGCTGTCGGTAATGCCCTTCTGCCCTCTTCCATTCAGCCCATTCTAAGGCTCGATTCGGGTCTGATTCCCAAAAATATGCTCCAGGCCCCAACCAATCGTAGTCTTTATCGCTTTGTAAGATGCTTGCCCCATTGGCCATAGCATCGTCTGCGACTGCCTTATCGCAGCCGTGATAACCCAGCACGAAGGATGTTGCGAGGCGACTCAAGCGACGGCTTTTGCATTCCTACCTTCGCCACCAAACTCGGCGCGCAGCTTACCTTTCTTGGTGTATATACCTTCTTTGATAAGGGCTTCACGAGCTGACTTTTTTGAAGCAACCGCACGCTTGGTTTCCTCGGCGATTGCATCGAGAATCTTCCTATTGCGTTGTGCGTGCGTCATATGGCTGCTCTCCTATCGCAAGTCATATCGCTATTCCGACTCCTGTTAATATCGTCAGAACAGGCACCAAATTTTTGCAGCATATTTTCATTCTGCGCAACCTCGTTGCGTTTGGATGCTGTAGAATCGGCAGCAACTGCAGGCTTACCGCGTTTCAAACCTGCGAAAAATTCACACCGGGGCAAAGCAAATTGGCATTGCCTACCCAAACAGATCCCTGCTTGCCTCCAGCGCCAGCTCGCTATCCCGCTCCTGGTCCGCCAGAAGGTGCCCATAGGTATCAAGCGTAAGCTGGATGCTTTCGTGCCCCATCCAGACCTGCAGGCGCTTGAGGTCGATCCGCTGGGCAATCCAGCCGCTTGCAGCCGCGTGGCGCAATGTGTGAAACTCATACTTCGGCTTCATGATCGGCTGGCGCTCTTCATCAACGAGCGACCTCCCTTGATCATCGACCGGCTTCACCATTAGGCCTGCCCTCTCCTGCAACGGGAAGAACATGCGCCGGAGCAGGTTGTTGTGGAACTGCGGCGTGCCTCGCTTGCTCGGAAATGCCAGGTCACGCCGTGAAGGAGGGCTGCGCAGCTTCCAGCGCTTCAGCTCTGAAACGACTTCCGGCGGAATGGGTATGCACCTTGAGATGAATGCCAGACGAACAGCGCCGCCATAACCGCGATGAGCTCCAGCCCTGCAAGGGTGGATCGTGCCGCCATGCTATCAAGAACGGCCAAACCAGCGAAGAGTTGTGATCTAGCAGGGGGCGGATTTGCCAATTCCAAGCACACGCAAGACAGCAAGTTCTCGGTAGCCGTAAAAGGGCTGCGCTTTTTGAGTTTTCCGTGGCCGTAAGAAGGGGCACTACCCTGCCTCCATGTTGCACACATGCTGCATGGACCAGCCGACAATTGATTGGACAGCGCGGAACATCGCAGGAATCCGTGCAACACGGATGCAGCACGGCCACTGACGTAGACCACGCTAGTTTTGAAAAACTATCAAATAAATCAAACAGTAGGGTGGTAGCGGAGGAGGGACTTGAACCCCCGACACGCGGATTATGATTCCGCTGCTCTAACCAGCTGAGCTACTCCGCCATACCAGACCGGCAACCTCAGGTCGCCGTGGTGCAGGCCGCGCTCTTTAAGGCTGGGTTCGGGCGCGGTCAACCATTCAGATTGAATGCCTCGCGTGAACCCGTAATTGGTATGATTGTAAAACGCACATGTGCGCTTCACGCGCCGATTTTGTGCCGCTCGAAAGTGCTGCGCTCCGGGCCATGGGAGGGGGAGCTTTCAGGCCCGGAGCGCGCTCGCTCACGCTGAGATGGCCAGCTTGGCCTTCAGCGCATCGAGCAGCTTTTCAGGCGAGGTTTCGCCATAGGGATCGTCGTCCTCACCGATATCGTTGATACCCGGCTCTTCGAACCAGTCGGTGATCTTGTTATCCTCAACCACCATGGCGTAACGCCAGCTGCGATCGCCGAAGCCAAGGTGATCCTTCTTGATAAGCATCCCCATGCGGCGGGTAAAATCGCCGGAACCATCGGGCAGCAGTTTCACGTTCCTGAGGCCAAGATGCTGCCCCCACTGGTACATCACGAACGCATCGTTGACCGAGATGCAATACACATCGTCGACGCCAAGCGCCTTGAACTCATCATAGAGCCGGTCGAAATTCGGGCACTGTTCATTGCTGCAAGTCGGCGTGAATGCGCCGGGAAGCGAGAATACGACAACTTTGCGCCCGGCAAATTCATCGCGCACGTTCATATCCTGCCAGCGGAACGGGTTGGGCCCGCCGATACTTTCATCGCGAACGCGGGTCTTGAGTGTAACGTTGGGTATGGTGCGGCCGATCATCGTCTGAAGTCCTTTTCCGGTTGCTGTATGAACACCAGATAGGCACACCGGACTTAACGTTCCAGTCGATTATTTATCTTTCTGTGATCGCATTTTCCGATCACATTTCACCGCGCTCCCGCCGGATGGAAAACCACTTTTCAACATTGCGGTTGTGTTGTTCCAGCGTCTCGGCAAACGCATGGCCGCCTGTGCCATCGGCAACCATATAGACCGCGCTGGTTTTTGCCGGATTGAGAACGGCAGCAATCGATGCCTTTCCGGGATTGGTGATAGGGCCAATCGGGAGGCCAACTTTTGTATAAGTATTATAGCCGTTTACCGCCTGAATTTCAGACTGTCTGATACGTCTGCCAAGCGGTTTGCCCTTAGTGATCGGATAGATGATCGTCGGGTCCGCCTGAAGCAGCATGCCGCGTTTCACCCGGTTGGAATATAGCCCTGCAACCTTGCGACGCTCCGATGGTTTGCCCGTTTCCTTTTCGACTATGGATGCCAGCACCAGTGCTTCCTCTGGTGTGGAAACCGCAATATCCGCCCCGCGTTTGGCCCAGAGTTCGTTCAACGTCTTGCGCATCGCCGCCTGCATCCGGCGCAAAACCGCCTGACGCGGTTCGCCGCGCTCGAAATCATAGCTGTCCGGCAGGACCGAGCCTTCTTGCGGCACCGTGACGTCACCTGTCAGAAACGGCTGCGCCATCAGCCGTTCATGCACCATGATAGAGGGCATGCCTTCGGGAATAGTGACCAGTCGCCGGATCACATCATCGCTTTGGATGATAGAGAGTATCCGTGAGGGGCTCGCGCCTGCGGGCAACCGAAACTCGCCCGCCTTGATCGGCGCGCCGCCGCCGAAAATACGGGCGCGCAGCGAAAACGATCTGGCGGAATCGATTGCGCCTTCTTTTTCCAGCTTGGCGGCAACGGCATTGAGGCTTGAGCCGCTGGGAACGATAAACGCCCGCTCCTTTTCAAGTGGCCCGGACCCGAACCAGCCACCAAGGAACGCGCCCACAGCGATCAGCAGCGCTGTTCCAGCCAGCGCGGCAAGCCAGCAACCGCGCTGCGAAATCATGTTCTTACCGCCATGTCCACGGATGTCAGTCGATCTTGCGCATCACAAGGCTGGCGTTCGTTCCGCCAAAACCAAAACTGTTGTTCAGCACGGCGTTAACGGCACGCTCACGCGCTTGCCTTGGCACAAGATCCACACCTTCGGTGCCCTCGTCCGGCGTATCGAGGTTCAGCGTGGGCGGAACGATCTGATCGCGAATCGCCAGGATGCAGAAAATCGATTCGACAGCACCCGCGCCCCCCAGAAGGTGACCGATTGCCGATTTCGTCGAACTCATCGAGACGGACCCGATGGCATCGCCAAACAGCCTGCGCACCGAATTCAGTTCAATCGTATCGGCCATCGTCGATGTGCCGTGCGCGTTGATGTAATCAATATCCGCCGGCGTCATCCCGGCCTTTTTGAGAGCCATTTCCATCGAGCGATAGGCACCAGAACCCTCAGGATGCGGCGCTGTCACATGATGGGCATCGCCCGACAGACCATAACCGACCACTTCGGCATAGATTTTCGCGCCGCGTGCCTTGGCGTGTTCATATTCTTCAAGAACGACAACACCTGCACCCTCACCCATAACGAAGCCGTCGCGATCCTTGTCATAAGGGCGGCTCGCTTCTTCGGGGCGATCATTGAACGTGCAATTGAGCGCGCGTGCCTGTGCAAATCCGGCAATGCCAATCGGGCAAATCGTTGCTTCCGCGCCGCCAGCCAGCATCACATCGGCATCATCATCGCGAATCATCCGCGCCGCATCGCCGATTGAATGCGCGCCGGTCGAACAGGCGGTAACCACCGCATGATTCGGCCCCATCAGCCCGTGCTTTATCGAAACCTGACCCGAAATGAGATTAATCAGCCGCCCATGCACAAAGTGCGGGCTCACCCGGCCCGGCCCTTTTTCGGCCAGAACCAGCGATTCGCTTTCAATCCCCGGAAGGCCGCCAATGCCGGACCCGATCGAGCAGCCGGCGCGCAGCCGTTCTTCCTCGCTCATGTCCGTCAGCCCGGCGTCTTCCAGCGCCTGCCCGGCTGCATCAATTCCATAAATGATGAACGGATCGACCTGCCGCTGGATCTTGTGATCGACGCGCTTGCCCGGATCAAAGCCCCACGCGTGATCGGCAGGCTTCACTTCACATGCAATCCGGCATTTCTGATCGGACGCATCGAACCGCGTTATCGGCCCGGCCCCCGATCGTCCTGCGATCAGATTTGCCCAAGTGGTATCGACATCACCGCCCAGCGGCGTAACGAGCCCTAGTCCTGTTACGACAACTCGACGCATGAAAACCTCCGAATGCTGGGAAGCGCCTGCCTTGAAATGACACAGGCCCAACCTTGCCGGGCTGAGCCTGCTCGTCCTCGTGATGAGGACGGGAGCATCGCTGCCTGCCTTCCCCGCCTTCCGCAACCGGAAGGCTCAAGACGACGGGCAGCGTAATTGAATGCTCAGCCCTTGTTATCTTCGATGAACTTGATCGCATCGGCGACGGTGCTGATCTTCTCTGCAGCATCATCTGGAATTTCGACGCCAAATTCTTCTTCAAACGCCATGACCAGCTCAACGATATCAAGGCTGTCAGCGCCCAGATCATCAATGAAGCTGGCGTCTTCGGTGACTTTGTCAGCCTCGACACCAAGGTGTTCAACGACGATCTTCTTAACCCGATCGGCGGTATCGCTCATCAATTTGCCCCTTCTGAAACGGAGGATGAAAACATGAAAAATGCCCTAGAGGGCAACGCTGGCGCTGGCAAGCCATCGCTGGCGCAATCTCACCCCTTTTGCGGTTCAACGATGCGCAAGTGCAACTCGCGAAGCTGTCGCGCGCTGACATCAGACGGCGCATTCATCATCAGATCTTCCGCTTTCTGGTTCATCGGAAAGACGACGACTTCGCGAATGTTCGGCTCATCGGCCAGCAGCATAACGATGCGATCGACCCCCGGCGCCGAACCGCCATGCGGCGGCGCGCCATATTTGAACGCGGTGATCATGCCGGTGAAATTCTCATCGACATCGGCCTTGGAATAGCCTGCGATTTCAAAGGCTTTATACATAATGTCGGGCCGGTGGTTTCTGATCGCGCCCGATGAAAGCTCCACCCCGTTGCATACGATATCGTATTGCCAGGCCTTGATTTCCAGCGGGTCCATCGTTTCCAGCGCTTCCATTTCGCCTTGCGGCATCGAAAACGGGTTGTGGCTGAAATCGATCTTTTTCAGCTCTTCGTCATACTCATACATCGGGAAATCGACGATCCAGCAGAACTTGAAACAGCCCTGCTCTATCAGATCCAATTCCTCGGCGACGCGGGTACGTGCTGCACCGGCCAGCCTTGCCGCCTCACCCGCCTTGCCAGCAGCGAAGAACAGGCCATCGTCCGGGCCAAGGCCAAGCTCGTCATAGATCTTCGCCATGTTTTCCGGCCCGTGGTTCTTGGCAATCGGACCGCCAAACTCACCGCCTTTGCGCGTAACATAGCCCAGACCCGCAAAACCTTCGCCACGCGCCCAGTTGTTCATATCATCGAAGAACTTGCGGCTTTTCTCAGCAGTGCCCGGCGCCGGGATAACCCGCACCACGCCGCCGCCGCCAACGATCTTTTCAAACAGCCCAAAGCCTGATTTTTCGAAATGCGATGTGACATCGGTGATGATCAGGGGGTTGCGCAGATCGGGCTTGTCCGACCCGTATTTCAGCATCGCTTCGGCATATGGAATGCGCGGGAACGGCGCGGGCGTGACTGTGCGATCGCCGCCAAATTCCTCAAATACCCCGTGCAGCACAGGCTCGATCGCGGCAAACACATCGTCCTGCGTTGCAAAACTCATTTCAAAATCGAGCTGATAAAACTCGCCCGGCGATCTGTCTGCCCGTGCGTCTTCATCACGAAAACACGGCGCGATCTGGAAATATTTATCGAACCCGGCAACCATCAGCAGCTGTTTGAACATCTGCGGGGCTTGCGGCAGCGCATAGAATTTTCCGGGGTGAACGCGGCTGGGCACCAGATAATCGCGCGCGCCTTCAGGCGAACTGGCGGTCAGAATCGGGGTCTGGATTTCGTTGAAGCCCTGATCGTTCATCCGGTTGCGCAAGCTGGCGATCACCTTGCTACGCAGCATCATGTTGGCGTGCACCTGTTCCCGCCGCAGATCGAGATAGCGGTATTTGAGGCGAATATCCTCGGGATAGTCCTGCTCACCGGCAACCGGCATCGGCAGTTCATCGGCGCTCGACTGTACAGTGCAGGCGCGCGCAAACACTTCGATTTCGCCTGTCGGAAGATTGGGATTCACACTTGCCGCATCGCGCGCCTTCACTTCGCCATCGATCGTCACAACGCTTTCAACACGCAGCGATTCGAACAGTTCAAGCGCCGGGCTGTCGCTATCGGCAACGATCTGGGTGATGCCGTAATGATCGCGCAGATCGACGAACAGCACGCCGCCGTGATCGCGTTTGCGATGTATCCAGCCGGACAGGCGAACCGACTGCCCAACATCCTGGGCATTGAGGTCGCTGCAATTATGTGTGCGAAAAGCGTGCATCTGTTCTTTCCATTCGGGCGGCAATAAGGCAGGGGAGATGGCCGCGGCTAACAGGCGATGGCCGCGCATTTGTCAAGCCGCGGGCTCGCACGGGCTCATACAGAAAGTGCCATGAAGATACATCCTCTGATTACCACCAGCGACGAACTGGCCGCGCTCTGCAAGCGATTGGCGAAATCGGATTTCGTTGCGGTCGACACCGAATTCATGCGCGAGAACACCTACTGGCCTGAGCTTTGCCTTGTGCAGATCGCCGATCAGAAGGAAGCTGCGGCAATCGATCCGCTGGCCGATGGCATCGATCTTTCACCATTGCTCGATCTGCTGACCGACAATGAAGACGTGCTGAAAATCTTTCACGCCGGCGGGCAGGATGTGGAAATCGTGTTCAATTTCACCGGCCGCACACCGCACCCGATTTTCGATACGCAGATCGCGATGATGGCAATCAGCCAGTCCGAACAGATCGGCTATTCCAATCTGGTGGAAAGCTGGCTGGGCGTTGCGATAGACAAGGGCGCCCGGTTCACAGACTGGTCACGCCGTCCGCTGACGGACCGTCAGATCGAATATGCGATCGGCGATGTCACCCATCTGACGCAGATTTTCCCGATGATGCTGGATAAACTGATCAAGACCGGGCGCGGCGAATGGCTGAACGCGGAAATGGAAAAACTCGCCGATCCGGAAAAATACCGCAGCGATCCGTCCAGCGCGTGGAAGCGGATCAAGGCGGCTGGCCGGAATCCGGCTGTGCTGGGCCGCCTGAAAGCGCTTGCCCACTGGCGCGAGATCGAAGCGCAGGACAAGAATATTCCGCGCGGGCGCATCGTGCGCGATGAAACGCTGGCCGATATCGCCAGTCACCCGCCGAAAAAGCAGGCCGACCTCGCCAAAGTGCGCGGGCTTTCGCAAGGCTGGAAAGAAAATGACATCGGCAGACGGCTGATGGAAACGCTCGCCGGTTCATCCCCGCTGTCTGCGGATGAGCTTCCTGCACGAAATGGACGCGGCGCGCCGCTGGGCAAGGAAGGCGCGCTGGTGGCCGATCTTCTCAAGCTGCTGCTCAAGATTCGCTCGCGCGAGATTGATGTCGCTTCAAGGTTGCTGGCGCGATCTGATGAGCTGGAACAGCTGGCAGCAGGCATTCGCAAACGGCTGGGTATCCTTGAAGGCTGGCGTTTCGAACAGTTCGGTCGCGATGCTCTCGATCTGGTTGAAGGCAAACTGGCGTTCGCGGTTGTCGGCGGCAAACTGAAGATGACCCATGTCGACGATGCGGTTGACGATGTGAGCGAACCTGCCGATACCGCTGCCGATGCGGCGCAATAGCGCGCTGCGGCCCGCCGATGACAGTCTATCACCCCACGCTCAAACAGCTCCAGTATCTGGTGGCGCTGCACGAGCATGAGCATTTCGGCCGCGCGGCCGAGGCCTGTTATGTCTCGCAATCCACGCTTTCGGCAGGCTTGCGCGATCTCGAAACGCTGCTTGATGTCGTTCTGGTAGAGCGCACCAAGCGCGCCGTGCGGTTTACGCCGCTGGGCAATGCCGTGGTGGAAAGAGCGCACCGTATTCTGCGTGAGACAGAAGAACTGTCAGACCTTGTGCAATCCAGCGGGCAGCCGCTTTCGGGCGAAATGCGGATGAGCGTGATCCCCACGATCGCGCCATTCCTGCTCCCCCGCATGCTGCCACGGCTGCGCCGCGAGCGCCCCAACCTGAAACTGTTCCTGCGCGAAGAGCCAAGCGCTGCGGCTATCGAATCGCTGCATCACGGACGGGCGGACTGCGTGTTGCTGGCGCTGCCCTACCCCACCGGCGAGGTTGAAAAGGAATCGATCGAGCTGGACGCGTTTTATGTCGCCTTCCCGCATGACGATCCGCGCGATCCGCCAGACGAAATCGCACCGGCCAACATCGATGAGAACCGGCTCCTGCTGCTTGAAGACGGGCACTGCCTCAAAGATCATGCACTGGCCGCCTGCAACCGGCCCGAACTGCGCGCCAGCGCGACGATGATCGGCACATCGCTGCACACGCTGGTGCAAATGGTCGATAATGGGCTGGGGCTGACGATGCTGCCTGAAATGGCGCTCGATGCGGGCATTCTGAACGGCACCAATGTCGTTGCCCGCCCGCTCAAATCGAACAACGCCAATCGCGAGATCGCTCTGGTATGGCGCAAGAACAGTCCGCGCAGTGACGAATTTCGCCTGCTGGCCGAGGAATTGCGCGCGGGATAGGCAAACGCGGTGGGCAGCGCCCAGCCATGCTCAATCCATGTGTTTCAGGCCCACGCGAAGATAATCCCAGCCGGTGATGATCGTCAGCGCCGCCGCGCTCCACAAGCTGGCAAGGCCAACAAGATGCATCCACTGCTGCGCCGGAAAAGCGCCCGCCAGGATCAATGCGCCCAGTGCAACAAGCTGCAACGTGGTTTTCCATTTCGCCAGCTTTGAAACCGGCATCGAAACCTGCAACCCGGCCAGAAATTCGCGCAGGCCCGACACTGCGATCTCGCGGATCAGGATTATCAGCCCAGCAATAACATGCAGATCGCCCACATATGGCCCGCTCAGTCGCCCTTGCGCTGTCAGCACCAGAATCACCGCGGCAACCATGATCTTGTCCGCAATCGGATCGAGAAACACGCCCAGCTTCGACACCGCACCCTGCGATCGGGCGAGATAGCCATCGAAATAATCGGTTATGCCCATCAGGCAATAGACCCCGAACCCGATCAGATAGCCCAGTTCCCAGGTCGGCCACCACAGCAGCGCGGCCAGCACCGGCACGGTAACGATGCGCGAAAGCGTAAGAAGATTCGGTAATGTCAGCATGTGTCGACCGCCATAGCCGCGAACCGGCCGACAAAAAAGGGCATCGCGTCGAACACATCAGCTTAAAAGTCGTACGCGGGGGTTGTGGCCGGCCAACATGCCGCTAAGGCTCCGAGGCGAAAGTGGGCTGCTCCGAAGCGAGGACATGACGACAACGACGACCCTTATCAAGGCGCGCCGCTTTCTGCCGCTGTTCATCACGCAGATGCTGGGGGCGTTCAACGACAACCTGTTCAAGAACGCGATGGTCCTGTTCGCGGTTTACAGCGTGTATAATTCCGAAAGCGATGAAGCCCGGTTCAGCGCTATTGCATCGGCGGTTTTCATCCTGCCGTTTTTCGTCATGTCCGCACTTGCCGGGCAACTGGCCGACATGCGCGACAAGGCGAAGATCATTCGCATCGTCAAATTCTGCGAAATCATCATCATGGTGTTCGGTGCCGCAGGACTGGCAATGGCGTGGAAAGGCATCGCAACAGAAACGCTGGCGATTCCGCTGATGATGCTCGCGCTGTTCGGCATGGGCATTCATTCCACGTTCTTCGGCCCGATCAAATATGCGATACTCCCGCAGCATCTTGAAAAAGAGGAGGTTCTGGCCGGAACCGGGCTGGTCGAAGCGGGAACCTATATCGCCATCCTGCTCGGAACCATCGTCGCCGGCTGGATCAGCGCGCAGGCAGCCGCGATCACGGTAATCGTGATTGCGCTGATCGGGTATGTTTCGGGCCGGCAAGTCCCCCCCGCTCCGCCAATTGGCGAAGCCCGGTCGGTCGATTACAATATTTTCCGCGCGTCATACTCCGTCGTGCGCGACACAATGCATGATCGGCGCGTGTTTCTGGCGATCATGGCGATCAGCCTGTTCTGGGCGATAGGCGCCGTGCTGTTCATCCAGTTTCCGCCACTTGCCAAAAACGTGCTGTCCGCCAGCAAGGAAGTGGCCAGCCTGTTTCTGGTGATGTTCTCGGTCGGCATCGCCATCGGTTCGATGTCGATCAACGCGCTGCTCAAAGGCAAGGTTTCGGCGCGGTATTCGCCCGCCTCGGTGATCGCGATGGCCATCTTTCTGGTGATGTTCCAGATCGTGTGCCGGATGTGGAGCGAGCGGCACGGCGCGGAACTGATGGACGTTGCCACGTTCATCAGCCAGCCTCTTGCAATCCCGTTACTGGCCGCGTTGCTGCTTATCGCGATCGCCGGCGGAATGTTCGTCGTCCCGCTCTATGCCTTCCTCACCACGTTCGTTGACAAGGCGCAGACCGCGCGGACGATTGCCGCCAACAACATCGTTAACTCCGGCGCGATGGTGATCGGCTCGCTGGTCGCCGCATCGCTGAGCGCGGTGGGCGTTTCGATTATCGATCAGCTGATACTGGTTGCGTTCTTCTGCGCGGGCACGGCCTGGCTTGGCCATTTGCTGCGCCGCGCCGAAACAGTGGAAACCGCCGACGCGATCTGACGGAGTGAGCGTCAGGCGATGAACAGAAAAATTGCCACGAATGTTGCGCAATACGCAGCCACGAAACCGCGCCAGTCTTTCAGATCAAAAGCCGATGAGCGCGACCGCGCGTTTGCTGCGGCAGGTTGACCGGCGCAAACATGGGGCGGCAAACTCATCCGAAAGGGATGGCGGGCGGATTCATCGGTAAGGACAAGCGAGCGACGTGTGTTCTGCATGAACCACGCGTTAGGAATTCATTTACCCTTGTGCCAGCGCATCGCCGGGCCTTTCCCGTTTCGGGACAGCAGACTGCCAGACCATGCATGGAAAAAGCAGTTCAGTCTGGCGCTGCCCGTTCAGACAATGCGACGATGTAGTCGAACTCTTGTGGCGTCAGTTCCGCCACCGAAAGCCGCGAGAGCCGGATCAGCTCAATATCGGCCAGATTAGGATCGGCCTTGATCTCCTTCAGCGTAACCGGGCGCGTTAGCAGCCGCACCGGCTTGATTTTCACTGTCCCCCATTTGCCTTCCGGGTCGGTCGGATCGATCAGTCCGGCTTCGCTGACCCGCGCGATTCCGACGATCTCCTTGCCGATGTTCGAATGATAGAAAAACACTTCCTCGCCCACTTTCATGGCGCGCATATTGTTTGACGCGCGATGATTGCGCACCCCGTCCCAGATGGTTTCCTTCTCCGCGATCAGATCGTCCCAGCTATAGGCATTGGGTTCGGATTTCATCAGCCAGTAACGCTTGGTGTTGCTCATCGCTCGCCTTCTCCGTTAGGACGTCGCGACTGCATGTAACGCCCGCCAGAAAAGATCGCCAGTATGGAAGACGCCGCAATTCCCGTTCTGAGCATGGCAGACGAGCCCGGTCAGTTTGCGCAAAACATCGGCAGGAGCTTTCGCAAATTCGGTTTCGCGGTCGTGCGCGATCATGGAATTGATCCGGCGCTGATTGCAGAAGCATGGCGCCTGACCGAAGCTTTTTCCGCACTGCCCGAATCCGAAAAACGCCAATATCATATGCCGGATCTGGCAGGCGCGCGCGGCTATACACCGTTCGGAACCGAGATCGCCAAAGGCGCCGAAGTCCATGATCTCAAGGAATTCTGGCACGTCGGCCGCGATCTTGAAGGAGGTCATCCGCTTGCTGCGGCAATGCCCGCCAATATCTGGCCAGAACGCCCCGAAGGCTTTCGCGAGGTGTTTACCGCGCTTTTCGCCGGGTTCGATCGGGTGGGCGCCATCTTGCTCTCCCGCATCGCGCTTGATCTTGGCTTGCGGGCCGACTGGTTTGCGCCCGCCATCGCCGATGGAAATTCTGTGATGCGGCTTGCACACTATCCTCCCCTGAACGGCGCCACAAATGGCGCACTGCGCGCCGGGCCGCATGAAGACATCAATCTGATCACGCTGCTGCTTGGCGCGCAGGAAGCCGGGCTGGAGCTTCTGACAAGAAACGGGGCCTGGCAGGGCATCAATCCGCCAGAGGACGCGCTGGTCGTCAACATCGGCGATATGCTGCAACGGCTGACCAATCACGTCCTGCCCTCCACCACGCACCGCGTCCGCAATCCAGTCGGAGAGCGGGCGCGATTCAGCCGGTTCTCGATGCCATTCTTCGTCCATCTGCGCAGCGATTTCACGCTGGAAACATTGCCCCAGTGCATTTCGACGCAAAATCCCGACCGCTATCCGCACGGCATAACGGCCGATGCATATCTGCAAGAACGGTTGCGGGAAATCGGACTGAAACCCTTGGACACGTTGGGTTCGCAGGCCTTGAACTGAAACTATCCGGCGCAACGGCGCGCCAACACAAGACTGCAACCCAGGATTGATGCTTAACTGTAATTTCAGACTATTTTTCTAGATGTTCCGGCTCATACGGGCGAGGACGCAACGTTTGGCTGACCTGAATATCACTGCGAAACTGCGACAGCAGACATCGTCTATCGACGCTGCCGACCGCGATATTATCGCGTTGGGTATCGCGGCGGCGGCGATCATCATGTTCATGGGAACCGGTGGTGCGATCCTGCCACAGGTTTTCCGGTCAATCGCCGGCCTTGGTGAAGCGCCCGATACAACCCTTATCAACGCACTGCTGCTCAATATCGCGCTGATCATGTTCGGCTGGCGGCGTTACCGTCAACTTCAGACAGAAATCGCCGAACGCCGGACGGCCGAGGAACGCGCCCGGGTACTTTCGGAAACCGATCCGCTCACCGGTTGCCTGAACCGGCGCGGCCTCAATGACGAAACCATGCGGTTGCTCGAAGAATGTTCCGAAACCGGCGATGTCGTCGTCACCATGATGATCGACCTCGATAACTTCAAACAGGTCAACGATTTTCACGGACACAGTGTCGGCGACGAAATTCTGCAGGAATGCGCGCGCCGTATTCAGGCCCAGATGCCCGCCAACGCGATCTTCTCAAGATTGGGCGGAGACGAGTTTGCATGCGCCTTTCGCAGCAAGCCGGATCGGCGCGACGCAATCGAATGTATCGCGATCGCGATTGTCGAGGAAGTCGCCGAGGCCGTGACGACAAACAAGGTCATGGTCAACGTGTCCGCGTCGGTCGGTGTCGCCCAAAGTGATATGCGGTGCGTATGCGCCGAAGGAGAAACCGGCGCGCAGACGTTGCTGCACATGGCCGACATCGCCATGTACCACGCCAAGAAGCAGGGCCGGAACTGCCATTTCTGGTTCGAGGAACCAATGGAAGAAGAGCTTCGCTTCCGTAATACGATAGAGGCCGGCATTCGGCAGGGCATCGCGAACGGCGAATTCGTGCCCTACTATGAAAAACAGATTGACCTTCAGACCGGCGAACTGACCGGATTTGAAGCGCTGGCCCGCTGGAACTCTCCGTCTATGGGTCTGGTGAGCCCCGATGTTTTTATCCCCATCGCGGAAGAGATTGGCGCGATCGGCGAACTTTCCGAAAGCGTCATTGCCAGAGCGCTTGAAGACGCCAGAGACTGGGATTCCTCGCTTACCCTGGCGGTCAACATATCTCCGATTCAGTTACGCGATCCGTGGTTCGCGCAAAAGCTGCTCAAGTTGCTGCTCAAGGCCAACTTTCCTACCGAGCGGCTTGAAGTCGAGATCACCGAAAGCTGCCTTCACGAAAACATCGGCGTCGTCCGCACCATTGTGACCAGCCTTAAAAACCAGGGCATCCGTATCGTACTTGACGATTTCGGAACCGGTTACAGCTCGCTTGGCCAGTTGCGCACATTGCCGTTCGACCGGATCAAGATCGACCGCACATTCGTGAGCAATCTGATGGACAGCCAGGATGCGCGGACCATTGTTGAAGGTATCGCAATGCTGGGCAAAGGCCTGGGGCTTCCGGTCACTGCCGAAGGGATCGAAACCTCTGAAATTCTGGATAAACTGCGCGCATACCCCGATTTCAACGGTCAGGGATATCTCTATGGCCGCCCAAAATCGGCGAGGGAAACCAATCAGTCGCTTGAAACACACGGACTTCTGGCAAAACCAGCAGAAGCAGAGCCGCGACTGAATACCAGCAACGAACCATTCGATGCCGATGCTGCCTCGCAATATGCATCTGCGGAAGCCGCCCGGCGGCGCAAGGCCGGGAACGGCTGAGTGCCAGGCACACCGCTTTGAGTTCGAAGCGACTGGACGAAAGCAGCTCTAACGCATAGATCGCGCCCATTATGCGCATTGGCTTCAACAAAATGCACGGCCTTGGAAACGACTTTGTCGTGCTCGATGGACGCGATCACGCGCTGCCGCCGATCGGAAGCGCCGAAGCGCAAAAGCTGGCCGACCGCAGGACCGGAATTGGCTGCGATCAGCTGATCGTTCTTGAGCCTTCGGACAAGGCAGAACTGCGCATGCGGATTTTCAATGCCGATGGCGGCGAAGTTGAAGCGTGCGGAAACGCGTCGCGCGCTGTTGGCCTGATGCTTGGCAAGACTGCCAGCATTGAAACGCTGGGCGGAATTCTCACTGCCTCTCCCGCCGAAAATGGTATTTCGGTGGAAATGGGCATACCAAAGTTCGAATGGGATGAAATTCCGCTGGGCTATGCGCTTGATACCCACGCAATGCCGGTCGCCTGGGAAGAACTCGTCAATCCGCTTGCGGTCAATGTCGGCAATCCCCACGCCGTGTTTTTTGTCGAAGATTGCGACGCAATTGATCTGGAAAGGCTCGGCCCGCAGATCGAAACCGATCCGCTGTTTCCCGAGCGCATCAACGTCAACGTGGCGACACTGGTTTCGCGCCATGCGATTCGCCTGCGTGTCTGGGAACGCGGCGTGGGCGAAACCCGCGCATGCGGAACCGGTGCCTGCGCAACTGCCGTCGCCGCGATTCGCAAAGGCGAGGCGGACAGCCCCGTTACTGTGGAACTGCCCGGCGGCGAACTGCGCATCGAATGGCGCCTGGACGACGTGATGGTGATGACCGGGCCTGCCACAAAAAGTTTTGAAGGCAGTTTCGAGTCCGCCGATTTCGGACTTGCCGGATGAGTGTTGAAGTGATGTCGCTGGGCTGTCGGCTGAACATTTCCGAAAGCGAGGAAATGCGCGCGATGCTGGCGCAAGCTGACAACATGGTCGTCATCAACAGTTGCGCGGTTACATCCGAAGCAGTGCGCCAGACCCGGCAGACCATACGCCGCGCCCGGCGCAAGCATCCCGATGCCCGCCTGCTGGTGACCGGCTGCGCCGCGGAAGTTGAGCGCGACATGCTGGCGGCGATGCCCGAAGTGGACGGGCTGGTCGCCAACGATGCCAAGCTCGATGCGCGCAGCTGGAATGTGCCCCCTGCCCCGCGCACGATGCCTTCGCGTTATTCGCGCGCGTTCGTGCAGGTTCAGAACGGGTGCGATCATGCCTGCACGTTCTGCGTGATCCCGCGCGGCCGGGGGGGCAGCCGCTCGCAGCCGGTTGTCGCCGTGCTGGAAGATGTTTCCCGACACATCGAAGCCGGGCTGAACGAAGTTGTGCTGACCGGCGTTGACCTTACAAGCTGGGGAAGCGACTTGCCCTCCAGCCCCGGCCTTGGCCAGCTTGCATCCGCGATTCTCGATGCGTTCCCGCAATTGCCGCGCCTGCGCCTGTCCTCGATCGACGGGGCGGAGATTGACGATGTTCTGTTTGAATTACTCGCGTTTGAGCCGCGCATGATGCCGCATGTTCATCTTTCGCTGCAATCAGGCGACGACATGATCCTCAAACGCATGAAACGCCGCCACAGCCGCGCCGATGCCATCGAACTGGTCGCGCGCCTGCGCCAACACCGCTCTGATCTCGGGCTGGGGGCAGACATCATCGCCGGCTTCCCGACCGAGGATGAAACAATGCACGCCAACAATGTTTCAATCGTGCGCGAGCTGGGCATCGTTCATGGTCATGTCTTTCCCTATTCGCCTCGCCCCGATACCCCGGCAGCGCGCATGCCCGCAGTCAATCCCGCGCTCGTCAAACAGCGCGCCGCGGAGGTGCGCGATGCCGTGGCCGATATGCGGCGTGACTGGCTGGAGTCGCTGATCGGGCAGCCGCTCAATGTGCTTGCCGAAACCGACGGGACCGGCCACGCGGAAAACTTCGCGCCGGTAATCCTGCCCGAAGGCACACAGCCCGGTTCCATCGCGCGCATAACCCCCACGCGCGTTGTCGAAGGACGCCTGGCATGAGCGATGGTTCCACGCCTGACGATGCATGGTCGAAAAGCCTGTTCGGCGGTTTTCGCAAAACCTCCGAACGCCTTTCAGGCAGCATCGCCGGGATTATCGCGAAATCGCGGCTCAGCGACAGCCAGCTTGACGATATCGAAGATGCGCTGATCGTATCCGATCTTGGCCCCCGCGCCGCAGCGCGCATTCGCGATACACTGGCCGAAGAACGGTTTGACAATGACGCCGACGAACGCGCGATCATGGAAGTGGTGGCCCGCGAAATTGCCGAAATTCTAAGGCCAGTCGCCAAACCGCTGGAAATCGTGGCATTCCCGCGCCCGCAGATCATTCTGGTGATCGGCGTCAACGGATCGGGCAAGACGACCACCATCGCCAAGCTCGCACACCTGTTTCAGGAGCAGGACTATTCAGTGATGCTGGCAGCGGGCGACACGTTTCGCGCCGCGGCGATAGGGCAACTCGCCGTGTGGGCCGAACGGCTTGGCATTCCGGTTATCAGGGGCGCGGAAGGCGGCGATCCGGCAAGCATCGTGTTCGACGGCGTCAAGGCGGCAACCGATCAGGGGATCGACGCGCTAATCGTCGATACGGCAGGCCGCCTCCAGAACAAGACCGAGCTGATGGACGAACTGGCCAAGATCCGCCGCGTGCTGGGGCGGATCAACCCCGAGGCGCCGCACGATGTCGTGCTTGTTCTCGATGCCACCAATGGCCAGAATGCGCTCAGCCAGATCGAAACGTTCAGGGACATTGCGGGGGTGACCGGCCTTATCATGACCAAACTTGATGGCACCGCGCGCGGCGGTGTGCTGGTTGCGGCGGCAGAACAATATGGCTTGCCGATCCATGCGATCGGCGTTGGCGAAACGATAGACGATCTGCGCCCGTTCGATCCCGATCTTGTTGCCAGAGTAATTGCCGGAGTGGCCTGATGGATACGCCAGAAGTTCAGGAAAGCGAAAAATCCACCACAGCGCCAAAGCAGCAGGGTTCGTGGGTTAACCTGCTGGTCGATTTCGGGCCGCTGCTGGTGTTCTTCATCGCCTATCGGCATTTTTCGCCCGATAGCGATGAAGGGCTTGGTGTCGTCGTCGCGATCACCAAAAGCACGCTGGCGTTCATGGTTGCAACCGTGGTGGCGCTGATCGTTTCCAAGTGGCGGCTGGGCCACGTTTCACCGATGGTCTGGCTTTCGACCGTGCTGATTATCGGCTTTGGCGGGCTGACCGTTCTGCTCAACGATCCATTCTGGATCCAGATCAAGCCAACCGCGATTTACCTGCTGTTTGCCGGCGTTCTGTTCGCCGGGCTCGCGCGCGGCAAGCCGATGCTGCGCTATCTTCTGCAATCCGCTTTTGAAGGTCTGGACGATGAAGGATGGCTCAAGCTGTCACGCAACTGGGCCTTGTTTTTCCTGTTCCTCGCAGCCCTGAACGAAGGCGCACGCCATATGCTGAGCTTCAGCGGCTGGCTGAGCTTCAAGCTGTGGGGATTCACTGCGCTCTCGTTCCTGTTCACCTTTTCGCAGATTCCGATGGTTCTGCGCCATGGCCTGAACGTTGAAGCCAAGGATGACGTCATCACCCATCCACCGCACGAATAAGTGCAAAACCGCATGATTCCATGTGACAACCCCCAGCCGTTTCTGCCATAATGGCGTGATCGCCGCCCAGTTGCTATTGAGAATCATGCACTGCCCGGCGGCTGTGCACGCGCCACAAAATAGGGGGAATCAATGGCGAAATTCTTTGGAAATCTAAACCTCGTTCTGCTGGTTGGCCTGTTGATCACGATCGGTGTGATGGTCGGCTTCAAACCTGCGGTAGCATTCGATGTGAATTCGCTTTTCCGCTGGCTCCATGTCTTTTTCGGCATCCTGTGGATCGGTCTGCTCTATTATCTGAATTTCGTTCAGGTGCCGACGATGCCCGCCATTCCAGCTGAACAGAAAGGTGCCATCTCGGGCCATATCGCACCCAAAGTGCTGTTTTACTTCCGCTGGGGCGCCGCATTCACAGTTCTGACCGGACTGGTTGTCGCCTATGTCGGTGGCTACGTTCATCAGGCTCTCGCTTTCCAGGGCGAAGGCGCAGTTAACCTGATCGGTCTTGGCATGTGGATGGCGCTTATCATGGCGTTCAATGTCTGGTTCATCATCTGGCCCGCCCAGAAGAAGATCCTCGGCATTGTCGAAGCTTCAGATGAAGCCAAAGCGAAAGCCGCACCGGTGGCGCTCGCCGCAAGCCGCACAAACACTCTGCTTTCACTGCCCATGCTGTATTGCATGGTCAGCGCAAACCTTGGCTAAAGCCGCAGATACAGCAGAATTCAGGAAGGGAGCTTCGAAAGAGGCTCCCTTTTTTGTATCCCGCCTCAGGTTGTCAGGAGATCATGCAGGCGATCGCTCGCCTCAGATTGAGCAAAGGGGGCGCCCGCAGCCCCTTGTCCCCTAGCGCCCCGCCCCCAAGGCCGCCGCGCACCGCGCGTCCTGCGCCGGGAGCATATTGTCGCTTAAAGCTCCACCTGGCTGCCCAGTTCCACCACCCGGTTTGACGGCAGCCTGAAGAACACCATTGCACTGGCGGCGTTGACCATCATCCATGAAAACAGCTTCTCGCGCCAGATCGGCATACCGGGTTTCTCCGATGCGATCAGCGTCTGGCGGGAAAGGAAGAAACTGGTCTTCATCATCTCGAACGGTCCGCCGCAGGCTTGCGTATGCGAAAGCGCGTCGGGCACATCGGTTTCTTCCATGAAGCCATAGCGCAGCGTCAGCCGGTAAAACCCGGAATCGAGCGTCTTCACTTCATAGCGTTCGGACGGCTCGACATAAGGAACGTCCTGAACATCAACCGTCAGCACCACCACGCGCTCGTGCAGCACCTTGTTGTGTTTGATGTTATGCAGCAAGGCAGACGGCACCCCGGCATTTGACGAAGCCATGAAGATCGCCGTTCCGGGAACCCGCGCGGCGCTGCTGTGCGCACTTTTTGCGAAAACATTCAGCGGCAGCGCGGATTCGATCATCCGTTCGCGCAACAGTTTGCGCCCCGCCGCCCAGGTCGTCAGCAACGTAAAGGCGATCGCGCCCACCAACAGCGGGAACCAGCCGCCATCGGGAACTTTGGCAAGGTTCGCCGCGAAATAGGCACCATCGACGATGAAGAACAAGGCGATTACCGGGATCGCCACCCACATCTTCCACTTCCAGATCGCCGTCACCAGAACCGCCAGCAGGCAGGTGTCAATCAGCATCGCGCCGGTCACCGCGATCCCGTAGGCCGAAGCGAGATTGGAGGAATTGCGGAAAGTCAGCACCAGAATGATCACCGCCACCATCAGCGCCCAGTTGATCGAGGGGATATAGATCTGCCCGGCTTCGTGTTCACTGGTATGGCGCGTAGTCAGCCGGGGAATGAAGCCAAGCTGGATCGCCTGATGGGTGATCGAAAACGCCCCGGAAATCACTGCCTGACTGGCGATGAACGTGGCGAATGTCGCCAGAATCACCAGAGGTAACCGCGCAACTTCGGGCGCGAGCATGAAGAACGGATTCTGGATGGCCTCGGCCGCGCCGGCATCGTCCAGCCCCAGGATCATCGCCCCCTGCCCGAAATAGTTCAGCAGCAGGCACGGCATCACGAACCCGAACCACGAAAGCTTCATCGGACCGCGCCCGAAATGCCCCATATCCGAATAAAGCGCTTCCGAACCCGTGACCGCCAGCACCACAGAGCCCAGCGCCAGAAACGCCAGCATCTTGTCGGTAATGAAAAACTGGATCGCATACCACGGGTTCAGCGCCCACAGGATCTCGGGCGAACTCACGATGTGCGATATGCCGAGCAATGCGATAATCACGAAATAGACGATCATCACCGGGGCAAACAGCGCGCCGACTTTGGCTGTGCCGCGCTTTTGCAAAACGAACAGGAACACCAGCAGCACCAGCGCAATCGGGATCACCAGCGGTTGCAGCCCCGCTTCAACAACGGTCAGCCCTTCGACCGCTGAAAGCACCGAAATAGCGGGCGTAATCATCGAATCGCCATAAAAAAGCGCGGTCGCAAACACGCCAAGCAAAACCGCCAGCCCGCCGTATTTTGAGCGGCTGAGCTGCCCGGAAAGCAGTGCAACCAGAGCCAGGCTGCCGCCTTGCCCCTTGTTATCGGCACGCATCATGATGCTGACATACTGGATCGAAACGACAAGCGTCATCGACCAGAAGATCAGGCTGACGACACCAAGGATATGCAGATGATCGAGCGCAAGCGGGTGCGGGCCGACGAATGTCTCACGAAAGGCATAAAGCGGGCTGGTGCCGATATCGCCAAAAACAATGCCGATCGCGCCGAAGGCCAGCTTCGCGACATTGTTGTTATGCTCATGGCTCTTGCCGCCATGGACACGATGGGCAGCCGAAGGCACCGGAGCAGTCGTGCCCCCGCTTTCGTCTCCATCACGCGTTGCTTCCGTCATTGCTTCGCCCTGTCGTGGACTGGCACCGAAACCCTTGCCGCTTTCGCAGTTGCAGCAAAGGCGAGCCGCCTAGCAGCATGACCACGGCAAGGCAACGCCGGTCAGCCGCCAGCCTGCGCTTTGTCGCGCGCGCGGATAAACTCCATCAGCTGTTCCAGCCGGAATTCAATATCTTCGCGCCATGGGGCATCGGGCGGAGCGCGTTCCAGCAGCCGCGTCCAGATCGCTCTCGCCTCGTCGAAGCGCCCGGTCTGAGCAAGCGCCAAACCTCGGAAAAACGGCGGACCGGGGCTTTCCGGCGCAATCCGCGCCGCTTTTCGGAACGCAAAATCCGAAGCGGGCGTTAGCTGCCCGTCTGCATGAGCAACCAGCGCGTTGGCAAGCGCCAGCCATGCCTCGCCATCCTCGGGATCCTCATCCACCGCGCCAAGCAGAACCTGCGCGGCATTGGCGAACTGCCCGTTGCGCGCCATGCCATCCGCGATCACCACCCATTGATTGGTCGTCGGGATCGAACGCTCATCAAGATCGCCCCGTCCCTCGATCAGCGCATCGGGATCGCTGGCGATTTGCTGCGCGGGCGGCTTGGGCGCACCGGGCAAACCGGGGCTGGCCTGCAATCCATATCCCGCGATGCCCAACAGCAACGCCGCGCCAACCGCTTCCCAGCCCTTGCGCGCAGCCTTGGACAAAACCATGATCGCCAAAAATGCGGCAATCGCCAGAAGGATCGCAAACAGCCAGGTCATGCCTTGTCGCCTCCCCGGCCGAAACGTCGCCATAACAACGCTGTCGCCAGCAAAAGCAGGACCAAAGGCACGACAAACAAAGGCCACGTCAAATTCGTCACCCGCGGCGCATAGCTTACATAGTCGCCATAGCGTTCCACCAGCCAGGCGCGCACCGCTTCCGGCTCATCCCCTGCGGCGATCCGTTCGCGCACCTGACTGCGCATGTCGCCCGCCATCGGCGCATCGGAATCGGCGATCGACTGGCTCTGGCACTTGAGACAGCGCAGCGTTTCCATCAGATCCTGCGCCTTCGCTTCAAGCGCGGGATCATCCAGCTGGCGATAGGCATAAGGTGCGGGCGGCAGCGAGTCCTGTGCCATTGCCGGGGTGGCGATCAGCCAGGAGATCAGCCCGGCCAACGCCGCGATCATCGCGAATAAGCGCTTCACAGGCCCGCCTCCTTCAGTTCGCGCAGGATCAGCGGCACATGTTCGGGCCGGATAACCCCGACATGCTGATAGCGTATCACGCCTTTGCCATCGATCACGAACGTTTCGGGCACACCTGAAGAGCCAAGCGCCAGTTGCACCGCGCTGACATTGTCGGCGCCGATCCGCGCGAAGGGATTGCCGTTCTTTTGCAGAAACGCGCTGACATCCTCGCTCCGGTCGCGAATGGCAATGCCGTCAATCGCCACGCCCTGTTTGCCCAGCTCATCAAGCTGCGGCGCTTCCACCGCGCACGGGATGCACCAGCTGGCAAAAATGTTGAGCAACCGGGGTTTGCCCCCTTGATACACCGCGCTTGAAAGCCCCGGCCGCGCGGCAATCGCGGGCTTCAGATCGAACGCGGGCACGGGTTTGCCGATCAACGCACTTTCAATCGTGCGATCGGCGGGCCGCACCAGCCCATAAAACACCAGCGCAACAAACGCGATGAACAGCGCAAGCGGCAGCCATAACGCCCAGCGGAAACCGGCAGGCTGCGGCTCGGAAGCTGAAGTCTCGGTCATCGGCCCTGCCTTTCGCGGCGGTAAGCGATCTTTTCGCGCGCGATGATACGGCGCAGATCGCTGGAAACCCGCCCGATCAGCGCAAGCAAGCCGCCCAGCGCAATCAGCAATGCGCCATACCAGATCAGCGTGACGAACGGTTTCCACCACAGCCGCAATTGCCAGCGTCCGTCGTCCGCCTGTTCACCAATCACCGCATAAAGCTGCCCATTCCAGCGCGTCACCAGCGCGCTTTCCGCTGTCTGTTGCGGCGGAGACCAGAAACTGCGGGATTGCGGACGAATGGCGACCCGCGCGCCGCCTTTGTAACTGGCGGTCATATCGGCTTCGAGCGCAGTCCAGTTTGGTCCGGCAACCGGCTGGACCGTTTTGAGGTTCACCTTCCAAGGGCCGACTTGCGCGGAATCTCCGGCCCGCACGGCCACCAGCTTTTCAACCGAAAATGCACTTTCGCTGGCCATGCCGAACAGCGAGACGGCAACCCCGAAATGCGCCACCACCATGCCCCATATGGCCAGCGGCGTGCGTTTGAGGCTGCGGCCGCGCAAAGGCATCAGGCTGGCAAATGCAAGCCCTGCCGCCAGAACGATGCCCAGCGCAGGCAACACGCCCACCCCGCCCATTATGACCATTGCGCCCGCTGCAACGACGATCGCAACGAGCGGCAAAATCAGCAGCTTGCCAACCCGGCCCGGATTGTCCTGACGCCATCGCAACAGCGGACCGACCATCAGCACTGCCAGCATCGGCACCACAAACAGCGCGCTCATCGGGTTGAAATAGGGCGGACCGACCGAAACCTGCGCGCCCATCGCCTCGGCAATCAGGGGATAGAGCGTGCCGAACAGGACTATGCCCAGCACCGCCGAAAGCATCACGTTGTTAAACACCAACGCGCCTTCGCGGCTGAAAGGGGCAAAACGCTTGCCTTCGGTCACGGTTACGGCCCGCACGGCAAACAGAGTCAGCGCTCCGCCGATGTTGATCGCCAGCAGCCCCAGAATGAACGAGCCGCGCTCAGGATCGACCGCGAAAGCGTGAACGCTGGTGAGAATGCCCGAACGCACAAGAAAAGTGCCCACCATCGACATCGAAAACGCCACCACGCCCAACATCACAGTCCACGCCCGCAGCGCGTTGCGCGCCGCCAGCACGCTTACCGAATGGAGAAGCGCGGTCGCCGCCAGCCAGGGCATCAGCGATGCGTTTTCGACCGGATCCCAGAACCACCAGCCCCCCCAGCCCAGTTCGTAGTATGCCCAGTATGATCCCGCCGCGATGCCGATGGTCAGGAATATCCACGCGCCCAGAACCCATGGCCGCATCGCGCGGGCAAATGCAGGACCAACCTCACGCGTGACCAGTGCACCAATCGCGAAACTGAACGCCACCGAAAGACCGACATAGCCGATGTATAAAGTCGGCGGATGGAACGCGAGGCCGATATCCTGCAACAGGGGATTGAGGCCGTTTCCTTCGGGCGCAGGCGTAGGCAGCCGCTCAAACGGGTTTGAGGAAATCAGCAGGAAGGCATAAAATCCAAGGCTGACGAAGGCCTGCCCGGCCAGAGTGGCCAGCATCGTGCG
Source organism: uncultured Sphingomonadaceae bacterium (assembly GCA_947258815.1). Classification (GTDB taxonomy): domain Bacteria; phylum Pseudomonadota; class Alphaproteobacteria; order Sphingomonadales; family Sphingomonadaceae; genus Novosphingobium. Next base: position 250,470 of record CAMYJW010000030.1, read on the forward strand.
TTCGGGCAGCCGTTTTTCAACCAGCGCGACAAACGCGCCTGCCAGCCCCATCACCGTCACCCACAACAGCATCGAGCCTTCGTGATTGCCCCAGGTTCCCGCCAGCTTGTATATGAACGGCTTGGCCGAGTGCGAGCTCATCGCCACCAGCTTGACCGAAAGATCGGTGCGGACGAAAAGCACCATCAGCGCCGCAAAGGCAATCACCCCAAGCGCGCCCTGCACCACCGCAACCGGACGGACCGCCGCACCCAGCCCCTCGCCCGGACGGGTCAGCGCCATAACGCCTGCAAACAATTGCAACGCAGCCAGCGCGGCAGCCAGCCACAGCGCAGCAAGGCCAAATTCAGCAATCACTGCGCCGGCGCCTCAACCGCTTCAGCCACAACCTGCTTTGCCTGATGCTCGGTCATGTCCTGCAATTCACGCGGGACATAGTTTTCATCGTGCTTTGCCAGCAGGTTATCGGCAATGAACGTCCCGTCCGATCCCATCCGGCCTTCGGCGACAACGCCCGAGCCTTCCACGAACAGCGATGGCACGATCCCCTTGAAGCGAACCGGCACGCGCGCTTCGCCATCACCGACGACGAATTGAATGGTGACACCATCGGCATCGGTATTGATCGAGCCTTCCTCAACCATGCCGCCCAGCCGCACGGCGCGGTCTGCCTCGGGCGGATCGGCGACAATGTCACTGGGCACATAGAAGTAGGATGCCTGACTGCGCAGCGCCCATGCCGCCAGCAGCCCGGCCGCAATCAGCACGACCAGCGCAATAAGAACCAGCACCAGCCGCTGATGTTTCGGTTTGATCGCAGCCATTAAAGCTCCCGGCTCCTGTCGCGGCGTTTTTCTGCGCGGCGCATCGAAACCCAGCTCCAGCCGATCATCAGCAGGGTTCCCAAAATACCGATGGCATAAGCGGCCATCACGAATGTCCACTGATCGAGCGCTTCACGCATCAGCCGGATACTCCCGCCATAGCCTTGCGACGCAAGCGCGCTTCGGCCTGAATGTCTGCCAGAATCGCGCGCATCCGCGCCAGAATCACACCGCCGAAGATTAGCGAAAACCCGATTGTCGCGATCAGCAGGGGCCACAGAAACGCTGGGTCTATTGTAGATTTGCCCATCGTGATGCTGGCCGGCTGGTGCAATGAATTCCACCATACAACCGAGCGGTTGATGATCGGGATGTTGATTGCGCCAACCAGCCCGAAAATCGCAGCAACGCGGCTGCTTGCCCCACCATCGCGGCGCGTGGCATCGGACAGCGCGATATAACCGAAGTAAAGGAACAGCAGGATCAGCATGCTGGTCAGCCGCCCGTCCCACACCCACCATGTGCCCCATGTCGGCCGCCCCCAGATCGAGCCGGTGACCAGGCAGATCGCGGTGAAAACGGCGCCCGGCAAGGCAGCGGCGCGCGCGGCGATCCCGGCCAGCGGATGACGCCAGACCAGCTCGACAAGGCTGGCAATGGCGATCGTCGTCCAGCCGCCCATGCCAAGCCAGGCAGCAGGCACATGAATGAAAAGAATGCGCACCGTGTCGCCCATCAGGCGGTCTGGCGGGACTGCAAACAGCCCCCAGAGCAGTGCCGCCGCCGTCAAGGCCACACCGCTGACCAGCAAAGCAGGTGTCAGCCAGCGGGCGATACGCAGGAATCGGGCTGGATTGGCAAAGCCGTGCATTATCGAACGGTATCTATACGTTGAAACGCCAAGGGCAAGAGACAGAATGCACCCATGCAGCCTGTTTCATCGCCCGATCAGGTTTTGTGCCATCCTATCGGCAATCCGGTCGGGGGACTGACCGGTGGAATCCGCCTCGTGCCAGATCGCCGCAAGGCGTTCGGGAATCTCTTCAACCTTCGCGTTAACGTCAGACACATCACATCGCGTGCCGGACTGTCGCGCCAGATATTCAAGCGTTACCGCAATGATCCCGCCGGCATTGATGACATAGTCTGGCGCAAACAGAATGCCGCGCGCGCGCAGCGCATCGCCATGTTCAGGCCGCGCGAGCTGATTGTTCGCCCCGCCCGCAACAATGGCGGCTTGCAGGCGAGCGATCCCTTCCGTGTCGAGAACCGCGCCCAGCGCATTGGGGCTGAATACATCGCAGTCAAGATCCATGATCGCATCGGCTGGCACATGATCCGCCCCCAGTTCGCCTGCCAGCGCCGCTGCTTTTTCGGTGTTCAGATCGGCCAGCGTCAACCGCGCGCCATCTTCGGACAGCAGCCGCGCCGCGCCGCCACCAACGCTGCCCGTGCCCTGTATCGCGACGTGGATGCCATCCAGACTATCGCGGCTCAGCTGGTGTTTTACCGCCGCCTTGATACCCAGATAAACGCCTCTGGCGGTGAACGGGCCGGGATCGCCGCCCGCCTGATCGGCTTCGGTGGATGGCAGGCCGGTTACATGCGGCGTGCGCTGTGCGATGGCGAGCATATCGGCCTCTGTCATCCCGACATCTTCGGCCGTCACATAGCACCCGCCCAGCGCATCGATCGCATCGCCAAACGCCGCCAGCATTTCGGGCGACTTGGTGCGATCCGCATCGGCAAGGATAACCGCCTTGCCACCGCCCATGGGCAGCCCGGCCATCGCGTTCTTGTAACTCATCCCGCGAGACAGGCGCAGCGCATCGGTCATCGCCATGGCGGGATCGGCATAGTGCCAGAAGCGCGTGCCCCCCGCACCGGGGCCAAGATGGGTGGAATGCAGCGCAAAGATCGCAGTCAGCCCGCTGGCACGATCATGCACCAGCTCGATCCGCTCATGCTCGTCAAAATCGGGCTCAGTCCAGAATGCCGACACGCGCTGCTCCGTCTTGAGCCTTGAGTGAGTGTGCACGCTGGAAAACAAAGGAAATGGGGCGACCAACGGGATTTGAACCCGCGACCTCCGGTACCACAAACCGGCGCTCTAACCAACTGAGCTATGATCGCCACAATCACATGCGCGCATGCCTGAACGCGCGCTGTTAGGGAACCTCGCGCTCACCTGCAAGCATGGATTTGCGCGGGGAGCGCGGCTTTGCACAAGCGGCGCCGATTGCAAAGCGATTTTTGGCATCCGGAAGCTGCCACGGCGCGCAATCGCAGCCACCCGGACCGGCAACGTTTCAGTCTTCTGCTTCAACCGGCGGCGCGATAACCGCGCAGGCAAGCCGCTTTCCGGCTGCGCCCGAAGGTTGACTGGTATAATCGTCAGCGCCCGCATGGATCACAAGAGCCGAACCGTCTGCATCGATCAGACTGCCCACACCGGGCAGGATGCTGACATTGGGGTTAAGAACCCGCGCGCGCAAATTCTCATGCTCATCGGCGAACTGATTGGGCATGTCGCCCGCATGCGGCCCTGCCGTTTCCTTGATGCCATGGCTGTTGCTGCGCGGCGCGAAATGCCCGCCCGCACTTTTGAAACCGACGCTCACATCGCACACCCCAGCCGAGTGGATATGAAACCCGTGCTCTCCCGCTGCGATTTTCTCGACATCGGCGGATATCAGCACGCCATTGGGTGTCTGCTCAAGCCGGATCGTTCCGATGGCATTGCCTTCACTATCAATGACTTGCGATTCAATGAAGGGCATCCCTTCCCCGTGATGACCGGCAACAGCCGCCGTGCCGGACACCAGAGCGATACATCCCAGCGCGGCAGCCCATGATCGTTTCGTGCGCATTGCTTCAGTCTCCTGATCAGGTTGATATGCGAATCCGGCATCCAGTATGCAAAACGCAGCGCCGAATAGCCATGCCCTTTCCCCACCGACCAAACGCCACGGGATGCTTACTTTGCGGTAAGCATGATCATTAGCTGTTGCCGCCAACGCGCCATTTACGAGACATGCGCGAAAGATACCGGCAATGGCGGAATTTTCGCAATCAGGGGCTTCACTATGAACGTACGACTTATGCGAGTCGAAGGGATGGAAGCCCGGTCGGATACTGACCGGAGGCGCGAACCGCGTTTTGCAACCCGTATTGACGCCAGATTGCTTTCGTCCACCGGACAGGAAACAAATGTGCAACTGGCTGAAGTCTCCCTGCATGGTTGCCGGATTACGATTTCCGAACCCTGGCTGCGCAACGGCATGTTCGTTTCGATCGGGCTTGGCGATGAGCCGATGCTCGAAGCGATTGTGCGATGGGTTCGCGGTGGCGATGCCGGAATGGAATTCCTCTGGCCGATCCCGCCCGAAAGGCGTGAGTGGCACGAACTGGCCGATATGGCCTTTTAGGGGAAAGTCGGGATCGGGATCATAATCGGAATCATCAGGCCCGCCCCGGTCAGACGTCCAGTTCTTCGGTAAACTCCATCATCAACAGGCGACTATCAGCCAGTGCTGCATCACGATGGTATTCGATTGCGTGGTATTCGGGCTTACCAAGCATTTCGAGAATGTCGGATGCGCGCTGATACTGGACGACGAACGCCATGTCCCACTCCGCCGGATCGCCCACAAACCATGCCATCTGGCTCAGAATCGGTTTCGCGCCAAGCGCTTCGATCAGCGGAAATGCCAAGGCTGCGTAAACCCGATAGGCTTCACGCCCGGTGCGGGGCGGTTCATCGCGCTGGGCCGGATATTCGGCGCGATCCCTGAATTTGAGAAGGTTGAGCATACCCACAGGCTGCGAAAGATCACAATTCTCAAGCTCTGCGGTCAGCGAGGCAATGCCACCTGGCCCATCAATAATGCTCATCGGCGCTCCCTTCCATTGAAACGTGATTCAGATCGGGAATTGGCTGTCACGCATCACTGGAGATTGCAAAAAAAAAGGCGGCCCGAAAGGACCGCCTTTTCAAGGTGCGCATCAAAGGCGCGCCCTTACTTCTTGAGCGTGAGCCCGCCAAAGCGCTTGTTGAACTGGGCGACACGGCCACCTTCGCTCACACGCTGGCTGCCGCCGGTCCATGCCGGGTGCGAGGTCGGATCGATATCGAGAACAAGCGTATCGCCCTCGCTGCCCCAGGTCGAACGGGTTTCGAAGGTGCTGCCATCGGTCATCTGCACCGTGATTGTGTGATAATCGGGATGTGTATCGGGCTTCATCGCTTGGAACTCTTTCTAGTGACCGGTACCGACCGGCCTGAAAACAGGAAGCGCGCGCATAGCGGGGTGTGCGCGATTTGTCCAGCACAGGCTGAAGATGGTGTAAGCCGGGCGATCCGAAGGAGAGGAGCACCGGAACACGGCGCCCCTCTCCGATCGGAAAACGTGCGCTTACTGGAAATCGAACCCGAAGGTGATTCCGTATGTCGCCGGCTTGCCGGCAAAGCGCGAGAACGTGTCTGAACCCGCGATAACGCTGGTGTAGTAATACTCGTTCGTCACGTTCTTGGCCCATAGGCCAACGCGCCAGTTCTCTGCATCATAGCCTGCGCGCAGATCGAGAAGGTCATAGCCTTCGATCAGGAACGGGTTGGCCACCAGTGAACCGTTGAACGGCTCGTCAGGAATGACCAGACGGCTCGCCGCGAGGTTGGAATCCTGCTTCGACTGACCATGCACGTTTGCTGCGATGTAGATTTCACCGTCAGCACCCACAGGATGGCGGTATTCAGCCGTGAACGAATAGGCCCACTTGGGCGTGTAGGGCAGGGGATCGCCGCTGAAATCGTTCGCAAGTCCAAGAACGTCGAAATTGAGTTCCTGTTTGATCTTGGAATCGAGATACGTGACGGAGCCGGAGAACGTCAGCCCATCGACCGGTTCAACCCGAGCGTCGAGTTCGGCACCGATCAGGCGCGATTTATCAACGTTGATCAACGCGTCGAGCGCACTGAACACCGGATCGAACAGTTTGCCGCGAACCTGCTTGTCCTTGTAATCGTAATAGAACACCGCACCATTGATCTGCGCCCGGCGGTTCAGCAGGCTGGCTTTGAAGCCTGCTTCATACGCGGTCACCGATTCCTGCGTAACCGGCAACAGCTGATTCCAGGTCGAAGCGGCAGGAAGGCTGGGGAAACTACCTGCTTTATAGCCGCGCGACGCGTTGGCATAGAGCAACACATCGTCGGTGACGTTGAAGTCCAGACCTGCTCTCCAGGAGATATTATCTTCCGAAAGCGTGTCGGTATAAGGCGTGCCGGGAGGGACATTGTCGAAGTTCAGCGCGATACAATCCCCGAGCATCAGCGGATCAAACGGCGTGCCGCCACCAAGCAGTCCGCCAAGAGCCGTGAACAACGTCGCTGTTGCGCCATCGCCATTGCTCACACCGCAGTTCGCCGACTTGTTGGTGCTGTCTGTGTAACGCGCGCCCGCTTTGATGGTCAGGCGATCGGTAATGTCAAACTCAAGATTGCCGAACACCGCGATGTTCTCGATATCCTGTTCAAGAACGCCTTGAATTTGATTGATGTTCAGCGTTGCGGCCCGCGAACTGGTGAGATTATCGAACTTGAAATCCTGCGATTCAAAGGCCTTGGTTTTCTCGTAGTTGCCGCCGATCAGCCAGCGCAGCCGGTTTGACGGATCGTTCGAAACCCGCAGTTCCTGCGTAAACGTCTTGATGTCGCCAATGATCTCCCAAAGATCGCCGAGAACGAGCGGCAGACCATCGGCATCGACAGTATCGTCTTCCTTGAAGCGCACGTAGTTTGTCAGCGACGTCACGGTGATATCATCGCTAAGATCGAAATCGCCACGCAAAGACGCCTGGAACTGCTTGCGGTTTGAACGTGGCACGGAATTGACCGACCAGTCAGCCGCGCGTGCGTTTTCCGCAGTAAACGGCGCCGCAGCGATTAGCGGCGGGTTCACATCGGTTTTGTTCTTGGTGCGCACCGCAATATGCTGCTGCGCCTGCGGATCGGAGCGATCCTGCCATGCATTGAGGTTAAGCGAGAAGCGCGCACGGTCCGATGCTTCAAAATCAAGGATCAGACGGCCAGCGTAATATTCTTCCGAACCGTTGGTATCGCCCGGACGGCTGGCGCTTTTCTGCCAGTCATCCGAATGCAGCGCGGTAAATGCCAGACGCGCACCGATGGAATCGCTGAGCGGCCCGCTGATATAGCCATTGCCTTCGATGCGATCGTACCGGCCATAGCCAAGATCGAAACCGGCTTCGAGCGTGTCAGTCGGCTTGTTGGCGACAAAGTTGATCGCACCGCCCGTCGAGTTCTGGCCGAACAGCGTGCCTTGTGGACCTTTCAGCACTTCGACGCGCTGAACGTCATAGGCAGCATGCATGCCCATCACCGGAAACGGAAGCGGTGCTTCGTCGAGGTAGACGCTGACGGCGGGATAGACCGCAAGAGTGCTGTCGTTAAAACCAATGCCGCGAATGGTCAGAATCGGTGTGTTTGCCGTGCTTGACGCAAAAACCAGCCCCGGCACCGCCGCAGACAGGTCTTCCATCGTCGAAATCCGCTGTTCCTTGAGGGCATCGCCTGAAATGGCGGTGATCGTGAGGCCAACGTCGTTCAGACTTTCCTCGCGCTTGTTGGCGGTAACGATGATTTCCGAGCCGCTGGAATAAGCGCCTTCCTCGTTCGCACCCTGCGCCAAAGCCGGCTGCGCAAGCGCCATCGATGTCGAAAACAACAACGCATATTTGAATGGTTTCACATTACCCTCCCATTGTAACCCGACACGCCGGATCATCGGCGTTTGTTGAGTTGCTCCTAGTAGGACTATTTTGCAGTTTCAAGGCCCGCTCAGGCGCTATTCCGGGGACTGTTACCGACAAGCCACAGTCACGGAACCTCGCTATACTGAGTTTGCCTCAACTTTATTCATTGCGACGCAAACTTACGCATACCCTTGATCCAGCGATCGACATCACCAACCTTGCGCTCCGCATAAGTTTGCGTTTCCGGGTGCGTCAGGATCAGGAAGCGATCTTCGGCCAGCCCGGTCATCACGATATCGGCAACCTGCTGCGCCTCCATCAGATCGCCGCCCGAACCTACCGCGTCGCCCGAGCCACTGGCGATCGCATCTTCGATCATCTTCGTGCGAACACCTTGCGGACACAGCGCACTGACGCCGATACCCTTGCTGCCATAGGTGATTGCCAGCCACTCGGAAAACGCAACCGCGGCATGTTTGCTGGCCGCATAGGGCGCCGCGCCCAGACTGGTGAGCAGGCCTGCGGCAGAGCAAGTGTTGAGCAAATACCCCTCTCCCCGCTCCAGCATCGCCGGAAGCACTGCGCGGGCGGCATAAACATGGGCCATCACGTTAACACCCCACGCCAGTTCCCAGTCGGCATCGGGCGCCTGCTCGCTGCCACTGACGATAACGCCCGCGTTCGAGCAGAACAGGTCTATCTGCCCGCCTTCGGCCACTGCCAGATCGGCCAGAGCCTTGAGCTGTGCTTCGTCAGATACATCGCACGGCATGGATAGCGCTTTCCCGCCAGTCGATCCGATCCGATCCGCAAGCCGCGCCACGCGATCGCCATCGAGATCACCCAGAACCACCAGTTTCGCGCCATCCGTGGCAAACCGTTCGGCCATGGCTTCACCAATCCCGTGGGCCGCTCCGGTGACGACGACGACTTTGTCCCTGACCTGCATTATTCCTCCCGACCGGCCTGCAGCACGCTGCGGCCATTTGCTGTGGTGATGCGCGAACCGCGCCTCAATCCGGTTATTCCCAGTATGGCTTTTTCAACACGTTGCGCTGGACCTTGCCCGACGCGGTGCGCGGAAAATCATCCATGAACTGAATTTTACGCGGAACCTTGTATTTGGCGATCAGATCGCGCGCATAGGCGATCAGTTCGTCTTCAGAAACGGCGCTGCCTTCAGCCTTGCGCACGGCCACCGCAACCGTCTCCCCCCATTTCTCATCGGGAATGCCAAACGCCGCCGATTCCAGCACCTGCGGATGCTCATTGATCACGCGCTCAACTTCGGCCGGATAGACATTTTCGCCGCCCGATATGATCATGTCATTGAGCCGATCGGTCAGATGCAGGTGGCCTCCCCGGATAGTTCCGATGTCGCCAGTGCGATACCAGCCATCGTCCAGAAAGACTTCGGCGCTGGCTTCGGGCTTATTCCAGTATCCGGCGGCGCGCTGGGGCGAATGGACCCAGATTTCCCCGGCCTTCCCTTCTTCAAGTTCATCGAAACTCGCCGGATCGACAATCTTGATCCGCGATCCCGGAAATGCACGCCCGCAAGACGTCAGGTTATCGGGGAACTGGTCAAAATCGTGTTCATCGGGACCAAGCAGGGTGTTGCCAAAGCTCAGCTCGGTCGAGCCGTACATTCCAAACATGCCGCAGCCGAATGTCTTGACCGCGTCTTTCAGCACAGGTGCCGGAAAAGTCGAACCGCCATAAACGATGCCCTTGAGCGAACTGAAATCGGTTTCGCGCACCAGCGGCGTTTCCAGCAGCATCTGCACCACGGCGGGCACCGTCATCAGCTGGGTGGCCTGCCGCTCGGGGATAGCCCGGATAATCGTTTCCGCGTCAAACTCGCGAAAACCGATAACCTGGGAACCATAGGCCATGGCCTGTAAGGACCAGTTGATCCCGCCAACATGGAACAGCGGCAAGCAGTTCAGGTGGCGAAATTCCGGATCGCGCCCCATGATGTCGCCAGCGGCCTTATAGAACGCGAAGATCCCTGAATTGATCAGCATCGCGCCTTTGGGGCGGCCCGTGGTCCCCGAAGTATAAAGCTGGAGCGCGACATCATCGGGGCCGGATTCGTGCCCGGTGTCTTGCGCCGGATGCGCTTCATACCAGTTCCGATATTCCGCATTATCGCCATCCAGAACGATCAGCCGCGCATCGACCCCGTGACTGGCGCACTGCTCGGCCAGGCCAAGCGTAAATTCTTCGGATACGAAAACCAGTTTCGCGCCCGAATCCGCCAGAACATATGCCATTTCCTCAGCCGAAAGCCGCCAGTTGACCGCAATTTGCACCGCACCCAGTTTGCGCGCGGCAAACAGCGTTTCAAACAGCGCCAGACCGTTCTTGTCGATAATCGCGATCCGGTCATCGGGGCCGATACCATGTGCCGCCATCGCCTGCGCGATCCGGTTGGTGCGCGCGTCCATTTCACCATAGGTGACGCGGTCCCCGTCATAATCCGCCATCAGCGCATCGGGGCGTTCCCGCCCGTGGACGCGAATCATCTGTTCAAGACTGCCAAGTTCTTCCACGTTTCTCCCCTCGCCTTTGCCGGTCATTTTTTTGATAGTTGCCGGTCGGCGTATGTAATCAGTTTATCTGTTCAAGCACTTTCGCCATGTTGCCATGAAAATGCTGCAGGCCAGGCTCGTTCGCCCCGAAATACATCCGGTCGTTTGCGATATGAGGCAGAGACTCCTGCGTTTCCTGGCAGATCGACCAGTCCTCTTTCACCACGGTATCGATCATGATCCGATAGTTGCGATCCCAGCGGGCCAATGTTTCGTCGGAATAGGCTTCACGCGGGATCAACATCTGGACAAGCACTTTGCATTTGCCCGGCACATCGGCCGGAAAAGACGTCCAGATCTCAAAGTGATCACCTTGCCAGACGATGATCGCGTTGGGAAACACATGATAATTGACAGCCACCGCGGGAAGAAATTTCGCCTCATCGAACGGCTTGTCGGCAATATCGTCAAACGCCTTGCGCACGCCAACCAGACGCCCGTTCAGGCCAAACTGATCGAAGGGCGCAAGGTTTCCATAAAAATAGGGTCCGATCGAGTCACCATGTAACGACGCGAAGTGGTAAACCTCCAGAAACCCGTCGAGAACGCTCTTCCAGTTGATATCCGCATCCAGAACTTCACTGCGATGCAGCACGCAATCGCCGATGCCCAAGCCACCGATTTCTTTATCCAGAACATCAAGGTGCGCTGAAATATCCATTCCGTCGGTATTATCCAGCTGCAGCCAGATCAGGCCGTGCCGTTCTTCGACACAAAGCTCGGTCAGTCGCGCGTTTTCCTTATCGAGCGTTGGAAAGGCCGCGCTTGGCGCAAACTTCAAAGAACCGTCGAGATTGTATGTCCATGCGTGAAAACGACAGAAGAACTGTCCGGCATTGCCTTTTGCCTTGTCACAAACGCTTGCTCCGCGATGAGAGCAGACATTGTGGAACGCCTTGAGCCCGCCATCCTTCTGGCGCACAACGATAAATGGAACGCCAACAACGTTGTTTGCAATGAAATCGCCGGGGTTCGCCAGATCGTCGCTGTGCCCCACGATTTGCGGGAATCTCGCCATCAGGCGCTTTTCACGCGCGAGATGGGCCGGATCGTAATAAGCTCCGGCGGGATACTCCATCTCGCTTTCGACAAGCTTGGTCGTGCCTTGCGCAACGTAGCCCTTGATCTCCTCAAACAGCCGTTCTTTCGTTTCGCGATCCATCAGCCTCGTCCCATTTCGCCACGCTATCAATTGGCGCGGCCCATTCAACAGTTGTGTTGACTAGGTTCGCCAAAGCGTTGAGTCAAGGCACATCGCCGCTATCATTGCTATCTGGAGGAGCATCCCGGGCCGGCAGACGCCCGACGCCAAGGGCTATTTCTGGCCAGGAGGCTGACAAATCCCGTTGAGCAGAATTTTCTTGAACATCGCAGAAACCTGCTCGTGCGAGAGACGTCCATCGGGCGTGAACCAGCGGTGTGTCCAGTTCAACATGCCGAATAGCGCATACATCGCGATCATCGGCTCAACATCAGCGTCAAACTCGCCGCTTTCCTGCCCCTCGATAAGCAGTTCCATGATGATATCCTCATAGGAACGCGTGACTTTCTGAAGCTTGCGCGCCCATTCGGAATCGTCCGTGTCGATCAGATGCATCCGTTCCTGAATATAAACGAACATCTGCGGATAACTGGTCGCAAAACCACGCATCAGACCGGCCATGACCTGCCCCAGCCGCTCTGACGGTGGCAGGGTCTTGTCGCCGGCGATCCGGGTTGCCGCGCCGATATCGGCGGCAACGATGTCGCCCAGCGATTCGCGGAACAGCTCTTCCTTGCCGCCGATGTAGTAATAGAGCGATGCGCGATCGATGCCCGCCCGCTCGGCGATATCCTGCGGGCGCGTTGCGGCATAGCCTTTCTCGCGAAACAGCTGCGCAGCGATCACGATCAGCTCGTTCCGGCGCGCGACATAGTCTGAATCGGAATCCAGCTTGGCCGTTGCCCGGCGTTTGGCGATATTGCTTTTTGTCACGGGCAGTCAGGTGTTCAACTCACCGGGAAGCGCCCAGTGCGCCTGAATGGCCAGACCTTCAAGCGCAAGTCCGGGCATCAAACCCGCCTGCATGAGCCGCTTGTATTCCATGGTCAGGCACGCGCGCGTGTAGCGGCGTGCAAGGAAGGATTTCTGCGCAATCTCCTCTGCAAGTTCCCACGCGCGATCAAGCAATCTATCGGCTGGGAGCACTTCGGAAACCGCGCCATATTCAAGTGCCTTTTGCGCATCGAGTTCCTGCCCTGTCAGCAGAAAATAGCGCCCCCTGTTCGGGCCAAGCACATGGTTCCAAACCACATGCGCGCCATCGCCGGGAACCACACCTGACGGGAAATGGGGCGTGTCCTTGAAAGTGGCAGTGTCGGAAACGAGCACGATATCCGACATGATCGGAATTTCGGGGTGGTGCAGACACGGCCCGTTCACCGCCGCGATAACCGGAACATTCACATCCAGCAGCCTGTGCAGCATGCGCGATCCCTCAAACATCGTATTGTCCCACTTATCGGCGGGAACAACTTCGAAGGAGGATGCGATCAGCTCTTCGCAATAGACATCGCCAGTGCCCGTCAGGATCAGAACCTTGTTCTCCTTGTCGCAGGCGATATCGGTGAACAGGTATGGCAATGCATCGTGGACGGTCTGATCCCACTTGAGGCTGCCACCATCGGTATGCAGGCGCATTTCGAGAATGCCGTCGCGCCGGGTCAGCGCGACATTCTTGTACTTGTGCTGATAGTCTTCAAATTTCGGCGCATGCGACATGTCCGGTCCTCTCCACAAATGCGATAACAGCCAGGAACGGTTGTTCCGCAAATGGGAGGCAAGGACAAGAACTCTCTCAGGCCAGGCCGCTAGCCATCGGCAATCATCGCCGTGAAATTCACTTCGCAGGTGACTTTGCCATCGACCGACGCCTTGCCCCAGAACTTGCAGACCCGCGCGCGTTTCTGAACAAACCCGGCCTTCAGATCGAGCAGGACGCCCGGCTCAACCGGGTTGCGGAATTTCGCTTCCTCGATCGCCATGAAATAGACGAGCTTGCCCGACCCGGCGAGATCGAGCGTTTCAACGGCCAGAATGCCAGCCGCCTGCGCCAGCGCCTCTATCTGAAGAACGCCGGGCATGATCGGCCTGCCGGGAAAGTGTCCCTGAAAGAACTGCTCGTTAAAGCTGACCGCCTTGACCGCGTGGATTTCCTCATCGGGGCGCAGCGAAACAACCCGATCGACCAGCAACATCGGATAGCGATGCGGCAGCGCGGCCATGATTTTGGCTATGTCATAGGCAGCGCCGTCTCCGGCACCCTTGCTTTCATCGCTCATACCTGCCCCCGTTCAAGCGGAAATCAGCGGCCCTGTGCCTGCGGACCGGCCGTTGCCGGTGCTCCGCCCTGCGCAGCCTGCTGCGCGGCGCGCGCCTCGCGAACCTGACGCGGTTCCCATCCGGTGGGCGGAACCAGCTGCGCCGAAGGGATCAGCGTGTTCAGCTCGTTCAGGATATCCTGATTGAGGTTGTATGCATTGTCATTCACCGCAAGCACCGCATCGGGGCTGAGCAGAAGCGATATCTTCTTCTTTTTCATCGCGTTCTTTACAGCATCGTTCAGCTTGGCATCGATCTGTTCCTGCACATAGCTTTGCGACATCGCCACCGGCTGCAGAATGCGCTGCAGCTCTTGCTGACCGGTCTGCTGCAATTGCTGAATCGTCTGCGCCTGCTGCGCGAGCGCCTGCTGGTTGGGGTTGGCAGCCTGACGATCGGCGTTGAACTTGTCGACCAGGGGCTTGATCTGCGCAGCAAGCTGGCTGCGGCGCTGTTCGGCCTGATCAAGCTGCGGCTTGTACGTCGTCTTACGCTGCGTCTCGGCAGTCTTGTACGCGTTGGAATTGACTATCACCGCATCTAGTGTGGCAATCGCCAGCCCCTTGACAATCTCGCCTGAAGATTGCGCCATTGCAGGTTGTGCCACTGTCGCGCCGAGCATCATGCCGGCAACGAGAGCGGTTTTGAGCGAAGTGGTGTTGAAGATGGTCTTCATCAGAATTGTGTTCCCACGTTGAATGTGAAAGCTTTGGTATCGTCACCCTCGCGCTTGAGAATGACTTTCGAAAAGTCGATCCGGAACGGACCGAACGGCGAATTCCAGTTCACCCCGACGCCAACCGACACACGCGGCTTCCAGGTATCTCCCAGAAACTCCTCGCGGAAGGCAAAACTGCTGCCAAGCGCCTGGTTGACGTTGGATGTAAGGCAGGCTGGCGGGTTGGGGTTTTCCTCGTTCGTGACATTCGAAGTCGCTGTCGCCACGCACACACCGTCCGCATCGAGTTCAGCTTCGTCGATCTGAGTGAACAGCGGATCGCCATCGCTGTTTCGCGTCGGCAGGAACACCCCGTCCGGCCCTGTATCGATCGTCTGCGGATTGCGAAGACCGAAGACCGCTCCGGCATCGACAAAGATCGATGGCCTCAGGCCCAGTTCGCGCGCGCCCGAACCCAGCGGAATTTCAAGCTCCGCTCTGGCAAGGTAATAAACCTTGCCGCCCAGCGCATCGTCCGTCGTCTGGTTGCGGTCTTCAGAGAGAGTTTCGCGAATGCCATCGCCGTCAAGATCGATATAGGGCCTGCGAATCACACGCGGCCCAACCCCGCGAATATCGAAGCCGCGCATCTGCGGTTCACCCAGATAGAAGCGGTCCGTCAACCGGACATCGTCAGTGCCGGTTAGCGGATCGCCACTGTTGTCGAGAGACTTGATCGCCCCGCCCTCGCCCTGCAGCGAGAAGATGAAACCGCCACCAACCGGGAAATATCGCGCGGCATTGGCGCGCACCCGCGCGTATTTGACCGAACCGCCAAGCCCGGCAAAATCGCCGCTGATCGAGGCACGCAAGCCTTTGCTGGGCCGAATCCGGTTGTCCAGCTTGTCGTAAATCAGCGAAAGACCCAGAATCGAGCTGGTGCGCTTGCCGATTGCTTCGCAAAGATAGCGCCCGGCAAGGATCGGTTCGCAGGATTCCACGCCATCGCCATCGAGATCGAAGAAGAACTGATTGCGATCGAGAGTCACGTCGTCATAGTTGAGCGTATAACGCCCCACCGCGGTGAGATACTCGGTCAGCGGCAAGCCCGCGCGGATCTGGAAGCCGGTTGTCGCCTGTTCGTAAGTCCGGTCCCGATCCTGTGTCAGGAAGCGGAAACTGCTGTAATCGCGCCGGTAAATATCAACGCCCATCGAAACGTTGCGATCGAACAGATATGGCTCTGTAAAGCTGGCCTCGACGCTTTTGGTATAGCGCGAATAGCTGCCCGAAAGGCCGATCGTCTGCCCGCGCCCACGAAAGTTGCGCTGACGCACCGACGCCTGGAAAATGAAGCTCTCGATACTGGAAAAACCGGCTGAAAGCTGGAGTTCACCGGTCGGGCGTTCTTCAACATTGGCTTCCAGCGCGATCCGGTCAGGCGCGCTGCCCGGCTTTTGTTCAACCTCGAACTTTTCCTGAAAATAACCCAGCGAGTTGATCCGGTTGGTGGACCGTTTCACTTGCAACGAATTGAACGCATCGCCCTCACCGAGACGAAATTCGCGGCGGATTACCTTGTCCTGCGTCAGCGTATTGCCGTTCACATCGATCTTCTCAACATAAACGCGCGGCGCTTCTGCGATCACGAAAGTCAGACCCATTGTCAGGTCGTCCTTGCTGCGCTGATAGCGCGGACGCACATCGGCAAACGCATAGCCATAGGCGCCGGCGGCCTCGTTCAGACCCTCGATCGTGTCTTCGACAAGTTTCGCGTTATACCAGTCGCCCTCTTTCATCGAAAGCCGCGCGGTCAGCGTTTCACTGTCAAAATCGCGCAATTCGCTGTTCACTTCGATCGGGCCGAATTTGTAGCGCTCGCCTTCCTCAACCACATAAGTGATGATGAAATCGCGCTTGTCAGGCGTCAGTTCGGCAACGGCGGAAACGACCCGGAAATCGGCATAACCTTCGGTCAGATAAAACTGGCGCAGCTTTTGCTGGTCGAAAGCCAGCCGGTCGGGATCGTAGCTGGTGCTGGAACTGAACAGCCGGAATGCGCGCGCCTGCTTCGTCACCATCTCGTCGCGCAGATCGCCATCGGAAAACTTCTCGTTGCCGATGATGTTGATCTGGCGAACCTTCGATTTGTCGCCCTCGGTGATCTCGAACACGATATCGACGCGGTTCTGCGCCAGCATCACCATCTTGGGCTCAACCGTCGCGGCATAGCGGCCCTGCCGCTTATACAGCTCGATAATGCGGGAAACATCGGCGCGCACTTTTGAGCGCGTGAAAATCTGGCGCGGAGCGACCTTGATCTCGGGATAGATCTTGTCGTCTTTCAGACGCTTGTTGCCTTCCAGCACGATACGGTTGACGACCGGGTTTTCCTGAACCTCGATTGTCACGACGCCGGTTTCGTTGCGCACCTGCACGTTGGCGAAAAGCTCTGTCGCGTAAAGATCCTTCAGCGCCTGATCGGCGAGGGCGCTTGAATAGTCCTGCCCGGCCCGCATCTGGATATACGAAAGGATGGTGAGCGGCTCCAGCCGCTGATTGCCCAGAACCCTGATCGATTTGATCTTTTCGGTAACAGGCGCAGTGACCTCTGCATCGGCTCCATCGGCAGCGGCGGTTTCCTGTGCGAGAGCCGCGACCGGCACACCGGCCAGAATCGTGGTTCCCAGAAGCGCCACGGCCAAATGCGACGCGCGGGCTGCATCAAAGCTGCGAACCATTTACCATCCCATCCTAAACTACGCCAACTTCGTCATTCCAGCCCGAACCAATGCGCGGAACCGGATCAATCGCAGCCCTCTGCCCGATGGGCGGCACCCAATCAAGCAGACAATCGGGCCGCACCCCTTATCGCAAGCCAAACCTCCCCGGCTATCCCCCGAAAAACGGCAGCGACACCAGATCGTTGAACGTAACGATCAGCATCAGTGCAAGAACAAGGGCCATTCCCGTGCGAAACGCCCATTCCTGACTGCGCGCACCCAGCGGCTTCCTGCGCACCGCTTCGGCCGCATAGAAAGCCAGGTGCCCGCCATCGAGCGCGGGGATTGGCAGGAGGTTGATGAATGCCAAGTTAATTGAGATCAGCGCCGCAAAGCTGACGAATGCAGACCAGCCCAGGCTGAACTGCTCGCCCGAATACTTGGCAATCTTGATCGGCCCGCCCAGTTCCTTGACCGAACGTTCGCCTGAGAAAATCTGGCCAATTCCGGTGACCATCATGCGCATGATCGCAAGGCTTTGCTCAACGCCCAGCGTTACCGCATCCAGCACGCCAACCTCAACGATTTCAGCCTTGCCCGCGCCGATACCCAGCCGACCGATCCGGGCTTCATTGCCGAACCTGTCGGTTTCCACCTGCAGCGCGATCGTCACCGGAACGGTCAGCTCCTCACCATCGCGCGACACGGTGATGTCGACAGTCCGCCCCGGAAACGGGACGATCAGTTCGGGAATATCGGTGAAACTGGCGACGGCATTGTCATCGACCCTGAGAATTTTATCGTCGATTTTCAGGCCTGCCGCCTGCGCCGCCGAATTTTCGGAAAATTCGGCGATCTCGGTTGATGCGACAACTTTGCCATAAGCAAGATTGAAGGCCGCGAAGATCGCCACCGCGAATATCAGATTGGTCAGTGGTCCGGCGAGCACGATCAGCGCACGCTGCCAGAGCGGCTGCACGTGGAACGTCTGCGCACGCTCTTCATCGGTCAGTCCGTCGTCGGGCGACTGATCGGGCATGCTGACCGCGTTCATGTCTCCGGCGAACTGCACATAGCCGCCCAGCGGCAACGCCGACAGCTTCCATCGCGTGCCCCGCCGGTCGGTCCATCCGGCCAGTTCCTTGCCGAAGCCAACCGAGAACGCTTCCGCCTTCACGCCAAACCAGCGACCAACCAGATAGTGGCCCAGTTCATGGATCACGACGAGCGGCCCAAGCAACAACAGAAACGCAAACAGCGTTAACAGAAGCGATGGCGATTCAAGCACTTCAGGCAGTCTCCATCAGCATATGAGCGCAGTCTCGCGCTTCGGCATCGACCATCAGCACATCGTCAAGCGAAGCGGGTTTTGCGGGCGAATAGCGGGACAGCACATTCTCGACATGTGCAACGATCCGGGTGAACCCGATCTGACTATCCAGAAACGCAGCCACCGCCACTTCGTTTGCGGCGTTGAGCACGGCGGGCATCGCGCCGCCTGCTTCTGCCGCCTGCCGCGCAAGCCGGGTTGCGGGAAAGCGCCGTTCATCCGGCTGTTCGAACGTCAGTTCGCCAATTTTCGCGAGGTCAAGCGAATCGCAAACGGTTTCCATACGTCCGGGCCAGGCAAGCGTTGAGGCAATCGGCACACGCATATCGGACTGGCCAAGCTGGGCAAGCGTCGAACCGTCGGCAAATTCCACCATCGAATGCACCACGGATTGCGGATGAACGATGATCGTCAGTTTGTCGAGACCAACGGGAAACAGGTGGTGCGCCTCTATCAGTTCAAGGCCCTTGTTCATCATCGTGGCCGAATCGACGCTGATCTTGGCGCCCATGTCCCAGTTGGGGTGACGCACCGCCTGTTGCGGCGTCGCCGTTTCCAGTTGCCCGGCACTCCACTCGCGAAACGGACCGCCGCTGGCCGTCAACGTTATCTTGCGAACATCGCACAGATCGTTCCCGGCAAGGCACTGAAAGATCGCGTTATGCTCTGAATCGACCGGAAGCAGCGTCGCGCCGTGTTTCGTTACCGCCGCAGTCATCACATCGCCGGCCGAAACCAGCGCTTCCTTGTTGGCAAGCGCCACGGTTCCGCCTTGCTCGATCGCCGCCATGGTCGGCGCCAGACCGGCACAGCCGACAATCGCCGCAATCGTCAGCGCCGCGCCCCGCCCCGCCGCTTCAAGCAACGCCTGCGTGCCACCGGCGGTTTCGATTGCGGTTCCTGCCAGCGCATCGCGCAGTTCGGGCAACTTTGCCTCGTCGGCAAGCACTGCCACTTCGGGCTGGAACTCACGCGCCAGCTTTGCCAGCTCTGCGGCGTTGCCATTGGCGGTCAGCGCCACCACGCGCCAGTGTTCACGATCGCGCCGGATCAGATCGAGCGTGGACGAGCCAACGGATCCGGTCGCGCCCAGAATAGAAATCGAACGCGGCGTCACAGCGCACCTGTCGGGCGCGCGACCAGAAAGACAAGACCCAGCACGACGAGCACCAATAGCAGACCGTCCAGCCTGTCGAACAGCCCGCCATGGCCTGGAAGCAGATTGCCCGAATCCTTGACCCCCGCACGCCGCTTCATCCAGCTTTCGAAGAAATCGCCTGCCTGTGCGATCACGGCCAGCAATGCGCCCAGCACAAATCCGGTTCCCAGCGCCGGCCAGATCGAACTGCTTTCGTTTCCGGTCGCCATGGCCGAGGCAGCAGCGGCGATAAAGGCAAGCGCTCCGCCTCCCAGCAATCCCGCAGCCAGCATTCCGCCGCACAGCCCGGCCCAGGTTTTCGAAGGGCTGACAGACGGTGCAATCTTCGGGCCGCCGATCAGCCTGCCCGCGAAATAAGCGCCGACATCGGTCACGATAACCCCGCCGACAACGATCAGAACCCACAGAAAGCCCGGCTCAAAATCCCGCAAGGTCAGCAGCATTGCCGCCGCGATGCCGCAATAGATCGCACCGCCCGCGCGCCAAAGCGTGCGCGTTGTCCCCGGTGGAAACATCAGCAGACACAGCGCGCTCCATTCAAACCACACCCCCGCGCCGACCAGCAACACGAACACCATCCACCACATGCCGCCCAGCCACAGCGCCGTGCCCGACACAAACAGCATGATAACGGCCGTAACAGTGCGCGTGACCAGATCGGAGCGCCCGCGCGGTTCAGCGTCCGCCATAGCGACGCTCCCGGCCCGAAAATTCCTCAAGCGCCTGCTTCAGGTGATCGGCGGTGAAATCCGGCCACAGCACATCGGTGAAATAGAGTTCGGCATAAGCGGCCTGCCACAACAGGAAATTCGACAGGCGCACTTCGCCCGATGTGCGGATCAGAAGATCCAGCGGCGGCAATTCAGCAGTATCGAGATGCGCCTCAATCGAATCGGCGGTAATCGCCCCGGCCTGCGCGGCCCGTGCGGCGGCGCGCGCGATCTCATCGAGCGATCCATAATTGAGCGCAACTGCCAGAATGGTGCCGGAATTGCCCGCCGTGCGCGCCAGCGCATCTTCAATCAGTTTCACAACATCGGCTGAAAATGCTTTGTAATCACCGATAATTCTAAGGCGAATGTCATTTTCCGCCATTTCTTCGAGATCGCTGATGATGAATTTCTTCATCAGCCCCATCAGGTCTGACACTTCCTCTTCAGGGCGCTGCCAGTTCTCGGTGGAAAAGGCATAAATGGTCAGCGCTTCAAGGCCAAACTCGCGCGCGCCGCGCACCAGCCGACGCACCGCCTCAACCCCGCGTTGATGACCAACCGCGCGCGGCAACATCCGCTTTTTGGCCCAACGGCCATTGCCATCCATGATGATCGCGACATGTTTCGCAGAGGCGGCGGGCATGTTCATGCGCTTGCAAATCGTCCGTTCGTTTCGAAATCCGCCCGCGCACCAGCGCCGCCATCATGGCTGCCTGAATTCACTGGCTGAGGATGTCCTTTTCCTTGCGCGCAAGCTCTTCATCGACATGGGCAATCTGCGCGTCGGTCAGCTTCTGGACTTCGCCTTCAAGCCGCTTGCGATCGTCTTCCGAGATTTCTTTCTTGTTCTCATCGGCCTTGATCGCCTCGTTGCCGTCACGCCTCACGTTGCGGATCGCTATGCGCGCCTTCTCGGCATACTGTCCGGCCAGTTTCGCCAGTTCCTTGCGGCGTTCCTCGGTCAGATCGGGGATTGGCAGACGCAAGGTGTTGCCATCGTTGATCGGGTTAAGACCAAGCCCGGCAGCGCGGATCGCCTTTTCAACCGGCTGGATATTGGACTTGTCCCACACCTGCACCGTCAGCATGCGCGGCTCCGGCGCGGACACCGTGGCCACCTGATTAAGCGGCATCTGCGATCCGTACACCTCAACGACCACCGGATCGAGCAGCGTCGTGTTGGCCCGGCCCGTTCGAAGGCCAGATAGATCGCCCTTGAACGATTCGAGCGCGCCGTTCATCCGGCGCTCCAGATCGGCCTTGTCAAACTTGGCCATTATCAAGCCTCCTCCTGCACTATTGTCTGGGTGCCTTCTCCTGCAAGAATGCGCGCCAGATTGCCACGCTCCTTGATCGAGAAGACGACGATGGGAATGGCATTTTCGCGACACAAGGCAACCGCCGTTGCGTCCATGACCTTCAGGTTTTTTGTAAGAACCGTGTCATAAGATACCGTTTCATAATGTTTTGCATCAGGGTGTGTCTTGGGATCAGCATCATACACCCCATCAACACTGGTGCCCTTGAGCAGCGCATCGCAACCCATTTCCGCCGCGCGAAGCGCCGCGCCGGTATCGGTGGTGAAAAATGGATTGCCGGTGCCTGCGGCGAAGATAACAACCCGCTCTTTCTCAAGATGGCGGGTCGCACGACGGCGAATATAGGGTTCGCACACAGTCGCCATCGGAATTGCCGATTGCACCCGTGTGGGCACGCCCAGCTGTTCCAGAGCGTTTTGCATGGCGAGCGCATTCATCACCGTCGCCAGCATGCCCATATAATCGCCGGTGGTGCGGTCCAGCCCCTTGGCAGCGCCGGCCAGCCCGCGAAAGATATTGCCCCCGCCGATCACCAGGCAAATCTCAAGCCCGGTTTCGCGCGCCGCTTTTACTTCGGCGGCAAGATCGGCCACAAATTCAGGATCGATCCCGTATTGCTGGTTTCCCATCAGGACTTCGCCCGACAGCTTGAGCAGAATACGCTTGAATTTGGGCAGGCTCATAAGACCTTCGATTTGAAAGTATTGCGGGAGTGCGCGGCCCTTATAGCCGCATGCATGGCGCTGCCAAGTGCCGGGGTGGCAGACAGCAAAATCCCCGCACCGACATGGCCGGAAACCGGCCAGCCAGCGCGGGGATTGAATTGCTCAGAGTTGCCTGAAAAGGCCGGTTCAGCCCTGAACGGCAGCGGCGACTTCGGCTGCGAAATCGCTTTCTTCCTTCTCGATGCCTTCGCCAAGCTGGAAGCGCACGAAATCCTTGAGGACAATCGCGGAACCCGCATCCTTGCCCGCCTGCTCAACAACCTTGGCGATCGGCGTCTTGTTGTCCATCACGAACAACTGGCTGAGCAGCGCGTTTTCCTTGGCGAACTTGGCAATCGCGCCATCGACCATCTTTTCCTGCACGTTTTCCGGCTTGCCGCTTTCGGCTGCCTTTTCCGCCGCAATCTTGCGCTCGCGCGCGATCAGTTCGGGATCGAGACTATCGGCATCAAGCGCCTGCGGGAAAGCCGCGGCGATGTGCATCGCAATCTGCTTGCCCAGCGGTTCGAGCACATCGGCGCCCGCTTCGCTTTCAAGCGCAACAAGCACACCGATCTTGCCAAGGTTAGGCGCAGCGGCATTATGCATATAGGGCACGACGATTCCGTTGCTGACCGAAACGCTCTTCATCCGGCGCACGTTCTGGTTCTCGCCAATCGTCGCGATGTTGTTCGTCAGCACCTCGGCGACCGATTTTCCATCGGCATAAGCCGCGTTCTTGAGCGCTTCGATATCGTCGCTGTCCGCCGAAAGCGCGACTTGCGTGACCGTGCGCACAAAATCCTGGAACTGATCGTTCTTGGCAACGAAATCGGTTTCCGAATTCACTTCAACCGCAACGCCGCGCGTGCCCGAAACGGCAACGCCAACCAGCCCTTCGGCGGCCGTGCGGCTCGATTTCTTCTGCGCCGCGGCCAATCCTTTGGCACGCAGCATATCGACGGCCGCTTCAAGATCGCCATCGGTTTCGGCAAGCGCGTTCTTGCAATCCATCATTCCGGCGCCGGTGCGCTCGCGCAGGTTTTTCACGTCAGCAGCTGTATAAGCCATCGCGTATTTCCTCTTGCATAACTGTGGTGCGCCCCGCAGCGCATGGCCACGGGACGCGACATTTTCATGACAGCAAACCGTTTCAGGCCTGCGCGGCGCCTTCCGCAGCAGCTTCGGCAGCGGGTTCAGCCGGTGCTTCGGCCGCAGCTTCAGGAGCAACTTCAACGGCCGGTTCGGCCGCAGGCTCGTCCAGCGCGCCCATATCAACGCCAGAGTCGTTCATGGCGCCCTGTCCGCCCTTGGTCGCGGCTGCGCTGATCGCATCGCAATAAAGACGAACCGCACGGCTGGCATCGTCGTTTCCGGGAACCGGGAACGCGATACCATGCGGGTTTACGTTGGTATCCAACACCGCAACCACCGGGATACCAAGCACGTTGGCTTCCTTGATCGCCAGCTCTTCCTTGTTGGCATCGATCACGAACATCACATCGGGAATGCCGCCCATGTCGCGAATACCGCCCAGCGAAAGTTCCAGCTTGTCCCGCTCACGCGTGAGCTGAAGAACTTCCTTCTTCGTCAGGCCCGCCGTGTCGCCCGAAAGCTGTTCTTCCAGCGTTTTGAAGCGCTTGATCGACTGCGAAATCGTTTTCCAGTTGGTGAGCATGCCGCCCAGCCAGCGGTGATTGACGAAATGCTGACCGCACGCGCGCGCCGCTTCGGCGATTGGCTGCTGCGCCTGACGCTTGGTGCCGACGAACAGCACTTTGCCGCCCGCCTGAACCGTGGCCGAAACGAAATCGAGCGCGCGGGCAAACAGCGGAACCGTCTGCGACAGATCAATAATATGAACACCGTTGCGGGCGCCGAAGATATACGGCTTCATCCGCGGATTCCAGCGGTGGGTCTGGTGGCCAAAGTGTGCACCAACCTCAATCAGTTGCTGCATGGAGACGGTAGGAGCCGCCATAAGAAATTCCTTTCCGGTTATGCCTCTGGAAAGCGCAGGACCGTGCGGATCATTCCGCTGCGGCACCGGTGTGAGGTGCTTTCCATGTGGATTTGCCGCCAGAAAAGCCGCCCACATTGAGCTGCTTCCTGCCGACGAGTCGGGCGCTTAGCCGGGAACCACGCGGAAATCCAGTCTCAATTCGCATTTCTGTTGTGCATGCATGGTTGCAGCGGAACGCACCCGGAAATTTCAGACGTGCAAATACCTTCGCATTGGACCGTTGAACGAGAACGCTGAAAATTTCCGCTTGACGCGACGGAACATTTAGTGAACATCGGCCAATAAGAACATTATTAGAACAAAGATCAGTTATCCACAAGCCCTCCACCATTGGTGAACAGGCAAACCACAGGAGAACGCCAGAAATGACCGCAATCTTGCTGACAACACTGTTCGCATTCGGTGCGTTCTGCGCGATTGGCGCAATCTGGACGACCGTTCGCCGCTATGGGCGATCCGCGCTTGCCCTGCCCGATGCGATCCGCTCTTGCGAAACGACGCGCGAATTGCGCTTTTCCGTCCGTGAAGTCCGTTTCGATGCGCAAGCAAATGTGCTCCGCCCGGATTTCACGGCGCGTCGGGCGAATCTCCGGACGGTGTTGCCACTGCCTGTCGCTGCCTGACTCTTGCATACCTGAAGAGCCCCACGGGGATCAGCAGGAGATAGGCGATACAGATGGCGACAAGCGTGAGCCACGGCTCGGTCAGCAAGGCTGCAACAAGAATTCCGACAATTGCGATCAGCCCGACACGAATGCTGCGCGGAGGCCGCAGTTTGGCCCAGCTCAGCGTTGGCAAGGCCGAGATCATCAGAAACGCGATCAGCGTCAGCCATCCTGCAACCGCAAGCGGCTCCCTGAACATCGCGTTTCCCGTTACGATCCACAGGTAGATCGGTAAAAACGCCAGTCCGGCCCCTACCGGCGCGGGAATCCCGGTCAGAAAACCCGCACTTTGATGCGGCATCTCGGGAAGATCGACACCGGCATTAAAGCGGGCGAGCCGCAGCACACAGCAAATCGCAAAGGCCAGCGCCGCAATCCAGCCCAAACTCGGCAAAGCCTGTAAGGTCCACAGATACACAATAAGCGCAGGAGCAACGCCGAAGGAGATGGAATCGGCAAGACTGTCGAGCTCCGCGCCAAATTTGCTCTGCGCATTCAGCAAACGCGCCGCGCGGCCATCGATCCCATCCAGCACGCCGGCAAGAATCACCGCGAGCACGGCTTTCTCGAAGTCTTCGGCGATTGCAAAACGTATTCCCGTCAGCCCGACACACAAGGCCGCGGCCGTAATGGCATTGGGTACCAGAGCCCGCAGCGTGAGCACCCGCGGCAAACGCCTGCGCACTCTGCCACGGCCCGGTTCGCTCACTGGCAAACCCCTTCGACAAACCTGGATTCGCCCAGTTCGGCAAGCACGGTTTCGCCAGCAACGATTCTTTGCCCCAGTAACACGCGCGATTGCGTCCCTTGCGGCAGATAGACATCGACCCGGCTGCCGAACCGGATCAGCCCGATCCGCTGACCACCCGCAACGATATCGCCCGGTTTCACGAATGGCACGATCCGGCGCGCGACGAGCCCGGCAATCTGTGTCAGACAGATCAGTACGCCGTCATTACGCTCGATCATCACATGCTGACGTTCGTTCTCATCGCTTGCCTTATCAAGGTCCGCGTTGAGAAACTTGCCCGGAATATAGACAGAGCGTCTCACGGTGCCGCCTATCGGCGCGCGATTGATATGGACGTCAAACACGCTCATGAAGATTGATATACGCGTCACCGGTTCGGTGCCCAGAACCGGCGCGCCGCTGCCGTCATCGACAGTCATCTCGCGTGGCGGCGCAACTTCGCGGATCAGCGTGACCAGGCCATCGGCGGGCGCGACAATGAAACTGTCGCCTTTTGGCGTCACGCGTTGCGGATCGCGAAAAAACGCAAGAATGCCGATTGTCAGCGCACCCAGCGGCCAGGCAATCGTTTCCCATGCGAAAAACGCCGCCACCGCACACAGGATCGCTGACAGCGCTGCAAATTTTCGGGCTTCAGGATGAATCGCCGGCCAGTGCCAAGACGCCTCTCCATTTCCCTGATTGTCGAGAATCTCTCCGGGCATTGCGGCTATCTAGGAATTGCGCGCGCGCGCGGCAATGGCGAAGCAACGCAACGAGGCGCGGCAGGGTGGATAACTCTGATGTGACAAATCCCGTTCATGCAATGCAAATCGGTGCAGGGCTTGAATCGAACCTTTCACTTATATAAGTGAAAAATAATAATTTATGATAAATTATTATCGACACCCCCACAATCACCCCCACACTTTTGGAGGCGCTGCACGAGCACCGGTGCCATCCCCCGCCCTTTACGTCGCCTAGCCGGTCAGTCGCAAGAGAAAGCACCAATCATTCACACTCGGGCCCGAGCAACCGACCACGGCGCTGCGTCCCCACGACCGGGACCGTACCAAGAAAGAATTCTTTTCCGCTGAGTGGCACCCAAAGGGGGGATTCGATCTCAAGACCCCAGGGGGGTACAATGATTGCTCTCAAAATTTTTCCAAATTTTGTGGTGGAATATCGAAGGTTCATTTTTTTGCGCCCGCCTCTTAATCGGTGTTATGGCGCAATTGCACCAAACTGCGAGATTCGGATACCCTATCGACTCCCTTTTCTGTCGAGCAAGTTCAGCGTCGTCGCATGTAATCCAGACCATATCAGGTGAGCCGTTGGGGTCAGGACCTGCAAGAGAGTTGATCCCGTAGCCATCACCTTTATGCTTGAGCACCTTTGCAACTACTCGGTGAAATTCCTTGCATGCCTCCGCAGATTCGTCGAACGGCTCAAGTATCGCGCCGTCCGCTGAGCGGCGAACCCGGCAATTCAACCAGCCGGAGAAAATCTGTTCGACCAACCGCATGGCTCGTCACCCATCATGTATTTTAGTTCCAAATGTCTTTTCGCAGACGGGGCACTCCCATTTGCCGAACTCATTCCATGGTGGAGCCAACTCACTCAGCGTGATTTTCTGGCCGCGCGCATCGAAGCAACCCGTGCAATAATGCCTGGTAGCGTCACCAAAGATGTACGCCCCATCGTGAAGCTCTGGGCCTGAACCAGCAATTCTTGCCGCTTGCTGGTTCAACTCGCTGATCGTTTCCTTGGCTTGTGCGAGCTCAATCTTGAGATTGGCCGCTTGCAGCTTGGCCTCTCCCAATTGGTCCGCAAGATCGGCAAGCAGCAACCTAAAGTCGGCTTCACCGACTTTCTTGCTCAATTCGCGAAGCTTCTTAGCGATCTCAATAGCGCTGGAGATACTTGATACGACATCCATGATTCTTGCCTCCGCACTCAAATACATTGATGTCAGATGTTGCTCATGTGTTCCAGTCACCTTCTCGTCGTTGCTGTGGGAAGGCCGTGGGTAAGTGTTGCTACATCGCAGCTCATCGCCCGACACAGCTTGACCAACGACACAAATGTCAGATTGTGCTCGCCACGCTCCACACGACCAACATAGCTGCGGTCGAGCCCCGCGGTCTGGGCCCACTCGACATAACGAGCACCCAAAGCAGCCACGAAATCTCCGAAGATGAATTTTTCATACCGCTCTGCTGCTTTGCTTTCGCGCGATTGAATTTCGTGCTTGCTCATTTCACCCCTCCCCCTGTTGGTCAGGCTCGGCGCCAGCCAGCCGCCTGACGCTGGCAATTTTCACCAGCCGCCGCGCGCCAATGCGGACAGAATCAAGCTCGCCTTGGGCGATCAGTTCGCCCAACTTCGTTTTGCCAATCGCCAGCATTTTCCCGGCTTCGGCTTGAGAACACAGGATTGCTTCCACGTTGAAATACTCCGCTAACGCTCGTGCGGAATTGCATGAGCTATCACGGTTACAGCATGGAAATGCCCAGCCAGGCTTCGTCGGATAATGGCGACTAATGTCGGAAAATAGCGATCAGGTCGGGTAGGTCTTCCTGTAGCGGGCTGCCAAGCGCCTTTGCTTGCTCTCTGAATGACTGACCGGCTGATGCCGGTAGGTTCATGTAGCGTAACCGCCGCTACCCTTTGGCCTCCCCAGCTGCAGATTTGGCGCAAAGGCATTCGCGGATGATGGAGGCGAAATGGCTTCAATATCCGAGCGTTCGAAGGTGACGCCAAATGCTTCAATTTCAAACTTAGCATCGTTTGGGTAAATCGTGCTCTTAAATTCCCCATGCGACCAGTTCTGGTCCATGTCACAATCATCCCAAAAACCCCGTTCAATGAGATGATTGCGTTTTTCGTATCTTTGGCCCTTCTCGATTGTCACCCACCGCCAAGCCACCGCTTGCACATACCCTTGCCTCGCACGGCGACAGATTGCTTCGGTTGGCTTGCCGTCTTCTTGCCAACCCTGCGAAACGATGTCTCGTGCCTCGCTGGCGCTGATCCATGTCCCCATCTCTATTACCTGCCTCATGGCCTGCTGCTCTGCAAAATCGCTGGGGACACAGCCCCAATTCAATTCCTCGTCCACTAGCCGCCCCTCGTCTTTCTGATCGGCACGACATCGGCACCGCCAGCCGCGCCGCCCGCACAATAGCGGCCCCATTCTTCCATCAGCTTAACGCGCGCTCCCGGCTGGCCGGGCGCACCTAGATAGGTTGTCCGGCGATAGGCAGCCTGCACCGCGTCGGGCGTCTTGTGCGCCAAGGCGGCTTCAACCACAGCATCAGCGAAGCCCTCGTTCGCCGCCCAATCGGTGAACGCGGAACGGAAACCGTGGACGTGGTAGGGTTCGCTCGCGTCGCGCAGCACCTTCAACAGCGTCATGTCGGACATGGGCTTACCGCCTGTGCCGGGGAACACGACGTCCGTTCCAGCCAGCCTCAATACCTTCGCCTTCGCCAACACTGCCAGAGCCGCATCGGAGAGCGGTACCATGTGAGCCTTGCCACGCTTCATGTGATCGGCTGGAATCGTCCAAAGACGGGCATCAAGGTCGAATTCAGCCCATGTCGCGAGCCGCACCTCCTGTGAGCGCACACCGGTTAGTATCAGCAACTCCAACGCCAGCCGTCCAAAGGATGGTTTGCGTTGCAGGGCAACCATGAATGCAGGCACAGCGACATAGGGCATCGCCTTGCGGTTCTTCCGTTCTTTCACTTGTCGGGGCAGACCGCGCCCAGCTTTCAGACTGCCGTTGCCGGACGGGGCTTCGCTTGAACGCCAGCCCTTCGCATGGGAGTAATCCAGCACCGCACAAATCCGATTACGCACTTGGCGAGCAGTTTCGGGAATTTCCTGCCAGATCGGCGTCAGCACGGTGATGATGTCCGCCGCAGTGATGCTGCCGGTCGGAAAATCGCCCAGCTTGGGAAATGCATAGTTTTCAAGGCTGGCGAGCCACTGACGCGGATAGACATCGCTTTTCCAGCCCGCTTCATTTTCCTTGTGGTATTGGCACGCCGCTTCGCGGAACGTCACCTTTGCTGCGGCGGCATCCTTTCGTTCGGCCAGAATATCGCGTTTCTCGACCTTGATGGCCTTGCGCACATCCCTAGCCTTGTCGCGGGCATCGGCCAGCGTGAGCAGCTTCGCACTGCCAAGCCCTATATCGCGTCGCTTTCCGTCACGTTGCAGGCGCACTAGCCATGAAGCGCCGCCGCGCTTATCAACTTTCAGGAACAACCCCTCACCATCCTGATAGGTGCCTGGATTCGTCAAAGCGGCCCGCACTGCCGTCGCTGTCAGCTTGCCCATCTCGTTCCCCCACACAATTGCGGCTTCCGCCAGTGGAACAAAGTGTGGGGGAAAACCGATCCACCCCCACATCCCCCCCCACACTATAGCGCGGTTGCACGCAAGCAGCAACGGGAAGCTACGGGCATGTGCGGACACCAAACCCAAGCGTTTCCAAGGCTTAAACGGGGATGAGCGGGCTTTGGCGAGAAGATCGGTGGTGGACAGGGCTGGATTCGAACCAGCGTACGCTTGCGCGGGCAGATTTACAGTCTGCTGCCTTTAACCACTCGGCCACCTGTCCACACCGGATTGCCGGTGACGGAGAATACCGTCTTGCGAGCACCCACAAGGGGCACCTTTCAACCGAGAGCGCGGGCTATTGGCGAACCGGGCCTTGCCTGTCAATGGGGTGGCTGGCAGAGCCTGCAAAACATTGTGGCGATTTAACAAGGACAGAACATGGGCAAGCGCGGCGAAGGGAAGCCTTCCAGAGCACTCAGAGGACGCGCGGGCCGCATGCAGGGCGGACGCGGAAGCGGCAGGGCCGCGAAAGGCGCAACGCGGCTATGGGGGCGCCATGCGGTTGAAGCAGCGCTGAAAAATCCTCTGCGCAGCCACCGCAAACTGTGGGCAACGCGCGAGGCCGTCGATACGCTTGATGGCGAATTGCCGCCCGATTTCCCGGTCGAATGGGCTCAGAGCACCGATCTTGCGCGACTGGTTGCGCGCGATGCGCCGCATCAGGGGCTGGTTCTGGATTGCGATCCCCTGCCCGATCTGTTTCTCGATGACGTCCTGACAGGCGATGCCGGGAAACCTCTGATCGTTCTCGATCAGGTTACAGATCCGCACAATGTCGGAGCAATCCTGCGTTCAGCAGCGGCTTTTGGCGCCTGCGCAATTCTGACGCAAGACCGCCATGCGCCCCCGGAATCGGGAACGGTTGGGAAGTCGGCTTCGGGTGCGCTTGAGATCGTACCGTGGGTCCGCGTCGTCAATCTTGCGCGCGCGCTCGATGAAATTGCGGAAGCAGGCTACTGGCGCATCGGCCTGACGGGCGAAGCCGAACAGACGCTGGCCCAAAGCCTGCCGACGGGGCCTGTTGCGCTGGTACTGGGCGCGGAAGGCGAAGGGATGCGGCAGAATGTTCAGCACCATTGCGATGCACTTGCGCGCTTGCCGATCAGCGACGCGATCGAGAGCCTCAATGTTAGCAATGCGGCAGCAATTTCGCTTTATGCCGTGGCCACCCGCACATAAACCGACCCGCGACGGAAAGGCAAATTCCCATGCTACTTCAAAGATTTGGACGCAAAACGCTGGCTGGCGCGATGGTTCTTTCACTTGGCCTGATGCTCTCCGCATGCCTTTTGACACCGGGCAAATTCACCTCATCGCTCGACATCCGGAAGGATGGTGCATTCCGGTTCAGCTACACGGGCGAGATGTATATGCTCCCGCTCAGCAAGTTTGCCGAGGGTCAGCAAGAGTTTCGCGAGAAACCGTGTCACAAGGCGGGAACCCAGACTGAGCGGCCCTGCACGTCCCAGGAAATTTCCCAACAGAAATCTGCATGGGAACGCAAGGCCGCGAAGAGAAACCGCGAGGCCGAATCGGCCAAACTGTTCCTTGGCGGCATCGATCCGGGCGATCCGCAAGCCGCGGCCGAACTGGTAAAACGCCTGCGCAATCAGGAAGGCTGGAAGCGCGTCGAACATCGTGGAGACGGACTTTTCGATGTCGAATTCGTGCTAACCGGCAAGCTGGGGCATGATTTCAGCTTCCCGACGATCGAGCGTTTTCCGATGGCAAGCGCGTTCGTCCAGATCGCGATCAGGCAGGATGGCACCGTTCGGGTCGATGCCCCTGCTTTCGGGCCCTCATCCGGCACGGGTCCGTTCGGCGGCATGATGCAGGCAGCGGCCAAATCGGCCGGCGAAGATGCCGAGGGACCGAATATTCCGAAAATGGACGGGACTTTCACCATCCGGACGGATGGCGAAATTCTTGCCAACAATACGGAGACCGGCCCGCAAGCCGCACCGATGGGCCGCTCGCTGAGCTGGGCAGTCAATGCACGCAGCACGGCGGCTCCGACGGCGCTGATCAGACTGGCGCGCTGAAACAGAAAAGCCGCGCATGCCATGGCACACGCGGCTTTTCGAAACTCATGATGTCGATCGAGCGACACGCGCCCGAACATCATCAGTTAACGGCGTCTTTCAGACCCTTGCCAGCCTTGAACTTAGGCTGATTGGACGCAGCGATCTGCATCGGCTCGCCAGTGCGCGGGTTACGACCGGTTGACGCCTTGCGCCGTGCGACCGAAAAAGTGCCGAAGCCGACAAGACGAACTTCATCGCCTTTTTTCAGTGAAGCGGTGATGGCATCGAACACACCTTCGACTGCCTTGGTCGCATCACTGCGCGACAGACCGCTTGAATCGGCAACATCGCTGATGAGATCGGACTTGTTCATTACGTAAACCCCCTACCTTGGTGGAAATCAAATTCTTGGAATCGCCTGTGAAGAAGACGCGCAACATGAGCGAATTTTCCGAGGCGTGTCAAAGCCAAATTCGGCCACAAAGCCCCAATTTGGTAGGTTTTTTCCCCATATCGGGACATTCCGGGCTTGCTGCATTGCAACATCGCGACAAATCCGAAAATCTGTCCGAAAACGACCGCGCCGAGTCGCCGCAGTGCAGCATGTTCAGTGCGCGGTGGTTGTCCGGCCCGGCGTGCCAAGCGCAGGCGCCGCAGCCTGACTCGCAAGATCGTCAGCCTCGGTCCACTCTATCGCCTCCAGCTTGCCGGTCAACGCGCGCGACAGAACTTCGTCGACATGGCCAACCGGAACAATCTCCAGCCCGGCTTTCACATTGTCGGGAATTTCCGCGAGGTCCTTCTCATTCTCTTCGGGGATCAGTACCAGCTTGATCCCTCCGCGAAGGGCCGCCAGCAGTTTTTCCTTGAGACCACCGATCGGAAGAACGCGCCCGCGCAAGGTCACTTCCCCGGTCATTGCGATGTCCTTGCGAACGGGAATACCGGTGAGCGTGGAAATGATCGACGTGACCATGCCGATGCCCGCGCTCGGCCCGTCCTTGGGAACCGCGCCTTCGGGCAAATGCATGTGAACGTCCTTGCGCGCGAAGATCGAAGGCTTGATGCCATATGCCGGGCTGCGCGCTTTCACGAAACTGAACGCGGCCTGGATGCTCTCGCTCATCACTTCGCCAAGCTTGCCGGTCGCCTTGATCGCACCTTTGCCGGGCACGGTCACGCTTTCGATCGTCAGCAATTCGCCGCCCACTTCGGTCCATGCAAGGCCTGTCACCGCGCCAACCTGATGTTCCTCTTCGGAAACCCCATGGCGGAATTTGCGCACCCCGGCGAAGTCCCCCAGATTTTCAGGCGTGATCGTTACGCTTTTGGCTTCACCTTCTAGAATCTTGCGCAGCGATTTGCGCGCCAGCCGGGCGATTTCACGTTCCAGAGTCCGCACACCGGCTTCACGCGTATAATAACGGATAAGATCGCGCAGGCCGTCGCTGGTAAGCGCGAATTCGCCGTCTTTCAGGCCGTGCGCCTCAATCTGCTTGGGAAGCAGATGACGTTCCGCAATCTCGACCTTTTCGTCTTCGGTATAGCCTTCAAGGCGAATGATCTCCATTCGGTCAAGCAGCGCCTGCGGCAGATTGAGGCTGTTCGCCGTGCAGACGAACATCACGTCGGACAGATCGAAATCGAGCTCAAGATAGTGATCCTGAAACTTCGCGTTCTGTTCTGGATCCAGCACTTCGAGCAGGGCCGATGCCGGATCGCCTCGGAAATCCTGGCCAAGCTTGTCAATTTCGTCGAGCAGGAACAGCGGGTTCGATTTACCCGCCTTGCGCAGATTGGTAACGATCTTGCCCGGCAACGA
This sequence comes from uncultured Sphingomonadaceae bacterium, assembly GCA_947258815.1. Classification (GTDB taxonomy): domain Bacteria; phylum Pseudomonadota; class Alphaproteobacteria; order Sphingomonadales; family Sphingomonadaceae; genus Novosphingobium. Next base: position 284,303 of record CAMYJW010000030.1, read on the forward strand.
TCCGATATAGGTCCGCCTGTGACCGCGAATTTCGGCTTCATCGCGCACACCGCCCAGCGACTGGCGCACAAACGCCCGGCCTGTCGCCCGCGCGATTGATTTGCCAAGCGAGGTCTTGCCCACACCCGGTGGGCCAACAAGGCAAAGAATCGGGCCCTTCAGCTTGTTGGTACGTGCCTGCACCGCCAGATATTCGACAATGCGATCCTTCACTTTTTCAAGCGCATAGTGATCGTTATCGAGAATCTTCTGGGCCTGGGTTATATCGCGCTTCAGCTTCGATTTCTTGCCCCACGGCAGCCCAAGCAACACATCGAGGTAATTGCGGATAACCGTGGCTTCCGCGCTCATCGGCTGCATCGATTTCAGCTTCTTGAACTCGCTGCGCGCCTTGGCCCTTGCTTCCTTTGAAAGCTTGAGCTTTTCGATCTTGTCCTTGATCTCGGCAAGCTCGTCGGCTTCCTCAGCCTCGCCACCCAGTTCGGACTGGATCGCCTTGAGCTGTTCGTTGAGGTAATACTCGCGCTGGGTCTTTTCCATCTGCCGCTTCACACGGCCGCGAATCTTGCGCTCCACCTGAAGCACGCCCAGTTCGCCTTCCATGAAGCTGTAAACCATTTCCAGTCGCTTCATCGGATCGGCCTCTGAAAGCAGGGCCTGTTTATCGGACACCTTGCCCGCCAGTTGCGCGGCGACGGCATCGGCCAGTTTCGCCGCGTCATCGATATCGCCAAGCTGGTCTCCGGCATCCTGCGAGAGCTTCTTGTTGAGCTTGGCATATTCGTTGAACCGCTCAACCACAGAGCGCATCATCGCCGAAACTTCGGTTCCCGACGCGCTGACCGGATCGATCGGCTGCACTTGTGCCAGCAACATCTCGCCATCCGCAGTCGGTTCGGGACGCAATTCCTGAAGATTTGCCCGCTCCTGCCCTTCGACCAGCACACGCACGGTGCCATCGGGCAGCTTGAGCAACTGCAAAACGCTGGCGATCACGCCGGTGTCATAAAGATCGTCGCGATCGGGATCGTCGCATGACGGATCGAGCTGAGCGAGCAGAAATATGTCTTTCTCGCCAGCCATCGCCGCTTCGAGCGCAGCAACGGATTTCTCACGGCCAACAAACAGCGGCACGACCATCCCCGGAAAGACGACAATATCGCGAAGAGGAAGCAGCGGAAGTAAAGTCAAAACATCATCCATTCTTACGAAATTTCAGAGGCAAAAGCGTTCAGCCCTGCCGTATTTCGCCAGATATGGGGTCAGCCCCCCTTCACTGCAATGGGGGCGGCCGCCAAGCTTGTGGACGGCCCGGAAAAGCCCGGGCAACCCTGAACGAGGGGACAAGGACCGGTTGCAGCCCGTCCGGTTCTGGTTCAGCGTGTCAGCTCAAGGAAAATCGGGTTCGAATAGAACCACAGATCGTCCCATGCGGATTCATCGCCGGTGTCCGGGCGCGGCTCCGGTTCGGTGGTATTCGTGCCGCGTAATCGGATATAACCCGCACTTCGCACCGGGCCGAGCGTATGCTCGATAACGCTGTGCTGTTTTTCCCGGTGCCAGTCCGCGCGCATAAACCGTTTTTCCACGCGGGCAGACCGGTTTGAATCGCTTGATGTATCCGATACTTTCCCGGTCACCGATCCGCGGATCAGATCAACACGGGCCACCTGAGGATTGTCACCGTGCGCGTTCCGGCGATCGGGATCGACGAACCGGATCGTCAGGCGGATGCGCTCTCCCCGTTTCGCTCTGATCGTACCGCCGATCGGCACAACCATGCGGCCTTGGGACGTCTGCGCGGTGATCTCCAGTGCGCTGATCAGATCGCCGGTGGTAACGAACACGTTGCCAGCACGCAGGTTTTTCAGGATCGAGGCCGGATCTTTCCGAGCGTGAACATAAGTCTTGGAATATTCGCCCGGCCAGTAATCAAGGCCGCCTTCGCTCCAGTGCACATGACTGTCCGAATTGGCGGTGATCCACCAGCGGCGCCCCTCACCCAGCATCGAATCCCAGAAGCCGCCAACGCGCGCGGTCATCTGGTCGAAACCGCCCATTGTCGGATAGTTGAAATAGACACCGCGTGCGATCGGGCCGGTGCCGAGGTATTTGGTATAAGCCTCAGGCCGCGCAACGCTGGGTTTCTCGGCCGTGGCCTGGTGTCCGGGTGCGCCTTCCATGCCGACGGCGATATCCGGCGCGGTGTCGTTCCAGGCACGCAACTCAGCGGGAGTCGTCAATCCATACGCGCCGGGCGCGCTGGCGGAACGCGATGGATGGTGCGCGATCACCACCGGCTTTTGCTCAAAACGCTGCATCGCGCGAAGCGCTGCGATCATTTTTTGCTCGGTGTTGCGGCGCGGATCGGCAGGAGAAACCTCTCGCGCATCATAACTCGCTTCGATCGAGCGCAGCCGTTGCGCCTCCCCATCACCAACCGGCACAATCACGCTGGAATGATCCGCCCCCGGCGTATTCAGCTCCAGACCGAAAAACTGGACGACATCGGGCACCAGTTCGCGCGAAAGCACCAGTTCGGGATAGGCGCGATCATGATTGATCTTGCTGTGCCCCGGCCCGCCGTGATCGGTGGCGACCATCCAGCTGAGGCCGAACCTGCGCGCCATCATCGCGTTCATCGGGATCGGATAGATCGCATCGCCGCCGATAATCGGCTCAGGCTTTTCCGCGCTGGTATCAAAACCGACCGAATAGCGACTGTGAATATGGTGATCGCCTGCCAGCCAGCGTGCCGCGCCATGATCGGACGTGTCCGAAGGGCCGGAAACGGGAGCGACAATTTCGTGATCACCCCCCGCTCCACCATGCGCAAGGGCAACGGGCCAGCACGCGATCAGGGCAGCCACACCGCTCGCAAGTTTCAGGGTTTCAATCCGCATGGCCGGTATCTCCTCTCGCGATGTCATATGTGCGGGAGATGACGGGCCTGCTACAGATGGGCCTGCTACAGATGGGAATGCGTCAGTTGCGCGGCGTTATACCTCGCGAGACGTCAGCGATCCGATCATCAGGCTGGCGAGACGCTCTTTTTCAAGCTGCAACTGCTCTATCGCCGGGCGCTGGCCAGGCAGCCAGTCTGGCGTAAGCAGCATCGCAAGCTCTGTGGCACGGGTGAGGCACATCCAGGTCACCTGTTTGCCCCGGCCAACGGTGACCCGGACAATCCGTTCAAACGACAGATCGACATAACGCAGCGAATCCGAATATGCGCGGTTCACACTGGCTTCGCGCGGTTCGTTCATGCCATCGTGGATCGAGACGCGCCAATGGCGTTTTTCCTCGAGATTCTTCTCGGTAAGGCCCGGAAGATTCACCACCGTAATCGGTTCGAGGCATTCCTCATCGTAAATGACAACACGCATGGCGCCGTTCGTCCTTCTGGATCAAGGTTATAGCCGCAACGTAAGCCCCGACACCTTACGCTTCAATGTACAGGAGTGCAATTCGGCGTGTTTCTCGGGGTTTTTGTCCGCATGAAAGGTTTTTGCAGGGTCCGGCGATGACATCCGCCATCGCCTGGCGGCAGCGGCCCGAATCCCCCTTCCGTTAAAACGGCATCTTGAAGCCCGGTGGCAGGCCCATGCCCTGCTGGACTTTGGCCATTTCCTCGCCAGCCACCTGATCGGCCTTGGCGCGGGCATCATTGTAGGCGGCAGCGATCAGATCTTCGAGGATCGGCTTTTCCGAAACCTGCATCAGGCTACCGTCAATTGCGACGCCGACCACCCGGCCTTTGGCGGAACAGCGGATCTTCACCAGCCCGCCACCTGAAACGCCTTCAACCTCAACCGAATCGAGTTTGCTTTGCGTTTCGGTCATCTGCTTCTGGATCGTTTCGGCGGCCTGCTGCGCCGCCTGGATCATTTCTTCCATCGATTTCACGGTGTGACGTCCTTTTCTGTCCCGGTCACCATTTGCCCGCACCGCCAGCGCGGCGGGCGTTTTCATCGTCGTTGATAAGCTCCGCATCGGGGAACGCGGCCAGTGTGGCTTCAACCAGCGGGGCACTGCGCATCGCCTGTTGTTCGGCCTCTTTCACCGCATCCTGCAGCTCGACAAGAGTGGGCTGGCCATCGCCGACAACGCGTTCGACCTGCCACCGATCTCCAGTGACTTTCTGAAGCCCCGCGCGCAACACGGGCGCAATATCCTCTTTGAAGCCCGGCGGCTGGGTATAGCGCAGCACGCCTTCGCCCAGCTCAACCACGCGCACCTGCATGCGCATCGTGTTCGCCAGCATAATCTCACCCGCATGGTCCGCAGCATCGACCAGCGCATGCCATTGCGGCGTCATCTGCACGGGCGCGCCCGCCGTTGTGCCCGAAGGCGCGCTGGTGCCAGCGGCCTGGGCGGGTGCCAGAGCCGCATTCGCGCCCATTTCTTCCAGTTTGCGCATCAGCGTGCCGGGATCGGGCATATCAACGGCATGCATCACCCGCAGCAACGCCATTTGCGCGGCAATCAGCGGATCGGGCGCGCTGCGCACTTCGGCATGGCCCTTGAGCAGCAATTGCCACAGCCGATGGAGCTGCGCGGGTTTGAGCGATCCGGCCCAACCTTCAACAGCCGCGCGTTCATCGGCTGAAGGCGCATCGGATGGTTCGCCGCTGACTTGTGCAACCGTGATCCGGTGCGCCAGATCCATCAGCCCCCCCATCAGCGAAAGCGGCTCAATCCCCAGCGCGAACTGACGTTCGACATGAGCAAGCAAAGCCGCACCATCGCCTTCCAGCAGACTGGCAAACAGTTCTCTTTGCGCGCTTTTATCGGCCAGCCCCAGCATATCGCGCACTTGCGCGGCGCGAACGGTGCCTTCGCCATCAAGATCGGCATGGGCAATCGCCTGATCGAGGATCGACAAGCCATCGCGCACCGAACCTTCCGCCGCCGCGGCGATCATCGCCAGCGCCTCTGCCTCCGCGTTCACATTTTCCTTTTCGCAAATCGCGGAAAAATGATCGGCCAGCATCGGCGCCGGGATGCGTTTGAGATCGAACCGCTGACAGCGGGACAAAACCGTTACCGGCAGCTTGTCCACCTCTGTTGTGGCGAACAGGAATTTCACATGCGCGGGCGGCTCTTCCAGCGTTTTCAAAAGCGCATTGAACGCATTGCGCGAAAGCATGTGCACTTCGTCGATGATATAGATCTTGAAGCGCGCCGATACGGCGGCATAGCGCACCGCCTCGATAATTTCGCGCACATCGTCCACGCCGGTATGACTGGCCGCGTCCATCTCTATCACATCGATGAAGCGCCCTTCGGCAATCGCGGTGCATGGATCGCACTGCCCGCACGGATCAATTGTCGGACCGCCCTGCCCATCGGGCCCGACGCAGTTGAGCGCCTTGGCGATCAGCCGCGCGGTGGAGGTTTTGCCCACCCCGCGCACGCCGGTCATCAAAAAGGCATGGGCCAGCCGGTCGCGCCGGATTGCGTTGGCCAGCGTCTGCACCATCGCTTCCTGTCCGATAAGCTCGGAAAAGGTTTGTGGGCGGTATTTGCGCGCCAGCACGCGATATGGCTGTGCAGCGGGCGCTTCGATCACTGGAGGATCGGGTTCGGGCTGTCTGGGCTGCCGCTGCTCTGGAATGGCCTTCGCTACATCCGCAGCTTCATCCGACGATACCGGATCGGCCGGCTGCTCATCGGGCGCACCGAACAGCGCGGACTGGCCTGCGGCTTCCAGTTCCGCAGCGCTTGGCGGGCTTTCGCCGTTCTTGTCCTGCTCGTCGCCAAAGATATCCGGGGAATCATCCATGTCCATACGATTTACGCGCACTGCGCCGCGATGTCGATTATACAGATCGGTAGATGCCGATTTTTCACGATCAGGGCGTTTCAACTGGAAAGGAACTTGCAGATGTCAGTTCAGGAAGGACGTTTCACATCCAGCCACGAGGGGCCGCTGGTCGTGTTCATCGTCGGGATGCGGATCAACCATTTCCACAAAATCGGGAAATGGCTTCCCGTCGCCAGAGCAATGGGCCCCATGATCGCCGAGTTGTCTGCCGATCCGCAAAGCGGGTTTCTGGGCGCCGAAACGATGCGCCAGGGTATGCGCACATTCATATTCATTCAGTACTGGCGCGATTTCGAAAGCCTTGAAAGCTATGCCCGCGACCGTGAACGTAAACACTGGCCCGCATGGACGGCATTCAACAAGGCCGTCGGCTCTGACGGGACCGTGGGCATCTTTCACGAAACATATTGCGTGGAGCGCGCTGGGCATGAAACGATCTATGGCAACATGCCACCGATCGGGCTGGGCAAATTCAGCGGACTGGTGCCCGCAACAGGCTCTCGCAACGAAGCGCGTTCAAGAATGAAAGGGGAATAAAGGAGCCGGGCGACCCGCCGCAATCCGTTGTGGCTGCTTCCTTCCGGACCTGACCAGGTTGGCGAACGCAAACGTCCACCCGACTCCCGGCCGGGCATATGGCGGCAACCGCGCCGTTTCGCAAGCCATCTCGTCCATCACGCGCAATCCAGGCCATGCTTAACGAAATACAAGCCATTCGAGGTTAAAAAGCGGCTTCACCCCGCCAAACCAAAGCGAATTGCCATGTTGCGGACCGAACTTTGCTACCGGATATCGCGCAGCCTGATCAAGCCGCCCACGGCTCAGGCCAGCGATCCAGACAGGTATTCCGCGTGGCGCGAGGAGGAAATGCGCCGCAGTTGGGTGCGCTTCTGCGATAGCGACATCAACGGTAGAGACGTGCTCGATTTCGGCTGCGGCGAAGGGCCGCTTTCGCTGTTTCTGGCCAAAACGCGCGAGCCGCGCTCAATCGTTGGCGTGGATATCGACGCAATTGCCATCGAACGCGCCAATCGTGCGCTGGAAGCCGAGCAGGCAAGCCTGTCCACGCCCGATGTCCGGTTTGTGCTGGGCGATACATCGGGCCTGCCGGTGGACGATGCCAGCGCCGATACGATCCTGGCATTCGATTGCATGGAACACGTTATGAATCCGCAGGCCATTCTGGCCGACTGGCATCGGGTGCTGCGTCCGGGCGGGAAAGTGCTGATCGAATGGTATCCGTTCAAGGGTCCGTTCGGCCCCCACATGGCAGCGCTGATCCCGATTCCGTGGGCGCATGTGATCTTCGGCGAAAAAGCGCTGTTTGAAACTGCCGCACGGCTATACGACGATCCCGATTATGTGCCCGGCCACTGGGATCTGGACGAACACGGCAAAAAACTGCCCAACAAGTGGACGCAGGCCAGCACCTTTCGCGAACAGGGCTATCTGAACGAGCTGGATATCCCTGCATTCAACCGGATGGTGCGCGATGAGGGATTTCGCATTGTCCGACAGGACAACCGCGGCTTCGGCCAGTCAGGCCCGAAACACGCCATCGGCAAAGCCCTGCTCAAACTGCCGCTCATCGATGAGTATTTCATCAATTACACGCTGATCGAATTGCAGAAGTAAGGCGTTTTGTGGCGTCTGTTCGGGCTTGCTTTCGCAATCCCTGCGCCCGGGGGAGTCTTTTTCCAGCCTCACGGCTGGATGCGGCCCCGGCCCGACTCCCCCGCCCAACCGCCCGATACAGGTTACCTGAAGGATATCGGGTGGTTGGGCGGGGGAGTCGGGCCGGTACCGCAAGGCCAAGACGGATGTCTTGGTCGCTCCCAACAAAGACTCAAACCTACCGGAAATTATCCGCGTAAGCCTGAATTTTCAGACGGCGTGGCGGAGTTGGATGCACGCGCGCGTCAATTCCATAGCGTTGCGCATATGCCTGTGCATCTTCGCTTGAAGCGAACGTCAGCTGCACTTGCTGCTGCGTGTCGCCAGAACCGGCCCAGCCCATCAGCGGATCGGGCTGTTTCGCTTCGGCAGGTTCAAATTCAAGAACCCACTGGTCAATGCGGGCCTTGCCGGACTGCATGGCGTTTTTCGGGCGCTGATAGATACGTGCGGTCATCCGTTTCGCTTGTCCCGTTTTGCGCGCTAAATCAAGACCGCTTTGATGCCTCATGCGCCCTTTTTGTCTTGAGGCCGGGATCTTCGGCCCATGGCTCATCGGGCCAGCGGTGTTTGGGATAGCGCCCTTTCATATCGCGCACGACATCGCGCCAGGATCCACGCCAGAAACCCGGAAGATCGCGTGTGGACTGGATCGGGCGGCCTGCGGGCGATGTCAGTTTGATCAGCAGCGGCCTTGCTGGCTGGCCGATGGTGGGATGCACATCAAGACCAAACAGCGCCTGTACCCGCACTTCCACGCATGGCCCGCCTTCATCGTCATAATCAATCGCATGGTCCGTCCCCGCCGGGCTGGTGAAGCGGGACGGCGCAAGCCGATCCAGCCGCTGGCGCGTTTCCCAATCGAGCGTTGCCAGCACAGCCTCTGCAACTTTGCCGCGAGGAAGGTTAAGGTCACGCCGCCCGGAAAGCAGCGCAGAAAGCCAGTCTTGCGCCGTTTCGGCCAGCGCCGCAGGGGCCAGCGCGTCAATCCCGGCATGGCGCGCACGGGCGATCAACGCGCCGGGCAACAAACTGTTCATGCGGGTGCGCGCGGTTTCCAGCAGGAACGCGGCCATCGCATCGGGATCGGGCTTCGGGTCTGGCCCGCTGGCCAGCATGATCGCACCCATCCGCCGTTCCAGCCGCGCTTCGGCCCTGCCCTCAGCCTCATTCCAGCGCAGCGTCGATTGTCGTTCAATCAGATGATCGAGCGCGCTTTCCACTTCCTCTGTCGTGAGCGCCGCTGCCGCGGTGATGCGCGCGCCTTTCGCCTGCCCGTGCGCATCGCCGATCACCAGCCAATCGGCCCGTGCCAGCGAAGATGCCGGATCAAGTACATAGCCGCGCCCGCCTGAGGAGAGCCAGCGTTCCCCATTTGCATCGCGCTTTTTTGCAACATTATCAGGCCGCGCAAAAGCAAGGAACAGCGCGGGGTTGAGATCGCGATCTGCGCTCTTCGGGGTTGGTGCCCCCGCACTTTCAGCCTTTTCCGCGCGCTGCGCCCAGCGTTCAGCCAGCTTGCGCGAAGCATTGGCGCGCGGCGATCTGTCTCCATTCCACCGATCAAGCCGCTGGAGCAGATCCTCACCGCGCCCGCCAAGCCCGCGTTCCTGCAACAATAGAGCCAGCTTTGCCGCCTTGGCAGACTGGCCTGCCTGCGCCCCATAAAGCACCATCGCCGCCTGCGCCGGGTCCATCGGCAAACTGGCAACCCGATCGCCAAATGGCGTGATCGCGCCTTGTTCATCAAGCGCGCCCAGCGCTTCCAGCCGCGCGCGCGCCGCTTCAACCGAAGCGGCAGGCGGCGGATCGATCCACGCCATGCCTGCCGGATCGCGCGTGCCCCACTTGGCCAGTGACAGCACCAGCGCGGCGAGATCGGACGTTTCGATTTCGGGCGGATCAAATTCAGGCCGGCCCGCGTGCGCAGCCTCTTCCCACAAGCGACAGGCAACACCCGGCCCCTGACGCGCCGCGCGCCCTGCCCGCTGCGCCGCCGATGCCTGACTGGCCCGATGGGTTACCAGCCGGGTTACCCCCGCCGCCTTGTCAAACTCCGCCCGGCGCGAAAGCCCGGAATCGACGACGACCGAAACCCCGTCCAGCGTCAGCGACGTTTCAGCAATCGCGGTAGCCAGCACGATGCGCCGCTGCCCTTGCGGATCACGCCGGATCGCCGCACGTTGCGCTGCCGGATCGCACTGCCCATGAAGCGGAAGGATCAGCGCACCGGGCAACTTCTCGGCCAGTCGCTCGCGCGTGCGCTCAATCTCTCCCACGCCGGGAAGGAATGCCAGCACATCGCCATCGTGTTCGCGCCATGCCGTAAGAACTGCAGACGCCATCGCATCGGGCGTGCGCAATTCAGGGTTTGCACCCAGCCAGCGGATCGCCAGCGGATGCGCTTTACCCTCGCTTGCGATCACCGGCGCCTGATCGAGCAGCGCGGCAAACCGCTCTCCATCGATCGTTGCAGACATCACCAGCAGCCGCAAATCGGGCCGCAATACCTGCTGGCTTTCAATCGCGAGCGCCAGCCCCAGATCGCTATCCAGATGCCGCTCATGCGCTTCATCAAACAGCACCGCAGAAACGCCGGACAGTTCAGGATCTCCAAGAATGGTCGAAACGAAAATCGCCTCGGTCATCACCAGAACCCGCGTTTGGGCCGATCGTTTGCTGTCCAGCCGGGTGAGATAGCCAATCGTCTGCCCCGGCTTTTCACCCAATTGTTCCGCCATCCGCTCTGCTGCTGCGCGTGCAGCCACTCTGCGCGGGCTGAGCAGGATCACCGTGCCGCCACACCACGCTTCGCCAATCAGCTCGGGCGCAATTGCGGTCGTCTTGCCCGCACCCGGCGGCGCGATCAGCACCGCGCCATTGCGCGCCTGCAAGGCCGACAGCAGATCGGGCAAAACAGCATGGACAGGAAGATCACTCACGCGCCGGGTCATAAGCGCGAAACGCGAAAGTGGCTATTGCCCGATTGGCAAACCGGCCCGGCAATCGCCGGGCCGACTGCAAAATTCAGGCCACAGCTTCGCCATGCAGATGGTGCGACGCGCAGGCAACATGGCGATGATCGGTTCCGCAGCATCCGCCAAACACGCGCAAGTTGGGCAACCGGTTTGCCAGTTCGGCATGAAGCTGGCCAAATTCCTCCGGATTGCCCTGATCGAGCGTTTCGGACTCGTCCAGCTCCGCATGGCTGAGCCGCGATGCATTGGCCCTGATCCCGCCGATACGCCCGGTCCAGCGCTCGCCTTTTGTCAGCGTATCGCGGAAATGATCGGGATGCGCGCAGTTCACCATGAAATAGGCCGCCGCTTCTCCGGTCGCCTCATCCACCGCATCAATCGCGGCGCCCAGCAAATCGCCTGTTGGCAACCGGCCATCGGTTTCCACCGTGAACGAGATGGCAACCGGCACACCGATATCGCGCGCCGCTCGCACAATGCCGGTCGCCTCACCAATCGTGTTGATCGTCATCGCGGTGATCATATCAACCCCGGCATCGGCCAGAGCACGGATCTGCGGGCTATGCATCGCAAAAGCCGCATCGCTTCCGGCAACCTTTCCGGGCTGATAGCCATCGCCAGCCGGACCGACGACGCCGTTGATCACAATGTCGGGCACACGCGCGCGCCAGTCATCGCGCACAGAACACGCAAACTGCACTGCATCGGCGGACAATTTCAGCAGCTCTTCCTTTGAAATGCCTAATGCGGGTGCCCATTCAACACAGCCGCGCCATGTGTTGGTATCCAGCACAAAACCGGTCTGCGCCTGCTGTGCCATCGCCAGAAATTCATCGAAGTATTCGCGCATCGCGGCCCGCGCGGCATCATCGTTCATCAGCATGATCGCCGCGAACTGCGGCAGATCGAACCCGCGCTGAAACAGCAGCCAGGTTTCAAACCCGCCATCTGTCAGGAACGGGCGCTTTGCATTCTGCAGTTTATCGATCAGTGTCATCTTGCATCTCCATATCCATCAAACATCGATGCACAGCTTATATGACGTGCGCCTGTGCCCGAGATAGCCGACTTGCGGTGCCGTTGGGCAAGGTTATTTTATTCAATAGATTCAAATATATGATAAGAAACCACAAACGCAGCAAAATCGCGCATTGGCAAAAACTGTACTGCCGGTATTGTAAAGCGCACCCAGCCAGCAAAAGGATAAGCCGTGGCGCGTGGCAGCGAAACCCGTTCAAAAATCATGGACATCGCGCAAGAAGCGGTGCTGGCAAAAGGGTTCGATTCAACCTCGATCGAAGAAATCGTCGCCAGCGCTGAAATCACCAAAAGCGGCTTTTTCTATCATTTCAAAGACAAGAACGCCCTCGCCTATGCGCTGATCGAACGGCATATTGGCGTGGAAGATGCGCTGTTTGACGATCTGTTTGGGCGCGCCCGCGATTTAAGCGACGATCCCTTGCAGGCAATGCTGATCGGGCTGAAACTGCTGGCCGAACTGATCGAGGATATGCCCGGCGGACACCCCGGATGCATCGTTGCCACCGCTGCCTATCAGGACCGGCTGTTCAACAACGACGTGCGCGAAATCAATGCCCGCGCCGTGCTTGGCTGGCGCGCTCGCTTTCGCCCGATGTTCGATGACATCGCCGCAAAATATCCGCCGCGCGAAGCGGTCGATCTGGATCAACTCGCAGACATGGTCAGCACCGTGATCGAAGGCGGGCTTGTGATGGGCAGAGCACTCGCAAACCCCGCAGCCACATCACAGCAGATTATGCTGTTTCGATCCTACATAAAGCTGCTGTTCCAGCCGCAGGACTAAGTCATGCGTTTCCTGACTGCTTGAACTCAGTATCGGCGGGCGACGGCGAATTCGGCGGCTTCGGCCATGGCGCTGCGCGCTTCGCTGGCGGGGAAGCAGGCGATGGCGTCTATCGCGCGCTGGGCATAGTGGCGGGCGCGATCGCGTGTGGCGCTGACGGCATCGTGCTTGTTTATCAGCGCGATGGCATGAGCCAGATCTTCATCCTCGGTGCGGAAACCGGCGATGGCATCCTGCCAGAACTGGCGTTCTTCGGCATTGCCGCGTGCATAAGCCAGAATGACCGGAAGCGTCATCTTGCCTTCGCGGAAATCGTCGCCTTTGTCCTTGCCCGATTCGCCGCTTTCGGAATCGTAATCAATCGCATCGTCAACAAGCTGGAAGGCAACGCCCAGATTGCGGCCAAATTCATCGAGCGCGCGCTCATTGGCTTCGCCACATTCCGCCACGACACCGGCAATACGCGTTGCCGCTGCAAACAGCGCCGCGGTTTTCGCGCCGATGATCGAGAGATAACGCTCTTCGCTGGTTTCGATGTGACGCTGCGCGGTAAGCTGATCGACTTCGCCTTCGGCAATCACGGCAGAAGCGTTGCTGAGAATCTTGAGAACGCGCAGCGAGCCATCTTCAACCATCAGTTCAAACGAACGGCTGAACAGAAAATCGCCAACCAGAACCGTCGCCGGATTGCCGTAAACGATGTTCGCGCTGGCCTTGCCGCGCCGCAGATCGGAGCCGTCCACCACATCATCGTGCAGCAGCGTCGCGGTGTGGATAAATTCCACTGCGGCGGCAAGCTTGTGGTGGCGGGTGCCCTGATAGCCGCACAGTTCCGCGCCCGCGATCGTCAGCATCGGGCGCATGCGTTTGCCACCGCCCGAAATAAGATGCCCGGCCAGCGCCGGGATCAGCGGAATTTCGCTTTGCATGCGTTCGAGGATAACCGCATTGACGCAGTTCATGCCCGGCGCGGTCAACGAAAGCATGGGCTGCAACGAAGGCTGCTCGCCGCGCGGGCGCAGGGTAATTACATCGGCACTCATCGGCTGAGCGCATTGCGCACTCTGGCGCGCCAACGCAAGTCAAAATACCGCATCTGGCGTTGCGGTTTACGCCATGCTAGCGAAGCCGCGATGAGTGACGAGACCCCCACCCCTGATCCGATCCTTGCCGGATATCGCGCGAGCATCGACAATATCGACGTTGCGCTGATCCACATGCTGGCAGAGCGGTTTCGCATCACCAAAGCCGTTGGCAGGCACAAAGCCGAACACAATCTGCCACCATCCGATCCGGGGCGCGAGGAACGCCAGGTCACCCGGATGCGCAAGCTTGCCGAAGATGCAAACCTCGATCCGGAATTTTCCGAAAAGTTCCTGCGCTTCATCATCGATGAAGTGATCCGGCATCACCAGCAGGCACAAGGCAAATAACGGCCACACAGCCGCAACAGGCCATGCCGTTGCGCGGAGCCTTAGCCTTGCTTATGCGGCGGCGCGAGGCAGGCGCAGTTTGACCAGCAACCCGCCAAGATCCTCGCTTTCGTCAAGCTCAACCGACCCGCCATAAATCTCGGCAACATCGCGCACGATGGCAAGCCCCAGCCCCGTTCCCGGCTTGCCCGTATCCAGCCGCGCGCCGCGATCGAAAATGCGACCTCTTTCCGACGCCGGAATGCCGACGCCATCGTCTTCGATCCAGATTTCGCACGTTTTGGGGTCATCGCCCTGACCAACCGAGACGAATACACTCCCGCCACCGTATTTCGCGGCATTTTCGATCAGATTGCCAAGCAGTTCGTCAAGATCCTGCCTTTCCAGCGATACAATCGCATCGCGATCGCCATCAAGATCGAACCGGGTGTGATCATACAACCTTTCAACCGCCCGCAGCACCGCTTCCAGACTTGTCCAGACATTGGTTCGCGACAGGCCGACCGCGCGGCGGCCGACCGCTCGCGCTCTGGCCAGATGATGATCGACCTGACGGCGCATCACCGTTGCCTCGCGGATCACCGTGTCCGACAGATCGGGCGCTTTGGCCGTCGCCGCGTTCATCACCACTGTCAGCGGAGTTTTGAGAGCATGTGCAAGATTGCCGGCGTGTGTGCGCGCTTCTTCGGCCTGCCGGTCGGTGTGTTCAAGCAGTGCGTTAAGCTCTTCAACCAGCGGCTGAACTTCGAGCGGAAGCGGCTCGGTCATGCGGTTGGCACCCGTGGTGCGCATCTTCATAATTGCGCGACGCACATGGCGCAGCGGAAACAGGCCATACCAGGTCTGCATGCCCGCCATCAGCAGCAGCCCCACGCCCAATATCAGGAAACTGTATAGAAGGATCGCCCGAATATTGGCGATCTGTCTGTCCAGTTCCTCCCGGCTGGCAGCAACAGTGAACATCCATTTCGTATCGCTGCCCGGCAGGATGATCGAGCGTTCCATCGTGCGCAGCGCCTCACCCTCAAACTGCGTGCTGTCAAACACATGGGGCTCACTGTCGAAATGATCGTTCTTGGTCTCCAGCGTGCGATCCCAGAGCGAGCGTGAGGGAAAATCCTCATGCCCTTCCCCCCGGATCTGCCAGTAAAGTCCGCTATTTGGCTCAAGAAACCGCTGATCGCCAAGCGGCCGGTTAAAGAACACCTCGCCATCCGGCCCGATCTCCGCCGATCCCACCATGCCAGTGAGCATATAGCCAAGCTGCTCGTCAAAATTTTCAGTGATGAGCGAGGTCAGCGTGCGATCAAGCGCAACGCCGCCCAGCAGCAGCAGGATCGTGATCCAGCCCGCCGCGATCAGCATCATGCGCCGCGCAAGCGAGCCGGTATCTCCCTGAGCGGGCGCGGCCGGCCTGGCAGCCGCCGGGCTTTCGGGATCAGCCGCGGGGATCGTCTGCGGGGTCGTCGAGACTGTACCCGAGCCCACGGATGGTGGTGATGACATCGGAGCCAAGTTTCTTGCGAATGCGCGTAACGAACACTTCGATCGTGTTCGAATCACGGTCAAAATCCTGATCGTAGATGTGTTCGATCAGTTCAGTGCGGCTGACGACCTTGCCCTTGTGATGCATCAGGTATGAAAGCAGTTTGTATTCCTGCGCGGTCAGCTTCACCGGTTCACCCGCCAGCGTCACCCGGCCCGAGCGGGTATCGAGCCGGACATTGCCCGCAATCAGCTCTGACGAGGTATTGCCCGAAGCGCGGCGGATCAGTGCGCGCAAACGCGCGATCAGTTCTTCGGTCTGAAACGGTTTCGCCAGGTAATCGTCGGCCCCTGCATCAAGCCCCGCCACCTTGTCAGACCAGCTGTCACGCGCGGTCAGCACCAGAACGGGGAAATCGCGCCCTTCCCGGCGCCACATACCCAGAACCGTAAGACCATCAATTTCCGGCAGACCAAGATCGAGAATGACGGCATCGTAATCCTCGGTAGAACCCAGAAAATGGCCATCCTCACCATCGACCGAAAGATCGACGGCATAGCCGGTCTGCTCAAGCGTTGTCTTGAGCTGATTGCCCAGCGTTGGTTCATCCTCGACGATCAGGATGCGCAAGTCCGGTCTCCCTCCTGTTGCGCCCGAGCCATGGGGTCAAAGCCCACTGGCGTCAAGCAACCGCCCCTATTTGGAGCGCGCGATAATCTTGCCGGTGCGCGCATCGACATCGATGAAATGCACCCGGCCATTGTCAATAAACTTCAGACGATACGCCATCGCCGCGGGATCGTATTCCGGGCCAAGATACTGCTTGCCTTCCATCCTTGGCAACACGCGCCGTTCAATCTGCCGCAACGAGCGCACATGGCCCGCGCGGCGTTGCTCGCGCACCTGGCCCTGTTCGGTCGATGGATCGGCAACGGCGGTTGGCACAGCCAATGTCAGGCCAGCGGCCAGCCCGAAACCGGATAGAGTGAGTAAAGCGAATGTCCTCATGATCTGCAGGAAGCTACCCCCATAGCCTTGAACATCGGGTGAATGTCGCGTCGCCGCTTGTCAATGCACCGTTCGCGCCGCTAGGGCGCGGCTCATGGCAACCGCACCGATCCTCAGCTGGGAAGGCCTTGGCCTCAATCAGGGCACCGGCTGGCTGTTTCAAGGCCTTGATCTGCATATCGGCCCGCGCGACCGGCTGGCGCTGATCGGGCGCAATGGTGCAGGAAAAACCACGCTGTTGCGGCTGATCGGCGATGAAATCGAGGCGGATCGGGGCAAACGCTCGGTTCAGCCCGGCACAAAAATCGTGATGCTGGAACAGGATCCGTTCTTCACAGGCTACGACACGCTGCTCGACTTTACGCTCGATGGAGACGACGCGCCGCCGCAACACGCGGTAGAGGCCATTGCCGACCAGATCGACATCGATCTGTCGCGCGATGCTTCCAGCGCATCGGGCGGAGAACGGCGCCGCGCCGCGCTTTGCCGCGCGCTCGCCTCGGAACCTGATCTGCTTTTGCTGGATGAGCCCACCAACCATCTCGATCTGGCGGCGATCGACTGGCTGGAAAGCTGGCTTCAGCGATACAGCGGGGCGTTCGTGGTCATCAGCCATGACCGCACCTTCCTGACCCGCCTGACAAAATCTACACTGTGGCTCGGTCGCGGCAGCATGCGGCGCAAGGATGTTGGCTTTGGCGGATACGAAGCATGGGAAGAGCAGGTCTATGCCGAAGAAGCGCGCGCCGCAGAAAAGCTTGACGCGAAGCTGAAACTCGAAGCCCACTGGCTTGAACGCGGCGTCACCGCCCGGCGCAAACGCAATCAGGGGCGGCTGGAAAAGCTCTGGGAAATGCGGGCCCAGCGCGCCGCCATGCTCAATCCCGCCGGCACCGCGAAACTCAAGATCGTCGCCGACGATACCAAGACCAAATCGGTCATCGTGGCCGAGCATGTCACCAAACGGTTCGCACTTCCTTCGGCAGACGAAACGCCCGGCGAACCGCAACACCGCACGATCATCAGGGATTTCTCGATGCGCATTCAGCGCGGCGACCGGATCGGCATCGTCGGCTCAAACGGCTCTGGCAAGACAACCCTGCTGAAATTGCTGACCGGAGAGATCGCGCCCGATGAAGGCCAGGTCACGCGGGCAAAAACCCTGCAAGGCACCGTGATCGATCAGCAGCGCAGCTTGCTTGCGCCGGAAAAGCGCCTGCGCGACGTGCTGGCCGAAGGCGGAGACTGGATTGATGTGCGCGGCGTGCGCAAACATGTGCAGGGCTATCTCAAGGAATTCCTGTTCGATCCCGGCCTTGTCGATGCAAAAGTCGGCACGCTTTCGGGCGGCGAACGCTCGCGCCTGTTGCTGGCACGCGAATTTGCGCGCCGATCGAACCTCCTCGTGCTTGATGAACCGACCAACGATCTCGATCTCGAAACGCTTGATCTGTTGCAGGAAGTCATCGCCGATTATGAAGGCACCGTGCTGATCGTCAGCCACGATCGCGATTTTCTCGATCGCACGGTGACGATAACTCTCGGCCTGGATGGAACCGGCCATATCGACATTATCGCCGGCGGATACGCAGACTGGGAAGCGAAACGCAAAAAACGCACCGCAAAGCCGGCGGCTCAAAAAGCCCGGCAGAACGGCCAATCCGCCCCGCCTCCGCCGCCAAAATCGAACCCACGCAAACTGACCTACAACGATCAGCGCGACTATGATCTGCTGCCCGCACGTATCGAGGAACTGGAAGCGGCCATCGCCCGCGATGAAAAGGCGCTGGCCGATCCTGAACTGTACACCCGCGATCCCGATCGCTTCTCCCGGCTGACCACGGCACTGGAAAGCGCACGCGAGGAAAAAAACGCCGCAGAAGAACGCTGGCTGGAACTGGCGGAAAAAGTAGAAGGCTGATCGCGCCGCACGACGCGCCGAACTTATGTGATCCGATAAAACCCCGCCACCCGGTCAAGCGCCAGCTTCAGCACCAGTTTGCCGCTGCGCGCCGGCCAGGCCAGCGCCTTTTCCGCATCGGCCAGCGCTTCGCCCGCGCAAACCACCCGCCACAATACATCTGACAATCCCGGTCCGGCCTCTTTCACGGCGCCTTCGAAACGCGCTTTTGCGGCAATCTGCCGCTCGGTCTGGCTCAGTCCCGCATCGCCAGTGCCCTTGATGCGGACCGGATCCCAGCGCATCGTCACCCCCGGCGCGAGCTGCGCATATTCCCAGTCTGCGCGCAGGCGCTCTCCGGCATCAAACTGGCGATCGCTGAGATGGCCACGCGCGTGAAGCCAGCTCAGCGGCGATTCGGCGAGGTTGACTGTCACGCTGCGCCCTCCCCGCCGCGCCGCGCGCTTGGTTGGGCCTTCCGCTGTCAGTTCCCGTTCCGCCAGTATCCGTTTCATGCGCGTCTCCTCATCGTGTGCCGAATCTCTTGTGGACAACACGCACTTGCCAAATGCGTGATACTGTAGGAAAGATAAAACCAATATGGTTCGTTCGGAGCATCCCCGATGATCAATCGCATTCGTGACATTCGCCTCCAGAAAAAGCTCACTCTCGCCGATGTTGCCGCGCGCTGCGATCCGCCAACAACCGCGCAAACCATCGGCAGACTGGAAACCGGCACCCGCAATCTTTCGCTGACATGGATGAACCGCATTGCCGCAGCGCTTGATGTCGATCCCGAACTGTTGCTGAAAAGCGAGAGCAGCGAACAACCGCGTGTCGTCGCCCGGCTTGCGGAAACTGGCGCGGAAGCGCTGTCATCGCCGCGCGATGCCATTCTTCCCACCGCTCTTGTCGGCGATGGCCGGATGATGGCAATGCTGGTCGAAACGCCAGCGGGCGAATATCGGGCGGGCGATCAGGTCTGGCTGCGTGAGGTTCCCGCCCAGGATCACTTGCAGCTTATCAACCGCGATGTCCTTGCGCCGCGCCCTGGCGGTCGCTTTGCCTTCGGGCGCATGATTGATCGCGATGAAACACGCGTTGCGCTGCTTCCGCAAGGCAGCGGGCAGCGCCAGATCGTGATCGAACATCCGGCATGGCTGGCCGTTGCCGAAATGTTAGTGCGCAAGCTGTAAACGGCGCGGCCATGCGCGTTCTTTCAATCAGCACCCTGTTTCCCAACCCGGTTCGCCCGTCGTTCGGCGTATTCGTTGGCAACCAGATGCGCGGTGTCGTGGCGCGCGGCGATGTCGACCTGACGATGATCAGCCCGCTTGGCATTCCGCCATGGCCGCTTTCCCGGCGCGAACCATATGCAAGCCTTGGTAAGATTCCGCCGGTTGCGGACACTGCGGGGCTGCCCGTCCATTATCCGCACTTCACCCTGATCCCCAAGCTGGGAGGTGATAGCAATCCGGCCAGAATCGCCAAAGCCGTTTTGCCGCTGGCACGCAAACTGCATGATCAGGAGCCGTTCGATCTGGTCGATGCCTCTTTCTTCTTTCCCGATGGCCCTGCCGCCGCCGCAATCGCGCGCGAGCTGGGCCTGCCGTTAACAATCAAATCGCGCGGCGCGGACATTCACTACTGGGGCGCGCGGCCCAAAGCGCTTGCCCAGATGCAAAATGCGGCATGGCAGGCGACTGGCCTGCTGGCCGTTTCCGAAGCCCTGAAACGCGACATGATCGCTCTGGGCATGCCGGAAGATCGCATCCACATTCATTACACCGGCCTTGATCGCGAACGCTTCAAAGTCACACCGCGCTGCGATGCCCGAAAATCCATCGCCCAAGACGACGCACTGGCGATCCCGCAAAGCGGCCCGCTGTTTGTAACACCCGGCGCACTGATTCCGCGCAAGGGTCAGCGGTTCGCGATCGAAGCGGTCGCACAGATCCCCGAAGCACATCTCGCCCTTGCGGGCACGGGAGAGGACGAGAGCGCCCTGCGCGCGCTCATTGCCGAACGCGGATTGAGCGCGCGCGTGCATATGCTGGGTCTGGTCACGCATGATCGCCTGCCCATGTTGCTGTCCGCCGCCGATGCGCTGGTTTTGCCATCGGCAAGCGAGGGGCTGGCGAATGTCTGGGTTGAAGCGCTGGCCTGCGGCGCCCCGCTTGTCATTCCCGATATCGGCGGCGCGCGCGAGCTGGTGAAGCATCCCAGTGCAGGCCGGATCGTTGCACGCGAAGCAGACGCAATTGCCGCAGCGTTAGGTGACCTGCTGGCCAACCCGCCCAAACAAGCCGAGGTCGCCGCGAATGCAGAACGGTTCAGCTGGGAAACAAATGCCGCCCGGATTGTTGAAATCTGGCGAGAGGTTCTCGCTGGTCAGGTCCGTTCCTGACTGCGTTCGCGCGCCAGTCTTTCCTGCCTGTCCATCTCGCTTTCGGCAGCCACGAAACTGTCCGATGTAACCCCGAGCCAGATCAGAATCGGCGCGGCCATATAGATCGAGCTGTATGTGCCCACGAAAATACCCAACACGATCGCAATCGTCAGCCCGAACAGGCTGGCCGGTCCGAAGATCAACAGCGGGATCAGCGCGACAAGCAGCGTCAGCGACGTCATCACGGTGCGCGCCAGCGTTTCGTTGACGGAAAGATCAAGCAATTCCGGCAACTGCATGCGGCGAAACTTCTTCAGATTCTCGCGAATGCGATCATAGACGACAATCGTATCGTTCAGCGAATAGCCGATGATCGCCAGAATCGCGGCAATGATCTGCAAGCTGAATTCAAGCTGGAACAGCGCGAACATGCCCAATGTCAGCGAGACATCGTGGAACAGCGCAAACAGCGCGCCAACGCCAAACTGCCACTCGAACCGCACCCAGATATAGATCGCAATCGCCAGCATCGCGGCAAGCAGCGCATAGACCGCTTTTTCCCGGAATTCCCCGGAAACCTTGCCAGAGACGTTATCATTGCCATCGAGCCGGAAGTCAGAGTGACTGGCCTGAAGCTTGCCGACGATCTCGTTTGCAATGCGCTGGGCAGCGCCTTTATCGCCTGCCGCATCGTCTGGCAGGCGCACGCGAATCGACACCTCGTTGGGTGCCCCGAAGCGCTGGATCACCGGCTCACCATAGCCAAGCGAGCCAACCTGTTCGCGCAATTCCGCTATCGGCGCTTCTTCGCTTTGCGTAAACGTCGCGCGGATTTCCTGCCCTCCGGCAAAATCGACACCGTAATTCAGGCCCTTGGTCATCACCAGCGCCCAGCTTCCGGCAATCAGCAACAGGCTGATGACGTAAAAAGGCACGCGCCATTTCAGAAACGCGATGTTGGTGTCTTCGGGGACGAGCTTGAGCAGTTTCATTTCCTCGCCCTCCTTATACGTTCAGGTCCGTCGGGCGCGCCTTGCGCAGCCAGCCCGCAACCCACATGCGCGTCATGGTGACGGCGGTGAAAACGCTGGTGAACAGCCCGATGATCAGAACCACGGCAAACCCGCGCACGGGGCCGGACCCGAACAGGAACAACAGCACACCCGCGATGAAATTGGTGATATTGGCGTCGTAAATCGCGCGGCTGGCCTCGCGATAGCCGTTTTCCACCGCGGCAATCACCCGCCTGCCCTTCTTGCGCTCTTCGCGCATGCGTTCGTTGATCAGCACGTTGGCATCGACCGCCGCGCCGATCGTCAGCACGAGACCGGCAATGCCCGGCAGCGTCAGCGTGGTGTTGAGCACCGCCATGATCCCCAGGATCATCAGCACGTTCAGCACCAGCGCGAGCGTGGAATATACGCCAAAACGGCCATATGTGACGATCATCAGTACGACCACCGCGACCGACCCGATCATCATCGCCAGAACGCCCTTTCGGATAGAATCGGCGCCCAGATCGGGGCCAACGGTTCGCTCTTCGATCACTGTCAGGTCAACCGGAAGCGCGCCCGAACGCAGCGAAATGGCAAGCTGGTTGGCGGTATCGACGGTGAAATTGCCCGAAATCTGGGCGCTGCCGCCAAGAATCGGCTCATTGATGTTCGGCGCGGACAGCACTTGCCCGTCAAGAATGATCGCGAAAGGCCGGTTCACATTCTCGGTTGTCAGCTTGGCGAACTTGGCGCCACCTTGCTGATCGAAAGTGATCGAAACAACCGGCTCGTTGTTCTGCTGATCGAACGACTGTTTCGCATCGGTCAGCTGATCGCCCTTGATACCGCCCAAACGTTTTACAGCCAGCGCAGGAACCCCGCCGTAATTCGCCGGATCGGCATAAGGCACGATCTCACTGCCCGGCGGGACCACACCTTCGGCAATATCGCTTGGCGAAGCAGCCACATCGACGAGTTTGAATTCCAGCTTCGCGGTCTTGCCGATCAGTTCTTTCAGCGCTTGCGGGTCTTCCAAACCCGGCACCTGAACGACGATGCGTTCATCGCCCTGCCGGATAATCGTGGGCTCGCGCGTGCCCAGCGAATCGATGCGCTTGCGCACAACTTCAATCGCCGAATCCATCGCCAGCGTAACCGCTTGCTCCAGCCCCTCTCGTGTCGGCGTAAGAATAAACCGGCTGCCATCGACAACCTGAATGTTCCAGTCACGCTGGCCAGTCAGCCCCGCGCCGTAAGTCAGCGGGAGAACCTCTTCACGCGCGGCGTCCACCTGCGACGGGTCCTTGAGCATGAAGCTTAGCGTGCCGCCTTTGCTGGAAATATCGCCAATTGCGATGCCCGGCTCAGCCCGTTTCAGGCTGGCGCGCACCGACTCTTCCATATTCTCGATCCGCTGGGCTTTCACCTGTTCGGGATCGGCTTCCAGCAGAATATGGCTGCCACCGGCCAGATCGAGCCCGAGGTTCACCATCGGACTGGGCAGCGACCGGGGCCAGGAGACATTGGCAAGCGACATGATCGAAGGCAGGGCCGCCGCAACAGCGAGCAGCGCCAGCCCCCAGTACCAGACCTTCCTCCAGGTTGGAAAATCGAGCATTGCCTATCGTTTCTCCAGAGCCGGAACGCGCTGTTGTGCGGCGATCATCGGGCGTCAGTCATTTGCAGGAGCGGAGCCGGGAGGAAGAATGATATCCGCGATCGTGCTTTTGAGCGCTTTCACCTTCACGCCAGTGGCGATTTCGATATCGGCGTATTCGCCGTCAACCCGCGTGATCTTGCCAACAAGGCCACCCCCGGTCAGCACCTGATCGCCCTTTTTCAGGGCGTTGACCTTGTTTTGATGTTCTTTCTGCCGGCGCATCTGCGGGCGGATAATCAGAAACCAGAAGATCAGGCCCATCGCTACCAATGGAAGAAACTGGACCCAGCCCGGCGGTGCCCCCCCGGCTGATGCGGCTGCGAGAAGGTTAAGGGTCTGGCTGCTCATGGTTCAAAAAGCGCTTTCTTTTCAAGAATATTCCGTGTGCGCATGTCCAGCATGCACGATGATGTGCGAACAAGAGAATTCAGTCTGCGCGCGGTTAGCAATAAAGCGATGGGCTGGCAACGCGCCATCAGCCCGAACCACGACATCGCGCATCCCCACCCTCGCCCGGACATGGCGCAACGCTCATGCTTGAATTGCGCGGCATGCCTGCCTATAGGCCCAACCTCGGTCGGGACGTAGCGCAGCCTGGTAGCGCATCACACTGGGGGTGTGGGGGTCGTAGGTTCGAATCCTATCGTCCCGACCAATTCTCCTTCGATCTGGATTTCGACGCGCACGTTGCGTGAGCGCGGCAGCGGACGCCGTCCACACGGGTGCCGGGGAATCCGCAGTTTTCCTACTTGAACCAGATCGGTTATTGCACGGGCATCTAATTACCGCTGGAGATCCCTATGCCGCTGCTCGAATCGCTGATCGGGCCAATTTCATCGATCATCGACAAAGTTATTCCCGATCCGCAGGCGCGCGATCGCGCCAAGCTGGAACTTCTCAAACTGGAAACCTCGCGGGAAATGGATTTGCTGCAAACACGGCTTTCCGCAATCATTTCCGAGGCCAATTCGGCCGATCCCTGGACCAGCCGCGCGCGACCCAGCTTTCTGTACGTCATGTATGCGATCATCCTGTGGGCAATCCCGATGGGGCTTATCGGAGCATACAGTCCGGCGACCGCACGCGCGATTGCGACGGGCATGAACGGCTATCTGAACGGCATCCCCGAACCGCTCTATGCGCTGTTTGGCACGGGTTATCTGGGCTATGCGGTGGTCCGCCAATGGGGCAAAAACAAGGGTACAGAGCGTTAGGCTGACCCGCTCTCCATTAGGAAAAGCTAAGGAGTTTGCGTCTATCAATAGCGCCCGCGGACATTCCCGTGGACGTACGATGGAGGTTTTGACGTGATCCGACCTGCTTTTGGCGGATGGAGAAACGCGATCCGATGCGCAACGCTGGTGCTCCCGGCGGCAATGCTTGCCGGCTGCGACAGCCGCGAAGCCGAAATTTCCGAACGTAATCAGGCTATCGCCGAAGCAGCAAGCAAGGCGCAAGAGACATACAACGCCCGTCAGGAAGAGGCGCGCGCCGCGCGGATCGCCCAGCAGGAAGCCTACTCTCAGTTTTACGGCCACCCTGAAGAAGGCACGGACGCGAAGAAAAAACCCGCGGCCAGCGCCCGTTCTTCGTCAGATGACGAAGTATCGGACGAAGAGCCAGATTTCCTTGATCCGACATCGGACCATTTCGACAACACGTATGCCGTGCCAGAACCAGCAGAAGAACAGGCTGAGGCGGACAGCATCGCCCCGGACGAACCAGCAGACATCTGATCGTCCGCCTTTACAAGCAGGCGCTGATCTTGCGCCGCGCCACGCACCCGCCTACCCCGCATCGACGCAACCAATAATGGAACTGCCCGATGGCGAAAAAGCTGGTCTACGTCCTGAACGGTCCGAATCTGAACCTGCTGGGCCTGCGCGAACCTGAAATTTACGGGACGCAGACGCTCGACGATATCGCCGCCATGCTGGAAGATGCCGGACAGGAACTGGGCATTGCCATAGACATGCGCCAGTCAAACCATGAAGGCCATCTGGTCGACTGGCTGCATGAAGCACAGGCCGAAGGGGCGCACGCAGTGTTGCTCAATGCCGGGGCTTACACGCATACCAGCATCGCTCTGCTCGACGCGATCCGGTCGATAACCACCCCGGTCATCGAAGTGCACCTCTCCGATCCGACGACGCGGGAAGATTTTCGCCATGTGTCGTTCGTCGGCATGGCCGCCGCGCAGACGTTTCAGGGACACGGCGCCCAAAGCTATACGCTTGCGCTCGAGTCCGCCGCCAAACTTTAGCAATCAGGCAAGCTCAGCCCGATTCCAGCGGAACACCCGGCAAATTCTTGGCCGTGCGGATCGTCAGCGACGTCTTGACGCTGTCGACATTGGGCGCGGGAGTCAGCTTCGATGTCAGAAATTCCTGAAACGCCTGGAGGTCGCGGCTGACGATTTTCAGGATAAAATCAATCTCGCCATTGAGCATGTGGCATTCGCGCACTTCGGGAAGCTCGGCCATGTGGTCTTCGAACGCGCGCAGTTCCTCTTCGGCCTGACTCCTCAGGCTCACGAGCGCGAAAACGGTGATCGAAAAGCCCAGTTTCAGCGCATCAAGATCGGCATGATAACCCCTGATCGCTCCACTTTCCTCAAGCGCGCGCACCCTGCGCAGGCAAGGCGGCGGAGTGAGGCCCACTTTCTCCGCCAGATCGACATTGGTGATCCGGCCCTCTTCCTGCAGCGCTGTAAGAAGCCGCTTGTCGATTTCATCCAGATTGACCATGAATTTCCCCAGACCCCACGATAAAAAATTATGAACCGCGCCACACAATAATCACGAACGATTAAAACACGCAATAATAATAATATTTCAGGAAGCGCGATCGTCCCGCTTTGCGACGCTCCTACTACACTGCCTTTCGCGTAGCGCTTGTGCTGCTAGGAGGGTCTGTCACCCAGTACGCAAAACCGCCCACCGGCTCGCCAGCCGCTCGGCAAAGCAGAGCCCAGATGCATTTCGACGATCGCCTTGCCACCGTTTTGCGCCAGCCCGCGTCAGGCAAGGTGATCGCGCGCATTCAATACCAGCAATTGCTTGACCTGCTGGGAACGCTTCCAAACGATGCGCGCAGTCCGGTGATCGATGCCGGATATGAACGAATCGGTCAGCTTGAGGCGCAAATTTCTGCGGACGAACGGGCGCGAATGCTGCGCGAATCGGCATTGCGGCTGCGCAGCCCGCGACTTGTCGCCCTGTTGGCCGAAAGCGATCCTCCGGTTGCCTCCGCAGCGATTGCCGCCGCGCGGATGGATGAGGAAGAATGGCTGGATATGATCCCGGCACTGCCCGTGCGCGCACGTGGCATCCTGCGCCATCGTCGCGATCTGGGCGGGCGGGTTGAAGCGCGGCTGGAGCAACTTGGCGTCGCCGATCGCGGCCTTCCGGCAAACGATCAGGCCCGGAACGCCGCGAACGATCCGAATGCCGACAGCGACGACGGCATCGTCCTGCCACCGGATCAGGACGAGACCGAGGCGATCGGTGCGATCGTCAAGCGCATCGAGGCTTTTCGCAAAACCCGAGAGAAGGTGACAAGCGAATCGCCGTCCGGTGTCGCGCCGCGCCTGCCATTTGATGACAGCCAGGACGAAATTCGCGAACCGCGAACCGCCGGTTTCGACTTCACGACCGATGCACAAGGAACGATCAACTGGGCCGAGAGCGGCGTTGCACCGATGATTGTCGGCATGCGGCTCGGGCCGCGTGACACCACTGCGGCCCTGGCCGGATCGAAACGCCTTGCCGATGCCGTCCGGCATCGCCAGCCGGTTACCGCAGAGCGCATCACCATCAGCGGCGCGCCAGCCATCTGCGGTGACTGGCAGATCGATGCAACACCCGGTTTCGATTCGCTGACGGGGCAATTTTCAGGATACGCCGGACGCGCCAGACGCCCAGCCGAAGCCGCGCATGACCTTTCCTCTCCTCGTCCGCCAGACGAAGCAGACCGGATGCGGCAGGTTCTGCACGAGTTGCGAACCCCGGTCGGCGCGATCCAGATGAGCGCGGAAGTCATCCAGCAGCAGCTCTACGGCCCGACACCGCATGAATACCGCGCGCTGGCCGCAACAATCGCCAGCGATACCGCGCGCATTCTTGCCGGGTTTGAGGAAATGGAGCGGTTGGTGAAGATCGATTCGGGCGCGCTGGCGATTGAGCCCGGACAAAGCGATCTCGCGCAGACCGTTTCCAGAACGGTCACACAGCTTCAGGCCCACACCGATCCGCGCAAAAGCGGATTTGCGCTCGACATTCCGGGTAGCCCGCTAACTGTCGGCATAGAGCCGGTCGAACTTGAACGGCTGATCTGGAGACTGCTGGCCGGAATCGCGGGAGCAACCGCCCCGTCCGAAGTGCTTTCGCTGCAATGCGCCGTCGATGGTGCGATGGCATGTCTGGAAATCGCGCTGCCCGAAGCGCTTCGGGATTTGGATGACGATGCGCTGTTCCACGCAAAGGCAGACGATACCCACCGAACGCTGTCTGCCGGAATGTTCGGGCTTGGCTTTACCCTGAGGCTTGCACGGGCCGAAGCAGTGGCAGCAGGCGGCGCGCTGACACGACGGGAAGATTCCCTGCAACTTTCCCTTCCCGGGTTGACCTTGTCTTCAGTGAATCTTAGCCAGAACTGAGGCATAAGGGGGATGACTGCTGCATGATGCGGTAGGTTCATGCGCATCCGCCCGGAGGAACCAGCAACGTGCCAGTCGAGAATCTTCTCGATCCGTCTCAGCCCGAAGACTTCGTGACGTTTCGCGAAGGCTTTGGCCAGCGTTTCGTCCTGACGGTGGATACCGAGGAGGAATTTGACTGGGACAAGCCGCTTGACCGCACCAGTCACAGTCTCGTGACCGTTCCGGCCTTGCAGAAATTCCAGCAGTTCTGCGAAGGGTTCGGCGTCGTTCCGATCTACCTGCTTGATTATCCGGTCGCGACATCCAGCGCAGCGGCAGAAGCGCTGCGCCCGGCGATTGCAGAAGGCAGGGCAGAAATCGGCGTGCAATTGCACCCCTGGGTAAGCCCGCCGTTTCAAGAGGAACTGAACGAATTCAACAGTTTTGCTGGCAATCTTCCCGAAGATGTCGAGCGTGAAAAATTCACAACCTTGCGCAACACGATCGAAGAACGCTTCGGTGTTCCGCCGCTCATTTATCGCGCCGGGCGGTATGGGATTGGCCCCAACAGCGCCGCGATACTGGGCGATTCGGGTCTTTCGATAGACACATCTGTGCGCACCAATTTTGATTACAGTTTCGCGGGCGGCCCCAATTTTCGCAAACACCCGCTGCGGCCATACTGGATCAATCGTGAGAAGCGGCTGATGGAACTGCCGCTGACAACCGTTTACTGGGGGCCACTGCGCCAGTTTGGTGACTGGCTCTATCCCCGTTTGTGGCGCGCGCCATCGATACGCGGCGCACTGTCCAAAATTGGCCTGATGGAACGAATCCCGCTTACACCCGAAGGCGTGACAACCGATGAAGCGATCCGGGGCACCGATATTGCCATCGATCTGGAGTTGCCGGTTCTGGTTTTTTCATTCCACAGCCCATCGCTTGCGCCCGGTCACACGCCCTATGTCAAAAACGATGCCGAGCTTGACCATTTCTACGATTGGTGGCGCTCCCTCTTCACATATCTGGCGCGCAGGAACGTGAAGCCAACCAGCGTTCGTGAAATCATGGACTCTGTCACGCTTGCCTAGTCAGGAAAGGCAGGCTAACGGGCGGTTGACCTGCGACGCATCGCGCCGCTGGGTGCCGCAAGCAATGGATGGTTTCAGGGCCTGTAGCTCAGTTGGTTAGAGCTGGCCGCTCATAACGGCTAGGTCGCGGGTTCGAGTCCTGCCGGGCCCACCATTGCCGCGGCAGAGTTTTCCGGCAGCAGCGTCTGCCGTGACAGGTCGGGGAGTGGCGCAGGCTGGTAGCGCACCTGGTTTGGGACCAGGGGGTCGCAGGTTCGAATCCTGTCTCCCCGACCAATTCTTTCAGTAACGGCAGGAAGCGCGGCGGCAGGCGGCAGCCGCCGTTTCTGAACGACAGCCAACGTATCCAATCAGGAACGAGAAAGGCGAACCGTGCTTTGTGCAGGATCAGTCGTGACCCGCACAAGGAGTGTTTGATGTCCTCGTCAGTCTTCCGCAGCAGCCGCCCGCATGACTGGATCATGCCCCGCCCGCACACCGATGCGCATCAGCGCCTGATCACATATGGCCCGATCCAGCCGATGGACGCACAACCAGGTTGGCTGGAACGTCTGTTGTTCGGCCGCGCCTGATAAGCCGCGCCTGATCAAACGGACCGAAAATGCCATGTGACAGCAGGCGCGCCGCGCTTTAACCTCGCGCGTATGACCCAGCCTGCCATTCTGTTCGTTTGCCTTGGAAATATCTGTCGCTCTCCGCTGGCCGAAGCGGCCATGCGCGCCGAAGCTGAAAGCACCGGGCTTGCGATCCGCATCGATTCGGCGGGCACGGGTGACTGGCACATCGGCAATCCACCCGATCAAAGAGCGCAAGCGGAAGCGCATCGGCGCGGTATAGACATTTCAGGCTATCGCGCGCGACAGGCCGTGCCGACCGATTTTCACACCTTCACCCATATCGTTGCGATGGACCGGCAGAATCTGGCCGATCTCCATGCGATCGCCCCGCCCGATCCGGTTGCGAACCTGTCTCTCCTGCTCGATCATGTACCGGGGCTGGAAGGGCAGTCCGTCGCCGATCCCTATTTCGGCGGCGAAGAGGGCTTTGCCGAGACATGGGAACAAGTTCACCGCGCCGCGCAGGCACTGGTGCAAATGCTCACCAACACGCGATAGCCGCACAGCGGAATGCGGCCTGCCATCGTCACACACCGCTGCTTTGCAAATCGGCGCGACTGGCCTATATAACGGGCCAACGCCCCGGCCGTGCAGTCGCATTCGCAGATTGCCCTTGCCGGGGTTTGTGTTTTTCCGATTGAAGGGTTTGCCAGATGTCCCGTC
The DNA here is from genome assembly GCA_947258815.1 of uncultured Sphingomonadaceae bacterium. Classification (GTDB taxonomy): domain Bacteria; phylum Pseudomonadota; class Alphaproteobacteria; order Sphingomonadales; family Sphingomonadaceae; genus Novosphingobium. Next base: position 314,488 of record CAMYJW010000030.1, read on the forward strand.
GCCGCCAGATTTACGAAGGCAAGGCCAAGATTCTTTATGAAGGGCCCGAACCCGGCACGCTGATCCAGTATTTCAAGGATGATGCCACGGCCTTCAACGCCCAGAAAAAGGGCACGATTCAAGGCAAGGGCGTGATCAACAATCGCATCAGCGAATATGTGTTCACCCGGCTCAATCACATCGGCGTGCCCAACCATTTCATTCGCCGTCTCAACATGCGCGAACAGCTTGTCCGTCAGGTTGAAATCGTTCCGATCGAAGTGATCGTGCGCAATGTCGCGGCGGGATCCATTTCGAAACGCCTTGGCATTCCCGAAGGCGAACAGCTTCCGCACACGCTGCTTGAATATTGTTACAAGGACGATGCGCTGGGCGATCCGCTGATCGCCGAAGAACATATCGCCTGTTTCGGCTGGGCCTCGAACGAGGAGATGCAGGACATCTCCTCGATGGCGATCCGGGTGAACGATTTCCTGTGCGGTATGTTCGCGGCGATCAATATCCGGCTCGTCGATTTCAAGCTGGAGTTCGGCCGCATTTTCGATGGCGATTTCAGCCGGGTCATCCTAGCGGACGAAATCAGCCCCGATGGCTGCCGCCTTTGGGATATGACCACCGGCGAAAAGCTGGACAAGGATCGGTTCCGCCGCGATCTGGGCGGCGAGGAAGAAGCCTATCAGGAAGTCGCGCGCCGCCTTGGCCTGTTGCAGGACGATAACGGCCCCAGCGAAGTGTTCGATCTTTCACAGCATCGCAAACTGCGCGGGAAATAGTTTGAACCATGCAATCTGACGGAAGCATGCGCGCCCTTCCCGCCTTGCTGGTTTCGCTTGCCGCGTTGCTTTTGACCGCCTGTGCGCCGCAAGCGCGCACTATCGCCTCGGCGCCAAACGCGCCAAACAGGGCGCAGCTTGAGGCTGCCACCTGGGCCTTTGAGGCCAGCGATATTCCCGTCGATCCGGGCTTCCGCTTCGGCAGGCTGAACAATGGCATGCGCTATGTCGTCCGCCAGAACGCGACGCCGGAAGCAACCGGCATCGTCCGGCTGGAAATCGCTGCCGGTTCGCTCGACGAGACAGACAGCGAGCGCGGCTTTGCCCATTTCGTCGAACACATGGCATTCAACGGCAGCACCAATGTCCCGGAAGGGGAAATGGTGCGCCTGCTGGAACGTAACGGCCTGGCGTTCGGCGCCGACACCAACGCAGCGACCAGCTTTTCACGCACGACCTACAAGCTCGATCTGCCGCGCAACACGCCCGAACTGCTTGATGTGGCGCTGATGTTGATGCGCGAAACCGCCAGCGAACTGACGATCACCGATGCCGCGGTCGATCGTGAACGCGGCGTGCTGCTGGCCGAAATGCGCGATCGCAACAGCAATGCCTTGCGCAATGCGCTAAACGATTCGCGATTCCAGCATCCCGAAGCGCTTTATCCTGAACGGTTTCCGATCGGCACTGCCGAAACGCTCAACGCCGCGACCGGAGACAGTTTACGCGCGTTCTATCGCCGCGAATATGTGCCGGAGCAGACAACCCTTGTGGTGATCGGCGATTTCGACGCAGACCGGGTGGAGGCGGAAATCAAGGCGCGATTTGCCAACTGGCAATCCGCATCGGCCACTCCCGCTGCGCCTCAGCCCGATGCCGGGCCGGTTCTGACCGACGACGGTGATCGCACCGCCATCTATCTCGACCCAGCACTTCCCGAACGGGTCGTCGCATCGAAAAACGGCGCTTGGCTTTTTGAGCCAGACACCATCGCCCAGCGACAGGAAAACCTGTTGCGCCGGATTGGCTACGCCATCGTCAACCGGCGTTTGCAGCGTCTAGCGCGTCAGCCCGATCCGCCGTTTCGCGGCGCAGGTTTCGGCACCGGTGATGTTTTTGAGGCAGGCCGTACCACCCGGCTGATTGTCGATACGCTGGACCGCAAATGGAACCGCGGGCTGACGGTTGCAGCAGGCGAATATCGCAAGGCCGTCAGATACGGATTCAGCGAAGCCGAAGTGGCGGAGCAGGTCGCCGAAATTCGCACCCGTATCGAAAATGCCGCCGCTTCGGCGGACACGCGCAGCCACCACGCACTGGCAGGCGCGATCTGGGGTCTGGTGCGCGATGATAGCGTGCCGTCCGATCCGCGCGATGTTCTGCTACGCTTCAACACGTTTGCGCCCGATATCGCCGCAAAGCCGGTGCTGGCCGCGCTGAGGCGCGACATGGTCAGGCTCAGAAAGCCGCTGCTGCGTTTTCGCGGACGGTTCGCGCCCGAAGGTGGCGAACCGGCGATCCGGCAAACCTGGAATGCAGCAATGCGAACGCGCCTGTCGCGCGACAGCAATGGCGAAGCAGGCACCGCATTCGCCTACACCGATTTTGGCGCGCCCGGCACGGTTGCGCAAGACACCCGCGAAGCCGCGCTTGGCATTCGGACCGTTCGCTTTGCCAACGGCGTGATGCTCAACCTCAAGCAAACAACGATCAGGAAAGACCGCATCGCCATCAAACTGTCGGTGGACGGCGGCAAGAAGCTCAACCGGCGGGACAATCCTCTGGCGACGGAGCTGGTGCGTTATCTGGTCGATGGCGGACTTGGCGCGCACAGCTGGGACGAATTGCAGACGATTCTGGCCGGCAAGTCGTACAGCGCCGGGTTTTCGCCGGGTGGCGACACATTCATCGCCAGCGCAAACACCACGCCGCGCGATCTGGAAACCCAGTTGCAGGTATTCGCCGCGTTCCTTTCGGATCCGGGATATCGCAGCGAAGGCGTTGAGCGGTATCGCAGCGACATCAATCGCTATTTCGCACAGCTCACGGCAACCCCCAACGCCGCTTTGCGCGGCGAGATCGGCAAGATCATCTCGGATGGAGACCCCCGCTTTTCGCTGCTCGAACCGGAAAAATACCGCGCACTGACATTTGAAAAACTTGAGCAGGACATTACCGACCGGCTGAGCGGCGGTGCGCTTGAGATTGGCATCGTCGGCGATTTCGATGAAGATCAGACGATTGCGCTGGTTGCGCAAACACTGGGCGCCCTGCCCGCGCGTGAACCGGCATTTCGCGATTATGCCGATCAGCCGCAGCGCACGTTCACGGCGCAGCGCTCCCGGCGCATCGTCCGCCACACCGGCCCCAAGGATCAGGCTCTGCTGCGTCTGACATGGCCGACCCGCGACGATTCCGATCCGGTCGAAGCGATGACGCTTGAGCTGCTTGAACGCGTGGTGAAGATCGAACTGACAGAGACCTTGCGCGAAGCGCTGGGCAAAGCCTATTCGCCCGGCGCATCAAGTTCTCTTTCGCGTCACTGGAGCGGCTACGGCGTATTCGCCATCGCCGCATCGGTGGACGTTGGCGAAGTTGCGGCAACCCGCAAGGCGATCATCGACGCGCTGACGCGCCTGCGCGACAACGGTATCGGCGAAGACCGGCTGATCCGCGCGCGCCAGCCGATGATCGAGCAGGTCCAGAATGCGCTGAAATCCAATTCCGGCTGGCTCGCACTGGTTGATCGTGCGCAGACCGAGCCCGACCGGATCGCGCGCTATCTCAGCGCGCAAAGCCGCCTTGAAGCCTTGCGCGCGCATGACGTTCGGGACATGGCCCGGCGCTATCTCGATCCCGAAGCCGGGCTTGAAATTCTCGTCCTGCCAGAAGGTGTTGCCGCTCCGGGGAACTGACGCCATGGCTTGCCGGGATCGCACGATAGGCTATCTGTAGGCGATGCTTGCCGATCCCCTGATGTTCAAGATTGCGCTGATCGGCGTTCTGGGCGTTGTCGCGCAGTGGATCGCCTGGCGAACGGGGCGTCCGGCGATCGTTTTCCTGCTGGCTGCCGGAATCCTTGCCGGCCCGGTTCTGGGCATTCTCGATCCCGAAGTCGATTTTGGCGAGTTGCAAACGCCGATCATCAAGCTGGCCGTCGCGGTCATCCTGTTCGAAGGCGGCCTGCAACTTAATTTCCGTGACTTGCGCGAAGCGGGCACATCGGTTCGCCGGCTGATATTCCTGGGCGTTCCGCTCGGCTGGCTGGCCTGCACCGCCGCAGTGCACTATGGTGCGGGGCTGGACTGGCAGATTTCGGCGCTGTTTGGCGGTATTCTGGTCGTCACCGGGCCGACTGTGATCGGGCCGATGCTGCGCGCGATCAATGTGCCGCGCCGGGTTGCCGACACGCTGAAATGGGAGGCGATAATCAATGATCCCATCGGCGCACTGCTTGCCGTAGTCATCTATTCGCAGATGACGCTGGGCGACGGCCAAGGCCATGCCGAAGGATGGGAAGGACTTGCGCTGATCCTTGCCGCATCGGTTGGCGCTGGGCTGTTTGGTCTGGCGTTGGGGCTGGCGCTGACCTGGGCATTCCCGCGCGGTCTGGTTCCCGAATATCTCAAGGCACCGACATTGCTGATCGTGGTGATCTCCGCGTTTGTGGTGGCGGACATCGTACAGCACGAATCCGGCCTAATCACCGTCACCGTGATGGGCGTGGTGATGGCCAACCGCCAGACTTTCTCATCGGTTGCACTACGCCGGTTCAAGGAAGATCTGACCGTGCTTCTGATCGCGGGCGTGTTCATCATCCTTTCGGCCACGCTTGACTGGGAGCTTATCAGCAGGCTGCAATTCAACTTCCTGTTCTACCTGTTGCTGCTAATGCTCATCGCCAGACCGGTAACGGTTATGCTGAGCATGCTGGGCAGCGAAATGCCCTGGCGTGAACGGCTGTTCATGGCCTGGGTGGCGCCGCGCGGGATCGTTGCCGTTGCCATAACCGGCCTGTTTGCGCTGCGACTTGTGGAAGCCGAAGTGCCGGGCGCAGAGTTGCTTGTTCCGCTCGCCTTCGTCACCGCCATCGTCACCATCGTAGCGCATGGCTTCACCGCAAAGTGGTGGGCAGACAGGCTAGGCATCGAAGGCGGCGAAGGACGGGGTCTGATGCTGGTTGGCATCAACGAATGGTCAAGCGCTGCCGCGGCCGCGATGCAGCGTGCGGGCATTGACGTAACCATGTCTGACACCAGCAAGTTCGCGCGGCGCTCCGCGCGCAAGCTGGATATCGAAGCCCACTCCGGCGACATGCTGGACGACAACTATCGGCACCGTTTTGACTGGGCCGGATATCACCGGGTGATCGCCTGCTCTGACAGCGATGCCTACAACGCCCTGGTGTGTTCCGAACTGGGGCCGGAATTGGGCTATACCAAAGTCCTGCAAGTCGATCCCGATGATCGCAGCGGGATGACCGTGCCGCGAGGCGGAACACTTTTTCCGTTCTCAATAGATATGTATCATCTTCGCCGCCGGATCGAGGATGACTGGACTTTCAGCGCGACCGGCATCACCGATCAGTTTTCGTTCAGCGAATACATAAAAAACCTTGACGAAGAGGCGGCGCCGTTTGCCGTAATCCGCGAAGACGGAAGTTTCGAACTGTTCTCTTCCGTGCGCAAACCAGGCGTTGGCGATGGCGATACGGTGGTGGCATTCGTCCCTCCCGAAACGATAGCCGAACGCAAGGCCAAGCGCGATAAAACGAACGGAAACGCTGCCGCGCCCGAAATCAGCGCCGCTTAAACCCGCCTCGGCACAAGCGTCGCCAAGGCCGGAATGAGGTCGTCGAAATGGCCGATCACGGTATCGGCGCCAAGATCTTCGGGCGGCAGATCGTTGAACCCGAAGTTGACCGCGACACATGGCATGCCCGCAGCCCGCGCCGCGCCCGTATCGAATGTGGTATCGCCCACAAACGCGGCGCGCATCTGCCGGGCCGGATCGTCCCCCTGCCCCCTTGCCACCATTTCATGCAGCAGATCGGGATTGGGTTTGGCCTTGCCAGGCCCCAGCGAATCGCCGCCAAGGATCGTGTAAAACCGCTGCGCGAGGCCCAGTTCGTCCAGCAGACGGGTGGCATAACGTTCAAACTTGTTAGTGACGACCGCCAGCGCAACCCCGCGTTCAGCCAGTCCATCAAGCATCGCTTCCCCGCCGGGAAACAACCGCGAGTGGACGGCGATATTCGCCTGATAATATTCCAGAAGTTCGCCATGCAGGCGTTTGAAATCGGCTTCGGGCAGCGCCCCGCCGCTGAGATCGAGCGCGCGGCCCAGCATCTTTTTGGAACCGCCGCCAACCAGATCGCGCACCTTGGCAATGGGAACCGGCTGCCGGTCTATCAGACCAAGCGCATGGTTTACCGCCGCGCCAAGATCGGCGTGCGTGTCGAGCAGCGTTCCGTCAAGGTCGAACCCGACGATATCGAATGGAAGATCGGTCATCGCGGTGGGCGATGGCGCGTTCTTCTTTAATCCGCAACCATTTGATGGCAAGGAACGGCACCATGACAGACAGTTTCCCGCCCCTCGCCACCGTCATCCTGGCAGCCGGAAAAGGCACCCGGATGAAAAGCGACCTGCACAAGGTGCTCCATCCGATTGCCGGAAGACCGATACTGGAACATCTGCTGGAAAGCGCGGGCGCATTGCAGCCTTCCCGGCAAGTCGTCGTTGCCGGGCATGGCCGCGATCAGCTGGAAGTCGCGCTGGACGGGCGCGCCACTATCGCCGTACAGGATCCGCAGCACGGCACCGGCCATGCGGTTCAGCAGGCGCAGGATGCGTTGGCCGGGTTCGATGGCGACGTGTTGATCCTTTATGGCGATGTGCCGTTCGTGCGGCCCGAAACGATGCGCGCGATGATCGCCCGGCTTCACGCCGAAGATTCGCCCGCGGTCGTCGTTCTGGGCTTCGCGCCGGACGATCCGCTGCAATATGGCCGGGTCATCGCCGCTGACGGGCGCATCGCCAAAATGGTCGAACACAAGGACGCCAGCGATGCCGAGCGCGCGTGCAACTTGTGTAATTCCGGGCTGATGGCGGTTCCGGCGAAAGACCTGTTCGCGCTGCTTGACCGGGTGACGAACGACAATGCGCAAGGCGAATACTACCTCACCGACATCGTCAACATCGCCAACGAAGACGGGCGGGTCTGCGCCGTTGTTGTTACGGACGATGACGATGAAGTCGCCGGGATCAACAGCCGGGCGGAACTGGCACAGGCCGAAGCACGTTGGCAGCAACGCCGGCGCGCCGCAGCAATGGCCGATGGGGCAACGCTGATCGCGCCGGAAACGGTCTGGTTTTGCTGGGATACAACGCTTGGCCGCGATGTGCTGATCGAACCCAACGTGGTGTTCGGCCCCGGTGTTTCAGTTGCAGACAACGTCACAATCCGCGCGTTTTGCCATATCGAGGGCGCATCGCTTGCCAGCGGTGTGGAAGCCGGCCCTTATGCACGTCTGCGCCCCGGCGCGGTGCTTCAGGAAAAATCCAAGGTCGGCAATTTCGTCGAAATCAAGAAAGCCACGCTTGGCCCCGGCGCAAAAGCCAACCATCTCACTTATCTGGGCGATGCCGACGTAGGCGCGGGCGCAAACATCGGAGCAGGCACGATCACCTGCAATTACGATGGTTATTTCAAGCACAAAACCGTCATCAAGGATCGCGCATTTATCGGCTCAAATTCGGCGCTGGTGGCCCCGGTAACGATAGGCACAGACGCCATCGTCGGCGCGGGCAGCACGGTTTCGCGCGATGTATCCGATGGAGAGCTGCGGCTGGTGCGCGCCGAACAGATGGTCAAACCCGGCTGGGCAGACCGTTTTCACGACGCGATGAAGAAGAAAAAGGCCGATCAGGCAAAATAACGCCCCCATCCCGCCCCTCGATGCAGCAGGTCGCTCGACGCCGCGCCGTTAACCGCGCTAGGACCGGGATATACGAATTCTCAAACTTGTTCCGCCAAAGCTGCGGAACACATCCGTTAACCAGTTACAGCGATCGGGCAGAGCAAATCTATGTGCGGAATCATCGGCATTGTCGGCAAGGAAGACGTAGCGGACCGGCTTGTCGATGGCCTCAGACGCATGGAATATCGCGGGTATGACAGCGCCGGGGTGTGCACCGTGTTCAACGATCAGCTGATCCGCCGCCGTGCGGAAGGCAAATTGTTCAACCTTGTCAAAACGATGGCGAACGATACCGCCGATGGCACGACCGGCATCGCCCACACCCGCTGGGCCACCCACGGCGCGCCAACTGCGGCCAACGCGCACCCGCATGCAACCGGCGAAGTCGCCATCGTGCATAACGGGATTATCGAGAATTTCCGTCAGCTGCGCGATGCTCTGGCCGAACGCGGGCGCACGTTCGAAAGCGAGACGGACAGCGAAGTCATCGCCCACCTCGTGTCCGAACAGGTTGAAGCGGGCGCAAGCCCTCAGGACGCGGTGAAAAGCGTTCTGCCGCAGCTTCGCGGCGCGTTTGCGCTGGCTATCGCGTTTCGCCAGCATCCCGACATGCTGATCGGCGCGCGGCTGGGTTCGCCTCTGGTCATCGGCTATGGCGAGGGTGAGACGTTTCTGGGGTCCGACGCACTGGCTCTGGCGCCGCTGACGCAGAAGATAAGCTATCTCGAAGAAGGCGACTGGGTGATCGTAACCCGCGAAGGCGCGCAGATTTTCGATGAAAACGGCGATGAAGTCGAGCGCGCCGTCACGACATCAGGCGCATCGGCAGCGGAAATCGAAAAAGGCAATTACCGCCACTTCATGCAGAAGGAAATCTTCGAACAGCCCACCGTGGTTGCGCAGACATTGCGCAGCTATATCCGGCAAGTCGATCGTTCGGTCGCACTTCCGCAGATCGATTTTGATCTCACCAGCGTCAGCCGGATCACAATCGTTGCCTGCGGCACAAGTTATTATGCCGGAATGGTCGCCAAATACTGGATCGAACATTTCGCGCGGCTGCCGGTCGATATCGATGTGGCCAGCGAATTTCGCTATCGCGATCCGGTGATGGAGCCGGGTGGTCTGGCGCTGTTCATCTCGCAATCGGGTGAAACCGCCGACACCCTTGCGGCGCTGCGCCATTGCAAGGAAGCCGGGCAGACCATCGCGGTTGTCGTCAACGTACCGACCAGCACGATGGCGCGCGAGGCCGATCTGCTGTTACCCACCCATGCCGGGCCGGAAATCGGCGTCGCTTCAACCAAAGCGTTTACGTGCCAGCTTGCGGTTCTGGCAGCTCTGGCAACCCATCTGGCGGTAACACGCGGACACATGGACCGGGCCGAGGAATCGGATGTGGTCGATCATCTGCTGGAAATTCCGGCATGCCTTAATGCGGCGCTAAGCTATGACGATGCCATCGCAGCCATGGCACATGTGATCGCGCCGGCGCGTGATGTGCTTTATCTGGGTCGCGGGCCGGACTATCCGCTTGCCATGGAAGGCGCTCTAAAACTTAAAGAGATCAGCTATATACATGCCGAAGGTTATGCTTCAGGTGAAATGAAGCATGGGCCGATTGCACTGATTGACGAAGACGTCCCGGTGATCGTCCTGGCTCCCTCCGGCCCGCTGTTCGAAAAAACCGCCAGCAATATGCACGAAGTGCGCGCACGGGGCGGCAAAGTTGTCCTGATTTCCGACTGGGAAGGCATCGCCGATGCCGGAGACGGATGCGAAGCCGTGATCGAGATGCCCAAGGTCCACCCGCTGATCGCGCCGATCGTCTATGCGGTTCCGGTGCAGTTGCTTGCCTATCACGTCGCCTGCGTCAAAGGCACCGACGTCGATCAGCCACGCAATCTCGCCAAAAGCGTTACCGTTGAATAAGATACCCGGCAGCGCAGAAACGGCGCAGTTTTCCGTCCCAAATTCGGCCAAAGCTTTACCGGCTGCTAACTACTGAGCGGTTAAGGCAGCCCTGTGAAACAGGGCGATACCAATACATCTTCGATACCTTCGCGGCTGCCGGCGCTTGCCGTGCTTGGTATCAAGACTCCCGATACCGGGGAATGGCGACGCCTGCGCAGTCTGCAATACTCAAGCTTGCCGCAGATCACGCTCGGCCGGATCATCTGCCATATCGTTGCCGCAATCGCGACGGGCGCGCTGTTCCTTGGGAAAGTTCCGATAGCGGGCATGCTTGCGTGGGCTGCTGCACTTGCAGCCACGCTCTATCAGGCCGCGCGCAGCGATATCGTCTTCATCGACGCCGACAAGCGCAATCTGTCCTCCCAGGAAATCAGATCGAACATGATCAGCGCAATCACGAATTCGCTGGTATGGGTCGTTCCGATTGCCGTGTTCGGGCTGTTTGCCGACCAGGTTACGCAGATCAAGCTCTGGACCGTTCTGGCAATGCTGATGACCGCATCGGCAATCATCATGCCCGCCGTTCCGCTCAGCACGCTGATGCTTACCGGGATCGTCGGAGGCGGATCCATCGTCTATTTCCTGCTGCACGGGGCCTTCGACATGGCGGTGGTGACGGTGGCATTCGTCGTCACGATCATCGTCGGCACGATCGAGAGCGCACGGCGCCATCTTACCGCCCGGATCGCGCAGGCCGGCATGGCGGAGAAGAACGAAGTCGTTTCGCTGCTGCTGCGCGAATTCGAGGAAGGCGAAGCTGACTGGCTCTGGCAGATTGACACGGCCCGCCGTGTGCGCGCCATTTCGCCGCGCTTTGCGTTTGCGCTGGGTGAGGAACCCAAAGACGTTGAAGGACAGCCCTTCATCCAGCTTATCGCTGGTCCTGCGTGGGAAACCGGCCAGTTTCCGCCCAGCCTTCACGATCTTGCCGAACGGCTCAAGCGCCGGGAAAGTTTCTCGAACCTTCTGGTGCGCGTGCAGATCAATGGAACCCCCCGCTGGTGGGAGCTTTCCGGCACGCCAAAGGTAAACGAAAGCGGCGTCTTCGAAGGATTTCGGGGTGTTGGCTCGGATGTCACGGAGGCACGCGAAAGTTCGGACAAGATCGCGCACATGGCGCGCTATGACACGCTCACAAGCCTGCCCAATCGCATGATGCTGACAGAGGCGCTGGCAGACGCGCTTGGCTATTCGGATCAATGGCGAACCCGCTGTGCCTTCCTGATGATCGATCTCGATCGGTTCAAGGCAGTCAACGATACGCTGGGCCACCTTGTTGGGGATCAGCTGCTTGGACTGGTATCCGGGCGCCTCAAGGAACTGATGACCGAAAACGAGCTTTGCGGCAGGCTTGGCGGGGATGAATTTGCCATCGTCGTGCGCGATGCCTCAAACCTAGAACGCGTCAACCGTGTCGCACAACTGGTAATCGACCGGCTTTCGCAGCCATACGAAGTCGATCACCACAAGCTGTTCGTGGGAGCCAGCGTGGGCTGGGCTGTAGGGCCGCGTGATGGTTCAACCGTCGAAACGCTTATGCGCAATGCCGATCTGGCGCTGTATCGCGCGAAAGATGCGGGCGGCGGCGCGCACTTCACATACGAACCATCGCTGCATGCCGATGCCGAAGAACGCCGTAAGCTTGAATCGTCGCTTCGTCACGCGCTTGATCGCAACGAATTCCTGCTGAATTTCCAACCGGTTGTCGAGGCAAAGTCCGAAGTCGTCGTCAGCTTTGAAGCGCTCCTGCGCTGGAACAGTGACGAGCATGGTCTGGTAAGTCCGGCCAAGTTCATACCGCTTGCAGAAGATACGCGGCTGATCATTCCAATTGGCGAATGGGTGCTGCGCGAAGCGTGCAAGGAGGCGATGCACTGGCCGGAACATGTGGGCGTGGCAGTCAACGTATCGGGCGAACAGCTTCTCGATCAGAATTTCGCGCCCAGCGTTGTCAACGCGCTTTCGGCAAGCGGGCTTCAGCCGCACCGGCTGGAACTTGAAGTGACCGAAAGCATTTTCGTGCGCGATGCCAATCTGGCCCGCGCCGCGCTGGAACAGGTGATGGCGCTTGGCTGCAAAGTGGCGCTTGACGATTTCGGAACGGGGTATTCCTCGCTCGGCTATCTGCGAAAACTACGGTTTTCTACTATCAAGGTCGATCGCAGCTTCGTTCAGGGCGCGGCCACCGGCAATCCCGAAAGCGAAGCGATTATTCGCGCTGTCGTCGCCATGGCGGACAGCCTTGGCATGTCGACCACTGCGGAAGGCGTGGAAACCGAAAAAGAGCTGCAAACGATACGCACGCTGGGCTGCAAGAAAATCCAGGGATTTTATTTCGGACGCCCGATGCCGGCCGCAGATGCAACCCGCCTGTTCCGCGACAGCATCTACCAGCGCAACGATTCCGCGGCCTGATCAGGCCTCGATCAGGCTGGAAATCACACTTTCAAACAATACGCGACCGTCCTGGCCGCCATGCGCCGCTTCGATCGCCCGTTCGGGATGCGGCATCATACCCAGCACGTTGCCCGCCTGATTGAGCACACCGGCGATCGAGCGGACAGAGCCGTTCACGTTATCGTTATAGCGAAACGCGATGCGCCCTTCACCCTCAAGCCGATCGAGAGTTTGCTCATCGGCGAAGTAGTTTCCATCGTGATGGGCGACCGGGATCGATATCCGCTGCCGGTCCGCATAGCGCGACGTGAACAGCGACCGCGTATTTTCCACCGTCAGCAAAGCATCGCGGCAGACAAACCGGATCGCCGCATTGCGCATCAGCGCGCCGGGCAGCAAGCCGGATTCGGTAAGCACCTGAAAACCATTGCAAACCCCAAGAACGGGGACGCCTCTTCCGGCTGCATTGACCACCGCATCCATAATGGGAGACCGCGCCGCCATCGCGCCTGACCGCAGGTAATCGCCATAGGAAAAGCCGCCGGGCAGCGCGATAAAATCAAGGCCATCGGGCAGATCGACATCGCCATGCCACAGGCGCAATGGCGTTGTGCCCGAGACTTTCTCGATCGCATCGGACATATCCCGGTCACAGTTCGATCCGGGAAAGGTAATCACGGCGGAGCGAAATGCGCTCATGCCGCAACTCTTTCGATCCGGTAATTCTCGATCACCATATTCGCGAGAAGTTTGCGGCACATATCATCGAGCGCCTCATCGGTGGTGCTATCGTCAACCTCAAGCTCGATCAGCCTGCCGGCACGCACATCGCTGACCCCATCAAAACCGAGCCCTTCAAGCGCGTGCTGAATGGCGCGGCCCTGCGGATCGAGTACGCCAGGCTTGAGGCTGACATGGACTTGCACTTTCATCGAATGGGCCTTTCGCTCGGGATTCGCGCTGAAGCCTATGACCAGACTGGCCCCGATCTGCAAGTCATAGGACCGGCTGCGCCCATTGAACCTGTCGCATCGCCATGCCATTTTCAGGCAACACCCTGAAACGCGGAGCTATGCATGACTATCGACTTTGCCGGAAAGGTCGCGATCGTGACCGGCGCGGGCGGCGGCCTTGGCAGGCAATACGCTCTCGACCTTGCACGGCGCGGGGCAAAAGTTATCGTCAACGATCTTGGCTCCACGCGCGATGGCGCGGGCAATTCGGACGCCGCATTGGAAGTCGTCGATGAAATTCGTGCAACGGGTGGCGAGGCCATGGCCAACGGCGCGAGCGTCGCGGAATTTGAACAAATGGAAGATATGGTCGCCAGGGCAAAAGCCACATGGGGCGGCGTGCATATCCTGATCAACAATGCCGGTATCCTGCGCGACAAGTCATTTGCGAATATGGCGATTGACGATTTCGAGCAGGTCGTGCGCGTTCACTTGCTGGGCACTGCCTATGCGACCAAGGCCGTATGGAAAACGATGCAGGCGCAAACCTATGGCCGTATCCTGATGACAACTTCTTCATCGGGGCTTGGCGGCATGTTCGGGCAAGCAAATTATGCCGCGGCCAAAACGGGCGTTATCGGCCTTGCCCGGACGCTGAGGCTTGAGGGTGCGAAATATAATATCCGGGTCAACACGCTGGCCCCCGCTGCCGGAACCCGCCTCACCGAGGATATCTTTCCCGAAGACGCCTACAACGCCTTCACGCCAGAGAAAGTCACGCCGGCTGCGCTGTTTCTGGTGTCCGAAGAAGCGCCGGACAATGCTATTGTCGCGGCGGGCGGCGGCGTATTTCAAACCGTGGGCATCACGCTGAACCAGGGCATTCTGCTTGCCGAAGAAGAATGCACACCCGAAGGGGTTCGCGCCGCGTGGAACCGGATTTCCGATCGCTCAAGCGATTTGCCTTTCAACAATGGAATGGAGCAGGCGCAACAGACCATGGAACTGCTGCAAAAGACCGGAAAAAACTGAGTCAGCGCCCGATTTCGAAGGTAAATAGCGCGTTTTCCGTTCAGGCCGACGCGAACGAAAAAGCAACGCTGAGACGCCGCGCGGGCCTGTCGCGGCTTCCTATCCCGATTGATCGGTAATCGCTCCAGATGGCGACTATCCGTCAACGACTTTCAGCAGGCGCCGCTCCAGCGGGAACAGCACACCGGGCAATTCATGCCCGCGCTTGATGATCTGGCCCGCCTCGCCAAACAGGGTCCACATACCCTGCTTGTTGCGCAAGCCGGGTCGTTTTTCCACTCTGACCTGCGGACGCTCCGCCGCTCTGCGAAATGCGCAGAAACTGGCCGCATCTTTTTCGAAGTTCATCGCATAGTCGCGCCACTGCCCTGCCGCCACCATCCGACCATATAGATCAAGGATGCGCTGCAATTCCGACCGTTCGAAACCCACCTGAAGCCGCTGACCGCCCGGAAACGCGACAACCTCTGCACCGGACCTGTTCAGCCTGGAACCGCCTGAAACCATATGGATCAGTTACTCTTGCGCGCCGCCGGATCGGCCGATCCCGCCTTCGCGGACAAAGCATCGACCTGTTCACGCAAAGCCGCGACTTCCGCTTCAAGCTCTTCAAAACGTTCACCGCCCGGCTCGCACGGTTCCTTGCATGGCGTTCCGTAGGGCATAAATTCCTTGGCCCAGGTTTCCGCCGCCACAAGTGTGGAACGCGCCTTGACGCCAACCATCGTCGCGCCATCGGGAACATCGTCCGTCACAATCGCATTGGCGCCGATACGCGCACGAACGCCGATCGTGATCGGTCCCAGGATCGCCGCGCCGGAGCCGACAATCACATTGTCCAGAAGAGTCGGGTGGCGTTTGCCGCCCTTGCCGTTTGCCGGGTTGGTTCCGCCAAGCGTAACGCACGGATAAATCGTGACATTGTCGCCGATTTCAGCCGTTTCGCCGATCGTTACGAAGCCATGATCGACAAAGAAGTTCTTGCCGACTTTCGCACCGGGATGAATGTCTATCGCGGTAAGAAATCGCGACAAATGGTTGACCGCCCGTGCAAGAAAAACCAGCCGCGCCCTGAACAGCGCATGCGCGATACGGTGCCAGAACAGCGCCCAAACGCCCGGATAAAGCAGCACTTCCAGCCGCGAACGTGGCGCCGGATCACGGGCGGCAATCGAATCCAGATAGCGGGTCAGTCCACCGAACATGCTGCGATTCTCCCACCAATTCGCCTGCGGCGCAAGACTTACACGCCCGAACGGGAAGACTCGGCCAGAGCAGCGCGCCAAATCGCCATGGTTGGCGGTTGTTTGCGTTCAAGGCTCAGCCGGTCGATCGTCGATACAAGCTTCTCAACCGCGATATGGCTACGCTCACAGCGTGGCACAAGATATTCGGCAGCAGAATCGTCAAGCACCAGCCCGCGCATCTGCGCGTGCAGCGCAATCAGTTGGGCAAGCATGGCATCGTCAGGCGCGCCGATTGTGAGGTGCAGCGCCGCACCCAGCCGCGATTTCAGATCGGGCAGATCGACGTGCCAGTTTTCATCCGCCGCGCTACTGACAAGCAACAGGGGCTGTCCGTTTTCCTGCGCGCGGTTCCAGCGATGAAACAGCGCGTCTTCGTCCATCCGGTCTGCATTGTCGATCGCCTGCCCCGCAGCCGTCGCTTCAAACCACCGAGCCAGCGCCGATTTGCCCGACCGCACCGGACCAAACAGAATTGCGGTGCGGAACGGCCATTTCGATGGGTCCGAAAGCGCATCGACAACGCCCGCATTCGCATTACCGACGATAATCCGGGGCGGGCTTTCGGCTGACCCGGCAACAAGCGGAAGGGCAATCTGCTTCATCGCAGCAGGCGGCTTATCGCGCGATTCTCAGCGCGTTGCTTCCAACCGTGACCTGCCAGCCTTTTGCACGCAGAGCCGCGGCCAGCGTCTCAAGATCGCCCGCCACGGTCACCCGCATAACCGAGGTGCCGCCAATGGCGAGGCTGGTGGTTGCCGCCCCGCGAACGCCCGCCGCTCCCCTGACAGAAGCAAGCGCACGATCGATCGCTGCTGCATCGGGAGAAGCGAACTGAACCGAATATGTCGCAATCGTCTGCGGTGTCTGGCTGCCTGCCTCGCTCGTATCCGCCCCGCTCGAAGCGGCCGTGTTATCGGCGGACCCGGCATCGGCATCTCTTCCGAGATGCGCGCGCAGTTTGGCAAGCGCCGCATCAAAGGCCAGATCACCGGCAACCAGCGTGGGATCGGGTTTGAGAAGCCCGTCGGCCAGCGCGCGCCTGTAGATGCCATCAACACGCACCACGGCCTTCGCCAGCATCATCGGAACCTTGTTTTCCGAAGGCGCGGTCATCGTGAAACTGTCAATATAGGTGTTATCCGGGCCGTAACGCGCGGTGAATGTTCCGCGCACCGGGCCGCCCGGCCACTGCCTTTCCAGCCGCGCGACCGGACTGACGACATCGGCCGATTCGAACTGATTAAGTACATTGCGCCACCATCCGCGGCTGCGTCGGCCGGTCTGGCCCGCTGTCAGCACTAGCGATTCGCCGCCCGATCCGGTCGGACGAACATATTCCACCGGGCTTCCTGCCGGCTGGAAATTTGCCCATGCTCGCTGCCACGGCCCGCGCACTTCGAATACCTGCCGCACGCCGCCCGAATACAGCACCGGCACAACCAGCAACGGCGCCGACTGCCGACTTGCAGACGAACCGCCCGCCGTTCCTACGAATCTGCCCGCCTGCGTGCGATCGAAAATCACCCCAAGCGATGCGACATAACGGCGAGGCCCGATCTGCTCTTTCTCGATCACGATAGCCGTAACCATGGAACTGAGCTGGCCATCGCTCATCTTCGGACCCTTGAGCTTAGCCCAGGCCTTGCGCTGCGCCATGCGCCAGCCGTTCCCCCTCGCCTCTTCGCCGGTATCGCCAGTCGCATTGACCTCGATGCCGGTGACATGAATGTCAGAAGAACTGGCGATCGGCGGAATCCCGCGTTCGCCTTCGATCTGCGCAATCAGCCGCTCACCGCCGACCAATGCCAGCGCCAGACACGCAATGGCCGCAAGAATCGGCCAGGGCTGGCGTGCAAGCCAATGCCGGAAGGACTGCATAGGTTCGATGATAAGTGCGCTTGTCATAATAGGCTGGCGCGCCTTTTGCCCAAACGGCGATGGAAATCCAAGCGCGAATGCGCCAAAGGCATTTTCCATGGTCTCAAACACCCCATCTTACACTTACGAGAACGCCGGAGTCTCGATCGAGGCGGGCAATAACCTCGTCAAAGCCATCGGCCCGCTCGTGAAAGCCACTGCGCGCCCCGGCGCTGATGCGGAAATCGGCGGATTCGGCGGATTTTTCGATCCCCGCGCGGCAGGATACACCGATCCGCTGCTGGTTGCCGCCAACGATGGCGTGGGCACCAAGGTCAAACTGGCGATCGACCATGACCGGCATGACCGAATCGGTATCGACCTTGTCGCGATGTGTGTGAACGATCTTATCGTGCAAGGCGCGGAGCCGCTGTTCTTCCTGGACTATTTTGCCACCGGAAAACTGGTGAGCGGCATCGCCGAGCGAGTCGTTGCCGGGATCGCCGAGGGCTGCAAACAATCGGGCTGCGCGCTGATCGGTGGGGAAACAGCCGAAATGCCCGGCATGTATGCCGATGGTGACTATGATCTGGCGGGCTTTTGCGTTGGCGCGGTGGAACGCGGCGAACAGCTGACCGGCGATCTGGTGGCCGAAGGCGATGTGCTGCTGGGCCTTGCATCGTCGGGCGTCCATTCAAACGGCTATTCGCTGGTGCGCAGGCTTGCCGCCGACAAGGGCTGGAAGCTCGACCGCCCGGCCCTGTTTGATGCCGATGTCCTTCTGATCGACGCACTGATTGAGCCAACGCGGATCTATGTAAAAAGCCTGCTTCCCTTGATCCGGGCGGGCCGGATCCACGCGCTTGCCCACATCACCGGCGGCGGTTTGCTGGAAAATATTCCGCGGGTTCTGCCTCAGGGACTGCATGCGCGCGTCGATGCGGGAAGCTGGGAACAGCCCCGGCTGATGGCGTTCCTTCAGGCACAGGGCAACATCGAACCGACCGAAATGGCGCGCACGTTCAACTGCGGCATCGGCATGGTGTTGGCCGTCTCGGCCGATCAGGCGGATGCGGTGGTTCGCGATCTGGGCGCTGCCGGAGAGACGGTGACGGTGATCGGCGCGATCGAAAAAGGCGCGCGCGGGTGCACCGTTCAGGGCCGCGCGGATGATTGGCATGCGCGTGAGACATGGGAAGCGACGCACCTTGTCTGAAGCAGGTGGCAGCCGGGCGAAAGTCGCAGTCCTGATTTCGGGAAGCGGCACTAACATGGCCGCCCTGCTCTATGCCTCACAGCGCGGCGATTGCCCTTTTGAAATTGTGCTGGTTGCCAGCAACAAGGCCGATGCCGGGGGGCTGAAACTCGCCGCGGCAGAAGGCGTGCCCACGTTCGTCCTGTCGCACAAGGGGATGACGCGCGAAACACACGACATGGAAATGGATGCAGCCATCCGCAAAAGCGGCGCGGACTATATCGCGCTGGCCGGATACATGCGCATCCTCTCCCCCGCGTTTGTAAGCCGCTGGGAAGGCAGGATGCTGAATATCCATCCATCGCTGCTGCCCAAATACAAAGGCCTGCACACGCACGAACAGGCGCTGGAAAATGGCGATTCGCATGCCGGGTGTTCAGTCCATCTCGTTACAGCCGAACTGGATGACGGCCCGGTTCTGGGCCAGTCAAAAGTAGCGGTGTTGCCCGAAGACACGACCGAAACGCTGGCCGCGCGCGTGCTGATTGCCGAACATCAACTCTATTCGCGCTGCCTGGCGGATTTCGTCACCCGCGAACAATCGCCCGAATGGTTGCTTGCAAAAGTCGGCGCGCTCGCCATGGCGCTGCCCGAAGCCGAAGCGCGGGCATCGCATGGTTCTCCGGGCTGGCGGATCGCCGGGGGTAAATATTTCGCCCATTTCCTGCAGCGCCATCACGGTGAAACGCAAATTGCCGTTCTCGTCAAAACCAGCGGTGTTGATGAACTGGCCGCATTGATCGAGCAGGATCCGCAAACCTATTACAAGCCCGCCTACTATGGCGCTTCGGGCTGGGTCGGCATCGTTCTGAACCGCGATGGCGTGGAGTGGGATCACGTAACCCACTGGCTGCAACGCAGCTGGCGAGCCGTTGCGCCCAAAAAACTTACCAGGCTGCTGAATGCGGCGGACGACTTCTGATCGCCCGCCCAAGGCTGGCTAGACTTCCGAAAATTCCACCAGCGGACGGCTTTCGCGCGTGCCACGATAGCGGGACTCAGGATCGTTGGCGTCGCCTTCGATGATGACGTGATCGTCATGCACTTCAATCAGCGTGCCCACGAACGGAAAGCCTTCAAGGCTGCCATTAACCCGGTAGCTGACGGTATCGCCGACCTTGAAGGTCTTTTCATCGAAATTGAATTCAAACGGGCAGTCTTCGCCCGATTCGCCCATGCCTTGCATCGCTGGTCTCCGTGCCGATCCCCGATCCGGGCCCCATGTTACCGCATTCGCCCATCGCGGATCAAATGCAAACAGACCGCCCCCGGAATGCCTCTCGCCTTATCGGCGGGAGCCCCTGTTCAGCCGACGATTTCGTCCGCCGTGAAGAAGAAATCGATTTCGATCTTCGCGTTTTCGTCGCTGTCCGAACCATGCGCCGAATTGGCTTCGATCGATTCGGCAAACGTTTTGCGGATCGTGCCCTCTGCGGCATCGGCAGGGTTGGTGGCGCCCATGATCTCACGATTGCGGGCAACCGCGTCTTCGCCTTCCAGCACCTGAACGACAACCGGGCCGGATGTCATGAATGCAACCAGATCGTTGAAGAAGGGGCGTTCCTTGTGGACGCCGTAAAAGCCTTCGGCCTGTTCCTTTCTCATCTGGATGCGCTTTGAAGCAACGACCCGCAGGCCGCCGTCTTCCAGCATTTTTGTGACCGCGCCGGTCAGATTGCGGCGCGTGGCATCGGGCTTGATGATCGAAAATGTGCGGGTGACGGCCATTGTGTGTTCCTTGCGAGTGTAAATGCGTTTGCTTGTTCTGTTGATTTGCGCGGGCACCTAGCCGGGATCATGTTGCGCCGCAAGGCATGACGCCCCAAGCGCCGCTTATCACGGCCCTTCAACCCATTTGCCACCCTGCTGTTTCCAGAAACGCCGATCCAGCCCTTCACGTTCGCCCAGCGCGCGCCAGCATTCGCGGGCTTGCTGCAAAGTCTGGTCGTCAAACAAATAGAACGTGCGTTCAAACGGCGGTTCACCATCGCGCCACACGCCATCGGCAAGCACCACGAAGCGCGCGCCATTGCCCGCAACCGGATCGGCAGACAGCAATATCGGCTGGCGCGCTTCATGCGCCTCGCCCGCCTTGCCATGCGCCAGAAAACTCTCCGGCAGCTTTTCCCAAAGCGCATCACCGATCCGGCCAAGCTGTTTTTCATCGCCCGACACCACCAGCAGACGCTCTCCCGCTTTAAGGGCGGCGCGCGCAATCAGCGGCAACGCGGCTTCAGCGGGATCGCGGCTTAGCTGATAGAAATCGGCACGCATTCGGGCTCTGCCTCAGCTTTCAACCGCGTCGCGCACATAGCGATCGAGCAGGCGCACGCCAAAGCCGGTTGCCCCCTTGTCCCATGTCGCGCCGGGCTTGTCCGCCCAGACCATCCCGGCAATGTCGAGATGCGCCCATGGGGTGCCATCTTCGATAAACCGCTGAAGGAACTGCGCCGCTGTGATCGAGCCGCCAAAACGCGGTCCTGCGTTTTTCATGTCGGCAATCTGGCTGTCGATCAGCTTGTCATAAGCCGGACCAAGCGGGAAACGCCACAGCCGGTCGCCGCTGATCTGGCCCGCCGAATCAAGCGATGCCGCCAGCGAATCGTCGTTCGCGAACATGCCGCCATATTCGCGGCCCAGCGATACGATGATGGCACCCGTCAGTGTCGCAAGGTTGACGATCTTGACCGGAGAATACTCACGCTGAACGAAAGTCAGCGCATCGCAAAGCACCAGCCGCCCTTCGGCATCGGTGTTGATGATTTCAACAGTCTGGCCAGACATTGAGGTGACGACATCGCCGGGCCGCTGGGCATTGCCATCGGGCATATTCTCCACCAGGCCGCACACGCCCACGATATTGGCTTTGGCCTTGCGACCGGCCACCGCCAGCATCGCTCCGGCAACGGCGCCCGCGCCGCCCATGTCCCATTTCATGTCTTCCATGCCGCCGGCAGGCTTGATCGAGATACCGCCCGAATCGAATGTCACCCCCTTGCCGACCAGTGCAATCGGCGCTGCGCCGGGATTGCCGCCTTCCCATTCCATCACCAGCATACGCGGCGCTCTGGCAGACCCTTGCGCCACACCCAGCAGCGCGCCCATACCCAGCGCGCGCATCTCGTTTTCATCAAGCACGCGCATTTTAACACCCGTGCCTTCAAGCCTGCTCTGGCAGCGCGCAACAAACGATTCGGGATAAATCGCATTACCCGGTTCGGTGACGAGTTCCTTGGTGAACGCCACACCTTCGCAAACCGCCGCTTCAACAGCCCAGATCGCCGCCGCCTCAGCCGGGGCGCTCACCACGCTGATGGTGTTGAGCGAAGGCTTCTTTTCCTCGCTCAGCTTCGTGCGATAGATATCGTGGCGCCAGCTACGCAGGTTCGCGCCGGTCAGAACCGAAACCGTATCTTCGGCGGAAAGCCCCGTTCCCGTAAGATCGATGGTCAGTTCATCATGGCCAGAGATCAAATACTTCGCGACCAGACCCGCCCCCGCGCGCTCCAGCGCGGAACGCCGGTCTTTTGCGGCGGTCTTGCCGATCCCTGCCAGTGCAACACGAACGGTTTGGCCATCGCGTTCAACAAACCCTTCACAAATCTGGCCCGGCTTGCCGGAAAAGCGCGACAGTTTTGCCGCCTCGGCCAGCACCGGTTCAAGATCGGCGGGCATTGCATCCTGATTCACCAGCCGGGCAATCAGACGCGAAGCGGAAGCCGCCGCGGCGTCAAGAAACTGAATTTGCATGAATTCTCCTGGAACGTGCTGAAATGACGATCTTCTGCACAAAGGCTGCATTGCAGTTAAGCGCGGGCGGTGCGATAGGCAAGCGCATGCGCCCTGCCATCCCGTCACCGCTGCACGCATTTGCTTGCTGTTTGCGTCCTGCGCATTTCTGGCCGATGGCCGCTATCCAGATGAAAACTGGTCTTATGAAAGCTGGCCTGTTGACCGCCAGCCTGATGACAGCCGGTCTGGCGACAGACGCTTCGGCGCAAACCTTGCCCGAAACCGCGCCGGAACAGCCCGCTCAGTCATCCACGGCGCAGGATGATGCAGACTCCCGCTCGATGATCGACTTCGAAGCGGACACGCTGGAATATCTCGAAGACGACGAGACGGTGATCGCACGCGGCAACGTATTGCTGCGGCGCGAAGGCGATTCGGTCCGGGCCGATCAGGTGACATGGAACCGCAGCAGCGGACTGATCGTTGCAACCGGCGATGTGCGCATGGTGGACGAGGATGGCAATCAGCTTTTCACAGAGCGCGTGGAACTGACCGACAAACTCAGGACCGGCGCGATGGAAAACATGCTGCTGGCCCTGCGCGAGGGCGGAAGGCTGGCCGCGCAGTCTGGAAAGCGCGTCGATAACGGAAACGTCATTCTCGATCGGGCCGCCTATACTGCATGTGCGGTTGAAGGCAGCGACGGCTGCGCGAAAGACCCAAGCTGGCGCATCACCGCGCGCGAAGTGGTCTATGATGCAGAGCGCAAACGGGTGGCCTTTCGCGGGGCGCGGCTGGAATTCTTCGGCAAGGTGCAGATCCCCATTCCCGGCCTCAAGGTCACCACCGACGGACGCGCGATATCGGGCCTGATGATTCCCGATTTCCGTTTCACACCATCAAACGGCGTGGAAGTGAGCGACGCTTATTATGTCCGCCTTGACGACAATCGCGATCTGACGGCAACCGGGTATTTCTATACCGAAGCCCCGCCGATGGCCGAAGTGCAGTATCGCGCTCTGACGCAGCGCGGCGCCTATCAGGTCACCGGCTATGCAACATCCAGCCGCCGCATCCCGATATTCGGCGCGACGCCAACCGCAACGCGCGATTTTCGCGGGTATCTCTTCGCCAACGGGCGGCTCCAGCTTTCGCCCAGTTGGTCGCTGACCGGTTCGGTGCGCCGCACGACCGACCGCACCTTCCTGCGGCGCTACGATATCAGCCGGGATGACCGGCTGCGATCGAACGTCGAACTCGAACGGATCGATCGCAACAGCTATTTCTCGCTGGCCGGTTGGGCCACGCAAACAATGCGCATCGGCGATGATCAGGGACAGGTGCCGGTTGCGCTTCCGGTTCTGGATTATCGCCACAGACTTGCCGATCCTCTGGCGGGGGGCAGGATCGAACTGCAGGTCAATTCACTGGCGATCATGCGCACGCGTGGACAGGATACGCAGCGTGGATTTGCCCGCGCGCAATGGGATTTGCGGCGCCTGACCAGGTTGGGACAGGAAGTGACGCTGACCGGCCTGGTGCGCGGCGATGTCTATCATTCTGATGAAAACCTGCTGACATCGACGGAGATTTACCGCGGCGAACAAGGCTGGAAAACGCGCGGCGTGGCGTTGGCGGCGCTTGATGTCAAATGGCCGTTCGCGGGCAAACTTGCCGGCGGCACGCAAGTGCTTACGCCGCGCGTGCAGCTGGTGGCGACCCCATCGATCCGCAATCTTTCGATCCCGAACGAAGATGCGCGCGCAATCGATCTGGAAGACAGCAACCTGTTCGCGCTCAACCGTTTTCCCGGGTATGACCGGATCGAGGACGGCGTGCGGTTCACGTATGGGCTGGACTGGCAGTTTGAAGTGCCGCGCTGGCGAATCAAGACAACCGTTGGCCAGTCGATCCGCCTGAGCGAGAAGCCGACCTTGCTTCCCAACGGCACCGGCCTTGCCAACGAATTTTCCGATATCGTCGGCCGAACCGAAGTGCGCTATCGCGATTTCATCAATCTCGTTCACCGCTTTCGGGTCGACAAGGACAATCTCGCCGTGCGGCGCAACGAATTCGACGCGGTGATCGGAAACCAGCGCACGTATGCCGAAATCGGTTACACCAAACTCAACCGCGATATTTCCGCCGATATCGAGGATTTGCAGGATCGGGAAGAACTGCGCGCTGCCGGCAGGGTCGCTTTTGCGCGCTACTGGTCGCTGTTCGGCTCTGCCGTCATCAACCTTACCGACCGGCGCGAAGACCCTGTGCTCGGTTCGGACGGGTTTCAGCCACTGCGGTCGCGACTAGGCATCGCCTATCAGGACGATTGTCTGGAAGTGGCGCTGACTTGGCGGCGTGACTATGCCGCAACCGGCGATGCCCGCCGCGGCAACTCGTTTCAGGTGCGCTTCGCATTGCGCAATCTGGGTTTTCGTTGACACAACGGGCACTGGAAACCCGCCTGCGCGCCGTTGGCATGGCCGCACAAAGCCGCTATCGGCCAGAAGTCCCAAGGGTTGACTCAGTTTGCGTTAATCTGCGGCGACACAGAATAATAACGATGAACCGGCTCTGTCTTGCGGCGGAAAACCGGCAGGCAACCTGGAATTCCTCAGGACGTTCAAACGGGATTGATACCACGGTGAAAGCAATCAAGCACAAATTTTCCGGCACCTGCGCGGCGCTTGTTCTGGGCATCGCCACGGTTGGCGCCGCCAATCCTGCATCGGCCCAGGTTGCGCAGCAGGGCGCGCTCAACATTCCCGAAAGCGTCACAATTTTCGGACAGCGCGATCCCAACCTGCGGCGCGCAACAGCGGTCGTGAACGGCGATGTCATCACCGGCACCGATGTCGATCAGCGGCTGGCGCTGATTCTTGCGGCGAACGAAGGCAGAGTGGGTGAGGAAGAGAAAAAGCGCCTGCGCCTTCAGGTTTTGCGGAACCTGATCGACGAAACTCTCCAGATTCAGGAAGCGAAAGCCTCTGACATCGAGATTCTGCAGGCCGAGGTTGACCAATCCTATGCCCGCGTTGCCGCGCAGAATTTCAACCAGAACACCGAAGCGATGAACGGCTATCTTGAGCGGATCGGATCGTCTCCGGCGTCGCTCAAACGGCAGATTGAAGGTGAACTGGCCTGGCAGCGGCTTCTGTCGCGCAATGTCTCTCCGTTCATCAACGTGTCGGAAGAAGAAGTGAACGAGATGCTTACGCGGCTCAAGGCCGCGAAAGGCACCGATGAGTATCGCATTGGCGAAATCTATCTTGCGGCCACCCCCGAATCCCAGGCGCAAGTGTTCGAAAACGGTCGCCGCATTGTCGATCAGCTAAGGCAGGGTGGCAGTTTCGTTGCATATGCGCGCCAGTATTCACAAGCCTCGACAGCTGCGGTGGGCGGCGATCTGGGCTGGATCCGTCTGGCCCAGCTGCCAGCCGAACTGGCCACTGCCGCACGTCAGATGCAGGCAGGCCAGTTGATCGGGCCGATCGAAATAGCTGGTGGGTTTTCGATCATTTACCTGATCGACAAGCGGCAGGTCCTGATGGCCGATCCGCGCGATGCGCTGCTTTCGCTCAAGCAGGTTTCAATCGATTTCGCGCCGGGCACCACCGAGGCGCAGGCGCAGGCGCAGGCCAATGCGTTTGCCAAGGCAATGGAAGCGGCGCGTGGTTGCGGCTCTGTCGATGCGGTCGCCTCGCAGATCGGCGCGCAAGTCGTCACCAACGATCAGGTGCGCGCGCGCGATCTTCCCGGCCCCCTTCAAAATGCAGTGCTGACGATGTCGCAGGGCGAAACCTCTCCGCCGTTCGGGTCTATCGAGGATGGCGTGCGCGTGCTGATGCTGTGTGGTCGCGATGATCCCAAAGTCGAAGGCGGGCCCAGTTTCGATCAGCTGATGTCGCAGATGGAAGACGATCGCATCAACAAGCGCGCGCAAATGTATCTGCGCGATTTGCGCCGCGACGCGATCATTGATTACGACTGAGGTGCACGCGCCGAAACCGCTCGCCGTGTCGCTTGGCGATCCGGCTGGCATCGGCCCCGAACTACTGGCCGAAGCGTGGGCGCGAAGGGACACTGAACGCCTTTCCCCGTTCTATGTAGTTGGCGGCGCGGGCGTGCTTGCCACAGCAGCGAAAAAACGCGGCCTGGCCCTGCATATCGCCCGCATTTCGAGGCCCGATGAAGCAGCGGACGTATTTTCCACCGCCCTGCCCGTTCTGGGCGACGGCGATTGCGTCTATTCCCCCGGAATGCCGGATGAAGACGGCGCGAAACTGGCCCTTTCCTCTTTACAACAGGCAACCGGACACGCGATTTCCGGCGAGGCCAGCGGCCTCGTCACCGGCCCGATTGCCAAATCGCACCTTGCCCGGATCGGCTTCAGCCAACCCGGCCAGACCGAATTCGTTGCCGATGCATGTGGAACCGCGCGCGACGATGCGGTGATGATGCTGGCCGGACCGTCGGTGCGCACCGTGCCGCTCACCGTCCACGTTGCGCTGGCCGATGTGCCCGCCCTGATCACCCGCGACCTGATCGAACGGCGCGCGCGCATCGTTGCCCAGGCTCTGGCGCGCGATTTCGGGATAGCGCGTCCGCGCCTCGCGATCTGCGGCCTCAATCCGCATGCCGGCGAAGACGGCCGCTTTGGCGATGAGGAAACGCGCGTTATCGCTCCGGCAATCGCCGCGCTGCAAAGCGAAGGGCTGGCTGTGACCGGCCCACATCCGGCTGACGCCCTGTTCGCACCGCATGAGCGCACCCGCTTCGATGCAGCCTTGTGCATGTATCACGATCAGGCGCTGATCCCGGTCAAGACGCTCGATTTCGACCAGGGTGTCAACACCACGCTGGGCCTGCCGATCGTGCGCACATCGCCCGATCACGGCACCGCATTTGCCATTGCAGGAACCGGACAGGCACATCCCGGCGCAACCATCGCGGCGATCCGCATGGCGGGCGAATGCGCCGGGCGGCGACAAGCGCGATGACGCTGCCTCCGCTGCGCGATGTCATCGCTCGCCACGGCCTTTCCGCATCCAAAGCACTAGGCCAGAATTTCCTGTTCGATGAACAGCTGCTCGATCGTATCGCGGCCATTCCCGGCGATCTGAACGGCAAGGCGGTGCTGGAAATCGGCCCCGGCCCCGGCGGCCTGACCCGCGCATTGCTGCGTGCCGGTGCACGGGTCACCGCGATTGAACGCGACGCACGCTGTCTGCCAGCGCTTGCGGAACTGGATGCGGCGTTTCCCGGCAAGCTGCGCGTGATCGAAGGCGATGCGCTGGCGATCGACCACAACGATCTGATGGGCGAACCATACGCCGTCGTCGCCAATCTGCCTTACAATGTCGGCACGGAACTGTTCACCCGATGGCTTTCGGGCGAAAGCTGGCCGCCGCGCTGGACCTCGCTGACGCTGATGTTTCAGCAGGAAGTCGCCAAAAGGATCTGCGCTGCGCCCGGCAGCTCTGCCTATGGACGCCTCTCAATCCTTGCCCAATGGCGAAGCACCGCGAAACTGGCAATGAAAGTGCATCGCAGCGCGTTCACCCCGCCGCCCAAGGTTATGTCGGCAATCGTACATATCGCGCCCGCAGACAGTCCGCCCGGCGTCTCGGCAGATGTGCTTTCACGCGTGACGCAAGCCGCGTTCGGCCAGCGCCGCAAGATGCTGCGCCAGAGCCTCAAAAGCCTGCCCGGCGCGATCGATGCGCTGGAGCGTCTGGAGATTGATCCGGCCCGGCGCGCCGAAACACTCTCCATCGACGAATTTGTGCAGATCGCGCGCGAACTGGGTTAGCGTTTAGCGCGCTGGCTCGCTGGGTTTGTCGGGCTGCCCGCTCGCCATTGCCATGCGCGCATCCTGAACCGAACCGAGCCCCTCACCTATCGTTTCGGACAAAAACAGTCCGGCGACGACCGCCGCCGCGGCGAGCGCCCAGTATTGCGCGGAACGCCCCCGATGGCGGCTCCCTCCGGCAATCGCGCCAGAGCGCCCGCGCCGCTTCTGCGCGGCCCGTGTTTTGGCCAGCGCCAGCGGTGCGTCGTCCCCGGCCATAAGCGCCGGAATGCTGATACGTTCGCGCAACGCCAGCCCGAACCGCCGCGCGCTTGCCCATTTGACTTGGCCGATGATCGTGTGCCTGCCGACCACCAGTTCGACAAACTCGCCACGCTTGGGCGGGCGGGCAGCCGTTGCCAGTATGCCGCGCGTGGATGCATCAAGGATGCACACGTCTCGCTCCGGCCCGGAATCGCGCAAACCCGCGCGGACCATCACTTTCGTGCGCGTCTCCACTCTCGGTTCGGTTGTGTTCACCCGGTTCCCCAAGCCTTCGCAAGCCCAGAGAATACAGGCCAATACTTAGAGCAGAGTTAAATCCGGCGCTTGACGGCGCGCAACCTCGTCAGCCACCGGCAGCCGCCTTCTTCTTCTGGCGCCAGGCATGCAGCAGCGGTTCGGTATAGCCGTTGGGCTGATCGCCCCCCTTGAACACCAGATCGCATGCCGCCTGAAAGGCATAGCTGGTGTCCCAGTTGCCTGCCATCGGCTCATAAAGCGGATCGCCTGCATTCTGCGCATCAACCTTGGCCGCCATGCGCTGAAGCGAATCCATCACCTGTTCGCGCGTGCATACGCCGTGGAGCAGCCAGTTCGCCATGTGCTGGCTGGAAATCCGCAAGGTTGCGCGGTCTTCCATCAGGCCAACATCGTTGATGTCCGGCACTTTGGAACACCCGACGCCCGCATCGATCCAGCGCACGACATAACCGAGCAGCCCTTGCGCGTTGTTATCGAGTTCCTCCTGCACTTCGTCTTGCGACCAGTTCGCGCCATGCGCCAGCGGAACTTCCAGCAGCAGATCCAGAGCGGGGATCGGCTCTGCGGCGAGCGCCTTTTGCACATCGAACACATCGATATCGTGATAGTGCATCGCGTGCAGCGTTGCCGCGGTTGGCGAAGGCACCCATGCGGTGTTCGCGCCCGCTTTGGGATGGCCGGTTTTTTCCTCCATCATCGCCGCCATGCGATCGGGCGCGGGCCACATGCCCTTGCCGATCTGCGCGCGCCCTGAAAGACCATGCTTCAGGCCGATAGCCACATTGCGTTTTTCATAGGCAGCGATCCATTGCGTGCCCTTGATCGCCGCCTTGCGGATCATCGGCCCGGCTTTCATCGAGGTGTGGATTTCATCGCCGGTGCGATCGAGAAATCCGGTGTTGATGAACACGATCCGATCACGCACCGCATGGATGCACGCGGCCAGGTTGGCGCTGGTGCGGCGCTCCTCGTCCATCACCCCCACTTTCACGGTGTGGCGGTCAAGCCCGAGCAGATCTTCCACCGCATCGAACAGATCGTTGGTGAAGGCGCATTCCTCAGGCCCGTGCATCTTGGGTTTGACGATATAGATGCCGCCAGTGCGCGAATTGCCGAACCTGCCCAGCCCTTTGATATCGTGGCTGCTGATCGCGCTGGTCAGCACGGCATCCATGATCCCTTCGGGAATTTCGCTGCCATCGCCAAGCAGGATCGCCGGATTGGTCATCAGGTGACCGACATTGCGCACGAACAGCAAACTGCGGCCCGGCAATGTGAAAGCCGAACCATCCAGCCCGTTCCACGTGCGATCGCCTTCCAGCTGGCGCGTCAGCGATTTTCCGCCTTTCTCAAAGGTTTCGGCCAGATCGCCACGGATCACGCCCAGCCAGTTGCGATAAGCCAGCAGCTTGTCTTCGGCATCAACCGCAGCCACAGAATCTTCAAGATCGACAATCGTGGTCAGCGCCGATTCAAGCACGATATCGGCGATCCCGGCCTTATCTGTCTTGCCGATCGCGTGTGCACGATCGAGCACCAGTTCGATATGCATGCCGTTGTTGCGCAAAAGCAGGCCGCCATCCTTGCGCCCGACCAGCACCGCCGGATCGGCCAGCGGGGGATCGCCCAAGCCGTCCCAGTCAGACCAGCTCGTACCCGCAAGCGGAACCGCCTGATCCAGAAATGCCCGGCCAGCCTTGATAACCGCCGCGCCGCGCGCCTCATCATAGCCACCGGGCTGCGCGGGCGGCGCATCAAGCGCGTCTGTGCCGTAATAGGCGTCATAAAGGCTGCCCCAGCGCGCATTGGCGGCATTGAGCAGGAACCGGGCATTGAGAACCGGAACGACAAGCTGCGGCCCGGCCATGGTTGCGATTTCGGCATCGACATTGCGCGTGCCAATCGCAAAATCGCCCGGTTCCGGCACGAGATAACCGATTTCGCGCAAAAACGCCTGATATTCGCCCTGCTCTATCGGCTGGCCCGCGCGCGCGCCGTGCCACTCGTCAATCTGCAATTGCAGCGAATCGCGCTTGGCCAGAAGATCGCGATTACGCGCCGCAAACGTATCGGCCAGCGATGCAAACCCCTGCCAGAACGTCTCCACCGCAATTCCCGGCGGAGGAAGCACTTCATTTTCAATGAATTGCGCCAGCCGCGCGTCGACCTTCAGGCCGGAGCGTTCTACTCTGTCAGTCATTCTGCCTCGCAAGAAAATTGGGCCACGCGCGCAACAACGGCACCGGCCTTGGAACACATCAACTTTCCGGGGAGGAATAGCCAGCGCCTATGACTGAGACGCACCGGATTGGCAACAGGGGCAACGCGCGTCGGAATTGCTTACATTTCGTGTCGCCACAATTTACATTTGCAGCCGGTTAACCACCGCCTTGCGCCAATCTGCGCGTGTGGCATGATAGTTGCTGAATAGTTACCGAAATGCAGAGGAACCTAATGCTCAGGAAAATCAGCCGTCTGTTTGTGATCAAGAGCCGGGCGGAAGCCTTCCTGATCATCTTTGCGCTGGCTCTGGGCGCGACAGAGCGCGGCAGCGCCTATCTGGTGCAATACCCCGGCTGGGGTGGTCAGCTGCTGTTTCTGGCCTGCACCGGCGCGGTATTCATGGCAGGCGCAAAAATCCTCGATTGCCTGCGTTACGAGCGCGAGGCGCGCGAAACAAAGGCAGGCTTAGACAATTGACGCCCCCTACGCGAAAGAAGCTATTCGATGTAGTTGGGGAATCGCGTGAAACCATCTCAGGGATTCCACGGCAAAGAGTCCTGTTGGCAGCTGAGCCTGGAGACCCTGTTCAGCTTGTTCGTGAGCCGGAAAACCCACATGATTCAAACGCGGTTTTAGTCCTGATCGGCAAACATGACGTTGGATACCTAGCAAGATCCGACGCCAAGATTCTGGCTCCTGCGCTTGATGACAGCCTCAAATATGAAGCGCAAGTGCACGAAATTAAAGGTGGCATTCCAGACGCTCCTTCATACGGCCTCAGGATATCAATCGCGTGGTCTGATCAACGTTTGCCTAAACCCAAACAGCGGGACGAACTGCAGGAGAGTTTTCGCAATCGAAAAGCGGAAAGTGCGAATGGACGGCAGGGTGGCTGCTTCAGCATTATCGCAGCGATCAGCCTTTTGCCGTTGTTTCTGCTCAAGTTAACGTAATACTCGTTTTCGTGCAGGAAGTGGGGGTTTCTGTTGCTAGCTACCCCCGGAGCCCCGGAATCCGCTTCTGTTGCCCGGTGGGTCCAACCGCGCTTTGGCTTTGTAAATTCGGGCCGTTAGGCCGTAAAATTACGCAGCAAGAGCGAGTGCTTCATTATCATTGGCACTTGTGTGTTGTGAGCCTTTAACGGGGTTTCTCAACCCGGGCGAAAACAGTGCCTTTCAACACACGTCGATCCTGGTTCGGCCCCGTCAGAACGCCCGGAAACCGGGCTTTATGGTGGAGCCGCCGGGTACTGCCCCCGGGTCCGCTGTGCCTATTGCACACCGCAATTTATCGCCATATCCGGCCGAAACCGGCACGCCCTATATAGCGACGCGCCGATTAATGTGAAGTGAGCGTGTGTCAGATATTCATCCGCGCTTCTTCAGTTCATCACGAATTTCGGAAAGCAGATCGACTTCGCTTGGCCCCGCGTCTTCTTCGGCCTTCTTCGCAATCACCTTGTTGGCATAGCGCACCAGCATGAAAATCACGAAAGCAAGGATCAGGAAGTTGATCACGGTGGTGATGAAACTGCCCCACGCAAGCACGTTGGCACCGGCTTCGCGCGCCGCTTCCAGCGATGTTCCCACGGCCACGTCGCCGCTCAGCACAGTGTAAAGATTGGTGAAATCGACATCGCCAAAAACCGCGCCAACCAGCGGCATGATCATGTCATCGGTCAGCGAGGAAACGATCGTGCCGAAAGCGGCACCGATTATCACCGCGACAGCCAGTTCCATCACGTTGCCTCTGGCAATAAAGTCTTTGAATTCCGAGAACATAATGCTCCTCCTTATTGTCAGTCCGGCGTTGCCCGCCGTTCCTGCGACGTCATGGCGCAAAATCTTGCGCCTGTTAAGACCACCCTGCCCCGCGCCGCTTGATCGAAGCGCGATGCACGCTACATTCCCGTTCAGCGCTGTGCCGCTGGGCATGGCTTTGGAGGAGGAATGCATTCGATGTCAGCCACGGCCTTAACCCGTTACACCCGGTTCGGACTTGCCGCCCTTGCCGCGCTTGCCTTGTCCGCATGCGGCATCAACTCCGTGCCGACCGCCGAAGAAGCCGCCAAAGCGCGCTGGGCCGATGTGCAGGCCGCATTTCAGGAACGCGCGAACCTGATCCCCAACCTTGCCGAAGTTGCCAGCAGCGCGGCAGACCGGGAAAAAGAAATCCTGACCGGCGTTATCGAAGCGCGCGCCAAGGCAACAAGCATCCAGATCAGCGCCGATGATCTCAATGATCCCGCCAAGATGGCACAGTTTCAGGCCGCTCAGGAACAGCTTGGCGCGGGCCTTGGCCGCCTGCTCGCCAATTTTGAGCGTTATCCCGAACTGAAAAGCATCACCAATTATCAGATGCTGCAAAGCCAGCTCGAAGGGCAGGAAAACCGCATCCGCATCGCCATTCGCGATTATAACGAGGCGGTGCGCGATTATAACACGCGGGTGCGCACGTTCCCCGAAATGATCGGCGCGATGATCCGCGGCCTGAAACCGATGGTTCCCTATCAGGCTGCGACACCCGGAGCAGATGTCGCCCCCAACCTTGAAGGCAAGCTCTGAGGGCCGCCATCATCGCCCGTTTCGCATTTGCCAGACGCATAAGCAGATACGGCCTCGTTGCCGCTCTGCTTGCCGCGCTGGCCATGATCGCGCCGCACGGCGCCTGGGCGCAGGACTTTCCCAAGCTTGCCGGCCGGGTGACAGACGCGGCCGCCATCCTGCCGCCCGATGTCGAGGCGCGGCTGGAACAAAAGCTCGCCGCTCTGGAACAGCAATCGCAACGCCAGCTTGTCGTCGCAACAATCCCCGATCTGCAAGGCTATGACATTGCCGATTATGGCTATCGCCTTGGCCGCAGCTGGGGCATCGGCGATGCACAGCGCAACGATGGCGCGCTGCTGATCGTTGCGCCCAAAGACCGCAAGGTGCGCATCGAAGTGGGCTATGGGCTTGAGCCGGTGCTGACGGACGGCCTTTCGTTTCTGATCATCAACACAAAGATCGTCCCACACTTCAAGCAGGGCGATATGCCCGGCGGCATCGAAGCCGGAACCGACGCGATCATCACTCAACTCACGTTGCCACCCGAAGAGGCTCAGAAAATCGCGCAGCAGGCACAAGCACAACACAGCGAGAACGGCGGCAATATCGCGCCGCTGATTTTCTTCGGATTTTTCGTATTTTTCTTCTTCGTTCTGCCGATATTGCGATCGGTCGGCGGAGGCGGAAAACGGCGCTATCGCGGGCGCAGCTCCAGCCCGATTATCTGGATGCCCGGTGGTTTCGGCGGTGGCGGCGGGTCAGGCGGTTTTGGCGGTGGCTTTTCGGGCGGCGGTGGCAGCTTCGGCGGCGGCGGCGCAAGCGGAGGCTGGTAGGAACGCGATCATGCCCAAACCCATCTATATTTCCGCGCAAGATCACACCCGTGTCAGCGAAGCGGTGGCGCTCGCCGAAACGCAAACCGCAGGCGAAATCGTTACGATTCTGGCAGACCGATCGGACGGTTATTCGGATATCCAGTTCGCCTGGGCCTCATTGGCCGCGTTTCTCACGCTGTTCGCCTTTGCGCTTTGTCCCACGGTGCCAACAGAACTGGTGAACGCCTTTATCGGCAACTGGAACTTCGAATGGACGGCACAAGCGCTGTTCACGCTCGTTGCCGTCTGCGCCACACTGACCTTCGCGCTGGTGTGGCTGATCCAACAGTCGGATACCGTCCGGTTTGCGTTGATCCCCGGCATCGTGCGCACCAATCGCGTGCATGACCGCGCCATCCGCGCGTTTCGTATCGGTGCGGAGCGGCGGACGCAGGGCCGCACTGGCATTCTCATTTACCTATCGATGCGCGAACATCGCGCCGAGATCGTTGCCGACGAGGCTATTGCCAGCAAGGTCGATCCCGAAATCTGGGGCGAGGCAATGGACGCAATGATCGGCGAACTCAAACAGGGCCGGACCGCCGATGCGATGATCGCTGCGGTAGAGCGCGTCGGCACGGTTCTGGCCCGCCATGTGCCGCGTTCCGATAACGATGTGAACGAACTGCCCGACCGGCTGATCGAAGTGTGATGACAGGAAAACGATGACCGCAGACCGCGACGCGCCGGACGAAATCGTCTGGCAAGGCAAATACATCACCGCACACAAGAAAGGCCGATGGGAATTTGTCGGCAGGCCGCACGGCATCCGCGCCGCAGTTATCCTTGCAATCGACGAGGACGATCACGTTCTGCTGGTCGAACAATATCGCGTGCCGCTGGGCAAAGCATGCATCGAACTGCCCGCCGGCCTGATCGGCGATGATGAGGGCCTGGCGGGCGAAGCGCCCACGCAGGCCGCAGCGCGCGAACTGGAAGAAGAAACCGGCTATCGCGCCGAGCGCATGGAAGTGATCGGCGAGTTCTGGTCATCGCCGGGCATGGTGAGCGAAAGCTTCACGCTGGTGAAAGCCCATGGCCTGCGCAAGGTTGGCGAAGGCGGCGGCACAGACAGCGAGGACATCACCGTCCATCGCGTGCCGCTGGCAGATATCGCCGATGCCATTGCGCGCTGGAGAGAGGCTGGCCTTGCGATCGATGTGCGCATGCTGATGCTGCTTGGCCCGCAGCTGATCGCCTGACGCACCGCCGCCAGATGCGAACCCGACCCGGAATTTGTCGCAGGAAAGAGCGATACCAAAGCGAAGCGGACGCGCTCAACGTGGCCAAAAAAGCCGCGGTTACGCTGCGTCCTTATCGATGCGAATTATGTCGCGGCTATCACCTGACCAGCCGCACCAAAGGCATGCGGCTGCCTGCATTCGAACGCGAACGCAGACAGCGCAACGCCTGATCGAAAGCGCGCTCAGAGCGTGGTGAAGATCGCGCCGAAATCCTTGCCGCCGCCGCCAGCTTCGTTGAACGCTTCGTAAATCTCGGCCGCGTGCTTGCCCAGCGCGACATTGGCGCCCGACTGTTCTGCAGCGCCCATGGCCAGCCGCAAATCCTTGAGCATCAAAGCCGCCGCAAAACCGCCTGCATAATCATTATCCGCAGGGCTTGCCGCGCCGACACCAGGCGCCGGCGTATAATCGTTGAGCGACCAGTTATAGCCTGTTGCCTTGGAGCTGATCTCATAGAACATCTGCATGTCCAGACCGTTCTTTTCAGCGAGTTTGAGCGCTTCGCACGTGCCGATCATGTGGATCGCCAGCAGCATGTTGTTGCACATCTTGGCGACCTGCCCCGCACCGATTGCCCCGGCGTGAATGATTGCCTTGGCCATCGGTTCCAGCACGTCTTTTGCCCGTGCGAACGCCTCATCGGTGCCGCCGACCATGAACGTCAGCGTGCCGCCATTGGCCGCTGCGATCCCGCCCGAAACCGGCGCGTCGACCATCACATAACCGGCGTTTTCCGCAAGCTCGGCCACTTCGCGCGCAGTGGCAACATCGATTGTCGAGCAATCGAGGAACAGCGCGCCCGCCGGAGCCTTGCCGATCACATCGGCGGTATAAACGCTCTTCACGATCTGGCCGTTAGGCAGCATCGAGACAACGGCATCGACGCCTTCCACAGCCTCGCTCACGGCGGAAAAAGGCTCGCAGCCGTTTTCTTTCGCGCGCGCCAGTGCTTCTTCGGCAAGATCAAAAGCGCGGACGGTATGCCCCGCCTTGACGAGATTGGCAGCCATGCCGCCACCCATGTTGCCCAGTCCGATAAATGCGATTTTCATGGCGTTACCTGTTCTTCCAGTTAGCGGAGCGTTTCTCGACGAAAGCCTTCATGCCTTCGGCCTTGTCTTCTGTTGCAGTGAGAATCTGGAACATGCGGCGTTCGGTCAGCAAACCTTGCTCAAGGTTCGTCTCAAACGCGGCGTTGACCATTTCCTTGTTCATCATCGCCGCAACCTGCGACATGGAGGCGATCGTTTCGGCTGCCTTCATCGCTTCATCAAGCAACTGATCGGCAGGCACCACGCGCGAAACCAGGCCGGAGCGTTCGGCTTCATCGGCCTTCATGTTGCGCCCGGTCAGGCACATGTCCATCGCCTTGGACTTTCCGACTGCCTTGGTAAGCCGCTGCGATCCGCCCATGCCCGGCGCCACGCCAAGCTTGATTTCGGGCTGGCCGAACTGCGCGGTTTCCGATGCGATGATGAAATCCGCCATCATCGCCAGTTCGCAGCCGCCGCCCAGCGCAAAGCCGTTCACCGCCGCGATCCAGGGCTTGCGCGTGGGATTGACGATGTCCGATGTCCATCCAGCGAAGAAATCCTCGATGAAGAAATCGGCACTGGCCTTTTCAGACATTTCCTTGATGTCCGCCCCCGCGGCGAACGCCTTGTCGCCCGAGCCGGTGATAACCGCGCAGCCTTGCGTTTTATCTGCTTCAAATTTGGCGAAGGCATCGGTCAGTTCCGCAAGAACATGCGAACTGAGTGCGTTAAGGGCTTTGGGTCGGTTAAGCGTGATCAGAGTGACCGCGCCTTTCTGTTCGACGAGGATGGTTTCATAGGACATTTCAGGATTTCCTCAGGCTTCGGGTACGAGATCGCTCTCATGCGGCTGCCAGGCGCTTTTGCCCCGCAGCGGTTCGAAAATGCGGTTTATCATGTCGTCGCTCACCTGCTCAGGTGTCGCCGGATTCCATTTCGGCTCATTATCCCGGTCTATCAGCAACGCGCGCACACCTTCATAGAAATCATGGGTGCGGAAGATCCGGTGAACGATGCCAAATTCAAGCCGCATCTCGCTGGCGAAGCTCTGGATATGCGGGCTGACCATCAACAGGCGCAGCGTGACCTTGCATGAAAGCGGCGACTTGGATTTGAGGATCGCAAGCTGTTTACGCGCAAATTCAGAAGAATCGGCGGCAAGAGCGGCAAGAATATCTTCCAGCCGATCCGACGCGAACAGACGGTCGATATCAGGCAGTTGCTCAAGAATTTTGGCAGGTGGCGGCGGAACGGAGGCGATGTCGAGAATTTCGTCCGCATGATCGGGATTCTCGATGATCTTCGCTTTGACCTCCTCCAGCGCCTCGGAAGGGATATAGTGGGTCGCCAGACGCATGGCATAGCATTCCGCGCCATCCAGCCGGGCACCCGTCAGCCCCAGAAACTGTGGCAGACGCCCCGGCAGGCGCGAAAGATAGCGGCCGCCGCCAACATCCGGGAACAGGCCGATGCCGGTTTCAGGCATCGAATACACGGTCCTCTCAGTGGCGACACGATATTTGCAAGGCCCGGTGATGCCGACCCCGCCGCCCATGGTGATGCCATCCATGAACACGACGCCCGGTTTGGGATACGTGTACATCATGTGGTTCATCTGGTATTCCTGATAGAAGAACGCATCGCCCGCAGCACCATGGCCCTGCGCGCTTTGTGCGATCCCCACAACATCGCCGCCCGCGCAAAAACCGCGCCCTTCGGCGTGATCGATCAGCAGCACTTTCACATCGGGATTATCGCGCCATTCAACCAGCGCGGATGTCATCGCGCGCACCATATTCAGTGTCAGCGCGTTGATCGCGCGCGGGCGGTTGAGACGCAAACGCCCTGCCCCCCCTTCAATATACGTGAGCGTTTCCTGTTCAGCAGGAGCGGTCATGGCAAGTTCCTTCACAATGTCAGTTATTGCCTGCCAGAACGAAACGTCCCGGCGCATCCTCAAGCACAGGATAGTCCTTATTACCCAGTTCGCGGGCGGGGACCTGTTTATTTCCTTTCTGACCCTTCAGCCAGGCTTCCCAGTGCGGCCACCAGCTTCCTTCGTGTTGATCGGCGCCAGCCAGCCAATCATTGGCGCTATCCGGCATCTTGTTGCTGGTCCAGTAGCCGTGTTTATTGGCGGACGGCGGGTTGATCACCCCTGCGTTGTGCCCCGATCCGCCCAGCACGAACTCCACCGGCCCGCCAAAATAGCGTCCACCGTGATACACCGCTTCCCAGGCCGAAACGTGATCCGCTTTCAGGCCGATAATCATGGTTGGCGATTTGATCGCGCCAAGATCGACTTTCTCGCCCAGCAATTCGACTTTGCCGGGATCGGTGAGATGGTTTTCGAGCAGGAATTTCTTGTTGTAAGTGGAAAGGAACGCTTCGGGAATGTGCGATCCGTCCTCAAACCAGAACAACAGATCAGATGCCGGAGCTTCACGATCCAACAGGTAGTGATCGACGAACGACGACCAGATCAGATCGTTGGAACGCACCAGCGCAAACAGCTGCTGCAACTCCCCCTTGTCAATATAACCCTTTGATGAAACATGAGAATCGAGCGCATTGACGTGGCTCTCATGCATGAATCCAGCCCATTCGCGCATGTCACTGAAATCGACGAGGCTGCCGATCAGCGTCGTCGTGCCGATCCGGTCGCCCTCACCGCGCGCGGCCAGCACCGCTTCGGCAATCGCGATCAGCGTGCCGCCCATGCAGAACCCGAAAAGATCGACATCAGGTTCACCCGTGATCGCGTTGACCACATCCATCGCCTGAATCACGCCGCGACCGATATAGTCTTCAACCTCGCAGTGACGGTGGCTGTCATCGGGGTCGACCCACGAAACCACGAACACGGTGTGCCCCTGCTCCACCATCCAGCGGATAAGGCTGCTTTTGGGGCGCAGATCGATCATGTAATACTTGTTGACCAGCGGCGGCACATAAAGCAGCGGGCGACGGGCGACTTTCGCCGTCGTCGGCGTGTACTGGATGACCTGCATCAGATCATTCTCAAACACCACCGCGCCAGGCGTGCAGGCGATATTCTCTCCCAGCACAAACGCAGAAGGGGCACGGCGTTTGACGACACCTTTGCCACCGGCGATATCTTCTATCAGGTGCGCAAGTCCGGCAACGAGGTTCGCGCCGCCTGTCTCAACGGTCTTGCGCAGGACTTCCGGGTTGCTCAGCACAAAGTTGGTCGGCGCAACCGCGTTCAGGAACTGCTCAACGATGAACCCCACGATCGCGCGCTTCTTTGGGTCTTCCTCGGGCGAAGCATCGACCAGCGAGCGCATGCCCTTTGCAGCGACGAGGTACGTCTGCTTGAACTGGTCGAACAGTGCATTCTCATTCCAGTCCGGGTGTTTGAAGCGCCGATCGCCGCGGCCCGGCTCAACCACCGGCTCACGCTCGTCGAGGGGCATAAACAACGAAGCCCACACTTTCGTGGCGTCCTGCATTGCCTGAAGCTGGATTTCAGCCATTTTGGCGGGCTGCATGATCAACCCTTGCGTCACCGAAGCGACAGCATCGAGCACGGCCTCATAATCGAACCGCCGGGCAATTTCCAGATCAGGCGGGCTTTGTGCGAAATCCGCCATTGAACGGCCAAGCTTTTTCCAGGCTTCGAGCCATTCTGCCCCGATCGGCGTTGTCTGATTGACTTCGCCATCCTTGGTTTCTGCAGACTGCGACATTTCTGGTCTTCCTTTTCCTTGAGCCGGGGAGGTGGCCATTGGAGTTATGGTTTATTGGCGCAAAAGTTCGCGCCCGATGATCATGTTCATGATCTCGTTCGTGCCTTCAAGAATACGATGGACCCGCAGATCGCGCCAGAACCGTTCGATCGGGTAATCACGCAGATAGCCATACCCGCCAAACATCTGCAGCGCACGGTCGACAATGTCAGAGCCGCTGTCGCTTGCCAGCCGCTTGGCCATCGCGGCAAACAGGGTCTTGTCGGGCGCATTGTTGGTCACTTTTGCAGCCGCCAGATAGAGCAGCGCGCGCGCCGCTTCCAGATCGGTCGCCATTTCCGCCAGCGTGAACTGGGTATTCTGGAATTCAGCAATCGGCTGTCCGAACTGGCTGCGATCCTTGACGTAGGTAATCGCCTCATCAAGACAGCGCTGCGCGCCGCCGAGCGAGCAAGCGCCAATATTCAGGCGGCCGCCATCGAGCCCTGCCATTGCGATACGAAAGCCCGTGCCTTCATCGCCTACGCGGTTTTCCGCAGGGACACGCACGTTATCGAAAATAACCTGTGCGGTGGGAGAGGAGTTCCAGCCCAGCTTCTTTTCCGGTGCGCCAAACGAAAGACCTTCGGCGTCTTTTTCAACCACAAAACAGGTCACGCCCTTGGGGCCGTCATCGCTGGTGCGCGCCATGACGACATAAACATCGTTCACGCCGCCGCCCGAGGTAAACTGCTTCGTGCCATTGAGGAAATAATGATCGCCATCGCGTTTGGCCGAGGTTTTCAGCGCCGCCGCGTCAGAACCGGAACCCGGTTCGGTAAGGCAGTAACTGGCGATCTTTTCCATCGAAACCAGATCGGGAAGGAAGCGATCCTTTACGCCCTGATCGCCAAATGCATCGATCATCCACGCGCTCATGTTATGGATCGAGATGAATGCGCTGGTTGCGGGACAGCCATATGCCATCGCTTCCATGATCAGCGCCGATTCAAGCCTGCCCAGACCGATCCCGCCGCCGTCTTCAGACACATAGATTCCGCCAAAACCAAGCTCACCGGCGGCTTTCCACACTTCAACCGGATAGTGGCATTCCTCATCCCACTGCGCGGCGTGGGGCGTGATCTGGTCTGCAGTGAACTTGCGCGCCATATCCTGGATCGCAAGCTGATCTTCGGTAAGGTCAAACTGGCTCGTCATTGGTTCTGTTTATCGCTTTCTGCCTGTATTTGCATTCCGGGCCAGACTTGCCGACCACAGACGCTCCTCTCACAAAATCGCCAATCGCAAGGCCGGACACGTTTCATCCGCCTGTCCGGCACGATGCCGGCAGACGCATGCCCCAATTCCGGCCCGGAAACGCACCCCCACAGGCAGCCTCAGGCGCCCAGTGCCTCGATAATGTCCTTGCCGAACAGTTCTTCATCGCTGGGGAGGGTCTTGGTTTCCGCCAGTGGCTTGGAAACCCAGGTGACGTTGATCAGATCCTGC
This sequence comes from uncultured Sphingomonadaceae bacterium, assembly GCA_947258815.1. Lineage (GTDB taxonomy): Bacteria > Pseudomonadota > Alphaproteobacteria > Sphingomonadales > Sphingomonadaceae > Novosphingobium. The sequence continues at coordinate 356,144 of CAMYJW010000030.1, forward strand.
CAGGTGATGTTGTTGTTCGTGGCATTGCCGCCCCAGCTTCCGCAGCCGAGCGAGAACGTCTGGCGCATGCCATTCCACAGATTGCCGGAGTTCGACGCGGCCTGCGGCTGGTTGACCATCACGCGGCTGGTCTTCGTCGCCATCGCCAGCTTCATGATGTTATCGTCTGACTGCGAATAGATCCCGCAGCTGTGTCCCTGCCCCTGATAGGCCTGAATGGCGTTTACCAGCTCAATCGCATGATCCAGATCGCGCGCGCGGTAAAGCGCCATCGTCACCGTCATTTTCTCGCCCGAGAAAGGATGATCCGGGCCCGCCCCCGTTTCAGGGACGATGAAGAATATCTTGCCCTCGGGAACGCCGAAACCGGCCATGCCCGCGATCTTCTCGGCAGGCTGGGCGACGGCCTTGGCATTGATGTGGCCATCTTCCCAGATGACTGACTGCAGCTTGGCCTTTTCATCCTCGCTGACGACATAGCCACCCTGATGCTGAAGCTTGTCGAGCATCTCGTCGTAAATCGCGTCAAGCAGGATCACGCTGTTATCCGAAGAGCACGATGCGGCGAGATCGAGCGTTTTGGAAATGCGGATTTTCTCTGCCGCATCGTCAAGGTCGGCGGTTTCGTCCACGGTGATGACGGCATTGCCGACGCCAACGCCCAGTGCCGGTGTGCCTGAACTGTAAGCGGCGTGCACCATCGCGCCGCCGCCCGTGGCAAGCACGCGATCGCACTGTTTCATCACTTCATTGGTCTTTTCAACCGACGGCGTTTCGATCGCGATCACCAGATCGGCCGGCGCACCCAGTTGCACCAGCGCTTCGCGCATCTTGTCGCAAATCAGCTTGTTGGTGAGTTTGGCGCGCGGATGCGGACACACGATGATCGAGTTACGGCCTTTTACCGCGCTGATCGCCTTGATAACCGGCGTCGCTTCCGGGTTGGTCGAAGGCGAAAGCGCCCCGATCACGCCTACCGGCTTGGCGATTTTAACGATGTTACGCTCTTTATCTTCCTCGATCACGCCCACCGATTTATCGTCGATGATGTCCATCAGCGTGGCGCGGGTCTTGCGGAAAATCTTGAGATACTTGCCGTCGTAGTTGCCCAGTTCGGTTTCATCGACGGTGTGCTGGGCGATCATTTCGGCAACATCTTCGCGCGCCACGCAATAGACCATGCCGCGAATCCAGCGATCGACATCTTCCTGCGTTGCATTTTCGATCTGAGCCTGCGCCGCGCGCGAGCGGGCAATCAGTTCCGCAACTTCATCGGCGGCGGAAAGTTCAGCGACAGGTTCGACAGTAGCCATAAATAGTTTCCTTCGTTTGCGAGGCGACGAACCGTCTGCAAGACAGCGCAGAACGGCCGGAAGCCTCCAGCAATCCAATTCAGACCTGTCCACTGCACTGTTGACGCAAGCGAGACAAGAGTGATTCTGATGGGTGCATATAGAGAAATTGTGACGCTTCTGCCAATCGCAGGGGTATCGCGCGTGAAATACAAGGTTGCCATTGGCCCCGTCCGCCTGCCACGATATGAGCGCACCGGCGGGAGAATCAGTTCCCCCGCCTTTCGTAATGACCATTATTCACGCACGTTTCAGACAAGGATTCCTGAACTTTGGGCCAAGCAGCATTCGATCCGGCAGAATTCCGGCAGGTACTCGGCAACTACCCAACCGGCGTGTGCGCGATCACCGCGCTTGGCAGCGATGGCAAACCCGCCGGCATGGTTGTCGGAACTTTCACTTCGGTATCGCTCGATCCGCCGCTGGTGGGTTTCCTGCCTGACAAAAGCTCTTCAAGCTGGCCCAAGATCGAACAGGCGGGCCGCTTTTGCGTCAACGTTCTGGCAAGCGACCAGATGGAAGTCTGCGGCCAGATTGCCGCCAAGGGCGACGACAAATTCGCCAGGATTGACTTTGAAGTCACCGCAAACGACCTGCCGGTAATTGCCGGCGCGCTGGCCACTATCGAATGCACCATCCACTCCGTCAGCGAAGCGGGCGATCACTGGTTCGTGCTTGGCAACGTGCTGAACATGGCGGTGACGCGCGAAGGCGATCCGATGGTGTTTCATTGCGGGCGCTACGGCGGATTTGCGCAAAGCGCCTGAACGCGCCGGGGCCGGTCAGCGGCCCTTGAAGTCCGCTGGCCGCTTTCCGACAAACGCCCTTACGCCTTCCACAAAGTCTTCAGACCGGCAGGCATCGCGCTGCCCGAACCGTTCAAGCGAGAGCGAGGCTTCTAGGTTCGCATCTGCCGCTGCCCACGCGCTGCGTTTGATGATGCCAAGAGAAAACGGTCCTTTGGCCAGTTTTCTCGCCAGAGCCATTGCCGTGGATTCCACCTCCTCGTCGGGCACAACCTTGTTGACCAGCCCCCATTCGAGCGCCTTTGGCCCGTGAATCCGATCACCCAGCAGCATCAGTTCCATCGCCCGCACCCGGCCGACCGCCCGTGTCAGCAGCCATGAAGACCCGCCATCGGGCGCAAGGCCGATGTGGCAGAACGCCTGCAGAAAGAAGCTGTCCTCACCACAAATGATGAGATCGCCTGCCATGGCAATTCCGGCGCCGACCCCGGCCGCCGCGCCGCGCACCGCGGTGATCACCGGTTGCTCCATGGTTTTGATGGCGGTGATGATCGGGTTGAAATAGTTATCGAGCAGAAAGCCGACATCGCGCATCGGATCATCGAGCATATCTTCGACATCGCCAAGATTTGCGCCGGAGTTGAATCCCTTGCCCGCGCCGGTCAGCATCACCGCGCGGGATTCCGTTGCAGCCCGGTTAATCGCATCGAGCAATTCCGCGCCCATCTGCGCCGAAGCCGCGTTGCGCGTTTCGGGATCGTTCATGACGATCCGGGCAACGCCGTCTTCAACGCTGTAAAGCAATTTTTCATAGGTCATGGCGTCATCTCCAGTCTGGGGCGCGGGCTGCGCGCGCGGAATTTTCGCGTTTTCCTTGGCACAAGGAGCCGACATAACAAGGACTTTTTACGCATCATTTGCGAACGTGAATAGCGCGGCCAGCCATTGAAATCCGGCGTTTCCCGCCTATTTTCGAACGACCGGTATCGAAAGGAGCAAAACACCGTGAACACGATGAAAACCGCCATGTTGCTGTCAGCACTGACGGCGCTGTTCATGGCTCTTGGCTTTATGTTTGGCGGAAGCGGAGGCGCGATTATCGCGCTGGTGCTGGCGGCGGGCATGAACGTTTTCACATACTGGAACGCGGACAAGATCGTGCTGCGCATGCATAACGCGCGCGAAGTCGATGCCCGCACCGCGCCCGATTTTTACGCGATGGTTGAAAGGCTGGCGGTGCAAGCCGGCCTGCCGATGCCCAGGGTTTATATCGTTGATACCCCCAACCCCAATGCTTTTGCCACCGGACGCAACCCGGAAAACGCTGCCGTTGCAGCCACCAGCGGCCTGCTTGAGATGCTTGATCGCGATGAAGTGGAAGCGGTAATGGCGCATGAGCTGGGCCATGTGCGCAACCGCGATACGCTGATCATGACGATGGTTGCCACGATTGCGGGCGCGATCTCGATGATTGCCAATTTCGGACTGTTTTTCGGCGGCGGAAACCGCAATCCCGTCGCCGCCATTGCCGCCATGGTGATGGCGCCATTCGCCGCGATGATCGTGCAGATGGCGATCAGCCGCACGCGCGAATATGGGGCCGACAAGGCCGCGGCCGAAATCTGCGGCAAGCCGCACGCACTGGCCAGCGCCCTGCAAAAAATCGCGGTTCCCGCACAGCGTGTTCCCAGCATTGCTGCAGAACGCAATCCGGCGGCAGCACAACTTTACATCGTCCCCACCAGTGTTTCCGAACTGTTTTCCACCCATCCGGCGACGGCAAAGCGGGTGAACGCATTGCTGGCGATGCAGCCGGGCATGACACGGACCACGCCAACCGGCGGAGCACCGCGCCGATCCGCGCTCGATCCGCATTCGCGCCGCTGAAACAGAAATGCCCCTTCAGGCCGTCAGCGCAGCGACCAGTTCCTTGACTTTCTTCTGCCGCCACTGCGGCAACGGGGCGACAAGCCAGTAAGCCCGCCTGCATGGTTCCGCAGTGCCCAGCGATTGCAGTTCCGCAGCATCGAGCAACCCTTGAGCCAGCATCGCCGGAACCCGCGCGCTGCCCATGCCTGCCGCCGCAGCGGCAATCGCCTGCCCGGCATCGCCAACCATGATCGCAGGCGCGGTGTCTTCATCTTCGCCCGATGCATCGCCCGGCCATCCGATGCGTTCACCCGAACCGATCACGATCCGCTCCGCCGCGCCCAGCGGCACGCCTTCCAGATCGCCCGGACCATCGGTCCACCGCACCGCCAGATCGAGATTGGCTTCGGTGAAATCGGTCATCTCGCCATCGACCAGCACGAACCGCGCCGAAGGGTTCTGCGCACGAAACGCGGCCAGCCTTGGCGCCAGCCATGCCGCGAAAAAGTCACGCGGCGCAGCGATGGTGAAGACATGGCTGGATTGCCCGGCCTGCATTGCCTGCACCGCATCTTCAAAATGCAAAAAGCCCGTGCGCAGCGATTCCAGCCCGGCGCAGGCTTCATCCGTCAGTTCCAGCCCCTTGTTGGTGCGACGAAACAGCACCACACCCAGAAGATCCTCAAGCGCACGAATTTGCTGGCCGACCGCAGCCGGGGTCACCGCCAGTTCGTCCGCCGCCCTGGTGAATGACAAATGGCGCGCCGCCGCATCGAACACTCGCAGGGCATTAAGCGGAAGATGGGTGCGTTTCATATGCGATGCCGGACTATGCGATCAGCATGCCCGCCCGGAACCGGAAAGCGCAAGTTGATCGTCAACATTTCACGAAGAAGCTCAGGAAGAGCGAAACTTGTTCGATTGCGCCATGCCATCGCTGGATGCCGGGGCTGCCAGCGGGAAAAACGGGATCGCTGCCTGCACTTCGCTGCCATCGGCGCCCTGAAAGCAATAATGGCCTTCCATGCTGCCGTTATGAGTCGATAACGGACAGCCCGATACATAATCGTGCGTTTCGCCGGGGGCGAGAACCGGCTGTTCGCCCACCACGCCATCGCCTTCGACATGATTGACCATGCCGCGCCCGTCGGTGATTCGCCAATGCCGGGTGAGCAGCTGCACCGTTTGCTGCGAATGATTCTCTATGCGGACATGATAGACCCAGAACCACTTACCGGCTTCAATCCGCGACTGTTCGGGCAGAAAATTCACCGCCACGCGAACGATAATGCCATCGGTATCGGCAGTGTACTGGAACAGTTCTTTCATGGTTTTGCAGACTAACGACGAAACACCGGATCGACAACAGAGATCGCCGCGCAATCGACAAGTGGCGCGCGTTTCGCCCGATCCGCGCGGTTAAAAGCCTGCTTTCGCAAACGCCTGATCGAGATCTTCGATCAGATCGAGCGGGTCTTCCAGGCCGACATTGATGCGCAACATGCCTTCATGAACGCCCATATCCGCGCGCCCATCGGGGCCCATATTATGATGAGTGGTCGATGCCGGATGACACATCAGCGAACGCGCATCGCCGATGTTGTTCGAGATATCGATCAGTTGCAGCGCATCGAGAACCGCAAACGCCTTTTCGCGCCCGCCATCGACTTCGAAACTGAAAATCGGCCCGCAATTGTCCATCTGCTTTTTCGCGAGCGCCTGCTGGGGATGACTATCAAGCCACGGGTGCAGAATTTTCGCCACCCGTCCCTCGACAAATTCGCCCACTTTCAGCGCATTTTCGCTTTGACGCGCCGCGCGCAGTTCCAGCGTTTCCAAGCCCTTGTGGACAACCCACGCATTGAACGGAGAGCAATTCGGGCCGGTGTTGCGCTGAAACGGCAGCAGTAGATCGTTGATAAATTCCTCGCTCCCGGCAACCGCGCCTGCCAGCACTCTGCCCTGCCCTTCCATCAGCTTCGTCGCCGAATAGGCAACCACATCCGCGCCCCATTCAAGCGGGCGCTGCAAGGCGGCGGTGCAGAACGCATTATCGACGACGGTGGTGATCCCCTTGGCGCGTGCCAGAGCGCATATAAATTCCAGATCGGCGATATCCATCGTCGGGTTTGCGGGGCTTTCGAAGAAAAACACCCTGGTGTTGGGTTTCACCGCCGCTTCCCATGCCGCATTGTCGCGCGCATCGACAATCGTTGTCTCGATGCCAAAGCGCGGCAGCAGATTATCGACGATCCAGCGGCACGATCCGAACGCGGCACGCGCGGACACGATATGATCGCCGGCGCTGAGCTGACAGAGCAACGCGGTGGTCATCGCCGCCATTCCGGTGGCCTGAACGCGGCAGGCTTCTGCCCCTTCCATCAGGGCAATGCGTTCTTCCAGCATTTCCACCGTGGGGTTCTGGAGGCGCGAATAGGTCATCCCCTCGGCCTCGCCGGCAAACCGGGCGGCCACCGTGGCGGCATCGTCGTAGGAATAGCCCGACGTCAGGAACAACGCCTCGCTGGTCTCGCCCTTTTCAGAGCGCCATGTGCCGCCGCGAACGGCGCGCGTGGCCGAACGCCAGTTGCGGGTGATCGACCGATCCTGTCCAGTGCTTCTTTTCATGGCTCCCGCATCTACGGACGCGCGCGCGCGCGCGCAAGCGCCAGGCGGCACCTGCGGCGCTAATCCCCGATCAACGTGTGCCGATCAGGCGGCGCCCGTCCGCGCTTTGGAAACGATCCGGGCGATTTCATCGACAAGCCCCAGCCGCTGTTTCTTGAGATTTTCCAACCGCTGATCGGACGCATGATCGACTTCCGCCTCAATCCGGTGAATTTCGCGGTTGGTGACGTGATACTTTTCAGAAAGCGCCTGAAAATGCGTGTCAGACAGCTTCAGCTGATGCAGAACATCGTGATCCTGGGGAAATTCGTCGTGCAACTCGTGCGGAACGTGGCTCATTGCTTCTCCTTCCGGTCAGCCGGTTATTCGGCTTGTGACCATGGAAAGAAAATGACCCCGGCAGCCTTGCAACTCATTGCGCTGGATCAACCCGAACCGGGCTTTTCCCGCCCGTGCGCCGATCAGTTGCCGTAGCGACCCCAGACAAACTTTGAGCTGAGCGCGAAATTCCAGACCGAACCGATGATGATGCCCGAAATGGCCGCGCCATAAGGGTGGAAACCAAACCGCACCAGCACGGCGGCAACACCGACATTGGCGAGCAGGCCGATTGAGCATGTCAGGCCGAACTTGGTCCAGCCTTTCATCATCGCGCCAAATCCGTTGAGCCGTTTATCGGCATATGTCAGCGAGTTATTGAGGAAGAAGTTGAATGTCATCGCAACGATGGCAGCCAGAGTCTGGCCCACTTCAAACGGCGATACGACCTGGCCTTGCGCAACGCTGCCCCCGGCAACTGCCAGAAACGCGGCAAGCACGGCCATGTGCACCACCACGCCCATCGCGCCGATGGTTCCGAACAGGGCAAAGCGGGTGGGAATGATATTGCCCAGCCACTTATCGTAAAGGCCAACCAGAAATTCGAACACAACGGTGCGATCCAGCTTGCTTTCGCCATTGGCCCGCGCGGCAAACGACAGCGGAAATTCCTTGATGCGCATCTTGTCTTCCGCCGTTGCCAGAATATCGAGCAGGATTTTGAAGCCCACGCCTGAAAGATTGGGCGCCGCTTCGCGCAGCGATTGCGCGCGCAGCATGAAATAGCCGCTCATCGGATCTGTAAGATCAACGCCGGTCACCTTGCGGGCGATGGTGTTGGCGATGTTCGATGCCTTTACCCGGTCAGGACGCCCCCATGCCTCGGTGCTGGCGCCTTCGGCAAACCGGGATGCCACTGCAACATCGCACTGGCCGGTTGAAATCGCTTCAAGCATGCCTGGCAGCAGGTTGGGATCGTGCTGGTGATCTGCATCCATCACCGCAACCACCGGCGCGGCGGTTGCCATCATGCCTTCGATCGCGGCAGAGGCCAGTCCGCGCCGTCCGATCCGCTGAATGACCCGCACGCGGCGATCGACCTGAGATAACGCACGGGCCGCATCGGATGTGCCGTCCGGGCTGTTATCGTCAACAAAGATCGCTTCCCAGGCGATGCCGTTAAGCGCCTTGTCCAGCCGCTCGACCAATGGGGCGAGATTATCGCGCTCGTTCAGCGTAGGCAGGACAATGGCAAGCTCAAGCGGTTTTGCCGCTGAATCGATTGCCAGCGCGAAGTCCAGATTGGTCATATCCATGACCCGCGCAGTAAATTGAAAGCGTAAACAAACGCTTTATGGTTTACAGCTTCTGAACAACCGCATCGCCGATCTCACGCGTTCCCGCATTGCCGCCCAGATCGCCGCCGCGCACACCATCGGACAGCGCGCCAGCAACTGCGGCTTCGATGCGGGATGCTTCGGCTTCGCGACCAAAACTGTGACGCAACAGCATCGCGGCGGAAAGGATCGTCGCCATCGGGTTGGCAATCCCCTGCCCCGCGATATCGGGCGCGCTGCCATGGATCGGCTCGTACAGCCCCATCGTGCCTTCCGCCAGCGAAGCGGATGCCAGCAGACCAATCGAGCCGACACACATGCTCGCCTGATCGGACAGGATATCGCCAAACAGATTGCCGGTGACGATCACATCAAACTGGCCGGGATCCTTCACCAGCTGCATCGCCGCATTATCGACATACATATGACTGAGTTCGACATCGGGATACTCGGCCGAAACCTCGATTATCACATCGCGCCACAGCTGCGATGTTTCCAGCACGTTGGCCTTATCGACCGAACACAGCTTCCGATCGCGTCCCATCGCCGCCTTGAACCCGACATGGGCAATCCGGCGCACTTCATCTTCGGCATAAGACATCACGTCATAGCCTTCGCGCCGCCCGTCATCGGTGGTGCGCATGCCTTTTTCGCCGAAATAGACATCGCCGTTCAGTTCGCGAATGATCAGCAAATCAATCTTGCGCGCCACTTCGGGGCGCAGGGAGGTCAGATCCTCAAGCCCTTTGAAAACGGTTGCAGGCCGCAGATTGGCAAACAATCCCAGTTCCTTGCGCAGACCAAGGATAGCCTGTTCGGGCCGCAAATGCCGCTCCAGATCGTCACAGCTGAAATCACCCACGGCGCCAAACAGGATCGCATCGCAGGCTTTCGCGATGTCCAGCGTCTCGGGTGGCAGCGGATGGCCATGCTTGCGATAGGCAGCCCCGCCAACATCTCCCTCGACCAGTTCCAGCCCCGGCAGGTCAAGCGCTTCCAGCACACGCACTGCCTGCTGTGTGACTTCCGGGCCGATCCCGTCACCTGCGAAAACCGCTATTTTCATTGTCAAACCGCCTGTCCCTTATCCATCTTCAATGCGTGCCAGCCGCTCTCGCAGCATCAGGCGCGACGCCATAACATCGCCGTGCCGATCGGCAAGGGGATAGCGTTGCAACTGGCGTCCCAGCATATCGAACGTGCGCAACATTGCCGGCCAGTCCTGCGCTTCAGGCCGGCGAACCGGCTCACCATAGCCAAGCTGTGCGATCAGCAGAACTTCAAACGACAACAGCGGCACAGCCCAGCCGCGCGCAGATGGCGCAACGCAGATCGCTTCAAGCACCGCCTCAAGCGATTGATACAAAGCGGGAAATGGCTGTCGTTCGGGCAAGGCCGACGCGGCCAGCGCCGTCACCCAGTTGATCGCAGCGGCAGGAAGCGGCTCGGAAAGCAACGATCCGCGGCTGCGCACCAGTTCCACCCGCGCGAACGGAAGCCGGCTTTCAGACCGCGATTTCAACTGCGCATCGACAAGGTTTCCGGGAATCAGAACAGGCCGCAACGCGCGGCCACGCGCGCCCGCGACATAGCCTGCCACCATCCCGTGCTCTGCTGTCATCAGGCGCACGATTGCGGCTGTCTCGCCGTGCGGGCGGGACGCGCAGACAATGGCGGGCGCACGAATATCCATGGCCACCGCATGTGGCCCGCGCGCGCCGATCAGGCAAGACCGCTACGGGCCGAGACGAGCCACCACGGGTCGTCACGGGCCGCCGGATCAGGCCATCAGCTACGGATCAGGTCTTGTGCGGGGGTTCCGGCGCGTTGTGTTCGAACACTTTGGCTTCCAGCGCATCGAGCCGCGCTTTAAGCTGTTCGCTTTCCTCGCGCGCTTTTGCCGCCATATCCTTGACCGCGTCAAATTCCTCGCGGCTGACGAAATCAAGGCCGCCCAGCGCCTCTTTCGCGTGGTCGCGCGCGGCATCGCGTGCCTCGCGAGTCATCCCGGCAAACGTGCCAGCGGCACTGTTTACCAGCTTCACGAAATCGGCGATCAGGGGGTTCTGGCTTTGCATGATTCCAAAATGGGTTCTGGCTTGCCGCAGTGCAAGTCTAAAACTCGTAACGCTGGATCGCGCCGGACACTTCCTTGCCGTCAAGCTCAGGATTCGCCTTGAGGAATTCCCAGTTCAGATATGTCGCAAAGCCCAGCCAGATCAGATAGGGCAGCAACAGGAACGCAGCCACTTTTCGCACGCGCCAGAACAACACGAAAGTCAGCAGCACGACCAGATCGAGAGCGATAATCAGGATCAGCGCGCCGGTGATCTGATGCTGGGCGAAAAATACCGGCGGCCACGCAAGATTCAGAAGCAGTTGCACAATAAACGCGATCACAGCCGCCCCGCGCCCCGGCGCGCCACGCGCCGTCAGCACCAGCGCCAGCGCAAATCCCATCAGCCCGTAAAGAAGTGTCCACACCAGCCCGAACAGCGCGGGCGGCGGATAGATCGCCGGCTTCTCCAGCGCATCGAACCACGGATTGCCCTCTCCGCTTCCGGCGAACTGGCCTGAAAGCATGCCCAGCAAAATGATCCCGGGCACAAGCAACAGCGCCCAGCGGATATAGCCCGCTCTCAACTGGCCCGAAGACGCAATCATATTCATCGTGCGGAAGTCCCCGAATCGAGTTTATGCTGCAATAGCGAACACTATTGGCCAACTAAGCGGCAACTGGCAATGTTCAGCCACCGCGCTGTCCCGAAATCAGAAACTCGACATTACCTTCAGGACCGCGAATTGGACTTTCGACTATGCCTTGCACGCTCCACCCCAACTCTTCGAGCCAGCAGCGCACATCTTCGCACACGCGCGCATGCAGCGCCGGATCGCGCACGACACCGCCCTTACCCACTTCGCCGCGCCCCACTTCGAACTGCGGCTTGATAAGCGCAACGATATGGCATTGCGGCGCAGCAAGGCGCAGCGGCACGTCAAGCACCTTGGCCAGCCCGATGAAGCTGGCATCGCACACCACCCAGTTGCACGGCGCATCGATGTGCTCTGGCGTAAGAATGCGCGCACTGGTTTTTTCCAGCACCGTCACACGATCGTCCTGCCGCAATTTCCAGGCAAGCTGATTGGTGCCCGAATCGACTGCAAACACGCGGCGTGCACCTTTGCTGAGCAGAACATCGGTAAAACCACCGGTCGAACTGCCGATATCCATCGCGATTGCCCCGGACGGATCGAGATCGAAGTGCTCCAGCGCATGGGCGAGCTTGATTCCACCGCGCGAAACCCACGGGTGATCGCGTCCGCGCACATCCAGAGGAGCGTCTGCGGGCAAAGTCTGTCCGGGTTTGGCGATTTTGGTTTCGCCGGAAAACACAATCCCCGCCAGCACCAGAGCCTGCGCGCGCGCGCGGCTTTGCGCAGCGCCGCGATCGACCAGCATCTGATCGACGCGCATTTTTGCAGGTGGCTTTGCGGGTCGCGTCACGGGGGGCTTGTTTGCAGGCGGAATGGTGACAGGGCCTTTGCGGGGCTTGTGAAGGGAGCCTTCTGATTCCATACGGAGCCGATGAAGGCAAATCTGCGTCTCGCCCTTGCGGCTTCACTTCCGCTGATGCTCGTGCTCACCAGTTCCTGCTCGGAACGTCCGGTTGAGCCAACCCCGGCGCCAGCGCCTCCCCCCCCGCCACCCGCGCCCAAACCGGCGCCGCGGGTTGACTGGCGCGAAGCGCAGATCACGCCGGGAGACTGGCAATGGGGCATTGAGGACGGCAAATCCGTTGCCCGTTTTGCCGGTGGCCAACTGACCTTGCGCTGCGATCTGCCCGGCTCAACCGTCACCATGCTGCGCAGCGGCGCGTTTTCCGGGCGCATTCCGGTGACGATACTGACCCAGCATTCCACCCGCACGCTGACCGGCAGTGGCGATCCGGGCGCGATTTCCGTCACCTTCCCTGCTCGCGACCCCGTGCTGGATGCGATGGCATTCAGCCGAGGCCGGTTTGCTGTCGAAGTTTCGGGGCTGCCAACGCTCTACGTTCCAAGCTGGCCCGAAGTGAGCCGCGTGATCGAGGATTGCCGCTGAGTTTTGTGCGGCCTGGCGGCTGAATGCGGAAGGCGAAAGACTGATTGCGGGGGAGTCGGGCTGGAACTCCAAAGCGATGACCGATGTCATCGCCGCACCACACGAACAACGCCTCGACGGAAACCCTCTCAACACAAAACCGCGCGTCAGCAAAGCCGCATTGTCACCAGAACAATTGGGGGATGAAACTTCGCGTCCTCTAGGGAGCCCGAAAAAGGCCTCCGTTTTGCAGGCCGGAATGGTCGATAATGACGGTAAATAACTTTCTTGCAAGACTTGTTGTGCGCAAAAAAATGATTCACACAATACATGCGATCAAGGCCGGGATGGAACATCCAGCGGAACGATCGAAAAAGTGTTTTGGCTCAACAGCGCGAAAGGAGGTGACCGATGTCTCATGGTTCAGTGGAGAGGTCGGCAGTTTCCGTTGCGAGGCATTATCGCTGAAGCCATTCAGTAAGCGATAAAGGCAACGCAGGCGGCACTTCCGGCCGCTGACCATGCGAAGGGCCGTACCGGCATTCCCGGTGCGGCCCTTCTCATTTGCGCGCGCAATTCCCTGTGCTAAACAGGATAGAGATCGACGTTTAATTTCATTGTCATTGTATTTGGCGTAATTTTAGTTCAAAGCGCACCACTCAACGATAGGGAAATAATACCGATGGCGACCGTCGCCGAAAAAACCTTGCAGTTCACGCACACCCCGCACCCCTCGCCGATGCCTGCCGAACAGCGCGCACAGATCCTGTCCGATCCGGGTTTCGGCACCAGTTTTTCCGATCACATGGTGATGATCGAATGGGATGAAGAGCGCGGCTGGCACGATGCGACCATCGGCCCCTATCGTCCGCTGCAGATCGATCCGGCCTGCGCGGTGCTGCATTATGCGCAGGAGATTTTCGAAGGTCTGAAGGCCTATCGCCGCGCCGATGGTGAAATCGCGCTGTTCCGGCCCGAGGCCAATGCCGCGCGATTCAATGCTTCCGCGCGGCGTCTGGCGATGCCCGAACTGCCCGAAGAGGTGTTCGTCGAATCGGTTCGCCGCCTGGTCAGCGCCGATCGGGACTGGTTTCCCACGCTCGAAGGCGGCTCGCTTTATCTGCGGCCTTTCATGTTCGCATCCGAAAAGTTTCTGGGTGTGCGCCCTTCAAAGCAATACAAGTATCTCGTCATCGCCAGCCCGGCGGGCAATTATTTCAAATCGGGCGCACCGGCGGTTTCGATCTGGGTCAGCCAGTATACCCGCGCGGCCCCCAGCGGCACGGGCGCGGCAAAATGCGGCGGCAACTATGCGGCCAGCCTTGTTCCCCAGGCCGAAGCGATTGCGCGCGGGCACGATCAGGTCGTGTTCCTTGATGCCGAAGAGCGCAAGTGGGTTGAAGAACTGGGGGGCATGAATGTCTATTTCGTTTTCGATGATGGCACGCTGCTTACCCCGACGCTGACCGGCACGATCCTGCCCGGCATTACCCGCGATTGCCTGATGACACTCGCCCGCGATGAAGGGCTGAGCGTGCGTGAAGAGCGCTACAGCATCGAACAATGGCGCGAGGATGCCAATTCCGGCAGGCTTGTCGAATGCTTTGCCTGCGGCACTGCCGCGGTTGTCACGCCGGTTGGCCGGGTTGAAGGCCCAGACCTCAGCTTCACCATCGGCAGCGGTGGCCCCGGACAGCTTACCGGCAAGCTCAAGGAACGGCTGGTCGCGATTCAGCGCGGCACCGCGCCCGATCCTTATGGATGGGTAACAAAGCTCGATTGAGAACAGAATCCGGGAAAAGCCCGAAAAGGCAACGCACAGGCTTTTCAAATCAGGCCGTGGCCGCTATGCGCGTCCCGCCTGCTGGGGTGTGGCCAAGTGGTAAGGCACCGGTTTTTGGTATCGGCATGCGCAGGTTCGAATCCTGCCACCCCAGCCAGGCAGCATCGTCCCGATATCACGACGATGCCTCAGCCCTCCTGCCCCGATGCAGCACGCGCCAGAATCACCATGAACAGGCCATCCGCATCGCCATAGGTTTCCACCGGCTCCCAACCGCCCGCGCGCAATATCCGGCCTGCTGACGCCTCGTCGTATTTATGGCTGTTTTCGGTGTGGATGGTTTCCCCGGCATCCATCGTGAAGTGCTGGCCGGAGACCTCGAAATTGATGTCGCGCCGGGCCTCAAGATACATTTCGATCCGCGCGCACGGTGCATTCCACACAGCCTTATGCCTGAAAGCATCGACGGGCATCGTGCCATCCAGTTCCCGGTTGATGCGGCGGATCAGGTTGAGGTTGAACTGCGCGGTCACGCCAGCAGAATCATCATACGCCTGTTCGAGCACCAGCGGGTCCTTGATCCGGTCCATACCGATCAGCAGCATGCCATCATCGCCCAGCGTTTCACGCATCGCGCGCAACAGGCCGATCGCGGGTTCATGCTCCATGTTGCCGATGGTCGATCCGGGAAAGAAACCGAGCCGGTGATCGCCGGGCACCTTTGCGGGCAGGCAAACCGGGTGCATGAAATCAGCTTCGACCGGAAAGATCTGCAGAGCGGGAAATCGTTCGGCAAGGGTTCGGCACGAATCGCGCAAAAACGCGCCGGAAATGTCTATCGGAACATAAGCGCGCGCATCAATGCGATCGAGCAGCAGCGGCGTTTTGGTGGCACTGCCCGCGCCAAATTCGATCACCACCCGGCCCTCCCCGGCCCGGCGCGCCACATCGGGGGCGCAGACACGCAGAATCCCGATTTCGGTGCGTGTGGGATAATATTCGGGCAGCGCGGTGATCCGTTCAAACAGTTCGCTGCCCGCGCGATCATAAAACCAGCGCGCGGGGATGGCCTTGCGCCCCCGCGAAAGCCCGCCCAGAACATCGCGCCTGAACGCCTGCTCCAGATCGGATTGCGCGGGTCTGACGGTTGCGGCATCCATTATTCAGATATCCCTGGCCAGACGCACGCCGGTAAACTGCCAGCGCTGATGCGGATAGAAGAAATTGCGATAGGTCGCGCGCGAATGGCCGCGCGGTGTGGCGCAGCTTGCGCCTTTGAGCACGAACTGGCCGCTCATGAACTTGCCGTTGTATTCGCCCACCGCGCCATCAGCGACGGCAAAACGCGGATATGGCAGATAGGCCGAGCGTGTCCACTGCCAGCAATCGCCAAACAGACCTTGCGAACCGGTAGGGTGAATCGCGCCCGTTGCGTCAAGCTGATTGCCGTCGAAAGGATCGTGAGAACTGGCCATGGCTTCCCATTCGCACTCGGTGGGCAAACGGTTACCCGCCCATGTCGCAAACGCATCGGCTTCGTAATAGGAAATGTGTGTGACCGGCGCACCCGGATCGCGCGCCTGCCAGCCGGACAACGTGAAGTGCGCATCCTCGCGCCAGTTAAGCGGCGCGTCTATGCTGTTCTCGTTAACCCAGTGCCACCCATCGGAAAGCCACAGCGACGGTGTGCGATATCCGCCATCGGCGATAAACGCCTGCCATTCTTCCACCATGACCAGCCGCGAAGACAGTGCAAACGGCTCCAGCATCACCCGGTGGCGCGGGCCTTCATTGTCAAACGCAAAGGCGCTGCCTTCATGGCCGATCTGCACGATCCCGCCGGGATGTTCAGCCCAGGTTTGCCGCGCGGGTTTGCACGGGCCATCCGCCGCGCTTTCACCATAAGCCGGACCCAGCGGATTGCAGGACAGCGCATGTTTTATGTCGGTGAGCAGAAGTTCCTGATGCTGTTGTTCGTGATTGATGCCCAATGCGATCAGCGCGGCCAGTTCGGGCCGTTCGAACAGGGGTTCCATCGCCGCGTTTACATGCGCGCGATAGGCCAGCAGATCATCAAGCGAGGGGCGCGAAAGCATGCCGCGTGCGGCGCGTGCGTGGCGGGCACCCTCTGCTTCGTAATAGGAATTGAACAGAAAGGGCCAGCGCGCATCGAACAACGCATACCCATCCAGATAATCGCGCAGCAGGAAGGTTTCGAAGAACCATGTCGTGTGCGCCAGATGCCACTTCGCCGGAGAGGCATCTGGCATGGACTGGATCGTTGCATCGGCATCGGACAAAGGCAGCACCAGCGCTTCGCTCAGCGCACGAACCGTATCGAAGGTCTGTCTGATGCCGTCCCTCTCCTGCGCTGGCCGGATCGCGGCAGGCGCGCTCGCTTACTCGGCCGCTTCCATCTGGCGTTCGCTCGATTCAAGATTGAGCATGTCGGCCATCAGGAATGCCAGTTCGATTGACTGCGCACCATTGAGGCGCGGATCGCAATGGGTGTGATAGCGGTCCGCCAGCGCCTCGTCGGTGATGGCAATCGCACCGCCGGTGCACTCCGTCACGTCCTGCCCGGTCATCTCGATGTGAATACCGCCCGCATGGGTGCCTTCGGCCCGGTGCACTTCAAAGAAGCCACGCACTTCATCGAGAATACGATCGAACGGCCGGGTCTTGAGGCCCGATTCGCTCTTGATCACGTTGCCGTGCATCGGATCGCATGACCACACGACCGGGTGCCCTTCACGCTCTACCGCGCGCACCAGCGCTGGCAGGCCATCGCGCACCTTGTCGTTGCCGAAGCGGCTGATCAGCGTCATCCGCCCGGCTTCGCGCGCCGGGTTCAGCGTATCGAGCATGCGCAGCAACGCATCCGGCTCAAGGCTGGGGCCGCATTTCATGCCGACCGGATTGCCGACACCGCGCAAAAATTCGACGTGGGCGGAGCCTTCAAACCGGGTGCGATCGCCGATCCACAACATGTGGGCCGAACAGTCATACCAATCGCCCGTGGTTGAATCGCAGCGTGTCAGCGCCTGCTCATAAGGCAGCAACAGTGCCTCGTGGCTGGTATAGAAACTGGTGCCTTGCAGCTGCGGCACTGCTTCGGGATCGATCCCGCACGCGGCCATGAAATCCAGCGCTTCGCCAATCTTGTCTGCCGTTTGCGTGAAACGTTCGCCCCATGCACTGCTGGCGATATGATCAAGCGTCCAGCGATGCACTTCGCGCAAGTTGGCATAACCGCCACCTGCAAACGCGCGCAGCAAATTGAGCGTTGCCGCCGCCTGGCCATATGCCTGCACCATGCGCTGCGGATTGTTGCGGCGCGTTTCTTCGCCAAATTCCATGGCATTGATGATATCGCCGAAATAGCTGGGCAGTTCCTTGCCGTCCTTGGTTTCAGTCGGCGCGGAACGCGGCTTGGCGAACTGGCCGGCAATACGGCCGACTTTCACAACCGGCTGCTTGCTGGCGAATGTCAGCACCACGGCCATCTGCAACAGCACCCGGAACGTGTCGCGAATGTTGTTGGGATGAAATTCGGCAAAACTTTCCGCGCAATCGCCGCCCTGAAGCAGAAAACCGCGCCCATGCGCCACTTCCGCAAGATCGGCTTTCAGCGCGCGCGCCTCTCCGGCGAACACCAGCGGCGGAAACTGACCCAGCGTTTCTTCCACGCCGGACAGTTCGGCTGCATCTTCATAGACAGGCAGATGCTTCGCTTCGTGCGATTTCCATCCGTCCGGTTTCCAGTTGTTTGCCACTTTGGTCATCTCCTGAGGGGCATCGGGCTACTTATCCACAGGCCCCGTTCCATGCGGCGGCCCATAACCCTGCCGCACGACAAATGCAAAACTCTCTCGAAAATTGTCGAGAACGGACCCGCCTAGCGACCGGCGGCGCCCGCGCCAGCCTGCGGCCCGCCCTGCGCTTCGGGAACCACTGCAAGCTGCCAGCTTTTTTCCGCACCCAGATAGCGCCCGGCCAGCGCCTGCATCGCTTCAGGTGTGGTCTGCGTATAATCGCGCAGGATCGACCGCACGGACGAATAGCGCGAGGGATCGCCCGTCGCGCCTTCGATTTCATGCATGAAAAATGCCGAGCTGGATGCCGCGCGCGCCACTTGCTGGCGCATCGGTTCAATCACGCGGTTCAGCTCGTCCGCGGTGGGCGGATTGGCGATAAGATCGGCCGCGATTTCCCTTGCGATCGAAAAGAACAGCGGAACATCCGTCGGATTGACTTGCGCTACCGCGGTGATCGAGCCGCCCGCGTCAAGGTCCACCGGCCAGCTGGAATAGACATAGGGCGCATAGCTTACGCCCAGCTTTTCACGTGCGCCATCGATCAGCCGGTTGGTGAAAAGCTGCGTCAGCAGTTCGATCTGGCGCGATTCGGGAATACCGACCGAGCCGCCCCCGGTTGGCCATGAAACGATGGCCGCTGCCTGATTGGCATCGCCGCGATGCGTAAGAACAACCGGCTTGTCCGAAGGCTCGGGCGATCGGATCGCACCGCCCGTCGCCTTTGGCGCGGGCAGCGCGCGGCGCGGTTTGAGCGCACCGAACGTATCCTGCAAGGCCGCGACGGCGGATGCCTTGTCGAAGTCTCCAAAGATCTGCACTTCAACCGGGCCACTTTCCAGCGCGCGTTCCCAGACCTTGCGGAATTGTTTCGGTGTTGCTGCGTCTATCTGATCGGGCGTGGGCGTCTGGAAACGCGGATCACGCCCGCGCTGATAGAAATCGAGATCGCGCTTCAGCACGCCTTGCGGGGATGTCGCATAAGATTCGTATTGCAGTTTCGCCGCTGCCTTCGCGCGCACAACGGGATTTGTGTCCCACCGCGGCATCGCCAGCTTCGCGGCAAACAGATAGAGTTGATCGGCCAGATCGGCTGGCCGGGTTTCAGCGGAAAACTCGTGCGCCGCATCGCGCACCTTGAAATCGAATCCCAGCTTGCGCCCGGTAGCAACACGATCGAGCTCTTCCTGACCAAGCGTTCCGACGCCCGATCCGATCAGCGCCATTTCTCCCAGCGAAACATAAGGCGCATCGTCAGAACCCAACGCGCGATACCCGCCGCCGAACCGCACTTTCACCATCACCCGGCCCGGCTCTTCCTCGACATTCCAGAGGATCGCCTTGACGCCATTGGACAAGGTCATCTCCTCTATCCCGAGCACCCCGGTGTGAAAGATCGATTCAACCCTGCCCGGTGCACCGATGCGCGGCAGTTCATCGAAATCGATCGGCTTGCTGACCAGCCGCGCCGTGCCGTCCGGCGTTGCCTTTTCAAGCATCGCGAGACGCAAGGTCGCGGCATCAGCCTCATCCGCACTGGGCGTGACATAGATCGCGCGCTTCACCGTGCCGGAAAACAACGCGCGGGTGTGCGCCAGCACCTTTGCAGGCGTGAACAGCGGAACAGTTTCGCGGAATATCCGCAACACGTCTTCGGGCGCGGCGACAGTCTCGCGAATATCCAGCGCGGTTACCAGATCGTCCGCCAGTTTCGCGCCGGGCAGCAGGCGGCGTTGCTCAACCGGAACCTGAAAGGCGACATCGAGTTCGGCCACTTCGCGCGCAATTTCCTCTTCGGACGGCGGCAGCGCCAGCGCGTCGGCGATCACACCGCGCACATCACGCAAGGCGCTTTGCCAATCCTCCTCCAGCGGCGTGATCGAAACGAATGTCGCATCGGTCGATCGGCTGACATCGTCCTGGCTGACTTGCGCGACAAGATAGCTGCCACCGGCCCTTGCCCGCGATTCCAGACGGCGATTGATAATCGCCTGTGCAAGAGCGTCAGTCATCAGTCCCTGGTTGTAAACGATGGTGTCGTTCACCTGGCGCCATGGCCGCATGACGCCATACGTAATCGTGCGCGGCAGATCAGGCTCGACGATGACCTGCGTTTCGCCAACCGGGTTTGCATCGTCTGCACCTTCGGGCGCGACAGGATCGCCAAAGCTGGGCGCCGGTGCGGGACGAGCCTGTTGTTTCCAATCGGCAAACCACTTTTCGATCAGCGCTTCCAGTGCGGCCGGGTCTGTGCCTCCGGCAGCGATTATCACCGTGTTATCAGGGTGATACCAGCGGTGATAGAATGCGCGCACCGATCTGGCATTGGCGGCCTGCAAGGTTTCCGGTTTGCCGATCGGATTGCGTTCGGCCAGAAGCTGGCCCTTGTAAAACACCTGCCGCATCGTTTCCTGCACGCGCCGCGCTGCGCCGCCGCGCTCGCGCATTTCCGCCAGCACGATCGGCACGTCGGTGCGGATGTTGTCATCGCTCAGCGTCGGAGCGGCAACCATGCCCGAAAGCAGCTTGAAACTTTCGTCCAGCGCAGCGGGAGTCGCATTGGGCAAGTCCAGTTTGTAAACAGTCTGCGTGGTGCTCGTCTCGGCGTTGGTATCGCTGCCGAACGCCGCGCCCAGCCGCTGCCATGTGGGGATCGCCTCGCCGTCGCCCAGATAGCGCGACTGGCGAAACAGCAGGTGCTCCAGCAAATGTGCAAAGCCTTGCTCGTGGTCACGCTCGTTCAGCGACCCGGCATCGATGCGGATGCGGATCGAAACCTGCCCGGGCGGCACACCATTGGGGCGCACCGCATAGCGCAGCCCGTTGTCCAGCTTTCCGAAGTGCCATTCGCGATCAGGCGGAACATCGCTGTTTTCGTAAAGCCACGGCACAACGTCCGCAGCAGCGGGCGTGATCTGGACGGTGAAAAGCGCAAGCAGGCAAGCCAGCGACGCGGCGGCGCGCGATAGGGTGTTCATCGCCGATATATAGGTGGCCATTGCCTTAAGGGCCAGTGAACAGTCGTGCTTAAACCCCGACAGAACCGCCGGTGCAATCCGCGCAGACCCTTGACCAGCGGCGGCAGGTGCCTACATCGAGCGCATTATGTTCATAGAAACCGAAACCACGCCGAACCCCTCCACGCTGAAATTCCTGCCCGGGCAGGACGTGATGACAAGCGGCACGCGCGAGTTCACTTCGCCCGAAGACGCAGAGGCTTCTCCTCTGGCCGATGCGCTGTTCAGCCTTGGCGACGTTACCGGGGTGTTTTTCGGGAGCAATTTCATTTCTGTCAGCGCCGCGCCGGGCGTTGAATGGGCACAGCTAAAGCCGCAGGTGGTGGCGATGCTGCTCGATCATTTTGCATCGGGCGCGCCGCTTTTCGCTGGCGGCGATGCAGCGGCGATCGCTGTTCCCGCAGCAGACTCGGATGAATTTGAAGACGATCCGGCGCACGCCGATATCATCGACCAGATCAAGGACCTGCTTGAAACGCGCGTGCGTCCGGCTGTCGCCAACGATGGCGGAGACATCATCTACCGCGGTTTTCGCGAAGGCGTCGTGTTCCTCACGATGCAAGGCGCTTGCGCGGGATGCCCCTCGTCCACGGCCACCCTCAAGCAGGGCATTGAAGGCCTGCTCAAGCACTATGTGCCCGAAGTGACTGAAGTTCGCGCCGCCTGACGCGCCATGCGCACACTGGTGATCGATTGTGCCACGGCTGCATGCTCGGTCGCGCTGTTTGACAATAACGGTCTGGTTGCAGGTCAATACGAAGAACTCGGTCGCGGCCATGCCGAACGGCTGATCCCGATGATTTCAGATTTGCCTGACAAAGGCCGTGCCCGGCGCGTTGTTGCGGCGCTGGGGCCCGGCAGTTTTACCGGCGTTCGCGTCGGACTGGCAACTGCGCGCGCGCTCGCCTTTGCGTGGTCGGCACAGCTGCGCAGTTATCCCTCCCTTGCCATGGTTGCAGCTATGGCGCGGGCGCGGGCGGGCGCCCAGCCGGTCGGCGTGGCGATGACCGGCGGACACGGCGAATGGTTTGTCGAAGGGTTTGACAGCAATGGCCGGTCGGTCCGCCCGCTTGCCTCGCTCAAGCCCGGCAACGCTGCAACGGTGACAAACGAGGTTCTGGTGGCTGGCAGTCAGGCCGAAGCGCTGGTTGCCGAACGGCAAAGCGGCGAAGCGCTGACGATATTGCCCGACGCGCGCCAGTTCTCGCACCTGCCCGAACATGCAATTGTTGAGTCGGTTACGCCTCTTTATGGTCGTGCGCCTGACGCCCGCCCACCCGGAATCTCGTAATGAGCGCACCTGAAGACGATCTTGACCGGCTGATGGCGGTGATGGATGCCGCGTTCGATCCGAAGTATGGCGAGGCATGGAATCGCAAACAGGTGGAAGATTCGCTCCTGTTCGGCCGCAATCACTATTGTCTTGTCAATGAAGCGGGCGATCCGGCATCACCTGGCCAGGAAGCCGCGGGCTTTTTCCTGTCCCGCACGGGCTTTCAGGAAGAAGAACTGCTGCTGTTGGCAGTATCGCCCCAATTCAGGTGTCGCGGGCTTGGACGCATTCTGCTTGGCGAACTGTCCAGAGCGGCAAAAGCACGGGGCGCGCAACGGATCTTTCTGGAAATGCGCCGCGCAAATCCGGCGGAAGCGCTATACCGGAGCTTCGGTTTTGCACCTGTTGGCGAACGGCGCGATTACTATCGCATGCGCAATGGAGAGCGCATTGATGCGATCACGTTCGCGCTTGAACTGAGCACAAATTCCTGAGCAACTCACCCTGATGCACGGCGGCATCAATTTTGATCGGACTTCGGATAGAAGTTCGTCTTGTGAAAATCGAAAACATCGTTAAATCGGCGTCGGCACAAAAATGTGTTGTTAAGATCCTATAACTGAGGTCGCAATTCAGAGGAACCAATGGAAGAAATTGACAACGACATGAGCGAAACGCTCATTACACTCACATCAGATATTGTTGCTGCGCATGTCAGTAATAACAATGTTGATGTAGCTGACGTTCCGGCGCTCATCACGAACGTGTTTGGTGCGCTTTCCGGCCTTGGCAAGGACGAAGAGAAAGAAGAGCCCCGGCCCGATCCGGCAGTCTCTATCCGGGCATCAATCAAGCCTGACTATATTGTCTGTCTTGAAGACGGCAAGAAGCTGAAAATGCTCAAGCGCCATCTCATGACTCATTACCAGATGACGCCGGACGATTATCGCCGCCGCTGGGGCCTGCCCAGCGACTATCCGATGGTTGCTCCCAACTATGCCGAAAAGCGCCGCGAACTGGCGAAGAAGATCGGCCTTGGCCGTAAACCGGCCGCCCGCCGCACGACGACGCGTCGCAAACCCAAAGCCAAGGCTTGATTCAAGCCAGGGAACTGACAGTTACGGAGCATTCTGGCTCCCCATGGTTGTCGGGAAAGCCGCAGCGGCCTAAGAGGGTCTCTGCGGCTTTTCTATTTAACCAATCGCAGGATCAGAGTGCACCAACCTATCGACATTGAAGCCCTTTGCGCGGAACGCGGCTTGCGCATAACCGAGCAGCGGCGCGTTATTGCCAAAGTGCTTTCGGAAAGCGCGGACCACCCCGACGTTGAAAAGCTGCACGAACGCGCCACTGCGATTGATCCGCGTATCTCTATTGCGACGGTTTACCGCACCGTCCGTCTGTTCGAGGAAGCCGGTATTCTCGATCGCCATGACTTTGGCGACGGCCGCTCACGCTATGAAGCGGCACCCGAAGCCCATCACGATCACATGATCGATGTGGAAACCGGCAATGTCATCGAATTTGTCGACCCCGAACTCGAAGCCCTCCAGCGCGAAATTTCCCAGCGGCTCGGCTTTCGTCTCGTCGATCACCGGATGGAGCTTTACGGCGTCAGGATCGATCGCGAGGCCGATGACAGCAAGGAATAGCGACAGGGCATGGCCGTGAGCGGAAATGCTCACGCCGCGCCGGTTTCGCTTATCGGCTGGCTGCTTGTTGGCATGCGCGGGCTCGCAATGGTGATCCTGCTGATCGGCTGCGTTCCGCTGTACTATCTCTGGCACCCGTTTACGCGCCACAACCCGTGGCCGCGATATTTCATGCGCGCCATCGCCCGCATAGCCGGACTCAGGATAACAGTTGAAGGTCAGCTTCAGCGACAGGGCACATTCATTCTCGCCAATCACATAAGCTGGCTGGATATACCCGCGCTTGCCGGCACCGCCGGATCGGCATTTGTCGCACAGGACGGCCTCACCGCGCACGGCTGGCTACATTGGCTTGGCTCGCTCAACGATACGGTATTTATCGCAAGGCACGATCGCAAAAGCGTCGCCCGTCAGGTCAGTCAGGTCCGCGAAGCCATTCGCGATACCGGTTCGCTGGCGATCTTCCCTGAAGGGACAACGGCGGACGGGATCGAACTTCTTCCGTTCAAATCCTCGCTGCTTTCCGCAATCACGCCGGTGCCCGATGGCATACTGGTTCAGCCTGTGCTGATCGATTATGGCAACGAAGCCCGCGATATCGCATGGACTGGTGAGGAAACCGGCCTGGACAACTTCATCCGCATCGCGGCACGAACCCGGCGCATTGCAGTGTCGATCCGGTTTCTGGAGCCTCTGACAGGCCACAGCCTGACCGACCGCAAAACAATTGCCGCGACCGCGCGCGAAGCCATCGACGCAGCCCGAAGCCGCCCCGCAAAACGCCCAAAGGATCAGCGCTTCGCGTTGTAAGCCAGCTGCTCTTCGTCGAGCTGAAAGCCGATCAGCACTTCAAATGTGGCGCGGGCGAGCGCGGCTTTTACATCGGGATCGGCAAACGGATCGATAGCCGCGTCGGCATCACCGGCCTTGCGCTTGCGGGTCAAACGTTTGCGGATATCGGCGGGCAAAGTCGCCGCTGCGCGGTCAATATAAGCCGATCCCTGGCCGCTGGCGCGCGCGCGTTCCTGCCCGTCGGCGAATGTAACGGTAACCGTTCCGACTCGTTTTGAGACAACAGAACCCCCGCCCTGAAGAACCGACACGAAATAGGGAAGGTTCACCTGGCGGGCGCCTCGCACATCGTTGCGCCGCGCCAGAACGTCAAAAGTCGTATTCGCAACAACCTTGTCCGCCGATTCCGAACAGGAGGTGCGCACGTTCGTCATCGCGGCAACGACATCGATATTCTCGGACGATTTGCTGTTTGCCGCGCGAAACAGCGTGATATCGCCAGTATAGTTCGGAATGCCCACCGCAGGGCACCGCGTGCGCACCGCGGTAATCCCCACACCTTCATTGATAACGATTTCCCCCTTTGACCTGCAGCCGGACAGAACGGCCAGCGACGTCAGGGCCAGAAACGCGATTGCAGGCAGGCGATTTCGAATGCTCATGGTGTCATCCCTTATTGGCATGCGCTCGCCCTAGCGAGACATGCGCCAAAGCGCTAGAGGCGGGTGCATGAATGCTTCCTTTCCAGTTGACCGGCGACCACTGGCCGTTGTGATCGCCACCCCAAGGGGTTTCTGTGCCGGTGTGGACCGCGCGATCGAGATCGTGGAGCGCGCGCTGGTCCGCTATGGCCCGCCAGTCTATGTTCGCCACGAAATTGTGCATAACCGGTTTGTCGTGGACGGGCTCAAGGCGAAAGGCGCGGTGTTCGTGGAGGAACTGCGCGATGTTCCTGATGGCGTTCCCCTGATCTTCAGTGCGCATGGCGTCCCCAAATCGGTGCCACAAGAGGCGACCGCGCGCGGGCTGAACTGGCTTGATGCAACCTGCCCGCTGGTCAGCAAGGTCCATCGCGAGGCGGAACGACAGATCACGGCTGGAAACCACATCCTGTTTATCGGCCATGCCGGGCACCCCGAGGTTATCGGAACGTTCGGGCAGGTTCCCGAAGGAAGCATGTCACTTATCGAAACAATAGACGATGCAGAGCGCGTAAACCCACCAACAGGCGCCGGGCTGGCCTACCTTACCCAGACGACGCTCTCGGTGGACGATACCTCGGCGATCATCGCCACGCTGCGCAGCCGGTTTCCCGATATCGTCGCGCCCAAGGCTGAGGACATCTGCTATGCCACGTCAAACCGGCAGGCTGCCGTGAAGGAAATTGCGCCGCGCTGTCAGCTGGTGCTTGTGCTGGGCGCACCCAACAGTTCGAATTCGATGCGGCTGGTCGAGGTTGCCGAAAGGTCGGGAACTGCAGGCAGACTGATCGAACGTGCCTGCGATCTTGACCCGGCCTGGCTGGATGCCGTTGAGACAATCGGCATCACGGCGGGTGCGTCCGCTCCTGAAGAACTTGTGCGCGAAGTGATCGACAAACTGGGCGAATGGCGCAACGTGCAGGAAGAAGAACTGATCACCGCGCGCGAAACAATCACATTCAAGCTGCCCCGTCAGCTGACCGACTGAGAAAGCGAAGCATGGCAGTCTATACGCAGATCGGCGCGGAAACGATGGCGCGGATCATCGCCGAATTTGATGTCGGCACTCTGGTTTCAGCCAAGGGTATTGCCGAGGGTGTCTCCAACAGTAACTGGCTGATCGAGACGGCAAGCGAAGCCGGCGAAAGCCAGCGCTTCATCCTGACGATGTACGAAAGCCGCCTCGATACCGGCGATCTGCCGTTCTTCCTTGGTTTGCTGGATCACCTCGCGGCTTGCGGGTGCCCCGTCCCGCGCACGATCCATGATCGCGATGACCGTCCGTTCCGGTTCCACGACGGCAAGGCGCTGGCGCTGATCGAGTTTCTTTCAGGTGTTTCGGTTTCGGATCCCACTGCGAAGCAGGCCCGGGCGGTGGGACAGGCACTGGCCCGCACGCACCTTGCCGTGGCCGATTTTGAAGGCACGCGCGCCAACAGTATGGGGCCGGACGCGTGGAAAAAACTGTTTGACGACTGCCGGCCGGAAGGTCTGCGCACTCTCCACCCGGACCTTGCCGGAACCGTTGCAAGTGAACTTGCCTTTCTCGAAGCGCACTGGCCTGAAAGTCTGCCCCATTCAGTAATCCACGCAGACCTGTTCCCCGATAATGTGCTAATGCTGGACGACGAAGTTTCCGGCCTGATCGATTTCTACTTCGCCTGCACCGAGATCACCGCGTATGATGTCGCCGTCACCCATGCGGCATGGTGCTTTAATGATGACGGCACACATTTTGACGAAGAAATTTCGATGGCGTTTCTTGCTGGTTACGAATCGGTTAGACCGTTATCTTCCGAGGAACGCTCGGCGCTTCCCATTTTGGCACGGGGCGCATCGATGCGCTTCCTTGCCACGCGGGCCTATGATTGGCTCAATACGCCCGACGACGCACTGGTGACGCCCAAGGATCCGTTGGCTTTTGCACAACGCCTGGCGTTTTATTCCGATCCGGCCAACGCGGCGATATTCAACAGGACTGAGTAAGATCTTGAAGAAAGTTGATATTTTTACAGACGGAGCCTGCAAAGGCAATCCGGGACCAGGTGGCTGGGGCGCACTGTTGCGCATGGGCAAGCACGAAAAAGAGCTGTTCGGCTCCGATCCGGACACCACGAACAACCGCATGGAAATGACCGCTGTTATAAATGCGCTCAACGCACTGATCGAACCATGCGCGGTCACGCTGCACACTGACAGCAAATATGTGATCGACGGGATGACGAAGTGGATCGAAGGCTGGCAACGCAAGGGCTGGATCAACGCCAGCAAGCAACCGGTCCGCAATGCCGACTTGTGGCATGAACTGATCGAAGCGACAGCCCGGCACGATATCGAGTGGCAGTGGGTTAAAGGCCACAACGGGCATGTCGAGAACGAGCGGGTCGACCAACTCGCCAGCGATGCGGCGGAATCAGCAGGGCGCGGCTGAACCCAGCGCGCTTTCCGGGCAATCGGCATCGAAAACCGCAACAAGCCCGCGCGGCGCCTGAGCGTTGTTTTTCCGTTCGCGTCAGCTTGACCGCAAAACGCTCTGCCCACCGGACTTCGGCGACTGAATCACGCGGGAACATATAAGTCAGTGGCTGGCTTGCGCCAGACCGAAGCGGCTTACGCCGACTGTTCGCAGATCAGACAAAGTGCCGCGGCCCGAATAGGCAGCGATGCGAAATCCGCTCAGGCGGTCTTGTCGACGACTTCCGCCTTCGGGCCGTTCTTGCAAATCGATTCGATTGCGTTCTTCGCGCTGGCCTTGCTCGAATATCCTTCGGTCCAGAACATCGTTTCGGAATTGTAGCAAAAATAGGCGACGAACTCGCCCTTTCTGTTCTTACGGATTTCGAATCTGTGAGCCATCCCAAGTCCTCTTGTTATCCAAACGAATCGGTTATTGCGTTGCCGTTCTACGCACCACGCGCGTTCAATGGAACCGTGCAGGCGAATAACGACGCGAATCGATCTGATCGTCAGACTTATCAAGTAACAGGCCCGCCGCAAGTCGCGCCGCCGCCGGAGCGGTCTGAATACCGAATCCGCCTTGTCCGGCAAACCAGAAAAAGCGCGGCGAATCAGGATCGAAACCGTAAACCGGCAGGCGATCGGCGGCAAAACTGCGCAACCCCGCCCAGCGATGCTCGACGCGCTCCACAGTCCAGCTCACAACGCCTTCAAGCCTGTCGACCGCTTTAGCGACGTCGATTTCCTCGGGCGCCGCATCGCATGCGGGGCTTGGCGTTTCGTCATGTGGGCTAAGCCAGATACCCCCCGTTTCAGGCTTGAAATAGAAGCGCTCGCCAATATCCAGAACCAGCGGCAGTCGTTCAGGGGCAGGCGGTGATACTTTTACCTGCGCGACTGTGCGGCGATAAGGAACAATACCCAGTGGCCTGACCCCGGCAAGGCTGGCCACACCATCGGCCCACGCGCCCGCAGCATTCACCAGAACATCGGCCCGCAGCGCGTTGCCATCGGCAAACTGCAATTGCCAGCCGCCCCGCGAAACCCGCGCGGATTCCAGTCGCGCGCGCACCCGCAATTGCGCACCGCCGATGCGCGCGACGCGCAAGTAATGCTGGTGGAGCGCTGCAACATCGATATCGCAACAGCTCGGTTCAAGCGCACCGCAGGTCCAATCGTCACGCAAGCCCGGAATACGCGAGACCAGTCCCGCGCGATCGACGCGCTCGACATCGACTCCCAACGCGCCGAACCGCTCGACGAAAGCATCGACTTGCGCTTCCTGCCCCGATTTTCCGATCGTCAGCGCAGCGCGCGCGCTCAGAAATCCGCCATCGCGCAGGATCGGGCCGGACGCGGTGGTCAGCGGCTGAATTTCCGGGCCGCCATAGCTCTCTGTCCAGAACGCGGCCGAGCGGCCCGTTGCATGATAGCCCGGCGCATCTTCGGCTTCGAGCACAACCACGCGTGCCTTCCCGGCCAACTGCGCGGCCAGCGATGCGCCGGCGATCCCCGCCCCGACAATGGCGATATCGCAGCTTTGCCACATTGTGCTCACCTGCAAACCGGAGCTGTTCGATCGAGAAATTCGTCAATCACTGCCAGTGCCTTGTCGCGAACGGCATCGACTTCGCGCAGTATCTCATGCCGAGATTCCCTGCCGAACATGAAAAGTTCGCCCTGACCGATTCGTGCAACCGCCTTCACGATCGCGCGTGGATCGACAAGCCCGTCATCGCTTACCGCCAGACACAGAACGGGCAGACCGATCGCCTCAAGTGCGCCCGGACGACGCAGCAGCCGCATGGATGCAATCGCCCGTTCCACCCAGCCCCAGCTCGGCGCGGTCATCGAAAGGTCCGGCCTCTCCTGACGCCACCACATTTCATCTGCGTATCTATCAGGATCGTGCGTGAGCAGCTCAAACCGGTCTTCAGGCAATTTCCCCGGCTTGTCCCCCCCTCTCCAGGCAGAACGCGCAGGATCGCCGATGCGCACCATTACCCGCGCGATCAGGTGTGCCACAGACATCGGAACCAGACGCGGAACAAGACCAAGCATCGGTGCAACCAGAACCGCCGCATCGGGATCGATTCGCTTTTCCGACAGCGCGCGCAGCACATTTTGTCCGCCCATCGAATGGCCGATGATCACATGCGGCGGCGGAACGGTTGCAACCCAATCCTCCCAGAAATCGCCAAGATCGTCGATCCACTGGCTGAAATCGTGGATGTGCCCGGTCTGGCGATTCCTGCCCATCCGCCCGGAAAAGCCCTGACCTCTCCAGTCCGAACTCGTAACTTTCCAGCCCGCCCGCGACCAGCCATCAAGCGTTTCGAGATACTTTTCAAAAAAATCGACCCTGCCCGGAAGGAACAGAATAGACCCGCGAACATCCAACTCGGGTTCGGGCCAGTCAACGCGGCGAATCGGATGACGATCGGACGCCTGCCAATATGATTCCACAGCCGCAGCGGGAATGGCCCGCCGGTTAAACCCGGTTCCGGTTGCGGAAGGCTCTGTCATCATATGGTGCGGTCCTGGGTCATGGGCGTGGTTACTATTTAGTAAGTCATGACCGGTAGAGCATCCCCTTACTCAGGGGGCACCAGGAATGCAGGGCGGAATATTCTCGTACGCATTGCTTGCAGTATTGGCAACCGGACTGATGGTTGCCGCATATACTGATTTGCAGCGTCGTCAGATAGATAACTGGCTGACCGGCGCGATCGCGCTGGCCTCGCCCTTGTTCTGGTATGCAACCGGACTGACACTAACCGAAATCGGCTATCAGGTCGGCCTTGCGATCGCCGTTCTTGGCGTGACGGCAGTGCTGTTTGCGCTGCGCCAGATGGGTGGCGGCGATGTCAAATTGCTCGTCGCTCTGGCGCTGTGGATCGCACCGCTGCCTTTCATGAAACTGCTTGTGATGATGGGGCTGGTTGGCGGCGCGGCATCTATCGCAACCGCTGCGTTCAATGTTCAGCGGCGCGACGGGGAACAGGTGCGCGATGCAATCGGCACCGCCGGATCGATTATCTGGGTTTTCCTTTCCGCGCTTGTGATTTTCAGCATTCTGACCGGAAAGCCGATGCTCTCCGCATCCGCGTTGGGCGGCATCGCGCCATATCTGCCGCAAACCTGGATCATCGTCGCCGGACTGGTGGCGCTGGCCGCAATCACGATTTTCGGGATCATGCATGTCGTTCGGCGGCAGAAATCCCGGCTTCCCATTCCCTACGGTGTCGCGATCTCGATCGCGGGCATCTGGGTGATCGCCAATCAGTATCTGCCGGTCTTTCAACCGGGCAATTCGATCGGATGAACCTGATTTTAACCAATTTGGCCGAAGTTCACCATCCGAACTCGGGGAACTTTCTAGGGGGCTTGCATAGCCATGGATAAGAAAAAGCTGGTGCTGCTTGTCATTGCGCTGCTCGTTGCAGTGGGAACGGCCTTTGCCGCACGAACTCTTTTCATTGGCGCTTCGACGCCAGAGGCAGAAGCCGCACAGAACGAACCCAAGGGCCCCAAGGTTCTTGTCGCTCAGCGTGCGCTGCCAAGCGGCACGATCATCACGGCTGATTCGATTGCCTATCAGGACTGGCCCGAAGAACTCGTCAAGGACGCCTACTTCATCGATGGCGAAGCTGACATGACCAAACTTCTGGGCACCGTCGTCCGGTTCCAGATCACCGCAGGCCAGCCGGTCACGCAGGGCACGCTTGTCGCTCCGGGCGATCGCGGCTTCCTTGCAGCAGCTCTTGGCCCCGGCATGCGCGCAGTAACCATTCCCGTTTCCGCCAAAACCGGTGTCGGCGGCTTCGTCTTCCCGGGTGACCGTGTTGACCTTGTTCTGACCCAGGCGGTCAAAGGCAAGGAAGGTCTGCCTCTCAAGGCTTCCGAAACGGTGCTGCGCAATCTGCGCGTGCTCGCCACCGACCAGTCGACCGAATCCGAAACGGTGGATGGCAAAACAGTCGTCCGCGCATTCCGCACGGTTACGATCGAAGTCACGCCGCGTATCGCCGAGAAGGTTGCCGTTGCGCAGACAATCGGCACGCTCAGCCTTTCACTGCGCTCGCTCGCCGACAATCAGGCACAGCTTGAACGCGTCATCGCCAGTGGTCAGCTCAAGGTTCCCGCAGGCGCCAGCAAGGAAGAGGAAGAACTTCTCATCCAGCAGGCGATGAACCGCCCGATCGACGGCTCAACAACCTTTGTTACCGGCGGCGACGTCTCGCGCTTCCAGCGCAAGAGCAAGCCCGCCACCGAAGAGGAAATGGCCAAGAAGGTCATCACCACGGCCATGAACGCGGTGGCAAACCGCGCGGGCATGCCAACGATCAAGGCACGTTCCGGCCCGGTCGTTCGCGTGACGCGCGGCAAGGCGACCACGAATGTCCAGGTGGGAGGAAACTGAGATGGTTTCGCGCCACACCGACACTTTCTTCAACAAGAATCGCAACGCCACTGGGGGCAGAGCCATGAAAACCCGTCTGATTAAATCAGTGCTTGCAGCAGCCTGTATGACTGCTCCGCTGGCGCTGCTGCCTGCCGCTCCGGCCATGGCGCAGTCGGTCGTCCGTCCGGCACAGGATATCACGCTTTCGATCGGCAATGGCCGGCTCGTCAACGTGTCCGGCCGCATGACGGACCTGTTCGTCGCGAACGAATCCATCGCCGACGTCCAGATCAAATCGACCAACCAGTTCTATGTGTTCGGCAAAGGCGGCGGAACAACCACCGTTTATGCCAGCAACGCCAGTGGCGACATCATCTGGTCAGGCAATATCCGGGTCGGATCGAATCTCGACAGTGTCGATTCGATGCTCAACGTCGCGATGCCCGATGCCAGGATTGGCGTCTCCACGATGGGAACGAAAACTGTTTTGCTGACCGGCACGGTCAAATCGCCGGAAGATGCCGCGGAGGCAGAACGCCTTGTGCAGGCATTCGTCGGCGAGGAATCGAACGTTATCAGCCGCCTGAAAATGGCAACGCCGCTGCAGGTCAATCTGCGCGTGCGCTTTGCCGAAGTCAGCCGCACGCTGGTTCGCGAGATCGGAACGAATGTTCTGACCCGCGATACGACCGGCGGTTTCACATTCGGCCTGTCACGCGGCCGCAGCGTCGGCGCGATTGGACCGCTGGACACCAGCACATTCCCGCTGCTTGACGCATCCGCGATCTATGGCTTGCCGGCAGGCACTCTGCCGCTGCCGTTCAATCCGCAGACGGGCCAGTTCATCGTGGGCGGCACACAATACGATTTCCTGCCCAACAACGGCAACACGACAGTAAACCTTGCCGGCAAACTGGCGGGAATAGATATTTCCTCCGCACTGGACCTTGGCGAACGCGTCGGTCTGGTGACGACCCTTTCGCAACCGAACCTGACAGCGCTTTCCGGCGAGACCGCCGAATTTCTGGCAGGCGGCGAATTTCCGATTCCGATCAGTCAGGGCCTGGGCGCCACGGCAATCGAATATCGCAAATATGGCGTAAGCCTCAGCTACACGCCGACGGTTCTTTCAAACGGCCGCATTTCGATCCGGGTGCGCCCCGAAGTTTCAGAACTGTCCAGTCAGGGTGCTGTGACGCTGAACGGCTTCCAGATCCCTGCCCTCACCATCCGCCGTGCCGAAACGACGGTTGAACTCGGTTCGGGGCAGAGCTTCATGATTGCCGGACTGATGAGCAACACGTCCCAGAACAATATCGACAAGACACCCGGTGCGGGCGATCTGCCGATCCTGGGCTCGCTGTTCCGCTCAACCAGCTATCGCAAGGGCGAAACCGAACTGGTGATCGTCGTCACGCCTTATCTGGTTAACCCGGTCAGCGACAACGAGATCAAATTGCCGACGGACGGGTTCAACGCGCCCAATGAGCTGCAACGCCTGCTTGGCAACATGGAAAGTTCCAAAGGCAAGGTAAACGACCGGCCCGGCCCATCCGCTGCGACACAGGATGCCGCGGCCGCGCCGACCATCGGGATGACCGAACCGGACGTGAAAGCCAAGCCACAGAAGAAATCCAAAAAGCGCGATCGCCGTGCCTCCAATGACGCGGCGGCTCCCGGCTTCAGCCTGAAATGAGTGAGGTGACGATCATGACCAAATCGCTTTTCCCAGCAGCTCCGAAAGCTGCCGGAACCATCCTCGCCCTTTCCATCGGGCTGGCTCTTTCCGGCTGCGGCGGCATGCCCACCAATCGTTCGATCAACAGCATCAACCAGCCTGTTGTTGAACGTGTGAACTATACACTGGATGTCAACACCGGCTCAGGCGGTCTGTCCATCCCGGAACAACGGCGTCTTTCGGGATGGTTCGAGGCAATGGACATCCGATATGGCGATCGCATTTCGATCGACGATCCGCTTCGCAGTCCATCCACGATGGCGGCGATTGATGCGCTGGCTGCGCGTTATGGACTGCAAGTCAGCGACGTTGCGCCAACCACCGTCGGCTATGTCGACGCGGGCACCGCGCGCGTCGTGATCACACGGTCGAAAGCTACTGTTCCGAACTGCCCGAACTGGTCCGCCCGATCGGATGTCAATCTTGGCAACGCGACGAGCACCAACTTCGGCTGCGCGACCAACGGCAATCTGGCCGCGATGGTCGCCGATCCTGAACACCTTATCAAAGGCGCCAAGGGCGACAGTCAGACTGTCGTGATGAGTTCAACCAAGGCGATCAGCAGCTATCGCGAGGAAGCGCCGACCGGCGAGCGCGGCCTGACCGAATCCGGCTCGAAGGAGGACTAAGTCATGAACGCACCTTGGAAACCGGGTTCGCAAAGCGATCGCGACATGTTCGCCGCCTATCTGTGCGACGAAGCCTCGCTCGATGTCCTCCGGCCCGTTGTCATCGAAATGGGCTGGAAGCCTGAGAAGTGCAACAAGGGCGGCCTGCGCAATGCCGTGCAGTCGCTTTCGATCACCGCCAGCCCGAACATCCTGATGGTTGACCTGTCGGAAAGCGGAGATCCGCTCAACGATATCAACGCGCTTGCAGAAGTCTGCGAGCCGGGCACCGTCGTTATCGCAATCGGGCAGGTAAACGATGTGCGCCTCTATCGCGATCTTATCGCCAGCGGCATTCACGATTATCTGCTCAAGCCGCTTTCACCCGGCCAGATTCGCGATTCGCTCGCCCAGGCGCAGGCCGTGTTCTCGCAGCCCAAACAGCAGGACGGCGCGGTTGCAAAACAGCACATTTCCACTGCTGTTATCGGCACGCGCGGCGGCGTTGGCGCCTCCACGCTGGCAACATCGCTTGCCCACCTGTTCAGCACGGAAGACAAGCTGCCAACCGCACTGCTCGATCTTGATATTCATTTCGGCACCGGCGCGTTGTCACTCGATCTGGAACCGGGGCGTGGCCTTACCGATGCAATCGAAAACCCAAGCCGGATCGACGGGCTGTTTATCGAACGCGCGATGATCCGCGCCAACGATAATCTTGCGCTCCTCTCTGCGGAAGCGCCGATCAACTCACCCCTGATGACAGACGGCGCAGCTTTCATGCAGCTGGAAGAGGAATTCCGGCAGGCGTTCGAAATGACCGTCATCGACATGCCGCGCAACATGCTGATCAACTTCCCGCAGCTTCTTGCCGATGTGAATGTTGTTGTGCTGGTCACCGAATTTACACTGGCATCCGCGCGCGACACCATCCGGGTACTGTCCTGGCTGAAGGCCAATGCAAGCCATGCGAAGGTGATTGTTGTTTCCAACAAGGTTCAGTCCAGCGTGGCCGAAATCAACAAGGCCGATTTCGAAGCGTCGATTGAAACATCGATCAATCTTTCAATTCCCTATGACATCAAATCAGCCAGCAACGCTGCAAAACTTGGCCAGACATTCGCCGAAGCGAACCGGACGTCAAAGGCTGGCGTGGCTATTCGTGAACTGAGCGAACTGGTTCAGGGATCAGGCGACGATATGGCTGATAGCGGGAAAACCAAGAAATCGCTGCTCGGCAAGTTCGATCTCAAATCGATCCTGTCGAAGAAGGAAAAAGCTCCGGCTCTGGAGCAAGCCGCGGACGTTTCGGAAGCCGCTGAATAAATGTGCCCGCGCACACGCATTCATGTGTTTCCAAACCGCGATAACGAAAGGCGCTGAACGCCCATGAGCATTGTCCAACTCCTGCTCATTGCTGTCGGGCTGATGTCGGTCATGGTTCTTGGCTGGCTGGCTATTTCCGGGCCGTCGCCGGCAAAGGAAAGTGCCCGCCGCCTGCAGGCCGTGCGCTTTCGCCATTCCGACAGCACCAAAGACAAGGTCGAAGCGCAGATGCGCAAGGCTGTCGCCGCGAGAAAGCCAACCGCGCATCATATTGCCGGTTCGGACTCGCGCGTTCAGGCGCTGATGCTGCGTCTTCATCGCACGGGCAAGCCCTGGACGGTGACGCAGTATCTTTATGCCACGCTGGGCTTGATTCTTGCGGTCGTTGTTCTGGTTTACATCAAGACCGGCGCGGCAATGCTTTCACTTGGCGTCGGCGTCGTGGTCGGAGCCGGACTGCCGCACTTTATCGTCGGCTTTTTCATCAAACGCAGGGCCAATGCCTTCACCGTCAAATTCCCAGACGCGATCGAACTTCTGGTTCGTGGTCTGCGCTCTGGCCTGCCCATTGCAGAGACGCTGGGCGTCGTTGGCTCTGAAGTTCCCGGCCCGGTTGGCGAAGAGTTCAGACAAATAACCGAGCGCATCAAGATTGGCCGCACGATGGAGGATTCCCTTCAGGAAACGGCCGACAATCTGGATATGCCGGAATTCAACTTCTTCTGCATCACGCTTGCCATTCAGCGCGAAACCGGCGGCAACCTAGCGGAAACGCTGGCGAACCTCGCCGATGTGCTGCGCAAACGCTCGCAGATGAAGCTCAAGATCAAGGCAATGAGTTCGGAATCGAAGGCTTCGGCCTATATCGTCGGCTCACTGCCGTTCATCGTGTTCGGCATGATCTACTGGATCAATCCCGATTACATTGGCGGATTCTTCGTTGACGAACGACTGATCGTAACCGGTCTTGGCGGACTTGTGTGGATGAGCATCGGCGCATTCATCATGGCCAAGATGGTCAGCTTCGAAATCTGATCCAGGGAGGCACAGAGTATCATGAACCAGCTCCCGGGACCGACGCTTCTTGGCTTCGATGTTATCCTTATCGCCACGATCCTTGTTGGCATGGCGTCCGCAGCCGTTGTTATCGCCATTTACGCCGCGATCACGGTGCGCGATCCGATGTCGAAGCGAGTCAAATCGCTCAATGCCCGCCGCGAGGAACTGAAGGCCGGCATCACCGCATCGACGAGAAAACGCCGGAGTATCGTTCGCCGGAACGAAACGACGGACAAGATGAAAGAGACGCTGTCCGCGCTAAAAGTGTTGCAGGACAGCCAGCTCGCAACGATCCAGCAAAAACTGGCTCAGGCCGGTATCCGAAGCAAGGAATGGGCCGTCGCGGTGATTTTCGCGCGGATGGTCCTTCCCGTCGTGCTCGGCGCGATCGCTGCAATCCTGGTCTATGCCGTCGATTATTTCCCCGAATGGGGTAGCATGAAGAAATTCGCCTTCTTCGCCGCTGCGGTCGGCCTGGGTTACAAGGGCCCGGAAATCTTCCTCAAGAACAAGATCACCAAGCGCACCGATGCGATTCGCAAGGGCCTTCCCGATGCGCTTGACCTTCTCGTGATCTGTGCCGAGGCCGGACTCACCGTCGATGCCTCGTTCGAACGCATCGCCAAGGAACTGGGCCGCGCCTATCCCGAACTGGGAGACGAATTCTCGCTCACCTCGATCGAGCTTTCGTTCCTGACCGAGCGGCGGCAGGCATTCGAGAACCTTGCCTATCGTGTCGATCTCGATTCGGTGCAGGGCGTTGTGACAACCATGGTCCAGACCGAACGCTATGGCACCCCGCTGGCATCGGCGCTGCGCGTGCTTTCCGCGGAATTCCGCAACGAGCGCATGATGCGTGCCGAAGAAAAAGCGGCACGTCTGCCCGCGATCATGACGGTGCCGCTGATCCTGTTTATTCTGCCAGTGCTGTTCGTCGTCATTCTCGGACCCGCAGCCTGTTCGATCGCCGACGCCTTCTCGGGCGACGGTCCGGGCGGCGGCTAACGCACCAACCCAGCTTCAGCGAGGGGACGCCTCCCGCAGCCGGATACGCTGCGGGAGGCTTTTCCTTTTTTCGCTCCCCCTCAACGTCTTTATCCCCGGCATCGGATGCGCGTTCCCGTCAGCGGGACAGAACGCGACCGGCAACCGCATCGAGCCGCGACACAACTTCCGGATCGCGCGCTTCGGGATCGGTAACAAGTGCATGGTCCAGTGCGGTGTCGATCGGGCTGGGCTCCCTCTCCTTCGGCAGATTTTCGGCGAACGCGCGCACGGTCTCTTTTGCAAGCGATGCATTCTTTTCCATCACCGCCATTATTTCAGAGACTTCGACACCCGCTTCCGCTTCGCGCCAGGCATCCCAGTCAGTCACCATGCCAAGCAGCGCGTAGGGCAGTTCGGCTTCACGAACCAGACGCGCTTCGGGCATCGCCGTCATCCCGATCACATCGGCACCCCATTGGCGATAGAGTCGGCTTTCGGCGCGCGTTGAAAATTGCGGGCCTTCGATCGCGATATAGCATCCGCCTTCATGGACTTGCGCGCCTGCCTGCCTGCACGCCGACGCGACCAGCCCGGAAAGCCGCGGACAAGCAGGATCGGCAAGGCTGACATGGCCGACAAAACCCGGCCCGAAGAAACTGTTGGCGCGCGATGTCGTCCGGTCAATCAGTTGATCGACAGTGATAAATGCGCCCGGCGCAATTTCCTCTCGCAGCGATCCGATAGCCGAAACCGCAAGAACATCGGTCACACCGCAACGCTTCAGCGCATCGATATTCGCGCGATAGTTCACTGTGTCGGGTGAACGATGATGCCCCCGTCCATGCCGTGACAGGAACGTAAACCGGACACCTGCGAGCCACCCTGTCCGAACCGGCCCGGATGGTTCGCCAAAGGGGCTGGAGATTGCGATCTCCTGTTCATCCTCAAGGCCAATTCCGCCTGCCAGGCCAGTGCCTCCGATAACACCAATGTGCCAGGGCGCGGACATCGAATCGCTCATCGGTCACCTCTGATAATCAGATTTAAAACAGCCCCCAACCTGTCGGGGCAATCCAGTGCGGTGGCGAAGACCGGCACGATTTGCAAGCGCCATCGGGGCCAGAGCCGTTGCAACTTGCGCGGCGAACTACCATCGCGTTCGTCCTGCACGGAGCGATCGCAACGCGACCGATGCACGAACCACTTGTGCAAGACATGATTGAAGTCAGCGATCACCTCGGTGTAGATCGGATACATCGGAAAAAACCGACACTGAATCGGAACGCACGACCGGGGCAATCGGCAAGGTTCGGATATCGGTAAAAAAAACAGGGATCGCAATGCTCGACAACCTTAAATGCCGATTCTCCGGCCTGTTCGCCTGTTGCTTGCTGACAGTCGCTTTGGGCGCCGCTTTTCATGCACGCCCCGCCGCCGCGCGGCCGGACGATTACGGCGATGCAACCGTGCGTCCTCAGATCGTTGTCACCGGAACGCGGCTTTCCCTGCCCGAGTTGCGAGAAGCTGAACCGCGGATCACGCTCGACGATACTTATGTTGCCGAACGCAATCATGCGCACTTCGCCAATGCGCTAAACGAGATACCCGGATTTCGGGGATCGCTGACACCAGATGGTGCCCAGTCCAGCTTTGGGCAGGGCGTCAATTTCATCAATGCCTTCGGCCTCGGCTCGCATCGCACACTGACTCTGCTTGACGGAAAACGCGTCGTGACATCGAACAGCCCGACCAATTTTTCCGCCGCATCGCCGGGAACACAAGTCGATCTCAATGCGATTCCCTCAATCCTGATAGACCGGGTGGATCGTTTGGCGATCGGCGGCGCGCCGGTTTACGGAAGCGATGCCATCGCAGGCACGGTCAACGTGATTCTGAAGCGCAGGATGCAAGGGTTCACTGCGCGCGCGCTGTCGGGCGTAACCGGCGAAGGCGATAACTTCCGCTGGAAACTGGCGACAGCGGGCGGTTTCGATTTCGCAGGCGGACGCGCCAACCTGACGGTAGCGGCAAGCTATGATCGCGCAGATGGCGTGCGATCGACGGGGCGAAGCTTTTACAGGGATAATCTGGCTCCGGCGCCCAACCCCTGCACCGCTTTTCAGCCGGGCCTGTGCTCTCCACTGGGGACCCTCGCCATGCTTGGCCCGCCCGGACGCGATCCCGCAACCGATGGCCGCGTCAATCCGAACATCGGCTTCAACGACGGCCTGAGCGATGGCAATCCCGCCTCTGTTCTGGTGCGCGATTTCGGGCTGGCCGCAGTTGCGCCGGGCGGTGCACTGTCCAGCGGTCCGGGCGCGTATTCGCTGCGTTTTGCACCCGATGGATCGCTGGTGCCTTATGCGCGCGGAACACTGTTCGGCGCGCCGCTATCCGGTCCGTTCGCGCCGGTCTCGCTGTCGTCTGGCGGAGATGGATTGAAGCTGTTCGATTACGTCGCGATCACCTCCAGGATCCGGCGTTTCAACGCCGCCGCTTTTGCAACGTATAATCTGGATGACCGGCTGACGCTGTTTGCCGATGCGTTGTATTATGAAGGCAAGGCAAGCGAGCCGGTCGATCTGCCGGGGTTCAACGCAGTGCAGTTTGGCGGCGCATCGGGCGCGCTGACTTTGCGCACCGATAACCCGTTCCTGACCGCGCAGGCACGCCAGCAACTTGCAGCTATGGGCTATGGGGAGACATTCCAGATCAGCCGCGCCAACACCGATCTGGCAGACCGTTCCGGCGCATCGCGCAACCGGCTTTACCGCATCGTCGCCGGCATGAAAGGCAGCCTTGCGATGGGCGGGCGCGACTATGATTTTGAACTGTCCGCCAACTATGGGCGCAGCGATTTCGCCGATTACGGCCAGGCGATTGACCAGCAACGCTTCATCAATGCCGTCAACGTAACGGCGGGTGCAAACGGCATCGTGTGTTCGTCCACGCCAACGGTCAGCGGGCTTGGCGCGGGCGCGGTGCCCATCGCCGATCCGGGGTGTGTTCCGCTAAACCTGTTTGGCGAAGGCGCGCCCTCACCCGAAGCGCTGGATTATATTTTGCGCAATACCGCTGCGAAATCGCGGCTGGAGCAAATCGTGTTCAACGCCAATATTGGCGGATCGCCATTTGCACTGTTTGGAAATCCTGTTTCGTTCAATGCCGGATTTGAACACCGCGAGGAAAAAGCCCGCTTTTCGCCCGATGCCTTCATGCAGGCTGGCCTTGGCCGGTCTGTGCCGATCGCGCCCGTTTCGGGCAGTTACAATCTGGATGAAGTGTTTGGCGAAGCGGTTTTTCCGCTGATCACGCCAGACAGCGGCGCGCCGGTTTCCAGCCTGATCGCATTCGCGCGCGCGCGCCACGTGCGCAGCAACACGAACGGCGGCTTCACCGCATGGTCTGCAGGCGGCAGCTTTGCCCCGGTGCGCGATATCGAACTGCGCGGAAATTTCACCCGCTCGTTCCGCTCTCCCGCAATTTTTGAGCTGTTTTCCCCGCGCGCCAGCATCGCCACGCCGGTGGAGGATTTGTGCTCCGCATCGCAGATAAACGCCGGCCCGGCGCCCGACATTCGCAGCGCCAATTGCACGGCATTTCTTGCGCGCTATCCCAACGCAACGCCGCTGATCGCCGCAACCGCATCTGCGCCCGGCCTTGCAGGTGGCAATCCCGATCTGCGCAACGAACAGGCCGACAGCTATACGCTGGGTGTGCTTGTGCGGCCCCGTTTCGCGCCGGGGCTTAGCCTCTCGGCAGATTATCTGGACATCACGATCACCGATCCGATTGCGAACCTGACCGTTGCCGAAATCGCGCAAGGCTGTTTTGACAATCCGCAATTCAACGCATCCGATCCGGCCAACGGCAACCCGTTCTGCGCGCTCATCAGGCGCGATGCGTCCGGCCAGGTTATTTCAGATCCGCAAAACCCCGCTGTCATCACCGGCTTTGTAAACGGCAAGAGGATCGCGTTTAGCGGGGTGCAGGCCGCGCTCAACTATCACACCGATCTGGCCGCGCTGGGCATTGGCGGATCGCTACAGATCGGCGCTGACGTGTTCCACTTGCGCCGCCGGGTGATCGACATAACCGGCGTCGCGCCCGATCGCACGGATGGCATTGTCGGCGATCCACGCTGGCAGGGGCAATTGCGGCTGCGCTATGCCAGCAAGAGCTGGAACCTGCGCACCCACATCAATTATACCGGAAAGCAGCTTTTCGCGCGTGACAATCGCGCGCCCGCGCCCAACGATACGCGTGAATTCAATGTGTTCGACGCATTTGTTACAGTCGATACCTCGCTGACCATCAACGCGCAGGAAGGCATGAACTTCACGTTCTCCATCACCAATCTGTTCAACCGCGTGGGCGAAAAATATTATGGATTTCGCCAGCCACTGACGATCAACGATGCGCTTGGCCGCCGGTTCGCGGTTTCGATCAGCAAGGACTTCTGAACGCGATTATGAACACGAAAAGCGCCGCCCTCATTATTGAGGACGACGCTTTTCGAGATGCGATCAGGCAACTGATATGCTGAGCGCACCGTCGCCTTCATCGATCTTGACGATCGCGCCATCCGGGATTTCACCGGCCAGTAGTTTCTCGGCCAGCGGGTCTTGCAGATAACGCTGCACCGCGCGTTTGAGCGGCCGTGCACCATAGACCGGATCATAGCCCACGCGGCCCAGCCAGCGCTCTGCCGCATCGGTAAGATCAAGCGTGATCTTGCGATCAACAAGCAACTGCTGCACCCGATCGACCTGAATTTTGACAATCGGCCCCATGTGTTCCTGGCCAAGGCGATGGAACAGGATCGTCTCATCCAGACGATTGAGAAATTCAGGCCGGAAATGCGCGCGCACAACATCCATCACCTGATTTTCAACCGCATTCACATCCTGCCCTTCTTCCAGATTGGCAAGGAACTGGCTGCCCAGATTGCTGGTCAGAATAATCAGCGTGTTGGTGAAATCCAGCACTCTGCCATGGCCGTCGGTCAGCCGCCCGTCATCAAGCACCTGCAGCAGAACATTGAACACATCGCCGTGCGCTTTTTCCACTTCATCGAACAGGATCACCTGATAGGGCCTGCGCCGCACCGCTTCGGTCAGCACACCGCCTTCCTCATACCCGACATAGCCCGGCGGCGCACCGATCAGCCGCGCAACCGCGTGCTTTTCCATAAATTCAGACATATCGATGCGGACCATCGCGCTGTCATCATCGAACAGAAAACTCGCCAGCGCCTTGGTCAGTTCGGTCTTGCCGACGCCGGTGGGTCCAAGAAACAGGAATGAGCCAAGCGGGCGGTTCGGATCCTGAAGCCCGGCGCGCGCACGGCGCACCGCCTTGGACACCGCTTCAACCGCTTGCGCCTGACCGATCACGCGCTCACCGATAACCTGCTCCATACGCAGCAGTTTGTCGCGTTCGCCTTGCAGCATCCGGTCAACCGGAACCCCGGTCCACTTGCTGACGACTCCGGCGATATCATCTTCGGTCACTTCTTCACGCA
This sequence comes from uncultured Sphingomonadaceae bacterium, assembly GCA_947258815.1. Taxonomy (GTDB): domain Bacteria; phylum Pseudomonadota; class Alphaproteobacteria; order Sphingomonadales; family Sphingomonadaceae; genus Novosphingobium. The sequence continues at coordinate 399,612 of CAMYJW010000030.1, forward strand.
GCAGCGCATTGCCGGTCTGGCCCTGCGCAGCTTCAAGCTCTGCCTCCAGCTTCGGGATTTCGCCGTATGAAAGCTCGCCCGCGCGCGCCAGATCGCCCGAACGCTCTGCCTGCTCAAGCTCCAGCCGCGCATGATCAAGCTGTTCCTTGATGCGGCTTTCCGATGCGATCTTGTCGCGCTCGTTCTGCCAGCGGGTCGTCAGCTCGGCCGATTGCTGCTCAAGATTGGCAAGCTCATCGCGCAGCGTCGCCAGACGGTCTTTCGAGGCGCCGTCGCTTTCCTTGGACAGCGCCGATTCCTCAATCTTCAGCTGAACAATGCGGCGATCCAGCGCTTCGATTTCCTCAGGCTTCGATTCCACTTCCATACGGATGCGGCTCGCCGCTTCATCCATCAAATCGATGGCCTTATCCGGCAGAAAACGGTCAGAAATATAACGATTTGAAAGCGTCGCGGCGGAAACCAGCGCGCCATCGGTGATCCGCACGCCATGGTGCAGTTCATACTTTTCCTTCAACCCGCGCAGGATCGAAATCGTGTCTTCCACCGTCGGTTCATCAACGAACACCGGCTGGAAACGCCGCTGAAGCGCTGCGTCCTTTTCAACATACTTCTGATATTCATCCAGCGTCGTCGCGCCGATGCAGTGCAGTTCGCCGCGTGCCAGTGCGGGCTTCAGCAAGTTGCCCGCATCCATTGAACCTTCAGAAGCGCCCGCCCCGATCAGCGTGTGCATCTCATCGATGAACATGATGATTTCGCCTTCGGCGCCCTTCACTTCGTCGAGCACGGCTTTCAGGCGTTCTTCAAATTCACCGCGGTACTTCGCACCCGCAATCAGCGCCCCCATATCGAGCGACATCAGGCGACGATCCTTCAGGCTGTCGGGCACATCGCCATTGGCAATGCGCAGCGCCAGCCCTTCGGCAATCGCGGTCTTGCCGGTGCCGGGTTCGCCGATGAGAACGGGATTGTTTTTGGTGCGACGCGCCAGAATCTGAACAGTGCGGCGGATTTCCTCGTCGCGCCCGATCACCGGATCAAGCTTGCCCTCGCGCGCGGCTTCGGTCAGATCGCGGGCGTATTTCTCCATCGCTTCATAACTTTCCTCGGCAGAAGCGCTGTCAGCCGTCTTGCCACCGCGCAAAGCGGTAATCGCCGCTTCCAGCGCTTGCGGCGTGAGGTTCGCGGCGGCCAGCGCCTTGCCCGCTTCGGTTGTCGTCGCCAGCGTCAGCGCCAGCAGCAAACGCTCCACCGTTACATAGGCATCGCCCGATTTGGTCGCGAGTTGTTCTGCGGAATCCAGAACGCGCACGGCATCATTGTCCAGCCCCGGCGTGGCCTGGGCACCGCCGCCGGAAACCGCCGGAACCTTTGCCAGCGCCTTGTCTGTTTCCTCTTGCGCGAACGCAGGGTTGCCTCCTGCGCGCTGGATCAGCCCGGCGGCCATGCCTTCGCTGTCTTCCAGCAGGGCCTTGAGCAGATGCTCCGCGCCGATCCGCTGATGGTTCATGCGGATCGCAACAGTCTGTGCCGATTGAAGAAACCCTTTGGCCCGATCGGTAAATTTTTCCAGATTCATGGTGTTACGTGCCTCCTGATACCGGAGATATGGTGTTGCAATTATACAACACAAGCCCGCTCCGGCAAATTTTCAGAAGTATAACCCGCAACGCTCATCCGCACCTTGATCTGCGGCAAGTATGCGTGTTTCCAGCAACTAATTCCCCAGAGCGCCTTTCAGCAGTCCGCCGGCCTTGCCAATCGGATTGGCGCGCAGCTTGCCCTCTTCGTTGCCGATATAGCTGAAAATCCCGTTCAGCCCCTGCTTGGTGACAGAGCCGCCCAGCCCATCGCGACTGATCCCGGCAAGGCCCAGAAAACTGTGCTTCGCACCCAGTTTATCCATCTGGTCATATGCGCCCATATCGCCAAGCGCGGTATCGACGAGCGGGCGCAGCTTGTCTTGCAGTTCATCGCCCGCGCTATCGCGCAGATATTGGGTTGCACCATCGTTCCGGGATACGATCCCCGGCACATCGCTGAATGAAAGATCATCGATCGCGCCGCGAAAGATCGGCTTGGCTTCGCCCGCCGCAACACCGGCGGCATCGTTGATCGTGCGCACCAATCCATCGAGCAGACCAGTCTTGCTGAGGCCGCCCATTATGGAAGACAACGCGCCCCCCGTGCCCGCCCCGCCGATCAGCGGCAGCCCGATGCGGATCGCTTCATCGCCATAAAATGCGCCCGGCTGTGCCAGCTGATCGAGCGCGCTGTCCGAAGCGCGGCCCAGTATGCTGCCAAGTCCAAGGCCCTTTGCCCCGGCCGATCCGGCGAATGGCATGGTGACGGCAAACGCCGTCAATCCGGCCAGGAAGGTTCTGCGCTGCGCAATCATCACGTTCTCCCCAATTATTCTGCCATTACGGTCAGAATATCGCACCCGATCAAGTCTGCATTCATAGCCGCTGGTGCAGGTCGGCCAGAATGCTAGGGTCAGCCCCTGATAGACCACTTTTTCGGAACCGCCGATGAACCGTTTTGCACTTCTCACGTTCTGGCTCGCCGCGCTTGCCGCTTCCTTCGCGCCGGCACACGCCCGCGAGACGGATCCAGTTGCCGCGACCGCACCGCTCGAAGAGATGGTATCGCAGGTCGATATTCCATACGAGCGTTTCGTTCTGGACAACGGGCTGACCACCATCGTCCATACCGATCGCAAGGCGCCGATTGTGGGGGTGACGGTCTATTACCGGGTCGGATCGCGCCATGAACCGCGCGGACGCACCGGGTTTGCGCATCTTTATGAGCACCTGTTTTTCGGCGGTTCGGCCAATGTCCCGCATTTTGACAAGCCGCTTGAAGCCGCCGGATCGACCACCACCAACGGATCGACCTGGTATGACCGCACCAATTACGTCGAGACCGTGCCCAAAGGCGCGCTGGAACTGGCGCTGTTCATGGAAAGCGATCGCATGGGATACCTGCTCCCCGCAGTTTCGCAGGAGAAGCTCGACAAGCAGCGCGACGTTGTGAAGAACGAGAAACGCCAGAACGATAACCAGCCTTATGGCCTGATGGGCTATGCTGCGGGCGAAGGGCTGTTTCCTGTCGGCCATCCCTATCGCCACGCAACAATCGGCTCAATGGCCGATCTTGAAACGGCGACGCTGGGCGATGTGCGCGCATGGTTTCGTGACAATTACGGGCCAAACAATGTCGTGCTGGTGCTGACCGGCGATATCGATGCGGCCACCGCGCGACCACTGGTCAAAAAGTGGTTTGGCGCAATTGCTCGCGGGCCTGAAGTGGCCAGCGTTGATGCCGCGCCGGTAACGCTGGAGCGATCAGAAACCCGCGAAATGATCGATCAGGTTCCGGTCACCCGGCTCACCCGCAACTGGAGCGGGCCCGGCCTCAACCACCCCGATACGCCCGCATTGCAGATCGGCATGCATATCCTTGGCGGACTGGCCAGTTCACGGCTCGATAATGCGCTGGTGCGCGGCCGGCAGCTGGCGGTCAGCGTCAGCTCTGGCGCATATGCATTTGAAAAGCTGAGCTTTATCGAGGCATCCATGGACGTGAAGCCGGGTGTCGAGCAGGAAACCGCCGAAGCTGCACTGGATACGGTGATTGCGGAATTTCTTGCGCAAGGCCCCAGCGAAGACGAAGTGCGCCGCGCGGTGACGAGCACGGTCTCGGCTGAAATCGGCGCTCTGGAAGTGGTCGGCGGGTTTTCCGGCAAAGGCGCAACGCTGGCCGAAGGTGAGCTCTATTCCGGCGATCCGCTGCACTTTCGCACAAATCTGGCGCACATGGCCGCACTGACGCCTGACGCGATCAAGACGGCGATGCAGCGCTGGCTCTCCCGCCCGGTATTCCGCCTGAACGTGGTTCCCGGAGAGCGCATTGAAAGTGGCGAAACGATGGGCGGCTGGGGTGATGAAGCCGAGCGCCCGGCACCCGATAACCGCGCCCCTGCCCCGGCGCTTGCCCCCACGCCCAAACGCAGCGCACCGGCAATCGCCCCGGTCAGCGATCTGGACTTTCCGAATGTTAAGCGCGCCACGCTTTCCAACGGGATTCCCGTTGCATTGGCCCGGCGCACAGCGATCCCCAAACTGCTTCTGTCGCTGGACTTCGATGCCGGAATTGCCGCCGATGCGCTTGATACACCGGGCACGCAGATGCTGATGATGGCAATGCTCGACGAAGGCACGCGCGAACTCAATGCAACGCAGATTGCCGAAGCGCAGGAACGGATCGGCGCCCGCATTTCGATGTCGGTGAACCGCGATACCAGCCGGGTGACCGTGTCGACGCTCAGCGCAAATCTTCGCCCAACCCTTGCACTGGCGGGAGAGCTGGTGCGCAATCCCGCATTCGCCGATGACGAAGTAAAGCGGATCAAGGCGCAAAAGCGCGCGCAATTGTCGCAAACGCTTGCCCGCCCGCGCGCAATGGCAACCCGCAAACTGGCTGCGCTGATCTATGGCGATCATCCTTATGCCCAGCCGCGCGATGGCCTGGGCACGGCAGAATCGCTCAGCGCGCTGACTGCTTCGGATTTGCGCGCGGCGCACCGCAAATGGCTGCGCCCCGATCTGGCGCGCATCACCGTTTCAGGCGATATCACGATGGACGATCTGTTGCCGCTGCTGGAAACAGCATTTGGCGACTGGCAGCCCCCTGCGGCCCCACCTCCGGCGAAACCGATCGGCACCGCGATCAAATCCGCTACAGCGAAAATCGTGCTGATCGACCGGCCCAATTCACCGCAATCGGTGATCGCCGCGGGCAAGGTTTTGCCGGTCAACGGAACCGCGCCTGACCGCGAAGCGCTGAACCTTGCCAACGAAGTTCTGGGCGGCGGTTTCCTTTCACGCTTCAACAGCGATCTGCGCGAAGACAAGGGCTGGAGCTATGGCGTTTACAGCAGCGTGAGCCAGCCTGTCGGGCCACGCCCGTTCACCGTGACCGCGCCGGTCCAGGCAGACCGCACCGGCGATGCGATCACGGCCCTGCGCACGATCATGGCGGCATTTCCGTCCCATCAGCCGCTGACCCCGGAAGAACTCAATCGGGTGATCGATGGCAACATTCGCGGCTTTCCGGGCCGTCTCGAAACCAACGCCGACGTGCTCCATGCAATCATCGACAACGATCGCCTTAAGCGACCGGATGACTATTATGAAACGCTTGCCAGCCGCTACCGCGCGCTTACGTCCTCCGATATCGAAGCGGCGGCAGCGCAGTTCCTGAAGGCGGACGACCTTGCGTTCATCGTTGTCGGCGATGCCGGCATCGTGCTGCCTCAACTGAAAAGTCTTGGCATTCCGATCGAAGTGCGCAAATCAGCAGATTGATCGGTGGTGGAAAAGGAAATCAACACCTTGACCGGAAGCCCGATCACGGTTTGATCGCCCAAACAGACAATCCGGGGAAACGCCCCGGCAGAATGCGCCAGAAAGGAACCCCGCCATGTCCGTTGCCGGAACATACGATTGCAGCATCAAAACCCCGATGGGAGATCAGTCGGGCACGTTCACGGTTGTTCCGGGCGACGATGGCACCAGCTTTAGCGGCAGCATCACCGGCGCGATGGGATCGATGGACATTGCCGATGGCACGATCGAAGGAAACACGCTGCTCTGGAAAATGGAAATGACGGCGCCGATGCCGATGAAACTTGATTGTACGGCAACCGTTGACGGCGATCAGGTGACCGGGAAGGTCAAGGCCGGAATTTTCGGATCGATGGAGTTGTCCGGCACGCGTCAGGCCTGATGCCGCCACCGGCGATCGCCGGGGCCTGCGATGTTTCAGAAACGAATTGCAGGCGATACGGCTTGAATGCGCGCGCCTCGCTGGTCTAGATGATCGGTGGGTCGGGACGAAAAGGCATTCAATCTTGCGCGCAATTCTCACCACCCTTGTATGCATCGCGGCATCTGCCTGCACCACGGTTTCTCCGCCGCTCAGCAATTATAACCCGATCGTCAAGGACATCGGCTTTCCCGACCTTGGCACTGAAATCGAGGTCAAGCCCGGTGAAGACATGGTTCGCCATGGCAGAGTTACGGAAACGCGGGGCCTGCGTCTCTATAACGGCACCCGCGCAGGCGGGCGGACGGTTTCGGCAGGCTTCTATCCGCGCATCGGCGCGGACCGGACTTATACTTATCATTCATACCGTCAGACAGAGACGCGCGATGACATGGGATATGTCTCGCAAGTGCGCGATGCATCCGGGAAATGGGCCGTGCCGCCAGATGCCATTCGCGCGGCCAGGGCGACCCCGGAACTGTGCCTCATTTTTGCCGGGAAAGGCAGTATCGCCTGCACCGATTATGCGGGCGAACTGCGACGGGTCAAACGCTTTATCCTGACCGATCGCGATCTGAATCAGAAGCTGACCTATCTGGGCCGCTCCAACGGTACGATCCGCGTGCGCTACTGGGAAAATTCCGGCCATTTCGCGCGGCCCGAATCATCGAACGATCTGAGTTTTCCGGCAAAAATTCCCTTCGTGATCGACCACAAGGGCGCGCGCATCAAAGTATTGCATGCCGATGCAGAGCGCATCCGTTTCATCGTTCTGAAAACGTTTCCGTCTTACTGGACAGCCCCCCGGATCGATCCGAAGCTTTAGGGCGCGCGAGCGGTCTGCCTCAGTTCGATGCGCGTGGGCCCGGTGTTTCAGATATAATCCCGACCAAAAATTTCGCGGGCCACGATCAACTTTTGGATCTGCGTCGTACCATCGGCGATTTGTTGACCGATCACATCACGCAGTCGCTGTTCCTGAGGGTAGTCCTTCGTATACCCATAGTGCCCATGTAGCAGCAGACACTCGTGAATTGCTCCCACAGCAATGTCCGGGCACTGCATTTTGCACATCGCCGCTTCCGATGTGTGCGGCATATTCTGGTCCCGCAACCAGAGCGTGCGAAAACACAGCCAGCGCGCCATTTCCATCTTCGCCGCCCAGTCAGCGAGCGGGAACGACACGCCCTGATATTTTGAAAGCGGCTGACCGAACGACTGACGGTTTTTAAGATACTCTGTCGTTTCTTCCATGCTCGCCTGTCCCGCGCCAAGGCACATCAGGCCGATCAACGCCCGCGTATAATCAAACGTATGCATCACCCGCGAAAACGCTGCACCTTCATCGGCAATGCGATTTTCTTCGGGTATACGCACTTCATCGAAAAACAGCGATCCGCGCACGATCCCGCGCGAACCCATATCGGAATATGGCGAACGCGAAACGCCGGGCAAATCGAACGGGACAAGAAACGCGGTCACGCCTTTCGCACCGGCTGCCGGATCGGTTTTGGCAAACACGATTCCGGCATTTCCGGCCATCGCCAGCGTTACCGAGGCTTTCTCCCCGCTAATCACATAGTCCGCGCCATCGCGCACCGCGCGCGTGCGAATGCCCGCTGCATCAGATCCGCTCTGTGGCTCTGTCAGACATGTACAAATGATCTTTTCGCCCAACGCCATCGGCGCAAGCCATTCAGCGTTCACCTTGTCGTTGCCATAACGGCCAAGCATCTCTCCGGCGAAACAGGCAATGAGGATGGCGTAGCAGCAATTGAAATCGCCTTTAGCCGCCGCTTCAATGGCGATACCCGCAGTGACCGCATCCATATCCTGCCCGCCAAATGCTTCAGGCACCCGAAGCCCAAGCAGCCCGGCTTCACCCATTTTGGCAATTTGCTCGGCGGGAAACGCATCAGCCCGGTCCCAGTGCGCATATTTTGGAAGCAGCACATCGCGCGCGAACGTTTGCATGGAATCAGCAACGAGTTGCTGCTCTTCAGAGAAAGCGAAATCCATTATTCAGGTTCATCCCAGCCAGCTCAGGCGCAAGCCTGATTTGACTCCACCTCAATAGCATTTCCCTGCGACGATCAACCGTTAGCGCCAGCACAATCTGTGCGTGACGAGCTGCCAGGCCTCCGCAAACGCTAGCCCAGCAGTTTCTTCAGCAGTTCGTTGACCACCTGCGGGTTGGCCTTGCCTTGCATGGCCTTCATCGTTTGGCCGACGAAGAAACCGAACAGTTTGTCCTTGCCGCCGCGATATTCGGCGACCTTGTCTTCGTTCGCGGCGAGCACTTCGGCAATTTTCGCTTCGATTGCGCCGGTGTCGCTTTCCTGCTTCAGGCCTTCGCGCTCGACGATGTCGGCCGCGCTGTCGCCCGTCTCGATCATCATCTCCAGCACTTGCTTGGCGATCGAGCCGGAGATGGTGCCATTGCCGATCAGCGCCAGCAGCCCGGCCGCGCCTTCGGGCGAAACGGGCGAGGCTGCCAGATCGGTGCCAACCTTGTTGAGCGCACCGAACAGTTCTGAAATCAGCCAGTTCGCCGCCTGTTTGGCGACTTCGGATTCCTTTTTGCCCTGCTTTGCCGCAGTGTGGTTCAGCAAGTGTTCAAACCAGCGGGCCGTCTCAACCTCGGCGGTGAGAACGCCCGCATTGTAGGCAGAAAGACCAAGGTTCGTTTCGTAACGATGGCGCTTCGCATCCGGCAGTTCGGGCAATGAATTGCGGCAGCTTTCGAGAAAGCCGTCGTCCAGCTCCACCGGCAGCAGATCGGGATCGGGGAAATAGCGATAATCGTGCGCGTCTTCCTTGGACCGCATCGACCGCGTCGTGCCGGTGTTCGGATCGAACAGCCGGGTTTCCTGAACGATCGCGCCCCCGCTTTCGATCACATCGACCTGGCGGTTGGCTTCATGCTCGATCGTCTGCATCACGAAGCGCACCGAATTGACGTTCTTCGTTTCCGTCCGGGTGCCAAACGGCTCGCCCGGTTTGCGCACCGACACGTTGACATCGGCACGCATGGAGCCTTCTTCCATGTTGCCATCGCACGAACCGACATAGCGCAGGATCGAGCGCAACTTGCGCACATAGGCCCCCGCCTCTGCCGGCGACCGCATATCGGGATCGCTGACGATTTCCATCAGCGCCACGCCGCAGCGGTTGAGATCGACATAAGACATCGTGGGATGCTGATCGTGCATCAGCTTGCCCGCATCCTGCTCAACATGAATACGCTCTACGCCGATGGTCTTGGTCGAACCTTCCGGGTCTTTATCATCAAGGATCACTTCAATCGCGCCCGGCCCCACGATGGGGTGATAGAGCTGGCTGATCTGATAGCCCTGCGGCAAATCGGCATAGAAATAGTTCTTGCGATCGAACCGCGAGTATTTGTTGATCTGCGCGTTGATCGCCATGCCGGTGCGCACTGCCTGACGAATGCACTCTTCATTCGGCACGGGCAGCATGCCGGGCATCGCCGCGTCGATCAGCGAAACCTGCGTATTCGGCTCCGCGCCAAATTCGGTCGCCGCGCCGGAAAACAGCTTGGCGTTGGTCTTGATCTGCGCGTGGACTTCAAGGCCGATCACGACCTCCCATTCGCCCGTTGCGCCCTGGATGCGGTATTCGCTCATAGTCAGTGCTTCTGCTGCTGTGTCATGCGATCCACCCAGGCGATGCCCAGAGCGGAAGCGATAAACGCCATATGGATCACCGTCTGCCACAAAACGGCCTGTTCGGTGACGGCCGCATCCGGTTGCCCGATGGCGCCGGCTTCGATGAATGTGCGCAACAGATGGATCGAGGAAATGCCGATGATCGCCATCGCAAGCTTCACCTTGAGGATGCCCGCGTTGACGTGGCTTAGCCATTCGGGCTGATCGGGATGGCCTTGCAGACCAAGCCGCGAAACGAATGTCTCATACCCGCCAACAATCACCATGATCAGAAGATTGGAGATCATCACCACATCGATCAGGCCAAGAACCACCAGCATGATCTGCTGTTCGGTAAATTCCCACGCATGAACAACAAGATGGTAAAGTTCCTTCACAAACAGGAACACATACACACACTGCGCAACGATCAGGCCGACATAAAGCGGCAGTTGCAGCCAGCGCGAACCGAATATCAGCAGCGGCAAAGGCCTGAGCGGAGAAGATGCCTCCCGCGTGTCGATCTCAGCGCTCACCACCACTTCTCCAGCTTGCCCGAAAATCCTGCGGCCTGTTCCAGCGCCAGTCCGGCGTTGAGCACACCCTGTTCGTCAAACGCCTTGCCGATCAGTTGCAGGCCAAGCGGCAGACCTTCGCGGTTAAGCCCGGCGGGCACACTCATCGCCGGAAGTCCTGCCAGCGAGGCAGGCACGGCGAACACGTCGTTCAGATACATTGAAAGCGGATCGTTGGTCTTTTCGCCCAGCGCAAAGGCGGCGCTGGGGCATGTCGGCGCCAGAATCACATCGCATTCGTTGAATGCGTTCTTGAAATCGTGGCTGATCAGCGTGCGCACTTTCTGCGCCTGCGTGTAATAGGCATCATAGAAACCGGCGGAGAGCACATAGGTGCCGATCAGGATGCGGCGTTTCACTTCCGCGCCAAACCCGGCTGCGCGCGTGGCGGCATACATATCCTGCAGGCCCGCCCCTTCGGGAAGATCGCGCAGGCCATAGCGCACCCCATCGTACCGCGCGAGGTTTGACGATGCTTCGGCAGGTGCGATGATATAATAAGCGGGCAGCGCATACTTGGTGTGCGGCAGGTTGATTTCGACGATCTCGGCGCCGGCATCTTTCAGCCAGGCAATGCCATCGTCCCAGCTTTTGGCAACATCCGCGTCCATGCCATCCATGCGATATTCACGCGGGATACCAACACGTTTGCCTTTCATATCTGCAGACAGACCCGCTTCCCAATCGGGCACGGGCAGTTCAAGGCTGGTCGAATCCTTGGCATCGAACCCGGCCATCGCTTCCAGCATGATCGTACAATCGCGCACATCGCGCGCCATCGGCCCCGCCTGATCGAGCGACGATGCGAAAGCAACGATGCCCCAGCGTGAACAGCGGCCATATGTCGGTTTAATGCCGGTTATTCCGGTAAACGCGGCGGGCTGGCGAATAGAGCCGCCGGTGTCGGTTCCCGTTGCCGCAGGGCACAGCCGCGCCGCGACCGCCGCGGACGATCCGCCAGACGATCCGCCCGGCGCCAATGCGGCATCGCTGCCATCGTTTCGTTTCCACGGGTTCACGACATTGCCGAAGTGGCTCGTCTCGTTTGACGATCCCATCGCAAACTGATCGAGATTGAGCTTGCCCAGCATCCCCGCGCCCGCATCCCACAGCTTTTGTGAGACGGTGCTTTCGTATTCGGGGGTAAAGCCTTCAAGAATGTGGCTGGCGGCGCTTGTCTGCACGCCGCGCGTCGCGAACAGGTCTTTCATGCCGATCGGCACGCCGCCCATCTTGCCCAGTGCTTCGCCTTTGGCGCGTTTTGCATCGGTGGCTTTCGCCGCATCCAGCGCGGCATCGGGCGTGGCGACGATAAACGCATTCAGTTCGCCCGCAGCGGCGACATTGGCGTTGAATGCCTCGGCCACTTCAACCGCGCTGAAATCGCCATTCGCCACACCATCACGGATCGCGGCAACGCCAAGTTCGGTAAGATCGGCCATTATTCGATCACCTTGGGCACACCGAAGAACCCATGTTCGGCCACAGGCGCATTGGCCAGAATATCATCGCGCCGATCGCCGCCGGTCAACGGATCGGCGTTGATTGCATCCGCGCGCAGGCGCAGCGTGTTTTCGATCACTGCCGTCATCGGCTCGATCCCGGTGACATCGACTTCGCCCAGCTGTTCCACCCAGCCGAGAATCGCGTTCAGTTCAGGCACCATGCCTGCAAGCTCATCCTCGCCCAGCTTGATGCGGGCGAGCGCGGCGATCTTTGCCACGGTTTCGGTATCGACCGACATGCCTGTCCTTATACGTTGCTATTACGTTTCGTGAGCATCACTGCCCCGGCGGCGGGCCAGGAATCGGCTGCGGCGGCCCACTGGGAGGCATGCCGCCCTCCGCGCCCTGCATCTGCTGAAGCTGCTGCATCATGCGCTGCTGCTGTTCGATCTCCGCGCGGCTCTTGAAATCGAGCAGTTCGATCTCGAACGTCAGATCGGTGTTGGCCGGGATTTCGCCGACCTGCTCATCGCCATAGGCCAGATCGGACGGGATCTGCACGGTGTATTTGCCGCCGCGCTGCATCTGTTCAAGCGCCTTGGTGAAACCGGGAACGACTTCGGAAAGCGGGAAAACCGCCTGCTTGCCTTCATCGAACACCTTGCCGCTGGACAGCGTGCCTTTGTAATTCACCAGCGCAATATCTTCACGCTTGGGCGAAGGGCCCTCACCCGCCTTGAGCGTCTCGATCGACACCGTGGTCGGCAACGAAGCCCATGCAACACCGCCTGCCACAAGAACGGCAGCGGCAACGCCAAGCCACAGTTTTGACAAGGCGCCTTTGGCTATCGGCTGAAGGGGAACGCGTGTGATCTCGGTCATTTTCTATGTCCTCATCGCAAAACGCAAAAGGGCGCGGGATAATTCCGCGCCCTCATGGCTCAAGCGTCAATCAGGTTCAAGCGTGAAAGCCCCAACCCCGACAGCAATCTTACGATCCGTCGCGTTCCATCCGCTTACGCTCCAGCTTGCGGGCGCGGCGGATAGCGGCTGCCTTTTCACGGGCGCGCTTTTCGGAAGGCTTTTCATAGTGACGACGCAGCTTCATTTCGCGATAGACACCTTCACGCTGCAGTTTCTTTTTGAGCGCACGAAGGGCCTGATCAACATTGTTATCGCGAACCATGATTTGCATAAAACGTCACACCTTGAAATCTACAAATGAAACCGACCCACCCGGACCATCAGGCGGGAAATTTCATCACATTGAAAACGCAAAATAATATGTGCCGAATCCTTCAGGACCGGCGCGAATGGCGGGCACTTAGCAAGCAAGCCCCCAAATGGCAAGTGATTCCGGGCAGCTTCCCCTTCAACATTCAGGCCATGTCCGCAGGTGGTATGCGCTTGCGGAAAGGTTTTGCAACCCGGCCCAGTCTGTATATTGCGCATCGCCATGACACACCCCTCCTTTCTGGCTGCATCGCTTTATGTCGCGCTTGGTGGCGGCATCGGCGCGTGGTTGCGCTTTGCCGTCGGGCGCCTGATTTTCGCGTGGCTGGGACCGATCAGGGCCAGCGCGTTCCCCTGGGGCACGCTCACGGTCAACGTGCTGGGCAGCTTCGCCATGGGCCTGCTCGTCGGCTGGCTGGCGCGGCACGGCTCGCAAACCGGTCTTTCGAGCGAAAGTATGCGGCTGTTTCTTGCGGTCGGCCTGCTGGGCGGGTTCACGACATTTTCCGCGTTGAGCCTTGAAATCATTAACATCGCACAGCGCGGACAGATCGGCCTTGCCGCGCTTTATGCGATGGTTTCGCTGGTTGCGGGGGTCATCGGCCTGATTGCCGGGCTGGCGATGATGCGGCCTGCGACATGAACGGCACGGTCAGACAGTTCACCGTCGGCCCCGACGATGACGGCATCCGGCTTGACCGCTGGTTCAAGCGCAATTTGCCGCAGATCGGGTTCAACACGATTTCGCGCTGGGCGCGCACCGGGCAAATCCGGGTGGACGGCAAACGCGCCGATCCGGCAGACAGAATCGCCAAAGGACAGGTGCTGCGCGTTCCGCCCGGCGGCGAAGCGCGTGAAAGAAAGCCTCACGCGCGCCGCGAACTTACTGATGAGGAACAGGAACTCGCGCAGGCGATCATCCTTGAACAGGATCGCGCCGCCATCGTGCTCAACAAGCCGCCCGGCCTTGCCACCCAGGGCGGAACCGGGACCACGCGCCACATCGATGGCCTGCTCGATGCCTATCGCGGCGAGGATGAACCACGCCCGCGCCTTGTCCACCGGCTGGACAAGGATACCAGCGGCGTTCTGCTGATAGCGCGCACGCCGGGCAGCGCCGCCTACTTTTCCAAGCGGTTTTCAGGCCGCTCGGCGCGCAAGATATACTGGGCGCTGGTGGTGGGCGTTCCCGAAGTGGCGGACGGCCTGATCGAACTGCCGCTGTCCAAGCAGCCCGGCTCGGGCGGTGAAAAGATGTGCGTGGATGAAAGCGGCAGCGGACAGACCGCACGCACCCGCTATCGCGTGATAGACCGCGCCGGCAATCGCGCCGCATGGGTGGAACTGCATCCGCTAACCGGACGCACACACCAGTTGCGCGTGCACATGGCGGCAATCGGGCATCCGATTGTTGGCGATGGCAAGTATGGCGGACAGGATTCGTTCCTGACCGGCAGCATCAGCCGCAAGATGCACCTGCACGCGCGGCGTCTGGTGATCGATCACCCCGAAGGCGATCGCATCGATGTGACTGCCCCGCTGCCCGAACATTTCGCCGGATCGATGGAGCAGCTTGGTTTCGACGAAGAAGACGGCGCGATCGTGATTGATCACACCGCGTCCGAACCAACCCGCACCGATCGCAAGCGCAAGGCCAAAGCGCATGCCAAGCAATATCGCAAGGAACGCCGCGGTGAACGGCGCAAACGCGGGCCTGCCGAAGCTGGCCGCAAACCGGGCAAGGGAAAGAAGAAGCGCTGATGCATCCCAACGCCGCGTTCCGAACTGGCTTGCCCGCAAGCGCCTCCACCGAGGATGAGCGTGCGCTGTTCGAAACACTGATTGACGAAATCGGCTTCGCAATGATTTTCGCGCAAACCCCGGATGGCCCGCGTGTGGCCCACACGCCGCTGCTCTCAACCGGCGATGGCGCGGTGCAGTTTCATCTGGCGCGCGGCAATGCGCTTTGCAGACATCTGGGCGGCAGCACGGCTCTGGCGGTGATAAATGGCCCCGACGCCTATGTTTCGGCCCGCTGGTATGACAGACCGGGACACGTGCCCACCTGGAATTACCTTGCGCTCGAACTTGAAGGCCCGGTCCGCCGCATGGCGCAGGAAGGGCTGACCGCCTTGCTCGAAACGTTGAGCGAGAAGCACGAAAGCCGGATCGAAGACGGCCCCGCATGGACGATGGATGTGCTGCCCGAAGACCGCAAACGATCGCTGCTGAAACACATTGTCGGCTTTGAGATGGAAGTGCGCGCGTGGCGCCCCACTCTCAAACTTTCGCAAGATCACACACCCGACGTTCGCGAGAAAATCGCGGCTGCGCTGGATGCAAACGGCGCGCACGCGGTGGCGCATCTGATGCGCACGCTGGCCATGGCCCCATCCGCGCAATGACAGTGCGTCTTGCCATATTCGATTGCGACGGCACGCTGATTGATGGTCAGGCCAGCATATGCGAGGCGATGGAAACCGCGTTCGCTACCTGCAGCCTGCCCGCACCGGGGCGCAACGATATCCGCCGCGCCGTGGGGCTGAGCCTGCCAATCGCAATCGGCACGCTGCTGCCCGACGCTGATCGCGAAACCTGCCTCAAACTCACCGACGCATATAAGCAGGCGTTCGGAAACGCGCGTGCCCAGGGCCGGATTTCGCAACCACTGATCCCCGGTATTTCCGATGTTCTGGATGCCCTGCAATCGGCAGGCTGGCTGATGGGCGTGGCGACAGGCATGTCCGACCGGGGGCTGACGCACTGCCTTGCAACCCATGGTATCACAGACAGGTTCGTCTCGCTGCAAACCGCAGACCGGCACCCCTCCAAACCCCATCCCTCAATGATCGAAACCGCGCTGTTCGATGCCGATGCCAACGCGCAAGACGCGGTGATGATCGGCGACACCTGTTTCGATATCGAAATGGCGCGCCAGGCCGGGGTGCGCGGCATCGGGGTGAACTGGGGCTATCATCCGCCTGATGAGCTACTGGCGGCAGGGGCCGAGTTCGTCGCGGATACGCCCGCCGAACTGGCGCGGCATTTGCTGTCATGAACGAAGACCCTGCAAAGTCACGCTGGATGATCATTCAGGCCGTGCGCTGGTCCGGCCTTGGTATTTTCGTGCTGGGCCTGCTGATTTATGCTGGCAAAATCGCCCTGCCCGAGATCGCCGGATACGTGTTTATGGGTGTTGGCCTGCTCGATGCATTCTTCGCGCCATCAATGCTCGCCAGAATGTGGAAAACGCCACTGTGAAGCGGTTTTACAAAGCCGTGGGTACAGAGCAGGCGGCGGGCGGCTGGCACGTCGTGCTCGATGGCAGAGCGGTCAAAACGCAAGGCGGCACAGCGCAGATCGTGCCGACCAAGGCTCTGGCCGATGCCATGGCTGCGGAATGGTCTGGTCAGGGCGAAGAAATCGACACGAGCGCATTCAAACTGCGCGATCTGGCAGACTTTGCACTTGATGCCATAGCGCCCGACCGCGAAAGCCATGTGCGCGAACTTGCCGCATATGCCCAAACCGATACGCTGTGCTATCGCGGTGACGAAGGCGAGCCACTGCACGCCCGGCAAGTTGAGGTGTGGGAGCCGTTGCTTGCGGCCGCAGAAACGCGCTGGGATGTGCGGTTTGAACGCGTAAGCGGCATCATCCATCGCCCGCAGCCCGCCGCAACGCTTGCCCGGATGGAAGCCGTGCTGGCTGCGCAGAGCGACTTTTCTCTGGCTGCGCTACGTATGCTGACCAGCCTGTCAGCCTCGCTGGTGATTGCGCTGCATGCCATCGCTCCCGATGCCGATGACAACGCCTTGTGGGCAGCGGCCAATCTTGAAGAAGACTGGCAGGCACAGCTGTGGGGCCGCGATGCACAGGCAGAGGAAGTCCGGCAAGGGCGCTTCGACGCATTTCGTCTGGCGATGCAATTCGCAGCCATGGCGCGGCCTGCCTGAGCAGCGCCCGCCAATGCGCATAATCTTCAGCCGCAAGGGTTTTGACAGCAGCTATGGCGGCGCGCCGTCTCCGATCGTGAACGGCGTGCCGGTTTCGCTGCCGATCCCCGGGTCGCACGGCGAAGAAACCACGTTCGATGCAATCGGCATGGGCGATCTGGTTGCACACGCCACAGCGGGGCGTCTTTCAGGAAATGACCGCTGCCACGACGATCCGATGTTTGCCGATGGCCGGTGCTGGCTGGGACAAGTTGGCGCGGCGCAAGGCCATTTGCGCAAACAGGGCGTGGGCACAGGCGATGTGTTCGTGTTTTTCGGCCTGTTTGCAGAACCGGACACCGGCGAGCGCCACCATCGCATTTTCGGGATGATGAATGTCGCCGCTCATGGCGCGCCCGATGCGGTCCGCACATGCCCTGACTGGCACGAGCCACCGCGACCGCACCCGCACTTTTCAGGATCGTGGGGCGCCAGCAACGCGATCTATCATGGCCCCCGAAAACCGCGCGTTCCGCGCCGCCGCAACTGCGCCTGACGATCCCCGGCGGCCCGCTGAACCTTTGGAAGGTTCCACGCTGGCTGAAAGATCTGGGCCTCAGTTATCATGGCAAGCCGGAACGCTGGATCGGGCAAACCCGGCTCGATTCGGTCAAGCGCGGGCAGGAATTTGTCTGTAACATCGGCAGTGCGACAGGACCGCGCCGCTGGCTCGAGGGGATCAGCGCCGCGCTGGACGGTTAGATCGCACGGGCGGCCGCACGGGCGGCGCGTTGTTACTCCCCGCTCGCAACCCAGTCCGCCACTTGCGCGGCGACATCGTTCGCCGCCTCGTTCAATGCCGGAGCGACCATCGCCACTTTTGCGGGAACGCCGACTACCTCTGCCTCAAACCGGCGCGAGCGGAGCGTTCCTTCGCCCGTTTCAAGCATGCCATCATACTTGACGATCACCGCCTGCACCTGCGCGTCATAGCCCATTTCGACCAGCCTGCCCGAAAGGACCGTCTTGCCTGCCACCTCAACATCGCTGCCTTCAACGACCACCCGGCCGCCTCTGGCCCGGATCGTTTCCGCCAGCAGACGACGAAACTGGCGCGCCGGTTTTTCCACCCAGACCGCGTCTTCAAGATAAGCCAGTGTCGATGCATCGACCTGCACCGGCACCCGCGTCACATCCAGCCGCCGGTCCGTATCGGGATCGAGCACGATCATCGCGCTTGCCACTTTACCTTCGCCGAAATCCCCTGCGGGTGCCGTGCTGTCCGGCGTCAGTGTGATAAGCTGACTGGGCGGATCGCCACCAAGGCTGACACAACCGGCCAGCAGCAGACCGGCCGCAGCCATTGCCCCGATCTTGCCAGGCACACGTTTCATGGCTTTGCGTTCCTTCCCGGTCATGGCTTGTAATCGGGCAACCCGCTGCCTTTGAGCAGCGAACCGGCCCCCTGTTCGTCAATCTTTTCGGTCACATTGCGCAAAGCCCGGCTTGTGGCGCGCAGATCGCGCAGCGCGGCTTCGGCAGCGGGCAGCGTTGATTCAGACACCTGATTAAGCGCAGGGCGCGCTTCACCAAGTGTCTTGTTCAGTTCGTCCATCGCCTCTTCCGCAGAGCCAAGCGTTTCGCGCAGCTGAACCGCCAGCGAAGTGCCCTCTTCGCCCAACAGATCGCTTGCCTTTCCAGCGACACCTTCAAACTCTGCCAGGGTTTTCGTTGCCTGTGCAAGCGTGCCGTTCAATTCCGCAAGCGTCTGTTCGACCTGGGGCGACGCGCGCGCAAGATCGCCGGTCACAGCATTCGTATTTTTCAGAATGCCGCTTATCGAGCGGCGGTTTTCTTCTGAAAGCAGCAGGTTCAGGCTTTCCGTCAAGGTCGCCAGACGCTCCAGCAACAACGGCGCGTTAGACAGAATCTCGCCAAGTCCGCCGCGTTTCGTGGGAATAACGGGCACACCCTCCGGTCCCGGTTCGGTGATCGGCGGCGCATCCTTTCGCCCGCCTTCAAGCTGAATATCGGCCACGCCGGTAAAGCTGGCCTGGATGGACGCGGTGGTGCCCACCACAATCGGCACATCTTCTGAAATGCTGATGCGCACGCGCACGAAGCTCTGGTCCTTTTTCCACAGCTCAATCTTCTCAACCTTGCCGACCGGGACCCCCGAATAGGCAACAGCCGATCCATTGGCGAGGCCATCTACCGATTGCTTGAAGAAGATATCGTATTCGTTCTGTGCGCCTTCGTTCAGCCGCGCCAGCCAGACGAAAAACGCGGCAAGCAGCGCCAGCAATGCCAGCGTTACCGCCCCCACCCAGATGTGATTTGCCCGCGTTTCCATCAGACTTACTTATGCGCTCCCTTGCCCCGTCTTGTCCATCGCCGGGTTGCGATCCTGCGCAGCTTTTGCCGATCTGCCGCGCGGGCCGTTAAAGTATTCCTGTATCCACGGGTGATCTGTGGCCAGCAGTTCGGGGATCGTGCCGACCGCGATTACATGCTTGTCCGCCAGCACCGCCACCCGGTCGCAAATCTCATACAGCGTATCGAGATCGTGCGTGATCAGGAATACCGTCAGCCCCAGCGTTTCCTTCAGTTCGCGCGTCAACGCATCGAATGCCGCCGCCCCGATGGGATCAAGCCCCGCGGTCGGCTCATCGAGAAACAGCAGTTCAGGGTCAAGCGCGAGTGCGCGCGCCAGCCCGGCGCGCTTGCGCATACCGCCCGACAGTTCGGACGGATACTTGTCGGCAGCCTCCTCGGGCAAGCCGGAAAGCTGCACCTTGAAACGCGCGATTTCGCTGCGCAGTTCGTCGCTCAGTTCCGGGTGGAACTGCTTGAGCGGCACTTCAACGTTTTCGCCCACGGTGAGCGTGGAGAACAGCGCCCCGCCCTGAAACAGCACGCCCCAGCGCGAACGCACGCCGATCACTTCGTCCGGCGCAGCATCGGTGATCGAACGGCCCAGCACGTGTATCTCGCCCGCGCTGGGTATCTGCAGGCCGATGATCGCGCGCATCAGCACGGATTTGCCAGTCCCCGATCCGCCGACGACGCCGATGATCTCGCCCCGCCTGACCTTGAGATTGAGATCCTCATGGACGACATGGCTGCCAAACGCATTGCGCAGACCTTCCACCACGACCGGAAATTCGGGAGTATCCTCGCGCACGCTCATTCCCAGCCGATCTCCGTAAAGAAGATCGCGAAAAACGCATCGAGCACGATCACCGCGAAAATCGCGATCACCACCGATTGCGTGGTGCGCTGGCCCACTTCCTCGGCATTGGATTTAACCTGCATGCCCTGATAGCACCCCGCCATCGCCACGATCAGCGCAAACACCGGCGCCTTGATCAGCCCGATCCACACATCGGTGACCGGCACGACTTCCTGAATGCGCTGAAGGAACGTGAAAAACGGAATGTCGAGCGCGAAATTGGAAATCGCGGCGCCGCCGATGATTGCCAGCAGCGCCGAATAAAACCCCAGTAAAGGCATCATCAGCATCGTCGCCAGCACGCGCGGGATAACCAGCGCTTCCATCGGCGAAACCCCGATGGTGCGCATCGCATCCACTTCCTCGGTCAGCTTCATCGTGCCGATCTGCGCCGCAAATGCCGAGCCGGAGCGCCCCGCAACCATGATCGCGGTCATCAGGATGCCCAGCTCGCGCATTGCAAGACGGCCCGTGAGGTTGATCGTGTAAATTTCCGCGCCAAACTGGGCGAGCTGAACCGCCCCTTGCTGCGCGATCACGATCCCGATCAGAAAGCTCATCAAACCGATGATAATCAGCGAATTGACGCCGATATACTGCATGTGATGCACCAGCGGCTTCACTCTGAACCGCGAGGGATGACGGATCAGCGAACCCGCCGCCGAAAGAACCGCGCCGAGAAAACCGATCGAACCGATCGTGCCATCGCGCAGACCATAAACCACATCGCCCACTTCGCCCGCCGTGCGCTTCAACAGCCCCGCTTCGGGCGCGGCTTCATGCTCGGCATGGGCGATATTGCCAACCGCCGCGATCAGCCGCCGCGCCTTTTCGCTTTCGCCAACGATCTCAGCTCCGCGTTCCTGCGCAAAACGCAGCACCAGCCAGGCGCCGGATGTGTCTATGTCGGTGACGCCAGACAGATCGAGACGGGCAAAATCCTCGTCCAGTTCATCCAGTTCAACATCGAGACTGCCGATGGAATACACGCGCAACGGTCCGCTCAGCGCCAGTGTCGGCTCCGATCCGTCCTCTGCCCCCGTCAGGGTGAATTCTGCCCATTCGCGCATTGCCTGCCGGTCATGCGCAATAATGCGCGCGGCGGCAAGGGGCGCGCCATGCTCTTGCGCGTTATCGCGGGCGCTGGCATGGCCCGCCGCCATGAGTGACAACACATCAGGCACGATGCTCGACACAACGTTCGATCCTGCGGGAATCGAAGCTAAATGGTATGCACACTGGGAGGACAACGGCCTTTTCCGGCCCGAACGCCCCGATGCCACGCCTTTCACCATCGTCAATCCGCCGCCCAACGTCACCGGCAGCCTGCATATCGGCCACGCGCTGGACAATACGTTGCAGGATATCATCATCCGGTATGAACGGCTGCGCGGCAAGGATGCGCTGTGGGTTGTGGGCACCGATCACGCCGGCATCGCCACGCAGATGGTGGTCGAGCGCCAGATGGAAGAGCGGCAGGACAAGCGCACAAACTACACCCGCGATGAGTTCGTCGAAAAAGTGTGGGAGTGGAAACACGAAAGCGGCGGCACGATCACCCGCCAGCTGCGCCGCCTTGGCTGCTCGATGGACTGGAGCCGCGAACAGTTCACGATGGACCCGCACTTCACCGGCGCGGTCACCAAAGTGTTCGTCGATCTATACAACGAAGGCCTGATTTACCGCGATAAACGGCTGGTGAATTGGGACCCGAAACTCAAAACCGCGATTTCCGATCTGGAAGTTGAAACGCGCGAAATCAAAGGCAGCTTCTGGCATTTCAGATACCCGCTGGCAGACGGCGCAAAGCTCGATGATGGCCGCGATTATATCGAGGTGGCCACCACCCGGCCCGAAACGATGCTGGCCGATATGGCCGTTGCCGTGCATCCTGATGACGAGCGCTACAAGTCCGTCATCGGCAAACATGTAAAACTGCCGATCACCGGGCGGCTGGTGCCGATTGTGGCCGATGAACATGCCGATCCCGAACTGGGCTCTGGCGCGGTGAAAATCACCCCCGGCCACGATTTCAATGACTTCGACGTGGGCAAACGCGCCGGTTTTGCACCTGCCGACATGCTCAACATGTTCGATGCCGAGGCCAAAGTCGTCCAGACAGCGGACGGCCTGATCCCCGAAAAGTACATCGGCACAGACCGTTTTGACGCGCGCACCATGGTGGTTGAGGAACTCAAAACCCTCGGCCTCCTGATCCCGCACATGACCAGGAACAAGGACGGTGAGGAGATCGCCCTCGACGCCGAACCGCGCACGATCCAGACCCCCTATGGCGATCGCGGCGGCGTGGTGATCGAACCGTGGCTGACCGATCAGTGGTATGTAAATGCCGAAGAACTGGCCAAAAAACCCATCGAAGCCGTGCGCAATGGCGATATCGAGATCGTTCCCAAGACATGGGAAAAAACGTTCTTCAACTGGATGGAAAACATCCAGCCATGGTGTGTGAGCCGCCAGCTGTGGTGGGGGCATCGGATACCGGCGTGGTATGCGGATGATGGCAGCGTCTATGTTGCCCAAAGCGAAGAAGAAGCCCGCGAGCTTGCTGGAGATGGCATTTCGCTATCTCAAGACCCCGACGTTCTCGACACATGGTTCTCCTCGGCGCTGTGGCCATTCGCCACGCTGGGCTGGCCGGATACCGATGCGCCGTTGTTCAGGAAGCATTATCCCAACGATCTGCTGATTTCCGGGTTTGACATCCTGTTTTTCTGGGATGCGCGCATGGCGATGCAGGGGATGCATTTGCTCGGCGAAGCGCCGTGGAAAAAGCTTTATCTGCATGGTCTGGTCCGCGCGGCGGATGGCGCGAAAATGTCAAAGTCCAAGGGCAATGTCGTCGATCCGCTGGGGCTGATCGATCAGTATGGCGCGGATGCGCTGCGCTTTTTCATGGCCGCGATGGAAAGCCAGGGCCGCGACATCAAAATGGATGACAAGCGCGTTGAGGGCTACCGCAACTTTGCGACCAAGCTCTGGAACGCCGCGCGTTTCTGCCAGTCCAACGGCATCGGGGCGAGCACATCTATCAAGGCGCCCCCTGCCACGCTGGCGGTCAACACATGGATAATCGGCGAAGTTTCCGAAACGCTGGCCACGCTGGACAAGGCGTTGGCCGATCTGCGCTTTGATGCCGCGGCCAACACGATCTATCATTTCGTGTGGGACCAGTTTTGTGACTGGTATATCGAGCTGATCAAAGGCAATTTTGACGAAGAAACCAAAGCCGTCGCCGGATGGGTGCTCGATCAGATACTGGTCATGCTCCACCCGTTCATGCCGTTTGTAACCGAAGAACTGTGGGGCGCGCTGGGCGACCGGGCGAACTATCCGCTGATCACCGCCAGCTGGCCCGAACCGGGCGCAAGCGTGGATGCGGCCGCCAAGCGCGAGGTGGACTGGCTGATCGAGCTGACCGGCAAATTGCGCGGCGCAAAAAATGAACTGGGCATCCCTCCAGGCACGAAGCTGAAAGCCTGGCTGCCCGACGCGGGCACGGACATTCGCGCAATTATCGACAGCAACGGGCCGGTGATCGAACGCATTGCCCGCCTTTCCGAAATTCATTTTGAAGCGGCGCCGACCGGCCCGGCGATGCAGATCGGCGCGGGCGATGCAACGATCATGATCCCGCTGGAAGGCGTGATCGACATCGACGCGGAAAAAGCACGGCTGACGAAGGCAATGGCGGTTTCGCAAAAGGAACGCGATTCGCTGGGCAAGCGGCTGGAAAACCCCAAATTCGTCGAGAAAGCAAAGCCCGAAGCGGTGGAAAAGGCCCGCGCCGATCATGCCCACCATGCCGCAGAGGCAGAGCGACTGGCCGCCGCGATGGAACGGCTGGGGTGATATGCCCCTGACGCTCGCCACCACTGCGCCGGGCGAGCCGGAAATCTTCGCTTCGCTGCAAGGCGAAGGCCCCTCGACCGGGCGACCAAGCACATTCGTGCGCCTGTCGCGCTGCAATCTGGCCTGCACATGGTGTGACACCGCCTACACATGGCGGTTCACCGGCGATAACCGCCCGCACCGCGATGACCAGACGTTCGATCGCGCCGCAAACCAGATCGCGCTTGACGAAGCCGATGTTGCCGCACGGATCGCCGCGCTGGAGGGGAACCGCCTGATCGTCACCGGCGGCGAACCGCTGTTGCAGGGCCCCGCCCTTGCCCGGATGATCGCCATGCTGCCCGCCATGCACGTCGAGGTTGAGACAAACGGCACCGTCGCGCCTGCCCCCACGCTCGATCCGCTGGTGCATCAATACAATGTCAGCCCCAAGCTGGCGCACAGCGGCAATCCGGCTGATCTTGCGCTGATCCCGAAACGTCTGGACCACTGGGCCGCCGATCCGCGCGCGTGGTTCAAATTCGTGATCGCCACCTCTGCCGACATTGAAGACGTGCTTGCCCTGCGCGATGCGCATGCCATTTCGCCCGATCGCATCTTGCTGATGCCCGAAGGGCGCGACAGCGCGGCTCTGCGCGATCGCACGAAGTGGCTGGCCCCATTGTGCGCGCAACATGGTTTCAGCCTGACGGATCGCTTGCATATCCATCTTTATGGCGACACGAGGGGCACTTGAGCCAGATCAGCCAGACAGATGAAGACACGCCGGCCGCGCAGCCGGCTAAGGGGGACCTGACATCCGGCCCGATCATGCGCACGCTGATCCGGTTTTCGATCCCCACGCTGGGCGCCAACCTACTGCAAACCATGGGCCTGATGGTCAACACCGTCTGGGTTGGCCAGCTTATCGGCGAAGGCGCGGTCGCGGCCACGGCCATCGCCAACATGGTGATCTTTCTGGCATTCGCGGCGGTGTTTGGCTTTGGCATGGCAACCACCGTGAAGATCGGTCAGTATTTCGGGATGCGCGATATCGATGGCGCGCGGCGCGCATTCGGCACCGGAATTGGTTTCGCCAACGGTTTCGCGATTCTGGGCGCCCTTGCCGGATGGTATTTTGCCAACGACGTACTGCGGTTGCTTTCAACACCGGCATCGGTTCACGCGCTGGCATACGATTATCTGGTGATCAGTTTCCTGACGATGCCGTTTCTGACGATGTCTCTGGTCCTGTCGATGGGCCTGCGCGGCGCGGGCGATGCCAGCACGCCTCTTTATGCGATGATGCTGACCACGGCGATCGGTATTGGGCTGAATCCCGTCCTGATCCTTGGCCTTGGCCCCTTCCCCGCGCTTGGCATTGCCGGATCGGCTCTGGCGCTGGCAATCGGCAATCTTTCAGGCGTGCTGCTGATGATTGCATGGATCTATTGGCGGGATATGCCGTTGCGGCTGCGCGGTCGGGAACTGAGCTATCTTCTCACGCGCCGAGACGAATTGTCCTATGTCGTCGTCAAGGGCATTCCGATGGGCGCACAGATGCTGATCGCGTCTTCAGCGGCAGTGATCATGATCGGCCTCGTCAACCGCGAGGGATTGCTGATGGCTGCCGCATTCGGCGCGATCATTCAGCTTTGGAATGTCATCCAGATGCCTGCATTCGCCATTTCAACCGCGGGCGGCGCAATGGCGGCGCAAAATGTTGGCGCCGGGCTGCATCGGCGCGTGAGCGAAATCACGAACGCGGGCATTCTTGCCACCACGCTGATAACAGGGGCGGTGTATCTGTTGCTGATCGCGGCCGATGCGCCGATCCTGGCGCTGTTCCTGAAGGAAGACAGCGGCGCGATTCCGCTGGCCGAACACATACAGATTATAACCACTCCGGCCTGGATCCTGACCGGCCTTATGATGGTTATCAGCGCAACCCAGCGCGCTTATGGCGTGGTTGTCGTGCCGCTGATCATCATTTTCATTTCGCTCTATATCGCGCGGCTGGGCTTTTATTTCGCAGGCTACCCCACCCTGGAAGCCGAAGCGCTGTGGTGGTCATACCCGTTCAGTTCGGCGGTCGGCCTGGTGCTGATCTGGCTGTCATACGCCTATGGCAGCTGGCGCGACAAGATGGGTGTGAACGATGCCATGGCGGAACGGAGCTGACCGGTATCAGCGCCCCTGCGCCCGCCAGCGTTGAATAGTGCGCAAGACCGATTCTTCTTCGCCGCCGGTGTGATTCCACAATTCACTGAACGAGGGATCTTCCGATGCCGGACGCTTGAACTCTTCCAGATCGTCAAAAGTCACGCGGATCGGGATCGAAACGCCTTCGCCGCAAATGATGCATTCGCGATTGCGCAGCGCCGGTATCGAATCGAGAAATCCGCGCGCGCCTTCGGGCATCGCCGCTTTCACGAAAGCCTGATCGCTTTCGTTGTTCAGACGCATCGAGATAATCGTGCCGCACTGTGAAAGCACACCCTCGGCAAGGTCGGACGGACGCTGCGTGATCAGACCCAGCGAAACGCCGTATTTACGGCCTTCCTTGGCGATTCTGGACAAAACCCTGCCAACCGACGAACCATCGGCATTCTTCTCGTTCGGGACGTACCGATGCGCTTCTTCGCAGACCAGCAGGATCGGCCGCGTCTGTTCTTCGCGCGACCAGATTGCATGGTCAAACACGAGGCGGCTGAGCACCGCGACCACGGTGGAAGTGATGTCAGACGGAACACCTGAAACATCGATGATCGAAATGGGTTTGCCGCGCGCGGGCAGGCGGAAAATCTTCGAGACGAATTCAGCCATTGTGTCGCCAACAAGCATTCCGGAGAACATGAACTGGTAACGCGGATCGGCCTTGATCTCGTCGATCTTGTTCTTGATCCTCATATAGGGCGCACTGGTCCGCCCTTTATCGAGCATGCCCATCTCGTCCTGAATAACGTTGGTGAGATCGGACAGCAGATAGGGAATCGGCGCATCGACCGTTATTTTGCCCATCTGGCTGGCAAGACGGTTCTTCATTCTGGCTTCGAGCAGCGCCTTGGCAAGGATTTCCGCATCCTCCTGCCGGTCGCTGCCGGATGATGTCAGGAACACTTCGCAGTGCTCTTCAAAGTTCATCAGCCAGTACGGCATCTGCAGATTCGATACGTCAAGCAGCATCCCGGTGTTGCGAAACGCCGCGCTGTATTCGCCGTGCGGATCGATCATGATGATATGACCTTCGGGCGATTTCTCGCAAATCCGGTGAAGAATCAGCGAAACGCTTGTCGATTTACCCGTACCCGTCGAGCCGAGAAGCGCGAAGTGCCGGCCCAGCAGCGCGTCTACGTACAGCCCGGCCCGGATGTCCTTTGTGGGATGAACGTTGCCAATCTGCACGCTGGCACGCCCATCGCTGGCGTAGATCTGTCGCAGATCCTCGCTCGTCGCGGGGAAAACAAGGGCACCGGGGATCGGATACCCGGTAACGCCACGGCGGAAGCCATGGATGCGACCGGTAAGGCGTTCCTCATCGCCTTCGCCCAGAAAATCGATGTGCGCCTGAACACCTCCGGGCGTCTTGTTGTCCTGTCGCTGGGTGCGCACGCTGGCCAGAAGCCAGTTACCGCCGACGCGAATCTTGACCTGACTGCCAACCTGCCCGGCAAGTGCCACGGACGGGTCGGAATCGGATGAACATTCAGTCAGGCGTTGCAGATCGAGCGCGATCTGGCTCCCGGACCCGGCAATCTCCAGCACGATTCCGATCGGCTCACGGGCATTTTCGACTTCGGAAAGCCCCGGTTCCGCAGCGATGTCTGCACCGCTTGCAGGCCTTGCATTTTCGAACTGATTTGCGCGCATTTCGCTCATTACTCAATAACCTGACCCAGATGTTGTTCCGGCAGGTTAATAGATAAGCGAGGTTAATTTCGCGCTAAGCACACAACATGCGGGCGCCTGCGCGTGCCTCTAGACCAGCGCGAACAGCCTGCCCGCGATCCACCCCATCGACACCGAGATCACAACCGCGAGGATCCCGTAAAGCACCGCGGATTCGTCGGCAAAATCGGCAACCGCCCGCTCGAAACCAAGCTTTTTGACTTCAACCGAACTGCTGGCGGACGCCACCACACGACCCTTTGAAATCGCCAGAGTTTCCGCCGTGTATGTCCCGATAGGGACACTGGATGGCAGGAAAATACGCGCCTGATAAAGCACTTGCTCACTCACGCTTACGCCTACGCTATCCTCGCGATAGAGGCCGTGCCGCTGGTTAAGATCGACAAGGCCTGAAGCGAAGCGAACCTGCTCTTCCGGGTCAATCGTCCCGATCGGCGAAAGCTGCAACCAGGATAACCCAAGCTCATAGATCGCGGCGGTTTTTTCATCGACGATCTCGGCAATCGGCTTTGTGGACGCGACCGCGTAATAGGATGGAGCAGAGCGGAACTCGGTACTGTCCGCGTTAACCCATATGCCCGCTACTTTCTGCTTCTCGCGCACGACAATCGATTGCGTTGGCCCTTTCAGGATCACGACAATGTCATACTCTGCGGCGGCTCGGGTGCCGTCGGGCCGAAGTATTGCGCCAAACAGCAACAATTCGGTTCCGGTAAAGCCCTGACGCAACCGAATTTCATGCTGCGAGACTTCGGGCACGAGAATGGGATCGCGCGCGCCGCTCAGCAAAACGAAAGCGACAAGAACCAGAAGCACCCTCACAACGGCGCCACCGTGTATATCTCGTCAGGCTTGTAACCCAGCCCAAGCGCAAGCTGGAACGCGACCAGAATCACGATTGCCGCCAGAACCAGCCGCAGCCGCACCGGGCTGACCTTTTGCGCGAACTGGGCGCCAAGCTGAGCACCCGTCACCGATCCGAACAGCAACAGTCCGGCCAGCAGGATATCCACGGCCTTGGTGGTCATCGCATGCATCATCGTCGTCGCCATCGTCACGAACAGAATCTGGAACAGCGACGTTCCGACCACGACTTTCGCGCTCATACCCAGAATGTAAAGCATCGCGGGGACAAGCACGAACCCGCCGCCGATGCCCATCAGCATGGTCAGGATGCCAACAATCACACCAAGCAGCAGCGGCGCGAGCGGCGAAATATAAAGACCGGAACGATAAAACCGCCAGCGCATCGGCAAACTGGCGACAAGCGGATGATGCCGGCGTTTCGCAGCCGGAATCGGCGTTCCGCTGCGCTCGGCCCGAATTGCCATGATGCTTTCATGCGCCATGATCGAACCGATCGATCCAAGCAGGACCACATAAAGCATATTGATAACCGTATCGATCTGGCCCCACTGCTGCAGCAGCCGGAACAGAAATCCGCCGATCACCGTGCCGACAATGCCGCCTGCCACCATCACGGCCCCCATCTGGAAATCCACCCCACCCCGCCGGGTATGCGCAAATACGCCCGACACGCTCGCCCCGGTGACCTGACTTGCGGCAGATGCGGCGGCAACGGTTGGCGGCACGCCATAAAAGATCAGCAGCGGTGTCGTCAGAAAACCGCCGCCCACGCCAAACATACCCGACAAAATGCCGGTCAGCGCGCCAAGGGCGACAATGATCAGCCCGTTTACGGAAAGGTTCGCGATCGGAAGATAGACGTCCATGTCGCCATCAGAGCTAGCTCACCACGCTCCGACATGAAAGGCAGCAATCAGAAACCTGCGGAAAGAGTTATCGCCGGACCCGATCTTGGGCGGGCTCTGCCGCTCACGCGGAAACGCCAGTCCACGCCAAGCCGGGCCGCA
The DNA here is from genome assembly GCA_947258815.1 of uncultured Sphingomonadaceae bacterium. Lineage (GTDB taxonomy): Bacteria > Pseudomonadota > Alphaproteobacteria > Sphingomonadales > Sphingomonadaceae > Novosphingobium. Next base: position 429,164 of record CAMYJW010000030.1, read on the forward strand.
GAATCGCTGCCGACGGGCACTCCAACCGTTGCCGTCGGGCCGATATCGACCCGCGATGCGCCTTTTTGCGCGCCGGCCCATGCGCCGGCTCCTGCCCTAATATCGTTTGCGCCCAGCTGACCGACACTGCGATCAACCCGAATCTGGCCATCGGCAAACGCCGTCTTGAACCGTCCGCCCACATAACCGGCCTGCGCATAGGCTTCTCCGCGCGCCTCAAGCGGCAACGCGAAACGCGGCAGTTTGGTCACCACCATCGCCGCGGGGCGCAGGCGCACGCCAGCCTGCTGGTCCGTGGCGCGCAGTTCGGCAGCCGCGATCACCGGCACCGACGGAACCGGCCTTGCCGAAATGCCGACCGCCACTTCCTTGTCGTTCACGCCTTGCAGGGCGGCTGTGGCGCGAACATACGCCTTGGGTTTGTGCGTGCTGGCTTCCGACAGCTGATAGCGAACAACCGCGCCGATCTGGCTCGCGCCATATGTTGCCGGGGCGGCACCCGTCGCCAGCGATGCGCCACCGCCACGCCGCATCATCAGCCAACCGTCTCCCGACCAACGTTTGCGCGAAACAGGGCTGCGGCCCGCCGGATAAAACGGCGCGGGAACGGGCCGGGAAACCGTGCCCTGTGCAAAAGCTGCCGGCATTGGCAGCTTTGCGAGAGCCGCCATCCAGAGCAACTGATGTCCCGCCGCCACGTCAACCGGCACCGGCATTGCCCGCGGCCGGGGCGGCAGATCGGCATAAGGCACCGATGCCTCACCAGCGCGCGCGGGGACGCCTGCAACTGACCAGTCCGGCGAACCGGAACGCGCCGCGCCGAACCGCCGATCATCTATCGACCATGCAGGCGATCCAGCGGAATTTTCTTCCAGGTCAAGTGCTGCGCGCGCGTGCGGATCGCGCGCGTTGTCCGAACCGGATCTGTCGCGCGCCCTTACCAGGGGATCACCCGGCTCGCCGCCTACTTCAGCTAACCCGACAGGAGACTGGCTATCGGAGCTTAGCGCCGCATAGTCCCATAGCGCCGCACGCGCACCGACCCAGCCGGTCAGTATGACGACAAGCGCCACCAGCGGACCGCCCCGCGATCTGCGTCCCACGCTCATCGTGAAATGGCCTGTTGCGGCGTTTCAGTGGTATGATCGCTGGGATGGCTGGCGTGCTCGGTCTTGTCCCAGACCACATCGCTGCCGCGCAATGTCTTGATGTATGCCATCAAGGCGCGGCGGCCGGCCATGATCGAAATGACGTTCGCAACCGGTATCCTGAGAACCGCAAGCACCCCTTCCGAAAAGCCGTACTCGCGCGCCACAAAGCCAAAACGCCACAATGCGCGCCAGACGAATGCCGCAAAGCTGATAGCAAGCATTGTCTTGAGCAACGGCGAAAGCAGCAGCCCCTCACTCCAGCCAGCAAGGCGGGCAACCGCGAGAATCGCTTCAACCACCAGCAGGCTGTAGGCGGTGGCCAGAACGATCGCCGAAAGCGGCCCGCGCCGGTCCCGCAGGGCCATCCAGAAATCAAGCATACCGCCTGACCAGCCCAGCCGATCCCAGCCCTGCAGCGCGATTCCATGAATCCAGCGCGTTTTCTGCCGGACCGACTGTTCAAGCGTTGCCGGAAAATAAGCGCGCGTGGCAACCAGTTCGCCCAGGTGATCGCGGAACCGGAGAAACCGCCCCTTCAGTTCGCCGCGGGACATTGCGATGCCCAGTTCATAATCCTCTGTCAGGCAATCCGCGGCGAAGGGCCCCATCGCGCCATCCAGTTCATCCTGCTTTGCCTCGAACAGCTCGGCCAGTCTTTCACGCGAAAATCCGCACCCGACCCCTGCCGCCGGAATCGCTGCGCCAAGTGCATCGCGAACAACCATCGCCTTGGCATGGGCTTCGGCAAATTCATCGGTGTAATGCCCTGCGATCCAGTGCGAAGCGGCCTGAGGCTCTGGCCGGACGGGCAGTTGCACGAAATCGGCGCTGTTCAGTCCGTCGTCGATCAGAGACAGCGCGGCAGGATGTACCATGTCCTCGGCATCGTGGAGTATGACGCTGCGATACTGGAAGTTGCCGCGCTCCTCATCGACGCATAGCGCCGCGTAAAGACGATTCAGGCAATCGGCTTTCGTCGTCGGTCCCACGCGATCATGGACGACGATCCGCAGCCGTGTATCTGATTTTGCCGCCTTTATCGCAGCGGCAATGGTTTCATCGTCATTGGCATAGCACCCCACATACAGCGCAAAGCCGGGATGCGGCCAGACAGCAAGCGTGTGCGAAATCATCGCGCCGATCACGTCCGCCTCGCTCCACGCGGGCACGAGAACGGCCGCCCTGCCTTCCAGAGGCCTGACTTCTTCCGACTGTTTCAGTGCTGATTCCCGGGCCTTTCCGGTAAACCGCAGGGCCAACCACGAGAAATCAACGGCAAGCTCATCCAGAGCACTGATAATAAACCAGAATGCTGCGAACAGCAGAAGCTCATGCTCAATCAGCTGCAATCCTGCAAGCAACTGATGCACAGCTGTTGTCGCGTCGATCGACACTGCCCCGGCAAGCCCCCAAACCAAAAATCAGTTGAAGGGAGCCTATTGCGTATCGCGATGTCTTGCAACCGCTGGAATTATCGTCAAGAGCGAGTGGCAATGAACCGTTTACGTCATCTTCCAAACAGAATCGCTACCGGCCTGACCAAACTGCTGGGCGGCGACGCGGCTGCAGGGGTCTTGCTGATCTTCGTGGCCATTGCGGCAATGGTCGCTGCGAACTCGCCGCTTGCGCATGGTTATCACGATCTGTTTCACGGCACGTTAAGCTGGACCCCGATTGCCAAGCTCAACACGCTTCACCTGTGGATCAATGATGCGCTGATGGCGATATTCTTCTTTGTCGTCGGACTGGAGATCAAGCGCGAGCTGCTCGATGGCGAGCTGTCGGACGCCAAAAAGCGTCGCCTGCCGATACTTGCAGCGGCAGCGGGGATGACGGTCCCGGCAATTATCTACCTCTCGTTCGCTGGCGTGGATCAGCCGCTTCAGCGCGGTTGGGCTATTCCGGCGGCAACCGACATCGCGTTTGCAATGGGCGTTATCGGTCTGCTCGGAAGCCGGGTCCCTGCTTCGCTCAGGCTGTTCCTGCTTACCGTTGCGATTGTCGATGATCTTGGCGCGGTCGTGATCATCGCGGTTTTTTACACCGCACAGATCAAACTGGCGTGGCTTGTCGCCGCGCTGGTGATTCTCGCGCTGATGATCGCCTGGGGCAGACGTGGCATTTCGACCTATACGGTAACCCTGATCCTGACAGTCGCGCTATGGTATTGCGTCCTGCATTCCGGCGTGCACGCAACGATCGCGGGCGTCGCCGCCGCGCTCACCATTCCTTTGAAAGTTGATCGGGGCGGTGACAGTATGTTGCTTCGCATGGAGCATGCGCTGGTCCCCTGGAACGAATACGTGATCGTACCGCTCTTCGGCTTTGCAAACGCCGGAGTCGCGCTGGCCGGAATTGGAATGGCCGGCCTTGTCAGCCCCCTGCCGCTTGGCATCGCGGCGGGCCTGTTTGTCGGCAAGCAGATCGGCATTTTCGGATCAATCGTGGTTGCCGAACGAATCGGCTTCGCACACCGTCCCGACGGATCAAACCTGACTCAGCTTTGGGGCATGTCGATCCTGTGCGGCATTGGCTTTACGATGAGCCTGTTTATCGGCGCGCTGGCCTTCCCCGGCTATCCGCACCTGATCGAGGAAGCGAAGCTGGGCGTGATTACCGGCTCTGTTCTGTCATCGCTGCTTGGCTATCTGGTGCTCCGATTCGCCACCAAGCCGGCGACCAGCGCTACGCCTGCCGAGGTTTAAGGCAACTAAGCCTCACCACTCGCCGATATTGGCCATGCTGGCCCACGGCTCCTGCGGCGGCAACGCCTTGCCCGATTGCAAAAGTTCGACCGAGATCCCGTCCGGCGTGCGCACGAAAGCCATCCAGCCATCGCGTGACGGCCGATTGATCGGCACACCCGCATCGGAGAGGCGCTGGCAGGTTTCGTAGATATCATCGACCTCATAAGCGAGATGGCCGAAGTTTCTCCCGCCTGAGTACTCCTCGGGGTCCCAGTTGTGAGTCAGTTCCACCTCGGCAATGCCTTCCTGCCCCGGACAGGCGAGAAAGATCAGCGTAAACCGGCCCTGTTCGCTGGTATGGCGCCGCACTTCGCGCAGTCCGATCAGGTTGAAAAAGGCAATTGTGTCCTCGGGATTCGAAACACGGATCATAGTGTGGAGATATCTGGGCACTTTTCGCAGCCTTTCGGTTCATCGCTCATAAAGAACGGTTCATCGCACATACAGTCAGCATGTCTATGGCTTGTCCCACCAAAAGGGAGAAGTGACAATGTCTCAGCCCAGTGAGGAATCCAACCCCGGCGGCCCGTCGTTTCTAGCCGACCCGGTGACCCGGCGCTGGCTGGCCAGTTCCGGCATCCTGACAGTCGGACTGATTGTCGGCGGATACCTTCTCGGCGACGGGCTGTTGCGCGCCCGACAGGCCGATCGTTCGGTCACCGTGCGCGGACTTGCCGAGCGCGAAGTGACCGCCGATCTTGCGACATGGACACTGTCCTACGCAGCGACCGCAAACGATCTCTCAAGCGCACAAGCCAACATTGACCGGAACAGCGGCGCGATCAGGCGCTTTTTCGGCGAACTCGGCTTTCCGGCGGACGCCTTGCAACCAACCGGAGTGAATGTATCGCAATACACAAACAACGGCATTACGACATTTACAGTGCGCCAGCGGATGACTTTGCGCACGCAAGACATAAAGCGCGCCCAGGATGCGGTGAAGCGTCAGTTTGAGCTGGTGCGGCGCGGTGTCGTGCTTGAAGAAGGATCGGGCATGTCGTTCGCGTTCACCGGACTGAACGACATAAAACCGGAGATGATAGCGGCCGCCACAAAGGATGCGCGTGCATCGGCCCAGCAATTCGCCAATGACAGCGGCACATCGGTTGGTTCAATCAAACGCGCGACGCAAGGCTACTTTTCCATCGATGCGCGCGATGGCGATTCGGGCGGTTGGGGCGTTTCGGACACGCCATTCAAGAAGGTCCGCGTCGTCACGACAGTGCACTTCCACTTACGCTGAATAAATCCACTTACGCTAAATAAATAAAAAAGCCCGCCCGGAAAAACCGGACGGGCCTTTTCATACGCAGGATTTCGATCGTTTAGAACGAAACCGAAAGCGTGCCGACGACAGCGCCGTCGGTGAAGTTGTAATCACCGGGAAGGTAATCGCCTTCTGCTTCGACGTAGGAAACGCCGACCGAGAGGTTCTCGTTAACGGCAAATTCCGCACCGACTGACCAGTCAAACGCCTTGCCATCGTTGGTGAACGTCAGGAAACCGTCAGTGTAACCCAGATGTGCCGAAAGGCTCAGCGGAGTGTCCGGAATGCCAACGCCCAGATCGGTGTAGACATAGATGTTGTCGGTGTTGCCAAGCGAATCCTGGCTGGGTGCATATGCAACGCCAACCGTGGCTTCCGCCGGACCAAACGCGAAACCGGCCGATGCATAGAATTCGACGTAGTCGGTATCACCGACCACAGAATTCGTGGCATTCGGATAGAGGTAATAGATGACGCCGATATCAGCGGAAATGCCGCTGGTGATGTCGCCGGACCAGCCGCCGTAAAGGTCAAGCTCGGTGTGGCCAAAGCCAACGGTGTCTTCGTCGAGCGAAGAGCCCCAGGTTCCGATGTAAAAACCGCTCGAGTGACCGACATCGACACCGCCCTGAATGGCAATGTCACCACCTGACAGATCAACACCGCGGAAACGGTATTCAGATACGAGTGCGGCGTTTCCGGAAATCGAGATCTCGCTTTCACCACCGTTTGCAAGGGCGGGGGTTGCTGCAAGGCCGCAACCGGCAAGAATAGAAGCGGCAACAAGGCCGCGCACGGACGTAAGCATGGTGTAATCCCTCAAGATTGCTGTTGTGCCTCGTCCCACCTGCAAAGCCGCCTCAAACCTCATTTCGCGGGTCTGATGTCCGACTATGATTTGACGCTGCACGGTTTTGCTGCATCGCACAAGGCAAATGTTTGCAACTTTGCACACATCCGGCAAAACCGTGACACTCTTGCAACACACCTTCCGACATAACTACCGGGTGTAATCGCTTGTTGCCAGCGCCTCGTCTGTCTACATCGGGTGCGGATTTCATCGATGATTGATATTGTCAGCAAATTTCTCGGCCCCAGACAGGATGGCCCGGCTCCCGCCATTCCCGCCGGACAGCGAGTCTATGCGATCGGCGATATTCACGGCAGGATGGACCTGTTCGAAGCGCTGGCCCAGGCCATCGAGGATGACGACGCGGCGAAACCCCCTGCCGAAACGACCGTCATTCTGTTGGGATATCTCGTTGACCGGGGGCCGGACAGCGCAAAAGTTGTCGCCGCCGCGCGAACATGGGCCGAATTCAGAGACGTCAGGTTCATTTCGGGCAATCACGAGGAAATGTTCCTGCAAAGTTTCTTCAAGGCCGGGATTCTGCGCAGCTTCATGAAGTTTGGCGGGTTCGAAACGATGGTGTCCTACGGCCTTGATGCCAAGCTGCTGAAAACGGCTTCAACCGATGAAGTGCAGGACATGCTGATCGATGCCGTCCCCTGGGAAGATCGCGAGTTTCTGCGCAAGTTCAAGCTCACCATCCAGATTGGCGATTACCTTTTCGTCCATGCCGGGATTCGGCCCAAACGAGCGATCGATGCGCAGGATCCCCATGACTGTCGCTGGATTCGCGAACCGTTTCTCAGCTATCCGGGCAACTTCGGCACGATTGTGATCCACGGGCACACGGTTACTGACGATGCCGTCGTCAGGCACAACCGGATCGGAATAGACACCGGCGCATTCAAATCCGGCAGGCTGACAGCGCTGTGTCTGGAAGGCAGGGAACGCCTGCTCATGGAAGCCAGCGACACACAAGGCGCAATCACGACCACGATCCGCCCTGCCGATCTTCAGCCCTGATCCGCAGAGCTCAGCGGACGCATCGTGCGCCCGAAATTTGCCGGGGAGCCTGTAAGCCGGGTTCTGTCCCGTGCGCGGTATCGCAAAAGCGACCGGCCGAACGGGGGCAGCCATTCCTCTAGGCGATGCATTGCTGCACCGCTCCAGCAACCAACCCGGGTCATCACAGTCCGAAACAGACCTGCCTTGTCCCTTGCGGGATTTCGGCGCGTGACCCCTATTCGGTCTTGCTCCGGGTGGGGTTTGCCATGCGGACCCTGTCGCCAGCGCCCCGGTGCGCTCTTACCGCACCTTTTCACCCTTGCCTGTGAGCCGCGAAGCTCCATCGGCGGTATGTTCTCTGTGGCACTTTCCCTCAGCCCACGGCCTTTTCAAGCCATTTGCCGGGCGGGCGTTACCCGCCACCCTTGTTTCGTGGAGCCCGGACTTTCCTCGGCATCTTCGGCTTTCGCCCTGACGACGCGGCTGCCCGGCTCCCCGGCCCGCACTATCTAGCATGTCCGGTGTCGCGTTCCAACAACAGCTCAAACAGGATCGCGCCGATCTGTCCGTCGATCTCACCATCGATCAGTTCGGGGCGCCAGCGCCGCTGAAACGCACGCACGGCGGCGCGGCCATCGGTGATATCATACCCGAACCGCTCCAGCGCAAGATAGAACGCACCGGGATTGTCATAAAGCAGCACCATCCGCTCCTTCGGGATGGGCAGCGCCAATCCAAGCTGGGCCAGCCGCGGCCAGTCAAACAGTTCGCCGGGATCTTCCTTGCGCGCAGGCGCGATATCGGAATGACCAACGATATTGCCGCGCGGCACATCGTGACGCTCAACAATGTCCGCCAGAAGCGGCAGCAGCGCGTTCATCTGCGCGTCGGGGAAAGGGCGATAGCCCCATTCGTGGCCCGGATTGACCAGCTCGATCCCCACGCTTGCCGAATTCACGTCGGTGATGCCGCGCCAGTATGATTTTCCCGCATGCCACGCGCGTTTGTCTTCGGGGACAAGACCGGTCACCGTCCCGTCTTCGTCGATCATGTAATGCGCCGAGACTTCCGCTTCGGGATCGCACATGCGTTCCAGCGCCTCCGCAGCGGTCGGCATTCCGGTATAATGCAGCACCACCATCGAGACGGGCAACTTGCGCGCGTTGAAATTGGGCGATGAAACGGTCTGGTTCACCAGCCATGGAGTCACAGCCCCGCGCCCCTCACTCTGCCGGCAGCACCGCGCCCAGAACCAGCGCGTCCTGCGTTACCGCGTGTTGCAGTTTGCCGCCCACACTGTCCGCCAGATTTTGCAACATCGCGGCGGGCGCAGTGCGGCTTGCCAGTTCGCCGGACGGCAACGTGCCTTCCAGCGCGCGGCCGATATCCGCGTCAAACGCCACTTTCTTGCCGCTGGCACGCACGACGATCTCACTCGCCCCGTCGCGCATCTCAGCAACGATATCGATCTCCCCACCACGCACGAGCGATTCGATCGCCATCTGCGCGAAATTGAGCAAGGTTTTCACCGCTGGTTTCGGAAGCGAATCGCTGCCCAGTTGCCAGTTGACGCTGACCCGTTCGTTGTTGCTGGCCAGCGCATCGACCAGCGTGCGCGCTTCATCAACCGGAACCATCGCATCGAAGCCACCTGCGGCGCCAAACGCCAGCCGGAAGAACTTGAGCTTGTCCGCCGAAATTTTGGCGCTCTGCTCAAGCAGTTCGAAGCAGCGCTTGCGCATTTCCTCGTCCTGCTCATCAGCCAGAAGTTCCAGCCCGTTCGACAGCGCGCCGACGGGACTGAGCATGTCATGGCACAATTTTGAACACAGCAGGCTGGCCAGATCGGGTGTGGTGTCCTTCATGCGCGGCGTTCTTTCCCTTCAATCCTCGTGACCGTTCTACACAGTTCATCCACGCCACACACCCCTTGCGAATGCAACAACCGGATGATTTTTACTTTGATTCAGACTTCTTGCCACGCCATCGCCGCGAAGCCTTGTTCACCATCGCGCCAGAATGCCACCTCACCGCCCGCAACAATCGCCCAGATGCGCGCATCGCCGCTGGCGTGTTCGCAATCGGTTGCGGAAGGAACAGGATGGCCAGTGGGGTGTGAGTGATAATACCCGACAATCTGCGGCCCGCCCGCGCGCGCTGCCTTATGTGCGGCCAGAAGTGCCGCGGGGTCAATTTCAAACCGGGTCAGCCGATCATCAGCAATGTTCTGCGCAGGCGCAGCCTTTTCGATGCACACACCGCCCGCTGACACCTGCCCCAGAAGCAGCCCGCAGCATTCTTCCGGCGCCGCATTTGCCGCTTCTTCCCGCAGTTTTACCAGAACGCCACTTGTCACTTTGATTGTCATGCCCAAATCCATAGCCATGGACGGGGAGGAAAGCATCATCGAAGGCGTGATCGCGGATGGCGGCGTGCGGCTAGACAAGGCTCTGTCCGAAGCCAGCGGCCTCTCGCGCGAACGGATCAAGGCGCTGCTCGCGGATGGGCGGATAACGCTTTCAGGGAACGTCACATCCCAACCCTCGCACAAACCGGCACAGGGTACGCCGTTTCGCATTTCGGTCCCCCAGGCGACACCCGCCGCTGCCCAGCCGCAAAACATCCCGCTGACGGTGGTGTTTGAAGATGAACATCTGCTGGTGATCGACAAACTGGCGGGAATGGTGGTCCACCCCGCTGCCGGCAATTATGATGGAACGCTCGTCAACGCGCTGCTACACCATTGCCGTGGCCAGCTTTCGGGCATCGGCGGGGTCGCGCGGCCCGGCATCGTTCACCGGATAGACAAGGATACATCGGGGCTGCTGGTTGTCGCCAAGACAGACAAGGCGCACGAAGGGCTTGCCAAACAGTTCGCCGATCACTCGATCACGCGGGCCTATCGGGCGCTGGTTGCGGGGATTCCGGTTCCCGTTGCCGGAACTGTAACCGCAGCGATCGCCCGTTCGAATACCAACCGTAAGAAAATGGCGATTGTCGAAGATCAACCGGGCCGCACCCACGGCAAACACGCGGTCACGCATTACCGCACGTTAAAAGCCTATGATGGCGCCGCGCTGATCGAATGCAGGCTGGAAACCGGGCGAACCCACCAGGTGCGCGTTCATATGTCGTCAATCGGTCATTCGCTATTAGGAGATCCAACATATGGACGCACACCCGCAAAGCTCAGGCCCCTGCTGGCAGACCAGAATTTCGCCCGCCAGGCGCTTCACGCCGCGCACTTGGGTTTTGTCCATCCCATCACCGATGAAACGCTTGAATTCTTCAGCGAAACGCCTGCGGACATGCAGGCTCTGATCGACAGTCTCGATCGCTGAAATCGGCGAATCTTGTCGCATTTTCGGGCAGGATATGGTAAAGAGTTCACGTGGCCGAAATCCGGGATGCCTCTTTAGGGTCCACGAACATCGGCCGACAAGGAAAGGACGGAAAGTACTGTGAGCAATAAGGACACAAAGCTCCCGGCCGTGCCATCTCTGGGCGGCGAACAGAGCCTCAATCGTTATCTCTCCGAGATCAAGAAGTATCCGATTCTCGCGCCCGAGCAGGAATATATGCTCGCCATGCGTTACAAGGAGCATGAAGATCCCGAAGCTGCGGCCCAGCTGGTGACCAGCCACCTGCGCCTCGTCGCGAAAATCGCGATGGGTTATCGCGGCTATGGCCTTCCCGTTTCCGAGCTGATTTCCGAAGGCAATATCGGCCTGATGCAGGGCGTGAAGAAGTTTGAGCCCGATCGCGGCTTTCGCCTTGCGACATATGCGATGTGGTGGATCAAGGCTTCGATGCAGGAATTTATCCTGCGCAGCTGGTCGCTCGTCAAAATGGGCACCACGGCAGCGCAAAAGAAGCTGTTCTTCAATCTGCGCCGCATGAAGAAGAATCTCGACGCTTATGAGGATACAGACCTCCATCCCGACGATGTAAAGACGATCGCGACCGAGCTTGGCGTTCCCGAGCAGGAAGTGATCAACATGAACCGCCGGATGCTGATGGGCGGCGATTCTTCGCTCAACGTCTCAATGCGCAGCGGCGAGGAAGACTCCGGCCAATGGCAGGACTGGCTGGTCGATGAAAACCCGCTTCAGGATGAAATCGTTGCCGAGGCGGAAGAAAAATCCGTGCGCCACGATCTGCTGGTCGAAGCCATGGACGGCCTCAACGAACGCGAGCGCGACATTCTGACCGAACGCCGCCTGACCGAAAACCCCAAGACGCTTGAGGAACTGAGCCAGGTTTACAAAGTCAGCCGCGAGCGTGTGCGCCAGATCGAAGTGCGCGCGTTTGAAAAGTTGCAAAAGGCGATGAAGAACATCGCGACAGACAGGAAACTGCTTCCGGCCTGATCGGGTTGTGAACAGCAACGCTGACCGGCTTGTGCCCTGCGCAGGCCGGTTTTGCGTTGGTCAGGGCAGGATCTAGTCCGCGAACCGCGCTCGCGTTCGATTGGCCAGCGCCACCAGCGACAGCATCACCGGCACTTCCACCAACACGCCCACAACCGTCGCCAGCGCCGCACCGCTGCTCAATCCGAACAGGCCGATTGCAACCGCAACCGCCAGTTCGAAGAAATTCGATGTGCCGATCAGCGCGCATGGCGCGGCGATCCGGTGCGGAACCTTCCACGCCCACGCGGCGCCATAGGCCACGGCAAATATGCCATAAGACTGGATGATGATCGGGATCGCGATCAGCGCGATCAGGATCGGCCGATCAACGATCATCTGCGCTTGAAACGCGAACAGCAGCACCACCGTCGCCAACAGGCCCAGCATCGAAAACGGCTTGAGCCTGCCGGTGAACGCATCGACCGCGCTTTCATTTCCGGCGGCGCGCTCCACGATTGCGCGGCGGGTCAGCCAGCCTGCCACCAGCGGGATGACCACATAAAGCACCACCGACAGCAGCAGCGTTTCCCACGGCACGGCAATATCGGTCACCCCCAGCAACAGCGCCACAATCGGCGCGAAAGCCACCACCATCACCAGATCGTTGGCTGAAACCTGCACCAGCGTATAAGCGGGATCCCCGTTGGTCAGCTGCGACCATACAAACACCATCGCCGTGCATGGCGCCGCGCCCAGCAGGATCAGCCCGGCGATATATTGCTGGGCATCGTCGTGCGGGATGATCCCGTCATACAGATAATCGAAGAACAAAACCGCCAGCGCGGCCATCGTGAACGGCTTGATCAGCCAGTTGACGATCAGCGTGATGACCAGCCCCTTAGGCTTGCTGCCGATATCGCGAATCGCCCCGAAATCGACGCCCACCATCATCGGATAGATCATCGCCCAGATCAGCACCGCGACAACCAGATTCACCGAGGCGATCTGCCATCCGGCCAGCACCGCGAATACCCCCGGCGCAAACAGGCCCAGCCCGATCCCGATAACAATCGCCAGTCCCACCCAGACCGAAAGCCAGCGTTCGAACAGTCCCATCGCCAGTCTCCCCTGCCAGACCACATGAATACCCGGCACGCGCAGCCAAGCTCGCCTGGCGGTATTGGCTCGCCCGCCGCTCGTCAATCCACACCGTGCTTCGCGTCATATTGCGGATGGATTCCAGCGAAATGCGCAATCATCGCAATTGCCTTGCACCGCCCTTCACCGCTAGGCAGCGGCCATGGCGTTCGATTATAAACCGCGGCGAACGAAGGCAGGGGTTTTCCATCGCATGGGGCGTTTTATCAGTCGGCTCATCATCTGGTTTCTGGCGATCAGTATCGGCATCACCATCGCCTACAAGTTCGTGCCGCCGCCCGTCACCATCACCATGCTGGTCGATTCCAACGGCTTCACCAAGGACTGGACGCCATTATCGCGGATAGATCGCAACATGGTTTCCGCAGCCATCGGCGCGGAGGATTCAAAATTCTGCACCCACAACGGATTTGACAGCGAAGCCATCGAACAGGCGCTGGAACGCAACGCATCGGGAGATCGGCTGCGCGGCGGATCGACAATCAGCCAGCAGACGGCCAAAAACGTGTTCCTGTGGCAAGGCAGTGGCTGGGATCGCTGGCTGCGCAAGGGGCTTGAAGTCTATTTCACATTCCTGATCGAAACCTTGTGGGACAAGCGCCGGATCATGGAAGTCTACCTCAACGTCGCCGAAACCGGCATCGGCACATATGGCGCGCAAGCGGGCGCCCAACGCTATTTCAACAAGTCCGCCGCAAAACTCACGCCTTCGGAAGCCGCGCGCATGGCCGCTGCGCTACCCAGCCCCAAAACCCGCCCGGTGAAAAACCCCGCCGGTTTCACCCGGCGCTATGCCAACACCATCGCCGCGCGCATCCAGGTCGTGCGCCGCGATGGTCTGGATGCCTGCGTTTACGAATAGAACGCTGAAATCCGCGCGGCCTAAAACGCCAGTTCGCGTCCGGCGATACTGTGACCCGACGCGTCAACCAGGCGCAGCGTCAGCGCGCGCCGCGTCCAGTCAATATCAAGCAGCCCGAAATTTTCCTGCCCGAAGAGCGCCGTTTCGCGCATCCCATCTTTTTCACCAACGCTAAGGTTGGGGATTAGCAACGGCTTGTTCAGCGACGACGCCGTCATTTCCCAAACTGTCTCGCCAAGCGCATCTGGCCTCGCGCTATAGATCGCACCGGCGTGGCGATCACCCGAAAGCAGAACCAGCGCGCCGCCTGCCCGGCCCTTAAGCTCTGTGAACAATCGTTCGCGTTCCTGCGCGAAATCGTCCCACTTCTCCCATGGGTGCGCCATTGAAAGCACCTGTATCGAAGATACGATCACGCGTATTTGCGCCGGTCGGGCAAGTTCCTCACCCAGCCATTGCCATTGCGCCTTACCCAACATCTGCTGCCCCGGTTCACCCGGCTCCGACCGGAAATATCGCGTGTCGAGCAGGATCAGCTGCACCCGGCGGCTTTCAGGACCGATCATGTGCGCCTGATATACGCCCGGCCGCCCGCGCACCGCCTCATCCGATCTCCAGAAAGCTTCGAATAGCGCTTCAGAGCGGGCTTTATGGGGAAACGCACCGCCCGAATCGTTCGTGCCGTAGTCATGGTCGTCCCATGTCGCGAGCATCGGCACCACATTGCGAAACTGGCGAAATTGGGGGTCCGCCGCTTGCCGGGCATAAGCCGCGCGGAAACTTTCCAGCTGCGGATCCCCGGCCCACGCGTTGTCGCCATAAACGTTGTCGCCCATCGCGACGAACAACTGCGGAGACTGTGCGGCAATCACCGGCCAGATACGCTGAGACATATCCTGACGGTTACAACTGCCAACAGCGATGCGCACCAGCGTCTCGCGCGTGTCGAGCGTCTTTCCCGTATTCGCCTGCGGCAAGTGGCCTTGCGCCAACGCAGGCGCGGCCAGGAACAGCGCAAAAGCGGCCAGAAATCGCAGAAGAAATACCATCGTCGCCATGGTTACACCCCCGGAATGACGGCTGCGCGACACCGCACAGGCCGTTGCGCGTTACGTTACCACATCGCTTGATGCGCCTGGAGGGGCATGCAAAAGGCAGCTCCATGAGCGCCGGCCATCATCATCACCATCACCACCACCACGCGCCTGACGGAGACGCCGTGCGCGGCAATGCGTTTGCGATCGCGGTGCTGCTTAATATTGCCTTCACAATCGCGGAAGTCATTGCCGGAGTTATCAGCGGGTCGATGGCGCTGATCGCCGATGCCGGGCACAATCTGGCCGATGTTCTCTCGCTGCTGCTGGCGTGGGGCGCGAGCGTGCTGGCCAAACACCCGCCATCCGAGCGGTTCACCTATGGCCTTAAAAGCTCGTCAATTCTCGCCACGATTGCCAATGCCGCGCTGCTGTGGGTGGCGCTGGGAGCCATTCTGGTGGAAACGATCCGGCGCTTCGCCAATCCAGCGCCCGTCGCGGGTGAAACGATGATGATCGTCGCCGCCATCGGCATCGTCATAAATGCCTTTTCGGCCATGCTGTTCGCCCGCGGGCGCCAGTCAGACCTTAACCGCAAGGCCGCGTTTCTGCACCTGATGGCCGATGCCGCGGTATCGGCAGGCGTGGTGCTTGCCGGGCTGCTGGTGGTGCTGACAGGAGAGCGGCTGATCGACCCGGTCACCTCGCTGATCATCACTGCCGTGATTGCGTGGACGAGCTGGAGCCTGATGCGCGATTCGCTGCGGATGGGAATGCTCGGCGTGCCCGACGGGATCAGCGTTTCAGACGTGCGCGCCTTCCTGCTTTCCCGCCCCGGCGTCGAGGCGGTGCACGATCTGCACATCTGGCCGATGAGCACCACCGAAACCGCGCTGACCGCACATCTTGTGATGCCCGGCAGTCAGGGTAGCGATGATTTTCTGTATCGGCTGGCGCACGATCTGGAACACGAATTTGCCATCCACCACCCGACCATCCAGATCGAGATCAGCAGCGGCTCTGATTGCGCGCTGGAAAGCGAAGCGGTGGTTTAGGCCGCTTCTTCCTTGTCCTTATCGCCTTTGAGAACACGGACAGGTTCCTTGCGGCCTTCGACGACATCGCCATCGACAACCACTTCGGCAATATCGCTTTCGGTCGGCAGATCGAACATCGTATCGAGCAGCATGCCTTCAACGATCGAGCGCAGCCCGCGCGCGCCGGTTTTGCGCTTGATCGCCTTTTCGGCAATCGCTTCCAGCGCATCCTGCGTGAACGTCAACTCAACATCTTCAAGCTCGAACAATTTGGCATACTGTTTGACCAGCGCGTTCTTCGGCTCCTGAAGAATCTTGACGAGCGCGCTGACATCCAGATCTTCCAGCGTCGCGATCACCGGCAGACGGCCGACAAATTCGGGGATCAGGCCGAATTTCAGCAGATCTTCCGGCTCTGCCTTTTGCAGCAGTTCACCCACCTGGCGTTTATCAGGATCGGCAACGTGCGCGCCAAATCCGATTGAGCTTTTCTGCAAGCGATCGGCAAT
This sequence comes from uncultured Sphingomonadaceae bacterium, assembly GCA_947258815.1. Classification (GTDB taxonomy): domain Bacteria; phylum Pseudomonadota; class Alphaproteobacteria; order Sphingomonadales; family Sphingomonadaceae; genus Novosphingobium. Next base: position 445,136 of record CAMYJW010000030.1, read on the forward strand.
CAGCTTTTCAAGGCCGGCAAACGCGCCGCCACAGATGAACAGGATGTTCGTGGTATCGACCTGCAGGAATTCCTGCTGCGGATGCTTGCGGCCACCTTGCGGCGGCACGCTGGCGGTGGTGCCTTCCATCAGCTTGAGCAGCGCCTGCTGCACGCCTTCGCCCGAAACATCGCGCGTGATCGAGGGATTTTCCGCCTTGCGGCTGATCTTGTCGATCTCATCGATATAGACGATGCCGTGCTGCGCTTTTTCGACGTTGTAATCGCTGGCCTGAAGCAGTTTCAGGATGATATTTTCAACGTCCTCACCGACATAGCCTGCTTCGGTCAATGTCGTCGCATCGGCCATGGTGAACGGCACATCGAATGTCTTGGCGAGGGTCTGCGCAAGCAGCGTCTTGCCCGATCCGGTAGGGCCGACCAGCAGAATGTTTGACTTGGACAGCTCAACATCGCCAGCCTTGCCGGCATGTTTCAGGCGTTTGTAATGGTTGTGAACAGCAACCGAGAGCACGCGCTTGGCGCGATCCTGACCAATGACATAATCGTTCAGCGTTTCGCAGATTTGCGTGGGAGAAGGCACGCCGCCATCGCTTTTGCCCGCGATTCCGGCCTTGGTTTCCTCACGAATGATATCGTTGCACAGCTCAACGCATTCATCACAGATGAACACCGTGGGGCCGGCAATGAGTTTACGCACTTCATGCTGCGATTTGCCGCAGAAACTGCAGTAAAGGGTGCTTTTTGCGTCAGATCCGCTCAATTTCGTCCAACTCTGTTTTCAGGCCCAATCGGCCCCGACTCACCAAATTTAGCCCTATGGGCGCAATTATCAATCCTGCGTTGTACCGCGAATTGCTTGCTCAACACTGAAGAGCGCTTCGGATCAGGCCTTGCCCTTGTCATTATCGCCGCCTTCACCAGCCTCATTTTCGGCTGATTCACCGGGCTTTCCAGCATCCGGGCGGGTTTCGAAAACCTGATCGACAAGGCCGAATTCCCGGGCTTCCTCGGCTTCAAGAAACGTGTCGCGATCCATCGCCTTTTCGATGCTTTTCAGCGTCTGGCCCGTATATTTGACGTAAAGATCGTTCATCCGGGTACGAATACGCAGGATTTCGCGCGCCTGAATCTCGATATCGGATGCCATCCCGCGCGCACCGCCGGACGGCTGATGCACCATGATCCGCGCATTGGGCAAAGCCACGCGCATGCCCGGCTCACCCGCGGCCAGCAGGAAGCTGCCCATGGAGGCGGCCTGTCCGATGCACACCGTCGAAACGCGGGGCCGAATGTATTGCATGGTATCGTGGATCGCCATTCCCGCCGTCACCACGCCGCCGGGCGAGTTGATATACATCGAAATATCCTTTGAGGGATTTTCCGATTCCAGAAACAGCAGTTGGGCGATGATCAGCGAAGCCATGTTGTCTTCAACCTGCCCGGTGACGAACACGATCCGTTCACGCAGAAGGCGAGAGAAAATATCGAAGCTGCGCTCACCGCGGCTGGTCTGCTCGACCACCATCGGCACGAGCGCGCCGGTTGCGGGGTCAGCGGGGAATTGGCCGTGGGTGGCAAAGTGGCCTGGCAGATCGTTCATGGAAATCCTCGTTGCTGTAGATCGCCTATGTTGCGTTCCCGCGTCCGTTGTTCAAGGGCATTAACCACCTGACGAACTGTTGAGAGGCGCAATCTGCGCATGAAAGTGTGGATAGACCCGGTGCAATACACCGGGCCCATCAGACTTCGTTATGTGCCAACACCCTTGCTCTGCGCTCAGGCCTTGGGTGCCGCCTTCTTCGCAGCAGGCTTTTTCGCGGCGGGTTTCTTGGCCGCTGGCTTCTTGGCAGCGGGTTTGGCCGTGGACGTCTTGCTTGCGGCTGGCTTCTTGGCTGGGGCCTTTTTGGCTGGCGCTTTGGCTGCGGGTGCCTTCTTGGCCGCAGGTTTGGCCGCGCTTTCCCCCGATTTGGCGGCGGTGGCTTTCTTGGCGGGCGCTTTTTTCGCGGCAGGCTTCCTGACGGCGGTTTTTTTCTTCGCTGCGGGCTTTGCCTCTTCGCTGTCCGCCTCGATCGCGGCCTGAAGCTCTTCCTTAGTGACTTCGCGTTCGGTCACTTCGGCCTTCTCGATCAGAAAATCGACGACCTTGTCTTCGTAAAGCGGCGCACGAAGCTGGGCTGCGGCCATCGGATCGTTCTGGACATATTCCATGAACCGTTTGCGATCCTCTTCGCCATACTGCTGCGCGGCCTGCATCATCAGCTGCTGCATTTCCTGCTGGGTGACCTGCACGTCATTTGCCTGTCCGATTTCAGACAACAGCAGGCCGAGACGCACACGACGTTCGGCGATCGCGCGATAATCGTCTTTCTCACCTTCGATTTCCTTGAGCGCGGCTTCGGGATCCTCGTCGCGGCTCGCTTCCTGCTGAAGCTGTGCCCAGATCTGCTCGAACTCGGCCTCAACCATTGTCGGCGGCACGTCGAAATCGTGTCCGGCGGCAAGCTGGTCAAGCAGTGAGCGCTTCATCTGGGTGCGCGTGAGCCCGGCTGTTTCCTGCTCAAGCTGGCCGCGCAACAGCCCTTTGAGCTGTTCCATGCTTTCAAGGCCCAGCTGCTTGGCAAAATCATCGTCCAGTTTGCTTTCGCCGGGCACTTTGACTTCATGCACGGTGATGTCGAACGTGGCGTCCTTGCCTTTGAGGTTCTCGGCCGGATAATCGTCAGGGAAAGTGACAGTAATCTGCCGTTCCTCGCCCGCTTTGGCGCCGATAATCTGTTCTTCAAAACCCGGAATCAGACGACCGGAACCGATTTCGATCGGCTGGTTTTCCGCCTTGCCGCCTTCAAACTCGACGCCGTCGAGCTTGCCGACGAAATCGCACAAAACCTGATCGCCTTCCGCCGCGGCCTTGCCGTCCTTCGTTTCAAACTGTTTTTGCTGGCTGGCAAGATTTCCAAGCGATTCATCGACCTGTTCGTCCGAAACCGGCACGCTCAGCTTCTCAAGCTTGAGGCCTTCGATACTGGGGGCTTCGATCTGGGGCAGCACTTCAAGATTGACGGAAAGCTCCGCGTCCTTGCCTTCCTCATAGCCTTCACCCAGTTCAACCTGCGGCTGCATAGCGGGGCGCAACTCATTGTCTTTAACGAGTTTATCCATCGCTTCACGGATGGTGGAATTCAGCGCATCCTGATGCAGCGCGGGGCCATGCATCTTTTTGATAAGATTGGCCGGCACCTTGCCCGCCCGAAAACCGGGCATCTGAACCTGTGGCGCAAGCCGTTTGACTTCGCCTTCGATCCGCTCGGAAATATCCTTGGCCTGAATCGTCACCGTATAGGCGCGCTTCAGTCCCTCATTGCTGGTTTCGACTATCTGCATGTCTTTGGAAACCTTCCCTGAATTAGTCTTGTGTGGCTTCACCGCCCGGCCTTGCGAATGAACGAAGGCCGAAGCTGGTGCGGGCGAAGGGACTCGAACCCCCACATCTTGCGATACTGGTACCTAAAACCAGCGCGTCTACCAGTTCCGCCACGCCCGCGGGTAAAGCCACTTCCTCATGGCCAGAAACTCAAGGGCGTGCCCTTATAAGGGTGCGCACAAAAGGGCAAGCATTCCGGCTTGTGGAATCGCCTCCCAATGCCCAAATATCAGGCAACCCAGCAAAAAAGGCTCTGACATGGCAACCCAGCCCGATCCATCTCCTGACCGGATTGACCCGCAATCCCCCCCTGAAACGCCGTTTCCCCAACCCGAACCGGTGCAGCCCGGATCGCCGGACGAAACGCCAGGCATTCCGCCAGATATCGATCAGCCGGGAATCGGGCCGGACGAAGCGCCTAGTTTGCCATAAGCCGCAACAACTGGCTGCCCAGCCCCGTTTCCAGCGACTGACGAACAGGCGGCAAGGCCACAGGCCGCACAGCCGGACATTCCAGGCAATAAGCCTGAATGCCATGCGCGGAAAACAACCGCTGAACCTGAATCGCCGCCTGTTGAACCAGATCGTGCTGGCGCGCCGCGGCAAGCCCCGCCAGATCGCCGGTCACTCTGCCACGGGCGCTTTCGCGCGAATGGAACCTGCCCAGCAGCGCCGCGAAAGGATCGCCGCCGCCACCCAGAAATTCGGGATGCCATTCACCCGGATTCAGCTTTGCCTGCTTCGCGGCATAAGCCAGCGCATCGTCCAGCCCGCCAAATTCATCGACCAGGCCAAGCTGGCGCGCCGTACCGCCAGACCACGGACGTCCATCGGCCCAATCGTGCGCCTTGTCAGCGGACAGGCCTCTTGATGCGCTGACCAGATCAAGGAACTCCCCGTAGCCGTTCTCTATACTTGCTTGAATCATAGGTGAAATTTCCGGCGCAAGCCCGGTCAGGACATCGGGCTGGCCGGACAGCGGCGTGGTTTTCACACCACCTCCGGTGATGCCAAGATTGGCCATCGCCTTGTCAAAAGTCGGCAAAATGGCAAAAATTCCGATAGAGCCGGTCATTGTTCCGGGCCCGGCAAAAATCCGGCTGGCCGGAGTGGACACCCAGTACCCTCCGCTTGCAGCGACATTGGCCATCGAGACGACGATCGGAATGCCTTTCGCCTTGTGCCGGTCGATCGCTTCGCGAATCTGTTCCGACGCGATAACCGACCCGCCGGGCGAATCGACTCTTACAACCAGCGCCGCGAAATCGCGATCCAGCGCCTTGTCCAGCAGTCTTGCTATCCGGTCTCCGCCTGCAAGCCCCGGCCCGGCATCGCCATCGACGATTTCTCCGGCAATCGTGACAACGCCAATCGCTTTGCCAGCGCGGTCTCGCTTGTTGGCATCCAGCCAGGTGAAAAGCGAGGTGTGCGCAAAGCCGCCGGGCGCCTTGTCGGCGCCATTCTCACCTACAATTTCGGCGACGCGCTGGCCGAACGCGGTCTGGCTGCCGATCCGGTCGACCAATCCTGCCGCCTTGCCCGCCTCCGCCGCATCGCCGCCCGATGCTTTCAGCCAGCTAACGGGATCGCCCGTCACACGATCGAGCTTCGCTTTTGGCCGCGCCTTGGCAAAATCAGCCTTCCATTCTTCCCAGATCGCACCCCACAAGCCTTCATAAGCACGCAGCGATTCGTCTGACGGGCCACTGCGCGTCCAGGGTTCAACCGCGCTTTTGAACGTCCCGACGCGATAAATGTTCGCCTTGACATCAAGTTTATCAAGCAACCGCGCGAAATAGAGTGAATTTCCTCCCGGCCCAGTGATAAACGCACCGCCGTTGGGATCGACCCATACTTCATCCGCATGGGCCGCCAGCAGCATGCCATCGTCAATATAGGCAGTCGCATGGGCTAGCACTGGCTTCTTCGCCGCGCGCACTTCATCCAGCGCATCGCCGATGTCCTGCAAATGCACGAAACCGCCGCCCATGAATCCCGAAAGATCCAGCACCACGGCCTTTATCCGATCGTCCTTCGCCGCCAGGCGCAACGCCCGCACCACATCGCGCGCGCGATATTCGCCCACAGGGGCTTCGCGCGTCAGCAATTGCGTGACAGGATCGGGAATGCTCGGCTCTTCAACGATCATACCGTCAAGCCGGAGCAGCAGCGCGCCCTCCTGAACGCTGGCCGCGCCGGGCCGGGCCGTGAGCGCGGCATAAAGCACCATGAAGAACAGGAGCAGCAGCAACAGCGCCAGTCCGTCCTTTATGGCAACCAGCAACTTCCAGACCTTGCGCGCGAATTCCATTTCGGTTCCTTCGTGAATGCCGGCGTGAATACGGGCCAATCATATAGAACGATTCTTCCGCTCCGAAACCGTTTCACACGGTTAAATCCCGAAACGGCTTGAGCAAACGCGGCGTGTAGCCTAGGGCACTGTCTTCAATGACATCGCCAGCATTATCCTACCCGGAAGGTTCCGCGGCGTTCCCGCATGAGAGCCTTGTCGGTATCGGCGGCCTTGCGCCCCATGAGATCCTGTTTCTTCTCGATGAAGCCGAACAATGGGTCGAACTGAACCGCCATCCCCAGAAACACGACGACCGGCTGACGGGGCTGACGATCATCAATGCGTTCTTCGAAAATTCGACCCGCACGCTGCTCAGCTTTGAAATCGCGGGCAAGCGGCTGGGTGCCGATGTGGTCAACATGCATGTCGCGCAATCGAGCATCAAGAAAGGCGAAACGCTGATCGACACGGCGATGACCCTGAACGCGATGCACGCCGATGCCATCGTCATTCGCCACGGCAGTTCGGGCGCGGTGCAGCTGATCGCGGACAAAGTGGACTGCCCGGTGCTCAACGCCGGGGACGGCCAGCATGAGCACCCGACACAGGCGCTGCTCGATGCGCTGACCATCCGCCATGCGCTGCGCAACAAGACAGGCGGATCGTTCAACGGACTGACAGTGACCTTATGCGGCGATATTCTGCACAGCCGGGTCGCGCGATCGAACATCCTGTGCCTGACATCGCTGGGCGCGCATGTGCGTATCTGCGCCCCGCCCGCACTGATCCCGGCCGATATCGAGGCCATGCAGGCCGAAGTCTTTCACGATTTCGATGCCGCTCTTGACGGTGCGGATGTGGTGATGATGCTCAGGCTTCAGCTTGAACGTATGCAGGGACAGTTCATCCCGTCCGCACGCGAATACCGCCATCTGTTCGGCCTGACGGCAGAGCGCCTGGCACGCGCGCGCCCCGATGCGCTGGTGATGCACCCCGGCCCGATGAACCGGGGCGTGGAAATCGATTCCGATGTCGCCGATCTGGCAGACCGCTCTCATATCACCCGGCAAGTGGAAATGGGCGTTGCCATTCGCATGGCCTGCCTTGACGTGCTGACCCGCAAAGTCCGGCGCGTGGAGGGCTGGACATGAGCGCCGCCCCTCCCCTGACAATCACCAACGGCAAACTGGTTCTGCCCGATGGCGAGGTGCGCGATGGCGCGCTGCGCTGTGCGGACGGGCATATCGCCGCACTTGGCGACGAAGAACCGCAACCGGGCGACATCGTCCACGATGCACAAGGCAAGCTGGTGACGCCCGGCCTTGTCGATCTGGGCGTGTTCACGATTGACAAACCGGCCTTTCACTTCGGCGGAATCACGCGGGCGGCGCTGATGCCCGATCAATCTCCCCCGCTCGACATTCCGGCACGGGTGCGCTTTGCCGCATCGTCGGGAAAACCCGATTTCTGGGTACATCCGCTTGCCGCTGCCACGCGCGGACTGGAAGGCACCGAACTGGCGGAAATCGCACTGATGCGCGATGCAGGCGCGCGGGCCATCGCCACGGGACGAGCATGGATCGCCGATTCGGGCACGATGCTGCGCGTGCTCCAGTATGCCGCGATGCTCGATATGGTGGTCTGCACGCATGCGGAAGACAGCGGCATGACCGGCAGCGCAGTTGCGACGTCAGGCGAGATCGCCACCCGGCTTGGCCTGCCGTCCGCACCTGCCGAAGCCGAACCGCTGGCCATCGCACGCGACATCGCGCTGGCCGAATTTGCAGGAGCCCGCCTGCATCTGCGGCAGGTTACCACGGCGCGCGGGCTCGATCTCGTGCGCGCCGCCAAGGATCGCGGCGTGGCCGTCACCGCCGGAACAACCCCCGCCTATTTCATGCTGTCCGATCTTGCGTTGGCGCATTTCCGCACATTCGCGCACCTTTCCCCGCCGCTGCGCTGCGAGGCAGACCGGAAGGCCGTGCTTGATGCGGTCCGTGACGCGACCATCGATGTGATCGCATCCAGCCACGATCCGCGCGGACCGGAAGACAAACGCCTGCCGTTTGCCGATTCCGCCCCCGGAATGGCGGGAGCGGAAACGCTGCTGCCCCTCACCTTCAACCTCGTGCGCGATGGCGTGATCACCACGAGCCGCGCGATTGAGCTGCTGGCGACAAACCCGGCGCGGATACTGGGCGTAAATGCCGGACATCTGGCGTTAGGCGCCGAAGCAGACATCGCGGTGATCGATCCCGACAAGCCATGGATTGTCGATTCGTCCGAAATGGCCGCCCGCGCGGGCAACACACCGTTTGACAAGCAGCCGGTTCAGGGCCGCGTGCTGGCGCTGTTCAAAGGCGGGATGCGCGTAGGCGCAAAACAGGCCCCCTCCTGAACCGGAGAGAGCCTGTCATGTGTAACCAATACCTTTTCCTGCGGTTCAGCGACGCGCGAGTGCGGCTCCGCTGCGGCGGCTTCCGGGAACCGCGCCCGGCAACGGGCGACCTTGGGCATAGGCAATGCAGCCACCGCCCCGGCCCTTGACGCTTGAGCACATTGATCTGGCGGCCCGCTTGTCAAAACCGGCAGCGGCAACGCGCCAGTAAGTCTTGCCACGCACGACCGCCTTGGTGATCGTTTTATCAAATTTCTTCAGTTCGGGATTGCGCGAAACGAAAATCCGCCATGCGCGATCCGCATTACGCGCCGTCGAGAACGAGCCGAGCTGCACCAGATGCGTGCACTTGGCCGGATCCTTGGGTCTGCTGACACCGCGTGCCGATTTTGCAGCCGGTTGCACTCGTCCGTGCGCTGCCGAAACCTTGCGGGACGCGCGAGCGGGCGAAGCCGCCGTTTCCGCACGAACCGGAAGCTGCTGGACAACCGGATTTGCCACGAAACTCACCACCGGGCGAGGCGCCGGAGCGCTGGTCGTTCCCGTTGGCGCGAATGCATGCGCGAAATCACTGGAAACCGCCTCGGCCTCCGCCGTTTGGACCGGAGCGGGCTGTGCAACCTGCGCAACTTCGGCAACAGGCGCGGGAGACACTTCAGGCTTCACCGCTTCGGCAACCCAGAAATTCGAATCATCACTGACTGGTGCCAGTTCGCCAACCGGAGACTGCATCGGATTGGCTGCCGCAAGCGCCGCAACACTTGGGGCCTGCCGTTCAACAAGCGCCAGATGCTGGGGCTGGCCGACATCGCTGCGCACGGGAACGCGAAGCATAGCGGCAACGCGCTTGCGATAATCTTCATCGCGCCCCGTCATCGCCCATTCGCTGATACGCGCATCCAGCTTGTCTGCTGGCACATCCTGCGCCGCCATCAGCCGGGCTTCGCGCCAGCGGCCGTCAAGCGCATAGGCATAGGCCAGGTTCTGCCGGGTTTTCGCTGAATCGTCCCCGCCGCGCAGCGCATCGGAAAGAACCGCAACACCGCGGCTGGTATCACCCGCCAGTGCCAGCGCCAGTCCGTAATCGCCCGCGGGGATCGAATCGCGCCACTGATCGAGGATCGCGACGGCTTCGTCATTTTGTCCAACCGCGACGTAAGAGAGCGCCAGGCCAAGCGCGGTTCGCACGCTCTTGTCGCCAAGATACTGCGCATCTTCAAACGCATCCACCGCCGATTCGAAACGACCGGCATTGAGATAGGTTGTTGCAAGCGAACTGCGCGCAGACATGCTTTGCGGCGTTTTCTCAACCGCCCGCTCCGCCTTGCCGACTGCCTTGTCGAGCTTGCGCTCCTGCTTGCTGGAAATATCGGACGCGCTGGCCATCGCCAGTTGCCCCGAACCTGCGAATCCGGCCAGCAGTGCTGCGGCCATGGCGGTGCAGGCTACGTAACGTGCAGGCCTGCGATTATCTTGATGACGATACATGGTCAGTCCCTCTGTTCGAATTTCAGCGGCTCTTGCGAACCCTTGCAGCCAGCGCTTCGATTTCCGGCATGGTGTCCAGAAACCGGTCGAGTGCTTCGGTCACGACCTGCTGCGCGCTCCGGTTCAGAACCGTGCTGGCAAGTCGAAGTCTGAGATGGCGTTCGGCTTCCAGGCGCAGCGTGAAAGCCGCGCGGCGTCCGCGATTGAGCGCGGTCTTCCGTTTTGCAGTCGGCGCGGCAAGATTCTGCGCAAGCGCTTCCTGCTGATCGACGATTTCAGGTTTCGCTTCGGGAATCGCTATTTCGCTGCTGATTGCGACAACTTCGCCCGTTGCAGTTGCTCCGTCGGCATCCGGCTCACGCGGATCGGCGGTTTCGCCCAGGTCATTCCAGCCAAGATCTTCGGACATTTCACGGGCCGTCGCCTCATGAAATTGGTGCAAGGGCTGAATTTGCGGGCGCATGGCGGGCTTTGCGCCACCTTTGCGAGCCAGCAGGCTCGGTGAAAGTGAGGCTGTCGGTTTGGAATCGCTCATGGTGACCGCGCCCCTCAAGTGCCGGCAACCCGACGTCCAAAACCGCCGACCGGGCGATTGCTGCCCTGCATCGTCGGCTGGCTGGCCGGGTTGGCAAAGACGGTCCGGCGGAAATTCTTTTCAAGCCGGTCGGCGATATAGTTCCAGAGCGTCGAAACCTCGTTGGCCGACCGGCCATTGGGATCGACTTCCATCACCGTGCGCCCATCGATCATCGATGCGGCAAAATCGGTGCGATGATGCAGTGTGATCGGTGCAACGGTGCCGTGCTGTGAAAGCGCGACGGCAGCTTCCGCCGTGATCTTGGCCTTGGGCGTTGCCGCGTTGACCACGAACATCAGCGGCTTTCCAGCACGCTCGCACAGATCGACGGTTGCCCCCACTGCGCGCAAATCATGCGGGCTTGGGCGTGTCGGGACGACGATCAGTTCCGCAACCGAAATCACGCTCTGGATCGCCATGGTGATCGCCGGCGGCGTATCAATCACGGCCAGTTTGAAACCTTGCTGACGAAGAACCTGCAAGTCGTTCGCAAGCCGCGCGACAGTCGTCTGAGCAAAAGCGGGTAATTCCGCCTCACGCTCGTTCCACCAGTCCGCGAGCGACCCTTGCGGATCGATATCGATCAGGACCACCGGTCCTGCGCCAGCCCTCTGGGCCTGAACAGCAAGGTGCCCTGACAAGGTTGTCTTGCCAGAACCGCCCTTCTGCGATGCCAATGCCAATACGCGCAAAGCCTGTGACCCCCAAAATCGACATAGAAACAAATGCGTTCAAACGGGGGGATCGCAGATCGTTCCTAATTTTAGGTTAATTGCCAGACAGCCAAACACCGTTTCGACGCGCTGTGATCCGCGCAATTGCGCTGCTAAGGATATATTCACTATGTCGGTTAGATAATATTGCTACCGGGATTGCGGTATGGTTGGCGCATTATCGCATAAGTACCGCACCCTGGCGTTTACCGCGCCCGAGAAGGAGATAGTTCGTGGGCTTAATGAACAGGGGACTGGCCTTTGCAGCAATGGCGATAAGCGGCGGAGCGCTTTTCGCTGCGATTCCGGCTTCTGCCAGCGTCAAGGATGGAGTGGACGCCTGGTCGCGCGGCGATTTTCAGACCGCGATCCGCGAATGGAAAGGCCCCGCCGCAAAGGGCGACGCCGATGCGCAGTTCAACCTGGGCCAGGCCTATAAGCTGGGTCGCGGAGTGGAGCGGGATCTGGCGAAAGCCGAAGAACTGTTCGGCCAGGCTGCCGCGCGCGGGCATCTGCAAGCCGCCGATAATTATGGCCTGCTGCTGTTTCAGCGCGGCAACCGGACCAAAGCCATGCCGTTTATCCACGCGGCATCGGATCGGGGCGATCCAAGGGCGCAATATGTTCTTGGCCTCGCCTATTTCAACGCCGATCATGTGCCCAAAGACTGGGAGCGGGCCTACGCTCTGGTAAGCCTTGCCCAACAGGCTGGCCTGCCGCAGGCCGCAGGCGCGCTTTCCCAGATGGACAAACATATCCCGCTTGATCAGCGCCAGCGCAGTGTGCCGCTGGCCGCAGAACTTGCAGCACGCGCCCAGGCAACCCGCCAGCGCCAGATCGCTTCGGCGGATCTGGGCGTATCCGGGCCGGGATCGGGCCAGACCGTAAAACGCGAAACGCTCAAGCCATTTCGGCCGGGCAACCCCGATCTGGCAGCGGCCACGCGCCCGGTCGGCCAGGGCAGCCCGGCCTCCGCCGGTGCCGACTATGCCAGACCGCGCGACCCCCAACCTTCGGGCGTACCCAAAGTTTCCAGCATTATGAAAAGCGCATCGCGCGCGCCGGCGCCTCAGGCGAAACCGGCACCCAGACCCAGCTATCAGCCCGTGAAACCGCGTTACACGGTCGTTTCAAAACCGGCCGCGCCCAAACCGGCGCCGACCCGTTCAACGGGCGGAGCATGGCGGGTGCAACTTGGCGCATTTGGCGTGGCCGGCAACGCGGATCGCCTGTGGAACCGCGTCAAAGGCCGCCCGGAACTGGCAGGCCACGGCAAACTGAAGGTTCCCGCAGGGCGCGTCACAAAATTGCAGGCAGGCGGCTTTGCCAGCCGCGAAGCCGCGCAATCGGCGTGTAACCGCCTGAAAGCCGGTGGTTTCGATTGCATCGCGATCAGATAGACCGGGCGCGCGCAGCCGCTCTGTTTGGTGTTGTTTCCTGACGCCAACTGACCGATCATTGCCCTTTCGATGGCATAGGGAAAATGGGAACAATGGCGCAAAACCCTGCGGGCGATACCGCACATTCACAATCCGCGCCGTCTTCGCCCGGTCCGCTCGCGTCCGTTTCCGGCCCGCGGCTGATCTCGCTCGATTTTATACGCGGACTGGCGGTGCTGGGCATCCTGTTCGCCAATATCACCGCCTTCGCGCAGCCGATGACGGCCTATTTCTGGCCCGGTGCGCTGCCCGGTGGCGGCACGCCCGCAGACACATGGGTCTGGCTTTTCCAGTTCCTGTTCATAGACGGCAAGATGCGGGGGCTCTTCACGCTGCTGTTCGGCGCGGGAATTGTGCTGTTTGTAGAACGCGCCTCTGCAAAAACGGCCCATCCCAGACTGTTGCAGCTACGACGACTGGCGTGGCTGTTGCTATTCGGCCTGCTGCATTTCTTCCTGCTGTTTCGCGGCGATATCCTGACGATTTACGGGACCTGGGGCATTGCCGCGCTGCTGTTCGTTCGGCTCGATCCGGTCAAGAAACTGGTGTTTGGCCTGATGCTCTATGGATTTGGCAGTCTGATGCTGATGCTGTTCACAGGAGAGGCCGCGTGGCTTGAGCAAGTCCCCGGTGCCTGCAACGAACAAAGCGCCGAAGCCTGCGCCGGCCTGGCCGACACCGTCGCCAAGGCCGAGAAGGATATCCACGATCAGAACGCAATATATTCCAGCGGCAGTTTTGGCGACATTCTGGCTTACACCGCAGATGCGCAATCGAATATTCTTACCAAGGGCGCTGTGTTCGGCATGCTGGAGACGCTCCCGCTAATTCTGATCGGCATGGCGCTGTATCAGTTTGGCCTGTTTAGCGGCGGCATAGAACCATCCGCGCTGCGCCGCTGGGGCTGGATCGGGATCGCCGTTGGCCTTGCTATCGGGTTGCCCATGGCGCTTTGGCCGATGCTGCAAGGCTTTCCCTATCATCTCAATATGTTCGTGTTCAATGCCGCGGCCCAGATCCCGCGCCTGCCGATGGTGCTGGGCATGGCCGTGCTGCTGGCGCTTTGGGCGCCGTCGCTTGCCCATTCATGGCTGGGCCTGCGCCTGCAAGCTGCGGGGCGCATGGCATTCAGCAACTATATCGGCACGTCCATCCTGATGTCGGCAATCTTCAACGGCTGGGGACTGGGGCTGTTCGGCAGCCTCAACCGGCTGGAAATGCTGCCGGTCGTTGCATTAGGCATGGGGCTGATGCTGGTATGGTCAAAGCCGTGGCTGGCCCGGTTTCGCTATGGCCCGCTTGAATGGCTCTGGCGCTGCCTGACATATCGGCGACTGTTCGCGATGCGCCGCTGATACACCTCTATTGCAATTCATTCGCATTTGCTGATATGTATCGATTCGGAGCCAGCTTACGAAAGCCTCACGCATGTATGTCTGCATCTGCAATGCCATCAAACAAAGCGAACTGCGCGCGCTGGCGTGCGAGTTTTCCGGCGATGCAGAGCGCGTCTACACCGCGATGGGCCGTCCGCCGCAATGTCGGCAATGTCTGGATGAAGCCAACGCGATCCTGATCGATGCGCGCAACGCGAAAAAGGTGCCCGCCCGCGCCGCTGCCTGACTTGCCCTGAGCCGCGCACATCTTCATACTCCACCCAGCAAATCAGGAGTATGAAGCATGAAGGGCGACCCGCAGGTCATCGATTTTCTCAACAAGGCCCTGCTCAATGAACTGACGGCCATCAACCAGTACTGGCTGCATTATCGCATGCTGGACAACTGGGGTGTCAGCAAGCTCGCCGAGTATGAGCGGCACGAATCGATCGACGAAATGAAGCACGCCGATGTTCTGGCAGAGCGCATCCTGTTTCTCGATGGGCTGCCAAATTTTCAGGCGCTGGGCAAACTGCGCATCGGCGAAGACGTGCAGGAAATCCTGAAATGCGATCTGGAACTTGAAAACGATGCAATTCCGCTGCTGCGCGATGCCATCGCCCATTGCGAAACCGCGCATGACTATGTCAGCCGCGAGGTTTTTGAGCGGATTCTCGAAAGCGAGGAAGAGCACGTCGACTGGATCGAAAAACAGTTCGACCTGATCAAGCGCATGGGCATCGAAAATTACGTCCAGCTGCAAAGCGGCGCGGCCGGCGAAGGCGGCGCTTAGGCACCACCGTCGCGGTCTTTCAGATCGGGGCAAGGCCAGATCGGGGCAAGGCCAGATCGGGAAAGGCCAAACCGGGAAAGGAAAGCGCATGAACGGATTACGATTGATGCTGGCGTCGATGATCGGTCTGTTCGCGGTGGTCACCCCCGCAGCGGGCGCGAGTATTTCCATTCCCGGCGATCTTTGCGGCAGGCTGGCGGTTCAGTCCGCGCAGCCGCTTGAAGGCAAATGGCTGGCGATAAACCGCGATGGTGCCGGTTCTGTGGGGCCACGCGGCGTTATGTTGAAGGGCCGGCCCAAGGAAAACCTCAAACTCGAATACAGCGGCCCCGGCAAACTGGTATTCACCGGCAAGAATGACATGGGGCCGCAGCGCATGGAAATGACGCCGCAGGTCGCTCCGCCTGATTTGCCCGACACTTTCAATGTCCAGCTTCCCAGCGGAAGGATCGCCGAAGTCAACGTCCGCGATTTGCTTCCCTGCGCCTGGACGAAAATGCCCGGTTTCAAGGGGCATGTCGATTACCCCCTGCCCGGCGTCGGCGAAATGCGTATGACGGTGATGCTCAATTTCCCCAGCGAAGCAATGGGGTTCGGCCTCCTCCATTTCACGGGATCGATGATGGGCAATCCGATCGACGTGTGGCGCTATGTCACGCTGTCACGCCCGAACCACAAGGCTTATCAACTGCCCTGCAAGATATTCACCTGCAAAAACACCGATGCGGAAGAATGTCGCAAGGAACATGAAAGAGCCCGCCGCAAAGACAAGGACATCTGCCCGTTCCCTGAATAAAAGGCGCGCTTCAGGTGGATCGAAAAACAGTTCGACCTGATCAAGCGCATGGGCATCGAAAATTACGTCCAGTTGCAAAGCGGCGCGGCTGGCGAAGGCGCATAGTCACAAGGAAAAGCAGCGCATGTCATCTGCCGAACCATACAAGATCACGCCCGTCTTCGATCAGGACAGCCTGCCCACTGCCCTGCGCAATGAACACAACACCAAAGCGGGCGTCTGGGGCTTGCTTCGCGTGCTCCAAGGTAGCGTCCGGCTTGTTTTTCGCGATTCGCAAACGAGCGTGGACGTATTGCCCGATTCGCCCGCGCCGATTCCACCCGAGGATGTCCATCACGTCGAAGTGACGGGACCGATGAAAATGCAGGTGGAATTTTACCGCGAACCGCCGCTCGCATCCTGAAGCGCAGCAAGCGTCCCGTTCGGATTTTTTACTTCTTCTTCGCGAACGGGTTTTTCGGGCTTTTCAGATTGATCCGCACCGGGACTGATCCAAAGCCAAGTTCCCGGCGCAGGCTGTTTACCAGATAGCGTTCATAGCTGGTCGGCAGCATATCAAGCCGGGTGCCGAACACCACGAACGTGGGCGGGCGGGTGCGGGCCTGTGTGATATAGCGCAGCTTGATGCGCTTGCCGCCGGGCGCGGGCGGCGGGTTGGCGGCCATGGCATCATCGAACCAGCGGTTGAGCGCCGATGTCGGCACACGCCGGCTCCAGTTTTCGCGCGTTTCAAACGCCGCGCGCAGCATATCGTCCAGCCCTTTACCGGTGCGCGCCGAAACCGCCAGCAGCGGCACACCTCGCACTTGCGCCAGGCCTTCGTCCAGCGCGTGGCGAATGCCATTGAACAGGGCCGAAGCGTCTTCGGCCACATCCCATTTATTGATCGCAATAATCAGCGCGCGGCCTTCTTCGAGCGCCTGCGAAGCGATTTTCAGATCCTGATGCTCAAGACCCAAGGTGGCATCAAGCAACAGCACCACCACTTCAGCAAAATCAATCGCATGTTTCGCATCGGCAACTGAAAGCTTTTCCAGCTTGTCTGTCACGCGCGCGCGTTTGCGCATACCCGCGGTATCGATCAGCTTGATTGCGCGGTCTTCCCCGCTGGCAGGATCGGTCCAGTTCCAGTCAATCGCTATCGAATCGCGAGTGATGCCCGCTTCGGGGCCGGTCAGAAGCCGTTCCTCGCCCAGCAAGCGGTTGATCAGTGTCGATTTGCCAGCATTGGGACGCCCGACGATCGCCAGCTTGAGCGGACCGGACAGATCCTCTTCATCCCCCCCCTCGTCTTCGAAGGGCTCTGGCGGTTGCAACGGTTCAAGGATCGGGCGCAACCCTTCGAACAGATCGGCCAGCCCTTCGCCATGCTCGGCTGAAAACCCGATCGGTTCGCCCAGCCCCAGCGCATAGGATTCAAGCATCCCGCTTTCGCCCGCGCGGCCTTCCGCCTTGTTCGCCAGCAGAACCACGGGCACTTGCGAGACGCGCAGCCAGCGGGCGATTTCCTCATCCAGCGGCGTGATCCCGGCGCGCGAATCGATCACGAACAGCGCAGCATCGGCACCTTCCAGCGCGGCTTCGGTCTGCGCGCGCATTCTGCCGGGCAGCGTTTCGGGATCGTCATCTTCCCAGCCCGCCGTATCGACGATGGTAAAGTCCAGCCCCAGCAGCTCTGCATCGCCCACGCGCCGATCGCGCGTCACGCCCGGCTGATCATCGACGAGCGCGAGTTTTTTGCCCACCAGCCGGTTAAACAGCGTGGATTTGCCGACGTTCGGGCGGCCAATGATGATGACTTGCGGCAACATGATGCCGGGCAAGTGGCCCTTGCGGCGGCGAATGGCAAGCGGCGCGGCAAAATCTTGCCGTCTTGTTTACCATTTCCTGCAGGCTGGCCCTAACCAGCGCATGGCAGACAAGGCACCATGAAAAGTCGTTCCATTGCATTCGCCATTGGCCTGACGCTGGCTGCCACAGCCCCGGCACAGGCCCGCAGCACCTTCGATACCCGCAGTTCTTCAGGCGGCGGCAACGGCGAGCTGTCGCCAACCCTGCAATGCGTGCCCTATGCCCGCGATGTGACCGGCATTCGCATCTTCGGCGATGCACATACCTGGTGGGGACAGGCCGCAGGTCGATACAAGCGCGGCCATCGCCCGCAAGTCGGCGCGGTCATGGCCGTGCAACCGCACGCCAATTCCCGGCTTGGCCATGTTGCCGCAGTCAGCCGGGTGATCGATTCGCGCACGATCCTGCTGCGCCATGCCAACTGGTCTGAACCCGGCAAGATCGAGGACAATGTGAAAGCCGTGGACGTATCGTCCGGCAACGACTGGAGCAAAGTGCGCATCTGGCATGGCCCGAGCAATGCGCTGGGAACAACGCACTGGCCTGTCCACGGATTTATCTACAACAAGAACGGTCGCAAAGCATCATCCGCGCGCACCGCGCCACGGCGCGCAGCATCGCGCAGCGCTGACTTTATCGCGGATATCATCGCAGGCCGCGTGCGTTAAAAGAGAGAGTCTTTGATGAGTGCGGCCCCGGCCCGCTTCCGCCTTGAGGCGAAACAAAGCGCACTTACGCTTTCGCGACAGGCGGGTCTTCTCCCAGATCCTCATACCATGCTTCAACCGGGCCGTTCAGCTTGATCGTCAGCGGCTGGCCATTGCGATCGAGCGATTTTCCGGCCTGAACGCGCACCCAGCCTTCGGAAATGCAGTATTCCTCGATATTGGTGCGCACCGATCCCTTGAAGCGAATGCCAACGCCGCGCCCCAGCTTGTCGCCGTCAAAGTGCGGACTGCGCGGATTGATCGCAAGACGGTCTGGCGGAAGGTCCGGTCCGGCACCGCTTTGGGCCGTGCCGTTATCGGCTGGTGTGTTTTCTTCAGTCATGCCCCGCGCCTCTAGGCAATGCTGCGCGCTTGTCAATCGGGCCAGATTTGCCTAGAGGCGCGCCCTGCGCATGGTCTGCAGGCCTTTCGCGCGGGCGCGTAGCTCAGTGGTAGAGCACACCCTTCACACGGGTGGGGTCGCAAGTTCAATCCTTGCCGCGCCCACCATGCGCCCACCATTACACACAGCCTGGCAATCCACGCAGCTTCACTGCCTTGCACCTGACATGGCGACACGGCATAGGCAGCGGCCATGCATGATATTCGCCTGATCCGTGACGACCCCGAAGCGTTCGATGCCGGCCTTGCCCGGCGCGGCGCGGAGCCTGCCTCTGCGCAGATTCTTGCCCTTGATGAGGAACGGCGCGCCGTTTCCACCCGGATGCAGGAAGCGCAAAACCGCAGAAACGAGGCTTCCAAGGCGATCGGCCAGGCAATGGGCCAGGGCGATACCGGCAAGGCAGAAGCGCTGAAAGCCGAAGTTGCCGAGCTGAAACAGACCCTGCCCGCGCTTGAAGCGGACGAAAAGGCGCTGGCCGAAAAGCTGAACGATGTGCTGGCTCGCCTGCCGAACATCCCTTTGCCCGACGTTCCCGCCGGCGCGGACGAGAATGACAATGTCGAAGTGTCGCGCTGGGGCACCCCGCGCGAATTTGCGTTTGAGCCTAAGGAACATGCCGATCTTGGCCCAGCGCTTGGCCTTGATTTTGAAACCGGCGCGATGATTTCCGGCGCGCGGTTTACGTTCCTCAAAGGCCAGATGGCGCGCCTGCATCGCGCGCTGGCGCAATTCATGCTGGACCGGCAGACCGCTGACAATGGCTATATCGAATGCAATCCGCCGCTGCTTGTGCGCGATGAGGCGGTGTTCGGCACCGGGCAGTTGCCAAAGTTTGCCGACGATCTGTTTCGCACCACCGATGGCCGCTGGCTGATCCCCACCGCCGAAGTTTCGCTGACCAATGCCGTGCGCGAACAGATTGTGGCAGAGGATGACCTGCCACTGCGGATGACCGCCCTCACCCCGTGTTTCCGATCTGAGGCGGGCGCGGCAGGCAAGGATACGCGCGGCTTCATTCGCCAACACCAGTTTGAAAAAGTGGAACTGGTGACAATCTGCCGCGCGCAAGACACGCCCGCAGAGCATGAAAAGATGGTTTCCGCCGCCGAATCGATCCTTCAGGCGCTGGAATTACCTTATCGCAAGATGTTGCTGTGCACCGGCGATATGGGCGCGACCGCGCGGATGACATACGATCTGGAAGTGTGGCTGCCGGGCCAGGGCGCATACCGCGAAATCTCCAGCATCTCGCAATGCGGCGATTTTCAGGGGCGGCGGATGAACGCGCGCTATCGCCCGGCCGATTCGAAGAAAACCGAATTTGTCCACACGCTCAACGGATCGGGGCTGGCCGTGGGCCGCACGCTTGTCGCAGTGCTGGAAAATGGCCAGCAGGAAGACGGCACGGTCAATCTGCCCGCCGCGCTGCATCCCTATCTGGGCGGGCTGACGAAGCTGGAGCCGATTGCCTGATGCGCATTCTCATCACCAATGACGATGGCATCAACGCGCCGGGCATCTATGTGCTGGAAAAAATTGCCGCCGCGCTGGCTGACGATATCTGGATCGTCGCACCGGCAGAGGAACAGTCCGGCGCGGGCCATTCGCTGTCGCTCACCCGCCCGATCCGCCTGCGCCAGCACGCCGCAAAGCGATTTTCGGTAACGGGAACGCCAACCGATGCGGTCACGCTGGCGCTGCGAAAGGCGCTTGATGCCCCGCCCGATCTGATCCTGTCCGGTGTCAACCGTGGGGCAAATCTGGGCGACGACGTAACCTATTCGGGCACCGTTTCGGCGGCTTTCGAAGGCGCGCTGGCGGGCATCCCCGCAATCGCGCTCAGCCAGGTCTATTCAAGGGAGGACATCGGCAACGACGTTTCGTTCTCCGCGGCAGAGGCATGGGGCGAAAAAGTCCTTCGTCCACTTGTGGATAGTTCCTTTGCGAAACGCACGCTGATCAATATAAACTTCCCTCCGGTTGAGGCTGAGGAGGTTAAGGGCATTCGGGTCGTGAGACAGGGCTTCCACGATTACGCGCGTGGCACCGTGGTCGAAAATGTCGATCCGCGCGGCTTTGCGTATTACTGGTTTGGCCTGCACGGGATTGAACACACGCCCGATCACAACACCGATCTGGAAGCGATTGCAGACGGCTTTATCTCGGTCACACCCCTGCAACTGGACCTGACCCACCATGCATCGCTCGCAGCGCTTGCGGAAAGGTTTTCGCAATGAGGGTTGGCGGGTTCTTCTGCGCCCTCGCGCTGATGCTGAGCGCCAGTGCAGTGGCCGCCCTGCCGCCGGATCAGGAAACCGTGCATGTCGTGGAAAGCGGAGAGACGCTGAACGGCATCGCCTACCGCGCGCGTGTCAAACGCGATGCGATCATCGCCGCCAATGGCCTGAAACCGCCCTATGTCATCAAGGTTGGCCAGAAACTCAGGATTCCGCGCGAGAACGCCGTTGCGACCCCGGCACCTGCAAGCAAGCCGCAAAGCCCACCCGCTCCCGCCCAGGGCGGTATCGCAACCTACACGGTAAAACCCGGCGACACGCTGGGCGGCATCGCCAACCGCGAGCAAGTGCCGCGCATCCTGATAGCCGAAGCCAACCGGATAGAGCCGCCCTATACGATCCGTGTTGGCCAGAAATTGCTGATCCCACGCACCCGGCACCATATTGTGAAAGACGGTGAGACAGGGTTTGGCATTGCCTATCACTATGCCGTTCCATGGCCGGATATTGCCGTTGCCAACGGGCTTGAAACCGATGCATCGCTGCGCTCCGGCCAGAAGCTGCTGATCCCTACCGTCCTGAATGTGCCCGATCCGGTTGCCACAGCAGAGCAACCCACAACCGCCGCGCCCACAGAGCAAAGCCGGTTTGCCTGGCCGATCAGCGGCCCGATCCGGCGTGGCTTCAAATCGCGGGGCAGCGGCGATTACCATGATGGGCTGGATATAACCGCAGCGCGTGGCGCCGCCGTGCGCGCGGTTGCCGCGGGCGATGTGATATTCGCGCGGCGGGACAATAACCAGTTCGGCAATCTCGTCGTCGTCGATCACGGCGATGGCTGGCACTCGGCTTATGGTTCGCTGGGGCGGATTACAGTCAAGAAAGGGCACCGCGTTACGAAGGGCGAGCGCGTCGGCCTTGTTGGCGATACCAGCATCACGAAAAAGACCGAGCTGCACTTTGAGCTCAGGCGCAATGGCAAGCCGGTCGATCCGCTGGGTCAGCTTCCCGACAGGAAATGAAGCGGGGCAGACAAAGGGCCCGTTTCCAGCCGCTTCGCCGCGCGGTGGGGCTGCCTGTCTGGGCCGACATCTTCATCCGTATCGGCGCCACGCTGGGGCTGGTGATGATCGTGGTGCTGGTCCACTGGGCCGATCGCGGCGGACTTGTCGACGCGCATGACGGCGAAGTCAGCTTTCTCGATGTCGTCTATTTCACGATGATCTCGATCACCACCACCGGTTTTGGCGATATCGCGCCGGTGAGCGATCGCGCGCGGCTGGTCGAAGCAGTGATCGTTACGCCAATTCGTCTGGCGGTGATCTATATCTTCGTCGGCACCGCCTACAAATTCATGATTAAGCGCAGCTGGGAGAAATGGCGCATGGCCCGTATCCAGGAACGGCTTGAAGACCACATCGTCGTCATCGGCTTCGGCGTCAGCGGCTCCGAAGCGGTTGCCGAACTGATCGAGCGCGGAACAGACCCGCAGGACATGGTCGTGATCGATCCCAGTGCCGAGCGCCTGACCAAGGCAGAGGCGCTGGGCTGCAACGTTCTGGAAGGCGATGCCTCGCGCGACGATACGCTGCAAGCGGTGAGGATTGCGAAAGCGCGCACCGTGCTGGTTTCCGCCGGGCGCGACGACACCTCGATACTGATCGTGCTGACCGTGCGCCACCTTGCGCCGCGCGTGCCGATCACCGCGGTCGTGCGCGCCGATGATAACGAGATTCTCGCAAGGCAGGCCGGCGCCGACAATGTCATCAATCCCGTACGCTTTACCGGACTGCTGCTGGCCGGATCTGCGGCAGGCAAGCACATCTCGGAATATCTGGCTGACCTCGCCTCTGTAACCGGGCGCGTGCAGCTGATCGAACGGCTGGTGCAACCCGGCGAAGTCGGCAAACCGCTCAGCGCGCTTTCCAGCGGCGGCAAAGGCATGCGTATCTATCGCGGCAACAGGGCAATCGGCTTCTGGGAGGAAGACGCAAACAGCCTGCAGGACGGCGATATCATTGTCGAAATCCTGCCCTCCCTGAATGGCGATCAGGCCGCCGTTCAGACCTGACCGAGCGCTGTTTCCGATCAATCGGGGCAGAAATCACGGCAAGCCCCGCGCGGCGCATGCGCGTTGCTTTTCCGTTCGCGTCAGCTTGAACGGACAACGCAATAGCGCCTAACCCAGCATCCAGAATACCGCGCCGATCGCGAGATAGGCTGCCAGCCAGTAGCCACATTCCGCCAGCCGCGCGCGCCGCGCCAGCCCGGCACGCAAAGTGGTCAGCCAGACGGCCGGAACCACAAACGCCAGAGCGATGCCACCTGCCTGCATGAAATAGAGCCACGGCTTGGCCGCCAGCGTTTCAGCGCCAATACGCGCGAAGTTATGGCCCAGCATTGCCGACCCGATCAGCAGAACCAGCCCGGCAATCCACCAATCGCCCTTCGGACGCGCCGCAAGGGAGGAACCTGCATCGCTATCGCCGCGCGCCAGCAACCCATACCACACCATCGCCAGCAACAGCCCCGCCGCCAGACCAAGGATCACCGCCAGCCAGTTTATCGGTTCCATTGTCATTCCCCTCAATTCCGCGCCAACGCTAGCGCAATCGGGCGAAGCGGTGTAGGGGCCGCCGCCTATGGCAACGCAACTTCCCTCCGCGCCGAAAATCGGCATGGTCAGCCTTGGCTGTCCCAAGGCGCTCGTCGATTCAGAACGTATCCTCACCCGGCTGCGCGCCGATGGCTATGCGATGAGCCCGGATTATGCGGGCGCGGATGTCGTGCTGGTCAACACATGCGGATTTCTCGATTCGGCGAAAGAGGAAAGTCTGGCCGCAATCGGCGAAGCGATTGCTGAAAACGGCCGGGTGATCGTCACCGGATGCATGGGCAATGAAGCAGAGGCGATTCGCGCCCGCTTTCCCGATGTTCTGGCCGTTACCGGCGCGCACCAGTATGAAGATGTGGTCGGCGCGGTCCACGAAGCAGCCCCGCCCACACAAGGGCCGTTCGTCGATCTGATCCCACAGCCCTCAGGCCCGTTGCCCGATGTGAAGCTGACCCCCCGGCACTATTCCTATCTCAAGATTTCCGAGGGCTGCAACCATGCGTGCAGCTTCTGTATCATCCCGCAATTGCGCGGAAAACTGGCCAGCCGCCGAATCGATGCAGTGTTGCGCGAAGCGGAAAAGCTGGTGGCTGGCGGAACACGCGAACTGCTTGTCATCAGCCAGGACACATCGGCCTATGGCGTCGATACCCGGCATGAACCGCGCGATTTCCATGGCTGCGAAGTGCGCGCACATATGACCGATCTGGCGCGCGAACTGGGCCAGCTTTCCACACCCGACGGCACCCGGCCCTGGGTGCGGCTGCACTATGTCTATCCCTACCCGCATGTCGATGCAGTGATCCCGCTGATGGCCGATGGCCTGCTGACACCTTATCTGGACATTCCGTTCCAGCATGCCAGTCCATCGGTGCTCAAGGCGATGAAGCGCCCGGCAAACGAAGCCAGAGTGCTGGAGCGCCTGCGCGAATGGCGCGCGATTTGCCCGGATATCGCCATCCGCTCCAGCTTCGTGGTGGGCTTCCCCGGAGAGAGCGATGCCGATTTCGAATATCTGCTCGAATGGCTGGAAGAAGCCCAGCTCGATCGGGTTGGCGCATTCCGGTTTGAGCCGGTCGAAGGCGCGGCTGCGAACGATCTGCCGGGCGCGGTGCCCCCTGATGTGACCGAAGATCGCTATGCCCGGCTGATGGAACTGACTGCAAAGATCAGCGCGAAGAAATTGCAGGCCAAAGTCGGCCGCGCACTGCCGGTGATCATCGACGACGTGGGCGAGCCCGATGAAGACGGCGATATCGGCGCAACGGGCCGCAGTCAGGCCGATGCCCCGGAGATCGATGGCAACGTATTCCTGCGCGATGTCGCAGCCGAGCTGAAACCCGGCGATATCGTCAATGTCCTGATCGAGGACGCGGACGAGCATGATCTGTTCGGCGTTCCCACCGCAGACTGATTCGACCGTCAGTCACGGCACACACCCAGACGCATACGAAACCGGAGTCAGGCGAAATTGGGGTCAGGCATGGCTCCGGCCTTTGCCCGCCCGCGTGTTTCGCCTAATCGTGTTGGCCATGGGCGAATCGTCACGTATCTACACAGCCGCGCTGATTGTTATCGGCGATGAAATCCTTTCCGGTCGAACGCATGATAAGAACATCGCGCAAGTTGCTGAATGGCTGGGATTTCAGGGCATAAGACTTGCCGAAGTGCGGGTCGTTCCAGACAAGACCGATGCGATTGTCGAAGCGGTCAACGCCTTGCGGGTGCGCAACGATTACCTGTTCACCACCGGCGGCATTGGCCCAACACACGACGATATCACCGTCGATGCCGTGTCCGAAGCGGTTGGCGTTTCGGTGATCGTGCACCCCGAAGCGCGCGCTATTCTTGAAAAGTATTACGAAACACGCGGCGGGCTGACCGAGGCGCGGCTGCGCATGGCGCGCGTTCCCCAGGGCGCGGAACTGATCCCCAACCGCTATACCGGCGCACCGGGCATCCGCTATGACAACATCTTCCTGATGGCCGGCGTGCCGCAGATCACCAGGGGAATGCTCGATGCTTTGTCGGGCAAGCTGGAGGGCGGCTTGCCGATGCTGTCCGAAACGATCGGGTGCTGGGTGCAGGAAAGCGAAGTGGCAGACCTGCTGCGCGCCACCGAAGACGCGCACACATCATGCCAGATCGGCAGCTACCCGTTCTGGCGTGACGGCAAGACCGGTGCGAACTTCGTCATCCGGTCGGTCGATGCAGACGATCTGGCCGCCTGCTCCAAAGACCTGATGCGCGGCCTTGAAGCGCTGAAGCGCCCGCCATTTCCGGGCGGGATCAGCGCCGAAGGAGTCTGACCCCGCATCTCTATTCCGCAAGAAAAAACCCGCAGGAAGAAACTCTCCCCGCGGGTTTTTCTGTCATCGGTCAATCGTCAGACCGACTTTCCATAAAATCACGCCGATTCAAGCGCATCCGTGTTGATCTTCAGACCGGGGCCCATTGTTGAAGTGAGCGAAACCCGCTTCATGTATTTGCCCTTGGCGCCAGACGGCTTGGCTTTGACGATGGCATCGACGAACGCGTCGAAGTTCGCCTTGATCTGATCGTCGGAGAACGACAGCTTGCCAATGCCCGAATGAACGATCCCGGCCTTTTCAACCCGGAATTCCACCTGACCGCCCTTGGCATCGGCAACCGCCTGCGTGACATTGGGGGTAACGGTGCCCAGTTTCGGGTTCGGCATCAGGCCCTTGGGACCAAGCACTTTGCCGAGACGACCGACAACACCCATCATATCCGGCGTCGCGATGACCCGGTCATAATCGAGATTGCCTGCCTGCATGTCTTCCATCAGGTCTTCCGCGCCCACCTTGTCGGCACCGGCTGCGGTAGCTTCTTCGGCCTTGTCCCCCTTGGCGAAAACGGCAACCCTGACGTTCTTGCCCGTGCCCGAAGGCAGAGAGACCATGCCGCGCACCATCTGATCGGCATGACGCGGATCGACACCAAGGTTCAGCGCAATTTCAACCGTTTCGTCAAACTTGCTGGTGGCGAATTCGCGCAACACTGCAAGCGCCTCGTCAAAGGCATAGACTTTCTGGTTATCGCCCAGCTTTTCGGCCACGGCTTTCTGCTTCTTGTTCAGTTTTGCCATTGGTTCAGCCCTCCACCACATCGAGACCCATGGAACGCGCGGAGCCTTCCATGATCTTGGTTGCCGCTTCGATATCGTTCGCGTTGAGATCCTTCATCTTCATTTCAGCGATCTCTGAAAGCTGGGAACGCTTGATGGTTCCGGCGGAAACCTTGCCCGGTTCCTTTGAACCGGATTTCAGCTTCGCGGCCTTCTTGATGAGGAATGACGCGGGCGGGCTTTTGGTGGTGAACGTAAAGCTGCGATCCGCATAGACCGTGATCGTGGTCGGGATCGGCATGTTCTTTTCAAGATCCTGCGTCGCCGCGTTGAAGGCCTTGCAGAATTCCATGATGTTGACACCGCGCTGACCCAGCGCCGGGCCGATCGGTGGTGACGGATTGGCAGTGCCCGCGGGCACCTGCAGCTTGATATAGCCGTCGATCTTCTTGGCCATGATGGCCTCCTTTCACACTGTCGCCCCGCGAATGTTCGCGACGCTCATGTTAAGCGGTCAGACAGAGGGACTGGCCCTCCTCCCGCAGTGGTTTTCCCATGCAACACACGGGAAGCCCGCGCGCCTAGTTCATACGCGCGCGATTTGCAATGAATCTCTTACTTGACGAGCTCAACCTGCTCGAAGTCCAGCTCCACCGGCGTGGCGCGACCGAAGATCGAGACTGAAACCTTGACCCGGTTCTTGTCGAAATCGAGTTCCTCGACAACACCGTTGAACGACTGGAACGGACCGTCGAGCACTTTTACCTGATCGCCGATCTCGTATTCGATCGTGATCTCGCGGCGCGGTGCGGCGGCGGCGGCTTCTGCCGCGCCGAAGTAGCGCGATGCCTCGCGCTCGCTGATCGGCTGCGGCTTGCCGCTTGAGCCAAGAAACCCGGTTACTTTCGGCGTATTCTTGACGAGGTGATAGACATCGTCGTTCATCTCAAGCTTGGCCAGCACATAGCCGGGCATCGTCTTGCGCTCGACCTGAACCTTCTTGCCGCGCTTCACTTCGTTGATCGTTTCGGACGGAACCTGAATGTCCTCAACAAGCTGCGAAAGCCCCATGCGTTCGGCTTCGGAAATGATCGCATCGCGGACTTTATTCTCAAAACCGGAATAGGCGTGAATGATATACCAGCGGGCCATGGCTCTCTCTAAATGAATCGAATTTCAGGGATGATGAAGGTTCATCAGACCAGTGACAGCGCCCAGCGCACAACCGAACCGAAGACCGAATCGATCCCCATGAAAAACAGCGCGAGGATAAGCGTCAGCAGCGCCACGAATATCGCGGTAGTCACGGTTTCCTGCCGTGAAGGCCAATGGATCTTTGACCCTTCGGTGCGAACCTGGCGGATGAATTCGCCGGGGTTAGTCTTGGCCATTGCACTGTCCTCGTCCTTGCCTGAGCGTCTGTCAGGAATTCTAACGGCTTCCGCCTAGGGGAAATCGCCGCCCCGGTCGGGACCGGGAGGGGCATCGTTGTTTCCTCTTTCTGGAATAGCCGCGGATTTAGCGGTCGTCCGCCGGTTTTGCAAGCCGCACGAGGATCGAAACTGGCGAACGATGCATAACGCGCGCGCCAACGGGCAGACGTGCAGGCGCGGTTCTGCCGAAATACCACAGAAAATCGGCATGACGCGCCGGTTCAAATGACGTCAGATCAACCGATTCGCCCGATGACAGCAAAATGCGCTGAGAAGGATCGGTGAAGTCCTCCCCACCTTCGCGAAGCTGCAACATATGAACGCCGGGAATGGCAAAATGGGAATTGACCAGCGCATCGCGCCGCACCGTCGCATAACTGGGCGCATGCTCAAGCGGCTCCACCCCCCATTGCGAGGCGGGTACCGCCACGGCCCCCGCAACGCGCGCGCCGCGCGGCAGGCGATCAAGCGCTTCAAGCGCCTGTTCAAGCTGCTGCGATTGCCCGTGCCACGCCGATGCGGTTACGCCAAGCCGCACCAGGAACAGCGCCCCGGCGGCAACGATCGCCCAACGCGGCAACGGCCAGTCAATAGCCAGACAGCCAATCATCAGCGCCACCGCGATCAGCCTCCAGTCCGCAAAGTCACCGCCGCCCAGATGACGCGGAATGACGATCGTCAGGATCGCAAGCGCAAGCGCGGCCCAGCCCAGCCGACCGTCAAGCTTGCGCCGACGCGCCGCGAACACGATGATCAGCACAAGAATCGCCAACGTCAGAAGATCAAGCTGCATTGACTGATCGCGCAGCGCTTTCAGCCAGATGCCGATCTTGTATCCGACCGGATTGGCGCCATAGGAAAACCCGCTGCCCGCCCCGCTCGCCAGCAACAACGCAAACGGCGGAAACAGCGGCCACGGCGCGAGGAGCGCACGCCAGCCTTTGCGCCGGTGCCACGCATAGCCGAACACCAGCACACCCAGCACACCCCAGCCCGAAACATGGCACAACCAGATCACCAGACCGAGCGGAACGAACACTATCCAACGCCCCGCCCAGCGCCCCATCCAACGCCCCTGCCAACGCCATTGACTGTCTTCAAGGCGGACCCACAGCGCAAACGCCAGCAAGGCAAGCGCCAGTGAAAGCGTCCAGTTGTAAAACCCCATGCCCATCGCGGGCGACCAGATCGTCGTCATGGCAAGCACCGATCCGATGCCGATGCGGCGGCGCAGCGCCCATTCAACCGCAACGATGCCGAGTCCGGTCAGCATGGGAATCATCAGGCCAATCAGTCGCGCCGCCAGTTCCACGCCGAAAATCCGGCCAAGCGGGACCATCAGGAGATCGGCGCCAAGATTGCCGGCCAGAATCCATTCAAACCGGTAAAAGCGATCGAGAACCGCATTGTTCCCGCTTTCCAGCATCACATGGTAGCGCGCCAGATGGGAGGGAAAGTCCGTCAGCTGAGGGTATGTCGCGACAAGGAATGGCAAGCCGGCCAGCAGCGCCAGAATCACCCCGAAAACAAGGCTCTCGCGCTCCCCCGGAGCATTATCGTCAGGAAAAATGCTGGCAGGAGTGGAGGGACTCGAACCCCCGGCATTCGGTTTTGGAGACCGACGCTCTACCAACTGAGCTACACTCCTGCGGGCGCCGGTGCCTCTAGAGCGTGGCGGAAAGGATTACAAGACGAAGAAGCCCAAGCATATTCCAGCACGAGCGAATTTGCTACACTCATGGCCATGCATGCTTCGGCAAAACCTGAAATCATCGCTCCAGACATACTGATGCTGGCATATCGCAGCGGCGTGTTTCCCATGGCGGACAGGCGAGATGCACCCGATGTCTTCTGGGTCGAGCCCCGCGAACGGGCGATCATTCCCCCCGAAACGTTCCACCTTTCCAGATCGCTGGCGCGCACCTTGCGGCGAGAGCGGTTCACCGTGACCTGCAATCAGGCGTTTTGCGATGTTGTGGAGAACTGCGCGGTCGCGCGTGGGCGGGACAAGGACGAAAGCTGGATCAGTCATGTCATTCAGGCCAGCTACGAAAATCTGCACCGGCTGGGCCACGCCCATTCCATCGAGTGCTGGCAGACCGATGACGATGGCGCCAGACGGCTTGTCGGCGGGCTTTATGGTGTGGGTTTTGATCAGGTGTTCTGCGGCGAAAGTATGTTTTCATACGCGAACGACGCATCAAAAGTCGCGCTGGCCTGGCTGGTCGCCATTATCCGGCGGGCCGGGGTGCGGCTGCTCGATTGCCAGTTCATGACATCACACCTGAAATCGCTGGGTGCTGTCGAAATCAGTCAGGCAGATTATGTGAACCGGCTTGCAGCGGCCCAGCAGCCTCACTCGGCCGATGTCGCCGCACTTTCGCTGCCGGAAGGCTTTGCCGCGCTGCGCGATGATGCCGCCGTTGCCGGCCTTGCCTCTTCACCGGGGAAATTCATCGCGCACTTCTTGACCCAGACATCGTAGATCGGATGCTCCAGAACATTGAGCGCGGGCGCATTCCTGAACAGCCACCCCGAAAACACCTTGCGCCAGACAACGTCTTTCTTGGGCGCGGGCCGTTCATTGACGAACACCTGCACGAACGCCCCTTCTTCCTCGGGCTGCTCCCACGGCGGCGTGCGTTCACAACTGGCCAGCTTGACCATGACATTACCCACCCGGCGCGTTTCGCCGGTTTTCATCACCAGATCCTGGGTCAGGTTATTGCGCTTGTTCAGCAGGCCAAGCGTGGCGATGCGATCCTTGTTCGGCGTTACTTTTGCGCCGACGGCAGCCTGCGCGTTTTCGGATGCTGCCTTTCCATCCGTTCCGGCAGCAGCAGCAGCGGTTTCGGCCTTTTCTTGCGGCTTGCCGCTTTCCGTGCCTTCGCCAGAAGCATCGCCACCGCCATCACCGCAGGCGGCCAGCATGGCGAGACACAGAAGGGCCGGTGCCCGCTTCATTGCAAGCTCAGGAATCCGGTGACCAGGCTTCATAATCGCCGGTCGCGCTGGCCCGTTTTCCGCCCCGTTCCAGCGCGCCTTGTGGCCGATAGGCTGCAGTTGTTCCGGTGGCATTGGGGGTGTAATCGGCTTCCCAGATACGCGCGGGCGGCAAGTGGCTTTCGGGAACGTCATCATATGTGTGATGCAGCCAGCCATGCCATTCAGCAGGGACACGGCTGGAATCGTTAGCGCCGTCATACATCACCCAGCGCCGTTCGCGGCCATCGGTCGTCTTGCCGGACTTGGACCGGAAATAGCGATTGCCCTGCGCATCGGTGCCAACATGCTCGCCTTTCAGCGTCACGTTCAACGCGGTGCCAAGCGTTGCGCCGTTCCACCAGGTGAAGATTTTCGAAAAGATTCCCATGGCACTGCGCGTTAGCCTTACCACAACCGGCGCGCAAGAACGTATGGCAGTTACCAATCCACTTTGTCGCCTGCCGCAAGGCCCAGCTGCGCGGCACGCCCGCCGATCAGTTCCAGCACCGCCGCCGCTTCACCTGCGGACCGCCGCCTGTCTTCGCTATAGGGCACCGCATTCGCCTCAATATTGAGAATGCGGCGATCGGCTCCGATAAAAATGATGTCGAGGGGGATGACGGTGTTGCGCATCCAGAAGCTGGCCTCACGCGGTGGATCGAAGGGAAACAGCATGCCTTCATCCGGCCCCATCCCGGTGCGGAACATCAGCCCCCTGGCCTGCTCAAACGGGCTTTGCGCAAGTTCCACCTCGAAGCGATGCGTTTGCTTTCCGCTGCGGACAGTCAGCGGGATGATCGCAAGCCCCGATTCGGCATGGACCGCCCTGCCCTCAGCCGTGCCGTCACGATCCTCCGGCACAGCCTTTCCGCCTCCCGGCAGAGCATCGCCCGACTGGGGCGAGCAGGCAGCGGGGATCGGCGCAAGCATCGCAGTCAACGCAAGAAAAATGCCAGACCGCATTTTCACTTTTCGTCCTCCTCTTCCGCTTCGGCCACCCAGGCATCGATCAGTTCGACCGACGTGGCATCGAGAACGCACAGCACATGATCCATGCGATGACCGGCACGCAACATTGCCGCAATCTGTTTTTCGCGTTGCCCCCGGTCTGCCTGTTCGCGAGAGAACGGCCCGAACCGGCGCTTTCGGGCCAGCGCTTTCGCCGCGGCCCGCTGATCGCCCTCGCCCGGCGCGGCCTCTTCACGCTGTTGTTCGTCGATACCGGCGGCGGCAAGCGCCTGCCCGACACGCCGCATGCCATAACCACGACGCAACAGACCGCCTGCCTTTGCGCGTGCATACGCGGCATCGTCGATATAGCCCGCCTCCACAAACCGGGCGGCGAGCTGCGCCACGGGCGCTTCGCCATCCTCTTCCCAGCCACGTTCGCGCAATTTGCGCGCGAGGTAGGCTTCCAGTTTGGCGCGCGTCGTCAGGAACCGCGCGACATAAGCCAGCGCCAGGTCTTCCAGCTTTGCCGCGTTCAGCGGTTTGGGGTTACGGCGGGTTCGGGCCATCTTGCCCTATTCGTGCCACAGTCCAATTCGAAGGGGGAACCCCACGAATGGACATAATTAACCATAAAGCATTCGAAGCGATCACAATGAACATGACGTTCACATTGCAACTTTTTCAAAAACAACGGATTATTTGATCATGACCGACACCGTGACAAAGGTGCCGAATGTTGGTGAGGGACTCGTTCACACGCCGAACGAAGACAGTCTGCTGCGCCGCTTTGCCGATTTCGCCACATTTGGCGACGCGCTGGACTATGCCGCGAACGGCAATCGGGGTTTCAACTTTCACGATCCACGCGGAAATCTGATCCGCCCTTATCCGTTTTCCGAACTTCGCGAAGATGCGCGAGCAATGGCATTGCGGCTGATCGCCGCTGACGTCGAACCGGGTGACCGGATCGCGCTCGTCGCCGAGACGGGGTCAGAGTTCGCCGCGCTGTTCTGCGGCGCGATTTATGCCGGTGCCTGGCCCGTCCCGCTGCCGCTTCCGACCAGCTTTGGCGGCAAGGACAACTATATCGATCAGATCGCCGTGCAGATGAAAAGCGCGGAGCCGAAATTCCTGTTCTATCCGCAGGAGCTGGAAACGATGGCCAGCGCCGCTGCGAACCGACAGGGCTGTGCGGGCGTGAGTTGGGAGGCCTTCGCCGAACAGCCGGCTATCGAGCGCGAACTGCCCCACGTTGACCCCGACGACATCTGCTTCCTGCAATATTCCAGCGGATCGACCCGCTTTCCGCATGGCGTTGCGATCACTCACCGCGCGCTGATGGCCAATCTGGCGGGCCACAGCCACGGCATGGAAATCGGCCCGCTCGATCGCTGCATCAGCTGGCTGCCCTGGTATCATGACATGGGACTGGTCGGCTGTTTCCTTTCACCCATCGGCAACCAGTTTTCGGTCGATTACCTCAAGACCGAGGATTTTGCCCGCCGCCCGCTGGCATGGCTTGACCTGATCAGTCGCAATCCGGGCAACTCGGTCAGCTTTTCGCCCACATTCGGATATGACATCTGCGCGCGCCGCGTTTCCAGCCAGACCAACGTGGCGGAACGGTTCGATCTCACGCGCTGGCGGATCGCCGGAAACGGCGCGGATATGATCCGCCCGGATGTGATGCAGAATTTCGTCAACTGCTTCGCCGACGCGGGCTTCAAGGCGTCTGCGTTCCTGCCCAGCTATGGGCTGGCGGAATCGACGCTGGCGGTTACGCTGATGCCGCCGGGCGATGGCATTCGCGTGGAACTGGTGGAAGAAGAGCGGCTTTCGGGATCGCCGCGCGATCTCTCACGCCCCGCCCGCTATCGCGCCATCGTCAATTGCGGTGTGCCGGTGCGCGGCATGGAACTGGAGATACGCGGCGAAAACGGAAAGGCACTGGCCGATCACCGCATCGGCAAGGTCTGGTGCCGCGGATCAAGCGTGATGCATTCCTATTATCGCGACCCGGAAGCAACGGCTGATTGCATGGTCGATGGCTGGCTTGACACCGGCGACATGGGCTATCTTGTCGATGGGCATCTCTTCGTGGTTGGCCGCGCCAAGGACATGATCATCATCAATGGCAAGAACCACTGGCCACAGGATATCGAATGGGCGGTTGAGCAGCTTCCCGGCTTCCACCAGGGCGATATTGCCGCTTTCGCGCTGGAAACCGATGATGGCGAGGAAGTACCCGCCGTGCTGGTCCACTGCCGCATTTCCGACCCGGAAGAACGCAAGAAGCTGCACGGTGTGATCCGCGAGAAAGTCCGCTCGATCACCGGCATGAACTGCGTGGTCGAACTGGTTCCCCCGCGCACCCTGCCGCGCACCAGCTCTGGCAAGCTGAGCCGCGCCAAAGCCAAAAAGCTCTATCTGGAAGGCGAAATCGCACCGCTGCAACTGGCGGCCTGACCCTCTGACAAGAGGCCGGGGGTTATTCGCCCTCTTCGTCAAGCTCCAGCAAGTCACGCGGAACCCGCAAGGATGCCGCGGCGACTTGTGTTTCGCGCAAGAACAGGATCAGGCCCCACATCAACAGCCCAACCGCGATCAGGAAAATGGCGCCAGCGACATTCTGCAGATCGACGCCGGCAATTTCTTCCAGAAACAGGATCGCCACGGTCGCGCCGGTGCACAACCCGGACAACACCATCGCTCTGATCGACTGTCCGATCAGGGCGATGCGTTTGTCCGTCAGGCGAATCTGCCAGACGACCTCGTCGTGTTCTTTGCCGGACGTGGCCTGATGGTGCCCGACAAGTTCGCGCGAGCGATCGACAACCCGGCTCAACCGCGCGGACAATGTGTTGAGAATGTGGCCCAGAGCGACCAGCACAAACACCGGCGCAAGCGAAAGCTGGATCGTCTGGGCAATCATCCCCGCGACCTCATTTGCGTGAAGCGACGAGCGTATCGACAACCGACGGGTCGGCGAGAGTCGACGTATCGCCAAGGTTCGAGGTATCGCCTTCGGCAATCTTCCTCAGGATGCGTCGCATGATTTTGCCTGAACGCGTTTTGGGCAAAGCTGGCGCGAAATGAATCACATCGGGTGTCGCGATCGGACCGATCTCCTTGCGCACCCACTGGATCAGATCCTTTTCAACTTCCGCGCTTTCCGTCTCGTTCGCGTTCAGCGTGACATATGCATAAATACCCTGCCCTTTGACATCGTGCGGCATGCCGACAACCGCGGATTCGGCAACCTTGGGATGCGCAACCAGCGCACTTTCGACTTCCGCCGTTCCCATGCGGTGGCCCGAAACGTTGATGACATCGTCCACGCGGCCGGTGATCCAGTAGTAGCCATCCTCATCGCGCCGGCACCCGTCACCGCTGAAATACTTGCCCGGATACGTGCTGAAATAGGTCTGGAAAAAGCGCGCG
Source organism: uncultured Sphingomonadaceae bacterium (assembly GCA_947258815.1). Classification (GTDB taxonomy): domain Bacteria; phylum Pseudomonadota; class Alphaproteobacteria; order Sphingomonadales; family Sphingomonadaceae; genus Novosphingobium. The sequence continues at coordinate 480,142 of CAMYJW010000030.1, forward strand.
TGATCGCCCCACACGGTGCGCATCTGGCCGGGCCAGCTTTGCGTGATGCACAGGTTGCCTTCATTTGCGCCTTCGAGCGTCTTGCCTTCGCCATCGACGATTTCCGGCACAACGCCGAACATCGGCTTCGTCGCCGATCCGGGCTTGAGATCGGTCGCGCCGGGCAGCGGCGTGATCATCGCGCCGCCGGTTTCGGTCTGCCACCAGGTATCGACAATCGGGCAGCGCGCATCGCCAACCACATTGTAATACCATTCCCACGCTTCGGGATTGATCGGCTCACCCACCGATCCCAGCAGACGCAGCGATGACCGGTCAGCCTTCTTCACCCATTCGTCGCCTTCGCGCATCAGCGCGCGCAGCGCCGTTGGCGCGCCATAAAAGGTGTTGACCTGATAGCGATCGACGATTTCCCAGAACCGGCTGTGATCGGGATAATTGGGCACCCCTTCGAACATCACCACCGTCGCCCCGTTGGCAAGAGGCCCATAGACCACATAAGTGTGTCCGGTGACCCATCCGACATCCGCCGCGCACCAGTAAACCTCGCCCGGCTGATAATCGAACACATAGCGATGCGTCATCGCCGCCCATGTCAGATAGCCGCCGGTTGTGTGCAAAACGCCTTTGGGCTTTCCCGTGGAACCCGATGTGTAGAGAATGAACAGCGGGTCTTCCGCGCCCATTTCTTCGGGTTCGCGATCTGGAGACATGCGCATCTGCGTGCTCCAGACCACATCGCGGCCCTCAACCATGTCGATCTCGTTCGCCGCGTGACCGACAACCAGAACATATTTGACCGAAGGGCAGCTCTTGAGCGCCTCGTCGACATTGTCCTTCAGCGGAACCAGTTTACCGCCACGAAAGCCGCCGTCCGCCGTGACAACCAGTTCGCTGTCACAATCCTGTATCCGGCCCGCCAGCGCTTCGGGAGAAAACCCGGCGAACACTACCGAGTGAATCGCGCCGATCCGGGCACATGCCAGCATCGTGATCGCCGCTTCGGGGATCATCGGCAGATATATCGTGACACGGTCGCCGCGTTTCACACCCAGCGCGCTGAGCGCATTGGCCGCGCGGCACACCAGTTCGTGCAACTGGCGGTATGGAATCTCGCGACGACGTTCCGGGTCGTCGCCTTCCCAGATGATCGCCAGCTGATCGCCGCGCTCTTCCAGATGACGATCCACGCAGTTGGCCGATACGTTCAGCGTGCCGTCCGCGAACCATTCGATGCAAAAATCGTCTTCATTGAAACTCGTGGAGTTCAGCTTGCTCCAGGGTTTGATCCAGTCAAGCCGGTCAGATTCCTCGCGCCAGAACGCTTCGGGTTCCTCGATCGAGCGGCGGTATTTATCGGCATAGCCAGCCGCATTAACATATGCGCGTTTGGCCCATTCGGCCGTGACGGGATAGACTTTGGACAAACTGGCCTCCTTCAGGGAAGACCACCTTTGCCCATGCAACGCGCAGCGATCAAGAGGGGCATGCACTCGCGATCAGGTACAGGCCCGCCGGATCGCATTGGATATCGCCAATGCGGTTCGCCAGCCCGCACTGACCGGGCAAGACTTCGCTGCCCGCGATCCGCACCGCCGCATCGCGCGGGACAACCAGAACCGAGCCGGGATGGCGCGCGCAAACATCCGCTTCGGGCGTTCCCTGAACCTGATCGAGGCGGAATAATGGTCCATCGACAAGCGAAAGCGATCCGCGCGGCGCGATGGTCTGCCGCCATGCCGGATCATAGGGCTCGCCCCGCGCCACCGCCACGCCCTGTTCGAGATGAAGTTCGCGCGGGCGGCCATAATCGAACAGGCGGTAGGTGATATCGCTGTTCTGCTGCACTTCGATCAGGCTGACGCCCGGCCCGATCGCGTGGACCGTGTTTGCCGGAATATAGAAGAAATCGCCCGGCTGAACACTGTGCCATACCATCAGTTGCTCGATAGACCCGTCGAGCGCGGCTTTACGCATCGCATCGGGTTCGAGAGACTCGCGAAAACCAATGCCCAGCGTCGCATCGGGCTCCGCATCGATGATCAGCCAGCACTCTTCCTTGCCCTGACGGCCAAGTCCTGAAGCCATGGCCTGCGCATCGGATGGATGGACCTGCACCGAAAGTTTTTCGCTGGTGAAAATGTATTTGATCAGCAGCTCGGGCAGTTCGGCCGGCGGTTCAAACCAGATTTCGCCGATCCGTTTGCCGGGCGGCGTTGCGAAAGGTGCGGGCAAGACATCCTTGCCCCAAGGCTTCTCTACTTCGCGCGTTGGCAGTGCGCCGATCATCGCCGGTGCCTCACTGGTTTGCCGCGCCGTGCAACTTGCCGACTTTCTGCACGCCTTCGCGGGTGGTGATCATGATATCATCGCCATCGACCACGACAATCACATCCTCAAGGCCGATCACCGAAACTTTCGGACCATCGGTATCGACCAGCACATTGCGGCAATCGACAAGTTCGGCCGCGCCCTGCACGCTGTTGCCCTGCGCATCGCTTTCGCGTGCATCGTGCAGCGCATGCCAGTTGCCGATGTCCGACCAGTCCATATCTGCCGGAACCATCGCGGCACGCCGGGTGTTTTCCATCACCGCATAATCGACCGATTCGCCTTCGATGGCGGCAAATGCTTCGGCATCGGGATAAAACTCGGCGCCTTCGGCACGGCCTCGATCAACCGCAGCGCGCACCGCGCCGGCAATGTCCGGGCGATGCGTTTCCAGTTCGCGCATGAAATCAGACACACGAAACGCGAAAATGCCGCCGTTCCAGGCATAGCCGCCGTCTGCGATAAATGATCTGGCGCGATCAAGATCGGGCTTCTCAACGAATTGCGCGGTGCGAAACCCGGTGTCGCCGATCGCTTCGCCGCGCTTGAGATAACCAAAGCCCGTTTCCGGTGACTTTGCCTCGATCCCGAAAGACACCAGCCAGCCATCTTCCGCCAACGCGGCCGCGGCATGGGCGGCGCGTGCAAAGGCTTGCGCGTTTCCGATATGATGATCGCTGGGGCAAACCAGCATCACCGCATCATCGGGCAAACGCAGCGCGGCAAGCGCGATGGCAGCGGCAGTGTTCTTCGCGGCCGGCTCAACAATAATCGCCGCGTCGCCCGCGTCCCCCAACTGCGCCTTGACGTGATCAAGGTGTTTGCGGCCCGTCACCACCACCGGAGGCGCGAACCCGCCATCTGCGGGGCATCGCTGCACAGTTGCGGAGAACAATGTGCTGTCTCCAACCAGTGGCAGGAATGGCTTGGGTTTTGTGGCACGGCTGCGCGGCCACAGGCGGGTTCCGCTGCCCCCGCACAGAATCACTGGTACAATCGTTGGCATAACAGCAGGGATAGTGCCGGATAATGGCAATTTCTTTAAGCCCGATGCTCAATTTTTACCCGGTTTGAACCAGCGTTGCTGCCAGCCATAGACCGATTGCACCGGACGCCCGGACGCATCGGTCGCGGGCCGGAACCGGAAACGTTCCTTCGCCAGCTGGCACGTAATCCGGTCCGCTTCAGGATCGCGGCTCGGACGATGAACGCGGCAATTCGTGACTCGTCCGTCGGTTCCCACAGTGAGCGCAACAACAACGTGATCGCCCAGCCGAAGTTCACGACTTTTCTTGGGATAGTCGCGTGCAGAATTGATATCGCCCGATATTTTCACCGCCTTGGCCGCGATCCCGCCCCCGCCCTGACCATCGCCGCTGTCGCCCGATCCTGTGCCCCGGCCATCACCGCCCGCACCGGTGCCCTCACCCCGGTCACTTCCACCAGAACGGATATCGTTGCCGGTGGATGCAACTTCGGGTGCCGCTTTTTTCGCAATAACAACTTTTGCTTCGGGCGCGGTTTCGGCCTTGGGCTTGGCTTTCTTTCCCGCCTGCGCGGCTGCGCCTTCCTTTTCGGGCGGAGCCGGTTTCGGCTCCGGTTCGGAAGGCGGTGAACTGATCGTTACGGTCAAAACCGCGGCCACCGTTTCAGTAACCTGATCGACAATACCGGGCGCAAACGCGCGGACCAGGCCATAAATCGCCGCAACGTGGATCATCACGATCACGACGGCGATCCCAACCCTTGTGCGTCTTGATGTCGAAAAGTCAGCCCGCGCCATCGGATGAATATGGCATGGGACCGGGATTGCGGCAACGCCGCGCGCTGGGCGTCAACCGTTCCGAAAAGCTGCGCCGTTTCGCGCCAGAAGTCAGGAAATGCCCAGCAGGGAAAGGCTTTCCAGCCGCACCGCAGCCTTGCCCAGCCGTTCGATGAACTGCGCCGCGATCGGCTGTTCGATCCGGCGCGCGCCGGTCCAAAGATAAAGGCCGTAAATCACCGCTTCGCGATACTGGTTCCAGGCTTCATCGTCGCCCGGCATATCAATGCCCACCGCACGCATCAGCGCGAGGTATTCACCCAGCAGGCGGCGTTCCTCAACCGCTGCTATCCGGCTGGGAAGCACCGTGTTCAGATGATATGCGACATCCAGAGCCCAGCCGCCGCGCTGAAACAACTGCCAATCGCAAAAGCCCGGTCCGCCGGTTGTGCGATAGATATTGCCTGCATGGGCATCGCCATGAAGCATGAATTGCAACCGCCGCGAATCGCGCTGCGTAAGTTCCCCCATCGCCCGATTCAGCCGGTCTGCATCGCGCAGATCGCCGGGGAGGTCGCTACGAAGAGTATCCAGCCGCTCCTGAAACGGCTCCGACGCGTATTGCGACAATCGCATCAGATCCGCTGCGCGAGGACGAATCCAGCGCTCCTGATCGAGCATGGCGCGGCGCTGATGCAACTTTGCAAGTTCGGCAAGACTGACGGCAGCCTCATCTGGACTGAACGGCTCGAACACGGAACAGAAACTCGCGCCCATCTCGATCAGATCGCGCATCACGATAATCGTCTGCGCATTTTCCGTATCGATCACCGCGCACACGCAGGCAGGCACCCGCAATTCGACAGCTGGAGCAATTGCGCAGTAAAAGTCTGCCTCGCTCGCAAACATCGCCCCGGCCAGTTCGGTGTTCTTGCCCGATCCGAACAGACCTTTCAGGCAATAGGTGCGCCGCTTGCTGTCACCCGTAAACGTAACGGAAAAGCGCACTTTGGTTGCAAAGTTCCTGCTGACATCCAGCGTCACGACCGAAGAAATCGCGCTGCCGTCTCCATCGGACGCCAATGCCGTGGTCAGCCATTCAGGCGCCATCGCCTTTTCCAGCGTAGCGGGCACCGGCAAGCCGGGTTGATCGGGTTTGGCGTTCATTCTTGCGACCTTCGGCATTTTCTTTTTTATCAACGCGTTGATATCAGACCGGAAGATGCCTGTCGTGCTGGGTGTTCCAGCGTTACTGAACAGACCGGCACCCCGGAACCTGACGATTCGCGATTGTATTGAGCGGTCCTATGGAAAATCGAACGTGCCGAATAAAGATCGAACGCGTCGCAATGTCGGTTTTTTAATTCCACAACAGGCGGAAAAACCCTGACTGGCGCAGACGCTCCGATGACAGGATCGGAATACCATGCGGCGATCAGCCTGCGCTGGCGCCGGCGAACTCCAGCGCCAATGGCAGGGCTGAAAACGATGCGCGATCGCTATCAGGCTGTGAACTCATAAGGCCCGGCGGCCCGGCGATAATCGTCTGGCAAGATGTCGCGTCCGATCGGCGGAGCGGATCGCGCCTTGCATTCCGCCCTGTTGCATAACCGGCAGGTGACGCCGATCGGGGTTGCCGGCACCTCATCGGGCTTTTCGTCTGCCGCATAGACCAGGCCGTGCGCATGTTCGGCTGCGCAGGCCAGTGCAATCGCGCGATAAACGCGCGGATCGGCGTGACTGCCGCCACCGGCTGTCACCGTGCGCGCGATAGAGAAGAAGCGCTGGCCATCGGGCAATTCCAGCCACTGGGTGATGATCTCTCCGGGCCGCCGAAACGCGGAATGAACAGACCACAGCGGGCAACCGCCTCCATAGGCGGCAAATGGGAAACCCGCCCCGTCCAGTCGTTTGGAAACGTTTCCGGCCTCGTCAACGCGAATGAAGAAAAACGGTGTGCGCTCCTGCCCCGGCCGTTGCAGTGTCGTCAGCCGGTGAGCGACTTGCTCAAAACTTGCACCAAACTGGCGCGCCAGCGATTCAATATCGTAACGCCGCTGTTCAACCGCACGGGCAAACCGCTCGTAAGGCATTGCCAGAGCCGCCGCTGCATATCCGGCAAGCGCCCTGCGCACGAGAATTTCCGTCGTCTCGCTCGCGAAAGACTGCGCACGAATGATCGCCATGATATCCTTGCGCAGCGCGGTATAGGCAATGTGCGTCATCATCTGGTGGTTGCGACTGGCAGTGTCCAGCGTATCGACGATCAGCAGTTGCTGGTTATGCCGATCAAACCGCCGGACTGAGCCGACCATCACATCGGACGGCAGGAACCGCACGCGAACACCCTGTTTGCCGATCCACTTCTGCGCCCCGCCCGCTTCGTCCAGTTCGGCGCTGAGCTGTTCGGCGCGCATATCGAGCGCATGAAAATAGTTGTGCCGCGCGGACAGAAACGCGCGTGCCTCGCTAACGGGATCGGCCTCCCCTGCTTCCACGCCCGATGCCCTTTGCTGGACAAGCGCATCCTGTTCGCGCGTGAACGCGCCGTGCAGTCGCAGCAGGGCTTCGGCAACACCGGGGAAGCTGGTCGCCAGATCGGCCACTTCCAACGCGGGCAGATCGATATCGTCAAAGATCGGATCGCGCAGGATTTCGCCAATCCGCCGGGCATAGGCTTCACCGTCCTCGCTCGCGATATCGGCCACGTCCAGCTGATAAGTGCGCGCCAGCCGCAACAACATGTCGGCCGTTACCGGACGCTGATTGCGTTCCAGCAACGCAACATAGGAGGGTGAAATCTCCAGATCGTCGGCCATCGTTTGCTGGGTCAGGCCCAGCTCTCGCCGCAATCGCTTCAGCCTCGGGCCGATATATAAAGGTCTGTTTTCCGCCATGACAAGCGGTATTGTAAATTTATTACAACTTTACAAGGATTATCTGTAAGGTTTTACAGATCGACTCCGTAGCGCGTTCTCCTGCCAGGCAACCCGGCCTAGAACCAACCCATCGACGAACCAGCCTCATGCAGGCCAGAACGCAGGAAAACCAAACGTGACCTATCAGGAAAAGATCATCAGCGCCGGCCAGACCATTGGCCAGAACCAGCCGACCTGGAATGCGATCGAGCCCGATATGGTGGCCCGCATGCAGATCCAGAACCGCTTCCGCACCGGCCTTGATATCGCGCGCTACACCGCAAAGATCATGCGCGAGGATATGGCAGCCTACGACGCCGATCCGGCAAACTACACGCAGTCTCTGGGGTGCTGGCACGGCTTTATCGGTCAGCAGAAGATGATTTCCATCAAGAAGCACTTCGGCACGACGAAGCAGCGTTATCTCTATCTCTCCGGCTGGATGATCGCCGCGCTGCGCAGCGAATTCGGCCCCCTGCCCGATCAGTCGATGCACGAAAAAACATCTGTTCCGGCGCTGATTGAAGAGCTTTACACCTTCCTGCGCCAGGCCGACGCGCGCGAACTGGGCATGATGTTCCGCGAACTGGATGCGGCGCGCGAACGCAATGACGAAGTCGAAGCCAAGCGGCTGGAACACGCGATCGACAACCATGAAACGCATGTTGTGCCGATTATTGCCGATATCGATGCCGGTTTCGGAAATGCCGAAGCAACATATCTGCTGGCCAAGAAAATGATCGAAGCAGGCGCATGCGCTCTGCAGATCGAAAATCAGGTTTCGGATGAAAAGCAGTGCGGCCATCAGGATGGCAAAGTCACCGTTCCGCATGAAGACTTTCACCAGAAAATCCGCGCGATCCGCTATGCCTTCATGGAAATGGGCGTGGAAGACGGCATCATCGTTGCCCGCACCGATTCGCTGGGTGCAGGGCTTACCAAGCAGATCGCTTTCACTCGTGAACCGGGCGATCTTGGCGATCAGTATAACGCTTTCCTCGATTGCGAAGAAATCGAAGGCGCGGGCAATCCCGGCGATGTTCTGATCAACCGCGATGGCAAACTGATGCGCCCCAGGCGCCTGCCCTCAAATCTTTATCAGTTCCGCAAGGGAACCGGCGAGGATCGCTGCGTGCTCGATTGCATCACCGCGCTGCAGGCCGGTGCGGACCTTTTGTGGATCGAAACCGAAAAGCCGCATGTCGGCCAGATCGGCGGCATGGTTCGCCGGGTGCGCGAAGTGATCCCCAATGCCAAGCTGGTTTACAACAATTCACCCAGCTTCAACTGGACATTGAACTTCCGCCAGCAGGTGTTCGATGCATGGGAAGAAGCCGGCAAGGACGTTTCGGCCTATGATCGCGCAAAGCTGATGAGCGTTGACTATGACGCCTCTGATCTTGCCGCCGAAGCGGATGAGCGCATTCGCACATTCCAGAGCGATGCGGCACGCGAAGCCGGGATCTTCCATCACCTTATCACGCTGCCAACTTATCACACCGCAGCACTTTCGACCGACAATCTGGCGAAGGAATACTTCGGCGATCAGGCGATGCTGGGCTATGTGAAGAACGTGCAGCGTCAGGAAATCCGTCAGGGTATTGCCTGTGTGAAGCATCAGAACATGGCCGGATCGGACATGGGCGACGATCACAAGGAAGCCTTTGCAGGCGAAGCCGCTCTCAAGGCTGGCGGCAAGGACAACACCATGAACCAGTTCGCCGCCTGAGCGCAGTGAACTTCCCCCGGTCGCCGTCTGCGCAAGCGGCGGCGACCACCGGAGACACAGACCATGAGCGAACCGACACGTTCCCGCGCCGTCCTTTCCAATGAGGATTTCAAGCTTCTTCAGGAAGCGGTCCGGTTTTACATCCAGAGCCACGAAGACGATCCGATCTCGTCCAAATACTCAAATCTCTATCACAGACTTGGCAGCGCCACCCGGCGAGGCTAAGCTGAGGCGTATTTCCTGGGGAGGAAAGCCTGGGCCCGTCGTGCAATAAAATGCGCGGCGGGCCTTTTCGCGTGACGGCACGGTCGCGTTCGTGACAGGGATGCGCCTATGAAGACGATAACCACGCTGACGATGAACCCGACGATCGACCTCAGCTATGAAGTCGATCGGGTGCAGCCAACGCGCAAGACACGCGCGGATAATGAACGTTATGCGCCCGGTGGCGGCGGCATCAATGTTGCGCGCGTATTCGTGCGGCTGGGTGGCAACGCGCGCTGCATCTATTTGTCCGGCGGCGCGACCGGCCCTGCGTTTGACGGCCTTGTCGATCAGCATCAGCTTGTGCGCGAACGCATCCCGATCGCAGGCTCAACGCGAATCGCAACTGCGGTTTTTGAGCGCGAAACGGGGCAGGAATATCGCTTCACCCCTTCCGGGCCTCAGGTATCGGAAGACGAATGGCAGCATTGCCTTGAACGGCTCGCCGAAGTCGATTGCGATTATCTGGTTGCCAGCGGATCGCTGCCGCCCGGCGTCCCCGTGGATTTTTATGCCCGTGCCGCTGCGATCATGGCGAAACGCGGCATAGCAATGGTGCTCGATACCTCCGGCCCCGCGCTAAGCCATGCCGTGGCAGACGCCAACCTGCTGCTGATCAAACCAAACCTTGCTGAATTTCAGCAGCTTGTCGGCAGCGATATCACCGGCGCCAGCGATATCGTTGCGGCGGCAAAGGCCATCGTGCACGAAGGGCAAAGCCGCTTTGTCGCCATCACCATAGGCGATCAAGGCGCGCTGCTGGTGAGTGAAGAGCTTGCCATCAGCCTGCCCGCCCTGCCGATCGAAGCCAAAAGCGCCGTTGGCGCGGGTGACAGTTTTCTGGCCGCGATGGTCCATGCGCTGGCAAAGGGCAGCGATCCGGCCCACGCATTCAAACGCGGCATGGCAGCAGGCAGCGCGGCAGTTCTGACGCCGGGAAGCAACCTTGCCTATCCCGATGAGATAGACCGACTGTTCGCCATGGTTGCGCCCGGCTGAGATTCCTCCCTTTCGCCGCGCTTGCCGATTGACGAAACGCGCGCGCCGCTGCACCCCGCGCAGATCGTGACCAGCCCTTCCCATCCTTCCGGCTCCGGCCTTTCGCGTCTGGTCTGGGCGATTGCGCTTCCCGCAATGCTGACCAACGTTGCCACCGCGCTGTTCGGGCTGGCGGATATGTGGGTTATCGGCAGGCTTGGCGATGCACCCGCGCAAGGCGCGGTGGAGCTTGGCGCGAAGTTTATGCTGGGGCTTTTTCTGGTGTTCAATTTCCTGCGCACCGGCACCATCGCGCTGACCGCGCAAGCCGCCGGGCGCGGCGACAGGGCCGAACAGGCCGCCGCGCTGACCCGCGCCATCGCCACCAGCCTTGGCATCGGCATCGTGCTGCTCGCGCTCAAGCCGATTGTCGTTGATGCAGGGCTTTCGATGCTTGAAGCGCGCGGCGAAGTGGCGCGGCACGCGCGCACTTATATCGGCATCCGATATTGGGCAGGCGCGGCCTGGCTGGTCAATTGCGTGCTGATCGGCTGGCTGATCGGGCAGCGCCGGGTCAAAACCGTGCTTGTGGTCGAAGTTGGCGCAAACATCATCCATGTCGCGCTTGATTTCGCGCTTGTCCTTGGTCTGGGATGGGGCGTTGCCGGGGTTGCCTATGCAACTGTTGCATCCGAATTGCTCAAGCTTGTGGCGCTCGCCATCCTTGTTGGCCTGATCCCCGCCGCGCGGCTGGCATGGGCCAGCGTGCGCGACGCAGGCACATGGGACGGCAGCGCGCTGAAACAGATGTTCGCGATCAATCGCGATCTGTTTATCCGCACCTTGCTGCTGACCGGCGCGATGCTGATCTTTACCCGTAGCGGCGCGCAGCAGGGGCCGGTGATCCTTGCCGCCAACGGCATCCTGTTTCAGCTGTTCATCCTTTCCGCGCTGCTGCTCGACGGATTTGAAAGCGCCGGACAGGTGTTGTGCGGCGAAGCAAAAGGCAGCCTCGATCGCGCGCGCTTTATCAGGATCGCAAAACTTGCGCTGGCTTGGGGCGGACTGATGGGCATCGCCGTCAGCGCTTTTTACCTGTGGCAAGGCGGCGCGCTGGCCGCGACGTTCAGCACCGATCCCGATGTCGTGCGCACCACTGGCGAATACACGATCTGGATCGCGGTACTGCCGATCGTCGGGGTTACTTCGTTCGTGCTTGACGGTGTCTTTGTCGGCGCATCATGGACGCGCGCCATGCTGTTTACGATGCTGGTGGCGATGATCGCCTATGTCGGCATCCTGTGGCTGGCTACACCGCTTTCCAATGCAGAACTGTGGTTTGCGTTCTGTGTATTTTTCGCGGTTCGCGCTGCCGGACAACTGTTGCTGTTACCACGCCTGATCGCGCGTGATTTCAGCGTTTCATGAACACGACGGACAGGTTGTTCGCAGGCATTTCAATCACCTCGCGCAGCGCAAGCCCGTTTTCGTCCGCACAGGCGCTGACATCTTCGAGCAGCCGCAACCCCCAGCGCGGATCGCGCGATCTCAGGCTTTCGTCGAACGCAGCATTGCTTGGCTCGATTACATGGCCTTCGCGCCGATAAGGGCCATAAAGAAACAACGGCGCACCTTCTGGCAAAACGCGCGCAGCGCCGCGCATCAGGCCAAGCGTGGCTTCCCACGGGCTGATGTGGATCATGTTGATGCAGACAATCGCATCGGCCTGCGCGACGGGCCAGTTATCGCCCGCCGCATCAAGCGGAAGCGCGGGCAGGATGTTGCCAACCCCTTCGGCTGCCACCCATGCGTCGATAGAGGTGCGTGCATCGTCGGCAGGGTCGGTTGGCTGCCATTGAAGCGCCGGAAAAGCGCGCGCAAAATGCACCGCGTGTTCGCCCGATCCGCTGGCAATTTCCAGCACTTTGCCAGCCTTGGGAAAGACATCGCGCAAAACGGCAAGGATCGGCTCCCGGTTGCGCTGCGTGGCCGGGGCAAACCGGCGCTGATCATCATCGGCCATACATCGACAGTTAGCCGATAAGCCGCGTGCGCGAAAGGAGCGGCCTTCCTTTCCGCGCGCGTGGACGTATAGACCGCTGGATATGTCTGGCCCGGAACACAGCAAATGATGCGCGCGATTGCCCTGCTGGCCGCGATGGTGCTGACAATGCTGGCCACCGCCTGCTCTAACCCGAACGATGCGCGCGGGCCGCTGGTGCTCGCCGCTGCCAGCCTGCACGAAGCACTGAACGAAGTGGCCGATGTGTGGACTGCAAAGGGCAATCCGCGCCCCGTGCTCTCGTTTGGCGGAACGCCGCAGCTTGCCCGGCAGATAGAGGCTGGCGCGCCTGCCGATCTGTTTATCGCTGCAGACATGCAATGGATGGACGAAGTCGCCCGCAAGCGATTGATCGCCCCACACACCCGCGCTGTGATCGCAGGCAACGCACTGGTGCTGATTGCCACCCGTAACACATCCGCGCAGGCATCCGGGGACAACGCGATTGCGCCTGGCATCGAGCCGGGATTTCCACTCGCCAAGGCATTGGGGCCGGGACGACTGGCGATGGCAGATCCCGATAGCGTTCCTGCCGGTCGCTATGCGCGTCAGGCGCTTGAAACGCTTGCAGTCTGGCCATCCGTTGCCAACCGGATCACCCGCACCGAAAACGTCAGAGTTGCGCTGGCGCTGGTGGCGCGCGGCGAAGCGCCGCTGGGGATCGTCTACGCCAGCGATGCCAAAGCAGAACCCGATGTGCGGATTGTTGGCCGTTTTCCGCAACAAAGCCATGTGCCAATCCGCTATCCGGTCGCCCGGATCGCCTCATCACAGCATCGCGCGGCAGAGGATTTTCGCGCGTTCCTGCTTTCGGATGAAGCGCAGGCCATCTTCGTTCGCCACGGCTTTTCCGCGCCGGAGGCACGATGATGCTGTCACCCGAAGAATGGCAGATCGTCGCGCTGTCGCTGCGCGTCAGCTTCCTTGCGATACTGTGCACCTTGCCGGTCGCCTTCGGGCTGGCGTGGCTGCTGGCGCGCAAACGGTTTGCTGGCAAGATCGTGCTCGATGCGCTGGTGCATCTGCCGCTTGTCCTCCCCCCGGTGGTGACAGGCTGGCTGCTGCTGATCGTGTTTGGCGCAAACGGCCCGGTCGGCAAGTTGCTTCACGACCTGTTTGGAATGACACTGATGTTCCGCTGGACGGGCGCGGCACTGGCCGCCGCGATCATGGCATTGCCGCTGATGGTGCGCGCGATGCGGCTTTCGCTCGAAGCGGTCGATCAGCGATACGAAGGCGCGGCCCGCACGCTGGGCGCTGGCCCGTGGCGCACGTTTTTCGAAGTGACCCTGCCCCTTGCCTCCCCCGGCATCGTTGCCGGAATGGTGCTGGGCTTCGCACGGTCCATTGGCGAATTTGGCGCGACGATCACGTTTGTCTCCAACATTCCGGGCGAAACACGCACCCTCCCGCTTGCGATCTACACATCGCTGCAATTGCCCGGAAACGAAGCGGCCGTCACCCGGCTGGCGCTGATTTCCGTGGCGCTGTCGCTGGGCGCGCTGCTGCTTTCCGAAGTGCTGGCGCGGCGCGGCGGCCTTGGAAGCGATGGGGCCAAAGGTTCGCATGTTCTTTGAGATCGACATCCTGATCCGGCGCAGCGGGCGCACGGTCCATGGCGATTTCAAGGCGCTTTCGGGGCTTACCGCGCTGTTCGGGCCATCGGGATCGGGCAAGACCAGCGTGCTGGACGCTGTGGCCGGATTGCTGAAGCCCGAACGCGGACGGATCGCGGTGGATGGCCGCGTTCTGTTTGACAGCGATGCCGGGATCGATCTTGCGCCAGAACAGCGCGCCTGCGGCTATGTGTTTCAGGATGGGCGGCTTTTCCCCCATCGCACGGTTACGCAAAACCTGCTGTTTGGCTGGAACCTCGCGCCCCCGGACCGGCGCTGGATGACCCCGGAAGATGCGATCGATTTTCTTGGCATTGATCATCTGCTCGATCGGATGCCGCGCACCCTTTCAGGCGGCGAAGCGCAGCGTGTGGCTATCGGACGCGCCTTGCTCAGCGGCCCGCGCTGCCTTTTGATGGACGAACCGCTGGCCTCGCTGGACGAAGCCCGGCGCGAAGAGATTATGCGCGTTATCGAAAAAGTGCGCGACGAACTGCGCCTGCCGATCCTTTATGTCAGCCATGATCGCGGCGAAGTTGAACGGCTCGCCGATCATGTCGTCCCGATCCACCCGAAGTAGCGTCAGATCGCGGAGCTGAACCGGCGAACCGAATCCTGCCGGTAAGGATCGAACACGGCGGCAATCGAACGCGCATAGGGCAAACCGTCCGCCGCGATTGCCAGCGTTCCATCATCGCACGAAACAAGCCCGCGCTCCATGAACGGCGCAAGTTGCGGCATCGCCGCCGCAAGCTGCCCTGCGCCGATTTCAGCCTTTCCGTCGCAAAGCAGGCGCATCACGATATCGCCGCGCTCACGATCCTCGGGCGTGCGCACCACCCCGCGAGAGGCGCTGCATTTGCCTTGCGACAGCAACATCCGATAGCGACCCGCGTTCTTTTCGTTCTGCATATGCAGGCCGGGAAACGAACTGATCGCGGATGCCCCCAGACCGATCAGCACCGGCGAACTGTCATCGGTGAACCCCTGAAAATTCCGACCCAGAATGCCCAGCTTCGCGGCAAGCGCCATCGGATCATGCCCTCTGGCGAAGTGATCGAAACCAACCGGCGCATAGCCATTGTCGCACAGATACGCATGCCCCTTCGCCGCCATCGTGAAGCGCGCCGCCTGATCGGGCAATGCAGTGCCATCAATCTTGCGCTGGCGGCTGATCAGATGCGGCACATGGGCATATCCGAACAGCGCAATGCGATCCGCGCCCATCTCAGCCGCTTGCGCCAGTGTGCTTTCAAGATCGTCCCACGTCTGCCCCGGCAGGCCATACATGAGATCAAAGTTCAGCGAGGTCACTCCGGCTTCGCGCAACCAGTCAACGGTCTGCGCGATATGCCGCATCGGCTGCACCCGCCCGATCGCTTCCTGCAAATGCGGCGCGAATGTCTGCACCCCAAGGCTGGCCCGCCCGATACCAACAGCCGCGATCACTTCGGCCCATTGCGCCGTCATCGTGCGCGGGTCCAGCTCCATCGAGAGCACCACATCGTCGCTCAGGCTGAACTCAACCGTGAGAGCAACGAACAGCCGCACAAGTTCGATTGGTGCGATCGCATTCGGGCTTCCACCGCCCAGCGAAATGCGCGTGACTTTTGCGGATTTGGACACGCGGCTCGCAACAAGAGAAATCTCCTGGTGAAGCGTATCGAGATAGCTTGTCACCCGATCCGTGCGGTTGGCCGCGCTGGTGTTGCAGCCGCAATACCAGCAGATTTTCTCGCAAAACGGGATATGGATATAAAGTGAGATTTCGCCGCTAACATCCTCAAGCGCATGCAGAAAATCGGCTTGCGAAACGTCCTCGGAAAATTCAGCCGCTGTCGGGAAGCTGGTATAGCGCGGAACCGGGATCGCGAGGAGTTCAGGATAATATGGCCACATTCAACCT
The DNA here is from genome assembly GCA_947258815.1 of uncultured Sphingomonadaceae bacterium. Classification (GTDB taxonomy): domain Bacteria; phylum Pseudomonadota; class Alphaproteobacteria; order Sphingomonadales; family Sphingomonadaceae; genus Novosphingobium. The sequence continues at coordinate 495,708 of CAMYJW010000030.1, forward strand.
TCTCTTGCCGAAAGTTGATCCGGCTTCATTGCGCCCGATCAAAACGCTTGCGGGTTGAACCGGCATGGCACCCCTTTGCACAGCACGGCGCGGTTCCCCCTCCACCAGGGCTGGCCGGACCTTCGATTGGAATGACGATCGCTCCGCCATTGCACAGCGCGGCTTCGATAACCCGCCTGCCCTGCGCACCGCCCTCTTGCGAAGCGGGGAGCGGCCCCGTCATCGCGGGCAGCAGACCAAACATCGCGACCAGCGAAACCGCCGCCCTCACGCCTCGTCCTCTTCCTCGATCAGAATGCGGTTGGCCGCGCCGTCAAGGTCTTCGAACTGGCCGCCGCGCATCGCCCAGAAAAACGCAGCCAGTCCGGCAAGGCCCATCAGCAAGGCAATCGGAATGAGAAACGCAAGCACCGTCATTGCCTGGCCTCCTTGCGCGCCGCGCCAGCAAGCCGCAGTGAATTACCGACAACAATCAACGAACTGGCAGACATCGCAACAGCTGCGATCAGCGGCGTGACATAGCCAAAAATCGCCAGCGGCACCGCCAGCACATTATAGCCGATCGCCAGCACAAAATTTTCCCGCACAACGCGCATCGTGCGCCGGGCCACGCCGATCGCAAGCGCCACGGGCTGCAGGTTTTCACCGACAAACACTGCATCGGCGGCCTGCTGGCTGACATCGCTGGCCCCGCCCGGTGCGATGGAAACATGCGCGCCCGCCAGCGCCGGGCCATCGTTCAGCCCATCGCCCACCATCAGCACACGCTCACCCGATGCGGCCAGCCGATCAAGATAGGCCAGTTTGTCTTCCGGCCGCAGATCGCCGCGTCCCTGGAGGCCCAGATCGCGCGCGACCGGGGCAACTGCGGCGCTGCGATCGCCGGACAGGATTTCGCTGCAGATCCCCTGACGATCCAGCATTGCCAATGTTTGCGCCACATCGGGGCGCAGCGGATCGGCAAACGCAATCGGATGGCGTTTGCCGCCAATCACAAGATCAACGGCCAGCCCCGCAGCCTGCGTTTGCGGACGCAGCAGTGCAACATCCACACCGGCATGATGCGCGCGCATCCCTTCACCGGGGATTTCGCGCAGATCGTCAAGCGTAGCAGGCTGCGTGCCAAGTTGTGCAATTGCGCGCGCCAGCCCCCGGCTGAGCGGATGGCGGCTGCCTTGCGCCAGCGCCAGCGCAATGGCTTTGCCGCTTTCGTCCAGTTCATCGGTCAGCACCGGGCGCGGCTCACCCAGCGTCAACGTGCCGGTCTTGTCAAACACGGCATGGTTCGCTTCGGCCAGCCGTTCAAGCGCGCTGCCATCCTTGATCAGCAGGCCGCGCTTCATCAGCGCGCTGGCCGCCACAACCTGCGCCGCCGGAACCGCCAGCCCCAGCGCACACGGGCAGGTGATGATCAGCACCGCAACCGCAATCAGCAACGCCTGATGCACGCCCGCCCCCGCGATCATCCACCCGGCGAACGACAGCGCGGCAAGCGAATGGACGGCAGGCGCATAGAACCGCGCGGCGCGATCAGCGATGCGGACATAGCGAGAGCGCGATTGCCCCGCCTCGTCCATCAGCCGCGCGATATCGGCAAGCACCGTATCGCCTGCAGCCGCCGTCACGCGGACCCGCACCGGATTGCCCAGATTGATCATCCCGGCATGGATTTCATCACCGCAAGACACCGCGCGCGGATCGCTTTCGCCAGTAAGCATCGAGGCGTCGATTGTGGTTCGCCCCTCGGTTATCTCGCCATCGGCGGCAAGCGCCTCACCCGCCGCGACAAGCATCACCATCCCCGGCTCAAGCGCATCGGCGGCAAGCCAGGTTGTGCTGCCATCCGCGCCCACAACCGCCGCGCCGCGCCCGATCCGGCCCAGCAGCGCCGAAATGCCCGAACGCGCGCGGTCCCGCATCACCGCATCAAGAACGCGCCCCGCCAGCAGGAAAAACAGCAGCATCACCGCACCATCGAAATAGGCATGCGGACCGCTTGTGGCGGTTTCATAAAGGCTCAGCCCGGTTGCCAACAGCACGCCAATCGAGATCGGGACGTCCATATTGGTGCGGCGATAACGCAGCGCCATCGCGGCTGACGCAAAAAACGGACGGCCCGAATAGGCGATCACCGGAACCGCGATCAGCGCGGAAAGCCAGTGAAACATATCCCGGCTGATCCCTTGCGCCCCGGCCCACACGCTGACCGAAAGCAGCATGATGTTCATCATCCCGAACCCGGCCACCGCCAGAGCCCGGACAAGCCGTTTCGTTTCCGCGTCATCGCGCGCAAGCGGGTTTTCCTCTGCCCGTTCCGCCTCGAACCCCAACTTTTCAAGCGCGGCGATAATCTGATCGCTGGCCAGATCGGGCGAATGGCTGACTGCGACGCGCTTGGCCGAAAAGTTCACCCGCGCGGCGGCAACACCGGGCAGATCGTGCAGGCCACGTTCGATTTTGCCGATACAGCCCGCACAACGAATGCCGGGCACGGTAAAGCGGCTGTCAACGCACGCACCGGCGGGATTGGCAAGGATGGGTTCGGGCGCGTTCACGGCAAGGCCCGTTCGCCTTTCCAGACTTCGCCATTTGCCCGGACATGAAGCCGAACAGTCCAGCGTCCGTCATCAAGGCGCTGTTTGCTGGCATGGCGCTTGCCGCCCGTTGCATCGAATTGCAGTTCCCGATCATCGGCCAGCCCCAGCGGATGGCGGGCATGGCCGCTTACCCGCGCGCCTGCCGGAACATCGGACAGCGCAACCGTCAGCCGGCCATCGTCGCCGCGCGCCAGATCAACGCCCCATCCCAGTTTTTCAGCGCGTTCCGCCTCTTCCAGCCAGCCGTTGAACTTCTGGCTGGCGACATAGGAATTGCGCACGGTGATGCCGCCGAATGTTGAGCTTGCGAGCGCCGCCATGGTGAAATTCACCGCCACAACAACGCCAAATCCACCAACCAGAACGGCGGTCATATGTTTGCCGGTAAAGCGTTTCGTCATTGTTCACCTCCGGGCGTCACGAAGCGGGTTTCGCTGCTGTCTGTCTCGCCCTGTTCGTCGCCGGAACGGACAACGAAACTGAAATCCTGATCCGCCGCACCCGCAGGCACCACCACATACGCACGCATCGTTGCGGTGGCATCGGCGGGAACCTTGCGCACCAGTTCACGCGCGGCTGCGGAACGCGGGATATCATCGCTCCACATTACGGCGCCGGGCAAACCATCAAGCGAGACAGTCATCTCACGCGGGCGAGCCTCCATATTGCGCAGCTTGAGGGTGTAGGCGTTGCGCACAGACCCGTCGCTCATCAACATATAGGGCGGATTGCGATCCTGCGCCACTGTCAGATCGGTATGGGTGCGCACACCCAGCAGGAACAACAGGCCCAGCCCGATGCCGCCCCACACCCCTGCATAAATCAGCGTGCGCGGACGCAGCACGGTTTTCAGGATCGGCGGCGCGGTGCCACCGGCTTTTTCCGTTTCGCAATCTTCCAGCGTGGCATAATCAATCAGGCCGCGTTCACGCCCGGTTTCCTTCATCACCCGGTCGCACGCATCGATACACAACGCGCAAGTGATGCAGCCGATCTGCTGGCCCTCGCGAATGTCGATCCCCGTGGGGCAGACGGCAACGCACTGATTGCAATCGATGCAGTCACCGAACGCACCGGGGTTTTTCTCCGCCTTCTTGACGCTGCCGCGCGGTTCTCCGCGCCAGTCCTTGTATGTCACGATCAGCGATTTTTCATCGAGCATCGCGGTCTGGATGCGTGGCCACGGGCACATGTAGATGCACACCTGCTCGCGCATGAAGCCGCCCAGAACGAAAGTCGTCGCGGTAAGAACGCCAACCGTTGCATAAGCCACAAACGGCGCATCGCCTGTAAAGAAATCGCGAAACAGCGTGGGCGCATCGGCGAAATAGAGGATCCACGCGCCGCCCGTAACCACGCTGATGGCCAGATAGATCGCCCATTTGAACAGCCGCCGCGCGATTTTTGAAGCGCCCCACGGCGCCTTGTGCAGCCGAGCACGGGCATTGCGATCGCCATCGACCAGCCGGTCAACATGCTGGAACAGATCGGTCCAGACAGTTTGCGGACACGAATAGCCGCACCACGCCCGCCCCACCGCACTTGTCACCAGAAACAGGCCAATGCCCGCCATGATCAGCAGGCCGGCCACGAAATAAAATTCGTGCGGCCAGATTTCGATGCCGAACATGTAAAACCGGCGATTGGCCAGATCGACGAGAACCGCCTGATCGGGCGCAAACGGTCCGCGATCCCAGCGCAGCCATGGCGTCACATAATAAACCGCCAGAGTGATCGCCATGATCGCCCATTTCAGCCGCCTGAAAGGCCCGTCGATCCGGCGGTTAAACACCGGCTCGCGCTTTGCATAAAGCTGCAGGGGCTGATCGGTTATGTCACCGCCCGGTTCCTGCCCCGGAATTTTTTCAGGGTTGTTCATCGGCTGCTTCCACCAGAGCGGCTTCGGCAAATTCCTCGCCGCCGCCAAGCGAATGGACATAGGCCGAAAGCATCCTGATTGTTACCGGATCAAGCCTGTCGCCCCATGCGGGCATAACGCCCTGGCTGGGATCGTGAATCTGGCTGCGCACCGCCGCGCGGCTGCTGCCATAAAGCCAGATCGCATCGGCCAGGTTCGGCCCGCCGAAATCGCGCATCCCGCTGCCATCCGCGCCGTGGCAAAGCGCGCACTGCGCTTCAAATGTTGCAGCGCCGCGCGTGGACGCCGCGCTCTGCTTTTCGCGGCCTGACAATGTCAGCACGAAGCTTGTGAGATCGTCAATTTCGGCGGCGGAAAGCAGGCCATCGCGCCCGAATGCGGGCATCATGGAATTGCGCGTTTGGGCATCGCCGGGATGGCGCACGCCATGAACGATCGTATATTCAATGGCGGCAAGATCGCCACCCCACAGCCAGTCATCATCGTTGAGGTTGGGATAGCCGGGGCTGCCCGCAGCGCCCGCGCCGTGGCACTGCACGCAGTTCACCTTGAAAGCCGCTGCCCCGCCCGCGATTGCGCTGCGCATGCGTTCCGGGTCTTTTGCAAGCTGTTCGATCGGCACTTGGGAAAGCGCCGCCAGAACAGGTGCCTTGCGTTCGTTTTCAGCGGAGATCTCGTCCGCCAGCTGGCCACGGCTGCTCCAGCCCCAGACCCCTTCGGTGCCTTTGCTCAGCAGCGGGATCGCCGGATAGACAATCATATAGCCAATTGAAAACACGATGCAGGCATAGAACGTCCACAACCACCAACGCGGCAGCGGCGTGTTCAGCTCCTCGATCCCGTCCCATTCATGGCCGACGGTTTCGGTGCTGGTGGCTTCATCCCACCTTTTCCCATCCGGGCGCTTATTCGCCATCGTTCTCATCCTTGAAAATCATGGTTGCCGCATCGTGATTGCGCTTTTGCGCGCCGGGCCGGAACGGCCACAGCGCCAGCACCAGAAATGTGATCAGCATCGCCAGCAGACCCCAGCTATCGGCAAGCTGGCGCAACATCTCGTATGTCGAATGCATGTTCACCGCCCCTTCTGCGTCGCCAGCTCTTCCTGAGCCGCGGCATCGTTGACGTTGACCAGCGTGCCCAGCATCTGGAGATAGGCGACCAGCGCATCCATCTCGGTCAGCCGTTTGGGCTTGCCATCGTAATCGCGGATCTGCGCCTTGGGATAACGCTCTGCCATATCGTCGGCATCGGCTTCGGGATTGGCCTGCGCCTTCAGATCATCTTCCGCGCGTTCGATATCGCGATCGGTATAGGGCACGCCAACCCGGCGCAGCGCCGTCAGCCGCGCTGCCGGATCGCCCACTTCCAGATCGCGCTCTGCCAGGAAGGCATAGCCGGGCATGATGCTTTCCGGCACGACCGAGCGCGGATCGATCATGTGCTGCACATGCCATTCATCCGAATAGCGCCCGCCCACGCGCGCCAGATCCGGCCCGGTGCGCTTGGAACCCCACTGGAAGGGATGATCGTACATCGATTCCGCAGCCAGGCTGTAATGCCCATAGCGTTCCACTTCATCGCGGAACGGGCGGATCATCTGGCTGTGGCAGGTGTAGCATCCCTCGCGAACGTAGATATCGCGGCCCGCCTGCTCCAGCGGGGTGTAGGGGCGCACGCCTTCCACTTTCTCGATCGTGTTGTCGATCCAGAAAAGCGGCGCGATTTCAACGATGCCGCCGATAGCGACGACAACGAATGCAGCAACGCTCAGGAGCGTTACGTTACGCTCAAGTTTCTTGTGCCGTTCTGTCAGATTGCTCATCGTTCGGTTTCCTATTCGGCCGGGGCAACAAGCGGACGATCGGCGTCCGCGTCATATGATGCATCGTTCATCGGCGCTTCTTCGCGCAGTTTTCCGGCGATCGTCTGCCAGACGTTGATGACAAGGACGACGGCACCGGCCAGATAAAGCAGCCCGCCAAATGCCCGCATCAGGAACATCGGGTGCAGCGCGGCCACGGTATCGACGAAGCTGTTCACCAGATATCCGTCGGCGCCATATTCGCGCCACATCAGGCCCTGCGTGATCCCGGCGACCCACATCGAAGCCGCGTAGAAAACGATGCCCAGCGTGGAGAGCCAGAAATGCCAGTTGACCATGCGCAGCGAATAAAGCCGCTCACGCCCCCACAAACGCGGCACCAGAAAGTAGATCGCGGAGAACGTGATCATACCGTTCCAGCCCAGCGCGCCGGAATGGACGTGGCCGATGGTCCAGTCTGTATAGTGCGACAGGCTGTTGACGCTCTTGATAGACATCATCGGGCCTTCGAACGTGCTCATTCCGTAGAACGCGAGCGACATCACCATCATGCGGATGATCGGATCGGTGCGGACTTTGTCCCACGCGCCGTTCAGCGTCATCAGGCCGTTTATCATGCCGCCCCAGCTGGGCATCCACAGCATGATCGAAAACACCATGCCAAGCGTCTGCGCCCAGTCTGGCAGCGCGGTATAATGCAGGTGATGCGGACCGGCCCAGATATAAAGGAAGATCAGCGACCAGAAGTGAATGATCGACAGGCGATAGCTGTAAACCGGACGCTCTGCCTGTTTGGGAACGAAGTAATACATCATCCCCAGGAAACCTGCCGTCAGGAAAAAGCCCACAGCATTATGGCCATACCACCACTGCACCAGTGCGCCCTGCACCCCGGCCCACAGCGGATAGCTTTTGGAGCCGAACACGCTGGCGGGTATGTCCATGTTGTTCACCACATGCAGCATCGCCACGGTGATGATGAATGACAGGAAGAACCAGTTGGCCACATAGATATGCGGCTCGCTGCGTTTCAGGATCGTACCGACATAGACGACCAGATACGCCACCCAGACAATCGTCAGCCACAAATCGACATACCATTCCGGCTCGGCATATTCCTTCGACTGGGTGATGCCCAGCAGATAGCCGGTCGCCGCCAGCACGATGAACATCTGGTAGCCCCAGAACACGAACCGGGCGAGCCCCGGAAACGCAAGCCGCGCGCGGCAGGTGCGCTGTACGATATAAAAGCTGGTCGCGATCAGCGCATTGCCGCCGAACGCAAAGATCACAGCAGAGGTGTGCAGCGGACGCAGGCGTCCGAACGTCGTCCATTCCAGATCGAGATTGAGCAGCGGAAAGGCCAGCTGCAAGGCGATAAACAGCCCCGCCGCAAATCCGGCCATGCCCCAGAAAATGGTGGCGATGATGCCCCAGCGAATGGGATCGTCATCATAGCGGCCGGGATCGGCGGGCTTGCGCAGAATGCCATCCGCGATCGCGCCATAATCCGTAGAACTGAGGCTGACCCACAGCCCGACAAGCGCAGCAATCGCCACGATCGACATGTGAATGGCAAAACCGCCATCCGCCGCCATCGCAATGGCCACAACCGCAACAAAGAGCACAGCAAGCCATATTCCGGCTCGCGCAAGTACCGATTCCATGAGCTTCTCCCCAAATATGGAAGCTGGTTTTCGTAATGTTTGAAAACACACTGGCAGCGGTTCTGCATCGCAACATTGACGGCGATCAATTCACCGGGGTTTACGACAATTTTTCGCAATTTTTCGCAGATTTGCGCCAGATCAATTCAATCGCACCACAAGCGGGAGGACAATGCTGCATTGCCGCTCATTGAGTGATCCGCGTGGTGCGGAAACAGCGGCATTGGATGAGGGAAAATGCGCAAACTGACATTCCTGGCGGCCCTGGCGGCCGCAACCGCGATTTCCAGCCCGGCAATGGCCGGAAGTGCAGATGGCAAGCTGCAGGTCAAGCTGCTGGGAACCGGAGTCCTGCCCGACGGCGAGATAACCGAATTCTACACCGATCTGGTGGGTCTGCCCGCAGACACGCAAACCAAAGCCAACGATAATGTCGTGCCAACCGTGGCAATCGAGTATTTCTTTTCGCCGAACTTCTCGATCGAAACGATCTGCTGCGTCACCCAGCATGACGTGGACGGCACCACTGGCCTTCCCGGCGCGGAACTGGTTTCGAACGCCCGGATCATTCCCGCGACGTTCACCGCGAAGTATCACCTGACCACGGGCGGACCGTTCAAGCCCTATGTCGGTGCGGGGCCGACGTATTTCATTGTGTTCGATGAAAAGCCCGGCGCCGCCGCGGTAGGCCTTGGCGCGGATGATCTGAAAATGTCGAGCGAACTGGGCTTCGCCTTGCAGGCGGGCGCCGATTTTGCGCTTGGTGAAAACGGTTTCGGCATCAGCATCGATGCCAAGAAGTATTTCGTCGATACCAAGGCGCGCTGGTTTGCAGGCGGCACCGAAGTGATCGCCACCAAGCACAAGCTTGATCCCTGGGTGCTGAGCGCTGGCGTAAGCTATCGCTTCTGATCATCGGGCGGCCAGACCGCACCGAACAGGAACAGAAAAAGGAAAAGGGGGGCATCGCGCTCCCCCTTTTTTGTCGTGCGGCCGGACAGCAGACAAAAAAGGGGCGGCTGCTCACGAGGTTCAGCCGCCCTTAGTGGGGAGAAGCGGCATAAGCGCGTGGACAATGCCAGCGCTCAATCCGCATCGTTACATATCCATCGATTGCATCGCCAAACATTGATGCGCGTCAAATCGCACCACGCGGCAACCCCTTCATTTCCTATTTTTCGCCAAGCGCCTTGTCCTCATGCGCGCGGGCAATGACATACTGGCGCAGGCTTTCCACCTGATCTTCGCTCAGCGACTCGCCGAACCCGACCATACCGTTCGCTTCAAGCAGGCCATCGTAAACCACCTGCTTCCAGGTATCGGCGCTCTCCAGCACCGGGCTGCGCCGCAGATCGGGCAGGACAACACTGCCAACCGCCGCATCGCCATGGCAGATGCCGCAATAACGCCCGTAAAGATATTTGCCGGCGTTCACCTGTTCCGCCGTGCCTTTGAATGCCGGCGGATCGAGCGGCAATCTGGCAAGCTCCGGTGCATCGGGCAATTTGCCGTCACCACCCAGCCTGAACACCAGCAAGCGCGAGATATTGGGCACCGGAACCGGATTATCGGCAATGATACCACCAGCCGAAATCGCCATGGCACCGCCCGACCCGACCAGCACGGCGATATACTGTTCGCCTTCAATCATATAGGTGATCGGCGGGGCAATAATCCCGGTCTGCGCCGCGAAAGACCACACCTTGCTGCCATCATTTGCCTTGTAAGCGGAAAATTCGCCCGTGCCCTGCCCCTGAAATATCAGACCGCCCGCTGTGGACAGCAAACCGCCATTCGCCAGATTGGGAAGTTTCACGCGCCAGCGCTCTTCCTGCTTGATCGGATCCCATGCAACCAGCCCGCCGGACGTCGCCGCCCGTGCCTGTTTGCGCACCTCGGCGTCTGCCGGCATCGCAGCTTCGGAAAATTTCGTGCCCGTGTTGAAGCCGCGCTTCCAGTCTGGCTTCCAGTCGGTGTCCGCAACATAGGGATAGGCCATGCTCATCGTTGGGATGAACACCAGATTCTCGGTCGGGCTGAACGCCATCGGCGCCCAGCCATGCGCGCCCGGAGGCCCCGGCACGCCAAGAAACGGCTTGCCCGTTTCACCATAGCGCGCAGCCGGATTTTCGATTGGCCGGCCCGTTTTCATGTCAAACCCGGTCGCCCAGGTTTGCGGCGCATAATTGTTCGCCGAAATAAGCTCCCCGGTTGCCCGGTCCAGCACATAGAAAAACCCGTTCTTGGGTGCCTGCATCAGCACCTTGCGCGTTGCCCCGTCGATCTCAAGATCGGCCAGCATGATGTGCTGCGTGGCGGTATAGTCCCACGCATCGCCGGGGGTTGTCTGATAGTGCCAGACATAGGCCCCATCGTCTGGCTTTATCGCGACGATTGACGAGATGTAGAGATTGTCACCGCCGCCGGGCGAGCGAACCGCGCGATCCCAGGGCGAACCATTGCCAACGCCGATATAGAGCAAGTCCAGTTCGGCATCGTAGGCCATCGAATCCCAGACCGTGCCGCCACCGCCCAGTTTCCAGAACTCGCCGTTCCATGTTTTGCGCGCGCTGGCCAGATATTCAGGCTCATCTTCCGCCTCATCCGGCGATCCGGGCACGGTGTAAAAACGCCACAGCTGCTTGCCATCGTCCGCATCATAGGCGGTGATATAGCCACGAACGGCATATTCGCCGCCGCCATTGCCGATAATAACTTTGCCGTTCACAACGCGCGGCGCGCCGGTGATGGTGTAGGCCTTGTTCTGATCGACCGTGACCACGTCCCATTTGACCGAACCATCCTCGCGATCCAGCGCGATCAGGCGGCCATCGATCGTACCGACAAACAGTTTGTCACCCCACGCCGCCACGCCGCGATTACCAACATCGCAGCAGGCTTTGGCACCGAACGCGCGCGGCACTTCAGGATCATACTCCCAGATCAGCTCACCACTTTTCGCATCGTAAGCCTTCACCATGCTCCATGCGGTGGTGATGTAGATCTTGCCGTCGATAACCAGCGGCGTGCCCTCCTGTCCGCGATTCGTATCGAGATCGGCAAACCATGCGAGGCCCAGTTCCCCCACGTTCTCGGTCGAAATACTGGCAAGCGGGGAATAGCGCTGTTCGCCATAATCACGGCCATAACTGAGCCATTCGCCTTCTGGCGCGCTGACAATCCGCGCACCGGTAACACCGTCGTCCCCACCCGAATCGCTGCAACCTGCAACACACAAAAACGCCGCAACAGCCAGAATTCTTGGCCACATGATCCTGTCTCTCCCCCGAATTTTGAATCGGGGCATACGCTGAAAACAGCGTCGGTTCCACTGGTGGATGGAAACTCGCAATTTCGCACGGCATCGCTAGACTTTCCGATCCAGACGATGCCCCTGCGAGGATAGATGTTATGTCCGAACCGGAAGACGATCCGCTGGCCGGCTCCACAGGCTATGCCTTGCGACGCGCTGCCATGGCGATGCTGGGCGATCTTGCCGAACGACTGACGGCAATCGATTGCAGGATTTCCGAGGCGTCAGTCCTGCTTTTGATCGCCGAACGAAAAGATGTAACCGCCACCCGGATAGCCCATGCTCTTGAGATCAAACGCACAAACATGGTCCCGCTGCTCAACCGACTCGAATCAAGAGGGCTGGTGAAAAAAGTCCCTATCGACGGCAAATCACAGGCGGTCGTGCTGACACCGAAGGGCCGCAGGCGCGGCGCACGCGCGCTGACCATCACGCAGCAATTTGAGGAAGACCTTATCGCACGCATCCCGCGCGAACACCGCAAACACCTGCTTCCCGCACTGCGAGCGCTCTGGCTCTAGCGCGCTTTCCACGCCGAAAAAGTACGAAGCCCGCCAACAAGCCGATCACGGGTTTTCGGGATATTCCCGATTATCAAAATCGCTGGCATCATGGCGTTCGCGCAAAAAGCCTTCCGGTCCGCCCGATGTCTGGTTGACGATAGAACCGCGCTTCACCGCTTCACGCTGCCCCAGCGTGTTCATCCAGCGATGAATATTCGCATATTCGTGGACCGACAAAAACTCCTGCGCGCCATAGCCATCGCGCATCATCACCGAATACCACGGATAGATCGCGATATCGGCAATCGTGTAATCGTCACCGGCGACATATTCGCTCTTGCCCAGCTGCGTATCGAGAACATGGAACTGACGCTTTGCTTCCATCGCAAAGCGGTTGATCGCATATTCGATCCTGAACGGCGCATACTGGTAAAAGTGCCCGAAGCCGCCGCCTATATAGGGCGCAGCGCCCATCTGCCACATCAGCCAGTTCATCGTCTGGGCGCGCTGATGCGGTTCTTCCGGCAGAAATGCACCAAACTTTTCGGCCAGATAAAACAGTATCGAACCCGATTCGAACAGATTGACCGGCGGATCGAGCGCGTGATCGCGCATCGCCGGTATCTTGGAATTGGGATTGATCTCCACGAACCCGCTGCCAAACTGATCGCCATCGCCGATAGAGATCAGCCAGGCATCGTATTCGGCGCCTTCATGGCCCGCGGCCAGCAGCTCTTCGAGCATGATCGTCACTTTCACGCCATTGGGCGTGCCGAGCGAATAGAGCTGAAAGGGATGCTTGCCGACCGGCAGTTCCTTTTCATGAGTTGCGCCTGAAACCGGGCGATTGATGCTGGCAAAAGCGCCGCCGCTGGGGGTGTCCCAGGTCCAGACTTTGGGCGGGACATAACCGGCAGGCTGGTTGTTGGCAGGATCGCTTTGGGCCATGAGAATTTCCTTGATGCTATGCGCGTCTGCTGGCCGAGATGGGCAACCCTGCGCGCGATTGCAATCAGGTAAAGGTTGACCGCGCGCCTGCTCTGGTCAAACAGCACCGCCAAGCCGGAAAGGGCAACCCTTTCGCCAAGCTTGCGCCAATGTCCTTTCGGGGAGACAAAACCATGTCCGAGGCCCAGATTCTGACACTGTCATGTGCGGACAGGCCGGGTATCACCGCCCGCGTGGCCAGCTATCTCTTCGATCAGGGGTGCAACATCCTTGAAGCGCAGCAGTTCAACGATCGTGATAACGACCGGTTCTTCATGCGGGTGGAGTTTGATCCGCAAGGCAAGCCGGTCGAGACAATCCGCTCAGGCCTTGAGCAACTGGCAAGCGCATTCGCGATGGACTGGCAGCTTCGCGGCAAACACGCACCGCGCAAGGTGTTGCTGATGGTCAGCAAGTTCGATCACTGTCTGGGCGATCTGCTGTATCGTTCGCACATCGGCGAGCTGCCCATGGATGTGGTCGGGATTGTCGGCAATCATCCGCGCGCGGCGCTCAACATCCCGCTTCCGCCTGATGTCACCTATCACCACTTCCCGATTACCAAGGAAACGAAGCCGCAACAGGAAGCGCAGGTGAAAGGCGTGGTGGAGGAAACCGGCGCGGAGCTGGTTGTCCTTGCGCGGTATATGCAGATCCTGTCAGACGATATGACCCGGTTTCTTACCGGGCGCTGCATCAACATTCATCACTCGTTCCTGCCCGGCTTCAAAGGCGCGCGCCCCTATCATCAGGCGCATGCCCGCGGGGTGAAGATGATCGGCGCAACCGCGCACTATGTTACCGCCGATCTCGATGAAGGGCCGATCATCCATCAGGATGTCGAAGCCATCACTCATGCCGATCAGCCCGATGATCTGGTCCGCAAGGGCCGCGATATCGAACGGCGCGTTCTGGCCGAAGCGGTGCGCATGCACCTTCAGGACAGAGTGCTGCTGAACGGCGACAAGACAGTCGTTTTCAAAAGCTGACCGCAGACAGCCGCAGGCGGCGGCTGCCCCGCCTGCCCGCTGCATGTGCCCCGCCGTTGCACCGTCTGCCAGCTGCCCGTCTAGCCCACGAAAATGAGCGATTTGCCCACGTTTTCGCCCGCATAAAGCCTTGCGATAGCGCCCGGCGCGCCATCAAAACCTGTCGCGATATCTTCATCGTGAACCAGCGTGCCATCGGCAACCAGCGGCGCAAGATATTCCAGCGCGGCGGGAAAATCGGCCATGTGATCGAAGATAACGAACCCGCCCCATTGCAGGCGGCGCATCAGCACTTCGCGTTCATTGCGCAAGCCGGACGGCACCGGTATCCAGTTGGCGATAGACGCCGTGCCACACTGCACGATCCGCCCGCCAACATTCATCGTGCGGATCACCGTATCCAGAATCGGCCCGCCGACATTGTCATAATAAACATCGGTGCCATCGGGCACCAGCGCGGCAACGATATCATCGAGATCGCCCGATTTGTAATTCGCCGCCGCATCGAAGCCAAAACGCCCGGTGCAGCGCGCCACTTTTTCATCGTCTCCGGTCAGCCCGACAACGCGGCAACCTGCCTGTTTGGCAAGCTGTCCTGCCAGACTGCCCACCGCGCCTGCCGCAGTTGTCACCAGCACGGTATTGCCTTCAACGGGTCGCCCGACTTTGGTGAGCGCAAGATAGGCGGTCAGCCCGTTCATCCCCAGCACCCCGGCATATGCGGAAAGCGGCGCGGCAACTTCGCCGATCCGCGTCATCAGCGCATCGGGGCCGACAACCGCATAGTCCTGCCAGCCAAACCAGCCATAGACATATTGCCCCACCGCAAATTCCTCGTTGCGCGTCTCGACAATCACGCCAACCGCAAGCGCGCGCATCACGCTGCCCAGCGGCACCGCCGCCGAATAATTCGCTGCCTCGTTTGACCAGCCGCGCTGCGCCGGATCGACCGACAGATAGATGTTGCGGACCCGAAACTGCCCCTCACCCACTGGCTCAAGATCGCATTCGTCCAGTGCGAAATGTTCAGGCTGTGGAATGCCAACCGGCCTGCCCGTCAGCAAAACGCGCCGATTGCGATCGGGATGAGAATAGTCTGGAATGAATGCGGCTGTCATACGGGCGTCCCAATTGTGATGTTTGATCTGATGTATCGAATGCCCCCTTATCGGACGCCGAGACGCGGCGCCAGAACCTATGCTAGAGAGCCGGTATGACAACAGAATCACCCGCACGCGTGCTGCACCTCCCCAGCGGCCAGAACTTCAGAGACGTTGGCAGTTATCCCACCCGCGATGGCCGGAAAACACGCTGGAGGCATGTGTTCAGATCGGGCTATATGTCTGGAATTGCAGGCGAAGATATCGCCCACCTACACAGTCTGGGGATCGACACGATCGTTGATCTGCGTTCAAACGAAGAGCGTGCCGACCGGCCGACAACCTGGCATGAAGGCACCGAAACCCAGCTTTGGGCGCGCGATCACGGGTTCAGCGTGGGCGCAATCGGCGAGCTGGCCAACCGGCCGGATCTGGAACCGCACCACAGCCGCGAAACGATGCTCGAAGCCTATCGCAAGCTGCCGCACGAACAGATCGATTCATACCGCGAACTGTTCACCCGGCTTGCCACTGGCCGGGTGCCGATCCTGTTCAACTGTTCGGCCGGCAAAGATCGCACCGGGGTTGCATCGGCCTTGCTGATGAAGCTTCTGGGCGCGGACGATGAAGCCATTTTTGAAGACTATATGCTGTCAAACGAGGCGATTGACGGCCTTGTCAGATACATGACCGAAACGCCCAAATATCAGGGGCTGATTGAGCGGATGGACTGCGCCCTGCCCATGCTGCGGGTTGAACGCGAATACCTTGCGGCCAGCATGACCACGATCGAAACAAACCACGGCAATGTTGAGCGTTACCTCAACGAAGCAATGGGAATCGACGCGGACATGCAGGCCGCAATTCGCGAAAACCTGCTGGACTGACGCGCAAGCCGCAAGCCGGACTATCCTATCCGGCCCCGAAGGCTTGCGCCTGCGCCAGCAGGCGCTCGGCCTGTTTCTGGTGCGGAATATCGATCATCTTGCCATCCAGACCGACGGTTCCCGCTCCGGGATTTGCGGCAAAGGCATCAAGCACTCGCTGTGCATGGTCTATCTCTTCGGCTGAAGGCATGAAGCTGGCGTTGATCCCGGCAACTTGCGCGGGATGAATGGCGATGCGCCCGGTAAAGCCTTCCGCCCGCGCCGCACGGCATGATGCGCGCAAACCTTCATCATCGCGGAAATCGACATAAAGCGTTTCCACCGCCTGAACTCCACTGGCATGCGCGGCCATAAGGCACAGCGAGCGCGCCATCTTGAACGTAAATGCCCATTCGCCCGACGCATCGACATTGGTGCTTGCCCCCATCGCGGCGGAAAGGTCTTCCGCACCCCATGTCAGCCCGGAAAGCCGTTCAAGCCCGGCGGTTGCGAAATCACCAAGGTGGAACGGCGCAATCGCGGTTTCCGTTGCCACCGGCAGGATCTTGGTCGAGCCGGGCTCAACACCATTCGCCGCTTCGAGCGCATCGAGATAATGCGACAGGCGGCGCACATCTTCAGGCGTGTTGGTTTTGGGCTGCATGATGCCGTCCGGCGCGCCGGACATGATCGCCACCATATCCTCAACCGTCATCCCGGTGTCGAACGGATTGACGCGCACCCACAGTTGCGGCTTGCGTTTTTCGCGCGGCCGCTCTGCCAGAAATGCCGGAACGAGTTCGCGCGCCAGCGGCTTGTTGGCCGGCGCAACGGAATCTTCCAGATCGAGGATCACCGCATCGGCGCCACAATCATCGACTTTGCCAAGCTTCTTTTCGCTGTCCCCCGGAATGAACAGCAGCGATCTGAGAGGAACCTCGCTCATGCCGCGTCAGCCGGTTTCTTGCGCTGCAGGCCAGAGCGTTTGCACTGCGCAACAACATCGCCATGCTGATTGAATGCCTTGTGAAGAAACGTGACGATCCCGGCCTGCGGGCGGGATTTCGATTCGCGCAGTTCGATCACTTCGCTCACAACATTGATGGTATCGCCATGAAACAGCGGCTTTGGAAAGCGCACTTCATCCCAGCCCAGATTGGCAACCGCGGTGCCCAGCGTGGTATCTCCCACCGAAATTCCCACCATCAGCCCCAGCGTGAACGCCGAATTGACGATCCGCTGACCGAACTCGGTGCCTTTCATATACTCTTCATCGAGATGAAGCAGCGCGGGATTATGAGTCATCGAGGTGAACAGCACATTGTCTGTTTCGGTCACCGTGCGGCGAATCGGATGATCGAATGTCATCCCCACTTCCAGCTCGTCAAACCATAGTCCGGGCACTTTCAGTCTCCTCTCATATGCAGAAATCCGCAGAACTGCGTTGCTTCGATTGACATTGTAATTATGTTTACTAATTAGAAAAAAGAATCGCAATCGCCTATATCACGCAGGCGGCCGGTGTAACCTGCTGTCTCCCGAATGCACGGTTGCGAAACGCGCGGCCGCGGTTTGAATGGCGGCGCACGCGGGCGTCGGTGAAAATGGTAACGTAACCGCGTTTTCTGGTGGTTCAAACGGGCCGGTGCGCTAGACCATTGGCCAACAGATATTTTGGGTGAGGAGCAGGACATTGCAGATTGAACTGAGCGACGACCACAAGGCGATTCAGGATAACGTTAAACGCATCTGCGACGGGTTTGGCGACGAATACTGGTCCAACCTCGATCAGACGGGTGAGTTTCCTCACGAATTTCACAAGGCGCTGGCCGAAGCCGGATGGCTGGGCATCACCATGCCCGAAGAACTGGGCGGCGCTGGCCTTGGCGTTACCGAAGCGGCGATCATGATGAACACGATCACCAGTGGCGCAGGCGGATATTCCGCAGCGTCCACCGTTCATATGAACCTGTTTGGCCCCCATGCCGTTGTCGTGTTCGGCAATCCTGAACAGAAAGAACGCATGCTCAAGCCGCTGATCGCGGGGACCGACAAGGCTTGTTTCGGCGTGACCGAACCCGATGCCGGGCTTGATACCACCAGCATCAAGACATTCGCCACCAAGGTTGACGGCGGCTATCGCATTACCGGTCGCAAGATCTGGACTTCGACAGGTCAGGTCGCGAACAAGATCGTGATCCTCGCGCGCACCACCCCCAAGGAAGAGTGCAAGAAGCCCACCGACGGGATGAGCTTTTTCTACACAGACCTCGATCACGATCAGATCGAAGTGCGCCGCATCCCCAAGATGGGCCGCAATGCGGTCGATTCGAACGCCACTTTCATTGACGATTATTTCGTTCCCGACGAAGATCTGATCGGTGAGGAAGGTAAAGGCTTTCATTATATCCTGCACAGCCTCAACCCTGAGCGGATTCTGGTGGCCGCCGAAGCCATCGGCCTTGGCAAAGGTGCACTGGAACGCGCGGCGCAATATGCCAATGAACGCCATGTTTTTGGCCGGCCGATCGGCATGAACCAGGGCATTCAGCATCCGCTGGCGGAAAACTGGATGTATCTGGAATCGGCGTTCTGGATGGTGATGCGCGCCGCATACCTTTACGATGCCGGTAAATCCTGCGGGGCAGAGGCGAACTCAGGCAAGTTCCTTGCCGCGCGCGCCGCTTTTGAAGCCTGCACTCGCGCCGTGATGTCGCATGGCGGCATGGGCTATTCGCGCGAATATCAGGTTGAGCGGTTGTTCCGCGAATCGATCCTGCTGCGGATTGCGCCGGTCACCGAACAGATGATCTGCAACTTCATCGGTGAGAAGGTTCTAGGCCTTCCCAAATCATACTGATCGAGAGCCACCTAAACCAAACAGGCGACGCCTCACCAAAACGGCCACGCATCACTGAACAGGCCACGCCGAACCGGGCAGGCCATGCCTAACCGAGCAGGAAAGCAATAAGACCATGGAACGCGGCATAACTTCATACGGCGCCTATATCCCGCGCCTGCGTATCGATCGTGCAGCCATTGCGGCGGCGCATAGCTGGGCCTTCCCCTCGCTGCGCGGCAAAGGCGCACGGGCGCTGGCGAACTGGGATGAAGATGCGGTGACCATGGCGGTTGAAGCCGCGCGCGGTGCCAATCTCGATGCCGTAAGCAGCATTGCGCTCGCTTCCACCACCGCCCCTTATGCAGACTTGCAAAATGCCACGCTGGTCGCCGCCGCGGCCGGTCTGGAAGAAGATACCGCATCGCGTGACTATGGCGGCTCGCTCCGCGCGGGAACATCGGCGCTGCTCGATGCTCTGCTCAGCAATCGCGAAGGCTCTGCCCTGATCGTCGGATCGGATGCGCGCCAGGCCAAGGCGGGCAGCGCACAGGAACTGGCCTTTGGCGCGGGCGCGGCTGCTGTCACCGTCGGCACCCAAGACGTTATCGCCCGGCTTGTCGGCCATGCGACGCGCACGGTTCCGTTTATCGATCATTTCCGCGCCGCTGGTGACGATTATGATTATGTCTGGGAAGAACGCTGGATTCGCGAAGAAGGCCACGGCAAAATTCTGCCGACAGCGATCAGGGACGCGCTTTCGAACACCAACCTCCAGCCCGGCGACATCAATCATTTCTGCCTGCCGACAACACTGCGCAAGGCTGCCGAAGCGGTTGCGAAAAAATCGGGCATCGCGCCCGAAGCCGTTGCCGACGATCTGTCCGCGATGTGCGGTGAAACGGGCGCAGCCCATCCGCTGATGATGCTGTCCCTCGCGCTTGAAAAAGCCAAACCCGGTGAGCGTATTATGGTCGTCGCGTTCGGCGCTGGCTGCGACGTGCTGGTGTTCGAAGCCACCGAAGCCATCACGAATTACACGTCTTCGAGCCCCGTCTCTGCGCAAGTCGCACGCGGCGTGATAGAGCCGCACTACACCAAGATCCTCTCGTTCCAGGGCAATCTGGAGCTGGACTGGGGCATGCGCGGCGAAGCGAACGACAAGATCGCGCTGACCCAGCAATATCGCGCCGCCGATCAGCTGATGGCGTTCACCGGCGGGAAATGCCCCGATTGCGGCAGCGTCAACTTTCCGCAACTGGGCAAATGCGTGAACTGCGGCTCCGCCAGCCCGCTTGAACCATACGATCTGGCCCGCGAAGGGGCGAGCGTTGCATCTTTCACGGGTGACTGGTTGCAGTTTTCACCCGCGCCGCCGCTCTATTTCGGGCTGGTCAATTTTGACTGCGGCGCGCGCGTGCTGATGGAATATGTCGATGTCGATCCCGCGATCCTGAAAGTGGGAACGCGGCTGCGCATGGTCTATCGCATCAAAAGCATCGACGGCGAGCGCCATAATTCGCGCTATTTCTGGAAAGCGGTGCCACTGGCACCGGAGGGAGTCTGATCCATGGCAAAAGGTATTCGCGACAAGGTTGCCATCGTCGGCATGGGCTGCAGCCAGTTTGGCGAGCGCTGGGATTCAGGCGCCGAACATCTGATGGTTGAGGCATACAACGAAGCCATGGCCGACGCCGGGATCGAACACAGCCAGCTTGAAGCGGCGTGGTTCGGATCGGCTATGGACAATGTGAATGTCGGCAACTCGGCGATCCCCGCAGCGATGGCGTTGCGGCTGGAAGGCATTCCCGTCAGCCGGGTTGAAAACATGTGCGCCACCGGAACCGAAGCCTTGCGCGGCGCGGCTTATGCAGTGGCTTCTGGCGCGGTTGATATTGCGCTGGCGATCGGGGTCGAGAAACTGAAAGACACCGGATACGGTGGGCTGCCCGTGCCGTTCAAAGGCACGCTGAACGGCGGGTGGATGCCGCTTGGCTCGGCACCTGCCGGGTTCGCGCAGCTCGCCTCCGCCTATAAGGCGCGCTACGGCGTGTCCGACGAGGATCTGAAAAAAGCGCTCGCCCATGTATCGTGGAAAAGCCATCAGAACGGGGTCAAAAGCCCCAAGGCACACCTGAAAAAGGCCGTGCCGATGGAAACCATCATCAATGCGCCGATGATCGCAGAGCCGCTTGGCCTGTTCGATTGCTGCGGCGTGTCTGACGGGGCCGCATGCGCCATTGTCACCACACCGGAAATCGCCCGCGCGCTGGGCAAGGCCAATCCGGTTACGATCAAATCGATCCAGCTTTCGGTCAGCGCGGGCCGCGAATCGGGCACCGATCAGTGGGATGGCTCCTATGTCCAGAACACCCGCAACGCTGCCAGGCGCGCGTATGAAGAAGCAGGCGTAACCGATCCGCGCGCCGATCTGTCGCTGCTTGAAGTGCATGACTGTTTCTCGATCACCGAACTGGTGACGATGGAAGACCTGGGCGTCGCGCGCGATGGCGAGGCGGTGAAAGACATTCTCGATGGCCGGTTCGATGCCGATGGCGATGTGCCGTGCCAGATCGATGGCGGCCTGAAATGCTTTGGCCACCCGATCGGTGCATCTGGCCTGCGCATGGCCTATGAAAACTATCTGCAATTGCAGGGCCGCGCCGGAGAACGCCAGCTCGACAATATGAACCTTGGCCTGTGTCACAATCTGGGCGGCGTTCCGTTCAACGGCGTTGCCGCAATCACCATTCTGGGCCGGGAAAAGAACTGATGGATACCGCCGCCCTGTTTGCGCATGAATTTGTGCCAACCGAGCAGGAATACGCCTTCAAGGACACGATCCTTTATGCGCTGGGCGTGGGGCTTGGCGCAAAGCCGCTCGATCCGCGGCACTTGCGGTTTCTTTATGAAAAAGACCTGGTGGCGATGCCATCTTTCGCCAACGTGCTGGGCCATCCCGGTTTCTGGCAGAAAGACCCGAAATTCGCGATCACATGGCAAAAGCTGCTTCATGCCGAACAACGGCTGGAAATTCATGCGCCAGTTCCCAGCGAAGGCAAAGTGCGATCGCAGATAGATATCATGGGGCTTCGCGATCTGGGCGAACGCGGCACGATGATGCACCAGCGCAAAGTGTTGAGCGATGCGAACACGGGCGAGAAAATCGCCACCGCCGTCAGCAGCCTGATGTTGCGCGGCGATATGCAATCGGGCGATCATGGCGATGCACCGGACGAACTTTCAAAACTGGCAGAGCGCGAACCCGACCGCAGTTTAGATGTGGAAGCCGCCGAAATCCTGCCGCTGATCTATCGCCTTTCGGGTGACTGGAACCCGCTCCACATCGATCCCGATATCGCAACGGCAGCCGGTTTTCCGCGGCCGATCCTCCATGGCCTCGCCACCAAGGGGCTGGCGACATTCGCCGTCCTTTCGCAGTTCTGCGATCTTGATCCCACGCGCCTGAAAACGATGTCGCTGCGTTTCAGCCGTCCGGTTCTGCCCGGAGATGCGATGCGTTTCGAATTCTGGGACGAAGGCGGCGGCACCTTGCGGTTTCGCGCGACTGTCCCCGCGCGTGACCAGATCGTGCTTGATCGCGGGTTGGCCAGCATCCTATAAATCATGGATGACACCATCCACGCTGCACCTTGTCGATCCTGAACTGAGGCCGCTGGTCGAAGGGGAAATGCAGCTTGAGCTGAGCGCGCAAACGCTTGAAGCCAATCGCAAGCTGCTGAAAGACATGCTCGCCCAGGCAGGCCCCAGCCCGGCACAGGTGCGCGAAGTTCTGGCCAGCTCGGTCGATGACGCGCCCGATGTGCCGATTGTTATCCATTCGCCGCCCCAAACATCCGCGCTGCGGCCTGCGGTTCTCAACATTCATGGTGGCGGCATGGTGCTGGGAGGCGCCTGGATGCTGCAAGGCGCAGACGGCAAGCGCGCGTTATCGTGGGATTGCGTGATCGCTTCGGTCGATTATCGGCTTGCGCCCGAAACCCCGTTTCCCGGCCCGGTGGAAGATTGTTACGCGGCCTTGCGCTGGCTGTTTGAAAATGCGCACGAACTGGGCATTGATCCCGCCAGAATCGCAATCATGGGAGACAGCGCCGGCGGCGGTCTGGCCGCTTCGCTTGCGCTGCTGGCGCGCGACCGTGGGGAATTTGTGCCTTGCGCGCAGTTTTTGAACTATCCGATGCTCGATCACCGTTCGGGCGGCCCCGACGATCCCTATAACAACCCGATCACCGGCGAATTTATCTGGAATCGCGCCGCCAACCAGTTCGGCTGGGCATCGCTGCGCGGAAACTATGCGCTTGATGATGACCGGGTTGGCCACTTCTCGGCCAGCCTTGCCGATGATCTGGCAGCCCTTCCCCCGGCGGTTATCCTGACCAGCGCGCTCGATCTGTTTCTTGATGAAAACCTCGATTACGCACGGCGCCTTTGCGCGGCAGGCGTTGCGGTGGAGCTGCATTGTTATGCCGGTGCCCCGCATGGCTTTCCCATGATGCGCGATGCAAGAATTTCCCGCCAGTTCGAAGCCGATCTCAAGAATGCGGCGCAGCGTCTGCTGACCTGAACTGACCCACGCCGACCAGACCATCAGTCCATCAGCCTACCATCGCGCCCATGCGCTGTTTGATAATGGCTTCGGCATCGCCAACGATGCGCGAAATCAGCTCTTCGCACGTCGGAATATCGTGGATCAGGCCCTGCACCATGCCCGCCCAGAATATGCCTTTATCAAGATCGCCCGTTTCAAGCACTTCGCGCCCCGCCTTGCCGGAAACCAGTTCCTGAACATCGGAAAACTGCGCATCGGGATTGGCCAGCCGCCGCACAACTTCTTCCGAAACCGCGCTTTTGCCAACCCGCGCGGTGTTCTTGAAATTGCGGAAAATCAGGAAACTGCCGCGCTCGTCATTCTCGATATAGGCTTGCTTCACGTTGTCATGGATCGGCGCTTCTTTCGTCGCGCAAAACCGGGTGCCCATATTGATGCCGTCCGCGCCCAGCGCCAGCGCGGCAGCCAGCCCGCGCCCATCACCAAATCCGCCGCTGGCCAGCATCGGTATTTTCACTTTATCCGCAGCAGCCGGTATCAGGATAAGGCCGGGGATATCGTCTTCGCCGGGATGACCGGCGCATTCGAAACCATCAATTGAAATAACATCACAGCCCGCCCGCTCTGCCGAAAGGGCATGACGAACCGCCGTGCACTTGTGCAGGATTTTCACCCCGTGCGGCTTCAGCATTTCCCATATTTCGCGCACCGCCTGCGTGCCGGCCGTCTCAACAATCCGAATGCCGCCATCGATGATCGCCTGCGCATAGGCATTGTAATCGGGCGCGTTGATCGTGGGCAGAACAGTCATGTTCACGCCAAACGGCTTGTCGGTCATCGACTGGCATCGCGCGATCTCTTCACGCAGCGCTTCGGGCGACGGCTGGGTTAGCGCGGTGAGAATGCCCAGCCCGCCCGCGTTTGAAACCGCCGATGCCAGCTGCGCGGTTCCCACGCCCTGCATGCCGCCCTGAACGACGGGATGCTCTATCTCAAGCAGTTCGGTGATACGGGTGGTGATTGGCATGTCTGATCCTCAGGTGAAGGGCTGTGATTGTGCGGATCGCATATATTCAGTCTGCAATATCGCGATAGACTGGCGCGCGCTTTTCCTGCGCAGCACCAAGCGCTTCGCGGTGATTGGCCGATGCCAGCAACGCCGCCTGCTCTGTTGATTCGGCAACCAGCAGATCATGCGCGCTGCTTGAGGCGGGCATGTTCAACAAGCGCTTGGCCGCGCGCATTGCATCGGGGCTGGATGCAGCAATGGCGCTTGCCATGTCCAGCGCCTCTGCCAGCGGATCGTCGGCAATGCGCGTCACAAGCCCCAGTTCGGCAGCCTGCGCGCCTGTCATGCGCCGTCCGGTAAACACGATATCGCGCGCCACATCTTCGCGCACCAGCCCGCGCAGCAGGGCAATGCCCGCAACATCAGGCACCAGCCCCCAGCGCATTTCCATCATCGAAACATCGCATGTCGGCGTGGCAATCCGCATATCGGCACCCAGCATAAGCTGAAACCCGCCGCCAAAAGCAACGCCATGAACCGCCGCAATCACCGGCACCGGGCACGTGCGCCAGCCCCAGGCGATGTTCTGAAACAGATTGGCATCGCCATGCGTGCGCGGGCCCAGATCGCTCAGTTCGGGGGAAGTGGCCAACGCGCCCAGATCGATCCCGGCACAAAACGCCCTGCCCTCTCCTGAAAGCACGACACAGCGCACATCGCTGCGAGCTCCAACCTGTGCGATGGCATCGCTGATCGCATTGAACATCGGGATATCAAGCGCATTCATCTTTTCAGGCCGGGCCAGCCGCACATCGGCAACGCCTGCTTCAATGTTGATGGTAACGCGATTGTCCATTTGCCTGCATGCCTCTGCCATGATCACTGGCAGAGCGTTTCCCATGACAGCGCCGCGCGCGCAACTGCGGACTGCAAGAGATACACGCCATTTGAAAAGCCGAACGGCTCAGGCGAATGGCGCATCGCAGCACCTTCACCCAAGCCGTCCTGACCTGTCAGATCACTTCAATTGGTTGTGTGGCCAGCCGAATTGCTCCAGCCAGCCGCAGCTATCAGTTGCCGGGCAGCTTGACGCGCGGCGCAACTTCCTTCGCCACCAGTTCAAGCGAGTTATACCAGGGCGCCGGATCGTCATAATAATCGTGGCTTTCGATCTGGAGCGTGCCCCAGCCGCCGCACTGTTCGAACAGCGTGTTGATCTTGTCGACAACCGTATCGGGCGAGCCAACGATAAACACCTTGTCGACCAGGAATTCGAGATCGGCCTTCAGCGGATCGATGCCATGATCCTTCGCAAACCCGTCCATCATGCCAAAACGGCGCCAGATCGGGATAAGATAGCGATCGAAGCAATAGCCGATCGGGCCTTCCATCACCTCTTTCTTCGCTTCGGCATCGGTATCGCCAACGAAGATCGTGTGCGATACGGCGTGGCGTTTGCGATCGGGTGTGTGGCCAGCCTTGATGTTCGCTTCACTGAAGATTTCCCAGTGCTTTTTAAGCGCATCGAGCCCGGAATAGATCGAAACCGGCTTGAAGTTACGCTCACCCGCCAGCTTCATCGACGGAGAGTTCATGGAGAACCCGGTGACGGCAAATTCCGGGAACGCCCCGCCATATGGCGAATAGTTCGCCAGCATGTGCTGTTCGTCTTCTTCGGTCTGCGGCTCTTCCTCTTCGGGGAAACCGGCAGTCCAGAATTCGCCTTCATGCCAGAACGGTTCGCGCTTCCAGATCTTCTCCATGATCATCAGCGATTCGCGAACCATGCGGTTCAGGTTCTCGGTTTCGGCGGCTTCGCCTTTGATGCCGTGCATATAGGATGCCATCGGATAGGCGCCCGCGCCGATCCCCATGAAATAACGGCCTTCCAGAATCTGCGACAGCCAGCCAACCGTCATCGCCAGTTTCGTCGGGTTATGATGCGGCAAAATATGAGCCATAGGCGCGAACATGATATTGTCCGTGTGCAGCGCAGCGGCGGCCATGATCAGTTCGGGGTTGGGAATGTTTTCCCAGATCTGCGAGGCATGCTCGGAGATCATCATGGTGGTGAAACCCGCCTTGTCGCAGGCGATGGAGTTTTGCACGCCCCATTCGAAAGTTTGCTTCGCCGTGCGGCCCGGCCTCATGTAAGGGTGGAAAATCAGGCCCGTGTCCATAGTCATCGTTTTACTCTCCCATTCTACGTTACGCCATGTGACTTAACTGCCGCCTGACTTAACTGTCGTCAAGTGAAATAAGTGCCGGTGTAGCATGTTTGTGCACAAGCGGGATTGATCGCGCCGGCAAACTGCGGAATCGTGTATCCATGGCAACACAATACAACGAACGCGCCGCCAGATCGGCAGGCAAACCGGATTCGAAGCTCGCGCTGGTTCTGGCAGGCGAAACGATTTTTGCGCGCGACGGCATCGAAAACGCATCGCTGCGCGAGATCGCTTCGCTTGCCGGTCAGCGCAATCACAATGCCGTCCAGTATCACTTCGGCTCACGCGAGGGGCTGATGCAGGCGGTGTTCGAATATCGCATGGAACAGATGGAACATCGCCGCGCGCTGATGCTGGCCGATGCCAGAAAAGATGGCGCTGCTCTCGATACGCGCAAGATTGTCGAGATCATTTTCCTGCCGCAGCTTGAACTGATCGACGCGCAAGGCGATCATTCCTACGCCGCGTTTCTGAGCGAGTATCTGATGCGCCATCGCGGCGAAGACTATGGCGATTTTGGCGCGCGGCTGCCTGCGTTTCTGGATCAGACGATCGAGCTGCTGCGCGATGTCATGGCACCGATGAGCGAAGCCACCGCACAACGGCGCCTGATCACCGCCTGCTTCATGTTTCTCAACATTCTGGTCAGCTACACGCGCAACGCGCTTGCCAATTCGGGTGAAAGCCTGGACGAGGCGATCGACGATACGATCACCCAGATTGTTGCAGCGCTGGACGTGCCGCCACCCGCTTCCTGATCGGTCTGCGCGAAAGGCGGTGCTCAGCCGCCCATAAAGATCGAATAGGCAAGGTGCGTGTCCATATATTCACGCACTTCGACGATCTGGCCATCCACAATCCTGAACAACAGATGATATTCCGGGTCATAGATCCGGCCATCGTTCATCACGGCATAGCCCTTCGCTTCAACGGCAACACGATCGCCCTCGGCAGTCATCGCGACCGGTTCGATCTTGAGCGCATTATCGCGATAATTCGCCGTCGCGCCGCCAGCCAGTTCGGCAAACTGATCGCGCGGATAGGTTCCGGCCAGCCCTTCCAGCTGGCCCTTGACCACCCAGTTGGCATCGTCTGACATCATCGCGGCAACACCGGCGATGTCCCCTTTCGAAAACGTTTCAAGGCACTTGCGCACAACCGCCTTGTTTTCTTCAAGTTGTGTATCCGCCATAGCTTCTATTGCCCGTCCGTTGTTGTTTCCACGATCGCCTGACGGCTTGAGATTTCAAGCCCGAACCCTTCAAGTGCCGCCATCTTGCGCGTGCTGGATGTGAGCAGTCGCATCTTGCCGACCCCCAGATCAAGCAGGATCTGCGAACCGATACCATAATCGCGATCGCTTTTTTGCATCGCATAATCGGTCCGGCCGCCGCTGACGCGCAGTGCGGTTGAGCGCGGATCAGGATCTTGCAGAAATATGCCGACCGCCGGGCCGGGATGCGCCGCCAGCGCTTTCAGCGCCAACGG
Source organism: uncultured Sphingomonadaceae bacterium (assembly GCA_947258815.1). Classification (GTDB taxonomy): domain Bacteria; phylum Pseudomonadota; class Alphaproteobacteria; order Sphingomonadales; family Sphingomonadaceae; genus Novosphingobium. The sequence goes on from CAMYJW010000030.1 coordinate 523,568, forward strand.
GACATATCCGGGATGGGCATTGCGATAGCCAAGCAGGTCTGCGGTCAGATCGCACTGATGCACCCGAACCAGCGTTTCGCTGTCCGGCTTGATTTCGCCCCGAACCAGCGCGACATGTTCGCCCTGATCGATCAGATCGCGATACACCCTGATCTGGAAATCATCGCCATAATGGCTGGCGAACGGGCCACTCGCTTCACACTCAACCAGCTTTTCGGTCTTGCGGCGCCACGCGATGAGATCGGCAATCGTGCCGATCTTCATATCATGCTGTTTTGCAAACGGAATGAGATCGGGCAGGCGCGCCATTGTCCCATCTTCATTCATCACTTCGCAGATCACACCTGCCGGAAACAAACCCGCCAGACGGGAAATATCCACGGCCGCCTCGGTATGTCCGGCACGCACCAGCACGCCGCCATCACGCGCGACAAGCGGAAACACATGGCCGGGCGTGACGATATCATCCGGCCCGCCCTGCACGTTGAGCGCGGCAGAGATGGTGCGCGCCCGGTCATGCGCGGAAATGCCTGTCGTCACCCCTTCGCGCGCTTCGATCGAAACCGTGAACGCAGTGCCATGGCCCGACTTGTTATCGGTGCTCATCGGCGGGAGTTTTAGCTGCTCGGCACGTTCGCGCGTGATCGCCAGACAGATCAGCCCGCGTGCGTGCGTTGCCATCTGCATGATCCGGTCAGGCGTGGCGAACTGCGCCGGGATGACGATATCGCCTTCGTTCTCGCGGTCGTCCGCATCGACGAGAATGAAGGGACGCCCGCTGCGCGCCTCTTCCAGTATTTCGTCAATCGTCGCCAGATCGCTCATTTAGCGGCCGGTCCAGACCGGGCGGCGGCCTTCGGCCCCGGCGGCATCGCGCTCCTTCACATCATCGCTTTCGGCATACTGTTCGATTTCTTCGAACCGGCTCATCAAAGCGACTTCAAGCGGGTGTCCGGCCCGGCCCAGAACGGCTGCTTTTGCAGCCTGATTGGCCAGCGGCGCGCACTTGTTGATCTTTCCGGCCCAGTTGGCGGCGGCATCCGAAAGCTCTGCCAGCGGCACCACTTCGTTCACCAGCCCATACTGACCGGCCTTGGCCGCGTCGATGCGCTCACCCGTCAGGATCATCGCCAGCGCGATGTGATGCGGCAACTGGCGGATCGCGCGATGAACAACGCCGCATTCGCCAATGATGCCATGGCGCGTTTCAGGCAGGCCAAACTGCGCATTGTCCGCCGCAACAATAATGTCCGCGCACATCGCCAGTTCCAGCCCGCCGCCCACGCAGAACCCCTGCACCGCGGCGATCAGCGGCTTTTTCAGCGTAACCATCGGCCCGCCGATCCCGGTCAGCCCGCCTGCCAGCGCCATGCGCGTCTTGCGCTCGGGCCCTTCGGAAACGTCTGCGCCGATGCAAAAGGCTTTCTCACCTTCAGCAGCGATAATCGCGCACCAGATATCGGGATCGTCGTTGATCGTCGTCCATGCTTCAAGCAACAGATCGTCCATCGCCCCGGTGATGGCGTTCATACCTTGCGGGCGGTTGAGCCGCACCGTGGCAACATGATTTTCTACACTGAATTCAACGTCAGCCATTCGCTGATCCCTTCTTGTATTTCTCAAAAATCTGTGTGGAACTGAGCCCGCGATAGTCAGCCAGAACCGGCTTCAGCCCTTCACTACCCAGCCGCTCTCGCATGGCAAGAACCGATGGTTCAAGATGGAGAACCGCATCGCTTTCAGCCACCGCGTTAACCGCCGCCAGAAACCCTTCGGCTTCCATCGCCCGGTTGATCGAACGCTTCTTCATCGTCAGGATCGGCAGTGGAATCTTGGCCATGCGTCCGGCAAGTTCTTCAACGCATGCGATAAGCTGGTCTGCCGGCACGCTGGCGTTAGCCCAGCCCCATTCTTCCGCGGTTTTGCCATCAAGGTGGTTGCCGGGAAGGAAAGCGAGTTCCTTCGCCTTCTTTCCGCCAACATGGGCCACCCAGCTTGGCGCAACATAGCCGCCGCCAAGTGGAATGCCCGGTTCACCGATCCGGGCATCCTCTGCAATCACCGTGATATCGGCAAAACTGGGCATCTGCGCGGCGATCCCCATGCAGAACCCGTGGATCGCAACGATCACCGGCTTGGGATGACGCCACATCGCGATCCAGCGTTCGAGATTGCGCTGCAAACGCGCAACATCGTCCATCGGCGTCGCCCCGGCGTTATATTCGGACAAATCGGCACCGGCGCTGAACCCCCGTCCCGCGCCGCGCACGCCGATAACCGGCGCACCTTCCGTTTCGAGCTGCTTCAATGCATCGGAAAATGCATCAAGCAGGCCGGTCGAAAATGCGTTCGAGTGATCGGGCCGGTCAAGAACGATCCAGCTGATCGCCTCGCCCGTTTCTATCCGCAGTGGCGAACCGTCAGCCATGATTAATCGTTGCGTCCGATCGGGTTGCCACCCTTGACGTGATAGTCGGTCGTCATCGTCGTGCGCAGTTCGCGGGTCTTGAACTTCCAGCGACCATCAACTTTGACGAGCGTATCGAAATACTGGCCATAAAGAATGCCGTCCGGGCGCTCTTTCATATAGCGGTGGATAGCCAGCACGATGGTGCGCGTGTTCGCCTCTGTGGGAGACACGAAATCCACGACCGTGCCACTATTGTGATGGCTGGTGTTCCTGAAAAACGTGTCGATCCCGTCGAGCGTTTTCTTATAGGCTTCAATGCCTTTGGCGCCGAAGTTGGGTGCATAGTTCACTTCGCAATCATCGACAAACAGGTCCGCCATCTCCGCGGGCATATTCATGTCGAGGTAATAGGCATAATCCGCCAGCACCCGTTCAATCGCGCGCTGCTCGATCACCATTTCGATTTCAGTCATTTCAGTCATCGCTGTTCCATCTTCCTGTGTTAATCGGGCCCATCCGGCCCAGACAATTGCAATCCATCACTGATAGTCCGTCCAAGTCCATTTTCCCCGTTCACTCAACAGCAATGTTGATGGAATGGACAAAAAAGCCCGCTATCCCGGCCTGGGCAAATCGCTTGGCGCAGGTTCCCCGCCCGGCCAGCGCACATTGAGCGGGGTTGAGAGCGAAGAGCCAACCTGATCCCAGCTTCCAACGTGCACAACTTTCATCGCGCGGCTGGAGATGCGCCACTCACCATCCTCGCGCGCATATTCATCGATATACCGCACGGCGGCATAGACCGTTTCACCCCCCATGCCGATTTCGAGATGTGCGGTAACAACACCTGTGGCCGTGTCTTTTCCCGTCAGATTGACATGCGCATAATCGATCGTGTGGACCGTCTGCCCCATGCCAGAGCGCGCCGCTTTCAGAAATGCGATAATCGCATCGCGCCCCGCGCCGCCTTCAAACCCGGTTGCATCAAATTTGGCATCGCGCGCAAAACACTGCGCAAGCGTTGCATAATCGTCGTCATCGGTGGCAAGAAAATACCGCGCGGCGAGATCCTGAATCCCGGCGCGATCTTCCAGCCGGACAATCCTGTCCTCCAGTGAATCCACGTTTCGCCTCTCCCTTAACCGACAATTTGTCGTATAAACAAAATCCAGTCAACGCGAAAGTTGACAAGCCCGTAATATCATCGGAAACTTTGCAAATGTCATATACCAGTCTTGCCGAACTACGACAGTATGCCGATGAAAAATCAGCCAGTCTTGATGAGGGCGAAGCGCTCGATGCTTTATCGGCCGCGCTGATTGCGCTGGGCGTAAGCATGTCGGTCACATCCATTGACGCGCAGCGAATCGATAATGAAATCGCCGCCGCGTTCGATGCCGGCGCCAGCCTTGAACAGGTTCAGGAAATTGTCGCGCTGACATCCGGCCTTGGCGTCCACACGCTGATGATCGGCTGCGTGCCGGTGATCGAGGCCGCCCGGCAACGCGGGCTGGTGAACCTCGATGAACCGCTTGATGCAAAGCGCCAGGCCTTGTGGGACAAGCACGTGGGCGATGATCCGTTCTGGAAAGCATTTTCAGAGGAATTGCCCGGCTTTCTGATGGCGATGCTGCGCATGTCGCCCGATCTGTTCGTCGGATTTTTCGAATATTGCGCCGTGCCATGGAAAACGCGGACGGTGTCGCCCCAGATCAAGGAACTGGCGGCGATGGCTTGCGATGCCGCGCCGTCTCATCAGTTTGGTCCCGGCTTTCGCGTGCATCTGGCCAACTGCATCAAGCTGGGCATCAAAAAACGCGCGATCATGCAGGCGCTGGATATCGGGGCATCGGCAGCGCCGCATCAGGGCTATGCCTGACAGCGGCGCAAGACGGTGTAAGACCGCCGAAACGAGCGCCCCTCGCGGCAACAACCGCGAGGGGCACGCGCGCTTATTTCGTGGGCCACACCAGCGGAATATCATCCACGGCGGCGATAATTCCTGACTGGAAAGACGGGTTCGCATCTTTGGCAAGGCCGAATTCAGGAATGCGCTTGATCCATTCCTGCAGCGTTACCGTCGCTTCCATCCGCGCAAGATGAAGGCCGACACAGCGGTGCGGGCCATAGCCGAACGTCGTGTGGACCGGGCCGTTACGTTCCCAATCGAGATTGAACGGATCGGGATTGGCGTTCTTGTCCAGACCATGCAGCACGGTTGGCAATAGGATCATGTCGCCCTTTTTCAGCTCAACGCCGTGAAAAGTCTGATCCTTGGCTACCATGCGCGCTTCTGAAACCACCGGAAAACGCCGGAACAGCTCTTCCACGCCGCGCCGCAGTTTCAGCTCATCGTCGCGAATCTCGGCCACTTTTTCAGGGTTCCTGGCAAGATAGAGCATCATGAAGCCAAGGAAGTTGACCACCGTATCGAGGCCGCCAAGCAGCAGCAGCGAGATCAGGCCAAGTTCCTTTTCCCGTTCCATCGGCTCACCGTTGATCGTGCCGTTGACCAGCGTGGTGATAATATCGGTGCCGGTTCCGCCTTTGCGTGCATCGATGATCGGTTCGGCGTAACGGAAAAAGCCCTGATTGGCCTTGTCGAGACATTCGGCCATTTCCTCGGGCGTATCGCCACGCGGTCGCGTCATGTCATCGGCAAACTCTCCCAGCTTCACCGCATCGGAAACCGGCAGATCGGCAATCGCCATGAAGACATGCACGGGAAAGACTTTTGCGTATTCCTTGGCAAAATCACAATGTCCCTTTTTCGCGATATCTTCAATCAACCTGATGGCCGACTTGCGGACCATTTCCTCACGCTCACGGATACGCTTGGGGTTGAGCGTGGTATCGAGCAGCTTGCGGTATGGCGTATGCTCGGGCGGATCCATGCGCGTGGGCACCATCGCGTATTTCTCACCCGCTTCCTTGGGCAGGAAGATCACTTCGCTGGAAAAACGATCTGGATTTTCATAGATTTCACGGATCATCGGCCCGTTCATGGCAATCCAGTGCCCGCCGGTCAGCGGAGTCCAGATCAGGTCTTTCGTATCGCCAGCCTGCAGTTCTGCCCACGCTTCGTGATAGCCTTTTTCGATGCCATCAAGCGAATACATATCGACATCGCGAACGAGCTCATCGGGAACGTGCGCAGGCTTGGGGGCCCTTGCGCGGTTATCAGGAGCAGCAACAGCTTCAGCAGCTTCGGTCATTGGTCAGCCTCCGGTTTTCAAGTCAGTTCGGGGTCGATGATCGCCTTGATCACTTCGCCCTTGGCAGTCATTTCCAGCGCTGTCGTCGCCTGTTCGATTCCGAAACGATGCGTAACAAGCGCGGCAAGCGGTATTTCTGACTGCACGCGCGCAGCCAGATGCATAGCCTGAAAATAGTGTTTTGGCTTCGGAAAAGTCGCACCCGCGATCGTCAGGTTCTTGAGCGTGGTGTCGCGCGGCGAGATGGATTGCTCGCCAATTGCGCCCCAAAGGCCCAAAACGATATATCGCCCGTGATTGCCCGTGAGATCGACCCCTTCGGGGAAAGCCTGCAGCACGCCCGCAGCTTCAACGACGACATCCGGCCCTTTGGGCCCGCACAGTTCATAAATTTGCCGCCGACGCTCTTCTGCGCTTTCGCCAAGAGAAACCGTTGCCGTCGCTCCCAGCGATTTTGCAACTTCCAGCCGATTGGGATGCTGATCGATCACGATCACTTCGCTGGCGCCGGCAAGTTTTGAGAGCAGCACCGCGGAAAGGCCCACCGGCCCTGCCCCCTGCACCACCACCGTCTCGCTCAGCCGAACCGGGCCACACCGGTCAAACCCACGCAGCGCGGTTGGCAGTGCGCAGCCCAGCGCGATAATCGCATCGACATCGGCGCCATCGGGCAGCCGGAAAAACGCATGACCATTGGGAAGCCAGCCATAGTCTGCATAGCTGCCCCAGTTGGGTTTTTCGGCGTGTTCGAAATACTCCGAATTCTCGCACGGCGTTTCTTCGAGAACGGTGCAGCTGTTGCAGCGATGGCAAAGCGCAATCGGCGCCCAGTACACAAGATCGCCCTTCTTCACCGGCACCCCGGCATAGTCAGTCTCGGTCCCGTCGCCCAGCCGTTCAATCCGGCCAACGCCTTCGTGACCCAGAATGATCGGAAACGGCATAATGCCTGCTTCGCCGGTCTGGATATGAACATCGCTGCCGCACACCCCGCCCGCGACGATCCGCACGAGCGCGCCGCCCGGCTGCGGATCGAAAACCGGCACATCCCAGGTTTCGATCTTGTTCGGCTCAACGAGAACGCATGCTCTGGCGGTACTCATCCGAAAACTCTCCTCCAAGGCCCCAGTGTTTTATTTTACTTGAGGCGCAGATACTTACATCGGCATTTTCACCTTCGGGCACACCTCTGCGGAGAGGCGCCGGAGCGATTCTTCCCACGGCTTGGGATCGTCAATGCTGTCATGCTGGTTGGCGACGATCTGCCCCCATCCGCCGCAGGAATCGGCCAGCTTCTCCAGCTTTTCGATCACTGTTTCGGGAGAACCGCACAGGATGACATGTTCGACCAGGAAATCCTCGTCGAGGTCTTCAGGCGTAATATCGACGCCGCTGTCAGAAATGATGCCGTCGAACAGGCCGAACTTGACGTAGATTTCCTTGAGATACTTGTGCCAGGTCTGCATCAGCCCGGTCTTGCGCACCATGCGTTTGGCTTCTTCATCGGTATCGGCGATGAAAATGTCACGGCAAACCCGGAAGCGGCGGCGATCAGGCGTGAAACCGGCCTTTTCGTTGGCTTCGGCCCAGGTATCCCAATGGGCCTTCATCTGCGGCGTGCCGCCGAAGAATGAGATCGGGCTGTAATCGCGCGATCCGGCAAATTCCATCGATTTGGAATTCATCGACAGGCCGGTAACGGCAATCTCCAGCTTGTCGCGCCCGCCATATGGGTTGTTATCAGCGATATCGACCCAGTATTCCGGCATCGTATCGGGTCCGGGGAACCCGGCGCGGAAATACTTGCCTTCTTCGACAAACGGCTCACGCTCCCACACGCGCTCCATCAGGCGCAAGGCTTCAAGCTGCATTGGCGGCAACGGGCTGAGATCCTCGTACCCGTGCAGCACTGCATCGGTCTTGTGTCCGCCGGGCGCGACGCCCAGAAAATATCGTCCTTCCATCACCTGACTGAGCCAGCCGATGCGAATCGCGAGCGTTGCAGGATCATGATAGGGAAGCAGGTGCGCCATCGGCGCAAAGCGGATATTCTTCGTCGTCTGCGCGCAAGCGGCTATGATCGCTTCGGGCATGGGAATATTTTCCCAGCCCAGCGTGTAATGCTCGCCGATCATGTAATCGACGTAGCCCGCCTCATCCGCGATCTGGGCAATATTGACGGCCCAGTCGAACACCTGCCGCGGCGTGCGGCTTGGCGGGTTATACGGCGTCATGAAGATGCCGCATTCCATGCCTGTTGTCATCGCCATCAGTTAAAACATCCTTTTCCCAAACCCCATGGCCGTTTTTCGGTCTCTGCAGGGCACCTATTCAGACCCAGAAGCCGCGTTCGTCCTTGGTTGAGAACCGCGGCGCGATCTTGGCAATGAACTGCTCAATTTCCTCGTGGTTCTGCTCTGGCTCAAGATGGCCCTGACCGAACATCAGGAACAGCTCGTTAAAGCCCAGACGATCATGTGCCTTGCCTATCTTGTCCGCGATTTCATCGGCGCTGCCGATCAGAACGTTCGGTGGCTTCTGACCCATCGGGATAAACCATTCGTCCCAGAACCACATGTGCTCTTCCATCAGAGCTTTCTGCCTGTCTTTGTCATCGGTCAACATCAGGAAGCCGCCCCACGCCGATGCGTCCGCGCTGGTGCAATCCTCGCGGCCAGACCTTTTCGCGGTTTCGATGTAGCGATTGTTGAGCTTTTCGCAGAAGTCCAGATTATCGGCGAGCACGATCAGTTTGCCGCCTTCTTCCGCCCAGAAATCAATCGTTCGCGGCGATGCTGCGAAACCACCATAGATCGGCGGGTGCGGATCCTGATAACAGCGCGGCGCGATCCCGATTTCACGGACAATGCCGTCTGCATCCTGACCTTTGCCGAATTTCGCATAGGCCGGGTGGCCGGACGATCCGCCGGGCGGCGGAAACTGCCAGTTTTCACCCTGATGGCTGAACACATCGTTGGTCCAGGCCTTCTTGACGACCTTGACACCTTCTTCAAACAGCGAGCGGTTGCGCGCGTCCTGCTCATCTTTGGCTTTCACGTTGTCAGGCGTGGTCGCGCTGACACCTTCCTTGGCGGCATAAGCATCAACCCAGCGCGCATGATAGCCACGGGTAAATCCGCAATACATCCGGCCCTGCAACATATGATCGAGTGTCGCGATTTCTTCCGCAACGCGAACCGGATTGTGAGTCGTCATGGTGTAGCCCATGATCCCCGCGTGCAGCCGCTTGGAATTTTCGCCAACGAAAAGGCTGAACATGCCAGGGTGGTTGTTCGCCTCAAAACCTTCGATCTGAAGGTGGTGTTCGGGCTGGCAATATCCGTAATAGCCCAGTTCGTCCGCCTGACGGACATAACCGCGGATTTCTTCGAGGAAACGCTGATACAGATCGTTGCGCTGGCCTGCCATGCCCTGCTCGATCTCGTGACGGCGTCCGACCACGCCCGTCTGCATGAGATGATATTTCACGTCCTCGTTCTCCCTAGCCCTATCTGTCAACGCGCATGTTGATAGTGGTCAACCTGCCACCGTGTCAATGCGAAAATCGCATCCTTCAAACGAATCAACATCAACGTTGACTTAAGCTTGCTGCGCGATAGTTTCAGGGACAGATAACGAATGGGAGAGAATGCGTGACGTTCGGTTCGTGGAATGAAGTTTGCTCCGTGGGTGATCTGCTTGTGCGGAGCACCGCGCGGCACCCGACTCGCAAGGCATTTGTAATGCCCGAGTATGGCCTGACCTATCACGAAGTGCTGGACGAGGCGAAAGCCGTCGCAAAAGGCATTGTCGGACTGGGCATAGCGCCGCGTTCGAGAGTTGGCCTGTTCTGCAACAACGGCCGGGAACTGATCGCCGGGCTGTTCGGCACGATGCTGGCCAACTGCGTGGCGGTTCCGCTGCATACCCGGCATAAAGCCAAGGAACTGGCCTACATCATCGACAATGCGCAGCTTTCACTGCTGCTGACCGCCGCAGGCGACACCAGCTACATTGATTTTCGGGAAATCATTGCCGGCGCCCTTCCCTCGGTCACGTCATCCCCATCCGGCCCGCTGGCGCTTCCCGAAGCGCCGACGCTGCGCCACATCGCGCTGCTCTCTGGCGAAGCGAGCGCCGGGTTCATGGCGCCTGACGATTTCCGCAACGCCGGCAGCGCCGTTGACGACGAAACGATCGATTCGTTGCGGCTGGCGACGCGCCTGTCCGATCTGGCGATGATCATCTACACATCGGGCACCACCGCCAACCCCAAAGGCTGCATGCTCTCTCACGAAGCGATGACCCGCGGCCCGGTTGCGCGCGCCGACACGCGTTTCCGTTCTGCCGAGCATGACATCACATGGGGCGGCGGCCCGCTGTTTCACATCGGATCGCTCTCTCCGTTTCTGGGTGTGATCGGCACATACGGCACTTATCTGTGTGACACCTTCTTCGAGCCGGACCGCGCGATTGCCCTGATGAAGCGCGAAGGCGCAACAGCGATCTGGCCGTGGTTTCCCGCAATTTTCCAGCCGCTCGTGGATCATCCCGATTTTGCCGAAGCCACGCGCAATGTCCGCACAATGCTGCTGATCGGCCCCGAAGCGATGGTCCGCAAAGTGCAGCAAAGCCTGCCTGACACAGACGTGCTGCAAGCCTGCGGGATGACCGAAACGGCCGGAATTTTCGCGCTCAGCACCGCAGACGAAACCCAGGACGAACGCGCCACCACCCAGGGCAAGGCCGTTCCGGGCATGGAAGTGCGCATCATCAATCCCGAAACCGGCGAAGACGCCCCCGATGATGCGGTGGGAGAAATTCTGGTGCGCGGGTTCTGCGTGACCAGCGGCTACTGGCGATCGCCGGAAAAAACCGCCGAAGCGATCGACGAGGACGGCTGGCTGCACACCGGCGATCTTTATGCGCGCAGCGCGGCAGGCAACCTCACGTTTAATGGCCGGGTCAAGGACATGCTCAAGGTTGGCGGCGAGAATGTCGCAGCCGTGGAGATCGAGGCCTACCTTTGCACACACCCGGCCGTTCGCCTTGCCGAAGTGGTCGGAAAGCCGGATGATCGGCTCGATGAAGTTCCGGTCGCCTTTGTCGAACTCACCCCCGGAAAAACCGTTGAAGAACCCGAACTGATCGACTTTTGCCGCGGCAATATCGCAAATTACAAGGTTCCGCGCGGCATCGTGTTCATCAATGCGGAAGACTGGCCGATGTCAGCCACCAAAGTTGACAAAGTGGCGTTGCGCAAGATCGTGGCCGAAGCGGATTGAGCGGGCGGGCAAAACCGCCCCTTCAACGCTGCTTCATGCCTTCAAGGAAGATAGAGGAGAACGCCTTGCCGATCTCCTGCGCATCGTGCCTGCTGCCCGGCTGATACCAGCGGTGAGTCCAGTTCATCATGCCGAACACCGCATTGGCCGCGATCGAAACGGGAATGTCTTCGCGCAGCTTGCCTTCCTCGGCCGCCTGGGAAATGAGTTCGATCACGATCTGCTCAAACTTGCGGGTCTGTGAAATCAGTTCCTGCGACCAGACGCTTTTCTCGCTGGTGATCCGCTCCATCTCTTCCTGAATATAAACATACATGTGCGGATAATGCTCATCGTAGGCTTTCATAAGCTGGCTCATGATCGCTTCGATCTTGGCAACCGTATCAAGCGAATGATCCTCTGAAATGCGCGTGCATTCCTCGATGTTCGCGGCCACGCCGGTGCGCAGAATTTCGCGGAACAGCTCTTCCTTGCTGCCGAAGTAATAATAGACCGTGGCCCGGTCCAATCCGGCCTTGCGCCCGATCTCGGCAAGCGTGGTGGCCCGATAGCCGCTCTGCTTGAATTGCTGCGCAGCAATTTCGATCAGCTCTTCGCGCTTGGCCATGTATTCCGGGCCATTGTCCTTGAGGGCAGAGCGCCGCCGCTTTGAAATATTGGAAGTCTTTGTCATCGCCAGAACTGCTAAACGCGCAACCGGCATTTTACCAAGACCTTTTTTGCAGCCCCTTTTGCAGCCCCGGCAGCAAAACACCGCCTCGCGTCCCACCATACCACCTGTTTGCAAACCTCTCCCCGCACTCCCCCCTCGCATTGGAGCGAATTGCATTCTAGGAGAGTGACAACGGATCACAGGGGATAACGAACACATGGCCGCGACACCGGAAGAAGGCGCATTCGAAGCGGCGTTCGAGCGCTGGACCGATCCCATCGTTAATCTTTCCGATTTCATCTGGGGCGGTTCATGGAAAGGCGAAGCGCTGCCGTGGCTGTCCATCAACGGCGAACCGATACCGCCGATGGTGATCGTGCTGTTCGGCATCGGCATCTTCATGATGATCGGCCTCAGGTTCTATCCGTTGCGGCATCTGTTCGCGGCATTTGGCGGGCTGTTCAAACGCAGGACAGACAAATCGCAAGGTGAAATCTCTCCGTTCGCGGCGCTTTCCACCGCGCTTTCCGGGCAGGTCGGCACCGGCAATCTTGCCGGGGTTGCAACGGCGATCTCACTGGGCGGACCGGGCGCAATTTTCTGGATGTGGATCACCGCGCTGATCGGCATGGCGCTGGCGTTTGGCGAAGGCGCGCTGGCGATCAAATATCGCGAACGCACCGAAGATGGCCATGTGCGCGGCGGCCCGATGACCTACATTACGCAAGGACTTGGTGCGAAGTGGAAATGGCTGGCGGTGTTTTTCTGCCTTGGCACGCTGTTTTCATCACTGGTGACGGGCAACGGCATTCAGGCCAACAGTTTCGCCGATTCCGTGCATGAGCTGACCGGCCTTGAAGAATGGATCGGCGGGCTGATCGCTGCGGTGGCGGTATTCATCGTTATCATCGGCGGCATCAAATCGATCGGTTCGGTTGCCGAAAAGATCGTCCCGGTCATGGCCGGTGCCTATATCCTGATGGCAATCGTCGCGCTGCTGCTCAACATTGCGGACATTGCCGAGACGTTCGGTCGCATTTTCCACGGCGCGTTCAATCCCCAATCGGCCAGCGGCGGATTCACCGGCGCGATGATCATCATCGCCATCCGCGCGGGCGTTGCGCGCGGGCTGTTTTCAAACGAAGCGGGTCAGGGCTCCACCCCGATGGCTCATGCCGTCGCGCAAACCAGCGATCCGGTTGTGCAGGGCCGCATGGCGATGCTCGGCTGCTTTATCGATACGGTGGTGATCTGCACGATGACCGCGCTGGTGATCCTGACGGTGCAAGGCAATTTCACCCACGTCGATGCCAGCGGCGCAACCATCGCGGTGGAACATGCATGGCAATCGGACCTCAGCGGTTTTGAAATGACATCGGGCGCATTTGCCGCCGCCTTCCCGTTTCCCATCCTTGGCATTCCGTTCGGCACGCTGGTGGCTTCGGTGGCGCTGCTGTTGTTCGTGTTCACCACGCTGCTGACGTGGAGCTATTATGGCCAGCGCGCGATCACGTATCTGTATGACCTGACGCCGTTTGCGTCGCGTCGCGGCGAACTTATCATGCATTTTATCTGGCGCGTTTTGTGGTGCATCACGATCTTCATCGGATCGTTCGCGCCGCTCGGTTTCGTATGGCGGCTGGGCGACATCTCTAACGCCGCAATGGCATTGCCCAACCTGATCGCGCTTGCCGCATTGTCCGGCGTTATCTTTGCGATTGCACGCGGACAGGATACGCCGATCAAAGCAGACTGACATCCACATCCACGCCTTCGAGCGACTGGCGCAGCTTTTTAAGCGCCTGCGCCTTCAGCTGATGAATGCGCGGGATGCTGACACTCAGGACTTCGGCAATTTCGGCAAGGTTCAGCTCCTCTACGAAGTAAAGCTGGATCACCAGTTTCAGCCGTTCCGGCAGGGCCGTGATCGCTTCGATCACCTGTTCGCGCAGTTCCTCGCTTTGCAACAGCTCCAGACTGTCCGGCTCATTATCGGCGAACGCCGGATCGTGATCGGAATAGACTTCATCGATCGAACTGAAGTGCAGCGGCTCGCTTGAAGCGCGCATCCGCGCCAGTTCGTTTTCGGTGATGTCCAGCGCCTCGGCCAGCTCGGCGGGCGTTGGATTGCGGCCAAGTGTGCCGATCAGTTCATGCTCTTTCTCGCGCACCCGGCGGCGGCGATCGGCTGCGCCGCGCGAAATCGGCAGGCTGCGACGCACAAGATCGACCATCGCCCCGCGCACGCGCATCTTGGCATATGCGGCAAACCCGTCTTCGCCCGGCCCTTCATGTTTTTGCGCGCATTCGGTAAGCGCGACAAGACCGGCCTGCATCAGATCGTCAACCTCGATTCCCGGCCTGCCAGACCCATGGGCGTGCCAGGCCAGCCGCCGGACCATCGGCAAAAACCGTCGAACCCTGTCTGCAACATCGCCGCTATAGGCAGCGGCGGCGGCAGCGGCGGCAGAATGCGCAGCGCCTGCGGGATTGAGGGCATTTTGAAAGGCATTTTGATCGTGTTTCATGCGGCCATGCTTTCGGTTGGCGTGGACATATCGGGATGGGGTTCGGGTCGGGGGTCAGGCCGGTGTTCAGGATGAGGCAAACCGGGCGGCTGGCCGGCAACGCCAGCTGCCGGATCGGGCGCGCCGATCACATCGAGCACGTCAATCGGCTGCGCGGCGGGAAGCTCTGAAATTGAAAGGACAAGGCACGATGGCGCGCGCATTTTCAGCAGTGCGGCCAGTGCCCGGCGAGCATGCGGCTGAACAATCAGCGCAAGCGGAGAAGCGCCAGGATCGCGCGCGGCAGCCAGATCGGCGATCCGCTCACCGATCATGCGCGCAAGATCGGGTTCGATCACCGGCTGCCCGGTTGTGGGATCGTGCAACCCCTGAACGATAGAGCCTTCAAGCGCAGCATCCAGCGTGACAACCGCAAGCCGGTCACTGGGTCCGCACACGCGCCCGACAATCAGCGCGCCCAGATCGGCCCGCACCATCTCCACCAGTTTGTCGTGTTCCTGCGTTTCCTGAACCGCGCGGCTCAGGCTGGTCAGGATTGGCAAGGGGTGTCCGATGGGAATGCCATCTTCGAGCAGCGCCTTGAGCAGCCGGGTGATCCCCGCAAGCGACAGCGGCTGCGGATAGACCGTTTCGACAAGTCCCGCCGAATGCTCTTTCACCGCGTCGATCAGGCTGCGCACTTCATCCGGGCCCAGCAGATCCTGCGGGCGTTCGGACAACAGCTGGTTCAGCTGCGTGGCGATAACCGTGCTGGCGTCGACCGTTAGAAACCCTTCGGCAATGGCATGATCGCGCGCGGCAGGATCAATCCACAAGGCCGGGCAGCCGAAGCTGGGATCGACCGTTTCCTCGCCTTTCAATGTGTGTCCCTTGCGCGCTTCGCCCGCATCGATTGCAAGAATGCGATCCGCGCGGATTGTCGCTCCGCCCAGCGCAACGCCGCCCACCAGAATGCGATAATCGTGCGGCGGCATATCCAGCGCATCGCGCACGCGAAACTGCGGAACCACGAAGCCAAAAGCCTGGCTCAGCTGCTTGCGCACACCCGTCACGCGGGCAACAAGCGGAGAGCCGCGCCGATCATCGACCAGCTGCACAAGGCCATAGCCAAGTTCGATCGTCACCAGTGTGTGATCGGACACATCATCAAGTGATATTTTTGCAGGATCGGCGGGCGGCGCTTCTGCCGTTGCATCTGTTTCGGGTGCCGGAACACGGCTGCGCAGACTGTGCCATATCCACATCGCGATTGCCGCTGCGGGCAGGAAAATGCTTTGCGGCATCGCCGGGATCATCCCGACTGCGCCCAGCACAAACGCCACTGGCAGCCAGCTGCGCGGATCGGAAAACTGTCCGCCGATCTGTCCGGCAAGATCGCGATTATCGCCGACGCGCGTGACGATCACAGCCGCGGCAATAGACAGCAGCAGCGAGGGCACTTGTGCAACCAGCGCATCGCCAACCGCCAGCGTGATATACGTCTGCGCCGCGTCTCCGGCTGAAAGATCGTGCGTCAGCATGCCCAGGCAGAACCCGGCGATAATGTTGACGCCAAGGATCAGCAGCGCGGCAATCGCATCGCCTTTGACGAACTTGGACGCACCATCCATCGAGCCATAAAAATCCGCCTCGGTAGAAACTTCGCGGCGGCGGGCCTTGGCCTCGTCGGCTGTCATCAGCCCGGCGGCAAGATCCGCATCAATCGCCATCTGCTTGCCCGGCAGGGCATCAAGCGTGAACCGGGCGGAAACTTCCGAAACCCGGCCCGCGCCCTTGGTAACGACCACCAGATTGATGATGATCAGGATCAGGAACACAAACAGCCCGACCGCGAAATTGCCGCCGATCAGGAACGCGCCGAATGCTTCGATCACTTTGCCCGCGGCCGCTTCGCCTTCGTGGCCATGAACCAGCACAACCCGGGTCGAAGCAACATTAAGCGCCAGCCGCAGCAGCGTGGCAAACAGCAGGACCGAAGGGAATGACGAGAAATCAAGCGCCTTGTGCGCGTTCATCGCCGCCATCAGGATCGCCACGGAAATGGCGATGTTGAGCACGAACGAAACATCCAGCAACGTCGCCGGAACCGGTACGATCATCAGCACCATCAGCGCCAGAATGCCCGCTGGAAGCGCCAGTGTAGAGACTTTGGGCATGTTGCCTGCCATGCTCACATCCCGAACCTTGCAAGTTTTTCATAAGCAGTGCGGACCAGCGCCGGGGCACTACCCTGCCCTTCACCGCTCACCGCGCCAAAAGCGCTTTGCAGCGTATCGGCCATTGATCTTTGCGGCCCGGAAACCGGCAACGCAGCCGAAACAGGCTGCGCAGCCGCAGTCGCCCGCGCAGCCTGAAATTCGCGAACAACCGGCGCATTGAAAAAGCCATCAGCGATATCACGCGAAGCATCCACAGCCCCGCCACCATGGATGGCCCAGGCAGCACCGCCGCTTTCCATCGCGCCCGAAACCTTGTTGCGGATAAGGTCCATGACGCCTGAAACACTGCGCGGTGCGCCGCCGCGCTCATAGAAAATCGCGCGATTTGCAGCGGCTGCCTCTGGCATCATCGCCGCCGCGTTGCGTTCAGGGTTACTGGCCAGTTCCTTCAGAAACCGACCCGCGCCGCCAGCGCCCATAAAATGGCCCAGATAAAGTTCTGCCGCATCGGGATCGCGGCCGAGAATGCCTTTGAGGTGCGCGCCATTATCACGCGCCAGTTCCGCCGCCATCAACGCGGAGGCATCGGCATCGTAACGCAGCGCCATAATCCGCGCCGCCATATCCGGGTTGTTTACCCGCCCGCCGGAAATCGCATCTCCGGCCCATGACAGGCCGTGCGCTTCGCCATGACGATCCAGCGTTTCCAGCCAGGTGCCACGGGTAAACTGATAGAGACCAGCGGCGCTGGATGTTCTGGCGTTGACCTTCGGATCGAAATTCGATTCCAGTTTGGCTTGCGCCAGAAGGTATTGGAAATCGATGCCGGTCTTTTGCGATGCGCGTGCAATGGCGGCGCGCACATCGCCGCCGCTTCGTCCAACCGCTTCAATCGCCTGACTCTCGCTCACTTCCGGCTCCCCGTTCACATAGTTCGGGGACTGTTCAGCAAGAGCCGTGCCAAACGGCTTTCAGATCAGGCGCGGGTGCCCGCATAGCCATACGCAGGCTGGGCACGATAGAGCCCGGCATCACCGCTCAACACATCGAGGCGGGTGGAGACATTGGCGGCCACAAGGTTGCGAACCTGGCGGTTTACCTCGTTCTGGCGGCGCGCGGCATCAAGCATGGCGCGGCATTCCTCATCGAGATCAACGTCATTCGCGCCATCAAGCGTGCCGCAAAGCTGGCCCTTATCCTGCGCCGCGCCAACAATCGCATCGAGATCGAGCCCGGCAAGCGCCTGCCGCTCTGCTTCAAGGACGGCAAGCATTTTCCGCAAGGTTTCCCGCATGGTTCCCATTTCCATTATTCGCCGCTCCTCAGCATGACTGACGCCGCGATCACGGCATCGGCGATCCGCGCCGGAAGGATCGGATATGTGCCCGATTCCACCGCCTTGCGGATCACCTGAACGCGCTCGGCATCGACCGGCGGTTCACCGGCGGTGGGCACATCGCTTTTGACGACGGTCTGATCCACCTGATCACGAGCCTTCTGCGGCCCTTGTCCTTGCCCCCGCGTTTCGCGGGCAAGCCTGTTATCAATGGCGCTGATTGCGCGCGCAGGTCCCACTTCGATAGGTGGCATGATGCCGCTCCTTGGTGTTGCTTCCCATCACAGAACGGCAGGTACGGCGGCAAATTAAGGGCTGGTTACGGCAGAAACCTGCCTCATCGCGCATTTCCCGATCAGGGCAATGGCAAACGCACCAGTCCGGGGCGGATAACCTGCGCACGCACAATTTGCGCGCCTGATCGTTGCGACGAAACCGGGCGCACCTTGATCCACGCGCCGATTTTGCCCGTTTCAATGGCTTCGGCAGGGCGCGAAACGGTAAACCCGCTGCCCGATACCGCCATCGTCACGGCATCGCCGCGATTAATCGCAGGAAGCACGGCAACCGCGCGCCGGGGTGCCTGAACCGGCACAAACAAGCGCCAGCCGCCCGCATCATGGCACTGGACTACAACAGTTTCGCGGCGCTGCGTGCGCCAGTGCAAACCCAGCGGCGCGCGGCAGGCGCGCAAACGCAGGCGCCGGTCAACCGGTTGCGCCGCGCCTCCTTGCGCACCAATCGGCGCGCCGGTGAATTGCCGGACCTGCGCATCTATCGCCGCAAGATCGGCAAACGAAGATGCAGCGGCGCTGGCGGCGATCGCAAGGGTCAGGGCAATACTCATCATTTATCCTGTCTGTCTTGTGGTGTTTGCGCCGTATCCAGCAAGTCTTGTGCCAGCTTTGCTTCCCGGCCGGTCTGCGGCACATCATAGGCCAGCACTGCGGTGATCCCGCCGCGCCCCGGCTCCAGAACGATGCGCGCACGCGCACCGGCCTCACCCGCTTCGCGCGCAAGATAGCCCGCGCGCGCCAGCACCGTTGCCTGATCGCCGCGCGCGTAATGCGCGGTGATGGTCAGTTGCTGGCGCTCATCAACACCTTGCGCGGCCAGCCACTGCGCCAGTGGCGGTGCGTCCGGTTCGTCGGCGTAGTAGGCAAGCGGTTCGGACTGCTGGGAAACCGCAACGCGCGGCGTTGCCTTGCGGCTGGGTTTGTCGGGGACCGAGACAACTGCCGCCGTCACGATAAACAGGATCATCGAAAGATCGGCCAGCACAGTCTGCCATCCGCTGCCCGCGCGCGCGATCATGCAACGTCCACCAGTTCGGCGGGCGCGTGATGAACGGTCGCCGGGGCGATCTGCGCGGATAACCAGTCAAACAGCTTTTCGCGTTCTTCCTCTTCGCGCGCGATCGCCCGCTCAACCGCGCGTGACAGCGGCGCCAGCAGCAGATTGGCCAGCAGCAGCCCATAAAGCGTGGTCAGAACCGCAAGCGCGATCGCCCCCGCGAACTGACCGGCTTCCAGCCCGTTTGCGGGAAGCTGGCTTAATGAAACCAGCGTTCCGGCCAGCCCGAACACCGGCGCAAGCTCTGCCGCCTGCGCCAGCGTGTGCGAAGCCTTGTTGGCAATCCCGGTCCTTCGCGCGCGGTGATGTTCGTGCATTGCCAGCATCGCATCGACAGAGCGCGCCTCGATCATCGCGCCGGTTGCTTCATCGAATTCGGCATCGCCAAACGCATGGGGGTTGGCGCGCACCAGCCCGTCTTTCTGGATCTCGCGCACCTGCCGCGCCAGTTCACCCCGGATCGCTTCGGCATCGAAACGCCGTCTGCTCATGCGCAGCAACACGCGAACCGTGGCCATGCAATCGCCCAGCCCGCTTCGCAGCAGCGTCGCCAGCAAGGTTCCGCCAAACACCAGCGCGGCCGCGCGGCCATCGACAAGACTGGTAAAATCCATGCGCAGGTTCTCCTTTGCATGCGAAGAACGGCATTGCCGGCGCGTATTTCATGGGGCGGTCCCACTTTGCCGCATTCCGGCAAACACCTGCCGCCTGTTGCCGCCATCCAGCATCGTAAACCCCGGAAAACTGCGATTGGCACGGGCCATGCAATCCCTCTCGCGCAACTAACGCGGGAACACGATGCGATGACCGAGAGCATATTCGGAATTCATGGAATGGCGCTGGAATTGCGTTCACAGCGCATGGGCGTGCTGGCATCCAATATCGCCAATGCAGCCACGCCGGGATACAAAGCGCGCGACATTGATTTTGCCGCCGCGCTCAACGCCCGGATGGCGGGCGCGGACAGCACCAAGGCAGCCGACAGCGCCACGCTTTATCGTGTGCCGGTGATGCCCTCGCTTGATGGCAACACGGTCGAGATGCAGACCGAACAGGTCGCTTTCTCCGAAAACGCGGTGGGCTATTCCGCCACGCTGTCGTTCATTCGCGGTCGGGCTGACACCATCACCCGCGCGCTGAAGGGGGAATAGGCATGTCCGGCCCTCCCCTCACCATGTTCGATCTTGCCCAGCGGGGCATGTCGGCCCAGCTGGTGCGCATGAACGCTGCGGCATCGAACCTTGCCAACGCGGGCACGGTTTCGAACAGCGAAGATGCAACCTACCGGGCGATCCGTCCGGTATTTTCAGAACAGCTCGATCGCGCCAGCGGACTGGCCACAGTGCGCGTCACCCAGGTTGTGCGCGATAATGCCAATGCGATCCGCGAACACAATCCCGATCATCCGCTGGCGGACGAGAACGGCGATATCTGGAAATCGCCCGTCGATGAAAATGCCGAGATGGTCGAGATGCTGGAAAGCTCGCGCCAATATCAGAATCTGGTCGAAGCGCTCTCCACCGCCAAACAACTCATGCTCGAAACAATGAGGCTCAAATGACGACAACTCCGATCAATGGCGCTTCAGCGTCTTCCCCCGCGCCTGCGCCCGCACTGGCACAGTCTTCTTCGGGCGGCGCGCTGTCTTCGCTCGATCAGAATGATTTTCTGCGGCTGATGACAGTGCAGATGCAGCATCAGGATCCGTTCGATCCGGTCGATCAGAAAGAGATGCTGGCCCAGATGGCGCAGTTTTCTTCGCTCGCCGGAATCGCGGAAGTGAACGAGAATTTGCAGGCCTTGTCCGGCCTCGCCGAAATGAACGCAAATCTCCAGTCCATCGCATCCAAACTCGATGCCGTGCTGGCCGCGCAGCAAGCCACTTCAGGCAATCCGGCAACGGACGGCGAAGCCGATACCCATCCCCCACAGGAGTAATTCGATATGTCCTTTTATACATCGCTCAGCGGGCTGAAAAACGCCCAGGCCGATCTTAACACTGTCGCCCATAACATCGCCAATGCCGAGACGGCGGGCTTCAAGAAGTCGCGCGTTGATTTTGGCGATCTCGTTGCCGGTTCGGCCTTTACCAATCCCAAGATGGTTCAGGGCATCGGCTCAACGGTTGAAGCGATCACCCAGAACTTCTCTATCGGGGCGATCGAGCAGACCGGCTCCGCGCTTGATCTGGCCGTGAGCGGCGACGGCTTTTTCACCACCGTAAACGCGGACACGGGCAAGCGTCTGTTTACCCGCAACGGCAGCTTCGCCAGCGACGAGAATGGCTTCATCCACGATGGATCGGGCAATCGCATGCAGATCTTCGCGCCGGGGGCAGACCCGCTTGTCGATCCGCCGATCGACGCGCAGATACCCGCCACAAACGGCGCGGGCGCGGCTTTTGCCGGGCTGACGATCGATGTTGATGGCACCATCACCGCAACCTATGACGATGGCACAAACGATAATCTGGGCCGCGTTGCGCTGGCTTCGTTCATCTCGCCAACCGGGTTGCAGCAAGTCGGCTCTTCCAACTGGCAGGCCACCGGCATTTCCGGCGCGCCGACATATGGCCAGCCGACATTCGGATCGTTTGGCCAGCTGCTTTCGGGCGCGCTGGAACGCTCCAACGTCGATATTGCCGAAGAGCTGGTCAGCCTGATTACCGCGCAGCGTTATTTCCAGGCCAATGCCAAGGCCATCGATACCGCCACGCAGATCAGCCAGACCGTCATCAACCTGCGCACATAAGCCAGGCTGAACCGCAATGGACCGGCTGATCTACACCGCCGTATCGGGCATGAACGCATCGATGGTGCGCCAGCGCATGATCGCCAGCAACATGGCCAATGCGCAAACCATCGGCTTTCGTGCCGAGATACTCGAAGCCACTCCGATGACCCTCGACGGAGAGTCGCTGGAAGTGCGCGCGATGAGCCATGCACAGGTGCGCGGCGCATCGATGAAGGACGGCACGCTCACCCAGACCGGGCGCGGGCTGGACATCGCAATGCAGGGCGACACGATGCTCGCCGTGCAAGCCCACGATGGCGGCGAAGCCTATACCCGGCGCGGCGATCTTTCGGTCACCGCCAGCGGGCTTGTCCAGAACGGCGATGGTTTGCCGGTGATCGGCGAAAACGGCCCGGTAACCGTGCCGCTTGGCACCCATGTTTCGATCGCGCCCGATGGGGCGGTGATGGTTTCCAACCCGGCCACGCCCGAAGAACCGCCGCAACAGATTGACCGGCTGAAGCTGGCCAGCTTCACCGGCAGCGATCTGGAAAAAGGGCTGGATGGCCAGTTTCGCGTGCGCGGCGGGGCAGATGAAGGCAACGCGATTTTGCCCGCCGATGAAAACGCCCGCGTGCTGACCGGCGCACTCGAACAGTCGAATGTCGTTCCCAGTCAGGTTCTCGTCGAAATGATCGAGGCCCAGCGGCTGTTCGATATTCGCACCAAGCTCGTTTCCACTGCCAGCGAGATTGATCAGGGCAGCGCGCGATTGATGCGCATCAGCGGCTAACGAAAAGGATACATGATGCCCAGTTCCGCACTACACGTCGCCCGCACCGGGCTTGAAGCACAAGATGCGCGCATGCGCGTTATCGCCAACAACCTTGCCAATGTCGGCACCACCGGGTTCAAGCGCGATCGCGCCAATTTCGCGACGCTGGCCTATCAGGATGCGCGCGTTGCCGGGCAGCAAAGCTCGAACGAAACCGCCTATGCAACCGGGCTTAACCTTGGCACCGGCGTCAGCGTGCAATCCACCACCCGGATCGCCACGCAAGGCACGCTCAACACCACCGGAAACTCGCTTGATCTGGCGCTTGATGGCGACGGGTATTTTCAGGTGCAGCTTCCGGGCGGCCAGCTTGGCTATACCCGCGCGGGCAATTTCACCCGCTCGTCCGATGGCCAGCTGGTGACGACACAGGGCTTTATCGTCCAGCCGCCGATCACCGTTCCCGAAGGCACAACCGCCGTCAGCATATCGGAAGACGGCACCGTTTCCGCCGCTATCGCCGGGCAGACAGAAGCCAGCCAGCTTGGCCAGATCACGATTGCCAGCTTTGCCAACCCCGGCGGGCTTCAGGCCGCAGCGGATAACTTCCTTCTTGAAACCGGCGCCAGCGGCGCGGCCCAGATCGGCATCGCGGGTGAAGGCGGGCGCGGCAATATCCGGCAAGGGATGCTGGAGGGATCGAATGTCAACATCGTACAGGAGCTGGTCGACATGATCGAAACCCAGCGCGCGTATGAGATCAATTCGAAGATGATCTCGGCCGTCGATGAAATGCTGCAAAACGCAAACCAGACGCTGTGACAACGATGAAACACGCAACTTTGCTTGGCAGCGCGGCGATTGCACTGGCGATCACCGCCAGCCCCACGGCGCATGCCAAAAAACGCCCGCGCGAAACTTTCGCCGCAACTTTGCCCGCAGCCGTTCCCGAGCCTTCACCCGGCGCGGCAAACGGCAGCATCTTTCAGGCGTCAGCCGGCTATGCCGCGCTGCACGAAGGATCGCGCGCGCGCAGCGTTGGCGATCCGCTGACGATCTTGCTGATCGAAAGCACCACCACATCCAAGTCTGTCAGCTCAAAAAGCGATAAAGGCGGCAACCTGTCTCTAACCCCGCCCAGCACCGGGCCGTTCTCATTCCTCAGCCCCGATGCCCTTAAAGCTTCGAGCAGTTCGTCGTTCAATGGAAAAGGAAATGCCGGACAGACAAGTTCACTTGCCGCCACGCTTTCCGTCACCATCGCCCAGGTGCGCCCCAACGGGACCGCGCTTGTAAAAGGGGAAAAGCGCATGTTGCTAAGCCAGGGACGCGAATGGATCAGGTTTTCCGGGATCGTGCGGCTGGCCGATATCGACATGGAAAACCGCGTCCTTTCCACTCAGGTGGCCGATGCGCACATCGAATACACCGGCAAAGGCGCGTTGCAGCGTTCCAGCAAGCAAGGCTGGCTTGGCCGCTTTTTCAACATGATCAGTCCGTTTTGAGGAGGCAGACCATGATCCGTTCGATATTTGCCGCGATCCTCACCATCGCTCTTCTCATGCCCGGCATCGCACATGCAGAACGCGTGCGCGATCTGGGCCAGTTTCAGGGCGTACGATCCAACCAGTTAACCGGTTATGGCATCGTTGTCGGCCTTGCCGGCACAGGCGACGATAATCTTGAATACCTGACACAGGCGATGAAAGGCATTTCGGGCCGCATGGGGCTGCAATTGCCGCCCGGCGTTTCGCCCGGCCTCAAGAATGCCGCCGCGGTGATGATCACAGCCGATCTGCCCGCTTTTGCCAAGCCGGGCCAGCGCATCGACGTGACCGTTTCGACCATCGGCAAGGCAAAATCCTTGCGCGGCGGCGCGCTGATCCTGTCTCCGCTGATCGGCGCGGACGGCCAGATCTATGCCATGGCGCAAGGCAATCTTGCGGTTGGCGGCCTTGGCGTTTCTGCCAAGGACGGATCGAAGCTGACCGTCAACGTGCCCACCGTGGGCCGCATTGCCGACGGTGCCAGTGTTGAGCGCGCAGTCGCCACCGGCTTCGAAACCGGCGATACGGTGCGGTACAACCTGTTCAACGCCGATTTCCTGACCGCCGCGCGCGTGCGCGATGCGGTCAACAAAATGCTGCCGGGCACCGCCACGATTGAAGACGGCGTCACCATCGCGCTGCGCCTGCCCCAGGGCGCAGACACCCGCGCAAGCCTGCTTGCCGCGATTGAGATGATCGATGTGAACCCCGCCGAAACCGCGGCCCGCGTCATCATCAACAGCCGCACCGGGACGGTAGTGATCAACAGCGCGGTGCGGCTTTCGCCCGCCGCAATCAGCCACGGCAAACTGACCGTGCGCATTGATGAAACCCCGCGCGTGATCCAGCCCGCACCATTCAGCGAGGGCCGGACCGCAGTTGAGCAATCAAGCGAAATCGCGGTTGAGGAAACGGGCAACAGCGTTGCGCTGTTTCAGCCCGGCGCATCGCTGGCGCAGATCGTCGATGCGCTCAATCTTCTGGGCACCAGCCCGTCCGATCTTGTCGCCATCCTTGAAGCGCTCAAACAGGCGGGCGCGCTCAAAGCGGAAATGGTGGTGATATGATCCCGCTCGCAACCAACGCGTCCGCGCCATCCAAAACCGCATCGCCAGACAGCGAACGCGCGAAACTGGCGACGGCTGCCAAACAGTTTGAAGCGATTTTCGTTCGCCAGATGCTGGCGGCGGCGCGCAAAACCGATCTGGGCGGCGATCTGTTCTCCAGCGAGGGCATGAACACCTTCCGCCAGATGCAGGACGAAAACTTCGCCGATATCGCCGCGCAAACCGGCGCGCTGGGCATGGCATCAATGATCCAGGCCCAGCTTGAACGCCACTTGCCAGAGGAGAGATAAGCCATGGCATCAGATCTCCTCTCCATTGCCCGGAGCGGCGCACAAACAGCGCGTCTCGCGCTTGATGTTACGGCACAGAACATCGCCAACGCATCATCCGAAGGCTATGTGCGGCGTAGCGTCCGGCTTGAGGAAGTTTCATCCTCCGGCGGCATCGGCAGGATCGGAGACGTTTCTCTTTCGGGCGTGCGGCTGGACAAGGTTGTCCGCAACGCCGATCTGTTCCGGCAGGCCGAAGTGCGCCGCACCGGCGCCGATCTGGCCCGCGCCGATACCGAAGTGGCAGGCCTGCAAAACATCGAATCGGCGATAGAGCAGACCGGGGTTTTCCCCGCCATCGTCAATTTTGAAGCGACGCTGCAACAGCTCGCCTCCGATCCGGTCGATCCCTCATTGCGCGCAGCCGCGATCGAAGGCACGCGCACGATGACGCGCACCTTCAACATCGCCTCCTCAAGCCTGGATGCGGTGCGCGATGGCCTCCACTTCGAAACGGCGGACGATGTCGCGCAAGTCAATCTTCTGGCTGGCGAACTGGGCCGCGTAAACCTGCGCCTTGCCCGCGCCGCCGATGCCTCAAGCGATCAGACCTCGCTGCTCGATCAGCGCGACAATCTGCTTCAGCAGCTTTCAGAGCATGTCGATGTCCTCGCAAACATCAACGCCGATCACACCGTTGAAGTGCGTATTGGCGGCACCGGCGGGCCGCAGCTTGTCAGCGGCGGTGATGCCTTCGCGCTGGCGATGCAGACCGCAGGCGACGGCACCATATCCTTCACGCTGGATGGCAACCCCGTCACGCTGCTTTCCGGCTCGCTGGTCGGGCGCGGACAGGCGCTCGACAAGCTGGCCGATATCCGCACCGGGCTTGATACCATCGCCACTGATCTTATCGCCACGCTCAACGCCGCACAGGCAAGCGGTGTCGCGCTTGATGGAACGGCGGGCCAGCCGCTGCTTTCAGGCACCGGCGCGGCAGACATCGCGCTTGCCTTCGAAGATGGCGCGGGCATTGCAACCGCTCCGGCAGGCGCGGGTGCAAACAGCCGCGATCCCGCCAATCTTGTGGCGCTGCGCAGCGCGCTCACGGGTGTTGACCCATCCGGCGATATGGACGCGCTGCTGTTTGACATTTCCAGCGCGGTTCAGGGCCGCTCGGTCACGCGCGAGGCGGTTGCCACAATCGCTTCGACCGCACGCATTGCGCTTCAGGCACAGGCTGGCGTCGATCTCGATATGGAAGCGGTAAATCTCGTGCGCTTCCAGCAGGCCTTTCAGGCTTCGGGCCGGGTCATGCAGGTCGCATCCGATCTGTTCGACACGCTGCTTGGTATCAGGTGAGGAAACCCATGACGTTTATCGGAACCAGCACCAGCGCCTTTTTTGAACGCGCCAGGCAAGACATGACAAGCCTTCGTGGCCGCGCCGAAGCCGTGCAGGAACAGCTTAGCCGGGGCGAGAAACTGCGCCGCTCATCCGACGATCCCGTGGCCGCATCGCGGCTGCGCACGCTTGGCCGGGCAGACCGCCTTTCTGACATTGACGAAACCAATGCCAACCGCGCCAGTGCAGACCTGACGCTGACCGATACGGCGCTTTCGAACTTTGCCGATTTCATTATCCGCGCCCGCGAGCTGACCGTGCAAGCAGGCAACGACACGCTGAGCACCGAACAGCGCGCCAGCATCGGGACAGAGCTTGCGCAGATCCACGCGAGCCTTGTCTCTCTGGCCAACACGCGCGATTCTGCCGGACACGCGCTGTTTGGCGGAGAAACGCCGGGCGATGCCTATACCCTCGATGGCGGTGGAAACGCCGTTTATACCGGCACCGCCAGCGCGGGTGAACTGCCACTCGGCGATGGCCAGAGCGTGGCCCGCGGGCTGACCGGGCCAGAAGTGCTCGACTATGATCTTGCCGGAACGCCCACCAACATCATGGCCGTGGTCAAAACCCTGTCAGAAGCGCTGCAAGGCGCGGTTGCCGATCCTGCCGCTGCCGCCAGAGACGCCCTGCCCGCGCTTTCAGCCGGGATCGATTCGGTCACCACCGCGCAAACGCTGGTCGGCAGCCGCCTTTCGTGGATCGAACTGACCGCCGACCGGCGCGTCGATCTGTCCGAACTGCGCGGGGCCGAGCAGGCCGATATCGGCGGCACCGATATCGCCTCTGCGATCGCGCAATTGCAGGAAACGCTGCTTGTGCTTGAGGCCAGCCAGGCCAGCTTCAGCAAACTTTCCGGCCTCAGCCTGTTCAATCAACTGCGCTGATCCGCGCAGACCTTAAGGGGATCACAGACCATGTATGCCGCTATCGGGATCGTCGTCCTGCTTGTCTGCGTGTTCGGCGGCTTTATGCTGGCGGGCGGCGCAATGGGGCCGGTTTTATACGCACTGCCATTTGAAGGACTGATGATCGGCGGTGCCGCGCTCGGCGCGCTGATCACGGCAAATTCGCTGCACGAAATCAAGGCCGTGGCAGGGGCGTTTGGCAAGATTTTCAAAGGCCCCAGACACACCAAACAGGATCATGTCGATGCGATCATCCTGACTTCGCGGCTGATGAAACTGCTGCGCAGCGAAGGCCCCGTCGCGCTGGAATCGCATGTGCAGGAACCGCAAAATTCCGCAATTTTTGCCGAATTTCCGCGCCTGCTTGCCAACAAGCCGCTCACCGATCTGATCTGCGACACGCTGACGCTGATCGTCGTTTCCTCGGGCACACTGGAAGTCCACGCGGTTGAAGAAGTGATGGACAATGCGATGAAAACGCACTTCCACGAAATGCACGAGCCGCAACATGCCTTGCAGACGATGGCCGACGCCCTGCCCGCGCTGGGCATCGTTGCCGCCGTGCTTGGCATCGTCAAGACCATGGGCTCGATCGACAAGCCACCTTCGGTTCTGGGCGGAATGATCGGTTCGGCGCTGGTCGGCACGTTTCTGGGCGTGTTCCTCGCCTATGGCATCGTCGGGCCGATGGCAGGCCGGCTCAAGCAGGTGATCGAACAGGATGAGATGATTTTCCATGCAGTCAAACAAGTGGTGATCGCCAGCATGCATGGCTGGCCGCAACCGCTTGTGGTGGAAGGCGCGCGTTCGGGCCTTGGCCATGCGTTCCGGCCCGGCCTGTCCGAGCTGCTCGACGCGCTGCGCGGAAAATAGGCGATGGCCGCGAAAAAACAGAAGGGCAAGAACGAACCGCCCGCACCGATCATCGTCAAGAAAGTCACGGTGGTCGAAGGCGGCCACCATGGCGGCGCGTGGAAAGTGGCCTATGCCGATTTCGTGACTGCGATGATGGCGTTCTTCCTGCTGCTGTGGCTGCTGGGCGCAACGACAGAGAAACAGCGCAAGGGCCTGGCCGACTATTTCACCCCGACACTGGTCAAAACCCGGCAGGACAGCGCCGGATCGAGCGCGGGCGTGCTGGGCGGATCGTCGCTCACCGAAGTTGACAATTATCCCCACCGCGCCGGGCAGACCGGCACCAGAGCGATGACTATCCCGCGCGATGCCACCGGCGGCCCCAAGGAAGGCGCGGGCAAGATCAAGCGGTTTGAACGCACCCGCCGTGCAATGGAAAAGAAACTGCGCTCCACCGCTACACTACGGCGGCTGGCAAAGCAGGTCCGGCTGATCGACACCTCCAAGGGTGTGCGCATCGATCTGGTTGACGATGCCGATTTCGCGATGTTCCGGCTTGGCACCACGATCCTGACGCCCGATGCCAAAGCGCTGCTTGGCTCTATCGCGCAGGTTGTTGCGGGCACCGGCGGCGAACTGACAATCCGCGGTCACACCGACGCCCTGCCCTGGCGCAACGGCCACAAAGGCAACAACTGGTCGCTTTCCGCCGGCCGCGCCGAGGCCACCCGGCAATCACTGCTGCGCGACGGCCTGCCCGAAACCACCTTCAAACGCATCGAAGGCGTGGCAGACCGCGAACTGCTGATCCCCGACGATCCCAACGATCCCAGAAACCGCCGAATCTCGATACTGGTGCTGGATTAGGCGGCGTGAACAGAAAGTTCTCTAACTGAACGTCCAAGCAATATATTGCGAACAGATATTGTAATAGTTCTGAAGTTATGGCGTCATATCGTTTATTCGCCCTGATTATCGGAGTATTGCGATGAACGATCCGTTCCAGATGCAACCGGAACTGCGGTATGGCGCACCAGTTTGTGATACGATCCTGACGGGGCGCTATTTCACGATCGGCTATTCCTGGTATTTCCGCCAAGCAAAATGGACGCTGGAGATCGTCGATCCCGGCAAAGACCTTATGGACCTTGATGAAGTGGATCGGCTTGACAATTTCCGAGCCGATATCCGCATCCCACGCCGATTCCGCGCGGGACTGAAAGCTTACAGGAACAGCGGGCATGATCGCGGCCATCTCGTCGCCAGCGCGAACCAGGATGGACACAACCTGCAAAATAGCGAGACATTCCTGCTGTCCAACATGTCTCCGCAGAAACCGAATTTCAACCGACAGAAATGGCGAGAACTGGAAACGGCAATCCGCGAACTGAACGCGCGCCCGCACATTCTTGAAACATATGTGCTGACAGCTCCCGCATTCTATTTTGGCGAACCCATAGAAACGATCGGAACTCGCGAGGACTATGGAATCGATGTTCCGGTGCCGCATGCCTTCATCAAGAGTGTTCTGGCGGAAGATATTCGCGGAAAGCTGGAACTCTGGACATTCGAGATGCGCAACGATGATCTCGATGGCGAACTTGGCGACTATATCGTCAACACATACAATGCCGAGCAGGTTGTCGGCGGCCGTTTCTGGGACCGCGCCAATGGAGCCGATATGCATTCCATGAAAATGTATCCTCGCGCCATGTGGTGATCCCCCAACCCACCCATACGAAAAACCCGGCGGCTGCGGAGCCACCGGGTTCGTCTGGCCTGCTGTTGGGGTACAGGCCGGGGAGGAGGCTGGATCAGCGCAGCAGCGACAGAACGTTCTGCTGGCTCTGGTTAGCCTGTGAGATCATCGCGGTGGATGCCTGGCTGAGGATCTGCGCCTTGGCGAGAGCCGTGGTTTCCTGCGAATAATCGGTGTCCTCGATCCGCGAGCGGGCGTCGGACAGGTTGGTTGCGTTCGTGGTCAGATTGTTGACCGCGCTTTCCAGACGGTTCTGGCCCGCACCCAGCGTGGCGCGTGTGGCGTTCACATCATCGATCGCGGCATCGACGTTGGTGATCGTCGTCGCAGCGAGAACGTCCGTGGTCACGTCAAGCGCCGTTGCGCTAAGGTTCGTGCCGTCAATCGCTGAACTTGTCAGCGTAACGACATCGGTGGCCGCAGCGCCTGTGGCGATATCGACGGTAACGTCGGTGCCGGCCGTGGTGCTGAACAGCGTAACGCCGTTGAACTGCGTGTTGCTGAGGATATCGCCGATCTGCGCCTGCAGTTCATCAACTTCCGCATCCATATATGTGCGATCTTCAGCAGCATAAGTGCCACTTTTCGACTGGACGGCCAGTTCACGCACACGCTGCAGCATGTTGCTGACTTCGTTGAGCGCGCCTTCCGCGGTCTGTGCAAGCGCGATGCCATCGTTGGCATTGCGAACGCCCTGGTTCATGGCGCGCACATCGGCGGTCATCTTGGTGGCGATGGCAAGGCCGGCGGCATCATCTTTCGCGCCGTTGATCCGCTTGCCCGAAGACAGGCGTTCCATTGCGGTGCCAAGCATCTTGTTGGCAGAGATCGACGAGTTTGACGCCTTCATGGCGGAAATATTCGTATTGATAATTGACATGTGTAACTCCCGGTTCAAGTCCCGAATTCAGAAGAGCAAGTCCGCCAGGCTCATCCGAAGCGGCTGCTACAGGGAAGAGCGGCAGACGGACGGGAAATTTAAGGGCGGGCGTTTTTGAACGGGGTTTTGTTGGGCGCGGGGGAGAGTTTTGTGCAGCCTCGCGGCTGGGTTCGGCACCGGCCCGACTCCCCCGCCCAACCACCCGATACAGGTTACCTGTAGGTTATCGGGTGGTTGGGCGGGGGAGTCGGGCCGGTGCAGCAAGGCCATCACGGATGTGATGGCCGCACCAAACAAAGACTCGCCAGAAAACTCTCTCCCGCACCCCACAACACCCTCCAGCACTACGCACAATTACCAGCCCTTAAATTTCCGCTTCCTTTGCCGTTAACGCGCAGAACTGCCTCTCGAAACATGGTTAATTCCGGGGGCAAGGAAAAATGGCCGCACTTCAGTTTTGCGAAACGACGGGCAACGAACATGCCGCGTTGATCCAACGGGTGACACCGATCGCCAACGCGCTGATGGGGCAGCATGCCATCCGCCTGAACGCGGCAGACACGGGCGATCTTGCTGCGCCCGTTTCAGGCCAGCGCACGATCACGCTCGAACGCGGCGCGCAGACCGGGCTTGATCGCGTCAACGCAAATCGCACCCGTCTGACTTATGACGATCCGGCAAGCGAGGTTGCGCAAGGGCTGATCCTTGCGGCAATGGCGCGCGCTGGCGATCCTGTCGCCGCCGACCCGGAAAGCCTTTCGGTTCTGGCGCTGGCCGATCGTCTGGCCAAAAGCGACATTCCTGTGCTGATCGGCGGACCAACCGGCACCGGCAAGGAAGTGCTCAGCCGTTTCATCCATGATCGCAGCGATCGCGCTGGTGGCCCGTTCATCGCGGTCAACTGCGCGGCGATGCCCGAAACGATGCTGGAAGCGATGCTGTTTGGCCATCAGAAAGGCGCATTCACCGGCGCAACACAGGCCAGCGAAGGTTTTTTCCGCGCTGCCGATGGCGGCACCTTGCTGCTGGACGAAATCGCCGAGATGCCGCTGGGCTTGCAGGCAAAACTGCTGCGCGCGCTGCAGGAAGGCGAAGTCGTGCCGATCGGATCGACCACGCCGATCAAGGTCAACACCCGCATCATCGCGTGCGCCAACCGCGATCTGCCACAAGAAGTGCGCGAAGGCCGTTTCCGCGAGGATCTTTACTATCGGCTCAACGTGTTTCCGCTTTCGTTGAAGCCGCTGCGCCAGAGGCAGGCGGACATCGCCCCGCTGGCGTTTGCGCTATTGCTTCGTCATGCTCCAGGCAACGGCTCTGTTGCGCTGTTTGACGATGCCGCGCTGGCAATGCTGAAAACCCACAGCTGGCCGGGCAATGTGCGCGAGCTGGAAAATGTCATCCGCCGTGCATTGTTGCTGGCGCAGGAAAGCACCCGGATCGAGCCGGAACACATCGTGTTCGATTCCACGGCGCAGCTGGTGGGCGCCGATCCCGCCTCCGAAACGGATTCAGGCATTTCCCAAGCGAACAGTTCGGGTCGCAAACTGGCCAGCATCGTCCAGCATTCCGAAGCACGCGCAATCATCGAAACGCTCGATGCCTGCGGTGGCAGCCGCGTCAAGGCGGCCCGCGAGCTGGGTATTTCGGAACGCACCTTGCGCTATCGCCTGGCATCGTTTCGTGAAGCGGGCATCGCAATCGGCCGCGTTGCGGCAGGCGGCGCACGATGAGCGGGGTTGGCGGCATTGGCGGCGGCAACGCCGGGGTCCACCAGATTATCGCGCTGCGCCAGCAGATCATCGATCGATCGCAGGTGCTTCAGGAAATCCATGCCCCCCAACCTGCCACGCAAGGGCCGCATGCCACCCAAGGCAGCGAAAGTGCAGGTGAAGGTTTTGCGCAAACGCTCAAAGGAGCGCTTGACGGCGTCAATAGCGCGCAGTCGAAGGCCGCCGAACTGGGCGAAGCCTACCAGCGCGGCGAAGTAACCGATGTCGCCAAGGTTATGCTGGCCAGACAGGAAGCAGGCGTTGCTTTCGAAGCCACGCTGCAAGTGCGCAACAAGCTGCTGTCCGCCTATCAGGACATCATGCGGATGGGAGTGTGATAGATGAGCGAGCTCGTCCCCGCCGCCGGACCACCCGCCACGGCCCCGCAAGCCTCGCTGCTTGCGCCGCTAACCGATCCGGCAGGTGGCTCATTCTTCACGCGCTTTCGCAACTTTACCGCGCAAGGCCCGGTGCAGCGGATCATGCCGCTGTTCATCGGGCTGAGCGTGCTGGCGGGCGCGGCGCTGGCATGGTCGGCGCTGGCGCCCTCGCCCCAGCGCATGCTCTATTCGCAACTTGACGATGCAGACCGCGGCGCGGTCGTCTCCGCGCTCGATCAGGCATCCATTTCATACGACATAGACAGTTCCACCGGCACCGTTACCGTTGCCGAAGAGGATTATTATCGCGCCCGGATGCTGGTCGCCGCCGATGGCGCGGTGGCAAGCCCGGAAAGCGGATCGGACATGCTGGACAGTCTGCCGATGGGGGCAAGCCGGATGCTTGAAGGCCAGCGTCTGCGCGCCTCGCGAGAGCGCGACCTGATGCTGACAATCCGCGAGATCGACGGCGTTGAATCAGTCCGCGTCCATCTGGCCGAGGGCGAAAAATCTGTATTCGTGCGCGACAATGTTGCGCCATCGGCGTCGGTCATGCTGCGACTGGCCCGCGGCCGGCAGCTATCGCAAACGCAAGTCGGCGCAATCGTCAATCTCGTGGCCGGTTCGGTCCCCGGTCTGACGATAGATGCCGTGCGCGTGGTCGATCAGCATGGCCGTTTGCTCTCACAGCCCGGCGGGCCGGAAGGCGACAACGACCGGCTCGATCTGCAGGCGCGCATGGAACAGAAGTTGCGCACGCAAGTTGCCCAACTGCTGACCCCGATGCTCGGCGACGGCAATTTTTCCAGCGAAATCCAGGTTCAGCTGAACATGGACGAAGTAACCTCGGCGCGCGAAAGCTATGACAAGGATGGCGTTGTGCGAACCGAAACCAAGGCGGAATCGACAACCAGCGGCCCGAACACCGCAGGCGGCGTTCCGGGCGTTCTGGCCAACACCCCGCCCGCCCCCGCCGAAGCGGAAGCACGCCCGCCACAGGGCACCGAAGGGCAAAATCCGGGCGCCGCTCCGATCAGCGGCGAAAGCAGCTCCAGCCGCACTTATGAACTGGGCCGTGAAGTCTCCGTCGCCAACAGTGCGCCAGGCCGGATCACGCGGCTTTCGGTTGCCGTTGCGCTTAGCAAGGAAGCCATGAAAGGCACGAAGCCTGCCGATCTCAAGCAGATCGAAGAGCTTGTCAGCGCCGCGGTTGGCGCCAGCGCGGAACGCGGCGATCAGGTGAAAGTCGTGGCGCGCGATTTTGAGCCGGTAATCGATGAACCGCTGGCGTTTTACGAAACCGCGTGGTTCGCAACGCTGGTGCGTCAGGGCGGTGCAATCATCGCGCTGTTGCTGGTCCTTCTGCTCGGCGTGCGGCCTTTGCTAAAGGCGCTTCGCCGCGAACCGGATGCAGGCCCCGAAGGCGAAACCGGCACGGGCGCAGGCGCACACGCCGATCCGGGCGATCCGGGCGCACATTCCGATCCGGCAGCGCACCATTCAGGCAACCCGGTTGACCGCGCCTTGCTGAACGAAAAAGTCGGCCTTGCACAAAGGCTTGTCACGCAGCAGCCCGATAGCGCCGTCGCCGCATTGCGACAGATGCTGAACGAACCGGATCCCAACGCAGCCCCCATCGACGAAGAAGCCGAGGCCACGTCATGAGCGAACCTGTAACACTCGATCCGGCAGACAATGCCGCCGTGATGGTGATGCTGCTTGAAGACGATCAGGCCGCGCAGATCCTTGCCCGGCTTGAGCCTGAAGAACTGCGCCTGATGGGCGAGAAAATGTGCGCGCTGGGCGAAATTCAGCCCGAAGTGATCGCGCAGGCGATCAGCCGTTTCGTGGAGAAAACCGAAAAGCTGGGTCTGGTCGCGCATGATCGCGTCGGCCAGGTCCGCTCGCTGATGGCCAGCGCCATCGGCGATGTCAAAGCACAAAGCCTGATGCAACGTATCATGCCCGAACAGCCACAACAGCCATCCTCGCTTGAGCTTGCCCGCTGGCTTACGCCCGATGCGCTGGTTCCGCTGCTTAAAGGCGAACATCCCCAGGCCATTGCCGTGCTGCTGGTGCAGCTTGATCCCGAAGTGGCCGCCGCCGTGCTGCATGCGCTGCCTGAAGACATCCAGCCGCAAGTCGTCCACCGGATCGCCACGCTTGGCCCGGTCGCTCCCGAAGCGCTGATCATGCTTGAAGAACTGCTCAACCGGCGGATCGGGGAATGTCATGGACAGGCGATGCTGACAATCGGCGGCCCGCGCGAAGCCGCCGACATCATCAACAATTCCGACAAGCTGGTGGAAAAGCGCGCGATGGCGGAAATTTCGAAGGCCGACAAAGCGCTGGCCAAGGAAATCGAGGCCGAAATGTTCAAGTTCGAACACCTGTTCGTGCTCGATCCGCAATCAATGGGATCGCTGCTGCGCGAAGTGGAAAGCGATACGCTGATCGATGCGCTCAAAGGCATAGCCGAAGACGAACGCGAGTGCTTCTTTGGTGCCATGTCCAGCCGCGCGGCGGATGGCGTTCGCGATGAAATTGCCGCGCGCGGCAGAGTGAAGATCGCCGATGTTGTGGCGGCGCAAAAACAGGTTGTGGAAATCGCCCGCCGTCTGGCCGCCGATGGCGTGATCGCATTCGGATCGGGCGACGACGAATATGTCTGATCCGCATCGCGCCGTGCCGGTCAGCACGCTGACCGGGCCATCCGGGTTTCGCGCCACTGATCGGTTTGGCGAGATAGCCGGCGCGGCTGCGTTCCAGCCCAAAGAGCCGCAAAATGAAGCGAGCGAAGACCCGATTGCCGCCGCTTTTGCCGATGGGCATGCCGCGGGCATCGCCGAAGCGCAGGCACAGGCGGCAGAACAAATCCACACACTGACCGAGGCGCGCGAGGCGCTGGGGCTGTCATTCGCGCGGCTCGATCAGCAGATGGAAGAAGATCTGCGGCTGCGGCTGCGCGATACTGTCAGCGCCTTGTGCGAAGCCGCTATCGCGCCGCTCGCGCTTGATCAGGATGCATTGATCCGCAGAGTTGAACTGGCAGTATCCATGCTTGCCCGCGCCGATGACGAACGGGTTATCCGGCTGCACCCGGACGATATCGAACTTGTGAGCAAACGCCTTGCGCGCGAATGGGCGGTGCAGCCCGATCCCGCGCTGGAACGCGGCAGCCTTCGCGTTGAAAGTACGAACGGCGGCGTTGAAGACGGCCCGGCCACCTGGCGGCGCGCCATTGCAGAGGCGCTGCGCCAGTGCTGAGCCTGTTCGAGCCGATCCTTGCCGATCTGTCTGCAGAGCCGATCGCGCTTGCACCGGGCCGATATGGACTGGTCAGCGCGTGCGATGGCGGGCTTCTGGAAGTCAGCGGACTTTCCGTCCCCGTCGGTTCTATGTGCCGCGTGGCCCATGGCCGCAATCTTTCACTCAACGCGGAAGTTATCGGTTTTCGCAACGGCCGCACGATGATGATGTTGCTGGGCGACTCGGTCATGCTGCGCCCTGGCGCGCGTGTCTGGCCCGAAGGGCGGCCCGGCCTGCTCCCGGTGGGCGAAGCGTTTCTGGGCCGCGCGATAGATGGCGAAGGCCTGCCAATCGATGGTGGCAGCCCGATCAATGCGCGCTGCGAATGGCCTTCGGAAGGTATCCGCACCGGCGCGCTCGATCGCAGCCCGGTGCGCGAACCGTTCGATACCGGCGTGCGTTCGATCAACGCGCTGACCACATTCGGCATTGGCCAGCGGATCGGCATCATGGCCGGTTCGGGGGTGGGCAAATCCGTCCTGATAGATATGATCGCACGCGGGTCGCAGGCGGATGTTATCGTCGTTGGCCTGATCGGCGAGCGCGCACGCGAAGTTTCCGATTTCGTCGAACGACACATGACTCAAGGCAAGCGCGAGCGCACTGTCGTCGTCGCGGTTCCCGCTGACCATGCGCCCAATCTGCGCCTGCGCGGCGCGATGCTGGCAACCTCAATGGCCGAACACTTCCGCAGCGCGGGCAAACGGGTTTTGCTGATCATGGACAGCCTCACCCGCGTGGCCCATGCGGCGCGCGAAATCGGCCTGCTGCTGGGCGAACCGGGCGCCGCGCGCGGCTATCCGCCGTCTGCCCTCGCCACGATCACCAAACTGGTGGAGCGCGCCGGCAACTCCGCTGCCAGCGGTGGCTCGATCACCGGCATCTACACAGTGCTTGCCGATGGCGACAATCAGGATGATCCGGTGGTCGATACCGCGCGTTCGATCCTTGATGGTCATATCGTGCTTTCGCGCGAACTTGCGCAGCGCGGACAATACCCGGCAGTTGATATCGCCGCCTCGCTCAGCCGGGTGATGAACGATATTGCAGCGGCCGAACATCAAACCCACGCCCGCACGTTTCGCGCGCTGACCGCAACCTACGAGGCCAACCGCGATCTGGTTTTGATGGGCGCCTATCGCGCCGGCGCCGACCCGCAGCTTGATCGCGCAATTGCGATGCATGACGCGCTGAGCGGGTTTCTGGGTCAGGAAACGCATGCAACCGTGCCGCTTGGTGAAAGCATCGCGCAGCTCGCAACCCTGCTTGCCTCAGGCGAGGCAGACGCTCCGCCGCCATGAAAGCCGAACGCGCCAAACTGAAGCGGCTCATGCGGCTGGAACAAATCCGCGCCATCGCCAAACAGACCGCCGCCGCAGAAGCTGCAGAAGCGGAAAGCACGCTGGCACAGCTCACCAGCCTGTCAAACCACACCGGGCAGCTGGCCGCGCAGTATGCGCTGCGCCCCGGTGCAAGCAATGGCGCGCAATTGCGCCATCAAGGCGCGTTCGTGCGCGAGCTGCGTAACCTCAGCGCCACAACTGCCAACGATGCATCGCGCGCGCAGGTCATCGCCGATGGCAAGCTGGCCGATCTTGCCGCTGCCGAACGCCGCCGTGCAGTCGTCGAAGAGCGGACCGACCGGCAAAAACGTAAGCTCACCAAGGCGGCGCAAGCCCCATCATCGGGCACGCGCCGGGGGTTTGGCACGGGTCTTGAATAGACGTGCATAGAACGCAGCCGAGGATCGAATGCACATATTTCACCCCACATCTGGCGCTGGAAAATCCGGCCTGTCTCCCACAATCGCCCTACCCGGCGAAACCAGCCCGGAAACCCCGGATTCAGGCGCTTTTCTCAATCTTCTGGGAAGCGAACTGAGCGCGGATGCGCAACCGGAAACCGGCCTTAAGGGCGATGTGCCCGATGGCCCGGACGTAATCGCCCTCACCTCCCCGGACGGCAAACCCGGCAAACCCGGCAAAACTGATCCGCAACCCGGCAAAACTTTGCCGCCTGCATTGCCGGCTCGGGTTTCATCCGGCTCCACATCGCACCTCGCCATAAACGCCAGCGAGATTTTCAGCCCGGCAGCGCAAGTCATAAGCGATGCGGGCCAAACGCAACCGGTCGCCACTGACAAGGCAGCCGGAGTTTCCGTTTCCGCAAAGCCGCTGGGCGCTGAAACTGCCCTCAAAGGTGAGGCGGCATTAAAGACCGCGCCCGATACGCCGCCCACGGCAACAACAGTGAAAACCATTCCCACTGACGAACGGGCGCAGGTTCGGGGTCAGGGTCAGGCCGGGACAGACAGCAAGCCAGTGACGGCAAAGCCGCTGGGCGCAGCAATTGATCACAGTGCAAACGTGCCCGGATCGCCGCGACCCGCAGCAAGGCACACCGCACCGGGCAGGCAGGTTTCAGCCATAACGCTCCCCTCACTGGACCAGACGGATGGGGAACAATCGCCTAACGCCATTCCTGCCGCGTCAACCCGCAAGGCCGGACGCACAGCAGAGCCGGGCGGCACGCGGCCCGCCACCGCGATCACGCTGAGCGTCAAACCCAAAGCGCAACTTGCCAACACGCACGCCAGCCAACCGGCGCAGCACCCGGCGCAAGCGAATATCGCAAACGCAGATGGAACTCCCGCTTCGGCAACCCCGACGAACCCGGCATCGGCAAAGCCATCGACAAACGGCGAGGTTATTCCATCAGACAGGCCGCTCGTCGATGCAGAGCAACCCGCGAAACAAGCGCAGCGCTCCAAATCGGCGATCGGCAATGGCTCGCCCACGTCAACCAAAACAAAAATCGCGCACACCGCAATCGCGGAACCGGCGATAATGCCGACAATCGCCGATGCAAGACCGGCCAGCGCGGCCCCGGCTGGCGCGCAGGTCCAGCCTGCAACCAACGCTGTCCAGACCGGCCCGCAGGATTTTACAACGCTGGTCGATAAGCTGGTCGAAGCGCGCGAACAGGCTTCGCCGCAGACGATCCGCACCGCGCTGCGCCACAACGATTTCGGCCTCGTCAATCTCCAGTTTCGCACCAACGAAGCGCGGCTGAACGTGACAATGGCAAGCGCCGATCCCGATTTCGCCCCAGCCGTCCAGGCAGCCAGCATCGTTGCACAGGCACAGGCCGGCGCAAGCGCGGAAAACGGCCAGCAACACAGCGCATCGCGACAGGACGGCCAAAACCAGCAACAGCAGCAGATCGCGTCAGGTTCGGGCCAGACGGGCGCGCAGACGCAGTCTCAGTCTCAGTCTTCGGCACAATCTCAGGCACAATCCGGTCAGCGCGACGATCCGCGCGATCAGCAAACGCAGGCGCAAACCGACACCGGGAACGGCAGGCAGCGCCCATCGCCATCCGGCAAAGACACACCGCGCGGCGACATTTTCGCCTGAGCGCGAACATTCACACGCATTCCAAGGGGGTAAACGATGAGCAAAGACACCGAAGACGAAAAGCCCAAAAAGAAGGGCAAAGGCATGATGATGAAGCTGGTGCTCGGCGTCGTTTTGATTGCCGCAGGCGGCGGCGGCGCGTTTGGCATGATGCAGGCTGGCCTGATCGGAGGCGGAAAACACGAAAAGGAAGACAACAATCCCAAGCTGGTGCGCAAGGGGGATGAAGATCCGTTCGCGCCGCCCGCCAAGGATAAGGAAGCTGCCGGTCTGGCCGATGTGCACGGCGATGGCGGCAGCAAATATCGCACCAGCTATTACAGTTTCGCCGACGAGTTCACATCGAACCTCAAGCATTCCGATGCGCTGGTCCAGATCAGCCTTGCCGCCTCCACCAAGCGGGACGGGCGCGTGCTGATGTGGATGCAGAAACACGAGCTGGCGATCCGATCCGCGCTGCTCACCATCCTTGCCGATACGCCCGAAGACGATGTTTATACGCTGGAAGGCAAAAAACAGCTTCAGGAACGGCTGACCGCCGCAATCAACACGGTGCTGACCGAGAACGAAGGGTTTGGCGGCGTCGATGCCGTCTATTTCCGGTCGTTCATCATCCAGTGATCCCGGCATGAAGCCCGAACGTTCCTTTGAGGCCGAACGGCCGCTGGCAAATCATTGCCCCGAGCTGCTGCGCGAAGCGCCGCCGCCGCCCGATCCGGCTATCGCGCTGGAACGGCTGGGCGAAACGCTGGCCGATACGCTGTCAGCCGGTCTGGCGCGGCTATCGGGCGGCGATCCGGCGAAGCTGCGCCCACAAGCCATGCGCGAATGCACATTCGAGGATCTCGCTGGCGAATTTCCCGGCCTTGCCGCGCACTGGCTGTTCGCAACCGGAGAAGCCGGCGCGCGCTTTGTCGTTTCGATCGAAGGTGGCGCTATCCTGCAACTGGTTGACCGCACATTCGGCGGCACCGGCACTGCGCCCGATCCCTTGCCGGAAGCCTTTCCGCTTTCCGCGCAGCTTCTTGTCTCGCGCCTGCAAAGCACCGTGGCGACCGCGATCGGCACGGTCCTCCCGCCGGAAAACCCGGCCGCAACCGATGTTCTGAAATACGACAGTTCGCTGGCCCGGCTGGCCCCGTTCAAGGCGCAGACCGCGCTGCTGCAACTCAAGCTCGACGTGATTGAGGGTGAGCGCGACCCCTGGACGATTTCATTCGTATTCACGCCCGACGCGATCAACCAGTTGCAACCGGGCGACACCGCCGGGCCGGAAATCCCCCGCCGCAAGCACGCCGCACCCAACCCGGCGGACGCACCGTTCGGAGATGTCCCGCTGAAACTCAGCGCCTCGCTGGTTGATATG
Source organism: uncultured Sphingomonadaceae bacterium (assembly GCA_947258815.1). Lineage (GTDB taxonomy): Bacteria > Pseudomonadota > Alphaproteobacteria > Sphingomonadales > Sphingomonadaceae > Novosphingobium. Next base: position 564,946 of record CAMYJW010000030.1, read on the forward strand.
ACGATCGGCTTTGCACGGCTGTGCGCGCTGAAACCCGGAGACATCCTGCCCGTCGCCGTCGCGCGGCGCGTGCCGCTTAAGGCCGATGGCAAAACCATCGCCCACGGCACCATCGGCGAAAGCGACGATCGCATCGCCATCCAGATCACCAACGCATTCTGAACAACAAGGACACGCCACCATGAGCATCCATCCACGCGGTTTCGATTTTCTCAAAGATGTCGATGTGCGTCTTTCGGTCGAACTTGGCCATATCGACATGAAACTCAAAGACGTGCTTTCGCTGGGAGAGGAAAGCGTTGTCATGCTCGACCGGCTGACCGACGAACTGCTTGACGTGATGGTCAACGGCAAAGCCATCGCCAAAGGCGAGATCGTGGCGCAAGGCAATCGCTTTGGGCTGCGCATCGTCGAACTGGCCGGAACCGAGGATCAGGCCGCGCCCGCTTCGCCCGATATGCCAGCCACACCCGATCTGGCGGCGGCGGCAACAGCCAATGCGACCGGGACGGCCCCGACATCCGCCGAGGGAGCGCCTCGCTGATGACCTGGTATATCCTTAAACTGCTGGTGATGCTGCCGTTGATCGCGGGGCTGGCCTGGGCCTGCCTTAAACTGGCGAAGAAAGTTCAGGAACGCACCGGGTCGGGAGCAGAATCCAAAGCCGTGAAGATCATTGAGACAACAATGCTCTCCCCTTCGCTCAAGATCGCGGTGATCGAATTTCACGGCAAGGAAATTCTCGTTTCAGCATCACGGCAGGGGCTGACCCGACTTGCCGAAGCGCCGGCACGTCCGCGCCATCTTCAGAACGAAGGAATTGAAGCATGAACCTGGTGCTTCGCCTGTTTGCGTTATGCATCGTTTCCATACCCGGAACGGCACATGCCCAGCCTGCGGTATCGGGCGCGCTTGACCGCGCTTTTGGATCGCTGGGCGGCTCTGAAAGCGCGGGACTGAGCCTCTCGTTGCAGCTGCTTCTGGTTATGGGTCTGCTTACGATCCTGCCCAGCCTGATCCTGATGATGACCAGCTTCACGCGCATTCTGATCGTTCTGTCGATCCTGCGTCAGGCGCTTGGCCTTCAGCAATCCCCGCCCAACCAGGTGCTGATCGGCCTGGCGCTGTTCCTCTCGCTGTTCATCATGGCACCCACGCTGGAAAAAGTGAACGATCAGGCGATTGCGCCTTATTCCGCCGGAACGATCAACGCCGAACAGGCAATCGTAAAAGCAGGCGATGAATTTCATGCCTTCATGCTGCGTCAGACGCGCGAACGCGATCTGGCGCTGTTTGCCGATATGGCCGATGCGCCGAAGTTCAAAAACCAAAGCGATGTGCCTTTCTCGATCCTGCTGCCCGCATTCGTCACCAGCGAGCTGAAAACCGCGTTCCAGATCGGGTTCATGCTGTTTTTGCCGTTTCTGGTGATAGATCTTGTCGTCTCTTCGGTGCTGATGAGCCTTGGTATGATGATGATGAGCCCGATGCTTGTCTCTTTGCCGTTCAAGCTGCTCCTGTTCGTGCTGGTCGATGGCTGGGCGATGCTGCTTGGCTCGCTCGCCGCCAGTTTCGGGTGATCGGACATGGATGATGCTTTTGCCCTGCTTGCTCTGGCAGACCGCATGTTGTGGATCACCGCGCTGGTCGCAGCGCCAGTGCTGCTGGCCTCGCTGGCTGTTGGCCTTGCGGTGGGCATCGTTCAGGCGGCAACATCGGTGAACGAACAAACGCTGACGTTCGTGCCCAAACTGGCGATAACCGCGCTGGTTCTGGTGCTGTTCGGATCGTCGATGATGGCGCTCGTCAGCGATTTTGCGCAGGATATCTTCGCCCAGATCGCGAGCGTTTCGCAGTGATTGCCCTCACCTTCGGCTTCGGCGCTATCGAGGCTGAATTCTGGCGTCTGCTGTTTGTGATGACCCGTATCGGCGCTGCCATGCTGGCGGCGCCGCTGTTTGGCGCCAGCAGCGTTCCGCCGCAAGTGCGGGTGATCGCCACGGGGGCGATTGCCGTGCTGGTGTGCGGCTGGATGCCCGCGGTTCAGCCACCGCCCGCGCTGCTCTCGCTGGAAGGCATGCTGATCATCGCAGGCGAAGTGCTGGTCGGCCTGTCGCTGGGGTTTATTCTGCAAATTGCCTTTGCCACGCCAGTTCTGGCCGCCGAAGTGATCGGCGGATCGCTGGGGATGAGCATGGCCACTGCGGTCGATCCCAACAGCGGCGCGCAGTCCCCCGCGCTTGGCCAGTATTTCACCGTGCTGATGACACTGGTGTTTCTGGCGCTTGGCGCGCACCTGCACTGGATCGCGCTGGTGCTGGAAAGCTACCGCGCGTTCCCGCCCGGAGAAACCTGGATCGGCACCGATCGCATCGCACAGACAATCGAATTTGGCGGAACGATGTTCGCCACGGCGGTTGCCATCGCGCTGCCGGTTTCGCTGGTCTTGCTGCTGGTCCAGATGCTTACCGGCGTGCTCAGCCGCTCCGCACCATCGCTTAACCTGTTCGCGCTTGGCCTGCCCGCAGGCGTGCTCGCAGGCATTGCCGCGCTGATCGTTTCCGCGCCGATATTCACCGATCAGATGATCGATTTGTCGGCCACGGCGATCGATACCGCCGGAAGGTTTTTGCGACCATGAGCGAGAAGAACGGCGAAAAGAATTTCGCGCCAACCGCCAAACGCAAGAAGGACGCGGCGCAAAAAGGCGATGTTCTTCGATCAAAGGAAATGGCAACGGCAGCCGCGATCATGATCGGCGCAACTTGGCTGCTGATCGTCGGACCGTGGATGCTGGAAAGCCTTTCAGAAGCCATGCTGGCAAGTTTTCGCTGGGATATTGCCGCGCTGGAAAACTTCGCGCCGGGCAAACTGCTGCGGCTGGCGCTGATCGCCGTGCTGCCACCAATTATGATCCTTGGCGCGCTGGTCATCACCGCGTCGCTGATATCGCAACTGGGCTTTGGCACCGGGCTGTGGGTTCCCAAGAACCTGAAGCCCAAGGGATCGCGGCTCAACCCGCTGTCCGGCCTCAAGCGCATGTTCGGGCCCAACGGCCTCATCGAAATGACCAAGGGCCTTGCCAAGATCGGCCTGCTTGGCGCGATTGCATTTGCCTGGGGACAAGGCCGGCTGGAAACGCTGACCGGGCTTGGGCGCGGCAATCTCAACGCGCAGCTCACGTATGGCTGGCACGCGATGATAACCCTGCTGTTCGCGCTGGGCGCGGGGCTGGTGATCATCGCGCTTGTCGATCTGCCGGTGCAGTGGTTTCGCCGCAACCTGCGCCTCAAGATGACCCATCAGGAAATGCGCGACGAGCACAAGGAATCCGATGGCTCGCCCGAACGCAAGGCCGCGATCCGCGATCGCCAGCGCAAAGTGGCGATGGGTGGCATCGGCCCGGCAATGCGCGAAGCCCAGTTCGTCATCACCAACCCGACCCATTTCTCCGTCGCGCTGGCCTACGATCCCGAAAAGTCTTACGCGCCGGTCGTCGTCGCCAAGGGACGCGGCGAAAAGGCGCTTGCCATGCGCGAACTTGCCGCAGAACTGGAATTGCCGGTTCTGGAATATCCCGCGCTTGCCCGCTCGGTCTATTTCACCACGCAGGAACGCCAGGCGATCCGCGAAGAACTGTATGTCGCGGTGGCCAGCGTGCTGGCATTCGTGCTTTCACTGAAACGCGGCGAAAAACCCGCACGACCGATCGTCGACATTCCGGCAACGGTGCGCTTCGATACCGACGGCAGGCCCGATCCCGGATCGGGCGCTTAAAAGCCCGGCAAGCGCGTCGTTCTTGAAAGCATGGAAACCGAAAACACAGCCCACTCCGCCACGCGCGGTCTGATCACCGCGCTTGGTGCGGGCAGCGGGGTCGATATGGCATCGCTTGCCAGCGATATCGCCGCCGCCCAGTTTGCCGCGCGGGCAGACCGGCTTGCAGCCCGGTCCGAAACGCTCGAAGCGCAGATTTCTGCGGCTGCCAATCTCAAATCGATGATGCTCAGCCTCTCAACATCGCTGGGCGAACGCATTCGCGTGGGCGATCTGTCTCCGCAGCCCAACATCGCCAACAGCGCCGTCGCCAGCGCATCGCTTTCCGGCACGCGCCAGCCCAGTGGCACGTTTTCGCTGGAAGTCACCGCGCTGGCGACATCGCAAACGCTTGCAAGCGAGCCTTACAGCGCATCGACAGACCCGGCAGGCGCGGGCACGCTGACGCTGCGTTTCGGCACCATTTCCGTCAGCACATTTACCGAAGACACCGGCAATCCGGCTGTCGACATCACAATTGCCAGCGGCGCGACGCTGCTGGACGTCGCCTCCGCAATCAACGGCGCAAACACGGGCGTATCGGCCTATGTCGCGCAAACGGTGGATGGCGCGCAGCTTGTCCTCAAAGGCGAAGAAGGCGCAGCCAACGGGTTCATTCTCGAAGCTGCCGAAGATGCGGGCGAGCCGGGCCTTGCCAATCTGGCCTGGAACCCCGGCGTCGCCACCGGAGAACTGCTGACCAGCGCACAGGACGCCGCGTTCAGGGTTGATGGGCTGGACATGACATCGCCCGGAAACACGGTGATCGATGCCATCCCCGGCGTCCGGCTGGATCTGAGCGCTACCAACGCCGGGGCGCCAACCGCAGTGACGTTTGACGATCCAACCGCCGCGATCACCGGGGCGATGCAGGATCTGACCGCCGCACTCAACGAAATCGCCGCCGAACTGCGACTGGTAACCGAACCGCAGACCGGCGAACTGGCGCGGGACAGCGGCGCGCGCGCCCTGCAACGCGCGTTCTCCTCGCTTGCGGGCAGCATCGTGATACCCGGCGCAGCCGAAGGCACACCTTCAACTTTGGCGGACCTTGGCCTTTCAACTCAGCGCGATGGCAGCTTTCAACTTGATAACGATCGCCTTGCCGCCACTCTCGCCCGCGATCCCGAAGCCGTTGCCGCGATGTTCACCACCGGCCTTCATGGCGTTTACGCAACGATAGACGGTATTCAGCGCAGCACTTCGGTTGCCGGCGATCCGGGATCGCTGTCAGGCTCGATCAATCGCTATACCGAGCAACTGCGCAAGGTTGATGAAGATCAGGCCGAACTGGCCGAGAAACAGGAAGATACCCGTGCCCGTCTTGCTTCCCGATTTGCAGTCTCGGAAAGCCGGATCAGCGCGTCGCAATCAACACTGGCATTCCTGCAAAACCAGATTGCGATCTGGAACGGATCGGATAACTGATCGTGCATGCCGCGCATTCCCCCCAGGAAGCCTACCGCAAGGTGGAATTTGACGCACGCGTGGCCGGCGCGGATGGCCCGCAGCTGGTTTCGCTGTGCTATGAACAGCTGATCAGCGCGCTGGGCACCGCGATCCATGCCGATGATGCGGGCGATAATCTGCTCAAAAGTCGATCGCTGACACGCGCGGTTTCCGCGATCACCGCCCTGCAACTGGGCATCAGCGGCGATGACGATGTCGCAGGCGCGCTCCACCAGCTTTACGAAGCCGCGCGGCGATCCATTCTCGATTGCGCAGTTGCATTCGAACCCGGCACATTGCGCACGATCCGCAGCGATTTTGCGGAGATCAAGCAGGCCATGCAAACGGCCTGAACGCAAAACCTGCCAAGCATAAAACGCGCTTCAAACCTGACAGGCAGCAACGGTTTCACGCTCAACCAATATAGCGGGAGCACAATGGCTTTCGCTCACCGGATTATCGGGATCGAGCAGCATCTGCGTTGCCCTGTGCGCCATTTCACGCATGGAAACGCGCACCGTCGTCAGCGCAGGCGTAAGTTCGCGAGCCAGCGGCGTATCGCCAAACCCGATCACCGAAAGCGCACCGGGAACCGCAACGCCCTTTGCCGATGCCGCCCGGATCAGACCGGCCGCAACAGCATCGCTGCTTGCCAGAATCGCGGTGGGCGCGGGGCTGATTTCCAGCAATTCTCCGCCGGCTTTCAAACCCGCTTCAAAACCGCCAGTCCCACCCGCGATCAAGGCAGGGCCGCGATCAAGCTCAAGATCTGCCATAGCATCAAGATAGCCCAGTTCGCGCGGGGTGGCACATGGATCGTCTTCGGATGCGATAAACCCGATCCGCCGGTGCCCCTGTTCGGCCAGCCAGCGCACCGCGTTTGCCGCGCCCACCCGGTCAAGGCTTGTCATGCAGCCAAATCGCCCGGCGTTTGACCCGGCACCCAGCCGGACGGACCTTGCGCCATATTCCCACAACAAACCTGCCACTGCATGCGGCTGCGCCAGCGAGGGCATGAGGACGGCACCCGATGGCCGGTGCAGTTCCAGAAAATCACCCAGATTGCGCATGGCATTAGCTGCGCTGGCATCATGGCGCACAACACACAGCGCATGAGGATGTCCGCCAAGCGCCGAAACCATGGCCGCCTGAACTTCGCTCAGAAACGGATCGAACGGATCATCATGCACCACAAGAAACACCGGATTGGTTCGCCGCGCGACGGGTGCGTAAAGCTGGCGATCGGCAACAAAACCAAGCTGCGCGATCGCGTCGCGCACGGCGTTGTGTGCTGCATCGCCAAGCAGGGGCGATCCGTTCAGCGCGCGCACCACCGTCTTTTCAGAGACACCGGCAAGGCGCGCGACATCGCCAAGGCCTGCAGGGTCTGAATGCAGATCATCGGTGGTTTCAGAGTCAGGCGAAGGCATGTTCATCATTCCAGATGATGCAGACCGGTGCGGTGCCCGTCCAGCAACAGCACATCGCTTTTGGACCCATTTGCGCGCCCCTCGCGGATCGCTTAGACGACACACGATGTTTCGCCCCCGCCCCACCCCGGCTTTCGCCGTTGCTGCATGCGCTATGCTGTCTGCCTGCTCAGACAATGCCGAAAGCGGGAACCCGGCTGAAGAACAGCGTGCGGCAATCGTCTGCGCCACACCAAACGCCGAGCCAGTCAGGCTGGAAGGCGGCACGTTCGCGATGGGTCAAGACGATATCTATGCCGAGGAAGGTCCGGTGCGCGAAACGCGCGTGGGTGGCTTCTGGATTGATCGCCACGAAGTGACCAACCGGCAGTTTGCGGCATTCGTCAAAGCCACCGGGTATGTCACCATCGCGCAAAAGCCGGTCAGCCCCGATGCATTCGGCGTGCCGGCGGATCAGATCCCGCCCCACCTGCTGTTGCCCGGCTCCGCCGTATTCACCGCGCCTGAAAAACCGTCGCGCAATTATGCCGACTGGTGGACATACGTGCCCGGCGCGAACTGGACCAAACCTTATGGCCCGGATGGCCCCGGTGCCCGCCCGAACGAACCCGTGGTTCATCTGGGCTGGGATGACATGACAGCCTATGCACGCTGGAAAGGTGGCCGCATGCCCACCGAAGCGGAGTGGGAATTTGCCGCCAGCGCCGGAAAACCATCTCCAGATGCCCAACCCGCGCCCGACAAGGCAAACAGCTGGCAAGGCGTGTTTCCTATGCGCAATCTGGAAACCGACGGGTTTAAAGAAATTGCCCCGATTGGATGTTTTGCGCCTGATACCAACGGTTTATATGATATGGTTGGCAACGTATGGGAAGTGACGGCTGATTATTACCGCCCCGGCCACGATCCCGACGATAACGACAATCCGCGCGGCCCTTCCCGGCAAGATGCGCGCGATCCGTTCAATCCCGGTCAGGCCAGCCGGGTGATGAAAGGCGGCAGCTATCTGTGCGCGCCCAATTATTGCCAGCGCTATCGTCCCGCCGCGCGTCAGGGCCGCGATCCCGGCATGGGCGCCAGCAATGTCGGCTTCCGGCTGGTCTATGACCGGATGCCCGATCGCCAGAGCCCGCCGGCTATTCCCTGAAGTGATCGGCGACCACCGGCGAGACCGGCATTGAAAGCACGGTGGAGAAAATGTCGATCTGATCCGCAATCAGGACATGCAAAGGCCACACCCCTTTCTCCCGATCATGATACCGCGCCCAGTTTACAAGCGCGCTCAGGAAAGCGTGCAACTGTAACAACAGCCTCTCGCGCACCACTTTTTCCGGGATTTCAGGCAGCTGATCGACAATCATCTGAACTGCCTCAAACGTCGTGCTGCTCTGCGTTTGCGGCAGGCCCATACGCTGGCGCCCAAGCGGATGGCTGGTTTCAGGCAGCAGCAAACGGGCATTGAGAAACTGAAGCATGAACTGCGCATAGACATAGCGCCCGTCTGGCTCTTTCAGCTCGGTTATCGGCCAGACAAGGATTTTGACGAGCGTTCGGATATCGAGCGGTTTTCCGGCCTTTTGCGTCTCCACCAGAAGGGCCCTGCGGCGCTTTTCAATAACTGGCGTACGTTTGGAAAAAATCGCGTTGATGAGCCCGGTTCGGTCGCCAAAGTGATACTGCACCGCAACGGAGTTCGATTGCCCGGCGGCCAGGCAGATCGCCCGCAATGACGCGGCTTCTATGCCATGTTCGGCAAACATCCGCTCTGCCGCATCGACAATGCGCGCGCGCGTTTCATCTGCGGGCGACCGGGATCGACCGCCTTCGCCATCGCCCTCCCCCGCAACCTCCGGTTCTGGTGTGGATGCAGTCAGATCGCCTCTCATTGAAACAGCGTGTTGTGCCAGTTCTCGTCAAGCAGTTTGAGTTCGCCATTGCTGATGCGGGCGAACATCACCTTGTTCACGAACAGGCGATTATACGGCGGATCGTACTCCTTCGTCGTCGTCAGCGGCGGGATCATGTCGCCGGTATCGAGGTTTTCCAGGCTGCCCATGATGGCAAGCACATTCTCAGGCGAGAAATCCTGAACCTTTCTGGCTTCCATGGCGCGCGCAAACGTTTCGACCGCGATCCAGCCGCCTTGCGAAAACACGTTCAGCTTAGCGTCGGGCGCATGGTCTTTCATATCGGCCTTAAACTGCGTGTTCGACTTACCGCCGGTTTCGATCGGCCGGAACGGCGCGGAGACCAGCAAACCTTCCGCAGCTTCTCCAAGGCGTTTCACCATGTCAGGCGGCAATGCATTGATGTTAAGCGCCACCGGAACCGATTTTCCAGATACATGCAATGCACGCAAAAAACGGCCTGCCTGATCGGAATTCATGCCGATCACCATGCCATCTGCCCCGCGCGTGGCGGCGGCAACATAGCCTGCATAGTCAGGCGCGCCGATCGGCACCAGAGTAAGCCCGAGGATCTTTACATCGGTTCCCGCCAGCCCGGCCGATGCAAAACGCTCATTGAGCGAACCTGCCGGACTATCGACGGAAACCAGCCGCAGATTTCGCGTGCCCTGCCCTGCAACCGCCTGCGCCGCGCCGGCGATCATGCCTGGTGAGCCGGATTGCAAAGGAAAAGCATTGGCGCTTGAAAAATCAGCCTGCGTTATTGGCAGATGGCCGATAGCCGCAATGTTGCCGCGCTCAAGCACCGGAAGAATGGATTCGCTGAAATTGGAATTGCTGCCCACCGATGCCGCAACTTTCTCGCGCACCGCCTGACGCGCGCATTTTGCCGCTTCGTTGGGATCGGCCTTGTCATCGCATGAAATCAGCTTGATCTGAAGGCCGTTGACGCCACCTTCACGATTGATGCGCTTCACTGCCGCTTCCACGCCCGCCAGCGCTTCCGGGGTTGGGGTCGTATTGGCGGTATCGATCAGCTGACCGATAAACATCAGCTTGATGACATTGGCATCGTCACCGCTCGTTTCGGACTGGCCACACGCAGCCAACGCCAGCGACAGAAGCAGCGCGGTCACAATTGCAAGCTTGCCCGGTCGGGTGTGGCGGGTTTGTCGGATTGCGATGGGTTCTCTCCTCAACATCACGATATATTCATGCATCCGGTATCGCTGCGCATACTAGCGTGCGGACCGCGTTTAGCCAGCGCCCGTCAGGTAAGACGCTTCGATCTCGGTCAGCCGTTCGCGCAAGGCGCTGGCTTCACCTTCGATCACCACTCCGCCCTGCCCCAGAACAGTCGCCCGGTCGCTGATCGCAAGCGCCTGGGAAACGTGCTGCTCAACCAGAAGAATAGCCAGCCCGTCATCCGCCGCCGCGCGTAAGGCCTTTAGCAGGCGCGCGGTCATCATCGGTGCAAGCCCCAGCGACAGTTCATCCGCCAGCAGAAGCCGGGGCTTTGCCGCCAGCGCCCTTGCGACGGCCAGCATCTGTTGCTGCCCGCCCGAAAGCAGCGCGGCGGGCCGATCGAGATGAGGTTCAAGCTCAGGAAAATAGGACAGCGCATCCGCAACGCTGCCACCGCGCAGGCGCAGATTATCGCGCGCGCTCAGGCTGAAAATGAGCGAGCGTTCATCGGTGATGAACCCCAACCCGGCGCGCACCCGCAGATGCATCGGATCCGTGTTGAGCGCGCCAAACATCTCAACCCGGCCCGAGATCGCGGGCAAGGCACCGGCAAGCGTCAGCAGACAGGTGGTCTTGCCCGCACCATTGGGACCGAACAGCGAGACAATTTCGCCTGCGGCAACCTGCAAATTCAGCCCGCGCACAACCGCACGTTCGCCATAACCGGCATGAAGATCATGGCATTGCAACTGCATCGTCATGCGCCGTCCCTTTCGTTGGCCGGTTGCGGATCGGCATCGTCTCCGGTGCCCAGATATGCGGCGATCACCGCCGGATCCTTGCTGATCTCGTCTGGCGAACCCTCGGCAATCTTGCGCCCGAAATCGAGCACCACGATCCGGTCGCTCGCATTCATCACCAGCGACATATCGTGTTCAACCAGCAACACTGCCATGCCCCAGTCATGCGCCAGTTCCCTGATCAGCTTGGCAACATTGGCGCGTTCCTCGCTGCCAAGGCCCGCTGCCGGCTCATCGAGCAACAACACCGAAGGCTGCGCGGCGACACTGCGCGCGATCCCCAGCAAGCGCCGCTCACCAAAGCTGAGCGCATCGGGCATCGCTTTCATTTGCCGCGTCAGTCCAAACGCATGAAGCGCCCGCTGCGCTGCTGCGGGAAGATGCAGCGCGCGGGGCAAAACCGGATCTGAAAGATAGGCCGCAGCCCCCGCCGCGTCGCAGGCAACACCAACATTATCGGCAACGCTGAGATCATCGAACAGCTCCAGATTCTGGAACGTGCGCCCGATACCATTGCGTGAGCGCTGCACCGCCGACTGCGCCATGATTGACTGGTCCGCCAGCCTGATCGAGCCGGTGCGCGGCTTGTTGAAGCCGGTGATCGCATCGATCAGCGTGGTTTTGCCCGCCCCGTTGGGGCCGATCAGCGCTACAACCTCGCCCGGCGCGATCCGAAAACCGACATCATCAAGCGCAACAACGCCGCCAAACTGCACGCTCAGCCCTTCAATGGTCAGCGCCTGCGGCTGCACCGGCTCGGGATCGCTTCGCGGTGCATCCGGCCAGTCCGCCTCATGCGCCGCGCTCTGTGCATCGTCCCCTGTAGCGGTCCCTGCATCGCCCCCCGCATCGGCAGCCTTTTTTCCGTGCAGTTTCGCGAACAGACCTGATGCCGCCGGGGCAATCCCATCGGGATGCAGCATCACCATGATGATCGCGCTGCCGCTGATCAGCAGCCCCTGCCACTCCTGCAAATCGAACAAGGAGGAGATAAATTCGTTGACCACGCCGCCCAGCGAAATGATCCCGCCAATCACCGCGCCTGCGACATAGCCGATCCCGCCAAGGAACCCCATCAGCACTGCGGGTATCGAATTGAACATCGTATAGCCGCTTTCAAAGCGCACGTTGGGAAAGCGAAACGCCATCAGCACGCCTGAAGCAGCGGCCATTCCGGCGGCTATGGCAAACGCATAGAGCTTGGCGCCGATCACGCTGATCCCCAGCGCCGATGCCGCCCGCTCGTTTGAACGGACCGCCAGCAGCCGCCTTCCGCTTGCTCCGCGCCGGATGTTAAGAACCATCACCGCGCACAGCGTGAACAAAACCAGCGCCACGATGGCATAGCGTTCGGGATAAAGGATCGAATCGACTTCGAGGCCAAAGATCGTTGGCGGGGAAACCTTGGTGCCTTCAAAGCCGCCGGTCAGCGCCTTGTTCTTGAACACCAGACTATCAAGCGCCACACCCAGCCCCAGCGTGATCACCGCCAGATTGATGCCTCTGGTGCGCAAGGCCGGCAAGGCAAACACCAGACCGAACGCCATTGTTGCAACCACGCCGATCACAAAGGCCAACGGGAACGACACCCCATACATATCCGCCAGCCGCGCCGAAACGAACGCGCCCATGCCAACAAACGCATACTGGCCAAGCGACAATTGCCCGGCAAACCCGGTGAGGAGCACAATCGAAAGAATTGCCGTGGCGGTGATAAGGCTGCCCGTCAGCGCGGCGGTGTAATCTTCCGACATGATATAGATCAGCGCCAGACAGACGATAAAGCCAACTGTGATCGTCCATCTGGGCATGCGCGGCAATGCAACGGAGGGCAGCTTGTCGCTGCTGAACCCGCGCAGCGGCAAAGCGCGCCCGCGAACCGCCAGAACCGCGACAATCGCCAGAAACGGGATTGAATCCGCCAGTCCGGTTGTCGTCGTCATGCCGCCGATGATCGATTGCACAATGCCTATGACCAGCGCAGCCAGCAAAGTGATGGGGAAGGAAGAAAAGCCGCCAATAAGCGCCGCAGCCAGTGTCGGGATAATCATCAGGACCAGAATAACCGGCATCAGACCGGTCAGCGGAATAAGCAGAATTCCCGCCAGCCCGGCCATTGCACAGCCCAGCATCCAGTTGGTTGTTGAGATAAGACTCGGCGAAATACCCAGTGCCGCCGCCGATTGCGGATTTTCGGCAACCGCCGCCGTCTGACGCCCGAATTCGCTGCGTTGATAAAGCAGCCACAGGCCAAGCGTGACGAGAATGGCAATCGCACACAGCCACAACCGGTCTGCTCCCACCATCACGCCGGGCGCAAGCTGCACGCTCCCTTCTGGCAGAAACTGATCGACGAAGCGCAGGCTCGAACCATAACGAATGATAACGATGGATTCGATCACGCCCAGCACGCCCAGCGTCACCACCAGCCGCGCAAGCGGAGACGCACCGCTGATCCGCCGCATGATCGCAATATCTATGATCGCGCCGATCAGCGCCGTCAGCGCAACGCCGCTGATTGCCGCGGCCAGTGTTGGCCAGCCCCAGTCATCGCGCAGTTCCACAAACACCGCCGCGCCCAGCAGCGCGATGGCACCATGCGCGAAATTGATCGTGCCCGATCCCCGGTAAATCAGCACCAGTCCTTGTGCCGCCAGCGCATAGATCGCCCCGGCACCCAGCCCCAGTATCGCAAATTCAAGCAACTCGTTCATGCAGCGCAGCTCTTTTCCGACAAGTTCGTCAGTCAACAAAGTAGCACCCGCGCCCTTCTGGAGCGCGGGTGCGACAGGTCTAGATTACGTGCGCGAAAACTAGAAGCTGTAACGCGCGCTGATGCCCCAGGTGCGCGGTTCGCCCGTATAGACGGTAGCAACCGGGATCGGCAGGCCAAGAATAACCGGCGAACTGAAGTAGTTCTCGTCGAACAGGTTCTTGACATAGAAACCGACATCAAGGCCGGACTGGTTGATATTCTTCCAGTCAAGCCGCGCGTTGGCTGTCTGATAGCCGGGCAGATTAACCCCGGTCTGGCCGCCGAAATCGTCCGTCATATACATATCGGCGTTGAAGATCAGATCGCCATCGGCAGGCTGGACCGGAAGGATCCAGTTCAGCCCGAATGTTCCGGCGAACTTGGGCGTCGGCAACGTGACGCTGTCCTTCGAGAAGGAGAACCCGGCAAGCGGCGGCAGGCTGATGCTTTTCACCTTGGACTCGGTGATCGCGCCGTTCAGGAACACGGTGAAGTTGGGTGACGGGCTGAACGAGGCATCAAGTTCAACGCCATAGATTTCCAGATCGGCGGCATTGGTGGCCACGGCGGTCCGGTTTGGCGTGTCGGGCGCGCCTTGCTGCGGAATGCCGGTGCCCAGAACGTTCAGGAACTGCAGCGCATTCTGATAGTCGTTGTAGAATGCCGCGACATTGAAATGCCCGCGTCCAGTACCCAGACGGAATGTCGATTTGATACCGATTTCGTAATCGGTCAGCTTTTCCTCGCCGGTTGTCTGGAAAGGCCGCAGATCGGGGCACAGACCGGTTGCGGGCGGCGTGGTGAACGCACAGCCCGGCGCGATACCACCGGTTGTGAACGCGCTTTCAAACAAAGGCGTGTTCACACTTGCCGCGCGGTGGCCGCGCCGTGTGGTGGCATAAAGCAGAACATCGCTGTTCAGCTGATAGTTGAGCGCGATCGTCCAGCTTGGTTCCTCGCTCTTGTTGCTGACAACGCCAACACCGTCGGTGCTCAAGCCAAGATCGGCAACGCTTACGCAAGTTGCCGCATCGACATAACCGCCCGGAACGCTGCCCCCGCATGAAGACACTTTATCCCAGCTATAGCGCCCCCCCAGATCGAGGCTGAGCTGATCGGTAAGTTCGATACCGACCTGCCCGAACACTGCGTATGTCGTGTTCTCATAATGCACCGAAACCGCCGGGCGGGCGCGCGAAACCGGGGCAAAGGCCTTGAACCCGCTGCCCGATGGCCCATCGGACTTGTCGTTGGAATAGAAGAACCCGGCGATGAACTCGATCCCGTCAAAGTCCCCAAGAAACTGGGTTTCGTTGGTGATATAGCGGCGGTCGTTCAGGCCGGCGGCGCTGAACAGCGTGAACGGGGTGCCGAACAGATCAAGCGTCGGCACCGCGCCGGAATTGATCAGCTGTTCCTGACGGCTCTTGCGGAAACCGAAGATATTACGCAGCTTGAAATCGCCAAACTCATATTCGGTGCGGTTGGTGATGCCCCAGGCCCGGCTGTGCGCCTTGCCTGCTCCTGCCTCACCGCCATATGCGGCATGGAAATTCTGTTGCTGCACGTCGAGCGCCGCTGCAATCTGGCCATCCAGAATTGCCGAAAGGCCAGGCACCGCGCCAACATTGTGCTGCAACAGATAGATACCGGCAGCGCGATCATCGGAATTGTACCAGTCAAAGATCGTGGTGTTGCTGAACCCGTCGAACGGCTCAAGCAGCAGCGACAGACGGAAGCTGTCCTGATCGATGTTGTCGAAGTCCGGCCCGCCATCCAGATTGCGCGTGCGCCCGTCCTGACGCCGGATTTGCCCGGCCGCGCGGAATGCGCCGATATCGCCCAGCGGGAAGTTGATCGCCGCTTCCAGCTCCTGATAATCGAAGCGCCCGTATGTGACTTCAACATATCCTTCAAAATCGCGCGTCGGCGCCTGGGGGTTGATCAGGATCGCACCACCCAGCGTGTTGCGGCCGAACAGCGTGCCTTGCGGACCTTTGAGAACCTGAATGTTGGCAAGGTCATAGGTGGGAATGTTGGAACCTTCCGAAGGCAGCGGAATATCGGCGAAATACTGGACAACGCCGGGCGTGCCGCCGCCAACCGGGGTCTGGCCGATGCCGCGCAGCGACACCGATGCGCTGGTTTTGCCGCCTTCAACGCCAAACCGCAGACCCGGTGTGATCGTGGTTATATCCTGCACTGCCTGAACGGTGCTGCGCTCCAGCGATTCAGCATCGAACGCGGCAATCGCAAGAGGCACATCCTGAAGACTTTCCTCACGCCGGCGCGCGGTAACGACGATGACGTTTTCTTCCGCAGCCGGCCCCATTTCATCGGCAACCATCTGCCCTTCTGAAACCTGCGCGAATGCGTTTGGCGCGAAAGCCGCCATCGATACGCTGGCGAGCAGCGCACATGCTGTATTCCTGTATGTCACGAGCTGAAATTCCCTCATTTTTGATTAATGCGTCTGCATTAGGACAGCAAAACGCACCCTGCAACCCATCCTTGGACAGGGTCTATCGGCACAGGGCTGGCCAGCCCTGTTCAGGTTTTTCAGCACTGGATTGAACGTCAGGCCTTGGACGAACTCAGATCGGCAATCGTCGATTTCGCCTCGGCAATGCGATTCTGAATATGCACCGCGCAATCGGGAGCGGCAAACGGCAAAATTATCCGCAACCCGCCATAGATGGAGCGCGCACGAAACATATCATCGTCGATATCTTCATGCACCCACAGCTCAAGCAGGCCGAGAAAATGGGAAAACAACGTATAGCCAAGCGACTCGCGATCAATCTCGTCAATCGCCTCATCCGGGCAGGCCGCGCCCAACGAAGTATCGGCAACAGTGCGCCAATAGCGAACCGACCGCCCGATATGGGCCGGACGATGCGTCGGATCGACGACTCCAAGCAGATAGAGATAAAGCGGGCGCAGCAGTTTCTTGTTGTCCACCAGCAGATCGACCGCGGTTCCGCTGGCGGTAACCACGAAATCGAGCGGCTCCTCCGATTGCGGCGCGAGCCCCTCAAACATCGTGCGGGTCAGCGTGCGGGCAAGCGAGGCCGACAGAATGCCCTCTTTCGAACCGAACAGGTTGTAAGGCGTTGCCGGGCTGACTTCGGCCTTTTCGGCCAACATGCGCATCGAAAACTCCATGCCGCCGGTCTGGCGGATCAGGCCGTCGGCAACATCCAGAATACGCCGCTTGCGTTCCGCAGTCTGCTTCTCCCTCAGTCCCATCGTCACTCCCTGCGCAACCCGACGCCGTTGGCGTGAGCGGACCAAAAGCTATTTCACATCAGTCATGCCGTTTCAACCATAGGCGAAAGTGGCGAGCCGTTGCAGCAGTATGGCCTCAGTCGGCTCCAGCGGCATACTCAGCCGCCTTAAGCTTGCCCAGCTGCGAAAGGTGCACTTCATCGGGGCCGTCGGTGATCCGCACGAAACGGTTTACCAGAAAGAAATTGGCGATCGGAGTATCGGCGGAGATACCCATCCCGCCATGCACCTGTATCGCGCGATCCGCCACGGTTTGCGCAACATTGGGCGCAACGCATTTGATCGCGGCGATCAGATCGCGCGCGCCTTTAGCCCCCAGCCGGTCAATCGCGTCAGCCGCCTTCAACGTCAGCAGGCGCGCCATTTCAATTTCATAGTAACTACGCGCGATATCATGGCGCACGCTGCCATGATCGGAAAGCTTGCGACCGAACGCCACGCGCTCGCCCGCGCGTCTTGCCATCAGTTCCAATGACCGCTGCGCCTGACCGATAGCGCGCATGCAATGATGGATGCGCCCCGGCCCAAGCCGGCCTTGCGCAATCTCGAAACCGCGCCCTTCGCCCAGAATGAGATTTGCAGCGGGCACGCGGACATCTTCAAACAGCAATTCGCTTTCGCCGCCGGGCGAGCGGTAATCGCCAAATGCGGTGAGCTGGCGAACCACCGAAACGCCGGGCGTGCCCTGTGGCACGATGATGGTTGAATGCTGCGCATGACGCGGCGCTTCAAGATCGGTTTTGCCCATCACGATCAGCACCGCACAGCGCGGGTCCATCGCCCCTGAAATCCACCACTTGCGCCCATTGATCACATAGTCATCGCCATCGCGCCGGATCGTCATTTCCAGATTGGTGGCATCGGATGAAGCCACCTGCGGTTCGGTCATCACATAGGCAGAGCGCGTTTCACCCGAAAGCAGTGGCATAAGCCAGCGTTCCTGCTGTTCGGGCGTGCCGAATTTTGCCAGGACTTCCATATTGCCCGTATCAGGGGCTGAACAGTTGAACACTTCGGGCGCCCATTCGACCCGGCCCATCACTTCGGCCAGCGGCGCATATTCCAGATTGGTCAGCCCGCCGCTGAAATCGTTATAGTCGATCGGCAGGAACAGGTTCCACAACCCGGCTTCGCGCGCTTTGGCTTTCAACCCCTCCATCCCCGGCCAGACTTTCCAGAGGTTGTTCTGATCCGCCAGAAAGCGATGGACTTCGGATTCCACCGGATAGACATGTTCGTCCATGAACGCTTCAAGCGTGGCGATCAGGCCTTGCACTTTGGGGCTGTGTGTAAATTCCACGTTTCTGTTTTTCCTTCCAGAGTCAGTCCGGTCTGGCGGCGCAGCGCCACTTTACCAATCGCCTCAGTATGAATGGCAAAGCGCGCTATGCGCCCGAAATCCGGCGCTCATGGCCTTCCCAATATGGCGCGCGCAGCTTCTTGCGCTGGATCTTGCCAACGGCGCTGCGCGCCAGCGGCTCGGTGCGAAACTCCACTTTGCCCGGCTTCTTGTAACTGCCCAGCTCATCGGCGATCATTTCGCTGATCTGCGCCTCTGTAACACTTGCCCCTTCGCGCAGCACGCACAGCGCCAGCGGCGTTTCACCCCATTTTTCATGGGGCACGCCGAACACGGCCACTTCCAGCACATCGGGATGGTTTGCGATCACGTTCTCAAGTTCGGATGGGAAGATATTGTAACCGCCGGATATTATCTTATCGTCGGCGCGATCGAGCAGATAGAGATAGCCGTTCCTGTCTATCCGGCCGATATCGCCCGTCTTCATCCAGCCATTGACGATCCGCTCCGCCGTGGCTTCCTCGTTGTTCCAGAATCCGGTCATCCGGCTGTCACCGCGCGCGACGATTTCTCCCTCGCTATCAAGCGGAAGGGGATTGTTATCCTCATCCCAGATCTGCACATCGGTGAAGGGAAACAGCATACCGCAGGCCCGAAGCGGGCTGGAGCCTTCGGGCGTTGCAAACCACTGCTGCGGCCCCATGAAAGCAATCACCAGAAGCTCTGTCTGGCCATACCCCTGATAGAGAATATCGCCGAACAAATCGCGCGATGCCATGATCGTGGCATCCTGTATCGGCCCGGTGCCGGTGAGGATACATTTCAGACTGGAAAAGTCTTTGCTCTTTGAATCGGGATGGCGCGTGATCGCGGCCAGCATCTGCGGAACGAGAAGCACGAACGCGATGCGCCGCTCTTCCAGAATCCGCATGGTTTCCTCAACTTCAAAATGATCGACCATGACGTTGCAACCGCCCGCCAGCAGCACCGGAAGATATTGATAGCCGGAGCCATGCGAAATCGGCCCGACGTGCAAACAGGCATCGCCGGGATTGACTTGCGGGAAGATGTAAAACCAGTCCCGGCAGGCGGAAATCCAGGCTTTGTGCGCATAAGCCACGCCCTTCGGCTTGCCCGTGGTGCCGCCAGTATGGCGGATGGCATAAAGATCATCCTCATCCACCGGGATCATAGGATCTTCATCGCTTTGCGCGGCAAGCCAGCCATCATAGCCTTCATCGCGGATCAGCACATGTTCCACCTGCGCCAGCGCCTGCGCGGCATCTTGCGCGGCTTGCCGGTATTTCTCGCTGGCGATAATCGCACGGCAGCCGGTGTGCCCGGCCATATGCACATGCGCTTCGCCACTATCGCGCGCATAAAGCGGCACGCGCACCAGCCCGGCAATCGCCGCGCCCTGAAAGATATCGGACGATTCGATGCAGTTATCTTCCAGAACCGCGATCCGGTCGCCCGGCTGCAATCCCATGGCGATCAGCCCGTTGGCAAGTCGCACGGCCCGGTCCCACGCCTGCGCATAAGTAAGCTCGCGATCCGCGTGAACGACCGCAGTGCGCTCGCTGTAAATTGATGCGGCCTTGCGCATCAGGCTGGTAACATCCACCGCAACTTCCCCTTCCTGTTTATCCTGCCCCGATCAGGCACAAAGCTTATCTGGCTTATCTGGCTTATCTGGAATATCGCACTTTCACGTCGTTTCGTGCCTGTCCCGGCACGTCCACACGCGCGCGATAGATGCTGCCTGCCCTATCGCTGCCAGCATGCTCCGAGCCGGAAACGATATAGAAATCGCGCAAATCCGGCCCGCCAAAGCACATGCTCGTCACCATCGGTTCATCTGTTCTGAAATGGCCGACAGCCTTGCCAGACGGATCATAACCGGTGACGGTCCCGGTGTGGGGCAGCGCCACCCAGACAGTGCCCGCGCTATCCACCACCAATCCGTCCGGCATTGCCTCGCCGCTTTCGATAAACGCACGGCGCGGGCCAACATCGCCGTTTTCGAGCACGTCATAGGCATAGACCACATGCCGCATTGAGTCTGAATGGTAGAGCGTCTTGCCATCGGGAGAGAAACCCAGCCCGTTAGTCAGTTGCACATCATCGGCAATCGCGCGGGCGCTGCCGTCCAGATCAATCACGAACAGGCTTCCCGTCTTCCCGCTTCGCGCCTCGGTTGCTACAAACGCCAGCGAGCCGACATAAATGCGCCCTGCCGCGTCCACCGTCATATCGTTGAAGCCAACGATATCGTTTTCGGGATCGTTATCGAGCAACACGATCGTGGGGCTTTCACCTTCAGCCACATCGCGTTTAATCGCGATATTGCGCCCGCCGATCACAACTCCACCATCGCGATGCAAGGCAAGCCCGCCAATCCCGCGCCGGTGCAACACAACATCGCGCACGCTGCCATCGCCTTGCAGCGCCCTCACACCGCCCACCGTCGCATCGGCAAAAAGCAATCCGCGCGGCGTATCCCAAAGCGGGCCTTCCAGCGTTCCGTGGCCGGTGCTCAGTTTCTCAACTGGCGTGTGCATCGTGCTATCTCCGTTATCGTGTGCGGTCATCCGATCATGCTCGCGCCGCCTGATACGCTGATCACCTGCCCGGTGATGTAAGCAGCCTCATCGCTTGCCAGAAACGCGACAATTCCGGCCACATCATCGGGCCTGCCCACCCGGCCCAGCGGAATGGAACGCGCAATTTTGCCCAGCAATGCACGGCCCGCTTCTTCTTCGTCCCCCGCCATCGCCGCTGCCATCATCGGCGTATCAGTCAGCCCCGGAGCGACCGAATTGAAGGTGATGCCATCGCGCGCAAATTCGCGCGCCAGCGTTTTGGCAAGCGCAATCATCCCGGCCTTTGCCGCGCAATAGACCGCCTGCCCGGAAGACCCGATCCGCGCGCCTTCGGACGATATCATGATGACCCGCCCTTCCCCGCGCTGCGCCATGCCTTTCAACACCGCGTGGGTGACATTAGCCGCGCCTTCCAGATTGACGGCAACCGTCTTGCGCCGCTGCGCCGCATCCGTTTCCAGAAATGGCACGATGGCGCCGCCGCCCGCACAGTTCACAAGCGCATACGCCGGGCCAAGCGCGGCTTCGGCACGATCAACCGCGCGCACCACCACGTCATAATCGCAAATATCCGCGGCTTCGGCGTGCGCGGTTCCGCCTGCATCTGCAATAGCCTGTTCAACGCGCTGGGCATTGGCCTCATCCGCATCAAGAATCGCAACATGCGCGCCTGCTTCAGCCAGACGCAGCGCGATCCCTTCGCCGATCCCGCTGGCGCCGCCGGTAACGATCGCCATTCTCCCGCTCAGCCCACGCATATCGGCTTCCCCCCCCGTCATGCGCGCAACACCATGCAACCGGCGGGAATGCCGCCACCAATGGAAACAACCGCGGTTTTCGCGCCGATCACCTGCCGTTCGCCCGCCGTACCGCGCAGTTGCAATGCAGCTTCAAACAGATTGCCATAGCCGTTGGTCCGCCCGGCAGAGAGGTGCCCGCCATGGGGGTTGAGAGGAAGTTCGCCTTCACGGC
Organism: uncultured Sphingomonadaceae bacterium; assembly: GCA_947258815.1. GTDB lineage: Bacteria > Pseudomonadota > Alphaproteobacteria > Sphingomonadales > Sphingomonadaceae > Novosphingobium. The sequence continues at coordinate 586,451 of CAMYJW010000030.1, forward strand.
TGATCCGCTGGCCATCACCGATAAAATCCGCAGCCCCGCCAACATCGCATAGCCCAAGCCCTTCAAGCCAAGAGACGACATTGAACGTGAAGCCATCATAAAGCAGCGCAACATCGACATCGCCGGGCGTCAGATCCGTGCGGCTCCACAAATGCGCCGCAGGGCCAAACACGTTGGACTGATGCGATATCGTGCCCTGATCCCACGATTGCGCCTCGGTCATCTGCTGGCCGACGGCTTCCACCCACACCGGCGATTGCCGCAAATCGGGGGCGACATCGGCCGCTGAAATAACAAACGCCACGGCCCCGTCACACGGAACATCGCAATCAAAAAGGCCAAAAGGCGATGCGATCATCCGCGCACCAAGATAGTCTTCCATGGTCATCGGATTGGTATAGATCGCATCGGGATTGGCGGCGGCATTGCGCCGTGCATTGATCGCAATGCGGCCCAGCATCTCGCGGCTTGCGCCAAAACGCGCCAGATAATGCGCGGCGTAAAGCGCAATCCAGTTTGCCGGGGAAGCCGCGCCGAACGGCAGTTGCCAGGCCATTTCGCCCGTTGCGCGCGCATCCGCGCCGCTCCGGCTGACAGCCGGCCGAACCGCTTCGGCAAAGCTGGTGAAGCACAGCACATTGCGGCAAATCCCGGCAGCCACGGCCAGCATCGCGGTGATGATCGTTCCGGCCTGCCCCGGCGTTTCCTGCGCCCCGCAATGCCATACCGGGTTCAGCTGCATCACCCGTTCAAGCGAGCGCGCACCGCCGGTTGAAATGCCGGGAAGCCCGCTCGATCCCGGATAAGCGCACAGCCCGTCAATATCGCCGCGCTCCAGCCCGGCATCTGCCAGCGCCGCGTTGCAGGCTTCAACGCTCAGCACCAGCGGATCAGCGCCCAGCCGCCGCCCGATGCGCGACATGCCGATCCCGGTCAGCGCGACTTTGTCTTCAAACTTCGTGCCGCGAGCAGGCGGCGGCGCAACCGCGCGCGTATCGGGCAACGGCACCAGAGCGGAAATATCGTGCCTGATCGCCGGGCGCACCGGCGCAAACTGCGGAATCCGCACGTCTTCGCGCTGTATAAAGCGGGCTTCCACTTCAATGCCTTCGATCAGCTCATCCGGCTCAAAATCAATGAGATTGCTGGTGAGGCGCACATGCGGGGCATCGGCCAGCGCCAGATAGGCCAGCATATAAGGCGGTTCATGGCCGGGCAGCCATGGCTGATGGTTTTCCGAAATCGCAATCGCAATCGCCCGCCCCGACACGGCCACATCATCAAGCGCGGCATTCTGGCAATCGGGGCACAAGGCCAGCGAAGGATGGACATGGCGCTTGCAAGGCGCGCACCATCCGATCCGAAGCTCGCCCCGCTCGCCGCCTTTCCAGAAAAAGCCGCCAACATCATCAGGATCGGGAAGCGTGTGGCCGCTCATCTTGCGACCTTACCAGCTTGCTGCCGGAACCGAGACACGCTCAACATAAAGCACCGCTTCGGCGTTGCGGGTGCGCGCATCCTGATCATAGTCAGGCGCGGTGCACAGCAGCAGGGAATGCCCATCCGGGCCGCCCAGCGCGCACGAATAAATCCCGTAATTTTCCGGCGTTTTCAGTTCTTCGAGAATCTCGCCGCCATCGGCAACGCGGCACACGCGATTGAACAACGCATCGGCCACCCAGACACAACCTTGCGCATCCACCGCGCAGCCATCCGGGCCGAATGTACCTTTCACATAGTCTTCGGTTGATTCCCACGAAGGCGGCGGGCCGAACTTTGCAAATATGCGCCGGTCTGAAAGCGAGCCATCCTCACCGATGGTGAAAGCAGACATGCGATCGCCGAAGGTTTCGGCAACGACCAGCGTCTTGCCATCGGGCAGGATCACCATACCATTGGGAAACAGCAGATCGCTGGCCACTTTCGACACCGTGCCATCGGGCGCGGCGCAGACCAGATCGGCGGGCGTGGGCTTTTCCCCTTCCCACATATTGAAACCCAGATTGCTGACATAGGCATAGCCACGTGCGTCCACCACCATGTCGTTGGTCCAGAACCCGACATGGCCGTTAAAATCGGCATGAACGCTTTTGCTTCCGTCCGGTTCGATCCGCAGGATCTGCATGTCCTGCATCGACACCACCAGCAGCCTGCCATCGGGCAGCCAGCCCAGCCCGGAAGGCTGATTGTCAAACGTCGCCACGACTTGCGATGTGCCGTCCGGCGCAATGCGCCTTACGTGCTTTGCGTAAAGATCAGAGACCCACCAGTGGCCATCATGCCAGCGCGCGCCTTCAAAGAAGTGCCCGTCATCAACCAGTTTTTCCAAAAGACCTCTCCTAACCTTCAAACTCTGGGCTATTTTGCGGGCTTGGGCAGCGCAACGCTGATCGTTTGCAGCTCGCTATAACTATCCAGCCCGATCTGTCCGTTGGCGCGGCCAATCCCGCTCAGTTTCATGCCGCCGCACGGGACATTGGGCAGCACGATGCCATGCTGGTTCACCCATGCGCTTCCGCTTTCAAGCTGTGAGGCCACTTCGATCCCCGCATCGATATCGCTGGTCCAGACCGAACCGCCCAATCCATATTCGCTGGCATTCGCTGCCGCGATCGCATCAGCAACGTTCGCATATCGAATGATCGGAAGCACCGGGCCGAACTGTTCCTCAACGATGATCGGCGCGTCATCAGTCAATTCGGTCAGCAATGTGGGCGGATAGAAATAGCCACTGCTTTCCAGCGGCGCGCCGCCTGTCACCGCCACAGCGCCGCGCGCAACAGAGCGTTCGACAATGTCTTTCACCCGGTCAAACTGAGGGCGGTTGGAAACCGGGCCCATGGTCGTGGCCGGATCGAACGGATCGCCCAGAACGTTTGCTTCGGCCAGCGTCTTCAGCTCGGCGACCAGCGCATCGTGGATGGCATCGTGCACATAAAGCCGCTTGATCGCGACACAGATCTGACCGCTGCGGAAAAACGCGCCCATAAACAGCTTGCGCGCAACACTTTTAACATCGGCATCGGGCAAAACGATGGCCGCATCGTTTCCACCCAGTTCAAGCGAGAGCCGCTTCAGCCCCGGCGCAGACGCCGCCATAATCGCCTGACCCGCCGCGATGCTGCCGGTAAAGGAAATCATCTTCACCCGTTCGTGCGCAACCAGCGCCTGCCCCAGCGCATCGGGTCCGGGCAGGATGCTGAGTACGCCTTGAGGGAAAACATCAGCCAGCAAGGCGCCAAGCGTCAACACAGTCAGCGGCGCATAAAGCGATGGCTTGATCACCACGGTGTTGCCCGCGCCGATGGCCGTTGCCAGCTTTTCCGATGCCACAAGCAAAGGCGCATTCCATGGCAGGATCGCGCCGGTTATGCCAATCGCCGTGCGCCGCACAAACGTGCGCTGCCGATCGTTATCGGCGATCACATCAACTTTGGGTTTGTCCTTTGCGCGATACCCCAGAAAGGCTGCCGCGCCGCCAACTTCCATCTGCGCCAGTTTGATCGGCAAGCCAATCTCACGGCTGAGCGTCGTCGCCAGCAAATCGGCATTCGCGCTGACGATTTCGGCCGCGCGCATCAACGCCTTTTGCCGACCTTCCAGATCGCGTGCCCAGTCCGCCGCCGCCGCATGCGCCATGGCCACGGCCTCTTCCAGATCGGCCTGTGTGGCCAGCGGAACATCGGCCAGCTTTTCGCCCGTCGCCGGATTGGTAACTTCAGCAAATTCCCCGCCCGCGCGCGGTTTGCCGCCAATCAACAGCTGAAATTCCTGTGCAATTTCGGTTGGTGCTGTCATTTCAGCTGTTTCCATTTGGCCAGGTGCCGCGCAGCACATCGGAGACAAGCGTGTCTGGCGGAAACACCGATTGCCATTCAAACCGGCTTCCGGCCTGCTTGCGCAGCGTGGTAAAAATGCGGACAAGCGCGGCATTGCCCGCGCCATCGCCGCGTTGTTGCAGCAGCAGAACCAGATCGCCAAGGTCCTGCTGTAAAGCCATGTGTTGCTCTTTGAGCGCGCTCAGGCTTTGTGGCTGACCGACATTGCCAACCTGCGCCGCACTCTGTCCCAAGGCATCACGCGCGCTTTGCACCAGATCGCGCAATTCATCGCATTCGCGCATCAACAACGGAAATGCCGCATCGAGCTGTTCGCGCGCATCGCCAAGGCTTTTGGCCGCCGCACGAACTTCGCTGCGCAGCGCGGCGGGCACTTGATCGGCGACCGAAGACTTGAGAAACTTCTCGATCAGAACCAGCATGTCGAGCGCATCCGGGCTCATGCCGCGCGCTTCCCGGCGATTGCCGAAAGATAGTCCGCCATTGCCGCTTCAAGATAGCCGGACCCACGGCTCAGCAGCGCATGACTGGGGCCAAGATCGCTTTCATTCTGCACCGTGCCGCTGCCGCTGCGTAAAATTCCGCACAATTTAACGAGCGCATAAAGCTGCCAGTAGAACAATCGCTCACGGTCCACCGCCGCGCCCGAAGCGCGCTCATAGGCGGCAAGATAGTCTTGCGGGGAAAGCAGCCCGCACACGATATCATCGCGCGTGGTCCACAGCATGGTCCAGGCCAGATCCTCAACCGGATCGCCAATATGCGCCAGCTCCCAGTCCAGAATGACCGGCGCTCCGGCCTCGCTCCACAAGATGTTGTTCGCCTTGAAATCGCCGTGAACGATACAGGGGCGATCAAGCGCGGGAATGTTGGCTTCCAGCCAGGATATCGCCGCGCGCAGCAACGGGCTGGCAACTTTGCCCGGTTCCAGCAGCGGGCTGGTCCAGCGTTGCACTTCCTGCGACACTCCGCCTTTCGCGAAAATACCATCGGGGCAGCGCGATATGTCCAGCGCGTGAACCCGCGCCTGAAGCCCGGCAAGCTGCCCACCAATTTCGGCACGCTCGGCCCCCGCCTTTTCAGCCGCGAGCGCCTTGCGCAGATCGGTTCCGATGATCCGTTCGGCAATCACGAACGGCATTGCAAGCGCGCCGCCATCCGGCTCACACAACAACGGGCGGGCAACCGGCAGCGCTTCATCGTGGAGCCACCGCAGCAGCGCAAATTCCGCCTGCGGCGTCATATCAAGCGAGGCGTGCGCGAGATTGCGCCGCAGGATCAGCGGCTGGTTCTGGCGCGTATCGGCAGTGCCCTTCTCAAGATCGCCATATTCAAGATCGAACGCCCAGGTATCGTGAGTCGATCCGCCCGTCAGGCGGCGCAATCCCGAAACATGCGGCGCGTGATAGCCATTGTCGGCCAGGCAGGAGGTGAGCTGCGCGCCCAGTTCCTCCTCGCCCGAACCAACGAGCGCATCATTCATGAATCGAACCCGTAACGCGGAAACGCTCCATATACCTGCGTTTCGAAGGTGCCATAGCCAACCTTGCTGTTGTCCATTTCCATCCGGCACAGAACATGGGTCGGCCCGATCAGCGCGGTCACATCGTTATCGGTAAGGTCGAAACGCACCGTGTCTTCCCAGTGTTCGCCCATATATTTGCCATGACGCCAGGGATCGGGGCCGCCATAACCAGTGCCCGCGCGCAGATACGTGCGGCGCATGGGATAGAGCGTTACTGTGCGGCGCTCACCATCGCTGTCAATAAAGCTGACTTTCGATCCGGCCTGCATTTCGCGTGTTTCCTTGTCGAAAATCAGGTCGTGCTCGGCCCCGCTCAGATCCTCGACCTCTCCGCCCTGATCGAACGATGAGATTTTGCGGACATGGCAGATTTCTCGCTCACCCGATGCATATTCAGACAGGCTGTAATGGATCGTATAATCGTCAAACTGCATCGGTGACCAGATCCACAGCGGCGTGCGCGCTTCGTTGAGCTTTTTGGCTTGCAAAATGCCTTTTGGCTCACGCTCAAACCCGATGGAACGCACACCCCAGGCATGATCGCGCGCGCCAAGCGACGTCACGCCATCCAGATCAAAGCGGGTGCCATCCACTTCGATATAGCCTTCCCATGTGCCCGACTGGATGAAACGGATGCCCTGTTCGATCATCCGGCCTTCGCGGCGCTGGAACAACGGCGGTTCTTCAAAGGCAGGCGCAGCGCCTTCCCAAAGCAGATTGAAGCGAATTGCGTGCTTATCCGATTCCGATTTCACCCGGATACGGCGCAGGCCTTCGATCACGTTGAGATCAATCGGCCCCACGCCCATGGTGTCCATCCGGTTGGTTCCCAGTTCGCGCGATCCGCGCGTGGTCACCTGCGTATCGCCAATGGAAATAGACGCGAACGCATCGATCACGCCAAGGTTGGGATAACAGCCCATTCCCAGCATGAAAAACATCGTTTCATCGCTGTTGTGGCCGGTGAAGAAATAGCGATCATAATAGCGCCGGTCACTGCTGCCGGCGAACCGCATCGGTTCGAACGTCTGATGGATCAAATAATCGTCGGCTTCACTGAGCACGCAAGTTTCTCCCGCTGGACATCAATTGTATTTGAAGTTCTGTATCAAGTTCCATTCAAAGCCCCGGCGTCGCGAAACGTCGGGGCTTTGATGGTATCGTCGCCAAATCAGGCGTCGACGGTTTCCTGTTCTTCAACAGGCGTCCACGTCTTGAGCTCGGGAATTACCGTTTTCGAAAGCAGATCGACGCTTTTCTGAACCTGATCATAAGGCATCCCGCCAAAGCTGCAGATACTGATCCATTCATAATCGCCGATCACAGCGCGGCGGCCATCCAGCTTGTCGAGGATCGCTTGCGGTGTGCCCCAGGCCTGATGCGAGATATAATCATCGACCGCGCCTTCCAGGCCCAATTCATTCAGGAACTTGGCGGATTCGCCGTAGGCTTCATAGCCCTTCAGTTCCTTGTGATAATCTTCCATGAATTCATAGTGTTGCAGGATCGAAATGTATTTCGCGGAAAGATACTTGCGCACCACTTCCTCTGCATGCCCCATGTCTTCGCTGCAGAAACAGTCATCCACCAGCAGCGGCGGCGGCGCCGGACGATTGTGATGGCCCTGGAACGCATTGCGGAAAATCTCGATGTTCGGCAGCAGTTTTTCCATCTCGAACTGCACGAAGCTCATCATCCGGGTGTCATGTTCGGCGATGGCTTCAGCCGATCCGGGGGACATCGCAACGCAATAAGTCCGGTCTTTCATGTTCTTTTCAAGACGTGGGCGAATTTCAGTGCGCACCTGCGGGAAATGCGGCCCTTTGCTTTCGATAAAGCCGGTATCGAACGATTCGATCAGCATTTTTGCCATCTCATCGAAACGGCCGCGCGATTCGTCGATCGAAACGCCAAACGTTTCAAACTCGCGGCGTGCAAGGCCGCGGCCGAAACCGACAACATAACGCCCACCTGAAAGCGCATCGAGCAGCGCAATTCGTTCGGCAAGCCGGATGGGCTGTTCCCACCATGGCAGAATAATCGCGGCGCTTCCCAGCTTGATAGTGCTGGTGCGGGCGGCAAGATATGTCAGGATCTGGAGGTTATCGACCGAGATCGAATAGTCTTCGAAGTGATGCTCGGGACACCAGATCGCATCATAGCCCCAGCCTTCCGCCATTTCGGCAATCCGCATTTCTTCACGGAACATCTGGGCGTCCGACATGCCTTCATGCATGCTCGCCAGCATCAACATATACCCTACACGCATATCCTCACTCCATCCTTTCATTTGGCGCTGGCTTTGCAGGTGAATGCAGATGAGCAGACACCCCCAGTCGCGATGATTCGATCTATATCATTAGATCATGCTATAATCTAGTACCTCAAACCGACGTGAATCCGCCATCGATATTCACCGACATCCCCGTAAGAAACGGCGATTCGTCGCTGGCCAGGTAAACCGCCAGCATCGCAACCTCGCGCGGATCGGCAATGCGGCCTGCCGGTGTCGATTCTTCGAGTTGCGCTATCCAGTCGTCAGGCAGTTCGGCCACCATCTGCGTGCGGATCACGCCCGGACAGATCGCGTTGACCCGAATGTTATCCCGCGCATTTTCCACCGCGACAACTTTGGTCAGTTGCATAACGCCCGCCTTGGCGGCGCAGTATGCGGGCATCGTTGCCATCACCACGGAGCCTGCGATCGAAGCCGTGTTCACAATCGCGCCGCCGTTTTCGCGCATCAGCGGAATCGCGTGTTTCATTCCCAGAAACACCCCGCGCAGATTAACCGCGACGACATTGTCAAACTCGTCTTCGTCATAATCGGCGGTTGGCGCCTGCACGCCATCAAGCCCTGCATTGTTGCAAAGAATATCCAGCTTGCCGAACGTTGCGACCGCGTGATCGAGCAGCGCTTTGACCTGATCGGACTTGCGCACATCGACTGCAAACCCGCGCACGTTCTCGCCCAGCTCGGCGGCCACTTCGTCTTGCTTGCCGCTGTAATCGCCGATCACAACTTTCGCGCCTTCCGCCAGAAACGCTTCAACCATCGCGCGGCCAATGCCCGATGCGCCCCCGGTTACAACCGCAACTTTACCTTCCAGTCTTCCTGCCATCCAAATTCTCCCTCAGGCATTGATTGCGTTCGACTTCGCTCATTCAGGTGCCGAACCTCAAACCGATACTGACACAGGCAATGCCTTGAGTCCTCTCGAAAGCAGCTGCGGATGCCATTCGAGCTCTCCTGCAAGCTCAATCCTGCTCCACTTTTTCAGTATGCCGGGAATGGCGATCGCGGCTTCCAGCCGGGCCAGTTGCAGGCCCATGCAGCTGTGCACGCCGAAGCCAAACGCAATGTGACCGCGATCGAACGCGCGATCCAGCATCAGCTGGTCCGGCGCATCGAACACCGATGGATCATGGTTGGCCGCAGCCAGCATCAGGAATACGCGCTGCTTTGCTTTCATCGGCACACCAAGCGCCTCGGTATCCTGACGAACAACGCGCGTGATAGCCTTGCCCGAACCATCGAAGCGCAGAAATTCCTCCACCGCATTGCCAACATCGACATCGCCGCCGCGCATCAGCGCCATCTGATCGGGGTTGCGCAACAGCGCGAGCAGCGCATTGCCGATCAGGTTGGCTGTCGTCTCCGATCCGGCGAACAGCACCAGCGTGCACGTTGCGACGATTTCCTCTTCAGACAGCGCATCGGCATCGTCCTGCGCCTTGAGCAGTTCGCTCAGCAGGTTATCCTGCGGTTCCTGCCGATAGCGCGCCATCAGTTCACGCACGTATGCTGTCAGTTCGCGCACGCCTTGCGCAAGCATGTCGTACTTGCTGTTATCATCGAGACTTGCGCCGATAATCGGGCCGAACAGGCGATGCCAATCGTCAAAACGCGCGCGATCTTCGGGCGGCACCCCCAACATCTCGGAAATCACCGATGCGGAGAACGGCACGGTCACCGTTTTCAGCAGATCGATCTCGCCCGTATCAGGCGCCTCGGCGATCACATCATCGAACAATGCCTGAAACCGGCCGGCCAGCCGTTCCATCGCCTTACTCATAAACGCCTGATTGATCAGTTTGCGCAAGCGCAGATGGATCGGCTTGTCATTGAACACCAGCCAGTTTTCCAGAACATCGAATGCTGCGCGCACCTCGGGATTGGTGTCCGGCCCGCTCAGCTTCTTCTCGATGAACGGACGAATCCGGTCGGACGAAAAATCCTTGTCGTTGCGCAGCGCCGCGGTGACTTCCTGATATCCGGTGACGATCCACGAACGCGAGCGCGTATCCCACACAACCGGCGACGTTTCGCGCAGTCGGCCGAAATACCCGTGCGGATCGCGGATAGCTTCCGGGCCTACGATATCGAATTCGCCTTCGCGAACATCAGCACTGCTTGCCATGAAATCCTCTCATCCCAATCAGCCGGAGAAGCCATACTTCCCGACAGCCAATATCTCGCACATCAACCACGAGCCACTTTATTGAATCACGCTATAACGATAGATCGCAGGCCAACTTGCGTCAATGCGGAATGCTGACAGTTTACGGCTCTATCACGCGCAGCCGGGCTGCCCCCTCCCCGATCGGCGAAAGGTGATACAGACAGGTTCTGACGGGCAAACAATCCCTAGGCCGTTCGCAACCAATCAGGGGTCGGCAGCGCTTCGGCAAGCAGTTCAAAACCGAACGGTTCGCACCACGCCCGTGCCTGCAACTGCGCATCGGCATCGAAAGACAGGATCAGACTATCGAGCGCGCTTTCAAAACCCTCGCCCGCCGCCTGTTCGATCATATCGGCGATGGTGGACCGGATCTTTCTGGTCAACGCGATATAGTCCTCCCCGTCCGCCTCGGGATCATCGAGCAACGTCTGAGCGGACAATGCCAGCGCCTGAAAGCTGGCCGCAGTGTTCAGGCCATGCGTTTTTAGCAGACCGGCGATTTCCTGCGCAAGCGATCCATATGCGCGCAGTTCGGCACGGTAAAAGCGCCGGGCATGGGGCAGGCGTTCCTGCATGAACCCGGCAGCGGCAAGCGACAGGTGAAGCTGTTCGATAACGTGGCTTTCCGCGCCATCAAGCGCGGGCAAAACTACTTCGCTCAACGCTCTTTGTATCACCTGCAGCTGCGTCTCGAATGACTGGTTCATGATGAAACCTCCCGAAAACAGGCGCCCAGTTCGGACAATGCCAGATAGCCCATGGCCGAAACGTGGTTCAGCAGAACATCCTGATGCGTGCCTCTTGATGCAGTACAGCGGGCTGCGGCGGCCAGCAGGAGCACACAAACGCTATAACGATTGAACACCCGGAAATACTGCAGCCTGACCGGATCGACCGGCAGGCCGGACACTTTGCCATAGGCTTCATAAAAATCGGCCTCGGGCATCATGCCCGAAACCAGCGGCGTCTTTCCATCTTCGCCAAGGTGCTGGAAGATCGGCAACGTCGCATAAGTCAGATCCTGATGGCGATCGCCCAGCGTCGCGCCTTCCCAGTCCAGCCAGACCGTGATTTTCCCGCTCGCTTCATCAAACAGGAAATTGCCGCTGCGATAATCGCCGTGCACCACCGATACGTGATCAAGGGGCGGCGCATTGCGGATCAGCCACTTGCAGGCAACCGCCATCAGCGGTTCGTCTTCCAGCCGGTCTTCCTCCCATATCCGCCGCGCCGCGTTGACTTGCCGGATGATCGATGCGTTCGATCCGGCAACGGGGCGTTCGAAACCCGCCAAAGCGGGCGCATCGGGGATGTCCATGCGGTGCAGATCGGCAAGGTATGAGACGAACTGCGGCGCCAGCTTTGCCCGCAGATCCGGCCCATAATTCTGGCCAAGCCCGCTGACTTTGCCCGGATCGGCCGATGGTTTCGCACTGCCGCTGGCAAAGCCGCAGACCAGCGCGGGATAAGGCAGGTGTTCGCCATCGGGATCGACCCAGTAAACCGGCGGCACCGGCACTGTGCCCGCAACCGCGCGCAGCACTTCAAATTCACGCAGCCTGCTCGATTCGGTGACGGATGAAGCCGGCTCCATACGCAAGACCATACGCGTGAGCGTGCCCGGCGCGGTTCCATCCTCACCGCGCCAGTGCAGATCGAAAACCATCTGCAACTTCGATGCCCCGCCTGACAGCCAATGCGCATCGCGGATATCTATATCGTAACCAAGCGCGGCGCTTATCAGGCGTTTCGTTCCTGCAACCAGAGTATCGATGGCAACCGGCTGAAAGCCGGGGCCACTGCGCCGCTGCATCTTGCGCGTCAGAATCTTGTCAATCTCCGGCTCAACCGGGAACCGGGCGCGGATCGACTCTATGAACGCGTCCGTCGGGCTTTGGCGCGGATCGTCATTGATCGCATTTTCAATGTCTGGATTTATGTCCGGCACGGTGTTGTTCCCCCTCCCGCAATGCCTTCAGGCATCGTCAAATCTGTCTGCAAGGCCTTGTGAAAGGAAACCCAGCCCCGAAAAATCGGCGATGTGGCTGTATCCGACCCGATCGCCGCATTCCCAGCGCATCAGTGTCTGAAAGGCGGCGCTGGAAGGATTGAAATTATACCACGGCGCGGCGGCGATCGTTGTTCCGGTTACGTCATAGGTATTGCCCCGGTCATCCTCAAACGAGATGACCGCACGCATCACCAGCATACTGGTGCGTTGTGCGCGCATGGTTGCCTTGACGATCGCGCGCCGCTCTCCATCGATTGCAAGAAACCCGAACTTGAACGGCCCGTAAACGACCTCCTTGTTCTCAAAGCCCAGCCCAAGCACCAGAAAGGCCCCCAGGCCTTCTCCCAGATCGATCTGAATCCAGGTCGCGCCCTGATTGCCCCAGTCAAGCCGGGGCCCCCAGCTCTTGTCCATCCCGTCGATGCAGTTGACTTGATAATCATGGCCGCGCAGCCGCAGCCAGCCGGTGATTTGCCCCTTGCTGTCCATGTGGCCGTTGTTCCAGCCGTCATAGCCTTCCACCTTGGATGCGGCGAGCGGGTTTTCGGCCGGATCGTGCGGATCGAACGGATCGCAAACCGCCCGATAATCCAGTTCAAGCGCGCAGTTTCCGTCCAGCGCCTCATAGGCAAAGCTGCAATCGCGCGCATTTTCAGCCTTGAAGCGAAGGCCATTGGCCAGCGTGAAATCGGAAAAGTCTTCGGGCGCGCGCAAGTGCATCTGGGTATCGTTGTGATGGATTTTCCACGGCTCAAGGCAAATCCCGCGATGTATCTCGATCGAGCTGTGGCAGACGCCCAGATTGGGCCGGGACAGCACATAGAGATTTCCGCTGATGCCCGCTTCGGGCACTGAAAAGATCATGAACACCGTTTCGGTCCAGCTGTCGTCAGCCGGATCGCAGGGATGATATTTGAAATCGTCAAAAGTGATCATGCAACGTGCCCTAACCTCATGCCCCAAACCCTCAGCCGTAAACTCATATATGACATGGCCAAAACCTCAACGCAGGTATCCAGCCTTTGGTTTGACAACAAACGCCGGCAAGAGAATAGTCTTGTCACATGGTGGCACTGCCCGCGCGCCTCATCGGATTGGAAGCTCCCGAAATGTTCAGAGATTTGTTGTTCCGGCGCGCATGGCGGCTCCGCACAATAGCTGCCTGCGCGGTGACGATGATGACCGCGGCATGCGCGAGCCATTCACAAAATGCGCAACGCCTTCTCACAGCACCCGTCATCGATAATGCGGAGGATCTTGCGCTGTTGCCCGGCGGCGAGTGGGTGATTGCCAGCAGCATGGCGGGCGGAAAGAAAACCCATGGCGAGCTGATGCTCGTTTCCACGAAGACCGGGGCGGTGGAGCGTCTGGACATCAACCAGACCGCTGAACAGAACGCGGTGGACACGCATTGCAGCGCGCCTGTCGCGCCGGAGCGCTTCATGCCGCACGGGATTGCGCTGGTTTCGGGGCCCAACGATGCGCTGCGGCTTTATGTTGTCAATCATGGCGTGCGCGAATCGGTTGAGATTTTCGATGTAAGCATGTCCGGTGAGAAGCCCTCGCTTGCATGGGCCGGGTGCCTGCAATTGCCCGAAGGCGGCGCGGGCAATGGCATCGCGGCAAGCCGGGAAGGTTCGGTTTTCGTGGCCAACATGGGGCAGCCCCCGAACCCTGAAAAACCCAGCACGCCAATGGACGGCCATGTGCTCCGGTGGGATCGCGAAGGCGGATGGAGCAGGATTGCGCAAAGCGCGATGATCATTCCCAATGGCATTCTGGTGTCGCCGGATGGAGACCAAATTTACGTCGCGGCATACATTACCGGAAAACTGGTGCGGATCGATCTGCGCCCAGGCCGCAATCGCTGGACGGAAATGCAGCTCAGCTTCCTGCCTGACAATCTGCGCTGGTCTGGCAAAGGAACGATTCTGGTCACCGGTCACCTCGATGAACCGCAAAACGTGCAGGATTGCTATTTGTCCGCCAACACGGTTTGCGCAACGCCATCGACCATTGCGGAAATCGATCCGGTTACGCTGGAAACGGTTCGCACGTTCCCGGTTTCAATCGGACTGGGCACCGTGGCGATCGAAGTGGGTGACGAACTGTGGATCGGCACCGCAAGAGGGCCGACAATAGAACGGCTGGCTAAACCCGCACGCGACTGAAAACTAATGCGTCAACATCGGGATACTTACGGGTGAGAGTTCGCCTGTAAGTCCCTGATAGGTCGGCCTGAAGGCCGTGTCGGCCAGACGAACATCGGGAAAGCGCGCAATCAGCCTCCCCAATGCGGTGCGCAGGATATAGCGTGCCACGCGCTGGCCGATGCAGTGATGGATGCCCATCCCGAACATCAGCGTCTTGTTGTTGTTGCGACGAATATCGAACCGGAACGGATCATCGACTTCCAGCGGATCGAAACCGGCGGCCTGCGCGGAAACGAACACCGGCATGTCCTTTGGTATGGCGGTGCCGCCCACGTTCGTATCGTGCGCGGCAAACCGGGGGAAGCTGTTGATGCCGGATCCGTGAAACCGCAAACATTCACCCACTGCGCTGTCGATCAGGGTCGGATCGTCTTTGAGAAGCTCCAGCTGATCGCGATGCCGGCACAGCATCATCAGCCCGCCCGCCAGCGTGTTCGCGGTGGTGCCGATGCCTGCTGTCGCGATTGAATTGATCTGGCCGAACAGTTCCTGATCGGTCAGCTTGTCGCCATCTTCATAAGCGGCAATCAGGCTGCTGATCATGTCCGGTCCGGGGTCCTTGCGGCGAATTTCGATGATCTGCGCAATCGCTTCCATCACCGCCCCGCCTGCATCGAGAAACGATTGCGGCAGCGGTTCGCCAGCGGTGTAGGACGGCAGCTTCATCATCTCTGCCAGCATATCGGCGAACGCGGCGCAATGCTCCGGCGAGAGCCTGAACGATGCTTCCAGCACGACGCGCTGGACAAGATCTTCGGCAAAATCGCCCATCGCGTCAAATTCGGGGCCGATTTCAGCTATGCGGGCAATCTTCTCATCGATGATGCGATCCGAATGGGCGGCAAAATCCTTTGTGGCCGCCGCTGAAAAGCTGGGGTTCATCAGCCGCCTGACCCGCGCGTGGCGTTCGCCGTCCATCTGCAGAACGCTTTCCAGGCCACCGAACATATCGAACAGTTCATAGCCTTCGCGTTTGGGCACCGTGACGGTGAAACGTTCGCTGTCCATCAGCACTTCGCGCACATCCGCCGCGCGCCCGCACATAACCGACAACACGCCGTTTTGCCGGATATAGAAAGGACGCCGCATGCCCCAGCTGGCCACCATGCCATCCAGCGCGTTCTGGCGCAGCAGTTCGCTGCCCAGCCACAACGGGAAATAATTGCCCGGCTCAAGATCGTCGAGAGGGACGACCGAGGGATCAATCCGCCGGGTTTCAGTGTTGCTCATTCACAACGCCCTATCACCTGTTTCATTCGGGGTCTGCCCTGTGCCGGACCATTTATCACCGAACGCCGCCAACCTCTGCCGATACCGGATGTTATGACACTTCTGCTGCCCGGCAAGAAGACCATAATCCGGCGGGCGCGCAACGGCATCACAATTTTTTTCCGAATTTGACTCGATTTTTAGGCGCAAAAATTCAATACCCCTGCAACAGCAAATACATATCGCAGACAGGAGAGAAGGCATGCCGGGAAGGCTGGAAGGCAAAGTTGCAATCATAACGGGCGCCGCTCAGGGGCAAGGCGCACATGAGGGCCGCGCCTTTGTTGCGGAAGGAGCGAAAGTCATGCTGACAGACGTTCAGGACAGCGTGATGCAACTGGCGGACGAACTTGGCGACGCGGCCATCGCGATGACTCATGACGTGTCTGATGAAGATCGCTGGAATGAAGTTGTCGCGAAAACTCTCGAAACCTTCGGAAAGATCGATGTTCTCGTCAACAATGCCGGGATTTTCGCGCCCGGCTCGATAACGGAAACTTCGACGGAATCATATGTCACCCATTTCAAGGTCAACCAGCTGGGAACCTTCCTCGGCATGCGCAGCGTGGTTGAAGCGATGAAAGCCAACGGCGGAGGATCGATCATCAACACCTGCTCGGGCGCCGGCCAGCGCGGCTATCCCGACATGATCTCCTATCTCTCAACGAAATGGGCCGTATCAGGCATGACCAAGGGAACCGCCAGGGAACTTGCTCCCTTCAAGATCAGGGTCAATTCGATTCACCCCGGCCTTATCAATACACCAATGATCGGCGGCGCGGCCGGAGACACCGAACTGATGCAGGAACTGGCGGCAACGGTGCCGCTCGCCCGGCTCGGTACGACGGACGACGTTATCGAACCGGTGATCTATCTGGCTTCGGATCTTTCCAGCTATGTCACCGGCGCGGAGCTAACAATGGACGGCGGCACCGGGCTTTAACCGGGTTCTTTGCCGCACACGCAGGGCTGGGACACGTGCGTTTCAGCCCTGCGGCCCAAGCCGATAAACACGGGCCGCCGTATCATGGAACAGCGCGGCGCGTTCGTCTTGGCCAAAGTCTTGCGACAGGCGCTTGAAGGCATTCCACAACGCGACATAGGAATACATCGCCTTGTCGACGGGAAAGTTGCTTTCGAACATGCAACGATCCGGCCCGAACAGATCGAGCGTACGATCGAACCATGGTCGCCAGGCCTCGGCCAGTTCGCGCGAATGGGGCGGCAGATCGCGCTCATGCCATTTCGCGCCGGTAATAATCATGCCCAGCCCGCCCAGCTTCACGCAAACATTCGGGCAGGTCGCCAGCTCTGCCATATCCGCCGACCACTGGCGAAACCGCTCCTCCTCGCAGCCTTCATAAGGCCCCACACCAAGCGGCGTTCCATAGTGGTCAAGGATGATCGCCAGATCGGGGAGCGCGCGGGCAGCCTCGGTCAGTTCGCCGATCTGCTGGTGATAGAGCATCGCATCGTATGACAGCCCGCGCCGGGCCAGCATAGCCATGCCAGTGCGGTAGGCCGGATCGGCCAGCATGTGGCGCGGCGCAGGGCGCAGCACAATGCCATCGGGAAAATTGGTATCGTGGCTGACACTGTGCCGGATGCCACGCAGCCTGCCGCCGGACTGGCGTTCATGCGCATCCAGAACCTCGGCCAGTTTCGCTTCGTCCAGAGTCAGGTCCGCAAACGCGACAATGCCTTCGCAAGCGCGCAGACCGCACACTTCTTCGCCAATCTGCGCCGCCATGGCCGAAACTTTTTCCGTCTCGCCCACGCATCGCAAATGTTCAGGGCCATCTTCGCGATAGCCATAGCCCGCCTGAACCAGCACGGTGGCTGCCACGTTGTGCCCGGCCGCAAGATCGCCAAGCAGCTCATTTTTGAGATAGGAATTGCCACCCTCAACCCACAGATGATGGTGCGCATCTATGATCGGCAGATCCGGTTCGATCACCGCTTCGGTGGCCTTTACAAGCCAGTCCGTATCGGGCGGCGGATAACGGTATGGACCGGTAACGTCCAGGCCCATGGCGGCACCTTTTTCCTGTAGTTTCGGGGTCGCTTACAGTTTCGGAGGATCGACAGGATCGAGCAGCGTCATCGCCCGCGTCACCATTTGTTCGACAGAGCGATTGAGATCGCGCGGCTGGCGAGTCAGCAGCCAGGTGATGATCCGCTGGTTGACTGCACCGACGAGGATCGCCGCCGTCTCGTAATAATCCTGCCCGGCAGGCCATTCGCCGCGCGCTTCACCGATCTTTATCGCCTCGATCACGATGCGCATGTAATCGTCAAACGCGTCTTTTAGATCCCCTTGGGACAGGGTCACGCTCGGCCAGATTTCCAGATAGAGCGCGCGCGCCCAGTCCGGGTTGCGGCGCGCAAAATCAGCGGACATGAACAGGAAATGCCAGACATACTCGTACGCCGTCGATTTGGACGTCACGAGATCGCGATATTCCTCAAAAAAGCCGACGAGGTTCGCCATCGGCACGGCATCGGCAATATCTTCCTTACCCGTGTAATACTCGTAAATCGTCGAAACCGGCATGCCGCTTTCCGCTGCAATATCGGAAATGCGGGCGGCTGCCAGTCCATCCCGGGCAAAGACCCGTGTCGCGGCGCGCAGAATCTCCTGCTCGCGCTTGCGGCTACGGTCCTGCTTGCGACTGCTGGTCGGCTTTCGCCGCGCAATCAGCTTGTCAAGATACTCGAGCCATTGCTCATCCGACAAACCTTCAGCCTCAATATGATCACCAGCCGCCATTGACTTACCATCGATTCCTTCAACGTGATCGTCCACTTACGAGGACAAGGCGGTGAAATGCAAGAATGGGCCTGTTCACTTCCGACACTTTTGCGACATTTTTGCAGCCCCGGCCATCAGGCCAATGGCAAGTAAAACTTGACATTTTATCGGCTTCAAGATTGAGCATGGACTAATGTTATAAGGGAGTGCCCCCGCCGATGGCCGGGCAGGAGAGAGCAAGCCGGCGCGAAAAACCCGTTCTTCCGGGGTGGGCCCATCGCTGCGGTGAAATCGCACTGGGCGGCGGCGCTTCGTCGGCAGACCCCGCGCCATCGCAACGCGCGATAGAGCGGGTCACGCGCTATTGCTGGGCCTATGATGAGCGGCGCGCCGATATTCTGGCGGACTGTTTCAGCGAAGATGCGGTTTGGGTTGGCACCGTTCTGGGCGAAATTGCCATTGGGCCATATCAGTCACGCCAGGCCATTGTTGACTGGCTGACGCAATTCTGGCCGCACCAGCACGATCAGAGACGGCACATGGTGCTCAATCATCTTGTCGAACGGATCAGCCCAAACGAGGCAGAAACGTTAAGCTATCTGCTGCTGACCTCAAGCGATGGTGCGTCTGTCAAAATCGAATGCACCGGATTTTACCGATGCGAACTGCGCATGGCAGGCGATGACTGGCAGATCACATCAATGAGTGCCGGTTTCGATGCGCCTTTCTGGCCGGGCGCTCTTGAGGAATTAAGCGAACATGGCCGCAAGCGGCACGGCATTCTAGACGACTGAGCTTTGACACAGAAAACCACACCCCCTCCCCTCACCGACTCATACTGGGCGGCAACAAGCGATGCCGCCCTGTTCGATCTGACATGTGCCGATGTGCTGCGCGCCGCCGTGCGCCGCGCGCCCGACAAGATCGGCCTGATCGATCCGGGGGAGCCGGGCGACGAAACCGCGCGCTGGACATTTGCCGGGATAGAAAACGAAGCAAGCCGGGTAGCCGCCTTACTGCAAGCCCATCTGGAACCGGGAAGCCACATCGCGATTTTCGCGGCCAATTGCCCTGAATGGATTTTCGTGCAGTTTGGCGTAGCTCTGGCGGGGATGGTTCTGGTCACCGTCAATCCCGCCAGCAACGCCGCCGAACTGGCCTATATCCTCAGCCAGTCGCGGTCCGCCGCCGTATTCCATCAGGCGCACTATCGCGGGGCCGATATGGGTGCGCTGCTGGATAAGGCGGCTTCGCTTGAACCGATGGATATCGCACTGCGGATCAACCTCGACGATCCTGAAAGCTGGATTGCGATGGACGCTGCACGGACCGTCGATTCCGCCGCTTCGCCGGCCAGCAACCACCCGCACGATCCGGCCATGATCCAGTACACGTCGGGAACCACCGGAAAACCAAAAGGTGTGCTGCTTTCGCACCATCAGATCACCAACACATCGCGGATCATGGCGCTGGTGAAGGAACTGGACGAAAGCACGGTCAAGCTCTCGGTCGCGCCGCTGTTTCACACCGGCGGCTGTGTCGGCGGCGTGCTGGGTGCCATGCAGATCGGCGCAAGCCTGATCCTGATGCGCAGCTTCGATGCAGAGCGCATTCTCGATCTTATCGAAACCGAACGCGCAACATACACCTTCGTGGTGCCCACGATGCTGATCGCCATGCTGGAAGCACAGCGCCACAATCCGCGCGACCTTTCTTCGCTGACAATGATTTTTTCAGGCGGCTCGACCGTGCCGGTGGATGTTGTGCGCCGCGCAGAGCATGAGTTCGGCGTGCGGCTGATAATCGGCTATGGACTGACCGAAAGTTCGCCCGCGATCACGCATACCCGCCCCGGAGACGATCCGCGCGATATCAGCGAAACGATCGGACGGGCGATCCCGCTGGTCGATGTCAGGATTGTCGATCCAGAAAGCGGGGAAACCGTGCCGGTGGGCACGCCGGGAGAACTGTGCTGCCGCGGTTTCAACGTGATGATGGGCTATTACGAAATGCCCGAAGCGACCGCTGAAACGATCGACGCCGATGGCTGGCTGCACACCGGCGATCTGTGCACCATGGACGAGCGGGGATATTGCAGGATCACGGGCCGGATCAAGGACATGATCATTCGCGGCGGCGAGAATATCTATCCGCGCGAGATAGAAGAAGTGCTGGTCTGCCATCCCGATGTCGCGTCCGTCGCCGTGTTTGCGATTGCCGACGATTACTGGGGCGAACAGGTGGGCTGCGCCTTCGTGCCCGTAGCGGGGGCAAAGCCACCCAGCGAAACGCTGCGCGACCATTGCAGCCAAAGCCTGGCGCGCCACAAGATACCGAAGTTCTGGTTCGCGCTGGACGAACTGCCGCTCACCCCATCAGGCAAGATCCAGAAATTCCGGCTGAGCGAAGACGCGGCAAGCGGCGCGCTGGCGGCATTCGCGTTATGAGTGTGCGCCTGCCCCTCAATCCGAAAACTGCGCGGTATCCATATAGTCGCGCCAGGCCTTCACTTTGCCATCCTCGTCCAGTTCGAAGATGCCCATGATCGCCAGTGGCACCAGACATTCGCCGTCCGCCGACATCAGATTGTCGGTCCGTTCGGTCAGCACGATATTGCCGGTCGCGGCGATATGATGCGTGACGATCTCGATCCCGGCCATCGGCAACTGTTTGCGAAAATCGCGCAGAAACTGCTTGGCCTCTTCCGGCCCCGTGGTTTGCGCAATGCCGACATTTTCCCACACCGTATCCGCCCGAAACCAGCGATCGAGCGCATCATCGATCGCCTCCACGCCCGGCGCCCATTCGGCCAGAAATTCAAGGACTTTTTCAGCCGGATCGAAATTCGCCATATGCATCCACCCCCCAGATCACTGATTGTTCCGGCATCACCGATGAGCCGGTTGCCAATTGGTCAGCCGTGCCGCAAGATCAGCTGATCTTTATACGCACAAGGCAGGATGCCCGTTCCACACTAATAAGAAAAGCCGAAAAATCCTCATGAATGAAACCGCCGCAGAATTTCCGATGCAAGGCTTACGGGTCATCGACCTCAGCCAGATCTACAATGGCCCTTATGCCACATACCTGCTGGCGCTTGCCGGAGCTGAAGTCATCAAGGTTGAACCGCCTTCGGGCGAGCCATTGCGCAAACGCGCGGTGGTGGGCGGCGCGGGCCTGCCATTTGCCATGCTCAACGGCGAAAAACGCGCGATCACGCTCGATCTCAAATCCGAGGAAGGCAAACAGGCTTTGAAAGAGCTTGTCGCCGACGCCGATATCCTGGTCGAAAACTTCGCGCCCGGAACGATGGACCGGCTTGGCGTGGGCGCAGAGGTGTTGCAGGCGATCAACCCCCGGCTGATCTATGCGGCCAGTTCCGGCTATGGCGGCGATGGGCCTTATGCCAAATATCCGGCGATGGACCTGACGATGCAGGCGATGTCCGGTGCGATGCATGTCACCGGCTTTCCCGACAGACCGCCCGTTAAGTGCGGGCCTGCGATTGCCGATTTCTTTGCGGGGATTCACCTTTACGGCGGCATTGCCACCGCGCTTTATGAACGCGAACGCACCGGCATCGCCCGGCGTGTGGACGTTTCGATGCAGGACGCCACATATGCCTCGCTCAGTTCCAATCTCGGGCTGGCCTGGGAAAAAGGCGGAGAGCCTGAATTTGCGCGCACCGCCAATCGCCATGGCGGCCTCGCCGAATGCCCTTACAATGTTTACCCGACCTCCGATGGCCACATCGCCATGATCTGCGCGCGCGATGAACACTGGGGCTGGCTGGCCACGCTGATGGGCAAACCGGAACTGGGTGACGATCCGCGCTATGCCTCGCTCAAGGAACGGGTTGCGCGCATGGATGAAGTGGACGGGATCGTCGGCGAATGGACATCGACACTGACAACCGACGATGTTTTCGACAAGCTGATGGGCGCGCGGATTGCCTGCGCGCCGGTGCGCACGTTGCAAGAGGTGATGGAAGACGAAAACATGTTCGCCCGCGGATCGCTGCTGCATGTCGATCATCCCAAATATGGCAAGATCGTCGTTCAGCAATCGCCGCTGCGGCTGGCAGGCGCGGCGCTGAAAACCCCTGAACCAAGCGAGGAACTGGGCGATTCAACGCACGATATCCTGACCCGGCTGACATCGCTGTCTGAAGATCAGTTCGCCAAGGCATCAGGCAAGAGCTGATCGGCGCTATCCGGCCCTGACAAGGATTGACCCAAATCAACGATACCTGCCATGAGACCCGCATAACCCAAAAATGATTCGGCTTTAAATCGAACATCCGAGAGGACCTGACTATGGCGCGTAAACGCATGAAATTCGGCGCATTCATTGCACCGCATTTTCCTTCGAACGAACACCCCAGTCTGGCCATGGATCACGATATGGATCGCGTGGTCTGGATGGAAAAGATGGGCTTTGACGAAGCCTGGATCGGCGAACACCATTCCAGCGGCTGGGAAATCAATGGCAGCCCGGAACTGTTCGCAGCCGCCGTTTCCCAGCGCACCAGCCGCATCAAACTGGGCATGGGCGTGGTATCGCTGCCCTATCACAATCCGTTCATGGTGGCAGATCGCATCCGCCAGCTTGATCATATCACCAAGGGCCGCACCATATTGGGAATGGGGCCCGGATCGCTGCCCTCCGATGCCTATATGATCGGCGTTCCGACCTCAGAAGCGCGTGACAGGATGGAAGAAGCGATCGAGCCGATTGTCCAGCTGCTGAACGGAGAAGTCGTTTCCAAGCAGACCAGCTGGTTCAATCTGCAGGAAGCCATGCTTCAGCTGGAGCCATACAACGAGGAAGGCGTGGAAATTACCGCGGCCAGCCAGGTCTCTCCAACCGGCGCAATTGCAGCGGGCAAATATGGCCTTTCGATGCTGTCTATCGGTGCAACATCGGCTGGCGGCTTCAATGCGCTTGCCAAGAACTGGGAGATTGCCGAAGAAACCGCCAGCGAACACGGCAACACCATGAACCGCGATAACTGGCGGCTGGTTGGCCCGGTGCACATCGCCGAAACCCGTGAAAAAGCGCGTGAAAACGTGCGTTACGGCCTTGAAAAGTGGCTCAATTACATGACCACCGTGGCGGCCCTGCCGCTGGCCCCGCCCGCCGGAACGGACCCGATCGATTACATGATCGAAACGGGATTTGGCGTTATCGGCACGCCTGACGATTTCGTCGCCCAGATGGAACGGCTTCACGAACAGTCCGGCGGGTTCGGCACCTTCCTCAATCTCGATAACCACTGGGCGGACTGGGCCGAAACCAAAAGATCTTATGAACTGATCGGACGTTTTGCGATTCCAAAGATCAACAAGCTGAATGATCTGCGCCACCGTTCCGAAGAATTTCTGCGCGAAAACCATCCCAAGTTTCGCGGCGAGCTTGATTCGGCCGTGCGTGCAAAGCTTGAGCAGTACGCGAAAGAGAAAGGCAACGATCAGCTTTCGCCCGATGTCGTCAAATTCTTCGATGCGAAGACTTGACGCGGACGACTGACCATAAGATCAGTTTTTTATAAGCCAAAGAGCAAAAAAATCGGGAGTGAAACGAGATGATCAGGCCAGAGGATGTCAGCTATCACACGCCGCAGGACGTGGAATATGACTGGGCGGAAACCAACTATTTTTCGTTTATCGTCCCCGAAGCCAATCTGACCGGGTGGGTCTATACGATTGCCCGCCCCGGCATCGGCGCGATGGTCTGCGATATCGAAGTAATGGACCGGATTGGCAGAATCACGCTGGAAACCAAATACTTCGATTTCCAGCAGCACATGCCCATGCCCGAAAAGCTGGAAGACTATTCACTGCCCAACGGGCTTTCGCTTAAAACCCAGAACGAACCGCGCGATTACCTGATCGATTATCAGGGCACGGACGACACTTTCTTCAAACTGAAAGTTGCCGGGATCATGGAGCCGTTCGATATCCACGATCCGGCGATGGACCCGCTGGCCTCCGAAGACCCGAACAAGAGCGGTTTCGGCTCTGCTTATGCCAACCATTTCGATATGACCTGCCACGTCACCGGAAATATCCGTGTGCGCGGAGAAGATCACGCCGTCGATTGCGTGACAACGATGGATCACAGCTGGGGCCCGCGCAACGAACGCGGGATGAACCCGATGGGCTGGATCAACGGCAACTTCGGCACCGATCTCGCATTCTCGACGATCTGGTCGTTCGATCAGTTCAAGAAAGGCTGGGACCAGTTTACGCTGGCGCATGGCTATGTGCTGGTCGATGGCGAAGTGCGCGGGCTGACCGGCGGCAAAATCCGCGCGATCCGGCAAGGTCCGTTCCCGATGGGATATGAAGCGGTGCTGACCGATGCACAGGGGCGCGACTATCGCTTTACCGGCACAACCGTCAACCAGACACCGTGGGCCTGTTACAGCAACATCATGGCGATCAACTCCACCGTCCGCTGGTTCAACGATGCCCGCGAAGGCTATGGCCTCGCGCAGGAAAACTGGCCGCTGGACCGGCTGAGCGGAAAAGGCCTCGCCTGACGGTCTTGCACGCGCCCATCTCCCCCTCACTCCTTCAGCGGCTCAATCCGGCAAGGAAACGATCATTATGACATTCGATTACAATCATCCTTTCCTGAACGGCGAAACCAAAAAGCTCTGGATCGGCGGCGAGTGGGTCGAAGCGCGATCTGGCGAGACATTTGAATGCATGGATCCTTCGCGCGGCGAAGCGGCAACGCTGGTTTCGCGCGGCGGGCCTGATGATATCGATGCCGCCGTTGCTGCGGCGCGTTCCGCTCTGGAAGGCGAATGGGCAAACTGGACACCGGTTGACCGGCAGGCCCTGATGCACAAGGTTGCCCAGGCGATCGACGATCGGTTTGAAGATCTGGCGCGGATCGAATCGATCGATATGGGCGCCCCGCTATCGCGCACCGCGCTGTTCCGAGCATGGGTGAAGCGGACGTTTAATTATTATGCCGCGCTTGCCGCCAGCACCCGTGGCGACGTGTTCAGCAATTCCGCGCCCGGCAAGTTCATGGCCTATTCGCACAAAGCGCCGGTTGGCGTGGTTGGCGCGATCATCCCGTGGAACGGCCCGATGATCACCCAGTTCTGGAGCATCTGCCCAACGCTTGCCAGCGGCTGCACACTGGTTTTGAAACCGGCAGAAGAAGCCCCGCTTTCCACACTGATGCTGGCGGAAATCATGCATGAGGCAGGCGTTCCCGCAGGCGTGATCAACGTCGTCCCCGGCCCCGGCCCCACCGCAGGCAATGCGCTGGCCTCGCATATGGGCGTCGACAAGATCAACTTCACCGGATCGACGCTTACCGGGCGCAAGATTATCGAAGCCTCGGCTTCCAACATGAAGCGCGTCGCGCTTGAACTGGGCGGCAAATCGCCCGACATCGTGTTTGCCGATGCCGATCTCGATGCCGCCGCAACCGGCGCAGCGATGGCCTGCTTTGCCAACACCGGGCAAATCTGTTTCGCCGGCACGCGGCTGTTTGTGGAACGCAGCATCTATGACGATTTCGTCGAGCGCGTGGCAGCGGTTGGCAAGATGCTGAAAGTAGGCCCTGCGCTCAGCGATGACAGCCAGCTTGGCCCGCTGACCTCGCAGGCCCAGTTTGACCGGGTAAACCGCTATTTCAACGCCGCGAACGCAGATGGCGCGCGGCTGGTAACGGGCGGAGAACCGCTTGATATAGGCGGCGGCTATTTCGTGCCGCCCACAGTCTATGCCGATGTCTCCAACGATATGACCATCGCGCGTGAGGAAATCTTCGGCCCGGTGCTTTCCGCGATCCCGTTCGACACCGAGGAAGAAGCAATCGCGCTGGCCAACGATACGGTTTACGGGCTTGGCGGCGGGGTGTGGAGCCGCGATGTCGGCCGGGTGCACCGCGTTGCGCACGCAATCAAAACCGGCATGGTCTGGGCCAATTGCTATGGCGTTACCGATCCCGCAGTCAGCTTCGCGGGCACCAAACAAAGCGGATACGGGGTCAAAGGCGGCCCATACGCCATCGAGGAATTTCAGACCGCGAAAACGGTCTGGATCAATATGGGATGAGGATACACGCATGACCGACGAGAACAGCGACCTGCTGGATGTCATAATCATCGGCACCGGATTTGCCGGAGTCTATGGCCTGCACCGCATTCGTGAAGCCGGTTTCCGGGTTATCGCCGTGGAAGCGGGTGATGATGTTGGCGGGTGCTGGTACTGGAACCGCTATCCGGGTCTGCGCTGCGATGTTGACAGCCTTGAATACAGCTATGCATTTTCCGAGGAATTGCAGAACGAATGGCGCTGGAGCGAGCGCTATGCCCCGCAGTCCGAAATCCAGTCCTACATCGCGTTCGCGGCCGATAAGCTCGATCTGCGCAAGGATATCCAGTTTAACACCCGCATAAGCGCCGCAACATACAATAACGATGCGGGCAACTGGTCGCTGGAAACCGAAGCGGGCGAAACACTGCGCGCGCGTTATGTGGTGATGGCTACAGGCTGCCTGTCGGTTCCCAACAAGCCCGATATTCCGGGGCTGGATGATTTCGGCGGGCAACTGGTCCATTCGGTTCAATGGCCAAAGGAAAAGCTCGATCTGTCAGGTAAGAACGTGGCCGTCATCGGCACTGGGTCAACCGGGGTTCAGATGATCCCGCTGCTGGCGAAGGAAGCCAAACATCTCACCGTCGTGCAGCGCACGCCTGCGTTTTGCGTGCCCGCCCGCAATCAACAATGGAGCGATGAACGGATCGAATTCTGGCGACAGAATTTCCGCGAACTGAGAGAAACCGCGCGCAACAGCCGCGCCGGGGTGCTGCATGAATATGGCCTGCTGCCCGCAGCCGCAATCCGCCCCGAAGATCAGATCGCCGATCTTGAGCGCCGCTGGATCAAGGGCGGCCCCAATGTGCTGTACGGGTTCAACGATCTGCTGATGAACCATGACACGAACGAACTTGTCAGCGATTTTCTGCGCGGCAAGATTGCCGATGCCGTTGACGATCCCGAAATCGCCAAGAAGCTGATGCCTTATGAATATCCGGTGGGGACCAAGCGCGTGTGCGTCGATACCGGCTATTACGAGACTTACAATCGCGACAATGTTTCGTTGGTCGATCTGCGCAGCGAGAAACTGCAACAGATCGAGAAAGACGGTATCCGCACCGAGGAGGGTTTCTATCCGGTTGACGTACTGATCATGGCAACCGGCTATGACGCGATGACAGGCGCCTTGCTGGCGATCGACATACGCACCAGCGAAGGCAAATCATTGCGCACGGAATGGGGCAAGGGACCGCAGACCTATCTTGGCCTTGGCATCGCAGGCTTCCCCAACATGTTCGTCGTCACCGGGCCGGGCAGTCCGTCCGTGTTCAGCAACATGGTGCTCTCGGTCGAACATGACATGGACTGGATCGCCAATTGTCTGGACCATTTGCGTGGCAAGGACTTTCCTTCTTTCGAAGCCGATCCGAATGCACAGGAAGCATGGATGGATCATGTCGATGAAGTTGCGCGCGGCACCCTGCTTAACCGCGCGGCAAGCTGGTATCGCGGCGCAAATATCGAAGGTAAGCCACAGAAATTCATGCCTTATGTTGGCGGCGTGAACACGTATCAGAAAAAGTGCCGCGATATTGCGGACAACGGCTACGAAGGCTTCCTGATTGGTGGCGTAAGCGAGGCCACAAGCGCAGAGCAAGGCGCGGGATAACAAATGGCAGACGATCCTCTGAGCCAGGTCGCGCCCGACCTTCGCGACATCATAGAACTGCTGCCCGACCTTTCGGATATCGGCAATCGCCTTGAAGACGTGCGCGAGGCGCTGGGCGGCGAAGCTCCTGCGCTGGGTGACGATGGCGAGGTGATCACCAGCGAAGTGATGATCGAACGCGCCGATGGCAGCGCATCGCGCGCGCTGATGTGCCGGCCTTCACAGACACGAAGCGCGCCCCTGCCCGCGCTGGTTCATGTCCACGGTGGCGGCTATGTGGCGGGGTCCGCCAATCGCGATCACGATCAGGCCCGCGAAACGGCGCTTGCCCTCCAATGCCTCGTTCTTGTTCCCGATTATCGGCTTGCCCCCGAGCACCCATTTCCCGCGCCGCTTGACGATGTGCTTGATTCCTGGCGCTGGCTCGTTGCGCAGGCGGGCGCGCTGGGTGTTGACCCGGAACGGATCGCGCTACGCGGGATAAGCGCGGGCGGCGGGCTTGCCTGTGCCGCCGCGCTTAAACTGTGTGAAGAAAGCATCGCGTCGCCCTGTCTGCTGGTGCTGGTTTTCCCGATGCTTGATGACCGGACAGCGCCCCATGCGCACAACGGGCGCTATGTGTGGACCCATGCCAACAACACCTTCGGGTGGGACAGCTATCTTGCAGGAACCAACCGGAGTGATCCGCCCGCATTGGCTGTGCCGGGCCGCGTGGACGATATCGCGGGCCTGCCGCCCGTTTTCCTCGAAACCGGATCGCTTGACCTGTTCGCCGCTGAAAACCTTGCTCTGGCCCGCAAGCTGATCGATGCCGGAATTGCGCTCGAACTGCACTCCCGCCCCGGCGCATTCCACGGATATACGCTGGTGCCGTGCGAAGCTGCGCGAGGCTATCACGCTGCATCGGCAAGCGCGCTGCGCCGCGCCTTTGGCCAGACAACCGACGGAGAAACGCCATGAAAGCCTGGATGATTACAGAGGCCAAAGCCCCGCTTGAAAATTTCGAGCTGGAAACGCCCGAGCCGACCGGCAGCGAAGTGGTTGTTGAAACCGCCTATTGCGGCGTCTGCCATTCAGACCTGCATTTCTGGAAAGGCGAATACAACATGGGCGGCGGCAAGGTGATGAAGCTGGCCGATCGCGGGGTGGAATTGCCGCGCGCGCCGGGGCACGAAATCGCCGGTCGCGTGGTTGCCAAAGGGCCTGATGCCAGCGGCGTTGAAATCGGCGACATGCGCGTGATCTATCCGTGGCTGGGTTGCGGCGATTGCTATTATTGCGACAACGGCCTCGATAACTGGTGCCGTGCGCCCAAGGGCATCGGCGTTGTGCGCAATGGCGGATTTGGCAGCCATGTTGTCGTGCCCCATGCGCGCTATCTGGCCGATCCGGGCAATGTCGATCCCGCGCTGGCGGCAACGTATGCCTGTTCGGGCCTCACGATCTATTCCTCTCTCAAGAAATTCATGCCCATCGATCCCGATGCGCCGATCCTGCTGATCGGTGCGGGCGGGCTGGGGCTGATGGCGATCGAGATGCTCAAGGCGATGGATCATCGCAATATCGTTTCGGTCGACATCGATCCGGCCAAGCTGGAAATCGCGAAGAAAACTGGCGCAACCACCGTGATAGACGGATCTTCGGGCGATATTGCCGAAAAGGTGGCAGCCGCCGTCGGCAAGGTTCCCGCCGCGCTTGATATGGTCAACAACGATCACACCGCACGCGCCGCGCTTGACAGCCTCGACAAAGGTGGGACGCTGGTGCTTGTTGGCGTGTCGGGCGGCGAACTGAATATCTCGCTCGCCACCATGATCTTCATGGGCTGGAGCATCCACGGCAATCTGACGGGCACACCGGGCGATCTGCAGGCCGTGCTCGAACTTGCCAATGCGGGCAAACTTGCGCCCACGCCGGTGCAGCTGTGCCCGGCCGACCATGCCAATCAGGCGATGATGGACCTGAAAGACGGCAAAGTGACGGGGCGCGCCGTTCTCGACTGGAACTGACCGCGCGCCATCACTTTACCGGACATGCCTATTCGTTGAAGGCCTGCTGCAGTTCTTCCATAAACGGAGCCAGATCGGGGAAGCCCGTCGTGCAGGTGATCCCGCCATCAACCGGTATCACTGCCCCGGTCAGATAACTGGCCTTGTCTGAAAGCAGGAATGCAGCCACTTCGGCCACTTCTTCCGGTTCCCCGATGCGACCCTGCGGCACTGCGGCAACGAAGTTTTCAAACACGCTCGGCGCGCTCTTAAGGCCAGCGAACAGCGGCGTGTCGATCGTGCCGGGACAAATGACATTCGCCCGCACACCTTTTTTAGCGACATCGACCGCCAGAGACCGCGTCAGATTGATCACCGCGCCCTTGGCCGCGTTGTAGGATGTCATCCCATAGTCACCGAGCATGCCGGAGATTGACGCATTGTTGAGGATCGCGCCCCCGCCAGCGGGCAGCATGTGTTTGAGCACAGCCTTGCAGCCATAAAACACCGAATAGAGATCGACTTTGACCACATTGTCGAACGTTTCGGGATCAAGGTCCATAACCGTGCCGATCCCGCCAATGCCCGCATTGTTGAACATCGCATCGATCCGGCCATAATGCGCCGCAGCGCCATCGACAAAAGCAGTCATCTCTTCAAAACTGGAGACATCGCATTTCGCGAACGTGCAGTTGTCCGCGCCCAGTTCCTCAACCAGTTTGGCGCCGAGTTCTTCGTTGAGATCGCAGATCGCCACTTTGCCGCCTTCGCGCACGACTATCCGCGCATAGGCCGCGCCCATGCCCGATGCGCCACCGGTGATCGTTGCAACTTTGCCTTCATAATCAGCCATTTTCCATCCTCTCAGCGCCATGATTGGCGTCTCTCAACCAGTTTGTACGAAACTCCCGCCCGGTGCCACCATCAATAGCGGCGCAGGCTCATGTTCAGTGTCGAAGATTTTACTTCGATCACCGGCATATCGGCAATTTTCATAAGCTTGCGGGCCTGTTCCAGCTCTGGCGTGGACAGCAGCGGATAATCGGTCTTGATCGGGCCAGCCGCGCGCATCTTGGCAACATCGGCATCGGGCAGGAACGCGCGATAGATCAGCTCGTCCTCGTCCTCGGTCCCGTACTGTTTCTTGATATCTTCAAGCGAGGGATTCTCGGGCGGATTGGCCAGCACTTCCCTGGCGCGGGCCGATTCCATGATCCTGTCTTTCACATCGGGATCGACCGGGGCAACAGGCTCGCCATAGTATTCGGCGGCATACTGGATCACTTCATCGGGCACCGTGCCATAGCGTTTGCCCGTCACCACATTGAGCACCGCCTGAATGCCAACCAGCTGGCTGAACGGCGTGGCCATGCCGGGATAGCCCAGATCACGCCGCACGGCGGCCACTTCGTCAAGCACTTCGTCCAGCTTGTCCATCATGTTGTGATTGGCCAGCTGCGCCTTGAACGTGCCCATCATCCCGCCGGGGATCTGATGCTCGATCGAGAACGCATCGTATTCGGCATACTGATTGACCAGAAAACCGGCGGCCTTGCCAACTTTCTCGAAATGATCGGCCACCGGCGCAAACAGCGATTCGTCCAGATCATGCGTATGGCCAAGCAACTGAACGTTCTTCGCCATGATTTCGGTTGATGGAACAGACGGCCCGTTGGCCATCGGACGACTGGCGGTATGGATCACCGAAACGCCAAATTCGATGGCATCGAGATAAGCCTTGGCCGACATCCCCAGCAGGTTGTTCGAATGCATCTCGATCGGTTTGCCGTTGGCCACTTTCACCAGCGCGGGAACCAGCGTGGAAAGCCGCTCTTTTTCCAGCACGCCCGCCGTATCATAAAGCAGGATCGAATCGACGTTGGGATTGGCAGCCAGAACAGCCGCCTTGTTGATGAAAAATTCATCCGTGTGAACGGGCGAGAGCGCAAACATGATCGCCGCAGCAACTTGCGCGCCGTTTGCATCCTTGGCCTGTTTTGCCAGCCGCAGCATGTTGTCCGTGCCCAGCAGAACATCATAAAACCAGAACGAGCGCACGCCATGCGCGCACAGCCGCCTGACCCACAGATCCATCAGCGCGGGCGGCGTTATCCCGAACGTGACATTGGCATTAGCCCGCAGCCCGGCGCGCACCGGCGTATCGGGCATTGATGCCACCAGCAGATCAAGGCCAGACCAGTAATCCTCCTGACAATAGCGGACCAGCACATCAAGCATGCCGCCTCCGGTCAGATCGATGATCTTGAACCCGGTCTTGTCGATCAGCGGCGATACCGGCAGCGCCATCCCGGCCTGCATGCGCAAGCCCCAAAGGCTCTGCTGGCCATCGCGCATCGTTTCGTCGAGAAATTCGATATGGGCCATGTGTTCAGCTTTCCATCTGCTTTTCATACTCCGGCAGACCCTTGTCTTCGAGCCAGCGCGTGGAGATCCGGTTAGTCCTGAAATCGGGGTGATCGACGATGAATGCGGCCAGCGGCATCGTCGTTTTGATGCCTTCCAGCTCAAACGCATTGAGCGCGGCAATCAGCCTGTCGATCGCTTCGTTGCGGTCTTTGCCATGGACGATCAGCTTGCCGATCATCGAATCGTAAAACGGGGGCACAAGGTAATTCTCACCGGCATGGCTATCGAGGCGTATGCCCTCACCCGCTGGCGGTTTCCATGTGGTGATCCGGCCCGGCGAAGGCATGAAATCGCGCTGGGCATCCTCGGCGTTCATTCTGCATTCGATGGCGTGGCCGGAAATTTCGACTTCATCCTGCGCGATGCCGATGCCTTCGCCGCCCGCCACGCGCAACTGACACGCGATAAGATCGCGCCCGGTTATTTCCTCGGTCACCGGATGTTCAACCTGAATGCGCGAATTGACCTCGATGAAATAGAAATCGACCCGGTCAACATCGTAGAGAAATTCAACCGTTCCGGCGTTGCGGTATTTCGCGGTGGAGCACAATCGCACGGCGGATTCGTGCAGCCGCGCGCGGATCTCATCGGGCACCGCGGTTGCCGGCGCTTCCTCGATCAGTTTCTGGTAACGGCGCTGAACGGTGCAATCGCGCTCCCCAAAATGGACGACATTGCCTTCGCCATCGCCAACGACCTGCACTTCAACATGGCGCGCACGCTCAACAAACCGCTCCATATAAAGGCGGTTATCGCCAAATGCGCTTTCCGCCTCGCGCGAGGCCATTTCGAAAGAGGCATCGAGTTCGGCATCGGAGCTGGCCTTGAACATCCCGCGCCCGCCGCCGCCGGCCGTTGCTTTCATCACCACCGGATAACCCAGCGCATTCGCAGCCTTCTTGGCATCTTCCACCGTGGCGATATGATCGGTGCCCGGCACAGTCTGCACGTTCGCCCTCGTGGCCAGTTCACGCGATGAAAGCTTATCGCCCAGAACCTCGATCGAATCCGGGCGCGGGCCGACAAACACGATCCCTTCGGCTTCGCACAAGCTGGCCAGTTCGGGTTTTTCCGAAAGAAAGCCATATCCGGGATGCAGCGCATCGCAGCCGGTGGCAATCGCTGCATGGACCACCAGATTGACATCGAGATAGCTTTTTGCCGATGGCGCGGGGCCGAGCACCACGGCGCGGTCTGCCATGCGCGCGCCCATGCTTTCCTTGTCGGCAGCCGAAACACCGATGACCGTCTCTATCCCAAGCGCCTTGGCGGTGCGCAGGATACGCACTGCGATTTCGCCCCGGTTGGCGACAAACAGGCGGCTGATCGCCATGGCTCAGGCCTGTTCGATGTAGAACAGCGGCTGGCCATGCTCGACCATTTCCGCATCTTCGACGCAGACTTTAACCACCTTCCCGGCGACGCCCGCCGTCACCGAAGTGAACAGCTTCATCACTTCAAGCAGGCAAATCTCGCTTTCCGGCGATACGTCCTGCCCGATTTCAACAAATGGCGCGGCGCCCGGCTTGGGCGCGCGATAGAACGTGCCAAGGTTGGGTGCGCTCACTGCCACCCAGTTGTCCGGGATGGTATCGCCTGCGGCCGATGCCGTCGCCGCTGACTCGGGCGGCGGCGCAGCCGAGGCGGACGCGGGTTGCGCAGGCGGTGAAGCAGGCGCGGCAGATGGCGACGGCACAACCGGCGCGGGCGCGGCAAGCGGCCCGGAAGTCAGCCGCGCATCGGCCTTGCGTGAGAGGAACAGGTGCAGCCCGTCCAGCTCGATATGCATTTCATCCCAATCCGATTGTTCGAACAGATCGACAATCGCCATCACGTCTTTTGAATTGTCGGACACCTGACTTGTGCTCCCCCAATAATGCCTGTGCTTGTGCCTGCGCCTGACCTGACCGGTCAGCCGGCGGTTTCTTTCATCTCGTTTATCAATCTGTCGCGCACGCTGCGCCGCAGGATCTTGTTTGCTCCGCTTTTGGGCAGCTCATCCCACACGTAAATTTCCTTGGGCCGCCGCACGCTGGGCAGATTGTCGCGCGCGAAATCCATGATCCGTTCCGGGTCCAGCCCGGCAGCGCCTGCCACCACCGCAGTCACCCGATCACCCCATTTCTCATCAGGCAGACCGACCACGGCAACTTCGGACACGCCATCGAAATCCATCAGCACATCTTCAACCTCGCGCGGATAGATGTTGTAACCGCCCGAAATCATCATATCGTTCTTGCGATCGACGATGTAGAAAAACCCGTCTTCGTCCATCTTGCCGATATCGCCGGTGTGCAGCCAGCCGCTGCGGAAAGCCTCTGCCGTCTTTTCAGGCATCTGCCAGTATCCGGCCATGGTCTGCGGCCCGCGACAGACGATTTCGCCTGCTTCGCCGGGTGGCAGCGGATTATCATCATCATCGAAAATCGCGACTTCAGCGACAGAAAATGGCCGCCCGCACGAGCCAACGCGATCGTGGTGCTCGGGGCGCAGATACGTGATCGCCATCGGCGCTTCGGCCTGACCGTAACACTGGGCGAAGACTTTTCCGAACCGCGCTTCGGCCCGCTTCATCACATTGGGCGAAATCGAGGCGCCGCCATAGGAAATGATCTCAAACGCCGTTTTCACTTTCTCGCAGATCGGATCGTCCAGCAGCATGGCAAGCATCGTGGGGATAAGAAATGTGAAGCCAGCCTGCGTCTTTTCAGCCAGCTTCAGATATTCGCCGGTGTCGAATTTCGTCATCATCACCGAATGCACGCCGCGAATGATCGAGGGCAGAAAATACGCCCCGCCCGCGTGCGCGATGGGCGCACCATGCAGAAAAATCCCGCCCTCGCGCAGTTCGGGAATAAGATCGGCCAGAAACACATTGGTTTCCACCAGATCGGACCGGGTGGTCAGCACCACAACTTTCGATTTTCCGGTTGTTCCGCCGGTAAACGCAAAGCGCAGCGGCGCATCGAGATCGCGATCCACCGCGCACGGCGTTTGCTCGCCATTGGCGATCATCGCGCACAGATCATCCCATTCGATCTGCATCTCGGCGTTCAGCCCTTCGATCCCGGCATGGATAACGCAACGCGATTGGGAGGCTTCCAGCTTGTATTGATGGGTTTCGAACGCTTCTTTCACATTAAGCTGAACGCGCACCAGACCAGCCTTGAACACCGCATAATAGGCAACCAGGCATTCGATGGAATTGGGCAGCAAAACGGCCACCCGGTCGCCGGGTTTCAGGCCTTTTGCGATCAGCGCATTGCCCAGCCGGTCCGTCGCAAGATCGAAGTCGCGAAAGCTCAGCGTGCGATCGCCTTCTGTCAGGCAAGGCCTGTCCTTGAACTGAAGCGCCGCGCGCCGGATGATCGAACCTATCTGCATCCCGTTTTCGCCTCTCAGGCCGCCATCGCGTGATCGTGCATCAATACGACGCGGCCGGTAATTTCCTTTGCTTCCATCGCGCGGTGCGCCTCCGCCGCTTGCGACACAGGCATCACCCGCCCGATCCGGGGGCTAACCTTGCCTTGCGCCACAATGCGGACAACTTTGCGCAGATCGTTCAGCGTTGCATGGGCGCTGCCGATAAATTCCAGCTCTTTGAGGATCGAAAGCGCGGGATTGAACGGCCAGTTGCCCGGATCGACATTGCCAACAATCACCATTCGCCCGCCCGGCCGCAATGTCCGCACGCTCGATGGAAAGGTTGGTGTGCCCGCAACTTCAAGCACGCAATCAACGCCGATGCCATCGGTGATATCGCGCACTTGCGCGTGAAAACCGCCAGCATGACCGCCGATAACAACATGATCCGCGCCGTTCGCGCGCAGATCGTCTGCCTTGTCTGGCGATGACGTTACGGCGATCACTTCCAGCCCGGCCAGAGCCGCCAGCTGCACGGCATGTATGCCAACGCCGCCCGATGCGCCGGTAATCAAAACCGTGCTGCCAATTGGCAAGGCGGCGCGGCGCAGCGCGTGATAGCCGGTGCCAATCGCACAGCTCAGAACCGGGGCAACATCATCCGGAATTTCATCCGGCAAGTGCACGGTATTCATTTCCGAGGCTACGACATATTCGCCATAGCCGCCCGAAATCTGCTCACCATAAAACCCCGGTCCGGTGGTGCAGATATTTT
Source organism: uncultured Sphingomonadaceae bacterium (assembly GCA_947258815.1). Lineage (GTDB taxonomy): Bacteria > Pseudomonadota > Alphaproteobacteria > Sphingomonadales > Sphingomonadaceae > Novosphingobium. The sequence continues at coordinate 622,814 of CAMYJW010000030.1, forward strand.
CCTGACCATTGCGGCAAGCAGTGCACGTGCCGCAACCGATCCGCTGGATCATCGCCACCCGGTCTCCGGCGCGAAATTTCGTGATGAGCGGCCCGGTTTCAACCACTTCGCCCGCCACTTCATGCCCCATCACGCAAGGCAGCGGGGTATGCGGAAAATGCCCGCCCCGGTTCAGCAGATCATGGCCACACACGCCGCAACCGAACACTCTCACCAGCATCTGATCGGGGCCGTGTTGCGGGGGCGGAACATCAACCGCCTCAAGCGCTGATGGCCCGCCGAAACCTGAAAGCCGGATCGCCTTCATCGCTCTGCCGCCAGCTGGGCCAGCGTGCCGGCCAGAACCCGCTCGTTATGAAATTCGGTCGATCCATAAAGCGTTTCCAGAAAGCGCCCGCGCCGGAAATGGAAATGCAGCGCCATTTCCCAGGTATAACCCATGCCGCCATGGAGCTGGATCGCTTCGCGCAGGATATGAACCGCCATCCGGTTTGCCTTGGCCTTGGCCATCGAAACCGCGCGAACCCGTTCATCCGGCTCGCCCGCAGCCATTGCCCAGCCCGCGTAATATGCGCCAGATCGCGCGGTGTTGATATCGACCGCCATATCGGCACAGCGATGCTTGATCGCCTGAAACGCGCCGACCGGCTGACCAAACTGTTCACGCTCCTTGACATAGGCAACCGTGGTATCAAGCATCCGCGCACCGATACCGGCGATGCTTTGCGCTGCCGCCGTCGCCAGCATATCGAGCAGACAAGCAACAGCCTCGCCGCCGCCGCCAATCATGTCGCCCGGCGCAACCGCCACGTCTGCACATTCAACGCGGTAATAATCGCCACTGATATCGAGCGCATTTTCGCGCACGATGGATATCCCTGCCCGATCCGGCTCAACCAGTGCCAGCGCCGGTTCGCCCGCGCTGTCCTTTGCCACGATCAGCAACAGATCGGCGCGCGCCGCGCCTGCAACAAGCAGTTTGCGCCCGGTCAGACGGCCTTGATCGTCAAGCGCGGTTGCAAACGCGGCAGGATCATAGCCGCCGTCTTTTTCATAGACCGCGCATGCCACGCGCAGCGATCCGAGCGCGAGCTTTTCCAGATTTTCCACCTGCGCTGCGCCGCCAAAGCGCGCCAGTATCAGGCTCGAAACAATCGTATCGGTTACCGTCAACGGCACCAGTGCGGCGCCAAATTCCTCGGAAATAAGCGCAAATTCAATCGGCGACAGGCCAAGCCCGCCGTGATCTTCTGGCACCATCAAGCCAAACAGGCCAATCTGCGCCAGCGTGGGCCAGAGCGCGGCGTCCAGTTCAACGGGATCGCCGCCATCGCGCAACAGGTCGATCGGAAATTCCGCCGCAAGCGTATCGCGCACGGTTTCCTGGAACATGTAATGTTCGTCGTCAAAATCGAAGTTCATGCGCGTTTGCCCTCCTTCGGAAGGCCCAGCACACGTTCGGAAATGATGTTGCGCTGGATTTCGGACGTGCCCGAATAGATCGTGAAAGCGCGGCTTTGCATGCAGCTGAGCGGAAAGCGCCCGCGCGCCACGGCATCGCTGTCGCCCTGCATCAGCAAGCCTTCAGGCCCGAGAACCTCAATCGACATATCGAACATTTCCTGCGCGACATGGCTCCAGTAGAGCTTCATCAAAGAGCTCTCCGGCCCCGGCTTTTCGCCTTTGATCGCCTTGGAAAATTCACGCAGGCAATTCATCCGCATCAGTTCCAGATCGACGATAGACTGTGCCAGCCGCTGACGGATCGCCGGATCATCAATAGATTTCTGGCCGCCCTGCCGCGCGTCCTGCAGGTTTTCGATCAGCAGATCGAGCTCCTGCTTGAAACGGATCTGGCGTGCCAGTGCATCTTCCGCGCCGCGTTCATAAGAAAGCGTGGTCATCGCAATGCGCCAGCCATCGTTGAGATCGCCAACCAGATTGGCCTTGGGGATGCGCACATCCTCAAAGAACGTCTCGTTGAATTCCTGTTCGCCGGTGATCTGGGTCAGCGGGCGGACGGAAATACCGGGGCTGTCCATATCGACAACGAAGAAGCTCAGCCCCTTGTGCTTGGGCGCATCCTGATCGGTGCGCGCCAGCAAAATGCCAAGGTGCGAATACTGCGCATAGCTGGTCCAGATTTTCTGACCGTTGATGACAAAATCATCGCCATCGGCTTCGGCCCGGCACCGTGACGATGCAAGGTCCGATCCGGCATTGGGTTCTGAAAAACACTGACACCAGATTTCCTCAGCGGCCAGAATTTTCGGGAGATAGCGCTCGCGCTGCTCTTCGGTGCCATGATGCATCAGCGTCGTCGCGGCGAGATTGCGCCCGATAACGTTGATCCCTTCCGGCGCCTGCGCACGGGCACATTCTTCGGCAAAAATGCCTTGCTCGATCAACGTCGCGCCGCGCCCGCCATATTTCTGCGGCCAACTGATCCCGCTCCACCCGCCTTCGAAAAGCTTGCGTTCCCACGAAATGCGAAACTGGGCGCGTTCTTCCTCATCCTCCGGTTCAAAGACGGTGCGCCCCCAACCCTCTGGCAAAGCGTCGGCAAGCCATGCGCGAACTTCGCTGCGAAACGCCTGTTCTTCGGGAGAATAATTGAAGTCCATCTCAGCCTTTCGTCGCTGCTGCTGCCGCCGCGAAATCGGGCTTGCGCTTTTCGCGGAACGCCTGAACGCCTTCTTCGTATTCGGGAGTCAGATAGGCGATAGTCTGGGCATAGGATTCATATTCCAGCATCTGATCGAGCGTGGAATTGCTCGCCTTATCCAGCAGGTTCTTGGTCAGCGCGTGGGCCGTAGGCGATCCCTTGACGATCGTTTCGGCAATCTTGCGCGCTTCTGACAGCAGATCATCGTGCGGGAAGACGTGATTGACGATGCCCAGTTCCTTCGCCTCATCGGGCAGAACCTTGCGCGCGGTCATGCACAGCTCTTTCGCGCGGTTGGTGCCGATGGCCCGGCCCAGGAAATAAAGCCCGCCCAGATCAGGCACCAGGCCGACACGCGCAAACGCCTGAATGAAACTGGCCTTGTCGCTCGCAACGATAAAATCGCATGCCAGCGCGATATTAAAGCCAGCGCCGGCTGCCGCCCCGTTTACCGCTGCGATAACCGGCTTTTCGAGCCTCCACAGCGGATCGAGAACGTCTTTCAGAATCCAGCGGTGACGATCGCGCCGTTCAAGCGGGGTCATATCGTCCTTGCGCGCTTTCAGATCGGCGCCTGCGCAAAATCCGCGACCCGCACCCGTCAGGATCACGCAGCCGATATCATCGTCCTTGCCGATCCGCACAATCGCATCGTTCAGCTCGGTATACATTTCATCGGTTGTTGCATTCATCGCATCGGGGCGATTGAGCGTTAGCGTCGCGATCCGGTCGGAAACCTCAAGGAGAATATTTTCATATGTCATTTCAATAACTTTCAAGAAACTTCTGAAGTGTTTTCGCCAGCCCCTTCTGGCGACAGATGGGCGATATCGCCATCGTTGGATTCCGGCACGGCCCACCAGTCTTCGGGCATATGCATCGGGATGCGGAAATCATGCGCGGGCACGACGATATCGGCATTGTCGAGCACCTTGCGCATCGCCGCGCACCAGTCCCGCTCGCTCTCGCTGCGGATCGGACCGGCCAGAAACGTATCCGAAAGATACCGCATCGGCTTGCGCGTGGCGCGCGGATCGGCGGGATACCAATACTTGTAATGGTCCCCCAGATCGGAAACGAGCGCGGCCTTGCCCTTCGCGGTTGTCACGATCGGCACCTGCATACCTGCCGTATGCGAAGGCACCTTGATGATGCGAATACCCTCAACCAGATCGAAATCACCTTCGACCAGTTGCAACCCTGCAGGCCGTTTGCGACCCAGAAGTTCGTTCAGGATATGTTTTTTGTAAAACGGACGCTGGGTTGGCGCCGGGTCAATCGCATGAAACACTTCGTCGCGCTGAACCACAATCGTGGAATTGGGAAAGGCTTCCAGATTATCGGCGTGATCGAAATGCATATGGGTGAGGATCACGTGGCTGATATCGTCTGGCGTCAGCCCATGTTTTGCCAGTTCCTGCGCGATTATCTCCGGGCCGCCACCCCAGCCCGAAACCTTCAGCATTTCTTCAACCCGTTCTATCCGGGCCATGCCGGAATCAACCAGAAAATGCTGTGTGCCGTCCGTTACCAGCCAGACGTGGACCGGATCGCGATGGATCGCTCCGCCTTGCGGCAGGTAAAGCTCGCCGATCCGCAGTGAATGAATTTCAAACATTCCAGTCCCGTCAATCTGGCCAGCGGTCTTGATCGAACGGCAAGAACCGCTGGCCTTCGCTGTTAATCCTCGATCACTTCGAAGCGTTCGATATCCGAAACCCGGCCCTTGCGTTCACCATCGGTCCAGATCGCGCGCACCCGCGTGCCCGGCTTGATGTTTTTCTTCGCCGTCTCAAGATCATCGATCTCGATGACATGGATCATGCGTGTGGACGCACCATCCAGAACGACTTCGGCATAAACATAAGGCACTTCGCGCGTGAGCCCGAAGAACTCCATGTTGATGATCGAACACGCCCGGATCGTGCCGGTATCTGCGCACGCTTTCCACGTTCCGGTGCGCTTGTGCGTGACATCGTCAACCTCGCGCGGGGGCAAAAGCGCATCGTCTCCGCTGGAAGTGCGTACGCCCATTACCCGGCCATGTTCGCGGATTTCATCGAACATGCGGCCATAATAAGGGCCATAGGAATGCTGGTAATCAAGGCTCATCGAATAATCGATCACGCCCAGCGGTTCAGCCGGACCGACCAGCCCCTTAACCTCGCCAACCGGGGCATCGGCATCGGGAACAAAGCCGCTGATCGCCATGATCGAGGTTTCGTCCGTATCGTCCCACTTCGCAGCAACACGCATGCCGACCGAAAGATCGCCGAGGTCTGCCAGTATCCGGTGTGCGAAATCGTTGGCACAGCCATCGAGACGGATCAGCCCGATGACATTGCCATCAACCCGCGTGAAAGCGGTGAGTTCTCCGGTTTCAGGGACCTGAACCAGTTCTTCCGGTTCCTCTCCGTCAGTTGACGAAAAGTCCTGCGCGGGCGCAACCACGGTGCCATCGGGAAAGCGCGAACCGACAATCCGCCGGTTGGGCATTTCCGCCAGAAACGTTCCGGCAGCCCGGCCGGGCGTGAGCGTATACGGCATACTGATCTGGCTGTGGAAGGTTTCCATATCCAGCGGGTGAGCTTCGGGTGGTGCAAACATCTGCCTGTCTCCTCAAGCGCTCAGCACGGCACAGCCGCGCAAATTGGCCCAGCCGCCACCAGACTGCACAAGCGCCGTCTTGGCGTCCTTGATCTGGTGGCTTTCATTACGGCCCATGATCTGGGTGGCGGCTTCGATCAGGCGAATAACGCCAACCGCGCCGATGGGATTGGCGCCCATGCACCCGCCCGATGGATTGACGGGAATATCCCCGTCAAGCTGCGTCGCCCCCGACGCAACCAGATCGGCCGCCTGCCCCGGTGGACAAAGCCCCAGGCTCTCATAATAATTGAGTTCAAAGCAGCTGTAGGGCTCCTGCACCTCAACCACATCGAACTGGCGGCGTGGATTGGTGATCCCGGCTGAGCGATAAACCTTCTTCGAAGCGATCGCGAGCGGCTCTGACAGCATCAGCGAACGTTCCGGCGCATTATCCGCCTCGCAGCAATAGGCGATGCCGCGAATCCACGCAGGCGTGCTTGTCGAGTGATGGGCTTTTTTCTCGTTCGAAAGCACAATCGCCGCCGCGCCATCCGAAATCGGCGGCACATCGAGCAGCTTGATCGGCCAGCACAGCGGACGCGAATTAAGCACATCTTCAACGCTCACTTCTTTCTTCACATGCGCATAAGGGTTGGCAATCGCATTGGTCCGGTTCTTGGCCGCAACCATCGCCGCCGCTTCCTCGGTGTGGCCCAGCACATCCATGCGCGCGCGCCAGTATGCCGCGGAAAAGCCCATGATACCCACTGCAAACTCACGCCCCCAGAACGGATCGTAAAGCGTTGAGATAGAGTATTGCAGCTGCCCTTCGGAAAGCTTGTCATAGGCAACGACAAGCGTGCGATCCGAATAGCCGCCAGCCACCTGATAATACCCGGCCAATGCACCTGCAAAGCCCGCGCCGCCACCGCTTGTCAGCCGCACAACCGATTTTCCTTGCGCGCCGATCGCATCGACGACCCATTTCTCCGGCTGGTTAACCGCAGCGAACAACACCGGCCCGGTTGCGATAACCACCGTATCGATATCGTCCATCGAGAGTTTGGCGTCTGCCAGCGCGCGATCGACAGCTTCGCGGACAAGCCCCGCCTGACTGACATCGGTGCGCCTGCGCGCGTGGTGCGTTTGACCAACGCCAACGATTCCTACTTCATGGCCCATGTTCAAACCTCCAGAGCAAATACGCAGTTGGTCTGCATGGCAACGCCGCCCGTGCCGTGCACGATGGCGCGGCTGGGTGAACCAGACCCGGCCTGCGTCAGCTGCCTGTATGCCTCGCCAAGGCGAACAAGCCCGGTGGCCATGATCGGATCGGCCGGAAGCGCACCGCCGGACCGATTGACCTTGTCAGACATCGCAGCATCCATGCCCTTGCCCGCATCGGCCAGACCAAGCGCTTCAAGCGCCAGCAACTCGCCAACCACGGAACTGCCGCTGATTTCAACAACATCCGCCTCGGCAGCCGCCCAGCCCGCTCTGTCGCCCGCCATTTTCGCGGCGTTTGCAACCGAATCGAGCCCGCCTGCCGTGCGTGCGGAAAATGCGTGGGTTTCCATCGATGTTCCCATGCCGCTGATAATCACCGGCGAACGGCCGAGCCGCGATGCGATATCCTCTGTTCCCAGCAGGATCGCGACCGCGCCATCAACGGGGCGCGAAACCATCAGATCGGTCAGTGGCGCGGCTGCCTCACCCGAAGCAAGCACCGCCGCCGCATCGGGCCCTGCATCAATTGCCACCCGGTCATTCTGCGCGGCCGCAGCCCAGCGCTTTGCAACCAGATCGGCAAGATCGGCATCGCCGATGCCATGCGCATCGAGATAACGCTGCGCCTGAATGCCAAGCGCCGCTTTCTGGCCAAAGCCAACCGGGCGCTGATAGAAAGGTTCAACCATCGAGCTCCAGTAAAGATCGATGTTTTCCGATTCAGACGGTTTGGAATAGGCCACGATCAGCCCGACCGAAGCAGAACCTGACCGGATCTTGTTCACGCCATAAAGCGCAGCCCAAAGCCCGTCTTCCTCAACCCGCGCCTCTTCCTTGTGGTGCGCGCCCAGCGCACCCAGAAAGCCGCAGTTGGAAATAGACCGGCCATCAAGCACGTCGCTGCCCGAATCGATAATGAAATCGACATCGTCCAGCGTCAGCCCGGTGCCCTTGAAGACATCGGTGACGACCGCCGAAATCAGATCGATATGCTGGGCGCTGTCCCACGCCGGCCTGAGTTGCGTTTGCGTGGCCGCAATTATGCCTGTGCGCGGGAGGCTCATGATCCACCCACCGGCGCGGCACCCTTCATCATCGTCATTCTCAAGGTTCCTTTGAAATCCCGCCCCGGAAGCACCGAAGCGAACGATACAGCCGCAACGGGCTGAAACACTGTGTGTCATCCGGCATAAAAATCGCCCAATTCCAAGTCAAGTCAATTTTCGAATGTTTATCGGCTTTTGACGACAGCCCATCAGAGATCGACGGCACTCCCGCGATGCAGGCGCATTGCGCCCTGTGGCGGAACGCGCCCGCAATGCTCACCTAGCTGACTAAAACAAGGCTTCATAACCCTCTTTACTATCCCGAAAGCCCCCTTCCGCTTCGCATATCGCAGAACGGGACTGCAGCTCTAAAGCGGCATGTGCGCCGCCTCATGCCTGCTGCATAAACCCGAATAATTCTTGAATTGACCACTTGGAACAGACGCCATATCCTGCACGCGAGGGGATCATTGATGACACATCTGATATCGCGCGCGCTTTCGGGCGCCTTGCTGCTGATCGGCCTTGCAGTCGGCGGCGGCGGTGCCTGGCTGATCGCATTGGGCGGCTCGCCATACTATCTGATCGGCGGGCTGGCCGTGTTTGTGTCAGCGATTCTCTTGTGGCGTGGAGACAGGCGATCTGGCTGGATCTATGGCGGCTTTCTGGTGCTCACACTGATCTGGGCGTTGTGGGAAGTGGGCCTTGATGGCTGGCAGCTGACCGCGCGGCTGATCGGTCCGGCGGTGTTTGGCCTGCTGTTCGCGCTGCCCGCCGTTCGCAAGCGCATTGGCGGGTCCGGCTGGGCTGCGTCCGGCGCGGCTGCAGGTGCGTTTGCGCTGGTCCTTGTTGCCGCGCTGCAATCGCCCATGGAAGTGGCCAGTGCGTCCGAACGCGCGCTGCGCCCGGTTGCGATGGACGGAAACGCCGGAGAGTGGCGACATTGGGGCCGCGATCAGGCAGGCACGCGGTTTTCCCCGCTCGATCAGATAACGCCTGAAAATGTCGAAACGCTTGAGCTGGCGTGGGAATTTGACACCGGCCACGATCCGATGTCCGATCCCGCCCCCAGCCCCTTGCAGGCCACGCCGATAATGGCCGATGGCAAGCTGTTCCTGTGCACCCAGACCAACGTTGTGTTCGCGCTCGATCCTGAAACCGGCAAGGAAATCTGGCGCTTCGATCCCAAAGTCGATTCGGCGGGCGGAACCGCGGTGCGCACCTGTCGCGGCGTTTCCTATCTCGATACGACCACTACGGACGACACATCCCAACCGGCAGACACCGGCTCGCCATCCACCGCGCCGTTCTGCGCGCGCCGGATCATCACATCAACATTTGCGCGCCAACTGATCTCGCTTGACAGCGCGACGGGCAAGCCCTGCCCTGGCTTCGGCAAGGGTGGCTCTGTCGATCTGGCGGAAGGGATGGGCGAGATTCTTCCCGGCTTCTATCACGTCACGTCCGCGCCGCTGGTGATGCGCAACACGATCGTCGTGGGCGGCTGGGTGATGGACAATGTCAGCGTTGACGAACCTTCGGGCGTCATTCGCGGCTTCGATGCAACAACCGGCGCACTGCGCTGGGCATGGGATGTGGGCAATCCGGCAAACAGCAAAGGCCCCGCGGAAGGTGAGCACTACACCCGCTCCACCCCCAACAGCTGGGCTCCGATGAGCGGCGACGCTGAACTCGGGCTGGTCTATATCCCCACCGGCAATCCGCCGCCCGATTACTTTGGCGGCCATCGCAGCGAGGCAAGCGAGAAATTCGGCAGTTCCGTGGTGGCGCTCGATGTGGAAACGGGCGAACTGCGCTGGCATTTCCAGACCGCGCATCACGACCTGTGGGACTATGACGTCGCCAGCCAGCCAACCCTGTTTGACTTTCCCGGAAAAGATGGCCCCATCCCGGCCCTTGCCCAGCCGACAAAACGCGCCGAACTGTTCGTGCTTGACCGGCGCACCGGAGAACCGCTGACCGAAGTGACGGAAAAGCCCGTTCCCCAGAATGGCAAAGTCCCCGAAGAACGCCTTGCGCCCACGCAGCCGTTTTCAACCGGGATGCCTGGTTTTGCGGGCGATCGACTGACCGAGCGCGACATGTGGGGGATTACGCCGCTTGATCAGCTTTGGTGTCGCATTCGTTTTCGCCAGTTGCGCTATGACGGGCCGGCAACCCCGCCGGGGCTGGACGAATCGATCATCTATCCCAGCATCGGCGGCGGCATGAACTGGGGCGGCGTCTCCTATGACCCTGATCGCCGGGTGATAATCGTCAACTCGCTCTATTATGCATCGCTTGTCGCGCTGGTTCCGCGCGCCGAGGCAGACCGGCAGATTGCCGCCGCCACCGCAGCGGGCGGCAGCCACGATGTTGCGCTTGCGAACACCCCCATGCCGATGGAAGGCACGCCCTATGGCGCGAAAGTCAGCGGCTTCGTCACGCCACTGGGAACGCTGTGTCACGCACCGCCTTATGGCCGCATTTCCGCTGTCGATTTGGATACGCAGGAGCTTTTGTGGCAGCGTCCGATCGGCACGGTGCAGGATAGCGGGCCGCTGGGCATCAATATCGGCCTGCCGATCCGCATGGGAATGCCCGGCTTTGGCGGCACGCTGACAACACGCGGCGGGCTTATTTTCTATGGCGGGCTGAAAGAGAAAGCGTTTCGGGCGCTGGACACCAACACCGGCAAAGTGCTCTGGCGCACGCGCATGCCTGCAAGCGGCAATGCCAATCCGATGACATATCTTGGCCCCGAAAGCGGACGGCAGTTTGTCGTTATCGCGGCCAGCGGCCATGTCACCGCGCAGTCCATGCCGCTGGGGCGCACTTTTCGCGCCTATGCTTTACCGGAGGAAACGCAATGACAGGCCTGCAAGTCAGTCCGTTCAGCCCGGCGGAACTGCTGCTGCGTGCACAAAGCGAGGATGAGCGCGATTGGGTGCCCGCAGCGATGGATGGCGTATGGATGCGCCCGCTGCTGTTTGACACGGTCAGCGGCGCATGGGTGAATGTCACCCGACTGGAGCGCGAAGGCTTTATCAGCCGTCATGCGCATCCCTGCCCTGTCCATGCGTATGTCCTGAAAGGCCAGTGGCGCTATGAAGAGCGCGACTGGATCGCCAAAGCCGGAGACTATCTGCTTGAGCCGCCGGGCGATATTCACACGCTGATCGGCCTGCCCGGCGGATCGGACACGCTGTTCTGGATCGGCGGCGCGCTGATCGAGCTTGACGAAAACGGCAACACGCTGGGACACGCCGACGTGTTCAGCCGGATTGAACAGGCCGCCGATCATTATGAGAAAGTTGGCCTTGGCAGAGACCATGTGAAGCAGTTTATCCGCTAGAGCGGGCGCGGCGGAAAAACGGGCACCATCGCCCAAAACGCATCAGCGCGCTTAAAGCCGCCACTCACGATCGATAAACAGATATTCCTTGCCGCTAAACAGCATCGACCGGGGCAGATCGATAAATCGCCGCTCATCGGCTATCGCATCGTTCCGGGCCGCGTCCACATCCGGTCCGGCGCGCGCCACGGACCGATCAAACCATGCTTCGGCATGCCCCAGAAAGTCGCCAATACGGTGGCCTAGTGCTTCAGCAAGATCGGGCAGGACATCCGCCTCGCAGCGGTGCACTTGCTGATAACAGGCCATGCCGCGCGCGACAGCATGAGAACGGATCAACGGACCATGATCGTGCAACCAGTATTCGCGCGCTTTCGTTTCGCTCATGCTGTCATGCCCATACAGAATGAACGCCAGCTTCATCATCGGCGTGCGCGGCCGCGCCACAATCCGCGCATGGCCGGTCGCCACCTGAGGATACTCATAACCCGCCCAGACCACGGATCGGCCGGGGTCACACAAGCGCTGTTCGGCCTTGGCAACCGCGCGCAGCATCTCCCGACTCTGCGCTTGCGACAACAGATCAGCCACCGCTTCGGCCGATGCAAACCAGTAGTCGCCCATCGCATCGAACGAAAATTCCGGGCACCCGCGCGCCGCGCGTGCATCGCGATCCGCAGCCGACGCATCAGGGTCAGGGTGCGTCTGGACATAGCGCACGATATCCAGCCGGGACTGCATCGACGCCACAAGCGGGCCAACTTCGTCCCGCCAGCGCTCAAGAAACGCGGCGCGCGAAAGCGCCGGATCGCGCGCAAGCAGACAACTGACGCGGATCATGCCAGCACCCTCAACGCAGAAGCGACAGCCCCGATCAGATCACCTCTTCAAGCGGCGGAAGATCGCCCCGGTCCGGGTCAATCCCGTTGCCCTGAAACCACACGCGGCTGCGCAGCGCGTCCTTTTCGCCATAATCGAAGATGGCGTGCCAGGCCTCGCGCGAAAGCGGCAATTTGCCATCGTCGCCCAGGATCACCTTGTCGATCGCATCGCCGATCGTGCAGATACCCGCATTCAGGGCATCGATATCGAGCTGGTCGGTCTCAGCCGTTTCACCCAGCGCCTGCTGAAGCACCGCGACCTGCCCGGTTTCGACAAACTCGGTCAGCGTTTCAGCCAGTTCGCGGATCAGCCGATAAGAGCCTGCCTCATAGCGAACCGCGTTTTTCCATTGCTCCTGGAGCATGCCGAGCTGCCCGATAACCAGCCGCGCCTGTTCCTGCGCCAGCTTTTCATCCTCGCGGATTGCCGGCGCGATAACCTCCTGAACGGCCTTGACCATGTTTCTGAGACGAACATCGATATTGGGAAGCATCAGATTTCCTCCCTGAGAAGCATTGTTATCTGGCGAAGGAACACGCCGCCTGCCGAGCCGAGCCAGGTCAGCACCTGTTCCTGATGATTGGTGTGTTCTTCGGCCGCGCGCAAGGCCTGGCCCATATCCATCGACGCGCATTTGTATGCGTTGAGCACTTCATAATAATGCAGCAACTTGGGATCGACGACATTGCCCGACAGTTCCTGATACTGCGCCAGAAACTCTTCGCGTGGCAGAAGGCCCGATACAAGGAAACGGCCATCATCGTCCCAGTTTCCGAACAGCCGCATCAGTGTCCACGCAATATCCTCGTGGAAATCGCCCAGATGGCCCAGCTCCCAGTCAAGAATGGCGGTGAACTTGCCGCTCGGCTCTTCAAACATGAAATTGCCGATCCTGAGATCGGAATGGACAATTACCACCTTGTCGCATGTCGGCATGTTTTCGCGCAGCCAGCGTTCGCACAACGTGATAATCGGCACCGGCTCAACCAGCGCATTCCACCACAGCTTTGCCCAGTTATTAAGCTCCCATAGCGGCGCTTCGTTGGTTCCGGGCTGCGGCCTTGCAAACAGCGATAAATCGGCACTTTGCCAGTCAAACGCATGGATCTTGACGAACGCATCTACGAACTGCGGCGCGAGCTTGGGCGCCCAGTCATCAAACCGCGATCCCATCCCCGAAACGCCGTGCGCGTCGCTGTCGCTTGGCTCGGTCACACCCGAAACGAACTCAAGAATGGAACCCGGCTGGTCCATAATCTCGCCATCCATATCGACATGGCGAACCGGCGCGACCGGCAGAGTTCCGATCATCGCATTTTGCAATTGCGCTTCACGCCCCCGGCAGGTCTGGGCGATGCCTTCCGGCGGATCCATGCGCAGAATAAGCTTTTCCGGCTCAGCCACGCCGGAATGGGCGAGGTTGAAAATGAACTGCTCTTTCGATGCCCCGCCAGACATCCGGCGAACATCGGAAACCACCGGATTGCCATAATCGAGATGATCGAAATAACGCGCCAGCATTGCCGCGATTTCATCTCCGGTGCGCGCGCGATAGGCGCCTTTCGCGCGTGATACGAGCGTGCGCTCAAGGATCACATCCTGACGCGGATCAATCGCTTTGCGATCCCAGGGATCGGCCATCTGTTCACTCTCCTGAACTGTTCTTATATTTCTGCCCCGCCGAAGGCATTATCGCGCCTGACCCGGACAGATAAATTGTCTACTCGTCGCGCCCCGATTCACAAGACATGAATTGCGTCTCACCAGCAGGTGCGCGACATGCACAAAAAAGGGCGTGACCATCGCGTTGGCCACGCCCCTTTCAGATCATCGTGATCACATCAACTTAGCGGAACTTGTATCCGAAAGTGACGCCATACGTAGCCGGACGCCCTGCAAAGCGTGCCGAGCTGTCGCTCGACGGAATCACAGCCGTCCAGTAGTACTTGTCAAAGATGTTCTTGCCCCAGACCATCACTTTCCAAGCGCCGTCAGCCGCTTCATAGCCAAGCCGCGCATCGACCGTGGCATAACCATCGATCATGTATGGATAAGGGCCAACACCATCGGCAATGCGATAGCGGTTGGTGGCCGTAACCGGCAGCGTGGTATCTTCGCCGCCGATTGCCGCGGTCTGGTTCGACCGGGCGCTGACGGTAAAGCCAACGAAGGGTGTTCCGCCATTTTCCGTTTCGTGACGATAATCGACGTTGAACGAACCTGACCACTTCGGCGTATAAGGCAGGCGCACGCCGCTGAGATCTTCGACGTTGGGAACCACCCCGGTCGGGTCGAAATCGCCCGGTCGAGAATCGGTATCATTATCGACGCCACCGAAGATATCGTATCCGACAAAGTCCTTGATCTTGGAATCAAGGTACGTAACCGCACCGGTCACTGTCAGGCCGCGCGTTGGACGCACGGTGACATCCGCTTCAAAGCCGTAAATGCGCGATTCAGGCACGTTCACCAGCGTATCGAGCGTTCCGAACACAAAGTCGAACAGTTTGCCCTTCACCTGCTTGTTCCGGTAATCCATGTAGAAACCGGCGGCATTCAACTGGATCAGACCATCTGCCAGACCCGCCTTGAAGCCTGCTTCGTAAGCGGTAACCTTTTCCTGAACCACCGGCAGGCCGGAGATATAGGAAGCCGCCGCCAGAGCAGGGTAACTACCCGCTTTATAACCACGCGACGCGTTCGCGTAGAGCAGGATATCGTCGGTTGCCTTGAAGTCGAAGCCCACGCGCCAGGAAATGTTATCCTGCTTGAGCGTCGAATTCAGGTCGATTCCGGGAATACCCAGATTCAGAAAGCCAGGGTTGCCCGGCACGAAAGACACAACATCGTTCGTCGGGCTGTTGATCGTCACATCGGCAGGCAGCGGCGCCAGATTGGCCGGGTTACCGTTCAGCGTGTAACTGTCATTCGGGCCAATCGCGGTGAACGTGTTGCCACCAAGGTTGGGACCACCAAGGAAGTTGAACAGCTTGTCAACGTTGCCGTTTTCGCCGGTGTAGGCATGGTTGTTCGCGTCAATGGTGGAGTTCGTGTAACGAACCGCCGCTTTAACCGTGACACGATCAGTTACATCAAATTCCGAACTACCAAAGAACGCGTAGTTTTCAATGTCCTGATCAAGAACGATGCCACTGTGGTTGATGTATTCGTTTCCGAACCAGAAGTTTGAGTTCGCGAAATAGCGCAGAATCTGATCTTCCTGCGTTTTGCTGTTCTCATAATTTGCGCCGACAACCCAACGCAGACGAGATGCCGGATCGTTCGCCAGGCGCAATTCCTGACCGAACGTTTTCACCGATCCGTCGGCCTGATGAATATCGAACGAAACGAAATCGCCACCATCGCCATCAACTTGGAGTTCCTGTTCAAAATGCGCATAGGACGTCAGCGATGTCAGCGTGAGCGATCCAAACTCGATATCGCCACGCAGCGCGAACTGGTAGAACTCACGATCTCCGTGCGGTGAAAATTCTGTGGTTGTCGCCTGGGTCGGGTCAGACGAACCCGCTACGCCGTCGGGCGGAGCGAAGGGGCCACCGGGGTTGGCAGCGGAAGGCGACGTATTGGGATCAAGGCGCGTGCCGCTCCAGTTTGCCGCGCGCGCGTTGGCCGGCGCGAACTGGGCGCAGAGCTGTTCCGAAGTGCGCGAACACCCGGCCGGTATCGGAGAATACGCGTTGCGCAGCGGATCGTTCAGCGTTCCTGCATTGATATCCTTGGACGCTCCGCCCAAAGCAGGCACAAATTCGCCGATCTGCTCATGAATTGCAATCAGCTGCTGCGCCTGCGGATCAGACTTGTCTTTCCAGCCATTGGCCGTGAACCGCAGTTTGATATTGTCACTCGGCTTGACGTCGATCGTCAGGCGACCGGCAATGTATGACTCTTTGCCGTTGGTATCGTCACGTGTGTAATTCTTCTGCCAGCCATCGGCATTCTTGCCATTAACGGCAAGGCGGAAGCCGGCCATATCGGACAGCGGACCGCTGATATAGGCGTTGCCTTCGATCGCGTTGAAGCGGCCATAGCTGATGTCGCCACCCGCTTCGAGCGTTTCGGTCGGCCCGGCTGCGATGTAGTTGATCGCGCCGCCGGTTGAGTTCTGGCCGAACAACGTGCCCTGCGGACCTTTGAGAACCTCGATACGCTCAAGGTCATAGGCGGAATGCATCGCCAGGACCGGGAAAGGCAGCGGAATCTGGTCAACATAGACGCTGACCGCGGGATAGACACCGATCGAGCTTTCGTTAAAGCCAATGCCGCGCAGCGTGAAGATCGGCGTGTTGTTGGTGGAAGGCGTAAAGACCAGGCCGGGCGCGATATTCGCGACATCCTCCAGCGAGGCGACACGGCGGTTCTGCAATGCTTCGGCACCGATCGCCGTAATCGTCAGACCAACGTCATTAAGGTTTTCCTCGCGCTTGTTGGCGGTAACAACGATGTCATTGCCAAAACCCGAGCCACTCTCACCTTCATCGGCCTGAGCATGCGCGACACCGGGCAACACAACCATTGCTCCAGCCACGCTCACAAGCAAACTGTACCGTAATTTCATAGCTCCCCTCCTCAGGACTTTTGCGTGCCTTCTGACACCGTCGAACCAACTTCAGGTGTAATTTTGCGTATTTGTCAAACGCAAAATATCCAGCGGGTCGCTAACAGGAAGCGGATGCTGCATTATTGCAACACTGCATTTCGGGTTCATGGCGATTGTGTGCCGGCCATGCCCGAACCGGATCATCGAGCAGGCCCGGCTGAGTGTGATCAAACAGCATCGTGCAACCGGACGGTCGATCTGCCTGCCAGCAACGCAACCTTCGGATCGCGGATTTCAACCGGGGAACGAAGCCCACTCGCCTTCGTCTGCCTCGTGCGCGCCCGCACCCGCAAGCATCAGGTCACTTCGGGTTGCGGCAGTTTCGTGCGATAAATCACCGGTCGCAATGCGAAGCTTGTCGTCACTTGCGCAACACCGCTGACCTTGGTCAGGCGGTGGCGCAGAAAATCCTCATAGGCTTCCAGAGAAGGCACCAGAACGCGCATCTGATAATCCGCTTCCCCCGTCATCAGATAGCACTCCATAACTTCGGGAAAACCCGCGATCGCCTTTTCGAACTTGGCAAGATGAGCGTCGTCCTGGCTTGAGAGCCGGATTCGCAGGAACGCGCTGACGCCAAGGCCCATTTTCGCAGGGTCGACAAGGGCGACATAGCCATCGATCACGCCCGCTTCTTCCAGTTGTCGCGTCCGCCTGAGGCACGGGCTGGGCGACAGGCCGATCGCGCTGGCCAGATCCTGATTGGAAATGCGCCCGTCTTCCTGCAACCTGTCAAGAATAGCGAAATCGAATGAATCAAGAGAATCCGGCATATTGTGCCTCACACGGGTTGATCTGGGAATATTTCTGCCAAAATATTCGCATTATCAAGGCATTCGCGCAAGCTGACACGGATTCCCTTCGCGCTTCCGGTTGAACGCCTGCGCCAACTGGCGCATGGATGGAACGAGATTCAGGGTTTGCAATCGCGGAACATGGCAACGCAAAATTCCATCGGCCAATCGCGGCGTCAGCAGGCGTTCGAAAAGGCGAAGAACAAACGGCGGCAGGCGATTCTGGCTGCCTGCGAGAAACTGATCCGCAAAACCGCGTCGACCGACTTTTCAATGAAGGATCTGGCCGCCGAGGCCGGGATCAGCACATACACCACATATAACCTGATCGGATCGAAAGCGACGGTCTTCTATGTTCTGCTCAATCGCGGGCTCGACGAGATCGCCGACGAACGAGAGCAGGGCAGTCCTTCTGCAGAACCGCTGCAATGCGTTCTCGATGCCGGACGCGCCGGGGCCAGCGTTTTTGCGTCCGATCCTGACTTTTATCGCCCGCTGATGCGCTATCTTCTGGGTGTGCCCGATCCGGTCAACCGCCCGGCATATATGGGCCGGGCGTTCGATTACTGGTGCAATGCCCTGCGCCCGCTGGAGGATGGCGCAATCCTGCGCGATGGCGTTTCGACGCAAGCGCTGGCGCGCAACCTGCAAGTGTTCTTCACCGGCGCCCTCGATTACTGGGTCCATTGCGAGCTTTCCGGCGACGAGCTGAACGCGCAGATCCAATATGGCATCGCCATTCACCTTCATGCCCTCACCCGCCCCGAGAAGCAGGCTCTGCTTGAAACCGTGATTGCCGAAAAGCAGCCCGTGATCGAGGCGATCACGCTGCGCGACACCAGCCTCTGAGGCACGCCGAAACAAATCTCTTGTTAAGATTAGCATCTATGCTAAATTCAATTCCGACATAATGAGCGTTCAAGCTCAGCGCGGCACCGGGAGAGAGACATGACATCAGCCGAACACAGTTTCACAGGGCGTGGGAACTTCACCGAAGGCTTTGGCCTGACGACCGAGCCGATGCCGCTTGAACCTTATCGCTCACGCGATTTCTTCGAGCTTGAACAGAAGATGATTTTCCGCCGCGCCTGGCTTTATGTCTGCCGCGCCGAAGAACTGCCCGAGCCGAGCAACTTCGTTGTCAAGACGATCCACGGCACCGGCGTATCGGCGCTGATTACGCGCACGTCGGGCGGCAGAGTTCAGGCCTTTTACAACAGCTGCGCACACCGCGGCAGCATTGTCGTGAAGGAAGAATCCGGCAAGGCCGCCAAATTCGCCTGTCCCTATCATCGCTGGACCTACTCGAACGAAGGCGATCTGGTTGGCGTGCCGGATGAGGAGAATTTCTTCCCAAGCCTCGACAAATCGAAATGCGGACTGAAAAAAATCGCCACGTCGGAATGGGAAGGCTGGGTGTTCATCAATCTTGCCCCCGAACCCGAAGTGACGCTTGACGAATATCTAGGGCCGGCGAAGGAATTTCTTTCCGGCATCCGGTATCGCGGGGCAGACAATCCGGTGGTGTTCACCGCCGTTCTCAACTCCAACTGGAAAGTAGCGTCGGACGCATTTGTCGAATCGTATCACATTCCGCACATCCACAAGGATACGATCGGCACGACGTTTGCATCGCGCGCCAACCCTTTTGCTCGGCTGATCGGCGCCTATCCGCTTGGTACGCATCGCACTGTCTCGATGTATGGCAACCCGGAATACACCATCGACCCCAAGAACCGCGTCGAAGCGCTGGGATCGATGGGCAAGGACGACAAAAGCGTCATCGCCGCCGATGTTTCAGAAGAAACGCTTGAGTTCCTTTCCCATCCGGCGATCAACCCGGAAGGCGCGGACCACTGGTCGATGGATATTCACCAGATATTCCCGCATCTGCACATCGATACCGGGCCGGGCGGCTTCTGGACTCACCAGTTCTGGCCGGTGGATGAAAAGACCTGCTTCTATGAAGTACGCTTCTACATGATGGAGGCGCAGACCATTCAGGAACGCTTCCTTCAGGAACTCTACATCGGCCGCGTCGGCGAAGTCGTGCTGGAGGATCTTGCGAACCTAAAGTTCACGCAAGACGGCATCGACACCGGCGGACAGGATACGATGCAGTTGCAGGACAGCGAAGTGGCCATTCGCCACGCGCTGGCTCAGATCATCAAGTGGACGCAGGCGCAGACGGTGAAGGAGGCGCTGGCATGACCGCAACAGCAGAAATGGCGCGCCAGCTTCCCGAAGGCTTTGAGGAACTGGAGCCCTTCGTCGCCTATTGGGCGGGCGAAAGCACAGCGGATCGCATGGCCGCGCGCTGCGAGGCCGACATGGACGATATTCAGGCCTTCTACGATGCAATGATTGCCCGTGGCGAGGATGCGATGCGCCTGATCGGCGAACATCCGCTGCACGATCTGCCCGCCGATGTGGCCACTCTCACCCGTTTGCTGCTGGCTCTGGCGCAGGCGTCGATCGCGGTGGAACTGCATGGCCAGCCGCGTGCGCCCGACGTGCCATATCCCAACAGCATGCGCATGGTCCGCAGCACCGCTCCGTTTGGTTAGACAAGGTTGACGTCGAGCGACCTGGTGCCGATCATCCGGCAGCGGGAACCCGCGCCCTAATCAAAAGAAAAACGGGAGAGTAAAGCGATGCTGAAAATGGTGATTGAAGTCTGGAAGAAGGACGGCATGAGCGATGAGGCCTTTTCCGAGCGCTGGCTGGGTGAACATGGCCGGCTTGTGAAACACCACGCAAAGGCGATGGGCTTTGTCCGCTATATTCAAAGCCACAAGCTCCCCTCGCCCGAAATCGAGGCTTTCGCGTCCGAACGCGGCTGGAAGCAGCCGCCAGACGGGCTGACCGAAGTGTGGTGGGAAAGCGAAGACAGCATGAAAGCCGCGATGGGGTCCGCCGAAGGGCAAGCCGCCAGCGCCGCTCTTGCTGCCGATGAAAAGCACTTCATCGAAAGCAGCAAGATCAGCGCCTATCTCGCCCGCGAGGAAGTGATCTTCGATTTCACATGACAGCGCGCGCTGCGTCGACATTTCGGGCCGCGCCGCCGCGTGATCAGATCGCGGTGTGTCCGCCGTCAACTGCATAAGCAGCGCCGGTGACGAAGCTCGCTTCGTCGGATAACAGCCAACGCGCGGCGGCGGCGATTTCAGACGGCTGACCAAGCCTTCCGATCGGGTGGACCGAAGCCAGCGCGTCTTTCAGGCCGGGATCCTGCGCGAAGGCGCCCGCCAGCATCGGCGTGTCTGTTGCGCCAGGAAGCACCGAATTGATGCGTATGCCCTTTTGCGCATAGTCAATCGCCGCCCCGCGCATCAGGCCCAGCACACCCGCCTTGCTTGCGCAGTATTCCGCGCCATTGGGAAAGCCGACCATTCCGGCGGTGGAGACGATATTGACAATCGCCCCGCCGCCCGTCTCCAGCATCGCGGCAATCTGATACTTGTTGCACAGAAACGCGCCGCGCAGATTCACGCGGTGGCAATGATCCCACTCATCAGCAGTCACTTCATGGAGCAGCTTTCCGCGTTGCGGAACGCCTGCGGCATTGCACGCGCCATCAAGCGTGCCAAACGTGTCCACCGCCGCCCGCACCATGGATTTTACATCATCCTCATTCGAAACGTCACAGCGCAGGCCAACCGCACCGGGCCCGCCGCACCGGGAAGCCGCTTGCTGCGCCGCCGCTTCATCAAGATCGCACAGCAGCAGCTTTGCCCCCGCCTCGGCCAGCAGCTTTGCCGCCGCCAACCCGATACCGCTGGCCGCCCCTGTCACGATGATCGCCTTGCCTGTCAGATCAACCAACTTACTCTCCTGTTTATCAAAAAATACCGAACGACCGCGCGCGTGTTAAGCGCCCGTCAGCCGCCGCGCGCCATGTGCATCGCGGCGCGATAGCCAAACGTCATCGCCGGGCCGATGCTTGACCCGCCACCGGGATAAAACCCCTTCATCACAGAGTTCTGATCCAGACCGATGGCATAGAGCCCCCGGATCGACTGCCGGGCCGCATCGATCACTTGCGCATCGCCATTGGTGTTGAAGCCATAAAGCGTGCTGACATTGCCGGGATGAATTTCCACCGCGTAAAACGGCGCGGTTTCCAGCGGAGCAAGATTGGGATTGGGCTTATGCTCAAAATCCCCCTGCGCATTGTCATAGATGTTGCCGCCGCGCTGGAAATCAGGGTCATTGCCCTCTGCCGCATGACGATTGAATGCGCTCACCGTCGCTTCAAGCGCGCCCGGATCAATACCGATCGCGTCCGCCAGTTCGGCAATCGTCCGTCCGGTTTTGAGATAACCGCTCTTGATGTGCTGCTTATAGGGCAGCGGACGTGGAAGTGCGATGCCCACGCCATATTCGCGCAGCATCCGATGATCGCAAATCAGCCAGGCGGTGCCGATGTTATCGCGATGCATGACGTTGGTGAAATCCTGATACGGGGATGCTTCGTTGGCAAACCGTTTGCCATCGGGCGCAACGATAATCGTGCCGGGTTTGCCGCGGTCGGGCCCGAAATGCGGAAACTTGCTGACAACCTTGCCCGATGCATCGCGCACCAGCGAAACCGGGGCCCAGATGCCGTTGTCGGGATTCGGATCGGGCAAAGTGCCGCCCGCATCCTGCCCCATCGCAAGACCGTCGCCCGTGTTCGATTCAGGGCTGACTGCGGTATGCTGGCCCGCCATCGGCATGAACTTCTCCACCATCGCCTGATTGCCGCCAAAGCCACCGCTGGCCAGCACCACGCCGCAGTTTGCCGCGATCTGCGCTTCCTTGCCATTGCGGCTGACGACAATCCCCGTCACCGCATCTCCATCCCTCATCAGGCGCACTGCGGGAGACGATTCCCAAACCTCTACCCCCGCGTCGAGCGCGGAGCGCAGCAACCTGCCGATCAGCGCATTGCCGTTTGCCATGTTCGCGCCGCGCCCGAAACGCAGCAGATCGCGCACGAAACCGGCAAACCGTTTTGCACTGAACGCAAAACTTCCAAAATCGCGAAAGGCATTCTTGAGCTTGCCCAGATGCTGCGGATCGGTTTGCATCGAACCGAACGCGACATAGCCGGCGAACGGCAGCCGGACCTTGCGCAGCCAAGGGCCAAGCGCGCTGCCATCATATTCCTGCGTCAACATGATGCGGCCCAGCTTGGCGCCTGCAAAATCGGGGTTGTAGTCTGACAGCGGAATGGAAAAGAGCCGCACATGCGTGTTCTCTTCCATGTAGCGCACCATTTCAGGCCCCGCCTCAAGGAATGCGTCCATCTGCGCCGCATCGTAATGATTGCCCAACACGGCGGATAGATAGGTTTGCGCTTCCTCGCGCGTGTCCGTCTGGCCGATATCTGCCATGTGGGGGTTGCACGGGATCCATGCCCCGCCGCCCGAATAGGCAGTGGTTCCCCCCAGAACATCGGCCTTTTCAACGACAAGGCACTTCAGCCCCTGCTGCTGGGCAACCGTCGCGCAGGTCAGCCCCGCAGCGCCGGACCCTACAACGACAACATCGAATTCAGACTGCCCCATCGCTTGCGCCCTTTCCGCGTGAGAGCCCGATCCGGCAAGCGTGGCGCAACGCGCAATCGCATCTGGCATAACGCCAGAGCACACACCGCCGCGCACACCGCCGCCCTCACCCGGCCCCTCTCTATTGTCGCGACGCATGGGATAAGCATGCGCGCGTTTTATTGTCTGCTCTATGGATAGATTCATTAGACCATTTGGTCAATAAATCATCTGAGCGTGCGAGCCAGCCGCACCGCGCGTGCCAGACCCGCCAGGCCGAACCGGCCGATGCGTTTATTCAGCGCTTGAGGTTCTCAAACCGGTCCAGCGGCTCAAAGTTAACATCGGAGATCGCGGTGAAAACGGGTTCAAAGAAGCACGAGGTGTCAATGTCTTCGGAGAAGGCGTATTCGGGCCGCTTGGGAAAGGTTTCCTTCACCGTTTCCAGGAAAGCCTCGGGATCGTCGGCTTCAAAATAATACATCGAGAGATACTGGTATTCATTGTCTTTCTGGAACGGAAACATGTGCGGCACATCCGCCGCCTTGAAGCGCCCCAGCGGCACCAGACCGGGAATGGACTTGTATGTCGGATAGGCGACAGTGTCATACCAGGTGTTGAAGGCTTCCTCTTTTCCTTCGACCGGATTGGTAAGTGCAAGCAGGATATGTTTCGCCATGGTGAACGCCTCTTCCGTGTTGTTTTCCTGACCAGATTGACAGTTTTTGGATCAGCCGACAACAGGGTTTTGAGGCCGGAACGGAAAATCCGAAGCGACGCCAGCGAACTGCGCGGCTTACGTTTCATTCGCGCCTCTGCTCTGCAGAAACCCGCAACGCCGAAGCAAAAAACCTGTTGTAAGGCCGGATAACCCGCTGTACGCTTATTGATCAAATGGTCAATTTGAATTGACGCGATCGAACGTCACGGAACCGGGATGACAGGATGACAGGCATAAGTATCGGAAACGCGGCATCTCGATGCGTGGCGGAATTGCAGGCAAACCGCGTGGCAGCAGCCTTGATCGGCGCGCTGGCGCTGCTGGCCGGCCAGCCCGCGCAGGCAAGCGCAGACGGCAAAACCCTGTATCAGAACCACTGCGCATCCTGCCATGGCGAGACACTGAGAGGAACATTCGGACCTCCGCTCAAAGGCGATGCATTCCGGGCAAAGTGGCAGAACGGTTCCCAACTGCGCGCCAATATCGCCGAAACGATGCCCCCGGCAAACGCCGGCGCCCTGCCCGCAGCAGAGTACGACGCAATCACGAATTATGTTCTGAAAGCAAACGGGCTGGCGCACCTTGGCCTCGCTGCAGGCTCGCAATCACCGCCCGAACCTGCAAACGCAAGCACCACCAAGCTGGAATCGGGCGGCACAACCGCAGCGGTTACGAACCATGATGCCGCCTACGAGGCAGCAATGGCACAACTGCGCGCGCGCCTCGACACACTGACGCCGGTCAGCAAGGCGCAGCTTCTCGATCCGCCGGCGGGCGATTGGCTACACTGGCGGCGCACATATGACGCGCAAGGTTTCAGCCCGCTCGATCAGATCAACCGGGATAATGCCGCATCGCTAACGATGGTGTGGAGCACGATCCTGCCCACCGGCACCAATGCGATCACCCCGCTGGCGCGCGATGGCGTGATCTTCATCAACAGCAACGGAACCGTGCAGGCGATCGACGGCAGTACCGGCAATGTGCTGTGGACGTTTGAACGCGACGCGACGGTTTCGCCCATGGGCGCGCCCGTCACGCAGCCGCGCGGACTGGCAATGTATCGCCAGTCGCTGATCGTGCCCACGGTCGATAGCCATCTGATCGCGCTTGATATCAAGACCGGGAAAATGCTCTGGGATCATGCGATTACCGGCGGGCGCAAGACACTTCGGATCACCGCGCCGCCGCTTGTGGTCAAAGACAAGATCATTCAGGGCATGGCAGGCTGCGCCGGAACGGGCGAGCCGGGCGGATGCTTCGTTATCGCGCTCGATGCGCGGACCGGCAAGGAACTGTGGCGGTTCAAAACCATTGCCCAGCAAGGCGAACCGGATGGAGACAGCTGGAACGGCGCACCCAATGAAAAGCGCTTCGGATCGTCGATCTGGGCAGGGCCAAGCTACGATCCGCAATCCGATCTCGTCTATGTCGGCACCGGGCAGACATATCACATCGCCCCGCTGATGAACGGCGCGAAACGCGGTCCTGAAAACGCGGGGCTCTACACCGATTCAACCCTTGCGCTCGATCCCGACACCGGCAGACTTGCCTGGCACTTTCAGCACATGACGCGCGATGTGTGGGACATGGACTGGTCCTTCGAACGCACGGTCGCGTCCTTGCCGGTGAACGGCAAACCACGGCGCGTGGTGATGACGATGGGCAAACAGGCCATTCTTGACGTGCTGGATGCGCGAACCGGGAAATACCTGTTCTCTCACGATCTGGGCCTGCAGGACCTGATCACCGCGATTGACCCGGAAACCGGCTTCAAAACCAGCGATCCGGCGCTTGAGCCCGATCCCGAAAAGCCGGTCTTCATGTGCCCGTTCGCCACCGGGTTCCGCAACTGGCCACCCGCCGCGTTCGATCCGACAACCAGCATGTTCTACACCGGCATCAGCGATTCGTGCATGGAGTTTTCATGGACGCCGGGCGAGGATTTTGACATCACCTATGGCCTGAGAGCGCGGCCCGACAGCGATGGCAATTATGGCGGCGTTTCCGCGATTGATCTGAACACCAACCGTCCTGCCTGGAGCCGGCGCGTGCGCGCAAGTGCAACAAGCGCGGTTCTGGCCACCGGCGGCGGTGTGCTGTTCGAAGGCGACCGCGATCGCAATTTCCGCGCTCTGGACAGCGCCACCGGCGAACCGCTGTGGAGCACGCGGCTCCCCATCCTTGCCAGCGCCACGCCGATCACTTTCACCGCCAATGGCCGTCAGTTTGTCGCCGTCACGGCAGGCGGGGGCAATGCTAACGACGTTACCACCCAAAGCCTGACGCCGGAGATCACACCTTCAAAACCGGGGACGATCCTGTTCGTGTTCGCCGTGCCGGAAGACAACTGACGCGCAACAACAGAGCGCTCGCCCCACCTGCCCGCTGCTGGCAGCGCCGGACAAAAACTGCGCCCCCAGACGGGAAAGCGCAGCTCAGCCCAGCGCTTCCAGCCGTTCCCAGACAGCGGCAAAAGCGGGACTGTCAAAGTATTCGTCAATCCGGGTGATCTTGCCATCGGCCACCTTGATAACAAGGCAGGCGTGCAGATCGGGCATCGGCTTGCCATCGTCAAACGTGCCGGTCAGGCGGTGCTGCTGCACCACGCCGCCTTCGATATCGTGACGGCGGATATCCTTGTATTCGAGTTGCGACGAAACCGCGAAAACGCCAGTCAGCAGCCCGACGTTTTCGTCTTTCGACTGGCCTGCATTCGTCATCGCGTGCCACACGACAATATCATCGTCATACAGCGAACGGACGGCATCGGCATCGCGACCGGCAATGGCCGCGCCCAGTTTATCGGCAATTTCGCGTGCTTCTTGTGACATTTCCCTCTCCTTGTCGTGCGTGCTCGCGTCTCGTGACGATGGCTAGCCGCCGCTGACCAGCGCCAGCATCGCCTTGCAGTCCGCCGGCAAGGCATCGCCGCGCCACGCGACATGCTGATCCGGGCGCACCAGCACCAGATTACGTTCATAAACGGTGCGCAGTTCGGGCTGGCCGATCCGCAGGATTTCAAGCGGGATCGCAAGCGCATCGGCTGCGGCCTCGATCGCGGCAGTATCGGTGTCGTCCAGCACCAGCAGCGTGAAATACAGCCCAAGTTTATCGTGGATCGGCGCGCCATCGGCCAGAAACACATGCGGGAGACGCGCGCCCGGCCAGGTGTTGGGCCGATACGTCAGCGGATCGACAGGCGGTGCGCCCTGTTCGTGAGCGATGGCCGGGGACTCATCATAGCGATAGCCATATTCCACACCCCAGCTTTCGTTTTCCGCATTGCCAAGCGCGGCGATGGCGCGCGCAAGGTCTGCCCGGCGCGCATCGCCTTGCGGGCCTTCCTCAAGCAGATCGCCCGCTTCGGCATATAGTTCACTAATCTGGCCGCGCACGCCCATGTGACGGCGCGAGGCTTCAAGGTGCCACCACGCGGTGGTGCGCCGTTCGGCATCGTAGGCATCGAGCAGGCGATCGCCGCCCCAACCCTGCACCCGTGCCGCAAGCACCCATGAAAGCGCCGCCGCATCGGCGATGCCACTGTTCATCCCATAGCCGCCGGTAGGAATGAACTGGTGCGCCGCATCGCCCGCCAGAAGCGCGCTGTTCTCACGATATCGTTCAGCAACGACGAAATGCGCGAACCACGGATTGGCCTGCAGAATTTCATAATCAAAATGCGTGCCGATCCAGCTTTCCAGAACGCCTTGCGGGGTCATTTCTTCCGGGTTCATCCCCGGCAGCAGCCAGGCTTGCAGCGTAAAAATATCGTGATCGTTCTGCGCTATGATCGTGCCCGCGCCGTTCTGGAGGTGATAAACCGGGCCCCAGCGCTGCATCAGATCGCGGTCGTCCGTGCGGAAATGCACCATGAACGCGCCCGCGACATTCTCTTCACCATCAAGCTCGATACCCAGCCGCCGCCGCACGCGGCTGCCGCCACCATCGCACCCGGCCAGAAAACGACAGCTGACCTCGATCGCCTCTTCGGTATCGGAATGGACGATGCGCGCGACGACGCCCTGTTCGCTGTTTTCCAGAAGCGCATCGAAACGGTGATTGAAACGCACATCAATCAGCGGGTTTTCATCTATCGCGCGCTTCAGAACCGGCTCGATCTCCACCTGGCTGACGCGAAGCGGTGCCTGCGCGCCCTGGCTGCCATCGTTCCGTTCACGAATGATCCGCGTTTTCTCTTCGGCGGAGGGATAGTGAAAACGGTGAAGATCGTGCCCCACCATGTTGGTCACCCACAGGATGTCGAATGCATTTTCGCGCGGTACGCCCGCATCGCGCAGCTTCTCGTCGATTCCCAGCCGGTGAAACAGTTCCATGCTGCGGCCATTGGTCAGGTCCATCTTGGGATGACGCGTCGTCTCGGGATTACGCTCGACAAGCAGCGAACGCACACCATACCGCGCAAGGTTAAGCGCCAAAGTCATCCCCACCGGGCCGCCGCCTGCAATCAATATCGGGGTCTCTTCCACGCACCATCCTCTGTGTTGACCGCTGACCGCGCCGAGGCCGAAAGGCGGCGGTCAGCCAGCTAAATACTTAGACCATATGGTCAGGTCTAATTGCGTGATCGTACAGGCGAAGTCAACCTGAGGCGCGGCAGGAAATCAATTGCTTTTCAGGGGTACGGGCCAGTTCAGGTAAGCAGGCCGAACGGCTCTTCAATCAGCGCCCTGAAGGCCTGCATCAGTTCCGCACCGTCAGCCCCGTCAATTACGCGATGATCGAAACCGCCCGTCGCGCTCATCATCGTGGCGATCGACAGCACGTCTTCGCTGACATGCGCGTGTTTTTCTCCCGCGCCAACGGCCATGATCATCGCCTGGGGAGGATTGATCACCGCATCGAACTGCCTGATGCCAAACATGCCCATGTTGGAGAGGCTGGCTGTGCCGCCCTGATACTCATGCGGCTGCAGCCGCCCGGTTTGCGCGCGCGCGGCCATATCCTTCATTTCCGCCGAAATGGCCGAAACCGCTTTCGATCCGGCATCGGCAACGATCGGCGTGATCAGCCCGTTGGGAACGGACACGGCGACTGAGATATCCGCACGGCTGAAGGACAGCAGCCGATCGCCCGCGAACTGAACGTTGCAACTGTGCACATCATGCAACGCCCGCGCCAGAGCCTTGATCATCAGATCGTTGACGGACAGTTTCACCCCTTTTGGTGCAAGGTCCGCGTTGATCTCGGCCCGCAGCTTCAGCAGGGCATCAAGGCGAATATCCACGGTCAGGTAAATATGGGGCACTTGCTGTTTGCTCTCGGTCAGGCGGCGGGCGATGACCTTGCGCATGCTCGACAGTGCCGTAACCTCATGCGGAATGGCTATGTCCTGCACCTGAGCATCCGCGACCGGATCGGCAAGCGGCATCACGATTTCGGAATCAGCGGCAACGGGCAGACCGGCAGGAGAATCTGGCTGCAACGGCGCAAGCCCGGCGGACATGGCCACGTCCGCCTTTGTGATGCGCCCCCCTGCCCCGGAACCGCTGATGCCGGAAAGATCGACACCGGTTGCCGCGGCGATCCGCCTTGCCAGCGTGGTCGCCAGAACTGCATCGTTCGATGGTGGTGGAGGCGATATTTGCGAGGCGCGCGCGCGCAACGATTGCGCAGACGATGGAGCGGTTGACGGCAAGTCCTCAGGCGGAGCTGAGGCAGCCTCCCCCGAACCTGCCCCCACAGCGGCGTCCGGCGCGTCTTCTCTTTCATCTTCTCCTTCAAGCGCAAGCGTGGCGATTACCGTGCCGACTTTCACGCCTTCGGTTCCGCCCGGTATGGCAATCGCGGCGACAATACCCTCGTCGATCGCTTCAAACTCCATCGTCGCCTTGTCGGTTTCGATCTCGGCCAGAATCTCGCCGGACGCCACGCGATCACCGGCCTGCACCAACCAGCGCGCCAGCTTTCCCTCTTCCATCGTTGGCGAGAGCGCCGGCATCTTCAGATCTATGGGCATGTGTTCAGCTTTCCAGAAACAGTTCGGCGGTCGCTTCGATGATCGCATCGCTGCCAAGCCGATATTCGCGATAAAGATCAGGCAGGTCGCCGGTCTGGCCAAAGCGATCGACCCCCAGCGGGCTGACTTTCTGGCCGCGCACGCCGCCCAGCCATGAAAGCGCCGCCGGCGCGGCATCAAGGATCGTCACCAACCCTGCATGAGCGGGCAACCGGCGCAGCAAACGTTCAATATGCGAAGGCGCCGCGCCCTTGCCGTTCCAGCGCGCGGCTTTCGCGGCTGACCATTCGCGGTGCAGCAAGTCAGGCGATGTAACGTTCAGCAGGCCGATGCCGGGAAGATCGTCGCGCAGCCCCTCCCAAGCGGCAAGCGCTTCGGGCGCGATCGCCCCGGAGAAAACGATCGCGGCCTCGCTGTCAGGCCCCGGCTCCTTAAGCCAGTACCCGCCTTTGAGCGCATCGTCGGCCCACCCGTCATCCGCGCGCTCAATCTGCTGTAAAGTGCGCGTGGACAGCCGCAAGTAAACCGAGCCGCCATCGTCGGCCTGCATATGTTCGAACGCCCAGCGCATGATAACCGCCAGTTCATCGGCATAAGCGGGCTCAAAATGCGTCAGCCCCGGCTGCCCCAGCGCGATCAGCGGCGGATTGATCGACTGGTGCGCGCCACCTTCCGGCCCAAGCGTCAGCCCCGATGGCGTTGCCACCAGCAGGAACCGCGCGTTCTGATAACACCCGTAGTTCAGCGCATCGAGGCCGCGGGCGATGAACGGATCATAGACGGTTCCGATCGGCATCAGCCGCTGCGCGAACAACGGCCCGGAAAGGCCAAGCGCCGCCAGCATCAGGAACAGATTGTTCTCTGCAATTCCCAGCTCGATGTGTTGTCCGGCCTCGTGGCCTTCCCATTTCTGGGCTGACGGGATTTTGGCACCCGCGAAAATATCTTCCAGATGCTGCCGTCTGAACAGGCCGCGCTGATTCACGAATGCGCCAAGATTGGTTGAAACGGTGACATCGGGCGATGTCGTCACCAGTCGATCCGCCAGCGGCACGCCGGATTTGGCAAGCTCAAGCAAAATCTTGCCAAATGCCGTCTGGGTTGCCTGCATCGCGTCTTCGGGAACCGGCAGCGTTGCGGGAACCGGCGTTGGCGCTACCTGCGCCGCGCCATGATCGAGCACGTCTTTCACAGGTGCGATAAACGCCTTGAGATCGGCGGTGGCATTCGCGCCGAGAGCGGCAAATGGCTCCCATTCCTCACCTTCGGCAATGCCCATCGAATCGCGCAAAGCCTCGATCTGCGTGGGGTTCATCAGCCCGGCGTGATTATCCTTGTGTCCGGCAAACGGCAGGCCAAAACCTTTCACCGTATAGGCGATGAACACGGTTGGCCGTTCGTCATCGGCTTCGGCAAACGCATCGAGCAAGGTTTCAACGCAATGGCCGCCAAGGTTGGTCATCAAGGATGCCAGATCGGGATCGGCAAACCCGTCTATCAGTTTCAACGCCTGCTTGTTGCCGGCCAGATCGGCGTGAAGTCGCTCTCGCCATGCCGCGCCGCCCTGATATGTAAGCGCGGCAAATTCCGCATTGGGGCACTGATCGATCCAGTCCGCAATGGCCTTCCCGCCCGGCCGCGCGAATGCCGCTCTCTGGCGCTTGCCATGTTTAAGCGTCAGCACGCGCCAGCCGCATGTCTCGAAGATATCGTCAAACCGGCGAAACATGCGATCCGCCGTGGTGCTGTCCAGCGATTGGCGATTGTAATCGACAATCCACCAGCAGTTGCGGATGTCATGCTTGAAACCTTCGATCAGGCATTCATAGATGTTGCCTTCATCCAGTTCCGCATCGCCCATCAGCGCGATCATCCGGCCCGCATCGCTTTCATTAAGCTGGCCATGCGCGACGAGATAATCCTGAACCAGGCTGGCAAACGCGGTGATCGCGACGCCAAGCCCCACCGAACCGGTCGAAAAATCAACGGGTATCTTATCCTTGGTGCGCGAAGGATAACTTTGCGCACCGCCAAGCCCGCGAAACTGCTCCAGCTGCTCGCGAGTCTGGTTTTCCAGCATGTAGTGAATTGCATGGAGCACCGGCCCGGCATGCGGCTTCACCGCAACCTTGTCCTGCGCGCGCAAGGCACCGAAATAGAGCGCTGCCATGATGGTGGTGATCGACGCGCAACTCGCCTGATGTCCGCCAACTTTAAGCCCATCGCGGCTTTCGCGGATATTGTTGGCGTTGTGGACGATCCACGATGAAAGCCATCGCAATCTGGAATCGATAGTTTCGATCTGGCGGATCTTGTCCGTCTTGTCTTCAGTCACGTCCAGCATGGCAGGCCTCCTGAAACGCGGTTCTAATCGCGAACCCGGGGGCATGTCCTTGCAATATCAGCCAATGGAAGTTCAGGTTTTGGCATAATCTGCCAAAAAAAGCGTAATAGGAGCCTGATTATGCCGGTAATGCAGCCTGTGCCGCTCAAACGCCGAACCTGGGCATGAGACTTATCGCAAGTCCGACGCCGCCAGCAGCTTCTCGCCAAACATGTTGGACCATTGCTCGGGTGTCAGCACTGCGTGCTTCTGAAGGTATTCTGGCGGAACGGCAGTGTCCTTGCCTGCCACCGCCGCCTGAACCGCAGGCCGCGCGCCCACCCGCTCGACCCAGTCGGCCATCGCCGGGAACTGCGTGATATCAATATCGATCAACGCCGCCCCGCCAACCCATGGCCAGGTGGCCATATCGGCAATCGAATATTCACCTGCCAGATAGTCCGCCTGCGCCAGCCGGTATTCAAGAACCTTGAGCAGCCGCAGCGCCTCGTTCGCATAGCGCGTCTTGCCATAGTCCTGCCCATCGGGCGCATAGCGCAGGAAGTGATGCGCCTGCCCGTGCATCGGGCCAAGCCCGGCCATCTGCCAGAACAGCCATTGCTGCGCGACGGCCCTGTCACGCGGACCGGCGGGCAAAAATCTCCCCGACTTTTCAGCGAGATAAAGCAGAATAGCCCCGGTTTCGAAAACCGGCAGCGGATCGCCACCACCCGCCGGATCGTGATCGATTATCGCGGGCAGTTTGTTGTTGGGGTTAATCCGCTTGAACGCGGCTGTGAGGTGCTCACCTTCAAACAGGCCATAATTGATGACGCGATAGTCCAGCCCCAGTTCCTGAAGCATGATGGCGATTTTCATGCCATTGGCCGTCGCCACATAGTGCAGGTCGATCATTGCGTTTTCCTTCCGGGGTGGACGACCCGTTTCCCGACAGGACAGCCGGGGTCAGGCGGGCGCGGACCTGTTGAATATCGGCAGAACAGTGCGTTCGCGGATCTTCCAGTCACCATCTTCGTTGACGAGAATCTCAACGATATCGGCAACCGTTGCCGGGATCGTATCGCGAACCTCGCTGTCAGATCGAAACAGCGTCAGCAGCGAATCACAGGCAACCGTTCCGTCATCGTTTGCCGTCATGCAGATATTGCTCAGCACATGGCGCGTGGTGACGTTGCTTTGCGCCTGCCGCGCCTGCATCGCTCCGGGAATGGCATCGCCTTCGATCGTGCCCGGACTGGGTGAGCCGGGGCCGAAGGTTATGCGCGCGTTCGCCGAAAACAGCGCCGCAGTTTCCGCAGCCCTGCCGCGATCGACAAGCCAGTAGAAACGGTGAATGACGTTCTCGATCGCCTGCCGGTCGTGGGCGGAAACATTTGCCTTATCCATAGGAAATTCCCGGTCAGCGCAGCTTGATATCGTCAAGGCCCTTGGAACCCGCGCGCGGGCGGCGCTTGAGTTCTGCCTCAGGCACCCCGGCGGCGATTTTTGCCAGCATGTCTTCGGGATCGAACTCGACACCGATCGGGTTTTCGGCAAATTCCTCGGAATAGAAAAATTCGGTCGATTCCTCGACACTGTCATAATTCTCGATCTGGAATTCAAGCTGATTGCCATCGGGATCGCAATAATACATCGACGTTGTCGGCCCGTGATTGATAACGAACACTGGCTTGATCCCTTCATCGCGCAGCCGCACATATTGCGCCATCAGATCGCCCATCGAGGCAAACGTGAAGGCAACATGGTGCACCCCTGCCGCCGATTCGGGCTGTTCGCCAAGATCGGGCACATTGAGGATCGCAACACGGTGATGTTCTTCGTCATATGTCAGAAAGCAAAGCAGCTCGTTTTCAAAAACCGCGCGGCAGTTCAGAACGAACTTGTACCAGGAAACCAGCTTTTCGAATTGCGATGACCGCAAGACAACATGCGCAAGCTTGATGGGTTTCACCTCTGCCGGTGCCGTCGATTGCCCAACCGAGCCACTTTCCAGAACATCATCCGCCACGCCATCGTCCTCCCGATTATCGAACCTGCAAATTCTGAACACGCCAACCTGGAACGCACCCATCCAGCGACTCTTCACACTGGGCAACTCTGCGCACTGGCACGCCGCGCTCAGGATGCACCGATTAGACCAGTTGGTCAATATCTCTCTCGCGAGCCGGAAAACCGGGCCAGGGAGATGACGAAAACCGGATTTCGTGGCGTGCTCCCCTGTGGCCCGTCCCGTCTCGCGAGCATGTGCCGCAAGCATCGATACGCTAACCATGTATAACTTCCATATGGTCAGCCATATGATCGCAGATTTGCGACGGACTTTCGCATTGTACGACATATGGGAATTGTATTCATCGCATAATTTACAAGCGTTTATAATAGCTTATTGAACACCAGCCCTTCTTACAGACCGGCGCCAGAGCGCACCGAAAGCCAGAAAAATCCAGACCACTTGGTTTCACTGTGCGGCCATGCGCAGCAGCGTGAATTGAATGCCCCGAAGGCCCGAACCACCGCCCAGCCCACACAGAACCACTTCGAGATAGTCTATATACCTTTGTTTTTACAATATTATATTTGTCCATCAAGCAGATTTCGCCACTCAGACAATCCCCAGGGCAGCCTACTTCTCACCACTTCGCGAACAAGCGTCCAACTACGTTATTGACCATTTGGACAGCCAGGAGTAGTGATTCGCAATCAGGGCGACCGGGAAAGCCGGCGCCCCAGTCCGCGCTGTGGCGGAATTTTCATGGGGAGGATGCCGCTATGGCAAATCGTTTTTATCGCCTGCTTTCAAGCGCTTCAGTCGTCGCATCGCTGGCCGCGACCGGCGCCTTTTCGCCCGTCATGGCCCAAAGCGGCGCCGAAGCCGATTCCAGCAGCAGCTTTGGCGAGATTGTCGTTACCGCCACCAAACGTGAAGAGAAGCTTCAGGATGTTGGCCTGACGGTGAGCGCGATCGGCGGCGAAGCGCTGCAAAACCGCCGCATCGAAAACGTCGAAGACATCGCCAAAGCCGTGCCCGGCCTTGCCTATGCCCCCAGCGCCAACGCAACCCCCGTTTACACCATGCGCGGCGTCGGCTTTTATGAAACGTCGATCGGCGCTTATCCCAATGTCGCGACCTATATCGATCAGGCACCTTTGCCGCTTCCGGTGATGACCGCGCTGACCGCATTCGATCTTGAGCGTGTCGAAGTGCTCAAAGGCCCGCAAGGCACGCTGTTTGGCAACAACGCGACCGGCGGCGCGATCAATTTCGTTGCCGCCAAGCCGACGGACACGTTCCATGCCGGCATCACCGTTGGATATGCCCGGTTCAACACGATTGACGTTGCCGGGTTCGTTAGCGGGCCGATCAGCGATACGCTGAAAGCCCGTGTCGCGATCAAGGCGACGCGCGGCGATGAATGGCAGCAAAGCTATACCCGCGACGACAAGCTGGGCGAAGCAAACCGCATCGCCGGCCGCTTTCTGCTTGAATGGGAGCCAACCGAACGGCTGACCATGAACCTCAACGTCAACGCATGGCGCGATCGGTCCGAACCGCAGGCAGGCGCGGTCTATAACGATTTCGCCGATACCGTGACATACAAGCGCGACGCCGCCGGCAACTTCCTTCCCGGCGGCTCGATCCAGAACGCATTCATTCCCGACATCGGCGTGCTTACCGACGATGTCGACCTGTTCGGAACCCCGCGCGCAGCCGTGGTCAATGGCGTTCCGACAACGATCGTGGGCAGTCCGTTTTCAACTTATCCCACCGCGCCCGCCAACCCGCGCGCGGCGGACTGGACGCCGGACAAGCGCCCCTATTCGAACAACCGCTTCTGGCAAGTCGCCCTGCGGACCGACTTCGACATTACCGATACGATTTCGCTTACCTCAATCACGGACTTTATCCGTTATCACCATCTCAACGGCACCGAAGCGGACGGCACGTTCTTCAATTCCATCGATCTGGTTCGCGACGCCGGCAAAATCGAAACGTTTGCGCAGGAAATCAGGTTTGCCAGCACAGATGCGGATGCACCGCTGCGCTGGACACTTGGCGCGAACTATGAACGCACGTCGGCTGACGAAACCATCGACAACACCTATTACGATGCCTCAACGTCCCATGGTGGGCAATTTCAGGGTTTCACCGCAAACACATATCCCAGCTTTCAGGACATGGAAAACTGGGCGGTGTTCGGCAATGTCGAATACCGGCTGAACGATCTGATCAACCTGCGCGCCGGCATCCGCTATACCGAGGCAGAGCGCAAAGCGGTTTTGTCGAACGAAAGCACGCCCGGCTATATCGAAACCAGCCCGGTCGATTTCGGGATCACGCCGTTCTTCAACGGCACATGGGCGTTTCTTGGTTCTCCGGCGGGCGCGGGCGTGGCCACTTTGTGCCCCGGCGCCGTCGCCAATGGCCTGACACAGGATACGTGGGTCTATGAACCCATCGCCGATGGCGAATCCTTCACACTCAACCCCGATACCTGTCAGGCGGAAACCTTCAGGGGCACGTTGAAGGAAAACAACACCTCGTGGAGCCTGGGCATAGACATTACGCCCGCAGAGGATTTCCTGATCTACGCCAATGTCGCTCGCGGCTTCAAGGCAGGCAGTTATCCAAGCGTTTCGGCCGCCACGACATCGCAGTATGTGCCCGTGGTGCAGGAGAAAGTCACCAACTACGAGATCGGCTTCAAATCGACGTTCCGCGATCTGAACATGACCCTGAACGGCGCCGTGTTCTATAATGACTATCGCAACAAGCAGGTCCGCGCCAAAGTCGTTGATCGCATTTTCGGTTTCCTCGATGCATTGCAGAACGTTCCGAAATCGGAAATCAAGGGCGCGGAAATCGAACTGGCGGTGAGCCCGGTCGAAGGCCTGAACCTGAATTTCGCGGCCACGTATCTGGATACGAAGATCAAGTCTTTCATCGGGGCCAACCCCAACGAGTTTTCCGGTGCGTTCCTCAGCTTCGAAGCCATCCCGCTTGACTATGCAGGGGCGGAACTGCCCTTCGCGCCCGAATGGCAGGTATCGGCTTCGTTCGATTATACCGTGCCGGTTTCAGAGAGTTGGAGCGCCAGGCTGGGCGCCACGTTGAACGCGCAGACCAAGGCAATTTCCGGCCTTTATGGCGCAGACGATACGATCGCCCAGCATGTTTATCGGCTTAACGGCCGCGCGCTGCTCGATCTTTCCGCCGGACTGATTTCGGAAGATGGATGGAAAGTCACCGTCTGGGGCAAGAACGTGACGAACAAGTATTACTGGACCAACGCCACCCTCTCCTTCGATACGAACGTGCGCTATGTCGGCCGTCCGGCGGAATATGGCGTCTCGGTCGGCTACGAGTTCTGATCCGGCAGACCGGCGCGCGCACAACAAACATGCATTGACCATGCGGTCAGCGCGATTTACGCCCGGCTTAACCGGCGCTCGCCGGGCGTGGACCACAGGGAGAACACTGAATGACGCAGTTGGCAGGCAAGGTTGCGCTGGTAACGGGCGCAGGATCAGGCATTGGCCGGGCTTCCGCAGTGGCGCTTGCCGCGAAAGGCGCGAAAGTCGGCATTGGCGATATCAATGATGAAACCGCGGCACAAACGGTTGACCTGATCGAGGCGGCGGGTGGCAGCGCCTTTACGGTCAACATCGATATCTGCAGCGAAGATGCGATCCGCTCGGCGATAGAAGGCGTTACGCGCGATCATGCCCGGCTCGATATTCTGCATAACAACGCCGCCTACGCCCCGCCCGAAGTGCTCGCCAATGATCTTGATATCCTGCAGATTCCAACCGAGGACTGGGATGGCGTGATGCAAGGAACGCTGCGCGGCACCATGCTGTGCTGCCGTTATGGTGTGCTGGAAATGCTCAAGACCGGCGGCGGATCGATCATCAACACCTCATCGATGTATGGCCTTTCCGCATTTAACCAGATGCCCGCCTATTGCGTGTCCAAGGCCGGGATAAATATGCTGACCGAACATGTCGCGGCGGTGTTCGGGCGCAAAGGCATCCGGTGCAACGCGGTTGCGCCGTCAATGATCGCCACGCCGATGCTGGAAGCCGCCATCCCGGCGGAATTTATCGCAATCAACGCCGATTCAACAGCCGTGGGATACCTGGGAGAACCTGAAGACGTGGCGCAGGCGGTGGTCTGGCTCGCTTCGGATGAAGCGCGCTACATCACCGGACAGGTCATCCGGGTTGATGGCGGGACGACAGCGCACCTGCCCACTTATGCAGACGCCAACCGCTTTTTCGGAACTTAGCGGCGGCCGATCGACAAACCGCTCGCCCGCATTACACTGCATATGGGCGCGCCAGCCCGCCTGAGGATTCCCACACATGAAAATCGCACGTTTCGAAAACAACAGGGCAGACCGGATCGGGATTGTCGTTGATGACAGGATCGTTCCGCTTCACGATCTGGGCATCGACATAGGCGATATCATCAGCCTGATCGAAGCGGGCCCCGAAATGTTGCAGCGCATCCGCGATGCTTTGCACGCCAACGCCGCAGATGCGGGGATCCCGCTAACGTCGGTCCGCCTGCTGGCGCCGCTCAGGCCGCGAAAATTCCTCGCGCTCGGCATGAATTACCAGCGCCACGCCGATGAGGCGCGCAGGCTGGGCATCGACGTTCCCGAAAACCAGCTCTGGTTCAACAAGCAGACAACCTGCGTCTCCGGCCCGTTCGATCCGATCGAACCGGGCGTCACCGAAAAGCTGGACTATGAGGCCGAACTGGGGGTCGTCATCGGAAAGGCGGCGAAATCCGTCAGCGCCGAAAATGCGTTTGCGCACATTTTTGGCTATCTCGTCGTGAACGACGTCTCGGCGCGCGACTGGCAGTTTCACACCCCCACGATGACGATGGGCAAATCGTTCGACACGCACGGACCGATCGGCCCTTGGATCGTTACCGCCGATGAAATTGCCGATCCCCAGGCGCTTGGCGTTCGCTGTTTCGTCAATAGCGAAAAACGGCAGGACAGCAACACCGCCGATTTCATTCATGGCATCGCGGCGCAGATCGAATACCTGTCAACCGCGTTCACGCTTGAACCGGGCGATATCCTTTCCACCGGAACACCGGAAGGCGTCGGCGTGGCGATGCAGCCTCCCCGTTTCCTGCAGCCCGGAGACATTGTGCGCTGCGAAGTTGACGGGATCGGCGCAATCGAAAATGCCGTCGCGCCATAGCATTGCGCCAGCCAATTCCGGCCTGCCAATTCCGGCAAGCCATGCGTGTATCGGCTGGCAATCCGGCCAATCGCGACGGAATCGCCGCGTGGAAAGTGATGGACACCATACCTTCGAACGGGTTAGCTTTTAGGGATGCCTTCACAGAAACTTTCGCAGACATCGGGTAAATCAGGCGCCAGTATATCCAGCGCAGGTAAATCCGCCCCCAAGGCATCCGCCGCAAAGAAGGGCGCTCCAGACAAATCGGGCAAAGCGAAGCCCGATAAGGCAAAATCGGGCCGCACAGGCCGCCGTGCCGTTCGGCTTGATGACAATCAGGACACGGTACCGATCCGTTCGCTGCCCGGCACAAAAAGCGGCAAACCAAGGGGCGGCAGCAAGCGCAGCAGCGAAGTGCGCGGTCGCATTCTCAACGCAGCGCTCGAATGTTTTGCCGCGTTCGGATTTGAAGGAACGTCAACGCGCGCCGTCGCCGAACGAGCCGACGTGACGCACACGCTGGTGCTCTATCATTTTCACTCGAAGGATCAGCTCTGGATCGCCACGGTTGACGCCGCGCTGGCCGATTACACCACGGCGATGAGCAGGCACCTCGATGCGGCGCAGAACGGCTCGGCTGCGGAGTCGCTGCGCTGCTTTATCGAACAGTTTACCAGGATGTCGGCCACGAAACCGCAGGTTCACCGCATTCTGACGATGGAAAGCACGCAAGGCACCGCCCGGCTCAACTGGGTTGTCGATAATTATCTGCGCGATCACTTTGAGAAAATCACCGGACTGATCCGCGATGGTCAGCGCGAAGGCGCGGTGCGGCAGTGCGATCCCGCCCGGCTCTATTACATGATCATCGGCGCCAGCGGCACGCCGTTCACTTTGCCGACGGAATACAAGGCGCTAACCGGGCGCGATGTGTTCTCTCAAGCCGAAGTGCTGCGCAACATCGCGTTCCTTTATGAGCTGGTGTTCATCGACACGCCGTAACCGCGCGCGCGGTTTGGCTCTGCCCCCGGACAACGGACGTCAGTTGCAAGCCACCAGCAATAAGGCGCGACACGGGGTTCCCCCGATCAATCTGTCCGATCAGAGCGGACAGGTTGGCTCCAGCCCAAAAATCAGGCGCCCATGGTTTTCGGCCGCGGTATCGAGATCGAGGAATCCGTGGACACGCAACATGCTTATGTCGCGGTAGAAGCGCTGTAACGGAACAGTGCCGCGAAAAGCGCCGCCCCCGCCGCCCAGCATGAATTTCTGGATACCGGCGTGGCAATAATCAGTGATCATCGCCACGCGAGCGCGAATCTCCGCTCTCCTGGCCAGCGGGCGTAAATCGTCTGGCCGTGCAGTGCTCAGGAAACCGGCATAGTCGTGCATCAGCGTCTCTGCGATCGCAGCGCCTGCCTGCCCCTCGCCCACACGAACCTGCGCCAGCTGCTTGTCGGGCACGCCGCCCGGGTTCCGCGCGTTATAGCGCGCAGTGGTATGCTCCATGAATGCATCTGCCGCGCCGCGATAGGCTCCCACGGTAACCGGAACGGTTTCGCCCAGCACAAATGGCAACAGCGGAAGGGAATACTGCGGGTTGGCATGCAGCTTGCCTCCCGGTGCATTGCCATCCAGCAAATCCTGAACCGCAACAGTGTGATATGCCGGAACGAATACTTCCTCCATTCCCATGTCCCCGCTTGACGTGCCGCGCATACCGGCAACATCCCAGTTGTCGATCACGTCGACATCCTTGCGGGGCGCAAGAAATGCCAACGCGCCACGCACTTCACCGTCAACCATCACCAGACCACTGCCCATGAACCAGTTCGCGTGCGCACTTCCGGAATTCCACTGGCTGGTGCCGCTGACGATATATCCACCCTCGACAGGCGTCAGCCGGAAGCTCGGCGCAACCGTGCCCGCCATAAGAACATAGGGCTTTTCGGCGAAGACCTCCTGCTGTGACTCTTGCGGAAACAGCGAATGAATAAAATTGTGCCCCAGATAGAAGGATATGACCCAGGCGGTGGAGGGGCACTGCTTGCCAAATTCATAGACAATCGCCGCCATCGTTGCATAGTCCAGCTCATGCCCGCCAAGTTCCTTCGGAACCATAACCTGCAGCAGATCTGCATCGCAGCAGGCCCGCACAACCTCATCGTCAAGCTTGCGGTTCGCTTCGGTGTTGTGCGCCTCGCGCCCCGCCAGTTCCGCAATATCCCGAGCACGCGCAACGAGATCGTCCTTCAGCGCCATTCCAGTCTCCAATGTCCCGTCGGTCATAAATGCGAACCATCCCGCATCACGCCTTTTCCTGACCATAAGGTAAACTGGGAAATGCAGAACCGCAAAACAATTTGCGATCCGAACCCGTTAAAGCGATGTCCGGTCAACCGGGATCGGATGCCACGACAAGCCCGCGCGGCGCATGAGCGCAGCTTTTCCGGTCGCGTCAGCTTGAACGGAAAACGCCCAAAGCCCGCGTGGCGCATGAGCGTTACTTTTCCGGTCGCCTAAGCCTGAACGCAAATCGCTCTGATCGCGCAACGCACATCCTGCCCGAAAGCGGGAGAAGCTGCGAAGGTGCAAGGGCGGAGCAGCCCTCGCACCTTCGCAGTTCCTGCGATGTCAAAAGCGGGATACAAGCCGCACCCAGCCCCCGCGCCCCGCACCGGGCAAACGGTCTCCAACGGGCACGTCGGATGTGCCGACGCGGCTGCGCCCGGCAAGATGCGGCTGATAGGCCTTGTCGAACAGGTTTTCCACGCCCGCTTCGATCGCGACATTCCGATCGAATGCGAAACGCCCGAACAGGCCAACGATTGCATAGCCGCCGCTTGGTTCTTCATCGTTCGAAGCCGACACGCGATTCTGCTCTGCCGCGGCAAAAAGCTCTGCCCCCAATGAAAGCCGGTCGGCCTGCCATGTTGCCGAGATGCGCAAACTGGCCGGAGAAAGACGGTAGAGGTTATCGTCAATGTCGCGGCGCTTGCCCCTCACAAAACTTGCCGTGCCCGCAAGCTCTATTCTGGCGGCCGGGCGCACACTGAAATCAAGGTCTGCCCCATATAGTTCCGCATCGACATTGCCGAACCGCAGCGGCGTGGGGTCTGCGTTCATCGCCGCGATCATTTCGATCGGACTGTCAATCACACCGATGGTATCGTCAACCGGCAGCCCCTGGATGAAGTTATCGACACGGCGATAGAAAACCGTAGGCCGAAACGAAACAGCATCTGTTTCGTAATCAAAGCCAAGTTCCGCGATCCAGGCTGTTTCCGGCTTAAGCCCGGGATTGCCGACATAGATGTTTGCGTCCGCCAGACCAAAACTTGCCTCCGTCGGAAGCCAGCCGAACCGCTCCAGCAGGCTGGGCACGCGCTGCTTGCGGGCCAGGGTCAGACGGGGAGTGAAGCTGCCGAGCGGCATCCATGCGCGCAACACGCCGTCCACCGTGGTTTCGGATCGCGTCCTGTCAGACGCGCCGAATGCGGCGGCAAGATTTGCTGGTCCCGCGGGCACCGCCGCACCCAGTTGCGGGATGCCAGCCGATTGCGCGGTGCGATCAACCCTTGCGCCAAGCTCAAACTCCAGCGTGCCCAGGCCGCTGCGCCATTGCGCGAATGCGCCAAGCCTGTCTGACTGGACGTCCGGCTGAGCGTCGATGAAGAATGCGGGGTTGGCCGGATTGGTAATCCGCACGAACTTGTCCGTCAGCTCCGCGTCGGCACCGATCTGGACATATGCGCTGTCCCTGCCAAA
Organism: uncultured Sphingomonadaceae bacterium; assembly: GCA_947258815.1. Taxonomy (GTDB): domain Bacteria; phylum Pseudomonadota; class Alphaproteobacteria; order Sphingomonadales; family Sphingomonadaceae; genus Novosphingobium. Next base: position 665,537 of record CAMYJW010000030.1, read on the forward strand.
ACGCAGCGAAGCCTCGGCCGTGCTCGTATCGGCATTGGCGAAAGTCGCTCGTGCACGCATCGCCGGAGCCGCAGGTTGCCGGATCGTCTGGTTGTCCATCAGGTGACGCACCGCGACATGGCCGAGCCGAAGATCAAGCGCGACATCCCCGGCCACTTCGCCGCGAAAGCCGGTCTGAAAGAAATCGGTGTCAAAATAGACGATATCAAGCGCAAAGGGCGGATTGCCGGTCGGGTCGGTTTCGCTGCGCCGGTACGCGACAAACAGCTCTCCCGCGCCAGTGCGAAACCCCGCATGGATACCATAAAGGTTGCGCTCGAAAGACGTTCCGGCGGCGGTGCCGCCAGGAAAGTCATAGTCACTGCCTTCTTCGCGGCTGGCAATGATTCCGACACGCCAGCTCTCGTTTGCAAGGCCGACAAGGCCACCAATTGCGTAACTGTTATCGACGCTGCGATACTGGCTCGAAAATCGCAGCTGCGGGGTTGCGACATTGCCGGTCGAGAATTCCGCCCCAACCAGTTGTGCATTGACCGCGCCCGCCAATGACGGCCCTTGCGAAACCGGGGCGACACCGCGTGCAATTTCTATCCGATCGACAAGAATGGACGGGGCATAATGCAGCGGTGGATCCATCGCGTTCGGGCCGCCTGTGGCAAACCGCTGCCCGTTCACACGGCCAAGGACGCGCTGTCCGGCCAATCCGCGATAGGATAGCTGGCCCGAAAGCGCACCATTGCCGACAAGAGCGCCACCGGGGCTGCGCGCTGCGATCGCGGCGGCGTCGGCCGGAAGCGCAATCTCCTCTGGCGGCGGCGCACTTTCCTGCGCCACGCTGGTCCTGCGTGGAGAAATAACGATTATCGTGTCGGTCAACACCGGATCAGTGTTGCGATTGCCCGGATCGGCTTCGGCCGATGCTGGCTGGATGGCAAAAATTGCGCAGGATGCCAGCGAGGCGGCCCTGCAGAAAGTTTTGTAATACATAGTATTCTTGTCCGCCTGGAATGCGCACGAGCGCACACCGGCACGATGCCGGGTGACGCGTTCGATCAGTTCGACGATTGTTTCGGAGATCAGCCCCGGACGGGCGGCGCGCGCAGCGGAGGACGCAGATAATCCCTCTGGGCGATCCTGAGATCGTCAGGAGGCTCGCCGGTCGCTCCGCCACGCCCGGCGATGCTGTTTTCGATGTCCGAATGGCCCGGAAAAGTCGCCGCAAGGGTCAGTGCGGAAAAGGCGCAGTCAGTGTCGGCCTGCGCTGCTGCAGGAACAGTATCGTCTGCATCAGACTGCGTATGCCCCATTTCGGCATGGCTCATGCCGGCGTGGTGGTCCGTGTCCGCCTGAAGGGCCCGCGCTAGCTCGTTGGTCGCCGGACAGGGGGTAACCGCGATAACGTGGTCTGCCGATGGCGCGATCATGTGCCCGGCGGGAACAAACGCGCTTACGCTCAGCGCAAGAAGGATCAGCGCGAGAAACCGCCGCCCATCTGTCAGAGCCGATCTTCGCAGAACATCCATATCGGAACCATACTAGGCGCTTTGCATGCTGGAGGCATTTGCATTTTGTGCATCTGGCAATGCAACCGGCGGGCCTGCCAGAGCGGCTGAACGGAAGCGTCCGTTTAACCGCCTGGAAACCATATTTCGATAAGCCGGTGGGCCAATGTGCGGACGAAACCCGCATGTCGCCTGCTTCTCACCGGAGATCGAACAATGGGTTTTGCCGACCGCGCGATCATCGCCATCGCCACCGTAGCGATTGCCGAACAGGAACGACGCGACGGTTCACAATCCATCGTACCGGCATGATCATGCGAATCCCGGCCATACGAAAGATGCAGCGTTCACGCCCTTTGATGCGCGCGTGCGCGTTGCCAGACCGCACCGGCGGCCCCGGATGGATCGCGCGCGGCGTCCGGCTGCCGGTCCAGCGTGGCCGGAGTTAACCGCATGCATTTCCTGATCACCGCATGGCGTCACATGCCGCTGGCACCTTTCGGGCTGCCCTTGCTGGTCTGCGCCCCGCTGTGGTCAGAGAACATTCTCAAACTGGCGTTCGCCGACATTGTGAATATCGTGTCGATAATGCTCGCGCTGACGGCATGTTTGCTTCTGATTGTTTACGCGTTCGTGAGAAACTGGCCGCGCGCGTCACTGATCACACTCATCTGGGCCGGGTACTGCCTTTACCTCCCAACGCTGGTTCGCCTTGTTACCTCCAACGTCATTTCCTTGCTGGCAATCATTGGTATCGGCGCAATTCTGGCGCTCGATCTGTCGCGCCGCGTACCGGCGGGCAGGCCCGCAGCCGCCAGGGCGAACGGCATCGCCAATATGGCACTTGCCGGTGCGGTTGTGTTCACGCTGGTTCCGCTGGGCATTCAGCAATACGAACTGGAACGCGGCAGGCCCGATCCCACGAAAACCTTCAAGCCATTTTCCGGAAAGGCTGACAAGACCAGCCCGGATGTCTGGCACATCGTCATGGATCGATATGCCGGGGCACGAACGCTAGCGGCCACGTTTGACATGGATAACACGCCGTTTTTGAAGCAGTTGCAAGAACGCGGCTTTAGCGTTTCGGAAGATGCCTATTCCAATTACCACATCACGCCTCTGTCGCTGGCTTCGACGCTGAACGCGTCATATCTGGACACTTATGCAACAAGGATCGGGCGAACCGACGATCTCGTCACAATGTTCAACGCCATCGATCGCAATCGGGCGTTCTCGTTCTTCAAGCGCAATGGATATGAGATAATCTTTTCCGGCAGCTGGGCGGACGTGACGGTGCGCAATTCCCAGGCCGATCAGGATATCAACTTTCGCGGCGTGTCCGAAGTCCCGCGTATCGCGCTGCTTCACTCGGTTCCGGGAACGCTGGGTGCCGTTCTGGGCATGCCTTACACGGACGGTCGCATGGAACAGTGCCAGCGCATCAAGCACAAGTTCAACGCGCTGCGAGACACGGCGCGCGCGCGCGGCCAGAAATATATCTTCGCGCACTTCCTGATTCCGCACCCGCCCTATGGGATGGACGAGAACGGCAACTGTCTTTCGATCGAGCAGGCACAGGAAACGACCCGGGCCGGGGCTTATGCGCGGCTGGTTACATATGCGAACAAACAGCTTCTGGATCTGATCGACGCAATCCGCAGCGGCCCGCGCCCCGCGATTATCGTCCTTCATGCCGATGAAGGCCCGTATCCCCGGCACTATGCGAATGACGAACCGGAGTTTCCTTCGGATACAAGCAAAGCGAAAAGCTGGTTCGAAGCGGGCACGGCCAACCGCCGGCAGAAGACAAACATTCTGCTGGCGGTGAAGCATGCCGACGATGCACAACTGACGGCTCCGCGCACTCCGGTGAACATTTACCCGCAAATCCTGAATCACGCCTTTGGCGCGAACATGAAAATGCACGAAGATCGTGTTCTGATGACCAGAGGCGATCTGAACCTCTTTCGCGCGCGCGACTATGCAGGCGAACTGTTCGACAAAGATGCCGCATTCTGAAACGGTTTTGCGCCACACCCCGTCAGCAAGAGCGCATGACCTTCTCCCATGAGAACCTGCTTCAGGCACGATACACTTGCGCCGCAGCCAGGCTGCTCGGGCATGCGGCGCAAGCTCGCTAGGCCGCGTTGAGGTCCATGTGGAGAATTGGATCCACTTTCATAAACAGCAGGTGCCCTTCCGGCGCATCCTTGCCTGCCATAACCAGGCATTGACGCAACGTGCGGCGATGGAAAAAGCGTGTCAGTGCGGCATCGTGCTCCGGCCCGGCCTGTTCGACAAACGCGGCAAGCTGTTCATCAGCTTCGACGATATTCCGGGGCCTCGTTCCCAGCAGTTCCGTAACATCGGCCAGATCCTCGGCCTCCAGCCACGCGCCATAACGCGACATATTCTGGAGAAACTCGGGCAACAATCCCAGCACGCCGCGTTGCCAGTCGGTCAAGGCACGGGACGTTGGCAGGCGCGCGATTTCGCGGTTCAGCTTGTCAAAGGCCAGTTCCTGAAGCGGCGAGACGTGTGCTTCGGGAAGCTTTATATCGTCGTCCAGCTCAACCCCGACGATCTCGGCAAGCGCCTCAAGGCCGCGTCTGCCTATGAAGCAAACCTGCAGCATACCTTCCACCCAATCTCCGCCGGGATGCTTGTCCTTGATCGCGATCAGCGGCGCGATGACCGCCATGGACAGGAACAAGACCGTGTAGAAGGCGATCGCGGGCAGATCCAGCGGTTCGCCGTAATGCTTGGCGTAGTGCCGGTAAAGCGCCGGAACATCGCCCATGTTTTCAACCGGGTGACGACCGCGATAACAGGCCAGGTCATAGAAGTGATCAGACAGGTGGCCGACTTCAAAGTCGATCATCGCCGCGACTTTGTCTCCTTTGTGCAGGAACTGGCCGCAATCGCCGGTAACGTAACAGGGGGTGGCGCGATCGCGGGGATAGTTGTTCCGCACCCATTTGGTGAAAAACATCATCATGGGATCGCGAATGTCACGATCTTCAAGCATCTTGTAGTATCGGTTGTAATAATTAAGCGCGACGTCTTCGGCCCCCTCGGGCAAAGTCAGTTCCTCACCGCAAAATTCCGAAGCAGGAATCTTGTGAGCCTTGGCCAGCAATTCCATGTATTCAAGCGCCGCCGCCCAGCGCTCCGGGCTCAGACTTGTCCCCAATTCGATTGATTGCTGTATCAGTCCGGCATCGCGCGTATCCGATTCGACCCAGTCCATTACGAACGCCTTGGGAAACTCCATCATCCCATGGATATGAGGCACTGGCAGGCCGTGCTTTTCCAGAACCGTTGTCATGTGCATTTCATGATCCAGTGAAAAGGGAATGGAATCCCAGGCCCGCACGCCCTTCACGATATAGGAACGCCGCGCACCATCCATGGTTGTATGCACGTGCCAGATGGGCCTCCAGCGCCTTACCCGCTCGATCTCGTCCACACTGCCGCCGATGTTCCCTTCGATCCAGCTGGTGATCGCCGCACGCTCAGCCTTGTCAACTGCAGCCATTTCCTCATTGATGGCGTCCTGACTTTCAGTCATTATTATTTCCTCTACCCATTCATGCAAACATATTACTTAGTATATAAAATAATATTCTATATTTTACTTGTTATACCTTGTTTATATAAAACAACCTTAAGAAATTAAATTTATTAAATGCCCTGAATTAAAATATTATTCTCGAACACCCCTTACAGAAACAGGCGTTGCGCCCATGCGCGGCATACCGTGATAAGGATCGTAATCATCGCTCCAGTTTGTCAGCCGGTTGAGATTGGCTCCATCGTGCCTGGGATCGCAATCTTCGCCAGGATTCTTGCCGAAACCATATGATATCGCCAATACACTGCAACGCAAATCTGTATCGCCTTCAACGAGACCAACGATTGAGCGATGGCCGAAACGGATCTCAACCTTGCCTCCCTCCGCATGCGCGGCAGCTGACAAGCAGCGGCGGTTTCCTGCCGGTTGGGATCAGGTGCGCCGAAGCGAGAGCGACCCCAGTTGCCGCACCACTCTGCCACGAAGCGAGCGGTATGATGGATCGAACCGCAGCACGATCAGCCCTGCGATCCCAAAAGTGATCGCACCCGTTACCGCACTACCGACAAGATCAAGCAGCGCAGAACCACTGTCAAAACCGATCGAACGGCCCAGCACAGCAGCGATGGCGATGCATGACAACGGTGAAAGCGCGGTCCTGAGATAATGCCACATCGACACCGGCGTTCCGCGCGTGGCATAAGCAATGCCGGGCAACAGCATAACCGCCGGAATGGCGGCAACCGCAACCGCAATTCCTTCGGCGCCATAAGGCAGACCGATCAGAAAACCCGCGAACAGCACGGGCAAACGGATAAGCTGCCACTTCAGCACCCGGTCTGCATGCCCAAGAGACGTGAGGATCAGGCCGTTGTTGCCCGCCATGATCGTCATCGGGATGGAAAGGGCAAGAATCTGGAAAATCGTTGAAGACTGGGTCCACTGCGGACCGAGCAGAACCGGTATCAGCTGATCTCCGGTTGAAAGCAGAACCGCCGTAATTCCTCCGGCCACAAGCATCAGGGCGCACTGAATATCAAGCAGCAGCGTCCGCCATGCCGCCGGCTGGTCCTGCAATTGGCTTAACGCGGGCAAAACGGCGGTGCGAACAGGGCCGCCGACGAGATTGATCGGCAGCATGAAAATCGTGAACGCGCGCGTGTACTGACCAAGTTCAGCCGCGCCCCAGCGCGCGCCGACAAGAACATTGTCGACATGTCTGGCAAACCAGTAAACGATGTTCGCGCCGGTCATATGCGCACCGAAAAACAGGCTCTCTCTGGCCGCGCCCCAGTTGCGCACCCAGTTGGGACGCCACAACATCGTCCGCCATAACAACAGCAGGTTCGTAAGAGCGGTGGTCAGCTGTCCGGCAACCAGAGACCAGTATCCCCAATCGGTCAGAGCGGCCGCCAGTGCCGCCACGGCCAGCCCCAGAAACTGGGATACAAGAGTCGCCGTGCGCAAGGTCAGCCAACGCAAACGGCGGCTGAGAAGCGCGGTATGCTGCGCGCCCGCAGCCATGAGCGGCATAATCAGCGACAGGCTGAGCAGAACGGCAAGCACCCGATTGTCACCATAAAGATAGGCCACAACTGGCGCCGTCGCACAGACAAGCGCCATCATCGCAAGCCCGGCGAGCAGATTGACGAAGAACAGCGCACTGGCAAGTTCCTGGTCAACCGATTTTCTCTGGATTGTCGCCGTTGACAGGCCAAGATCGGCAAAGATCGTCGCAAGGCCGGTTACCGCCGTTGCCATCGCGACAATGCCGAAATCCTCCGGCGAAAGCAGGCGCGACATGATCAGCAGACTGGCGAACTGGATGAGCATACCCAGAAACTGCCCGGAAACCGATATGATCCCCCCCCTCGCCGTCCGCCCGGCCAGACCCTCGGCAAGATCATCGACCCGCAACGCCGCTTCGTTCACACGCGCCTGATCGGCCTTTCGCTCCGAAGAAGACGCGTGTTCGCGGATGGTCACTGCCCTGCCAGCCCCGGCGTTTCGAAATTGCCGCGTGTGAACCTGCGCCAATAAAGCCTGGATGCATCCACCGAACGTCCGATTGCCAGACGCGTCAGCTGCAGCGGGTGACGAAACCGATAGTATCGCGGATGATCGACAATCTTGTCCGCCCCGGCCGGGTCAGGCGCGGGCAGCCATCGGACGCCATGCCTGGCATCTTCGACAAGAAGCCGTTCGTGTTTCTCGATATAGCGGCGCGACATGCGAAATACACGTTTGGTTTTAACCGGCGAATGCTGGCATTCGTATCCGAAATTCTCAAGGTGCTCCTTGCAGACAAGATCGCACACTGCATGCATCGTATCGGGCAGCTTCTTTTTCCAGGCAAACATATGCCTTGAATCCAGACGACCCGAGACGTTCTCCTTCCAGAATTCAGCTGGCGTGGTCACCTGAGCGGCATTGGTATAGAATTCCAGCATGCCGGGATCGAATTCCTCTTCAAGAAACAGGCAAACCTGACGCAGCACCGCTTCGGGATTCTCGATCAGATCTTCAAAAAGGATTGTCAGCGAATTCGGGTCGTTCTGGAAAAAACGATCGCTGGCGGTTATGATCTTCAGCCAGAGATATAAGTTGGCGGTAATAGTATCGCTCAGATTGGGCAGCTTGCGGCTGGACAAGGCCACGTCACGCGGATCGCGAACGATCCTCAGTATTTTCGCGCGGGGGTAAAGCGCGCGGATTTCAGGCAGGTTGAAGGCATGTCCGGGCGATTTTTCAACCCATCTGGCCTTGCCATTCTTTTCGGCAAACTGGGCTGTCAGCGATTCGAGCATCGCCTGAACCGATGGCGTGCGCTCGCCGAGATGGGATGCAATCTCGCACTCTGTCAGATCGTAGACATCCGGCACCGGCTGCCCGGCCAGCATCAGCCCGGAAATACTTTTAACCGCGCGCGCAGGCCATTGCGGGTCGGCGACGGCTTCCTCCAGTTCATCACCAGACAATTTGGCGAAGAACTGAGTCTCCGGCCCCACTACCATATTGGGGTGAGACCCAAGCATTGCGGAAAAAAGCGTGGTGCCTGACCTTGGCGGTCCGACAACAAATACCGGGCACTGGTGCGACACGTATCCCTCTTTATTAGCCACGCAATCACTAACAAAAAACAGCAGTTACTTTATTATTGCTTTTTCTTGCCATGACTGAAGGTCTTGAGAAACCAAGTCGGCACCTATCCCGGTTGCTGCCGCTCTTTTATCATGGGATGCCAGCGTTTAAAAGGACCGACGCCGCCAAAACCGATAAAACGCTCACCCGGCGAGACTGGACCGCCTCCTGATCTTCCGCGCTCTGCGGATGAATGCTTCCCCGGACGAACGATCCGCAAGCCTCGGCGATCATGCCTGGTAAAGCCGACAGTCTGCCGAAATTGCGCCTGCAGGGAATGACCGGGGCAGCCAACACGGCTGCGCGGAGGCGAATATCAAACCCGTTCGATGATGATCGCGGGGGCCATGCCGCCAAAGGCGCACATGGTGATGAGGGCATAGCGCCCGCCGGTCCGCTCCAGTTCGTCCAGCGCGGTGCCGATCAGGATCGATCCGGTTGCCCCGATGGGGTGGCCAAGCGCAATGGCGCCGCCGTTCACGTTAACCTTGCTGCGGTCTATCCCGAGATCGCGGATCGCCTTTTCGGTGACCACTGCAAAGGCCTCGTTGATTTCCCACACGTCTATATCCCCGGCGCGCAGCCCGGCGCGGGCGAGCGCCTTGCGGGCGGCGGGCACGGGCGCGTTTAGGATCAGCGTGGGGCAATCGCCCACGTTGATTGCCGTCACCACCCGCGCGCGCGGTTTCCAGCCGTTCTCCGCCAATCCGGTATCCGATGCCATCAGCAACGCCGCTGAACCATCGACCACGCCGGAACTGGTGCCCGCATGATGCACCGGTTCCCACGCCAGATCGGGATAGGCCCGTTCGATCATCTGACGCATCGTGGTGCCATCGGGCGAAGCGGCGATCTGCTCAACCGCGGTAAACGCCGGTTTCAGCCCGGCAAGGCTTTCCGCCGTGGTCTGGGGGCGCATATGTTCATCATGGTCAAGCGCGAGGCTGCCATCACGGTTGTAAACAGGCACCAGACTGCGCGCGAAACGGCCTTCGTCGCGCGCCGTTTTGGCACGTTGCTGACTCATCAAACCCAATGCTTCCAGCTCTGGCCGCGTGATGCCTTCCATGGCGGCAATCGCATCGGCGGCGACGCCAACATGGGCAATCGGGTGTTCGTCATAAAGCGCATAATTGCCGCGCGCGCGGCCCAGCGCCTGAAACGGCGTGTCCACTTCCCAGCTATCGGCTTCCTGATGATGGCTCATCATCTCGGTGCCACCGGCAATCACCACATCTTCAAAACCCGCAAGCAGCTGGCCCGCGGCAAAACTTACGCTGGTGATGCCGCCGCCACAGAACCGATCGAGCGTGACCCCGCTCGCCTTTGTGTCATAACCGGCCCACAGCGCGGACAGGCGGCCAAGATCACCTCCCTGTTTTCCGCGCTGCTGGCTGCATGACCAGACGATATCGTCCACCTTTGCCGTATCGAGTGCATTGCGATCACGAACGGCGCGCAGCACCGCTGCGCCAAGATCCTGCGGGTGCAGATGGGCCAGCGCCCCTTTTCCGAACTTGCCAACCCCGCGCGGTGTGCGCACAGCATCGACGATCCAGGCCTGGGACATGGTATTCTCCTGTTGCGCCGATCAGCGCGGCGGCATGCGGATCGCGCCGTCAAGACGGATCGCCTGCGCGTTGAAATATGTGTTGCGCACAAGTTCGAGCGCCAGACTTGCGTATTCTTCGGGTTTGCCCAGACGTTTGGGAAACGGCACCGAAGCGTTGAGCCCGTCGAGCACCTTTTGCGAATTGCGAGCCAGAAGCGGCGTGTTGAAAATGCCCGGCATGATCGCGTTCACCCGGATGCCCAGGCTCATCATGTCGCGCGCCATCGGCAGGACCAGCCCGTTTACCCCCGCCTTGGCCGCGCCATAGGCCACTTGTCCGATCTGCGCATCCTGCGCGGCTGCCGAAGACGTCAGGATGATCGTGCCGCGCTCGCCATCTTCAAGCGGATCCAGCCCGGCCATGCCCAGCGCCGACAGCGAAGCCACACGGTAGCTTGCAACCAGAATACCATGCGTCGCAAAGGCGAAATCGTCGGTTGAAAAACGCATAAGTTCGCCGGTTTCGCGGTTGCGACCCACGGTTTTGCCCTTGCGGTTGGCCATGGCGCAATGGATGCAGATGCGTTCCTGCCCCAGCGCGGCGCGCGCCTTTGCAAATCCCGCCACCACCGATTCCTCGTCAAGGATATCAACCTTGCAGAATAGCCCCCCGATATCCTGAGCAACCTGGGCGCCAACTTCTTCATTAAGATCGAACACAGCCACTTTCACGCCTGCAGCCGCAAGAGCCTCGGCCGACGCGCGGCCAAGCCCCGATGCTCCGCCAGTCACCACCGCGACGAGAGAACTATCAATCTTCATATTCCGGGTTTCCTCCGTTTGAGCGATGCGGCCACTGGTTCTGAAAACGCGCACGCCATGGCGATGCACGACCGGCGGGCGCCATCACCGCTTGCCAATTCCCAGGATGATGCGGGCCTCATCCGGCGTGGCCACTTCGCGGCCCATGCTTTTTGCGACAGCGACCAGTTCTTCCACCATTTGCGGATTGGTCCTGCGGCTGTCTGGCCCGGTGACCTTGTGATTGAGGCCAAAACCGGCCCGGTTCAAATCACCGATACCGGTGCGCACATGATGGCCCATCGATATTGCGAGCGAGTTGATGATCGCCTTGCTTGGCGTGCCGGGGCGGCCATACACGGCGGTCATCACCTGCCAGTCATGCCCTGTTCTGAGATACTCGCACAGCCGGCTGTATTCCTCTGCACGCGCCGGGTTGATGCCATAAAGGCCGACATCGGACATGTAGATCTTGATCGCCAGCGGCTCATCGATCAGTCCGCAATCAAGGTATGACAGCATCTCCCGAAAATGTCCGAGTTCGCTTACCCAGACGATCGGTTTGATGTCGTATTCGCGCAGGAATTCAAGAAAGCTGGTGATGTATTTCTTGCGGTGATCAAAACTGCGTGTTTCCGGGTCATAATGGACGCCATAATTGCCCTCATGGCGGGGCACCACGCCGGTCACTTCCGGGCGCAGTTCGGGATCGCGGGCAAAAGCGTCCCAGTGGCTGAGCGCCTCGCTCACCGAACTCGTATCGATAAAGCGGGCAGTATAGGACGGGCAGACGATGGCATCGCTTTCCTTGCGGATCAGGCGCACGGTGCGCATGTAAAGCTCCGGGTCGTTCAGCCGATTTTCGCCGGTTTCCGGGTCCTTGCAATGGAAATGAATAATCGATGCCCCGGCCTTGGTGCAGGCGATCGCATCGGCCGCGATTTCTTCCGGCGTTATCGGCACATGCGGGTTTTCCGCCTTGGTGACATTGTCTTCGTTCTGCGCAACTTCGATGATGAGTTTCTGCATGGGGGCGCTTTCTGAGCTGGCTATTCTGGCTGGTCTGGCTGGTCTGAATGTTCGGCAAGGAAGGACAGGGCCAGCCGGTTGAATTCCTCCGGGCGTTCCCACTGGGCCCAGTGGCCGGTGCGTGAGAACACCATCAGCCGGGCATCGGGAAGCTGGTTGAGCAGCATCCACGCATGGTCGAGCGGGATTGTCCGGTCATCGCGCCCCCAGATCAGCAATGTCTTGTGGTGAACCTGCGCGACATCGCGCCACAGCGGTTCGATCAGGCGCCGCCGCTTGGGAACCAGCAGCGGCTCACGCATCGCATCGGGCTCTATACTCGCGGCATAACGCGCATCGATCAGCGCGTCGGTCAACTGCGCCGGATCGAACACCATCGCCTTCAGAAATGCCAGCAGGCGTTCGCGCGAAGGGCCGGGCGACAGATAATAGGACCACAGCAGCTTGATCCCCTCGCTTGGCGACGGACTCTGCGTGCCGATGCTGCCCCCCGGCCCCATCAACACCAGCCGGCGCACCCGCTCCGGCGCGGCCGTCGCCAGCCGCAGGGCCGTGCCTCCGCCCAGCGAATTGCCGACAATATCTGCCTGGTCGATGCCCAGATGATCCATCAACCCGCGGATTGCATCCGCCAGATAGCCATATAGGCCAACCTGCACATCGGGCTTGCTGCTTCCACCATACCCCGGCAGATCGGGCACGATCACGCGGTGATCGCGGGCGAACACTTCAAGATTGCGCTCAAAGTTGCTGTAGCCCGAAGCCCCCGGCCCGCCGCCGTGAAGCATCAACACGGCAGGGCCAGAGCCTGCCTCGACATATTGCAGGTCAATTTCGCCCACCCGCGCGGTCTGGCCCGCCGGAGGACGCCCCAGACCGCTCATCGCCTGCGCTCCTGCCGAACCGCGTGGCTGCTGTTCATTGGCCACCAAAGGCGATGCGCAGTTCCAGCCCGTACATGCGCGGCGCGCCAATGCCGACCGAATTGGTGCCAAGCAGGCCGATCAGGTTGGTGGCGTAATTGACATAGTGCTTGTCGGTCAGATTATTGACGAACACCCCGGCATCGATCCCCGATCCGCCCACGTTGCGCCAATCAACCCGCGCATTCACCAGATTATAGCTCGGGATGCTGTATTCAGAGTTGAGGCACGGCGTATAGTTATCGCCCGCACAGTTCTGGGTGAAAATATCAGCAGAAGCCTGACGTGACTGGCCATACCAGGTCACCCCCAGAGCCAGTTCGCCCATTTGCTCCATCGGAACGGTATACGTGCCGCTCAGGCTCCACTGCTGGCGGGGCACAAAGCCGAATTCACTGTCCGAAATATCCACCGGAACCGGCACGTTGCCGTCCAGATAGATATCGTTCCAGACATTATATTCAGGATGGGTATAAGCATAGTTGGCACGCAGATCGAGATTTGGAACCGGCTGGATCGCCAGCTCAACCTCGGCACCATAAATATCCGCGCTTGCGGCATTTACGATCTGGCTGGCCGTCCGCGCGCTGTTGGACGGATCCTGCACGAAAACGGTGCGCTGGATATTGGAATACCACTGGTAATAGCCGGCAATATTAAGAGATCCGGTCATGCCGCCTGCACGGAACTTGGACTTGAAGCCCAGTTCGACATCCTTGACGAACTCGGGTTCGAAAGTGCGGTTGTTGCCAACCAGTGCGAACGGTGTCTGGTTGAAGCTGCCCGAACGATAGCCCCGGCGATGCGCGGCATAGACAGTCACGTCGTCGCTGGCTTTATAGCTCAGGCTGATGTCATAGGTCGGCTCGGTGCTCTTGAGCGTGCCCGAAGGCACGGTGCACAGGCTGGTATCATAGCTCGGCAGCGGCTCACCCGTCAGCACGCAGGTAAAACCGGCGGGAACAACGCCTGCAAAATTGATATTGTGCCAATCGACCGAGCGACGATCATGAGTCAGGCGCACACCACCTGCAAGCGAAAGCGCATCGCTTACCTTGTAATCGAAATGGACATAGCCCGCCAGCGAGCTGGTTTTGGGATCAATGTCAAAATTGACGTAACTCGGGAACAGCAACGGCAGCGGCGGCGGCAGCACGCTCAGCATCGCAAACTGCTTGCCGATGCCCGATTCGTGTGCCTTCTCGTGCGCATAATAGAGGCCAACAACATAGCTGAGCGGCCCGGACGTGCCCGAGATTTGCAGTTCATCGCTGAAGCTACGCTGGCTTACGTCGGACGTGACATTGAACAGCTCCGCGCTGGACCCGGCAAAATCCTGGAAGAAACTGCTGGTTACCTTGCGATACGAGATAATGTTCTTGAGCGTCGCTTCACCAAGCCCGCCCAGATCGAGATCGATCTCGGTCGTATTCTGGATTGACCATGCTTTGTCTTTCGAACGCAGATCGGGCAACGCGCGGATCTCATATTTTCCAAGCGCCTGTGTTTCCGCAAGTTCAGCCAGCAAACTTCCGGTCACAAACGGCCGCAACGATCCGAACGATGCGGGAATACCCTCAGGATTGACGGTATGCAGCTTGGTCGCAAAGCCCACCCCGCTTGAACGGTAATAGGTACCGATGAAAGTAGAGCGGATGTTGTCGCTCGGCTCCAGCAACACCGAAAGGCGCGAAGAAAACGCATCAAGATCATTGGCTTTGCGCCCGTCCAGCACATTGGTGAGATGCCCGTCGCGCTTGGAATATTTGAGACCGCCGCGAACCGCGACCGCATCGCCCATCGGAACGTTGAGCACACCTTCGATATCGTGATAATCGAAATTGCCGATCGTGCCCTGCACATATCCTTCCATGACATCGGTTGGCGCCTGAGGCGTGATCAGGATGGCGCCGCCGGTGGAATTACGGCCAAAAAGCGTGCCCTGCGGCCCTTTGACAACCTGAACGGAGGACAGATCGAAAAGCCCCTGATTGGTTCCGACCGAGCGCGACTGGCTGACTTCCCCGAAATAGACGGCAACAGCCGGATCGGTAAGCGATGACGGATTGAACGCGCCGCGCTGACCACGGATCAGATAGTTGGGCGCGCTGCTTCCGCGAGGCGAATTGGCGACTGTAAGGCCGGGCGCAAGCCGGGGCAGATCCTCGGTCCGGCTGATCAGCTGTTCGCGCAGATCGTCGGATGAAATGATCGAAACCGCAACGGGCACGTCCTGCAGATTTTCGCTCACGCGCCGGGCGGTGACGATAATCGCGCCATCTGCCGCGTCAGCGCCGCCTTCCTCATTGGCCCATGCCGGGCTGGCCGTTGCCGTTGCAAGCGCCAGCGACGAGGCAAGCGTCAGTTTGCGCAGCGCCGTGCGCGATCGCAGGCCGGGCTGACGGTATGTGTCAGGTGATGCAGTGAGCATGTCGTTCTCCCCTCAGATTATTATGGAAGGAACGATACACGCCCCAAGAGATAGGAAGAAATAATAGCTTTTTATCTATTCGATAATAATCGAATATGGACTGTGGCGCTAACGAAGGCGCAGCGGCAGGCTCTGTGGCTTGAGCTCACCAAACATCCCACCATAGCGCGGCGTGAAATCGGGATCCTGAAAGTTCAGGCCGGGAAACCGCTCCAAGATGCGCTCCAGCGATTTTTGCAGGATCAGCCGGCCAAGATGAAACCCGATGCAGTGATGCGGGCCGGTGCCAAACGTGATGATGCGTTTGGGATCTCGGAAAATATCGAACCGCAAGGGATCGGGAAATTGCACGGGATCAAGATTGGCGGCCTGGCGCGATGCATGCGCGGGCATTCCGGCCACCGCCGGCGTGCCGCCGATAGCGGTATCGCAAACGGCAAAGCGCGTGAACGAAAGCAGGCCGACTCCGCCAAACCGCATACACTCTTCCACCGCCTGCGGAATGAGATCGAAGCGCTGCTTGAGAACATCAAACTGTTCGCGATGGCTGCACAGCGTGATCAGAACCGCCGCCATCGCGTTGGATGTCGTCCCCAGTGACGCTGCAAGAATAGCGAACAGGTTGGCAAACAGTTCTTCATCACTGAGCCGCCGCCCTTCATCGCTGGCGTTGGCAAGCAGGCTGATCATATCGAGGCCGGGATCGGCCCGCCGCTCGGCAATAATTTCCCGAATGGCAGCCCCGGCATCGTCAAACGCGTCGAGATATTCCTGCGGAAACCCCTCACCCGGCTTGACATTCAGAGTCAGCCCGAAGGCGCTGTGCATCCGCATGAAGCGCGCCTGATGATCGGGCGCAACGCGCAACATCCCGTCCATCACAATTCTTGAGATCAGCTTGCCGCAAAACTGGCTCATCGCCTCAAACGTATCGCCCTGCGCTTCGATCTCATCGAGCAGCGTATCAATAATCGCGACGATCGGTTCGGTCTGATGCCTGATCGCTGCCGGTGTGAAGCCGCGCGCCAGCAGCGTGCGCACACGGGAATGATCTGCACCATCCATGTGGGCCACATCCCGCGTGCCCATGAACAGGTCAAAACGCTCATTTCCGGGCGCATCGGGCACCACCACGGTAAACCGGTCGTCGGCGGTAAACAGTTCGGTCACATCGGCATAGCGCGCGCAGACCAGCTGCCTGACCCCGTTGTTGACGACATGGAACGGCGGCCGCGCGGCCCATTCCGGCAGGATGCTACGCCAGTTCTGCCGCAGATAATCACCACCCAGATCGATATCGACTGTGTCTGCGTCCGTAAGTTTATCTGCCACTGTCACGCCTCACTCCTCCCGGAATATCTATAATTCAGCCGATCTCGCTTGCCGGTCTGCCGCCCCACATGTCCAGCACCAGCGGATCGCGGGCCAGATGGCGCGGATCGCGCGGCGCTTCTTCGGGGATCTCCTCCATCCCGAAGCTCCATTCGTTAACCATCCCATCGGGATCGCGGAAATAGAGAAAGATCGAATCGGAAGGCATATGCCGCCCCGGCCCGAACACGATCTCCGCTTCGCTGGCGATCAGGCGATTGCGGCCTCGGCCGATATCGTCGATGTCAGTCACCATGAAATTGATATGATGCAACGCGGTGCTGGCGCGCCGGGCAATGCCAAAGCTGTGATGCAGCGGGTTGGGAAAGCTGCGCATCCAGTACATCACATCATCGATCTGATCGGAAATTCTAAAGCCCAGCACATCGTTATAAAACGCCACGCTCTTTGCAACATCGGGGGTGCCGATAACGCAATGACCAAGCCGGGCGATCTTGATAAGCTGCGGTTCGTAAGGCTTTGCCGCGCGCGCCATCTCGCCATAAATCTCAACTTCGATGCCAACCGGGTCGGTAAACCGAAACGCATCGTCAAGCTTCAGCATATCAAGCTCCGCCCGCGCGACGGGGCGGGTTGCAACGCCCAGCCCCTCCAGATGAGCACGCGCCGCTTCGCAATCCTGGCCTTGCGCCAAAGCAAACGCGATCCGCGCCAGCCCTGGCTTATCGGCACGGGTCAGCACCAGATCGTGGTGCTTGTCGCTGCATCGCAGGAACGCGCTGTCACCCACGCGCTCGGTCAGATTAAGATCGCTCACATCACGGTAAAATTCCACCGAGCGATCCACATCGCTGACCCCCAGCGCAACATAACCAAGGCCCTTGAAACGTATCATCTGGATTTAACCTCCGAAAGGATTGGTGCATCGCGAGATCCGTTTTCCCGCGCGATAATGACATCCCGGATGCGACGTTTGGCAAGCTTGCCTGATGCTTCGCGTGGCAGGGATTTCCAAAATTCGATCAGGCGCGGCACTTTGAAGCGCGCCAGCCGCGGTTCGAGAAAAGCTTCCACGTCCGCTGCGGTGATCGCCGGATCGCTGCATTCGACAACCGCCAGCAGCCGCTCTCCATATTCAGGATCAGGCACACCGATCGCGGCGCAATCATCAATGCCGGGCATCGCCATCATCTGCCCTTCAACTTCGGCGGGATAGATGTTGACCCCGCCGGAAATGACGACATCGGTACGGCGGTCATGGACGAAGAGATAGCCATCGGCGTCAAGGTGGCCCATATCATCGCAGGCCAGCGCATCGCCCCGCTGCATGGCCGCTCTTTTTTCCGGGTCGTGGCGATAGGTGAAATCGGAATAGCCCCAAGGCGCCGCGCAAATCTCGCCGATGGTGCCGGTTTCGCATGGCTCGCCTTCCGGCGTGCGAACCGACAGCGTAACGCCATCGACCGCGCGGCCCACCGTGCCCGGCCGTTCCAGCCATTCCTCGCTGGTGCAGAAGGTGACAGGCCCAGTTTCGGTCGATCCGTAATATTCCCGCAGCACCGGCCCCCACCAGTCGATCATCGCCGCTTTGATATCCGGCGGGCACGGCGCACCGGCATGGAGAACCCCGCGAAGCGAGGACAGATCATGGGCCGCGCGATCTGCCTGGGGCAAATTCAGCAACCGCACGAACAAGGTTGGCACAAGGAAGCTGTGCGTGATGCGGTGCTTTGCGATCATTCGCAGAAACGTTTTCGGATCGAACCGGTCCATGAGGACCAGCGTCGATGCAGGATCTGCGATCACCGTCTGCGCATAAAGCAAGGGCGCGGCATGATAGAGCGGCGTTGGCAGCAACACTCTTACCTCATCCGAAAAGCCGTAAACATGTCGCCGCAGGCGCAGCGACCGCTCGGCCTGCTGCGTGGTTGGCAGATCGCGCACCACCGCCTTGGGCTTGCCCGTGGTCCCTGATGTATAAAGAATGCTGGGCCGCGCGGCGGCAGGCTCGGCCGAATGGGGCGGATATCCGCTCGTCCATGCATCCCATACCGCAGCATCCGAAACGGGCAGCAGCGCCAGCCCCTGCCTTTGCGCAAGCGCTTCAAAGCAAGGCAGATCGGTATGCGCGAACAGCACCCGCGCGCCGCAATCGCCGATAATATAATCAAGCTCGGAATACGTGAGATGCCAGTTGAGCGGCACCGGAAACGCGCCAAGATGGCGGATCGCAAGAACCGCTTCAAGAAACGCAATGTCATTGCGCAGATAAAGCGCAACCGCATCGCCGGGGGCAACGCCAATGCCTTCCAGCGCGCTGACAATCCGCAGCGCCCGCTCATCGACTTGTGGTCCCTCGCGGCGAACATCGTTGAATAGTATGCTCCCCGCCATATCAGGTGCCTGCAACAACGCGATTGCGCAGCGTGCCGATGCCGGAAATCTCTATTTCAACAAGATCGCCCGGCTTCATCTGTTGCGGCAGGCCATCGGTGCCCATCCACAGCACATCGCCGGGATAGATCGTGGCATAGCGGGATATTTCGGCGATATAGGCCGGAACATCGAACACCATTGCTCCGGTGTCGAAATCCTCAACTTTCTCGCCATTAAGCCAGACGCGCGTGTGCATATCGGCCGGGTCCAGCCCGGTGACGATCCACGGCCCCATCGGCTTGAACGTATCGGCATTCTTGCTGCGCCGCATCGTCCGGTCGCTCTTGTGCCAGGTCCGCTCGCTGATATCGTTGCCGATGGTGTATCCGAACACGCAATCCATCGCCTCTTCGCGAGAGACATTGCGCGCCTTTTTGCCGAACACGACCACCAGTTCCGCCTCATATTCGAAGGCATCGCTTGAATCGGCAGGCTTTACGATCTCGCCCTCATGCGCAAGCAGCGCATTGTTGGAGCGATAGCCGATTTCCGGCACCGTCGGGATCACCGGCTCAAGACCGGCGCGACGATACATCTTGTCGATATGTTCAAGATAATTGATGCCCCCGGCATAGAACGTGCCGGGTAGCACCGGAACCAGCAGCTCCACATCGGTGAGCGCGAAGTTCTTGCCCGTATGCCGCCAGTCCTCAAACGGAGAACCTTCCACCGCGGCAACCATATCGCCTTCGACAATTCCAAAAGCGATTTGACCATCCTTGTTGAAGCGGCACCAGATCACTGACAATCCTCTCGGTTATGGTCGCGCCGGAAATCCGGCTGCGGCCAATGATTTACTTACTGGAAACGTCGATCGTCGCGGTGCCAAGCGCGGCCCGCTGGCGCACTGCCAGCGCCCAGGGATCCTTTTCGATATCCTTGTAGGCGAGCAGCTCCTCCTCGCTCGCGCCTGCGCGCATCTGCTCCAGCATTTCTTCCGGGTGGATCGTGAAACCAACCGGATTGCGGGCAAAAATCTCGCCGTTCATAAAGGCGATCGCGTCATCCATTTCCGCAAACCGGTCGACCATCATCTCCACGATATTGCCATCGGGATCGCGGTAGTAGAACGAGATCGTCGGGCCGTGGTTGCAGGTCACTCTGGGCATGATGTCCAGTTCCTTGAGCTCCTCATACTTCGTCAGCACGTCCCGCGCGGAGCCGAACGTGAAGGCGATGTGCTGCAGGCCGGGGCTCACCGCATCCTTCTCATGCGGCTCGCCCGGCATCTGGGCAAAGCCGATACGGTGATGTTCGTCATCATAGCGCAGGAATGTGATCGGCGGATTGGTGTAGGCAATCTCGGCACCGATCACCGCGCAATACCACTTGGTCATCTCTTCCGAGCGATATGTGTTGAGAACGATATGTGCGAGTTTGGTCGGCTTGATCATAATTACCTCTCGTGCCGTTTCTGTATCGTCAATTGTTGAGGCCGCCTGTGAAGTGACGAGCCGTCAGATCATCGTGTCCTGGCTGGCGCCGGTGAGCAGAAAAGCCCCCAGACCGCGCGCAACGGAATTGAAATTGCCGGTCGGATGGACACTGGCCGCCTCCAGATTGCGCATGATCCGGCCAAACGGCAGGCTGTCTTCATAAATTGCCGAGCCGCCCAGTGCGCTGAACAGCGCCCGCGCATGGATCAGGCAACGCCCGGAAACTTCTGAGGCCTGCGCCCGCATCAGCAATCGTTCGTGCACGCCGGGGCGAACGCCCGCGGCCGCGCTGTCCGACAGGGTTTGAAGATTGCGAAACAGGGTTGCCTTCATCTCGTCCAGCGCCAGAGCGGCCTTTGCACACACCAGTTGCGCATCAGGATTTTCAACAAGCGCATTCCCGCGCTTGTCCCGCTTGGTGCTGCCATAGGCGATGAATGCGTCGAGCATCGCCTGCAGGCCGCCGATGCAGCCGGTGGTGATAGACCGGAAGAACAGCTGTATATTGGGCATGAGATAGAGCGGTCCGGGATTGGTTCGCCGCCCCGGCAGATCCTCATTGAGATTGTCGATGTGGCTTAGCGTCGCATAAGCGGGCACGAACAGATCGGTGACGCGAACATCCTGACTGCCGGTGGCTTTCAGGCCCATCACGCGCCAGGCGTCGATCACTTCGCAATCCTGCCGCCGGATGACGAAAACCTTGTGGTCCGCCGGATCTTCCTGCGTGATAGCACCCAGCATCAGCCAGTCCGAATAATCGCTGCCGCTGGAAAATTTCCAGTGGCCGGTCAGCCGGTATCCGCCTTCGACAGGAACCGCTTTGCCGCTCGGCGCATAAGAGGAGGCGATCAGGGCGTCGGAATTTTCGCCCCACACCTTTTCCTGGATGCGCTCGTCAAACAAGGCGAGATGGAAGGCATGGCCGACATAGACCGAAAACACCCAAGCGGCCGACATATCGCCTTGCGCCAACGCAATGTGCATCTTCGCGAAATCCGATGGATCAAGCTCAAACCCGCCCCAGCGGCGCGGTTGCAACACGCGCACGAACCCGCCGCTGCGAATGTCGTCGATCGTGCGCGGATCGAGCCGGCGTCGCTGCTCATCCTCGGGCGCGCGTGCGATCAGATCGGGAATCATCCGGTGCGCGGCGGCAACCAGCTCGTCTGCGCCTTGCTGCGCACAATCGAGCGCCGATGGCGCCAGCCCGGCTGGCTGGCTGCTCACGCCGCCGTCCTTACCAACGCATCGAACTTCAGGCGCGGCATCACTTTTTCGGCGAAGATGTTCATCGAAGTCAGAACTTCTTCGGTGGCAATCCCGCCCACGTCGAACAGCAGGTTCAGTTCATCGAACCCACCCATCAGTTCGTATGCCAGATGCAGGCGATCGACCACTTCGTCAGGCGAACCGGCGATCCAAGACTGGCCGGCCTTGCCGCTGGCGTCATCGCTGCGGCCAAAGCCCTTGGCAATCTCGATCAGGCTTTCGCTCCACCCCTGTTTCGCAAAAATCTCTTTGCCCAGCGTCTTGTAGTTGAACATGTAGTCCATCCAGTAATCGCGGGCGCTTTCGCCATCCTCGCGCACGAAGATGAACGCCGCCACGACAACGCGTGCATCCGCCGGATCGCGACCGGCCTCACGCCATGTTTCGCGATAGAGATCGGCCATCGGCCGGGCGCCATCATATCCGGTGGCGACAGTCAGCAATGAAAGCTTGTGCCCGGCGAGCGCGGCCTCGCGCGCGGTTGCTTCGGTGTTTCCGGTTGCCCGCACGATCGGGATGGACTTGTCAGAATAAGTGCGCGGCTCAAGACGGAAATCATCAAGCGGCGGCCGGAACTTGCCTTCCCATGTAACCGAAGGCTCGTTCCACAAGCGCTCAAGCAGTTCGAGATTTTCCGAATTGATTTCATGGCCATCTTCGACATTCTGACCGAAAAGCTTGAATACGTGCGGCGTAATGCCGCTGCCAAAACCGATCTGCGCGCGGCCCTTGCTCAGAAGGTCCAGCGTGGCGAAATCTTCCGCCAGACGCACCGGATCATTGTTTGGTAAAAGCGAAATTGCCGTGCCCAGCGTAATGCGCGAGGTCTGCCCCGCCACTGCCGCGAGAATCATCTGCGGGTTGGAAACGATGTATTTGTTTCCGTGGTGCTCGCCGACCCAGAATCCTTCAAACCCCAGTTTTTCGGCAAGGATGGCCTGATCCACAATTCCCTGAAACCGCTCGGCCTGGCTCTCGTTATAAGCCTTGGTGTGCGGATCGGGGAGATGGTCTCCCAGTGACACGACGTGATATTTCATGGACACCTCTTCTGATTTTGTCCGGCTAATCTGACGCATCGCTTCAATAATAAAAAATAATTGTTTTGAATAAGTCGCATATGTAAGGGTTATGGATTGGAAAGGATGATGTGCCTGTGGAGTTCCGTCAGATCCGCGATTTTCTTGCCGTCTATGAAGAAGGTGGCTTCACCCGCGCGGCTGCCCGCAACAATGCAACGCAGCCGGGCATCAGCGTGAGCATCGCCGCGCTTGAGGCTGAACTGGGCTGCACATTGTTCGAACGGGTCGCGCGCGGTGCCAAGCCGACACAGGCCGGTTCCCGGTTCTATCGCAATGCGCTGCGCATTCATGAAGAGATGGAGCGCGCGAAAAGCGAGATGCAGATACTGGCGGGGCAGATATCCGGCACTGTCACCGTTGGCCTGCCGACGATGATCTTCCGGGGCCGCCTCGCGCCAATGCTGCTTGAATATTCAGAACGGTTTCCGGCAGTGGAGCTCAAGCTTATCGATGCGGGAAGCAGCGAGCGACTGACCAACCTTATACTCGCAGGCGAGCTGGACTTTGCACTGATCCTGCAAACCTACGCCGATATGCGCGTGGAGGTTGAGCCGTTCTACCAGTCCCGGCTCGCACTGGTAAGCGGCGGCCGATCCATCGCCCGGTCGCAGCAGGACATCCGAATTGAGGATCTGGAACCGCTCAAACTGGTGATGCCATCCAAGGGCAACGCCTTCCGGGCCTTTCTGGACGGTATCATTCAGGTCAACAAAGTGCAGTCCGCACAAAGCATCGCCGTCGACGGGCTGAACGAGATGATGGAATTTCTGCACATTTCAGGCTGGAGCACGTTTCTGCCGATGATCGCGGTATACAATGAACTGATATCCGATGATTTCACCGCCATCCCGTTCAAGGACAGCGCGTTCGATTTTCTGTATCTCGTCGCCCGATCACCCAGCACGCCGCTTTCCGCGGCAGCTTCCGCGTTCCTTGAACTCCTGCGCAAGGAACTGAAAGTGATCGATCGATCGCTTCTGCAAAAATATGATCTGAGCAAAGGCCTCATCACGCGAGAGCCCGACATCCAGTCGTGAGATGCGGCCGCGCGGCAGTGTCTGTTGGGCTGGTGTCAACACGATCCCGGCGAACAACGGACGGTTTTATGAGGTATGACGGTCAGGCCATCGTTCCGATCGTGCGACGAAAACGCGAAAGCGCGACCAGGAAGAACACTGCGCCAATCGCCGCGATCGCAAGGAACTGCGGCCACACCACCTCGATTCCGGCTCCCCGGTAAAGGACGGCCTGAGCCATCTTGACAAAATGGGTTGTCGGCGCGGCCAGCATAATGCTCTGCACCAACTCCGGCATGCTTTCACGCGGGGTCATCCCGCCCGAAAGCAGCATAAGCGGAAGCAGGACCAGCATCAGCAGCAGGCCGAACTGCGGCATCGATCGGGCAACCGTGCCCATGAAGATGCCCATCGATGTCGTCGCGAAAAGATGCAGGGCCGCTCCGGCCAGAAACAGGGGGATCGATCCGCTGATCGGAACCGCCAGAATGCCTTCGACAACACTCACCAGCGACAAGGCACAGGCGACAAGCACCACCAGCCCCATCGAAAGAACCTTGCTCGCCATGATCTCGAAAGGCGTAACCGGCATGACCAGCAGATGTTCGATGGTACTATGCTCGCGCTCACGGATAAGCGCGGCGCCGGTCAGAATTATCGACAGCATGGTCACGTTGTTGATGACTTCCATAACCGCACCGAACCAGCTTTGAGCCAACGTCGGATTGAAACGCGCGCGCAATGTCAGATCAACAGGCGGAGCCGCGGCCCTTCGCGTGCCGCGCACAAATTCCGCAACCTCGCCCTGAACGATCTGCTGAACGTAACCGCCGCCACTGAACGCCTGGCTCATCCGGGTTGCATCAACATTGAGCTGAACGGTCGGCTGCCTGCTTGCAAGCACGTCTCGCTGGAAATTCGGCGGGATATCAACGACAAACGTATATTCGCCCGAATCCAGCCCGGGATCGACCTTATCGAGACCGATCATCGCCGGACGGGAAAAATGAGGCGGATAAAATGCGCTGGTAATGCGGGTTGAAAGCGGGGACTGATCCTCATCGACAATGGCAATCGCGGCCTTGTGCAGCGTTTCGGGGATGCCCGACGCTGCGACATAGATACCAAGCGAAAAGGCATAAAAGATCAGGAACAGCATCATCGGATCGCGCCACAGGCTGCGCAATTCCTTGATCGCGAGATTGAGGACGTTGGCCAGACTGCGCATCTCAGCGTTCCTGCTTCTTCAGAAAAAGGACACTCGCCCCGAGAATGACGGGAAACGCGATCGCAAGGGCGGCAAGCGGCACGGTAAGATCCATGAAGCCAAGGTTTTTCGAAAAAACGCCGCGGCTGATGGTGATAAAATGAGTCGCGGGAAAAACGCGGCCGATCGCCGCCCCGGCGCCTTCCAGCGAAGATACCGGGTTTATCAGGCCGGAAAACTGGACCGCCGGCAGGATTGACCCAATCGCCGTTGCAAACAGCGCGGCAATCTGGCTGCACATAAAAACCGAGAACAGCAGCCCGATGGCCGTGGAACACAACGTATAAAGCAGGGCCGCCAATGTCAGCGTTGCGATGCTGCCGCTGATCGACACGCCGAAAACCAGGACAGCCAGCAAAATCAGCAGCACATAATTCACCATGGCAAGCCCGACGTAAGGTATCTGCTTGCCAAGCAGAAACTCAACGCGACTGACGGGCGTTACATAAAAGTTGATGATCGATCCCAGTTCTTTTTCCCGCACCACGCTTAATGCCGTCAGAATGGAAGGCAGCAGCAGAAGAAGCACAGGGATCATCGCGGGCACGATCGCCACCAGACTTCTGACATCGGGATTATAACGATAGCGCAGCTCGATGTTGACCAGTCCGCTCGCCGGGCGAACGCCCAGCTCCTGCATGCTCATATCGCTTAGCCATTGGCCGTGCAGCGCCTGTACATAGCCCTGCGCGGTTTCCGCCCGCATCGGCATCGCGCCATCGATCCACACTCCGACTTCCACCGGCGTGCCACGCCGGATATCACGCGCGAAACCGGGCGGAATTTCAATCGCGACACTCAGCTCTCCGTTACGCATCCTGCGATCGAGCTGACTGTAATCGGTAAGCTGCGGGCGCTCTATAAAGTATCGCGACCCCGCCAGATTGAGCGTATAGTTCTGGCTTGTGGTCGTCCCGTCCCGATCGAGCACCGCAAATGGCAGGTCTTCCACGTCCATGTTGATCCCGTATCCGACGATGAACATCAGGATCACGCTGCCGACAAGCGCCAGCAGGCCGCGGATGGGATCGCGCCGCAGTTCAAGCTGTTCGCGCTGCGTATAAGCCAGCATGCGCCGGATGCTGAACAGGCGCGAAATGCCGGTTTCCTGGCCTGGCATCGATGATGGAGCAACTGGAACGGCAGCATGAGGTTCGGAAACGGGCACGGGCTGCGAAGCGACCGGCGCGTCTTGCGCACTCGCCTTTTCCAGATAAGCGATGAATGCCTGCTCCAGCGTTTCAACACCGCACTCCTCAACAATGCGATCCGGCGTGTCGCTGTCCAGAACCTTGCCCGCGTGCATAAGCGATATACGATCGCAGCGCTCCGCCTCATTCATGAAATGAGTGGAAATGAAGATCGTCACTTTGTCATGGCGGGAAAGATCGACCATCATTTGCCAGAACTGATCGCGCGCAATCGGATCGACGCCAGATGTCGGCTCATCGAGGATCAGCATTTCCGGCTTGTGGATCATTGCAACGGCAAGGCTGAGCCTCTGGCGCTGGCCCAGCGGCAACGCCTCTGGAAGCGCATCCATGATGCCGGAAAGCCCGAATCGCTGCGCCATTTCTTCAACGCGCGCGGGCCGATCCGCCGGATCGACATGGAAAAGCCGGGCATGAAGATCGAGATTTTGCCTGACGGTGAGCTCTGAATAGAGCGAGAACGCCTGGCTCATATAGCCAACACGCCGGCGGGTTGCGATATCGCGGCTGTCGACCGGCTCGCCGAACAGCCACGCCTCGCCTTCGCTGGCGGGCAACAGGCCGGTCAGCATTTTCATTGTGGTCGATTTGCCGCAGCCATTCGATCCGATGAAACCGAAAATCTCGCCCCGATCGATCCTGAAATCGACATGATCGACCGCAGTGAAATCGCCAAACCGCATCGTCAGGCCCTTGGCCTCGATCGCGGTATCCTTGCCCGTTGCGTTCTCCCGCGCCGGGATCGTCACCGCCTTGTGCTCGCGCCGTTGCTCTTCGGGCAGCAGCGCGATGAACGCCTGTTCCAGCGTGGCGGAACCAGTGCGCGCATAGAATTGCGCTGGCGTGCCCGTGGCAAGGATCCGCCCGGCATCCATCGCCACCAGCCAGTCAAACCGCGCCGCCTCCTCCATATAGGCAGTAGCAACCAGCACGCTCATATCCGGCCGTTCGCCGCGAATGCGCTCTATCAGATCCCAGAACTGCGCGCGCGACAGCGGATCGACCCCCGTCGTCGGCTCATCAAGCAGCAGAAAATCGGGATCGTGAATAAGCGCGCAGCACAGCCCCAGTTTCTGCTTCATGCCGCCGGAAAGCTTGCCTGCGGGACGATCCCTGAACGCTGAAAGCCCGGTGCTTTCAAGCAGATCTGCGATGCGGCGTTCGCGTTCGGCAGCATCCTGTCCGAACAGACGCCCGAAAAACTCAAGATTTTCCGCGATCGAAAGCGTGGGATAAAGGTTCTTGCCCAGCCCCTGCGGCATATAGGCGATGCGCGGGCAGACATCATCGCGATGGCCGCGATCCGCCATATCCCCGCCCAGCACTTCAACGTGCCCTGTCTGAATCTCCCGCGCCCCGGCGATCAGTGAAAACAGGCTGGACTTTCCAACCCCGTCAGGCCCGATAAGCGCAACCATGCGACCGGCGGGAAGCAGCAGATCAATCGTGTCAAGCGCGCACGTATCGCCAAAACTGTGGCTCACGCCGGTCAGACGGGCGACAGGCGCGGCAGTCTCCGGGTCTGCGGATCCGGGATCGGCCGGTGCACTGGTCACGGGGTTTTGACCGCAAGCTCCGCGGGCCACTCAGCATCCGCGCTGATGCGGACATAGGCCATGCCGGGCAGCCCGGTCTTGACCTGCGTTATGTGGCGCCGAAGCAACGCCGGATCGATCCGCGCCTTGACCCGGAACATCAGCTTCTGGCGCTCGCTCTGGGTTTCCACCGTCTTGGGCGTGAACTGCGCGACATCGGCAACGAACGATACTTTCGCGGGAATGACGTAATCCGGCGCGGCGTCGAGAACGATCCGCACTTCACTGCCGATGCCGACCCGGCCCGCCGCGGTTTCCGGCATGAAGAATGTCATATACACATCGGAAAGATCGACCAGATTGAGCACGCGCCCGCCCCCGCCGACAACCTCACCGGGCTGCGCGATCCGATATTGCACGCGCCCATCGCGAGGCGCTTTCAGATCGCTATCGGCAATGTCGGCGTTGATGCGGCGAATGGTGGCGCGTGTTGCATCAACGGCCGATCGCGCGCCGATCACCTGACTGCGCGCCGTTCCGATCGCGGCATCAACCGCAGCCATCTGCGCCCTTGCCGCCTCGACAGCGGCTCTTGCCCCTTCCACTCTCGCCTGATCGTCGTCACGCTCCTGCGCCGATGTCGCCCCTTCGCGCGCCAGAGTTGTCGAGCGCCTGAGCCGCTTGCGCGCAGCCGACAGTTCTGCTTCTCGCTGGCGAACCCCGGCCAGCGCGGCGGCCCGCTCGCTCTGCCGCTGTATTACCTGGCTTTCGGCAATCTGGATTGCGTTTCTGGACTGCGCCAGCCCTGCCTCCGCCTCGGCGCGCTGGGCAAGCAGAACGTCGGTATCCATATGGGCGACGATATCTCCGGCTTTCACCAGATCGCCTTCATCCGCAACGATATCGCGGATCCGCCCCGGCATTTTCGCCGACACATCGATCTCAACAGCCTCGATCCGGCCATTGCCGCCGATAATGCCATCGGGCAGGCTGTCGTCCTGCGTGAACTGCCAGAGCAGCAAGGCCATCACCAGCACTGCGGCCAGAATTGCACCACGCCGGACCCAGCGATTGTCGGTTATTGTCATCACTTCACATCCCTGGACGCTGGATTGGCGGAGGAGAGATCGTCATGCTTTGGGAAACCGCCGCCAAGCGCGGCATATAAAGCAATACCGCTGGCAAGGTATCCACGGCGCAGGCCGACCAGCGCCTGCTCCGCGCCAAACAGATCACGCTGCGCATCGAGAACTTCAAGATAGGCGGATCGCCCATGCTCGAAACGCAGATTGGCAAGGCGCGCCCGTTCACCAAGCGCGGACAACATCTCCTGCGTCGTCGCAACCTGCGCCGCAAGTTGCCGACGCAGCACAAGCGCATCCGCAACATCGCGAAACGCGCTCTGAACAGTGCGCTCATATTCCGAAACCGCAACATTGCGGCGCGCTTTTGCCAGATCAAGGCTGGCAGCATTGCGGCCCGCATTGAAAATCGGCTGGCTCAGCGACGGCGTGAAATTCCATGAACCGCTGCCCCCCGCAAACAGGCCGTCAAGCTCGGTACTGGCCGTCCCCAATGCTCCGGTCAGTGCAACATTGGGAAAAAAGGCTGCTCTTGCAGCGCCGATATCGGCGTTGGCGGCGCGAAGCAGGTGTTCGGCCGCGACAACATCCGGGCGGTTTTCCAGCAATTGGGAAGGCAGCCCCGCGGGCAAGGCACTGCGCTCGTCATACGCCGTCAGGCTGTGTTCGACAGAAGCAATCTGAACCGGTTTGCCAACCAGCAGCGCCAATGCGTTACGATTGATGTCACGCTCTTGCTCCAGCCCTTGCAGGGCCGTTTGCGCCTGCGCAAGCAGCACCTGCGCCTGCGTCAGTTCAAGCCGCGATCCCGAACCGACTTCATAACGGCGACGCAGGATACGCAGCGATTCCTCACGCGTGGCGATCGTGCGCGCGGCAAGCCCGATCCGTTCGGCATATTCAAGCTCAAGCAGATAGCCGCTGGCCACTTGCGCGACGAGGCTGATGGCAACAGCCCGGCGCGCCTCTTCAGTTGCCAGATACTGCTCACGCGCCGCTTCACGCAGATTGCGCAGCCGCCCCCAGAAATCAATTTCCCAACCCGCGCTCAGCATCGCGTGAAGCTGGCTTCCCGTCTGGGACCGTCCGGTGACCGAGAGGTCCGCCGGGGTGCGCGACCGGGTGCCCGTCGCCACAGCATCAAGCTGCGGATAGAGCGCCGCACCCTGAATGCGATAGGCAGCCCGCGCCTCGGCCACGCGACCGGCAGCGATGCGGATATCGCGGTTGTTGGCCAGCGCATCGGCAATCAATGCCTTGAGCTGCGGCTCCTGAAAGAATGCGTCCCATCCGATCCGGGCAATCGAATTTCCGTTCGCAGTCTGCCCCGGATAAACGCCTGGTACCGGCGGTATCGGCCGGGCGTGCTCAGGTGCCAGAGTGCACCCCGTCAACGCGGTCATCCACAGAACCAACAAAACGCCATATCGCGCCGGGCGCGCCGGTTTGATGAAGGTGCGATCGAAAATACCCGTTTTCTCCAGCGGATGAAGCGCTTGTTGATCGCCTTGTACGGGCCGGATGCGTCCGCTGCATTGCGTCACATCAATGCACAGTGATGACACAGACGATTCCAGACGCGATCCGCCGGTCTAACCCTCCGAATACCACGCGAAAGTGAGAAGCAGGGCTATGCCCGGCACATCGGGGTCTTGCTCAGAAAAACTGGGGCATTCGTCGAAATGCGCCTGTTTGACGCTCGCTGTCAATCGACCAACCATCTCTCATGGCAGCAATTATCGGCCCTGAGCCTCGGATCACAAAAACGCCCAGCCCTTTTCGCCGCGCTTACAGGCTTCATAGGCATCGGGTTCAAGCGGCTGGAGAATACCTGTCGCTTCCTCGCCATCGCAGCTGATCCGGCAGTGATGCTCATTCAGCCCGCGCAGCTTTTCGCGCACGGCTGCATCGTGCAGATCATAGCGATCACCTTCGATCTTCTCGCCAACGGCATCGCCTTGCCAGATCGACTTGTCTGGTGACCCACCATAGAGGCCGCAGGTCATGTATGCGCTCTGCTGCGCGATCCGTTCAAACCGGACATGCTTCACATCGCCATTGTCCAACGTAAAATCGATCTCGCCTTCCTCAAAGATGCGCGTCGCCTCATCGAAACGCAGCCGACGTTCAACCTTGCGAACCTTGCCATGGCGCGGGCGATTATCGCCCAGCGGATAGAGCACGATCGGCCCCCAGATCGCAAAATCCGAAAAGGCGATCCACACCCCGCCGATCCAGCCGGCCTTGGGCGGCTTGCCATCGCTTTGAAAACGCGGCCCGCCAACGCCGCGCCCAACGCCCCAGTGGCGATCGCGGGTGCCGCGCCCTTCGGCAAGTGACAGCTCGATCCGCTCGCCTTCGATCTCAACCCAGCCGCCTACGCGCCCGAAACTTTCAAACCCGGCCGTCACATGGCGCTGCCCGCCGGGCGGATTGCCACGCTCAAGCGATCCATAAGCCGCACGATAGGCCTGCCGGTGGGTATCCTGCCAATCGAGTTCATAGCGAATGCCGAAATCGTTTTGTGCCAGCACATGGCGCCATTCGCGCATGCCCGAAACAATCGTCGGCTGGATCGGCCCGACATGGATATTGCCCCGGTTCGCGCCGATCTTGCGAAACGCGCGCACCGAACGCTGAATGCCTTTGTGGGTTACGATGGCAAACGCTTCGGCAGTATCGAGATTGGGATAGAAGCTCCCGCCGGTCACCACCAGAAGCTCTCCCTTCTGATCGTGAAACACGTTCCAGTGCCGCTCAAAAAAGCGCGGATCGGTCGAGGCGACAACCCGCATAGGATCGGGTGTCTGATGAATCAGATGATCATCAAGCGGGGAAAGCGGAAACTGCTCGGCAAAATGGTCGTCCGCCTCGAACGCCCAGTCGCCGTTCAGGGCAGTCTCTTCGCTCATCGACCCAGCCGGATCGGCATGCGCGAAGGCCCGCGCGTCACCAGCGAGTTGATCCAGGTGATGTTTTCAACCGGTTCCGCCATCTCGATTGAAGAAAATCGACTGATAATCTCATTGAGCACGATCTGCCCTTCGATCCGCGCCAATGGCGTGCCAAGGCAGAAATGCGGCCCTTTGCCAAAGGCCATGTGCGGATTGGGATCGCGGGTGATATCCAGCTTCATGGGATCGTCAAACACCTCTTCATCGCGATTGGCCGAAAGCAGCATGAAGAACACGCGCTCACCGGCGGTAAGCTCCTTGTCGCCCAGTTCGGTGTCTTCCTTCACCACGCGCCCGATGGACAGGATCGGGCTGTCATAGCGCAGAAATTCCTCCACCGCGGTCGGCATGGCATCGGGATTGGCTTTGAGATGCGCGAAAGCATCGGGATTGTGCGCCAGCGCCATCAGCGAATTGTTGATGAGATTGGCAGTGGTTTCATGCCCGCCGTTCAGCACCATCATCAGGCAGCCGACCAGCTCATCGTCTTCGAGGGTCTGACCGTCCACTTCCGACAGGATCAGCTGTGAAAGCATATCGCCTTGCGGATCCGCGCGGCGCCTGGCGATCAGTTCCTTGAACAAGGTCGCCATGGAAACCGCACCGTGACGGGCGCGTTCATACTTATCGGGCACACCGCGCGCGCTGCCGATGAACAGCATCATATCGTCCGACCAGCTCTTTACCTCAAGCAGCCGGTCACGATCCACGCCCATCAGTTCCATCACCACCATTCCCGGCAGCATGATCGAAAAACTGGGCAGCATATCGATAGTTTCGTCACCGGGCACCTTGTCGAGCAGCATCGTTGTCAGTTCCGATACAGTGCCGCGCAGCGCCTCAAACGTCGGAAGGTTGAGCACGTTCGCCATATGGCGACGCAACCGCGTGTGATCGGGCGGATCGCGAAACACCATCCAGCTATTGAGATAACGCAAAACCTCTTCCGCTGCGGTGTGCGCGGCGGCGGGCAGATGCTTGCGAACATTGGTCAGCCGCTCGGCCGAATAGACTTCGCTGTCGGTCAGGCCATCGAGAATATCGTCATAGCCGGTAACGATCCAGCCGGACATCGGATCGCTCCAGTGCACCGGATCTTCCGCGCGCAGGCGGGCGAAAACCGGATGCGGATTGCGCAAAACCGCAGGGTCAGATGGATCGTATGTAAGTTCGTCGACAGTCATCGCCAGCTCCTTCAATCGTTACCAGCAGGGCGCAGGCGCGAAAAAATCAACTCGAGAACCTCTTCGAGTATATCGTCGCGTTCGCGGCCTTCAAAAGTGTAGCCTTTAAGCGCGCGCATGTGCGCGAGCAGAATGATTTCATATGCAAGAAGCCGATCATCGACTTCGCGAAACTCTTCGGAAATGGAGCCGGCACGGATCAGATCGGCGAAGAATTCCGCAAGGCGCTTTTCCTCATCGCGATAGCGCTTCTTCGCTTCCGCGCTGAATGAGGGATATTCGCGATAAGAGACCAGAATTGCCGATGCGGAATCCCAATGACGCAGCCAGTAAACGCGGATCGCCGCTTCCAGCTTGGCCGTTGCCCCGCGCGCTTTCGCGGTTGCCGCGCGCATTTCCTCAAGCAAATCGAGATTGATCTCATCGCAGACCATCTCCAGCAGATCGTTTTTGGTGCCGATATGCCGATAAAGCCCGCCCACACTCAGCGACGCGCGCTCCGCCACTTCGTTGACCGAAATGCCTGCGAAACCGCGCTCTTTGATAAGCTGCATGACCACTTCGGTGAGGTGCTGGCGACGCTTGCGCGAACGCTCCTGCTTCGCCGCGCCGGGCCGCGAAGCCGCTTTACCGCCAGTAACCACGCTTAGCCGTGTCGGCATTTGCCTTTGCCCTTCCTCACTCGCCAATTATTGAGCTTTCGCTCGCTTTAGGAAAGCTATGACAAACCCGGCGGGCTACGTCAACTCGCGCGCAGGGATGTTTCCAGAAACCGCGCAATATGAAGCCAAATTTCATAACGCCCAAAGCGATATTGACGATATGACTGCAAGTCTTTACCTTCATAATGAGAGTATTTGCTCGCTTATTTGGAATCGCGGGCGCATACCGGGGAGACAACATGGCTGAGCCTGAAGAGCAGTCGCACGCACACGCGCAACTGCCTGTATATCACAACGATCACCTCTGCGCCGATGCCATCGCCCACCACGCGCGCGAAAGCGGAAGCCGGATCGCCCTTGTGTGTGAGGATGTCCGGCTCACCTGGCGCGAACTCGATGGCGCGGTCAGCCGGCTTGCCAATGGCCTGATCGCGGCAGGCTGCGAAAAAGGCGACAAAGTGTGCATGTTGCTGCCCAACGGCATCGGATCGTTCACACTGTTCTGGGCAGCGGCGCGCGCGGGGTGCGTGATCGTGCCGCTCAACCCGATGCTGGATGATGCCTCGCTTGCCCGGCTTGCCGCTGCGTCGCAAGGCGTGGTGTTCTTCGCCGATGCCGACACCTGCGCGCAGGTTGACCGGATCAGGGGCGATCTGCCCGCCATCGCCGCTGACAGATATTTCATGTTCGGCGAAGACGCCCTGCCCGGCTGGCGACAGGCCGAAGAGCTGACCGCGAACGCACCCGAAACACCGCCGAACGTCAAAGTCTCAACGAGCGATTCGATGACGATTTTCTATTCCTCCGGCACCACCGGAACCCCCAAAGGCGTGGAACACAGCCATTTTGGCCGGCTCAATTATTGCTATGGCTTCGGCGCCGGGCTTGGCATTGGCCGCTATGGCGTCGCCATCTGCTCCACGCCGATCTATGCATCGGGAACGATGATCACGATGCTTCCCGCGCTTTATTATGGCGGCAAGATCGTGCTGATCCCCAAATTTTCGCCAGCTGCCTTTTTCGAAGCGGTTGCGCGCGAAGGGGGAACCCACGGCTTCATGGTCCCCGCGATGTATGTTTCGCTGATCCAGCACGATGGAAACCCGGACGATCTGAAAACGCTTAGGGTTCTTGTCAGCGCCGGACAGACAATGCCAGTCGCCACGCGCGATGCTCTTGCCAAACTGATCCCCGATGCAGGCATTTATGAAGTTTACGGGATGACCGAAGGCTTCTTCACCATCGCGTATCCCGGCGATTTTGAGCTGGGCAAACGCAACACCGTGGGCAAGGCCGGATTTCTCGAAGATCTGCGCATTATCGACGAGGATGGCAACGAACTACCCACCGGCGAAACCGGCGAGATCGTTGCCTATGGGCCGGGCATGATGAAAGGCTATTACGGGCGGCCGGATCTGACCGCCGAAACAGTCTGGCTTTCGCCCGCTGGCCAGACATACCTGCGCAGCGGCGATCTGGGCCAGATCGATGCCGATGGCTTTCTATATGTTTCAGGCCGCAAGAAAGACATGATCAAATCCGGCGGGATAAACATCTATGCCGCCGATCTGGAAGAAGTGCTCGCCCGGCACCCGGCAGTGGCGGAAATCGCGGTTGTTGGTGTGCCGCATCCCCGATGGAGCGAAACCCCGGTGGGCGCGGTCACCTTGAAAGCGGATGCCACGGTTACGCCCGAAGAGATGCTTGACTGGGTGAACGGCCAGCTTGCCAAGTATCAGCGCCTGTCGCGCATCATATTTCGCGAAGATTTTCCGCGCGCGACATATGGCAAGATTCGCAAGGACAAACTGCGCGAAGAACTGGCCGACATCACGTTTTAGGCGAGCAGAGCAAATCGCGCGCCCGGATCAGGCGTGCAATCGGGCGCGCGCTATTTCGGGCCGCGTGAAATCATCAGGATCGCGCCGGTCTGATCTGCGCCAACAGCGATTGTGCTATCGTCAACAGCAGCCAGATCGGCAAACGGCAACAGCGGTCCCGGCATCAGATCCTTGATGCCGGGCAGCACATTCTGGCGCATGCCGCTATGGCCGCCGACAGGCAGATTTTCGGCAATCGCCTTTGCTTCCCCGTCGTCACCAAGACAGACCAACGCTCCGGCTCCGCGATCGAGCACGAATATGCCGGCGCTGTTCACGGCCACGCCATGCGGCTCGTCCAGCCCCGAAATCAGGGTGTTTTGCGCGCCATCCTGTATGTGGATCACCCGGCCCGCGCCCGCTTCGCTCACCAGCAGGCCGCCATCGGCCGCCAGAGCGATCCCGGTTGGCCGGTCAAGCGCTTGCGCCACAGTGCGCACATCGCCATCAGCGCCTATCGCAATCACGCGCCCGCCGCCCGCTTCGCAAACATAGATCGTGCCATCGCCTGCAACGGCAAGCCCCATCGCCCGGTCCAGCCCCTCGCACAGCACGGCGGCCTCTTCGCCGGGGCGATAGCGGGCAACTTGCCCGCCGCTGTTGGTCACGATGAAAGCGCCGTCGGCCGCCATCGCCACGCCTCTGACATACCCGGGAAAGCCATGTTGCAAAAGCATCGATGGCCGCACCACCGCGCCGGTGCCGTCCGCCAGCGCAAGGCTCATCCCGTCGGCAACGGCCAGTCCGCCGTTCCCTGCAGCTGCAAGGCCAAACGGCCCGCACATCGCGCCCGCCACGGCGATGCGCTGCGCGCCGTCTTGCGAAATTTCAACCACTTCGCCATCGGTGAAGTGCGAAACGAACATCCTGCCATCGGGCGCAAACGCGAAATTGTCTATCCCGTAGGCAACTTGCGCAAATTCAGACTTCGCTCCCGCCGCCACATCGATCCGCGCCACCGATCCGGTGCCCGATTCAACCACGAACAACTGGCCGCGCGCATCGAACTTGACCGCCGTTGGAATATCCAGCCCGCCGATCACCCGCTCTGCCTCGCCGCCTTGGGAGGACACGCGCCAGACTTCGCCCAAAGGAACAAGCGGAAAATAAAGATAACCATCCGGGCCAAGGCACAACGCGTTGGGCATCATCAGGTCCGAAGCGATCAGCCGCGGCTGGCTGCCATCGGCAAACAGTTCCCAGATGCGACCTTCAGGATTGAATTCGCTCATGAAAATGCGATCATCATGGACGGTAACGCCGTTAGCGACCGGCACATCGGAAGCGATCACATCGATGCGGCCATCGGGGCGTATCGCGCTGACTTGCGCGTTCATCACTTCGGTGGCGAACAGGTTGCCATGGGTATCAAACGCTAGATCGTCTGGCGCGATGATCTGGCCATCGGCGCCTGAAACGATGCGCGCCTGCCCGGTTGCCGTATCCACCGCACTGATCTGAGAACCGAAAGCCTGCGCCACATACAGATCGCCATCCGGTCCCCAGCGCATCCCGTTTGCACCCGCCAGCGCGCCGGGGCTTATCAGCGCGCTGACAGACCAGTCGGGCGCGACGCGCGGAACACGCGCGGGCTTTCCCAGACGGTCAAGCGGGGCGTTTCCGGCAGTGTCAGACATCGAGCACGATCCTTGGTGTCAGCGAGCGTGAACAGCAGACCATGATCCGCTTGTTCTCCGCCCGCTTTTTGGGCCGAAGGAACGAATCGCGATGATCGGGAATGCCTTCGACAACTTTGGTGATGCAGGTTCCGCATGTCCCCTCGTTGCACGAACGCGGAATGACGACACCCACATCTTCAAGCGCCTCTGCGATCGACACATCGGGCGCGACTGTCACCACTTTGCCCGATTTGCGCAGTTCCACTTCGAAGCCGGTATCGCCGCCGGCAGCTGCCTCCTGCTCGCGCGGGTGGAACCGTTCTATCTGGAGCGAATCTTCGGGCCAGTCGCTGCAATGCGCCTCAACCGCCGTGATCAGCGCTTCGGGGCCGCAGCAATAGGCAACCGTGCGCACCTGATCCGTGCCCAGAAAACCGGCGATATCGAGCAGGCCGCTTTCATCCTGCGGGCACACCACCACTTTATCGCCAAAGGTTCCCAGTTCCTCAAGGAAGGCCATGCTGGCGCGCGACCGACCGCCATAAAGCAGCAGCCAGTCTTTTCCGCGCGCTTCCAGTTCGCGGACCATCGCCAGTATCGGCGTGATGCCGATGCCGCCTGCAATCATCAGGTAAAGATCGGCGTCCACCAGCGGGAAATTGTTACGCAGCGAAAGGACCGGCAATGTATCGCCAACGCCCACCGTGTCGTGCAGCATGGATGAGCCGCCCCGGCTTTGTTCTTCGCGCAGCACGGCAAAGCGCAGGCGGCGATGATCTTCGGGGTCTCCGCACAGCGAATACTGGCGATTAAGGCCTTCACCCAGCGCGATGTCGATATGCGCACCGGGCGTCCAGTGTGGGAAATCGGCGCCATCCACGCGTTCGAGCGAAAACGATTTCACGCCGCGCGCTTCTTCGTCAATCGCGCGGATCACAGTCTGAAATTCGGCCTGCATTGTCATTTCGGCCCCTCCTGACCGGGTGCCTTATCACCAATATAAACGGAATCGCGTTCCACCATGCGTTGGCGCAGAGCCTGCAACTGGGCGCAGTCTGGCAGGTCGGCGACGATGGCGTGAAGCGCCAGATTGCGCGTGGCAGCAGCGCGCAATGCCACATCATTAAAACCACCGGGCGGCTCTGCCTGCACTTGCGAAAGGCGCGCTTCAAGCGATTGCTCGCCCTCTTGCGGCAGCAATTCGCCAAGCACGGCTTCGATATCGGCATTGTCCTGCGCAAGATGCGCGCCCGCCAGATCCCAGCTGCGCTCCAGCCGCCCAAGCAGATGCAAGGCAGCTTTCAATTGCCGGGACGCCGCGCCGTCCGGCACTTCGGGCAGAACAGTCTGCTTCAGGCTCTGGCGCAGGCCATGCAGCAGGTCGCCAGTGCTAGGCAGCAGCATTGCTTGTCTCCCAGTCTTCCGCCGCGATCCATTCCAGCGCATTGCGCAGGCATTCGGGAACCTTGGCGGCCCGGTCTATATGGCGCAAGTTTGGCGTGCCGCCCGAAGCAAAGCTGTGCGATGCGGCAAGCGAGATAACCGCAAACTTCACTTCGCTGAAAATGCGGTAATAGGCAAAATCCCGGCGCGGCACGGCAAACCCGGCATGCTGCGCGTGGATCGCCAGGAAATCATCGGCTGGCAGAAACTTCGCCGGGCTCCACAGCGCGCGATATATCCACGCGATATCTTCCGCCGGATCGCCGATGTGCGCCATTTCCCAATCGAGGATCGCCGATACCTTGCCATCGAGATAGAGGAAATTGCCCGGCCGCATATCGCCATGCACGATCGACAGCCGCACCGGATCGGGCGCATGATCGCGCAGCCAGTCAAACAGCCATGCCAGAACCGGGTGTGGCTCAAGCCGGTGTTTGAAAAACTGATCATGCCAGTGTTCTATCTGCGCGCGAACCGGATCGCCATCCGGGCCGTGATCGGGTTGGGCAAACCCGCTGGATGTCCAGTCAAAACGGTGCAGTTCGCCAGCCGCTTTCGCCAGATCCTGTGAAAGCCCGCGCCCCGCATCATCGGCCATGGCCAGAAATTCGACCGCGCCTGCCTCACCGGCAACCCGCTCAAGAATGATAGCGGGCGATCCGGTGACCACACCTTCGCGATCTATCGCCAAGGCGCGCGGCGCACGCACATCCGATCCGTTGAGCGCGGCCAGCGCGCCAAATTCGGCATCGGGGTCGGCCTCGACATGGGTGACGGCAGCCTGGCTGAGAAGGATGCAGGGAAGCGTCCCCTGCTCCGCCGATATCGCATCGAAAGCCCACGCGCGCCGGGCATTGCCGCCAAAAATCTGCGACCAGCCTGACAATGTGACATCACCGCACGAGGCAGCCAGCAGACCGACAACGGCGGACTGCATGCGCGCCGCCTCGTCCACAGACGCCCCAGACGCAGTTGACGCCCCAGACGCAGTTGACGCCATCGTCAGCGCGTTCCCGCCGATACGCGCAGCACCTCTCCGGTGATCGCATCGGACTGTGGCTCAAGCAGAAAACCGATCGCTTCGGCTTCGTCTTCCACCGTCGCGAACTTGCCCAGCGCGGTATAGCCAAGGTGCCGCTCAACATAGGCACCGCCGAATGTTTCGGCCACTTTCGGGCTGAACACCAGACCCGGCGCAATCGCGTTTACGCGGATACCGCTGCGGCCAAGCAGGATACTGAGAGTCTGCGTCAGCGCCACAACCGCCGCCTTTGCGGGGTTGTAGGCCGTGTCGCCCAGATCGGGGCGATTGGCGAACGCGGCGAGCGAGGCGACATTGCAGATCTTGCCATAGCCCTGTTCGGTGAAATGCGGTTCGGCATGTTTGCACATCAGGAACGCGCTATCGACGTTCACTTCAAAGGTGCGGCGGAAATAATCGAGATCGATCTGGGCAAGCGGCCGATCCATCGAATCGGCTTCAATCGCAACCATGCCGCCGGCAACATTGGCGATGCCATGCATGGAGCCAAACGTATCGAGACACGCCGCGATCACGCCTTTGACTTCATCTTCCTTGGAAAGATCGGCACGGTGGGTTGCCACGCGGCCGGGCAGGCCTGCGCAATCTTCAACAAACGCATCAAGCCGGCGCTGGCTGATATCCACGCCCAGCACATTGGCGCCGGTGCGCAGCAAGCGCTTGGCTGCAGCCCCGCCAATGCCGCCCGCAGCGCCGGTGATGA
This sequence comes from uncultured Sphingomonadaceae bacterium, assembly GCA_947258815.1. GTDB lineage: Bacteria > Pseudomonadota > Alphaproteobacteria > Sphingomonadales > Sphingomonadaceae > Novosphingobium. The sequence goes on from CAMYJW010000030.1 coordinate 705,646, forward strand.
TATAGGTTCTGGTTTCTTCCGACATAGCTTCCTCAGACATAAGATACGGGATTAAACTTGGGATCGCGCTTTTCCTTGAGCGCATCGAGCCCTTCGCGCGCTTCGGGCCCGGTGAAACCCAGGATGCCAAATGCGAGCGATGCCTCAAACGCGGGCCAGGCCTGCTTCATCCAGTTGTTGAGCGAAAGTTTGGTCCACCGCGTTGCCGCAGGCGCCGCACTGGCCAGGCGATTGGCGATTTCCAGCGCGCGCGGCACGCATTCCTCATCGGGAACGCAAAAACTGACAAGGCCGATCCGCTCTGCCTCGCGGCCAGAGATCGGCTCGCTCGTCATCAGGTAATACTTCGCCTTGGCCATGCTGGTAAGGAGCGGCCAGATGGCAACGGCGTGATCGTCTGCCGCAACGCCCAGCACTGCATGCCCGTCAACCAGCTTGGCCGATTCCGCCGCCACGGTGACATCCGCCAGCAGCGCAACCGCCAGTCCGCCACCTGCCGCCGGACCGTTGATCGCCGAAACAACCGGCTTGCTGCACGAAAGCATGGAATCGACCATCGTGCGTGCGTCTTTCCACATCTTGCAGCGGAAATCGTGATCATCGAGGATATTCTCGATCATGTCGAAATCACCACCGGCGGAAAATGCCCTGCCCTCGCCCGTGACGACCACGCAGTTCACTTGCGGATCCTTGTCGATCAGCGACCAGATGTGGCCAAGATCGTGATGAAGCTGAAAATCCATCGCATTCATCTTGCCGCGAGACAGCGTCACGCGCAGCACACGCTCTTCCGGCCAATCAAGTTTCAGGCTCTCATAATCAGGATAGGTTATACCGGCTGACGCACCGGCCGTGGGTTCAGACATCGCAATTCTCCCGTTACCCGCTGAGCACAAACACATTTGCCGAGCACAAACACGTTGAAAGCGAGTAATTACTCTCAATATGGTGCCTGCATATGGCCCGCCAGATTTTTCGTCAAGCCCCGAACCGGCCTGCACAGCCCGTGACAGGCGCAGCGAACTCGCATAAGCGCGCAAAACTGCATGCCATCTTGACACCGGGCATCGCCTGCGGATAAAAAGCGAGGGATTGCTCGCCAAAGTGCAGAACGGGCAGCGTTAAGATTGGCCCACGGGTTGAGAGGACTTCATGACGATCAAACAGAACGCGGGCCAGCCCGCAGTCGATTATGACGTAATCATTGTCGGAGCCGGTTTCGCCGGCGTTCGCGCGCTGTACGAGATGAAGCAGCTCGGCAAATCCGTGCGACTGTTCGACGCGGGCAGCGAAGCGGGCGGCACGTGGTACTGGAACCGCTATCCCGGCGCCCGGACCGACAGCGAGGCCTGGGGCTACTGTTTCTCGTTCTCCAAGGAACTGATGAACGAGTGGGACTGGCCGGAGCGCATGCCAACATGGGATCAGGTTCAGGCATACCTTGCCCATGTTGTCGATCGCTTCGATCTGGGCGGCGACATGCAGTTCAATACCACCGTCCAGTCGTGCATTTACGATGAAAGCGCCAACCAGTGGGTCATCACCACGCACGATGGCCAGAGCTATCGCTGCAACCACTTTATCTCCGCGGTCGGCTGGTTCGCGGTCGCCGTCCAGCCACCGTTCGACATGTCCGGGTTCAAGGGCGAATGGTATATGTCGTCCAAGTGGCCCAAGGATCCCGTCGATTTCCGGGGTAAGCGTGTCGGCATTGTCGGAAGCGGATCAAGCGCGGTGCAGATCGTGCCCATTGTCGCCAAGGAAGCGGCCAGCGTGACGATGTTCCAGCGCACCCCGAACTATGTTCTGCCCGGCCGCAATCACCCGCTCGACGATACCGACCGCGCAGCCATCAAGGCAAATTACGACGATATCTGGAAACAGGTTCGCCAGCAGGTCTTCGCTTTCCCGATGGAAAGTTCGACGTTAACCTATGACGATGTTGACGATGAAGAGCGCGAACGTATCTTTGAATATGGCTGGGAACAGGGCGGCTTCCGCTTTCTGTTTGAAACCTTCGCCGACATCCTGACGGACGAGCGCACCAACGCCGCCGCCGCCGAATTTGCGCGCAAGAAAATCCGGTCGATCGTGAAAGATCCCGAAACGGCCGAGCTGATGTGCCCGAAATATCCGATTGCGCTGAAGCGCCCGCCGCTTGGCAATTTCTTTTATGAAACGTTCAACCGGGATAACGTCCACCTCGTCGATGTCAGCAAGCACCCGCTTGTCGCTGCCACCGAAACCGGGCTGAAAACAGATGTCGCCGAATATGAATTTGATATCATCATCTTCGCCATCGGTTTCGACGCTGTCACCGGGCCGCTGACCAAGCTGGAAGTGCGCGGTCGCGGGGGCGAACTGGTGCGCGATAAATGGGCGGCAGGCCCGCGCACGCATCTGGGGATCGTTATGGACGGGTTTCCCAACATGTACATTCTCACCGGCCCGCAATCGCCGTTTTCCAACGTGCCGCCGGTTATCGATGCCGCGGTGGACTGGATATCGCGCGCGATGCAAAAGGCCGATGCGCAAGGCGCGGACACTGTCGAAGTCAAACCCGAGCCGGTTGAAGACTGGGTCAATCTGATGACCGAATTGCTTGACGAGACGCTGCTTGGTCAGGCGACCGAACTGGGATCGTGGTTCATGGGCGCCAACATTCCGGGCAAGGCCCATGCGCCGCTTCACTATTTCGGCGGCGCGGCAGGCTATTTCGACGAAGTCCAGAAATCGCTGGACGAAGATTTCAGCGAACTGACATTCTCAAGCTCACAGGAAGCGGTGCCGGCCGAGTAGCCGTCAGACGCACAACCAGAAACATGGCAAACGGCAAGAACCGCACGCGGGCGATTTTGTCACGCCCGGTGCGGGGCTGCCGTGGAATCCGGCCCCGGCACTCAGCCTGAGATAACGTGCGCGCCGATCAGCAACAGCCCGATTCCGACGATCCAGACGCGGTAAAGCGTTTTCCAGACCGGCGCGGCTTCGCCCACTTCCATGAAATGCACCGCAACAAGCTGTCCTTTGACGATCGCCACACCAAATACGACGATTACCAGCAGCAGGTGCGAGGATGCAAACTCTGCGATGATAACCGACGCGATCGTCAGCAGCATGAGTATCGCCCAGATGATAACCGGCCGGGGATGATTGTGATTGCCCCCTGACATCAGTTGATCCCCGCCAGATAAATAAGCGGAAAGATGAACAGCCAGAGCAAGTCAACAAAGTGCCAGAACAGCCCGGTGTTTTCCAGCTTGCGCCGGTAACTTTCGCCGCCGATTTCCAGTGCCGCACGCTGGCGGCAATGGACGATAAAAACCATTCCGCCCAGCACATGCAGAAAATGCGCGCCGGTGATGAAATAATAGAACGAATAGAACGGATCGGTTGCCGGGGTCAGCCCTTCGGCAATTTTCGCGTTGTATTCGATCACCTTGTTCACCGCGAACACCGCACCGCAGGCCAGACACGCGGTCAACATCATGCGCACGCGCGCAAGATCCTGTTTGCGCGCCGCGTGAACCGCCTCAACCATGAACAGCGAACTGGTCAGCAGAACCAGCGCGTTGCCCAGCCCGAAGGCAAACGTCATCCGCTCCTGCGCGGCGGCAAACACTTCTGGCAGGCGCACACGCTCGCTCAGAAACACGATGAAGATCATGCTGAAAACGATCATGTCGATAAACACGAACGTCCAGATGCCGTTCGTGCCCGGCTGACTTTCCGGCACGCTCTGGCCGGATTCGCTTACGCTCATTTCAGTTCCACATCAGCAGGAAAGAAAGCGCCCGGCTGTTAGGCCGGGCGCGTCAGAGTTGTCAATTCAGACCGTTCAGGCCGGGCTGAGCCGTCCTGCGGCACGTTCCTGCTCTTCGGGCGAACGATATACGTGCTTGAGCACGAAATAGTTGTACGCCGCAAAGAACGCGAAGAACCATGTTCCGAAAATGATCCAGTAATTGAACAGGCCATCGACTGCGAACGGGCCTTCATCGACGAACGGCATGATTACCAGCGCAACAAAGCTGATGCCAATCGCAATGCTGGTCCAGCCAGCCCAATCGGGGAACATCGTCTGGCGTTTGTTCAGCACTGTCCACAAACCAAGACCAACCATCTGCATGGTGGTGATCATGTATGTGCAATCAAAAATGATCCATGAGAACGTGTGCACCATCTTGATCATGCCGGGATCAACCTGATCGACAAGAATCGCGCAAGCAGCCCACATCGCCGGGCAGAAAGCCAGCAGCCAGCCGGTCAGAATGCCGCCGGCAAGCTCAAGAAAGCTCAGCGCTGTCATATTGCCGTTCGCATCGCGCATAAGCGATGCCAGAAGGCAGGACCAGACCGTGTAGAACAGGCCAAACGTGGCCGAGCCGATCATGGCAATACCCAGATTGGGGTACTTGCCGTAGTATTCAGACACGAGCTGTTCCGGCGTCATGCCGATCATGTTTGGCGGTGGCATGTTCTGGCCCAGAATGCCCCAGAACAAGAAGTATCCGACGACAAACACAGGGCCGCACCATGCAAGCCCCCGCTCTATCGCCCTGTTCGCACTTTCTTCCATGACTCCAATCCTCCTCCAGTATTCGGGCCCTCGCCCCGCTTGGATCCGCGACATCAACGCAATCCGCACACCTCGCATCCGCGCCCGATGTCGGCGCGCAATTTAAAACACCTGTTTTATTTCCGAAGTATGCGATTCGCATTTGCACATGTCAACGGTGAACACTGTCACACTTTCGCGCGATCGATTTACCGGGACGACCGGCCAATCTCTGCAAGAATTTCGGACGTGTGCTCTCCCAGCGCGGGCGGGCGCAGCCGCACCCCTTCCGCGCCCGGATCAATCGGCAGCCGAAGCTGGCTGATGCCCGGATTTCCGCCAGCGGAGGCCATTTCGACCAGCAAGTTCCGCTCTGCGATTTCAGGTTGCGTGATCGCCTCTCCCACGCTGTTCACCCGGCCGCACGAGATGCCCGCATCGCCCAGGATCGCCAGCCAGTCGGCCACGCTTGCACCTGCAATCCGCCGGGCAATCAGGCTATCCAGTTCACCCCGGTTGCGCAGGCGCGCGGCCATTGTTGCGAATCGTTCGTCCGCTGGCAGATCGTCCAGACCCAGCGCCGCGCAGAGCCGGGGAAACTGCGGCTCGCTGGCGGTAGCGATCATCAGTTCGCCATCATTAGCGCGAAAAACGCCGTATGGCGCCGCACTGGGCGCGCCCGCACCGAATTTGCGCGGTTCCTCGCCCGTTGCCAACAAGCCAAGAAGCTGGTGGTTCATCAGATTGAACGCGGTATCTGTCAGCGCGGATCGCACGTATTCCCCGCCCCCACCCTGCGCCCGCCGCGCCAGCGCCGCCATGATCCCCATGGCCGACCACTGCCCCGTGCCAAGATCGAGCACCGATGGCGCGATCCGCACGGTTGGTTCGCCTTCGTTGCCGGTAAAGCTCATCAGACCTGAAACGGCCTGCACCAGCGCGTCATATCCGGGCATGGACTTGCCCAGCGGCCCATCTCCGAATGCGCTGATCGAACACATGATGATATCGGCCTTGCGCGCGCGAAATGCGTCATAAGTCAGCCCCAGTTTTTCACCCAGACCGGGCGGAAAACTTTCGATCACGACATCGGCCGTCTCAACCAGCCGAAACAGCGTTGCGCGATCTTCTGCCTTGCGCAGATCAAGCACAATGCTGCGCTTGTTGCGGTTTACTGCAAGAAAGACGGTCGCTTCGCCATCATGGCGGGGGGGCAAGTTGCGCGTGTCATCGCCGGTGGGCGGACGCTCAACCTTGATAACATCCGCGCCCATATCGCCCAGAATCATCGCCGCATACGGCCCGGCTATATTGGTGGCGAGATCGAGCACGCGAAGCCCGTCGTATGTCTGCGCAAACCCCATCAGGCCCGCCGCCGGACGCGATCATCGCTCCACAATTTGTCGAGCGTCTGGCGCACTTTGACACTGGAAACACCATCGAGCGGCATCAGCGCGTCGGCGATATATTCAGCCATACGCATATAGTGCACACAGCCCGGATCGGTAAGGCACAACGTCACCGTTACCGCGCCGTCATCGCAAATCGCGATATCGTCAATCAGGCCCATTTCGACCATGCTCATCGGATCGTTCATGGCGATGCTGCACGGTTCGGGGATGCCATCGAGCCGGGCAGCAATCTGATCGCGAAGGCCAGCCTGTTCGCTCATCCGCGCAGCACGCTCCATGCCTGCGGCACGCCGTTTTCACGCGCGCGCGCAAATTCATCCTGCGCTATTCTGGGCAACAGCGCGTCCGCATCGAAACCATAAAGCTTGAGCGCATTGCCCCCCAGAATATTGGCGCGATCCGCATCGGTCAGCGCGCGCAGGCCAAACTCCTCGATATGCGCATCGGCAAACTGATAGTTGCGAAACGCCTCGATCAGCGGGCGCGGATGTGCCAGATTATTGCCGCTGGCAAACAGCAGCCGATCAGATCCGACTTCGCTGATCAGCCGGCCCAGAACCTTGTCAAACACGCGCGGCTTGACGAGCACGTAGGAGAATGTCGTCTCCATCGTCATGTAGAGATTGGGATAGCGCTGCATCAGCGCGAGCGTCTGATCGAGGAACGCCGCCCCGCCGTGCACCATTTCAAACGTCATGTCCGGGAAGCGCCCAAGCGGCGATTCCATATCGTCAATGTCAAACGCATCGCGCGGAGCAGGCTCCAGCCACAGCGCCTTGTGAATGGCAACACGGGTGATGCCGATTTTCTGGCAGTATTCCAGAAACGGCGTGGCCCAGTCTTCCCCGTCCATGCGCCAGCCCTGGCCGATGCCATCATAGAAGAACGCCGGATACAGCTTCACGCCGTCGATACCCAGTTCATCAACCTGGCGCTTGATTTCGTCAATTGCGGTAGAAACGATCGGCGTGCCGACAGTGCCATACATTTTCACCCGGTCGGGGTGGCTGTCGCGAAAGGCGGCGCACTTTTCCGGCAGCGTGATCGGCCCCAGCCCGAAGCCAAGGTTGGGCAGCGCATGCAGCACCGCGAAATCGACCGGGCTTTCGACAAATTCCGCCCTCGCGATCACATCGAAGCCGGGATCGCGGTAAAATTCCGCATCTTTCAGCCTGTAATGCGCATTGGCTTCATCGAATGACAGCTTGTGCGAGGCATAGACAGCCTCAATCTGTGCGCGGGCTTCGGGGTTCTGGTTTTCCGGCGACATGTTCCACGGGTGGACCACGGCATCGACAATCACATTGCCATCAAGCATCGCTCAATCCTCACCGCGGTTATAGCGTGGCGCGCGTTTTTCCAGCGCGGCGTTCACGCCTTCGCGCAAGTCATCACTATAAGTCAGCGCAGCAACGCCCCAGAAGCTGGCGTTCATCGATCCCTGCAAGTCCATGTGCCAGCTCTGACGAAGCTGCTGTTTGGTCGCCTCGATGGCAAGGCGCGGGCGCTCTGCAATCCGGGCGGCCAGCGCCACAGCCTCATTAATCAGGGCATCAGGCTCCACCACGCGATTGACCAGCCCAACGGCAAGCGCGCGCTCTGCATCGAAAATATCGCCGGTCAGCGCCATTTCGGCTGCCATCCCGCTGCCCACCAGCCGGGGCAGGAAATACGCACCGCCATTGCCGGGATTGAGGCCAAGTTTGATATATGTTTCGCCCAGCTTGGCGCGGGTTGAGGCAATGCGCATATCGCAGGCCAGCGCAAAATCGAGGCCGCCCGCTGTCGCCCCGCCGTTGATCGCCGCGATCACCGGCAGGCGGCTGGAAACGAGCCGCTGCGTAACGGGCCACAAAACCCGCGCATTATAAGGTTCCTGCTTGCGCGCGTGATCTTCGGCCAGATATGTCTGAAATTCGACCAGATCCGCGCCCGCGCAAAACTGTTTTCCAGCCCCGGTGATAACCAGAACGCGAACCGAAAAATCGGTTTCGAGCGCGTTAAGCGCGTCAATCAGATCTGCTGCAAGTTCCGGCACAACGCCATTGCCGCGATCGGGACGGTTCAACGTTAACATTGCCACGCCGTCGGCAGGCCGTTCAACGATGATCGTATCGTATGTCATGCGCCCCACCTAACCCAATCGTTCAAGGATGGTCACGATCGAAAGCGCATAGGAGCCATCAAGCCAGCCCCCGCCGTTCACCGCAAGCCCAAGCCGCGCGCCTCCTATCTGGCGGCCCTGCGCCTCGCCCCGTAGCTGGGTGACCAGTTCATGCAGCTGCGCACAGCCGGTCGCGCCCAGTGCATGTCCGCGGCTGAGCAAACCGCCGCTGGCGTTAACCGGATGCGCTCCGCCCAAAGCGGTGGCGCCATCGCGCAGCAGGCGGAAGCCCTCTCCCGCATCGCACAGGCCGATTTCCTGATACTGAAACAGTTCGGCAGGCGCGGCGGCATCGTGCAGTTCAATCACATTGCAATCGCGTGCGCCCAGCCCTGCAACGTCAAACGCTTTTGCCGCCGCATCCTCAACCGGTTTGCCATCCGCGCCCGACGCATTCTGGCAGGCGCGCACGACGATCATCGGCAAACCCAGCGCTTTCGCCCGCTCTTCAGAGCACACCACGATCGCCGCCGCGCCATCTGTTGTCGGAGAGCACATCGGCAATGTAAGCGGGGGAACGATCATGCGCCCGTTCACCACATCATCAATCGTCTGCGGCTTGCGCAACTGGGCGAGCGGATTGTGCGCGGCGTTGTTGCGGTTTTTTACAGCAATGCGGGCAAAATCCTCAACCTCAGCGCCATAATCATCCAGGTATCGCTGGGCGACACCTGCATAATAATCCATCAGGATCGAATTGCTGCTTTCCTCACGCGGATCGCTTTCGCCGATCTCCTCAATATCGGTGGAGCCGCGCAGCGCATGGAACGGGCGATTGCGCTCTTCATGGTGCATCTGCTCCGCGCCGAGGGCCAGCACAACATCCGCGCACCCGCTTGCCACTGCCTCAACCGCCAGCAGAAAAGCCGATCCGCCAGACGCGCAGGCATTTTCGACGTTGATTGTCGGTAACTGGCCAAGCGGATGGCCGCGAAACGCCACCTGCCCGCGGATCATCACCTGCTGCGTAACCGTCCCGGCGATGGCATTGCCGAAATAGACGCGCTGGGCATCGGCAAAGTCCATACCGGCCATTGCGAACGCCTGTTCGGACGCTTCCACAGACATACTGCGCAAGCCGCGCCCGACCTGCTTGCCGAACCGGGTCATCCCGACCCCGGCGATCACAACCCGCCTCATGCCGGTTGCGCCTTGCCGGAGCCTGCCGCGTCGCCACCGCTGCCACTGCTGCCACCGCCGCCGATCTTGGAAGAATGACCTTCCCAGTATTTCTCGCGCACTTCGCGGCGAAGGATTTTGCCATAGCCGCTCACCGGCAGGGCATCGACGAAATCCACGGCCTTGGGCTTTTTGTATCCGGCCATATGTTCCCCGCAAAAATCTATGATGTCCTGCGCGCCGAGTGCCTCACCATCGGCCGGGACAACAACCGCGTGAACCGCCTCGCCCCAATACGCATCGGGTATGCCAAACACCACACAGTTGGAAACCTTGGGATGCAGGATGATCACTTCTTCCACTTCGCGCGGATAGACATTGTTGCCGCCCGATATGACCATGTCTTTCGCGCGGTCGAGCAGGAACAGATAGCCCCGATCATCGAAATAGCCGATATCGCCGGTATGCAGCCAGCCGCCGCGAAGCGCATCTTCGCTTGCTTCGGGATTGTTCCAGTAACCGGGCATCACAACATCGCCGCGCGCCACAACTTCGCCTGCTTCGCCCGGCGGCAGCGGGTTATCGTCCTGATCTACGCAATGCGCTTCAACATCGGTGCGCACCTGCCCGGCAGAGCCAATGCGCGGATCGTTCGTTTCCAGCAGATGTTGGTGCGCCGCCGCGCTCATCCCGGTGATCGTGATCGGCGCTTCGCCCTGTCCGTATAGCTGAACGAACACCGGCCCGAAGGTTTTCATCGCCTGTTTAAGCTGTTCGACATAGATCGGCGCGCCGCCATAGCAGATTGCCTGCAGGCTTGAGATATCATGGCGCCCCGGCACATGGTCTTCCAGCAGTTTGACGATCTGGGTCGGCGCCATAAACGCAATGTGCGAAACCTTGAGCCGTTCTACCGTTTCCAGCAGGCTGTCGATTTCAAAACTCGCGGTGTCAGTAATCGCGTTGACCGCGCCGCGCGCCACCGCCGGAAGCGCAACGATCCCGCTGCCGTGCGACATCGGCGCGCAATGCAAGACCACTTCTCCGGGCTGGATGTTATGCAGGTCCGCCAGATAGTTCATGATCACGCAGCGCACCATGCGGTGATTCCAGATCGCGCCTTTGGGTTTGCCGGTGGTACCCGATGTATAAAACAGCCAACACAGATCCTCAGGCGCGGCTTCAACGGCGGCATCCAGCGCATTTTCGGGATCAAGCAACGTGTCATAAGGCTGCGCGCCGCTCACCTCATCGAGGCAAAACCGCTCAACCCCAGAAAACAACGCCGTGTTTGCCTCGATACCTTCCTGAAATTCAGCCCCGTGAATCAGCACTTTCGCGCCGCTGTTCTCAACAATGTAGGCCATTTCCCGCGCATGGAGCCGCGCGTTGACCGGCACCACGATAAGCCCGGCGGCGAAACAGCCGAAAATCACTTCCATGATGCGCGGTGAATTGGCGAGGCAGAAAGCCACACGGTCACCCGGCTGGCACCCCATCGCAATCAGATTGCCGCCCACCGCCAGCGCGCGATCGCGAAACTGGCGATAGGTCAGCCGCTCGCTTCCCTGCACCAGCGCCAGCTCTTCCGGGCGATGCCGGGCGGACTTTTCAAGGAATGCAAAGCTGTTCATCGCAGCAAATCAGCCGCCCGTGCGGCGGAAAAGCGCACACTCGCGCCCCTCTTCCTTGCTGACAAATTCAACCCGGTCATCGCATTCATAGCCAGACCAGTCATCCGGCCCGGTCTGCTCCAGCCGGACCAGCAGCTGCACACCTTCATCCAGCTTCACAACGCCGAGCGCATAAGGCAGATCGCCGTCAAACCCTTCAGGCGCGCCCTGGCGCAGCACGCAGAAACTGTGCAGATCGCCTTTTCCGCCAGACTCGGTCCAGCCAAGGTTGTCAGACTGACAATGCGGGCAGGCATAGCGCGGCCACATGTTCGGTTTGCCGCAGTCGTCGCACTGCTGGATCAGCAATTTGCCATCGGCAAGGCCAGCGCGAAAATCGCGAACTATGGGGGAAGTGTTCATCGTTCAGGCTCCCAGTCTGGTCCGTTCAAGCAAAACAATCTGCGCATCCATATAGCTGCCGCCCGTCCCGCCGATGATCGCCCTCTGGCAATCTTCAACCTGACGCTTGGCCGGCGCGCGATGGAGCAGCTGGCGAATACCTTCCACCAGCAGCGCGGTTCCGCCGCCAACGCCGGTGTGGCCTGCAGAAAGCAGCCCGCCGTTGGTGTTCATCGGCAGTTTGCCGCCCGGATCGCCATGGCCTGCTGCAAACCAGCGGGCACCCTCGCCCTTTTCGGCAATGCCGATGCCTTCCAGCGCGCTGGTCGTCACCGCGGCATAGCTATCATAGATTTCGGCAAGATCGGCATCTTCAGGCCCCCAGCCGGATTGGCTCCATGCCCGTTCTGCCGCAAGCGGCCAGCCCAGCACCGCCTGATCGCGTTCCTGACTGAGGCAATAGTGGCTCACACAGCCGCCCGACCCGGCAACGCGCACCGCATGGCCAATGCCCTTTTTCTTGGCATTTTCGGTGCTGGTGACAACAAACGCACAGGCGCCATCGGCCATGGGCGGACATTCATAAGCATGCAGCGGATCGGCTACCATGCGCGAGGCAAGGATCTGCTCGACCGTCAAAGTCTTGTCCCTGAACATCGCATTGTCGTTAAGGTTTGCCCAGTTGCGCAAGGTGACGCAGACCGAAGCCATTTCTTCCGGCGTGCTTTGCGTTGCATGCATATAGCGCCGGGTGATCATCGCGCCGATGGCGTTGAACTGAATGCCGGTCGGCAGTTCCCATTCGCCCGGAATGCCGTTTTTGGATAGCATCGTGATCATTTCGTTGAGATCGGCAGACCCCCAACGCTCTGCCTGCAACACCAGCACATTTTTCGCATGGCCCGCCGTGATCAGGCCATGCGCGGTGCGCAGCGCGTTATCGCTGGTCGAGCCGCCCGAATGAACCATAAAGCTGGATTTGCAGGAGCCGTGAATGCCCAGCTCCTCAACCATGCGCGAAAACACCAGATCGGCCTGATCGGCGGCCGAATGCAGGTTCGGGATCAGCAGGATCGTATCGATCTCGCGCGGCACCATCCCGGCATCTTTAAGCGCAAGAATGGCCACTTTGGTCAGCGCCTCGATAAATCCGCGCTCAGGAAATTTGCCGGTGGGAATTTCCCCCACGCCCACAAACACCGGATCGTTCGCCGCCCCGGCATTGACATTGAGAGTCCAGTTTTCAGCCATGGTTCAGCCCTCCTCCGGCCGGCGCTTGGCCAGCATTGTCTGCAAGAATGTCATCACTTCCTCATCGTCCTGATTGCGCACTGAATAATTGACTCCAAGCGTGCCGTATTTCGGGCCGCTGGCATCAAGCGTTGAAACCGAGGCGACGACGTGCAGCGTATCGCCTGCAAACACCGGCCTGGTTGCCTTGAGGCCAGTTATCTCCACCAGCGCGACAATCGCATCGCCATAAAACCCGCTCAGCCCGACAAGCCCGACCGCCAGCGAAAACGTGAGCGGGCCATGCGCGATCCGCTGGCCAAAGCGCCCGTCTTTCATAAAGGCAGCGTCTGTGTGCAGCTGATAGTGATCCCCCGTCAGCCCGGCAAAATTGGTGATATCGCCGATATCCACCGTGCGCCCGCGGGTGGTCATCGTGTCACCCAGTTCAAAATCTTCAAACCAGCGGGTTTCCGGATCGTGTAATGTGCGGGGCATCTCTCACTTCCAAACAATCATTTGTTTTTGTTAAGTCAGGCGAGGTCTTGAGTCAATCGCGCGGACCATCATCGCGCGCTGTCAGGCAAGGATACCGCCCAGCAGTGAGTCGGCCATAAGATCGCCCAGCTGCGCCGGACTGAGCCGCCCGTCGGGAGAGAGCCATTCAGCCGACCAGTTCAGGCCGCCCAGCAAAGTGAGCACTGCGATCCGCTGATTGAGATCGGCCTTCAGCTCTGCGTTCTTAACGCCATCTTTCACCACGCGGCTGAACGCATCCTCATAGGCCTGACGCCGCTCAACCGCTTGCGGCTGGCTTTGTTCTCCCAGAAATCGCCACTGGTGGAACACCACTTGCGAGCGCTGAGGATTGTCGGCCACAACTTCGATATGCGCGATGATCATTTTGCGCAGCCGGGTGGCGGCAGGGGCGCTTGAATCCGCAATCGGCTCAACCGCGGCAAGGAACCGGTTAATCCCGTCCGCAACGATAGAGATGAGCAGCGCTTCCTTGCCTTGAATGTGCGCATACAAGCTGCCGGGAAGCACCCCGACGGCATTGGCGATATCGCGCATCGAGGTGCCGGTATATCCCTGTTTGCCAAACAGATGCATGGCCGCGTTCAGGATCGCGGTGCGCTGCGCGCTTTCACGCTCTGTATCGACTGCCTCGGTCATGGCGATAGCTGTGCTCCTGCGGTTACAACGATCCGGGGCGCGCTACAGCCCCATCGACTTGGCGACAATGCTGCGCAAGATCTCGTTTGTGCCGCCGCCGACCATGCCGTGTTTCGCCTCACGGAAATAGCGCTCCATGTCATATTCAGGCAACTGCGCATAACCGCCCAGCGCCTGCATACCGTTCGTTGCGATATCGAACAGCGTTTGCGACGATATCAGCTTGGCCTGCGCAACAAGCGCGCCCGCATCCTCGCCGCGCGCCAGCGCCGAAGCAGCGGCATAGACAAGGTAATAGGCCGCCGAAAGCCGTGCGCGATCTTCTGCCATACGGTGTTTGAGCACCTGGAATTCAGCCAGCTTCTTGCCAAATGCAGACCGCTCGCTGAGATAGTGCACGGTATCGTCCAGTGCGGTCTGCGCATTGCCGATCTGCGACGCCGCAATCGAAAGCCGCTCAAAATTGAGATGCTCACCGATATATTTCCAGCCCTGATTGACCTCGCCCAGCAGCGCATCCTTGGGCAGGCGCATTTCATCCATGAACAGCGATGTCGTGCCCAGCGAACGGCGCACCAGCGTATCCATTTTCTGAATTTCCAGCCCCGGCGTATCGTTGGGAACAAGCAGCACGCTGAAATCATAGCGGCCTTCGCCCGTGCGCAGCATCATCGCGATGCAGGTGTTGGGCAGGTGCGCGCCCGAGCACCACACCTTGTTGCCGCTTACCACCCATTCATCGCCATCGAGCCGGGCCGTGGATCGCGCGCCCGCCGCATCCGATCCCGATTGCGGCTCGCTGATCGAGATCGAAAATTTCGCCTCACCACGCAGAAACGGATCGAGATACCGTTCACGTTGTGCCGGTGTGCCATGGCGCGAAACATTGGTGGCAGTGAACATCGAGGTCATGATGCTGGCCGCCGTATCCAGACTGTCCTTGCCGATCGCCTCGCAGAAAATCGCGAACATCACCGGGTCCTTGTCCATCCCCAGTCCGCCCTGCTCTTCCGGGATCAGCAGCCCCAGCCAGCCTTCTGCCGCCATCTTGCGATACAGCTCTTCGGGAAACTCGCGGCCCTGATCGTGTTTGCGCAGAACATCGCGCGGAAATTCGCGGTTCATGAAGTTGAACACAACATCGCGCCACATCCGCTGTTCGTCGGTGAAGCTGTAATCCATCAGATACCTCTCTTGCGCCACGCAGGCAGGAAACGCGTTGCAAAAGGGCTTACCCCATTGCCAAAGAACAAACGTTTGTTAAAAGCAAACAAGACCCGCGTCAATCAAGTGCAGGGGAGAGGATCGCTGAAACAGCCCGCGCAACGCCGCACCGAACTCGAACAGCGCCACCCGGTCTGGCGTCCGATGACGATTGCCCAGCTGCAGGACAATGCGACTGCCGAACACCCCGATCGCCCGCTGATCATAACTGACACTCGCACGCTGACCTATGCCGATGTTCAGGCGCAAAGCCGCGCGCTTGCATCGGGCATGATCGCGGCGGGGCTTAAACAGGGCGAACATGTGGCGCTGATCATGGCCAATTTTCCAGAGTTTGCGCTGGTCAAGCTGGCCATTGCGCGGGCCGGGGCCACCTGCATCCCGGTGAACTTTCTGCTGAAAGCGCAGGAACTGGCCTATGTTCTGGACCAGTCAGACACCTGCATGCTGATCACGATGGACCACTTTTCCGGGCTGGACTATCTGGCCGAGATTGACAGTATCACCGATGACGTTCCCGATCTGCGCGATGTGTTCGTCTTGTCCACCGGTCAGGGAAACGGAAATAACAAGGGGCGCGCATCTCTGGCAGACCTTGCCGCGCTGGCAACGCCGGAAAGTGACAGCGAACTGGCACGCCGCGAAGCAGCGGCAGATGGCTCGTCACTCTCCGATATCCTTTACACATCGGGGACCACGGGCCGCTCCAAGGGGGTCATGCTTACGCACGACATGATCCTGCGCGCAGCTTATTCCTCGGTTCTGACCAGAGCATTTGAAGATGGCAGGCGCATCCAGTTCGCGCTGCCGATGTATCACGTCTTTGGCTATGTCGAATGCTTCATCGGCTCCATGTTCGTGGGCGGCTCAATCGTGCCGCACCCCGCATTTGACCCTGAAGAGATGTTTGACTGGGCGGAACGGTTTGAAACCAACGATATCGTCTGCGTTCCGGTGATGACCCAGCGCCTGATCGATCTGGCGCGCGAAAGAGGCTTGAACGCCCCTGCCCTGCACACCGTTTTCAACAGCGGCGGCGTGAACCACCCCGGCATATGGGCAGAGATCCGCGAAGTCCTCAAACCGATCGAAATTCACACCGGCTATGGCATGTCGGAAACCACCGCGTCGACGGTCTGCACCAGAGTCGAGGATGGCGACGATTGCCTCGCCAACAGCAATGGCCGCCTCAAACTCGCTGGCATTGCAGGCGATCCGCAAGTGGGCGGGCTGGTCGCCGATTACCGCGTGTGCGATCCGCATTCGGGCGAAGTGCTGGCGCCCGGCGCGGAAGGCGAATTGCAGGCGCGCGGGCCGATCGTTACCCGCGGATATTACAAGAAACCCGATGAAACCGCCGAAGCCTTCACCGATGATGGCTGGTTCCGCTCAGGCGATGTCGGCCGAGTCACGGCAGAGGGTTTCCTGACGCTGACCGGACGGATCAAGGAAACATACCGCTGCGGCGGCGAAATGGTGATGCCGCGCGAAATCGAAGACCTGTTCAACAATGTGCCGGGAATAGCGCAGGCGCTGGTGGTGGGCATTCCGGATCGCAAGATGGGCGAAGTCGGCTGCCTGTGCCTTGTTGCATCGGGCGACACGCCGCCTGCCGGGGAAGAGCTGATCGCGATGTGCGCACAGCGGCTTGCCCGGTTCAAGGTCCCCAAGCATGTGCTATGGCTGGATGAAGCGGATATTCCGCTGACAGTCACCGGCAGACCGCAGAAATTCAAGCTGGCCAGACTGGCCGAAACACGCATCACGGAGATGACACAATGAAACTGGAATGCGCCAAACTTCCCATTCAGGAAGGCAAGGAAGAAGAATTCGCCAAAGCCATGGCCGAAGGCGGGCTGGATATCCTGAGAGGTGCGGCAGGCTGCACATCGGCAACGCTGGGCCGCGGCGTGGAATCCCCGTCAACATTCCTGCTTCTGGTCGAATGGGACACTGTCGAAGCGCACGTGGCGTTTACCCAGACAGAGCCGTTCGAACAGTTCGTCGGCCTTGCCCGCGCGTACTTTGGCGGCGCGCCGGATATGGAACATTTCGACTTTGCCTGAGCGCAAAGACACCGCCTGAGGCCACGTATATCTGGTGACAGGCAGGAGAACACAAACGATGGCGACAGACGACAAATCCCGGCAGTATCCGCTGCCTCCAAGCTCGCTTGATTCCTGCCTGTACACAGATGAACAGCAATTCACGCGCGAAATTGAAGACTTATTCCACAAAACCTGGCTGCGCACGTTTCCTTCCAGCGATATCGCACGAACAAACGATTTCGTAATCTGGGAAGAGCTTGACCAGTCAGTTGTGATCGTGCGCCTCGAAGATGGCAGCGCCGCCGCCTGGCATAATGTCTGCCAGCATCGCGGCGCGCGGCTTGTTGAAGAATCGGGCCATTGCTCCAGCGGGCGTTTCATCTGCCCATGGCACGGCTTTATCTATGACGTATCAGGCAAACTGCGGCTGGCCCCGCTCAAAAATGAATTCGATACCAGCCGCATCGATACGTTGCGCACACCGCCAGTGCGGGTGGAGGAATATGGCGGGTTCGTGTGGATCTGCTTTGCAGACGACACCCCGGATCTCAAAACATACCTTGGCGAAATCGGCACCGAGCTTGACTGGTTCGGGCTTGAGAATTTCGAAACGCGCTACCGCATAGACCTGTCGCTTGATGCCAACTGGAAAGTCGTCGTCGATGCCTTCAACGAAACATGGCATGTCCCCTTCACGCACAATGAGACACTATCCGAGGTGGTCCGCTGGGGGCAGGCAGAGCTGCACATCTGCGATCCGCACAGCTGGATGACAATCCCGGTGAGAGGCCTGACCGACCGTGCGCCAGAAGGCGCCGATCACCGCGCCTCGCACATCACGCATTACCTTTCTTTTCCCAACACGATCTGGAGCAATTTCCCCACCCACCTGCAAACATGGTCAATCTGGCCGGACGGGCCGGGCAAGGCAAAGCTGGTGGCATACGGGCTTGTCGGCCCCTGCCCCGACGGGTTGAGCGAGGAAGACTGGGCACGCCAGAACGAGCGGGACTGGAACAATTTTCGCGCGGTCACATCAGAAGATGCCCGTGTCATCAACGGCTGGGGCAAAGTCTCAAGATCGCTGGGCCAGCGCGATTATCTGTTCAACCGCGCCGAAGGCAGGCTCACCGCTTTCCACGCCGAAATTGCGCGCCGCACATCAGACTGATCGGCGCTGGCCCAAAAGCCAGGCTGCCAAGCGCGCTGGCCGGGGCTAGAGCGTTTTCCGTTCAAGCTGAAGCGAACGAAAAAGCAACGCTCATGCGCCGCGCGGGCTTATCGCATTTTCCGATCCGAATTGATCGGAAAATGCTCTGGTATCAGCCCGCTGTCATCGCCCCGTCGATCACATGTTCCATGCCCGAAATGTAGGACGATTCGTCCGATGCAAGGAAGATCGCAAGGTTTGAAACCTCGCGCGGATCGGCAAGCCGCCCCAGCGGGATCATGCTCAGCGCCTCCCCGCCTTCGGCATCGGTCGCCGCCGCCATCATCGGCGTGTTGATATAGCCGGGGTGGATGGAATTACAGCGAATGTTCTGCGGCCCAAATTCAACCGCAACCTGCTTGGTCATGCCGCGCACCGCAAATTTACTGCCGACATAGGCAATGTTGGGCGATCCATAGTTCGCCAGCATGCCCGCGATCGAAGATACATTGACGATTGAGCCGCCGCCCGCCTTCTGCATCGAGGGGATCACCACCTGCATCCCGTAAAAAACGCCGGTCTGATTGATGTTGCAGACGAAATGGTAATCGTCCGGCTCAAGCTCGATGGTGTTTGCCAGCTTGCCGATCACACCGGCATTGTTGACCAGCACGTTGACAGTGCCAAACCGCGCTTCGCCTTCGCGCAGAACATTCTGCCAGCCTTCGTAGGACGTGACATCATGATGAATGAACATCGCGTTCTCGCCAAGGCTGTCCGCCAGGGCCTGACCCGCAGTATCGTTGATGTCGGTAAGAATAACCTTCGCGCCTTCTTCAACGAAGGTTTTTGCGTGGGATTCGCCCATGCCCTGTGCCGCACCCGTGATGATCGCAACTTTGCCTGAAAGCCTGCCCATTCAAACCTCTCCTCAATCTATGACACCTGACTTATTGCGCCGAACCTGACGCCAAACGCCAGACGAAACAAGGCCTGTTTTGCAAACAGCACGCGCCCAAGTGCCGATGCGGCAAAACCACGCCGTCAAACGCCCGGTGGCGGCTTGGCGATGCCGGGCCATACAGTCGGAGCAACACAGGGCCAGCGCCTGTCAGGTTGTGAAATAATAAAGGCCTGCGATCAGCACGGTGCAGAAACTCAGCCACACGCCGAACGCCAGTTTCCAGGCAATCGTGCCTTCGTGCAGTTCCATGAAGACATGCAGAACCACCCCTGCTTTCAACGCGGCAATCAGCATCGCGGCCCAGATCGCCCAGCGCCCGACATCCGTGCCCATCTCGCACAGCACGAACGCCGCAACCGTGGCGACGATCAGCGCGATCCAGGTGATCGTGAGGGTTCTTGCGGTGGTAATCATATCAGCGGCAACAGATAGAGCATGGGGTAAATGAACAGCCACAGCAGATCGACCATGTGCCAGAATATCCCGACCGAGACGATCCAGCGCAGCACCGATGTTTCGGAAACCTTGCTGAAATCAAGGTTGAACACCAGCGCGATCAGCGCGGCCATGCCGCCGATATAATGCAGGAAATGCAGCCCGGTGAGCATGTAGTAATAGGTGAAGAAATCGTTCGTGATCGGGGTGAAGCCCGCGCCGATCTTGGCGCTGTATTCATAAAGCTTGATCGCACCGAACGCGGATGAAACGGCAATCGCCGCCAGCAACCACTTGCGCGCGCCCGCGCCATCGCCGCGCCGCGCCGCCACAACAGCGAGCGCGACCAGCCAGCTCCCGGTGATAAGGATCAGCGTATTCACAAGGCCAAGCTGCGCATCGAGATGACGCGCGGCCTTGTCAAACAGATCGGACTGCCCGATCCGCTCGGTCATCACGATCGTAAACAGAATGGCGAAACTGAAGCAATCGGCAAGAATGAACGCCCAGATACTGGGAAAGTTCACACTCGCACGATCAGCCGCTGTGCCCGATTGCACGCGCTATTCCCCCCGATGCAACGTTATGCCGCCACCGCGCCCGATGCCGCATGCTCTGCCTTCAGCTTGCCGATGGCCTTGAACACATAGACACAAGCGATCACGAGGAACCAGAAGAACAGGCTGAATTCGATCCAGAACATCAGCATGCCATCGCGCGCAAGCGGGCCTTCCTTGAAGAACGGCATCAGCATGAACACGAAGAACGATATGCCAACCCAGATTCCCAGCCATGAAACCCAGCGCGGCATCAGCGGCACCTCTCTCGGGTCGCTCAGGAAGCAAACGCCAAACGCACAAAATTGCATGGTGACAGGCGAGAATCCGGTATCGAAGAACATCCACGCGGTATCGAACATGAACCGCAACGAAGCCGCATCCATCGAATCCGCCCGGAACGTCACACCGATCCACAGCCCGCACGGCACGAAGAACACCAGCATCGTGAAACCCGCGCCCCACAGCTGCAAAGTGGCCATGATATCATTGTAGGCATCGGCCTTTTGCATGATCCGGGTGACGGCATAGCCCCACATCAGATAAAGCGGCGCAACCGTCATCATGATGATCATGCCAAGCTGGATCTGATACTGGTTGGTCTGGATGAATTCGAGGAATTCCTCGGGCGATCGCGCGGGAGAATAAGGCGGCAGGTTGTGCCCCAGAACCGCCCAGCCCAGAATCGCTCCAAGCAGGAATATCGGCCCCGACCAGGCCAGAACTCCCATATACCGGTATGGATCGCGCTCGGTCATCTTGTCTCCCCCGCCACTTGTCGAAGCAAATGTTTGTTTATTGGTATCGCGGCCATCCAGACTTTGCAACACAGGCATATCTGCCTTTCAGATAAGCAATAGCGCGCGCTGCAATCGCATAGTAGATGAATAACCGAATCGATATCGCGTCTGCGTTTTGTGGGCGAACGGCCAGCCTGTTTCAAGTCACGTCTTGAGATTGGCTCAAAATTGGCTCAAATATGGGAGACAGGTGTTTATGCAGGACAAGCTCGTAGTTCTAACAGGCGGATCGCTCGGACTGGGCAGAGCCATCGCGCAAGCTTTCGCCGATGCAGGCGCACGCGTTCTGATTATCGGACGCAACAAGGAAAAGCTTGACGCCGCCGTCAAGGAACTGGGAGCCGACCGGCATTTGGGCTTGGCAGGAGATGTCGGCGATTCCGCGGTTGCACAGGCTGCATTCGAACTGGCGCAGGAACATGGCGGCGCCGATTATCTGGTCAACAACGCGGGGATTTTCCCGCAGGCGATGCTGGCGGACATCACCGACGAGGAAGCAGCCGCTGTCATGCAGGTCAACTTCTTCGGAACATTCTATTTCTGCCGCGCCTTTATCCCGGCAATGATCGAGAAAGGCGAAGGCAGCGTCGTCAACGTCGGCTCCATTGCCGGGCGCGAACCAACGCAGGGCGTTGCGATCTATTCGGCCAGCAAGGCCGGAGTGGAAGGCTTCACACGATCCATCGCGCTGGAATCCGGCCCCAGGGTGCGGGTCAATTGCGTTGCCCCCGGCCCGGTGATGACCGAGGGCATCTCCGAGATGTTCGCCGACGATGATACCGGCGCGCTGGCGCAGGTTTCCAATGGCGTTCCGCTGGGCCGCATCGGCGAGGCGGAAGAAATTGCAGAGGCGGTGCTTTACATGGCCAACGCCAAGTGGGTCACCGGCCAGACACTGCATGTCAACGGCGGACGCCTGATGGCCTAGGCCAGATGGCCCGAACGAAACGGCCTGAACGACCTGCCTGGCCGATCTGCATTATTCATTAAGGAGAGACACTTTGAAGACCCGTGGCGCGATCGTTCGCAAGTTGAATTCCGAATATGAAATCGTCGAGATGGACCTTGATGAGCCGCGCACCGGGGAAATCACCGTCCAGATGGTCGCCAGCGGGCTTTGCCTTTCCGATGAACATGTGGCCTCCGGCGATTTTCCGGCCAGGCTGCCGATCTGCGGCGGCCATGAAGGCGCTGGCATCGTTGTCGCCGTGGGGCCGAATACCAGCGGCTGGGAAGTGGGCGATCACGCCGTTCTGTCATGTCTGCCCGGATGCGGGCGCTGCCGTTATTGCGCAACCGGACACCAGAATCTTTGTGAGATGACCGACAATATACTGGTCGGATCGCGTCCCGAAGAGCCGGACAGTTTCCGCCTTTCCTATCAGGGCGAGAAAGTCGGCCAGTTCTGCCATATCGGGACATTTTGCGAATATTCCACGGTATCCGTCCTGTCCGCGGTCAAACTCCCCAAGGAGATGCCGCTCGACAAGGCGTGCCTGATCGGATGCGGCGTAAGCACAGGATGGGGTGCCACTGTGTATTCGGCAGAAACCAAGCCAGGCGATACCGTGATCGTGATGGGTTGCGGCGGCGTTGGCAATTTCGCGATTCAGGGTGCGGCGCACGCCGGCGCGCTCAATATCATCGCGGTCGATCCGCTGGAGAGCAAGCGCGATTTCGCCATGCGCGTCGGGGCGACCCACGGCTGCGCGAGCATTGAAGAAGCCAGCGAACTTGCCAAGGAACTGACCGATGGCCACGGCGCAGATGCGAATGCGATCACCCTGGGCACTCTCAAGCCGGAGCACATGCTTCAAGCTCTTGAATCAGTCGGGAAAAATGGGGTCGTAGTGGTTACCGCACTTGGCAATGCCACCGATATCGATTTCAAACTGTCTTTGTTCGACCTCACACTGAAGCAAAAGCGCATTCAGGGTTCGATGTACGGTGCCGTATCACCCAGTTGGGACATGCTGAAACTGGTCAACATGTATAACGGCGGCAGGCTCAAGCTCGATGGTGTGATCTCGCAGACCTATAAACTGGACGAGATCAATCAGGGCTACGCCGATCTCAGATCGGGCAGCAACGTGCGCGGTGTGATCCTGTTCGACTGAGCCTGATCGCCGCCCCTTCCCGATCATCCGTTCCTGATCGGCCGATCGTCTCGCAGGGCCAGCGCCCGGACCGTTCAGGTATAGATAATCCCGGTGCGCTCATCCCAGCGCCGACCGCGCAACCGCGCCATCATGTCCAGCGGGTTGTTTTCCATGTTGAGGCCATAGCCGATCCGGCCCTTGTCAGTGATCCACCGGCTCATCGCCACATAGAGCATCGTGCCGGTATAGCATGACCACGGCGCCCCCACGATCGGCGAGCCATACAAAA
Source organism: uncultured Sphingomonadaceae bacterium (assembly GCA_947258815.1). Taxonomy (GTDB): domain Bacteria; phylum Pseudomonadota; class Alphaproteobacteria; order Sphingomonadales; family Sphingomonadaceae; genus Novosphingobium. The sequence continues at coordinate 728,886 of CAMYJW010000030.1, forward strand.
CATGCCGGGTGCCGCGCACGTCAGTCGCCTCAACATCGATGGCAACCGCCACAGATCCCAGCCGATTGGTTTTCATCTGAAGATCGGTCAGCCCGAACAGCTCGCCATTTTCAAACGCATAACCATGGGCAAGCGCTTCCTGCTGCCCTGCAGGCTTTGTGAAATCAAGGCTGTTGATCCAGTGCAGGCCATAATCCTCGCCGAAATTGGCGTTCATCCAGCCCATGGATTTGAGCCCCACTTCGCAACGCTCACCCCAGCTGTGATCCATCGTCGAGACGCAATCGACCTTGTAGGTCCTGCCGCGCACCTTGAGCGTTCCGGTGACCTTGCACGTCAGATCGAAGTGGTTGCTATAAGCCTTGCCAAGGCCCGAACCTTCGGCGCGCGCCTGCTCATCCGCCTGCGCATGCGGGCTGTGGCGCGGATCGTGAATATCGAAAGGCTCGGTCAGGCCGACAACTTCCAGATGCGCTTCGGTATCGTCAAAGCCGATATAATCGAGATCATATCGTTCGGGGCTGTGGGCGTGGACTTTCAGGCCATTGGGCGTTTCAAAACGCGAAAGCCGATCCGGCGCGGGAAGCTGTTGCTGCGAATCATAGTAAAGCATTTCCCCGCGATTGTCCGACAGGCAACCGAAGATCGCGACATCGACAAGGCAGACCCCCACTGCCTTGCGCGTCACCGTATAAAACGTCGCAAGAATGCGTTCTTCGGGGATCATCACGATGAAATAGTTGGTCTCCGCAAAGGTGTAATCGATGCCTTCGGGGATGTGATATTCGATATCGTCCTGCGTGATCATGTGTTGTCGGCCTTGTTGAGAAGCTGTTTCAGATCGGTCACTTGCGATGGATCGGGTTCAAAGCCCATCGGGATGGCCCAGGCGCGCTGACGCTCTGTCATCGCGGGCTGCGCGGCCATGATTGCCGAAGCGATTTTGGCTTGCTGCGGAGTGCCGCGCGCGCCTTCAAGCAGGCCGGCAATGCGCGCCTTCACCGCGCGGACCTGCTGCTCAATATCTTGCGGACTGTTGCGCGAGGCTGCCAGCATATCTTCACTTGCACCGATCAGATCGCTGTCTGCCTGATCGCCCGTTGAGATGCTTTTGAGCAAATCCAGCGTATCGCCCAGATCGCAGCGCAGCGCCGCATGCAGATCGGGCAATCGCTGGCGCACGATGCCCAGCGTGGTAAGACACAGCTGAAGCTGCTCTATCGCCATGGCATCGCCGCTGGCCATCACCACCGGCAGAACATTATCGGCCAGCGATTTGCCAACCGCGCCAAGCTGAACGTCTGTTTCGGGTATCATGCCATCGCCTCCGTCAGTGCGTGATGCAGTTGCGCCGTCAACATGCCGCCGATGCCGTTCAGCCAGGTGAGCACGACATCCTGATGCGTCTTGCCGCCTTTCGCCGCGCGATACCCCGTCGCGATGCAAACAATCGCCGCGACCCATGCGTTATAGACCCGGTAATAGCGGATACGCGCCGGATCGATGCCAAGCCCGGTGGCGCGTTCATAAGCGGCATAGAATTCATTCAGCGGCAGCATCCCGTTGACCAGCAGCGTTTCGCCATCTTCGGCCATGTGCGCATATGCCAGCGAGGTTGCCCAGGTCAGATCCTGATGGCGATCACCGATCAGGCACAGTTCCCAGTCCAGCCATGCCGTAATCGCGCCGGAAGCTTCGTCGATCAGAAAGTTGCCGCTGCGACAATCGCCATGGATCACCGACAAATGATCAAGCGCGGGCGCATTGTCTTCAAGCCAGACCGCGGCAAGCTGCATCAGCGGCTCTTCCTCGCCGCGATCTTCCTCCCAGATCCGCCGCCACATCGCGACCTGCCTGCAAATCCCCGCGTTGCTGCCAACGGGCGGAACTTCAAACGATGGCAGCTCCATCGCCGCGATATCGGCATTATGCATCGCGGCCAGGCCATCCATAAACGACGCCGTGACAGCAGGGCGAAGGTCTGGCCCGTAATTGATACCCAGCCCGGTGACTTGCGCGGAAGCATCGCTGGCGGGCTTCACCACCCCTTGCGCGCGGCTGAAAATCAGGGCCGGATAAGGGAACACCTGCGCATCTTCATCTTCCCAGTAACAAACCGGAACAGGCAACGTGGGCGCAAGCGCGCGGATCATTTCAAACTCACGCCGACGCGATGTCTCGACAATCGATTCCGCAGGGCTCATGCGCAGGATCATCGGGCTTTCATGCAGCGGCGCGGAGCCATCGATCCCATGCCATTCCAGATCGAAACTGAGCTGGAGCTTCGATGAGCCGCCCGTCATCCAGTGCAGCGATTTGATCGTGAACGGCTTGTCCAGCCGGTCAGACAGAAAGCGCGAAAGATGGTCCGCCATTTCATCGAGCGGAACACGCCGATAGGGATCGCCCGCGCGCTGCTCCATCTTGCGAGTCAGCACACGATCAATTTCCGGCTCCACTGCAAAACGCGAGCGAAGATCGGCAATAAATTCGCGCGAAGGCAACTGGCGAGAATCACCCAGGGTCATCAAACTCTCCTGTTTTATAGGCCGCCAGCGTTCTGATCGGGCCGGTAACACACGCTAATTCAATTGGGATTCAAAGCAATAGAACCTTCGGTTTTTGTGGCAAAGCATGATATCGTTGCGCCGTCCTCCGGTAGCCCGATATCGCGAAACCGAAGATCGTTCAAAATGCGGTTGCCATATACGCACTGGATGGATAACTACTTTACCAATTAAAAAATGCACAACAAAAAAGTGAGAGAGCGGGATGTTTGACAACAGTGTTTGGGCCGAAGCAGGTATGGAAATAGACGCCGTCAACGATGGCCGTCACCAGCTTCCGGATTCACCGATGGCGCGCGAATCGATTCCCTATATCGTCGTCTTGCCCGAACATCAGATCGCCTTCTTCACTTATACCTGGGTCAACAAGGAAAGCGTCGCCGGCGCGGCCTTCGCCGTGTTCGGCCCCGGCGTGGGCGATACCCCGATCCAGCAGCGCCTGGCCGATCGTCCGGTGCCCGCGGACATGAATTTTGACGCTTGGGAAATCGATGGTTTCCGCATGGAACAGGATCTTGCCTTCAACAAGGCGCGGGTGCGCTGGGAAACGCCCGAAGCCGCCGTCGATTTCGAATTTGAAGCCTATCACCCACCATATTCCTACGGTTCCGACCCACGCGGCTGTCCGTCTTATTGCGCAACCGATCGCATCGAACAGGCAGGACGCGCCAAAGGCTCGCTTAAACTTGGCGAAAAGGTTATCGAATTTGATACCACCAGCCACCGCGATCACAGCTGGGGCACGCGCGACTGGGTGCCTTTCCAGCAATACGAATGGTTTGTCGGTCAGGTGGGGGACGAAATCGCCGTGCATTTCTGGCGCTTCAATGCGCTGGGCAAGGAAAACATCCGCGGCTATGTTTACAAAGACGGCACAATGTCGCGCATCGTCACCATTGATAACGATGTGACGTATGGCGATCAGTTCTGGCAGGAAGCCTACAAGGCCCGGCTGACCGATGAAGCCGGGCGCGAAACGCTGATCGAAGGCGATGTGTTCGGTTGTTATACGCTGCTTCCCGATCCCAACTGCAGCCTCAACGAAAGCGGCGCGAAGGCCACTTTCGACGACAAGACCGGGATTGGCTGGATGGAATGCTGCTGGCCGACCGACTATCTCGATCACATTCGTTCGGTTCCCCGCTATGTGGCGGAATCACAGGGCTGATCCACTCAGATCGGCTTGCGCCGGATAACGGCACGGTCGGTTCGTGGCGCAATCGAACAGTAACCGGGCAATAGCGGGACAGACGCTCGAACGCGCAGTCCGCAAGCGTTTGCGCACCGCGCAGCCGGCCGCTGAACAGCGTCTGGATCGCGCCGCGATTTGCACCGTGTGACAGCCCAATGGCGGCTGGTATAAGACGGCTTGGGAGACAGGATCGAACATGAAAATCACCGAAACCGGCGACTATCTGAAAGTCGCGCTGCACACTCTGGAAACCAAGATTGCGCCGGAAATGTCGTCAAGCGACGGACAGGCCGCTGCCGGCATCCTGATGCGCGTGCTGGCTGAACTTTCGCGCCGCGAACAGGTATCTGCGCCCGCGCTGCTGGCAAGCAATGCGGTTGGGCAAAAATTGCTGGAACGCCTTGGCCGGTTTGCCAGCGACAACGCCATCGCAATGCCTGATGACGCCGCAGCCAACACGGATACGGGCGAAGACTTTTCGGCGCAGGCGCAAGTCCACGAGGCACTGTCCGCGCAACTGGCGCGCGTCTGCACCACGCTGAGCGACCAGCGCAAAACACTTGCCGGGCCGGCGCAAAACGATGAACTGAGCGGGCTGTTGCTGGAAGTGGGCCAATGGGACGAAGCGTTCGTTGCCGCGCAGCGCACGATCGCCCTGCCCGAAACGCCGCCCCCGCCCGCGCCAAAAGGAGAACCGCTCAATCAGGCGTTGCTGCAAGCGTTCCTGCGCTCGGTCCATCCCGACGGGGACACGCTTACTGTTACCCAGTTCAAGGCAATTCCGGGCGGTTTTGGCAAACAAACGTCGCGCGCGACATACACCGATGCCGCCGGAACGGAGCATGAGGTGATCGTGCGCAAGTCCGATCCGGTGCCGATGGCGCTGAAAGGCGCGTTCGTGATCGACAACGAGTTTTACCTGCTGCGCGATGTTTACAAATCCAGCGATCTGCCGCTTCCCGAACCTCTGTGGCTGGCGAAGGACTTTCCTGGCGTCGATGCAGATTTCTATGTGATGTCGCCCCTGCCCGGCGCGGTGCCCAGCTCATTCCTTGGCGCGGCGGACGCGACGATTCCCGAACCGATCATCCTTGAAATGGCCGAACTGATGGCGCGGCTGCACAAGCTGGAACTGCCCGCGATCGGCGACTATCTGGCCGCGCATGACAATCCGGCGGTTCTGAACGAAACCGTCGAAGGCTGCTATCGCCGTCTGATTGCCGAGTGGAAGGCCTATTACGCGCAGAACGATCATCTGCCTTCGCCCTTCGTGGTCTATCTGCTTGACTGGCTGGATCAGAACGTGCCCGCCAATGCGCAAAACCCGGTGCTGGTCCATGGCGATTTCAATGTGCACAACGTGCTGGTCGACGATGGCAGGATCACCGGCGTTCTCGATTGGGAATGCGCCACGATAGGCGCGCCCGAACAGGATCTGGCCTATGTTCGCCCGATCATGTCGCAACATATAGACTGGGATCGCTTCATCGATCACTATGAAGCTTCGGGTGGCAGAACAATCGACCGTGAAGGCCTCAATTTCTATATGGCTTTTGCCGCGATGCGCCTGTGCGTGATCTTCAACAAGGGTGTGCGCAACCTGCAGCAAGGCATCAACAACGATATCCGCTATGGCATCATCGATCTTGATCTGACGCCCGAATTCATGACTCAGGCGCTGGCCTGTACCACCGCGAAGTAGAGCCGCCACACCAGAAACGAACGCACGCCATGGCCACGCCACCCCCGGCAAAACTCCGCCCTTCCACTGAAGAAACCCGCATCAGGATAATGCTGGCGGCGGAGCGGCTTTTTGGCGAACAGGGCATTGAATCGGTCGCCTTGCGCGCGATCTGCACTGCTGCAAAGCAGCGCAACACGTTCAGCGTGCAATATCATTTTGGTGACCGGATCGGCCTGTTGCAGGCTATTTTCGAGTATCGCGAGGCCCAGCTTGACGCGATGCGCGAAGCGCTGCTTCTGCAAGGGCGAGAGCATGATCATCTGGGCGATATCCGCTGGCTGCTGCGCGCCTGTTTCTATCCCAACTTCCGCCATTTCATTGAAAACGACGGACTGCCCTACATCCGCCTGCACTTTCAGTATCTCGCCAACCTGCGCCCGCGCGGGATTCTGCATCCGGTCGATTATCCCTCGCCTTGCTCGGTGCACCTGCGCGAAGTTGTGCGGCGCATGAAGCGCAAGCTCAGTTTCCTGACCGGCGAACAATTCGACATGCGGCTTGAAGCGGTCGGCTCCATGTTTCTGGGCGCGATCATGCAGCATGCCGCGCGGCCGCCGGAAGCGGCGGTTCACTACCCGACACTGTTTGAAAACCTGCTGGAAATGATGGCCGCAGCGATGACCGTGCCACCCTGGGATTTTTCGCAAGAGGACTGATAATCAAACGCGCGTTTTATAATTATGCGCCCAGCCCCCGTTTTTCCGGTTGAACCATGCTATAATTCGAATACCCTGTATCGCATGATTTAAAATCTGATTGCAGCGTAATGTGCGATCAGGGCATTGCCGGGGAGAGATAAATGGAAAGTGCGGCCGATCCGCAAGACGGCGTGACGATCGCCACGCTGGCGCCACGACCAGACCATGTGCCTGCGGACCGTGTGATCGATTTCAATCTTCATCAGCCGGTGCCCGACGGCAAATCGGTGCATGAATTCTGGCGGGAGCTCATCGCCGACGCGACGCACGATATCATGTGGACACCGCATAACGGCGGCCACTGGATCTGCGTCGATCCCGATCTGTGCGAAACGGTGCTGGAGGATTCCGTGCGCTTTTCATCGCGCGTTGTCATCGTGCCGCGCGATCCGATTGGCGAAACTTACGCAAATTTTATCCCGCTCTCGCTCGATCCGCCGGTCCACGGCCCCTATCGCAAAGTGCTGAACGATAACCTTGGCCCCAAGCAGATCGCGCGGATCAAGGATGCGGTGCGCGATCTCACGGTCGAGCTGATCGAAGGGTTCCACAGCGCAGGCCGCTGCAATTTCGTCCACGATTTTGCCGAACAGTTGCCGGTGCGCATTTTCATGCGGCTGGTCGCCCTTCCTGAAGAGGATCTGCCCAAGCTTAAATACCTTGCCGATCAGTTCACCCGGCCGGACGGGACGATTGAATTTCCCGAAGTCGAAGCCAATTTCCGCAACTATATCGGCCCGATCATCGATGCCCGGCGCGGCGGCTCTGGCGACGATCTGATCACCCGCATGGTCAGCGCCGAAGTCAACGGACAACCGCTGAGCGATGCCGATGCGCAAAACCTGTGCATTCAAACGCTGGTTGGCGGCCTCGATACGGTGGTGAACCTGCTGGCGTTCGTATTTTCGTTCCTTGCGATCAACCCAGATCAACGGCGGATTCTGGCATCCGATCCCGCGAAAATAGATGAAGCGATGAACGAGTTTTTGCGCCGTTTCCCGGTGGTTTCGGACTCGCGCGAAGTGCGCCACGATCTGGATTTCGGCGGCGTTACCATGAAGCACCGCGATATGGTGATGGCTTCAACCGTGCCGATCGCGATGAGCGAGAAAAGCAACGTCGATGCTCTGGACTTTCAGATAGATCGCAAGGCGCGGCGGCATTCGATCTTCGGGCGCGGCGCGCACACCTGCCCCGGCGCGCACCTTGGCCGGCTTGAGCTGAAAGCGGTGCTCAGCGAATGGCTGGCGCGCATCCCCGATTTTCGTCTGCCCGAAGGCGAAAGCCTGACCTACACCAGCGGGATCGTTGCCACGGTCGACCCGTTCAATCTGGAATGGGATGTCTGACCGCGGTCAACTGAAAAACACGATTTCCGGCGCATCGAACGCCCGGAACAACAAGAGGAAATGCCAATGGCAAACCCGGCAGAATTGTCCGATCAACTGATTGCCGCATACAACAATCAGGATTTCGACGCGATGGCGGCGATGATGGCGCCAGACATCGATTTCAACCATTTCAACCGCGATTTTGCGATGAACGATCGCGACCAGCTGATCGACACATTGCGCACTTTTGCCGCGCAGTATTTCGTCGAGCGATGCTTTGAGCCCCCGGAAAAAGTGATCACCGATGGCAACACGGTCGTGCGCGTGGCCTGGTATACAGGCGTGCCCAAAGTCGATCTGCCGGGCTTTGGAGATGCCGGCGAAACCTTCCGCCTCAACCTGTGCAGCGTGATGCGCTTCAACGATGCGGGCATTCTGGTCGAATGGAAAGACTTCGGCTGATCAGGCCAGCATTACGGCAACAATTTCAAAAGGATCACGACATGAAAGTCGGCATGTTTCAAACGCCGTTCAACCGGCCAGAGCGCGATGCAACGACGGTGTTTGACTGGGCGATCCGGCAGGCGGTGGTGGCCGATGAGGTCGGGTTCACCGAAATGTGGGTTGGGGAGCACCTGACGCTGGACTGGGAAGGCATCCCCTGCCCCGAACTGGTGATCGCAGGCGCGGCGCGGCTGACCAAAAACATAAAGTTCGGCCCGCTTGCCCATCTGTTACCCTATCACCATCCCGGCACGCTTGCGATCCAGACAGCGTGGCTCAGCCAGATCCTGAAGGGCCGCTATATGCTGGGCGTGGCCGCTGGCGCCTATCCCACCGACGCGGCGCTTGCCGGGCTTGAAGACACGTCAACCAATCATGCCCGGATGTTCGAATCGATCGAGATGATGCAGAAAGTCTGGGATGCGCAGCCGTTTCGGCAGGAAGGCGAATTCTGGGACGCGGGCTATCCCGATCCAACCGCACCTGGCGCACATATGCGCGACACCCGGCCCTATGGCGGAGAAATGCCAATGGCGATGACCGGGCTTAGTGCGCCATCGCCTTCGATCAACTTTGCTGCAGAGCGCGGCTGGATTCCCGCCTCGGTCTATGCCGGCAACCGTTTCCTGCGCACCCAGTTTGACGATTATGCGCGTATTTCCGCCGAAAACGGATTCACGCGCGACCGATCAATCCACCGTGTTGTGCGCGATGTCGTGGTGGCCGAAACCGATGCCGCCGCGCGCGAACTGGCCATCGAGGGCGGGCTTGGCCGGGCATGGAAAGAATATCTCCAGCCGACCTATGAACGGTTTGGCATCATGGAAGAACTGATGCCCGACAAGTCCGTCGATCCCGGCTCGATCGATGGCGAATATCTGGCGGACAATGTCTGGATCGTGGGATCGCCTTCAACCGTGATCGAAAAGTTCGAACAATGGTTTGGCGAACTGGGCGGCGCTTTCGGCACGTTGCTGATCTATAGCCATGATTTCATCGACAATCCCAAACCATGGGAAGAATCGATGCGGCTTCTGGCGCAGGAAGTTGCGCCCAAGCTTCCATAAGTGCCTCCGCACCAGGCCGCAGCGCATCATTGAGAGACTTTTTCCACGATACCGTTGACGCCATTTCCCTTCCCGTGCCACAAGCTGTCAAAATGGCGCAGCGCTGATAGGTTGTGCGCACGATTGGGAGAGAGGGCGAATGACAGACAACGGCGATCTGGACCTTGGAAGTCTGCGGATCACACCGGAAACGCCGGTGGGGTATGAATTGCATCCGATCAAGAAAAAGGCAGCGATCCAGCTTATGGGAAGCAGGGTCTGGGGCCGCTTCAATCCCAATCACTGGGATCCCGATTATGCCCAGTCAACCGGGCTGACCGATCCGATCCAGACGGGCGAAATGTCATCGGCGTATATCTCGGAAATGTGCGTCAATCATTTCGGCGCCGCGATGTTCAGGAATGCGCGGATCGTGTGCAAATACATCGCTTCGACCATCGCTGGCGAAGTGATCGTCACCGGCGGAGTGATCACCGAAAAGACCCCGAAGGGCAACGGTTTTCGTTTCAAGGCCGATATCTGGTCCGCCAACGAAGCGGGCGATAAGAAAACGGTCGGCTGGGTCGAAGCGGATGTGGGAGTTTAATCGATGAGCAATGATCTCAAGCCGCAAACACCGGTTCAGGCGGCGCAGACTCGCGCCTTTGTCAAAAGCCTTGAACAGGAATCGCAGACGTACTGGGATATGGTGGAAATCGGCGACGAACTGTCGCGCGATCTGCACATTACGCCTGAACTGGTGATCCTCTATCTGGACCCGGTTGAAGATTATAACCCGTGGTATGAAGGCTGGCGCATGAACAGCTGGCATATCGACGGGGAATCGCCGTTCGGCGGGGCTATCGTGCCCCCGCTGCTGGTTTCTCACTTCGTGCTTTCAGTCCAGTTTGACCATACAAAGCCGTTCGCCATCGGATCGATCCACACTTTCCACGATTCCGAAATCCTTGAGCCGATCCCGATCGGGGCGACCGTGCGCATCACCACCCGCGCGATCGACAAGTATGAAAAGCGCGGGCGGCGCTATGTGCGTCATGAAGTGCATGTGACCGATGTCGCCAATGACACGCTCTATTTCCGCGAAGTACGCGATATTCTCTCGCTTTAAGGAGCCGGTTCATGGGCCACGAAGTGCCGGAATTTGTCGTCGATGGACTTGTCGAGCAGACGCCCGAGGGGCCGCGCCTGATCGGAACGCGCTGCGCGGGCTGCAACACGCTTTATTTTCCGCAAAAATCCAGTTGTGCGAATCCGGGTTGCGATGAAAAATCCCCGCAACCCGCGCATCTTCCGGCGGCCGGCACGCTCTACAGCTATACGATCCAGCGCTATCAGCCGCCTTCGCTGTTTCGGATCGATGACTGGCAGCCCTATATCATCGGCCTTGTCGAGCTGGGCGAAGGCGTGCGCGTGATGGCCATGCTGACGGGAATCGAAGAGGATCAGCTGCGCATCGGCATGGACCTGCAACTCGTTACCCAACCGCTCTATACCGATAGCGAAAAGGGCGAGGTTCGCACGTTCAAGTTCGCACCAACAGGCAAGTTCGCACCAGCAGGAGAAAGCGCATGAGGCCGGTCTATGCGCTGGGCGCAGGCGCGCACCCGTGGGGCAAATGGCCAGACAAACCGCAAGTGCAGCTTGCCAGCGAGGCAATGGATGAAGCGCTTGCCGATGCCGGGTTGCGCTGGTCCGATGTGCAGGGACTGGCTGCCGCGTCGTCGCGCTTTGAAGGCGGCATGGGCTGGGGCCTGCACGCCAATGAACTGGTGCAGACCGTGGCCGAACAGGGCATTCCATGCATCAATGTCGGCGGTGCCTGCGCGGCTGGCGCGATCGCCCTGCAAACCGCCTATGCGCTTGTTTCAAGCGGGCAATATGATGTTGTCGCTGCGGTTGGCGCGGAACGCATGCCCAAGGGGTTCATCCCCCGCCCGCCCGGCAGCGCGGATGACCGGACCGACGACGATTATCTTCGCTGGGTTACGATGGGCGCAACCAATCCTGCATACTGGGCGATAGAGGCCCGCCGCCGCCAGCACGATCATGGCACCAGCGATCAGACACTGGCCAGGGCCTCCACGCTGATGCGCCGCAATGCCAGCGGCAATCGCCGCGCGCGCTATCGCGATCCGATCAGCGAAGACGATGTCCTCGCCTCGCCGATGGTCGCAGACCCGCTGCATCTGCTTCAGATTTGCCCGGTCAGCGATGGTGCCTCGGCTGTCATTCTGGGAAGCGAGGATTTTGTCGCGCGGTCGGGAAAACCGGGCGTGCGCGTGGCCGGGTGTGCAATCGGTTCAGGCCAGTTCGGCGATCCGGCCCGCCGCATCCCCACCATCGCCAGCACCGTGCGCGACGACGTTTCGCACACCAGCGAGGTGACGGGCGCAGTGAGCAGGGCTTTTGAGATGGCGGGTGTCGGCCCGGAAGACATCGACCTGCTGGAAATGGCCGATAACACCGCATGGCATCTGCTGGCATGGCCCGAACTGTTCGGCTTTTATGAGCCGGGCAAGGGAGACTGGATGCTGGAGCAAGGCAAGCTGTCTATCGACGGCGATCTGGCGCTGAATCCCAGCGGTGGCTTTCTCTCATTCGGCGAAGCAACCACCGCGCAGGCACTGTTACAGGTCAGCGAAGTGCTGTGGCAATTGCGCGGGCAGGCAGAAGGTCATCAGGTGCCCGATGCAAAAGTGGGGATGACCGCCGTTCTTGGTCTTGGCGCAAACGGTGGATCCGTGATCCTCACTCGATAACGCGGGCTTATCCGCGCTCAGTCAGCCTTGGCGTCGGCTCTTGCCTTGCGCAGATCGAAGCCGGTGTATCCATCCGCCGCGCACTTTTCCAGCAAGCGGCGATAATGCCGCACGCCGCCCGAGTAGGGCATGAAAACGCGCGGCTTTCCGGGAATTTCGGCACCGTTGTAAAACGATGGAGTCTGCATGTAGAGCGTTTCCTTGGCGCGCTCGTTCACATAGGCATTCCATGCCTTCTCGGCCTCTGGCCGGGCTTCGATTTCGCGAATGCCTTCATCGCGCGCCTTGACCAACAGATCGACATACCAGTCGACCTGATCTTCGGATGACAGCAAAACGTTGGCCAGCAGCGAGGGGCTGCCCGGCCCGACAATGATGAACATGTTGGGAAAGCCAGCCGTGCCCAGCCCCATCTGGGTGATCGGTCCGTCTGCCCATTTCTCTTTAAGGGTCTGGCCGTCACCGCCCATTATTTCAGGCCCGAACAGCGAGCCGGTGAAGGCGTCAAAGCCGGTCGCGTAGATGACGATATCGAAATCAAATTCTTCGGCGCTGGTGCGCAGCCCCGTTGGCGTGAACCCTTCCAGAGGAGTTTCGGAAATATCGACCAGCCGCACATTTTCGCGATTGAACGTCTTGAAATAGCCGCCATCGACGGCAGGCCGCCGGGTGCCGAACGGAAAGCCCTTGGGCGTAAGCTTTTCGCGCGTCCACGGATCATCGACCTGCTCTGCGATCTTGCGGCGGATAAAATCAGACGCCAGCGCATTCGATTCTTCGTTGAGCAGGATGTCCTTGAACGCGAGTGCAAATCCAAAGCCAAGCCGGTTCCAAGCCTTTTCAAGCGCGACCTCGCGCTCATCCTCGGGCACTTCTGTCGCCGAGCGCGGATCGGGTTTGAAACCCAGGCCGCTGGGCGAATTGCGCGCCTGATCGCGGCGCTCGGCATAATGCGCCTTGACCTGCGCATCTTCCTCATCGCTTACTGGCGCATTGGCCGCAGGGATCGAATAGTTCGCCGTGCGCTGAAACACGGTAAGCTGCTTTGCCTTGGCTGCGACAACCGGGGTCATCTGCACGCCGGACGATCCGGTGCCGATGATCGCAACGCGCTTGCCTTCAAAATCAACGCCTTCACGCGGCCAGCGCGCGCTGTAACAGACCTGCCCGGCGAAATCGTCCTGCCCCGGATAGGTGGTGTTCTTCGGGGTTGAAAGCTGGCCCATGGCAAGCAGCAGATACTTTGCTTCCCAGCTTCGGCCGTCATCGGATTGCACCGTCCAGCAGGCAGCATCCCGATCATAACGCGCGCCTGTAACCGTGGTGTTCAGCTCGACATCGCGGCGCAGATCGAAGCGATCCGCAACATGGCGTATATATTCAAGAATTTCGGGCTGCTGCGCATAGCGTTCGCTCCAGCGCCATTCCTGTTCCAGCTCTTTGGAAAAGCGATAGGAATAATCGAAACTTTCAACATCGCAGCGCGCGCCGGGATAGCGATTGAAATTCCAGACACCGCCGATTTCCTCGTCCCGTTCAAGCACGGCAACCGAAAAGCCCTGTTCGCGCAGACTATAAAGCGCGCGCAATCCCGCAAAGCCGGCCCCGATGACCACGACATCAACTGATTGAGGCATATCTTCTCCCATTTGGTATCGAATTGTCACAGCGGTTCGCGAACGTCAACAGTGGTGTGGAAACGTGCGTTACCGCGATTGCCACCCACCCTGATCTGCCTTTCTCCCTGCCTCAGGTAAAAAGCGTGCAATTTCCAGTACAGACGTTGGATACGGCGACTGTCGCCACCATCAATCAGCAATCCCGGCTTTGCGATGACTGGCAGGCTGGCACATCAGCAGATGGTTTTTCCACGATACCATTGACGGTGACCGGTGCCGGTCCGTAATGCGTCGTCAACAACCACAAGGCAAGCGCATGAACCAGTCATTCCAGCCCCCCGAAAAGCCCGTCGCCATTGTCACAGGCGCGGCGCGCGGCATAGGTGCCGCAATAGCGCAAAGGCTTGCCGAAGATGGCTTTGATCTGGCGCTTGTGGATCTTGATGCAGACACCTGCACAGATACCGCCGCATTAGTGAAAGCCGCCGGCCAGCGCGCGCATTGCGTATCTTGCAATGTTTCCGATGAAGCCCAGGTCGCTGATGCGGTGAGCGAAATTGAAAATGTGCTGGGCGCGCCAACCGCGCTGGTCAACAATGCAGGCGTGTTGCGCGACGCCACCTTGACCAACATGAGCAGCGAAGACTGGGATCTTGTCATCGATGTCAATCTCAAGGCGTGTTTTCTGATGTGCCGACAAGTCGCGCCTTATATGCGCGCGGCAAAATGGGGACGTATCGTCAACCTCTCAAGCATCGCGGCATTAGGCGTATTTGGCGAAAGCAATTATTCGGCCGCCAAGGCAGGCATTCAGGGAATTTCGAAAACTCTGGCGATTGAGCTGGGACCATCAGGCGTAACGGCCAATGTCGTCGCGCCCGGTTTCGTTGTGACCGAAATGACAAAAGCCGTGGCCGAGCGCATCAAGGTTTCAATCGAAGAACTGTCTGAAATGATGAAGCGGGATATCGTGGTGGATCGCACCGGAACACCGCAGGACATCGCCAATGCGGTGTCCTTCTTCTGCGATGCGCGATCCTCGTTCGTGACCGGACAAGTTCTTTATGTCGCCGGAGCGCCGCGCGGGTAAACCGGGTTTGTATCTGCGCGCGCAATATCGCATACGTCATTTTATCCAGCCACGATCGGCTGGCGTTGAAACGGGCGCGCAACTGGCGGAACGGCAGAGCGCACCAAAAATCTGGGAATCGCGTTCTTGGCTCCAACCACGGTCATCGGCAAACGGCGTCTTTCCGCGCGGAAGGAAGCGCGATCATCCTATGAAGCCCGCAAGGCGGAGATAGGCGCCGCGGCTGTCCGCGTGTTTCATCGGCTGGGCTATCAGGGCGCAAGCCTGAGCGCGGTGGCCGCCGAAGTGGGCGTCGATCGCGCGACGATCTATTATTACTTCTCTTCCAAGGAAGAGATGTTCGACGAGATCGTACGCGCTGTCCTTGAAGCCAACGAAGCCCTTGCACGCCGCATCGCGGGCAGCGACATGAAACCGGCCCGCAAGATGCGCGAGCTTGTTATGGCCTTCATGACATCTTTTGCGGAAAATTACCCGCTTTTGCATATCTACGTTCGCGAAGATCTGACACAGGCCACCGGCAAGCGCGAGGACTGGTCCAGCCATATGCGCAAGCTCAACCGCAGCATCGAGGACTGCTTCGTCGAGATTGTCAAACAGGGCTATGCCGATGGCAGCTTCCGCAACATGGGATCGGCACGCACGGTGACATATGGTATTCTGGGAATGCTCAACTGGAGCCACCGCTGGTTCAAACCTGAACGATCTGGCGCGGATGAGGACATCGGCAAGATCTTCGCCGAAATGGTCATGGGCGGGCTGGAGACGACTTACTAGGCCCTAGGCGGCGTGCGCCGGAGCGGCCTGCTGGCGACCCAGATTAAGCCAACTGGCGGCATTTGACGTTGCCATTTTGCAACACTGCTGTTGAAAAAGAAAACGGCGAACAAGAGGCAAACTCCTTCAATATCTACTATTTATTTGTTTTTAATGACTTTTCAGGTTTATCGCACATGTGTGCGGCACAGAGGCCCTATCTATCGGCGCGCGATTAACGCTAGCGTTGACAGCACTTCTGTGGCTGATTATTGCAAACAATAACAAATTTGAACGCGGTCGGTGGCGACTGCATTTTGGGAGGGAAAAGAGCATGACATCCAGGACATTAATCCGTGGTGGGCTGACAGGCGCACTGCTCGGTTCAACGGCGCTTATGGCCGTGCCGGCGATGGCACAGGCTGATGAAGCGACAACAACGGGTCTGGGCGAAATCGTCGTCACCGCAACCAAGCGCGGTGAAAACCTGCAGGACGTTCCGATCAGTATTTCGGCCATCGGCGCCGAACAGCTGACATCGCGCGGCGTCACCGGCTCCAACGACCTGGGGACCGTTGTTCCCAACCTTCAGGTCAGTTCGCAATATGGTGAAACCTCGCCGAACTTCTCGATGCGCGGCGTTGGCGTGGCCAACGAATTCACCGCCAACACGGCATCGCCGATCGGTGTTTATATCGACGAAGTGAACCAGAGCTATCGTTATACGCACGGTCTGCAGCTTTTCGATCTGGACCGCGTTGAAGTTCTGCGTGGTCCGCAGGGCACGCTGTTTGGCCGCAACACCACGGGCGGCGCGATTGGCATATACACCCGTCAGCCCTCGCTTGACGGTGCCAACGGCTATATCACCGGCGGTTACGGCAACTACGATCGCTGGAAACTGCAGGGTGCGGCCGAAGCCACTCTGGTTGAAGACCAGGTAGGTCTGCGCGTTGCCTTCAATCGCATGAAGGGCGATGGCTACTTCAAGGAACCCGATAGCGTTGCCGGTGCAAACAAAACATACGGCAGTTCCGATTCGCTCGCAGTGCGCGGCAACCTGCGCATCAAGCCGAACGACGATCTGGATATCAAGATCGGCGCTTATTATGCCAAGGACGATCCGATCGGATATCCGCTGCATTATATCGGCCTGGTTGGCGCCGATGCCAACGGCAACGGCGGCACGGACTTCTTCGGCAGCACCCGCCAGGGCGGCATCACGCCGGGCGGCGCTGTCTGCTGTGATTACAACGAAGTCTCGCTCGACAAGGGCGGCAAGTTCGAGACGGAAGCCTGGGGTATCAACCTCAACATGAGCTACCAGCTCAGCGATAACTGGTCGATCACGTCGGTAACCGGCTACACCGATTCCACATACGGCCTCGACATCGACAACGATGCGACACCGCAGGATGTGTACTTCATCTTCTATCGCTCGGAGGGCAAGGATTTCAGTCAGGATTTCCGCGTCAATTATGAAAGCGATAGCGTAAACGCCCTGCTTGGCGTTTATTATGGCGACGACACGCTGGATACCAACAACACCGTGCTCGCCTACAATGTCCTGCCGGACTACCCCGCCAACGGCGACCCGGCAGGCTGGGCACCGGGCGTGGCAAACTCGTTCAACGTCCTTTATGGCTTCAAGCAAAAGCGCAAAACGTTTGCGGTTTATGGTGAAGGCACTCTGAAGGTCACTGAGAAACTCGAACTGACCGCAGGCCTTCGCTACACGAAGGACAAGATGAAGTACGCCGACGGTTACTCCACCCCGATCACGGATTTCCCGGGTGAGGTGATATTCACGCTCTATGAAGACCTGAACCTCAACAACACTTACAGCAACTGGTCAGGCCGCGCGATCGTGAACTACGCGTGGACCGACACGGTCAAAACCTACCTCAGCTTCAGCCGTGGCTATCGTTCCGGCAGCTACAACGGCTTTGGTTTTGTCACCCCCGCCGCTGTGTACTTTGTGCAGCCTGAGCGGCTGGACTCCTGGGAATTCGGCTTCAAAACCCGCTTTGCCAACGATCGGGTTCAGTTGAACGGTGCTGTGTTCCATTATGACTACAAGAACCAGCAGGTCAGCGAAGTGATCGGCGGACTGGCATTCCCGAACAACCTCAACGGCAAGGTGAAGGGTGCCGAGCTTGAATTGCTCGCCAAACCGATCCCGGCGCTGACGCTTCGCGGTTCGCTGGGCTTCCTTGATACGAAGTACGGCCAGGACAACCCGCTGCTGAGCCCTGACGCAGCCGTTCCGGGCAGCGGCACATCCATCGCTGGCAACGAAATCCCGTTTGCCTCCAAATGGACCGCAAGCTTTGGCGGCGATCTCACTCTGGGCGAAGTTGCCGATGGCGATGTCGTGTTCAGTGGCGAAGTCGCATACAAGAGCAGCTTCTGGTATGACATGTTCAACGACAATGCCCGCCCACCTGCGGTTGTCCAGGATGGCATGGGCGGCGTCACCCAGCTCTATCCGGGTGGCCGGACGGATCTGGTCGGCTCGGGCGGTTATGCCCTTGTCAATGCCAGCCTCGCCTGGAACCATGAGAACTATCAGATCCGTCTGTGGGGCAAGAACATCTTTGACAAAGAGTACTACCCCTTCGGCTATGATACGGCGGGTGCGTTCGGCACGGTGCTGCTGACACCGGGCACACCGCGCACTTATGGCGTGGAAGCAACCGTTCGCTTCTAAGGCCTGATCCATCGGGGCTTCACCGCCCCGACCGGACTTGAAACACTCAACCGGCCCGCTTCACCGCGGGCCGGTTTTGTTTTGGGCTGAACGGACGCAAGGCAAGTAAAATCAAGCCCGGAAAATTGGGCGATTGCATCCGCGAGAATTATTTTCTACGGTACCGTGGAAAATATGGAGTCGAGGCACTGAGGCGTGAGGCTCAAGCAGATGGAGAGATGTGATGATTGGTGACTTTTTCGTGCTTGATGCGGTTACGCACGCCTACAATCAGGTGAAGGAAAACTACGCAGAGCCGGTCTTCGCCGATGCGATGGTGGAAATGGCCTGGCATCTGGGCGCCGACGCGCCCGATCCGCGCTATGCCATGTCGCGCGAACAATATGTGGTGGACTGGCAAATTGATGGCATGGCCAACCTGCTGTTCGCCGAAAGCGACACCGATGTCGCCATCATGCATCCGCTTCTGTTTGCCTCGTTCAAGGACGGATATTCATCCATCGCCAAAGCCACCGAAGCGCTGGAGAAGTATCCCTCGCGCTTTATCGGTGCCTATGCTTTCGCCGATCCGCTGAAGGGCCCTGACGCGGTCAACATGCTGCGAGAGCAGGCGGCGCTTTGGAAACCGCTGGGCATGAAGCTCTACCCTACAAGCTGGGACGGTGAGAAATTCGTCAGCTTTCGGATGGACGACCCAAAAATCGCCTATCCGATGTATGAAGAGGCGCAGAAGCTGGGCATCAACACCGTAGCCGTGCACAAGGCGGTGCCGATCGGCCCGTTCTCTGTTGGCGATGCCTTCAACCCGAACGATATCGAAGCCGCGGCGACCGATTTTCCCGATCTCAACTTCGAAATCGTCCACGGCGGGCTGGCATTTCTGGAAGAAACCGCGTGGCTGCTTGCGCGCTTCGGCAACATTTGCGTCAACATGGAAATCCAGAACATCCTGATTGAGCGCCGCCCGCGCGCCTTTGCCGAAGTGCTGCTGGGCCTGTGCCGGGTTGGCGGATCGGATATGCTGGAACGCATGTTCTGGGGGTCAGGCGGAACACTGTGCCACCCGCAACCTGCGCTCGATGCATTCCTGAACTTCGAATTTCCTGAAGACCTGCTCGAAAGTGCGGGCCTGTTCAAACCGATCCGCCAGATCACCGATCAGGATAAACGCAATATCCTGTCCGAAACGTTTGCGCGCAAACACGGCCTTGATCTTGCGAAAATCCGCGAAGGCATCAAAGGCGATGCGTTCGATCGCGGCCCCGGCGCGCCCCCTGCCCCGCCAATGTCAACGATAGATCGCGGCGCTGCCAGGCAAAGCGAGAGCGCCGGTGCCTGAGCACGGTTCAAGCCTGCGCGCACGCATTATGGCCACGCTGGATGAGATCAAGGATCCGTGCAGCGTGGCAACCGGCACGCCACTTGGCCTGGTCGAGATGGGGCTGATCAAACAGCTTGATATCTCGGCCGAGGGCGCGGTTGACATTCACCTTCGGCTGACCGCGCCATTCTGCCACATGATCGCCTTCTTCAAGAAGGAAACGGCACAGCGCATCGGCGCGCTGGATGGCGTCAGTTCAGTCGAGCTGAAACCCGACAACGGGCTGGACTGGTCGCAAGAGCATATGAGCGCCGCCGCGCGCAAACAGCGCGAAGAACAGTTCGCGCGCGCCAATGCGCAACTTGTGAACATCTGAACCGGGTTTAAGCGACCCGTTCAGCCGTGGGCGAGGCGGCGCTGCAACCCCAGCCGGTCACCGCAGATCTGTGCGCGGGTCACCGCACCTGCTTCGACATCAAGGATGCCGGCAATCGGCACCGTCACGTCGCTTCCAGCCCGCGCCGGATCGACATCATCAAACCCGCCCGCGTACGTGCCGGTTAAAACCGCGTGGAATGCCGCCCGGCTGCCCGCCGTAAACAGCGTCGAGATCGCAATCGCGGCAGGATCGATCAGTGCGGCCAGTGGCGCACCACCAGCGCTAATCTCATCGCTCGCGCGCAATGGCGCTGCCGGATCGGCAAGCCAGCTGCGCACCGCCTGTTCGGTTTGCGCATCGGGCACGCAGACCGGCTGATCCCACGGTGCGGGATGCGGGGCTGCAATTGCGTTGACGACGCCAGAGCGCAATTGCAGCTTGCGCGCCAGATAATCCTCTTCCGCCCAGCCCTGTTGCAGCTGTCCATCGGCCAGCCGAAACAGCGTGATCCCGCCCCAGCTGGAGCCGCGCCCTTCGCGTGCGGACACGCCATGTTCTGTAAACCGCAGGGCCACTGCATCCTCGCCCAGCACAACGTCGTGCGCGGTTACGCACAGCCCGGGAAACAGATCGAGCTGCGCAACCGTCGCCGGCAGATAATTATCGTCGCGGCCATCAAGCAGAAAGCCGCCGATCGAAAGGCAATAATCGGGCGCCATGATGCGGCGCGCGACTTCGGGGTTATGCGCGGTGAGGAAATCCACCGCGAAGCCGCGCAGCACACGCGCCTGCGCGGAAATTTCTCCGCTCATGTGCGCAGTTCCCGTTTCAGGATCTTGCCAGAGGCATTGCGCGGAAGGTCGTCAGTGAAAATCACCGCAGTGGGGCATTTATAGCCCGCCAGTCGCTCACGCGCGAAAGCGATGATTTCGGCTTCGGAAACCGTTTCTCCTGCCCGCAGCACAACATGCGCGTGCGGCGTTTCCCCCCATTTGGGGTGCGGCGCGCCAACAACGGCAACATCCTGAATGGCCGGGTGGTGTTGCAACACATTGTCGATTTCCGCCGGGTAGATATTCTCACCGCCCGAAACGATCATGTTCTTGTAGCGATCGCGCAGATAGAGATAGCCATCGGCATCCTGAACCGCGGCATCGCCCGAACACATCCAGCCATCGGGCGTGATCGCTTCGGCTGTTGCTTCGGGTTTACGCCAATAGCCTTGCGTGACAGCGCCGCACCGCATGCGCACTTCGCCAATTTCACCAACGGCCACTTCCCGGTTTGTCGCCGGATCGACAAGTTTCAATTCAACCCATGGCATCGCCCGCCCGCACGAACGCAGCCGTTCCGGGTGCGGCCCGGCGGGATCATGATCTTCAGGATCAAGCGTGACTGTGGTTCCGGCAGTTTCGGTCATGCCATATGTGTGATGAAACGCGCTGCCGAATGCTGCGATGGAGCGGGCCAGCAGGGATTCGCCCATCGGCGCGGCACCATAGAACATGTGCGCCACTTTTGGCGGCGGATCGCCGCTTTCCTCAAGCTGTTCCACCAGCCTCTGGATCACCGTGGGCACTAGAAACGCATGAGTCACGCCATGGCGACGCATCAACGCCAGCAAGGCAGCGGGATCGCTTTCGCGGGTCAGCACCGTCTGCCCGCCCTGACTGAACGCCAGCAGCCCCCAGCCAAGCCCGCCAATGTGGAACAGCGGCATCGCCGCCAGATTGACGCTCTCACCCCTAAAGGACCACAATTGCCGCGCCATGCGTTCGAGATAGGAAAGGTTGCGATGGCTCAGCACCACGCCCTTGGGCAGCGCGGTTGTGCCCGAGGTATAAAGGATCAGCACAGGCGCATCGAGCGATGCGGACGCTGCGTTTTCAGGCGTTGCCCCTTCGCGCCAGCGGGCATAGTCTTTCAGATTGAGGCGTGACACCGAATGACCATCAGGCAAGAGGTGCGCCAGATCCTCTTCGACCAGCAACAGTGCCGGTTCCGCATCATCCAGAATTTCGCCCACTTCGCGCGACGACAGGCGGAAGTTGATCGGCACCATGATCGCGCCCGCAATGGCGCAGCCCAGCAGCAGTTCGAAGAATATGGGGCTGGAAAAGGCAAGGATCGCCACCCTGTCACCCGCGCCAATGCCCTGCGCGCGCAAGGCGCCCGCCACCCGCCCTACGCGCGCGGAAAGTTCGGAAAACGAGATCACATCGTCTTCAATCAGCAAACAAGGACTGTCCGGCCGCGCATCAGCGTGTTTGCCAAGGATGGTCAGCAGATCGAGGGGGGTATCGGTTTGGGAAGCGGACATCAGTAGCTCTTTGGCAAGCCGAGGCTGTGCTGGGCGATGTGATTGAGAACCATTTCGCGGCTGACCGGTGCGGTTTTGTGCAAACGCGCGACAAACCACAGATCGGCCAGGCCATATTCGTAGGACATGCCGTTGCCTCCGTGAGTCTGTATTGCCTGATCGAGTGCCTTCAGCGAGGATTCGGCTGCTGAGAACTTGGCCATGTTCGAAGCTTCGGCTGCATCCTCGCCCCGGTCATAAAGCTCTGCCGCGCGCGCGGCCATCAGCCGGGCTTGCTGAACGCCTATGAACGCTTCGGCCAGCGGATGCGCTACGCCCTGATGCGCGCCGATAGGTGATTTCCACACGGTCCGATCCTGCGCATACTGGGCCGCCTGCGCCAGTGCGAAGCGCGAAATGCCATTGTTGATCGCGGAGACCGCGACGCGCTCCGGGTTCAGGCCGATAAACAGCTGCTTGAGGCCGTTGCCCGGCTCCCCCACCAGCGCTTCGGGCGGCAGTTTGATATCATCGTAATAGGTGAAAAAACTGTCTTCTGCCACTTGTACGGCGCTGTCGATCTTTTGCCAGCTCAGCCCTTTCGCATCGGTCGGCACCACGAACAGAGACAGGCTCGATCGTTCGGGTGTAGATCGCTCCGCATCGCGCGCAACCACCAGCACGGCATCGGATTCGTCGATCGCACTGGTCCAGTATTTCGATCCGCTCAAAACCCAGCCATCCGCCGTCTGGCGCGCGGTGGTGGACACATTATGCGTGTTCGATCCGGCGTTGGGTTCTGTAATGCCAAACGCCATACGCCGCGCGCCGCTGGCCAGATCGGGCAGCCATTCGCGCTTCATCTCTTCCGATCCATAAGCCCCGATCATGGGAGAACAGATCGAATTGATGACCATCGCCAGAAGCGGACAGCCATGGGCTGAGACTTCTTCGATGATCGTATAGTAATCGGCCATTCCGCCGCCACCGCCGCCATATTCTTCGGGCATATGGACGCCCAGAAACCCGGCCTCGCCCAGCGCTTTCCAAAGATCATCCGCGCGTGCGCCGCGTTTTACGATATCCTGAAAATAGGCCCGCCCGAAATTGCCCATCAGCTTTGCCACGCTTTCACGCAGCGCCGGGTGGTGATCCTGCGTGTCGATCAGCGGGGTGTAGAACATGTTCTGCGAGGACATCGGGTAACTCCGGCTGGAAGATCGCGGCTGGTTATTGCGGCCAGTGGAAGAAGCCTTCGCCTGACTTTTCGCCAAGCTTGCCTGCTTCCACCATGTCTATCAGGATTTGCGGGGGCGCAAAGCGCGGCCCATGCGCCGCTTCCAGCGCGCGCGCGACATCAAGCCGCACATCGAGGCCAACAATATCGCTCAACCGCAACGGCCCCACCGGATGACGATAGGCGAGCGTTGCCGCGCGATCTATTTCCTCCGCGCTGGTGACACCGCTTTCCACCATGCGCATCGCTTCAAGCGAGGCGATCAGATCGAGCCGGCTGGTCGCAAACCCCGGAATGTTGCGCACCACCAGCGATTCCTTGCCGATCCACGTCGCGAATGCGCGTGACCGCTCAACCGCCGCATCCGATGTTGCCTCGCCGCGCACAATTTCCACCAGTTTCAACGACCAGACCGGATTGAAGAAGTGCAGCCCCAGAAAATTCGCCTTGTCTGGCACGGCTTGCGCCAGAGCATCAATGGAAAGCGCGCTGGTGTTGGACGCCAGCAATGCAGGCGTTTTGCCCGCTGCCTCTGCCAACACGGCCTGTTTAAGGTCCAGATCCTCAAACACCGATTCAACGATCAGATCCAGCCCATTGCTCAGATCAGCCACTGCGCTGACGCGGGCAATCCGGCTTTCAAGCGCGGCGGCTTCATCGTCAGACAGCTTGCCCCGCTTCACCGCGCCAGCGGCTGTTTCGGCAATGATGCCGCGCATCGTTTCCGCGCGCGTATCGTCAGGCTCCACAACGTGCACGTCGCCGCCTGCCTGCGCGCAGACATAGGCGATGCCAACGCCCATCGTGCCCCCGCCGATCACGGCAACGCGGTTCATTTCCCGCTCCATTTCGGCGCGCGTTTTTCGGCAAAGGCCCGCGCGCCTTCTTTGGCATCATCGGAGTTGATCACCGATTCCGAAAGCGGCCGCTGGAGATCGAACATCTCGTCATCGCTCCACAAGCGACTTTCACGCATGATGCGCTTACTCATCGCCGTGGAAAGCGGAGCATTGGCCGCGATCTGCCCGGCCAGTTCCATCGCGGCATCCAGCGCTTCTCCGGGCGGCGCGATGCGATTGACCAACCCCCATTCGCGCGCCTCACCAGCCGGTATCATCGCGCCGGTCAGCGCATATTCCAGCGCAATGCCCGATGGAATGCGCCGTCCCAGCCGCAGCAGCCCGCCCGATCCGGCAACAAGCCCGCGCACTGCTTCGGGCAGGCCAAACTGCGCAGTATCGGCCGCCACGATCAGATCGCAAGCCAGCGCCAGTTCAAACCCGCCCGCCAGCGCATAGCCTTCTACTGCCGCAATCAACGGTTTGGTCGGCGGCGCCTCGCACACACCTGCAAATCCGCGCCCTTCGATCTCCGGGCGCTCTCCATCGAGGAACGCTTTGAGATCCATGCCCGAACAGAAATTGCCGCCTCGCCCGGTTATTATGCCGACGCGCAGATCGGGATCGCTGTCGAGCAGGTCCAGTGCACCCACCATCGCTTCGGATACCGCGCGGTTGACGGCATTGCGGCGCTCTGGCCGGTTGATCGCCATCAGCAAGACCGCGCCGCGCCGTTCAACCTCTACCGGAGGGGTATTGTTATCCGCCACAGGATCACCAACCACGAACGAGGCGCCTAGCTGCCGTGCTTGTCTTTGAATGCGTCAACCGCAGCGGCCTGTTCTGCCGCCAGCTTGTCGCGCACGGCGCGCGTATCCTGCTCGCTTTGCTTGAGGCGGCGATTGGTTTTCTTGAAATGCGGGATCACATAATCGCCGAAAATCTCATAGTGATGCTTCTTCGCCGCCCATGGCGCCCAGTTGTGATCGAACAGCAGATAACAGCCAAACCCGCCGTTTGAGAGCTCTTCAAGCTTCTCAATCTGCTCGATCGCATCTTCATAAGTGCCGATAACCGCCGCGCCGGTAGACATCGCCCATTCTATATAATCATCCACCGTTTCGCCAACCGGCTCAAGCTGGGGCGTTGGCGTGGTATGCTGCAAATAATCGCAAAATTCGCGCAGGCCGTATGCCACGTCCTTGATCGCCTGATCCTTCGTCTCCGCCAGATGCATCAGGCCAACCAGACGCCAGTTCTTGCGGTCCATGGTCTTGCCACATTCCGCAGCGCGTTTTTCCGCCACGTCCCAATGCATCGCGAGCACGTCAACACCCGCTTTCATCGTGGCGCCAATGGAAAGCAGACCGCCGCCATATGTGCCGGCAAGGCGCGGCCCGGAAGGCGAGACAATCGCGGCTGCAGCCATTTCGGGATGCGGATCCTGATAGAAATCAAGCTGGAGCTTGGCATCCACCAGCTTGTATCGCTTGGTTTCAACGCTGATCGGTTCATCGCTGGTCATCAGGTGCATCAGCACCACGGTATCCTCTTCCAGCGCGTCGCGCTGTTCGGAAGGGTGGATACCCAGCATGCCCGCATCGGTGGCCAGCGCACCGGGGCCAAGGCCCAGCATCACGCGGCCGCGCGTGAGATGATCAAGCATCGCCAGCCGGTCAGCCACCCACAGCGGATTATGATACGGCAGAGAAACCACACCCGTGCCCAGCCGGATATACTTCGTTTGCGCCGCGACATGGGCGATGAACAGCATCGGATCGCCAATGGGTTCGGCCCCGCCGGAATGGTGTTCACCAAACCACGCTTCATCGAAACCGATCGTATCGGCAAGCTGCACAATCTCCACATCGCGCTGAAGCGCATATGTCGGGTTGTAATTCACCGGCAGGTGGTGTGGCGGAATGAACG
The DNA here is from genome assembly GCA_947258815.1 of uncultured Sphingomonadaceae bacterium. Lineage (GTDB taxonomy): Bacteria > Pseudomonadota > Alphaproteobacteria > Sphingomonadales > Sphingomonadaceae > Novosphingobium. Next base: position 754,927 of record CAMYJW010000030.1, read on the forward strand.
TCCCGAAACGCATACGGCCTGACATAGAGCATCTCCCTCAGGCGTTTTGTCATTATCGAACGGAAAGCCCGCGTCCAAACGGTTTCCGCCGCCAAGGTGCCCGTTCCTCCGGCGTCTGCGCACAGCTACAACACCATTGTTGTAGGGTCAACAGAACTCAACGGGATCGCCTCAGCGGATCGCCAAAAACCTGCCGCTTGTTCTGCGCGCGATTTCAGCTAGTTTTCGGCTCAACACCAGCAGGGGTTTGGAGTTGCTTGCGTTTCAGGCAGCGCAAGCCACACCGGGAACCGGACAGAATCGGGAATTGATGAGCAAGGGCAGTGTAATCAGGCAACGCCGGGCAGCCGCAGAGGCGGATCCGGTCGCCTATGAGGCGAAGCGCAAGGAAATTGCCGAAGCGGCCGTGCGCGTTTTCGATCGGCTGGGCTTTCAGAAGGCGTCGATCTCCGCCGTTGCGCAGGAGATGAAAGTCGATCGCTCGACGCTTTATTATTATATTTCCTCAAAGGAAGAGCTGTTTGACGAAGTCGTGCGCACCGTTGTCGAGAGAAACCTTGAGCTGGTGCGCCGCATTGCCCAGAGCAAGGTGAAACCGGCCCGCAAGCTGCGCGATATGATCACCGCGCTGATGAGCTCTTATGGAGAGCATTATCCGCTGTTCTATATCTACATTCGCGAAAATCTCTCACACGTCAGCGATGATCGCTCCGAATGGTCACGCGGCATGCGCGAGATGAACCGCGTCACCACCGATGCAATGATCGGGGTGATCGAGGAAGGCTTTGCCGACGGCAGCTTTCGCAAGGCGGGATCGGCGCGGGTTGTCGCCTATGGCGTGTTTGGCATCATCGGCTGGACAAATCGCTGGTTTCGGCCATCAGACAGCGAAGTGAGCGCTGAGGAAATCGGCCAGACATATGCCGACATGATCCTGTCCGGGCTGGAAACGCCTTATTGATCGAACATGCGGTGCGCGCTTTTCGGCGTGCTCAGTTCATAATCGCAACAGCGCGGGTCCACCCGGCAGACGCCGCCTTGATCTTCACCGGGAAGCAGGCAACCGTAAAACCATCGGCAGGCAGGCTTTCCAGATTGTGCAGCTTTTCAAGATGGCAATAGCCGATGTCGCGCCCGGCCTTGTGCCCTTCCCAGATCAGCCCCGCATCCTTTGTTTCGGCATAGCGTTCTCCGGTATATGTGAACGGCACATCCCAGCTCCACGCATCGGTTCCGGTCACGCGCACGCCGCGTTCAAGCAGCCACATCGTCGCCTCGCGGCCCATGCCGCAGCCCGATGACACATAGTTTTCCTGCCCATAACGCGCGCCTGCCGCGGTGTTGACCAGCACGATATCGAAGGGCTGCAAATCGTGCCCCGTCCGCGCGATCTCTGCTGCGACATCCGCGGCAGTGACGATATAGCCATCGTCAAAGTGCCGGAAGTCCAGCTTTACGCCCGGCCTGAAACACCAGTCCAGCGGCACTTCGTCAATCGTGATCGCGCGCTTGCCTTTGTCCATCGTCGAGGCGAAGTGATAAGGCGCATCAAGATGCGTGCCGTTATGCGTGTTGAGCCTGATGAACTCGATCGCCCAGGCTTCGGAATCGGGCATATCCTGCGCTTGAAGCCCCGGAAAAAAAGCCTGCAACCCCTCAACCGACTGCTGGTGATTCACGTATTCGATTTCGGGCCGATAGCCCGGCGGATCGGATGCAACATCGCCTTCCAGCGGGATCGACAGGTCAACGATCTGCATTGTCAGAACTCCACCCTGTCGCCGCCCTTGAGCCCCAGCATTTCGCGCGCTTCAGCCGGACTGGCGGGTTCGCGCCCCATTTCGCGGATGATCCGCACGATCTTTTCAACCTGTTGCGCGTTGGACGCGGCAAGCTGGCCGCGCGTGATAAACAGGCTGTCTTCCAGGCCGACGCGGACATTACCGCCCATCAGCGCGGATTGTGTGAGAAACGGCATCTGGTGACGGCCAGCGGCCAACACCGACCACTTGAAATTCTCAGGACCAAACAGGCGATCCGCAGTCATTTTCATGAATGTCAGGTTTTCCAGATCCGGCCCGACACCGCCCAGAATGCCGAAAATCATCTGGATGAAAAACGGCGGCTTGATCAGCCCGCGATCGACAAAATGGGCAAGGTTATAAAGGTGCCCCAGATCATAGCATTCCAACTCAAACCGGGTGCCCGCATCGCTCATCGATTCGATAATCGTGGTGATATCGCGGAAGGTATTGCGGAAAATATAATCGTCGGAATTGGAAACGTAGCTTTCTTCCCAGTCATGCTTCCATGTCTTGATCTTCTTGGCGACATCGAAAAACGCGAAGTTGATCGAGCCCATGTTGAGCGAGCACATTTCGGGCTGAAAATGCTTTGCCGCCAGCAGCCGTTCTTCCACCGGCATCGTCGCCGAACCGCCCGTCGTCAGGTTCAGAACTGCATCGGTGCGTTGCTTGAGAACCGGCAGAAACTGGTTGTAGATCGCCGGATCGCCTGTGGGTTTGCCGTTTTCCGGCTCACGCGCATGAAGATGCAGGATCGCCGCCCCGGCATCGACAGCGGCGATGCCTTGCTCGGCGATTTCCGAAGGCGTGACCGGCAGCGCGTCCGACATTGTCGGCGTATGCGCCCCGCCAGTGACCGCGCATGTGATGATGACTTTGTTATCTGCCATGACGATCAGGCCGGCTGCACTGCGGACAGGCTTTGCCCGAAGCAGTTTGCGCTCAGCTGGTTGGGGTCCATGAACTCGATCATCTCTTTCACTTTGCCGTCCACGATGTGGAACGCGAAGGCATAGTTGCGCTGCTTATATTGCCCAAATCTGGCAGGCCCTTCGCCGTGGCCAAGCGCAACCCCGCGATCACCTTCCGCGATAATCCGCGTGCACACGACAACCGGCGGTGAAACGAAACGCTCTTCCAGCAACGGCACCAGCGAGCTGGTGATGTGATCGGGGCCCACATATGTCCCCGAAACCGGCGTATCGCCGATGATCACATATTCGCCATCTTCGGCAAACATCTGGAACGCATCCAGAAATTCGCCGCTGTTCATCTTGTCCATGTAAGCCTGGATCACTTCGCGTGTTGACATTGATTTTTCTCCCAAAAACCCGGCTTTTTCAATCGCCGCTCAGCGGTTTGCTTCCTCGATTTCCTGCCGCGATGGCGATGTCAGCATGGTATCGCCCGCAGTCATCCCGCCATCGACAGGAAGAACCTGCCCTGTGACATATCCCGCTTCATCCGAAAGCAGGAACGCAATCACCCGCGCAACGTCAAGCGGATTGCCAAACCGCCCCATCGGCGTGCGCGCCAGAACGGCATTGGCATAGCTTTCCACTTTCAGAACCCGCTCGGTCATTCCGGTTTCGATATAACCGGGGCTGACCGCGTTCACTCTCACCTTGCGCGCGGCCAGTTCAACCGCCAGCGCGCGGGTCAGCATCGCCAGCCCGCCCTTTGCCGAAATGTATGGCGAAAGATTTGCCCCTGCAAAATGCGCCATCACCGAAGCGACATTGACAATCGCGCCTTGTGCATCGCCAATCTGGCGGACAAGCTGTTGCGACATGATCATCGCGCCGACCAGATTGGTGTCGATCACCTTTTTCCAGTCATCGAGCGGGAAATCCTCAAACGGGCAACCGATGGTGATGCCCGCCGCGTTGACAAGGCCGGTTGCGCAGTCCCCCGCCGATGCGATCTGCGCGTAAAATGCCTTGCACGATGCCTCGTCACTGATGTCGAGCGGATAGGCCCGCGCATTACCGCCTTTGGCGAGGATATCTTCGGCTACGGCTTCGCCGCTGTCGGGCCGATAATCGCCAAGGATAACGGTGTGTCCGCGCTCTGCCAGCAAACGCGCCGCGCCCTCACCGATGCCCGAACCCGCACCGGTGACGATCGTGACGGGTGGAACGGGTTTGGTCGTCTTGCTGCTCATCTCAGGCGCTCATGTGCGATCTGGCAAATTCGGAAATCATCGCCAGCCCCTCGCGCGCCTCGGGCAGGCGATCGGCATAGAGCGTCCAGATATGGGCCATGCCCTCTCCTTCGAAATAGGTTGTATCAACGCCGGCTTTTTTTGCCGCCTCGGCACACTGTTTGCCATCGTCGCGCATCATTTCAATGCCGCCTGCCATGATCAGCAGAGGCGCCAGCCCTTCCCAGTTTCCATAAAGCGGCGAAAAGTTTGGATCTTTTGGATCGTTATCACCGCAATAGGCCTGCCCCAGCGCAGCCAGAAAATCCTCCGTGACCAGCGGATCGACAGCCGCATTTTCCTTGTAGGACGGGCCGCTGCGCGCAAAATCGGCGAGCGGCGAAATGGCGATCCCGCACGCCGGCTGCGCCACGCCCTGATCGCGTAATTTCTGCAGCGCCCCTAGCACAAGCCCGCCACCTGCAGAATCTCCGCACAATACAATACGCCCCGGATCAACTCCCTGATCGAGCAGCGCGCGATACACCGCAACGCAATCGTCAACACCTGCCGGACACGGATTTTCAGGCGCCAGCCGATAATCCACCAGCAACACCGCACATCCGCTGGCCGCCGAGAGATAGCCGCCAAATGCGCGATAGCCGTGCGCCGATCCCAGCAGATACCCGCCCGAGTGGCAGTGAATAATCACGCGCCCCGAGTCGGCCTCGGGCGCCGAGGCCTGGATACAGGAAACGCCGCCCAACGTTTCAGGCGCAAACTGCGTGTCGACCGGGACGGGAAACTGCGCCAGCCACTCTTCAAAAATGCGGCGCAGATCGTCAAACGTATATTCGGGGTCCGCCAGCCACGCATCGCGCAGTTCACTGTTGAGACGCAGAACGTCTTCGGATTCGGGACTGGGCATGTAACTCACCTCTCCATAAGCCCCAACCAAACCGGGGGGTTCTCACAAATTTCCACGTCGGCGTGTAAGAAACGTGTGAGGACTGAATCTCCATCCAAGACCACCCATCCTGGCAAACACGCTTCAAAAAAATACAATATATGTAATTGTTTATTATGTTTTTTATTTTCGCACACCAGGCAGAACCGGCCGCCTGCACACATACATCGCCAACAGCTGCTTCCCCTTTTGCTATTCAAAAAAATGCCATCGATCAACAGCTGTGTTGCGAATCAATCCGGTGCAAGTTAGGTCTGCCAGTCTGATATGGTTTAACTTACAGATGTGCTGAACGGCCATTGTCTTTGAGCCGGGATCAGCTTGGGAGAGAATGCAATGGAAATCGGCCAACTGAACGTCATGCAAAACTGGCATAAAGACCTGAGCGATCAGGAAATGTGGCAGGGCGAAGTCGATCTGGCGATATCGGCCGACAAGCTTGGCTTTGATTCGCTGTGGTGCGTGGAACACCACTTTGAAGATTATGGCCTGTGCCCCGACAACATGCAGTATCTCACCTATCTTGCCGCCCTGACGAAAAACGCGAAGCTGGTTCCCGGCGCTGTCATCGTTCCGTGGAACGACCCCCTGCGCGTTGCCGAAAAGATGGCAATGCTGGAATATGCCGCGCCGGGGCGGGTTGGCCTTGGCATGGGTCGTGGCCTTGCCCGCCGTGAATACCTTGGCATGAAAGTTCCGATGGAAGAAGCGCGTGGCCGCTTCGAAGAAGGTACACGCCTGATTCTCGATGCGCTGGAAAATGGCTACATCGAAAGCGACACGGAGCTGTTCAAACAGCCGCGCGTGGATATTCGCCCGCGCCCGCTGCGCGGCTATCGCGACGATTTCTATTGCGTCGCAATGTCGATGGAATCCTCGGAATCCGCTGCCGAACTGGGCGGAAACATGATGACATTCATCCAGCATGCGTTTGATCGCCATGTGCCGATGATTGAAAACTATCGCGAGAAATTCCGCGAAGTTCACGGCAAGGAAGCCCCCCCGCCGATGCTGACCGACGTCACCATCATCCATGAAGACGAGGAAGAAGCCCGGCGCCTTGCCTACGAACACATCGGCAATCACTTCATCGCGGTGACCGATCACTATGAATTTGCGGGCGATCACTTCAAAAACATTCGTGGCTATGAAAGCTATCAGGCTGGCGCGGAGCTTATCAAATCCGCCGGCATGGAAGAATCGCAGAAGACATATATCGAAGCGCAAAACTACGGCACACCCAAGCAAGTCCTTGAAAAATACCGCGAACGGATGGACCTGATCGGTGATTTCAACACGATGCTGGTCGTCTCATCAGGCGGCATCCCGTTTGATATCGCGCAGAACAGTCTCAAACTGTTTGCCGAGCAGGTCATGCCCGAATTGCGCAAGATGGGCGCACGCAACGCGGTTTCCGCCTGAGATCGCGTGTGACTGATATGATCGCCCGGCAGGTGCAGCTTTGTCGCCAGCCGCAAGGACATATCCGGGCTGACGATTTCGAGCTGGTCGAAACGCCCCTTCCCGCTTTGGGCGCAGGCGATGTGCTTGTGCGCAACACATGGATGTCGGTCGATCCCTATATGCGGCTGGTCCTGACCGGACAGGACGGCTTCGTCCCGCAAAAGCGCCCCGGTGAGGTGATGGATGGCGCCGCCGTCGGTATTGTCGAACAATCCGGTGATCCGGCGTTTCCCGTCGGCACGTTGGTGCTGAGCGCCAATGGCTGGCGCTCGCATTTCGTTGCAAAAGGCGATGCGCTGACGGCGCTCCCCGATACGGACGCCCCGCCGCAATGGTATCTTGGCGTGTTGGGGCTGACGGGGATCACCGCCTGGCTGGGCATCGAAAAAGTGCTGCTTCCAGCCGCTGGAGAAACGATACTGATTTCGGGCGCGTCCGGCGCGGTCGGCTCAATTGCGGTTCAGCTCGCAAAACAGCGCGGCGCGAAAGTTCTGGCCACCTGCGGATCGGACACCAAAGCACGCTGGCTGCGCGAGGACGTGGGGGCGGATGCGGTTTTCAACTACCGCACCGGCGGCGCGCTTTCCGATTTCGTCCGCGAAGCCGCGCCGGACGGGCTTGACTGCTATTTCGATAATGTCGGCGGCAGCATGCTGGAAAGCGCGTTCGATCTGATGAAGTCTTATGGCCGGATCGGCCTGTGCGGCGCGATTTCGCAATATGAAACAGGTGATTACCGGCGCGGCCCGGCTAACTTTTTCATCGCGATAGAAAAGTCGCTGCGGCTGGAAGGGTTCAATGCCTTCCTGCTGACCCCACAGGAAAACGCGGACATTGCGCGCGATCTTGCGGACCGCGCCCAAAGCGGTGCGATCAGACCTTTCGAAACCGTTGTCGACGGACTGGATCAGGCTGCGGCTGCTTTCGCCGCGCTGTTCGAAGGCGGCTATCCCGGCAAAGTCGTCGTCAGTATCTGAGTGACGCCTTCAACCTGATCCCGCGCGGCCTAAAGTTTTCGCAGCCCCGCAATCGGCAGATCGACGGGCGTAATACGCAGATTTTCGGGAATATTCTCGCTGCCGATCACCCGGTCGAGATGCTGTTGGTGATTATAGACGAACTGCTCCGCATAAGAAACCTGAGCGGATTTGATGCCGCCGCCGCTCATCGATGCGTGCATATCGCTGAGCATGAACACATCTTCTTCCACCACAGGAAGGAACGCGGTGATCGCATCTTCGCACAAGGCTTCGTGCTCATCCCTGGTCAGTCCGTCGTTCTGGATTTTCAGGATATGCAGGTTCATCCGCGTCCGCCCGGATTCAAGCGGCACCGATTCCACGATCGAAAAGACGTTCGCGGCAACGGGCATAACCAGATTGGGAAACAGGCTGTAGGCCAGCGATGATTGATTGGTAATCGGTTTCAGCGGATTCTGAACCGATTTCACCGTCTTGTAGATTCCGGCCCCCTCACCCGCGCGCGCCTTGGTGATCATAACATTATGTCCGTTGTCGAACATGTATTTGGCGTGGCACCGGTAATCGAGCGTTCCATGAACGGTATCGGTGTGCGTGTGGGGAATGTGATACGTCTCGTTAAAGTTGTCGTTGCAGCCCTTCCAGTTGCAGTTCACTTCCCAGCTCAGCGTCCGGTACAGTTCAACCTTGTCGAGCGGAACATCGGCCATCAGTTGCGAAGTCTGGGCGAAAAAGCTGTCCAGCGGTTCGGCGTCCATGTCAAAATTGACGAACACAAGATTGCCCAGACGTTCGCAGCGCAGCGGCGTCATCGACCGTTCCTGGCGGTCAACATGAGGAAACTCGTGCTCTGACGGCATGTAAACCAGCGCGCCATCGAGTTCATACGTCCAGTTGTGATAGATACAGCGAAACCGGTCAATCTTGCCTGATGACTGGTAACAGAGCCGGGCGCCGCGATGCTGGCAGACATTGTGAAACGCCCTGATCGCCCCATCGCGCCCCCTGACAAGAACGATCGGCTTGCCCAGAAACTCGAATGCCTTGAACGTGCCGTTCGCGGGCAGTTCGCTGGCGAAACCGGCCAGAAACCAGACGCTGGACCACATGTGCTTCTTTTCAAGCTCGAAAAATTCCGCATCGACATAGCGCCCGATGGGGATAGGCGGCAGATGCGGGAAGCCTTCAGGATAGATATGCTCGGTCAGCAGCTTCTTTTCAAACTCCCACTGGGCTTCCACATAATCGACATCTTCAAGCCGTTTAATGTCAGCATCGTGCTTGCCCATCGCCTGTCTCCACCCTCTCAAATCAGCCCGGTCAGGCCTGCCGCGCATCGGGACAGAACAGATCGGCCGAACATCTCAGAAACCCGAAAATATATCATTTTATGTATTTCAGATATTACCCGCCCCTTCCAAAACCTGTCAACCTGACCGGCATCGTCCGCCTGCCAATATGAGCCAAATCCGAGGTCGGGAAATGCATGCCCCCTGCCCGGTCCTGGCGCGGGACGTGTTTATGGCAAAGATCGGACGGACAAACCCGAATCCGCTCTTACCCGGTGCGGCCTTGATTCCAGGTGCAATCAGGCATTGTTCAGAAACATCACATAGGCGTTCAGCAGGTAGATCGTGAACAGTGCAATGCTGGTCCAGCCAACGGTGCGGAACAGCCGCGTTTTCGGGCGGTAAAGCAATCCGGCGATCACCACCCCGGTCATAACCACTGCCGCCATCGCGGTTACGCTGTGCGATTTCGACGCCGTTTCAAGGATCGGCGCGTCTGTGTAAACGACATCTTCAGCAGCGAGGATCAGGATGTTGAACAGGTTGCTGCCCAGCAGATTGGCGATAGCCATGTTGACCGCGCCTTGACGCAGCGCGGCAAAGGAAACGGCAAGTTCGGGCAGCGACGTGGCCGCCGCCACGAAAATCGTGCCGACAAGGCCGCGCCCCAGTTCGGTGCGATCCGCGATCCCGGCGCTGGCCACCGGCAGAAGAATGCCGCCGATCAGAATTGCCGCCGCGGAAATCGCGAACCATTTCTGCGCCTGTGACAAGGTGCGTTCGGGCGCGGTCTCGGCTGTCTCTCGTGCCGCGCTTTCACGCGCCGTCGCCTCATAGTTGTAGATCGCCCGCGTTGCGATCACATAGAGCACCAGAATCACAACCGACGCCACGCTGACCGATCCCAGCTGCGGCCCGATCTCCATGCCGCCCACCATCACCGTCAGCCCGGCAAAACCGATCATCATGATCCCGAAACTTGCCGAAAGGATATGCGCCTGACGCGCCTGCCGATAGACCGATTCCCCCCGCACCGCGAAATCCAGAACCACCAGCATCAGCAGGTTGAATACGCAGCTTCCGAAAACGGCGCCAACCGCGATCTCGGGCGCATGGGCAATCCGTATCGAGGATATGCCCGCGGCAAGTTCCGGCAGCGAGGTGATCGAGGCAAGCAGGATCAGGCCCACCCAGTCATCCGAAAGGCCGCGCCTGTCAGCAATAATCTCCGCATTTTGCGTCAGCTTCGGCCCGGCGAACAGGATCAGCAGCGCGCAGCCGCCAAACAGCATCCAGAGAAGAACAAGGCTAACCACGTGCGGCCTGCTCCTGCTCCGGTCGCCGTCCCGCGATCAGTTTCAGCCCTTCGGAAAGCGCCAGTCCGCTCAGCGAAAGCAGAGCGCAAAGGCCAAGCTCACGCATCGTAAGCGGTGTCGTGTGAAACAGGCTCTGGCCAAGCGGATGATAGATCACCACCAGATGCAGCGCCGCAGTCACTGCGATGGCCACCAGCAGGAACGGATTGCCCAGCGGATTCTGCCGGAATATCGACTTGTGGTTCGATCGTGCCGCGACAGCCTGCCCCAGTTGAAGGAAAGTCAGCACCGTAAACACCATCGTTTGCCAGTTTGCACTTCCCGCGGACAAGGCGCCATATTGAACGCCCAGCGTGACCGCCGCCATAAACCCGCCAAACACCGCGATGTTACGCCACATCGCCGCGTTGAAAAGCCCCCGATCGGGCGGCAACGGCGCGCGACGCATCACATCGCCTTCTGCCGGTTCAGCCGCCAGGGCCAGTCCGGGAAGACCATCGGTGACCAGATTGATCCACAGAATCTGAAGCGGCAGCAACGGCAGCGGCAGGCCCAGCAGCGGCGCGAAGAAGATCGTCAGCACTTCTGCAAGATTGCAGGCCAGAACATAGCGGATGAACTTGCGAATGTTGTCAAAAATCCGCCGCCCTTCGCGCACTGCGGCAACAATCGACGCGAAATTGTCGTCAAGCAGCACAAGATCAGCCGCTTCACGGGCGACATCGGTTCCGATGTGCCCCATGGCAACGCCAATGTCGGCGCGCGACAATGCAGGCGCATCGTTGATCCCGTCGCCCGTCATCGCCGCAAATTCGCCCTGGGCCTGCAAAGCCTCGACAATGCGGATTTTCTGCGCCGGATCGACCCGCGCATAGACCCGCGTGGTCAGCACCCGCTCTGCCAGCGCATCATCGCTAAGCCTTGCAAGTTCCGGGCCGCTGACCACACCGTCACCCGGCCCCGCCAGACCGATTTCTTCGGCAATCGCGCGCGCCGTCTGCGGGTGATCGCCCGTAATCATAACCGGACTGATTCCGGCCGCCTTGCACATGGCAATCGCCGGAGCGGACTCCGCGCGCGGGGGATCCTGCAGGCCGACAATCCCCAGTATCTCAAGATCAGCGTCAATCCCGTCGGTTTGCGGTGGCGCTGCGGTTATGCGCCGGGCAAATGCCAGAACCCGCATCCCGCCGCGCGCGAGTTCATCAACTTCCTCCTGCCTGCCCGGCACATGCGCCAGCAAAACTTCGGGCGCACCTTTCATATAAGACACATAGCCGGTGTCGGTGCGGTGCACTGTCGTCATCCGTTTGCGATCGGACGTAAAAGCGAATGTCGCGACGCGCGGAAACGTTTCTTCCAGCGTCTTCCGGTCATGGCCCTGTTCGCCTGCATACTGCGACAGTGCCAGTTCCGTCGGCTCTCCGGTCGGGCCATCCTCGCCGGTGCTGTCCACTTCACTGCACAGGGCCATCGCCTTCAGCAGTTCTTCCATGCGTTCGCTGCGCACCGCCACCACATGCATCCGGTTTTGCGTGAGCGTGCCGGTCTTGTCCGTGCAGATATACGTAACGGACCCCAGCGTCTCGACGGCCGGCAACCGCCGGATCAATGCGTTGTGACGCGCCATTTTGCGCGCGCCCACGGCCAGAAGCACGGTGACAATAGCGGGCAGCGCTTCGGGCATTGCCGCCACGGCCACGCTGGCCGCTGTCATAAACATGATCAGCGGCGGATGACCGCGAAGCAGGCCAACAGCGAAAATAATCACGCACACGGCAAAGGCGGCAAACGCCAGCTGGCGGCTGACTCTGCCCAACCGTTTTTGCAGCGGCGTGCGCACGCGGCTTCCCGGATCCAGCATACCGGCGATCTTGCCGATTTCGCTCCCCGATCCCGTGGCGACGACCAGCCCGCTGGCGCTGCCGCGCGTAACCAGTGTGCCGCGATACGCCATGTTGATGCGATCTCCCAACGGAAGATCTTCACCGGCAAGCGGTTCGGAAATCTTGTGCGCGCTCAGCGATTCACCCGTCAGCGCGGCTTCATCGACTTCAAGATCGCGGACCTGCGTGAGACGGATATCGGCCGGAACCAGCCCGCCCGATTCCAGCATCACAAGATCGCCCACCACCAGATCATCGGCGGATACATGGCAACTGCGACCGCCACGGATCACCAGCACCTCATGCGGCACCAGCCGCTTGAGCGCCGCAACCGCGCGCGTGGCCCGCAATTCATGAAAGAATCCGATCACCGCGTTGATCAGCAGGATCAGCGCGATCATCCCTGAATCGCGAATCTCGCCCGCAACAGCCGCGACCAGAGCGGCCGCCAGCAAGACCAGCACCATCACATCGCTGAACTGGCCAAGCGCCAGCCGCCACAACTTCGGCCCGGCAGCCGCTTCGATAAGATTTGCACCGTCACGCTCAAGACGCGCGCGCGCCTCGGCCTTGTCCAGGCCGGCTGACGGATCGCTGGACAGTGCATCCGCCGCTGCGGAAACGTCAAGCGAACTCCAGCCCGATCCGCTCCTGGCGGGGGGCGTTGTGCCTTGCGCAATCGCTGATCGATCACCCCACATGCTGATCACCGGCTATCCCATGTTGGTCCACGCCGCACAAAACGGCACCGCGCGGCACATTCAGAACGGGCCAAGAGCGCGCACGGCATCGGCAATCACCGACTCCTCGTCCGTTGGAACGACCAGCACCGCAATTTTCGATTGCGCCATGCTGATCGTCGCCGCATTCGCATCGTTGGCCACGGGATCGAGATCGAGTCCCAGCCATGCCAGCCGCGCGCAAATCTTCTGCCTGACAAGCGCGCTGTTCTCCCCGATCCCGGCAGTGAAAACCAGCGCATCCAGTCCTTCCAGCGCCGCCACCAGCCCCGCTGTTTCAACCGCCGCACGATAGCAGAACAGATCGATGGCCCGCGCTGCTCGTGGATCTTCGCTCGCCTGCAGGATCTGCATGTTGTTGCTGACGCCCGAAACGCCAAGCAGGCCTGAATCGTTATAAAGCATGTGTTGCACCTGATCGGCGCTCAATCCCCTGGTCTGCATCAGATAGAGGATAACACCCGGATCGATGCTGCCACAGCGCGTGCCCATCACCAGTCCGTCAAGCGCAGTGAAACCCATGCTGCTGGCGACACTTTTGCACGCTTTCATCGCACAAAGGCTGGCCCCGTTGCCAAGATGCGCGACGATCACCCGGCCCATGGCGTTCTTGCCCAGAAGATCGGGCAGAACGCTGGCGATATAGCCATAGGACAGGCCGTGAAAGCCATACCGGACGATCCCTTCATCGCTCAACCCATGCGGGATCGCATAAAGCTGGGCAAGTTCAGGCTGGGAGCGGTGAAAGCTGGTATCGAAGCACGCGATTTGCGGCAAATCCGGCATGCGGCGCGCCATTGCCTCGATCGCCGCAAGGTTATGCGGCTGATGCAGCGGGGCGAGCGGCGCCAGTGTGCCAAGCCGGGCCAGCACATCGCCATCTATCCGCACCGGAGCGGTAAATTCACGGCCACCGTGGACAACCCGATGCCCCGCCGCCACGAGGCGGAAACCGGCGCCGTGCTGGCCGATCCAGTCCAGCAGCCACGCGATCAGGTCTTCGTGGGAGGACGTCTTGTCATAACCTGGCAGCGCATCGCGCGTGCCTTGCCCGTCCGCATCGCTGGCAACAAACGCTGGCGCGCGGCCAATCCCGCTGATCTGCCCGTGGCACAGCGGCTCGCGGCTGCGGCCCGCTGCCGGGTAAAGCGCGAACTTGATGCTGGAAGAACCGGCATTGATAACCAGAACCGCATCGCTCGCTCCCCCCGTCATGGCGCGCTCTTGCGATTGTGGTGGATGTAAAGCTGCGCCAGTGCGCTCGATGCCAGCCGCGACAACGTGCCGTCGGCGCGGCTGGTCAGGATAATCGGAACCCGCGCGCCCAGCACAATTCCGGCGGCTTCTGCGCCCGCCAGATAGATCAGTTGTTTGGCCAGCATGTTGCCTGACTCCAGATCGGGCACGATCAGGATGTCCGCATCACCCGCGACATCGGAAACGATGCCTTTGGCTTCTGCTGCCGCCTTTGAAATCGCGTTGTCGAACGCCAGCGGGCCATCAAGCAGGCCGCCCGCGATCTGTCCGCGCTGCGCCATCTTGCACAGCGCAGCCGCATCAAGCGTTGATGAAATTCGCGGGCTGACAGTCTCCACGGCAGACAGGATCGCCACCTTGGGCAGCGCCACACCCAGCGCGTGGGCCAGATCTATGGCATTTTGAACAATGTCGCGCTTGACGCCCAGATCGGGATAGATGTTGATCGCCGCATCGGTGATGAAAAGCGGCTTGGGATAATGCGGCACATCCAGCACGAAGATGTGGCTCATCCGCCGTTCAGTTCGCAGACCAAGAGCGCTGTCGATCACGGCGTCCATCAGTTCGTCGGTGTGGATCTTGCCCTTCATGATCGCGCGGACATCGCCCTGCCGAACCAGCTCCACCGCTTTTTCGGCAGCGGCATGACTGTGCGGCACATCGATCAGTTCCACCCCTTCGAGATCGCGCTTCGCCTCTTGCGCGGCGGCTGCGATTTTGGCGCGGGGGCCGATCAGGACCGCCGCGATCAGCCCCTGACTTTGCGCTTCCAGCGCGCCCGTCAGCGAAACCGCATCGCATGGATGCACAATCGCCGTGCGCACCGGATCAAGATCATGCGTCGCGGCGATCAGATCCTGATATTGCGCGCCATGTGCGTGCAAGTGCGCCTCTGGCAACAGCGCGCGAGGCCGCCGGATCTTCAGATCGGGCGCAACAACTTCGGCTTGCCCGGAAATCACCGTTTCGCCATCTTGATTGCGGCAGATACACTCAAGCACCAGAGAGCGGGTGTCGGCCCGTTTCCCACTGACGCAAACGCGAACCGTGATCGTATCGCCCAGGGCAACCGGTTTGAGGAACTCCAGCGACTGGCCGCGATAGACCGCGCCGGGCCCTGGCAATTCGCTGCCCAGCACCGCGGAAATCAGCGCGCCGCCCCACATGCCATGAGCAACGAACCGCTGGAACATTTCCGATTGACCAAGCTCGGCGTCGATGTGGGCCGGGTTCACTTCGCCCGACATCATCGTGAACAGGTCGATATCTTCTGATCCGAGTGTGCGGGTCAGCTCGGCACTGGCGCCGATCTCGATCTCGTCAAACGTCCGGTTCTCGATATATTGCATAGGTTCCGCCTCAAGACTGTCCGGTCAATTCCGCGCTGTCATGCGCAACACTCACTGGTGCCGCCCCACGTATCAGACCTGAAAGACATAGGTTCCCGGCGCGTCGCAAATCGGCGCCAGCCCATGCTCAGGCGCGCCCATGGGTGGCGGCGAAACCGGATCGCCCGATCGATCCGCAAGCCAGTTCCCCCATGCCGTCCACCAGCTTCCGTCATGGTGTTCGGCGCTTGCCAGCCAGTCATCCGGGGCCAGCGCCGGTCCATCCTTTTCACGGTCCAGCAGGCAATAATGGCGGCGTGGATGGCCCGGTTCAGACACGATTCCGGCATTATGGCCGCCGCTGGCAAGCGCAAACGTGATGGGCGCGCCGGTGAGCCAGTGAATCTTGTGCACCGATCGCCAGGGCGCGACATGATCGCGCTCTGTGCCAACAACGAACATCGGCTTGCGAATAGCCGTGAGGCTGACGGCCCGGTCATCTACCTTGTAATGCCCCTCGGCGAGGCCATCGTTCAGGAACAGCATGCGCAGATACTGGCTGTGCATCGCGTAAGGCAGACGGGTGCCATCGGCGTTCCAGGCCATCAGATCGTTCATCGCCGGGCGTTCACCCATCAGGTATGTGCCCAGAATGCGCGACCAGACCAGATCGTTGGAACGCAGGAGCTGGAAAGCGCCGCCCATCTGCGAACTGTCCAGATAGCCGCGGCTCCACATCATGCTTTCAAGCACATTGATCTGCGCTTCATCTATGAACAGGCCAAGCTCACCCGCTTCGCTGAACTCTGTCTGGGTGGCAAACAACGTAAGACTGGCAAGGCGATCGTCCTTGTCGCGCGCCATGGCCGCCGCGGTTATCGCCAGCAGCGTTCCGCCAAGACAATATCCAACGCTATGCACCGCAGGCGCGCCGGTGATCTGCGTAACGGCATCGAGCGCGGCCATCGGGCCAAGCGCGCGATAATCGTCCATCCCCAGATCGCGATCAGAACTGCCGGGATTGCGCCATGAGATCATGAACACGGTGAAACCCTGCCCCGTCAGCCATTTGACCAGCGAATTTTCGGGCGAAAGATCGAGAATATAATATTTCATGATCCACGCCGGAACGATCAGGATCGGTTCGGGGCGCACCTGATCGGTCGTCGGGGCATACTGGATCAGTTCAATCAGGCGGTTGCGATAGACGACTTTGCCCGGCGCGGTCGCAACGTCTTCACCCACTTGAAAGGCATCGGTTCCCACCGGCGGCAGGCCGCGCACCGTGTGCTGCAGATCTTCTGCCAGATTGCGCAAACCATCGACCAGGCACTTGCCGTTTGTCTGGATAATCTTTTTCTGCAGCGCCGGATTGGTTGCGATAAAATTCGATGGCGCGATCATGTCGAGAATTTGCCGGGCGGTGAACTCGGCAACCGCTTCGTGGTGCCTGGAAACCCCGGCGACGCCCGTGGTCGCGGCATGCCACCATTGCTGTGTCAGCAGAAATGACTGGGCCAGCAGGTTAAACGGCGGCTTTTCCCATGCGGGATCGTCAAAGCGATGATCCTGCGGGAGCGGCTCGATCGCCGGGGCCGCAGCCTCATCACTCAGGCTGCGAACCGCAAAATCGGCAAGCCGCGCGATCTTGCGCGCGAACTTGGCTTCGAGTTGCAATTGTTTGCCCGGTGCGGCGGCAAGATGCAGCGCCCAGTCAACGCCCGCCAGCGCAAGCGTCAACGGGGAAAGGCCACGCGTCATCTGCGCCATGGTGGCCATCGCCGCGCGGTCCAGCGTATCGGCGATCCCATCGAGAGGATCGGGCGCGTCCTGCGCCGGGAGGGGAGCGTTCATAATGGTGTCCTGCGTTCGCAACTGCAAAGCCAATGTGATCAATCGCAGTAACACTAGGAAGAAATGATGCAGCGCACCTTGACTGGCATCAATCACGCGTCACCGTGCGCAATGTTGGTTGAATACCAGCACGAACTGCGCCCGCTTCCTCACAGACCCAACGTCAGCCTGACAAGAAAGGCCACGCCCAACACGGCGACCACACCGGCCACCCACAGCCCCACAAACCAGCCGATCTCTTTCCAGCCTGTCTTTTCAATAGGTTGCCGGGGTTTCCTCAGCATCAGTGATACCCTGTTTTGCCATCCACCTTGCCGCGAAACACCCAGTAGGCATAAGCCGTGTAGGCAAGGATCAGCGGCAGTAAAATCACCGCGCCAACCAGCATGAAAGCAAGGCTTGAATCGGGGGCGGCGGCTTCGTGAATGGTGATCGCGCGCGGCACGATATAGGGCGAAATGCCAATACCAAGCCCGGCAAAGCACAGGCCGAACAGCCCGATCGCGGATGGAAACGCGATGGCATCACGCCGTTTGATCAGGCTCCAGCCCAGCGTGGCGGCAAGGATTGCGGTCAACGTCGGCACGGGCAGCACGAACAGCAATTGCGGGAATGTGAACCAGCGGTCTGCGATTTCGGGGGAGAGAAGCGGGGTCCACGCGCTGACAATGCCGATGAACACAAGCATGGCAACGCCGGTCAGCCGCGCCAGTCGATAGGCGCGGTCCCGCAGGCTGCCTTCGGTTTTCATGATCAGCCAGGTCGCGCCCAGCAGCGCGTAGCCCGCCACAAGTGCAACACCGCACATCACGCTGAACGGGGTCAGCCAGTCCCACCAGCCGCCGGCATAAGCGCGCCCTTCCACTTCGATGCCTTGCACGAATGCGCCAAGCACAAGGCCCTGACAGAACGTTGCCAGCACCGAACCGAAATGGAAAGAACGGTCCCAGATCCGTTCATGCGCCTTGTCGCGCCAGCGAAATTCGAACGCGACGCCGCGAAACACCAGCGCCAGGATCATCGCAATGAAAGGCGCGTAAAGCGCGGGCATGACGACTGCATAGGCCAACGGAAACGCCGCCATCAGCCCCCCGCCGCCAAGCACCAGCCAGGTTTCGTTCCCGTCCCACACCGGGGCGACGGTGTTCATCGCCAGCGCGCGATCATCATCATCGTCCAGAAACGGGAACACGATGCCGATCCCCAGATCGAAGCCATCGAGGATCACGTAGATAAAGATCGCCAGCGCCAGCAGGCCGGCCCAGATTGTCGGCAGATCAGGCATCGTCGTTCTCCCTGTCCGGGGCAGAGGTTTCGCTGGTGGGCCGGGCCGTCGGAACCATCGAAAGGGCCGGGGTCGTGCCTGCAGCGCGCAAGGGAGTTCCGGGCACCGGGCCAACCCCGCCGGGCGGCTTGTTCATCATCCTGACGATATAATACGTGCCCGCACCAAACAGCGCGAAATAGACAATAACGAACGCGATGAGCGAGGCCGCGACCGCGGGAGCGCCAACCGGCGCGATCGATTCAGACGTCCGCAGCAAGCCGTAAACCGTATATGGCTGGCGGCCGACTTCGGTGGTGATCCAGCCCGCCAGAATCGCGACGAACCCGGATGGCGCCATCATCAGCGCGGCGCGCTGGAACCAGCGGGTTTCATACAGTTTGCCGCGCCATCGCAGGAACAGGCTGACGAATCCGATCAGCATCATCAGCGTGCCAAGCGCGATCATGATGCGAAAGCTCCAGAAGACGATGGCGACAGGCGGGCGATCCGCCTTCTCAACATCCTTGAGCCCCGGCGTTTCACCGTCCCAGCTGTGCGTCAGGATCAGTGCCGAAAGGCCGGGAATGGCGATCTCGGCATGGTTTTGCTCCGCATCCTGATCGGGCAGAGCAAACAGGATCAGCGGCGCGCCTTTCTGCCGCTCCCAGTGGCCTTCCATCGCGGCGACTTTGACCGGCTGATGTTCAAGCGTGTTCAGCCCGTGCAGATCGCCTGCAAAAATCTGCAAGGGCGCGACCAGCGCGGCCATCCACATCGCCATCGAAAACATCGTGCGCGCTTCGGCGTTGGCCTTGTCGCGCAGGAGATGCAAAGCGCCAACCGCGCCAACCACGAATGCCGTGGTCAGATAGGCGGCCAGCACCATATGCGTCAGGCGATAGGGAAAGGATGGGTTGAACACGATCTCCATCCAGTTTTCCGGCACGAACTGCCCCACCTCGTTGATCGAATGGCCCAGCGGCGTTTGCATCCACGAATTGACCGACAGGATCCAGGTGGCAGAAAGCAACGTGCCGAACGCGACCATCACCGTCGCGATAAAATGCAAACGCTTGGAAACACGGCCCATGCCAAACAGCATGACCCCCAGAAACCCGGCTTCAAGGAAAAACGCGGTGAGCACTTCATAGGCCATCAGCGGCCCGATCACCGGCCCGGTCTTGTCTGAAAACACGCTCCAGTTGGTGCCGAACTGATAGGACATGACGATGCCCGAAACGACCCCCATGCCGAACGCGACAGCGAAAATCTTCATCCAGTATTTGAAAAGACGCAGATAGACATCGCGCCCGGTTTTCAGCCACAGGCCTTCCAGCACCATCAGGTAGCTGGCCAGCCCGATCGAGAAGGCCGGAAAGATGATGTGAAACGAAACGGTGAAGGTAAACTGGATCCGCGCCAGCAGCGCCGCATCAAAAGTCTCAAACATTGTCTGTCACCATTTCAGCCTGGTTTGGGAAACCGGAAATGATCTTGCCGGTTCCGATAGAGTCAGTCGCCTGGTCATTTCGGGCGCAAGGCGTGCGCTACCTGTTTTGATCGATAACCGGTTTTGCCAGCCATTCCCGACCCTTGAACATGACATCGAAATAGAGCGTTGGCATAAACACCGCCTTGGCCAGCCAGCCCAGCCATGTCGGCCGGGTGCCCTTGAGCAGCCAGTCGGGGAATGTCGGATCGAGTTTGCCGCCATAGGCGAATTCGGCAAGCACAACCCGTCCGCGCCTGACCGTCAGCGGGCATGAACCATAGCCGTTGTAGATCGCGTTCGCGCTTTTGCCGTCCAGCGCGCGCAGCACGTTGTGCGCGGCGACCGGCGCCTGTTTGCGCACTGCGGCGGCGGTTTTGGCATTGGGGGTCGATGTGGCGTCGCCCAGGCCGAAAACATTGGCATAGCGCGGGTGTTGCAGGGTTTCCTGATCGACTTCGACCCAGCCCGCATCGTTGGCAAGCGGGCTTGCGGCAACGAAATCGGGTGCGCATTGCGGCGGGCTGACATGCAGCATATCGAATGTTTCGGTTCGGCGGGACGTTTCGCCGTCCGCGCCCTGCACCTCGAAAGTCGCCGTTTTGGCAGCACCATCAACCGCAACCAGCGTTTCGTTGAAGTGGAGGTGTGCGCCATATGCGTTCACATAGTCCATCAAGGCGGGAACATAGTCTCCCACACCGAAAAGAACGCCGCCTGCATTGTGAAAATTCACGTCGATGTCTTTCAGAACGCCTTTGAGCCGCCATGCGTCACACGAAAGATACATCGCTTTTTGCGGCGCACCCGCGCACTTGATCGGCATCGGCGGCTGCGTGAACAACGCCTTGCCGCCTTTGAGAGTTTCGACCAGCTTCCAGGTGTAGGCACCCAGACCGTGCATGTAGTTTGACGTCACGCCGTTGCGGCCCAGCGTTTCGGCCAGACCTCCGATCCGGTCCCAGTCCAGCTTGAGGCCGGGCGCGACGATCAGCGTTTTATAACCGATCCGTTCGCTGTCTTCGAGGATGACCTGATTGCGATCGGGATCGAACCCCGCGCAGGCGGCATGCACCCAGCAAACGCCTTTGGGGATCAGGCTTGCCATCGGCTTTTCGGTGCGCGGCTGCTTGAAGATGCCGCCGCCGATCAGAGTCCAGCCCGGCTGATAATAATGCACCGCGCCTGGCTCTATAATCGCGATATCCAGCCGCTTTCGGCGCTTGAGCAGGCTTCCGGCAACGGCAAGGCCCGCCGCGCCCGCCCCGATAATGACGACATCGTGCGTGCGCACCAGGCTGGCGCTGCCATTGGCCGCACCGGCCCTGTCCTGCAGGCGGCCAGCAAGGCCGGAAAGATCATAGCCTGCCTGCCCCGCGGTTTTCAGAATGGCATCGGTGGACAAGTGCCCGGCCTGAGCCAGCGCCCAGAGTGTTGCCGATCGGGTTCCGGTTCGGCAATAGGCCAGCGCGGGGGCGGGCAGCTCTTCCAGCGCTTTTGCAAATGCGGTCACATCCGCATCGGTGAGGTTGCCGGGCACCACGGGCACAAAGCGGATGGCGATCCCGGCATCGCGGGCGGCGGCTTCGATCGCGGCAAAATCGGGCTGATCGTCTTCTTCCCCGTCAGGCCGGTTGACGATGATCGCGCGAAATCCCTTGCCTGCAAGCGCGGCGATTTCGTCCACGCCGATCTGGGGCGCCACCGACACGTCGGGCGCAAGCGTTCTTATATCCATGATTTGTCCTTGCGGCGTTGCGCGACGTTACAGCACGTCGATGGGAATCTTGATGTAGCGCGTTCCGTTGTCTTCCGCGGGCGGCATCGCACCTGCGCGCATGTTAACCTGCACCGAGGGCAGGATCAGGTTCGGCAGATCGAGCGTGGCATCGCGCGCCTCGCGCATTGCGATGAATGCATCGCGCGAAACGCCGGTCTTGCAGTGAATGTTGCCCTGTTTCTCGGCGCCGACAGTCGTTTCCCATGCAAAGACATCGCGGCCCGGCGCCTTGTAATCGTGGCAGAGGAAAATGCGAGTATCATCGTCCAGCGCAAACAGCGTCTGGATAGAATCGAACAACGTGCCCGCATCGCCGCCGGGAAAATCGCAGCGCGCGGTGCCATAATCGGGCATGAACAGCGTATCGCCCACGAACACGGCGTCGCCGATAACATGGCTCATGCACGCAGGCGTATGCCCCGGCGTGTGCAGCGCGCGCGCGGCGATGGAGCCGATCGCATAGGTCTCGCCATCGCTGAACAGATGATCGAACTGGCTGCCATCGGTGTGAAAGCCCGCTTCGGCGTTGAACAGCTTGCCGAACACATTCTGAACGGTGGAGATATGTTCGCCGATGCCGGTTTTTCCGCCGAGTTGCGCCTTGATATAGGGGGCGGCGGTGAGATGATCGGCATGGACATGGGTATCGATCACCCATTCCACTTCAAGGCCCTTGTCCTTGACGAAGGCGATCAGTTTATCGGCGGATCGGGTGCTGGTGCGGCCCGAGGCGGGATCGTAATCCAGCAGCGAATCGATCACCGCGCATTTGCCGGTTGCGGGATCGGCAACGACATAGCTGATGGTGAATGTCGGCTCGTCGAAAAAGCCGGTAACGTCTGGTTTGCTCATTTTGGCCTCCGTTGGTCCAAGCTCAGGTTTCAGTGCGTGCAAAAACGCCATAGCCACCGGCGCGGCGCGGCCGCGTCTGCGATCTGGGCGCTGTGGGAAGATCGGCCGGTTTGCCCAGCATGATCGCGCAAACCGCATCGACAATCGCGCGCGCGCGGGGCGTTTGGGCCATCCGGTAGTAGATGACTTTCGATTCCCGGCGGGTTTCGACCAGGCCTTCCTCGCGCAGTTTTGCCAGTTCGCGCGAAAGACGGGGCTGCCTGATGTCCAGCTTGTCTTCCATTTCGCCAACCGACATTTCGGTGTCGCGAAGCTGGCAACAGATCAGCAGGCGCGCAGGATGGGCCAGCGCCTTGAGCAGTGCGGTTGCTTCGCCAAGCATCGGATGGAGTTGTTCGGTCTCCGGCGTCATCGCGCCGCCCCGGCGGTTGTGTAATACCATGCGCCGCCGTCCATCCCGGCACGGCGATCCGCCTCGGTCTGGTCGATCGGCGGTGGCAGCATGGTTTCGTCGCCCGGCTGCCAGCCCTCTGGCGTTGCAACTTCGTTTGCATCCGATTCCTGCAACGCCATAAGCACGCGAACGATTTCATCGACCGAGCGGCCCACGTTCATCGGATAGTGGATTATCGCGCGGACATAGCCATCGGGATCGATAAAGAAGACAGAGCGCACAGCGGCGGTTGTTGCCGACCCGTCATGGATCATCCCGTAAACGCGGGCGACGGCCATCGAGATGTCTTCAACGATCGGAAACGTAATGCGCGTGTCAAAGCGCGCCTCGATATCCTTGATCCACGCGAGGTGCGCATAAAGACTGTCAACCGAGAGGCCGAGCAGCTTGCAGTCAAGCGCATCAAACCGATCCGCCGCATTCTGAAATGCCATGAATTCCGTTGTGCAGACCGGCGTGAAATCCGCCGGATGAGAGAAGAACACGAGCCACTTGCCGCGAAAGTCAGACATTCTGACCATGCCTTGCGTGGATCGCGCTTCGAAATCCGGCGCGAGCTCATCAATCCGGACGGTCTCCGTCCGGTCGATGTGCTGATGCGAATTATGGTCAATCCCCGTCATATGCCCGACCTGCTCCACGTTGCCGACATCAATGTATTACATTTTACGATATTATCAATCGTTTTACGTAAAATAAATTCTATAGGAGTTATTATCGCGCATGTTCAAAATGTTGTGTCGGAGCGCGCGTGGCGCAACTTGGCCCGGAATGCTCTGATCACATCACTGCATCATGCGAATCGCGAGCGAATCGCACGGCACTGTCCCAATCGGACGTGCGCGCGGCCAAACGCGCGCCGGGCGCGCCAGCCAGTCCTGTGCAAACGCTCTGTGGTGTCAGGCGGCGGCTTTTGCCGAAGAGACGCGCTCGTTCACAACATCGGTGAGATGGCCGAGCAGTATCGCTGCCTGTTCATTCCCGCCAAAGTCATGAGAATGCGCCACGAAAAGCGTTCGTGTCAGCGCCGGTTTGAGGGTGAGAAACGTGAAACGGTCCTGTTCGAACTCCAGCATGCAAGTCGATTGCGGCATGATAGTCAAGTGCTCATTCATACCCACGATTTCACGAATAAGCGGCACACTGTCCACCTGGATCGGCGCTTCGGCAGAAAGATCTTCCTCCGCCAGATACTTGTCGATCAGTTCGCGAAGGCCATGCGTCTGTGAAGGCAGAACCGTAACGTGCCGGACCATCTGTTTGCGCGTGATCGAACTGCGCGCGGCAAGTGGATGTCCATTGCCGACAACGCCCAGCATCGGCTCAACCAGAAGCTCCTGCGCATCGAACTTGACCGGATTGAGCACCTCCTGCACCAGTCCGAGGTCCACCTTCCCCGCTGCGAGCCGCTCATAAATCTCGCCGGTAAGCGCCTGAATCGCCACAAGTTCCGCGTCCGGCTGATCGCGGCGGAAGCGCCGGACCACTTCGGGCATGTACAGGCTCATCACCGTCGCCGGAGCGGCGATCCGCACAACGCCTGTCGGGCTGCGCTTCGCGACGCCGATTTCCGAAATCGTGTCTTCCATATCGCGCAGGATCAGTTCCGCGCGCCGATAGAGAATCTCGCCAAACCGCGTAAGCGTGACACCGCGACCGTTACGGTCAAGCAACTGGACGCCAAGCTCATCCTCAAGTTTCTGGATATAGCGGCTGATCATCGGCTGCGGCGCTTTCAACGCGGCCTCCGCGCGGCTGAAACTGCCATTCCTTGCAACGTGATAGAAATAGAGAAGACGTTTGGAATCGATCGTCGAGCGTTGCAGCGGTTCGGCCATCTTGCCTCGTTTCCTCCTCAGCGGTTTCGCCCCGGCCAGTCTGCCGAAAACCAAACCAAGCTGCGCATCGTTCGTGCGGCGGCGCCCTCGCCACCATAATCCTCATATGCCTCGCTCAGACAGGATAGACAACATAACGCGGCAAAACCGCCGTATCGAGAACAGCCCGGCGCGACAGGAAACGCCACTCATCGCGCTCCTGAATCAGGACATCTTCATACGTTCCGGTTGTCAACAACCGCGCCACTCCAGTCTCTTCAGCGGTTTCGAACACAGTGAAATGGGAAAGCACTTCAAGCCCTGACTGCGGATCGCCCGACAGATCGACGCGCTGGGCCAGATGGCGGGTCTGATAATCCTGGAATGTGCCTTCCCAGATCTTCGTGACATATGTCACCCGGTCTTCGATCCGCGCGCGGTTATCATCCATCATCAGCGCGACGGGATAATCCGCATCGGCGTTTTCGCGGGTAACGCAGAAATAGGCGGCATCTTCTCTGGCGGAAAAAAGATCGGCCCATTCGCGCATGTTGCGCTGATCGAGCGCGCGCAGATATCTTGCGAGCAGGGCATCGACATCAGCGATAGTCAGAGGATCGATCACACCGCCTCCCGCTCGAAACCCATCAGATCGCGATAGTATTCCCAGTGCACCAGAGCATGCGTCTCATCATTGAAACGATAATCGTCCTGCAACGCACCTGTATCCTTGACGCCTTTCTGAAACACGACATTGCCCGGCATATGAGAGCCGATCTGGGAACGATGAAAGATCGAGGCATCTTCCATGGAGATGAAACCCGTCGGCCCAAGCAGGTTTGAGCTTTGCCGGATGCGATGTTTCACCACTTCGGGGGGATCGTCCTGATGTGCGAAATAGGCATAATGCACTTCAACCCCATCCACGCCGGTTGGTGTGGTGAAACGCAGGTTGAGCACATCGAGATGCTTGGTCAGGATGAATGTCGGGTACATGATCACCGCGCACGATCCGGGGTTTCCCGGCGTTTCAACGCCGATGATCGACATATCCTTTATCAGGCCGGAATCAGGCGGGAGCACAAGATCGGTTTCCAGCGCAACATGGCCGCGCCGCGTGCAGGTCTTCATCCACCCGTTGTTGGCCTGCCAGTTCAGCAGGTTCAGGGCCTTGTGCAGCAGCGGCCCGTGAAACAGATCGTTATCGCCATAGATCTTCCAGTTCACCGCATAGCGGACCTTCTGATACCCCAGCAGAACCAGCCGTCCATCACCGCCCAGCGATCGTTGAATGGTTGGCATGGTTTCGCCCAGAAAATCTTCAAGCGGCTCGGTATCATCTTGAAACGTAACGAAGATGATCCCCATGAACGTATCGTGGCGAACCGCTTCAAGCGGATAGTCCTTGCGATCGAAGCCCGGCTCGAACTCTTCCTGCGATGGGCAGCCGATCAACCGCCCGTCGTTGGCGAAGCTCCAGCGATGATAGGGGCAGGAAAACCGCTTCGCGTTGCCCTTGCGCGCCGTTTCCACCTGATTGCCGCGATGGGGGCAGGAATTAAGGAAAACACGAACCTTGCCATCGCTGCCTCGTGCCACAAGCAGCGGCGTGCCAGCGTGCGTGTAGGTTTTGAAATCGCCCGGTTCGGGAATCTCGGCATCATGCGCCACGGCATGCCATTCCCGCCCGAAGAATATCCGCTCACGCTCGCGTTCGTACAACTCGTCGCTGGTGAAGGCCCATTTGGGAACCTCGTTAAACCTGGCGGGCCACGTCAAATCCTGTTTCATGCGATCCTTCCGTCCAGAATATGGGCTGCGTTGCGGGCCAGCGCCAACGCCGGAACCGGCGCGAACACTGACCCGTAACGCTCAGAATTTGTAGGCAAGTTCCACACCGAACTCACGCGGCGGACTGCCGAATCCGACAACGCCGAAGTTGCCGGGCGCCGCGCCGAAGGAGAACACCGCCGTCTGGCCGGACCAGTACTTGTTGGCGAGATTCTTGCCATAAAAGCTGACCGTGACATCGTCGGTCTTCACCGCCAGCGACGCATCAAGCAGGCCAAACCCGTTGATCGGCGCGGCATTGAGCGTGTCGGCAAAATAGTCGCCGCGATAGGTGTAGGCGACACGGCCGGTCAGATCGGGATAAGCGCCGAACATTTGCGGCAGACCCACGGTATATTGCGCCTCGCCAAACGCAGTCCACTTGGGCAGTTGTTCGAACTTCAGGTTCCTTGCGTCTTCGGGCGAAACGCCTGCCAGTCCGACAAATTCCTTGAACTTGGCATCAATGTAACTGACGTTGCCGCTCAGGACGAGCCCTTCCACCGGGTTGAGCATCGCTTCCACTTCAACGCCTTTCAGCGTCGCGCTTGCCGCATTGGAAAGCGTCTGGATGGCATTCACCAGAACGGTGCGCTGGATGTCGTTATATTTGGACGAGAAGCCCGCGATGTTCAGACGCGCGCGGTTATCAAGAAATGTTGTCTTGAAACCCAGTTCCCACTGTTCGATCGTTTCGGGATCGGCAGGCCCGATCGCATCCGCGCTTGATGCGCGGGCATTGAACGCCCCGCTGCGATAGCCTTTGGTGAAGCTGCCGTAGATCGTCGTATCGGGCGTCGCTTCATACGTGATCGCGAATTTGGGGGAATAGTTGTCCCAGCTTTTCTTGCCGCCGATCGACGTGGTCGAACAGGTGTCAAAACCAATACCCACGCCGCACAGGCCCAGCGGGATCATCGAGAAATTCTTCTTGTCCTTGGTGTAGCGCCCGCCGTGATTCAACGTCAGGTTCGGTATCGGACGATAATTCACGTTATAGAACAGTGCCTTGCTGGTGCCCTTCTGATTGGCGCTGCCCTGTAGCGAAAGGATGGTGTTGGTATCGCTGGATGTGACCAGCGCGGTGCTCATCACCCGGCGTTCCCGGCTGGAGAACTCCAGATCGCTGTAAAATGCGCCGATCACGAAATCGAATACGTCCGAAAAGCTTGATGCAAACCGGATTTCCTGACTGAACTGGTCGCTGTCATCAAGCTGGCCGTCTTTCGGGAAATGGAACACCAGAAACGGCACCCCGTCGACATCGCCTTCCAGATTGTATTTCACCTTGCGATACCCGGTGACCGACGTGACCACGCCCACGCCAAGATCCAGTTCCGCCTCGACGATGCCGCGCCAGTTTTCCAGCGTATTCTTTGAATAGCCATCGTGGTTGATGATGTCGCCGCCTTCGGGCGGAGTATATCCCCAAAGCTCCTGCAAATTGGGCACATCGTTAAGTATGCGCGATGCCGCGCCGCCACCGCGATTGCGATAATAGTCGCCAAGCAGCGTGAGCTTGAAATTGTCGGTTGGCTTAAGTGTGATCGTCGGCCGGATGGCAATGCTGGATTCACGCGTTTCGCGCTTTGTCAGCGAGGTATCGGTGCCGCCGGGATTGAACGGTGCGGGAACGAATGTGCCGCGATTCTCGTCGTTATACAGGCCCTTGCTGCGCTTGCGGCTGACCGAGATCTTGCCGAGGATCTTGTCTCCGGCAAGCGGGCCGGAAAGCAGGCCATACATATCGACCCGCCCGCCATTGCCAACGCGCAGGCGCACCTCGCCCTTGAAGTCCTCGGTCGGTCGGCGCGAGACGATGTTGACCGCGCCGCCGGGCGAATTGCGACCGTTGAGAATACCTTGCGGCCCGCGCAAAACTTCAACCCGTTCGGCATCTTCAAGCGGCAGGATGGTGCCGATGATGTATTCCTGCGGCATGCCGTCGATCGTAATGCCGACCGTCGGCTCCAGCGAACGCACCGATCCGACAAGGCCAACACCGCGGATGAAGAAGTTCGCATATCCGGGCACACCGCCCGGATCGTTGAACTGCACACCCGGCACCCGGTTCAACTCGGTCAGGTTGGCGACATGGCTCGATTTCAGCGTATCTTCGTTAAAGGCGGAAATCGCGGCGGGAACATCCTGCACGTTTTCCGCTTCGGCCCCCTTGTTCGCGGTGACAACGATGTCCTGAATTGCGCTGCCTCTTGCCCCGCTCGTTTCGGAATCGGCGCTTTGCGCATATGCCAGCGTCGGGAAAGCCACGGCTGACAACAAGGCAAATTTCACGCCCGCTCTGAAATTGCGTTCCATCTTCATTCTCCCATTATTTTTTGATATTGAATGACTTACCATTCACCGCCTTCATCGTTCACCCAACGCATGAACCGCAGCAGCGGATAGAATCCATCGTGAGGAAGGCCGCGCTCTACGCCGCCCGCATTGCCGATATCGACAACCCGCTGGACGCCGGCGCATGCCAGCGCATCGCGCAGCTGGGCCTTGCGTTCGGGCGGATAGACCCCAACGGTCTGGGTCGCGAGATTGACCCATTGCAGCGCGTCCGAAAGCGCATCGACGGCCACAACGTTGACCACCCTGCCATCGGGATGAAAATCAACCGGCTCGTCCGATCGCACAACCACGCCGGAGCCTTTGTAATCGCCCCAGACGCGGTAAAAATCGTCCATCCCGCGCAGGCCTTCGATTTCTTCGCGCAAGTCGCGCGCCAGCGGCCGGCCTTCTGCGGTGCAGAACGTGCGTTCCTGCCCCATTTTCCGGTGTAACAGTTCGCAGAACCGATCGACCTGCTCCACCGTCCCCTCAACGAACTGAAAGCGACTTGAGGCACAGGCCTGTTGCTCGATCAGCGTCGCATCGGTGGCCGCGCGATCGGCGACCGCTTCCAGCGCGGTATCGGAATTGAATGCTTCGCGCCCAATGAACGAAATTGAGGTTTTGGGATCGAAGGCGACCAGTTCGAAGCCAGGCCCGATATAGTTCTTGGCGGATCGCAGCGTGGATTCGCCGCCCCAGGCCGCAATTTTATCGAAGAACTGGGGACGGAACAGCATCGATTCCACATCCGCGTCGCCCCCGCGCCAGTATGCCGCGGAGAAAGACCGCGCGACCGGGTGGCCCGGCCCGACAGCGGATATCGCCCGCAGCAGCATCGTTGCGGTGTAGAGATCGTTGGACGGCAGCTTCAGCAGATGAACGCCTTTTGTCAGCGCGCTCCAGGCGATCGTCAACGCGGCGGCAAGCGGCGCATTGCCAGCGATGATATGCACAATGCGAGGCGGATAGGCGCGCACCCGGTGGCGACGACCGGACGGCGGCGTGGGCATTTCGCGCCAGCCATCGAGAATATCGGCCCCGCCCAGTTCTTGTTGCACCTGATATTCAAGCTGGGCCCGGTCAAACTGTTGCGGCAGCAGTGCGAAGCTGCGCTCCAGCACCGGGCGCGGCAACGGGCTGGTCGCCGATGCTTTTTCAAGTGCATCCGCCACAAGTCCATCGGGGTCTTTCTCGATCCAGCGCCCGGCTTCAACCAGCAGATCCATGATTTCAGCCAATGGCGTCTCGAATGCCGGCCCCGGCTCCGCACGGTTCCACACCAGATCGTTAAGCTTCAGTTCCGGCGTGGCGAACCGGGCGTGGTCAGGGCCGTAAAGCTGCGCCCCGCCTTCCAGAAACTCGCCCTTGATGACATGGCCGACGCGGGCGACGTTTTCGCCGATAACGTCGTTCACGCCGAAAGCCCCCCGCGCACATAGGCGTCGATCGTTCCGGCACATCCGATATGATCTTCCTCGCCCGGCTGGGCATAGCGCGCAACCGTATCCAGAATGACCGGCCCAGCGCGCCCACAGGCACATTTCTCCGAGATATCCAGCGTCGCCTTGTCGCCCGTGATCAGGCCACCCCAGCGACCTTCATAAAGCAGATCGAGAAAGCCGACCCGACCCGTCAGCTTGTTGTCGACCGCGTCCGCCTCGGTCAGAAGGCGATCACCGTCCGCATCCAGAATCATCAGGATCAGCGCCGGAGGAACATGATAACATCGCGCTTCGCAGCGCGGCATCAGTTGCGTCATCTCGGTCATCCCGTAGGTTCCGATCTGGATGACATCGCCGTAAAATTCGGTGATCAGTTCCCGATAGTTTTCAGGCAGGTTAAGGCCCTTGATCCCGCCACCGGGGAAAAGCACCGTGTCCGGGTGAAAATCGCCATCGGGTATGCCGCGTTCCCTGGCCCTGTCGCGAACCATGAAGTGCTGCGCCCACAGCCCATAGATGAACAACGGCTCGTGCCGAAGATCGAGCAGCTTGTCGATCAGCGCTTCAATCTCTGCAGCGCCCGCTGCGGTCTTTTCCGCCTGCGCTGTTTCAAATTCGGTTATTTCCTCGGGCGTCGCCGTGCCAGACGCAATCCGGGTGCGCATGGCTGCGGTCCGGCTGACTTCAGAAATCAGCAGCGGATTGTTGTCGAGCGCGTTTGTTTCGCCGGGCCTGCCCCAGTTTTCCTCATTGCTGATGCCCATTTCCACCGCGCTGTTGCGCCCGAACATCGGACCGAACCAGAACACGGGCCGGCCTGCGCTGGGCGTGGTAAATGGCCAGGCCTGGGTGTGCCGCAGATGTTTGGTTTTCCGGGCACGGTCTTCCATGGTCTGCGTCAGGAAAGAGACTTTGCCGCTGCTGCCACTGGTGGAAAGCACAGCGTGGCCCGCATCCCACAGGCGCTGCAGCCAGTCATCGACGTCTTTCACATCGGTCGTATCGACATTTGAGAGGTCCGAAACCGAAAGGCTTTGCAACCATTGCACCATCGCATCCCAGCGACCTTTGTTGAACAGCTGCTGCGGATAGGATTTGTAAACGGTGTGCGCGAAAAGCAGAGGCACCAGATCCTCGAACGACTTGATCTCGTCGATTCCCGCATCTTCTGCACGCCGGGCCAGTAGCGGAATCTGATCGCGCCGCGTCGCGAAAAGTTCGCGTGCCGCTTCGAGCCGCAACGCATCAAGCTCCGCCTTCGGGGTGTTGAAAGCCTTGTCCGGCTCATAGGCCATTTCGACGAGAGTATTGCGCGGTTCCGGCAACGGCTTTGCGTTCGCCGCCACGTCTGCCTGCGTGCGACGGTCTGCTACGCCGCCTTGTGCATGAGTATCCATTCTCCACTCCCCCAGATCTCATCATTCAAAATATGAATATCAGATATACATTGATGGAATGCCCCGCGAGTCGACGGGGCGCTGATCCATCGAACACGATAATTAACGCGATGACGGGGAGAGAGTGAATGTCAGTGACAACACAAAGTCAGATAAGCGCGCCGGAAACCCGCTTCAAAACCCAGCCGCTCACACCTGCGCTCGGCGTTGTGGTCGAGGATTTCGAATTTACCGAGCAGCCTGACCCAAACGACATACGCGACCTGCAGGCGCTGGCAGACCATCATCTTTTGTTGTTGTTTCGTGACCAGAGCATAAGCGAAACCGCGCAAGTTGCGGTCAGCGAAGCGCTTGGCACGTTGATTCCGCCTGTTGAACCGGCTTTCACGTCGACGACAAATCCCTGGATCCTCCGGCTGGGCAATGTCGGCATGGACGGACAAACGCTTGAGCCTGACAGCCCGGCCACGCAATTCACTTATGCCCCTGAGCGCTGGCATAGCGACGGTTCCTACAAGCCGGTGCCCAACTACCTCACCATCCTGCACGGTCTGGAACTGCCGCCCGAAGGCGGGCAGACGTGGTTCTCATCAATGGTCGCCGCATTCGAGGCGCTGCCCGAAGAGACCAGAGAACGCATCGGCAGTCTGAGCATGGAACACCCTTATCCCAACAGCGGCAAGACGGTCGCCGGATGGACTGGCCGGGAACTGGAAGTGCAGAAGCATCCGATGGTGCGCAATCTTCCGGGCGGCCAGAAGGCGCTGTTCCTCTCTCCATTTGGCGGTAAGGTTGACGGTATGTCGCAGGAAGAAAGCGACAAGTTTGTTGGCGAGCTCTACGATTTCGCGACAAGCGGCCCGTTTTCCTATCACCACAGCTGGACTTTGGGCGACACGCTGATCTGGAACAATCGCGGAGTCATTCACACCGCGCGCCCATGGGATCGCGTGCGCCATCGTCGGCTGCTGCAGCGCACCGAGCTTGCGGATTCCCATAACTGAGGGTGTGATTCAGGCCTGATTTGCCAGGCGCCCAGAACCCGGCGGAGCATGATCAGGTCGGGCGCCAGATATCGGCGCTTTCGATACCGGGCGTAATGCCGTCATGGCTCAACAAATGATCCCATGCGCCGTCCAGCGCATGCGCCAGCGCCTGCGCCTTCATCCCAAGTCCGCTGAAGATGTGATGCACAAGATCGTCGGCATACGTGCGCGGGGCCGGCGGTGTCAGGATCATTCGCCGGCGCGCCTCGATACTGGCGCCGATCAGCAGATCGACCGCGGCATCGACATTGCGAAACTGCATCGCCCCCTCTTTACGGGCATCGAGCAGGCAATCGCGCACCATGATATCGAATGCCGAGTTACGCTCAAAGTAGCTCAGAAAATCAACGCGTCCGGTGAACGCACCCCAGCGCGGCTCATGCCAGCTGCGCACCAGCACGACCAGCAATCCGCCCATTGCCCGTGTCGCCGGGTTCCCGACCGGGCCGTAAATTGTCTGAAACGTGCCGATCATTTCGGTGGTCAGGCGCTCACCCAAAGCCTGAACCGCCGCATCAAAAGATGGGAAATACTTGTAGAACGTGCCGCGCGCGACACCGGCCGCGCGCAGAACATCGTCTATCACCAGCCCTTCGCTGTTGTCGCCCGGTCTGTAGAGATCGAGCAACGCCTCAAGCAAGCGCGTGCGCATCCGCTCGCGCCGTTCCGCTGCAACACGGGTGCGAAAGTCCTGCGAACCGGAAGGTGGCGCAACATCGGGAGAACGTTGCGATGTTGTGGAATCGTCCAGGTCGGGCCTCACTCTTCCATCGGGTGGAAATAGCGCGCCAGCATGGAGCCATCTTCGCCGAACACATAATGTTCGATGCTGTAAACGCACACGTCCTGCCCATCGAAAACGCCCTCGTTACGGACGTAGATCACCGCTTCGTTTTCGCAGACTTTCACGTCTTCAACCTTGAGCTTCCAGCCGACATACTGTTTGCACAGGTCCTCCAGAATATCCCAGCCTTCGCGGACCGGGCCGGTTGCCGGATCCTGAACCTTGAAGCCGCCGGGCGCGATCGCCTTGAACGCGGCCATGAAATCATCCAGCCGGCCTTCGCTGAACATGTCTGCCTGTTCGCGCAGAAACTTCGCGATTTCCTTGGGTGCGGGGTATGCCATTATGCTCTCCTGTCGATGTTCATGGTGCGTCAGATTCCGGCGCGGGCCCGATATCGGGCAACAGTTCAAGGCTGGATTCAAGGCCGAGCAGCGCGCGGCCATACAGCTCGGCGGACAGGCCGGAATTGAGCGCGTTGTGCCGCGTTCCGACATTGAGATCGCGCCAATAGCGTTGCAGCGGATTGGCGCGCGCAAATGCGCCCGGCCCGGCAATATCCATCAGCCGCTGCCCCGCGCCGCGCACCAGCCCCATCGCCCGGCCGCAATCCGCCTGAATGCGGGCCTTTTCGAAGCCGGTCAGCAGCCGCTTTGGCGCGACCGCATCCAGCATCCCCGCCGCGCGGCGAATGTGCATCCACGCACCATCAATTTCGAGCGCAGCCTGCCCGAGCTCATGGACATAGCGCTGAGAATCCTGCTGTTTGGCATAATGCCAGCCGACAACCGCGCGCGTGTCCATAGCGCCGGACACAGCCTCAAGCATCGCGCTGGCAGCGCCCAGCATCGGCGGCAGCACGCCAAGCGGAAAGATCGGCTCCATCGGCCAGTAATCGCGCGGCTCAAGACCGGGGATCGCATAGACCGCTTCGGGCGGCGGCATCCGCGATGGCCGCAAGACCAGCGCTTCCGGCACGAACACGCCGTCTGCAACGATGGTGTTGCTGCCCGAACCGGACATGCCCACCACATCCCAATCGTCTTTCAGATGCACCGCCGGATCGGTCAGATCGATAAACCCAAGCCCGATTTCATCCACGTCGCCCGATGCGGTGCGGAAGATCAGGCCGTTCAGCCCCCAGTCCGCGTGCGGAGAGCCGGAGCCATAGCCCCAGCGCCCCGTCACCCGATAACCGCCATCCACCGGATCGGCATGCGCGGTCTTGCCGGTCGCGCTGCAAAACAGCTCATCACCGGTGCGGAACAACATTGCCTGCACTTCAGGCGGAAACGCCGCGATCGTGCCGGTGATGCCGGACAGCAGGCAATAGGCCCATGCGCTGCCAACGCAGCCTTTGGCCACTTCCGCCACCGTTTCGATATGTGTTGTCAGGGTGTGGCCGGGGCCTCCGGCGCGGCGCGGCGCGGTGATATAAAATAGACCCGAATCGCGCAGCGCCGCCATCACCGGATCGGGAATGCGCCGCTCAGCCTCTGCCTGATCGGCATGTTTCATCAACAGCGGCCGCAACGACGCGGCGACGGCGACCGGATCGATATCGACCGAACAATTCACATTGGCAGCGCCCGGCAAGGCCATTCTCCGCAGAATCACAAATCCTGCGCGGCACGATAATCAAAATGACAATAATGTCACTATGAATTCTTTCGCGCGCCTCGCCCCTCTGCCTGACCGTTTGCGCATAGCCTTAGCAGACCAGCCGCAGACGTGCCGTCCTTTTGGGCGGGTAAGCGGTAGCCAGCGTGCGCTGTGAGCGCCTCGTTGTGTATTCTGCGGCGTTACCGGGGTGTAATCACCATTCCAGCCTGACATCATCAACCGATGCGACCAGCCCGGAGTGGTGCGTTGGCCGGGCATCGGATGCGAGGCGAAACTCCGGTATCTTCTTCAGCCACTCCTGCAGTGTCACGGTAACTTCAAGCCGCGCCAGATGCAGCCCGGCGCAGCGGTGCGGACCTTCTCCGAAGGTCGAATGCGACAAGCTGCCCCGATCGAAGCGCACCGCAAGCGGGTCTTCATTGGCTTGCGGATCGAGATTGTGAAGCGCGGTGGGCAACACAATCATGTCACCCTTCTTCATCGTCACGCCGTCAAGCTCAACATCCGCCGCGATCGACCGCGCGATCGACACAACCGGGAAACGGCGGAAAAACTCTTCCACCATCCGCGGAATCCGCTCCGGCTCCGCAACCAGCGCTTTGACCGTATCGGGGTTCGTCGCCAGATGGTTCATCAGGAACCCCAGGAAGTTCACCACCGTATCAAGCCCGCCAAGCAGCAGCAGCGTGATCATCCGTAGCGCCTGATCGCGCGTGATCGGCTCTCCGTTCACCGGGGTGTTGATCGCCCGGCTGAGAATATCGGTGCCATCTCCGCCCTTGCGCTTGTCCAGAACCGGATTGACATAGGCGTGAAACGCCTTGCTCGCCTCATCCACCAGACGGGCCGCTTCTGCGTCACTGTCCGCTTCGGGCCGGGTGATCTGCGCGGCAATGTCCTTGAGCATCGCCGTATCGGCAAGCGGCAGATCGGCCAGCGTCAGGAACACGTGGACGGGAAACACCTCTGCATAGGCCTTGGTGAAGTGGCACTCTCCCGCCGGTGCGATCGGCGCAATCAGATTGCGCGCAATCGCGCGGATATCCTCATCCATATGGCGGACCGACTGGAGCTTGAGGCCTTTATCGAGCGCGGCGCGATAAGGGCCGTGCTCAGGCGGATCAAGCCGGTTGGGGAACGTCGCCATCTTTTCTCCGGCAACCCGCGGAACAAGGTTCACTTCATTGGAAAAATGCGCCGGATCGCGGAATATATGCCGGATCGTCTCGCCACGCGTCGCAATCCAGTGACCGCCATTATAGGGCGACCAAACAATCTCGGGTATCTCCGGGCGCTGGAAAAACGTCCACGACTCCTGAAAACCCTCTTCAATCCCAACCGGATTGTAAATGTCAAAATCAACCACACGCCCCGCCGGAACGTGATCTGGAACAACACCCGTCAAAGAAGCTGATGCCATCGTCATATTCCTAAATCCCGTCCCTGAAATGCGATTATTTCCGGCAGCGCCCGATTGCGGAAACGCGCGCCACTGTCTTTATTGTTTTCCAGAATATGGAATACCAGACATGCCATATTTGTCAAAAATCTTATCGTGCGGGCAATAACGCGATGATCGCGTTCCTGAATCCATCCTGTAGCGCTGGGTCCGGCCTGGCAATATGAAGATGCCGCTGTCCGTCACGCAGCCCGCAAACGCGTGTGCGGGAGCAACCGGGCATGGCCCGACCACTCCCGCATGAGGCAATCGACGCGGGGTTGTGATTGCCTCAGGTCAAGCGCGAGGCTGACTTCCTGAATGCCTTCAATGTGTCGCGTTCCAGCGACGGCGCAGCTGCTGCTTGTAGTCTTGCAGCTTTGCCCGCACCCGTTCCGGGCTTGCGCCGTTGGCGACGGCATTTTTTGCACGCTGATGAGCGGCACGCATCGCAGCATTATAGGCCGCTTTATCGCCATTGTCCGTATGCGGACGTGATGCGACCCGATCGTCAGCGGTGCGCGCCTCGGCGCCGCGCACGTCAAGCGGCGCCCGATCGATGGCAGCAGCCTGTTGCGCGGCTGCAGGCAGAGCGAATAGCGCCAGAACGGCACCTGCAATGATAGCTTTCATGTGATGTTTCTCCACTGAATCGAACGTTGGAGAGCATGCTCGGTATCCATACGCAGCATCATCGAAAAACCCTTCGCAGACAGTCACGAAAGCATTGGCAAACAGACGTTTGGGCTATCCTGGCTTAGGCGGCGTGGACAAATTCCCTGTTGTCACGGCCAGACGAGAAACCGCCAGTTCAAGAAGGGAAGACGCGGGACATGCTGGGCATATTCAAGGATGAGCGACGCGCAAATGGCGGTTTCTCGTCTGGCCCCTGCGGGGTTCGGTCCAAATCCACCATCGAGGCGTTGCCTGCACTTGAAAATAAGGGATATTTCCTTCGCACAGGCGCCTTGCGAGGCCGAATTTGGGCCAAACCGTGATCCACAGGGAATTTGTCCACGCCGCCCAAGGTCAGCGCGTGCGGATGCGCGGTCCTGGCTCGATACGCCGTGGACGGGTTACCTCCGGCCGACGGACCGGAGTGGTCGCCTGTCGCTCTCGCAGTATCTGCCGGGTTTCCGCCGCTTCGGACGCCCCCCTTGCTTCGGACGGCTCCCTCGCTTCGGGTACCCGCGCAACTGCCGTGCCATCCGGCTCCTCAACGGTGCGTACCGTTTCGGTTTCAGAGGCCCGATCGCGGAGCTCCGGTTCGTGCGATTTCTCCGCCTCGCGCGCCGAGTTCGTTTCATCGGGCTCGCGCCCTGCATCCGGCAATTGCGCGGTGCGCTGCGGCACGAAGGTTGGTCTGGTTTCGCGCGGATCAAGCTCGTGCCGCTCCGATCGCGGCGATTCCCGAACTCGCCCGGCATCCACGTCCGCTTCCGGGGCAAGATTGGGCGAACCATCAATCCTTCCGGCGCGCGCAGGCCGCTCTGCCGCAAAAGGCGCGTTGCCGGTCGTCGGCTCAACCAACGGCATATCCACGATCACCGGCAGCCCGCGTTCACTCGGCCCGGCGTAAGCATCGGGATCGGCATTTACGCGGGCCATTGGCGGAATCTGCTCCTCTTCGATGCCCAGCCACCCGACGATCTCGGCGACCACCGGCAATTTTCTGAATGCATCGGGTGCAACGCTGGCAGCCGCAGCCACGCTCAGCACGCTGCCAACCGCAAAGGCCAGCCCGATGCGCCTGCGCCAGCCAGGCTTGCGCAAGCGCACAAGCGGCGCAATTTCGTCCGCAGCAGTCGCCGCGATAACCCTGTCGGCAAAATCCGGTGAAAGCGGCGGCGGATCCAGCCGGTCAAGCAGAACCGCAACGTCTGCATCCATCGGTGGCAGTCGGCTCATCGTTCCGCCTCCCAGCCCAGCAGTCCGCGCTCGGACAATTTGCCCCGCAAGGCTTTGCGCGCGCGCAGCAAAAGCGATTCGAACGCCTTGATCTTCATCTCCAGTGCCTCAGCCGCATGGCTGTTTGGAAGGTCTTCATAATACGTCAGCACGATCGCCGCGCGCTGACGTTCTGGCAGATCGAGCAGCGCTTCATGCGTGACTGCGCGAATACGTTCATCGTTCAGGCTGGCGTGCGCTCCGGGAGTCTCGTCAATCCGTTCGGGCAGATCAACTCCCGTTACCGGCCTGATCCGACGGATCCGGTCGATGCACAGATTGGTTGTCACCCGCGCAAGCCACGGAGCAATTCCCTGTCCGCCCGCGATCCATTTATCGGCCTGTTGCCAGAGCTTCAGCAGAGCCTCCTGAACCACATCCTCTGCCTCGGTCGCTTCGCCCAGCATCCGCCAGGCGATACGGTGGGCAGCCTGTGCGTGATGTGCGATCACGTATCTGAAGGCATCGGAATCGCGCATTGCCAGCCGCGCCATAAGCGCGTCATCGCGGCCAGCAATGGTATCCTCCGACGATTTCAGCACCGTGCCAAATGCTCCTCCACTATGCCATACGCATCCGTAACACTTAATCCTTCGCGGTGACGCGAAGGATTTTTCGAAGGTAGCCCGTAATGCATTCGGGAACAGGAAAACCGTGGGGGTGCTGTGCGCAAATTTCTGATGATCTCGGCATGCTTGTGCGGCTTTGCCGGGCCCGCATTCGCAAGCGACGAGAATATTGTCGATCAGAACGACACCGCGAAGTGGTCACTGGCCGCTGCGGGCGGCGCGACAATCATCGATAATGACGGTGATCAGCCATTTCTGAGGCTTGGAGCCACCCGGCTGCTCAAAAACGGATATGTCCGTGCATCCCTGACACATTTTGCCGTGCGCGATGCAATTGGCCTGGTGGACATTGTGCCGGCATCGACCCTTCAGGTGGCGCTGGGCGGCGGTTACAGCTTTGGCAAGCTCAGCATCGACGGGTATGGTGCGGCAGGCTGGAGAAAATTCAAGCAGGAAGAGTTCTTCCGCAGAGGCGGTTCGACCATAACGATCGACAGCCAGGGCAAGACACTGTCAGGCGGGATTTCGGCGACGTATCAGATCGATCTTGACACCAGAACAGCGCTTTACCCGTTCGTTGCCGGCGATCTCAGCCGGATAGACACCGCGCGCGCGATCGAAGTGGAAGGACGGGGAACCATTGCTCAGAAGGAGCGCCAGAACGGCCGCACCGGAAGCGTCGGGCTGACTGTTGACCGACTGATCGGCACACAGTTCCAGCACCGGATAGAGGCTTACGGCGGATTTGTGACGACATCCAATTCGGCACTTGCCATTCGCAGCAGCGCGGCGATCGCCGCGGCGCGCCTGTTCGGTCCGCAAGACTATCCCGGGTTTCGGCAAAGCTGGGGTGAATACGGCGCCAGCGGATCGGTGCGCCTGTCAAAACCTGTCAGGCTGGATATTTCCGCGGTGCGCACTGCCGGTTTCAGAGGTGGCGAATCGACCAACCTGTTCGCGGGCCTGCGCTACCGCTTCTGAATGGCGCCGGAATTGCGCCGCACGGCTTCGCCCGGTGCGAACCTTTCACCAGTCCTTGCGAGCAACGAGCACCATGTGAACCGCATGGTCCACAAATTTCTCGCGCCAGACCGGATCGCTCTCGCGGCCGGTGAAAAGCGATTCAACCTGAAATCCGCGCAACATGCGAACAAACACTTCCGCATGAATGTCCGGGTTCGCGCATGGAATGTTCTCCGCAATCGCGCATTTCGCAATGAAACCGGACACCACCGCAACCGCATTTTCAACTTGCCGGCTCGCCGCCTCGCCAAGTTCGGGAAACCGGTGTGCCTCGCTGCATATCAAGCGGTCCAGCCCCCGGATCATCCGTCGGGAACCAAATTCCAGCGCCCTGTTTCCATAAGCCTTGAGGCCAGTTTCGAGTTCGAGAGGCCCTTCCTCGATCTCCACCAGATGGGAAACATGTTTGCTGCTGATCAGTTTCTGAATAATCGCAAGAAACAGTTCGCGCTTCGATGAAAAGCGGGAATACAGTGTAGTCTTGGAAACACCTGCCGCCTTCACGATCGTTGCCATCGACGTTCCGCCATAACCCGATTTGAGGAACTCGTTCAGCGCAACATCAAGCAGCTCTCTTTCGAGATCGGCAACGTCGGCCAGCCGCGGACGCCCGCGCGTGCGGCGTGGAACGGATTTGATCCGTGAAGGCGCGTCTTCGTCCACCATAGTTTCGAGTGGCTTCTTTCTTGTATTCGCCGGTTTTCCGGCATGCGACCTGTTAACCTTTATCTTACTTAGCAGAACTCGATTTGGAGTGCTACATGGCGTCCGTCTCTGCGCCGTTCCTGCTTTGAAATGGAACAACAAGCAGATAATGCACACTCATCATACAGGAACCAATGGAAGAGATACTCTCGTTCCCGCGGTTCTGACAGTCAATCAGTGCGGAACGATAGGAATGCTGATGCAGCACTTCATAAAACGAAAGCGACCTGACGGAACCGGACCGGGAGAATCGGTGTGACGCCCGATATCAGCCTGGAAAAGCATATGCCGCCCCACCTCCCGGAGACGCCAGAAAATGGCGCCGACACGGCTGCATCGACACCCCGGATACCCAAGGATGTGCGCTTCTGGAAACTGCGCGTCTGGCTTCGGTTTCTGCGTATCAAACTGGCAAAAGCCATCCTGTTGCCAGAACTGGCGCCGGGCGAAGCGCAACAATTGCGGCAGTCGGTGCATAAAGATGGCGCGCTGACTCACGGCTATGTGTTGATGTGCGGCCTTTCGGGGGGCATCGCGATGCTGGGCATGCTGCAATCGTCGACAGCCGTGGTTATCGGAGCGATGCTGATCTCTCCACTGATGAGCCCGATTGCAGCGCTCGGATTCGGATTTGCCTCGCTCGATGGTTCGCGCATCCGCGATGCAGCGCGCGTTGTTGCGGTGGGCGCCGCGATCGGCATCCTTGTTGGCGTGTTGCTCACCTGGCTCAGTCCAATCCGCAATGCGACGCCTGAGATTCTTGGTCGTACGCAGCCAACCCTGCTCGATCTGGCCGTGGCGCTGTTTTCGGGACTTGCAGGCGGCTACGCAACGGTCATCCGAAAAGGCGGCACCGCGATTGGCGTCGCCATCGCAACCGCGCTTATGCCGCCACTGGTGGTTGTCGGATATGGCCTCGGGATGCTGCAGCCGCGTTTTGCGCTGGGCGCGTTGCTGCTGTTCCTGACCAACCTTGCCGCGATCACGTTCAGCTTCGCGCTCATCGCCCGGATAAGCGGCGTCGCGCGGCCGCTCTACAAGGTAGAATGGCGCCCGCGTTACGTTGCGTTCTTCATTGCGGCCTTCATCGTGCTGGCAACGCCTCTGACACTGACGCTCGTTCGGCTGAGCTATGAGGCAACGATGCGCTCTGCCGCGAAATCGGCGATTCTGGAAGCATCCGGTGGCAAAGATGCCGATCTTGCCCAGCTCGACGTCAGCTGGCCGCTGTTCGATGAACCCAAAGTCGATGCACTGGTCATTTCGCCGCGCTATTCGGCCAATGCCGAACAAGTGGCCGAAGAAAAGCTGGCTGCATTCATGGGCGAAAAGGTTGAGATCAGCCTGATGCAGGTTCAGGCTGCGGACTTTGAATCCCAGGCCCGCGCGATGGTCGATGCGGCAATGGAACGAACGGCCGCTGGGATTGCGGCCGATGTTCCCCCGTTTGAGAAAATTCGCGCGATCATCGGCTTGCCGACCCGCTCAATATGGACGGATACGGCGCAGCGCGTTGTTTATGTGGAGCCCGTCCCCGCGCCGGAGTGGACCACGGCGGACTATGCCGCGATCGAGCGACTGGCAACCGGGGCGGACGAGAAATGGCAGGTCCGGGTCATCCCGCCCGCGCAAGCGCAGATCCGCGTTTCGCTCTCCCCGGAGACGGCTGGCGACGAAACGATGTCACCTGCGCTCGCAGTCTGGGCGCTTCAACGCTGGGGCATGTCGAAGGTTATGCTCGATGCGCCCCGGTCCGAGCAGGCAGCGGCATTGGAAAAGGCCCTTGCGAAAGCTGGGATCGCAATCGAAACGCTGGCAACGAACGATACCGACAGCAAACCTGAAAACGCCGGGATTGCCACGATCCGGGTCTACGCCCGGAGCCCTTCAAAAGCCGCGGAAGCGGCCAGACAGGCCCGGATCGCTGCGGAACAGGAAGCCGCCGGAACGGCAGGTGAGCAAGAACCCGGCGCCTGATCGCCTTGATCGGCTCTCTTCTCCGGGCGCAGGCGAAATATCAGGGCAACGTGTCGGAGCAGCGTATCAGGAACGCCCGCCAGCGGCGCGCGCTGGCCGGGCGTTTTCCCATTCCCCGCCTGCGCCGGAATAACGCCTGCCTGCCGGTTCTGGAAAGGCGATCGGGTTTTCATGCCGGTCGTCAGACCCGGCATCGGGCCTGCGCAGACCGAATGCATCGGTATAACAGCGAAACTGCTCACCCACTGCATCGGCATCAAGGCCGAATGCATCCAGGCTGTAGCGATGGGGATGACGATGCAATTCCCGGCCCGCATCCGAGATGTAGCTGGTCATCGAAGGCAGCGCCGGTTCGATTTCCATATCGAGAAAGCGATAGATGCGCCGCATCACCGATTTCCAGTCACGCTCCATATCCTCATAACGAACGTCGATGCGTTGCGCCTCGGGGATTGCAAGCCGGGCGGCGCGCATCTTTTTTATCTGCCGATCGGTCTTGCGCAGCCATTCGCGTCCGATGTTGTGGGCATCGACCTTATCGCTGTGAATGATCATCTGGTTCCAGACCAGCGAACAGGAACTGCCGACAACCGCCTGCGGTTCGCGGTGGGTGAAGATCAGCCGCGCATCGGGAAACACGCGCAGCAACGCTGGCAGATCAAGCATATGTTGCGGAGTCTTGAGCACCCATGGCCGCCGATCATCCTCACCGCGCGCCCAGCCCACCAGTCGCAGAAGCCGCGCCATATATTCATATGCCGGGGTGGCATCCTGCGTCTCGCTCCAGCGTCCATAGCCCGGATATGCCACTGTGCCTCGTGCTTCATGCCCCATATCGAACGAACCAGCAGCCCCAGTTCCTCTTCAGGCTCAAACGGTCCGGTGGGGTGAATGCAGGCGGTCGTCGGGTTGAATGTGTGAACAGCGCCCAGCGCCAGCCGCGCGGGGATCCAGCGCCGGTCCGTATCACCGGGGCGAAAGCCGGGCGCGGGCACCGGGTTCACCGTTTCGAACGATCGCATGTGCGCAAAGCGCGCATCGGCGGCAAGCAACCGGTGCAGCCGCGTCGTTCCTGAACGCATCGGCCCGACAACGATCACCGGGCTGCGCAACCGGCGCGCGCCAATTTCGGGATTTTCGGCAAACAGTGCTTCTGCATGAAGCCGGTCTTTCAGCACTTTCTTGAGCTGGCCGACCGCCGCGAACAGCCCCAGCCGGTTTAGCGAAGCTTCGTTGCGCAAGGCATCGATCAGCACATCGAGCGGCTGTCGAAACCAGTCTC
Source organism: uncultured Sphingomonadaceae bacterium (assembly GCA_947258815.1). Lineage (GTDB taxonomy): Bacteria > Pseudomonadota > Alphaproteobacteria > Sphingomonadales > Sphingomonadaceae > Novosphingobium. The sequence continues at coordinate 799,021 of CAMYJW010000030.1, forward strand.
CTCCAAAATCATCGAGGCCGGCTTCAGCGGTAACCTGATCGAGAATCGCATCGGAATGCAGCTGCGGACGCGAAAGCGCGCGCGACGCATAAAGCGCGGGTAGCGCATGATTTACCACGCCAACCAGACGTGATCTTTGCGAAAGCGCTATCCTGGAAATCATGCCCCACCGTATGCCGAATTTGCGCCCAATTGTTCCCAATCAGAGCCAAAGGTGCAAGGGCAGGTATGAAATTTCATGATCCAGCGCAGTTGAAACGTCCGGTTAATCGCCCGATCACACGCGGAAACGACGCGTTTCCGGTTGTTAAATACCATACCAGAGAACAAGCAGAATTGAGAGTGACACGGTCATGATCACCACCAGCGGGATGCCCGAGCGCAGGTAATCCTTGAACGTGTAATCCCCTTCGGTCAAAATCATCATGTTGGTCTGATAGGCGATCGGCGTTGCATAGCACAGGTTGCACCCAAACAGCACCGCCAGCACCAGCGGTTCGGCCGGCAATTCAAGGATCTGCGCAAGATTGAAAGCGATCGGCGTTCCCACCGCCGCCGCCGTGGTGTTCGATGCGAAATTGGTCAGGATCGTCACGAACAGCATGATAGAGGCCAGAACCACTTCGGCCGGCATGTGTTGCAGGCCCGAAGCGAGCAACAGCCCCAGCCACTCAGCCGCACCGGAATCGAGAACGAATTTACCCAGCGCAATACTTGCGGCGACCAGCACGATAACTTTGGCGGAAAGCGCCCGTCCCACCCTGTCAAACCGGACACACCCGGTCGCAAACATCAAAATCGCACCAGCCAGCGACGAGATCGCGATCGGCACAAGCCCGACACTGGCAAAGCCAACCGAGCCCACCATGATCGCCAGTGCAAGGCCCGCCTTGGCCGAACGCGCCATTTCCGTGCCGCCTTCCAGCATCAACAGCCCGTCATTTTCCGCAAACCGGCGCAAATCCTCGGGAAGGCCCATAACCAGCAGCACATCGCCCTCCGCCATCCGCGCATCGGGGGTCTGTTCACGCGTTTCCCGAAATGGCTGCCTCGCCTGATGAACGCCCAGCAGCGCAACGCCATCCAGCCCGGCGGTTTGCGGCGTCAGGCCAATCAACCGGCTGTCCGGCGCGATGATCATTTCCGCAACCAGCAGATCTTCGCCCAGCCGCTTGCTATCGTTGCGAATGCGTTCAACCAGCCAGGAAGGCGCCAGCGTTGCACCAAGCCGGCGGGCAGCCTCACGCAGTGCGTCATAGGTGCCTTCAAGATAGACCCGCCGTTCCAGATTGCTTCCTGTCCCCGTCGGCAACTGCGCAATCACGTCCTCAGGCAGCATGCCATGCACTTCGTCGATCGTCTTGCCTTTCGCGGGCGATGCCGGATCGATACGCAGCTTTGCCAGATAGGTGCGGCTTTCCGGCGCAACCGCCGCGCTGGTATCAGGCAGCAGACGCGGCATGATGAGCCAGATATACGGTATCGCGACCAGCGCCGCGATCAGAACGATCGGAGTGAAATGGAAAACGCCGATCGGCTCCATGCCCAGATCATTGGCGATCGAAACCACAAGCAGGTTTGTCGACGTACCGATTGAGGTGGCCATACCGCCGATCAGAATTGCGGCATTGACCGGAATAAGCGTTTTGGACGCTGCCATTCCGCCTTTCAGTGCAAGCTGCGCCATGATCGGGATCATCAGCACCAGCACCGGCGTATCATTGATGATCATGCTCATGAACAGGCAGATCAGCAGCGTCACCAGCAGGCCAAGCTGTTTGCTCGATTTCCAGATCCTGTGCAGTGCGCGCGCCGCCGGATCGAGCGCGCCTGTAACCACCAGGCCGCGGCCAAGGATCATCAGACAACAGATCGTGACCAGCGCGTAATGTCCAAAGCCCTGAAACGCCAGCTCAAGCCCGGCCCACTTGGTATCGCCGGGCATCGGAAAAACATACAGCCCCAAAGCGATAACCGCGACGGTCAGCAGCGAGATGATCTCCACCCGCAACCTGCCGTTTGAGAATGCGTAAAACATCGCGACTGCAAGAAGCATCGCTCCGACGGCGTGAGGTGAAGGTGCGTCCATGGCTTGGCGATTAGCGATCCCAGGCTGGCTCGGCAATGGCATCAATGGTTTGGTCGCCAGCCGGACGACGAGGCCTGATGGCGAATCCGGGGGTTGACGACCACGGCAAACTGTATAAGTTCTCGTTTTGTTCATTCGGATTGGGAGCGTCGCGTGACATATTCAGGCGGATGCCACTGTGGCGCGATACGCTATCAGGTAGGCGGCAAGCCGGTTCATGCCGGTCTGTGTCACTGCCGCGATTGCCGCAAATCGTCGGGCGCGCCGATGGTCGGGTGGGCCGCGTTTGGCGAAGCGGACTTCCGCGTGACGCAAGGAGAAGCGCAAACACACAATTCATCGGGCAAATCCATGCGCAGCTTCTGTCCTGACTGCGGCACGGGCCTGTGGTTTCGCAACGCGGATTTCCTGCCCGGCCTTGTCGATATCCAGATCGCGACGCTTGACGATCCCGACGGACTGCCGCCCGAGGCTCATGTCCAGACGGCAGAGCGTATCGGCTGGATGGCCAAAGCGCATGAACTTCCTGCATTTGAACGTTTTCCCGATGGCTGATCAGCCCCGTCCGCGATATCCGGGCACGCCCTGATCGGGCACCCACAGCCCATCGGGCGCAGCGCCCGATTGCCAGAATACGTCAATCGGCATGCCACCGCGCGGATACCAGTAGCCGCCGATCCGCAGCCAGCGGGGCTGCATTTCCTCAAACAGGCGTGCACCGATCCCCACGGTCACATCCTCATGAAATCCGTTGTGATTTCTGAAGGCCCCGAGAAACAGTTTCAGGCTTTTGGATTCCACAATCGTTTCACCCGGCGCATAATCGATAACCAGATGCGCAAAATCGGGCTGGCCCGTCACCGGACACAGCGAAGTAAATTCCGGCGCGGCAAAACGCACCAGATAAAGCGCGTCGCCGCGCGGGTTGGCGACATAATCGAGCACCGCTTCATCGGGCGAAGCCGGAAGCGCGCTTTGCTGGCCCAGATGGATCGGATCGGGAGTGGTTTTGGTCATGCCTCACACCTTTGCCTGCCCCGCGCGGGCTAGACAAGCCGGTCAATCTCGACAATCTGCGGCCATGGCTGACAAAAGTTCCGACAATTCAGGGCAGAGCGCCGGTATCGGCACCCGTATCGTCAAAGCCGGACGGCGCAAGGAATGGACCGGGCCGGTGGTCAATCCGCCGGTCTGGCGCGCAAGCACGCACCTTTATGAGGATATGGCGGCGCACACCGAAGGGCCGAAAACCAACGAGGATGGGCGGTTTTTCTATGGCCGCAGAGGCGCGCCAACCCAGTGGGCGCTGGCCGAAGCGCTGACCGCGCTTGAGCCGGGCGCTGCAGGAACGATGCTTTATCCATCCGGCGTTGCCGCCATTGCCGGAACGCTGCTGGCCGTCCTGCGCCCCGGCGACACCGTGCTGATGACCGACAATGCCTATGATCCCAGCCGGGCGATGGGACGCGGCCTGCTGAAGGAATTTGGCATCGAAACCCGGTTTTTCGATCCGCTTGACGTGTCTGCCTTCGAAGCTGCGATCTGCCAAAACACGCGCGCCGTCCTGTTCGAAAGCCCCGGAAGCCTGACGATGGAAGTGCAGGATGTGCCGGCAATGACCGCGATTGCGCGCGAACGCGGCGTCGTTTCGATTATCGACAACACATGGGCCAGCCCGCTGGGGTTTCCCGCGCTTGAACGCGGCGTCGATATCGCGGTTATGTCGCTTTCCAAGCATGTCGGCGGACATTCCGACCTGATGATGGGCAGCGCCAGCGCCGGACCGGACCTTTATGCCAAATTGCGCCGCCGCGCCCAGTCGCTGGGGCAGGTTGTCTCTCCCGACGATGCCGCTCTGGCCTTGCGCGGATTGCGCACGCTGCAAGTGCGGCTGCAACGCGAAACCGCGTCGGCGCTGCATGTCACGCGCTGGCTCGCCAATCGCGAGGAAATCGCCGCCGTTCTCTGCCCGATGCTGCCCGGCGCGCCGGGGCATGAGTTGTGGAAGCGCGATTTCACTGGCGGCTGCGGGCTGTTCAGCTTCGTATTCCATGGCAAAACGGCTTCACATCGCAACCGCTTTATCGATGCTATGGAACACTTCGGGATCGGCTATAGCTGGGGTGGCTATGAAAGTCTGGCCATTCCGGTGGACCCGGCCCCCTTGCGCAGCCTCGGCAACTGGCCGCCCGCTGGCTGCTACGAGCAGGATCGCTTTGGCGTGCGGCTTGCCATCGGTCTTGAAGATCCCGAAGATCTTGTCGCCGATCTGGAACGCGGCCTTGCCGCATGGAGAAATGGATGAGCACGATGGCAGCGGCAGTGGGATTGGGGGGCGAAGAGCCCGAACCATCCAAAGAGGCCGAGGGCGCAACCGCGGATTCGGGCGTACCACCCGATACCGCGACAGCCGACAACGCCCCGCCCCCGGTTGCCGAGGAAGCCGTCAAGGCATCCGAGGATTTGAAAGACGCCGTCGCCGAAAAAAGCGAGGCCGCAGGCAATCTGGTTGAAACGATAGACAGCCTTGCGATCAGCGCCGGATCGATGCGCGTTTCGCTGTGGGACGTCCTCGTGGTGATTCTTGTGATTGCCGCGATTTTTGCCGCCGCATGGTTTGTCAGCAAAATGGCGCACAAGGCGCTGGAACGGATCACCAGCCTCAGCGATGCGCAACGGCTGCTTGCGGAAAAGCTGGTTTCGCTTCTGGTCTGGGTCGTCGCCATTCTTGTCGGCATCGATATTCTGGGCATAGACCTTACCGCGTTTGCCGTGTTTTCCGGCGCGTTCGGCCTTGCCATCGGTTTTGGCCTGCAAAAAACCTTCGGCAATCTGATCGCGGGGATCATCCTGCTGATGGACAAATCGATCAAGCCCGGAGACGTGATCGCGATTGCCGATCAGGCGGGCAACGAAACCTTCGGCCAGATCCGCAAGATTGGCATTCGCGCGGTATCCGTCACCACGCGCGATCAGCGCGAATATTTAATTCCAAACGAAAACCTGATGATCAACCAGGTCGAAAACTGGTCTTATTCCTCGCGCAATGTGCGCATGCAGGTTTCGGTCGGCGTGTCTTACAACTGCGATATCGGCAAAGCCGAAGAACTGATGCTCGAAGCCGCGCGTTCATGCAAAAGAGTGCTTGATCTCCCCGCGCCCACTGTCTGGCTGGAAGCCTATGGCGACAACTCGGTCAACTTCGTGATTCATTGCTGGATTCGCGATCCCGAAGAGGGCGTGGGCAATGTCCGTTCAGAAGTGCTCAAAAAGCTGTGGTGGCTGCTCAAGGAAAACGAGATCGAAATCCCCTTTCCGCAGCGCGATCTCAATTTGCGCGACAACGCGGCTTTTCGCGAACTCATCGCCTCGCTGCGCGATCCGCAACCGCCGGACGGGTAAACCCGGCGCAAGGCATAGCCCGGCGCAAAACACCCCGCACTTTGCCGGCCTAAAGTTCGTCTAATACCCCCCCAAACCATTCTCGCTGGCATATTGCGCCGCAAAAGGCCATGTCCGCGCCATGTTGAATGGACAAACTCCGATTGGCCGCGTGTTCCTTGTTGGCGCAGGCCCCGGCGATCCCGATCTGCTGACGCTGCGCGCGGCGCGGCTGGTGATGAATGCCGGGCTGATCGTGCATGACGGGCTGGTCGATCCCGAAATTCTGGCAATGGCAAAACCGGACGCACGGATGATCTGCGTCGCCAAGCGCCGCTCGCGCCACACCATGCCGCAGGAAGATATAAACGCGCTGCTGGTGCACGAAGCGCTGGCAGGCAACGATGTGGTGCGCCTCAAAGGCGGCGACCCGTTTATTTTCGGGCGTGGCGGCGAAGAGGCCGAAGCGTGCCGCGCGGCGGGCGTTCAGGTGGACGTGGTGCCCGGCATCACTTCAGCACTGGGCGCAGCAGCGGCAGCGCAGATCCCGCTTACCCATCGCAGCAGCGCCAGTATCGTCAGCTTCGTGGCCGGACAATGCAAGGGGCTGACCGATCAGAACTGGGCCGGACTGGCCGGCAAGGGGCGCACGCTGGTTGTGTTCATGGGCGTGGCAACAGCCCCTGCCATTGCCGAAAAGCTGATCGCTGACGGACTTGCTCCCGATGTTCCCGTTGCAGTGATCGAAAATGCCACGCGCGCAGCGATGCGCGTGTTGCGCGGCCCACTGGCGCAACTGCCCGATCTGGTCGTGCGTGAACGTGTCAAAAGCCCGGCCCTGATCGTAATCGGCGATGTGGCGGCCCGGCCCGAACAAGAACTGCGCGCACTTGCGCTGGAGGTGACTGAGTGAAAATCCTGACCGGAAATGATCTGAAGACCGGCGCGGTCGTGTGGTGGGACGGCACCGGCTGGTCGAAATACGTCAACAGCGCCGCCGATGTTGGCGACGAGGGCGATATCATCATCGCCCGCGAGGAAGGCGCCCGGCGCGTGTTTGCAGCTTATGCGATTGATGCCGAACGCAGCGCCGACGGTGTGCGCCCTGCACACATCAAAGACCGTATCCGCGCGCATGGGCCGACGGTGCGCGACGATCTCACTCTCAATCCGGGCGATCCGGATACATCGAACTGGGTAATCTGATGTACAAATATGACACTTACGATCAGGCGATGGTCGATGCGCGCGTTGCCGAATTTCGCGATCAGGTCCGCCGCCGTCTCGATGGCAGCCTGACCGAAGAACAATTCCGCCCGCTGCGGCTGATGAACGGCCTCTATCTGCAACTTCACGCTTATATGCTGCGCGTTGCGGTGCCATATGGCACGCTCAGTTCCGCGCAAATGCGGATGCTGGGCGATATCGCGGACAAATACGATCGCGGCTATGGCCACTTCACCACCCGCCAGAACATCCAGTATAACTGGATCAAGCTGGAAGACGCGGGCGATCTGCTGGCCGATCTTGCCTCTGTCGAGATGCACGCCATCCAGACGAGCGGCAACTGCATCCGCAACATCAGCTCCGATCAGTATGCCGGGGCCGCCGCCGAAGAACTGGTCGATCCGCGCCCATATGCCGAACTGCTGCGCCAGTGGTCGAGCTTTCACCCCGAATTCATGTATCTGCCGCGCAAGTTCAAGATCGCGGTGATCGCCAGCGAAACCGATCGTGCGGCGATGAAGCTGCACGATATCGGTATCAAGCTGGTCAAGAACGACGCGGGAGAAATCGGCGCGCAGTTTTATGTCGGTGGCGGCATGGGGCGCACCCCGATGATCGCGCCGATGATCCGTGAGTTTGTCCCGCTCGATCAGCTGATCACTTATGCCGAGGCATGTCTTCGCGTTTACAATCGCTATGGCCGGCGCGACAACAAGTATAAGGCGCGGATCAAGATCCTTGTCCACGAAATCGGCGCGGATGAATATGCCCGTCAGGCGGAAGAGGAATTTGCCCACCTGCTTGGCCAAGGGGTTGAGCCGCCGATTGCCGAACTGGAACGGATCAAGACCTATTTTCAGGATCCGCCATTTGAAGCAGGCGCGCCCGATACGCTGGATCGCTCCGATCCCGATTTCGCGCTGTGGGTGGATCGCAATTGCGTTACGCACAAGCAGCCCGGATATATTTCGGCAACGATCAGCCTGAAGCCGGTCGGCGGCATTCCGGGCGACGCCAGCGCCGATCAGATCAGGCTGATGGCTGACCTGGCACGGGATTATTCGTTTGACGAATGCCGGGTTACGCACGCGCAGAACATCGTTTTGCCGCATGTGCGCAAGGCCGATCTTTATGTGCTGTGGCAAAAGCTTGACGCTGCCGGGCTTGGAGCTGCCAATCTCGATCGGATCGGCGATATCATCGCCTGCCCCGGCCTTGATTATTGCAGCCTCGCCAATGCCCGTTCGATCCCGATCGCACAAAAGATTTCCGAACGCTTTGCCGCACAGGAAAAACAGGACGCCATCGGCGAAATGAAGCTCAAAATCTCTGGCTGCATCAATGCCTGCGGGCATCATCACGCGGGCCACATCGGCATTCTGGGTGTCGATAAGAAGGGCGTCGAAAATTATCAGCTGCTGCTGGGCGGCAGCGAAGGCGAAGATACGTCGCTGGGCAAGATAACCGGCCCCGGCTTCGACGAGGAAGGCATCGTCGATGCGGTTGAAAAAGCCGCCGATGTCTATCTGGCCAACAAACAGGGCGAGGAGCGCTTCCTCGACACATACCGGCGGATCGGCATCGATCCGTTCAAGGAGGCGATTTATGACTGAACCGCAACTGCGCTTTCGCGACGATGAAGTTGTCTCCGATCCCGCGGTCACCGTGGATTCGTTCGGCGATCAGTCGAACGCGACCGCGGTGCGCATCGAACCAGGCGACGATGCACGCGCGCTACTGCCCCATCTTGATCGGCTGCGGCTGATCGAAGTAAACTTCCCCGCCTACACGGACGGGCGCGGATATTCCGCCGCACGCATCCTGCGCGAAGCGGGCTACACCGGCGAACTGCGCGCGGTGGGCGACGTGCTGATCGATCAGCTTTCCAATATGAAGCGCTGCGGGTTTGACAGTTTCGCCCCCGATCATCCGCTGAACGAAGCCGATGCCAAAGCCGCGCTCGATTGCTGGCCCGATGTCTATCAGGCGACCACTGACGGACGCACGCCGATCTGGACGAAACGTCATGGCTGAAGAACAGCGCACCGACAGCCGGAAAGTGGACCGGATTGACACCGGCCCCCGCTTTACCGAGGCCGATGCGGTGCGTCTCAATCGCATATTTCGCGGCACTGAAACGCTGGATATGCTCGAAACCGTGCTGCGTGAGAAAATGGCGGGCGATATCGCCGTTGTTTCCAGCTTCGGCGCGGAAAGCTCGGTTCTGCTGCATCTCGTTGCGCGGATCGATCCGGCAACGCCGGTGCTGTTTCTGGAAACCGGCAAGCATTTCGATGAAACGCTGGCCTATCGCGATCTGCTGATCGCAAAGCTGGGCCTGCGCGATGTGCGTAAACTTGCGCCCGATCCGGCGGCACTGGCCGAAAAGGATGAAAGCGGCCTCAGGTGGTCCTACGATCCCGATGGCTGCTGCGAGATCCGCAAGGTTATCCCGCTGGCAAAGGAACTGGCGCATTTCGATGCATCGCTGACCGGCAGAAAAGCCTTTCAGGCGCAATCGCGCACCAATCTGCCGCGCTTCGAAATCGACACGACCGACGCACAGGGCCGCCTCAAGATCAATCCGCTGGTGACATGGAGCCCGGAAGAACTCTCCGCCTATATGGAAGAGCACGATCTGCCCGTGCATCCGCTGGTGGCGCAGGGCTATCCTTCTATCGGCTGCAGCCCGTGCACCAGCAGGGTTGCGCCCGGAGAAGACCCGCGATCGGGCCGCTGGCGTGGCTGGGACAAGACCGAATGCGGCATTCACATTCCCGGTCAGGACGATACCGGTAACGGCCCCGAAGGCGATCTGCCGCCCGGATACGATCCGGTATTCTGAACCGCGTTGAGCGCGCACAAAGCACGCTATCGCCGCGCGGTATTAAAGCATTTTCCGTTCAGGCTGACGCGAACGGAAAAGCAACGCTCAAACGCCGCGCGGGCTTGGGGCGTTTTCCGGTCCCGATTGATCGGGCTTCGGTTTAAAGCCAGCCTTGCTCGCGATACCAGTCTGCCGTGGCTTTCAGGCCAGTGCGACTTTCGATTTGTGGCTGCCACAGCGACGCGGGCGGACTTGCTTGCGTGCTGACCACCCAGTCGGGGTGGCAGAAATAGGCGGCGCGATCCAACGTAAGCCGCGCATTGCCGCGCCTCACGAACACATCAATTCTGGCCAGGCGTTCCAACGTCTGCCTTGAAAGCCCGAACACCTTTGGCCTGCGCCCCATCGCAAACCCGACGGCCCGCGCCAGTTCATAGTGGCTCCAGCCTTTCACGTTTCCATCGCCGGACTCGAACGTCTTTCCCGTCACAGCTTCGCCGCCAGGCAACAGCGCAAGCAGCAGGCGGACCAGATCATCGACATGAATCAAGGAGGCGCGGCCTTCCTTGGGCATCGGCATGATGCCCCACTTGGCAGACCTGAACAGATCAAGCATCTGGGTGTCGCGCGGCCCGTAAATCGCTGGCGGGCGCACAATAGACCAGTCCAGCCCGCTTGCCCGGACCAGCTTTTCCGCCCGCGCCTTCGAATCGCAATAGGCTGAAAGATGCGGGGTTCGCGCGGCCAGCGAAGACACGAAAACGAACCGCGGCGTGCCCTTGGCAACGCATGCCTCGATCAGGTTCAGCGTGCCGGTGACATTGCCTTTTTCAAACCCGGCGGGATCGGGGGCGTTGATAACACCCGCGACGTGCATCATCACATCGCATTCGTCCGCAATCCGCTCCAGCGCCTGGCTATCTGCAAGATCGCCCTGCACCCAGGAAACGCCCGGCTGGTGTTCCTGCGGTTTGCGCGTGAGGGCGATAACTTCATGCCCTGCTTCCACAGCACGTTCCAGCAGTGCGCGGCCAACGAATCCGGTTCCGCCTGTCAGTCCGATTTTCATTTCAGCACCAGTTGATTACGATGTACGATGGCAGAGCGGGGGGCATAGCCGAGCAGCGCTTCATGCTCGCTGCTGTGCGTGCCTTTCAGCGCAGCACACTCACCCGCATCATATTCCGACAACCCATGGGCAAGCACCGCGCCCGCCGCATCGACAATCGCGATCGCATCGCCGCGCTCAAAAGCTCCGTCAACGCCCGTCACCCCTTTTGCCAGCAGGCTTTTGCCGTTGGCCAACGCCGCTGCAGCGCCGTCATCCACTCGCAGCGTTCCCTTAAGCCGCAACCGGCCGCCAAGCCATGCCTTGCGCGCGCCCGCTTTCCCGCCACGCCCCGCGCGCGGTAGAAACAGTGTGCCGGTTCCGCTCCCCAACGCCTGCGCGATGGGCCGCGTGACCGTGCCGTTGACAATGGCAAGCGAAATTCCGGCCAGTTCGGCAATTTCGGCGGCCTGAAGCTTGGATGTCATACCGCCCGATCCCATACCCGATGCCGATCCGGGCGTTGCCATCGCGCGGATTTCATCGGTGACGCCGCGCACTTCGCGGATCAGGCTGGCGCCGGGAACTGCCGGATCGCGATCGAACAACCCGTCGACATCGGACAGCAGCAACACCGCGCTGGCCCCTGCCGCCTGCGCCACGCGCGCGGCAAGCCGATCATTATCGCCAAACCGGATCTCATGCGTGGCCACGCTGTCGTTCTCGTTGACGATCGGCACCGCGCCGGCATCGAGCAACCGGTTAAGCGTTGCCGTGGCATTGAGATAGCGCCGACGCTCTTCAAGATCGGGCAAGGACAGCAGCATCTGGGCGGCTGTCAGGCCATGCGCACCCAGCAGTTCCGACCACAGGCCGGAAAGCGCGATCTGCCCCACCGAAGCCGCCGCCTGCGCGTCCGACAACTTGCCGCGTCCGCCTTTTTCCAGCCCCAGCCGCGCCGCACCCAGCGCAATCGCGCCGGAACTGACGACGATCACATTCTGGCCGCGATTGCGCGCTTCGCCGATTTCACCGACAAGCGCGGCAAGCCACTCTCGCCGCGGACCATTCCTGTCAACCAGCAGCGACGAACCGACCTTGATCACCAGGCAAGGGCAGGCAGCGGCATCGGCAAGGTCAGCAAGGTGCGAAATCTGCATGGGAACCACGGTTAGCGAGTGTGCGCGGCGTTTAGAACAGGTTTTCGTTGCCGCAAAGCCTGCAACATGCCGGTAAGCCGGGCGCGCGCGATCAGATCGGCGACCATGGTTTGGCTTCCGCTTCCTCCTGAGCGCCACCGGGCTGCTCCGTTCCGGTCGATGCTGGCAGATAACCGATCACGGCATCAAGCAGGGCATCCAGCCCTTCGCCGGTTGCGCCCGAAATGGGAAACACCCGATCCGCCCCCGCCTCACGCAGCTCCGCGGAAAATGCTTCGGCCAGTTCGGCATCGGCAAGATCAATCTTGTTCAGCGCGATCAGTCGCGGTTTGCCCTCAAGGCTGGAACCATAGGCGGCCAGCTCATCCTCAACGATCCGCAGCGCCTCCACCGGATCGGTATCGCTGATGTCGATCAGGTGAATCAGCACGCGGCACCGCTCGATATGGCCCAGAAAACGATCACCTATCCCGGCGCCTTCCGCCGCGCCCTCGATCAGCCCTGGAATATCCGCCAGCACAAACTCTCGCCCCTTGTGATGGACAACGCCAAGCTGGGGGTGGAGCGTGGTGAACGGATAGGCGCCCACTTTCGCGCTGGTGTTGGTGATGCGATTGATGAATGTCGATTTGCCGGCATTGGGCAGCCCGACCAGCCCGGCATCGGCCAGCAGTTTCAGCCGCAGCCACACCCACATTTCCTGCGCCGGTGTGCCCGGCTGGTGCTGGCGCGGCGCGCGATTGGTGGAACTTTTATAGCTGGCGTTGCCGCGCCCGCCCTCGCCGCCTTCAAGCAAGACGATGCGCTGCCCTTCCTCGGTCAGATCGGCCAGCACGGTTTCGCGATCCTCATCGAGAATCTGCGTTCCGACCGGCACCTTGATCACCAGATCGCGCGCCGAAGCGCCGGTGCGATCGCGGCCCATGCCATGGCCGCCGCGCGCCGCCTTGAAATGCTGCGTGTAGCGAAAATCGATCAGCGTATTGAGACCGCCAACCGCCTCGAACACAATATCGCCGCCATCGCCCCCGTTTCCGCCGTCGGGGCCGCCATACTGAATGTATTTCTCACGCCGAAAACTGACCGCGCCCGGCCCACCCGCACCGGAGCGGATATAGATTTTAGCCTGATCGAGAAAGTGCATGATGTGCTTTCAGCGGTTTAAGGTGCGAGCGGCACGGATAGGCCAAAACGCAGCCAGCCGCGAGGCAGAAAAATGATCGCTGGTGGAGCAGCAGGTCAGCGGCAAACCGCTCTTCATGTTTTTCATCCGATTTTCCAGCAAAAATGCCGCAGCCCGGCCAAAAATGCACGGAGTATGACAACGCGATGTATCGCGCACGCAGCCGTAGAGCCCTTGTCAGGGGCTGCTGCATGGTCAATCGTCACGGATCAGACCTGCCCCGTCAGTCGGTCGCGCGCGCCCTCACGCCCATGCGTCGCTCACCAGGTTTCCGAAGTAGGCGATCTGTCCTTTCAGACCGCCGGCCACATCTATTGACGCGCCGGAGATATAGCTTGCGTGCTCGCTCGCCAGGAACAGGACAATGCCGGTCACATCTTCAGGCGTGCCCATTCTGCCGACGGGGCAGGTCTTGAGCGCTGCGGCCTTGTATGCGCCGTTGCCAAGCACGCCGCCATCGCCCCATTGCCCCGTGTCGATCCAGCCCAGATTAACGCTGTTGACGAGGATATTATCCGGTCCAAGCGCCATCGACAGGCTGTTTGACAGCGCAAGGCAGGCCGCGCGATTGACAACCGGCGCGATGCCGGACGGTGTCGGTTGGTGGCCGACCACGGCGTTTATGCCGATGATTCTTCCCCAACGCTGTTTGCGCATATGCGGGATCACAGCCTGCGCCACGCGGTAATGCGCGATCTGGAGCATTTGCGCATGCTCAGCGATGACATCGGGGCCGATTTCGTCAATACCTCCGGCCATCGTCTGCCCGGCGTTGTTGATCAGAATATCGATCCCGTCCCATGTGTCTGCGATGGCCTTGACAAATGCCTGCACCTCTTGCGTGTTCGTGACATCCACCGGGCTGTGGAGAACATCCGGGGCAACTTCGTGCAGCCGTTGGCCAGCCTTTTGCAGAGCGACCGGATCGCGTGCACAAATCGCGACGCGCGCGCCTTCGCGGGCGAATGCCATTGCGATGGCCAGACCGATCCCTCTCGAACCGCCTGTGACGAGAACCCGCTTGCCATGTAGCTCAAGTTTCATTTGCAAGCTCTCCGGTCAGGCGACGTCGAGACGGCATTGGCCGGAGACAACGACACGCAAAGAACAGAGCCGTCCGGCTTCACCCGCGCGCGGCCACCGCCAGCCGTGTTGCGGCAGCGCGTGTATTCAGAACGCCCGCTTCAATTGGCCGCCGCATATTGCCGGACAATAAAATCGCGTTCGCGTTCAACGCTTTGCCTGCCGATGATCGCACCGGCCTTTGTGTCATTGGCGCATACTGCGGCATAGATTTCACGAAATGCCTGCAGCCGGATCTGCTGAAGCTCGTACGACTGATGCTGCGAATAGATCACGTGCACGCCAACCGCCAGAAACAGACGCTGAAGTTCGCGATTTTCACCAATGGACAGCAACGTGCGGTAAAACTGTCGGCGGGTCCGGCTGAATTCGCTGGGCTGGCGCATATCTTCGAACTCGGCAAAACGATCCATCACCGCGCGAAAGGCCTTGCCGTGGCGTTTTTCATCATATTTCGACGCGGCCACTTTCACCGTCAGACTGGTCAGTTCGGTCGCGACTTCGAGAATTTCGATCGTTTCCTGCAGATCCAGCTTGCGGATCGAGGCGGACTGATTGGGTTTGAGATCAACCACACCGCGAACAGACAACCGCTGCATCGCTTCGCGCACGGCATTGCGGCCCACACCAAACTCAATGGCAAGCTCGGTTTCGATAAGCCTTTGGCCGGGGACCAGACGGTTCTGTTCAAGGCCCTGAAGAATACCAAGATAGACGCGCTGCGAAGCCGCAGCGGCAGGCTTTGGCGCGGCCTGCTTCCCCCCTTTGCTGCCAGAGGTTTTTGTTGTGAGTTCTGACGCTCTTGGCATTTAGTTTCCTGAAGTTCAGTGCAAGTCGATCTGGTCGATCAAGCGGTTGTATCGTTCGCGGATGATTGCCGCAATGCTGCAAGACTTAGTGCATTGCTGCATTATTGCCGCGCCCGCCTGAATTCTGCATTTGCACAGGGCTGCCCGGATATTCAGCCATAGATGTGCCCTGCCATCATCCCGCCGTCCACCGCCATCGTCTGGCCTGAAACGAAGCTGGCCTTGTCTGAAAGCAGCCAGCAGACCGCTTGCGCGGTTTCCGCCGGGTCTGCGATCCGGTCCATCGGGATCATTGCCAGCACGCCTTCCAGTGCGCTGGGCATCTGCCTGAAATAGGCTTCTGCCATCTCCGTGCGGGTGGCGCCGGGCGCGATGCTGTTTACGCGCACACCATGCGGCCCCATATCCATCGCCGCACATTTCGTCATGCCCACCACACCGTGCTTGCTGGCATTGTAAACGATCGAGCCATTGATTCCGTCGAGCCCCGCGACCGATGAAATGTTGACCACCGCGCCCGAACGCTGTTCTCGCATCACCTTTAGCTGTTCGCGCAGACACAGGAATGTGCCGCGCAGGTTAACCGCCATCAGCCGGTCAAAATCGTCCATCGAAACATCGGGCGTGGGCGTCAGCGCCACTTCGATGCCGGCGTTGTTCACCGCGCCATCCAGCCGACCATGATCGGCAACGATGCCCGCGATCAACCGCGATACCGATTGTTCGTCCGCAATATCCGCGTGGGTGAACGTGCAGCGTCCGCCTTGAGCAGCGATGCTTTGCGCAGTTTCTTCGCCTGCTGCCCGATCCAGATCGCAGATCACGACAATCGCGCCATCATCCGCGCAGGCCCTTGCCGTAGCCGCGCCGATACCCCGCGCCGCGCCGGTAACAAGCACGACCTTTTCCGCAAGCATGCCAACGGTCCCGGTCATCTCACTTCCAGCCCATCAAGATTGGCTGCATTGCGCCATTCGGCCAGCATCCCGTAAAATGCCACGCCGCCAGCGGGATGGACATTGGCGAAGAACCCGTGCGGGTTCTCGTTGGCCCCCTCACCGTTGAAATAGCTTGGCGTGCACTGTTCCCAGAACGCGCTTTGGCTGAACGAGAGCGGTTTGATCTCCGCCACATAATCATCCACCGCCTGCTGGGACGGTTCAACCGTTGTGCCGCCGCGCTTGCGCACTTCGCTTAACGTGTGGGCGACATGCTTTGCCTGTTCATCGAGGATGAACGAGAACGAATTGGCAGCCGCGTTCTGCCCGAAGTTCACCAGAATACAGTTAGGAAAACCGCGGGTGAACATGCCCTGGAAGGTTTTCATCCCGTCCTTCCAGTATTGCCTCAGCTCAATCCCGTCGCGGCCGACAACATCATAACCTGCACGCCGGGTAAATTCGGTGCCAACTTCAAAGCCGGTGGCGAAGATCAGGCAATCGAGCGGATATTCGACACCATCCACAACCGCGCCGGTTTCGGTAATGCGCTGCACGCCTTTGCCCGCCGTATCGACAAGGCGCACATTGGGCCGATTGAATGCGGGCAGATATTCATCGCTGAACAAGGGCCGTTTGCAATAGCGCCGGTGCCATGGCTTGAGCGCTTCTGCCGTGGCCTTGTCAGTCACGGTCGCGTCAATGCGGGCGCGGATTTCGTTCATCTTCTTGTCGTCCAGCGTTTGCGAAATAAACGCGCCTTCTTCAGGCGTCAGTTCCCTGCCGATCACCGCGGCCACCCAGGATGCCGTCGGATCTGCAAACCTGCCCAGCTCGCTGAAACCGTCACTGACCAGATCTTCATCCTGCATGATACCGGACGAAACCTTATTGAAGTTGTCGCTGCGGCGATCCTGCCAGCCCGGCTCAAGGCTGCTCGCCCATTGCGGGTCGGTCGGCCGGTTGGCGCGCACGTCCACCGCTGCCGGTGTGCGCTGAAACACATTGAGCTGTTTCGCCCATTTCGCCAGTTCGGGTATCGCCTGAACGCCGGTTGCGCCGGTCCCGATAACGCCAACATTCTTGTCCTGAAGTCTGGTCAGATTGCCCAGATAATCTCCGCCAGTATAGTCATAATCCCATCGGCTGGTGTGGAACGTGTGGCCCTTGAACGTGTCGATGCCGGGAATGCCGGGCAGCTTTGGCTTGGACAGCTGACCGTTTGCCATGACCACATATTGTGCGGTCATCGCATCGCCGCGATCGGTGCGGATTGTCCAGCGCGAGGCCGCATCGTCCCATTCCAGCCCGGTCACAACAGTCTGCAGGCAGGCGTTCTTATAAAGATCGAAGCGCCGTGCGATTTTCAGCAGGTTGGACTGAATTTCGGCACCGCGACTGTATTTTTCGGTCGGCATCGAATCCACTTCCTCGATCATCGGGATGTAGATGTAAGATTCGGTATCGCAGCGCAGGCCCGGATAGCGATTCCAGTACCAGACCCCGCCCAGATCGCCGCCTTTTTCAATGATGCGGATATCGTCAAAGCCCGCCTGACGCAGCCGCGCGCCGATCAGCAGGCCGCCAATGCCGCCGCCGATGATCGCCACTTCGGTGTGATCGTTCAGCGGGTCGCGTTCCAGCGGCTCGGCGTAGGGATCGTCGATATAGTGCGAAAATTCCGCCTTTGTTTCAACATATTGCTGGTTCTTGTCCGGACGCAGACGGACATCGCGCTCATAGGCGTAACGCTTGCGCAATTCATCGGGATCGTAATCAATCTCGCCCACGATTTCCATGATTGCCGGATCAATATCAGCCATTGGGCCTCTCCAAAATTGTGCCTTAACCGGGATGCCTGGATGCAGGCCTATTCGTTTGCGAACCTTGCGATATCGCTGGCGGCATCGCGGCTGATATCCGGGCAGATGACCGGGAAAATTTCCGTCGCGTGGACCGATCCCATCACTTGCCTGCACCGCGCCAGCACACCATTGCGCAGCAATAGCCGATAAAAATTGATGCCCTCGTCGCGCGCGGGATCGCATTCGTTTACCGAGATCACTGTTTCGGGCAGCCCGCGCACATCATCGGCCGTGGCGAATATCGGCCAGGCAAGCGGGTTCTTCGCCTCATAGGCATCGATGCCATAGCCCATCGCAAAACGATTGTGATGCAGACCCAGAAAGATGCCTTCGTTCTCGATGGATGACGGGCAATCCGGCACCGGCCAGATGCCGGCGATAAACGGGCACAGCGCGTAAATGCCTTTGAGAAGGCCAATATCGCCTTCGGCCAGCAGCTTCATCGCGGTGGCAAGCGAGAGGTTTGCGCCGCCGCTGTCTCCCGCGACAATTATCCGGCCCGGATCGATCTTCAGCCGCGCGGCATTGGCGCTGACCCATTTCAGACCGGACACGCAATCGTTCAGCCCTGCGGGAAACGGTTCCACCTCCGGCACGGACGACGGCAGGATCGCATTGCGAAAATCGACCATGGCAACGGCAACCCCGCGCGCCGCGATCATCCGGCCCCATGCCTGATAATTGGTATCGTAACACGATTGCGTCAGCATCCCGCCGCCATGAATGTAATAGACGCAAGGCAATACATCTTCGCCTTCAGGGCGGATGAAATGGATGTTGATGGTGTTGCCGTCAGGGTCCGATGTCAGTTCTTCGATGCAAAATGTCAGCCCCGCCGAAGGGGCGACCTCTTCATTTCCCATCGAATTGAGGAATTCCTGCAACTGCGCGGTTGCGGCAATCGCTTCGGGTGTGCCGGCCTCGGCAAGCAATTGTTCGCGGCTTTCGGCATTGGGCAGCGCGGGCAGCTCAAACGCGCCGAACATGGCCTTGATACGGGGGTCGATCCGGGGATCATCGGAAAGCTTGCTCAAGTCATTCTCCCATCACGTTCAGGAGCTATGCCCCGCCTCATCGGATTGCCACATGATATGACGCGGGTGAGACTGCAAATTTGCAGCCTCACCCGCCATGCCACGATCAGCGAATGCCGCCCCCTTTGGCAACGCCGATCGTGCGGTCCATCAGAAGCCGTATTTCAGTCTCAAACCGGCATAGCGCGCAAAATCGCGGGCCGGACGGCCATAAGAACGTCCGATGAAGAAGTCCGCTTCCTCGCGCTTGCTGTAGTAAAACTTGTCAGTGATGTTGTTAACGAACACGGTTGCACTGAACCGGTCGTCGTCTTCCTTCAGCGTGATCGCCGCGTTCAGAATGCCACGCTTGGGTTCAACGGTAAGCGGATCGTTATTCAGCTGATACTGGATCGAACTTTGCCAGTTGAACGCAACATGGGCAGACAAAAGCAGTGGCCCGGTCAGATCATAGTCATAGTCCAGTGAAGAATTGATCTTCCACTTGGGGGTGCTGACCGCCCTCTGTCCGGTCAGCGATTTTGTGTTATCCGCTTCGCAGCCCGGCGTCACACCGGGAACTTCGGTCGGGTTGCAGGTGAACCGTCCGCCCTTGTATTTCGCGTCCGTATAAACCCCGCCAACGTTCAGTTTGAGGCCGGACGTAGGCCGCGCAGTGACGTTGAACTCCACGCCTTTCGAACGAAGATTGCCCGCGTTGACCAGCTGGGTGAAGATGGTTCCGGGCAGAAGCGACGTCTGCTGAATATCCTTCACAAGCTGGGTGTAGATCGCAAGATCGATCGAGAAAACGCCAAAGCGTTGCTTCATGCCCAGTTCCCAGGCGGTTGCGATTTCCGGGCTGACCAGCGGCGCGATCCCGTTTGAAGCATTGCTGATGTCCGCAGCGGCACCTTTGTAGCCACGGTTGTATGACACATAGAAGTTCTGCCCGTTCGTGGGCTTCCACTGGAGGCCCGCGCGACCCGAAACGCTGCGATCGACGCGTCCTTTATCATATTCAAGCACGCCGATCGGAGCGGCTGTGTTCACCAGTGTGACGGGATCGAACGATCCTTCCACGGGATTGAAGAAGTCTTCGCGCTGGTAATCCACGTCAAGCGTTTCAATCGTATAGCGCAGCCCGCCAAACACGTTGACAGTTGGCGTAACTTCATAAGTTACATCGCCGAAAACCGCGGCTGTTTCATTCTTCAAACGTGCGCTGCTGATCGCGTTCGAGTAAAACTGCGTCTCCGGCGGAATGCCCGGAATGCCGGCATAGCTTGCAGCAAGTATCAGCGGCAGATTGGATGAGCGCCGTTCGCGCATGGTCTGGAGATAAACCCCGCCAACCGCCGTTACCCGGTCTGCATTGATATTAAGCCGGAATTCCTGCGAGCCATAGCGCAGTCTGTCCTTGATGTGGCCGTCCGCAAAGTTGATCCACATCAGCGGATAGCCCAGCGGGTTGGGCGTGAACCCCTGCCCTTCGACAACTCCGATCGGCGTTACGTCGGCATCGGTTCCGGCGTGTTCGCGCGAATGGCGAAAGCCGGTGACTGAAACCAGGCTGACCGTATCGCTGATATCCCAGTTCAGTTCCGCCGTGACGTTCCAGTTGGTGAGCCAGTCATAGGAATGTCCGTCGATGTTGACCGTGTCAGACCCTTCGAAGAAAATCGGCCCGGTTGTCTGCTGCTGCAGATCGCCAAGCGGGCCGGTGATCGGCGTGATCGGCAGGATCACCGAATAACTGGTCCGGGTCTTGTTGTAGGCACCGGTCAGCAGCAAAGTAGCCTCGTCCGAAAGATCCGCCTTCAGACGCGCGCTGACCCCCGTTGCCCGCGCGCCGGCGGCATCGGGGCCAGAGCCGATATTCTTGATAAGCGGGGCCTGATCGCGATGAAATGCGTTGATCCGCGCGGCCAGCCCATCGCCCAGCGGAAGATTGAGCACACCGCGCAGAGAAAACTCTTCGTCGGTCGTCGCAACGCCTTCGATCATCCCTTCAAATTCGTCGGTCGGCTGTTTGGTCAGCACGTTGATCACGCCGCCGGTGGCGTTCTTGCCGAACAGTGTCCCTTGCGGGCCGTTCAGCACCTCGATCCGTTCAATATCAGCGAAATCGAAGAGAAATTCGCTGCTGCGCGTCAGCGGGACACCATCAACCACCAGCGCAACGCTGGGCTGCACCCCGCCTTCGAACGCCACCGACGAAACACCGCGAATAACCAGCTGCGTTGCCGAACTGTTAAAGCCGCCGGTGAAGGAAATGGTTGGCGAAACGCTTTCCAGCAGGCGACTGTCCAGCACCACGGCGGTTGAAAGCGTTTCAGCCGAAACCGCCTGAACGGATACCGGCACTTCGCTCAGGCGCTCGGCACGGCGCTGCGCGGTGACGACGATATCATAGTTATCCGAGGCCTGCGCCTGCGCGTCATCCGATTGCGCCATCGCCGCTACCGGCGTCAGCAATGTTGCCACAGCGAACGCAAGACCCGATGCATTTGACGACAAAACCCTTAGCCGGTCCGATTTCCTCTGGCAGCTATGCATTTCAACCTCCCTTTGAACTTTATAAATAAAATAATGGCATTATTAATTGATATTAAATGCACCCGGCTATCTTTTAAATAGACATAAATTAATTCATTATATTAATGCGCATAATGATAATAATTTAATTGATTACGCAATATCTATATTTAATATTACAGCCAGACACACACCCACGAATACAAAACCTATCACCGCTCAAATCCACCTTCTGCGACGCCCTCAGCATCGCAGGTGCAGTTTGCGCTCGACCCTGCATGGCCATCATGCTACGACGAGTTAGAACATTATTGTAGAACAATCAACCGGAAATGCGAAACCGGAAACAGGCTATGCATCGGCCGCGTGCTCTTGCATCAGGGCCTGGCAAGGTCGACGCACCGGATGGTGGAGAGAGAACAATGGCGCTACGTTTCGCGCAGCCTACCAACGAAGCATATGCCTATCCGCTGACTGTCGGACATATGCTTGATGCCGCGCTGGCAACGGCTGGCGATCAGGAAATCGTCTATCGCGACAATATCCGATACACGTATCGCGATCTGCGACACAGGATCGGCAAACTGGCCTCGATGCTTGCCGGACAGGGGGCGCAGGAAGGCATGACCATCGCCATGCTCGATTGGGACAGCCACCGCTATCTTGAAGCCTATTTCGCGATCCCGATGATGGGCGCTGTGCTGCAAACCGTAAACGTGCGCCTGTCGCCGCAGCAAATAGCCTACACCTTGCAGCATGCCCAGGCCGAGATTTTGCTGGTCCATGCCGATTTCCTGCCGCTGGTCGAAGAACTGCTGCCGGATCTGCCCGATGTGAAGGCAGTCATCGCGATGATGGATTTCAGCGGCGATCCGCCACCATCGTTCACCGTTGGCGAATACGAAGATCTCTGCGCCGCAGCCGCGCCGGATTATCCGTTTGCCGACTTTGACGAAAACGCGGTTGCGACAACCTTTCATACCAGCGGCACCACCGGCAATCCAAAGGCAGTGCTGTTCACCCACAGGCAGCTTGTGCTCCATGCGCTTTCGAACAAGGCGCCGTTCGGCGTCACCCGCGCGCGCGGTTTTGGCATTGATGACGTGTATATGCCGATCACGCCGATGTTTCATGTCCACGCCTGGGGCATGCCCTATATCGCCACGATGCTGGGCGTGAAGCAGGTCTATCCCGGTCGTTACGATCCAGCCGCGCTGCTTGATCTGCGCGCACGCGAGGGAGTGACGTTCTCCCACTGCGTGCCAACCATCCTGCAGATGCTGCTTGGCGAAGCGGAAAAGCGCGGCGAGCGGCTGAATGGCTGGATGATGATGGTGGGCGGATCGGCGCTTTCTACAACGCTTTTCGATCAGGCGCGCGCGCAGGGCATGTATGTTATCGCCGGATATGGCATGTCTGAAACATCGCCGCGCATCAGCCTGACCCGCCCCCGGCGGGACTGGGACGGCAATGAAAATACGCTTGCCGATGCGCTGACAACCGTGGGCGTGCCGGTGCCGCTGGTTGCCGCGCGGGTGGTTGACGAGCAGATGCGCGATGTCCCCGCAGACGGGGTGAGCACCGGCGAACTTGTGGTTCGCGCACCATGGCTGACCCCCTGCTACGTGGGCGACGAGCCGGGATCGCAGGCGCTCTGGCGCGGCGGCTGGCTGCACACGCAAGATATCGTTTCGCACGACGGCGAAGGGTTTATGGCCGTGCGTGACCGCCTGAAAGATGTGATCAAATCGGGCGGAGAGTGGATCAGTTCGGTCGCGCTGGAAAACCTTATCGTCGCCCTGCCCAACGTTGCCGAAGTGTCTGTGATCGGCGCGCCGGATGAGAAATGGGGCGAACGTCCGGTGGCGATCATTGCGCCCCTGCCCGGCAAAACTGTGGCGCTTGCGGATGTCCGCACAGTGATCGACGACGCCGTCTCGCGCGGAGAGCTTAGCGGTTATGCGCGGATCGACAGGATCGAGACGGTCGACAGCCTGCCCAAGACCAGCGTTGGCAAGATCGACAAGAAGCTGCTGCGCGAACGGCTGACGCTGCCGTCCAAGGCCGCGCAATAACGCGCCGATAGCACAAAGCGCTTCAGGATAAAGCGCAACAGGAGAGCAAAATGCCCCACACATTTGAAGGTGACTGGAAGATAGATCTGGCACAGTCCAGAGTGCTCGATCCCGATACCGGAACGCTGGTTCCCGATCAGATCGGTCAGGAACTGATAACGATCCGCATCGATGGCGATGTCCAGACCTATGAAGTTCTGCTTGGAGACGCGCCGACCATCCGCATGGGCTATACCAGCCGCTATGACAGCACCGAATGGACGCCCTACAGCGTGCGCGATATCATTGGCGCGGCCAACAAACAAGACATGGATGAGTTCATGCAGCGCACCCGCCAGCGCAAGGCCGAACTCAACGTGGGTGACATTTATGGCATGGTGCGCACCGTCTATGTTGATGAACGCACGCACTACCGGATCAGCAAGGATGCGCAAACCGGACAGTCCGAATACGTGATGATCCGCCACCTTGATGAGGACGGCCAGTCTTACAAGGCAACGGTTGTGCGCAACACCGGCGAAACGGCAATCGTCCGACGGTTTATCCGGCGCTAAGCCCAAAGGGGACACCGCAACGGTTCACCGGCGCGGCCCCTTCATTACAACGGAGAGCGCAATTGACGCAGCTACACTATCTGACCGACAAACTGAGGTTTCCCGAAGGGCCGATCGCAATGGCAGACGGTTCCGTCATCGTTGTCGAGATCGAACGCGGTACGTTGTCGCGTGTCAGCCGCGATGGCGAGATCGGCGTTATCGCATCACCGGGCGGCGGGCCGAACGGCGCCGCGATCGGCCCGGATGGCTGCTGTTACGTGTGCAACAACGGCGGATTCAACTGGAACGAAAGCCAAGACGGACTGCGCCCCACCGGCAAGGCTGACGACCATTCGGGCGGCCGCATCGAGAAAATCGATCTCCAGACCGGTGAAGTCACCCGCCTTTATGACAGGGCGCAAAACGGGCCTTTGAGCGCACCCAACGATATCGTGTTCGATCGCACTGGCGGCTTCTGGTTCACCGATACGGGCGCTGGCGGCCACCGCGCGATTGACCGGGGCGGGATATATTATGGCCGCCCCGATGGATCGGCGATCACCGAAGCGCTGTTCCCGATGCTGCAACCCAACGGTATTGGCCTTTCCCCCGATGAAACAGAGCTTTACGTTGCCGAAACGGTCACCGGGCGGCTTTGGGCTTTCGATATTGAGAGCCCCGGAAAGATCATCCGCAAACCCTGGCCTTCGCCCAATGGCGGCAGACTGGTGGCGAGCCTGCCCGGCTATCGCCTGTTCGATTCATTGGCGATTGACGCGGATGGAAACATCGTTGTCGCGACAATTTACGAAGGCGGGATAACCGTCATCTCGCCCGCCGGAGAAATTCTGGAAGATATCCCCCTGCCCGATCGGTTTGTGACCAACATCTGCTTTGGCGGGCCGGACAATCAAACTGCATATATCACCCTGTCACAATCGGGACGGCTGGCTTCGATGCGCTGGTCGGTAGCCGGTCTGCGGCTCAATTTCTGATTGCCCGCTGATCAGGCAAAGTGCCCGCTACTGTTGTATTGTTCTACGATTATGTTCTATAATATTACAACGCTTGCGCGTATGGCACAGCCGCATCCGCACCCGTGCTGTTCAGGCACAGTGGCATCGCGGCGAAACCGCAAGTGCGCACAGATTCGGGGATGAGGGATATGGCAGGCCGATTGGACGGAAAAGTTGCGCTGATCACAGGCGGCGCGCGCGGTCAGGGCGCGGAAACGGCCCGGGTTTTTGCAGCTGAAGGCGCGCGGGTGGTGATCGCCGATATCCTTGACGCAGAAGGCAAAGCTATCGCCGCAGACATCGGCGCGTCCGCAATTTACCGCACGCTGGACGTTTCGGATGAAGCGGCGTGGAGCGCGGTTGTTGCCGACATCGCCGATCACTGGGAGCCGGTGGACATCCTGATCAACAACGCGGGCATCCTGCATGCCGGAACGCTGCTGGACCTTGCACGCGAAGATTTTGAACGGGTTCTCAACATCAATCTGATCGGGGCCTGGCTGGGCCTCAAAACCACAGCGCCGGGTATGATCGAAAAGGGCAAAGGCGCAATCGTCAACATCTGTTCGATCGGCGCGCTGTGCGGAATGAACGGCACGGGTGCTTACGGTGCAAGCAAGTGGGCTTTGCGCGGCCTTACCAAAACCGCGGCGATGGAGCTTGGCTTTCAGGGGGTCAGGGTCAACGCCGTATTTCCCGGCGCGGTGAACACCGAAATGAACGACGCCAACCGTAAGCCTATGCCAGATGACACCCCGCAGATCATCACCCGGCCCATTCAGCGGTTTGCCGATCCCGAGGAAATCGCGCGCGCAAGCCTGTTTCTGGCAAGCGATGAAGCCTCTTATCTGTGCGGCGCTGAAATCGTCGTCGATGGCGGGCTGACTTTGGGCAGCTATAAGGATTTCCTGCCGGGCAGTCCGAATGTCTGATCGCGCCGATCCGCCCCCGCCTGATGGCGAAGGGCTGTCCTACCCTTCCCCCTTCCGCGCGAACCTGACTCTCGCGTTGCTGTTCGTCGCCTACATATTCTCGTTTCTCGATCGGCAAATCCTGTCGCTGATGGTCGATCCGGTCCGCCGGTCGCTCGATATCACTGATTTTCAGATGAGCCTGCTACAGGGCTTTGCATTCTCGATCTTTTTTGTAATCGCCGGTGTCGTTATCGGACGGCTGGCCGATCGCTATCGCCGCACATGGATAATTGCAGGCGGCATTCTGCTGTGGAGCCTGATGACCGCGGCAAGCGGGTTTGCAGGCAGCTTTATGGTGCTGTTCATCGCCCGGATCGGACTGGGCGTGGGCGAAGCCGCACTTGCGCCCGCCGGTTTCTCGCTGCTTTCAGACAGCTTCCGGCCAAGCAGGCAGGTGTGGGCAACATCGATCTTTTCGCTTGGCTCGCTGGTCGGCGGGGGGCTTGCATTCTTTGTTGGCGGCGCACTGATCGAATATCTGAGCCAGACCCCCCGGCCATTCCAGATACTTGACCTTGAACCCTGGCAAATGGCTTTCATCTGCGCCAGCCTGCCCGGCCTCCTGCTGGTGCCCGCGCTGTTTATGCTGCCCGAACCCGATCGGCTCGGTTCTGTTTCGGGCACCAGCCAGTCACTGCGGCAAACGGTTCGCTATCTGTGGTCGCGCAAAAATGAATATGCGCCGTTCTTCGCCTGCGCGGTGCTGCTTGGCATTCCCAATTATGGCGGGCTTGCATGGTTTCCCACGCATATGATCCGCGCGTTCAACATGGGGCCGCTGGAAGCGGGTTCGACACTGGGCGCGATGCTGCTGGCAGGAAGCATTCTGGGCGCACTGTCCGGCGCGGCACTTACCGATTTCCTGCGCCGCCGCGGCTATCGCAACCCGCACCTGCGAACCATCGCCACGATGTCCGTGGGTATCGCGATTGGCCTTGGCGCCTCTTTTATGAGCACGGTTGGCGCAACGCTGGCGCTTTGGGCGATCGCGCTGTTTTGCATGAGCGCCTATTTCGGCATTGTCATGGCCGCGCTGCAAACGATGACACCCAACGAGATGCGGGCTTCGACCACGGCGATACTGATCATGGTGATGTCATTGTGCGGAATGGGGCTGGGCGTGGCGTTGATCGGCGCGGTGTCCGACATATTCTTTGCAGATGTGCCTGCCGGAATCGGGCGCTCGCTCGCGATTGTGGCCATTCCGGCCGCGCTGCTTTCCGCCGCCGTCGCGATACGCGGCATGCGTGGCGCTTCATCCACCCACACATCGGGCCCGGCGGATGCGTTTTCGCCAGCGGGGGAAAACCGGTGATGCTGCCAGCCAGCCGGGGCCAGCGATTTCGCATTGCCTGCCGCGCCCATCATTGCGACGGTTCTCAACCGTGCGAATTTATTCCATGGACCGTTGAAACGATCCAAACCACGCTGGAGGCATTATGAATCCCAACCCGTTTGATTTGTCTGGCAGGACGGCGCTGGTCAGTGGCTCGTCGGGCGGTCTTGGTGCGCATTTCGCGCAGGTTCTGGCGGCTGCAGGTGCGCATGTTATTCTGGCGGCGCGGCGGATGGAGCAGCTTGAAGAGCAGGCGACCATAATCAGCAACGCAGGCGGATCGTGTTCGACCGTCGCGCTTGATGTGGCAAGCGCGGACAGCATCGCCGCTATCGAAGCCCAGCTCGATAAGGTGGATATTCTGGTCAACAACGCGGGCGTGGTGCGCGAATCTGCTGCGCTTGATCATTCAGAAGCCGATTGGGATGCGGTGATCGACACCAATCTGAAAGGCATGTTCCTGCTCGCCCAGGCCGCGGCAAAGGCGATGCGCACAAGCGGTCGGCAAGGCTCCATCATCAACATCGCTTCGGTTCTGGGGCTGCGGCAGGCTGCCGGGGTGCTTTCCTATGCGGTATCCAAGGCCGGGGCCATTCAGCTGACCAAAACGCTGGCGCTGGAACTGGCGCGCTTTGGCATCCGGGTGAACGCGCTGGCGCCGGGCTATCTGGATACTGAACTTAACGGAGAGTTCTGGCAAAGCGAAGGCGGCAAGGCGATGATCAAACGGATTCCGCAGCGCCGTCTGGGCCAGCTTGAGGATCTGAACGGGCCGCTGCTGCTGCTCGCCTCCGACGCTTCGGCCTATATGACCGGATCGGTGATTACGATCGACGGCGGCCACACGGTCAGCACTCTATAAGTCAACACTTTACAAAAAGCAGGTATTCACAAGATGAGCGAACGAGCACAGCAAATTGCCGCCAGGGTGGAAACCTTCGTGCGCGAAACGATCTTTCCTTATGAAAAGGACGAACGTTGCACCAGCCACGGACCAACCGATGATCTGGTGCAGGAAATGCGCGCCAAGGCCCGCGAAGCTGGCGTTCTCACGCCACATATCCTGCCCGATGGCAGCCATCTTACCCAGCTTGAAACCGCGCTGGTGCTGCGCAAATCCGGGCTGACGCCGCTGGGCCCGCTGGCATGCAACACCGCCGCGCCCGATGAAGGCAACATGTATCTGCTGGGCAAAGTGGGCAGCGCCGATCAGAAGGCCCGGTTTCTCGATCAGCTGGTTTCGGGCGAATCGCGCTCTGCCTTTTTCATGACCGAACCGGCATCGGAAGACGGCGCAGGATCGGACCCTTCGATGATGCAGACCACCTGCCGGCTGGATGGCAATCACTGGGTGATCAACGGGCGCAAGGCGTTCATCACCGGGGCCGAAGGCGCGAAAGTCGGCATTGTCATGGCCAAATCGGATGATGGCGCATGCATGTTTCTGGTCGACCTGCCCAACCCGGCGATCACGATCGAACGCGTGCTGGACACCATCGATAACTCGATGCCCGGCGGCCATGCCGTCACCCAGATCACGGACTTGCGCGTGCCTGCCGATCAGATGCTGGGCGCCAGCGGCGAAGGCTTCAAATATGCGCAAGTGCGGCTCAGCCCGGCGCGGCTTTCGCATTGCATGCGCTGGCACGGCGCGGCCACCCGCGCGCATGAGATCGCCTCTGATTATGCCTGCCGCCGCCATGCGTTTGGCAAACCGCTGGTCGATCACGAGGGGGTTGGCTTCATGCTGGCGGAGAACATGATCGATCTGCAACAATCCGAACTGATGATTGATTGGTGTGCATCGGTGCTCGACACCGGATCGCTGGGCACGGTTGAAAGCTCGATGACCAAAGTTGCCGTTTCCGAAGCGCTGATGCGCGTGGCTGATCGTTGCGTTCAGGTGATGGGCGGCACCGGTGTTTCGGGCGATACGATCGTTGAGCAGGTATTCCGCGAGATCCGCGCGTTCCGCATTTATGACGGGCCAACCGAAGTGCATAAGTGGAGCCTCGCCAAAAAGATCAAGCGCGACTTCAGGGAAAGGAACCCGCAATGACCAGCCATGCCGACGAGAATCTGGGCACCACGGCGGTCAGAGAAGGTTTTGCCTTTGATGAAACCGCGCTCAGCGCATGGATGGCCGAAAACGTCGAAGGATTTGCCGGGCCGCTTTCGGTTGAGCAATTCAAGGGCGGGCAATCCAATCCAACCTACAAGCTGACAACACCTTCACGCGCATATGTGCTGCGCCGCAAGCCTCCCGGCCAACTGCTGAAAGGCGCGCATGCGGTCGATCGCGAGGCAAAAGTGCTGACCGGGCTGGAAAAGGCGGGCTTTCCCGTGGCGCACGTTTATGGCCTTTGCACCGACGATGCCGTGATCGGCACATGGTTCTATATCATGGACATGGTCGAAGGGCGGATCTTCTGGGATGCCACGCTGCCGGGGATCGAACCGGCGGAGCGCGCAGCGATTTACGAAGCAATGTGCGCCACCACCGCGCAGCTGCACATGGTCGATTATGAAGCGGTGGGCCTTGGCGATTATGGCCGCCCCGGCAACTATTTTGCGCGTCAGATCGGGCGCTGGACCAAACAGTATCTCGATGATGCCGATGCCGGGCGTGACGAGAATATGGACCGGCTGGTGGCGTGGTTGCCCGATAATATCCCGCCGGGCGACGAAACCAGCATCGTTCATGGCGATTGCCGGATCGATAACATGATCTTTCACCCCACCGAGCCGCGCGTGCTTGCCGTGCTGGACTGGGAGCTATCGACACTGGGGCACCCGCTGGCCGATTTTGCCTATAACGCGATGACCTATCGCATGCCGCCGCATATCGTGGCTGGCCTTGGCAATGCCGATATCGCCGCGCTGGGCATCCCTTCGGAAGAAGAATACATCGCGTCCTACTGTCGCCACACCGGGCGCGACGCGATCCCCGGCTATGATTTTTACATCGCGTTCAACTTCTTCCGCCTCGCCGCGATTTTCCACGGCATCAAGGGCCGCGTAATCCGGGGCACCGCATCGTCGGAACAGGCCAGGGAACGATCAAAAGTGTTCCCCGAAGTCGCCGCTATCGCATGGCAACAGGCCTGCCGCGTTGGATAAGATGCATGCGTTGTGGCACATTGCGGCACTTGCACGGGCTCGCCCGGAAAAAAACAAGGCCCTAAAAAGATAAAGAAGGCCGATAATAGCCCGGTAATTTCGTGAATATGTCAGGGTAGAGGATATTTCTGAAACATGGCCCAGATCACCAAAGCGCCGACTGCCGAAACGCGTTCTGAAAACCGACCGCGTCATTTCAAGCAACCCGTTCACACCGCAAAGGAAGTGGGCGGTCGCCGCGAGTTTTTCTCCTATCGCGATCTGGGCCTGAAAGAGGCAACCGATGGCCGGATCGGCGGCATGAAAATGGCCATTCGCAAGGCGATGAGCAAGCCGACCGGGTGGCATTACCACACCTGCGAAGCCCAGATAAATTACTGCCTTAAAGGCTGGGCCGATATCGTATTCGAAGACGGAACCGAGATCAGGATCGAAGCCGGCGATCTGGAATATATCCCCGGCGGCATCGTGCATAACGAGGTTGCAACTTCGGACGATCTGGAAACCATCGAAATCTGTATCCCTGCCGAGATGGACACGGTTGCGGTCGATCCGCCGGACTGGTGGGAACAGGAAACCACGCCGCAGCGCAAAACCGGCAGCTGACGGGCAAGCGGCGGTGCAATCGCGATGGACCTTGGCCTTCAAAACAAAACCGCGCTGATCACCGGCGCATCGCAAGGCGTTGGCAGAGCAACCGCGCGCATGCTGTGCGCCGAGGGTTGCAATGTCATTCTGGTCGCCCGGTCGGCCGACGATCTTGGCCAGCTTCGCGATGAACTGCGCGAGTGTTCAGACGCCAGCGTCCAGGCGCTCAGCTGCGACATTGCCGGCAAGGGCGCATCCGAAAATATCTTCGCGCAGTTTCCCGACATTGATATTCTCGTCAACAATGCCGGGGCGATCCCTCCCGGCGCGATTGATGACGTGGAAGATCCCGAATGGCGCGCGGCATGGGATCTCAAGGTGTTCGGCTATATCGGCCTGACCCGCCGTTATTTTCCGCACATGGCAAAGCGCGGTGCAGGCGTGATCCTCAATGTGATGGGCGCGTCTGGCGCACGACCCGGACCGAAAACGATCGCAATCGGCATGGGCAATGCCTCTCTGGCAGCGATGACCAAAGCGATCGGCGGCATATCGCCGCAATCAGGCGTGCGCGTGATCGGTATCAATCCCGGCCCCATCGCAACCGAGCGCGGCGTGCGGATCATGCGCAGCCAGGCCGAAAACAAACTGGGTGACCCTGACCGGTGGCGCGAGCTGACCGGCGATATGCCGTTCGGACGGCCGGCGGAGCCAGATGAAGTGGCATCGACGATCGTGTTCCTCGTATCAGAACGCGCATCCTATGTGAGCGGCGCGATCCTTAACGTTGATGGCGGAATGGCGAACAAGACCACCGATTACTGATTGTGCGCACGCAGTTTCGTCGGTCGAAAAACGCACAAGTGCGAACAGCCGCGATCAATCCTCGCTGTCACGGAAAAAGGCACGGTCAGCCTGAACCTGCTTCGTTAGCCAGTCGACGAACACTTCGATCCGACGACTGTGCCGCACATCTTCGCGCACGACCAGCCAATATCCCTGATTGATCGCCACCTGCTCCTTAAGCACCGGCACGAGCCGATCATCATAATTGGCAATGAAAAACGGCAAAAGCCCGATCCCGGCGCCATTAGCCACGGCATGGGCCTGCATCGCCATCCCGCTCATCCGAATAGCCGTGACCGAATCGGGCAGGACTTTGCGCCAGTGATCGAGCTGGGCCTTTGAGATGATATTGCGGGAAAACCCGATCAGGCTGTGATCCGCAAGATCGCCAACCGCCTCTATCGGCGGATGCGAATCGAGATAGGTGCGGCTTGCGAACAGCCGCAGCTTCATATCGCACAGCCGGCGCGTCGTCAGCGGGCCGCGCTGCGGGCGGGTTGGCATCACCGCCATATCGACCTCGCGCTTCAGCGGGCTGAAATACCAGCTGGGCGAGATAAATTCGACGATGATGTTGGGATAGGCATCGTGGAAAGCCTTGATCCGCTCGCTCATAAACCAGATGCCGAACGCCTCGGGCACAGCCACCCTGACGAAGCCCGACATATCCTCATCGGGTTCGGACTCTTCGATATCGAGCATCGCGGATTCGGCACGTTCGGCCAGCGCAAGCACCTTCTCGCCCGCCTCGGTCAGCAGCCACTCGCCGCCGTGCATTTCAAACAGCGTGGCGTTGTTGGTCTGGCTGAGCCTTTGGATGCGACGGCTCAGCGTGGTGGCGTTGATCCCGAGATTTTTGGCCGCAACGCCCAGCTTCGGGTTTCTGGCAAGCGCCAGAAATGTCCTCACATCATCCCAGTTGAGAGAAGACTTTGCCACTCGCGAACCACCCTTCCCTGCCCATTATGAGCATTCATACCTGAATGGCATAAAATTGTCCCACAATCGTGCCGGACAATATATCGCCGTTTGCAAGACGGAATCAAGCCGGTTCGCCAAGCACACCTGCGCGGCAATGCCCGGAGGCGCGCGCACCCGACCTCAGCACGCGGGAGAAATTGCAGCAAAGGCCGCAAAAATATCCTCGTCCGGCCGTCCGCGGACAGCCCATGAATGCGTTGACTGTTCCACAATCATGTCCCATAATATTCCGGTTGATTCAGCGTTGAATTCGTCCGAAGCAGATCGGACGCAAACAGCGGATGAACCTTGAGGAGCCTGGCCTGAAGCCCCCGATAACAGCGCGGCACCATGCCGTTCATGTGATGGAATGTGCAGGCCCGCGTGTTGAAAGGTAATAGAGATTGTGTCTCAAATAGATCCGGCCATTCAGGACCTTATCGGCGATATTGACTATGATCCCGCTGCGCTGAACCAGCGTTACGCTTATGAGCGCGATGTCCGGCTCCGCCCGGAGCGGAACAAGCAATATATTGAGACAACAGCCGAATTTTCGCACTATGCCGATGATCCATATGTTGAGCCAATCGAACGCGATGCGCTGAACGATCATGTCGAGATCATCATCATCGGCGGCGGCATGGGCGGGCTGATGGTTGGCGCACAGCTTCGCCAGGCGGGCAGCGATGACATTCGCATTATCGAAAAGGGCGGTGATTTTGGCGGCACATGGTATTGGAACCGCTATCCCGGCATCCGCTGCGATACGGAGTCTTTCGTCTATCTGCCGATGATCGAACGGACCGGCAAAATGCCGTCGGAAAAATATGTGCGTGGCTCGGAAATCCATGCACATCTGCTGCACATCGCCAGAACCTTTGATCTGTATCGCAATGCCTGCCTGCAAACCGGCGTGACCGGGATGAACTGGGACGAAGCGCAGGCGCGCTGGCACATTCACACCGATCGCGGCGATCACATGACCGCGCGTTTTGTGGTGCTTTCGAACGGGTTGCTCGTCAAACCCAAGCTTCCCGGCATTCCGGGCATCGAAACCTATAAAGGCCACACCTTCCACACCAGCCGCTGGGATTTCGAATACACCGGGGGGGACGAAAAAGGCGGGCTTCACGGTCTTTCAGACAAGACTGTGGGCATTATCGGAACCGGCGCAACAGGCGTTCAGGTCATCCCACCGGTCGGCGAATGCGCGCAGCACCTTTACGTCTTTCAGCGCACACCCGCAGCTGTTGATTATCGCGCCAATGAACCGACCGACAGCGAATGGGCAGGCAGCCTCAAGCCCGGCTGGCAGCAAGAGCGCGTTGACAATTTCAACCATGTCACCACCGGCCGCCAGATCGACAACGATCTGGTGAATGACAAGTTCTCCGAAACCGGAAGGCTGCGCGATGCCGCATGGGCGGCAGCAAAGCTGGGCCGTCCCCTGAGCGAGGAAGAGCAGAACCTCATCATCGAAACGCTCGACGACAAGATGATGAACCGCCTGCGCGCGCGCATCGATGCCGAAGTGAAAGACCCGGCCACCGCAGAAGCGCTCAAGCCCTGGCACCGCCGCTGGTGCAAGCGCCCGTTGTTCAGCGACAATTATCTGCCCACTTTCAACCGTCCAAATGTGACGCTTGTCGATACGGCGGGCCAGGGCATCGAACGGATGACCGAGACAGGCGTTGTCGTTGCCGGGAAAGACTATCAGGTAGATTGCCTGATCTTCGCGACCGGGTTTGAAACGGGAACCGAATTCACGCACCGCGCGGGCTACGATATCGTCGGCCGTGACGGGCTGGAGCTGAGCGCATATTGGAAAGACGGGATGAAGACATTCCACGGTATGTTCGCGCGTGGTTTTCCCAATTGCCTGATCATGGGATCCGGTCAGGGCGCGTCTGCCGTCGCCTATTCGTTCCCGTTGCAGGAACAGGCCAAACACGCAGCGCATGTTATCGGCGAGGCGAAGAAACGCGATGCCCGCACGGTTGAGCCAACGGCGCAGGCGGTGGAAGACTATCTTGCCGAAGTAAAACCGATGTCGGTCAGCCAGCGCAAGTTCTGGGTCGAATGCACGCCAAGTTATATGAACGACGAAGGCGGATCGGGAAATCGACACGGGTTTTACGCAAACGCACATCCCGCCGGAACCATCGATTTCTATCGGATGCTGAGCGCATGGCGCGAAAAGAACGCGCTGACAGAACTTGAATTCAGATAAGCGCGCGAGACGACGGCGTTCGGGGTCAGACCGGTTCTTTCCAGAACGCAATTGACGGATCATCCGGCGCAAATCCGCCAACGATGGCATCCGGGCCGGGCGGCGGAACCAGCGTTGCCGGCCTAGCCGTTTTCCAGTCATGCACATATGTGCGGCGCACGAATTTCCACACGCCGCCGCGCCGTTCAAACCGATCCAGATAGCGCCCGCCCGAACATATTTCCTGCGGCGGATCATCGCGCGTAAACGCATGCACTGTCACATAAGCTTCGCCGCGCGCGCGATTGCCACATATTGCGAACCGTTCGTTCGAAACACTGTGATACATCGTGCGATAAAGCCTTCGCGTGCGCTGCAGGATCGCGGGCACATAGTCATCAATCGCACTGGCCGCAAAGCCCGTTTCCATGATCGCGCCATCATGAAAGGCAGAGCGCATGATCGCCTCGTCCGCGCGATCGGCCCCCATGGCATAAGTCATCAGCAGATTATGCAGTGCGACGCAGACATCAGCCTCGCGCGTTGCCGCAGCGGCATTGTCCCGATCATCGCTCATTGCGGGGGCCTTGTTCCGCCGCCGGTCATAATCCCGCCATCGATGATAAGTTCGCTGCCGGTCATGTAACTTGATGCATCGGATGCAAGAAACAGCACGCCCGCGGCAATTTCCTCAGGTTGCCCCGCGCGGCCAAGCGGGACAGCGGCGCGCGCGGCCTCATCCGCGCTGACTGTCACATCGCCCGCCTGCCCCTGATTGGCGATCTTGCCCCAGACCGGCGTATCGATAAATCCGGGGTGGACGGAATTCACGCGAATGCCATCGCCCGCCTGCGCGCATTCCATGGCGATCGATTTCGCAAACAGCCTGACCGCGCCCTTGGTCGCGCTGTAACCGGAAAGGTATGACGATCCGCGCAACCCCGCGACGGACGACATCATGATGATGGACCCGGCGCCCGTCTTGCGCATCAGCGGCAGGCAATGCTTCACTGAGAGGAACACCCCATCGAGATTGATGGCCGTCTGGCGCCGCCAGTCTGCAAGCGACATTTCCACGATCGAGGGCGCGCCAATGCCAATGCCCGCGTTGGAAACAAGTATGTCCAGTCGGCCATACTGACGATCAAGTTCCGCCACCAGTTCGTGCCAGCCATTCTCATCGGTAACATCCTGATGCCGAAATGAGGCAACATGTCCGCTATCCGCAATACGCCGCGCCAGATCTTGGCCGCCAGTATCGTCAACGTCCGTTGCGATAACGCTTGCCCCCTCGCCCGCCAACAATTGCGCGCACGCAGCCCCGATCCCCGATGCAGCACCTGTAACAAGCGCCACTTTTCCATCAAGCACGCCCCTCATCGGCCCGCGCACGCCAGCGCCGAGCAACCCGACTGCGCCTGCAAATTCGAACCCCGGTGAATACTCACAAACGCCTCTCCGCCAGCAGTCTCTGGCAATCTTCTGTTGATTGTTCTACGATCTTGTTCTAGTTTAACAAAGTCCGTGGAAACCGCAATCGTTGCGCAACATGGCCCGGCCAGCCTCAATGCGGAGCTGCCATTGTGACCAGCAGTTAGGAATCCGCAATGGACCTCGATTTCAGTGATGAAGAGCTCGAATTTCAGAGCGAAGTGCAAAGCTTTCTGCACGCAAACCTTCCCAAAAGGCTGTCGGACAAGGTCAAGGCCCGGCTTCGGCTGACCAAGCAGGACCACGAAGAATGGCATGCGATCCTTGCGGACCGGGGATGGCTGGCAACGCACTGGCCGCCCGAATGGGGCGGAACCGGATGGAGCGTGGCGCAGCGATTTATCTTCGATGTCGAATGCGCAACCGCACACGCACCCGAAATCATTCCTTTCGGCCTCAAAATGCTGGGCCCGGTCCTGATCAGATACGGCACAGAAGAACAAAAGCGCCACTGGCTGCCGCGCATTCTGGATGGGACGGACTGGTGGTGTCAGGGTTTTTCCGAACCGGGCGCGGGATCGGATCTCGCCAGTCTGCGCTGCGCCGCCGTGCGCGAGGGCGACGAATATATCGTCAACGGACAAAAGACGTGGACGACATTCGGCCAGCACGCCGATGTGATATTCTGCCTTGTCCGCACCGATAGCAGCGGAAAAAAGCAGCAGGGCATCTCGTTCCTGCTGATCGACATGAAATCGCCCGGAGTGGAACTGCGCCCGATCAGGCTGCTCGACGGTGAGCATGAAGTGAACGAAATTTTCTTCACCGACGTGCGCGTGCCCGCGGCCAATCTGGTTGGCGAGGAAGATCACGGCTGGACTTATGCGAAATATCTGCTGACACTGGAACGCACCGGGATTGCCGGGGTCGGCCAGGCGATTGCGGGCTTCCGGGCCTTGCAGGAGATCGTTCAGGATCAGCGCGACGGCCATCAGCCGCTGGCGCAAAACCCGCTATTCGCCACACGCATGGCCCGGCTGGAAATCGATCTTGAGAATATGAAAACAACCAACCTGCGCGCGCTTTGCGCCGCCGGAAAAGGCGATGGACCGGTTGCGGAAAGCTCTATGCTGAAGATCCGCGGAACCGAGATCCGTCAGGAAATCACCAGTCTGGCGCGGCGCGCTCTGGGGCCATACGCACAACCGTTTGTTTCCGAAGCGCTGGATGAAGGCTTCAATAACGAGCCCATCGGCCCCGGTTATGCCGCGCCGATCACCGCGGACTACCTTAATAACCGCAAGCTTTCGATTTACGGCGGGTCGAACGAGATCCAGCGCGAAATAATCGTCAAGGCGATCCTGGAGCTGTAATTCGCATGGACTTTTCGCATCCCGAAGATCGGCAGATGCTTGCCGACACGCTCGGACGCTATCTTGCAGACAAATACACGTTTGAAGACCGGGCCCGCATTGCGGGGTCCACGCAAGGGTGGTGCCGCGAACAATGGTCCTCTCTGGCGCAGCTGGGCATCATGGGTGCGCTCTTCAGCGAAGAAGCGGGCGGGTATTGCGGCGGCGCGTTCGATATTGCCGTGGTGTTCGAACAGGTTGGCAAGACGCTGGCGGTAGAGCCTCTGCTTGGCACGCTGATGGCCGGCCACGCGCTTGAACATGCAGGCAACGAGCACGCGCTCATTGCCGAGGCAATCGCCGGCAACGCCGTTCTGGCATTCGCCTTTCAGGAGGCAGCCAGCCGATACGCGCCGCACCTGTGCGACTGCGCGGCAAAACAGGCCGGCGAAGGCTGGACCATAACCGGCGCCAAAGCCGTCACCCCCCAGATCGAGGCGGCGGATCACATCGTGGTACTGGCGCGAACGGCAAGTTCACCCGATGCGCAGGGCGCGGCCCATTCGCTGTTTCTGGTGGCCGCCGATCAGGCTGGCGTGGCGATCAATGGCTACCCGATGATCGACGGCGGACGCGGCGGGGAACTTGCACTCAATAACGCCAACGCCAGACTGGTGGGCAACCGGGGCGATGGTCTGGCCCTTGCCGAACGTGCGATTGCCATTGGCACGCTCGCGCTAAGCTGGGAAGCCATCGGCGTGATGGACACGATAAAGGTGCAAACACTGGAATTTTTGCGAACGCGAACCCAGTTTTCAGTTCCGATCGGCAAATTTCAGGCCTTGCAGCATCGCATGGCGACGCTCGCGCTGGAAATAGAACAGGCACGCTCTGCCGCAATCAATGCAGCCGCAGCGCTTGAAGCCGAACGCCACACCCGCGAGCGCGCGGTTTCCGCCGCGAAATTCACGATCGGGCAAGTGGGAACGCTGGTCGCGGAAGAAGCGATCCAGTTACATGGCGGGATCGGCATGACATGGGAACTGCCGCTTTCGCACTATGCCAAACGCCTGCTTATGATCGGCCATCAGCTGGGCGATGAAGATTATCATCTGGAACGCTTCATGGCATTCTCAGCCGCAGAAACGTCGGTAGAGACGCAAGCGGGCGCGCCCGCCTGACGCGGGCCACGCCGCCGGGCAACACTCAGGCCGGCGGGATCAGGCCAGCGCCTCGCTTATCACTTTGAGCTGGGTCACTTCGTGCAGGCTATCAAGCCCGTGTTGCCGCCCGATGCCCGATTGTTTGGCCCCGCCAAACGGCACGTCATAGGGCAGGACCAGATGGCGATTGACCCAGACAATGCCGGAATCGATTTTCAGCGCCACTTGCGTCGCGCGCGCGCGATCGCTGCTCCAGACCGATCCGCCAAGACCATATTCGGTGCTGTTCGCCGCATCGATCACGTCATCAATATCCTTGTAAGGCAAGACGGGCAGCACCGGGCCGAACTGTTCTTCGCGCACCAGCCGGGAATCAGCCGCAATATCGCGCACGATCGTCGGTTCGATAAAATAGCCATCGCCTTCGATTGCGCTGCCCCCCGCGATGATCGTGCCATCCTGCCGCGCGATATCCAGATAGCCTTTCACTTTCTCAAACTGCTGGCTGTTCTGGATCGGCCCCATCTGCGTGCCCTGTTCAAGTCCATCGCCAACAACGGTTTCCCTTGCCAGCTTCGCCAGCGCATCGCAGACTTCATCATACATCGCTTCGGGCACATAAACGCGCTTGGTGGCAAGGCAGACCTGCCCGGCATTACCCATCGCCGATGCAAAAATCCTGGGCGCAACCTCTGCAATGTCCACATCGTCCAGAAGGATCGCGACATCATTGCCGCCAAGCTCCAGCGTAAACCGTTTGAGCGTGTCCGCGGCAGAGGCCAGAATCTTCTTGCCCGTGGCAGTGGAGCCGGTGAAATTGACATTGGCGATATCCGGGTGGGCTGACAGAACCGCGCCCAGATCGTTCTCGTCAACAATCGTCTGCAACACGCCCGCCGGCAGGATTTGCGCGGCCACTTCGCCCAGCAGCAACGTGGTGAGCGGCGTGCTGGGTGCGGGTTTGCCAATCACAACGTTGCCGGTGATCAGCGCGGGCGCAATCTTGGCTGCCATCAGCACGATCGGGAAGTTCCACGGCGTGATCGCGGCAACGATCCCCAACGGTGTGCGATGCTCGGTAACCCGCTCTTCCTCCGTTTCCGACAGAACTTTGACCGGCAGTTCGCTTTGCGCAAAATAGTGGATGCAATGGACGATGCCCATGATCTCCATTTCCGCTTCGGCGCGCGGTTTGCCCTGTTCCTGAGTCAGCAGCCGGGCAAACTCGTCCGAACGGGCCTCAACCGCATCGGCCAGCTTTTCCAGATATCCCCTGCGTTCGGCATAACTTTTGGCCGCCCATGCCGGAAATGCCCGCCTGGCAGCGGCAATTGCCTGATCGAGCTGGGCCTTGTCAGCCCGCGGCGCGACGGCAAGAACCTTACCCGTGGCCGGGTTGATAACATCAAGTGTCGAAGCCCCGTCGCACAACATTCCATCGATCAGCAGGCTGAATTTCATAAAAGTCACTCCAGGGTTCCGGGCCGTTCAATCAAAGCACAAATCTAGATTGCAACGGCGCGCTCTTAAAGGCGTGCAGCCGCTGCGATGTTGCAGGACACGCTGCAAATCTGCGGATGCCTTAGAACCTGACGCGAAATTAAGTTGTTTTATATCAGTAAGTTAGATTAACGTTTTTCAACGTCGCCGATTTCAGAAAGCTCATAGACTTCTCCATGAACCCCGATGCCTCCGCTTTGGGACGCTTGAAGCTTAGAGCGTTTTCCGTTCAGGCTTAACCGATGACGCAGTGCAGCGGTGCGGCGCGTCAGCGCCTCAGTTTCAAAGTCTGCTTGTCATATCTGCCGCATACGAAAAGGGCGCCCTGATCGCTCAGGACGCCCTGCTCGGTGATATCTGTCAAAGCGCATCATGCGGGCATGCCCACACGATGCACTGAAAGATCAGGAGCTGTAATACATGTCAAACTCAACCGGGCTTGGCGTCGTTTCGTAACGCATCACTTCTTCCCACTTGAGTTCGCAGTAAGCCTCGATCTGGTCGGCCGTGAACACGCCGCCCTGGATAAGGAATTCCTGATCCGCTGCCAGCGCTTCAAGCGCCTCGCGAAGGCTGCCGCAAACGGTCGGCACTTCGGCGAGTTCCGCCGGGGGCAGATCATAGAGGTTCTTGTCCATGGCTTCGCCCGGATGGATCTTGTTCTTGATCCCGTCGAGGCCGGCCATGAGCAGCGCCGAATAGCACAGGTAGGGGTTGGCCATCGCATCGGGGAAGCGGAATTCAACGCGCTTCGCCTTGTCGCCCGAACCATAAGGAATACGGCACGATGCAGAGCGGTTGCGCGCGGAATAAGCCAGCAGCACGGGGGCTTCATAGCCCGGCACCAGACGCTTGTAGCTGTTGGTGGTCGGGTTGGTGAAAGCGTTAAGCGCTTTGGC
This sequence comes from uncultured Sphingomonadaceae bacterium, assembly GCA_947258815.1. Lineage (GTDB taxonomy): Bacteria > Pseudomonadota > Alphaproteobacteria > Sphingomonadales > Sphingomonadaceae > Novosphingobium. Next base: position 840,187 of record CAMYJW010000030.1, read on the forward strand.
GTGCTTGATGACGCCGCCGATGAAATACAGGCAGTTGTCAGACAGGCCGGCATAGCCATTGCCCGCGAATGTTGGCTTGCCGCCGTCCCAGATCGAGATGTGGGTGTGCATGCCGGAACCGTTATCGGTCATGATCGGCTTGGGCATGAACGTTGCCGTCTTGCCATAAGCTTCGGCGACCATGTGCACGACGTATTTATAAACCTGCATGCGGTCAGCCGTCTGCACCAGCGTGCCGAACGTCAGGCCCAGCTCATGCTGAGCGGCGGCGACTTCGTGGTGGTGCTTGTCGCACGGCAGGCCCATTTCGACCATGGTCGAGACCATTTCGCCGCGAATATCGGTGGCGCTGTCAACCGGAGCTACGGGGAAGTAGCCGCCCTTGGCGCGCGGACGGTGGGCCAGGTTGCCGCCTTCGAGCGCGCTGCCCGAGTTGGTGGGCAGTTCAACATCGTCGATCTTGAAGCCGCTGCCATCGTACTGGTCGTAGAACTTCACATCGTCGAACATGAAGAACTCTGCTTCCGGGCCGACATAGACGGTGTCACCAACGCCTGATGACTTGACGAATGCCTCGGCGCGTTTCGCGGTCGAGCGCGGATCGCGCGAATAAAGTTCGCCGGTTGCAGGCTCAACAATGTCGCAGTTGATGATCATCATCGGCGTTGCACTGAACGGATCGATGAAGACCGAGTCCATGTCAGGCTTCAGGATCATGTCGGATTCGTTGATCGACTTCCAGCCGGCGATCGACGAACCATCGAACATCAGGCCGTCTTCAAGCTCATCTTCTCCGATAAGGCCGGCGACCATCGTGAGGTGTTGCCATTTGCCTTTCGGGTCGGTGAAACGAAGGTCAACCCACTCGATGTTTTCGTCCTTGATCCGCTTGAGGACGTCCTTAACACTTGCCATTGCCATAGTTCTCCAGATTGACCCTTCCCGTTGCGGAAGGGGCTAGGGGGGTGAAAGTGAAATGCGGGGGACAGGCCAGCCCCTGTTTCAGGCCCGGCCCCGCGGTCCGGCGTTCAGCCAGACAAGATTACTCAGAGCGCGGCGTCGTCACGTTCTCCCGTACGGATGCGCACCACGCTTTCAATCGCGGTAACAAAGATTTTGCCATCACCGATACGACCGGTTTCAGCCGCACCGGTGATCGCTTCGACCACGCGGTCGGACAGCTCGTCCGGCACGACGACTTCCAGTTTTACCTTCGGAAGGAAATCGACGACATATTCGGCGCCGCGATAAAGCTCGGTATGCCCCTTTTGTCGTCCGAAGCCTTTCGCCTCGGTCACCGTGATGCCTGATACGCCGACTTCGTGAAGAGCTTCCTTCACTTCGTCCAGCTTGAAAGGTTTGATGATCGCTTCGATCTTTTTCACGCTTGCAAAACCCCTGCACATTATGCCGGATTCGCCGAGGCGTTCCGGGTTATTGTTGCCTCCATGACGTCACAGGCAGATTCCACGTTTCAAGAATCGTGCCAGAGACGATTACAGCTTGGTAGGACATGCAGCCGCAGCCGAAAAGCCCGGAATCGCAGGAAATGCCGCTTTGGGACGAACGCGGGGTTGATTTTATCGCCAGTGAGCACGGCATTTTCGCTCAAGATTCGGGCAAGGCGTGCCCGATTCTTGGGCAGGCGGTTGCCCTACACGCGCAAGCCTGCGGTTTCCGGCAGTCCGGCCATCAGGTTGAGATTTTGCACTGCCGCTCCGCTTGCGCCTTTGCCGAGATTATCGAGCACGGCGACCAGGCGCGCCTGACTGCAATCGGATGACGCCAGCACATGCAGCTCAAGCCGATCGGACGGCTGCATCGAACCACGCAGCAAAATCTCGCCATCAGGCTGTTCGCCCAAACGCACGACGTTGCTTCCGGCATAGAAATCACGCAGATGCGCGCGCAGTGCGTCGGGCGCTGCGGCGCCTGACATTGCCGAAAGTGGCAACGGCACTTCCACCACCATACCGCGATGCGCGGGGATGACGGCGGGCGTGAACAGCGGCGCAGTGGCCAGATCACACCATCTTTGCATCTCCGGCACGTGCTTGTGCCCCAGACCAAGCGCATAACCGCGCCAGGCGATGTCGGGATCGGCTTCAAACCGCGCGATCATCGCCTTGCCGCCGCCCGAATAACCGGACACCGCGTTACAGGTATATGGCCAGTCCGCCGGTAGCAGCCCGGCCCGCACCAGCGGTGCGACCAGTGCGATAAAGCCGGTCGAATAACAGCCGGGGTTTGACACACGGCACGCCGATGCCACCGCGTCACGCCCGCAGACCTCGGGAAAACCATAGACCCAGCCATCGGCGACGCGATGCGCGGTCGATGCGTCGATAATCCGCACGCTGGCATCGGCGGCCAGCGTCACGGCTTCGCGCGCGGCATCGTCGGGCAGGCACAGCACGGCAAAATCCGCACTGTGGAAGGCTTCGCGCCGGGCATCGGCGTTCTTGCGCCGATCATCATCCAGAACGATCAGCGAAAATTCGTCACGGCCTTGCAGCCGCTCGACGATTTCCAGCCCGGTGGTGCCAACCGCGCCGTCGATGAATACGCTGGCGGTCATGTTCCGGCCCGCTGCAACTGGCTGAGCGCGACATAGCCGACCGGCCCGGCTTCGCCGTCCGCCTGACCCCATGCCCACTCACCCGCGATATCGAGCACGGCAAACGTCGCCCCGGCCGCAAGCGTTCTGATTTCATCCGCTTCGGCGGCAGGCGCGGCGCGCAGGCTTGCGCCATTTGCCGTGCAGATGTGGGCCATCGGTTCCGCATAATGCGGCACGAAATAGGTTCCCGCCAGCGCGATATGCGCCAGATCGCCGCGCACGGGCAAATGGCCCACGGGCGCACTGGCGCTGGGGCCGGTCAATGCCAGCTGGCCATCGGGCGCAGACAGGCGAATATGCGAATCCGTGTTCGACACGTAAGTGGTTGTTCCCAAGAGCAAGGAGCGGCGCGATTAGACGGGTCATCGCGGTTAGGCAAGTTTGAGCGCGTGCTTATCCGTAGCGCTTTTGCAACATGTGCCACGCCGCGCGCAGGCCCAGTGCGGCTCCGCCTTTGGGTCTGCCCGGTTTTGAGGATGGGCGCCATGCATACGTATCGAAGTGCGCCCAGTCGGTATCGTCGGGCACGAACCGGTCCAGAAACAGCGCGGCGACGCTGGCTCCGGCAAACGGATTGGCGTGCGAATTCATGATATCGGCGATATCGGACTTGAGATATTCGCGATAGCCATCGTGGAGCGGCAGACGCCAGCATGGATCGTCGCAGGCCAGCCCTGCCGCCAGCAGATCCTCTGCTGTCTGGTCGGTGCGCGTGAACAGCGCGGGCAGGTCTGGCCCCAGCGCAGAACGCGCCGCGCCGGTCAGCGTTGCGAAATCGATCACCAGATCGGGATCGTCTTCCCCCGCGCGGGCCAGCGCATCGCCCAGAATCAGGCGGCCTTCGGCATCGGTGTTGGTGATTTCAACCGAAAGGCCCTTGCGCGATCGCAATACGTCTCCGGGGCGATAACTGTTGGCCGAAACCGAATTTTCCGCTGCCGGGACAAGCAGGTGCAGCCGCACGTTCAGCCCGCCCTGCATCACCAGCCGGGCCAGCGCCAGCGCATGGGCGGCGCCGCCCATATCCTTTTTCATCAGCGCCATGCCCTTGGACGGCTTGAGATCCAGCCCGCCGGTATCGAATGAAACGCCTTTGCCGACAATTGCAACGCGCGGATGTTTCGGATTGCCCCATTCCACCTCGATCATGCGCGGCGCATGGCTTCTGCCCGCAGCACGACCAACCATGTGGACCATCGGGAATTCCTGCTCCAGCATATCGCCTTTGGTCACGCGCAGTTCACCGCCAAATGCTCTGGACAAGGCTTCCGCCTCGGCTTCAAGCTGGCCCGGCCCCATATCTTCGGCGGGTGTGTTGACAAGATCGCGCACCAGCGAAACAGCCTCTGCTTCCGCCAGCGCGGCGGTGATCGCGCGGGCATCGGCGGTCAGCAGAATGCGCGGGCCTTCGTCCGCAGGCTCGGTCCGATAGCGGTCATAGGCATATTGGCCGCTGATCCATCCAAACATCGCCGGGCCGGGTTCGGCGCTGGCCAGACGGTATGTTCCGGCAGGCAATGTTTCGGCGAGTTTGGCAAGGCACCACGAAGAAAGGTTGCCGGCATTGGCGACACCGGTGACGACGGCCCAGTTGTCGCCATCGGGGAAGATGGCTTTGCTATACCCTTCGGCCTTGAACTTTTGCGCTTCCAGTGCGGCGCGTTGCGGCGCGGACCGCGCTTTTACGAACTTTTCCAGACTGTCCTTGTCGACGATATGGATGGGAACGGCGTTCTGGCCCTTGTCGGGCTGGATCAATGCGTTTTTATCAGTCATGGTGCGTGTTCTCTAACGTCTCGCAATTTCAACGCAACATCGCTACATCGGCTGGCATGACAGACTATCAGATCGTTTCCGAAGGCGAAGACCTGCTGCGCGACGGCACTATCAAGCTGCACCCGCGCGAAAGTTTCGATGGCATGCGCAAGGCCGGAAAGCTGGCTGCGGACATTCTCGATGCGATTGCGCCACGGGTTGTGCCGGGCGTGACCACAGCAGAGCTTGACGATTTCGTGCGCGAGATGACGCTGGATGGCGGCGCGGTTCCGGCAACGCTGGGCTATCGCGGCTATACGCACAGTTGCTGCATCTCGATCAATCATGTCGTGTGCCATGGCATTCCATCAGACAAGGCGCTGAAGGAAGGCGATATCGTCAATATCGATGTGACCCCGCTGCTCGATGGCTGGCATGGCGATACCAGCCGGATGTATTGTGTGGGCGATGTGCCCCTGAAGGCACGGCGTCTCGTGGACGTGACGCACGAATGCCTGATGATCGGCATAGAACAGGCAAAACCGGGCAATCATATCGGCGATATCGGCGCGGCGATTCAGGCCCATGCCGAAAAGCACCGCTATGGCGTGGTGCGTGAATTTTGCGGTCATGGGCTGGGGCGGATGTTCCACGATGCGCCCGAAGTCGTTCATGCAGGACGCGCGGGCACCGGGCCGGAACTGAAACCGGGCATGTTTTTCACCATCGAGCCGATGATCAATCTTGGCAAACCGGCGGTGAAACTGCTCAATGATGGCTGGACCGCCGTTACCCGTGACAAATCGCTTTCGGCCCAGTTCGAACATTCCATCGGCATCACCGAGGATGGCTGCGAGATTTTCACGCTGAGCGAAAAAGGGCTGCACAAACCGCCTTACGAATAAGCCGGCCCAGCGCTTATTCGCCCACTTTTCGCGCGATATAAAAGCCATAGCTGACGTAGGCCCTGTATCGTTCATACAGTGCGATTTCGGCTTGTTCCGCTGCGATGATCTGGCGGGCTGTATCGCTGTGCCGGTGCCGTTCCAGAAACGCGGAAAAACGCTGCTGAAGCGGCCGGTAATAGTTGTCCAGCCAGCATTCTTCGGAAAGCGGGAAATAGCCGATGGGCTGGAAACCGTGCTTTTCCAGCAGCGCGATTTTGGCCGACGCGGTATCGACCTGATCATATTCGCGTTCCCAGTGCTGGCTCAGTTCCACAGGCCGCTCATGTGTCAGCCAGGTGAGTTCCGATGCCGCAATAATCCCGCCCGGCTTCAGAAACGGCCGCCACGCCCTGATCCCGGCTTCAAAGCCAATGTTGTAGATAGCGCCTTCCGACCAGATCGCGTCGAGCTGCGCGTCTGCGAACGGCAGCGCGTCCATTGATGCGGCCAACGTGTCGATGCGGTCTGCAACCCCGGCATCGCGGGCGTTGGCTTCAAGCTGCTCAAGAAATGCGGGAAACAGATCGACGGCGGTGATCTGCGCATCGAGGGCCTTTGCAAGCACCAGTGTCGATGCGCCCGATCCGCAGCCGATATCGGCGATCCTGAGCCCGGTTTTTCCTTCCAGTCCGCAAAGCGCAATCGCCTGCCGTGTGGCGTGTTCGCTGCCCGGCCCTTGCCGCGCGGCGCCTCCATGCAGATCGACCAGCAGTTCAAATTCATCCATCGCTTAATCTCAATCGCGCGCAGCCCGGATCGCCGCGCCCGCTGCAAAGGGCGCGATGGCGAGCAGCACCAGACTGCACGCTGCCGTCAGCGCGATGCCCGCGTTGCCGCCGGTTGAAAGGCTGCCAGCGCCGAAAATCAGCAGCGGAACCGCCAGCGGGATCACCAGCATGCCCGAAAGCGCCGCGCCGCCGCGCAAACCGGCTGTCAGCGCGGCCACCATCACACCCAGTGCCGCCAGCCCCGGCGTTCCGGCCAGCAGCCCCAGCTCTACAAGGCCGATCGTATCGCCATCCAGCCCCAGCAGCGCGGCAGCAGGCAGCGCGGCCAGCATCAGCGGCGGACCAAAACTGAGCCAGTGGGCAAGGATGCGCACCGAAACGGTCCACTCCTCCGATATGCCGCGCAAGGCCCACTGATCGAAAAAGCCCAGCTCGATGTCTGGCTCTATCAATCGGTCAAGCGGCAGGATCGCGGCCAGCAGCGCGGCCACCCAGATCACGCCGCCGCCTGTGCGCGCCAGCAGCGGGGCATCGGGGCCAACCGCGAACGGATAGATCATCGCAACAGCCAGGAAGAACAGGATCGGCAGGATCGCGCCGCCGCGCCTGCCGCCCAGCAGCAGCCGCGCCAGATCGCGCCGCAGCAAGGCTCCAAGCCGCCCAGTCATCGCGCCCGCCTCATACAGTCCCGCCTCATACCGCAAAGTCCATCAGTGCAAGCCGTTGCAGCCCCGGCAGATCGAACGGCTGATGGGAAGCGATCACGCAAATGCCGCCCGCGCGGCAATGTTCGGCAACCAGCGTTGCGACCAGGTCCACCGCATCGGTGTCGAGGCCGTTCAGCGGTTCATCCAGTAACCAGACCGGCGCGCCCTGACCGAGCAACCTTGCCAGCGCGGCGCGCTTTGTCTGCCCGGTGGAAAGGTAGCGCACCGGCACATCTAGCAGCCCGGCAAGGCCAAGCCGCGCCAGTTCATTGTCAACCGGCCCGTCGATGCGCTGCCATAACGCAAGCGCCTTGCCGAGCGGGAGATCGGGATCAAGCGCCGCGCGTTCATCAATCAGCCCGATTGCGCCCGCGCGTGAGACATGGCCCATGAAGGGCCGCATCAGCCCGGCAAGAATGCGCAGCAGGCTTGATTTGCCGATGCCGTTGCTTCCAACGATCTGCAGCGCGTCTCCGGGAGACAGCGCGAAATCGAGATCGCTGAACAACACCCGGTCGCCGCGTCTGCAGGCCAGTTTTTCAGCAGCGATGCGGCACTCTTGCATGGACTGGTGGGTTAGTGGAAAGTCATCCGCCTGCCAAGGAGGTCCACATGCCAATTCTCGAACTGACTGCCCAGGCGCGCGATGCGGCGATGGAAACGCTGCCCGCATGGACATTGGCCGATGATTGCAAGTCTGTCGGCCGCACGCTGAAATTCGCCGATTTCAATGCGGCGTTCGGTTTTATGGCGCGTGTGGCGCTTTATGCCGAAAAGGCCGATCATCATCCCGAATGGTCGAACGTTTATAACCGGGTGAACATCAAGCTGACCACGCACGATGCGGACGGTCTTTCCCAGCGCGATATCGCGATGGCGCGCTTTATCGATTCGGTCGTCTGATGTGTTCGCGCGGCCTGGCATTACTTTGGCAGATTTGTGAATGACGGGTCGGAAGGGAGGCATCCGCAGTGTGCGGCAGGCCGATCTGGCGGTTTGGTGAGGCGGTCAAGGATGGCCAGCCTGATTACCGGGAGGCTGGGTTGCGGGGGGGGGGGGCGACGGGTTAAACCGCCGAAGTGCCCGCCAACTCCTTCTGGCTGATCGCGAACACCGTTTCCAGCTGGCTTTCAAGATCACGCGTAAACCGCGGCGTATCGAACATCGGCTTTGCGAGCCGGTTTCCGGCAAGTTTCGCACGAATGCCTGCCAGCCGTTCCCGATCCGTCGCCAGATCAAGCGCAAGCTGTTCATATTCCGCTTCGCTTTTGGTAATCATCTCGGGCAGTCCGGCTGCGGTGAGGATGCTTGCGCAAACCCGCGCGGCAAACTGGCGGCCGATCTTGGTAACGATCGGCACGCCACCCCACAGCGCATCAGCGGCGGTGGTATGTGCATTACAGTTGAACGTATCAAGAAACAGATCGGCATGTCTGTAGCGCGCCAGATGCTCCTCGTGCGTCAAACGCTCGGCAAACACGAGACGGGCCGGATCGACACCGCGCGATTCCGCTTCCTTTCGCAAGTTTTCGACAACCCATCGGTTCATCGGCGGCAGCCAGAACACGCTGTCGTCAACCTTGCGGATCAATCGCATCCAGATATCGAATTCCCGCGGTCCGATCTTGTATATCTGGTTGAAGCAGCAAAAGACCAACGCGTCCTCGGGCAGCCCGAAATCCGCGCGCGTGGTTTGCTTGTCCGAAATTTTCTGGTCCCGATCGTAAGGGAAATAGGTGTGCGGCATTGCAAGCAGCCGTTCCGAGTAATTCCGCCTTTGCTCATCGGGAATGAGGATATTGTCCGCGAGGATATAATCGATGAAATCCGCGCCCATTGTGCTTGGAAATCCGAGATAGTTTATCTGGACCGGGGCCAGACGGCGAGCGAACAGTTCGGGCCGACAGTACTTGGTGTATCCCATCAGGTCGATCGCGATATCGAGCCGCTTTTCGCGCACCATCTCAACGATGGCCCGGTCATCAATATCCGAGATATCGATAAAGTGCTCTACCGCGTTCTGGGCCTTTTCGCGGGTGGTGCTTCGATCGGGGGGGGCAAAACTGAAAACGAAAACCTCGAACCGATCCCTGTCATGTCCCGCCAGATGCCCGGTGAGGATAAACGCCATCGGGTGTTCGCGCATGTCCGCCGAGAAATAGCCGACGCGAATGCGTTCGCCGGGCTGCTTTTTCCAGGCAGGCAGCGGCGGGCGCACAAACCTGTCCACCGCTTTCGCCTGAAGCCGGGAACGCGCGAGCTGGCGCGCCGGGTTATCTTCGATCGCCAGTGCGCGAAACGGCGTGATGGCGGTGTTTTGGGTGCCCAGTGTCTCGCACTGCCGGGCAATGTCTGAAAACTCCGTCCAGTCCGCCATGTGGGCCTGAAGATCGATTTTCTGGAAACGCAAAAGATCATTATCGGGGGCAAGCTTTACCGCCGCTTCAAGACTTGTAAGCGCCTCATCCAGTTTGCCCTGCTGCCGCTGGGCTTCGCCGCGCCCCGCAAAGGCTTCGGACATATCGGGGCGGAGCTCCAGGGCGCGATCGAAACTGGCCAGGGCGGCATCCAGTTGCGCCTTCGCCTGATAAACAGTGCCAAGATTTACATACCCTTCGGCAAAGTCCGGCCGGAGCTGCACCGCTTTGACGTAGCTCTCGATCGCTTCATCGGGCCGGCCTTCGCCGAACAGCGCAACGCCCATGTTGAAATGCGCCATGTGGTTGCGCGGTTCAAGCCGGATGGCTTCGTTGAAACAGTGCAGTGCATCGGCATCCTTGCCTGCCTTGCTGAGCAGGCTGCCAAGCGAAAAGTGCGCCTGGGCATCGCCGGGCGCAATGCTGATAGCCATGCGCAACGCAGCCACAGCTTCTTCATCGCGTCCCAACGCCTTGAGAGCGACACCGATGTCCCGGTGTACGTCGCCTGATCCGGGGGCCAGCTCCAGCACTTTGCGAAAGCATGGCAGGGCCTCCTGATACTTTCCCAGTTCGATGCAGATTCTTCCCAGATTGTTCCAGGCCTCAACATAGTCCGGCTTGCACCGTGTCGCTTGCAGGAAGCATTTTGCGGCCTCCTCGCGCTTGCCCAGCGCCACCAGCGCGGTGGCCAGACTGTTGTGAGCCACCGCGTTGTCGGGCTTTAACCGCAAGGATTCCTGAAAGAACGGGATGGCGTCTTCGTTGCGGCCCTGAAGATGGAGCGCAATGCCAAGATTGGTGTGCAGGCTTGCATCGTCGGGCCTGAGTGCGCAGGCCTTGCGCAACGCCAGCTCCATCTTGTCGATCCGCCCGATGCGATGATTGATGAGTGCCATCCGCTTCCACAGATCGACCGATCCGGGGGCCTTCGCGGTCAGCTCTTCCGCTTTCGCCGCAGCGAGATCGAACTTTCCCAGTTTCTCCAGACCGAGGAGTTGCTGCACCGCATCCCCGATCGCCGGATCGGAACCCGAACCGGAACCGGACGTCCCGGAATCCAGCGCCGCCAGCGCCTTGGCGGCGCGCGCATTGTTCGGAAACCGGTCAAGGATCATGCGATAGGCTTCGCGCGCCTCGTCAACGGCGCCCTTGAGCGCACTGGCTTTGGCACGGCGCATCAGCCGGTCGACGGAAATCTTGGTCATCGGGCTATGTAGCCTGTGAATTGCAATCAGCAATACAGGAGCTGGCGCGCGGGCCTATTCGACGGGGCGATACTGCCCCTGTTCGCCCGGCATTCCATCCTTGAGACCGCCAGCGGGCGCGTCACTCACCTGTTTGGGTGTTCTGGACGCCTCTGCGATCAGCGCCTCCTGTTCTCCCGGAGCAAACCGTTCCCAGCCTTCCGGCGACAGCTTTTCAAGCGGGCGATAACGCACCTTGTATTGCATCCGCGTCGATCCATCGACCCAATAGCCGAGATAGACATAGGCAAGGCCCATCTCCCTGGCGCGCGCGATATGATCAAGAATGATAAAATTGCCGAGGCCTGAGCGTTTGGCATGATCGGGATCGTAGAAGCTGTAGATCATCGACAGCCCGTCGCCCTGCCGATCCGTCAAACAGACCCCGACCAGCCGGCCCGGCGTCTTTCCATCTTCGGACGGTTCGCGATATTCGATAACGTAACTGGTTACCGGCGTGTGTTCCACCATGTCGGCGAAATCGACCTCATCCATGGTCGTCATACCGCCGCCGGGATGGCGCACGCCAAGATAGCGCTGCAACAGTTCGAACTGTTCCTCGGTGGACCAGGGGCGGCAGATCGTCGCCACCAGATCGCTGTTGCGCTTCATGTTGCGTTTCTGTGTGGACGACGGCGCAAATTCATCGACAACGACACGCACCGACACGCAGGCATTACATTCAAGGCACGAAGGCCGATAGGCCACGGTCTGGCTGCGGCGAAACCCGATTCGGCTCAGCGCATCGTTAAGCGAATCGGCGTGCGGGCCTTTCAGCTCGGTGAAGACCTTGCGCTCGCTCTTGCCCGGCAGATACGGGCACGGCGCAGGGCTTGTCACGAAAAAGCGGGGGAAGCGAACGGGTGCCGTCACGGAAGGCGTCTTGTCCTTTGCATCGAATGCTTGTCGGTCATTGCTTGGTGGCAATATGCCTTCGCAAGGCGCGCGTTGAAAGTCTTTTAACCAAGAATCGCGGTTAACCGGGCGTTATTTTGCACAATTTGATCAAAACACGCGCTCGCCAGGCTCAGTTCAGCTCGACCGGCTCTACCTGATAACCCTCTTCCTCAAGCGCCACGATCAGCGCTTCAAGCTGTTCGCGGTCGCGCGCTTCACATTCGATATCGGTGACAAGGCCCTTGGCGGGAAGCGACGTAAAAATGCGCTGATGCCACACTTCGATGATGTTGACGTTGTGATCGTCAAACACCTTGGCAACCTTGAACAGCGAGCCGGGCCGATCCTGCATCCGCAGCCGCAGCCGCGCCAGCCTGCCCGAACGCGCCAGATCGCGCAGCAACACGTTGGCAAGCAGCCGCGTATCGATATTGCCGCCGCACAGCACCATGCCCACTTTCTTGCCGGCAAACCGGTCTGGATGCGCCAGAACCGCGGCCAGCCCGGCAGCGCCCGCACCTTCCACCACCGTCTTTTCGATCTGGAGCAACAGCGAAACCGCACGTTCCAGATCGGGTTCGCCGACGAGCACGATATCATCGACCAGATCAGCGACCACTTTTGAGGTAAACTGCCCCGGCTGGAACACCGCGATCCCTTCGGCCAGCGTATCGCCGCCACACGGCATATCCTTGCCCTTGAAGCGCGCATACATCGAAGGGAACAGTTCCGCCTGAACCCCCAGCACTTCGATATCCGGGTTGCGATCGCGCGCGGCCACCGCCATCCCCGAAATCAGCCCGCCGCCGCCAATCGGCACGATCAGCGTTTCGATATCCGGGTGATCTTCCAGCATTTCCAGCGCGACCGTACCCTGCCCGGCGGCCACACGCGGATCATCGAACGGATGGACGAAAGTCAGCCCCAGTTTCTTTTCCATGGTGCGCGCGGTGGCATAGGCTTCATCGTAGTTCTCACCATCCAGAACCACCGTTCCGCCCACGCTTTCGGTTTGCATCACTTTCACCATCGGCGTCGTTTTGGGCATCACGATGGTCACAGGAACGCCAAGCCGCTTGCCATGATACGAAAGCCCTTGCGAGTGATTGCCCGCCGATGCCGCGATCACGCCGCGCTTGCGCTCTTCCTCGCTCATCATCAGCAGCGCATTCAAAGCGCCGCGTTCCTTGTAGGCCGCCGTGAACTGGTGGTTTTCAAACTTCAGGTAAATCTCGGCCCCGGTAATCTCGCTCAGCGTCCGGCTGTAAAACGTGGGCGTGCGCACAACAGCGCCCGCGATCCGGCTGGCAGCAGCGCGAACATCATCGGCGGTGAGCAGGCGGGAATGATCCCCGCCGGCAGGGTTTGCAGGCTTTGTCATGGGCGCGCGGGGTATAGGAAACCGCGCGCAATTGGAAGCATCGCCATCAGGCCAGCAAATCTGTTTCCGTCTTGGCCAAACAGACTATAGACTGTGCGCATGAGTGAGAGATGCAAGGTTTCGTTTCTGGGGCTGGGCGTGATGGGCGGCGCAATTGCGCGGCACATCGGCAAGGCGGGCCATGAACTGACGATCTTCAACCGCACGCCAGAGCGTCTGGGTGAATGGCAGGAGGCCAATCCCGGCCTCGAAACCCGCGTGGCCGACAGTCCGGCAAGCGCGGCCGAAAACGCCGATATGGTCATCACCTGTGTGGGCGACGATGATGATCTGGCCGATGTCGTGCTAGGGCCGAACGGGGTGTTTCAGACCCTGAAAAAGGGCGGCGTGTTCGTCGATCACACCACCGTTTCAGCCCGGATCGCGCGGCAGATTTCGGTTGAGGCGCGCGATTTACAGATCCACTGCATCGATGCACCGATGACCGGATCGCAGATCGGCGCGGAACGCGGAACGCTGACGCTGATGTGCGGCGGACGCGCCAACGCGCTTGAGGCCGCGCGCCCGGTGATGGAAGCCTATTCGCAGCGCATCGTCCATGTCGGCAAGGCGGGCGCCGGGCAAACCGCCAAAATGGCCAACCAGATCTGCATCGCCGGGATCGTCGCCAGCCTGTCCGAAGCGGTGCGTTTCGCACAAGGTTCTCACCTCGATATGGGCAAGGTCTACGAAGCGATTTCGGGCGGCGCGGCGCAAAGCTGGCAGATGGATAATCGCTGGCAGACGATGGACGCGGACGAGTTCGATTTCGGCTTCGCGATTGACTGGATGCGCAAGGATCTGGGCCTGGCGATGGAAGAAGGGCGCGGGCTTGGCGTTTCGCTGCCTGTCACTGCGCTGGTCGATCAGTTTTTCGCCGATGTTCAGGCGCTGGGCGGCGGGCGCGAAGATACCAGCGCGCTGATCCGGCGGCTGCCACGGAAACAGCGCAAGTGAGAAGATTTGCCGCGGCGCTTTGCCTGCTGATCGCCGCCCCTGCCAGCGCCGATACCCTGATCGACAATGTCACCGGGCTGACGCTTGACGAAACGGGCAATGTCGAAACGTTCAGCGCGCTGCTGATCGGCGATGATGGCCGGATCGCCGATGTTTATGCGCGCAAGGACAAGCGCCCGAAAAAGGTGGATTACCGGCTTGACGGCAAAGGCCGTGTGCTGATCCCCGGCCTGATCGACAGCCATGCAAACGTGATGGAACTCGGGCTGGCCCGGCTGAAAGCCGAAGCCGGTTTCAAAGGCACGCCCAAAGGCGATCCGCGCCCGGAAGACCGCGATCTTGCCTTTGACAGAGCACAGGACGTGCTGCTGGCCAGCGGGATCACAACTGTCGCCGATATCGGCACCACGATTGAAGACTGGCAAAGCTATCGCCGGGCCGGAGATCGCGATGCGCTGCGTATCCGGCTTGTCGTTTATGCCGATGGCACGGCCAACATGGCGCTGATCGGCGGTCCGGGGCCAACCCCGTGGCTGTATGATGGCAGGCTCAGACAGATCGGCCTTGCGCTGAGGCTGGATGGACCGATTGAAACGCGCAAGGCCTGGCTGAAATCCGCCTATGCCGATGCGCCGGAAACAGCCAACCCCGCTGCGCTGAGCGAAACCAGCCTGCGCAACCGAATGAGCCGGGCAGCGATTGACGGTTTTCAGGTTGCGCTTGTCGCGAGCGGCGATGCGGCCAGTGCTGCTGCGCTTGATGCCATAGACGAACTTGATGAGACATATGACGGCACCCGGCGCTGGCGGATTGAAGGCGCCAATGTGCTGGCTCCAGATGCCATCGCGCGGTTTGCGGCGCTGGGCGCAATCGCATCGATGCAGCCTGCGCGACTGGGCATCGAAAGCGCGATTGCCCCGGCCATGCTGGGTGCGCCACGTCTGGCCAGCGTTCAGCGCTGGCGTTCGCTCAGCGATGCGGGCGCGCTGCTTGCCTTTGGCTCCGGCTCAGACGCCGAAATGCCCGGCCTGTTCGCGGCAATGGCGCTGGCGATGACCCGGCGTTCTTCCCCCGAACACCCGTTTGACGGCTGGCAACCACAAGAGCGCCTGCCGCGCGAAACCGCTCTGGCAGCCTTCACAACCAACGCGGCCTACGCGCTGTTTGCCGAAAAACGGGTTGGCCGTATCGCCAAAGGCCTGCAAGCCGATTTCCTGTTCGTCGATCGCGATCCGCTGCTCGCCCGCCCCGATGAACTGGGCAAAACCCGCGTGCTGGAAACGTGGATTGGCGGTGTAAGGGTCTATTCGGCAAGGGAAGCTGCGCGTTCGTCAGCGCCGTCTGCGCCGGACGCGGGGCGCTGACGGCGGCTATTCAGGCGCAGTTTCAGCCCCGCCCGGCTCCTCAGCTTCATCTTCCGCCTCTGCCGCAACCTCTTTTGCTTTGCGCTTTTCGGTAAAGCGCATCAGCAGCAGCGATCCTTCAAACAGCACCAGCAGCGGCGCGGCCAGCAGCAGTTGCGAGACGACATCGGGCGGTGTCACCAGCGCGGCCAGCAGGAACACGCCAACGATGACATAACGCCGCGCGGTAACCAGCTGCGCGCGTGTGACAATTCCCGCGCGATTGAGCAGCATCAGCAGCACCGGCAGCAGAAAGCTGATCCCGAATGCAAGAATGAACTGCATCACCAGCGACAGATAATCCCCGGTGCCGGGCAGCGCCTCCAGTTTCAGGCCGCCGCGTTCGCCTTCAAACCCGATGAACCAGCTGAACGCGGTGGGCATAACCACGAAATAAGCCATCGCCGCGCCCAGCGTGAACAGCACCGGCGTTGCCAGCAAAAACGGCAGAAACGCCTTTTTCTCACGCGCATAAAGCCCCGGCGCAACAAACGCCCAGAGCTGGTTGGCGATAATCGGAAAGCTCACGAAAAACGCTGCGAACAGCGCCACCTTGATCTCCACGAAAAACGCTTCGTAAAGCTTGGTATAGATCAACCGCCCCTCACCCGCCGGGAACGCAGCAGTCAGCGGACGGACCAGAAACCCGAAAATTTCATCCGCAAAAAAGAAGCACACCGCAAAGGCCGCTGCAAGCGCCATGATCGCGCGCAACAGGCGCGTGCGCAGCTCAATCAGATGATCGAGCAGCGGCGCCTGGCTTTCGTCAATATCATCCAGCTTCAGTGCCATGAACCAGGCCTCATGGCGGAGGCGGGGGCGATTGCGGATCAGGCTTTGCTTCGGCCCCGGCGGCGGGTTGCGGGGCTGGCTGCGCCGCCGATTCCGCCGAAGCGGCGACCGGCGCCTGCATATCGGCCGGCTCGGGCGGCTGCGCCATGATCGCTTCGTTCTGCGCCTTCCATTTCTTTTCCATCTCTTCCAGCTCCGCCTCGCGGATCATGGTATCGATGCCTGAGCGGAAATGCGCGGAAACGCGGCGGATCTTGCCGGCCCAGCGCCCGACGGTGCGCATCGCCAGAGGCAGGTCTTTCGGCCCGATCACGACAACCGCGACGATCAGCAGAAGAAGCAATTCTGACGCGCCGAGATCCAGCATGGATTGACTACGCGCGGCTGGAAAGCATCAGCTTCCGCCGTTCGCGCTCCCGGTTTCGGCAGGCTTGGGCGCGGGCTTGGCCTCGCTGGTCTGAGGCTGATTTGAGGCCTGAGAGTGATTTGGAGTCTGCTGCGGGATTTGCGCGGGCGGAGCCTGCGCAGACGTATCCTCGTCAGCCATGCCTTTCTTGAAGCTTTTGATTCCCTTGCCAAAATCGCCCATCATTTCCGATATGCGACCACGGCCAAACAGCACAAGAATGACGAGGGCGATAATAATCAGCTGCCAGGGGCCAAAACTCATTGTCTTAAACCTTTTGCGAAGATGAAACCCCGATATAGGGGATCAGGCCCGCACTTGCCAGTCAATCCGCCTCATCGGGCGAAACCCCCGCCTGCCAGCCGTCCGATGCACGATCATCCTGCAGGCCATCGGGCATTGCATCGGGCGCATCATCGCCATCCGGTTGACTGTCGGGTTTGCTGGCCGTTTCCGGCGCGCGCTGCTCGCCATCATCGCCATGTTCGCCATCATCATCACCATCATCGCCGCGCGCATCGGCCATCGCCTGTTCGATCATATCGTCATCGACAGGATCGAGCAGCCCGGCGGCGCGCAGTTCATCGATGCTGGGCAGCTCCTTGCGCGATTGCAATCCGAAATGAGCCAGAAATTCGGGCGTTGTCGCATAGATCACCGGCCTGCCGGGCACTTCACGCCGCCCGGTTATCCGCACCCAGCCCGCTTCCATCAGCACATCGAGCGTGCCCTTGGCCGTCTGCACCCCGCGAATCGCTTCAATCTCCGCACGGCTCACCGGCTCATGATAGGCAACGATCGCCAGAACTTCGGTTGCCGCGCGCGACAGGCGGCGGACATGTTCGCGCTCTTTGCGCAGCAGATGGGCAAGATCGGGCGCGGTCTGAAAATGCCAGCGCTTGCCGCGTTCCACCAGATGAATGCCGCGTTCGGCATAAACCGCCACCAGCGCCGCCAGCGCGGGCTTTACATCCGCGCCTTCAAGATGTGCCGATATCTGCTCTGCGCTCAGCGGGGCTTCGGATGCGAACAATGTCGCCTCCACCGCGCGTTCAAGATCATCAGGGCCATTCATCGCTTGCAGGCCTTGAGCCGCAGCGGGCCGAATGTTTCTTCCTGCGCCAGCTCTGCCTTGCCAAGGCGCGCCAGTTCCAGCGCCGCCACAAAGCTGGATGCCAGCGCGGAACGGCGCAGTTGCGGCTCTGCCTGAGCGGGAAGGAAATCGCGCAGATCCATCCAGTCCAGCGAAACGCCCAACATGGAAGACACGCGCGATAGCGCGCTGTCCAATGTCATCACCATGCGTTCGCGCACCATGTGCACCACAGGCTCGGTGCGCAGTTTGACATCGCCATAAGCGCGGACGAGATCGAACCATTCGCACTGCCATGCATTGCGCCGATCGACGCGCAACCCTTCAGGCGCGCCGCGACGAAATACATCGCGGCCCACCCGGTCACGCGCCATCACGCGCGCCGCTGCTTCGCGCATTGCGCCCAGCCGCTGCAGGCGCATCTGCAACCGCAGCGCCAGTTCTTCGGCGCTGGGATCTTCCTGTTCTTCCTTCGGCAGCAGCAGCGAGGATTTGAGGAACGCCAGCCACGCCGCCATCACCAGATAATCGGCCGCCAGTTCCAGCCGCAATGCTTCGGCGCGCTCGATATAATTGAGATACTGATCGACCAGTTCGAGGATCGAAATCCCGCGCAGATCGACTTTCTGCCGCCGCGCAAGATCTAGCAGCAGATCAAGCGGGCCTTCCCAGCCATCCACTTCGATATAAAGCGCAGTGTCTTCCGTTTCGGCCGTGGCAACGCCGTCCCAATCGCCAAAAGCCGATGATTGGGTTTCGTTTTCAAACAGATGGTCGTTCATGCCCGCGCTCCTGCCAACTGGAGCAGAGAGTCGCGCTTTGCGAGCAATTCGGCGTGATCGCCGGTTGCGCTGGCATCGCCCGTTCCCTCAAGCGCCGCATCCAGACGCCGCGCGGTTTGCGCGGACATCGCAGGCAGACGCGTAGCCATGCCGGCCATATCATCCATCTTGGCCCAGCAATTGAGCGCCAGATCGCATCCGGCAGCAATTGCTCGCTCCGCACGCTCGGGCACCGAACCGGAAAGCGCCTCCATATCGAGATCGTCAGACAGCAACAGACCATCAAAGCCGATGCGCTTGCGGATCACTTCACCGATCACGAACGGGGAAAGCGTCGCCGGGTTATCCGCATCCCATGCCTGATAGCGCACATGCGCCGTCATCCCGGCGGGGGCGTCGGCCAGCTTGCGAAATGCCGCGATATCGGTTTCCAGCTCCTGCGCGCTGGCATCAACCACCGGCAATTCCTTGTGACTGTCCGCCATCGCCCGGCCATGGCCCGGCATGTGCTTGATAACCCCGGTTACGCCAGCTTGCGCCAGGCCGGAAAGCACCGCGCGGCCCAGCGCGGCAACACGCATCGGATCGCTGCCCAGCGCGCGATCGCCAATCACATCGTGCGCGCCGGGCTGGCGCACATCGATCACCGGATGACAATCGATCGTGATCCCCGCCTCTGCAAGATCCAGCCCCAGCGCCTGCGCATTGACGCGCGCGGCCTCTATCGCGCTGGCCGGCGCGAGATCATACAGCCGGTCAAACGCTTCGCCGGGGGGATAGGCAGGCCATTCGGGCGGCTTCATCCGCGCGACGCGTCCGCCTTCCTGATCGATGCAGATGAACAGCCGGTCGCGGCCGTGGATAGCGCGCAGATCATCGGTCAGCGCGCGAAGCTGCGCGCGGGTTTCGATGTTGCGGCCAAACAGGATATAGCCCGCCGGATCGCATTCGCGAAAGAAAGCGCGCTCATTTTCAGTAAGGGCCGGCCCGGTCAGACCGAAGATCGCAGGCAACATTTACGGAAAATCACAGAAATCCGCCGCCCCCGCAAGCTGCGGGGCGCGTTGATGTGTGGAAAGGCAGGCTCGTCGCTATTTTTTCACGTGGCAGGCAAGCCCTGCTGCGGAAAGCTTGCCGCACAGCGCCTTGGCCGCAGCAAGATCGCCCGGCAACGCCTGCAGGCGATAGACCGTGCCAATATCAACCTTGCCTTCAACCACGCGATATTTCATGCCCTTGAGCGCGGAATAGCTCTGCGTCAGCTTGGCCCAGTTCGCTTCTGCACTGGCGCGCGTTGAATATGCGCCAACCTGAACGCCAACCCCCGAAGACGCCGCGGGCGCGGGTGCGGGCGCACTGTCGGTCGCCGCCGTGTCCGGCTGACCGGAATCAGGCTTGCCGCCGTCCACCGCATCGAAACCGGGCCGGGCAGCAGCCGCATCGCCCGAACGATCGCCGGCGGAACCGTCCTTACCCAGTTGAGCGGGCCGAGATTCACCTTCCGAAACCGCAAAACTGCTATCGCCGGTGCCTTCAAACGTCTTGCCGCCGGGATCTTCGGGGCGCGCCTTGTAATCGCCTTCAGGCGCTTCGATCACGCTCCCGTCTGCAACCAGATCACCCTCTGAATTGCGGTGTGTCGCCCACCAGATTCCGCCGACGATAAGGCCCAGCAGGAGAAAGCCGAGCACAACATATGCAACAAGCTGGCCTGTGTTGTAGCCCTGATACTCATCTTCATCGTCAGCCCCTTCAAGCCAGGGCAGACTGGTATCGTCATCAAGCTCCAGCTCGGCGTTTTCGCCGTCAATCGCGGGTGACGCATCATTCGCGTGTTCGCCGTCGAAAGCTGCTTCGCTATTGTCATCGCCGTCAGGCCTGGTCGTGTCTGACATTGCCATGGCTACATTTCCTCCACCGCTTCAACACCCAGAAGCATAAGTCCGTTTCTGACCAGCTGCCCTATCTGGGCGGCCAGATAAAGCCTTGCGCCGCTAAGCTCACCGTTTTGTGCCACAATGAACCGCTTTTCGGGCCTATCATTACCAAGGTTCCAGTATCCGTGGAAGGCGGCGGCCAGATCGTGAAGGAAAAACGCGATGCGATGCGGCTCACGCGCGGAGGCCGCAGCCTCAACCACGCGCGGGAACTGCGCGGCCAGCTTGATCAGCTCCAGTTCTTCCTCGCCCAGAAGCGCCACGTTATCAGGCGACGTCGCAAATCCTTCGTCCGCCGCCTTGCGCATGGTTGAGCGGACCCGCGCATGGCAATACTGCACGTAAAACACCGGATTGTCTTTCGAGGCTTCCACCACTTTGGCAAAATCGAAATCCATCTGCGCTTCGGGCTTGCGGGTAAGCATGGTGAAACGCACGACATCCTTGCCCACTTCGCGCACGACATCGGCCAGCGTGACAAACGTGCCCGAACGCTTGGACATTTTCACCGGCTCGCCATCGCGCAACAGCTGCACCATCTGCACCAGCTTGACATCGAACGGAATCGGCTTGCCCTGCCCTTCGGAAAGCGCGGCCACGGCGGCCTTGATGCGCTTGACCGTGCCCGCATGATCCGCGCCCCAGATATCGATCAGCGCATCGGCGCTGGCCGCCTTTTGCATGTGATAGGCAAGGTCGGCGCCAAAATAGGTCCATTTACCGTCAGACTTGCGGATCGGGCGATCCTGATCGTCGCCGAATTTGGTGGACCGGAACAGCGGCAGCTCGATCGGTTCCCAGTCGTCTATTTCCTTGCCTTTGGGCTTTTCGAGCACACCATCATAGACCAGATCCTGCCCGCGCAGCCATGCTTCAGCCTCAGCCGGTTTGCCTTGCGCCTGCAACTGCGCTTCGGATGCGAACACATCGTGCTCGATGCCCAGCAGCGCCAGATCATCGCGGATCATCGCCATCATCGCGGCAACCGCCCGTTCGCGGAACGCCACCAGCCAATCCTGTTCAGGCGCGCTGACAAACCTGTCGTCAAATTCTTCGGCCAGCGCCTTGCCAACCGGCACCAGATAATCGCCCGGATAAAGCCCCTCGGGGATCGCGCCGATATCCTCGCCCAGCGCCTCGCGATATCGCAGATGCGCCGACCGGGCGAGCACGTCGACCTGCCCACCGGCATCGTTGACATAATATTCGCGGGTCACCGCGTGGCCGGCAAATTCCAGCAACGCAGCCAGCGCATCGCCCACCACCGCGCCGCGGCAGTGGCCCATGTGCATCGGCCCGGTGGGATTGGCGGAAACATACTCAACATTGACGCGCGCACCGCCGCCGATGGTTGAGCGACCATAATCCGCGCCCAGCGCCGCAATCGTGCGCAGCTCATCCAGCCACGCCGTGTCGGACAGGCGCAAGTTGATGAACCCCGGCCCGGCGATTTCCGCGCCCGTCACCTGATCCAGCTTTGCCAGTTCGGCCACCAGCGCTTCGGCCAGATCGCGCGGCTTCATCCCTGCCGGTTTGGCCAGCACCATCGCGGCGTTGGTGGACAGATCGCCATGCGAAGGATCGCGCGGCGGCTCCACCGCGATTGCGCGACGGGAAAGCCCCGACGGCAGCGCCCCGGCACTTTCCAGAGCATCGAGCGCGGCGGAAACATGGGCCGCGAAAGCAGCGTGAAGAGTCGTGTTTTCAGACATGGCCGCGCGGTTAGCCGGTTTGAGCCGGGATGGGAACCGTCATGCCATGCAAAGGCGCGCCAACACCGCGACAGGAGTGGCGAGACACCCCTATCCGCAGTATCGTGATTCGCCGGAACGGAAGGATTTTGGAGACCGGGTATGAGACGGGCAAAGACGGCGGCAATCATGCTGACGGCCCTGCTCGTGCTGTCATGCCTGGCTTTCTGGCTGACCTTCATCCCGATAGCAGACCCGCAGCCACTTCCCGACCATCTGATTGCCGTCGATACCGACCGTGGCCGCACTCTTCTGCATGAGGCAGACGCGATCGAGGATTTCGAGGAGCTGTCGCGCAGTTTCGAACCGCTAGTCCTCAACAACTTTTGCGGTGTGGCCAGCAGCGTGGCCGTGCTCAATGGGATGGGCCGCAACCTGACGCAGACCGGCCTGTTCAATAACGAGGCATCTTCGGTGCGACCGATCTGGCGCGTTGCGGTGCAAGGCATGACTTTAGGGGCGCTCTCCGGCATCGTGCGCTCACACGGGGCAAAAGCGCAGATTCATCGCGCCGATGCGTCATCCCTCGATGCGTTCCGCGAGGCGGTGGTCCGCAACCTGTCCACCGACGGCGACTATCTGGTCGTGAACTACCAGCGGGAAAAGCTTGGACAGCGCGCGATAGCGCACATTTCCCCGCTCGCAGCCTATAACCGAAAGACGGATCGGGCCCTGCTGATGGACACCGCAGCGCACAAGTATCCGCACACATGGGTCCCGTTGCCAGCCTTGTTCGCCGCGATGGCGACAACGGACCCGGAAAGCTTGCGCTCACGCGGGTGGCTGGAAATAAGCGAAGCAAAGCACGGCGCGAAGGGCATCATCGATCGCCCCCTGTCCAACAATGTTAATTTCCGCTATCGGCCCCGCCATGCGTGGAACCCCGCCTCCCAAAACCGCTCCCAAGACCTACCGGGTCAAGAGCTTCGGCTGCCAGATGAACGTCTATGATGGCGATCGCATGGCCGAATTGCTGACCGATCAGGGCCTGTCCGCAGCACCCGAAGGCGATGATGCCGATCTGGTCGTGCTCAACACCTGCCATATTCGCGAAAAAGCCGCCGAGAAGGTCTATTCCGATATCGGCAGGCTGCGCCGCGATGATGGCACCGCGCCGCTGATCGCGGTTGCCGGGTGCGTTGCGCAGGCGGAAGGCGAAGAGATCATGGCCCGCGCGCCTTCGGTGCGCATGGTGGTTGGCCCGCAGGCCTATCACCGCCTGCCCGAAATGCTGGCCGACGCGACGCACGGCAAGCGGGTGACCGACACCGACATGCCGCTTGAAACCAAGTTCGGTGCGCTGCCTTCGCGGCGGCGATCGGGGCCAACCGCGTTTCTCACGGTGCAGGAAGGGTGTGACAAGTTCTGCACCTATTGCGTGGTGCCCTACACACGCGGCGCGGAAGTTTCGCGCCCGTTTGCCGATCTGGTGGATGAGGCGCAAAGGCTTGTGGAGGCAGGCGCGCGCGAAATCACGCTGCTGGGCCAGAACGTGAATGCGTGGACCGGCGAAGATGGCAAAGGCCGCACGATCGGCCTTGATGGCCTGATCCGCGCACTGGCGGCGCTGCCCGATCTGGCGCGCATCCGTTATACCACCAGCCACCCCAACGACATGACCGATGCGCTGATCGCGGCCCACGGCGAAATCGACAAGCTGATGCCCTATCTTCACTTGCCGGTGCAATCAGGCAACGACCGCGTGCTGAAAGCCATGAACCGCAGCCATTCGGCCGAAAGCTATTTGAAAGTGCTGGAAAAAGTGCGCGCCGCGCGGCCCGATATCGCGCTTTCGGGCGATTTTATCGTCGGCTTCCCCGGCGAAAGCGATGCCGAATTTGACGATACGCTGAAAATAGTCGGGCAGGTCGGATATGCGCAGGCATTCAGCTTCAAGTATTCACCGCGCCCCGGAACGCCAGCAGCAACGATGGACGATCAGATCCCCGCGGATGTGATGAACGAACGCCTGCAACGCCTGCAGGACGCGCTAAACCGCGATCAGATGGCATTCAACCAGGCCAGCGTCGGCAAAACCTGCGCCATCCTCATCGAACGCAAGGGCCGCCATCCCGGCCAGTGGCTGGGCAAATCGCCATGGCTGCAATCGGTTCACTTCGAAGGCGAAGCGGCAATCGGCGATATCGTGACCGTCGAACTCACCAGCGCGGGGCCCAATTCGCTGGGTGCACGACTGTTGCAACCATCCCACGCCTGAACCTTTTTCGCGACTGACACAAAACCGTCGTCTTGCGCTGCCACCTGATTGGCATATCTTGTAACCGATGCCCGCGTCGGCATTCGGCCGACTGGCAAACGAAAGGAGCGCATGGCTCGCAAATCTGCCCGTGCAGAGGATATCTCCGCACTCCGACCGGAACAGCCCCGCCGCGCGCGGGTCGAGATCGATTTTGACGATCATTCCGCACTTGGCACTTTGTTCGGCGAGTTCGATGCGAATCTCGTGCATCTGGAAAACCGGCTGGGCGTTTACATTTCGGCGCGCGGCGAAAAAGTGCAGATCGAAGGCCCGGAAGACTCCGTTGCGCGCGCGCGCGATGTGCTGAACGGGATGCATGAGCGCTTGCGGCAGGGCCAGGATCTCGATTCAGGCGCAATCGAATCGCTGATCTCGATGTCGGACGAACCAACGCTGGAAGGCATCGTCACCGGCGAACCGGACGGCCCGCCGATCATGATCCGCACCCGCAAGAAAACAATCGTGCCGCGTTCTGCAATGCAGATCGACTATATGCGCGCGCTCAACAAGTCAGACATCATCTTCGCGCTTGGTCCGGCGGGCACGGGCAAGACCTATCTTGCCGTGGCGCAGGCGGTCAGCCAGCTGATCACCGGGTCGGTGCAGCGGCTGATCCTCTCGCGCCCGGCGGTTGAAGCGGGAGAGCGGCTTGGGTTCCTTCCGGGTGACATGAAGGAAAAGGTCGATCCCTATCTGCGCCCGATTTACGACGCGCTTTACGATTGCATGCCGCCCGAACAGGTGGAGCGGCGGATCGCCAGCGGCGAAATCGAGATCGCACCCATCGCGTTCATGCGCGGGCGCACGCTGGCCGATGCGGTCGTTATCCTCGATGAGGCGCAGAACACCACACCGGCGCAGATGAAGATGTTCCTCACCCGGTTTGGCCAGAACAGCCGCATGGTTGTGTGTGGCGATCCCCGGCAGGTCGATATTCCCGGCGGCGATTCGCACAGTGGCCTTGCAGACGCGGTTTCCCGGCTGGAAGGTGTGGAAGGCATTGCGGTGACGCGGTTCGGCGCTGGCGATGTTGTGCGTCACCCGATCGTGGGCAGAATTGTCAATGCCTATGAAGGACCCAACGCGTGACAGACCGCCCCTTTCGCGCGGCCGCCCCGCGCCGGAGCTGAATTGAACCTCGACATCTCTATTGAAGCGCCCTGGCCCGACGAGGCAGACTGGGACGCGCTGGCCCGGCGCGTTGCGGGCGCCGCCGCGCAAGTTGCCCCCGAACTGGGGCACCCGCGCCTTTGCGCCAGTATTGTCTTTGCCGATGATGAAACCCTTCACCGCCTCAACCGCGAATGGCGCGACAAGGACAAGCCGACCAATGTGCTGTCTTTTCCGATGCTCGAGCGCGATACACTGTTGAAACTGCCCGCAAACGGACCGCCCGAACTTATCGGCGATCTTGCGCTTTCGCTGGACACGTGCAGGCGCGAGGCAGGTGATAAATCCGTTACATTACAGGATCATGCATCTCACCTTGTGATCCACGGCCTGCTCCATCTGGCCGGGCACGATCATGAGACGAGCGAAACTGATGCACAGGCAATGGAAGCGCTCGAAATAAAGGCTCTTGCGATTCTGGGCATCCAAGACCCATATGGTCGCCTGATCTAGTTTACAGAGGCACAATCGAAAAATGGCCGAAAATGGCCGAACAGGTGAATCAAGCGCCGGAGAGCCGGAGAGTAGCGGCTCATTGTGGCGCGTTGTCAGGCGGCTGTTCACATCGGATGTCGATCAGTCGCTGCGCGCGCAGATCGAGGAAGTCATCGACGAACATGAAGTCGAGGCCGATGAGAATGGCGGAAATTCGGGCGATCTTCTGCCGCTCGAACGGCAGATGCTGCGAAACCTGCTGCATTTCAGCGAGCACGACGCCGATGACGTAGCCGTGCCGCGCGGAGAGATCATCGCTCTGCCCGGCTCTTCCAGCTGGGACGAAGTGATTGCGGCATTTTCCGAACATGGCCACAGCCGCATGCCGGTCTATGGCGAATCGCTCGACGATATTCTCGGGATGATCCACATCAAGGATGTGTTCCCCTATATCGCAAACTGCGAAACCGTTCCCGACGACTGGAAAACGCTGCTGCGCCAACCGCTTTTCGTGCCGCAGGCGCGCGGCGCGCTGGATGTTCTGGCCGATATGCGCGCCCGCCGCGTTCATCTGGCGATTGTGATCGATGAATATTCCGGCACCGACGGGATTGTCACGATCGAGGATCTGGTTGAGGAAATCGTCGGCGATATCGAAGATGAACACGATGACGAGCCCGAAGACCAGCTGGTCCCGCTCGATGGCGGAATGTGGGATGCGGATGCCCGCGTCGAGCTGGAAGATGTCGCGGAACGGATTGACCCAAGGCTTGGAATCGTTGAAGAATCCGTCGATACTCTGGGCGGCCTGGCGTTCGTTCTGGCTGAACAGGTTCCCGAGCCGGGCACGATCCTTGAACACGATTCCGGCTGGCGTATCGAGGTGACCGAAGGTAATGAACGACACGTAACCCGTCTGAGACTCCACCCCCCCAGCGCAACGGAGATCGAACCCGGCTGAGCAGCTTCTGGAGCGGCCAAGTGCGCCTTCCCGCTGTCTGTCGATTGATAACGATAAAACAGTGCCAACACGCCGTATTCCACCTCTCCGTGCGCTCGAAGCGTTTGTGCGCGTGGTCCGCAATGGCTCCGCCAAGGCGGCTGCAAGTGAACTTGGGCTGTCTCCTTCCGCTCTCTCACGCCGGGTCGCCTCGCTTGAGGAGTTCACCGGAAAACGCCTGTTTACGCGCCAGCACCAGGCCATGAAGCTGACCGACGAGGGGCGCGGGTTCTATGATGCGATCGCGCCCAAGCTGGAAGAGCTTGCGCTTGCCGTCGAATCGCAGCTCGATCCCGTGCAAGTCTTGCGACTCCACCTAGGCGTTCCGGCCCTGTTTGGCGGGCAGCGGCTTTTCCCGCGGCTTCCCGAACTGCGCAAGCTGCACCCCAAGCTGCATATCGATATCGACACCAGCCCCAACCTCGTCGATCGGGTCGGCGATACGCTTGACGCCGCGATCATACTTTCAAAGGAACCGGATTCTTCGCTTTATTCGGTGCGGCTTGACCGAAATCAGGTCTATGCCATCGTCTCAACCGAACTGGCGGAAGAAATCGGCGCGGTTCCAAACACCGAGACACTCTCGAAACAGACGTTCCTCGTTCACAACGACCTGCCTGAAAGTTTCGACGCCTGGAAACAGGAGATGGAACTTTTCGATCTTGAACCGGCCGCGATCGATCACTTCGATTCCGGTCAGCTTATGCTTGAGGCTGCCGCGCAGGGGCTTGGCATCGCGATCATGCATGACGATCACTATCGGCGCGCGCATGACACGCGTCTGGCCCGCCTGTACGAAATCGATATCGAAAGTCCGTATTGCTACTGGTTCGTCTGCCGCCCACAGGATCTGGAAAGCAGGCCGCTGCGGATCTTTAACGAGTGGCTGCTGACGGCCGAACTTTAGCAAAAGAGCCTGAAACGTTTTCCGTGCACCGCGACACGAATGGAAAAGCGGCGTTCAGGCACAGGCAGCCGGCTTCAGCCTGCCAAAGCTATACGCGATTGAAGTTGTTCATGCATATGGCTGGCCGGACCGTGCGCGCGCGCCTTGTGCCAGGCGGGCAGACTGCACGCGGGCATTGCCGCTCCAAACAGATAGCCTTGCGCCTGATCGCAGCCCAGCCGGCGCACGAACGCGTGCTGCTCGGGCTGCTCGATACCTTCGGCAATAACCTGATGGCCAAGCGCGTGTGCCATATGCACGATAGCCTTGATGATCGCTTCCGACTTGGGATTGTGACCGATATCGGCAATCAGCGACTTATCCACTTTCAGCACGCTGAACGGCAGGCGTGACAGCTGCGAGAGGTTTGAAAATCCGGTTCCGAAATCATCAATCGAAATCTGGACGCCCACATCGCGCAAGTGCCGCATGCGTTCCTGCGTGCGAATAAAATCGGACATCACCATCGTTTCGGTGATCTCGATTTCGATCAGCGAGGGCTCGACTTCGTAGTTCTTCAGCGCAGAGAGGATTTCCGGCACCAGTTCGGGCCGCTCGAACTGGGCGGCGGACACATTGATCGCGATCCGCATCGGCGTTCCCGCGTCCAGCCAGGCCCGCGCCTGCCGCACCGCCATGTGCAGCACGCAATTGCCAAGATCCGGCATCAGGCCGCGCTGTTCGGCAATACCGATAAAGTCATCGGGTGAGACACGGCCACGCAGCGGATGATCCCAGCGCACAAGCGCCTCGACCCCTTCCACTGCCATCGAGTGAACGTTCACTTTCGGCTGAAAATACAGCGAGAGCTGCTCGGTCTCGATCGCCTTGCGCAAATCCGCTTCGACCACGCTGCGTTCGATCGCAATGTCTTTAAGCGATGGCTCAAAAAAGCAGTATCGGTTCTTGCCCGCGTCCTTGGCCGCATACATCGCCAGATCGGCATAGCTGAGGATCTGGTCCGGGTCGCGGGTGTCAACCGGCATGCGCGCAATGCCGATGCTTGCGCTGACCCGCACCTCATTTCCCTGAACGTGGAATGGCTTGCTGACTGCAGCGATAACCCTGGCCGCCCGCTCTTCAAGCGCGGCATGGTGGGTTTCGCGCGGGAACAGGGCGACAAATTCGTCACCGGCGAAGCGCGCGAATACCGGCTTTTCAGGGAAACCATCCGCCAGTTCACCGATCGGCGTGGTGCAATCGTCGATATCGCCATGCGTCAGGCCAAAGCCCTCGCGGATAATCCGGTCGCTCACCATCCGCAGCAGTTCGTCACCCGCGCGGTGCCCAAGCGTGTCGTTGATCTTCTTGAAATTGTCGAGGTCGATAAACAGCACCGATCCCTGACAGTCTTCCAGCGTGGCAAGCGAATTGAGCACATGCGTCACCACCGCGCGGTTGGCCAGACCGGTCACGGGATCGCTATAGGCCAGACCGTTCATGCGAATGATATTGGTGTTCAGCCTGCCGATCATTGCCCGGAAGCTGTCAGCCAGACCGCCCACCTCGCATGTGCAGTCAACATCGATCGGCGAACTCAGATCGCCCGCGACAATCGCCTCGGTCGTCTCGCGCAGTGAATCGATGGCCGATGCCAGCCTGCTCGCAGACAGGAATGTGATCACCGGCGGAAGGAAAACCAGCCCGGCCAGCGCGGCCCAAAGCGCCGGATCCTGCACTGACTGATCCCGATACAGCGCCACGAAAAGCGTGAGCGCGCAGGAAATCGTGAATATCAGGCTGATCAGCGCAAACCGCACCGGGATACTGTTAAGCCCGCGGCCCTTGGTGTTCAGGTAAAACAGGCCCTGTGCTTCAACGTCGGACTCCGGGCATGCGATACGCCCGTCAGACCCGTCCACAAGGTTTGCTGCCTGCGGCAAATTTGATCACCAGTTACCTGCTGCCAAAGCGCAGCACGGCTTCTTTTAGCAAGGCAACGGGGATGAACAGTTAAGCCCGAAGGTGAACGCCGGGTTTACATTCGCCACTGCGCGATCGGTTTTCGCGCGCCGGCAATGCGCCGGGACCGGACCGTCAAGGCACCCGGAACGGCAACGCGCAGGAACCGGACCGGCAACGCGCCCGAACCGCAAGGCCGGAACGGATGCTCCGGCCCCATCGGGCGGTCCGTCAACCTTCGCTGACGGTTGCTTTCACAATCTTTCCGGGCTTGGCCGGCGGCTCGCCCTTGGGCAGTGCATCGACATGTTCCATCCCGCTTTCGACGACACCCCAGGCAGTGTACTGTCCGTCAAGGAAGGTTGCATCGTCGAAGCAGATGAAGAACTGGCTGTTGGCCGAATCGGGCATCGATGAGCGCGCCATCGAGCAAACGCCGCGCACGTGCGGCTCGGCATTGAATTCGGCCTTGAGATCAGGCTTTTTCGATCCGCCCATGCCGCTTCCTTCGGGGCAGCCGCCTTGCGCCATGAAGCCCGGTATCACGCGGTGAAACGTGATTCCGTCGTAAAACCCTTCGCCTGCCAGTTCCTTGATCCGCGCGACATGGCCGGGTGCCAGATCGGGACGCAGCTTGATTACGACGTCTCCTCCGCCGCTGCCGGTGTCGAGCGAAAGGGTGAGAAATTCATCGGCCATCGTGTGTCTCCTGAAATTTGGGCTTCCCTATAAGGTCTTGCCGGTCAATGTCACGCCCTGCCGCCCATCTGCGGTTGCTTTTCAGTCGCACCGGCTTAGACCCGCCCCAATGGCGCCCGAAGAACTCAACGACGCATTGGCGGATGAGGCTGACGAAGCCGCCCCTGCGCTTGAGAGTGAGAGCCACGACGAGGAAAACCGCCTGAAGGCCGGGTTCGTGCGCAATGTCCACGAGGCACTGCGCGCAGGCGACACCGATCGGGTTTATGAGCTTGTCGAGGAACTGCACCCCGCCGACATCGCCGACCTGTTCGAGCTGACCGGCGAGGATTCGCGCCTGCCGCTTGCCCGTGCAATCCGCGATCTGATGAGCGTTGAAGTGATCGCCGAGCTGAACGATCACGTCCGCGAACTGCTGGTGGAAGAACTTCCGGCGGAAATCGTCGCCGACATCGCCGAACAGCTGGAAACCGACGACGCGGTGGCGATGATCGAGGATCTCGACAACGCCGACCAGCAGGCAATTCTGGCCGAACTCGATCCCGAAGACCGCGAAGCGATCGAATCGGCGTTGGCTTTCCCCGATGAATCCGCCGGACGCCTGATGAGCCGCGATCTGGTTGCGGTGCCTGAACATATCACGGTTGGCGATCTCATTGATTTTCTGCGTGAAAGCAAAGGCTTACCAACAGAGTTCTGGGAAATATTCGTGGTCGATCCGCGCCATCGCCCGGTTGGCACCTGCGAACTTTCATGGGTTTTGCGCACGCCGCGCCACATCCCGATCGCCGATCTTATGAAACGCGACCAGACGCTGATCCCGGTCGGCATGGATCAGGAGGAAGTCGGCCTGCGATTCCAGAAATATGGCCTGATTTCCGCCGCCGTGATCGACGATTCAGGCAGGCTGGTCGGGCAGGTTACGGTCGACGATATCGTCCACGTCATTCAGGAAGAAGCGGCGGAAGACGCGCTGCTGCTTTCGGGTGCGGGCGAAG
Organism: uncultured Sphingomonadaceae bacterium; assembly: GCA_947258815.1. Taxonomy (GTDB): domain Bacteria; phylum Pseudomonadota; class Alphaproteobacteria; order Sphingomonadales; family Sphingomonadaceae; genus Novosphingobium. The sequence goes on from CAMYJW010000030.1 coordinate 871,456, forward strand.
GCGATATTTATGAGCCGATCCGCGAAGCTTATTCCTCGCGGGTGCGCTGGCTGGTCGCCAATCTGGGCACCGCGCTTGTCGCCAGCTTTATCATCGCATTATTCGGCGCGGCCATCGAAAAACTGGTTGCGCTGGCGGTTCTGATGCCGATCGTTGCCTCCATCGGCGGCAATGCCGGAACGCAGACAATGGCGGTAACGGTGCGCGCGATTGCCATGAATCAACTGACCCGCGCGAACTCCACCCGCATTCTCCTGCGCGAAATGCGCGTCGGCCTGCTGAACGGCGCAACGATTGCCTTGCTGATCGGCCTTGCGACAGCGGTTGTTTTCTCGCCAACACTGGGCGCAGTGATTGCCGTGGCGACCATCGTCAATATCCTGACCGCCGCACTGGCCGGCGTTGCCGTGCCGGTGATGTTCGACAGACTGAAACAGGATCCGGCGGTTGCCAGCTCTGTGTTCGTAACGATGATCACCGATTCGATGGGGTTTTTCGCGTTCCTGGGCCTTGCCGTGGCCAGCGGGCTTGTTGGCTGATCGAATTTCCCGTCCGTCCGGCTTGAGCGCGGCGCGCATCGGCCTATCTTGAACCCATGCCGCTTCACCTGACCAAGATTTCCTTTCGCGCCCGGACGCCCGAAACCTTGCGCGACTGGCTGGAAAGCCATGCCAGCGAAGCGCTTCTCACCACGCGTTTTCTGCCCAAACGACAGGATGAACTGATCGGCGGATCGCTGTTCTGGATCATGGAACACGCGCTGATCGGGCGCTCGCCCATTGTCGGCTTCGGCAAGGCCGACGACGGACGCGGCACGATCCGGCTCGAACCGCGCCTCATCACCGTGCAGACCACGCCCCGGCGCGCGCATCAGGGCTGGCGCTATCTTCAGGATAAAGACGCCCCGCCCGATCTTGATGGTCCGGGCGGCGAAAGCGATGCCCTGCCGCCCCGGCTGATCGGGGAACTGGCGAAACTGGGGCTGGTTTAAGAAGCCCCGCGCAACCGTCAGTCGCGATCGACCCACCAGCGCAGCAGCGTGTGGGCCACGGCATGCGCGGGCGGTGCGCGGAACGCCCTGCCCGCCTCGCCATGCTGAACCGCATCGAGCGCATCGACGACATCGCCGCGTGAGAACCAGCGCGCATCCTCAAGCTCTGTCTCGTCAATCGTGATCGTTGGATCGTCGGCATAGGCATGGCAGCCCACCATCAACGAAGATGGAAACGGCCACGGCTGGCTGATGACATAGGAAATATCGCGCACTTTCAGGCCCGCTTCTTCCATCGTTTCGCGGGCCACCGCGCCTTCCAGCGATTCGCCCGGCTCCACAAATCCGGCCAGCGCCGAATAACTTTGCGGCGGAAACCGGGGCTGACGGCCCAGCAGCATATCGCCTTCATGTTCCACCAGCATGATCGTGACCGGATCGACCCGCGGGAAATGTTCAGCGCCGCATTCCTCGCTGGTGCAGGTGCGCTGCCACCCCCCCTTGGCAAGCCGCGTCGGCTGGCCGCACACCGCGCAGAACCGATGCCGCGCGTGCCAGTCCACCAACGAACGCGCGCCGCCATAAGTCGCCAGATCGGTCGGTCCAAGCTGGCTCATCGTGCGCCACAGCTTTGGCCCGGCGGGCGCCATGCTGCCTTTGAGATCGCGCGGCACTTCGGCAAAACAGCCGCGTTCACCATCAAGGCCAAGAAACAGCAATTCGCTTTGCGGATCGGCTTCGCCCAAAGATCGCCATTCCAGCCCGCCTTCGAGCGCGATCACCGGATCGAGCCCGTCAAGGCTGAGCAACCGGGCGGCCGGGGTCATCAGCCGTGCCAGCGCATCGCGATCGGCGCGGATATGATCAGCGCGGTCCAGCGCGGTCTGGGCAAACCCGACGTTCATGAGAATCGCTCCATCAGTGCCATGACATCGGCTTTCAGCGCGGTCTGGAACTCTGGCAGCAAGTCCAGCGCGTCGGGCGGCATGAATTGCACAAATAGCCCGGATGTCAGCCCGTGTTTCATATCGACCATACCGATCGTGCCTGCCGCTCCGGCCCAGCCGAAGATGCCCGCTTCGGGGCCCAGACCAACCCGGCCACCTGCACCAAAATGGCTTTCAGGGCCCATGATCGTTGGCCCGGCAACGCCTTCGGGCAGAAGATTGCCGGTGCCGACGCGAACCGCCAGTTCCCCCATGATCCGTGTGCCGTCGATCATGCCGAAATTGGCCAGCATCCGCAAAAACCGGTCATAGTCTCGCGGAGTGCTGACAAGGCCGGACCCGCCGAACGGATAAGGCGGCGCATCGAGAAAGATCGAGTTTTCGCCTTTGTCGATCGGCACCAGCCTTTTGGCGAAAACCGCATAGTTCGTCGTCAGCCGGCTTTTCCGGTCATCGGGCACGTGAAAGAACGTATCGACCATCCCCGAAGGCGCGAAAATGCGGTTCTGCAAGAACGCATCGAAACTTTCGCCCGAAACCACTTCGATCACCCGGCCCAGCACGTCCGAGCCGGTGCTGTAGACCCATTTCGTTCCCGGTTCGCACACCAGCGGCACATCGGCCATGCCATCGGCAAACGCGGCAAGGCTGCGAACCGATTCGCCGCGCGAAAGGCCGGGGATTTTCAGGCGGCTGATCTGGCCTGCAACCAGCCCGCGTTCTTCCATCAGCGCCTTGATCGGGCCTTTCTGGATGATCGTATAGCCCAGCCCCGATGTGTGGGTGAGCAGATGCCGGATCGTGATCGGCGTTTTTGCCGGGCGCAGATCGGTGATCGAACCATCATATGTGTTCTGCACCTGCATATCGGCAAACTTCGGCAGAATATCGGCCAGCGGCTGATCGAGGCCAAGCTTGCCATCGTCGATCAGCATCATCGTTGCCATGCCGGTTATCGGCTTGGTCATCGAATAGATGCGAAACAGGCTGTCCGCGCCGATCGTGTCGGTATCGAGAAAACCCTCGCTCCCGCGCGCGACATATTCGGTTTCATATCCCGGAACGCCAAGAGACGCGACCATGCCGGGAAACTTGCCCGGCCCGACCGAGCGCGCAAACAGCTCGCGCACATGGCTTAGCGCGCCGGGCTGCGTTGTCGCCCATGCCAGCCGGGGCAGCAGCGCCGCGCCAAGCCCGGCTGCCACGCCCAGCTGCATGATCGCGCGGCGGTCCATCGCCGTTTCCAGCGCCGTCAGCCTGTCCATGCTCAATCGTCTCCCGTTTGTGCAATCGCCAGCCTTGCCGCCTTGGCATAAAGCGTTGGCAATCCCGCCTGTTCGAGGTTGGCCAGAGGCCACCACTCACCATCTGCGCTATCCGGCCCGAGCCTATCGGTGTCTGCATAAACCATCAACCGCATCTCAAGCGCAAAATGCGTGAACACATGATTGACCGCACCGGCAGGCCGCCAGTTTCCCGCAAGCGGCGCGGTGCCCGATCCGTCCGCGCGCGCATTCCAGCCATCGTCGGGCAGCGCGCGCATCCCGGCAAGCATTCCCTTTGCAGGTCGTCGCACCAGCCACACCGCATCGCCGCGCGCGACCCAGAATGCAGTTCCGGTGCGGGTCGGGCGCGGCTTTTTGGGTGGTTTCACCGGAAAACGCTCTGGCGCGTGCGCCGCATAGGCACGGCATTGACCGGCCAGCGGACACAGCGCGCATTTCGGCGTGCGAGCGGTGCAGATCGTTGCGCCCAGGTCCATCATCGCCTGCGCGAAATCACCCGCGCGTCGCTCTGGCGTGATCCGATCCGCCATCGCGTGCACGGCCTTGCGCCCCGCCGGAAACGGATCGTCGATCGCAAACAGCCGCGCCACCACCCGTTCGACATTGGCATCGACAACAACCGCGCGCTGGCCAAAGGCAATCGCGGCAACGGCAGCAGCGGTATAGGCGCCGAGCCCCGGCAGTTTGCGCAGTTCCAGTTCGGTTTGCGGAAATGCCCCGCCGCGCGCCGCCACTTCGCGCGCGCAGGCTATCAGATTGCGCGCGCGGGCATAATAACCAAGCCCCGCCCACGCGGCCATCACATCGGCCTCATCCGCCGCGGCAAGCGCCTCCACCGTGGGCCAGCGCGCGGTGAATGCGGCAAAATACGGCGCAACAGCAGCGGTTGTCGTCTGTTGAAGCATAACTTCGGACAGCCAGACCCGATAGGCCCATTGCGGATCGCCTGCGCGCGAAGGCAAAGGCGATCCCGGCCTGGCGCGCCAGGGCAGATCGCGGGCGTGTTCGTCATACCAGCCGATCAGCGTGGCGGCGATATCATGCGAACTGGCATCCATCGCGCCGCTATGGCATTGCCCGATGCGCAATGGAACGGGACAAACCGCCAAAACCGGGCAAGAGCCAGCGGACAACCGCGAGCCGTGGCAAAGGCGATGACAAAGCTGGCGGCAAGGCTGGCGGCAAAGCGCGCCGCTATGAACGCCAGCGCGGCGGACAGGCCCGGCAAATCAGCGAGCTGATGCCCGAAATCGGGCGCACGGCGTTTCGCCGATTCGGCTTTGTACAATCAAGCGTGGTGTCGCGGTGGCCCGAAATCGTCGGCCCCAGCCATGCGCGGGTGTGCGCGCCCGAATCGATCCGGTTTCCGCCCGGCGCGAAGAACGATGGCATTTTGCAGCTGGTCGTGCTCCCCGCACATGCCCCGCTGATCCAGCAAGTCATCCCTGAAATCATCGAACGGGTGAACCGCTTTTTCGGATACAATGCGGTTTCCAGAGCGAAAATCCGGCAAGGCGAGGTTAAGGCGCCGCCTGCGAAAGAGACAAGATCGGCATCGCCGCCTTCGCTCAAGCCGGTTCCGGTGGAGCTGGGCGAGTCGCTGCGCGATATCGGCGACCCGGAATTGCGCGCCGTGCTGGAATCGCTGGCGCGCAGCATGGGCAACGCGAGCGGGGAAGAGGACGAAACCTGATGCAGTTCATGCGGATTGCCGCGCTTGGGGTTATCGCGGCGTTGTCTCTGGCCGCCAGCAAGGCAAACTGGACGGCAACGATCAACGTGACGCCGAAAGGCAGCCATGTGCTTGGCAACCCGGAAGCACCGGCAAAGCTCACCGAATTTGTCAGCTACACCTGCCCGCACTGCGCCACATTCCAGAAACAGTCCGACGCGCCGCTTCGCATCGCCTATGTCATGCCCGGCAAAGTTTCGGTCGAAGTGCAGCATGTCGTTCGCGATCCGGTTGATCTCACCGTCGCCATGCTCACCAATTGCGGAGAACCGGCGGGGTTTTTCAAACGCCACCACATTTTCCTGCATGAACAGGAAAAGTGGCTCGCCAGGATGCCATCAATGTCGGACCTTCAAAAGCAGCGCTGGGCACATGGCGCCGTGCCGGTCAGGCTGCGCGCCGTCGCGCGGGACTTTGGATTCTATGCACTGATGGAACAGCGCGGCTATACCCGCGTCCGGGTCGATACCTGCCTTGGCGATATGAAAATGGCTGAAAAACTCATTTCGCAAACACAGGATGCGACGCGGCTTGGTGTTCCCGGCACGCCCAGTTTCGCAATAAACGGCGCGCTGATCGAAAACGTGCATGACTGGGACAGCCTGAAGCCATGGCTGAAAGCGGCGGTCGAATAAGCGATCCTGCGCTTGCGGGGGCCATATATCTTGTGGAGATATCTGTGGGCGCGCAGTAAAGCTGGCTTCTCTCCCCAATATCAATCGGCTAGCTTTCACTTTCTATGACAGGAATTGCACGCATGAATCGCCTTAACATCCGTCGTCTCGCGCTGGCTGCATTCGCGGCTCCCTTGGCGCTTGGCCTGGCAGCCTGCAGCGAAAGCGGCGGCACGGGCGCGGCGCTTTCGGGCGAACCGATAGAAAATATCGCCCCGCCCGAAGGCAAAAGCTGGACCGAAACGGTAGAGAAAACGCCCGAAGGCGGATATCGCATCGGCAATCCCGACGCGCCGATCAAAGTGATCGAGTTTGCCTCTCTCACCTGCCCCCATTGCGCGACGTTCACGGAAACAAGCAAGGATGAACTCAAGCAGGGCTTCGTGGCCAGCGGCCGCGTCAGTCTGGAATTTCGCAACTTCGTGATGAATCCGCTCGATCTGACGATGGCAATGCTAACGCGCTGTGGCCAGCCCGGCGCGTTTTTCGCGCTGACCGAGCAGACGCTCGCCAGCCAGTCCGCGATTATCGACGCGTGGACCAAGGCCGGAGAAGCGCAAGTCGCCCAGGCCGCCAGTCAGCCGCCTGAGAAACGCTATCAGGCCATTGCCAAAGTTGCGGGCCTCGATGAATTCTTCGCCGCCCGCGGCATCGCCGCCGAACAGGCAAGCACCTGCCTTGCCGATCATGAAGGCGCCGAAGTGCTGGTGGAAACAACCAGCAAGCAAAGCGATGAATACGGTATTACAGGAACGCCCGCTTTCGTGATCAACGGCGTCAAGGCAGACGTGAACACCTGGCCTGAGATCAAGGCGCAGCTTGAAACGATGGGCGCGCGCTGATGATACGCGCGACCTTGGGCAGATAGCGGCCGGCGATGCGCTTCAAACGGCTCAAACTCAGCGGCTTCAAAAGCTTTGTTGAGCCGTCCGAACTGCGCATCGAACCGGGGCTGACCGGGGTTGTCGGCCCGAACGGCTGCGGCAAATCGAACCTGCTGGAAGCAATCCGCTGGGTGATGGGCGAAAGCTCTCCCAAATCGATGCGCGGCGGCGGCATGGAAGATGTGATCTTCGCCGGAACCGCAGGTCGCCCACCGCGCGCCTTTGCCGAAGTCGTGCTGACAGGCGAGACGGGCGAGCGCGAGGAACTGGAAGTCGTGCGCCGGATAGAGCGCGGCGCGGGCAGTGCCTATCGCCTCAACGGGCGCGATGTGCGGGCCAAGGATGTTGCGCTGATCTTTGCCGATGCCGCCACCGGCGCGCATTCGCCCGCGCTGGTCAGTCAGGGCCGGATCGCTTCGGTAATTTCGGCCAAACCCACAGAACGCCGCCTGATGCTGGAAGAAGCGGCGGGCATTTCCGGCCTGCATGTGCGGCGCAAGGATGCCGAACAGAAACTGCGCGCCACAGAAACCAATCTGGGCCGCCTTGAAGACATCATGGCGGGGCTCGATAAACAGATCGCCGCGCTCAAGCGGCAGGCCCGCGCGGCAGAACGATACAAGGCGCTCTCAGAACAGATTCGTGTAGCCGAAGCGCGGCTGGTGTTTGCCCGCTGGCGCGATGCCTCGCAGGCGGCAGACGCAGCAAAGGCCGAAGCACAAGGCGCCGAAACGCGCGTGATCGCCGCGCAAACCGCCGCCCAGACGGCGCAGACACGGCAAGCCAAAACGGCCAAGGCTCTGGCCGCCACGCGCGATGAACTGGCTGACCGGCGCGATGATGCCAGCGCGCATGGCCACCGCATGGCCGCGCTCACCAGCCAGCTTGAATCAGCCGAAGAACGGCTGGCCGATCTTGACAGGCAGCGCCAGCGGCTGGAGGCTGATCGCGGCGATGCCGATCGCCTCACCAAAGACGCCGCCCAAGCGCTTTCACGGCTGCAAACCGAACTGGCCGAAGGCGAAGCCCGTCTGGCGCAGGACGAACAGCAACGCCCCGCGCTGTCCGATACGCTGGAAAAGGCAGAACGCGCCGCACGGCAGGCGGAACTGGATCTTGCGCAGGCCACCGCCGCACAGGCCGGTGTCGATGCCGAATGGCGCATCGCCGAGGCAGAACTCGATGCCGCCAAAAGCCGGATTGAGCGGCTGGAAACCGAGGCAAACCGGCACAAGGCGCAACTGGCCGAGCTGACCGGGCAAGGCGATCCCGAAACGGGCGTCACCGATGCGAAAACCCGCGCCGAAGCAGCCACGCGAGCGCTCAGCCAAGCGCGCGCGGCATTGGAAGAAAAACAGGCCAGCAAAGCCGATTTGCAATCCGCACGCGATGAAGCGGCAAGCGCGCTTTCAGCAGCCAGAGCCGAAATCACCGGGATTGAGCGCGAACATGCCGCCTTGCGCAAGGATCGCGAAGCACGCGCCAAACGCGCATCGGGCGGCCATGGCCTGCCTGCCGCGATAGACAAGGTGCGCGCGGCACCGGGGTATGAACGCGCGCTTGCCGCCGTGCTGGGACGCGATGCCAAAGCGGGCCTTGGCAGCGCACCTGCAGATCAGGATGGCCGGTTCTGGTCTGGCGCGCCAAATCCCGCCCCCGTGGCAGACAGTATCGCCGCGCATGTCAGCGATTGCCCGGCAGAACTTTGCGCGCGGCTGGCGCTTGTCCATGTCGCGCCAGACGATGATGGCCGCGCGCTTGGTCCCGGAGAATGGCTTGTCACTTTGTCGGGCCGTTTGCGGCGCTGGGACGGGTTTGTCGCACGCGGCGAAGGCGGCGCGGAAGCAGCGTTGCTCGAATCGGAAAACCGCTTCGCCGAACTCGAAGCCGAACTGCCCGCCAAACAGGCGCTGGTGCAAGCCGCAGAAGCTGCACAGATAACCGCGCAAACGCAGCTTTCCGATTTACAGACCGCGCTTGTCGGCGCTGAACGCACCGTTGCACAGGCAGCTGAGGAAGAGCGGCTGGCGCTTCGCGCGCTCGATCAGGCCGAAGCCGCGCGCGAACGGCTGGCCCTGCGCCGCGCGCAGCTCGATCAGGCAGCCGGCGATCTTGCCGAGCGACGCACTGCGGCAGAGACTGACATTGAGGCAGCACAGCAACGCCGCGCCGAATTGCCCGATCCGCAGGCGGGCCGCGCCGCGCTGGATGCCGCACAAGCCCGGCACGATGCCGCGCGCCAGACCTTGCAGAATGCAACCGCCACCCTGGCCGCGACCGATCAGGCGCTGGCCGTTTCGCGCGAGCGCACTTCCGCGCAGCGCTCTGACATTCAAAGCTGGCAGGCCCGCGCGGGCGATGCCGCCAATCGCCTGTCCGAAGCAGGCCGCCGGTTCGAAGAAATCGAACAGGAACGCGCGGTTGTCGCCGCCAAGCCCGAATCGCTGATGCAGCAGATCGAGGAAGGCGATAGTGTGCGCGAACGCCTCACCGCCGATCTCGCCACTGCCGAAGCCGCCGTTGCCCGTACCGAAGAGGACGCGCGCATTGCCGACACCGCGCTTGCCGCGGCACAGGAAGCACTTGCCTCAGCGCGCGAAAACCGGGCCGGAGCCGCCGCCCGCGCGGAGAACGAAGCAGAGCGCCGCTCCGAAATGGCGCGCATTTCGGGTGAGCGCTTTCAGTGCCCGCCGCCACGGCTTTGCGAAACATTCGGATTTGAAGGTGACGATGTTTGCGCGGCGGGCGAAGAATCGGCCACGATGGATAAACTGGTTGCCGATCGCGAACGGATCGGGCCGGTTAATCTGGTCGCCGCCGATGAACTGGCGCAGGCAGAACAGGAACACGGCGCAAACCTGACAGAGCAAGCCGAGCTGACCGAAGCCGTCCACCGTCTGCGCGGATCAATCGGTAATCTCAATCGCGAAGGGCGCGAACGCCTGAAAGCCGCGTTCGAAGATGTCGATACCCATTTCCGCCGCCTGTTCGCGCGGCTGTTCGAAGGCGGACAGGCGCACCTCGCGCTTGTCGATTCAGACGATCCGCTGGAAGCCGGGCTTGAGATTTTCGCCCAGCCGCCGGGCAAACGCCTGCAATCGCTGACGCTGCTTTCGGGCGGCGAACAGGCGCTGACCGCAGTGGCGCTGATTTTCGCGCTGTTCCTGACCAACCCCGCGCCGATCTGCGTGCTCGATGAAGTCGATGCGCCGCTTGACGATGCCAACATCGAACGCTTCTGCGATCTGCTTGATGCGATGGTTGCCGAAACCGATACCCGCTACCTGATCGTCACGCATAACGCCGTAACGATGAGCCGGATGCACCGCCTGTTTGGCGTCACCATGGTCGAAAAAGGCATTTCGCGTCTGGTCAGCGTCGATCTGGGTGATGCCGAGGAACTGCTGGCGGCGGAATAGAGTTGACTGCACATATTTTTGTAGTTACAAGAAATAAGTCGCCATAGTCCGCGCCGACCTTTGGCAGGACATAGGAAAAGGATTTTCTTGATGTGATATTTTTGTGCGGAGGCTGAGTTGAGTGGTAGTGAATGGATCGACCCGCGCAAAATCACTTATGATGAAGTCAAACGCCAAAAGATTCTAACGGAGCGTGGTCTTGATTTGGCGGACTCCGGATTGGTATTTTCCGAAGAACATTACCAGATCATCGATGACCGCAGAGACTATGGTGAGACACGATATCGTGTTTGGGGTTTCCTGCATGGCAAACGTGTCTCGCTGGTCTGGACGCCTCGTAACGGAACACGTCGCATCATCACGATGAGATTTGCACATGAACGAGAACACGAAGCGAGGCTCCGAAGCCTGGATTGATCCCGACGATGAAGATGTCGAGTGGACGGAAGAAATGTTTCGGTCCGCCGCTGTTCACAAAGGTGACACGATCATTCGCCCTGCGCGTGGCACTGTTGCAAAGCCGGGTCGTCCGCTGAAGGACAACCCCAAAAAGCAGGTTACGCTGCGCCTCGATCCCGATGTGATCGAGAAATTTCGCGCCACCGGCAAAGGCTGGCAAACGCGAATCAATGCCGAGCTGCGCAAGGCGCTCGGTATCTGAAAAGCTAATCCGCCAGCACGTAACGCGGGCCGGGGCCGGAAACGGCGGCGCGGTCTTCGCGGTTGGTGCGCTGGCATCGCTCAAGGCTCATACAGCCACAGCCGATGCATTCGTCCAGCTTGCTGCGCGTGCGGGTGAGCAGTGCGATGCGCGAATCGATTTCCTCGCGCAGCGAACGGCTGATGCGCTGCCAGTCACTGATCGAAGGGGTGCGGCCACTGGGCAGACGGCGCATGGCCTGTTCGATCTCCGGCAGACTGAGGCCGAGGCGCTGGGCGATGAGAATGAAACTGAGACGCCTGATATCGGATCGCCTGAAGCGGCGCTGATTGCCTTCGGTCCGCTGCGAGGTGATCAGGCCCTTGTCTTCATAAAACCGAATCGCAGAGACAGCGAGGCCGGTTCGCTTGGCGAGGACGCCGATCGAAATCAGTTCATTCGTGTCCATCACGCCCCCTTTTTGGTCCAATCCAAAAACTCAACCCGAATCGAGCTTTGGGTTTCACTCACCTCATCGCATTTTTTAAACAGTTTATCCACGTAATTTTCCGGATAACCGCGCGAAAAGAATCGTGAAAACTTGACTTGTTTCGGTTTGATACAGCCCGGCTTTCAAGGCTGCGCCATGCAATGGATGGCGTGATCAGCGGTCCCATTGCGGCACCGATCACACGTCTTTTCAGGCATTGCCGACAACCCAGCACGCCAGCGCCATCAGCAATCCGGCAAAGCGGTTTGCCCGAAACAGCGCCAGTGCATTGGCGCCATCGCCCGCCCGCAGCGTCAACGCCTGCATCGCCAGATGCCCGGCCATCGGCACCAGCGCGATCAATGCCACCCAGTCCGGTCGCAGCATCCAGAACGCCAGCGCCCACAACAACACCGCCCCGCCATAAAACAACGTCACGCCCGCGCGCACGTTTCCGCCCAGCCGCAGCGCGCTGGAACGGATGCCGACCAGTGCATCGTCTTCGCGATCCTGCAGCGCGTAAATCGTGTCATAGCCGATCACCCACAAGACAGACCCGCCATAGAGCGCGGCCAGAACCGCCCAGTCAGCAGGGTGAACTTCGCTCCACCCGACCAGCGCACCCCAGCTGAACACAAGGCCAAGCCATGCCTGCGGCCACCATGTGATGCGCTTCATAAACGGATAGGCTGCAACCGGCAGCAGGCTGCCCAGCGCGACAAGCTGCGCCTGCCAGCGCAATTGCAGCAAAACGATCAGCCCGATCAGGCACAACGCCAGAAGCCAGACCCACGCCGCCTTGCGGCTGACCGCCCCGCTTGCCACCGGGCGCGACGCCGTGCGCGCCACTTGCCGATCCAGATCGGCATCGACGATATCGTTATAAACGCAGCCCGCCCCGCGCATCGCAATCGCACCAAGCAACAGCCAGAGGATCAGATCCCACCGCGCCGCGCCGCCCGCCAGCAACACGCCCCACGCGCACGGCCAGAAAAGCAGCCACCAGCCAATCGGGCGATCGAACCGCGCCAGCAGCGCATAATCACGCAAACCACGCGGCAACCGCGCAACAAGGCCGCGATGCTCGCTGTCAGGAACGATAGCGTCAGACATTGGCGTGCTCTAACCGGGCCGCTACGCACGTTAAAGCCGGAAATTTTGTGAAACCGGTTTCCGGCTTACGCCCAGCGCACGCGATGCTAATGAGCACGCATGACCGCAACCCCCGCCTGGCCGCCCAAGTCCGCCCCGCGCCTGTTTGTGACCGCGCCGCTTGCGCCGGGGGGCACTGTCCCGCTTGAAGCGGGCCAGTCACACTATCTGGCAAAAGTGATGCGCGTTTCGCCCGGAGACGCGGTGATCGTGTGCGACAATGAAACCGGCGAATGGCTGGCGCGCGTTGTTTCGGCCACAAAACGCGATGTTGCGCTGATCGGGGAAAAACAGCTGCGCCCGCGCGAACAGGTTCCCGATTTCACATTGTGCCCGGCGCTTCTCAAAAAGCCGAATTTCGATCTCGTGCTCGAAAAAGCGACCGAACTGGGCGTGCGGTGCATCCAGCCCGTCATCACCCGCCGCTGCGTCGCCGACAAGCTCAATGCCCAGCGCGCGCAGACAATCATCACCGAAGCGGCAGAGCAATGCGCGCGCACCGCGCTTCCCGACGTTTCCGCGCCGGTAAAGCTCGATGCGCTCTTGCGCGACTGGCCACACGAACGCGCGCTGTTCTTTGCCGATGAGGCAGGCGGCGATCCGGCGGCAGACCTGTTCGCCGCCCAGACCGGACCAGCCGCGCTGCTGATCGGCCCGGAAGGCGGGTTTGACGATGCCGAACGCGCGGCGATCCGCGCCCACCCGCAAGCGCGCGCGATATCATTGGGGCCGCGTATCCTGCGCGGCGAAACCGCGGCGATCGCCGCCACGGCGCTGTGGATGGCGCTTGCCGGCGATTGGCACAAATAACTGGCGCTTGGCGATTTGGTGGCTTAACGGCCAGTGCATGAGCACGCGGCAGAAATCGGACCGGGCAGACCCGATCATCGAAAATGTCGAACAACTTGCGCAGCCTATGGCCGCGGGAGAGAAACCACGCGAGCGCTGGCGGATCGGCACCGAACATGAAAAGCTGGTCTATTGCGTGCGGGATCACCACGCGCCCAGCCATGAAGAGCCGGGCGGCATCCGCGATCTGCTGCTCGCTCTGCGCGAATTTGGCTGGGAGCCGGTTGAAGAAGGCGGCAAGGTTATCGCCATGGCCGGGCCGGATGGCACCGTCAGCCTTGAGCCCGCCGGCCAGCTGGAACTTTCCGGCGCGCCGCTTGAAAACCTGCATCAGACATGCGCCGAAACCGGGCGGCATCTTGAGCAAGTAAAAGCCATCGGCGCGCGCACCGGCAAGGGATTTCTGGGCCTTGGCATGTGGCCGGACAAGACCCGCGAAGAATTGCCGGTGATGCCCAAGGGCCGGTATGATATCATGATGCGCCACATGCCGCGCGTGGGCACCATGGGCCTTGATATGATGCTGCGCACCTGCACCATTCAGGTCAATCTTGACTATTCAAGCGAAGCGGACATGGCGCAAAAATTCCGCGTCGGGCTGGCGCTCCAGCCGCTTGCCACTGCGCTGTTTGCCAACTCTCCCTTCACTGAAAGCAAGCCCAACGGCTTTCTTTCCTATCGCAGCCACATCTGGTCAGACACCGATCCCCAGCGCACGGGCATGCTGCCGTTCGTGTTTGAAGATGGCTTTGGCTATGAACGCTATGTGGAATACATGCTGGATGTGCCGATGTATTTCGTGTTCCGCGAGGGCAGATATATCGACGCTGCGGGCCAGAGTTTTCGCGATTTTCTGAAAGGCCAGCTTCCCGCCCTGCCCGGTGAGCGTCCGCGCATGAGCGACTGGAACGATCACTTGTCCACCGCATTTCCCGAAGTGCGCCTGAAAAGCTTTCTGGAAATGCGCGGCGCCGATGGCGGCCCGTGGAACCGGATCTGCGCCCTGCCCGCGTTGTGGGTTGGCCTGCTTTATGATCAGGGCGCGCTTGATGCGGCATGGGATCTGGTCAAAGGCTGGGATATGGAAGAGCGCGAAGCGCTGCGCAATGCGGTGCCCGAACTGGCGCTTGATGCGCCGCTGCCCGGCGGCGGAAAACTGCGCGATATCGCCGGCGAAGTGCTGGATATCGCCCGCGCCGGGCTGACCGCGCGCGCGCGCCTGAACGCCAGCGGCGATAACGAAACCGGCTATCTCGAACCGCTCAACGAAATCGTTTCGACCGGCAAAGTCCCCGCTCAGCGCTTGCTTGATCTCTATCACGGCGAATGGGGCGGCGATATCACGCGGGTTTACGAAGAGGCGTTCTGACGTGATCGTGGTGACAGGAAAATTCCGGCTTCCGGTTGAGCGCTTGGACGAAGCGATGCCCGCCATGCAGCGGGTGGTCACCGCCAGCCGCGAAGAACCGGGCTGCCTTGCCTATTCCTATGCGCAGGACATTCTCGATCCCGGTCTGTTCAGAGTGAGCGAAGCATGGGTGAGCGGAGATATTCTCGCGCGTCATTTCGAAGCGCCCCATATGAAGCGATGGCAGGATGAACGCGCCGAGCTGGGCATGTCTGAGCGCGAGATCACGATGCATGTCGTCAAGAACAGCGTGAATCTTTAGACACAGGCGCTGGTCATTCCGCAGGCTGTACGTGCGGTCCGCGCCGGGCGACCCGTTTGCCAATGCGGTTAAACGTCCGGGTGATCAGCGCATTTTCCGCCATCCATGAATGATAGGCACGATATTTCGCATCCTCGCCCAGCAAGTGCTTTTCCTCGGTCCGCGCGCGCCAGTAATAAACGCCGCTGACCGCCGCGAGAATTGCGGTGTTGCGCACCATGTCGGTGAAAGAGTGGCTGGTCACCAGAAACGGCATCGTCGCGAACCACCAGAACAGGTTTTTCGAAACGTATGCCGGGTGGCGCGTAAAACGATAAGGGCCATTGGTGATGATCCCGCGATACGTGAGGTTTGAAAAACGCAGGCCAAAAATCACCGTCGCCCATGCATAAACGCCGGTGAGGAACACCAGCCACGCGCCCCAGATCCACAGCAACACCGGATAGTCCGCCAGCCAGTATCCCCAGTCAGCGGTGTTATAATGATAGGCCAGCGGCCCGCCATCGCCCATCAGGATAAACGGCGGATAGCAGATCAGCGCGGCGACCCAGCCCGACATATAGGGATTGGCGCTGCGAATCTGCGCGTCAAGCGGTTTGACTGTCAGCAGATAGCCGACCATCGCCATCTGCACATCAATGACGAACAACAGCTCAATCAGCCCACCGGCAATAACAACCGGCTTCAGTTCCATCGCGGCAAGATCGAGATTGACGATATAGGCAAATCCGGGCGGCAGGATCGAGATCATGAACGCGCAGAAAAAGCCTTTCACCGCCCATGACCGGAAATGCGCCCTGATTTCCTCAGGTTCATAAGGTTCCCGCCCGATCAGCATGGCGCCGAAATGCCATGCGCCGTCGCGCGGATTCACCATGAAGCGATCGAGCCAGAACACATAAGGCACCGCAAGGACGAACAGCGGCACCGCCGCCACCCCGATCACTTCCATCGCGAACTGATATTGCCCGTCCCAATACCAGCGCCCGATGCAATAGAACGCGCCGATCATCGCCCATGTTACCCACAGACCGGCCAGTTTGGTGATCGAAACATCGGTGTACGAACCGGCGGGCCTGGGGCGATCCCAGTCAATCCCGGTCGATGCGCGGCGATGGACCTTGTCGATAAAGACCGACCACGCAACCATCGGGCCACCAGTGAACAACAACGTCATCAGCGCGGCATAAGGGCCATCAAGCGGCGCGCGCGGGCCAGGCAGCGAAAGGGCTTCGGACAGGCCCGGCCAGTTGCGACAGATCGCGATCCACACGAACAGGCCCAGCAGGCCCGACAGGCCGACCCCCGACGAGACATCGCTGACAGGGCGCGATTGCGCAGATTCCCGGTTCGGATTCATGCGCGCACCAGTAGCGCGAATTGGTTAACGGGCGTGAAAGACGGCGTTTTGGCGCGGTCTTGGAACGTTTTCCGTCCATGCTGACGCGAACGGAAAAACAACGCTCATGCGCCGCACAGGCTTGGCGCGTTCCCGATCCCGATCCCGATTAATCGGAAATCGCCCTGAAGGCCGGGGGCCAATCCCTAACGGTAAGCCGTGATCTTTCCGCCATCGTCCATGATATAAAGCGTCTGATTGGCGACGACCGGAGCCAGCGAAACCGCATTGCCCAGCTTCGCAAACGATGAAGATTGCCCGTCCGCCGGGTTCGCATAGTGCACTTCGCCGCGCGAATTGGCGAGCCACAGCCGATCGCCGGCCAGCACGGGGCCAACCCAGAAGTAGGGATTCTTGCGCTTCTTTTCGTTGCGATAGCGCGCCAGTTGCGTCTGCCAGCGCACTTTGCCGGTGTTGCGGGCAATCGCCAGAAGCTGGGCATCGTCCGTCAGCGTGAACACCCAGTCCCCGGCAACAGCAGGCGTGGATATTCCGGCCAGATTCAGTTCCCAGATGCGCTGCCCGGTCACCAGTTCATAGGCAGCCATCCGGCCACCCTGGCCAAGCGCATAGACGCGCCCGCGATCAATGATCGGATCGGCATCGACATCAGTCAGGCTGCCCACTTCGGTTGAAATCGACGTGCGCGCCAGAGCGTCAGACCACAGCGTCCGCCCGTTTTCATAGCGATAGGCCGCCAGTTCACCCGAACTGTATCCGGCAATCACCGTGCCCCGCCCGGCAGCAGGCGCAGCCACACCGAATACACCCGCCTGCTCGACCGAACCCGATTCGGCCCACAGCGGTGTGCCGTCCGCCGCATTGAGCGCATGGATCTGGTTGTCCTGCGTCATCACATAAACCGCATTGAAAGCCACTGTTGGCGATCCGCGCAGAGGGCCGGCCGGCTTGACCTTCCAGGCCTGCTCGCCCGTATCGGCATCAAGCGAGGCTACTTCGCCAAAACCCGTTGTGATGAAAACCCGGCCCGAATCATAAGCGACACCGCCGCCAAACACCGTGGAAGAACCATCGCCCGACACCCGGAAACTTTTGGTCCACAGCCGCGATCCTGTGTCGGCATTGAAAGCCGTGACCGCGCCATCCGTGCCCATCGCGAACAGCTTGCCCGCGCCAACCACGGGAGACGCAGCCAGACGGCGCTTGTTGCTCGATCCCGCGACCGAAGCCGTCCAGATCCGCGAAGGGGACGCACTCAATGCAAGGTGCCCGTAGCTCTTGTTCGCGGTGCCACCGGCCTGCGCCCAATCGGCATTGACTGCAGCAGGCGGGAGAATAACCGACAGTCCGGCCAGTGCGGGGTCCACTTTCGCGCCCGATTCGATGCGCGAGAGAATCGGAATACGCTCTCCCACAGTCGGCGTTTTCGGGCCATCCTTGCCGCCCAGCACGCCGCACCCCGAAACCGCAAGGGCCAGGATGACCGGAACCGCCAGACGACGCGTCAGTTTGCGCACATTCATTATAAAATCCTTGCCAATCAACACATTGCCGCCGTTATTCCAGCGCTCTTATCCTCAATCCGATTCCGGCGCGGCGTCAGCTTCCCCACCAGCGGCGGTTGGCTCTTTCGCCTTTTCCGCAGCTTCATCGCCGATAACATCCTCAATCGCATCAACGCCAAGCAGACCGGCAAGCTGCCGCGCACGCCCGCGCAACGATTGCGGCACATCCTCATCGCGTGCAATCTTGGCGAAAAGGGGGCCGGCCAGATCGTCTTTTTCCTGCTTGAGATAGGCCATGCCGACCAGTTCTCCGGCAACTCCGAACCAGGGGCTGCCCGGCACCGCCAGCGGCTTGAGCCTGTCGATAACCGCCTGCGGCTCCATCTCGTCAAAATTGGCGGCAACTTCGCGTACCATCGCCAGATCGCGAAACGGTTGCGGCGCACTATCATCGGCAGCGACTTCCGCATAAATTTTCAGCGCGTCCTTGGGGCGATCCTGCTCCAGCGCGATTCCGGCGCGCAACAACTTCGCCGATGCCGCGCTGGCGGTTCCGCTGTCTTCGATAACCAGCCCAAGCTGTTCGTCCGCGCGTTCAAGATTCTGCGATTCCAGCTCGTCAAGCGCGACGATGTATTTCTCGCCGCGCTCTTCCGCGGCCTGTTTCTGGCTGCTGTCCCACCACAGATATCCACCAAGCCCGGCCAGCCCGATCACAATCGCGGCCAGAAGCGGAACACCATAACGCGTGACAAAGCTTTTCAGCTCATCCTCGCGCAGGGCATCGTCCACCTCTCGCAGGAACACGTCGTCCTGCAACGCCTTCTTCTTGTCGGCTGGCTTGTTTTCGCTGGAATCGGGATCTTCAGGACGCAGGGCCAAATCGGGCGCTTTCCGCAGTTAGAGTGGCTATCCGGCTGTTAAGCGGATGGACCGGCCATTTCAACGCCTATAAACTGCATGTGCTCAGGTGAAGGCAAAGTGAATGCCCGCCGGGGCAAAGAAGCTCACGGAAATTCAGCGCGACCAAGCGCCTGCGCATAGACCTTCTTGTACTTGGAAATCATTGTTTTTTCATCGTAATTTTTGACAGCGAGTTGCCTGTTCGCTTCTCCAATCCGCTGGCGCAAACTATCGTCAAAAGCCAGTGTTTGCAGCGCATCGGCCAGCGCCTCCTCATCCCCGGTCGGCGAAACAAATTCACGGTTCTCGGGCGTAATCATTGCCGATACATCGCCCACATCGGGCGAAGCGACCGGCAATGCCGCCGCCATCGCTTCCACCACCGAGATCGGAAACTGCTCACTGTCTGACGAAAGCGCGAAAATATCGAACAGCCCGACCGCTTTCGCAGGATCGCTGACAAACCCCGGCAAGTGGACGCGATGCGCGATCTGAAGGCGCATCGCCTCATCCCGGATCGCCTCACGTTCCGGCCCTTCGCCAAGTATCACCAGTTGCCAGTGTTCGGGCAATCCGGCGAATGCACGCACGAGCCGGGGCAGATTCTTGACCGCACGAAGCCCGGCAAGTGTCCCCACCCATTTCTCACCCTCGCGCTTGATGATGCGGGGCAGAGCGTCGGCCCTGGGCTTGCCCGCATAGGCCAGCGTATCGATACCGTTGATAATCAGCCGCACACCGGAGCGCGGCAGTTTCCAGACATCAAGCGCGATCGCTTCCAGCCGTTTTGACGGGACGACCAGCGCCGCGCTGCGGGTCAGCGCCGCCCGGCGAAACCAGTTGCGCGAGGTTTTCAGGCCATTCGCCTCATCCTCATTAAATCCGTCTTCGTGATGGACCAGCGGCGCAAGCCCATAGAACTTGCCGAAAATCGAATGCGCCATCACCGCATCCATCGCGCCCCAGTTATACGTCAGCACCAGATCGAACGGTTGCATCGCCTGTGCAATCGTGCGCAACCGCGCGGGAAAGGGCCGCCCGGCAAGCGCCGGAAAATCATCGGGATAATCCGTCCTGATCGCACCCGAAATTGCGGATGCGGCACCCAGCGCTTCGGGCTGCGCCGAAACGATAGTGTGTTCCAGCCCTTTCCCGAATGCATTGATAAGCTGCGCACAACGCAGCTCTTTCCCGCCCCGGTCAAAGCTTGAATGCAGATGAAGAATTCGCAACGTGGCCAGCCTTGCTTACCCGGTACGCGCCAGAAGCCGGTCTATCGCTTCGGCAACCCCCGGCTCGTCCAGCAAGGGCGCATGGCCGACATCGGGCAAAGAAATACCTTCCGCATCGGGCAGCCTTGCCAGCATCTTGTCCATGGTTTCGGCGGAGAACACGTCCGAAAGTTCGCCGCGCACGATCAGCACGGGTTTTCCGGCCAGCGCATCGACCGCCGGCCAGCCATCGGGCTGGTTGTCAGGATCTATCGTGTTGAAAAGCTCTGCAATCTTGATGTCATAATCGAAAACGATCCGGCCATTGCCGCCCAGCGCCATCAGCCGCTTGGCCATTGCAATCCAGTCGGCAAGTTCAAACGTGGGATGCGCGCGAACGTGCACTTCTTCCAGCGCGCGCGCGGCATGGACCCAGGTTTCAAACGATCGCCCCTGCCCGACATACTTGAAGATCACCGCCAGCCCCTCTGGCTCTATATAAGGTCCGATATCGTTGATCACCGCGCCGGCCAGCCGATCGGGCCGCGTCGCCCCGATGATAAACGTCATGATACCGCCAAGCGAGGTTCCAACCGAAACGAAACGGTCGATCCCCAGCTCGTCAAGCAGCTGAATCACATCCTCTACATACTGCGGCGGATTGTAGGTCGTTGCATCTTTGGCATATTCGCTTTCGGCGCGGCCGCGATGTTCGGGCACGATCACGCGGCGTTCGCCCGCAAGGCTTTCTGCCAGATCGGCGAAGTCGCGGGCATTGCGGGTCAGCCCGTGCAGGCACACCACCGGCAGGCGATCCGCGCGCCCTGGATAATCGCGATAATGCAGCCGCAGATCGTCCGCGGTTGTCCAGTATCCATCTTTGTATTCCGTCATCGCAGACCTCAAACGCCCCAAAACCTGAAACCCGGCTTGATCACCGCGCCCAACACTCTCACTATCGCCCGATGAGAAGCGAACCGCAAGCGGCAGACTATCGGCCCGACACCCCCATCACCGCATTATCGCCCTGGCTGGCCGACCGCGTGGAGGCAGCGAAATTTCCCAAACATATCCTGCGTTTTCGCAACGATCGCCACGCAGCAACAATCGGGCTCGCCTCGCTCGACGATGCGGCATGGGTGAGCCACTTTGGAGAATTCGTGCCGCTGCCCGGCAATCTGCCCGAACCGCTGGCGCTGCGTTACCATGGCCACCAGTTTCGCAACTACAACCCCGACATCGGTGACGGACGCGGTTTCCTGTTTGCCCAGATGCGCGATGCAGATGGCCGCCTCCTTGATCTGGGCACCAAGGGATCGGGGACAACGCCCTACAGTCGCGGGGGTGACGGGCGACTGACGCTGAAAGGTGCTGTGCGCGAAATCATGGCAACCGAGATGCTCGAAGCGCTGGGTGTGCATACCAGCAAGACGCTTTCGGTGATCGAAACCGGCGAAGCGCTTGACCGTGGGGACGAACCTTCGCCAACGCGATCGGCCGTGATGGTCCGCCTTTCGCATGGCCATATCCGTATCGGCACGTTCCAGCGACTGCTGTATCTTGATGATGCCGATCGCATGGAAGAACTGATCGCCTATTGTCTTGAAACGTTTCCCGGCAATGCGCCGCCCGCCGATTCGCCGGGCCGCGATGAGCCTGCGATAATCCTGATGCATCAGGTCGTCGAACGGCTCGCCGATCTGGCTGCCTCATATATGACATCGGGCTTCGTGCATGGCGTGCTCAACACCGATAACATGAACATTTCGGGCGAAAGTTTCGATTACGGGCCATGGCGCTGGCTGCCCAGCTGGGATCCGGCGTTCACCGCCGCCTATTTCGATCACGGCGGTCTTTATGCGTTTGGTCGTCAGCCTGAAACGCTGCACTGGAATTGCGCCCAACTGGCCGTCGCGCTCCGGCAGGTTGCCGACAGCGAGCCGCTGATCGCCGCGATCGACCGGTTCGGCGGCCTCTATCAGCAGGCGATGACCCGGCGCTTCACCTGGCGGCTTGGCGTCAACTCACGCGGGCAGGAGGCGGATAGCGCGCTGATCGCAGCCGCCGAACGCCACATGCGCGAAACCGGGATCGCACCCGAACGGTTCTTCTTTGCCCATCGCGGCGCACGGCGCATGCCCGAAGGCGAAGCGGGAGAGCTGCTGCGCGCCTACGAACCGCTGGCGGCGGATGAATATGCCGTGTGGCAGCAGCACACTCCGCCCAGCCTCCACATCGATGAAGTGGAGCGCATCTGGACCGCAATTGATACCGCGGACGACTGGCAGCCGCTTAACCAGCGCATTGCCGAAATTCGGGCGCTTGGAGCCGCACTGGGACCGCCGCCCGAAAGGCCCGATTAACCATTTTCGCACACCAATGCAGTAGTAACCCGTGTGCGATAGGTCACTCGAAGCAGAGCAACTCAAGATATTGGATTCCAGCGTAATGAACGCGGTGACACCAGTCGGGCCGGCAGCGGCCCCCGCACAGGAGCCCAACGGCACGGTGAGCGACAGCGAGATCATCTCTTATGAGCCGGCGACCGGCTCCGAGATCTGGCGCGGCAAAGTCAGCGATACCGACGATGCCGTGAAGCGCTCGCGCCGCGCGTGGCCCGCATGGGCCGCGCAGCCGCTTTCCACCCGCATGGAACTGATGCGCCGCTATGCCAACGAAGTGCGCAAGGAATCGGACAAGCTGGCCACCACGATCGCCCGCGAAACGGGAAAGCCGATGTGGGAAGCCAATGCCGAAGTGGAAGCGGTGATCGGCAAGGTAGAGCTTTCAATCCGCGCCTATGCCGAGCGGAGCGCCCAGCGCAAGCTGGACAATGCCATACAGGGCACGATGGCGCTGCGGCACAAACCGCACGGCGTGATGGTGGTGCTGGGCCCGTTCAACATGCCTGCGCATCTGCCCAATTCGCACATCGTGCCGGCGCTGATCGCGGGCAATGCCGTTATTTTCAAACCCAGCGAAAAAGCGCCTGCCACGGGCGAGATACTGGCGCGCTGCCTGAACCGGGCCGGCGTTCCCGCCGCGGCCATCCAGGTCGTCACCGGCGGTCCGCTCACCGGGCAGGAACTTGTCGCGCATGATGGAATCGATGGCGTTCTGTTCACCGGATCGGCCAACACCGGCATCGCGATCAACCGCAGGCTCGCAACCCGGCCCGACAAGATCGTGGCGCTCGAAATGGGCGGCAACAATCCCATGGTCATATGGGACACCCCGAAAATCACCGATGCAGCCGCGCTGATCGTGCAATCCGCGTTCACGACAGCCGGACAAAGATGCACCGCGGCCCGCCGGATCATCGTCAAATCCTCAATGTACGATCAGATCGTGCCCGAGATTAAATCTCTGGCAGACCGCATCATCGTGGGCAGCCCGTTTGATGAACCTGCGCCGTTCATGGGGCCGATCATAGATAACGCCGCCGCCGACGGCCTGACCGAAAGCTTCCTCTACCTGCTCAGCCACGGCGCCAGGGCGATCAAGCATCTGGTCCGCCCCGATGAATCGCTGCCTTTCCTTTCCCCTTCGATCATCGATACGACCGGGATGAAGGAACGCCCGGACGTGGAACTGTTCGGTCCGATTCTTCAGGTCATCAAGGTTGACGATCTGGACGAAGCGATTTCAGTTGCGAATGGCACACGGTTTGGCCTTGCCGCATCGCTGATCGGCGGAACGCCGCAGGAATACAATCGCTTCTGGGCAAACATCCGGGCGGGAATCGTCAACTGGAACCGGCCAACGATCGGCCCTTCCCACGCAGCCCCTATGGGCGGCACCGGACTTTCGGGCAACCACCGGCCCACCGGCTATTACGCCGCCGATTATTGTGCCTACCCCGTGGCATCGGGCGAAGTGGAACAGCCACGCGCGGCTATTGGCGTCGGCCTGAATTAAGACCAGAGCCGCCGGACGACCTCTGTAACAGCACCTGCAACACCAGCTCGGATTATTGCCAGCGCAGCCTATTGGCCGCTGGCGATCAGATCCACTTCGGTCAGCCCGTTATCGAGCGTGCGCGCAAAGATAAGATAGGCAACGCCAGCCTTACCGCCGCCCAGCACGTGATCGCCACCATCCAGCTTGTGATCGGTGTTGAAACCGGCGGCGCTGAGCCGTGTGTAGTAAAAATCGACGACATCGCCCGGATCGACCGGCGAGATGAAATTGACCACGCGCAGCGCGCACCCATCCTTGTCGGTCCCGGCAGCTTCCTGAACCGCGCCGCGCGGATAGATCGGCAAAGCCTTGGGCAGCTTTGTCGTCCAGTTCATCGAATATTCGACTTTTCCGGCACAATCGGTGCTGGCCGCTTTCGCCGATGCCGCCACCTGCGCAGCGGTCGCCGCGTTTTCAACCAGCGATGCAACATTGCCGGTTGATGGAGAAGGCGCGGACTTCAGCGTGCCGCCGGCCAGCTTGGCCGCTTCCTGGCGCGCCGCGGCTATCGCCTCGGGACTGCGCTGTTCGGGCGGCAATTCCGCTTTTCCGCTGCTTGCCGAAACCGCCGCGCCGTTCTGGCCGGAAAGCTCGGGATCGACCATGATCTGGTCACCCAGCGCACCGGTCATCGCGGGATCTTCGCCGGCAGCGTCGGTCTCATTCGAATCGGCATCGCCGCAACCGGCCAGCAGAGAAACACTCGCAAAGCTGATGAGCGCGAAACGGGCAACGGTTTTCATGGACTTGGAACCCTTCCTGAAGCGTCCGTCATGGGGGCGACGGACCTTTTGCTTAACATGGCGTTAGGCATCGGCTGAAGTTCTTAACAGCAAATTGAAAAACACGGTTAACACGGCGCAAACTCCGTGCCCGTGCCAAATCGGGATAGTGCGCGGCAAAAGGGTTTGTTTGGAACCGGGCCGAAACCGGACGGCGGAAAGGGATGTCCGGGTAAGCACACAAAAAGAGAGAGCGCTCCCGGAACAGGTCCGGGAACGCTCTCACGCGATACGCGACCCGCGATACCGCGTTGTTGCCGCGCGTCGCCGTACGCGCGGAACCTCGTAAATTCGTTGCCTGGCGCCTAGCGGCAGCGCCTCCCGTCACGCGCGATGGACCGGCCCAGCAACGCGCCGCCTGCCAGACCAAGGATTGTGCCGGTGGCGCGATTGCGGCCGCCATCGATTTCGCGGCCCAGCAAGGCGCCAACCGCGCCGCCGATAATCAGGCCGGTGGTGCCGTCTTTCTTGCGGCAATACGTGCGCCCGTCTCGCCCGCGCCAGGTGCGCGTATTGCGATAGACCGGCTCGTCATAATATGGCCGCGATGATCCGTGGCGATGATCGCCACGCCAGTGGCGATGGCTGCCATGCTGCCAGCCAGTCTCGACACCGTTCACACTGATCGCAGGCGCCGCTGAATGAGATGACGGCATCGCGTTCGCAGAGCCGGTGGCCGCAACCGCAGCTGCCGCGGCGATGATGGAAAACGTGATGCGTTTCATCATGTTATCTCTCCAACTGACTTCGCACGACCTGCCGTGCTGACAACCAGAGAGTTAGGCGAACCAAGCTGAACCAACGGCAACACCGCTGTCAGAATTGAAACACTTCGACGAAATGAATGCTTTGTCGCGACGAACCGTTTGCAAAACCGCGCGCAGGCGGCGGTGAAACGTCAGTCAGCCAGCCGCCATGCCAGCCGCTCACCAGCATGAAACGGAACGATCGGCGTGCCATTGGCGTCAATCACATCGGGCACATCGGCCCCATCGCGCCGCAGCGTCACCGTTTGCTCGCTCACCGGCAGGCCATAAAAACGCGGACCATGCAGCGATGCGAAGCCTTCCAGCTGGTCAAGCGCGCCTTCTTCCTCAAACACGGCGGCA
This sequence comes from uncultured Sphingomonadaceae bacterium, assembly GCA_947258815.1. Classification (GTDB taxonomy): domain Bacteria; phylum Pseudomonadota; class Alphaproteobacteria; order Sphingomonadales; family Sphingomonadaceae; genus Novosphingobium. Next base: position 897,020 of record CAMYJW010000030.1, read on the forward strand.
TAGCTTTCCAGCGCGAACGGCGCGTTGAAAATACCCGCACAGCCACATGCCGATTCCTTGGCATCCCGCGCATGCGGCGCGCTGTCCGTTCCCAGAAAGAATTTTTCCGATCCCGATGTCGCAGCCTTGCGCAGCGCCAGCCGGTGTTTTTCGCGCTTGGCAACAGGGAGGCAGAAATTGTGCGGCTGCATCCCGCCCACCAGCATCGCATTGCGATTGATGTGCAGATGCTGCGGCGTGATCGTCGCACCCACGTTGGGGCCGGAGCTGGTCACGAAATCGACCGCTTGCGTCGTCGTAATATGCTCAAAAACGGTTTTGAGCGTCGGCAGATCGCGCAGCAGCGGCGCCAGCGTCTGCTCGATGAACACCGCCTCGCGATCGAAGATATCGACATGGCTGTCGGTCACTTCGCCATGAACCAGCAACGGCATGCCGATTGCCGCCATGCGTTCCAGAACGCCGCGAATATTGGCCACGTCCGTCACCCCGTGGGCAGAGCCGGTGGTGGCATGTGCGGGATAAAGTTTGGCCGCCACAAACGCACCGCTTTCAAAGCCGCGCGCGATCTCGTCAGGATCGCTCGTGTCTGTCAGATAGCAGGTCATCAGCGGCGTAAAATCCGCACCCGCAGGCAAAGCCCCGATGATCCTGGCGCGATAGGCAAGCGCATCGGCCGCGCTGGTGATCGGCGGTGAGAGATTGGGCATGATGATCGCGCGGCCAAACTGGCGCGCAGTGTAGGCCAGAACGCCTTGCAGGATTTCGCCATCGCGCACATGCAGATGCCAGTCATCCGGGCGGCGGATCGTCAGAGTTTCAACTTCGCTCATCACGCTTCCATAGCCGGGACTTGCTTTCGCGCCACCCCCGTAGGACACGTTCGGCCTATCGGGTCACATATAACGCTGGGACAGGGCAGATCGATTATGAGCAAAAACACAATGCAGGCGCTGGTTTGCGAGGCTTATGGCCCGCCTGAAACGCTGAAGCTGCGTGATATGCCCATCCCGCAGCCGGGCGACGGCGAGATTCAGATCCGCGTGCACTGTTCCGGGCTTAATTTTCCCGATTCGCTGATCATCGAAAACAAATACCAGTTCAAACCGGAGCTTCCGTTTGCACCGGGCAGCGAACTGGCCGGAACCGTAACTGCAGTGGGGCCGGGCGTGGATCGCTTTGTTATCGGCGATCGGGTGTCCGCGCTGACCAGCTGGGGCGGCTTTGCCGAATATGCCGTGGCCAATGCGCAACTCGCCACGCGCGTGCCTGAAACCATGGATCTGGAAACCGCCGGCGTTTTCACCTGCGCTTATGGCACGGTATACCACGCGCTCAAACAACGCGCCCGTTTGCAGCCGGGCGAAACCGTTCTGGCGCTGGGGGCAAGCGGCGGCATCGGCCTTGCCACCGTGGAAATCGCCAAGGCAATGGGCGCGCGCGTGATCGCCGCAGCATCAAGCGATGAAAAACTGGCTATCGCCAAAGCCCACGGCGCAGACGAACTGGTGAACTACAAAACCCACAATCTCAAGGACGCGGTAAAACAGCTGACCGGCAAGCATGGTGTCGATGTTATCAGCGATCCGGTGGGCGATGCGCTGTCAGAACCAGCCTTTCGCACCATGGCCTGGGAAGGCCGCCACCTTGTTATCGGCTTTGCCGCAGGCGCAATTCCGGCCATTCCGCTCAATCTGACTTTGCTTAAAGGCGCGTCGATCATGGGCGTGTTCTGGGGGGATTTTGTGGTGCGAACGCCCGCAGAAAACCACGCCAACATGGATGAGCTTTACGAACTGCACGCGCAAGGCAAGCTCAAACCGCATATCAGCGCGCGCTATCCGCTTGCCGATGGCGGCAAGGCGATCCGCGCGATCATGGAAGGCAAAGTGACCGGCAGAGCTGCGATCCTTTGCAATGCCGAAAATGGCTGACCCGGATCGCCGCATGCGTTGCGTTTGGGCCCGCCAATCCCCAACTATGCAGCCATGAACGCACCGCGTCTTTTCAATCGAGCCATCGTGCGCATCTCCCCTCGCGATGCGGGGGAGGACGTAACCGATTTTCTCAACGGGCTGGTCACCAACGAAATCGGCGGCGATCTGCCGGTGTGGGCCGGTTTGCTGACGCCGCAAGGCAAGGCACTGTTCGATTTTCTGGTGTGGCGCGATTGCAATGATCTGCTGCTCGACTGTGAGGCCGATGCAGCCGATGCGCTCGCCAAACGGCTGACACTCTATCGCCTGCGCCGCCCGATCGACATCGCGCGCGACGATTCGCTGGGCGTTTTCTGGCGCGCCGCCCATGACCCGGCCGATGAAAACGCGACACCCGATCCGCGCCTTGCCGCGCTTGGCTGGCGCTGGATCGGGCCTGCCGACCCGAACGATAAGCCGGTTGATGACCAATGGCTTGCCCATCGCCTGTCACTGGGCGTTGCCGAAGGGCAGGCCGAACTGGGCAGCGATGCAACGCTTTGGCTGGAATGCAACGCAGCAGAACTGCATGGCGTCAGCTTTGAAAAAGGCTGCTATATCGGACAGGAAAACACCGCGCGGATGAACTGGCGCCAGAAGGTCAACCGGCGGCTGATCGTGGTGCCGTTGCCAGGCTCCGATCCCAAACGCCAGCGCGCGGCCTATCCGCAATCGGGTCTTGCCGTCGATCACCTGCGGCTGGACGATATCGATCCCGCGTGGCGGCCCGACTGGCTTTCGCTGGACTGAAAGTCAGTCAGGCCGCGATAGGGCGATAATGATCGCCATCATCGCACGGTTCGCAATCGCCCGGTCCACCAAGCGTAACTGCATAAATGTGTGCGGGCACAAATGCGCCTCTGGCCCGGCTGTTTCTTGGCTTCAGCTCACCCGTCGGCCTGAATCCGGCTTTGCGCAAAACGCGCCCGGAAGCCGGATTATCAACGAAGTGGCTGGCAATAACCTTGCGGTGCCCAAGCGCACGCGCAACCTGCAACACCGCGCGCGCCGCCTCTGTGGCAAAACCCTGCCCCCAGTGATCGCGCGCAATCCAGTATCCCAGTTCAACTTCGCCACATTCGGCATCGATCAGGCCCGCGCTGCCAACGATCCGCCCGCCCGCCGTTTCCGGCAGGGTAACAAGGAAATTCGGGCGGGAAAGCGGCTGCGTTCTCGCAACGAACGCGCGCGCGTCATCGGGTGTATAGGGCCACGGCGCCGATACCAGATTGCGCACGACTTCGCAGTCGTTGATCAGGGGATAAATCTCTTGCCAGTCTTCCGGCCACGCCGGCCGCAGGAACAGCCTTTCACTGCGATTGAACATCATGCCACTCCACGCATTCGCCCCGCGCCGCTGCCTCTAGGCCGCGCGGGTTACATTGCGGTTACAGCCCTTCCCATCCCGTGCATATTTCACGCCGGGCCGTTGGAAACGCCATCGAATAAGGGAGACATGAAAAAAGGGAGACGGGGGTGACCCTCTCCCTTGTTCAGCCAGACTTCAAAAGTCTGGAAGAGGCCATCCCGTCAGGACAGCCTTTCCTTGACCATCCGGTTTTATTCAGCAGCTTCCGCCATCGCATCCACGGAGACATACTTGCGGCCAAGCTTGCCTTTATGGAAACGCACGCGGCCATCGGTAAGCGCGAACAGCGTGTGATCCTTGCCACAGCCGACGTTGACGCCCGGATAGACGCGGGTGCCGCGCTGGCGCACGATAATGTTGCCGCCAACAACGCCTTCGCCACCGAATTTCTTCACACCAAGGCGTTTGCTTTCCGAATCGCGACCGTTGCGCGATGAGCCGCCTGCTTTTTTATGTGCCATCTCGATCTACTCCGAAATCTTACTCAGCCGAATCGTCGGCGGGCTTGCTGTCGGCCTTCGACGCAGCCGGTTTCTTCGCTGCGGGCTTTTTCGCAGCCGGCTTCTTGGCTGCGGGTTTCTTTGCCGCCGCCTTTGCTTCCGGCTTTTCATCGGCGGGCGCAGCAGCTTTCTTGGCCGGGGCCTTCTTGGCCGCATCGCCAACAGCAAGGATACGCAGCAGCGTCATCGGCTGGCGATGGCCAAGCTTGCGACGATAGTTATGCCGACGGCGCTTCTTGAACACCGTGACCTTTTCGCTCTTCGCCTGGGCGATGATCTCGGCAGAGACCTGCACCTTCGACGCATCGGCAACCTTGCCTTCTTCGCCTGCCAGCAGGACATCGCCCAGCGTAACAGTGTCACCGGCTTCGCCAGCGAGCTTTTCAACCGCGATCTTGTCTCCGGCGGCAACCCGATACTGTTTGCCGCCCGTGCGCACTACTGCGAACATGGTGCTCTTACCCAATCTATGCTTCGTTTTTTCGCCCTGACCGCCGGAATTCCGGGCTTTACCGAAACCAGGCGGGCAACACGCCGGACACCCCGCGAAAGGCAGGGGCCGGAAAGAGAGGTGCGGTTAGTCGATGACCTTTGTGCTGTCAATACGATTTGGCAGGTTTGGCGGCACGAAATCACGACCTGCCGGGCACATGATCCACATCCCCATGTGCTTATGGATGCTTTTGGGCAACCCGGCGTTTCATTGACGCCCAGACGATAGACTCTCGCGATTTGCGCGGTGCGTGCTATGGCTCCGGCCATGATCCGTTTTGCCCCCATATTTGCCACAGTGGCGACTTCGCTTTGCCTTGCAGCCTGCGCGAATACGACAGGGCAATACCCATCCCTAGCCAAGCGCGACGCTGAACGGGTAACGGGGTCTGCACAGTCCGTCGCCCCTCCTCCAACAGTGCCCGCCGCACCCGCTTTGGGGTCTGCTCCCGTGGCGAAGGTGCAAGCGGAACTTTCCGAACTGATCGCAACCGCAAACCGCGCGCATCGCGCTTTCCTTGCCCAACAGGGACCGACGGAACGCGCAATTTCCGCGGCGCGGGGCAGCGCGCGGGGCAGCACGAACTGGATAAGTGCACAAATCGCGCTTTCGCAACTGCAGGCGGCGCGCAGCAACGCAATGATCGCGCTGACCGATATGGATCAGCTTTTCGCCAGTGAGCGTGTTGCCCATCCCGGCGCGCTTTCTCCGGCAGCGCAAACGATCGGCGCTGCCCGCGCGAAGATAGAACCGCTGGTCACGCAGCAGGACCGGGTTCTTGACGCGCTGCTACGCCGGTTGGGGACGTAGGCTGCGCGAACAGGCTCAAAGCCAGGCGCCTCGAAATCTCAATCTGGCGAAAGGCGCGCCAGACACGATCCTATCACGATCGGCCCGGCCGCGCCTTCTGCCACGAATCAGAGTGTTTGAATCTCAGCGCCCCGGTGCTGGCAGATGTTCCGCCGCATCGTTGGCCAGTGCCAGTTCATACATGGCGTTGCAGTCAATATAGGCGCCTTCCGGCTTGCCCTGATCGTTCACACCGGCAAGTCCGCCTTCATACGATACGAAAAACACCACGCCTTCCGGCCCCACTTTGCGTTCGGCAGTCGGGCCGCCCATATCGAGATAAAAGTCTTCGTAGCGCAGATCGCGGCCCTCAACATTGAAACCGCCTTCGCGAATAAAATTCTGCACCTGCCCGTAACAGTAATGTGCGGGGATCGTCGTGTTCGGCTCCGCCCTGAAGAGGGCCGTCCACATGCCCGATTGCCGATCAATGTGCGTCAATCGAAAGCTAAGACCTTCGAGCGGCCCTTCGGTCCATGGCAATTCATCGGGACGGACGATTGCCGAGCCATCAGCAAAGCGGCTTGCGCCCTTCGTCCTGTGTTCCCACTGTTCACCTTCTCTCGCCATAATCAGTCAATCCTCTTCCCAAGCTTTGTTCGCATTCGCGACGACAGATTACCCGCCGTTCGCACAACAAGTCGCAATGCGCAGCGGGCCGCCGCTACGCAGATTTAATGTGACCCTGGACCGGGTCGCCCGTGGTTATTGTCCGCGTCAATCTCCGAAGCAGACATACCGCCCGCCCCGGAGACACATCAGACTTGTCAGTTGAAGAATTCTTCGCGCGGCGGAGGTGGCGGATCGAGATGGTCTGCCGCGTTGTTTGCCAGCGCCGCCTTGTACATCCATTCGACGTCAACATAATCGCCTGCCGGATTGCCATCCGCATCCGCGCCGGAAATCCCGCCGTAGAAAATGCTGATGCTTTCCTGCCCGTCGCTGCCGATGATCGGCTCATGCGCAACGCTGCCACATTCGATATTGTATTCACCGGCGTTGATCCGGTCATGGACATAGGAATATCCGCCAGACGTCACATACACATGCACATCGCTGAAGTGATAATGGCTGTCCGTATGGGTATCCGGGTCGATCTTCATCATGACAGACCACATTCCGGTGTTTCGATTGATCGACATCAGTTTGAAATAGACACCCGGCAGCGCCCAAGGCGTCCAGGGCAGTTCATCAGGACGAACAATCATCGATCCGTCGGCAAAGCGTTCGGTCGCTCTGTTTGTCGGGGTGGAACCAGCTACGGTGGCCATTTCAATCTCCCATTGGGCTGGAATTCAGCAACAATCACGTATCACAGCATTGCCTTATGTAATATGGCATATCTAATATGAGTCAAGTGATCTAGCTCACCAAAACCGCAACACGCCGCGCGACCGGAAATGCCTATCTGAAACCGCGCCGCGTGGCTTTCGGAAATTTGCGTGCAAATTGCGTCACTGCCAGCGTTTCAGATCATCAAAATCGACCGTGCGCGGTTCTATCCACCGCCATTCGCCATTCGCTTTTTCGCGCTTCCAGAACCAGCTTTCGCTTTTAAGGTGATCCATCGCGAACTCCGCAGCGGCAAAGGCATCGCGGCGATGACGCGCAGCTGCGCTGACCAGCACGATCGGATCGCCCGGATGCATCAGCCCGGTGCGATGGATTATCAGCAGCCCTTCCAGAGGCCAGCGGCCCATCGCATCGTCTGCCAGCGATTCCATGCCCGGCAGCGTCAGCGGTTCATAATATTGCAGCTCCAGCGCCTCGACGCTGGCATCGCCGCGCACTTGCCCCAGAAAACTGACAATCCCTCCCGCCAGCGCCCGATCGGCGGAAAATCGGGCCAGCTCTGCCTGCGGATCGAACGGCGCGGTCAGCAAACGCACATCGCGCGCCATATCAGCCTCCGCTGACCGGCGGCAGAAATGCCAGTTCATCACCGTCGTGCAGCACCAGCGCGGCGGTGTCGTTCACCAGCGCGCCATTGACGGCGAGCCTGATCGTATCGGCCGTCAGCGCATCTGCCAGCGCAGGCTCAAGCGCGGCCAGCACGGTATCGAGCGTCGCTGCGAACGGCACCGCGCATTCGCCCGATCCGGCCACCGTTTCCAGCCGCCCCATGAACACGAGCCGCAACGCCATGGCTCAGCCGCCGGTCATCGACATATGGCGCGAAAGCGCAGGCGCTCCGCCCGGTTTGTCAATCGCGAAGTGATGGCGCTCGGGCTTTATCCGCATCGCCTGATCGAGCGCTGCGTTCAGCGCATCATCTGGATCGGCAGAGCGCATTGCCGCGCGCAGATCGACCTGCTCATCGCCGCCAAGGCACGCATAGAGCCGGCCCGTCGCGGTTACGCGGATACGATTGCAGCCATCGCAGAAATTGTTGGTCAGCGGCGTGATGAAGCCCAGCCTCCCGCCGGTCTGCGCGATATCGACATAGCGCGCGGGGCCGCCGGTGCGGTGATCGGATTCGCGCAGATCCCAGCGCTCTTCCAGCCGGTCGCGCACGGCAGACAAAGGCAGATAGTGATCGAAACGGTCTTCCTCGACATCGCCCAGCGGCATCACTTCGATCAGCGTTGCATCAAAGCCCTGCCCATGCGCCCATCCGACAAGATCGGGAATTTCGGCTTCGTTGATGCCTTTGAGCGCCACGGTGTTGAGCTTGACCGCGATCCCAGCTTCCTTTGCGGCCTTTAGTCCTTCGAGAACCTGCGGCAGCGAATCGCGGCGCGCCAGCTGGCTGAACGTATCGCGGTCCAGCGTATCGAGCGAAACATTGATCCGGCGAATCCCCGCCTGCGCCAGATCGTCGGCAAATTCGGAAAGACGCGTGGCGTTGGTGGTCATCGTCAGTTCTTCAAGACCATCGCCGATCTTGCGACCCAGCGCGCGCACCAGTTCCAGCATATCGCGCCGCACCAGCGGTTCTCCGCCGGTCAGCCGGATCTTTGTGATGCCCCGCGCGATAAAGCCCAGCGCCATCTTGTGCAGCTCTTCAAGGCTGAGCACATCCTTGCGCGGCAGGAAGGTCATGCGTTCGGGCATGCAATACGCACATCGCAGATCGCACCGGTCTGTCACCGAAAGGCGCAGATAGGTGATGTGCCGTTTGAACTGATCGACCAGAGGGGCAGGGTTCGTCATCGCAGCTGTCATAGCACCGGCCCGGCGCCTTTGCCATCAAGCTGCAATACCTGGCCCGTAACGGCACCGGCGGCTTCGCAATAGCGCACCGCCGCCGCGATCGCAGCATCGCCACCGCCAGCCAGCGCATTCACGCGAATCGGCGCGTATTCGCGCGCCAGCGCCTGCACTGCCGAAAGCCGCCAGCCAGTGTGCGTAAAGTCAGCAGGTGGGAAAACCAGTGTCAGATAGTCAGGCTTTGTGGCCAGAGCCTGCCTGATCCGGGGCAGTTCATCGGCATGAAACCGCGCCGCCGCATCCAGCGCATCGGCAGGCAGATCGGCAATCTGCAACACCGCCATCAGCGCCGCTCGCGCGTCAGCGTCATTCCGATCTTCTCGCCGTTCTCGCTGATCGCCAGCTTGACGATCTTGACCGTCACCGCCTCTACCCGCGCATCCTGCAACAGCAGCGTCTCGCAGATATGATCGGCCACTGCCTCGATCAGCTTGAAATGAACGTCTTTGGGCAGCGCCTCGGTCGCCGCGAATTTGAGGTCCATATAGTTCTTGCTGGCGGCAAGCGGGGTGTCGGGCAGGTAGCGATCAGCGGGCGACAGCCGTGCGGTAACGGAAATGCGCAGCGGCTGCGGCTTGCCGGTTTCTTCCGAATAAATGCCTGTCAGCACATCGGTTTCAAAATCGGCGACTTCCAGAAAAAGCGAATCGGCCATCGGCGCCCTTTATCCTGAATTGGACCAGCGTGCGAATATCGCGGTGGGCAGCAAACGGCCGCCCTCGCCTTCTTCGCGCACGGCAAGATCGCCATGCTCAATCGTTCCGGGCAGGCCGGACAGCGCCTGTTCGAGCAACCCGGCAATCGCCAGAGACGACATGCGCACCGCATAGACAGTCAGAAACAGGAAGCGACTGTTATCATCGAGCAGCTTTGTGCAATCGGAAACGAGGCCGGGCAGCGATTCTTCCAGCCGCCAGACTTCGCCATCCGGCCCGCGCCCGAACTTCGGCGGATCGAGAATGATCCCGTCATAACGCCGCCCGCGACGCACTTCGCGCGCAGTGAATTTGGCTGCATCGTCAATCAGCCAGCGCACCGGACGATCCTGAAGCCCGGCAAGTTGCGCGTTGGCCCTGGCCTGCGCTACCGACTTCTTCGACGCATCGACATGGGTGACCGGCCCGCATGCCGAAAGCGCCAGCGATCCCACCCCGGTATAGCCAAACAGGTTGAGCGTGCCCGCAGCCTCAACGCCGCGAAGCGTGCCGCGCATCCAATCCCAAACGGGGGCCATATCGGGAAAGAACCCAAGATGCCGGAACGGCGTGCATTGCGCGGTAAAGCGCACGTCATTCCATTCCAGCGGCCAGCCGCCTTCGGGCACAGGTTTGTCGAAATGCCAGCGTCCGCCGCCGTCCTCGTCGGAACCGGGCACGAATTCGCCGTGCGCATCCCATTCAGGGCCATCGACATCAAACCGCGGAGCCCACATCGCCTGCGGCTCGGGCCGGATGAAGCGATATGGGCCGTAACGTTCAAGCTTTCGGCCATCGCCCGAATCGACAAGGCCGTAATCGCTCCAGCCCTCCCCGATCAGGATTTGGGGATCAGGAGAGAGCCTCGCCATCAGCCTTTGGGAATCGCATGGGCAGCGACATATTCGGTCACCGCTGCATAGTCTCCGGGAAGTTCGGCATAGCGTTCCTCGCGGTCAAACAAGTTGGCAACGCGCGCGGGCAGCGCGGGCCGGTTGCCGGTTGCACGCTCAACCGGGTCGCGGAATTTCGCAGGGTGTGCCGTCGCCAGTGTGACCACCGGGGTCTTGCCGTCAATGGCCACATTCTGCGCGCCATGCAGGCCGCAAGCGGTATGCGGATCGATCAGTTCGCCACATTTTTCCCAGGCCCAGCGCATCGCCTGGCTCATCGCATCGCTATCGGCGCGCGCGCTGGCAAACAGCGCCGCCGCGCCATCGCGCTGTGCATTGGTGAGCTGCAGGGCCTTGCTGCTATCGAATGTTTGCATCTGATCGCGCATCAACGCGCCATCGCGGCCACCCAGATCAAACAGCAACCGTTCAAAATTGGAGGAAACCTGAATGTCCATCGACGGCGCGGCTGTGGGCGTGACCGTTCCGGCGGAATAGTCCCCGCTGGTCAGCGCGCGGTGAAGAATGTCGTTCACGTTCGTGGCAACGATCAGCTTCGCCACCGGCAGGCCCATTTGCGCGGCAACATATCCGGCAAAGACATCGCCGAAATTGCCGGTCGGCACCGAAAACGCGATTTCGCGGTGCGGTGCGCCCAGCTGCAATCCTGCGGCGAAATAATAGACGACTTGCGCCATCAGCCGCGCCCAGTTGATCGAATTGACCGCGCCTATCGCGAAACGATCAGTCAACGCGTTATCGTTGAACATGCGCTTCACCATCGCCTGCGCATCATCAAAACTGCCGTCAATGGCGATGTTATGAACGTTGGGCGCGAGCACCGTGGTCATCTGACGACGCTGCACATCGCTGACCCGGCCATGCGGATGGAGCATGAAGATGTTGATCTTGTCGCGCCCCGCCACCGCATCGATCGCGGCCGACCCGGTATCGCCGCTGGTCGCGCCAACGATCGTCAGGTTGCGATCGGAGCGGGCCAGAAATTCCTCAAACAACAGCCCCAGCAATTGCAGCGCCACATCCTTGAACGCCAGCGTGGGGCCGTGAAACAACTCAAGCAACCAGTGCTGCTCATCAAATTGCTTCAGCGGGGTAACGGCCTTGTGCGCAAACCGGCCATAGGCAATCGTCGTCAGTTCCAGCAGGCGTTCAGGCGTCAGGCAATCGCCCACGAACGGCTGCATCACCCGCGCGGCAAGCTGCGCATAAGGCAGCCCGGCCATGTCGGCGATTTCGGCCTCGCTGAAGCGCGGCCATTCACGCGGCAGATAAAGCCCGCCATCCGATGCCAGACCGGCGAGAGTCGCCCCTTCGAAATCGAGCGCCGGTGCGCTTCCACGAGTGCTGATATAGTCCATGAAGCGCGCGGTTAGCCGCCCGTGGGCTATCGGGCAAGTCGCTTCCTGACCGCCAGCCCATAGATCACCAGCGCGGTAATGGCGAACAGGAACCACTGAACGGCATAGGCAAGGTGATTATCGGGAATGCCGGACGGATCGGGAATGGCATTGGCTTCCAGCCGGGCCAGCGGCGGATCGGCCACCAGCCTTGGCCCCGGCGCGATCACCCCGCGCACTTTGCCGCCCTGCCAATCGGGGACGACCGGCGCTTTTGACCAGCCCAGCACCACGCGCGCGGCATCGCCGCTGCCAAGACGGCAATCGGCCACAATCGCAAGGCCCGACTGGCCATCGGCATTCTGCCCTGCGATCGAGGACGTTCCGATAACATCCTCGCAGGTCAGGCGGCTGCGGCGGTACAGCCGATTGTCCGCCACATCGGGATCGCTCGGCCATTCAACCAGCGCGTCGTTTTGCGCGGCCGCTTCGTAACTCGCCAGCAGCGCCGCTTTCTCGTCGCGCCGGTCAAGCTGCCACAGCCCAAGCCGCAGCATTACGCCAATCGCGATCAGCACCAGTATCGTGGGCAAGACAGGCAGGCTACGCACACTCATTCCTCACGCACATCCCCGCCGCCTGCTTCGCCCGCCTTGCGCTGATATTCAGCAGCGAGCAGCGCCGCCTTGCCCGCACGCAATCCCCAGATGACCGCGCCGACCGTGAGCGGCACCCACAGCACAACATGCACCCAGAACGGCGGATGCCACGATACCTCCAGCCACAACGCCAGCCCGACGATCAGCGCGCCGACAATCATCGTCACGAACGCAGCAGGACCATCGCCAACGTTGAAGCGAGACAGATCGAGCGTGCAGGCCCGGCATCGCGGCGCGAACTGGGCAACCCCGTCAAAAAGGGTGCGCGCGCCGCAGCGGGGGCACAAACCGAAAAGGGCAGCCGGAACGATCCCCGGCTGCCCTTGCGTTTCTTTTCCGGCGTTTGCCATCAGTGCGTGGGATAGCCCCAGCCACCCCAGACATAGATCGCGACGAACAGGAACAACCAGACAACGTCAACGAAATGCCAGTACCACGCAGCGGCTTCAAAGCCGAAGTGCTGGCGCGGGGTGAAATGGCCCTTGTTGGCCCGCACCAGACACACGATCAGGAAGATCGTGCCGATGATAACGTGGAAGCCGTGAAAGCCGGTCGCCATGTAGAAGGCGGAGCCATATGTGTTCTCGCCGAACGGGAACGGCGCGGCGGCATATTCATATGCCTGAATCGCGCTGAACAGCAGGCCCAGCAGAATGGTCAGCCACAGGCCTTTCTTCAATCCTTCGCGATCACCATGGATCAGCGAGTGGTGCGCCCACGTCACCGTGGTGCCCGAACACAGCAGGATCAGCGTGTTGAGCAGCGGCAGATCGAACGGATCGAGCACTTCTTCAACCGCCTTGGGCGGCCACTGCCCGCCGACAACTTCGGTGAGCGTCGAGGGGAACAACGAGAAATCGAAGAAAGCCCAGAACCAGCCGACGAAGAACATCACCTCTGAGGCGATGAACAGGATCATGCCATAACGCAGATGCAACTGCACAACCGGTGTGTGATCGCCCGCGTGCGCTTCGTTGACAACATTTACCCACCACTGGAACATCGTCAGCAGCACGCCCGAAAGGCCGATGAAAAACATGTATTTCCCGGCCGCATAATCATGCATGGCAAGCGCACCGCCGCTGGTCATCACCAGTGCGGCGATCGATCCGAACAGCGGCCAGATGCTGGGTGGCAGGATATGGTAATCGTGGTTTTTCGTTCCGGCCATGATGCCCCGTGGTCCTTCCTGATGCGTCCTGTATTCAATTGCGGACGACAAGCGATGCCGTCCAGATCAGTCGAAAAGCCCCTTAACTTCCCGATGCGGTCCGGTCCAGCCCATTTGCGGTTTCACCGGCGATGGGATGGAACGTGTAACTCAACGTGATTTGCTCAACGTCGCGCGCTTCGGGATCCTCAAGAATCGCGGGATCGACATAATAGAGCACCGGCATGCGCATTTCCTGCCCCGCGCGCAGCGTTTGCTCGGTAAAGCAGAAACACTGCACCTTGTTGAAATACTTGCCGACATAGGCCGGTTCGACATTGAAGGTCGCAGTGCCGGTGATTGGCGTGTCAGACGTATTCTTCGCGACATAGACGGTCATGTCCCGCGCGCCGATAGTGACGGTGTCGGTTGTCTGGGTAGGCCGGAATTCCCACGGAAAGCCGCGTTCGACATTGGCATCGAAGCGCACCGAGATGGTCTTGCTGGCAACAGCGACGGTTTGCGCCTCGGCTTCGGTTACCCGCTGGGTGGTGCCGCCAAACCCGGTGACCTGGCAAAACAGCCGGTAAAGCGGGACCGAGGCATAGCCAAGCCCCAGCATTGCCGCGGCCGCGATCAATGCGATCATGCCGGTGCGCCTGTTGCGTTGCTGAATGGAAGCCGCCGACATCGTACGTCAGGTCATCTTGGCGATCGAAATGAAGAACACCAGCAGGCAGAACGCGGCCAGCAGCGTTCCCAGCACGACATTGCGTTGCCGACGAACACGCTCATGATCGGATTTGGGTTCCTGTGTCATGCTCACGTCTTACGCCACAATAAGCCGGTCCGCCACCAGTGCGGCGAACAGCGCGAAAAGATAAATGACCGACCAGGCGAAAAGCTGCTTTTCCGGCTTCATCGCATCGCTATCGGCATCGGCACTGCGCAGGCCGACCCGCACGGACAGCCCAAGAAATATGCTGGAAAGCACGATTGCGGACAGGCCGTAGACCGCGCCGGTCCCGCCAATCCACCACGGCACCACGCTAAGCGGCAGCAACAGCAATGCATAAAGCACGATCTGGTGACGAGTCGCACGTTCTCCGGCGACGACCGGCATCATCGGAATGCCGACTTTGGCATAGTCGCTTCGCACGAACAGCGCGAGCGCCCAGAAATGCGGCGGAGTCCATATGAAGATGATCGCAAACAGCACCACCGGCATCAGCGTGATCTCGCCCGTGACAGCAACCCAGCCGATGAGCGGCGGGAACGCGCCCGCACCGCCACCGATAACGATATTCTGCGGCGTGCGTGGCTTGAGCCAGATCGTGTAGATCACCGCATAATAGAACACCGACAGCGCAAGGATCCCGGCGGCCAGCCAGCCGACCGCCAGCCCCATCAGCAACACCGCGCCGACCGACAGCGCCACACCGAAATCGCGCGCTTCGGTCGGGTTCATCCGGCCGGCGGGTAGCGGGCGATCTGCGGTGCGTTTCATGCCCGCATCGAGATCGGCTTCCCACCACTGGTTGAGCGCCGCAGCGCCGCCAGCGGCAACCGCGATACACAGGATCGCGGTGAAAGCGAGCACGGGATGAATCCGTTCGGGTGCCGCGATCAGGCCGCACAACCCGGTGAATATCACCAGGCTCATCACGCGCGGCTTGGTCAGCGCGTAGAAATCACGCCAGTCAGTCGGCGGAGCATGAAGAACAGCGGTCTGGGTCATAACGAAAGCCCTTTCCGATATGGCAGGGCAAAGCAATGGCCAGCCCCTCCCGAAAACGGGAAGGGCCATGCCATCCTTAGTGCACCGCTTTCTCGTCGATGACCGGCAGGGTCTCGAACTGGTGGAACGGCGGCGGGCTGGAAAGCGTCCATTCAAGCGTGGTTGCGCCTTCGCCCCAGTAATTGTCTTCCGCTTTCTTGCCGGCAGTGAAAGCATAGATGATGTTGGCAAACCAGATAACCAGCGATGCGGCCATGATCATGTAGCCGATCGTCGAAATCTCGTTCCAGTAGGCATAGGCTTCCGCATAATCGGGATAGCGGCGCGGCATACCCTGCAGACCCAGGAAGTGCTGCGGGAAGAAGATCGTGTTCACGCCAACGAAGAACACCCAGAAATGCAGGTGCGAGAGAAACTCGCTGTGCATCCGGCCGCTCATCTTCGGGAACCAGTAATAGAAGCCCGCGAACAGCGCTGTGACCGCGCCCAGCGAAAGCACATAGTGGAAGTGCGCGACGACATAATAGGTATCGTGCAGAACATCATCGACACCACCATTGGCCAGCACAACGCCTGTGACACCGCCAACGGTGAACAGGAATATGAAGCCCATCGCCCAGACCATCGGGCTCTTGAACTCAAGGCTTCCGCCCCACATCGTTGCGACCCAGGAGAAAATCTTGATGCCCGTGGGCACTGCGATCACCATCGTGGCAGCCGTGAAATACATCTTGGTGTTAACCGACATGCCGGTGGTGTACATGTGGTGCGCCCACACGATGAAGCCGACGACACCGATCGCGACCATCGCATAGGCCATGCCCAGATAGCCGAACACCGGTTTCTTGGAGAACGTCGCCACGATGTGGCTGATGATGCCAAAACCGGGCAGAATCATAATGTAAACTTCAGGGTGCCCGAAGAACCAGAACAGATGCTGATAAAGCACCGGATCGCCACCACCGGCAGGATCGAAGAACGTCGTGCCGAAGTTGCGGTCGGTAATCAGCATCGTGATCGCGGCTGCGAGCACCGGCAGCGCCAGCAGAAGCAGGAAAGCGGTGACCAGAACCGACCAGACGAACAGCGGCATCTTGTGGATAGTCATGCCCGGAGCGCGCATGTTGAGAATGGTGGTGATGAAGTTGATCGCACCCATGATCGAGGCCGCACCGGCAAGGTGCAAGGCAAAGATCGCAAAGTCGGTTGACGGGCCTTGCGAACCATAGGTTGAGAGCGGCGCGTAAACCGTCCATCCCACGCCAGAACCGATCCCCAGACCGCCGGGGACGAACGCTGAAATCAGCAGCGAGCAGAAACCGGCAACCGTCATCCAGAACGAAATATTGTTCATCCGCGGAAACGCCATGTCCGGCGCACCGATCATCAGCGGCACGAACCAGTTGCCGAATCCGCCGATAATCGCAGGCATAACCATGAAGAACACCATGATCAGGCCATGCGCGGTGATCAGCACGTTCCAGGTGTGCAGCGTGGCATTGAAATCAGGGTCCACCGCACCGAACCAGCGGGCAAACGTATCGAGATACTGAATGCCCGGCTCTGCCAGTTCAACCCGCATCATACCGGAGAACGCGCCGCCGATCAGCCCCGCGAAAATCGCGAAAATCAGGTAAAGCGTGCCAATGTCCTTGTGGTTCGTCGACATGAACCAGCGCGCAAAAAACGCCGGCTTGTGATCATGATCATCGTGCGCATGGTCATCGGAATGCGCCGGAATGCTTTCGGGGGGGGCGGTGGTTGCCATGATTATCGTACCCTGTCCTGAATTGCGGGCTTAGGCGTCGTTCGCCTGAGATTCGGTTTGCGCGGCTTCGCCTTCAGCCGGGGCGTCCGCCTCGGCACCGGCAGCGTCGTCAGCGGCCTGTCCAGCTTCGTCCTGGCCGTCAATTACGCCGCCAGCCTGCTTGAGAACCCACGCGTTATACTCATCACGCGGAAGCGCTTCAATCGCTATTGGCATATAGCCGTGCTTGGGCCCGCACAGCTCCGAGCATTGGCCATAATAGACCCCTGGTTCATCGATCTGCAGTGTTTTTTCATTGATCCGGCCCGGAACCGCATCAAGCTTGAACCAGAGCGAAGGCACCGCGAACGAGTGAATCACGTCCGATGCGGTGATCTGCATGCGGATCGGCTCACCAACCGGAAGCACCAGCCGGTTATCGACTTCAAGCTGCGCCGGACCGTCGCTGGGATCGGTTTTAACTACACGCACGCCATTGTTGATCGTTGGATAGTTCGGAAGATTGAGCATGTTCGACACCAGCTCAAACTCGCCATTATCGGGATAGGTATAGGACCAGTTCCACTGGTTACCTGTCACCTTCACCGTCAACGCATCGGCCCCTGCGGGCTTGAACTGCTTGGCCAGCAGATCGATCGAAGGCACGGCAATACCTGCCAGAATGAGCACCGGAACCAGGATCCAGATCACTTCGATCAGCGTGTTGTGGCTGGTCTTCGAAGCAACCGGGTTCGCCCGCCGGTTATACCGCGCGACCACCCAGATCAGCAGGAACAGCACGAACAGGCTGATCACCGTAATGATCGGCATCAGCACAGCATCGTGAATCCATGCGCCATAACCGCCAAGCTTGGAATACTGATCCTGCAGCCCAAGCCCCTTGGCAACAGGCATGCCCTTGCCCTCGGTTGGCTTCATCCGATCGATCGGCGCGGCGGGCGCGCTGGCTTCGGATGCCTGCGCTTCCGCCGCAACGGCAGCGTCATCAACTTGCGCCTGTTCAGCCAGAGCGGCGGAAGCCGCAGCCGGATTTGCTGCGGTCGCCGCCTGAGGAGCAGCGAACAGGGCAAGGCCCATTCCCAATGCCAGGAGCGAGCGGCTCGCGGCGCGTGCGTGTTTGCCGAATATCATCGTCTTCGTGCTTTCGCTTTCCGTCACCGGCGAGGAAAACGGTTTCCCCGCGCAATAAAATTACAGGGATCGTCGCCCCCTTGCGCCGGGCCTATACGCGCGCTTGCGGCGTCCCTCAAGCGCCTCTAGGGGAATTTTTGATCACAGCGGCTTCGCGGCTGTGTCATTCTGAGCAATTCTGGCGTTCAAAGGACAACACGCATCATGGAGGAAGAAGACGTTCTGGCCGAGTTTCGCGCCAGTAAGGCATTGCTGGAAGGCCATTTTCTTCTGTCTTCGGGACGGCACAGTGCGCACTACCTGCAATGCGCGCGCGTGTTGATGGATCCGATTCGCGCTTCGCGGCTGGCGCTGGCGCTTGTCGCAAAAATGCCACGCGAACTGCGAAAAGAGATCGACAAGGTGGTTTCCCCGGCCATGGGCGGCATCATATTCGGCCACGAGATGGGGCGCGCACTCGAAAAGGATGCGCTGTTCGTCGAACGCCCCACCGGCACGTTCGAATTCCGTCGGGGCTTTGCACTGAACGATGGCGACAAGGTGCTTATGGTCGAAGATGTCGTCACCACCGGCAAATCATCGCGCGAAGCCATCGCCGCGATCGAAGCGGCGGGCGGCCAGGTGATCGCCGCGTGCTCGCTGGTCGATCGCACCGGCGGCGATGTCGATCTGGGCGTGCCCTACTTTCCACTGATCTCGATCACGTTTCCAACATATGCCGAGGACGAGCTGCCCCCCGAACTGGCCGCAACACCGGCCGTGAAGCCCGGCAGCAGAGCGCAACCCTGAAACCGCTGGATAAACTTGCATCGTGAATGCGCAGATCAAACCGGAGCGGCTGCGGCTGGGCGTGAACATCGATCACGTCGCCACGATCCGCAACGCGCGCGGCGGGGATCACCCCGATCCCGCGCGCGCGGCACAGATCGTTTCGCAGGCGGGCGGTGACGGCATCACCGTGCACTTGCGTGAAGACCGCCGCCATATCCGCGACGAGGATCTGGTCCGCGTGCAACAGGCAACCGGACTGCCGCTCAATCTGGAAATGGCCGCAACCGATGAAATGGTTGAAATCGCGCTGCGCCATGCGCCGCATGCTGCCTGCATCGTTCCCGAAAAGCGCGAGGAACGCACCACCGAAGGCGGCCTCGACGCGGCCGGACAACACAATCAGCTTGCGCCGATCGTAAGCCGGCTGCGCGAAGCGGGCATCCGGGTCAGCCTGTTCATCGCGCCCGAAGCACGCCAGATCGAAGCGGCGATGCGACTGGGCGCTCCCGTGGTCGAACTGCACACCGGCGAATATTGCCACGCACAAGGCCAGGCGCGCGCCGATGAACTGAAACGAATCGCCGACATGGCCGCGCTCGCCGCCAAAAACGGCATCGAACCGCATGCCGGACACGGGCTGACATTCGAAAATGTCCAGCCGGTCGCCGCCATCCCCCAACTGGCAGAACTTAACATCGGCCATTACCTGATCGGCGAAGCGATCTTCACCGGGCTGGAAGCCAGCGTGCAGAAAATGCGCGCGCTTATGGACGAAGCGCGATGATTATCGGCCTTGGATCGGACTTGTGTAACATTGAGCGCATACAAAATTCGCTTAACCGCTTTGGCGAGCGATTCGAACTGCGCGTGTTTACCGAGATTGAGCGCGCCAAGGCCCGGCGCAGACCGTTCACGATTGCGGGAACCTATGCCAAGCGATTCGCGGCGAAAGAAGCGTTTTCCAAAGCGGTGGGCACCGGGTTCAAGGCCGGGGTCTATATGAAAGACATCGGCGTGGTGAACGCAAAAAGCGGCGCGCCCACTCTGGCGCTGACCGGCGGCGCGGCTGACCGGCTGGCCCTGCTGGTTCCATCCGGCCACAGCCCGATCATTCATTTGACGCTCACCGACGATCACCCATGGGCGCAGGCATTCGTCGTAATAGAAGCAAGGCCGCTATGACCGAACCCGAATCCGTCACGCAAGATGTCGTGCCCGATCAGTCCGTTGAGCCGGAGCGCGTCAACTGGCTGGCCGAAATACGCGGCCTTGCGCTGATGCTGCTGGCTGTGCTGGCGTTTCACAGCCTTGTTGCCAAACCGTTTTACATACCATCGATATCGATGATGCCGAACCTGCTGGTCGGTGACCGGCTGGTGGTCAGCAAATATCCTTATGGCTGGAACTGGTCGTCTATTTCGTTTCACGTCCTTCCAAGGGGGGAATGGCGGGTTCTGGGCGACACGCCCGAATATGGAGACATTGTCATCGCCGTTCCCGCCAATCGCAGGGAGGACCTGATCAAGCGCGTCGTCGCCTTGCCCGGAGACCGGATCGCGGTGCGCAACGGCCAGATCGTCCTGAACGGCAAACCCGTGCCGCAGGCGGTGGAGCCGGCACTGGAACTGCCTGTCGATACGCACCAGCCGTGCGATGACTATACGTTCCCCGGCCTGCGCGTGCGCATGCCATCGGGCCGCGAGTTCTGCGAACTGCCCTTGCTGCGCGAGACCCTGCCCAATGGCACCAGCTATCTGGTGATCGACCATCTGCGCCAGACGCTGGACGACATGGATGAGATCCGCATCCCCGAAGGCCACGTTTTCCTGATGGGTGACAACCGCGATCATTCGGCGGACAGCCGCGCCGGACTGGATGAAAACGGCCTGGGCGGCCCTGTTGCGCTGACCAGCATCGGAGGGCGCGCTGAATTTACGACATTTTCGCTCGACGGCAGCCAGAGCTGGAACCCGCTCAGCTGGTGGAACGCACTGCGCTCTGGCCGCGCATGGAACAGCCTTCGTCCGGCGAGAAAAGACGATTGAACCATGGCCCGCAGATTTCTCTATGTTATCGCCGCGCTTATCATTCTGGTGCTTGGCGTGATGCTGGCATTGCGCATCTGGGCGGGTGCTCTGTCATCGGTGGCATTCGTTCCATCGGCCGAGTTTACACAACAGGCGGCATTTACTGAGATGACATACTCCGATCCCGATATGTGGTTTGCCCGGCCGGGCCTCGGCAACGGTGATGTTACGCGCTATCTGCCGGAAGGCATCGGGGCCGGAAAAGCAGGCGCGGAAGAAGCTGGCCCAGAAGAAGCACGCGTTGAAGAACCCAGCCTCGGTGCGGCGGTATTTTTCGTCCATCCGACCAGCTATTTCGAAAAACAGCACTGGAATGCCCCGCTTGACGATCCCGGCTCGCGCGATCTGGCGGGCAAGTTCCTGCGCGGCATGGCCAGCCCCTTCAATCATAGCGCCGACCTGTGGGCCCCGCGTTACCGGCAGGCAACATTCGGCACGTTCATAAGCGATTCGCCCAGCGCGCAGCGTGCGCTCGACACCGCCTATGACGACGTGCTCCAGGCATTCGAACACTTTCTGAATACGATTGACGATGCCCGCCCGATCGTTCTGGCAGGCCACAGTCAGGGCGCGCTGCATATGCGCCGCCTGATCGCAGAGCGCGTTTCAGACGACGCGCTCAGAAGCCGCATCGCCGCCGCTTATCTGATCGGCTGGCCGATTTCGCTTGAACGCGACGTGCCGCACCTTGGCCTGCCCGCCTGCACCGGACCGGATCAACCGGGATGCGTGATCGGCTGGCAAAGCTTTGCGGAACCGGCGGACACGAAAGACGTGGTCAAAGGCCATGGCCTGCGCCCCTGGCTGGATGGCTCACGCCGCGACGGCCGCCCTTATCTGTGCTCAAATCCGCTGGCCGGGATGGCCAACGGCGCACAGCAACCCGCCAGCGCCAATGCCGGATCGCTGGTGCGCAATGAAGATCACCCGGAAGGCAGGCTGATTGCAGGGCAAATCCCGGCGCGATGCAGCGACGAAGGCTTCCTCCTGATCGGCGATCCGCCTGAGCTGGGCTCGCAAGTGCTGCCGGGCAACAACTATCACGTCTACGATATTCCGATGTTCTGGGCGAACTTGCGGCAAGACGTTTCCCAGCGAGTCGTGGCATGGCAAGCCAGCCGCTGATCACAGACAACGCCCCCCGGTTTCGCGCTGCCCTGCCATCGGGCGGTGTGCTGATCGCGCTTGATCTGGGCACGAAAACAATCGGCACTGCCTTTTGCGACGCGGGCTGGCGGTTTGCATCGCCGGGCAAAACCCTGAAACGCGGCAAATTCAGCGTTGATAAGCAAGCGCTCACCGATCTGATGGCCGCACGTTCAGCGCAAGGCATCGTCATCGGCCTGCCGCTCAACATGGACGGCAGCGAAGGCCCGCGCACACAGGCGAGCCGCGCCTATGCCCGCAATCTTGCCGCGCTGGGCCTGCCGATTCTTTTGTGGGACGAGCGCTGGTCAACCGCCGATGCCGAACGCGGCCTGATCGGGCAGGATATGAGCCGCGCCAAACGCGCGGACCGCATCGATTCGGCCGCCGCCGCGGTTATCCTGCAAGGCGCGATCGACGCGCTGACGGGCGGTATGATCTAAACCGCCTGATGGCGCCGCAATTTCGCTTCGCCCGCTACCATCCGGCTGCCGCAGCGTTCCGCATCGGCCCAGACCAGATCGCGCGCGGATGCGTCGTCCGCCGCCGATGCCAGCGCGCTCCACGAGGCCAGCCGCATACGGTCGCTGGGATGATGCTGCCCGAAACTGCGCGCGAGTTCGCTCGCACTTTCGCTGCCCAGTCCCACGGCGATGCGCATGAACGCCTCGCTTGATCCGTTGGAAAGGATGCGCCCGATCCGCCGCTTTTCAACATCGAAGCTGTATTGATCGAGCCAGCCCTGCGCGCCGCCCGCGTGGACAATATTTATCGAAACGGACAGCGCCTCGCCGGGATGTTGCGCATGAACATCGCGGTGCGCGCGGTAATGCATGATCTTGCCTTCTTCGAGGCAGGAGCGCTCCACAAACCGCAAGTCCACCGGCTCGCCAGACCAGCCGCTGACATCCTCGTAATCAAACTCGTAATAGTCGCTGGCATAGCCCGGCCCGAAATAGCCCAGCGTGACGAAATCGAAATTGTGATCGTGCGGCAGGCCATAGACGAAACTGTCTCCCCCGCTGGCGCGCATCATGTGTTCATCCCGCGATGGCCAAAGGTTTGCGCGCATGAAATAATCTCCGCCATCGGGCGGCGCGAGCATGATGACTTGCGGGCCATAGGAATTTGCGCCGTCATCCTCGCGGTGGCGCGTTTCAAGCGCGCTGACCAGCATATCGCCCAGAAACGTGCGGTTGTTGCCAAGGCGGCGCAACTGGCGCGCGCTGTGCATCAGGCTTTCCTCATCGCCCGGATCGAACCCGGCGCACGACATCGCGTCGACGCATTCGGCCAGGCTGGCAACGGTTTCATCAACGGGCGTGATCACTCTGGGCATACGGACACCTTGGCAAGCATGGGATGGGCTTCGATCAGTTGCGCGCGCAGCGCACCAGCGCTTGGCGCCAGTTCATCATCGGGCGCACGGGCAATTGCCGTCAGCGCGCCAAATCCGGCCGCAGTGTCAAGCGCCAGAAATTCTCGCAAAGCCTGCCAACGCAGCGAGGCTGTGCCCTGTTCGCGTGCGATCCTTGCAAAGGCCGGTGCGGCATCTTCGCGCTTCATCCGGCCCAGCAGCGCCATGATCAGTTCGGTGCGGCTGTCCTGCGGATTTCCCGCCGCCTGATAGACAAGCCGGCCATCGGCAAGGCTGTATTCGCGCGTGGTTCCGGCATTGGCCTGACGCCGTTGCAGCCGCAGCGTCACCAGCCGCCCTTCAACAGCGCGCACCAGCAACGCCTCGCGGGAGGCATCGCGCGCCACCACATCACCGGGCACAAGCGAAACGCGCCGGTGGTCGAGCAGAGCTTCCTTTTCGCCGGTGAACATGCGTTCGATACGTTCGGCGCGGGCCGTTCCGGCCAGCACGCATTCCCACACTTCGCTGGGCGAGAAATCCACCGTCACCGGATCGGGCCGCGCAGCCAGACCATCGCCATCCAGCGCGATCAGCGACAGCGTGACATTGCCCGAACGGGCCAGCAGCAACGTTGAAATCGTGCCATCGGTAAAGTGGCGCAGCGGCACATGGCCAAGCGGCGATCGGGAAACGGCATCGCTGACCACGCGCGAAAATTCTTCCGCCAGTTCACCCGCGTCCGAACCGTTGGGCGCGAACAACCCGGCAAGCGCGGGGCAATCCGCCAGCGGGCCTTGCGCGGCAAAGGCATCGAGATCGGCCAGCACGGCGGCCATATGCGGACGCTCACGCCAGGCTTTCACCGCGCGAAACAGCGCGGCCTGCGCGTCACGCTGCGGAGTATCGTCACTCCGCAGCGCGCGCAGATCGGGATGAATGTGCATCCCGGCCCCTCAGAACATGCCCTGAGTGGGATTGAGATCGTAGAGGAACGTCATCAGGATAACGATCGTATCGTCCGATGACTGAACGCGCGCGGCATCGGAAAGCGTGCCGAACAGGCCGGTCAGGGTGTCGAGATCGGGAAGTGCGTCAATATCAATTTTAGGTAGGTTCATGATTGATCCCCTCAGCAAACAACGAAGCAGGAGCGCTTCGTGAGAGGCAATCTGACCGGCTGGACGCCGACACTTAAATTAAAAGATTGTAACGCGCCGCAGGGTGGCTCTATCGGTCTGCGACAATGTCATTTTTCATGCTGAGGACGATAATCAGACCGCCCGTTTCGGGCACTGACTGCCCCGGCGCACCCTGCACGCGCGCCGCATCGGCACGCGCCCTGTCAAGAATCGCCGCCGGAACGTCCGGCATATGCACAATCATGTCTGCCGCGCCAAGATGACGGGCCTGTTTCAGCGTCAGATCTTCCGGATCGGCGCTGCTCAGAACGATCTGAACCAGCCCGCCTGCGTGCGTGTCCACATCCGCGCCATCCAGCCATCCATCGACCAGCGCATCGCGATTATCGGCCAGCGGGTCCAGCACGCCGCCTTCGCCCAGCGCCGCATCAATCGCGCGGCGGCGATCCGTGGCATCGGGCCAGCGTGCACGCAGCCGTTGCCGCGCCGCGCCAAGCGCCGCCGCCAGCCGCCCCAGCGATTGCGGCAGGATCATCTCAAGCCGCAGCCGCAATGCCTTGGCCAGCCCGGCGGACGCTCCGCCCGTTCCGATCGCCAACAGCACCGGCGAACGATCGAGAATGCCGGGTACGATAAAATCGCACAGATCGGGCCGGTCCGCCGCATTTACCAGCACACCTGCGCTTTTGAGGCGCGCAGCATCGGCGCGCGCGCGATCATCATCGTCATGGGCAACAAACGCCAGCCGTGCGCCTTTATCGACGCCATCCTGCAAGTCTGCGATCACCAGCCCGCCTGCGCGTTCAACCAGGCGGCGTTTGGCCTCGGCAGCCTCCCCCGATCCCACCACGATCACGGGCTGGCCCGCAATGCGATGGAACAGCGGCAGGTTCTCGATCAATCTGCCTGCTCCAGCCAGTCCGGCACTTGTTCTGCCGCAAGGATCACGCTTGGCTCTATGCGCTGCGCAACCACCGCCCACTTATCGCCGCTGACCATCACTTCGGGCACCAGCGCGCGGCTGTTATAGGTGTTGGCCATTGTTGCGCCATATGCGCCTGCCGTGCGGAAAGCGCCAAGATCGCCTGCCTGCACCGCATCGATATCGCGCGCGGTGGCAAACGTATCCGAACTCTCGCAGATTGGGCCGACGATATTAGCCATCATCCGCTCTCCCGAAGGCGCAAGCGCGGCAAAATCGTGCCATGCGTCATACATCGCCGGACGCGCCAGATCGTTCATCGCGGCATCGACCACCACAAACGGCGTGTTGGTGGCGCTTTGCTTCACGCGGATCACGCGCGTCAGCAACACGCCGGCATTGCCCGCAATCACGCGGCCCGGCTCAAACATGATCGTCGCATCCCAGCCGCTTGTGGCTTGCGCAATCATCGCGGCATAATCGCCCGGACCGGGAAGTTCCTCGTGCGCGCGATATGGCACACCCAGCCCGCCGCCCAGATCCATATGGCTGACCGTAAAGCCCGCGCCGCGCAGCTCGGCCATCAGCGCGCCCATTTTCACAAAAGCTTCGCGCGATGGTTCAAGATCGGTGATCTGGCTGCCGATGTGGACCGCCAGCCCGCGCATTTCCAGCCCCTCCAGCGCGCTCAGCCGGGCGTAGATCGCCGCCGCCTGATGATAGGCAACGCCAAACTTGTTTTCCGATTTTCCAGTTGAAATCTTGGCATGGGTGCGCGCATCGACATCGGGATTGACCCGCAGCGCGCAAACCGCCGTGCGCCCCATCGCCGCCGCGATCCGGGCAAGCTCAACCCCTTCTTCCTCGCTCTCCAGATTGAACTGGCCCAGCCCCACTTCAACCGCGCGCGTCAGTTCGCGCGCACCCTTGCCAACGCCGGAAAACACGACATCGCCAGCCGGGATGCCAGCCGCCAGGGCACGCTCAAGCTCTCCGCCCGAAACGATATCGGCGCCATAACCTTCACCCGCCAGCACTTTCAGCACGGCAAGGTTGGGATTGGCCTTCATCGCAAAAGCGATGTGAATGCTGGGCAAAACCGCGCTCAGCGCATCGCGGAACACCCGCGCATGGCGTGTGAGCGTGGCCTGTGAATAGACGTAGACCGGCGTTCCCACAGCCTTGGCAATCGCGGAAAGCGGCACGTCCTCGGCGTAAAGCTCGCCGTTCTGGTAAGTGAAATGATCCATCGCGTGCCCTGTGACGCGCTATTCGGACGGCGGCAAGTCGAAAGGATCGTCCTCGCGTTCCTCTGACCGTCTTCGAAGTTCGACATTGCGTTCGGGAACGGCCTGAACGCCCGGTTCAAGCAACGCATCGGGAGAACGCGGCACTTCGCGCCCATATGGCGCAACCGGCAGCGATTTGCCCTGCTTGGGTTCAAGCCCCGCGCGATTTCCGCAGGCAGACAACGCGAGCGTCAACGTCAGCCCGCTTGCGATCAATGCCGTGGCGCGCATCGCGTTTACTCCATTCCCAGTAATTGACGCGCCTGTACCACGCGCTTGCGCACTTCATCGGGCGCGGTTCCGCCATGGCTGCAACGCGCCGCAACCGACGCTTCAACCGAAAGCGCGGCATAGACCCGATCATCGATCCGCGCATCAATCGCCTGCAAATCCGCAAGCGGCAATGCATCCAGCGCGCAGCCCCTGGTTTCGGCAAGTTTCACCGCCGCGCCGGTGATATGATGGGCTTCGCGAAATGGAATGTCGGCCTGTGTCACCAGCCAGTCAGCCAGATCTGTTGCCGTGGCATAGCCCAGTTCGGCGGCTTCACGCATCCGATCGGTGCGAAACGTTGAATCGGCGATCATCCCCGTCATCGCGGCAATAGACAGCGCCAGCAAACCCGCCGCTTCGAACACCGGCGGTTTATCGTCCTGCATATCTTTCGAATAGGCGAGCGGCAGGCCCTTCATCGTCATCATCAGCGCGCTGAGGCACCCGGCAATGCGCCCGGCATGGCCGCGCACCAGCTCTGCCGCATCGGGGTTTTTCTTTTGCGGCATGATCGAGCTGCCGGTTGAAAGCGTATCGGGCATGCGCACGAAACCGAAAGGCTGGCTCGCCCAGATGATGAACTCTTCGGCCAGCCGCGAAAGATGCAGGCTGCACTGCGCCGCGGCCATCAGATAATCGAGCGCGAAATCCCGATCAGATACGGCATCGAGGCTGTTATCGGTCGGCGCGTCAAAGCCCAGCGCTTGCGCGGTCATTTCGCGATCAATCGGAAACCCGGTTCCCGCCAGCGCTGCAGACCCCAGCGGACACTTGTTCAGCCGCGCGCGCGCATCGGCAAAGCGCGAACGATCGCGCGCGATCATCTCATAGTAGGCCATCAGGTGGTGCCCCAACGTCACTGGCTGGGCGGTCTGCAAATGGGTGAACCCCGGCATGATCGATCCGGCATGTTCGCCCGCGCGGCTGACCAGCGCCTTTTGCAGCGCTTCCAGCCCGGCATCCGCCTGTTCCAGCGCATCGCGCACCCACAGCCTGAAATCGGTCGCCACCTGGTCGTTGCGGCTGCGCGCGGTATGCAGCCGCCCCGCCGCCGCGCCGATCAATTCTGACAGGCGGCTTTCGGTGGTCATGTGAATGTCTTCAAGATCCCAGTCTTCGGGCACGCCATCGGCTTCGTATTCGGCGGCAACGGCATCAAGCCCATCGAGAATCGCCTGCATATCCGCGTCGGAAACGATCTGTTGCGCGCCCAGCATCGTCACATGCGCCTTCGACGCGGCAATATCCTGACGCCACAATGCCTTGTCGAACGGGATAGAGGCATTTATCTCACGCATGATTGCAGACGGTCCGGCCTCGAACCGTCCGCCCCACATCTGGTTGGAACCTGTCTTGCTGTTATCCCGGTCGCTCAAACTTGGTGTCCTTGGCCTCGCGCTGATTGCTAGCGCCTGCGATAGGCAAAGCGCGACACAGGCGCAACCACAGGCTGAAGCATCCAGCGAGGCCAAAGCGCTGAGCGGCACGATAGACCGCACGCATGCAGGCACGCCGCTGCCAAAACTTGAACTGCGCGATGCCGCAGGCAATTCGTTGAAGCTCGGCACGCTGTCGGGCAAACCGCTGCTGATCAACCTTTGGGCGACATGGTGCGCGCCATGCGTGGTCGAACTGCCGATGCTTAACACTCTGGCCGCCGAGATGGACGGCACCCTGCGCGTGCTCACCGTCTCCCAGGATATGCGTCAGACCGAAAACGTCGCGCCGTTTCTGGCGCAGCGCGGGCTGGACCGGCTGGAGCCGTGGCTTGATCCCGGATCGGACCTGACGTTTGAACTAGGTGCACAAACGCTGCCTGCAACGATCCTTTATGACAGCGACGGCAAGGAAGTGTGGCGCTATATCGGCGGCAATGACTGGACCAGCGCGCAAAGCGCCGCGTGGCTGGACGAAGCGTTCTAAAAACAGGCGCCACGCACCTCCACGCCAGCAACTCGCGATGAAAACCTAACCTGATCGGTGCTGAAGCCTAAGCGCCAGCGCGATTGCCGCCGCCCCAGCGATCAGCGCAATCGGGATAGTCCCGATCAGAACCTCGCGCTCCTGCGCATTGCCGCTCAACAGCATCGCGCCATAAAGCGGTCCGGCTATCGACCCGATCCGTCCCCAGGCGACTGCCGCCCCGGTGCCGACGCCACCTGTCCCGCGCGGATAGATCGGCGGCGTCATCGCATAAAGAAACGACTGCGTTGTGAGGATCGCGCCGCCCAGAAAAAACGCCAGCACAATACCTGCCAGCGGCACGACCACGTTCGCCAACGCAAACAACAGGACTGGGATCGCCGAAAAGGCAATCAGCGCGACAAGCCACGCACGCTTGGTATCAAGCAGCGGGGCAGAAATCAGACACGCAAGAAACCCGCCACCGTTAAATGCAAGCTGCGCGATTAGTGCCTGCCGCGCGCTGAAACCCATGCCTGAAAGCAGCGTAGGAAGCCAGTTCAGGACCAGATAGAGGATAATCAGTGTGGCGAAAAAACTGAGCCAGACAAGCAAGGTGGGAACAGCGCGATCCGCACCGAAAAGCGATTCCAGAACACCTGCTTTGCGGTCATGCGCCGGATCGCTTTCAGATGAGCGAGCCTGCCCGATTGAACGAAAAGCCCAAAGCGCGATGCCAACAGCAATCGGAATAGCCCCGCCAATGAAGAACAGCGGACGCCATGCATCTCCGGCAATTGCACCAGCCAGACTGACCGAGGCCCCGCCGATGGGAACCCCGCAATACAGATAGGCAACAGCGCGCTTTTCCTTGCCCGGCGCGGCATTTTCCGATGTCAGAGCAATCAGATTGGGCAACGCGCCGCCGAGGCCAAGCCCGGTCAGAAAGCGCGTGACGATCAATTCCGTGCCGTTGCTCGCCAGTCCGGTCAGTATCGAGGCGACACCGAATGCAAAGACAGATGCGGCAAGCACTGAAATCCGGCCCAGCCGATCCGCCACCCAGCCCCCGAAAAGCGCGCCGAACAGCAAACCGAACGTGCTGGCGCTGAAAAACAGGCCAAGCGTATCGGAATCGAGCCCCATCGGCCCGGCAAAACGAGGGGCTGCCACACCGGCTACTTGCAGATCAAACCCTTCCAGAACCGCGATGGCGATGCACAGCCACGCAATTTCCGGGCGGGCGCGCCCCTGCCCGGCATCTGAGGTGGTCGTTGCCATAGTCGCTTTCAATCAACGATCAGATTAGGACTGGCGAGTGCGCCCCACCGTTCAACGCCGCTCACCGGGAAAGCGCGCGATATCTATCTGATCGCGCATTCCGGCATAGCCCAGCCCCATCGACATATCCCATTCCAGCATCGAATATGGATGGCCTTTGTCAAACGCGCTCAGCTCATCGAGCCGGGCAAGCGTTTCGGCAGACAGCGCCAGATCGCAGGCGGCAAGGTTTTGCTGCATTTGCTCTGGACGAGTCGCGCCGACAATCGGGATGATCCCGCGAGTCATCATCCATGCCAGCGCCACTTGTGCGGGAGGCGCGCCAATCCCGGCGGCCACTGAGTCAAGCGCCTGCGCAATCGCCCGGTTGCGATCATCGAGCGGCTGAATCTGCATCGTATCGAGCCGCTTGGGCCCGTTGCCGCCTTCGGCCTGATCGCCAGCGGTGTATTTGCCAGACAGTATCCCGCCTGCCAGCGGCGACCATGCGGTGATCGCAATATCGTGCGCGACGGCCAGCGGTATATGCTCCCGCTCGATCGAACGCTGCACGAGGCTGTATTCAAGCTGCATGCAGGCAATTGGCGGCAGGCCACGCAGATCGTGAAACGCCTGCCCGCGCGACACGATCCAGGCCGGCACATCGGAGAGGCCGACATGCAGGATCTTGCCCGCGCGGATCATATCCTCAAACGCGCGCAAAACCTCGTCCACAGGCGTGGTGAAATCCCAGAAATGCGCATAATAAAGATCGATATAGTCGATCCCCAGCCGGGCAAGGCTCTTATCGACATTCTGTACGATATTCTTGCGGTGCGTGCCCGCTTCATTGGGGTCCATCCGCCCCGGCGGCGCATTGGCATACTTGGTGGCAACAACGAACCGTTCGCGATCATCGGCAATGAACCGGCCGATCATCTTTTCGCTTTCGCCGCCGGTATACATGTTCGCCGTGTCGATAAAATTGCCGCCACCTTCGACATAGGCATCGAAGACCGCGCGGCATTCGCTTTCGGGGCGCGACCATTCAGCCGCCTCGCCAAAAGTCATCGTACCAAGGGCGATCTGCGACACGCGCATGCCGCTGCGGCCAAGTATCGAATAGCGCATCAGGCGCGGCTTATGTGTTCAGGCCGGGATTGTTGCGCCATGCTTCATCGGGCGGCGGGATGAGGCCAAGCTGCATGGCAAATTCACGGAAATTCCAGTGCGTGCGACAACGCACGATCTTGCCATCCTTATACATCTGGGTGGTGGTGCCGCGTGTCACCGTGGTTTTGCCCACGGCTTCCTTGATGCCGAAGAACGGCGCATTGTGTGTCGCTTTCCAGACCCACTGCATATAGCCCCATTCATCGTAATCGATGTCCGCGCCCAGCATGATATTGTTGGCAAAGCGATTGTAATCGCCTTCGAGGCCTTCTGATTTCCAGTCAGCCGGAATGCCGCCCTGCCGCTTAACACCCTTGGACTCTCCAGCCGGGCCGCCGTCATATGTCAGCACTTCAAACTTGTGGACGCCAAATTCGGAATCGGGGCCGGAATTGTTGAACACCAGAAACGCTTTGTAGAGCTCTTCCTTGGTGGTGATCGTCTGCATGAACTCGATGTCTTCCCAGACGAAATCATCGGCATAATAGCCCAGCACTTCTTCGGCGCCTTTATCGAAAAAGGCGGTGACCCAATCCTGCGCGGCCTGGAAATTCTTGGCCTGTTTCAGCGCGGCAGGCGCACCCGTCGACGCGACCGGCGCGGCATCGGCGGCGGCGCACCCGGCCAGCCCGGCAGCGC
>CAMYJW010000031.1 GCA_947258815.1 uncultured Sphingomonadaceae bacterium
CGCCAAGCTCAAATGCTCGCGCCGCCTCGCAACCCGATACGACAAAACCTCAGCAAGCTATCTGGGCTTCATACACATCGCCGCCGCACGCCTCTGGACCAATCAGTTTGTCAACAGGGCCTAGGACGTAGATGGTTCCACTCAGTGCGAGTCCTGAGCCATATTCGCGCCAATAGTCGGGATGAATGCGCCTGAAATGGCCTGCACTCTCGACATATGCATGGGCAACCAGCTTTCCTGACAGCAGATTTTTACGCAGCGACTTTTCGCAAGCGTACCAAGCATCTTTGGTAGATGTGTCGCGGGGCGGGCGTGTGATGCGCCGTTTCTCTTCGAAGGGATGAACTTTCGGCGGTTTTGGCGCAGGCCAGCAATTTTCACCGAGTCGTCTGCTCACTGTGGCATACAGAAGGTGAGTGAGCGGGACAGGGGCGCATGGCGTGGCAGGCATAACCGGCTCGAAGATTTATTTTGTCAATTCGATCGCTCCATTCGTCTCCGGCCGATAAATCGTTTGGTACCTTATCCAGCGGCGGCGTTTGTCGCCCAAGGGTACCCCCCCCGACAACCTAAAGACGGTGAATGGGAACAATGCTCTGCCTCCATTTAAGACATCGTGTAGGAGGTAAGTTGGGCGACGTAATTGCACCGGTTCTTCGCGATTGCACGCCGACAACCGCGATATTTGGGGGCCACATTGGGCCCCACGTGAAATCCACGCCGTTTAAGAATGGTCTATTTCCGCCAAAATTCTCATCTAATTTGGACCCGTCACCGCCCACCATGTTTTCAGCAAAATCGATTTCCGGCACTTTCCGTTTCGGGGTGGCCCGCGCGTGATCCGGTCAGACGGTGTGCTACTCCGGTGTCATGCGGCCTGGGGTTTTGCCATGTTGACGGTTTGCAGCGCCAGATAAGGGTAAAGACCTTCAACCCCGCCTTCGACGCCAAAGCCGGACTGCTTGTTGGCGGGAAACGGCACTGCGGGATCAAGTGCGCAGTGCTGATTGATCCACACGCTTCCGCTTTCCAATCGCGCGGCAACAGCGCGTGCCTGGTCCAGATCGCTCCCCCACACCGATCCGCCCAGCGCGAACGGGGATGCGTTCGCACGGGCAACGGCATCGTCAACATCGCTGTAGCGGATGACTGGCAGAACCGGGCCGAACGGTTCCTCATCGACAATCTCATGGCCTTCACTGACATTGCGAATGACGGTGAGCGGAACGAAATATCCCGGTCCATCCTGAATGTCGCCGCCGACCACGACTTTTCCGTCCTCCTTCGCCTGCTCGATATAGCCGCGCACTTTCTCGAACTGCGCCTTGTTCTGCACGGGGCCGAACTGCGCTTCGGCATCGGTGCCCGGTGCGACTTTGCAGGAACCCGCGATCGCCGCGAGCGTCTCACACATCTGATCGTAAAGGCTGTCATGCACGTAAAGCCGCTTGATGACGGCGCAGACCTGCCCGGAATTGAAGAACGAGAACCCGAAAATTCCCGGCGCGATCGTTGCGATATCCGCGCCCGGCAAGACGATTGCCGCATCGTTGCCGCCCAGTTCAAGCGTCACACGCTTCAACGAGGGCGCGCAGGCTTCCATTATCTTGCGCCCGGTGGCGGTGGAGCCGGTAAACGTGACTTTCGCGACGTCGGGATGGCTGACCAGATGCGCACCCGCATCGTTGCCGCCGGACAGAATGTTGACGACACCACCGGGCACGACCTCGGCGATAAGCTCTCCAAGCCGCAGTGTCGTCAGCGGCGTGGTCGGCGCGGTCTTGACGACGACCGTGTTGCCCGCGGCCAGCGCCGGCGCCATCTTGTTGCACGCGATAAACACCGGTGCGTTCCACGGGACGATCGCGGCAACAACGCCCAGCGGTTTGCGATGCAATTCAACCCGGCGCGTATCGTCTTCGATCAGCAGTTCCGGTTCCAGCCGGAGCGATGCATAGTATCGCAGATAGCCGACCGCGAGGTGCCCAAGCTCGAACATCGCAAGATCGCGCGGGCGGCCGGTTTCGGCGATCAGCAGATCGGCCAGTTCATCGATATTGGCTTCGATTGCGCCGGCCATGGCTTCAAGCACGTTGGCGCGCGCATCGGGAGAACTATCGCGCCATGCCGGAAATGCGGCCGACGCAGCGGCGACAGCTTTATCAACATCCTGCTGCGTCGCATCGGGGACGGTTTCAAACGCTTTTCCGGTGCACGGATCGATAACATCCAGCGTGCGCGATCCTTGTTCAAGCGTGCCGCCGATCAACATCTTGTGCATCGAAATTCTCTCCTGATTGTTCGCTTCAGGCGCTTGCGGCCTGATGGTCGGGTTCTGTTGGCGTCTGTTGCGACGCATCGAATTGCGCGATGAGGCGGGCATTCAAAGCCTGCGCGGCTTCCACGTTGGCTTCCTTGACGTGCCCATATCCGCGGATTTGCCCCGGAACGGATGCAATCTGGACGGCGAGTGCATAATTGCCCGCGTCAAGCGTATCGGCGACATGCGTTAGTCGCGCTTCATATTCATCGATCAGCGCGCGTTCCATCCGGCGTTCTTCGGTGCGGCCGAAGATATCAAAGGCCGTGCCACGCAGCTTTTTCAGGCGGGTGAGCAGCTTGAAGGCGCTGAAAACCCAGGGGCCGAACTCGCGTTTGCGAAGCTCGCCGGTTTGCGGATCGCGCTTCGATAGCAGCGGCGGCGCAAGATTATAGCGATAGCGCGCGCCCGGCTCAAACGCGGCTTCCAGCTTGGCGCGGATCGCCGGATCGGTATGCAGCCGGGCCACTTCGTATTCGTCTTTGTAAGCCATCAGCTTGGCGAAATTGCGCGCGACCATCACCGCCAGCTCGTCGTTGTCGCCTGCGATGGCTTTTTCCGCCGCCGTGATGCGATCGACCAGCTTGCGATAGCGCGCGGCATAGTCTGCATCCTGGTAGGCGGTCAGCAAATCGGTGCGATGGGCGATGATATCGTCGAGTTTCGTCAGCGGCTCAAAGTGCTGTTCGGGCAACGTATCGCGCACGGCGCTGGCGACGCGATCGGGGTCACTGGCCTGCAGACGCCCCAGCGTGAATGCCCGGCGATTGAAATCAACCGCAACGCCGTTGATCTCAACGGCGCGCAGGATCGCTTCGGGAGACAGCGGGATAAGGCCGATCTGGCAGGCATAACCCAGCATGAACAGGTTGGCCGCAATCGAATCGCCCAAAAGCGCCGTTCCCAGCCCGCTGGCATCGACGCGAGCGACATCGTGCGAAAGCCGTTCCAGCCGCTTGATAAGCAGCCCTTCGTCAATCGTCAGTTCGTTGTCGCGCTGAAACCCCGGCGTTGGTGTCACGCGGGTGTTGACGACAGTGCGGGTCTGATCTGTGTTGAGCGTGATCGCGGGTTCGTTTGACAAGGCGGCGATCGCGTCGAACGCCAGCGCGACATGGGCCTCGCCAACGCCCAGCTTTTGCGCCGCGATATCTTCGGGTTTCGCGGCGATCCGTACATGGCTGTATACCGCGCCGTTCTTTTGGCTCAGCCCGGTCATATCGAATACCGAAGCGGCCTTGCCTTCAAGATGTGCCGCCATGCCCAGCAGCGCGCCGATGGTGACAACGCCGGTGCCGCCGATGCCCGAAACCATGATGTTGCAGGCCCCGCCAGACAGTGCGGGCTGATCGGGCGCGGGCAGATCGAATCCGGTTTCCTTCGAAAGCGCGGATGCTTCGGGCTTGCGCGGTTCGGCATCAAGCACGGTTATGAAGCTGGGGCAGAACCCTTTGACGCAGCTGTAATCTTTGTTGCAGCTTGACTGATCGATCTGGCGTTTGCGCCCCAGTTCGGTTTCCAGCGGCCAGACGCTGACGCAGTTCGATTTGACCGAACAATCGCCGCAGCCTTCGCAAACCGCATCGTTGATGAACATGCGCTTTGGCGGATCGGGAAACAGGCCGCGTTTGCGGCGGCGGCGCTTTTCCGCCGCGCAGGTCTGTTCATAGACAACGACGGTAACACCTTCGATGCCGCTCAGTTCACGCTGGACGGCATCGTAATCGTCGCGGTGATGGACGCTGACGCCCGAACCAAGCTTGCTTTGTGCGTTATACTGATCGGGCTGATCGCTGACGACGACGCACCGTTCGATTCCTTCGGCCAGCACCTGGCGCGTGATGTCGCCAACGGAAAGCGGGCCGTCGGTGGGTTGGCCACCCGTCATCGCCACGGCATCGTTATAAAGGATTTTGAACGTCATCGTGACGCCTGCCGCAACAGCGCCGCGAACCGCCAGCAGGCCGGAATGGTAATAAGTGCCGTCACCCAGATTCTGGAAGATGTGCGGCGTATCGGTGAAATGCGAAAGGCCATACCATTGCGCGCCTTCGCCGCCCATCTGCGTGCTGGGCATCATCTCGGGGCCGGAATACATCGCCATGGCATGACAGCCGATCCCGCCCGCCGCGACGCTGTCTTCGGGGAAACGGGTGCCGGTGTTGTGCGGGCAGCCCGAACAGAAATAGGGTGAACGGGCGGCGTCGGCGGGGCGCATGGCGCGGATGGTATCGCGCTGTTTGCCCAGCGCCTGTGCGCGATCGGCAAGGGATGCGACATCAACGCCCAGTTTCGCCAGCCGGTCAACGATCAGGATGGCGATATCGACGGCTTCAAGCTGCGCATCCGATGGCAGCAGCATCGCGCCGTTTTCATCGACTTTGCCGACGATCCGGGGCGTCTGCCCGGTGCCGTAAAGCGCGGCTTTGGCGGCTTTTTCGGCGACCGGCTCTTTTTCCTCGATAAACAGGAGCTCGTCCTGCCCTTCGGCAAATTCGCCCATGCCTTCCGGGTCAATCGGATGGACACAGCCCAGTTTGTAAAACGAAATGCCCAACGCGCCCGCCTGTTCGTCCGAAAGGCCCAGCAACATCAGCGCCTGACGTGCATCTTCCACCGCCTTGCCGGCCGAAACGATGCCCAGCCGCCGTTTCGGCGCGTCAAACAGCACGCGGTTGATCGCATTGGCGCGCAGGAATTTGAACACCAGCGGCCAGCGATAGCGTTTGACCACGATGTCCGATGTCAGCCGGTCAAGATGGCTGGGATAGTTGTTGAATCCGTGTGCGGGCGCTTCGCCGCGATCGGGCAGGACGGGCGCGGGTGGCAGCGAAACGTCCACCGTCATCGTCTGCTCAAGCACTTCGTTGCACAGCTTGAAGCCGGTAAACAGCCCGGTGTAGCGCGACATCGCCCAGCCCTTGAGGCCGAATTCAAGCACATCCTGAACGTTGGAAGGCGCCAGAATCGGCATCCCGGCGTGGATCAGTGCATATTCGGACTGGTGCGCGACAGTGGAGGACTTGCCGGTGTGATCGTCTCCGGCAACGATCAGCACACCGCCGTTGGCATGGCTGCCCGCAACATTGCCATGCTTGAAGGGATCGCCAGACCGGTCAACCCCCGGCCCCTTGCCATACCAGATTGCAAACACGCCGTCGCGATTGGGCCTGGGCACGTTGTTCAGCATCTGCGTGCCCCAGACGGCAGTTGCCGCAAGATCCTCGTTCACGCCGGGCTGAAAGACGATGTCGTTTTCTTCCAGCAGTGCTTTCGCGCGCCACAGTTCAACATCGTATGTGCCAAGCGGCGATCCGCGATAGCCTGAGATAAAGCCGGCGGTATTCAGCCCATTGGCCGCGTCTATCTGCTTTTGCAGCATCGGCAGGCGAACCAGCGCGTGGGTGCCGCTCATAATCACGCGCTCACCAGTCAGCGTGTATTTATCGGTGAGTGTAACTTCACGCATGCGCAAATCTTTCTTTCTGGTACCGCGCCTCGTCCCAAGCAGCGCCTTTTTCGGCGCGGTAATCGGCAAAAGCTGAGGCAAAATCTGTCAGCACGATACCGGTGCTTTCGCGTGAACGCACCATCTTATCCCATTCGGCCAGTTGCGGCCTGCCTTCAAAAAGGGAGCGGCCCGTCATGTGCCGCGAAACGCGCTCGCCCAGTTCAAGCGTGTAGAACAAGGCCAGGTCTGCTGCGGTCAGCGCATTGCCGCGCGCGAATGGCGCGAACCCGCAAAGCTGATCAAGCGCGGTGAACGCGCGACCGACCATGTCCAGCGAACTGGCAACCGGTGCTTCTTCGCGATCGCCCCCCATGAACACGGCCGGGTAGAGTTCGCGCATCGGCGCTTCGATATAAAGCTGCACGACATTGACGATCTGCCGGACTTTCGCCCGTTCATAGGGATCGGGCGGCAGCAGGGGGCGTTCGGGGGCGATATCTTCGAGATACTCAAGAATAGGGACTGATTCGGCGAGGCCGCCATGCGGCGTTTCGAGCCATGGAATCTTGCCCATCGCGCTGTTGGCAAGGAATGCGGGATCGCGGGCCATCCGGGCGGGAACAAAGTCGCCGCCCAGCCCTTTTTCGATCATCGCCGCGCGCACGAAATTGAACCAGTTGCTGACCGGATAACCGTGCAGGCGAACAGAAGGCGGGTCGTTTGCCAAGCGCCGCTCAGACCGAGACGAAGATATCTTCGCCTTCGACTTTCACGTCATAGCGTTCGAGCACCATATCGGGATCTTCCTCGCACTGTCCGCTGACAAGATCGAACGACCAGCCGTGCCAGACGCATGTCAGCACCGTGTCGCAGATTTCGCCTTCATGAAGCGGGCCGTGCGCGTGCGGGCAGCGGGCCTGGGTGGCGATGGGCGCATCGTTGACGAGAAACACGATAATCGCCTTGCCATCGACTTTTGCTTTCAGCGGGCCGTCGCTTTTCAACTCGCCCATCGTACCGACTTTTTCCACGGTCGTTTCCCCTCGCGAGAACTGTATTTTCTCTGTCACGGCGCAGTTCGCGCCGCGACACCTCTTTTCAATCCTGCAATATTCCGCTTCGCAAATACTGCCTATAGCCTGTCATGCCTATCGGTTGTCCGAACGTGACAATTTCGTCCGCAAAAAGCAGCGTTGCCGTGGCGATCATGAACGCACATCGGACGTATCGCGCTTTGACAACATGCTTTGACAAGCCATAGCGAATTGCGCCACCATGTCACGAATAGCTAATGCGTCACGGGTCGCAGGTGCACGGGAAAGGACTTCGCATGCTGCAGTCAATCGAACAACGCTCTGCCCTTGCTGGCTGGGTGCTCGCCATTGTCCGGGCGATGGAGGCAAAGGGGGTCGATGCTAGGGCCGTAATGGCGCAGATCGGCATGGATGCAGACCTGCTGGAAGGGGGCTATTCGCGCTACTCGCAAGTGCAGGTCAGCCAGCTCTGGAAACGCGCGGTTGAACTGACCGGCGATCCCACATTCGCTCTGACAGTGGCACAACAGGTTCGCCCAGCCACGTTCCATGCAGTGGGATATGCGATGAGTTGCAGCGCGACGTTGTATCGCGCGATCAGCCGGTTTGCCCAATACACGCGGCTCATTTCCGATTCCGCCACCGCGACACTCACCGAAAACGATGGCCGCGTGTTGCTGGATTTTCATTTCGATACGGGCGGCGAAACCCCGATCTATGAGACGGTGGATACCGTGCTGGCCTCCGTTGTTGCTTACCTGCGCTGGATATCGAACGACGCATGCGATCCTCTGGCCGTGCGATTTGCGCATGATCCATTGCCTTCACGAGACGCATTCGCCCGGTTTTTCGGGTGTCCGGTTGATTATGATGCGCCGCAGACCTGTCTGGTATTCGATAAGGAACAGATTTCCCGGCCCATTCTTTCTTCTGATGAGGAACTGGCTTCATTGCTGGACGGCGCGGCGAGCCGGTTTCTCGAACAGCGTATGGCGGGCCGGTTTGCGGTTCGCGTTCGCGATCTGATGATTGCGCAGTTGCCAGAGGAAATCCCGACCAAGGCGCGGACCGCCAGCCTGCTTGGTTTGACCGAGCGCACATTGCTGCGCCGTTTGAAAGATGAAGGAACGACATTCGCCGAAGTGCTGCGGCAGCTTCGCGAAGAGCTGGCATTCCAGTATCTGCGGCGCGGGATGTGCCTGAGCGAAGTGGCCTATCTCCTTGGCTTTTCAGACAACGGGACATTTTCCCGCGCGTTCAAGCAATGGACCGGACGACGGCCCAGCACGATCAGCGGTTATCCGCCTTTGCCGGCTGACAGCAGATCAGCGCACGCGGCGTAAGGCGATTGCGTCGGCCTCGTGCCGGGCGTTTGCACCGGCAAACCCGGCAGGCACCGTGTCGGCAAAGCGGATATGATCGCGCGTCAGTTCATCAATGTTCGCACAGCCGGTCAGCGCACAGGTTCGTTCCAGTTCGCTGCGCAA
The DNA here is from genome assembly GCA_947258815.1 of uncultured Sphingomonadaceae bacterium. GTDB lineage: Bacteria > Pseudomonadota > Alphaproteobacteria > Sphingomonadales > Sphingomonadaceae > Novosphingobium. The sequence goes on from CAMYJW010000031.1 coordinate 8,293, forward strand.
AATCTCCAGCGAGCGGCGCACGCCCGGCGCGCCGAATGCGGCAAGGCCATAAAGGTATGGTCGTCCGGTCATGCAGGCGGTTGCCCCCATGGCAAGCGCCTTTGCGATGTGCGCGCCTCTGCGAATGCCGCCATCGAGGATCACTTCCAGGCGATCGCTTACGGCATCGACAATGTCGGAAAGGCAGTCGATCGTGGCTGATGCGCCATCAAGCTGACGGCCGCCATGATTGGAGACAATCACCGCGGTTGCACCCGATTGGGCGGCCAGCATGCAGTCTTGCGCGGATTGCAGGCCTTTTATCGCAATCGGACCGCCCCAGTCCTGCGCAACCTTTTCCACCATTGCCCAGCTGATGTTCATTTCCATGTTCGCGTTGAAATAGGCGGCAAGGCTCGATGCATCACCGCCGGTCGATCCATCGCCGATATTGGGAAGCGCGAAGGCATCGCCCAGCAGATAATCAATGCACCAGCGCGGCCGGGTGGCGAACTGCGCGATGCTTGACATCGTAAGTCTGGGCGGCACCGTCATGCCGTTGCGAACGTCTCGTTCCCGGTTGCCGCCAACCGGACAATCGACGGTGATGCACAGTGCATCGAAACCGGCTTCGCGGCACCGTTCGATCATTGCCCGGTTGAGGCCGGGATCTTTAAGCAGGTAAAGCTGAAACACCTTGAGGCCATCGCCGCAGCTTGAGACATCTTCGATACTGGCGGTGCCCATTGTTGACAGCGCATAACCCGCGCCTGAACGCATCGCTTCGCGGGCGACGGCGTTTTCACCTGCCTGATGAAACAGTCTGCTCATTCCGGTGGGAGCAAGCACGAGCGGCCATTCAATGCGTCGGCCCAGAACGGTTCTTGAAAGGTCCAGCCGGGCCACATCGCGCAGATAATTCGGTATCAGTTCATAGCGGTCAAATGCGGTGACGTTGCGGCGCAATGTCCGCTCGTCATCGGCGCCACCCGCAACGAAATCGAACAGCGGCTTTGGCAATCGTGCCTTCGCCGCGCGCTCAAGATCGGTGATGTTGACGCATTTATCCGCACTGCGCATCCGCAAATTCCCTGATTGGACGTGTCCGTTGGCGATCAGCCATTAGGCAGCCGTTAGGTAGCCGTCAGGCAGCCGTGTAGCGGACCGGGAGCGTATGGGGGCCGCGCGCGAAATAGGAATCGATCCAGTGTATCTCCTCTGAAATCACATCAAGTTCGGCAAACCTTGAAAACGCGACTTCCAGCGCCGATCGCGCTTCCATCCGGCTGAGATAGCTGCCGAGACAGAAATGCGGCCCCTGTCCGAACGACATCAGCGGAATGTCGATCTTGCGATCGATATCGAACACGTCGGGGCTCTCAAACTTGGTTTCGTCCCGGTTGGCCGATGCCAGCAGCGGCATGACGGCGGAGCCTTTGGGAATGGCGACCCCGCCCAGCTCGGTGTCTTTCGTCGTATGGCGAAAAATGATCTGGACGGGCGGATTATACCGCAAAACTTCTTCCAGCAGCGCCGGGATCAGCGAATGATCGGCGCGCACCCGCTTGTATACATCGGGGTGGCGCTTAAGCTCAACCAGAACGGTGCCCAGCAGGTTGGTGGTCGTCTCCACGCCGCCGATCAGCAGAACCACCGCCATGGAAAGCACCTGGCTGCGTGTCATCGTCACGCCACCGACTTCGGTGCTGATCAGCGTTGAAATCAGGTCGTCGCCGGGTTTGGCGGACCGTTCGTCATACAATTTTTCGAAGAAATCGCGCGTTTTGACTTTGGCGTCTTCGATTTCCGCCAGCTTCTCCGGGCCATAAGCCGCGCGATTCGCTGCCGAGAGGATCAGATCGACCCAGACCTTGAATTCACCCCGACGATCGGTTGGCACACCCAGAACTTCGGCGATCACGGTGACGGGGTAAAGCGCGGTGAATTCCCACGCCCAGTCAAACTCACCCTTCTGTCCGTGCTTTGCGATGATATCGTCGATCAGCTCGTTAGCGATCTGGTAGGTGCGGTCCTTCAGTTCGGCGACTTTGGTGGGCACGAATGCCTTGTTGGCCAGTTTGCGCAGCTTCACATGATCGGGCGGATCGGTGGAGATCATCGGCAGTTCTTCGGGCACCGGATCATACTCGCCCAGCAATTCCGGCCAGAATTGCGCGGAACTGTAGGTCTGGCCGTCCTTCAGCAGTGTGTCGATATTGTCATAGTCGGCCACGCTGAACGCCTGCAGCGTGGGCAGCCATTTGACCGGCTCCTTGGCGCGCAGCACTGTATAATAGGGGTAGGGTTCCTGCTTTACGTCGGGGTCAAGCGGATCATATTCCAGATCCGTAACGCTACCTTGGGTGGATGCAGCGGTCATCGTGTGGCTTCCTCTCGCGCCGGTGCCGTCAATCCGTCCCTTGTGAACGCGATTCGACCGGACCTTTCAGATATAGCCAGACTGGGCCTGCCCCCCGCGATTCCCAAGGGCCGCAAGTGCCAGCCCACGGCAAAGTGTGCCAGCCGCGCATTCTTGGCACGTTCCGCCCAAGTCTGGCCCACGTGGCTGTGGTGTTGCACGATGGCTCGAATAGTCTGGCGTGACAGGCTAATCAGCCATTTGCAGGGGCAGTATGTGCCTCGCACAGGAAAACGGGAGCGGGAAAAATGCACATCCTATACGCAGGCCAGGTCACCGAAGAGCATATGACCGAAGAGCAGCGCGCCTTTTCGCGGCGCAATTTCTCCAAGGGGCTGGTCGGGCTGGCGGGCGCTGCCGGGCTGGCCGGGTGCGCCGCCGCCGATGCCGCGCC
>CAMYJW010000032.1 GCA_947258815.1 uncultured Sphingomonadaceae bacterium
AGAAAGCAAATCCATCGAAAGACGTTGGCCCATCCATGCTGGCCTCCTTCACCAGCACGGATTTTGAATCAGAAATCACGACCGGCGGGAATCCCCACGCGATTCAAAACGGTCGAAAACCGCTCTATATCGTCACTACACCCTAGAGCGTTTTCGAGGTCTAAAGCATCGCGTTACCCTACCCCAACCCGCTCAATCGTCAATCAGGTGCAATTAGTCTGACAGTGCCCATTCCCGAACTGCGCAGCTGCCACGTTAGTCTGACAAGGCCGGCGGTTCAAAAAGGAGCGGCCGTTAGCAGCGCCACCTGGTAAACGAATTCCGCGACGTGCCGGCTTCGGCTTTAGTCCGCCTCTAGTCGGGCGACGACCTTATCGAGGAACTGCTGCGCTTCGTCAGACGCGAAGCCGACAGTGTCGTATCTCATGTTGATTACAAGCCCGTCCTGCGACGAGAAGCTACGCAAATCCAGCTCCACGAAATTCAAGCTACCCTTTGGAATGTTAGGAAGCATGGTGAGCTTCGCCAGCCCCATATCGATCTCTCCTGCTGCATCCGGCCGCTGAAATGCTCCCGATATGGAGTTTTGGGTCCACTTGCGTGAGGTTATTTCGCCGGCAAGGTAGAGATGGGGATAGGAGCCTTGCGCAAGCACCTCGTCGCGGAATTCCTGACTCCAAAGCACGTCAACAAACGGTGCGTACTGGCTTGCTTCCTCAATCTGGCTGGTGATCGATGCGGCAAGATCGGCGATGCCATTGCTCGCCGACGGGCGCACGCGGACAGGCATCTCGGATGAGACGAAGTTCGCGTAATTTTCAAGACTCCGGCTATGCCTGCGAGAGAACGGGACGGACAGGATAACCTCCTCAACCCCGCCCAGCCTAGCAAGCGTATCAGCGTAAGCCGCCATGACCATCGCCGATTCTGTGGTGCCAGCGGATTGGGCCCGCTCACGGATAACTGCCTGCCGATCGATGGGCAGGGTCAGGGCGACATGCCCGGCATTGTCCGTATCCGACCTGCCACAATTTGGCGCCAACCCCTTGGACTTGCGGCCGATATCGGGAACAGGCGGTGGATCGGCAAACAGCTCACGCAGGTATCTGTCCCGGCGCTCCAGCGCTTCCGGCTTACCCACATGATCGAACTCCTCAACGAAGCGATCAATGTCCATTTCCACGTCAAGAAGATCTATTCCAAGCAGGGTTCTGAAGGTCTCTTCGATAATCAGCCCCAGCGAATGGCCGTCCATCCCGATGTGGTGCGCCATGATGACGACCAGATCACTGTCTTCGCTATATTTGATGACGACGATGCGGAATATTGGACCGGTAACGCGAATGCCTTCCCGCAGCAACTCATAGGCGCGGTCTTTTGCCGCAGCCTCGTCCACCGCGTCCTCGACGAACAGAAGCGTCGAGGGCTCGCGTTCATGATAAGCATGATACGTGCCGTCCAGCTGGACGAAGCGCGTGCGCATTATCTCATGGCGCTTGACGATCTTTTCAATCGTCTGTGTGAGACGGCGGACTGCCAGCGAGGGGCTCACCGTAAATGCAGACCCGCGGGTCCCGACCGTCTCGGCGCTCTCTTGATCTTCGACATCGAGTATACGTGCCAAAACAGCCTTCTGGGTGCTGGTGATGGGGATTTCACGCTCAACATTGGCGACCCCGGCAAGACCTGCAGCCGGGCGGGTCTTGGCCATAAGGCCCCTGATTTCCGGCCATTCGCTGACTGACCAGCTGCGGTCCTGCAGCTGGGGCGCGGCAGACAGGCACAGAATCTCCGCAAGCCTGGCTATCGTCCGGTCGAGCAGTTTCTGCGCGTCCTCCTCGGAAACGACATCAAGGTCCACACCAAGGCGAATATGCAACCTGGTTTCGCTGACGGCTGCCGCCAGCTGGATCTCGTGAGGCGTCTCGGCAATTTCATCGAGCGGCGTATCGAACGCGGACAACAGTGTAGCCTGATCTGCATCGATAAAGGCGAAGCCGAATTGGCGCAGAGCGATGTTTTGACTACAAAGCAGATCGCCGAATTCGCGCTCAAGGCCTGGCGTATCGACAGACTTGTGCGCAAGCGCCAGAATCTGCGCGCGCGTAACGTCCCTGAGCAGATCTGCATCGTGCGATGCAATCGCGGGGATGACAACGGGAACCGAACTGTCCAGCGGCCCGAGCAAGCCTGCCGGCTGCGTCGCTTCGCGTTCACTGAACCAATGGTCAAGGATCACTGCGTCGAGCGGCCAGGCAGCGCTGAGCGCCCGGATCCAGGCGACCATCAGGCTGGTGGACAACGATGCAGAGGTTCCCGGCTCCACAGCGGCCAGTTTCGCATTGAGGAAACCCATGGTCCCACGGTTGCGGCCCAGCCCTACGGGCCCGGCGGCGCGGCGGCGGCCGGGGATGTGCACCGCTGCAGGCGCGTGGTGCAAGACCTCTCTCCAGTAAGCGAGATCCTGGCGCTGTTCGTCCGATCCGGCCGTGCGGCGAGCTTCCGCCAGATGATCGCGCATGCTGCAAGGTTCGCCCGGCATGCTGCCCTCTTCGGCAAGCATCTGCGCAAGCAGCAAGTGCGGCGAAAGTCTGTCCGCCGCGGCCCGGTGCGCCCTTGCCATCAGGCGATGCCCGCCCTCAGCCTTCAGACTTACGCCGACACGCCAGAGCGGCCCCGGCGGCACTGCATAGCCAAGCGTCGCATCGGTAAGTAGCCTTTCAAGGCTGGGCCTTGCGTCGAAACCAAAGCCGACAGAGCCGTCTCCAGACACTGTCGCTGATAGCCGCAACGCGTCGTGACGCGTGACTAGCACGTCCAGCCGCTTCGCGAGATCGTCCACTGACACGCCATCTGGCACGTCGATCAACGCCAAAAGCTGGTTATCGATGGCCGCGGCGGGTGTCGACATCGGCTCATGCACAACCGCAATCGCCTCAATCTGCCGGGCAAGCGGTTCGAATTCGCCTGCGGAAGCCCCATCGCGCCCGCCGCCTTCGGCAGCGTCCGCCGCGTTCGCCGCTGCACTTAACTTGCGCTCAATCGCGACCGCGACAAGGCCAGAAAGCTTGCCGATGGTTGGTGCCTGGATGAACTGCGCAATCGGAATGTCGATATCGACTTCTGCCTCGATGCGGTTTTTCAGCTCAAACGCGGAAAGCGAATCGAGCCCGAGTTCGCTAAGCTTGCGGTCGTCCGGAACCGCGCTGGCCTCTACTTTCAGGACTTTGGCGACATCGCCCCGGATCAGGTCTGCAAGTACGGCATCCCATGCCTCTCGCGGCATGTTCATAAGCTCTGCCTGAACGCGCGACTGTTCCCCGCCCGCCTCGCTCAAAACCGGCCGGATGCGCGGATTTTCGGTCGCGCCGGGATTGATCCGGCCAATCGCGGCCCAATCGAGATTGGCGAACCCCATGTTCGCTTCGCGCGCACGCAAAAGGCGTCCCAGCGCCTCGGCGGCGTCAGTATCCTGAACCGGCCTGATGCCCGCGCTGTCAAGGTAGTTCGCCAGCGCTTCAGACCGCGAGACGAAGCCGCTCCCGGCGATCATGCCCCAAGCCACTGACGTGGCCGCAAGGCCGCGATTGCGGCGATAGTCGGCAAGCGCATTAAGCACGGAGTTTGCGGCAGTGTAGTTAATCTGCCCTGCCGAGCCGACTGTCTGCGCGATCGACGACATGTTGAGAAAGAAATCCAGCGTCATGCCATGTGCCGCAGCCGCGTTATGCAGGTTCAGCCCGCCCGCAACCTTGGGGTCCAGCACGCGATCGATCTTTTCCGCATCCATCTGCGAGATAAACGCATCCTCGATCACCGCCGCGCCATGAACGATGCCGCGCAGCGGCTCATCACCTTTGGTCAGTTTGCTGAACAGCGCCTCAACCGAACTCACGTCAGTGACATCAAGCGAGGCAGTGATCACGTTCGTGCCCCGCTTCTCAATTTCGGCAATCGCCGCGGCGGCCTCTTCGTCCGCCACTCCTGAGCGGTTGGCGAGGACCACCGTGCCCGCGCCGCGCTGACTCAGCCAGTCACCAATAACGACGCCAAAGCCCTTGAGACCACCGGTAACGAGATAGCTGCCCTGCGCATCGAGGCGCATTTCGCGATCAAGATCGACCTCAACATCAAGCGCCGCCTCGTCAAACGTGACGACGACCTTGCCGATGTGCTGTGCCCGGAATAGCATGCGCATCGCCTCGGTCGTCTGGCTCGCCGGGTAGAAGGTCGCCTCAAGCGGCTGATAATCGCCATCCGCGACTTTCACCTCGACCTCATCAAGCAGCCTGCGGAACAGCTTCGGGTTATCATCCGGGATCGTCGACAGGTCGATCACCGAGTAGGCATTGTTGCGATAAAGAGAACCAAGGCCGATCGGCTTGTCCTCGGCGAGGTCACGCTTGCCGATCTCGACCATCCGCCCCATCGGCGCGAGACATTCGAGGCTTTTGTCGATGCCCTGCCCGGACAGCGAGTTAAGCACAACATCAACACCGCGTCCGTCAGTTGCCGACAGCACCTGTTCGGCAAATTCGAGGCTACGTGAGTTCATCACCTGAGCAACACCCAGATCACGCAGATAATCGCGCTTCTTGTCGCTGCCTGCGGTGCCGAATACCTTGGCTCCGACATCGCGAGCCACCTGGATAGCGGCAAGGCCGACGCCTCCCGATGCCAGGTGCACCAGCGCAGTCTCACCTTCGACAAGGCGAGCGACTTGCTGCAAAGAATAATGCGCGGTCAGGAACGCGACCGGCATCGTCGCCGCCTTGTGCAGGTCGACCCCCTTCGGCAAGCGCATCACCGCACCGGCATGAGTCATGGCAAAACGGCGCAGGAAACCCTTGCCCATGCCCATCACCGGATCGCCGGGCGAAAGGTTCGTCACCTCGTCACCCACTGCGCGAACAGTGCCTGCATACTCAAGCCCAAGATTGCGCCAGAACGCGGCATCGCCTTCCAGTTCGCCAGGAAGGATGCTGGTCGCCGCCATGATATCGCGGAAATTGAGGCCAACTGCCGCAACTTCGATCAACACATCCTGCGGACCGCATTCAGGCGTAGCAATTTCCCGTAGCACGATGTTCTCGATGCTTCCGGGTGAAGTCATGGTGATGCCGAAGTTGGTGTCCTCCGCCGCGATTTCGAGCCTGCGGACAGCGGGCGCGACGGCGGCGGGCGCATGACTTTCAAGCCTAGGCACGTAGCGTTCAGCGCCGCGGACCACAAACTCGCGCTCGGCCGTTTCCATCAGCATGGCATCAGCAATCGCGGAGCCGGATTCCAGCGCTTCCGGGTCAGCGTCAACCAGGCGGACATTGCCGTGCTGCAGTTCACTCGCCATTGAGCGGCCGACACCGATCAGCGCGCTGTCGCTAACGCCGGAAAGTGGCATCGGCGCGTCGGATGCGATTGCCCGGCTCTGCGCCGTGACAACCACGATATCGGGGACGCCCAGCGACTCCGAGGTCAGCTGTTCGCAAACCTGCGCAAGCGTGACCAGCTGGCAAACGCGGTGTGACACGGCCTGCGACAGGTCCGCGCCGGACATGCCCTCGGCAGGCCTGTCTTCGCCCGATGCACAGAACACGATCGCCCCATCGCCTTGCATGCGTTCCATAAACGCCTCTACGATCCCGCGCGCTGCGGACACATCCATCGCTCCGAACGGCTCGGCATCGGCAAATTCGGTATCGACCCCGCGACGTCCAAGCTCAGCGACCGTGCCGTCAAGAGCGGCGCTGCCATCGCCGACGACAAGCCAGCTCTTGTGCGACACGTCATCGCCCGGCTCGGCGGTATCCTTTTCGAAATGCTCCTCAAAAACGCGGTTTTCTTCAGCATCGCCGCGCACCTGCTTGCCAGCGCGCATCTTGCCAACCGCTTTCGAGCGCAAGTCGGAAATCGTGATCAGCGGCGTCCCGTCAAGCGCGGAGATGCGAAGGCAAACCGTGTCCTGATCATTCCCCCCGACAACATCGACCTGGACTGCTTCGTCAAGCGGCGCGGCCAGCAGCACTTTTCGTACACTTATGGGCAGGCGCAGCGGGTATTCGGTCTTGTCTTCCGCCGCTGGCGGTAGGGCTTCGTTTCGGTTCCAGACCCCGTCGTCCTGCGCGGCGACCGCGACGCTCGCCTGCAGCGCCGCATCGAGCATCCCCGGAAACGCGAAATAACCGTCCGCCCTGACATCTTCCCCGATCCGCAAGTCGGCGACCGCCCAATCGTCGTCGATATGCAGCCGCTCGACACACTGGAACGTCTCGCCATATTGCAGACCATGGCGCCGGGTCAGCCGGTAGAATTCCGACTTCTCCACTTCGGTCATGTCGGGCGTGACGAGATCCTCACGCGCAGGATCAAGCGCAAAATCGTGCCGGAAGCCATAAGCCTCGGCGCGCAGTCGCCAGTCCTCACCAGTCCCGCGGTGCAGCGTAGAGATGGCAACCCGGCCTGTCACGGGATCGAAAGTCGTGGCGAACACCACGGTGTCGTTGTCACTGATCGAGGTCGCCTCATACAGCTTGAGATCTCGCAGTTCGACCGTGCCGTCGCCAAAATGGTCACGCAGGGCCGCGCCCATGATCTCGATATAGCCGGCCGCCGGGAACAGAACGTCCGAGCCGACCCGGTGATCGGTGATATAGCCGAAAGTCTTGAGGTTGATCTCGCTGGTCCAGGACGGTTTGGACGCGAAATCGCGGCGCCCCAGAAGCGGGTGCGGAACCGTATCATGGAGGAAGGCTTCAGCCTCTTCCGGCAGGTTGACCAGCCGCGTATTGTTCCATGGCATTTTCGGCATCGCCGGAAGCGGAGAACCGCCCGTGCGACGAGAGAAGTCGACGCCGGAAACGTAAAGGTTTGCTTCGGCCATGGCGAGCGAGTTGAAATCATCAGCCTTGCGCATGAGCGAGCTGACCGCAACGACATCGCCACCCCGGTCCTGGGCGATACCGCGGACCAGCGGCGTGACAGTACCGTGCGGACCAAGTTCGAGATAGGCGTTGAGACCAAGGTCCACACCAAGCGAGATGGCCCGCGTATAGTTCACCGGGCTGCGCAAGTTGCGCCACCAGTATTCCTCGTCGAACCGGGTTTCTATCATGCCCGTAACCGTCGAGATGATCGGGATCGCGCCTTCGCGACATTCGACCTTGCCGAGTTCACTTCGGAACCAGTCCTCAACCTCATCAAGCAGCGTGCTGTGCCATGCGAAGTCCATCTGGATGCGCCGCACCAACACGTCAGGATGTGCCTGCGCGATCACATCCATCGCCTTGACGACATCTTCCTCGGGGCCGGAAATGGTCTGCGCAACCGGGCCGTTAAAGGCGGCGATCAGAACTTTTCCGTCTGCCGCGAGGAGCGGCTCCAGCTGGTCAACCGTCAGGCCGATAGCAGCCATCGCACCGCGCTGTGAGCACCGGTCCGGGACCTGCCCGCGCAAGGCAATGAGGCGCGCGGCAACATCAAGATCGATGCAGCCCGCCGAATGAGCAGCGGCGACTTCACCGAAGCTGTGACCAACCAGTGCCGCTGGCTGAAGGCCCTTTGCCTTCCACTTCTCAAACAGCGCGACCTGAGTCGCGAAAATCGACGCCTGCGTGACGTCCGCAGCGTTAATGCGCGAGTCTTCCTCAGACTTGAGCATCTCCTCAACAGTCGACCAGCCGACGAGCGGGCGGAGCGCTTCATCGACACGATCCACCGAACGGCGAAACTCGCGGTCTTTCAGCAGCAACTGGCGCGCCTGCGCCCACCACTGGCCACCCTGCCCCGAAAAGGTCATGACCAGCCGCCGATCGGAAGCGCGGCCGGTGACGATGCCCGGTGTCTCGGCGGTGTCTTCCGTCGGCTCATCCTGAGCAAGGGTCAGCAAGGCACCGCGCAGGGCCTCTCGCTCGGGAGCGACGATCAGGCCCGCGCGCTCGGCAAAGCCGTCGCGGCGCACGGCAAGGTGCTCCACCAGGTCAGGCACGGGCACGTTCGCCAATGCCCCGCCGTCGTCCAGTGCTTCGCCAAGGCGGCCAGCCCAGAGTCTGAGGACATCCTGGCTCTGCGCCGAGATCGGCACCATGATCGGCTGGTCCTGCGCAACAGGCGCGGCCGGGTTGGCCGGGCTGGATTCCGGGCACCACTGTTCAATCAGGACAGACGCATTGGTGCCGCCGAAGCCGAAAGAATTGACCACCGAAAGAATCGGGCCGGTATCCTCGCTCAGCGGAACCGGCTCGGTCGCTACGTCAATGCGCAGCGCATCAAACGGAATATCCGGGTTCGGGCGGTTGAAATTGCGGTTGGGCAGCACCGTCCCGCGTTGGGCGACAAGCAGCGCCTTGATGAAACCGGCAACACCCGCAGCCGATTCAAGGTGGCCAAGGTTTGGCTTGAACGAGCCGACATAGACGGTATCCGGGCGCTTGCAAGAGCCGAACACCCTGCCGATCGCCGTCGCCTCAATCGGGTCTCCGACCGGGGTTCCGGTGCCGTGCGCCTCGACATAGTCGACATCGCCGGGATCGACCTCAGCCCGGTCCATCAGCGAGCTAAGCATCGCCTCCTGAGCATCGCCGCTCGGCGCGGTGATCGTTGTCGTGCGCCCGTCCTGGTTGACCAACGACTGACGGATCACGCCGTATATCCGGTCACCGTCGGCAATCGCGCTTGAGAGACGCTTGAGCAGGACAAGGCCACACCCTTCACCGCGAACGAAGCCGTCGGCGCGTTCGTCGAAAGTGTAGATGCCGCCCTGTTTGGAAAGCATGTTCGCAGCCGAAAAGGCAACGAATGGCCCGGGATCGAGCATACAGTTTACACCGCCGGCAAACGCGTAATCGCAGGTCCCCGTTGACAGGTGCCTGACAGCCTGATCGATCGCCACGAGCGCCGATGAGCATGCCGTATCGACCACACAACTCGGCCCGGAAAGGCCGAAACGGTGGGAAATGCGGTTCGCCGCGATCGAGAACGCCGAACCCGTGCCCGCGAAGATGTCAGCGCCGGTGACGCCTCCCTGCCTGAGCAGGAAACCGAAATCCATCGTCGATACGCCGAGGAAAACGCCGGTCGGCGAACGGCGCAGCGATTCAAGGGTTACGCCGGCATCCTGCGTCGCCTCGAAAGCGACCTGCAGGGCAAGACGCTGCTGCGGGTCCATGCCGGTCGCCTCGCGCGGCGACATATCGAAAAAACTCGGGTCGAACCCGAACACATCATCTTGCAAGAAGCCACCCCATCGCGAATAGCTCCAACCGATGGCATCCGGATCGGGATCGTAGAAGGCATCGGCGTTCCAGCGATCCTCAGGGATTTCAACGATGCCGCAACGCTTCTCAAGCAGGAAATCCCAGTAAGAGTCCGGTCCGTCGATACCGCCGGGGAAGCGACAGCCTATACCGATGACGGCGACAGGTTCAACCTTGCCTTCGACGATGATATCCGTGGTCTTACTTTCCATGTGCCCCTGCCTGTAATCTGGAGTTACCCACTGGCTGACCTCGACGGCCACCCTCATAGGCAGCATGCGAAGAAAATACGTCCATCATTCGCGGGCCTGCTTTCACCACTGGATGAGCGCGGTCTCAATCGTGCAACCAGGACCCATCGTGATCATCAGACCATAATCGCCAGGCCGGACTACCTGCTCCTGATCGAGACTCTCGAGTGCAAATAGAGACGATCCACTCGAAACGTTCCCATAGTTTTCGATGACGTTCCAACTGTGCCGGAGGTCGTGATCGTCAAGCCCAAGCGCCTGCTCAATCCGCTCAATAACCCGTTTGCCGCCGCCATGGACATGCCAGTGTGCGATGTCGCTTTGGGCAATACCGTTATCGGCAAGCAAGGCCTTTACAACAGGGCCAACATTCTCTCCGATCTTATCCGGGATCGCGCGATCAAGGAAAAAACTGAACTTTCCAGCCTCGTCGTCCCAATCGTAGCGCATCGCGTCCAGCGTGTCGGGAATCATGATTGTCCTGAATGAAAGTATCCTGGGGTGCCTTCCAGCCGTTGCCTGTGATTCGGGCCCGAGGACGGCTGCTGCAGCACCATCGCCAAACAGGCTGTTGACCACCGCAGTGCGCACTGAGCCGTCAACCACGTAAGCCGCAGAGCACACTTCAATACACAGCAGCGCGCCCAGCTCCGCACTGTTCGCATCAATCGCGCTGGAAACGGCGTTGAGCCCGTTCAGCCCCGCATGGCAGCCCATGCCGACCACATCGAGCCGCCTGCAACCCGTGCGCAACCCCATTTCGCGGGCAATCAGTGCACTGAGTCCGGGGGTCAGGAAACCTGTCGAGCTGACACAGCAGAGGAAATCCAGTTGGTCAGGATTCAGGCCCGCGCTATCGAGCGCGGCCTTGAGGGCAGCAATGCCGATTTCCACCCCGACCTTCTTGTGTTTTTCGAGGAGCTGTCCCTGGGATTCGGCCAGAATTGAGCCATCGTCGGCAAGTGGCAACGCCAGATATCGGTGTTTAATCCTGCCGCCCCTGAACAGCCGGGCGGTGCGCTCGTCCTTCGGATTAAGCCGGTCGAGAAGCCATTCCTGATCATGGCCAACACCGGGGTTTGCTGTACCCACTGAAATAATGTGCGCATTCATTGATGACTAGCCTCGATAGACGAGCCCCATAGATGTACTGTTGCGTTGCGTCAAACAAGCGACAACAACAATTAGAGCGGTCTCCACACGAACTGAATTTGTTGGGATTCACTTTGTGTTGCCGATGTGATTCAGACTTTCTGCTGGTGGCAAGAGGCCAGTATGGATGGCGCGAACGCTTTCACAGGATCTTCGGGACCGGGTTGTTGCGGCAGTTGATGGAATTATGAGTTGCCGCGCAGCTGCGGCGCATTTTGGGGTCAGCGCATTGAGTGCAATCCGCTGGTGCCAACTTGCTATTGAGCATGGTCAGGCAGTTGCCAAACCGCGCGGCGGTGATCGGCATTAGGGCAAGATCGAGGTGCATGGCGACTTGATCCAGGAACTGATCGCAGAGCAGGGCGACATGACCTTGGCCGAGGTTCAGGCACCGCTGATCGAGCGTGGCGCATCGGTCGGGGTCAGCACGGTGCATCGCTTCTTCGAGCGTCACGGCATCACGCGGAAAAAAGACCGGGCACGCGATCGAACAAGACCGCCCCGACGTCCTGAGGCAACGCCGGCACGGGTTCGATGGGTAGCTCGGCCTCGAGCCGGAACGCCTCGTGTTCATCGACGAGACATGGACCGCTACCAACATGACCCGCAGCCATGGCCGCTGCGCCAAGGGCGAGCGGCTGCGAATGGGCTTCCCGCACGCCCATCGCAATGCGCCCCGAACTTTATTCCGCGCCAACGGCTAACGCTCCCGTGACACTTCAGCACAAAACTGGCGGCCAGCAGCGAGATGACTAAATGCCGCACCAAGGGAACGAGCAAATGAAAAACCAACAAGCCAATCCATATGCCATCGGTGCATCTTGGTTGATCGCGCTATCCATGTATCTGGCTCCCGCTCCAGCCCTTGCCGGTCAAAACCAGACAAGCGTCGGAAGCGAAGCGAAAAATGCAGCCACCCGCCCTTTGCAAGACCTCAATCTGGCTGGTGAGGATGCACCCGCCGAGCTGCTTTTGCTTCAGGACAATCCATACTCCACAGACGGGTTGACGGATTGTGGAGCGCTAGACCGCCAGATTGCTGGACTTGACGATATTCTCGGCCCTGATGTCGACGTGCCGCGCGAACAGGCGGGCATGTTTCGTACGGCCCTAAAAACTGGCGGCAGCATCTTGACCTCTTTCGTTCCATTTCGCGGCATGGTCCGACAGATCAGCGGCGCGAACGCCAAACAAAAAAGACTCGAAGACGCCATAGTCGTCGGAATAGCCCGGCGCAGTTTTCTTAAGGGCTTTGCTGCGTCGCTTGAATGTCCAACGGCCGAAGAACGCGCTATACAGGCGGCGCGCGAAGGACTGAGCATGGAATGATAGCTGTCACAAACTTGCATTCCGCTTTCCACCCCATTCGGGACGAAGCGTCGGCTATGAAACATTCCGCAATCCGGTCATGAGCGCCAATCGCGTTGTCGGGGCGCAATCAGTCAGGACGCGCCGCAAGCGGCCATGCTGACCAAGAGGCAGCATTCCGGTCACGGACAATTCTTGAGATCATGTGCGTCAAGCGCTGTTGGCTTACATTTCAGTCATTCGGAGTCGAACCGTTCGGAGCGAGCTAGGCCGCCGCGCGATTATTGTTTTAACCGGCCCGAAGCGATCGCGTCGACCTTGAGGGGAAGATTGACGCTTGATCCATGCTCCTGCCCAAAGCGGACATGGCGCCAATGAAGTGATCGACGAACTCCTCGTCGATCAACTGCTCGACGACGCCTCTCACGGCTTCCGGCCTGCTATCGCGCAAAGAACAGACCATGCTCATGATTATCGCTTCGTGCTCAGAGATATGATTGCATTGTAGTTGGCAGAAGCCGAACGTTTCCAGTCCATGCCGATTGAACAATGCCATCACCCGCAAGAACGGCTGCAGACCCAGGGTCATGTTCCACTTGGCGAAAGCCGCAGCCATCACTTCGCCCGGACAACGCTTGTCGCCCATGGCCCTGACCCAGCTTCGCATCGACCAGACGAGAAAGCGTCCGCCATGATCAAGGCTTGTCACTGGACGATCAACAAATTCGTACATGGCGGTTGCTCCTCCGGCTTAGGCAATCAGGTATGCGAACGGATCAGCTCGCGCGCTTCCATGATCGCTTTGGATTGTGTCATCGTACCGTCGAGAATGGCCGTGCCCATTTCCAGCAGGCGTCCCGCGACCACTGTGCCTGTATCGGCCTGCTCCTTTATGTGGATGCCGCCGTTCTTCGACGCGACCCGGTCCCACTCAGCACGCACTCCCGCCCAGTAGTCCTTGGTCGCCGCCCAGTATTTGTCTGCGGCCGCGACATCGTAGTCGCTGAACTTGTCGTAGGTATTGAGAACGTATTCCTGCACGACAGGTTGGAGTACGCCCTTGCCGTCTTCAGCACGCATCATCTTGGTGTTGTCCTGCCAGTGTATCCAGCCAGTCGGTGTCAGCTGGTGGCGGTTGATCGCGGCGTAACGGTCATAGACCGGATTACGCACGGCATCGCGACGAGCCAAGGGACGCCAGGTCCAGTTCGAGCGCCAGCGGCGCGTGCCGTGTGTGTCGGTCCATTCGCCCCAGCCGGCATAGCGCGGGCTGTCATCGACTTGCCAGACGGTCTGCGACCAGCGGCCATGGCGCATCTTCTCGGGTACGTCCTGCCACTTCCATTCATTCGGCCCGGCATAGACGAGAATGCGCGCAGGTTCGTATTCCCAGTCCTGTCGCCAGTGCTTGATGACATGCGTCTTGCCCTCGTGCTTGACGACCAGAAGGTGTTGCAGGACGATCTTCCGGCCGGTGTCTTCAATGACGCGGACGGACTCATGACCACCGGAAATCTTCCGGTCGAGCGGCGTGTAACCGGCCTTCCACGGCGTTGATTCCTGCATGTCGAAGCGCACCTTGTAATCTCCGGCCATGGTGAGGATCGTCGCGCGATCCTGATCGAACGCGGCGGTCTCGGCTGCTACGCCACGATCCTTAATCGGACCGTCGGCAAGCGCGGGGCTGGCGCTCAAAGCCAGTGCGAACAATGCGGTGCCGATGAGCTTGCTTGTCTTTGTGAACATGGGACTATTCTCCTTAGAAACGGTAGCTGAGCGAAACGCTCGCGTTGCGGCCGGGCCGCGTATAGGCATCGGTAATCGTGGAACTGGCGGAAAGCCCGCGCACATCGCTCCAATAGGAATAGGTCTCGTCCGTGATGTTGAAGATGCCCGCACGCAGGGTCAGTTCCTCGAGTGGGCGGTAAAACGCCGTCAAATCAAGGATTGTGAAGGCATCGGGACGAAAACACTCGCTGGTGCAAACACCGTCTGTTCGGCTCAACTCCTTTCGCGCATGATGCGTGGCAATGAGTTCGCCGCCGAAACGCCCCTCCGGGTCACGGTAACCAACACCGAGCACGACATTGAGCGGATCAATCGAGGCGAGCGGCGCGGAGCCGCCACCGGGCAGTTTTTCGTCCCCCTTCGCATACGCGATTGCGAAACGCCCGGTGAAGCCGTTTTCGGACCGGAAATCGGCCTTCGCCTCGATCCCCCGCACCTCGACCCGACCAACATTGACCCACTGATAGACCGCCGGGTCCATTGGCGTGAACGAACCGGAGACGACCTGCTGGTCGATGAAGTCGCGGTAATCGGCATGAAACGCGGTGACACTCAGTCCCGCATTGCGGCTGACAAGCCGAATGCCGCCTTCCCAGCTTTCGCTGCGCTCCGGCCCGAGATCGGGATTGGGCGCAGAGGTGTATCCGAAGGCGAGATTTTCGAAGAAGTTGTTGACCTGGCTGGGCGTCGGCGCCCGGAAACCTTGTGCGTAGTTGGCGAACAGCCTGACCGCGTCGCCGAGCTTCGCGACTGCACCGATCTTGGGGGACAGGCGCGAATCGCTCTGTCCTTCGGCAGTAAACGTCGGCAATAGCGGATCCGCAGTGGGATCAAGGTCGTAGAAGTCGAAGCGCAACGCCGGATAGAGTAGGAGCTTGTCGTCCAGCAGACTGATCTCGTCGCCGAGGAACAAGCCGCCCAACGTGAAGTCCGTCACGGGAAACGCGCGGGTCGGGAAAGTCTCTCCGAAAGGCGGTTCCACACCATCGCGCAGGCCTTTCTGGCGAGTCCAGCTTACATCGCCGCCATAGGTGAGGCGATGTCCAATCGTTCCGGTGGTGAAATCGCTACGTGCCTCGGCGGTGAACCCGTAAATGCGGTTTTCGAAGGTATTGAGCCTTTCCCGGTCGGGACGCGGCGTGGCACTGACCGGCGAGCGGTCCTCATCGGTGAACTGCACGTCCTTGCCGTCCTGCCAGAAGGCTGCGATATGCGCATAGTCGATCGCACCGTCGCCTTCCCACGTCCAGTCGAGCGAGAGCCGGGTGCGTTCGGTCCGGTCCCGCGCCGTGAGGTCATCGACAATCCAGCTTGGCGACGGTCCGAACAGGAAGGCTGGTCCCTGCCCCGAAAGGATATCGGTGAACAGCTTTGTCTTGAGATACTCGCCCGTCAGACGAACCCTGTGCCCACCATTCGACCAGGCCAGCTTGCCAAGCAATGCGTTCGATTCCCCGTCCTGAGGATTGGGCCGCGTGCGCGCTTCGCCGACGCCGTCTACCGCTCCCTGATTGTCGAGTTCCTGAAAATCGCGGCGAGTGTAAGCGAGCAGCGCCGACCAGTCTCCGAACTGCCCGGCCAGCGCCATCGTTTCGGCAAATTCCTCATCATCCGAACTGTATTGCGCGCGCGCAAAACCACCAAAGGTTTCGCCCGGTGCGATCAAGTCAACGGGATCTGATGTCGTAAAGCTGACGACGCCAGAAAGGCCATCGCTGCCATAAAGGGCCGAGCCCGGACCGCGCAGGATTTCGACCGATTTGACAAGACCGACATCGGTATAACCACCGCGCCCGGCGGCTTGCGCGCCAAACGAAAAACCTTGTGGTGAGCGGATACCGTCAACCTGGATCAGCACGCGGTTGCCACCAATGCCCCGAATATTGAAATCTTCGTTGCCAGCGCGCCCAGTGGTTCCCAACGCCGCGCCGAACCTGGCCGGTGCGCGCCGAACCGAGACACCCGGCTCGAAGCGGACCAGATCCTTGATGTCGGTGACCATATTGTCAGCGATTTCACGGTCGGTGATCACAGCGACGGTCGCCGGCGCATCGGCGATCTCGATAGGCGTGCGCGTTGCGGTAACGGTGATCGAGTTTAGTCGTTCGATCCAATACAGGCCGTCATTGCCTTGCGCATGCGCAGAGCTCGAAGTGAGAGAGTAGGCAATAGCCAGACTCGCACAGGTTGGTCGAATATTTCTCGCCACCTGCTTCAAGCATTGAGACACTGCATTTGTGTGCCTGTCCCCTTCTCGCATGGCTGCACCATGCAAATAAAACCCCCGCATCGAAATCCCTCTTGATAATGAAACTGATTCGCATTAGCATCTTTGATGCATGACGCCTTCCATCTTGTCAAGGCGTTATGTTGGCCCGGTCATCCGGGCTTCCTCTCCCAACCTCATTCTCGCCATTCCGGCCGTCCGCCACGTCACCTGAAACCAGCCGTGCATGCCGGGACAGAATGTCTTAGGCACAGCGCAAAGCACCGCATGGTGGAGCAAGAAGAAGCAGGCCTTGAATACAAGACGGAATTTCAGCGACACTGGCGGCGCCGAGAAAGATTGCTGCGAACTGATTGACGCAACGAAACGCTGCGGCCATTTTGGCTGCCTGATGCCACCCTGAAGCGAAACTGGAGATGATGAGATGAGGGTCGCCGCAACATTTGTGACTGGCGCAGCTTTGCTGTTTTCGGCCTGCGACGGTGCGCCTGTTTCAGAGACCGATGGAAATCTTACCGACGGCGGCAAGGACAGCGAGGCCGTCTTCGTCAAGTTCCATCCTCAGAAAGAGTTTTGCGTGGAGTATGAAAACAGTGGAATGATGAAAGGCACTTCGATCAATTGCATGCGCAAGTGGGGCACCGAGCGCGTCGAGATCGAGGATTTCGTAGTCGGCATCGCCGGAGTCAGTAGGCAGGAAAAGGCTCACAAGATCTATATCGGCGACAAGATTTATGTCCTGGACACGAGCAAGATGACTGGAACGGCCACCAAGAATCCCATTCAGGAAGACTTGTCGAACACCGACCCCATAGCACTCGGCAAGGCCATGATGGCGTCATGGAATATGGCCGACACTGGCGAGGACAAAACCATCGCCGGTGTGGAATGCAACGTCATGTCCTCCCCGCAGATGGGATCGGTTTGTCTGACGGACAATCTCGTGATGCTGGAACAGAACTTCATGGGCGTGAGCCGCGTCGCGACCAGCGTTGACCTGACGAGCGGCGGAGACGATGCCAACTATTCGCTGTACGAGAAAGCTGAACTGACAGAAGGGCCGGACATCGAAGCACTTATGAAGCAGATCTAGCAACGAACGTCCGTTCCCCACGGCGAAAGTAACGAATCTGTCCGTCATCCGGATGTCCGTTTCCCGCTGAATTCTCGTCGTTCCAGCCGCTTGGCCTGAAGTGCAATGTCCCGACCGGCGTCAATTTCTCGCCAAGCGCGACCTGTGCGGAAAAATCGGTCATCAGAATGCCACTCCGTCCTGATCCTTGTCGTCACGCGCACCGTCACTCGCCTGCTTCGTCCTCGTGCTTGCCGACGAGCGCCCCCGCTGCGGCAGGCGTTCGGCATCAAGTGCCAGCCCAAGATCATCCTTGCGAATGTCAATGAGGTCACTGAGGCGCTCGACAAGCCCGAACACCACAAGGACATCGCTCAGCGTGCCGATGCCGACGCCGGTGTCGCCTTTCTCCAGGCGTGTTATGGTGCTGGCAGACGTCCCCGCGCGCACCGCCAGATCGGCAACAGATATGCCTCTGCGCAAGCGTGCGCTGCGCAGATCTTTACCCAATTGCTTGAGGGCGCTTCTGGACTTGGGCGAACTCATCAATAATCATCCATATATGATGCAAATTAGCATTCAATCGTTCATATATGACTAATTGAGCGATGAGGCAAGCGGGGTGTGATTGTCCCTTCCTGTGGCCGATGGCAGCGTGCGATCGAATTGCTACCTTCGCCCCCATCCAGCTTGCGGTTCAGCGCAGCTGTTTGAACTCCCAGAGATGGTGATAAACCTCGGCCAAATGGTCAGCCTTTCGCCATTGAGCACTTCTGCGATCTCGCTTTCGCTGCGCTGCTGCACCACGAACATGCGGTAGAGGCGCCGGACTGTCTCGACTTCCTCGGGCGGCCCGGGCTGCAGGATGACCCGGTCGGTCTGCAGACTTTTGTGCTCGCCGCGTGCCAGTTCAGCCTTCATCTGCCCGTGCTCATCGACCAGCACGCGGCGCAGGCCATAGCCGGCCGGACCGCCCTGGCGGTAACCGAGCCGGATCAGGCGGCATTGTCCGGTGAAGACCTTGGCGGACAGTTCCCGGCTGTATTCACCGGCCATGGCCCGCTTCATGCTCTTGATGATCGTGGCGCTCAGGCTGCCATCATTCTCGAACTGCTCGGCACAATAGTGGACGGTGATCCCGCCTTCACGACAGATGAATTCGTAATAGGCGCTTTCATCAGCATCCTGAAACCGCCCCCAGCGGCTCACATCATAGACAAGCACGGCGTCGAAGTCGGCCTGTCCTGCCCTGACATCGTCGATCAGTTGCTGAAGCGCGAGGCGACCTTCGAGCTTCAACCCGCTCTTGCCTGAGTCTTCATAGGTCTTGACGATCTCGAAGCCGCGCCGCGCGGCATATTGCGCGATGATCTCGGCCTGGTTCTCGGTCGAATACTTCTGATGCTCGGTCGACATGCGCACATATTGCGCCGCCCGAACCAATGGTCCGTCATGTTCCTGCCCGGTTTGTTCTTCGCTTGCATGCATCTGCCCAGTGCTTTCCTCCCGCCAGGGAATGACACCCTCCGATTCCCGTGAAACTTATTGGGAGATCAGAGGTATGTCGTTCACCAAGAAGGACCGAATTATTCAGTCGAAATCAGGAAAGATTTTTCCGGAACTCTCGCCATCCGTGCTTAGCGCTGCGCTGGCATTGGCGCTGAAGGAGGAATTTGGCGCACTCGCTTCGTCGGTCAAAACTGTTGCTAGACTGACGAATTCCAACGAGCGGGCGGTACGAAACTGGT
Organism: uncultured Sphingomonadaceae bacterium; assembly: GCA_947258815.1. Classification (GTDB taxonomy): domain Bacteria; phylum Pseudomonadota; class Alphaproteobacteria; order Sphingomonadales; family Sphingomonadaceae; genus Novosphingobium. Next base: position 18,795 of record CAMYJW010000032.1, read on the forward strand.
TCGACGGAAAGAACAGTCCGAGCGCAGACAATCTCGTTATCCTGATGCGGCATTCGGACCAGATACTGCGGACAGTGCTCGAACTGGCCGACCGGCGTGATCTCGTGCTTGCAGTCGGACTATCCGGTCTGCGTACGCAGTTGGTCGATGTGCTGGCGGCTATCGACTATGCGCAACGAGAGGACTGAGAGTTAGCTCATGCCGATTCCGGCAATCTCGATCCTGGGTGGAACGGCGCCACTTCCATAATCTCGATCAGCCCCGCTCCACATAGCCGCGTGCAAAGCATCGGCTGGCCGCAAATCTGGTGCGATTGGCCGTGCTTACAATCTGCTTACACAGCTTGAACTATTGCCCTGTGTAAGCAGCCCTGGGCCGAAAAATTGATCCCTAGATCGCTGATTTTACGTGAAAAATCTGGTGCCGCTTACGTGACTCGAACACGTGACCCCATCATTACGAAAGCCTGAGCATTGGCGAAAAAGGTTAAGCAATTTCAATATACTTAAGGTGTGAGCGGCTGGTCGCTTGCCCTTGACCCACCGATTACCCAAAGTGCGGAAAATGCGATTCCGGCTCGCTTCCTATCCAAAGCATTTTGCTTTGATGGATTCGGAAAACTTGACCTCCGCTAGACCCACAAACCCGCTTGCGCCGCACACACTCGACTGCGCAGCAGGATAACCGCTTTTTGCTTTTCGGTAAGCGATTGGATCGCCAAACGAATGGCGCACGTCATGGGTTCGCCCATCGGCGCAAAAGATTGTGGTATACGTGGATCAGGCGGTCAATGTCCGGATCGTCTGTGTTCCGGTCGCGCGACAGTGACTGAATTGATTGATCGAGTTCAAACAGCATCGTTCTGGCCTGTGTGTCTGCTATTGCGCTTTGCATCCACATAATCGCACAGATGCGTTGCCCGCTTGTCACGGGCGTGACCTGGTGAAGGCTTGTCGAAGGATACAGGACGAGATCTCCCGCTTCGAGCTTGACCGGCTGTGCGCCATAGGCTTCCTCGATCAGCAGTTCTCCACCATCGTAGTCTTCCGGGGCCGAGAGAAACAGCGTTGCCGAGAGGTCGCTGCGGATTGAAAAATTTTCTTCCGGGTGGCGCATGAGCGCGGCATCAACATGCGTGCCGTAATGTCCGCCGTCCTGATAGAGATTGAACACAGGTGGCCAGATCGTTTCCGCAAGGGAAGCAGAAACGAACAGCGGATTATTGCCCAGTTTGCGCAGGATCGTGTTGCCCAGCTCGCGGGCGACAGGATCGGATCGGTCAAGCTGAAGGTTCTGCTTTACCGCCACAGAGCGGGTGCCGGCTGTTTGCGCGCCGTCGATCCAGTCGGCCGGCACAAGTCGCTTGCGAAACACATTCACCTCGTCGCCGTCGAGGAGCTTTTCGATGATAACCAGCATATCAAATGGCTCCAGTGACCTATGGAAAACCGGGAGGCGGGGGAGAGGATCCGCCTCCCGTCCTCCCTGGTCAGAACTTGCCCGTCAGTGTCAACGTCGCCCTGCGTTCATCGCCTTTATAGAGGAAGTGACCGCTGCGATAACCGGCAAGGTAATAATCGGTGTTGCCAACATTTGTTACATTGACCCGCGCCGAAAAGTTCTGGTTGAACGCATATGACGCGAAAGCATCGAACGTCCAGTAATCAGGCACCTTGTATGCATAGACTTCAAGCGCGCTGTCATAACTCGCCGCGTCGTCTGGTTGCCCGGTGAACATCTTTCCCTTGTAAGTCGCTGTGCCGCCGAATGCGATACTGTCGTTCAGCTGATAGCGCAGCTGCGCGGTGGCCTGTTCATCGACAAAGTTGCTGAGGAGTCGGCCAATCTTGTCTGGATCATTTGACGCAAGGATTTCTGAGTCCATTAGTGTCAGCGCAAACTGGCCGGAGAGCCGGTTGGTGATGTTACCGACAAGGCCAAGTTCGACCCCGCGCACGCGGTTCTTGCCCGAATTGAGCGAGCCGCCCGGATCATAGTCGGAGCCGAACGGTACGCTTTCGAAAACATCGTCCTTGGTGATCTGGAAGGCCGCCGCTGTCAGCAGCAAGCGATTGTCAAACAAGTCGGCTTTCACACCAAGTTCGAAGCTTTCCGAGCTTTCCGGACGCCCATCGCCAATGCCGATATCGTCAGCAACGCAGATGCCGCCGTAGCCGCAGTTGCCGCCAAGGTCGGATTCGCCGCCATTAATGTTCTTCGCAGTGCCCCAATTGAAGTAAACATAGACATCGTCCATCGGCTTTACACCAATGCCGGCATGGCCGTTCCACAGCGTGCCCTTGTAATTGTAGTCGGCTGCTCCGCCGAAGCCATCAACCGCATTACTGTAATTGAACGCATCGACGCGAAGACCACCATGGACAGACAGCCATGGATTTATGTCGATCGTATCCATCAGATAGAAGGAGAGCGTTTTAACCTTCCAGTCGCTGTCAATCTGGCCGAACGCAATATCGCGCTGAAGAACGTTGTGAATGTCATCGACGATCAGATCGCGATTGCCATCCGTGATGCAATAAGCGGGCCGGATGCCGCCACGACCAGCCGTTTCGCAGTTTGTCGCGCCATTTGTGGTCAGATCATATGTGCCGTTCGCAACCTTAAGGTTGGAATATTCGGCGCCTGCGACAAGGTTGTGGCTCAGCGAGCCAGTCGCAAAATCGGCGATGACGTTAAACTGATTGACGAAATATTCGACTTTCTGATTGCCTTGGTGGGTGCTCAGCGTCAGCGGCCCGTGCGTTTCGGTGTCCACATCAAACCCACCCCCGCGCAAGCCCGTTAGCACATAGCCGTTTGACGTTTCGCCATACCGCGTCGAATTGACAATCTGGAAGCCGTCGAACGGCGTTATGAACACCCGGCCCGTGATCGTATCGACATCGGATTCAAGAAAATCTTCGGACTGGGTGTAATTTGGCACCTCATCCCATGGTTCGTGAACCGTAACATCATCCGGGCCAGTTCCGGTCGGACGGGGAACATAACCGCCAAGGTCTGGCGTATCTTCGGCCGTCAGATGATAATAGTCGAGCAACACACGGAAAGTGTCGTTCGGCTTGAACGATGCGGAAAGCGCGGCGCCATAACGCTCACGGTCGGAGAAATTGCGGTTCGGCACGTCTTCAATACCGTAGAGCAGGTTGGCCCTGATCGCGAATGTATCGGAGAGCGGAATGTTGCCGTCCAGCGTGGCGCGGTAATAGCCATCGGTGCCGATCCCGGCGTCGACACGCGTGAACATATAATCGGTACTTGCCTGTTTGGTGATAGAGTTCACCGCGCCGCCGGTTGACCCGCGACCCGCAAATGACGAACTGGGCCCCTTGGTGATTTCGACCTGTTCAACCGCGAAGGTCTCGCGCGTGGTCATGCCCGGATCGCGCAAACCGTCGACAAATACGTCGCTGCGCGCTTCGTGCCCACGAATGATGTAGCGATCACCAAACGCATTGCCGTTTTCACCCGTTCCGACGGTGACGCCCGGCTGATTGTCAAGCAAATCCCGAAGATCGGTCGCGCCCTGCTCCTCGATCTGGCGTTCGGTGATGACCGAAACTGTGGCAGGCGTTTCGGAAAGTGGCTTTGTCCGACGTGGGTCGCCGGAAATACGGGCTTTGTATGGCGCGCCTTCCTGCGTGTAGGGGTTTGAGTCGGCGGTGAAATCCTTGATTTCAAGAGTGCCGAGTTCAACTTCCTCTTCAGCGTTCTGCGCATGTGCCGATGGTGTCAGGACCGTAACCCCCAGCCCGATGGCAAGCGCGGAACCCGTCGAACGTAAGCTTAACGGCTTCTTAGTATTGCGACGTAGAGTCATTAGCATTAACCTTTCCTGTTGTTCATCGCGTGGTGACGTTCGTTGGCGTCACTTTGAATTGAGCGAGTAGTCGATTGGCAGAGAAATCGTCAGGCGCTCGCGTTCCATCGCCGAGGGTATCGGCGGCAGGGGAGAAACGCGCTGCATGAGGTCAAGAGTGGCATGGTCAAGCAGGCTTGAACCGCTGCTGCGCTTGATCGAAGACGCTGACACCGCTCCGGATCGTTCAACCGTGAAACGCACCGTAACGACGCCTTGCTGGCGCGCCTTTTTGGCTTCCGCGGGATAGCGTTTCTTCCGATTGAGATGAGCCATGAGCAGTGAATAATAGCGCGCTGCCTTCTTTTTCGCCTGCGGGCTATCCCCGCCTTGCCTGTTGGCAGTTTTGGGCATCGTGGACACGGACGCGGTAGCCACTGTCGGCGAAGTACGGGGCTGCACGGGCGCAGGCTGCGGCGTTGGCGGTGCCCGGTCCTGTGCCTGACGCTGTGTCGGGGGCGTAGAAACGGCAACATCGGAGATCGGCGCCTCGACTTTCGGCGCGCTGACGAACGAAGGCAATGGCGTCATTTCGGCCCGCGATCGGGCGGGCGAGCCTGACGGTTCAGGCGCAAATACATTCTCTGTCCCTGGCAGCAGTTCAACCACATGCACCGGTTCAGCCATGATGTTGTCTGGCTCGACTTGCAGGAATATCACGGCCGTAAGTAAACAGCCATGAAACGCGAGCGCTAACATTGCTGCGCTGCCCCACACAGTCCGGGCATTCGCGATGGTTGAGACTTGCGTCACTTAACCTAAACCCCTTCGGCACCAACCAGCGCCACCTTGAGAAACCCGGCTGCGCGCAGAACATTCATTGCGGCCATGATACGTTCATACTGGACGGACTTGTCAGCCCGCAGGAAGATGCGCTGCTCGCGATCTCCGTTGGAAGCGCGAACCAGCTCCTTGCCAAGCGTCGCCAATGCAACCGGTTGGTCATTGACCGTCAGCCGACCTGCGGCCTCAATAGTCAGATACACAGGTTCATCCGGCTTCGCTTCGGGCTTTGCGTTCGAAACCGGTAGATCAACCTTGATGTCTACCGTCGCAAGCGGCGCGGCGACCATGAAGATGATCAGCAGAACCAGCATCACATCGATAAATGGCGTGACGTTGATCTCGTGATTGACGGGCAAGTCTTCGTCAGCGCTGGAGAGATTTATGGCCATCGCCCTATTCGCCCCCTGCCTTGACCTTACCGCGACTGAGATCGCGTGAAATGATCCTCAGGATCGCTGCAGCGGTATCTGCCACCAGCGCCCGATGAGCAGCAATTATTCGCGAGAAATGGTTATAAATGACAACAGCGGGTATAGCCGCAAACAGGCCGAGCGCGGTTGCAAGCAAAGCTTCAGCGATACCAGGGGCGACAACCGCAAGATTGGTTGTCTGTTTCTCCGCAATCCCGATAAAGCTGTTCATGATGCCCCAAACGGTGCCGAACAGTCCAACAAAAGGTGCGGTTGCACCAATCGTTGCAAGGATGTTTACTCCGGCAGTCAATCTGCGGGCGACAGCGGCTTCATGGCGCTGGAAACGTGATATAATTCGCTCTTTGATCCCTTCAGGATCGCTCAATGCGTCGTCAGAGAGACGCAATTCGGCGATTGCTTCTCTAACAAGCGCCTCACCGTTCAATTCCCCGCGCGCGCCAACTTCCTCAAGCGAACGCAGATCACGTACGGCCCCGTAGATTTGGCTCTGTTGACGATGGTTTTTGCGGAATTCTATCACCTTGGCGATAAAGACCGTCCACGTCACAAGCGAGGCGGTCAGAAGCCCGATCATAACGAGCTTTACCAGCCAATCAGCTTGCAGAAACATCTCGCCGACCGAGAGATTAGTCGGCACAGCAACCCCGACCGGACGGGCAGATGCAGCGCTCGCCATGCCAATGGCACAAGCCAATGCGAAAGTACGCCATGCAGTTAAGCATGCGCTGTTGATGTTACGATTCGAAGTTTCCACCTTGCAAAACCCATTTTTTGCGATTCACTCGCACTAGCAGTACGGCGCGATAGCGATTGTCCGGCCATAATGCAAATGATTTGCAATAGTAAAATTGATCTGGATCAATCTTGGCAGGCGGTAACTCTTTCCAGCTCGATTTCAGTCGTCAAAAAATAAGTGGAAAGGCCCCGGACCCAAACCTCCGCGCAGGAAGCCCAGGCCCGGGGTTAGGTTCATTAGGCAGTCCGCTGCACGTCGTAGTAGTCACGCAGGGACTTGCCACGGAACATGTCGCTGCCGCATGCGCAGCATTCGACTGTCGCCAGTTCCCGTACAGGCTGGCGCGCCCACCGAGCCTTATGGAGCGTTCCGCAGGCCGGGCAGGTTAGTTCCTGGATGCCTTCCTCAAAAGCCATCTATACCCTCCATTTGCGCCGCACCGGCCTCAACGGCCTTCAGCAGCGTATCGTTGGCCAAATGCGAGTAGCGCATGGTGGATTGGTAGTCGGCATGGCCAAGCACTTTACCGACCGCATAAAGGTCCGTGCCCGCATTTATCATGAAGCTGGCAGCTGAATGCCGCAGATCATGAATCCGAAGGTCCGGCAGCCCAGCCTTTGTCCGCGCAGTCTGCCACGGCTTTTTCAGATCGGCATAGGGTTGGAGCGTCAGGGGATTAGGAAGCACCCACTCGCAATGCCGTGGCAGGGTATCCAGAATATCCATTGCTGGCAGCGAGAGCGGCACATAGCGGGCCGCCCCGGTCTTGCTGTCGGGGATGAACCACGTCCGCCGATCGAGATCGACATGCTCCCACCGTGCCCGCAAAAGCTCCTGCTTGCGCGCGCCTGTATACAGCAAGAGCTGAACGATCTCGGCCAGCAAAGTGTTTGAGGATTCTCTGCACGCCGCGATCAGCCGTGCCGCTTCCTGAGCGGTCAGAAACCGTTCCTTCTTGTTGTCAAATTTAGGCCTTGGCACAGCGCGGACAGGATTGGTTTCCGCACCGGGGATGCCCCACTTGGCAGCCAACTCGAAGGACCGATTGAGCATAACCCGCATTTTCTCGACGGTAGCGGGTGCCAAACCGCTTTGCCGTTTCTCGGCAAGCCAAACAGCAATCAATTGCGGTGTTATCTCATCAAGCCGCAGTTTGTTCCAACGTGACAAGTGGAGCCGAATGATGCGTTCGGTGTTCTCAGGGCGCTTTTGATAAGTGCGTGCATGAGCGATGTGCTGTTCGGCAAGTTCAGCATAAAGCGGGATGGCCTTGCGCACGGCTTTGTCTTCGGCGGGATCGCCGCCAAGCGTTACCTGCGATCGAAGCTGCTTCGCCTTTCGTTTTGCTTGATCGAACGTGATGTCGTTATAACCGCCGATCTTGGTCTGGCGCTGACGACCCGCCGCGTCGTGATAGCGCAAATAATAGCTTTTGCCGCCGCTGTCGCGACACTCCAGCACAAAGCCAGTGATTGATGTATCGTAGTAATCGGTGCGGCGCTTACCGGCGACGCAAGTTGCTTCCGCGCAGAATGGCGCGGTCAGTTTTTGCTTTGGCATGTTGATGCATCCTATTGTGTGATTTGAGGAATGGCGGGCTCAGGTTCGCGCCCCGGCACCGGGCGAACGCGCACAGCGCAAACCTGAAAACCTGCCGGACCTGAGGGCCTCAGCCGTCGAGGAGCTCGAACACCTTCGCGCCGCGCTCTTTCACGCGGTACGTCCAGTGATGATTGCCGGGCTTCTCGCCGGTGTAGCGCTCCAGGACGCGCATGGCCGACCGGACAGAAACCTTGGCCCGTTTAGCTGCGGCCTTGGCGAGCGCCATCTTCTGGACAATGCCATCGTTGATGCAGCCCTTGATTGCATCGATGACAAGTTCATCGGCGCGGTCGTCGATTTCCCGCTGGAGGGATTCCAGCGCAGCGGGATCGAGCAGCCGGACAGAAGCCAAGCGTTCTGCGTAAGAGATGCCCGGTCCGCCGGCATAGGCGTAAGCGGCTGGCACGACGCCGACGCCTCGTTGTTTTTTGACAACGAACTCGACGACAGTGTCATCGCCTTCAGCTTCAAGCGGCGTTAGGATATCTTATTGGTTATTATAACAAGGCGCTCCAGGAACCAACCTTCAACATGGAAAGTGACACGGAGATAAAATGGACACGTTCTCTCCGCCGTAGGTATACGGAGGGCCTGCCACTTCAATTTCATAGTGAGCGAATTCGGAACTCAAACTACAGGCCTTTCGCCAAGCGAAAGCTCTATTACGACGCCCATCTGAACGAGATGCACAATCTCACGCAGAAGCTGTTCGGAGATGGCCTACCTAATCCAGCGATTGCAATCATGGGAGATTCGACGGGGAAACCTTATTTTTCGTTGGCGATCGACGAAATCCCAGACCTAAACTTTGTCAGTCCGGCATCAGGCGGTAGTCAAACTTTTAGCCGGTTTCATATTGCCGATTCCAGCGAGCGAGTCGAAAACATCACCGACTGGGCGCTCAACAAATTTATCAAGCACTATGGCAGGCGCGCCGGTGTTACTAAGGACGGGATATTCGCCTATTGCTATTCCGTCCTCCACGATCCGGTCTATCGCGAGAAATATGCGCTGAACCTCAAACGCGAATTTCCGCGCATCCCTTTCTATCCGGATTTCGCACAATGGGTGGCATGGGGCGAAACGCTGCTCGAACTGCATATCGATTACGAAAAGGTCGAACCATGGCCGCTGGAGCGCGTCGACAAACCCCACCCAAAACGCGCCGAGGGATCGCATCCCAAGCCCAAGCTCAAATCGGTGCTCGCCGAGGGTGCGGAGACGGGCACCGTCGTAGTCGATGAAGACACACAATTGCGCGGCATCCCTGCGGCAGCCTGGAATTATCGACTCGGTAACCGTAGTGCCATCGATTGGGTGCTGGACCAGCACAAGGAAAAGAAGCCGCGCGACCCGACGATCCGCGAGAAGTTCAACACCTATCGCTTTGCCGACTACAAGGAGAGCATGATCGATCTGCTCGCTAGGGTCGTGCGGGTTAGTGTAGAAACCGTTGCGATCACCGAGGAAATGCAAGGCTTAGATCGTGGCGACTGGTAAGTCAGCAGTACCGATTTGAGCTTTCCAGGCCAGCATTACAGCGGGCTAGCTAGGCTGGCGGGGAGACGCAAAGATGCCGCGACGTAAAAGGGGCAATCACCTTGAGCGGTGGGAGGTTTCCCTGGTCAAGGTGATGCACGCGACCAAAAAATACAATGACCAGGATATCCTCGCCTATTTCACGAGACCCACGCGATCGATCAATGCCAGGCTCATCGGTGAAATCCGGTCTGGAAAAAAGCACAAAGCGGTCAAGGCTGCCTCTCTCGACGAACTGGAACAGTTTCTCCGTACTTGGCCCAACGTGGATGGTGAAACGGGGTTGAGCCTTCGTGGCGATGAGCTCTTGGTCAAAGCGCGCGAAGCGATGATTGCCGCCGTCCACAATTTCAACTCGGCTGGCCTAACCTTCCGGGCAGAGATTTTTATCACGACAGCCATGATCGCTTGGACTTACCTTTGCCACGCATGGTTCAAAGGCGAAGGGATCGATTATCGCTACAAGGAAAAGGGCGTTGCAAAAACGCTGAAAAGCGGTGCCGAAAAGTATTGGGAGTTGGGGAAGTGCATTCGACACAACAAACTGCCCATTTCCACTGGCACACGGCAAAATATCGAACTTCTGTTGGAGATACGCCACGAGATCGAACATAGGTCTACGGATAGGGTAGACGATGCGCTCGGGCCTCTCATGCAGGCCTGCTGCATCAATTTCAACGAAGCAATTCGCAATTGGTTTGGCGTTCAATTCGGTCTGGAACGTCGCCTCCCACTTGCATTGCAGTTTGTCACTTTTAATGCGGCTCAGGCGGCTGGCCTGAAGAAAGGCCACGATCTGCCGGCTACGATCGCTGCCGTCATGGACAACTACCATGCGGCAATGAGCGAAGAGGAACTGCGCGACCCGGCATTTTCCTACCGCGTTGCATTCGTACCGAAGCTCGGCAGCAAGGCCAGCAAGTCGGACGTTGCTGTTGAATTCATCAAACCGGACTCGGATGAGGCAAAAGCAATCAACTCGGTTCTGCTCAAAGAGGTCGACAAAGCGCGGTATACGCCAACGCAGATCGTTCAAAAAATGAATGATGAAGGATATCCAGGCTTCAAGATCTCGGATCACACGGCGCTTTGGCAGGAGCTTGATGCCAAGGACCCAGCGAAAGGGCTAGGTCGGCAAGGAGATTACAAGAACACGTGGGTTTGGTTTGAAAATTGGGTCACGAGAGTCCGGGCACACTGCGAGGAGAACGCTGAACGTTATACTGCCGATGATGATTGACTGGTATTACAACTCCTGGTCTTTGCGTTCTTGAGGTCTCGTGCGGAGGCAAGGCTTGCGTTACGACAGAAGGAAAGCAGAGGCACGCTTCGGCCACCTGTTCAGCGTCGTACCGGGCGATGCCTGTCACTACTGCGGCCTGCCTAGCGACGGTCATGATCATCGACCGGCAGTCCATACTCTGCACAAATTTTCCGAGGGCCGGAAGGTGACGCGCCGAGAGGTAGAGGAGCACTTTGGCCCTTGCCGCTTGGTACCCTGCTGTACAATCTGCAACATGGGAATTGGATCATTCGAGGGTGACGACGACAACGATCGGCGCGACGAAATCCTCGGGTTTCTCGACTTCTATGACGACGATGGCCCCACCAAGGGAGAATGGAGCTTTGGTGCCTTCTCAGTCGCCTGCGAAATTCTCGATGCTCGAGTAGAAGGCCTTGTCGGAGATGATGTCTATGCCCTCCCAGCAGTCGGCAGGCTGATCATGTCGCATGCGCTGCGAGTGAAAAAGGGGGAGTGGAAGGATCTTGAGTTCTTCAATGAGCATCGCGAGCGTTTTGCATCTTGGCTATGCGCTGAACCACGCCGCAAATCGAAGCACTTTCTCGCGATGGCCCGGTTGGAATCATACAAGTTTAAGCAGGGAGTCTATGGCCGGTGACGCCCATTGGTCATTTGGGCCAACGTTGAAACACGACCCTGCAACCAGCCGAAAGCCGTTCCAGCCGCACAGATTCCGCAACAATTCGAGAGGTAAGTCTAGCGCGGATCGCAGCCGCTTTGTTGCCCAAAGCGACCCAAGCAGGACCCAACCGAGCGTCCTTTCCAGAGGCGCTAAGCTCAACAGTGATTCTGGCTGAAAGGGATGGTGCCGCTTACTGGACTCGAACCAGTGGCCTCCGCATTACGGCTCAACCAACTGATCGAAGGCGGCTTAACTCTTATCTCTCTTCAACTGCCCTTTCAGCTCCCGAAATTAGCGAGCGACCGACCCGCCCGGCTGGCAGGTGGGCTACCGCCCCGACCAAAGGGGGGCGAAGGTGGATGCCCCTCTTTCCCTCCTTTACCACCTTTCTCTGGCGCGCCGCCTAGTACCGCTTGCCCAAGCGGTCTTCCGTCGCCGAAAGCCCATCGAGTTCCGCGACACTCAAATCACCGTCAGGACCGGCTACGATGATTTCTTTCCATGGCCCGCCCTTCCTGTCGCGGTATGTCTTTGCCGCACGCGCCGAGGGGGTGTGCGCAACCTGGGTCCGGTTGTCTTTGCTATCGACGCCGTAGATTAGATAGTCGGACATGGTGCTCCTGCGCTTTCCCTTAGGTCATGTAACTCAGCCATAGCGGCGGCGTTCTTAGCAACCTAGCCGAAAGTCCTTTGGTTCGATCCCGGCCAGTCAACCTAATTGACCCAAGCCAGACCCATGCTGCTAACGTGCTATGGCCTTAGCGGTGCACGCATCCATACTAACGGTCTTTAGGAGGATGGTGCCGCTTACGTGACTCGAACACGTGACCCCATCATTACGAATGATGTGCTCTACCAACTGAGCTAAAGCGGCCCGACCATGGTTGTCTGCCCCGATGGGCAGTGGCGGCCTTTACCGGCGGTGGCGGGCGGGTGCAAGGGGGATTGCAGCACGCGCGGACAGTTCACCCGGGAAGCACTTCCTGAACGGCGTCGAAAAATTCCAGTTTGGGCGGCCCCGCATACAGATCCTTGTTGCCGCCCGCGCCCGCATGCGCCTTGCGGAAGGCTTCGGACCGGGTCCAGTCCTCAAACGCCGCGCGCGATTGCCAGACTGTGTGGGTTGCGTAGAGAGTGTGCGTTTCCTCTCCGGTGCTGCGCAGCAGGTGGAAAGACACAAACCCCGGCACATCGGCCAGGAAACTGTCCCGGCTGGCCCAGACGGTTTCGAACGCCTCTTCCTGTCCGGGCAACACCTGAAAACGGTTCATGGCGATAAACATGGCGGGGTTCCTGCTCGTAAGAAATGAATCGCACTCGTGGATACACCATCGCATCCAGGGCTTGAACCGTGAAACCCGATCATCGCATGCCGGGGGCAAACACCTAGCGCTGGCCAGCGAGTGCCTTCTGGCGGCGGCGCTGAACAGAGCTGCCCAGCCCGATCGCCTCGCGATATTTGGCGACGGTGCGGCGGGCGAGCTCAAACCCTTTTTCCCTGAGCAGTTCGACCAGCTTGTCGTCCGAAAGGATCGCCTTTGCATCTTCCGCATCGATCAGCTGTTTGATCGCGGCTTTCACCGCCTCCGCGGAGGCTCCGCCTTCGCTGCCCGACGTCGCCACGCCCGACGCGAAGAAATATTTCAGTTCAAACGTCCCGCGCTCACAATGAAGATACTTGTTCGATGTCACCCGGCTGACAGTCGATTCGTGCATCTCGATCGCCTCGGCAATTTCGCGCAAGGTCAGTGGTTTGAGGTGCGCGACGCCGTGACGGAAAAACCCGTCCTGCTGTTTGACCAGTTCGGCGGCGACCTTCAGAATCGTTTTCTGGCGCTGATCGAGGGCCTTGATCAGCCAGTTGGCATCGGAGAGCTTTTCCGAAAGCCATCCGCGCGAGGCCTTGTTATCGCAAGTCCCGCGCATCTCCAGATAATAGTCACGGTTGACGACCAGCCGGGGCAGTGTTTCCTGATTGAGCCGGATATCCCAGCCGCCATCGTCGCGCATAGCCAGCAGGATATCCGGGGTCACCGCCGCAGCGCTTTCACCGCCAAAGCGCAAACCCGGTTTTGGATCGTAACCGCGCAATTCGGCCAGCATGTCGCGAAGATCCTCTTCATCGACTTCGCAAATGCGGCGCAGCCGGGCAAATTCGCCGCGCGCCACGAGATCGAGATTGTCTATCATCCGCGCCATCGCCGGATCATAGCGATCCGCTTCCCTGGCCTGGAGCGCGATACAATCCGCCAGCGACGTCGCGCCTACGCCGGTCGGCTCAAGCGACTGGACAACCGCAAGCGCGCCGGCCGCATCTTCAAGCGTGACTCCCAGATCGCGGCCAATATCCTCAATCGAAACGGGCAGGTATCCCGCCTCGTCCAGTTGCCCGACAATATACCGGGCGATCGCGGCAAGCCGCGCATCGGAGGTGACTGCCCCGATCTGCGCCTCAAGATGTTCGCAAAGCGATTCGCCTGTCTGCCCGCGCTCTTCGATTGCAAAGCCATCTTCGCCGCCAGCGCTGCGAAACTCGCCGCCCCACGTCTCGTCCAGTTTGCCATCGCCGGTGTCGCGATCATCGCTCTGCACAGCCGCCGCCGCAGTATCGAGCGGCTTGTCCTCGGCCGCCTTGCCTTCCCCGATCAGCTGATCGACAGGCGATTTTTCAAGTGTCGTGCGGCGTTGATCTTCCACCGGCTCCAGCGATTCGGAAACGGGCGCGGGTTGTTCCTGCCCGATATCGAGCAAGGGATTGGAATCGAGCGCATCACCGATGAACGTCTCGATCTCAAGATTGGACAGCGCCAGCAGCTTGATCGCCTGCTGAAGCTGCGGCGTCATCACCAGAGACTGGCTCTGCCTGAGATCAAGGCGCGGCGCGAAATTCATCGCATGCTCAGCGCCCGGTCCGGGGTTCTGGCGAAAAACCCGTCACAGAGAAAAACCTTCGCCCAGATAGAGGCGCCGCACATTCTCATCGGCGACGAGCGCTTCGGGGCTTCCCGCGAACAGCACCTGGCCGCCATAGATGATGCAGGCCCTGTCCACGATATCCAGCGTTTCACGCACATTGTGATCGGTGATCAGCACGCCGATTCCGCGCGTCTTGAGATCCTTGACCAGATCACGGATGTCTGAGATCGAAAGCGGGTCGATCCCGGCGAACGGCTCATCGAGCAGCATGATCGAGGGGTTGGCAGCCAGCGCGCGGGCGATCTCGCACCGGCGGCGTTCACCGCCCGAAAGCGCCATCGCCGCGCTGGATCGCAAGCCGGTCAGCCCGAACTCGTCAAGCAGCCGGTCAAGCTCCTGCTCGCGCACATCGGCATCAGGCTCCATCACTTCGAGAACCGAACTGATGTTTTGTTCGACCGTCATGCCACGGAAGATCGAGGTTTCCTGCGGCAAATAGCCCAGGCCAAGAATCGAGCGGCGATACATCGGCAGGTTGGTGACATCGACGCCATCCATCAGGATGCGGCCCGCATCGGGGCGCACCAGACCCATGATCGAATAGAAACAGGTGGTCTTACCCGCGCCGTTGGGCCCCAAAAGGCCAACCACTTCGCCTTTGGCAACCGACAGCGAAATATCGGAAAGCACCGCGCGCTTGTCATAGCTCTTGGCGATCGAGACGACTTCAAGCCCTCCGTCGGTCGCCACGGAGGCGACATGATCGGGTGCCGGAGCGGATTGCGCGCGGGATATGTCTGTCGTTTCATCCATGAGAGAAGCGATTAACGCACCGAATAGGGGGTCGCAAGCGCGCAGTTCTCCTTAGTTACGGTCAATTGGCAGGTTTTGTGCATGACCGGGCGTCTTCCGGCCTTCCTCGCGCATTGCGGTTGCGATATGGTTAACCGCACTTGATCAATTTGCAATTCGATGGTTTACCAGCGGGCCGGAAGTGAATCGGAGAGGAAACCGGATGGACAAGCTGTTGCGCGACAACGCCGCCCTGCCGCAGGAACGCGTGCATTCCAGCGACTTGTGCCGCAGGATGAGCGATCATATCGCATATGCCCTGCTTGTTTATACCGGCCTTCAGATTTTCCTCACGATGGGGGCGTTGAAATCGACCAGCGCGTCGCTGCTGCCCTATCTCGCGCTGGTTATTCTGGTGGGCGCGATCATCCCGGCCTGCCGCTTTTTCGAACAGCGCTGGAGCCGGTTGTCGAACGAGCAGGCAAACGATCCCGGGCTTGACGAACGCTATCGCCGCGATCGCAAAGCACTGTGGCTGTTGGCGATCGGCCTGCCTTTCGCGCTTACCGCCGTTCTCAAGGGGCTGGCGATAACGTTCCTCTGAACCCGGGTCGGCGCACATGCCGCAGGTTGCAGCGCACCTTGCGTAAACTGTTTGCCGCGACGCCAGAATTGTTGCCGCCACGCAAACTGGGTCTGGCACCTGACGGCCGGAGCGGTTAACCGGGCGCGATTGCCGTGCGCTGCGGCACCAACGAAAGGCCCCGCAACCCGATGCTCAGTCCAGATGCCGCCCAATCCCGCGCCACCGATCTTGTCGAAAGAGCCATCCGCGCGGGTGCCGATGCGGGCGACGCAGCCTATATCGCCAGTTCATCTGAATCGATTCAGGTGCGGCTCGGCCAGCTTGAAGATGTTGAGCGATCCGAAGACGAACATATGTCTTTGCGGGTGTTTGTCGGCAGCCAGTCCGCCAGTATCGGATCGACCGACCTCAGCGATGCGGCGCTTGACGAACTCGCCGCGCGCGCGGTCGATATGGCGCGCGCCGCGCCCGAGGATGCCTATGCCGGGCTCGCACCGGAAGACATGCTGGCGAAAGGCCCGTTCCCGGATCTGGACCAGATCGACACGGCCGACCCCGGAGCGAAAGCCCTGCGCGAGGCAGCGCTTGAAGCAGAGGATTGCGCGCGTGCCGTTAACGGTGTCACCAATTCCGAAGGCGGCGGTGCCAGCGCATCGCGCAGCATTGTCGCACTGGCGACAAGCCACGGTTTTTCGGGCGGTTATGCGTCATCGAATTTTGGTCTGAGCGCCACGGTGGTCGCCGGGGAAGGCTCTGCCATGCAGCGCGATTATGGCTGGCGGCAGGCGCGCCACCGTGAAGACCTGCTTGCCCCGCGTGAAATCGGCCAGCTTGCCGGAGAACGCGCCGTAGCCCGCCTCAATCCCGGTCGGCTCAAGAGCGGGCCGATGCCCGTGGTGTTCGATCCGCGCGTCGGCGGAACGCTGATCGGCCACCTGATCAGCGCGATGGCGGGCCCGGCGATTGCCCGGCGATCGAGCTTTCTGCTCGACCGGCTGGACGAAACGCTTTTCGACACATCCATCGTCATCGCCGAAGACCCGCATCGTCCGCGTGGACTGCGCTCACGCCCGTTCGATGGCGAAGGGCTGCCCACACATCCGGGCAATCTGGTGGAAGACGGAAAGATCACCGGCTGGCTGATGGAAAGTGCCTCGGCCCGCCAGCTTGGCCTTGCGCCAACCGGCCATGCCTCACGCGGGCACGGCGGCGCACCCGGCGTTTCAACCGGCAACGTGCACCTTGTTGCAGGCACTGCCTCAGTCGACGAACTGATCGCGGATATCGCCGACGGGGTCTATGTCACCGAGCTGATCGGCATGGGCGTCAACGCCGTAACCGGCGATTACAGCCGCGGCGCATCGGGTTTTCGTATCGAGAACGGCACGATCACCGGACCGGTCGCGGAGTTCACCGTAGCCGGAAATCTGATTGATATGTTCGCGCACCTGTCACCGGCAAACGATCTGGAATGGCATCGCGCGATCAACGTGCCAACGCTGCGCATCGATGGGATGACCGTTGCGGGTGACTAGGCGGCGTGGGAACGCGCTCTGATTTTGCTTACGCCGCCGCGGCAGCTGCGTGTTCCGCCCGTTCAATCGCTTCCAGCACAACCCGGTGCGCTTCATCAGCGCCGCCCCAGGTGCCCACACGCACCCACTTTTCTTCTTCGAGATCCTTGTAGTGCGTAAAGAAGTGCTCGATCTGACTGAACACGATATCCGGCAGATCGCCGCGTTCCCTGACTTTACTGTAATACGGGAAAGTGGCGGTGTCCGGCACGCAGACCAGCTTTTCATCGCCGCCGTGTTCGTCTTCAAGATTGAGCACGGCAATCGGGCGCGCACGCACAACTGATCCCGCCACGAACGGCGAACGGGCGATCACCAGCGCATCAAGCGGATCGCCATCGGGCGAAAGCGTGTGCGGCACGAAGCCATAGTTTGCCGGATAGCGCATCGGCGTGTGCAGAATGCGATCGACGAACAGCGCGCCCGAAGCCTTGTCGAACTCATACTTCACCGGTTCACCGCCGGTCGGCACTTCAATGATGACATTGAGGTTTTCGGGCGGCTTCTCGCCAACGGTGATCTTGTCGATTTGCATGAGGAACTTCCTGTTCGGTATCGCTTCAAGGGAGGACGCGCACCCGTCCGGGCGAGCTATGCTCCATTAGCGCCATGCATGCTGCGCCGCAACACAAACACGCAGCCCAATCCGAACATTTGTATCTATTTACTTACGCCGCGGCGCCAAAAGCTGATCGAGCGCAGTAACCTTCCGGCCATTCGCCCGCTCAAGCCACGGCCAGCGCAGGCCGTCATAATAAGCCACCGAAACCGTGCGGAACCTGTCACCACGGCGGACCAGGATCTCAACCGGCTTACGCGCCTTTTGCGCCGCAGCAATGGCCTGCTGCAAAAGCTCGGGCGTAAATGCAAGACCGCCTACCGCCAGTATTCTGGACCCCGTCACGATCCCCGCCTGAAACGCCGGGCCGTTCCACCGGGTCGCACTGACCCGGCCATCATGATCGAGCGTCAGGCCAAGCGAGTGATAGAGGCTGAGATTGCGGCTGTGATCCATCCGCGCTCTGGCATAAGGATTGGGCCGGTCTTTCCAGACCAGACGATATCCGGCCATTTCGATTCCCGCCACCGGTGCGGGCCGGCCTCGCTCGTCGATTCTGGCGCGCAGAAAACCTGCCCAGTCATACGCATAAGTTGTGTTGAGCGCGGCAACGAGATCATCGAAATCGAACAGGCTGACCCGCACATCGCCGCCCGGATGCGCGAAGAAACGGCGCGCGAAATCGTCCAGTCCCTTGCTACCGCCCGTCCCCTTGCGGATGATCTGATCCGCCTCCAGCCAGATCAGCGCGCCTTCGTGGTAATAGTCTTCCCCACGCGCCAGCGAACGGAATGGCCGGGCCTTGCGCGCCGCGACCAGCGGATCGAGCGTGGTATCGGCAACAGACCGCCATTCGCGGCCCGGATTTTCCGCCTGATAGCCCGCCGCGCTGGCCATCATGCCCAGCACCATGCCGGGGCTTTGCAGGCCGGACCGGGCGGAAAGCACCCAGCCCCAGAAATGCGTCTGCCCTTCATAGACCCACAGCAGATCATCGCGCATCGGCGTGCGATAATCCGGCGTCCACAAGCCGACCGGGCGGCGAAACTTGCCGTTCCAGCTATGCACCAGTTCATGCGCCAGAACGTTGCGATCCCAGTCAAAATCGCTCCACGCGATGAAGTTGCGCGGTTCCAGCTGATTTTCGCTGGATTTGAGATGTTCCAGCCCGATCCTGCCCAGCCGGTCCGTCAGCGCGACAAGGAAATCATAGCGATCGTATGGGGCCTTGCCGAATGTCAGCAGCGCTTCGGTAAACAGCGCGGAAAAGCGTTTCTGATCGTCTTCGCGCAAGGTCAGCAGGCCCGGCGCATCGGCAACGGCATGAAGATGCGCAGAATTGCCAAGCGGCCACTGGCGATAATAGGCGCCTGCGAAAATCGGCGAATCGACCAGCGTTTCAAAATCGGTTTCGGCCCAGCTCACCGTATTCCCGCTGCGCGACTGGCCGGGCAGCGCGGTTGCGGCGCGCCAGCCGGGGGGCAGCGTTACGCGCGGCTTGACCCTGATCCGGCGCACGAAGTGCCCGGCGGGATAGAGGCTCATCTTCTCCCATTGCAGATTGAGCATTTCACGCGTCATCGTCACTCTGCCTTCGGATGAGCGCAGCGGCGATGTGTGGATGAACCGCGCGACCAGCGATCGCGCACCGGCGGGCAGATCGACATGGAAGGCATGGACTTCATAGGGATCGCGTCGCCAGGAAACCGCCTTGCCATCGACCGTCAACCGCAAATCGACGAGTTCCGCAATCGGTCCGCGCGGCCCGTGGTTTCCGGGCAACCATTCGGGAAACAGCAAAGTGATCCGGCGCGGGCTTGCGGCCGGTGAAGCGGAAGAGAGCGGAATCGTCTGCGTCACGCGATAGGCTCCGCGCGCGACATCGCTGGCGTCGATATCAAGCAGCATCGTGCCGCCGGGATAGGCCCGGTCAACCGAAACCGGGATTGCCGGAACGGTGATGGTGCGTTGCGGCGCGGGCGCGGTCTGCGCGTAAGCGGGCATGGCAAACAGGGCGGCGATCGCCAGCGCGGCGGCGGTGCGTATTCCAGTCATCCTCATCCACGCCTTCATGGCGGCAAGTTCGCCGTGCTTCAAGGCCGTGATCGCCGCAAACCGGCCAATTCCACCGCCAGACTTTTCCTTGGCCCGCAATCGGGCTAAGCGCGCGGGCTATGAGCACACCAAAGGCCATCAGGGGCACACAGGATATTTTCGGCAGCGATGCGGAAAGCTTCGCGCACGTTGTTGAAACGTTTGAGCGCGTGCGCAAGCTTTATCGCTTTCGCCGCATCGAAATACCGGTTTTCGAAAAGACCGAGGTGTTTTCCCGCTCGCTGGGCGAAACCACCGATGTCGTCTCCAAGGAGATGTACAGCTTTGAGGATCGCGGCGGCGATTCGCTGACTCTGCGCCCGGAATTTACCGCCGGGATCGCGCGCGCGTTCCTCACCAACGGCTGGCAGCAGCATGTGCCGCTGAAAGTGGCAACGCACGGCCCCTTGTTTCGCTATGAACGCCCGCAAAAGGGCCGATACCGCCAGTTTCACCAGATCGACGCGGAAATCATCGGCGCGGCTGAGCCGCAGGCAGATGTGGAACTTCTGGTGATGGCAGACCAGCTGCTGAAGGAACTGGGCATTTCTGACGGCGTTACGCTGCAACTGAATACGCTGGGCGATGCTGACAGCCGCGATTCATGGCGCGTGGCGCTGATCGCCTATTTCCAGTCCGTTCGCGGCGACTTGTCCGAAGACAGTCAGGACCGGCTGGAGCGCAATCCGCTGCGCATCCTCGATTCCAAAGACCCGCGCGACAAGGCTTTCGTGGCCGAAGCGCCGACGATTGACGATTACCTGACGGACGACGCGCGGACTTTCTTCGGGCATGTCACCGAAGGCCTCGATGCTGCGGGGGTCGAATGGACGCGGCTGCCCGCTCTGGTGCGCGGGCTCGATTATTACCGGCACACCGCGTTCGAATTTGTCACTGATCTGCTGGGCGCGCAAGGCACCGTGCTGGGCGGCGGACGCTATGACGGGTTGATGGAATCGCTGGGCGGCAAACCTACGCCGGCAGTTGGCTGGGCGGCCGGGATCGAACGGCTGGCGATGCTGGTTGGGGATCGGGCGGCGGGCGTTCTTGAAGTGGCGATTGCTGCGGAAAACCCCGATCGGGAGAGCCAAGCGGCAGCACTGGCGGCCGCAATGCGCCGACACGGCTTTGCCACCGAACTGTTCGCCACCGGAAGCGCACGAAAACGCTATGATCGCGCGAAAAAGGCAGGCCCGGCAGTTTTGATCTCGCTTGACGTGAGAGACGGCATAAACACGCAATCGCTCAACCTGCTGGACAAAGCGTTTGCGCGCGCTGACGAAGTCGGCAACGCCTTTGACGCGTTCGGGTTTTCCGCAACGTGAGCAATCCCGCACACCCCCGGCCCCTTCCCGGCGGGAAGGGAAGGACGGCGCCGTGTCGATAAGCGACGAACGGCTGCGCCAGATCGGCAATCGGTTTGCCGAGCTGGAAGCGCGCATGGCATCGGGCACGCTGGAGGGGGAGGCATTTGTTGCTGCGAGCCGTGACTATGCGGAGCTGGAGCCGATCGCGAAAACGGCATCTGATGTGGCGACAATGCGCACGGAAATCGGCGATCTGGAAGATATGCTGGCCGATCCGGAAATGAAAGCCATGGCCGAGGAGGAACTGGCCGCCCTGCGCTCAGCCCTTCCCGAAGCCGAACGCCAGCTTTCGATTGCCTTGCTGCCGCGCGATTCCGCCGATGCGCGGCCTGCAATGCTGGAAATCCGGGCAGGCACTGGCGGCGATGAAGCAGCGCTGTTCGCGGGCGATCTTTATCGCATGTATGAACGCTATGCCGCCGAACAGGGCTGGAAAATCGCGATGATCAGCGCCAGTTCCAGCGATGTTGGCGGGTTCAAGGAAGTCGTCGCCCATATCACCGGGCAAGGCGTGTTCGCCAAGCTCAAGTTCGAAGCGGGCGTGCACCGGGTTCAGCGCGTTCCCGTTACCGAAAGCGGCGGGCGCATCCACACCTCCGCAGCGACAGTCGCAGTGTTGCCGGAGCCGACCGAAGTGGATGTGCAGATCGACGAGAATGATCTGAAGATCGACGTCTATCGTGCCTCGGGCGCGGGCGGGCAGCATGTGAACACCACCGATTCGGCAGTGCGCATAACCCATTTGCCGTCCGGCATCGTTGTTGCCCAGCAGGATGAACGAAGCCAGCACAAGAACAAGGCCAAAGCGATGCAGGTGCTGCGCGCGCGGCTTTATGAGAAAATGCGCGACGAAGCCCACGGCGAGGAAGCCGAAGCGCGCAAGGCAATGGTGGGATCGGGCGACCGGTCGGAACGCATCCGCACCTATAATTTTCCGCAAGGCCGCGTCACCGATCACCGTATCAACTTAACGCTCCACAAGCTGCCCGAAGTGATCGAGGGCACGGCGCTGGGCGAAATCATCGATGCGCTGATCGCCGAGGATGAAGCCAAGCGGCTGGCCGCGCTGGATGGATAAGCCGCTGACCGTTGCCGATGCGCTGCGCGCAGCCACACGGCAACTGGCGGCGACAGGCGATACCGCCCGGCTCGATGCCGAACTGCTGATGGCCCACGCGCTTGGCACAACGCGATCCGACATGCTGGTGCGCCACATGGGCGATGCCGTTCCCCAAGCCTTCGAGGCGCTGATTGCGCGGCGCGCGACGCACGAACCTGTTGCCCACATTCTGGGCCGTCAGGAATTTTACGGTCTGCCCTTTGCCGTGTCGCGCGATGTGCTGATCCCACGCGCGGACAGCGAGACTTTGGTTGAGCGGGCGCTGGCCTTGCGGCCCAAACCGCAAACCGTGCTCGATTGCGGCACCGGATCGGGCGCGCTGTTGCTGGCGGTTCTTCACCATCTTCCCGGCGCGCGCGGCGTCGGCATCGATCGCAGCAAAGCGGCGCTTTGCGTTGCCGAAGCGAATGCAAAGTCGCTTGGACTGGAAAGCCGCGCGACCATCGTGCATGCTGACTGGGACCAGCCGAACTGGCGCGGCGCACTGCCCGGACCGTTCGATCTGGTGCTGGCCAACCCGCCATATGTCGAAACAACCGCGCAGCTTGCGCCCGATGTTCGCAATTTCGAACCCGGCGGCGCGCTGTTCGCCGGAGAAGCCGGACTGGATGCCTATCGCGTGCTGATCCCGCAGATTCCCGCGCTGCTTGCGCCCGGCGGCACGGCGCTGGTGGAGATCGGCGCAACGCAAGCAGACGCGGTTGAGGCTATCGCAAACACCGCAGGACTGTTGACAACTGTGCTGCCTGACTTGGCAAATCGGCCACGCGCACTGCAATTGTTGTTGCGAAAGTAAGATTTTGCTTGGCTTTGTCTGGCAGGATGCCTAAATGCGGGGCGAAACAAGCCGATGGATGAATTTCCCATGCGGCGGTTTTCAACTCCAGGCATTTGCAGACGGGCGCGACAATCAGCGTCGCGCGCCAGCAGCAGATGTCGGGAACACGGCTCTCGGGAAAGAATCCGTGTTTGTGCGACATGCGATATGCGCGTGTAATTGAGTGGGCGGCAGCCCGCAGTTTTTAAGGAATATCGTCCTTGAATAATAATCGTGGGAACAACCGCAGGCGGGGCCGCGGCGGCAATCGTCAACAGGGCCATCAGCAGCAGAACCGTATCGACAACAGGGCGCGGGGCAATGCTCCGCAGATGCTGGATAAATACAAGAAGCTGGCCCATGATGCGCATCTCAACGGAGATCGCGTGCAGGAGGAGTATTACCTCCAGTTCGCAGATCATTATTTCCGGGTGATCTCCGATCAGAAACAGCGGCAGGAAGCCGCTCGTGACAAGCGGCGGGACGAACGCGGCGGTGATGGCGGGCCGGAAGACGGCAGCGACAATCGCGGGCAAGAGCAACGCGGCGATTCAGGCGACGATACACGATCGGCTTCCGCACCGGCACAAGCCGGATCCGACGAATCGGCCGGGGACGTTCCCGCCAATCCGTTTGAACGTGACGGCTCCTCAAGGAGCAGCAAGCCCCGCAAGCCCCGGCGCAATCCGCGCAAGGATAGCGCTGCGAAAGACGAAGAGACTGAATCGGTGGTTGATCCTTCGGTGCTTCCTCCGTCGATCAGCACTGTTTCGGACGATGCCGATACGCCATCCGATGGCGAAAGCAGCCAGAGCGAAGCCGCAACGCCAGAGGAAGCCCCCAAACCGAAACGTCGCACCCGGCGCCCCAAACCGGCTGACGATGGCGATGAGGCTCTTGCCGCGGCTGGCTGAGCCAGGCTGATCGGGTAAAGCCGCTTGGCGATGGTGCCCGCCTCGCCTAACACTCGCGGCGGATGCCTGAACTGCGCAAACTGACCGCCCGCATTGCCGCGTCACACCTCCATCTGGCGGTGTGGCTTGGCGCGCTGTCAGCACTGGGGTTCGAACCGCTTTCGGCATGGCCGCTGACCCTGATCGCGCTGTCCGGCCTGATTGAGCTGGTTGCACGCGCCCGCAACATCAAACGCGCTTTTCTGATCGGCTGGCTGTTCGGACTTGCCCACTTTGCGGTGAGCCACAACTGGGTGGCCACCGCGTTCACCTATCAGGCGGAAATGCCGGTGTGGCTGGGGGCAATCGCAGTGGTGCTGCTTGCGGCATATCTGGCGCTGTTTCCGGCACTGGCAACCGCAGGGGCGTGGCTGTTTGCGATGCGCATGGGTGGCCACGCGCCACACGATGCGCGCCAGCCGGTGCCGCTGTTCGGGCTGGCGATCATTCCGTTCTGGGTGATCAGCGAATGGCTGCGCGCATGGGTGCTGACCGGATATGCCTGGAACCCGGTCGGCACCGCGCTGCTTGGCCCTTACGATGCGCAGGGTCTGGCCGCATTGGCGCGGTGGATCGGGATTTACGGCGTCTCCGGGCTGACGCTTGCCATCGCAGCCCTGCTGCGCCGGCTGGTGCGGCTGATGATGGTTACACACGGGCACCAAAGGTTTGCGCTTGGCATTGGCGCGTTGACGGCGCTGGCCTTGCTGGCAGCCATAATGACCGCGCCCGCAACCTATCTGACGCGTATTGAAGGCGCACGGCCATTCACGCTCGTCCAGCCCGATCTGCGTCAGGAAATGCTCGATCGTCCGGCGTTGTATGAACGCAATTTTCAGGAGCTGGCCAAACGCACACTGCCCGAAAATCCGGGCGAACGGCGCATGGTGTTCTGGCCCGAATCGGGCGTCGCCGATTATCTGCGCGAGGGTTATCCGCACTATCTCTATCGCATGAACACTTATGCCGCCGATCCCGCCGTCGCGCGCGCCCGGATCGGGCGGATCATCGGATCGCAAAGTGTTTTGCTGACGGGTGCGGTTGACCTTGTCATCAAGGATGGTGACGACGTCGCCGCGCGCAATTCGGTAACCGCGATTGACGGACGCGGCCATATTCTTGCCGGATATTCCAAAGCGCATCTGGTGCCGTTTGGCGAATATCTGCCGCTGCGGCCGGCGCTTGAACCGATCGGCCTTAGCCGACTGGTTGCAGGCTCGCTCGATTTCTGGCCTGGTCTTGGGCCGCGCACGCTCGATTTCGGTCCATGGGGCAAGGCGGGAGTCCAGATCTGTTATGAAATCGTGTTCTCCGGCGAAGTCGTCGATCCGCGCAACCGGCCGGACTTTATCTTCAACCCGTCCAACGATGGCTGGTTCGGCGGTTGGGGGCCGCCGCAGCATCTCGATCAGGCGCGGTTGCGCGCGATCGAGGAAGGCCTGCCGGTACTGCGCGCAACGACAACCGGGATCAGCGCGGTGATCGACGCGAACGGTATCGTGCGCCAGCATCTGCCCCGGCACACGGCGGGCAGGCTGGACGGACACATTCCGCCGCCACACGAACCGACCCTGTTTTCACGCTTTGGCAACGCCATACCGCTAGGGATCGCGGCGTTGGTGCTGGTGCTTTCAGCGGTTGCCTTGCGGCGGCCCAAAGGCTAAAGCGCCAAACACATAAAGAAATCTTTATATCACTTTTTATATAATGGTGACCTGATGCGCAGCGAATATCTCTTCACGTCTGAAAGTGTTTCCGAAGGCCATCCCGACAAGGTGTCCGATCAGATTTCCGATGCAGTTGTTGATCTGTTCCTGTCAAAAGACCCCGAAGCGCGCGTCGCCTGCGAAACGCTGACAACGACGAACCGGGTGGTGCTGGCGGGCGAAGTGCGCGGCATCGGCATGATCGATGCGGACGGCAACTGGGAGCCGGGCGCGCTGGAGGAAATCCAGACGGTCGTGCGCAATACCGTCAGGGAAATCGGCTATGAGCAGGACGGTTTCCACTGGCAGAACCTGAATTTCGAAAACCACCTGCATCCGCAAAGCGCCGATATTGCGCAAGGCGTCGATGCCAGCGGCAACAAGGATGAAGGCGCGGGCGATCAGGGCATCATGTTTGGCTTTGCCTGCGATGAAACGCCCGATCTGATGCCGGCAACGCTTTATTACAGCCACAAAATTCTCGAACGCATGGCCGCCGATCGCCATTCAGGCGCTGCGCCGTTTCTCGAACCTGACGCCAAAAGCCAGGTCACGCTGCGCTTCAGGGACGGCAAGCCTGTCGCCGCCACCGCGATCGTCGTCTCCACTCAGCACGCACCCGGCTATCATGAGGGTGAGAAGGACGCGCAGCTAAAAGCCTACGTCAAGCAGGCGATTGCAGATGTTCTGCCAGCCGAGCTGCTTTCGGACGATACCGTCTATCACATCAACCCCACCGGCAAATTTGAAATCGGCGGGCCAGATGGTGATGCGGGCCTGACGGGGCGCAAGATCATCGTCGATACCTATGGCGGCGCATCGCCCCATGGCGGTGGCGCGTTTTCCGGCAAAGACCCAACCAAGGTTGACCGGTCGGCCGCATATATCACGCGCTATCTTGCCAAGAATATCGTGGCCGCCGGACTGGCGACGCGCTGCACCATTCAGCTGGCCTACGCCATCGGCGTATCCAAGCCGCTTTCGCTTTATGTCGATACCCACGGCACCGGCACAGTTGCCGACGACGCGCTGGAAGAAGCGATCAAATCAATCGAAAAGCTGGGCGGATTGACCCCGCGCGGCATCCGCACGCATCTTGGTCTCAACAAGCCGATCTATCGCCCCTCCGCTGCGTATGGCCACTTCGGCCGCACCCCGGAAGGCGATCGCTTCCCGTGGGAAAAAACCGATCTGGTCGATGATCTGAAAGCAGCTCTGGGCTGAGCACGCTGACGGATTGCCCGTCCTCAGTTCACGACGACATCGGCCAAATATCGCATGACAGCCTCAAACGAGGCAACGCCGAACAGGAATCGTCCTGCCATCAGCGACGAAAGCAGGAAGAGCAACGCGGCCCACATCGCAATTATGCCCGTTGTCATGCGCCAGCTCCTTGGCGGCAATCCCTGAAACAACAGCATGGCGACACCCGCCACGTTGACGCTGATCAGGTTAACCGCAAACAGATACAAGGCGCTGGCACCGGCACGAGGGAACCCGGCCCCGATATAAATTCCCCCAGCAGCCAGCGGCGGGACAAGCGCCACGGCGACCATCACTCCGACCAGCGTGAGCGAAGACCCTTTGCTGAACGCCAGCACGCCCGCCGCTCCGCACGCAAGCGCAAGGGCAATGTCGGCCGGCTGAACTATGGTCCGGTTGCGCAATTCCGGCACGAGCGGATCGATGGTCACTGTCAATCCGAGGCAGATACCTGCAACGACCGCCAGCAGCGCACCGACTGCGAGCGTAAATGCGGCGCGCTTGCCAAGCTGCGGATTACCAACCGTTGCGGCAAGCGCGAGCCCCATTGTCGGCCCGAGCAAAGGGGCGATAATCATAGCTCCGATAACAACCGCCGTCTGCCCGCTGCGCATCCCGAGTCCCGCGATGACTGCGGACAGGGTGACGGTTAGAAGAAAGGTGGGCCTGACGTGCAGGTTTTCCTCGATATCGTCGTAAAGTTCGTCGGTGCTCAACCGGTCCCGGCTGAAAAAGCGCTCCATTGCCGTTGGCGGCGGCTTGTCATCGGCAAGCGGCAGTTCGGTTGCAACGCTCTCCTCAATCGGCGGCAGAATTGCTTCAAGGCTCGACACGTATGCCGTGAAGGTCGGCAACGCACCAAAGGCCTGTTCCAACTCGCCGAGAAGGCGCTCCGTATATCGTTGCTGAACGATGCAACTGAACTTTTCCTGCCCGTCCGGCACGCTTTCGCGCCAGAAGCGTCGGCTGTGGCGCGAAAGCAATACTTCGAGCCGGCCGACTTCACTGTCGGGCAGAAAAATTTCTACCAGCCGCGCCGACATGAAAGTTGCCGCTCAGTCAGACATTTGTCTGCTGCTACTTCGCCAGTTCCGCTTCGATGGCGCTGACCAGTGCTGCATCGTCAGGTGCGGTTCCGGGAACGAAGCGTTCGACAACGCTGCCGTCCTTGCCGATCAGGAACTTTTCGAAGTTCCACAGCACTTCGGGATCGGCGGTTGGCGTCATGCCGTGGCCTTTGAGCATTTCCCTGAACGAATCGCCATCGCCCTGTTTTTCGGGCTTGGCGCGGATCAGCTCTGCATAAAGCGGTTGCTTGGCATCGCCGGTGACATCCGCTTTTTCAAACATCGGGAATGACACACCATACGTCGCGCTGCAGAATTGCGCGATATCGTCGTTCGAACCCGGCTCTTGCGAACCGAAATCGTTGGCGGGAAAGCCCAGCACTTCAAAGCCACGATCCTTGTATGTGTTGTACAAGGCTTCCAGCCCTTCATACTGCGGCGTCAGGCCACACTTGGATGCGACGTTGACCACCAGCAGGACTTTTCCGGCGTGGTTGGCAAGTTTGTCGTCCGCGCCGTCAATGCGGTTAAGCGGAATTTCTGCGATATCGGCCATGGTCAGTTCCTTATTCCACGTAGTTTGCGGTGGTTTTCTGTTTTACTTCCTCAGCCGTAACGCCGGGCGCGAGCTCGACAAGCCGGAAAGGCGCATCCTTTTCGGGCCTCTGGAACACGGCCAGATCGGTGATGATCATATCGACGACTTTCTTCCCGGTCAGCGGCAAGGTACATTCCGGGATGAATTTGGGATCGCCTGATTTTGAGCAGTGATCCATCACCACGATGATTTTCTTGACGCCCGCGACGAGATCCATCGCGCCGCCCATGCCCTTGATCATCTTGCCCGGAATCATCCAGTTTGCCAGATCGCCATTTTCGGCAATTTCCATCGCGCCCAGCACGGCCAGATCAATGTGGCCGCCGCGAATCATGCCAAACCCGGTAGCCGAATCGAAATAGGCCGAATGCGGCAGCTCGCTGACTGTCTGCTTACCGGCGTTGATCAGGTCGGCATCGACTTCATCGGGATACGGAAACGGGCCGATGCCCAGCAGCCCGTTTTCCGACTGGAGCGTCACCATCATGCCTTCGGGCACATGATTGGCCACCAGCGTCGGAATGCCGATGCCAAGGTTGACGTAATATCCGTCCTGCAGTTCCTGCGCGGCGCGCGCCGCCATCTGATTGCGGTCCCAGGTCATCAGGCCGTCTCCCTTTCGCGCGTGGTCTCAAACTCGATTTTCTTGTCGTAGGGCGATCCGACGATCAGCCGCTGGACGAAAATTCCCGGCAGATGAATGCAATCGGGATCGAGCGAACCGATCGGCACGATCTCTTCCACTTCGACCACGCAGACCTTGCCGCAGGTTGCAGCGGGCACATTGAAATTGCGTGCGGTCTTGCGGAACATGACATTGCCGGTTTCATCGGCTTTCCATGCTTTCACCAGGCTGAGATCGGCAAAGATGCCTTCTTCCATGACGAATTCCTCGCCACCAAATTCCTTGGTTTCCTTGCCTTCCGCGATCAGCGTGCCAACGCCGGTGCGCGTATAGAAGGCGGGGATGCCCGCGCCGCCAGCGCGCATCCGCTCTGCCAGCGTGCCTTGCGGACTGAATTCCACTTCAAGTTCACCCGAAAGATACTGCCGCTCGAATTCCTTGTTCTCCCCCACATAGGACGAGATCATTTTTTTCACCTGCTTGGTGCGCAGCAGCTTGCCGATGCCTTCATTGTCGATCCCGGCATTGTTGGACGCGAAAGTCAGGCCCTTCACGCCGCTGTCACGAACGGCATCAAGCAGCTTCTCTGGAATTCCGCACAGGCCAAAGCCGCCAGCGGCAATCAGCAGTTCATCTTTCAGAAGACCGTCAAGCGCGGCCTCGGCATTCGGGTAAAGCTTGTTCATAGGCAGGCCTCTTCCTCTCTCTTTAGAGCGCAAATTTTTGAGCCTCAGCTATGTTTCGAGGCGCATCTGAGGCGTTAGCCCAAGCACCCCCGCAAGGTCCAGTATTCGCGTCAGCGTTCGATGCAAATTGATTCCGATCATGGAGTCCCGATGCGATACGGGTTAGAAAAGAGTTATCAGAAGGAGGGAATACCATGCGCTCAATTCTCGTGAATGCAGATCGCCGGCCCGGCATGGATGCCCGGCTTGAAACCGCTCTGGGCCTTGCCCGCGCATGCGACGGCCATATCTCGCTTCTGGTCGACACACCCGTGGCGCGTTACATCGCGATGGATCCGATGGGGGGAAGCTACGTTGCGTCAGACGCCCTCAAACAAGCGCTGGCGGATGACGATGCGAATGCGGCGAAGCTGGAAGACCGGCTAAGCCGCGAAGATGTGCCCTTCGATATGATTCGCAGCGAGGCTGAGCCGGTTGAAGCACTGGCCAGGGCAGCGCGGCTGGCGGACGTGGCCGTACTCTCGCGATCGGGCGGGCTGGCCGGAGAGCTGGCTCTGCTTTCGCGCACGCCGGTTCTCGCGGTGGGCGATGACGAGCCGCTGGCGATCCCGCCGGAGAAAGCCTGCATCGCATGGGATGGTGGCGACGAATCCGCGTGCGCCCTGCGCAGTGCCATCCCGTTGCTGCAAACGTGCGGATCAGTCGATGTGCTGACCGTTGCCGAAAAGCCGGGCGGGTTTCCGCCAACCGAGGCGCTGCGATATCTCTCGCGCCACGGCGTGAAAGCGGAATTACAGGAATTGCCCCGGCGCGGCTCAACCGAAGAAACCCTGGCCGTGGCAGTCGCGCGCAGCGGCGCGCAATTGCTTGTGATGGGGGCCTATGGCCACAGCCGGATGCGCGAGTTCCTGTTCGGCGGTGTTACGCGCCACTTTCTTGAACAGCCGGATGGCCCGGCGCTGTTGCTGGCCCACTAGTACGTTTTGCGTTCAGGCTGGCGCGAACGCAAAAGCAACGCTCATACGCCGCGCGGGCTTATCGCAGCGTCCGATCCCGATTGATCGGAGACCGCTCTAGCGCCAAGACCGGTCAATAGCGCCGCCGAGGCACTGGAATTGATTCGCGCAAGCTGAGTGCATCGGCTGCTGCGGCTGCTCACAATTTGATGCGCCGCACAAATGATACGGAAAAACAAAAATTTTGCGAGGGGCTCGCAGGAGTGCGTGAGCATGTTATATATTATAATTCAGTAGGTTAACGGAAAATATGGGCTGCAATTGCAAATTTTGCAACAGAAAATGTCTATTTCGCATTTGCACAATTTGGAGACTTGGGACATACAGAACCTGCCTTTCAGGCATCCTCTCCCAAACTTCCATGGCCCGGCCGGTTTATCCGACCGGGCCTTTTTTTGCCATTTTTCCGGGCCTCGCCGTGAGAGGTGCGTGGGATGCGGCCACTGCTCTGCGTAAATGCAATCGCCCCCGATATGGCGTTTGCAATCGCGGCGGTCAGTTCCTAGCTCTGGCTGGTGCCGGTTTCGGCACGTAAATCAGGAAGGACGGCAATGGCAGACGCGGCGCCCGAAACAGACGAACGCACGATCAGGCTACAGGTCGCCGCGGCACGGCAGGAAGAAAGCGGCCACGGCATCGCGCGGCTGCCCAAATCGGCGCTGGCCACGATCGGCGCGGCCGAGGGCGACACGCTTGAGATCACCGGCAAGCAGCCGACCGTCGCGCGCGCCATGCTCGCTTATCCCGAAGATGAGGAACTGCAGGTCATCCGGCTGGATGGATTGCAGCGCGGCAATGCCGAAGTCGGCTCTGGCGAGCACGTCCATGTTCGCAAAGTCGATTCGCGGCCCGCGCAGCGCGTTGTGTTCGCCCCCGCCCATCGCAAGATGCGCCTGCAAGGCCCGGCGATGGCGCTGAAACGCAATTTCTATGGCCGCCCGATGCTGGCCGGCGACCTTGTTGCCACGACTGGCCAGCAGCAGGTGCAGGATCTGCCGCCACAGCTTGCCCGGATGTTCAATGCGCCTGCATTCGCGCTCACCCAGATTCGCCTCAATGTCGTTTCGACCACGCCCAAGGGTATTGTCCATATCGACGAGGATACCGAAATCGAACTGCGCGAATCGTTTGAGGAAGCGCAAGGCCCACGCGGCGACATCAACTATGACGATGTCGGCGGCATGAGCGAGACGATCCAGCAACTGCGCGAAATGGTTGAGCTGCCGCTGCGCTATCCAGAGCTGTTCACCCGGCTTGGCGTCGATCCGCCGCGCGGCGTGCTCCTGCATGGCCCGCCGGGGACCGGCAAGACCCGTCTGGCGCAGGCTGTCGCCAACGAGAGCGACGCACACTTCGTGTTGATCAACGGACCGGAAATCATGGGCTCGGGCTATGGCGAAAGCGAAAAGGCGCTGCGCCAGGTGTTCGAGGAAGCGGAAAAATCCGCTCCGGCCATCATCTTCATCGACGAAATCGATTCGATCGCTCCCAAGCGCGAGAACGTGCATGGCGAGGCGGAAAAGCGGCTGGTCGCGCAATTGTTGACGCTGATGGACGGATTGCAGTCCCGCGCCAACGTGGTGGTGATCGCCGCCACCAACCGCCCCGATGCGATCGACGAGGCCCTGCGCCGTCCGGGCCGGTTCGATCGTGAAATCGTTGTTGGCGTCCCCGATGAAGCGGGCCGGCGCGAAATCCTCTCGATCCACACCCGCGGCATGCCGCTTGAACCTAAAGTGGACCTCAAGGAACTGGCCAAGACCACCCATGGCTTTGTCGGCGCCGATCTGGCCGCGCTCACCCGCGAAGCCGCGATCGAAGCGGTGCGCCGCCTGATGCCCGAACTTGATCTGGAAGCGCGCACGATCCCGCCCGAAGTGCTGGAAAAGCTTTGCGTGGAGCGGGACGATTTCATCGAAGCGCTGAAGCGCATTCAGCCATCGGCGATGCGCGAAGTCATGGTGGAAATGCCCAACATCGGCTGGGATGACATCGGCGGGCTGGACGATGCGCAGGACAAGCTTAAAGAAGGCGTGGAACTGCCGCTCAAGAACCCCGAAGCGTTTCACACGCTGGGCATTCGCCCGGCCAAGGGCTTTTTGCTTTATGGCCCTCCCGGCACCGGCAAGACGCTGCTGGCAAAGGCCGTTGCCAAGGAAGCTGAAGCGAACTTCATATCCATCAAATCGTCGGATTTGCTGTCCAAATGGTATGGCGAGAGCGAGCAACAGATTTCCCGCCTGTTCGCGCGCGCGCGGCAGGTTGCGCCATGCGTGATCTTTATCGATGAGATTGACAGTCTCGTCCCCGCGCGCGGATCGGGCGAGGGGCTGGGCGAGCCGCAAGTCACCGCGCGCGTGGTCAACACGATTCTGGCCGAAATGGACGGTATGGAAGAACTGCAATCGGTCGTCGTTGTCGGCGCAACCAACCGCCCGGCGCTGGTCGATCCGGCGCTGCTGCGCCCCGGCCGGTTTGATGAGCTGGTCTATGTCGGCACGCCCGATGCCAGTGGCCGCGAACACATCCTCAAGATCCACACCGCGAAAATGCCGCTGACAGACGATGTCGATCTGGCCGCGATCGCGCAAAAGACCCCGCGCTTTACCGGCGCCGATCTGGAAGACGTGGTGCGCCGCGCCGGGCTTGTCGCGCTGCGCCGCCATGGCGCGGGTGTCTCGCAAGTTGCCGCGGAAGATTTTGAAGAAGCGCTGGAAGATTCGCGCGCCACCGTCACCGACAAAATGGAACGCGAATACAAGAAGATGCAAGGCGAACTCAAAAAACGCGCCCGGCAAGTGGAGCCCATCGGCTTTGTGGTGCCCGGCATGGTCGAATCAACCCGCGACCAGAAACACGATTGAGGGGGGGCAGCGAATGGCGTCCCTTATGCCAATACCGTCGGTCCTGAGCCTGTCGAAGGACTGCACTTTCCTCTCGCCTACGAGCGCAAGCCCAGAAGAGGAAGGACAATGCTTCGACAAACTCAGCATGAGCGGGGTTAGGTGGACAAGACATGATTCACGCATCACCGCAGTTGGCTGTCATGGAAGTATATTTTTCAGAGGTTTAGTCGTTTTCTGGCTAGCCGATCAAAATCGATGAAGTTTCGGTAGGCATCCGATCCGTTGTTGTTCAATCTTGCGACGTTGTCTTGCAAATGTTGCGGGATATCCCAATCATGGGTGCCCGGAGGGATGGCAGCCAGACGATTCGGATTATGCGTGGGACCAAGAATTTCTGCATAGTTCCGGTTGAGCGTCTCAAAGCGCTCCCGGCACAGGCTCCACGATTTCTGTATCTCCTTGTCCTGAAACTCAGCATCCGCGCCATGCCAAGAGCAAATCTCACTAACAGGCTGTGTTTGCAAATCGCGAATTGAAGCGCCGAAGTCATGGTCTCTAAGAAATGAAAGCGCAGTTGAATCAATGACGCTCTTTATACGTTGATAGAGCGCAACATCGGCGGCGCTGGGCACATTTGAAGCTCCAAGCTCCGCATAGAGCCAAACCACGGCGGCGATGAAGACGGTAGCCGCTTTGCCAAGGTCAAGGGGACGAGCTGAATCGGGAGCAAGACCATTTATCAATGCACCGAACATTCCGAGGCCAGCGATTATTCGTCCTTTTAAGCTGTGGAGCTTGCTTAGCAGGTTGGTTAAATCCATTGCCCTCCCCCTAATGCGCCGCGCCCCAGCTTGCGCCCGAGCCAATTTCCACGCCCAGCGGCACGGACAGCTTCACCGCCGGTTCCGCCGCGCTGGCCATGACCTGCTCGATCACGGTTGATGCGGCGGCAATGTCGCTTTCGGGCAATTCGAACACCAGTTCATCGTGGACCTGCAGCAGCATTTTTACATCGCTCAGCCCGGCCCGTGCCAAAGCCGGTTCCATACGGGCCATCGCGCGCTTGATGATATCGGCGCTGGTGCCCTGTATCGGCGCGTTGATCGCGGCGCGCTCGCTCCCTTGTCGTTCGGCCTGCTGTTTTGAATTGATGCGCGGGAACCATGTTTTGCGGCCAAACAACGTTTCGGAATAGCCGCGCTCACGCACCGTCTCCAGCGTGGCGACGATGTATTTCTGAATGCCGGGGAACCGCTCAAAATACGTGTCGATCATCGCTTGCGCTTCGTCGGCCTCGACCCCAAGCCGGCCCGCCAGACCCCAGCGCGAGATGCCATAGAGAATCGCGAAATTGATGGTCTTGGCCTGCGCGCGGGTATCGCGGGTGACTTCGCCGAACATTTCCGTGGCCGTGCGCGCGTGAATATCCTCGCCATTGGCAAACGCCTCTTTGAGAGTCGGCACATCGCACATATGCGCGGCCAGCCGCAGCTCGATCTGGCTGTAATCGGCGGCCAGCAAGACATTGCCCGGCTCTGCCACAAAGCAATCGCGGATCTGCCGGCCGATCGCGGTGCGGATCGGGATGTTCTGCAAGTTGGGATCGGTGGATGAAAGCCGCCCCGTCTGCGCGCCGACCAGCGAATAGCTGGTGTGGACGCGTTGGGTTTGCGGGTTGATCGCGGCCTGCAACGCTTCTGTATATGTAGACCGCAGCTTGCTGAGCTGGCGCCATTCCAGCACCTGGCTGGCCATTTCCACACCTTCGCCCGCCAGCTTTTCAAGCACCGCCTGATCGGTGGAATACTGGCCGCTCTTACCTTTGCGCCCGCCTTTCAGTTCCATCTTGCCAAACAGGATCTCGCCCAGCTGCTTGGGGCTGCCGACGGTAAATTCCTCACCCGCCAGTTGATGGATCCGCGTCTCAAGTGTGCCGATCTCTTCGGCAAACCCGGCAGACAGACCCGCCAGCTTCTCGCGATCAACCTTGATCCCGCGCCGCTCCATGCGCGCCACCACCGGGATCAGCGGGCGATCGACCCGCTCATAAATCCGGGTGCCGCCTTCATCGGGCAGGCGCGGTTTCAACAGGCGATGCAGCCGCCAGGTGATATCGGCATCCTCAGCTGCATATGCCGTGGCTTTATCAAGCGGCACTTCGCCGAACGGGATCGCCTTCTTGCCGGTGCCGCACACATCCTTGAAGGCAATGCAGGTGTGATCGAGGTGGCGCTGCGCCAGTTCGTCCATGCCATGTCCGCCGCCGATCCCATCCTGCCCGCGCCCGGCATCGAGGCAGAAACTGATCACCATCGTATCGTCTATCGGCGCAACATCGATCCCATGGCGCGCCAGCACGTTTAGATCGTACTTGGCGTTCTGCGCGATCTTGAGCACCGCATCGCTTTCCAGCAATGGCTTGAGCCGGGCCAGAGCATCGTCAAACGCGATCTGATCGGGTTTTTCGGCGAACATATCGGTGCCGCCGTGGGCAAGCGGAATATAGCACGCCTCATTGGGGCCAATGGCAAGGCTGATCCCGACAAGATCGGACTGCATCGCATCAAGACCGCTGGTTTCAGTGTCAAATGACATACGCCGCGCGGCAAATGCGCGTTCGATCCAGTGATCGAGCGCGTCCAGCGTGGTCACGCACTGATAGGCTTCGCGATCGACCGCGGGCAGATCGGGCAACGGCTGGCGAGACGCGCCCTGCGCCGGACCGGCACCGGCATTTTGCGGCTTGGCGGGATTGAGATCGGTCTTGCGCTCCGGGCTGCCCGCTCCGGCATCAAGCCGTTTCAGCAAGCTGGTGAAGCCATGTTTTTCAAGAAACGCCGCCAGCGGATCGGGCGGAATCGCATCGAGCGCAAAATCATCAAGCGCCATAGGCAGCGCGCAATCTTCTTTCAGCGTCACCAGAACCCGGCTCAGCCGGGCCATATCCGCCTGTTCGATCAGGCGTTCCTTGAGCTTGGACTTTTTCATGTCGGGCGCCGCGCCCAGCACCGCTTCAAGGTTGCCATGCTCCTGAATCAGCTTGGTCGCCGTTTTCGGGCCAACGCCGTAAACGCCGGGAATATTGTCTGACGTGTCGCCCATCAGCGCCAGCACATCGCCCACTTTAGCAGGCGGAACGCCGAACTTTTCCTCAACCTCGGGAATATCGATGCGCTGGTTCTTCATCGTGTCCAGCATATCGATGCGTCCGGCCCCGTGCGGGCCGACCAGCTGCATCAGATCCTTGTCGGACGAAACGATGGTGACATCCCAACCCTTTTCAGCGGCGAATCGCGCGTAAGACGCGATCATATCGTCTGCCTCGACGTTTTCTTCCTCGATAAGCGGGAGCGAAAACGCGCGCGTGGCATCGCGAATCAAAGGAAACTGCGGCACCAGATCTTCCGGCGCCGGGGGGCGGTTTGCTTTGTAGTCGGCATATATCTCGTTGCGGAATGAGGTGCCCGCCTTGTCGAGAATTACCGCGAGATGGGTTGGGCCTTCCGACTCGTTGAGGTCTGCCGCCAGCTTCCAGAGCATCGTCGTATAGCCATAAACCGCGCCAACCGGCGTGCCTTGCGGGTCCGTCAGCGGCGGCAGCCGGTGATAGGCGCGAAAAATATAGGCCGAACCATCGACGAGATAGAGATGCTGCTTTGATTCCATTGCGCTTCGTTAGCAGCGCCCGCACGCCCCGTCAGCCCGCCAACTCCGATGCCTTGGGGATGCCCGGGCACCTCGTCGTTCTTTCGCCACAAGCATGACACATTTGACGAGTAGTTGGATTTTTGAGGCACGCTGTTGCGAGCGATTCGCAGAAAGCGCGACAAGTGCTTGCATAGATGCGACAAGACGATTATTTGAACTGCGAAGCCTATCATTGCGGTAGGCTTTCTGCACGGCTGTATGCCGTGCATGGTCCATTCGCTGTTCAAGGAATACCATACATGCGCAAGATCGTTCTCGCTGCCGCCGCCACTGTCGGCGCTCTCGCACTGACTGCTTGCTCGGAGCAGGCTGAAGACGTTGCTGCCGAAGCTGAAGCAATGACTGAAGAAGCCGCCGAAGGCGTTGCTGAAGCCGCCGAAGGCGCCGCTGAAGCTGCCGAAGGCGCTGCCGAAGCTGCTGGTGAAGCTGCCGAAGGCGCTGCCGAAGCTGCTGAAGGCGCTGCCGAAGCCGCTGCCGGCGCTGCTGAAGCCGCTGCTGCTGAGGCCGCTGAGGCGATGGGTGACGCTGCCGAGTAATCGCAGCATCATTGCATTGAATTGGGAAGGCGCGTCGGGGAAACCCGGCGCGCCTTTTCTAATGGGCAATGCGAAGGATTACCGCGTGCCGATGATCCGGGCCGGAAAACTGCTGCGCGCCCGCGCGGTGCGCTGAACGCCGCCCGTCCGTTACCGTCAGCTTGACCGGAAAATGTTCTTCTAGCGGCGCGAAGCTGTGCGCCGATACCCTGGCTTGCGGACGCTATATCCATCGTAAATCGCGCGCGCGATCGACGCGATTCGGGCCTCACGGTTCAGCCGGCTGCCTTGCCCCGTCACATAAATCGCCACGGCCATCGCCCTGCCATCGGGCGTGTGGATGATCCCGACATCGCTGGACGTGTTATAAAGCGATCCGGTTTTGTGCGCGACGCGGGCATTTTCGGGCAGATTGGCCGGAATGCGGCGTTTCCCTGTCCGGCATCGTTCCATGGCATCAAGAATAACGTAGCGGCTGGTCGGGCTAAGCCAGCGGCCTTCGTGCAGGCCGGTCAACAGATCGAT
Source organism: uncultured Sphingomonadaceae bacterium (assembly GCA_947258815.1). Lineage (GTDB taxonomy): Bacteria > Pseudomonadota > Alphaproteobacteria > Sphingomonadales > Sphingomonadaceae > Novosphingobium. The sequence goes on from CAMYJW010000032.1 coordinate 57,048, forward strand.
CATTGCGAGCGGCGTTGCGCTGTCACGCCGATCAATCTCGACCGCCGGATTTACCGCGCCATCGTCGCGGACGAGTGTTGCGATGTCACGGTCAATGCGAAACTCTCGAATGCCCGCGCGCCGCGCCCAGTCGTTGACCGCCTGCGGACCGCCAACGGCCGCGAGAAGGGCGTCAGTGGCCGAATTGCTGCTGCGGGTCAGCATCAGATCGATCAGCTCGCTTGCTGGCAGATATTTTCCCCGCCGGACCGGTGCCGCAACGGACGAAAAAGGTTCGGACCTGATCGGAATCAGCAGCGGCCATTCGCTCGTCAGCGTCCAGCGGCGCTTGTCCACACCTTCAAGATATGTCGCGGCAACCGCGATCTTGCTGGTGCTGGCCATCGGAAAAGGCTGATTGCCCAGAATATGAAGCTGCTGTCCGGTCGACAGATCGATGGCGGCGACACCGATCCGGCCCTTCGCGGCATTGGCCAGCAGTGCGATCCGCTCTTCAAGCGGCGAATCGTATGTGCGCGGTGCGCGGGCCTTTGTGCCCAGCGAACGGTCAAACGCGGATTCGAAATCGAAACGCTCATCGGCGTGGGCCCCTGCAAGCGGTGCGCCAAGCAAGGCCGCAAATGCGAACAGCCTGATGGTGTGCTTCAAAAAAAGTCCGATTTGTCCTGCCATCACAGGGATTGTCCTAACGCTTTTATACTTAGTTTTTCCTTAACCGCCGTCAGGAGCAACCCCAATGTCGTGGCGACGAAACGACTCTGGCCTGCGGCGGCTGCCCGTTTCGCGCGCGATTGTAACAAGTGTTCCACGCAGGCAACCCCGTGCGGTGCGCAATGCAAAGGGCCGGAAGGATCGCTCCTCCCGGCCCGCAATGCATTGGTCTTGTGCGATAAGCGCGGTCTTAGAAGCCCATGCCTCCGCCCATGCCACCCATGCCGCCCATGTCAGGCATTGCCGGCATCCCGCCAGCGCCCTTGTCGTCAGGCGTATCGGCAACAGCCGCTTCGGTGGTGATCAGCAGGCTGGCGACGGATGCCGCATCCTGCAGCGCGGTGCGCACAACCTTGGTCGGATCGATAACGCCCGATGCAGCCAAGTCTTCATACTGATCGGTGGCGGCATTGAAGCCCTGTGCTTCATTGTTGCCATCGATCAGCTTGCCGGCGACAACCGCACCATCAAAGCCCGCGTTTTCAGCGATCTGACGGATCGGAGCCTGAAGCGAACGACGAACGATATCGACACCGCGCGTCTGGTCTTCATTTTCGCCAGCCAGGCCATCAAGCGCCTTGGCCGCATAAAGCAGCGCCGTGCCGCCGCCCGGAACCGTGCCTTCTTCAACAGCGGCGCGGGTTGCGTGAAGCGCATCATCGACGCGATCCTTGCGTTCCTTCACCTCAACTTCAGTGGCGCCGCCAACCTTGATAACGGCAACACCGCCAGCAAGCTTGGCCAGACGTTCCTGAAGCTTTTCCTTGTCATAATCAGACGTGGTGGTTTCGATCTGTGCGCGGATCTGCTCAACCCGTGCCTTGATGTCGTCCGCAGCGCCCGAACCATCGACAATCGTGGTATTGTCCTTGTCGATGGTGACTTTCTTGGCTTCGCCCAGCATGCCCAGCGACACGCTTTCCAGCTTGATGCCGAGATCTTCGGAGATCATTTCGCCAGCCGTCAGGATAGAGATATCCTGCAGCATCGCCTTGCGGCGATCGCCAAAGCCCGGTGCTTTCACTGCAGCAACCTTGAGGCCGCCGCGCAGCTTGTTGACCACCAGCGTGGCCAGCGCTTCGCCTTCGATATCCTCGGCGATGATCAGCAGCGGACGGCCCGCCTGCACAACCGCTTCCAGAATCGGGAGCATCGGCTGAAGGTTGGTCAGCTTCTTCTCGTGGATCAGGATGTAGGGGTTTTCCAGCTCAACCGTCATCTTGTCAGGGTTGGTGACGAAATAAGGTGAGAGATAGCCACGATCGAACTGCATGCCTTCAACAACGTCGAGTTCAAACTCAAGACCCTTGGCTTCTTCAACCGTGATGACGCCTTCCTTGCCGACTTTTTCCATCGCTTCCGCGATTTTTTCGCCGACTTCCTTGTCGCCATTGGCCGAAATGATGCCAACCTGGGCAACCTGTTCGGAGCCCGAAACGGCCTGCGAACGGCCCTTGAGGTTTTCGACAACCTTGGTGACGGCCAGATCGATGCCGCGCTTCAGGTCCATCGGGTTCATGCCGGCGGAAACCGATTTCATGCCTTCGCGAACGATCGCCTGGGCCAGCACGGTTGCCGTGGTGGTGCCATCGCCAGCCGCGTCATTGGCTTTCGAAGCCACTTCGCGCAGCATCTGCGCGCCCATGTTCTCGAACTTGTCCTTGAGTTCGATTTCCTTGGCGACAGTCACACCGTCCTTGGTGATGCGCGGTGCGCCGAAGCTTTTGTCAATCACAACATTGCGACCCTTGGGGCCGAGTGTGACTTTGACAGCGTTTGCCAGCGTATCCACGCCAGCGAGGATGCGTTCACGCGCATCGCGACCAAAACTTACGTCCTTGGCAGCCATTTTCTATGTTCCTCTTGTATTATCAGTGTGTCAGGGAAATCTGCGATCTCAGCCGATGATGCCGAGAATATCGCTTTCCTTCATGATCAGCAGGTCTTCACCGCCAACCGAAACTTCGGTGCCCGACCATTTGCCGAACAGCACGCGATCGCCAGCCTTGACGTCAAGCGCGATACGATCGCCATCGTCGTCACGCAGGCCTTCGCCAACCGAAACGATTTCACCTTCGGCGGGCTTTTCCTGAGCACTGTCAGGAATGATAATGCCGCCAGCCGTCTTTTCCTCGGCTTCAACGCGGCGCACGAGAACGCGGTCGTGCAGCGGACGAAAACTCATAGGATTTCTCCCTCATTATATGGACACAAAGTGAATTGGCACTCTCTTGTTCAGAGTGCCAGACCGCGCGCATATGGGTCTGCGCCGATGGCCCGTCAAGCGGACTCAGAGAAAAAATTCACTGGTCGGTGCGGGCGTACCGCAGCAGGACACTTTCAATCGCGCCCGTCCGCGTTATAGCGCATCACCATCGGAAAAACTGACGACCGGGAAATCGATAATGGCTTCGAAACTGAATGTTTGCGGCGCACTGGGCGCGCTCACCCTCCTCGCCGCCTGTTCTGGTGAGCCTGAAACTGACGCCGCCGCCGGACCGGCCGCTGAAACAGGCGAAGGCCCCGCACCGCAAGCAACTCCGGCCGCCGCGCCGGCAGCCAGCGCGCCCCCTGCGGCGTTTGCAACGTGCGTGTCCTGCCATTCGGTCGAGCCCGGCAAACACGGCATCGGGCCCAGCATGCACGGCGTCTTTGGAGAAAAGGCTGCCAGCGTCGAAGGCTTCAATTACAGCCCCGCGCTGAAAAACGCCGGCCTCACGTGGGATCGCGCCACGCTTGACGAATGGCTGACCGCACCGGTCAAGATGGTGCCGGGCACGCGCATGGTGATGAGCATTCCCAATCCCGAAGCGCGCGCGGCGATCATCGACTATCTCGAAACGCTGAAATAGGCCGCGCCCGCCATTTGGCGCGCCGAAACAGCAGCACGCAGCGCGCAGCGCGCAGCGCGCAGCGCGCAGCGCGCAGTGTCGGCAAACAGAAAAAGGGCGGCCTCGCAAAAGGCCGCCCTTTCCTGTTTCGTGCAGCGGGTTGCCCCGCAACCGATTACTTCAGCTCGACGGTGCCGCCGGCTTCTTCGATCTTCTTCTTGATCTCTTCGGCTTCCGCCTTGTTCACGCCTTCCTTGACAGGCTTGGGCGCGCCTTCGACGAGACCCTTGGCATCTGCAAGGCCCAGGCCAGTGATGGCGCGGACTTCTTTGATGACCTGAATCTTCTTGCCGCCATCGCCGGTGAGGATGACGTCGAATTCGTCTTTTTCCTCAGCAGCGGCGCCAGCATCGCCACCACCGGCAGCAGGGCCGGCCACGGCAACAGCAGCAGCGGCGGAAACGCCCCATGCTTCTTCAAGTGCCTTGGCAAGGTCAGCCGCCTCAAGGACGGTCAGGGTTGAGAGTTCTTCAACAAGTTTGGCGATATCTGCCATGGTAATTCACTCCTGATAGTGTGGCGCCCGAAATTGGTCCGGGCGAAATCGTCTGGAAACGTCTTAAGCGGCTTCTTTCGCGGCATAAGCGCCAACAACGCGAGCCAGCTTCGTCGCGGGTGCGGTCGAAAGCTGTGCGATCTTGGTCGCCGGTGCCTGAACAAGGCCAACCAGCTTTGCGCGCAGTTCGTCGAGCGACGGCATCGAGGCAAGCGCCCTGACACCAGCTTCGTCGAGCACCTGCGTACCCATCGAGCCACCGACGATTTCGAGCTTGTCATTCGACTTGGCGAAATCAACGGCAACTTTGGCCGCGGCCACCGGATCGACAGACGTCGCCAGTGCCGTTGGACCTGTGAGCATATCGCCGATACCCGAATAGTCGGTTTCGGCAATCGCGCGCTTGGCAAGACGGTTCTTCGCAACTTTGTAGGCTGCTCCGGCTTCACGCATCTTCACGCGCAGTTCGGTGGACTGATCCACTGTCATGCCAAGGTTGCGGGTGATGACCACCACGCCAACCTCATTGAAGGTTGCGTTGAGCTGGGCGACAGCATCGGCTTTTTGCGAACGATCCATGCCTTACTCCTTCACATATGATCGCCCCGGACAAACCCCGATAAGGGAGCGGCCCCGGACGACCGGCTACGGTGTTTACCCCCACAAACGCAGAGGCCCACGCCGCCGAAACGGCGCGGATACGGTCCGCCGATGGGGAAGGAGGCGCGCCTTGCGACGCAAGAAAGGCACCGCGCCGCAATGGGAGCGAAAACCTGAAATTCTCTTTTCCCCGTCTAGGCCGGAAATTAAGGAGACCCGATTGCCTCCACCGACTGTCTCGGACGGATGACCGGCGGCAAACCGCCAGTCGGCGCGCGCATTGGCCAATGCAGGCCGGAAAGTCAAGCGAACTTGCGGCCAGCCCCCCTCACAACGAATTGACAGCCGCGCGGTGCGCATCTATATCCAACACCGCTCGTCGCTTCGAGCAAGGTTTGTCCATGCGCGGGGGCAGGCCCGGGAAGGAAGCAGACGAGTTTTCATCTGACGCAAGGCTGCTGGCCATTCGGTTTCCCGGTTGGGAAGACGCGTGGGTCTGGCGGCCTTTTTTGCGTGAGATGGCTCCTTTTCGTGCGGCGAGATTTTCCAGGCCGGTCCGGCTATTCGGGCGCGGCGGCATAGCAAAGAGGCAAGATCCCTTCCATGGCGACAAAGTCCAAGAACGACATCCGTCCTTCAGCCAAGAAGCGCATCCGCAAGATTTTCGGCGACATTCACGAAGTCGTCTCGATGCCCAACCTCATCGAAGTCCAGCGGGAAAGCTATGAGCAGTTCCTGCGCTCCAACCCCGAAACAGGCTATGTTTCCGGGCTGGAAAAAACCTTGCGTTCGGTATTTCCGATTCGCGATTTCGCCGGCACCGCCGAGCTGGATTTCGTTCATTACGAACTGGAAGACCCCAAATACGACACCACAGAGTGCCGGCAGCGCGGGATCACATATGCCGCGCCGATGAAAGTCACGCTGCGGCTGATCGTGTTCGAAGTCGATGCCGAAACCGAAACCCGCTCCGTCCTCGATATCAAGGAGCAGGACGTTTACATGGGCGATATGCCGCTCATGACCGAGAACGGCACGTTCGTCATCAACGGCACCGAGCGTGTTATCGTTTCGCAGATGCACCGCTCGCCCGGCGTGCTGTTCGATCACGATCGCGGCAAGACGCACTCTTCGGGCAAGTTCCTGTTCGCCGCGCGGGTCATTCCCTATCGCGGTTCGTGGCTGGACTTTGAATTTGACGCCAAGGACATCGTCAACGTTCGGATTGATCGCAAGCGCAAGCTGCCGGTCACCGCGCTGCTTTATGCGCTGGGCCTCGATTCCGAAGCGATCCTCGATCACTTCTACGATACGATCATCTGGAAGCGCGGCAGCGGCAAAGCTGTTGAAGGCGGCGGCTGGCTGCGGCCTTTCAACCCCGAACAGTGGCGCGGCACCAAGCCGGCATTCGATATTATCGATGCCAAGTCCGGTGAAGTGGTGTTCGCTGCCGGTCAGAAAATCAGCCCCCGCGCGGCCACCAAGGCTGCCAACGACGGCCTCGACGAACTGCTGATCCCGACCGAGGAAGTGTTCGGCTGGTTTGCGGCCAAGGATCTGATCGACGAAAAAACCGGCCGCATCTATATTGAAGCGGGCGACGAAGTGAGCGCGGAAAACCTGGAAGTGCTGGATGCCGCCGGGATCGACCAGATCGAACTGCTCGATATTGACGACGTTAACGTCGGCCCGTGGATCCGCAACACGATGAAAGTGGACAAGGCCGAAAATCGCGACATGGGCCTTGAATCGATTTACAAGGTCATGCGCCCTGGCGAACCGCCGACGAAGGAAACCGCCGAGGCGCTGTTCGAGGGACTGTTCTTCGATGGCGAACGGTATGATCTTTCCGCCGTCGGCCGCGTCAAGCTGAACATGCGCCTCGATCTCGACGCCGAAGACACCGTCACAACCTTGCGCACCGAGGACATTCTTGCGGTGGTCAAGGAACTGGTCGATCTCAAGGACGGCAAGGGCGAAATCGACGATATCGACAATCTCGGCAATCGCCGCGTCCGGTCCGTGGGTGAGCTTCTGGAAAACCAGTATCGCGTTGGCCTGCTGCGCATGGAACGCGCGGTCAAGGAACGCATGTCGAGCGTGGATGTTTCCACGGTGATGCCCAACGATCTGATCAACGCCAAGCCGGCTGTCGCCGCGGTACGTGAATTCTTCGGATCGTCGCAGCTTTCGCAGTTCATGGATCAGACCAATCCGCTGTCTGAAGTCACCCACAAGCGCCGCGTTTCGGCGCTTGGTCCGGGCGGCCTTACGCGTGAGCGCGCGGGCTTCGAAGTGCGCGACGTTCACCCCACGCACTATGGCCGCATCTGCCCGATTGAAACGCCTGAAGGCCCGAACATCGGCCTGATCAACTCGCTTTCGACATTCGCGCGGGTCAACAAGTATGGCTTCATCGAAACGCCATACCGCAAGGTTGATGACGGCAAGGTCACCAAGGACGTGATCTATCTTTCAGCGATGGAAGAACAGAAGCACACCGTCGCGCAGGCATCCGCCGATCTCGACAAGGATGGCGGCTTCGTGGAGGATCTGGTTTCAACCCGCGAAGCTGGCGAATTCGTTCTCGCGCCAAGCGAAAACGTGACGCTGATGGACGTCAGCCCCAAGCAGCTCGTTTCGGTTGCCGCATCGCTTATTCCGTTCCTGGAAAACGATGACGCGAACCGCGCCCTGATGGGATCGAACATGCAACGCCAGGCAGTGCCGCTCGTCCGCGCTGAAGCCCCGTTCGTGGGCACCGGCATGGAAGAAACCGTCGCGCGCGATTCGGGCGCTGCCATTGCCGCGCAACGTGGCGGTATCATCGATCAGGTCGATTCGACCCGCATCGTGATCCGCGCATCCGGCGATGTCGAAGCCGGCCAGTCGGGCGTTGATATCTACACGCTGCAAAAGTTCCAGCGCTCCAACCAGAACACCTGCATCAACCAGCGCCCGCTGGTGAAAGTGGGCGATCGGGTGGCGGCAGGCGATATCATCGCCGATGGCCCGTCCACCGATCTGGGCGAGCTGGCGCTGGGCCGCAACAGCCTTGTCGCGTTCATGCCGTGGAATGGCTACAACTATGAAGATTCGATCCTGATTTCCGAACGGATCGTGAAAGACGACGTGTTCACCTCGATCCACATCGAGGAATTCGAGGTGATGGCGCGCGACACCAAGCTTGGCCCGGAAGACATCACGCGCGACATCCCCAACGTGGGCGAAGAAGCGCTGCGCAACCTGGATGAGGCGGGAATCGTCTATATCGGCGCCGAAGTGCATCCGGGCGACATTCTGGTCGGCAAGATCACGCCCAAGGGCGAAAGCCCGATGACGCCGGAAGAAAAACTGCTGCGCGCGATCTTCGGCGAAAAGGCAAGCGATGTGCGCGACACCTCGCTGCGCCTGCCTCCGGGCGTTGCCGGCACGATCGTCGAAGTGCGGGTGTTCAACCGCCACGGCATCGAAGTGGATGACCGCACGCGCGCCATCCAGAATGAGGAAATCGAACGCCTCGCCAAGGACCGCGAAGACGAACGCGCCATCCTTAACCGCGCGACCTATAACCGTCTGAAGGAAATGCTGATCGGCCAGGTTGCCGCGGCAGTGCCCAAAGGCGTCAAGAAAGGTGAGAAGATCACCGATGAACTGCTGGCCGAAGTCGAGAAGCACGAGTGGTGGAAATTCGCCGTTGCCGACGACAAGGCGCAGAGCCAGCTTGAAGCGGTGAAGGAACAGTACGACGAAACCGTCAAGGCGATTCAGGACAAGTTCGAGGATCGCAAGGAAAAGCTGGAGCGCGGCGACGAGCTGGCGCCCGGCGTGCTCAAGATGGTCAAGGTGTTCGTCGCGGTGAAGCGCAAGCTGCAACCAGGCGACAAGATGGCCGGCCGCCACGGCAACAAGGGTGTTATCAGCCGCATTCTTCCGGTTGAAGACATGCCGTTCCTTGAAGACGGAACCCCGGTCGATGTCGTGCTGAACCCGCTGGGCGTGCCATCGCGCATGAATGTGGGACAGATCTTCGAAACCCATCTCGGCTGGGCCGCGCGCGGCCTTGGCATGCAGATCAAGGATGCGCTGGAAGACTGGCATCGCAACAATCCCGATCCGCAGGCGGCAGCCCCGCCCGAAGCGGTGAAGGAACGGCTGAAATACGTCTATGGCGAACGCTATCACGACGATATCGACGCGCGCGATACCGGCTCGATCATCGAACTGGCCGGCAACCTGACCACGGGCGTTCCGATGGGTACCCCGGTGTTCGACGGCGCGCGCGAATCCGATGTGACCGACATGCTTGAGCTTGCCGGGCTTCATTCATCGGGCCAGTCGACCCTGTTCGACGGCCGCACAGGCGATGCGTTTGACCGCAAGGTGACCGTGGGCATCATCTATATGCTCAAGCTGCACCATCTGGTCGATGACAAGATCCACGCCCGCTCGATCGGCCCCTACTCGCTTGTCACCCAGCAGCCGCTGGGCGGTAAGGCGCAGTTCGGCGGCCAGCGCTTCGGTGAAATGGAAGTCTGGGCGCTGCAGGCCTACGGCGCGGCTTATACGTTGCAGGAAATGCTGACGGTGAAATCCGATGACGTGATCGGACGCACCAAGGTTTACGAAGCGATCGTCAAGGGTGACGACACTTTCGAAGCCGGCATTCCCGAAAGCTTCAACGTGCTGGTCAAGGAAATGCGCTCGCTGGGTCTCAATGTCGAACTGTCATCGTTTGGTGACGGAGAGGACGAGGACGGCGACGATATGGCCGAGGCTGCGGAATAGCAGAGCCGGGGCGGTCCCGCGCCGCCCCTGCCGCTGCTTTTCGCCTTAGAATTTTCACCCTTCCGAAGGGACCGAACACATGAACGACCTGACAAAATTCACCAACCAGCTCGCCAAGCCGGAAACGTTCGATCAGATCCAGATCGGCCTTGCCTCTCCCGAACGTATTCGCAGCTGGTCCTTCGGCGAAATCAAGAAGCCGGAAACGATCAACTACCGCACGTTCAAGCCCGAGCGTGACGGCCTGTTCTGTGCGCGCATCTTCGGCCCGGTAAAGGACTACGAGTGCCTGTGCGGCAAGTACAAGCGCATGAAATACAAGGGCGTCGTCTGCGAGAAGTGCGGCGTTGAGGTTACCGTCACCAAAGTCCGCCGCGAACGGATGGGCCACATCGAACTGGCGGCCCCGGTTGCGCACATCTGGTTCCTGAAATCGCTGCCCAGCCGCATCGGCCTGTTGCTTGACATGCAGCTCAAGCAGCTTGAGCGCGTGCTCTATTTCGAAAGCTATGTGGTTATCGAGCCGGGCCTGACTCCGCTCGAAAAATTCCAGCTGATGACCGAGGACGAACTGCTCGACGCGCAGGACGAATATGGCGAAGACAGCTTCTCCGCCGGGATTGGCGCCGAGGCCGTCAAAGTCATGCTCATGGATCTCGATCTTGAGCAGGAACGCGACGATCTGATGGAAGAGCTGCGGGTCACCAAGTCCACGCTCAAGCCCAAGAAAATCATCAAGCGCCTTAAAGTGGTCGAAAGCTTCATCGATTCGGGCAACCGCCCCGAATGGATGATCCTTGAAGTCGTCCCCGTGATTCCGCCGGAACTGCGCCCGCTGGTGCCGCTGGATGGCGGCCGGTTCGCAACGTCGGATCTCAACGATCTCTATCGCCGCGTGATCAACCGCAACAATCGTCTGAAAAGACTGATCGAACTGCGTGCGCCGGACATCATCGTGCGCAACGAAAAGCGCATGTTGCAGGAATCGGTCGACGCGCTGTTTGACAACGGTCGCCGCGGCCGCGTCATCACCGGCGCCAACAAGCGCCCGCTGAAATCGCTGTCAGACATGCTCAAGGGCAAGCAGGGCCGCTTCCGCCAGAACCTGCTTGGCAAGCGTGTCGACTATTCGGGCCGTTCGGTGATCGTCACCGGGCCGGAACTGAAACTGCACCAGTGCGGCCTGCCCAAGAAAATGGCGCTCGAACTGTTCAAGCCGTTCATTTACGCGCGGCTCGACGCCAAGGGTCTCTCGATGACGCTCAAGCAGGCCAAGAAATGGGTCGAGAAAGAGCGCAAGGAAGTCTGGGACATCCTTGACGAGGTTATCCGCGAACATCCGGTGCTGCTGAACCGCGCGCCGACGCTTCACCGTTTGGGCATTCAGGCGTTCGAGCCAGTGCTGATCGAGGGCAAGGCGATCCAGCTTCACCCGCTGGTCTGCTCCGCCTTCAACGCTGACTTCGATGGCGACCAGATGGCCGTTCACGTTCCGCTTTCACTGGAAGCCCAGCTTGAAGCGCGCGTGCTGATGATGAGCACCAACAACATCCTGTCGCCCGCCAACGGCAAGCCGATCATCGTGCCGTCGCAGGACATGGTGCTGGGCCTTTACTATCTCTCGATGGACCGAGAAGGCGAGCCGGGCGAAGGCATGCTGCTGTCCGATATGGCAGAAGTGCACCAGGCGCTCGAAGTGGGCGCGGTGACGCTGCACTCGAAAGTCGTGGCGCGCGTGCCGCAGACGGACGAGAAGGGCAAGGAAGTGATGATGCGCTTCGAAACCACGCCTGGCCGGATGCTGATCGGCGAATGTCTGCCCAAGAGCCATAAGGTTCCCTTCGAGATCATCAATCACCTGCTGACCAAGAAGGAAATCGCCGAAGTTATCGATCAGGTCTATCGCCACACCGGCCAGAAAGACACGGTGCTGTTCGCCGATGCGATCATGACTCTGGGCTTCCGCCATGCGTTCAAGGCGGGCATTTCGTTCGGCAAGGATGACATGATCATCCCCGATTCGAAAGTGGGCCTGGTTGAAGAAACCAAGACGCTGGTTGCCGATTATGAACAGCAGTATCAGGAAGGCCTGATCACCCAGCAGGAAAAGTATAACAAGGTAATCGACGCCTGGAGCCGCTGCGGCGATCAGGTGGCGAACGCCATGATGGAAGAGATCAAGGCCACGCCGAAGGACGAGAACGGTCGTGAGGCGCAGATCAATTCGATCTACATGATGAGCCACTCGGGCGCGCGTGGTTCGCCAGCGCAGATGAAGCAGCTTGCCGGTATGCGCGGCCTTATGGCCAAACCGTCGGGCGAGATCATCGAAACCCCAATCATCTCGAACTTCAAGGAAGGCCTGACCGTCCTTGAATACTTCAACTCCACGCACGGCGCCCGCAAGGGTCTGGCCGATACCGCGCTCAAGACGGCAAACTCAGGCTACCTGACTCGCCGGCTTGTCGATGTGTCGCAGGATTGCGTCATTGTCGTCGAAGACTGCAAGACCGACCGCGCGCTTGAAATGCGCTCGATCGTGCAGGGCGGCACAACCATCGCCTCGCTGGCCGAACGTATCCTTGGCCGCACGCTGGCCGAAGACATTGTCGACACCGATGGCACCGTCGTCGTCAAGGACGGCACATTGCTGGACGAACCCGCCGTCAAGGCGATCGAGGAAACCGGCATTCAGGCGGCGCGCATTCGCTCTCCGCTCGTCTGCGAGGCGGAACAGGGCGTTTGCGCAAAGTGCTATGGTCGCGATCTGGCACGCGGCACGCCGGTCAACATCGGTGAAGCTGTCGGCGTTATCGCCGCGCAGTCGATCGGTGAACCGGGCACCCAGCTTACGATGCGGACGTTCCACATCGGCGGCGCGGCGCAGGTCAACGAAACCAGCCACCTTGAAACCAGCTGTGACGGCACCGTCGAATACCGCGACATGCCCACGATCACGGACAAGAAGGGCCGCTCGCTCTCGCTCGCCCGCAATGGCGAAATCATCGTTTTCGATACCGATGGCCGCGAGCGTGAAATCCATAAAGTGCCTTATGGCACCAGCCTGCTGCACAAGAGCGGCGACAAGGTGAAGGAAGGCGATCGTCTGGCTGAATGGGATCCGTTCACGCTGCCGATCATCACCGAAACCAAGGGTGTCGTGAAGTATCAGGATCTGATCGACGGCCGCACGATGACCGAACAGGTCGACGAAGCGACGGGCATCGCCCAGCGCGTTGTCACCGAACTGCGGACCACTGGCGGATCGAAGAAGAAAGAGGATCTTCGCCCGCGTCTGACCCTGCTGAACGAAGCATCGGACGAAACCGAAGCAGCGCGTTACATGCTTGCTCCGGGCACGACGCTTTCCGTGGAAGACGGGCAGGATGTCGAGGCCGGTGACGTGCTGGCCCGTGCTTCGCGCGAAGCGGCGAAAACGCGCGACATCACCGGCGGTCTGCCGCGTGTTGCCGAACTGTTCGAAGCCCGCAAGCCGAAGGACAATGCGATTATCGCCAAAACTTCGGGCCGCATCGAGTTCGTTCGCGATTACAAGGCGAAGCGCAAGATCGCGATCATTCCCGAGGAAGGCGATCCGGTGGAATACCTGATCCCGAAATCGAAAGTGATCGACGTTCAGGAAGGTGACTGGGTCAAAAAAGGCGATAACCTGATTTCCGGTTCGCCCGATCCGCACGACATTCTCGAAGTGCTCGGCGTGGAAGCGCTGGCCGAATATCTCGTGTCGGAGATCCAGGAAGTCTATCGTCTGCAAGGCGTGAAGATCAACGACAAGCACATCGAGGTGATCGTTCGCCAGATGTTGCAGAAAGTTGAGATCACCGATGGCGGCGATACCACTTTGCTGGCGGGTGAGCAGGTCGATTACGAGGAAATGCTCGAATACAACGCCAAGCTTGAGAAGAAGCAGAAGCCTGCGCAAGGCACGCCGATTCTGCTGGGCATCACCAAGGCAAGCCTGCAGACGCGTTCGTTCATCTCGGCCGCGTCGTTCCAGGAAACCACCCGCGTGCTGACGCAGGCGGCGGTTGAAGGAAAGCAGGATTCGCTGATTGGCCTGAAGGAAAACGTCATCGTCGGACGGCTTATTCCGGCTGGCACGGGCGCGGGCATGAACCGCATGCGTGTCGCCGCCTCAAGCCGCGATGCCGCGCTGCGCGCCCAGTACAAAAAGATGCAGGACGCGCTTGAGGCTGCTCAGGCTGCCGAGGAAGAAGCAGCCGACGAGACGCCCAGCGAGGACGCGATGAAAGCGGCGATGGCTGGCGAAGCGCCGACTGAAGCAGAAGCTCCAGCCGAACCCGAAGCTGCCGTCGAACCGGAAGCTGCGGCTGAGCCGGAAGCGCCTGCCGAAGACACGCCGACCGAGGATCCCTCAACCGGGGAATGATCCAAACACGGTTTCGGTTTGAAACATCAGGCCCCGCTGGAGCGATCCGGCGGGGCTTTTTGTCGGGCTTGCGCGCGGTACGGTCCGCGGGTTAGCGTAAAGGGTGATGAGACAGACTGGCCACCTTGCCCTGATTGCTCTGCTTCCGGCAGTCCTTGCCGGTTGCGCGGGATCATCGCAGACAGAAGCGCCGCCGGTTGCCACACCGCCACCGCCTGTCAGCGCGCCGCCCGCACCATCGTGGCCCGGCGAGAAAACCACGGTGCTAAGCGAAACCGACGCGCAGCGGTTACTGCACAATTACGGCATCACCCTGCAATGGATTGACTGGGACGCGCGCGGAACGGCGGTTGTGGCTAAGCGCGAGGGGCTCTGGCACTTGCGCGGCGCACAAGCGGCGGCGAGCGGACCGGGCCGGCTGTTTCTGGACGGCGCGATCCTGGAGATTGGCGAAGGTTATTTCACCTTCCGCGGCACGATCCGTATCGCCGATACGCCGGATCGCGGCCGCCACTGCGAACAGGACAAGACCTGGCATTTCGCAGTTACGCAGAACCGGCCCTATTATCGCCTGCGCGAATTTGAATGGTGCGACGGCCTGACCGATTATGTGGACCTCTATTTCCAACCGGCTGGTTAGCGCGATTTCGGATCGGCTGGGATCGGAAATCGCACTCATCGCGTGCCGGGCAACCCAGCAACAACCTCATGGCATTATCCGCCCAGCCGCATCTCGTCGCCGCTGATCTCGACATTGCTGACTTGCGAGAGGAACGACTGACCAAGAAGCGAGACATCCAGACCATCGGGTATGATCGCGCCATGCACATCGCGCGCTTCAATGCCGCCCACTTCCATGCTGGCGATTGTCACGGTCACACCGTGAACCGTCCCGCTTGCTCCGCGCCCGATCGGCCGCAGGCTGGCTTCATCCCATTCCAATCCCATCGCCTGTGCATCTCGTCCGGTCAGTGCGACCATGCTGGCGCCAGTATCGACAAGGAAGCGATACCGCGACCCTTCGACATATGCATCGGCGTAAAAATGGCCGTCTGACTCGCGATTGAGAACCGTTTCTCCCGCCAGCCATGCGGCTTTGTTTTGCGCTGAATCGGTTGGCTCACTGGCGACCGATTCGCTGTCGTGGGCCGCATTGGGTTCATCCGACGCGACAGTCAGGCCCGGAGCTAGCCAGCCCGCGAGAAGCGCGCAAACGAAAAGCGGGAGTAGTTGAACCGGCTTCATAGGCCGGCAACCTAGCGCCGAAGCTTTAACTGCAGGTAAAGCTTACCCTCTGATTGCCGCGCACGATCAGGCCAGCAGCGTTCCCGGATGGGCATCGGCTGTTGTTTCTGCGCGTTGATCAGGCTGAGGATGCAGCGCACGATCACCAGCACGGCGACGGCCACGATCAGCAGGAAGCCCACCAGCAGCAGCATCAGGACGACGCTGATCACACCTCCGATCAGGCCGATCCAGAAGGTGTTGATCAGATACTGATAGTGCGAGGACTGCCATTCGGGATGATCCTCCCCGCGCCAGACATAGGCGAGGACCACGCCGATGATCGCGGTGATGCCTAGTATGGCAGAAGACAGATAGAGCAGGCTGATGATCGTCGGGTTGTTGAAATCAAAACTGTTGCCTGTCGGCTGCGATTGCGGCGGCGGCGTGGAACCGGCGCCGCGCTCGCTTGCGGATTGCGTGGGCTGTTTACCGGCTTTGGGTTCGGGAACACCGTCCAGTCTGCCGCGTTCTTCACCTTCGATGCTCATTGCTCGCCTTTCGTGCGTGAACCCGCAGGATACTATGAGGGCGACGGTTTCGTCCAGTCCGCTGCCGCGTTTCAGCCTGTTGGCGCGTCGGCATCGCCCGCGCACCAGCTTGTCCGCAATTGCCCGCGATATGGGCGCACTGTCCCGCTTTCCAGCATCTGGCTGGCGATGAGCGCTGTGCGGCCATCGGGCATTGTGCGTTTCAGCGCGCGCAGTTCGCGGCCATATTTGTCTGTCGGCTCATCAATCCGGCCTATCATCACGAACGGCCCCTGATTGAGCAGACGCTGCAGTTCGGCTGTCGCTTTCTCTCCGGCCTGCGCCTCGGCCGGACAGCGCGCGGGATGCGTTTCGGGCGCATCGATTCCGATAATGCGAACAGTGCGCTCCCCCAGCCTGAATGTATCGCCATCAATTACGCAATGTTCGCTGCTTTTGCGCCCGCAGCGCGTGAACTGGCCGGACACCTTTTCAGGATCGGACGCAAACAGGGATGGCGGCTCCATCAGCGCCGGATCTTCTGCAACCCAGAGCGACACGCCGATCGACGCGAGCAGCCAGAATTGCCAGGGCCGAAACCATTTGCGGCGCGGCGGTTTTGGATCGCGGCCGTTTCCGCTGCCGGACGGCGGCGGACCTGCGCCATAGTCTTCGGGCCGGGTCCACCGGCGCTTGCTGCGAAAGGGAACGACATCGCCCATGTATTCCGCGCTAACCGACGTTGGCGGAACGGTCCAGAGCCGGAACCTGATTATCGCACCAGTTGCCGCGCCTGCCGGACCAGCGCTCGGCCAGTCCCTCCGCTACAAGCTGTTCGCCAAGGCTGGCGCCGTCGCGCGTGACGGTGCGCAGCAGGCGGCCATAGCGATCCGTGTTGCGATGGCCGCTTTTCAGTTCGAACGGCCCCTGATTGAGAAGCCCGATCAGGCGGCGGGCGGCGGCCTTGCCGCGTGTCCGCTCCGATGCGCATTTCGGGCGATGGGTTTCCGGCGTGTTGATATCGGCAATGCGAATCTTCTCGCCGTGCAGCCAGAATGTGTCGCCATCGACGACGCAGGTGACGCGCGGCGCGGCAGTGCATAGCGAAAATGTCGCGGCGAAGATGATGCTGGAAACGGGCATGATGCCCGGCGTTGTGCGCCGAACCGGAGGGCAGAGCCCATTCGGAACAATACCGAGTTTCTCTCCGAAACGGATTTACAACGCGCGGTTTACCGGGGATTTGCGAATAGATTTTCCGATCCGCAGGCGCGCTGTAGCGTCGCTCATCCATTGTCAATCGCGTGAGTCTGCGCCAAAGCGCTTGCATGTCGAATCCGCACGAACCCGATATGCTTGTCAAAGCTGAAACACTGATCGAGGCGCTGCCTTACCTGCAACGCTATGCAGGGCGCACGTTTGTTGTGAAATATGGCGGCCACGCGATGGGCGATCCCGATCTTGCGCATGATTTCGCACAGGATATCGTCCTGCTCAAGGCGGTCGGTATCAATCCGGTGGTGGTGCACGGCGGCGGCCCCCAGATCGGCGCGATGCTCAAGAAAGTGGGCGTCGTTTCCGAATTTGTCGATGGCCTGCGCGTGACCGACAAGGAGACGGCGAAAGTCGCCGAAATGGTCCTGTCCGGTTCAATCAACAAGGAACTGGTCGGCTGGATCGCGGGCGCCGGCGGCAAAGCCATCGGAATTTCGGGCAAGGACGGCGGCCTTGTCACGGCGAAAAAGCTGACCCGCACCACGCGCGACCCGGACAGCAATATCGAGCGGGTGATTGACCTTGGTTTCGTTGGCGAACCCGAAACGATCGACACCACCGTGATCGAGACGATTTCCGCCGCCGGCCTGATCCCGGTGATCGCGCCGATTGCGCCATGCGTCGATGGATCGACCTACAACATCAATGCCGACACGATGGCCGGGGCGGTTGCCGCAGCGCTTAACGCGGCGCGCCTGTTCCTGCTGACCGATGTGTCTGGCGTGCTTGATAAACAGGGCACGTTGCTGACCGATCTCAAACCGTCGGACATTGAAAACCTGCGCAAGGATGGCACGATATCGGGCGGCATGATTCCCAAACTGGAAACCTGCGTTCATGCGGTCGAAGCCGGGTGCGAGGCTGCGGTTGTTCTCGATGGCCGCGTGCCCCATGCGATGCTGCTGGAATTCTTTACCCAGCAAGGTGCGGGCACGCTGATCCGCGCCGCCTGAATAATCTGTTCGTGCCTGCCTTGCGACGCTTGCCCGAAAGCGCTGCGCTCGGCTATCAGCAGGCCTCTCGTCTCGTCTGAAAGGCAGGCCCTTGCTCTTCTATACGCTTTTCGAAATCGTCGGTTATCTCGTGTCGATCATCGTCATGCTGGTGATCGTGCAATTCGTTCTCAGTTTGCTGATATCGTTCAATGTCGTGAACATGAGCAACCAGTTCGTCGATGCGATCTGGCGCGCGGTCAATGCCTTGCTAGATCCGATCCTCAGCCCGATCCGCAAGATCATGCCCAACACCGGCGCGCTCGATCTTTCGCCGCTGGTTCTGATAATCGGCCTTGAGGTGCTGCGGATCATTCTGAAGAATCTCGCCGTATCAACGATGTAGGGCGTCCCTCCATGACTCTTGCCAAAACCATTGATGGAAAAGCCTTTGCCGCGCGCCTGCGAGGCCGCGTGGCGGAACTGGCCGCGTCGTTTGAAGAGCAAGCCGGGCGCAAGGCGGGGCTGGCGGTGGTGCTGGTCGGCGAAGATCCGGCCAGCCAGGTCTATGTCCGCAGCAAAGGCAGGAAGACGGTTGAATGCGGCATGGCCAGCTTCGAGCACAAGCTGCCTGAAGATGCCAGCCAGGAAACGCTGAACGCGCTGGTCGATACGCTCAACGCCGATCCGGCTGTCGATGGCATTCTCGTGCAGTTGCCGCTTCCCGATCACCTTGATGAACAGGCGGTGGTTGACCGGATCGATCCCAACAAGGATGTCGATGGCCTCACGCCCGCCAGCACCGGACGGCTCGCGCTGGGTCTGCCCGGACTGGTGCCGTGCACGCCGCTGGGCTGTCTGATGATGCTGAAAGAGCAGCTTGGCGATCTGTCAGGCCGCGATGCCGTGGTGATCGGTCGTTCGATCCTGGTTGGCAAGCCGATGGCGCAGCTTCTGCTCAAGGAAAGCTGCACCGTCACCATTGCGCACAGCCGCACCAAAGATCTGCCCGAAGTGGTGCGCCGCGCGGATATCGTGGTTGCGGCGGTCGGGCGGCCCAAAATGGTGAAGGGGGACTGGATCAAGCCCGGCGCGATTGTCATCGATGTCGGGATCAACCGGCTGGCCCCGGCGGACGGCGCGGAAAAAGGCAAACTGGTGGGCGATGTCGATTTTGACGAAGCTTCACACATCGCAGGCGCGATCACTCCGGTGCCCGGCGGCGTCGGCCCGATGACAATCGCGGTGCTGTTGCGCAACACCATCGTGGCTGCACACCGCAACGAAGGGCTGGTGCTGGACGCTGACGCGATCTGATTGCGGCGTCGCCTGGCCGTATTGCAAACCGATTGCGGCTACTGGCCGGACGCCGCATTCACTGCATCGTCGCGCCGCTTTCGCTATCGTCGATATCGGCTTGATGCCCGAAAAACTGGAACAGCTGGATCAGCATCTCGCATCGTTCCGAGATATCTTCGCATTCCAGCAGCGCCTGTTTCGATGCCGGATCGAAGGGCACGATCTGTGAGACGCCATTAATAAGCGAGACATCGTCAAGCCGGGTTACCGATTCCCAATCGACGGTGTAGCCCTGCATTTCGGCAAAGTGCTGCGCCTCACGCTCAAACCCGGCGCGTTCGATGGCGGCCAGTTGCTGCTCTGCCGGGTCTTCGATCAGGTCCGCCTCAATCTGGCGAAACGGCGTCGTAACCCGCAGCTCATTGATGATCCGGAATCGCGATTCGCCTTCAAGAATGATGTTGTACCGGCCGTCATCGAGCGCCTCGACTTCGCCGATCCGGCCCAGACAGCCCACATCGAACAGCGGCGCGTTTGCGTGCTGGTTCTGGGGTTGAATAACCCCGATCCGCCTGTCTCTGGCCAGCGCATCGCTGATCATTGCGCTGTAGCGCGGCTCAAAGATATGCAGCGGCAATTGCAGGCCGGGATAAAGCACCGCGCCGGGCAACGGAAAAATCGAGATTCGCGTTGCGGTCACCGTCAGCCGAACAGAAGCAGCGAGAGCTTGCGTCGGCACGCCGATACCCAGGGGTCTTCAAGGCCAATCGCTTCGAAAATCTGCAACAGTTTCGCCCTGGCGGCGCCTTCGTTCCATTCGTTGTCCGCTTCGATCATTGCCAACAGCGTATCGGCGGCGGCATCGCGATCACCGGCGGCGAATGCGGCGTTGGCATAGGCAAGCTGCGCGTCCATATCGGCTGGCGCGTCTGCGGCTGCTTGCTTCAGCGTGGCGAGTTCGCTGTCTTCCGGCTTATCCTTTGCCAGTTCCAGCGCTGCCTTGGCACGCTCGATCTGCGGGTCGGCCGCCAGCTTGGGATCAAGCGCCTCAAGCGCGGTTGCCGCTTCGTCTGTCTGCCCGGCCAGCGTGAGTGCGCGAATCAGCCCGGAATGCGCCTGCGCGTTATCGGACGCCATCTCCACGATTTGCGAGAATACCGAAACAGCACGCTCACCATCGCCGCTTTCAAGCACTTCCTCACCCATTGCCAGCAGCGGTTCGATATCCTGCGCGGGCTGTGCGCCGCCTGCACCTTCGCCGACGGGCAGTTTCTCCAGCAGCTGGTCCAGCACACCTTTCAACTGGGTTTCGCTGCGCGCATTGGTCAGATCGGCGACGGGCTGCCCCTGAAACAGCGCGTAAACGGTGGGGATCGATTGCACCTGAAACTGCGATGCGATGAATTTTTCTTCATCGACATTGATCTTGGCCAGAATCACGCCCTTGTCCGCATATTCCGCGGCGACTTTTTCCAGCATCGGCGCAAGCGCCTTGCACGGCCCGCACCATTCCGCCCAGAAATCCAGGATAACGAGGTTCGTCATCGACGGTTCGACGACTTGCTGGCGGAAGCGGTCAACCGCCTTTTGTTCGTCGATGTTCAGGCCCATGCTTGCCAAGGTTTTCGCTCCATTACCCGTGTTGACGTTCGTACACGCACATTTGGGCCTTTATCCTCGTTTGTGAAGGGAGAATGTGAGTTTGGATGACCTGATGCGATTCCAATCGGTTTACGGCGCTTTTGCGTCAGGCAGGCCGGTTGATTGATTTTACGCTTGCAGCCCCATGCCGCCGATGCTAACCGCGCGCCTCACCTCACGGATTGTGCCGCACGCATCAGTCCGAAGCGTCGAGAGCGGGCGTAGCTCAGGGGTAGAGCACAACCTTGCCAAGGTTGGGGTCGAGAGTTCGAATCTCTTCGCCCGCTCCAGACTTTCTTATAAACCAAGTGAATTCAATATGTTATTGAACCGCATTTCGCGGTTTGGTGCACAAATTGGCGCACATTTTGGTGCACAAAAAATTTTCTCGTCCGATGCGGGTGACCTGTGCGGTTACGTGGCCAGCTTCAGCCTATCTGAGGCGGAAAGCCTGTCTACATTCGTTGTAGGCACGTGACCACTCAGCGAATTGGTGTGGTCCAGTTTCCCGTTCTGCATGATCTTCGTCTCATCTCTTCCTCCGATGGCATTCGCCTGCCAACCATCAATCGCCCTTGCTCGGGGATGATCGTGTCGGGAGCCCACAAGGGCTCCGATGGCCGGAGCCTCCTGACACTGGAGGAAAACATGAAACTCATCACACGCTTCGAACTGGCTTCGCGGCCCACGAATGAATTGCGCGCCCTGCTGCGCGAGACGTTCAACGAACTGGTTCGCTCAAGACCGGACACGGCCCAGCGCCGCAACGCTCTGGCTTCGCTGGAGACGATCCGCGCCGAACTGGCCGCACGTCCCGTTGGCCCGTAACGCACGAAAGGCGCGTGAAGCTCACGCGCCTTTCAATCGGCAATTCGTATGTCGGTCAGCTTACCACCAGCTATCGTAATACACGGCTTTGCCTTCGTTGATGGCTTCGCGAGCCTTGGTTACGAATGCGAGATCGTCGCTGGTTTCGCTGCCATCGGACTGGCCGAAGAAAAAGCCGTTGGTCGACGGCAGGCTGCCCGATGTGATCGCCAGCTCAAGCTGGGTAAGATCGTCCAGGTTCAGCCGGACAGGAACGCAGTTGAATTGCTCCTTGCCGCCCTTGGCGTAGTAGAGGTCTTCCATCCAGCCATGCAGGTTTGGATGTTTGCGCCAGTAGTGAATCTCGGAAATATCCGGCAGCTCCTTGGTGTCGAAATCGACATCCTGTGTGATGGCGTCGGAAGGTGCCGTGCAGGCATACATATCAAGTCCCATGGGGGTCTCCTTTGTCTGGCAGCACGAGCGGAATTGCCCGACTGCATGGAGGCCGCCCGCGCCCGGAGCATCCGGCGCGCGCACAGGTGCAACACGGCCCGAGCTAAAGGCTCGGGGTTGTGCGGGCCGCACCTTGCGCGCATGAGCCGGTGAACCGGGCCAGGACGAGAAATGCAGGGGGAATTTTTCCGCCCCTGCGACGAAAGGAAAGACCATCAATCGACGGTTCAATCTCTGACTGGATTGCTTCCGGACTCCCGCGAGGGATCGAAGCCGGATGGCCGTGACAGGCGGAGACTGGCGCGGTTCACGAGAGCCTAGCCCGAATGGACGCGGCACATTGCCACATACCAGAACGGATGCCTATCAAAGCAATCCAAAGCCGATATGTTTCAGTTCAATAGCGTGGAAACCAAAGCGAGCAAAAGGCTTATCGGCGTCAGCCAAATTGCAACTTTGAGGAGTTCGTACTTTCGGAAACAAACAGTGGCCGTATCGTAGCAATGTTTCAGACGTGCCTCTGTCAGCCGTTCATCTGGAGAAGCCGTAATCTCCGTTACAAAATCTTCGCTCGATGCCTTCTTGGCCACTGCGCCGAAGAAAACGAGACCTTCGTTTGACGGAGCGGAAAGGCGTGGCGCAATCACAAAAAAAGCCAACGCAGCGACAAGCCCAAGCGACAGCAAGGCCAGGATCAGTACGAAAAATGCGGATGAGCAGGACGGCGCAACAATTGTTGCCTGAATTTCATCATCGTTAATGAGATATCCGATGATGCCTGCGGCAAGTGTGAAAATGACGCCCGCTTTGGTGTCAGCCAGCGCGATATAGTGCCGGATATATCCTTCATGAAACGCGGCAAAGTCGGAATGCTCTTTTCCAAACCTGGCCGCGTGCGATGGCGCGACCTCCGGTTCAGTCGGGACAGGCGGCTCAAGACGTGGCGCGGCCTCAAGGGCTGGTGGCAGCTTGGGTGGCGTAGAACGCCTTTTGTCTTCTTCCTGTCCGGTCATATTGCGGGAACCTTCCACCGTCCAAAATAACGCCAAAACGGATAAGGCGCGTTCGACTGGCGATACACCCAGCCCGAGTTCGCAGTTTCAAGTTCCACGTATTGTCGTACCCACTCTTGGGGTAGGCCTTGGCGCATCATGTCCCCGAGTAGAATTGTCTCTGGTTGAGCGACGGCCAGCATCTTTGATGCGATATTGGCGGTAGTTCCCACCGCGACGATGCCGTTGAAACGCCGCGCCGCACCTACCTTAGCAACCGTAATCTGTCCGTGATCCATGCAGATGCGGAACTGGAGAGGAGCGATATTTGAGCGTACCAGCAAAGGATTGATGATGTTCTCGGCAGCAGAGAACATCGTCAAGGCACATGAGAGCGCGCGCTGTTGGATTGTGATGCCGGGAAGGTTGTTCTGAGCAAAATATGCCATGAGACCATCGCCGGTATTCTTCTCAACAAAACCACCGTGATCCTCGATGATGCGGATCATCTCAGTAAAAAACAGCGAGAGGATCTGCACGACTGCCATCTGCTCATCGGCTCCCTCGCAAGGTCGGCTTGAGAATTTACATATATCGAGAAACATGACGGTTGCTTCCAGCCGCCGTCCATCGTGGATGGCAATGTCATCGGCTTCCGGGATGACCCGGCCAGAAGGTGCGGGATTTGGTCGAGCGGTGATCTTGTCGAGCGTCCCGATGACGCGCCCGATTTGAGCGCGAAAGTAGGCAGACGTTAGTTCTTGGGATGAGGGATTGGGCATCATCGCATCCTATACGTCTTATAAGAGGGAAGTCCGACACTCGCTCCGTCGAACTCGACTTCCGTCGCGCGTTCGAGCCATTGGACGTGTATCAGTTCATATAGCGAACGCCCGATTCTGAATTCATTGGTCTCACAGGCTTCCTCGATCTTCACGGCCCGATTAAGCGCATCGCTTGCAACCTCAACGGACGAAAATCCGGTCGTAGGAATGTTCATCTGGCGAATGACGGCGGTACCGTAGTCAGCGCCGATCCGTACATCGAAAGTTGGAAGACCAGCCTTGGCGAGCGTCGGATTGATCGACTTATGAAGGACATAGAGGATGCTCAGGCCCATATCGATGACGGCATCGCAAAGATTGGTGAACGATGGATGGTCGATGTAGGCGATAAAACCGTCGCCCTTAGTCTTGAGGATCGATCCATTGAACTGGCCGACGACCGTTCCCAGCTCCCGAATGAAGAGTCCATAAGCCTGATCAAATGCGTCGGCGTTTTTCTTCCGGAGCGCGGTTGCGCCGCAAATGTCTACGGAAAGGAATCCCAGGTCCTTCTCGATGTCGCCTGGAGCAAGCGTATAATGGGCTATGGCCTTCTGTTTGGGCGGAACATATTCGCCCCCATCAATCTCATGTTCGAGAGCATTCAATCTTTCATCCGCATATTCAGCGGTCGAGCCGATTGACGAGGAGAGTGCATAACTGGGTAGGCCAGGCTCAAAACCGCCTAGCATGACATCAAGCGTGAATGCCGTTTTAAGATATTTGTCGATGTAGAGTGTTTCGCCGTCTTGTTCGATCTCGTCGTATCGGCGCGGATCGGGTTTCATGCGAAAACGCGCGATGTGAGTTTCCTCATCGAAGCTTATGACTTCGCTCACGAAGTCGGCCCGCATGGGCTTGCGCTCCGGGTCCTGTTCTGTGCTGGAATCCATATTGCAATATTACCATGCGCGGTCTTTGCCGGTAAGAAGCCATGCAAAAGTATTCCCCAAGCACCGAGTTGCCCGCATAACTGTTAAAGGCGGCACTAGGCCGCCTCCCGTCGTTCGCGGTTGCCAAGCGATGCCAGATATTCAGCGGCCTTGTTGGCCGCGCTGGCAGCGGTGAAGATCGCCTTGCGGTCTTCCTTAAGGATGCGCAGCCAGTGATCGATATAGGCTGCGTGATCGGGACGTGGCTCCGCAGTGATGCCAAGATCGCCGCACAGGAAGGCCGCGCCAAGCTCGGCGACCATTTCTTCCATCGCATAAGCATTATCGCCAAAGCGTTTGCCGAAAGCCCGGTCCATGCGGTGTGATGCACCGGACCAGTGAGTCAGCTCGTGCAGAAGCGTGGAATACCAGCCTTCGGTTGCCGATGAAGTCTCCGTGCCAACGAACCGGTGCCGGTCCGGCATGGTGATCGTGTCGTTCGATGGCCGGTAGAATGCACTATCGCCACCTACGGTGATTTTCGCGTCTGTTGCGGAAACGAAGTCTTCCGCAGCTTCGCAAGGATCGATGCGATCTTCGTCATCGTCCTGCTCGGGCAGGCTGTAGCCATCGACCTGGGCGATGTTGAACACGCGGGAGGCTCGGGCCACGAACCGACGTTCGCCGGACTCATCGTCATGGACAGGCGCGGCTTCGCCGGAGTCCAGTTCCTTGTAGAAGATGACAAGGGAGGATTTCTCGCCTTTGCGAACCTGAGCCTCGCGATCCTGCCACTGGCGGTAGGTGCCCCAGATACCTTGGGCGTATTGCCTGGCATCGGCGGCGGCCCAGAGCGCCACGGTGTTGACGCCGCGATAGGCTTTGCCGGATGCGATATTGAGCGGTCGGTAAATTGCTGAACCCTTGCGGTGCCAGGGTAGCTGAACCTCGCCTGCGCCACCTTCGATGGCGGTGATAATCTGATTGGTGATGGCTTCGTAAACGTCGAAGCGTGAATTGCTGGAAGATTTCATGTCCTGCTCCTTTCGCTGTTTCCTGAAGGACGCGAAGGAGACGGACGGGTGGATCAGCCGGAGCGGTCAGCCGTCAGGCATACGGGCAACACGGGAGCCGGAATGGAATGCAGGCGAAGGAGCGGGCCGCCCGTTGACCGCCCGGCGAACCCGGCCAAACATCGCGGACAGTTTTCAGGGAACGGCGGAATGGGGATCACGGATCACATGGCAGCGAATTGCTCTACCCATGTCGAAGAACGCTCAGAGGAATGGACGGCTTTCGCGAAGCCATCGTTCGCATGGGTTCAGAATCTCCTGCTCAGCGGAACAAGCAGGGCGGCAAACGCACCAAGGCAAAACCAGAACCATGGATCAGAGAACATTCTTCATTTTACCATAACCCTCTGATCTTTAGGAAATTCAATGCTTGATAATAGTTATCGGGCCATGGTATCGTAACATGAGGAGGTATCGATATGGCTAGTAGCGTCGATCTTGGAAACCAGCTTGAGGACTTCGTATCGAAGCTCGTGAAGGCGGGCCGGTACAACTCGCGCAGCGAAATTTTGCGCGAGGGTGTTCGCCTTATCCATGAGCGCGAAACTCGTCTCGCGGCACTCGATGCCTCGGTTGCGCGCGGCATTGCCGATGCCGATGCGGGCCGTGTCCTGGATATCGACGATGCCGCTGCCCGGCTCGATAGTCGCTACGCCGATCAAGCTAGTCCCAACGATATCCAATGAAGGTTGTTCTTACCCAAGAAGCATTTGACGATCTTGAACGCATTGGCGATTTCATCGCCCAGGATAATCCGTCGCGAGCCCGCACCTTCGTCGCCGAACTATTGGGAAAGGCGCGGAGCCTTTCCGAGATTCCGAAGGGCTTTCCGCTTGTGCCTCGCTACGAGGAACTTGGTGTCCGTCGCCGCCTGCATGGGAACTACGCGATATTCTATAGGGTCGATGCCGAGTGCATTACCGTGATTCACGTCTTGCACGGTGCACGGGACTATGAAGCGATTCTATTCCCCGAGAATTAGCAATTGCGTTGCGTTGACTTGGTGCTTGCATTCAACGGGAGGGACCGCCTCATCTTCAAGATAGCCAGGCGCGCTTACCGCAATGAGGTTAACTTGGCTTCTAGTGCGCGTAGTGAACGGAATCGTTGGATCTCGCCGTTCGGGATTTGAAATAGGCTGATTAAGGGCAACTCGATCCCGGATCGCCCGCGCTGCAAGGGCGCGTCAATTCAACCTGAAAACCCAATTGCCCTTGTCCATGACGCAGGACTGGGAATTGAAGGAATCAGTTATATCTCATCCAGCATGGCTGCCGACTGTAGCCGGAAGAAGAAGCTGAAAAAATGGACAACGAAAGCAGCGGTACTAACTCTGAAAAACAGCCTGGTTTGGTCACGCTCGACGACCTCAGAGCGGTTGACGTGAACCGATTGCTCGATGGGCAGGATGTTTCAGACGACCATGAACTTCGCAAACCATTCTATGACGTGGCGGAACATGCGGCTGGACAGAACGACGAGCGGCAACATGATGCGTGCCGTCTATTGGGCAATCTGTGCGGCATTCACCTGCGGGTGGACGATCCGGCAGAACCTTTTGGTCCGCTGCTCATAATCGGAGATCAGCGGTCATCTACGGCGAGCGATTTTGCCGGCAAGCAAACCGAGGTACTGGCCGAGTTCGCAGTGGAGGTAGCTCACCCAGTCCTCAGGGCGCGGATTGCAGACGTTGCTTGGTACAACGACCGATCAAAGGGCGATTCAGGAAAGCTGGCAATCGATGCCTATTGCGAGATCATCGCCCGACGCCTGGCCGGGGATCTTCACAACGTCCATGGTGATGACAACCGGCTGCTCGATTTGGTCGATTATATGCTGCGCGCGCTTCAGGTTGCAGCGCGTGTCTATAAGGCCGGAGCATTGCCGGATCATGTGCAGCATACCTTTGGCGACGTGATCGAACAGGCCGTAGCAGCACAGCAGTATGTGGCTTTTTGTTCTCTCGCGGAAGCTGGCCTCGGTTACGGCCTCCTAGACTGGGAAAAGGTCGCAACCGATGCCGACCGAATAATCGCAAGTGAGTCCGACGATAGGTACACGCAGGCGATCAAGGGCGTCTGGGAGCTTGCCGCACGGGCCTATCGCCGCCTTGACGATGACGAGAACCAGAAGCGCTGCGAAAAGCATGTAGTCCTGCAGGACCTCAAGATGCGCGATCAGGTCGATTCCAATGTCGCGAAGGCCCACTGGACGCGCATGGCGATAGGAGAGCTGCGGCAGTTTGGCGGATTTCAGGAATGGATAGACGAGCTGCGCCAGGACCTGCGCAAACTCGAAGAAGCGTCTCTCGATGAGTTTGTGCCGCAATCCTTCACGATGGACGTGAAGGACGAGCTGCTCGAAACCATTGAGCGTTTCAAGAAGCTATCGCTGTCTGACGCGCTGAGGGAATTCGCGCAGCTCAATGCGCCGCTTCGCCGGGAGGACATAAAGAAGTACGTCGACGAGACCGGCGCAAAGTTTCCGCTAGCATCATTATTCGGCCAGAGTTTTTCAGACCGCGACGGCAAGGTGACTGCGCAGTCCGAAGCGCGGCCAATTGATGGTGAACCTGACGATGAGTGGTACAAAGCGCAGTCGCTGACCTACCTCGAACTCCACCGCCGCTACTCTACGAGCGCGAGGATCGAGCCGGCACGCCAGACGCTCCTTGACAGGATTGCGCTGGAGCAGCGCCATTTCGTCCCGATCGTCCAGCACAGCCCGTTCGTGCAACCGGGCTACCAGCATATTTTTTCGCTGGGTTTTGCACGTTTCTGGCAGGGCGACTATGCATCAGCCGCCTATCTTCTCATTCCCCAGCTCGAAAACGCCATCCGCTACGTCCTGAGCAACGCGAATGAGCAGACAGCGAAGATCATGTCGGATCTGACGCAAGATGATCTTTCGCTGAGCGGCTTGTTCCTCAAAATGCGCGAACCGATCGAGAGAATCTTTGCACCTGACCTCGCGCACGAGATCGACATGCTATTCAATTTCCGTCCGGGGCCTGCGCTTAGGCATGAGCTGGCGCATGGCAAACTGAACGACGGACATTGCTACGGTTCGGACACGATCTACGCATGTTGGCAGATCTACCAACTTACATGCCTGCCGCTGATGCCTCAGTGGGAGGACGTGATTGCGTCTGCGATCGAGGCACAGACGCTTTAACGTTGATGTCAGTCCCGCCTGCATGGCGCTGGCTTACCGCTTCTTGCCGCCGCGTTCGTCTTTGCGGCTTGGATTCTGATCCGGCCCTTTCGACGTGTCCGTATGCTTGCGCGATGGCGGATCGGCCGCGAATGAGAAATCCTCGCGCATATGGGCCGGTTCTTGTTTGTCGCGCGGCCTGGCTTTGACATTCAGTTCCTTGGCCGTTGTCGATGTGTAGCGGTTCTTGGCCTTATATGGAGCGGCTTTGCGGCCCGGTGGCCCGAGCGTCAGGTTCATCGCGGGCATGTGATCATGGCCGCGCCGCATCCGCATGGCGTGCTGGCGCTGTTGAGCGGTTTCAAGAGACCGCCGCTCGCGGGCAAATGTCAGTTGCTGGGCATGCTCCTTACGGCGCTGCTCGATCTGCACCAGTTGATGAACGCGCTCTTGTTCGCGGCGTTTGTCTTCATTCTGCTGTTCAAGACGGCGGCGCTCTTCAGCCTGTAGCTCTTCACGCTTGCGATCCTCACGGGCCTGCAGTCGTCCGCGCACATAGGCGACGCCACTGACCTTCGCGAGAAAGCCGGCCAGCCCGGTTGGCGCATTTTGCGCACGGCGAAATTGAACCTCAAAATCCTGCCCTGCATGATTGGCTGTCATCGCCTGCACACGCTCGGCATTTTCGCGGGCAAGAGCCCGCTTTTCATCGTCCTGACGTTGGCGAACACTTGCATGTTCGCGTTCCAGCTTCTCGCGCCGCTTGGCCTGTGAGGCTTCAAGGATTTCAAGCTGCTCGGCCTGCGCCTCGGTCTTGCGCAGCTGCTCGCGTTCAGCGCGATGTCGTGCGGCCAGCTCTTTGGCCTCCTCCACCGAAATGATCGGATCCGGACCTTCCTTGCCTTCGGGTGGTGGCTCGGTGGGAAAGTCCTTTTCGAGAAAGGCGACGATATCCTTGGTCCGAACCGACTTGTCGTCGATCATCCGGGGCAGCGCATTGGTATGTCCGTAGATGTCGACGAGCACATAGGGCCGTTTGCCTGTGGCCAGGATGTAGCCATTATCCTCCAGCGCACCGACAAACGCCTTGGCGCTGTCGCTTTGCCGCCACAGTTCGGTGATGAGTTCCATGCGCTCTTCCTTCGAGAGGCCGGTCTGGTCGAGCTGGGCTTTGTCGTAGAGCGAAAGCTGATCTGCCTTCGCCCGGCCCGTCTGGTAGCCATCGGGCAGCGAAAGCCCGTGGTCGCGCGCGAACTCGCGGGCCACCATCATCAGCTTCGGACGATCGAAGGCTATGGGGATAGCCTTCAAGTCCTGAACATCGGTGCGCGACCACACGACGTGGTAATGCTCACGCAGGTTGCCATCGCGCTGTTGCTTGATGTGGCAAACCACGGCGCGGGGCTGCCCGGCAAGGCCGAGCCGCTCTTCGGCGCGGGCGATATAGTCCATGTACTGATCGGGAGTGAGCCGACCCTGCGCAGGGTCAGGATTGATCGACAGGCTGTAAAGATACTTCTCCGCTTTTGTCATGGCATGGGCTTGAGCTTCCCATTCGGCAAACGCGCCATGCAGATCCTCGGCAACGCTGCCGCGCAGATCGGCAAGCTCGACATATTCATTGTCTTCAGCATTGGAGAGGTGGGTTGCGAGATCCGCCCCGCCGCCGCGCTGAGAACCGAACGCAATCATGAGCGCCGCCCCAAGCGCGACATGATTTCGCTGCGGATCAAACGCAGTTCATCAAGCGCTGCCTCGATGGCAAGAATGGAGTTGTCAGCGCCTGACAAACGGGCCTCGCGCATGGCATCGGCAATGTCGGCGCACTGGCTGAGAAGCCGCGCGAGCAGCTGCATTTCAGCCGGGCGGTGGCGGCTGCGTCCAAACACGCATTCCGTGAGATAGGCATTCGTCGAAAGCCCCGATTGCGCAACCATTGCCTCGAACCTGCCGCGCTTGTCCTTGGGCGGCCGGTAGGAAATGGGTTTGTCGCGTTTGGGCTTTTCGCTCGTCATCTCACCTTCAGGTTAGAGGCGCACGGCATGCCTATTCCTCGCGGGCGCACGCGCGTTTGCCGGGTTTCAAAAGGGCCGTCCCTTTTGTCGATGGAGGTCCAGGGGGAGCGCTGACAGCTCTCCTTGGTCGCCGGTCCCAAGGGATGCGAATTGTCCCTTGGTGCAGGTCCAAGCGGCATACGTCCTGGCCGATGGTTCATCCAACTGGAGCGCGGGAAGCTCCGATTGGCCCAAGCCGGTGCGGGGAGCACCTGGTCGTGATGGAACGGCGAATACGTTTCCATCAGCCAAGCCGGGTTCGATGCCCGGTGAGGCTGACACAAGCCCTTGGCAAGAGCATGCCGCAAGCATGATCGCGCCTAGGGCTTGCCAAGGGGGGTTAGCGGGGGACTGGAAGTCCCCCCTCAAGGTAGGCGATAACAGGGCCGGTAGGGCCATCGCATACCTTGTAACCATCTACATAGCCTATATTTCTATAATACCATGAGAAGAAGAATTAGAGCAAATACAGTGCTTAACTCATTGCCAACGTTATCTGATATGGAATGCACACTACAAGGGTAATCTAC
Organism: uncultured Sphingomonadaceae bacterium; assembly: GCA_947258815.1. Lineage (GTDB taxonomy): Bacteria > Pseudomonadota > Alphaproteobacteria > Sphingomonadales > Sphingomonadaceae > Novosphingobium. The sequence continues at coordinate 88,607 of CAMYJW010000032.1, forward strand.
CAGTTATACCTAAGAACGAGGAATCGAATTTCGTTAGCGCGCTAGTCCGCATTGTCGAATAGGCAAATTGGACACGCGGATATGAGCGGAGTGTACACGACAATCGACGATACCGGCATTGAGATCAGGCCGACGCAGGAGACTTATGAAGCGATCATGCGCGCCTACGACCATTTCAACTGGGTTCTGTTCGATAACAAATTGCCGGGATGCCTGATTACGCTGCAGCGCAAGGGTCAGTCGACCTATGGCTATTTCTGCCGCGAGCGCTTTGCGCGTGAGGATGGGACCACCTGCGATGAAATCGCTCTGAATCCGGCGCATTTTGCCGAGCGTGACGCAGAGGAAGTCTGTTCTACGCTTGTTCATGAAATGGTGCATCTGTGGCAGCATCATTTCGGGCAATCAGGACGGGGTCGATATCACAACCGCCAGTGGGCGGAAAAAATGAAGTCTGTCGGGCTTCACCCGTCAGACACAGGCCTGCCGGGTGGGGCGGAAACTGGCGACCGGATGACGCACTATATTGGTGCCGGTGGCCCATTCGCCCACGCTTACGCGGAACTCCAGGTCAGCGGCTTTGTGATTGAATGGCAGGATAGCCCTGACATGTCGGCCGCTGCGCCGAACGGTAGCGCAGGGGCAGCGCAGCCGGGTGAGCCCAACAAGGCTGGCAAGCGCGTTAAATACACATGCCCCTCGTGCGGCCTTAATGCCTGGGCAAAGCATGAAGCGAAGCTGATGTGTGGGGACGATCAAGAGAAAATGGCGCCAGCATGAAAAGCGGCGGCCCGAGAACGGGCCGCCGCGTCGATCAGCGCGTTCGCTGGTCAGTATTCTGAAGCCAGCATGATGGTCAGGACACGATAGGACTGATTGGTGTCCGCCGGGTCGACGCTGCCCATCATGCATTCGGCATCTGCAAAATAATCGATTTTCCAAAGGACGTTTTCGATACCCTCGATTGCGACACTTCCAAAGTCGTGCTCGCCGTAAGGGTCATTGTCTTCTGAAAACGCCCGGAAGTTACGAACGGCCTGAAGCACGTGAACCTGATCGGGTTCATCAAGCGCTGCAACGCCATTTGTCATCACCACCATTCCAGGAACGCCGCGACACATTCCCAGTGCGGTGCGGAGCCGATCATTCAGCTCCGCTATCCGCTTGGTGCGGCTTGCCGCCATCAGAGGGTTGTCCCCTGATCGGCGGTTTCGCCGGCATCATTGCGCTTGGCCTTGGGCCGGTCCCAATAGAGGCTGATGTCGCCGCTATCGTCGCGGGTCAGCGCCGCCCAGATCGGGTAGGCAAAGCTGGGATCGTCGATCTTGACCGAGATATACGCCTTGTTGTTGCGTGACATCTCGTGCCAGCCTGCACCGCATTCGGCATTGGTGTCTGCCGAAATGACGCGGAAGTCCGGCGCCTTGTCGTTGGTCTTGTCCGACACCGGCTGGAGTTCGAGTTCAGCCGTGAGGGTAAGGGTTGCGATGCGACCTGTGAATGTGCCGTCATCTGTCTTGGTAAAGGTTCCGATTTTCATTGTTTCGCTCCTTTGTGCGAGTGTTTGGCCACGACCCATTCGCGGCCTTTCAACGGAGCGACATGTAAAAAGGCGCGCAGGTCCGGACGGTCATTGCCGCCCAGGCGCAGCCGTGAAGGGCGGCATGCAAAGGAAATTTGTTTCGCGATGAAATCGGGCAACGCCCGTATCGGAAATTTCTTTTTGACCGGCCGGTCCTCGACACCTTTATGGTGATCCGTATCTGAAATGGGCTGCCGCAATGGTGTCTGTGGCTTCTCGCGCCACACGGATGCGATTTCTTGAATGCGTTGGGACGTTCCGGACAGGTGAAATGACCGAGCACGGTCTGCTTCTGCGAGGAACCGGCATCACGGCTGGACCCATAACTGCCCCTTCAAGCAATCCCACGGCCAGGCAATGGCCGCTAGTGAAAGGGCATTTTCATGAAACTCAAACCGCAGGCACCTGACTTGATGTGCGGCATACCGCGCGGACTATCGACCAAGTATCTCAAGGACCAGTCCATCCCGCAGTCGCGCTGGCAAACGCAAGAGGCAATCCTCGCACACCCGGTCCTCGCCTATGATCCGGCAAAGCCGGAAGGCAAGATCCTACTTGGCGCAATCGGCGACCAGCTGATCGGTGTGGCTGATGACCGGCACATGCAAACCTTTGCCGGCACACGTGCGGGCAAGTCGGTAACGGTGATCGCCAACCTGCAGCACTATGATGGCTCAATCTTCATGCTCGATTCCAAGGCCGAAGGGGCGAACAAGACGGCCAGACGGCGAGCTGAACTTGGCCAGAATGTCTTCGTGCTCGATCCTTTTGACCGAACGCGGGGGCCGGCGCGCAAATTTCGGGCAAAGTATAATCCACTCTCACCGCTGGCACTCGAAAGCGAGACGATCATCGAAGATGCGATGCTGATCGTCGATGGAATGATTGTTTCAAGCGGGCAAGAGAAGGACCCGCACTGGAATGAATCAGCCGGTGCGGCACTGCTTGGCTTTATCCTTTATGTCGCGCTTGGCTCGAATGTCCCTGACGATAAACGCCACATGGGAACGGTGCGCGAATGCGTGCGGCTGGCAAAGCGCACATATGAACGTGAGGACGGCAAGCGCGATTACGAATTGCCCAAACGCATCGGTCAAGGGATTGTGCACTTGTACGAAGCCGGCCAGGTCGATGTCGCCGATGCCATCAAGGGTGCGGTCTATGGCCTTTATGAGAAAGCGCCTGACGAGATGGCCAGTGTCCTTTCTACCATGAACCGGCACACCGCCTTCCTCGATTTTCTGTCGATGAAGAAGGTGATGAGCGGCCACGATTTTGATCTGCGCGATCTCAAACGCAAGAAGGCCACGGTCTATCTGTGCTTGCCCGCGATCCGCATGGGCACGTGCAATCGCTGGCTGCGCATCCTGATCAATCAGCTCATTGCCGCCATGGAAATGGAAGAGGCAGTTCCGGAGGCACCGGTACTTGCCGTACTCGATGAATTTCCGGTGCTGGGCCACATGAAGCAAATCGAGGATGCCGCAGGCCAGATGGCAGGCTTTCACCTCAAGCTATGGACGATCCTGCAAGACTGGAGCCAGGGCAAGGCGCTCTATGGCGAGCGCTGGGAGAGCTTTGCGGCCAACTCTGGCGTGTCGCAGTTTTTCGCCAACGTCGATCTTGCCACGACGGAATATATTTCCAAGCGAATGGGCAAGACACCGGTGCTTTCAACGCGCCAGGGCGACACGTCCCACGATCAGCGCGAAAAGGGTCTTGGTGGGTCAAGCCAGTCAAAGCAGCTATTCGACATGATGGCTCCTGACGAGATCGCGCGAACCTTCGCCCGCTCGGATCCGCTCAAGCGCCAGCTCATCCAGATGGCCGGGCTTCACCCCATGATCCTGCAACGCGTGGAATACTGGAACGAGGCGATGCCCTACCATCAAGTCTTTGCCGGTAAGTACGATACTCTATGAACAGGCTCCCATGCCGCTATTCAGCGGCATGGGGAAGCCGCATCAGGTCCGAGACAGCATGAAGAATGCCGAGGGCAAGATCGATGTCACCGGGCTGTCGGCACAAGCCGTAACGAATTTCGTCCGACCCTCCTTGATCGGCAGTGAACTCCAGAATACGTGTATTCTTTGGGTTCCATCTGTAGTTGCCGATGTGGATATCGGGTCCGTTTCGCAAAAATATGGCGCCGAAGTCCGTGCCGGTTGCGGCGAAGGAATCGGCCACATCGAAGGCATCGAAAATCAGGCTCTGTCCGCGTGCTTCGAATGCGGCTGCAGTTTCATCTCGATCGCGCGAGTAGGTCGCGCGAACGTCTCTTACCCTGTGGTAAGGTTCGTCGCGCACACGATGGACCAGCAAGACCGAATGGACGATCTCGTCTCGACCAGTCCGTGTGCCCAAATGCCAGCCTCGGAAGCGCCCCGCAAAATAGGCTGCATCCCCGTAGTGGCGAAAGTGTGTATCAACCAGCATGGCAAATGGCCTCCTCGATTTTGCCTCTATGAGGGGCCAAGGCGATGGCCGGAAGAAAATTGGCTTTGGCGAGGCACTTGACTGCTGCAGCATAGCGCTTGGGCTTGGGCTGTGTCGAAACGTAGCGGCCAGAGCTCTTTTCGTGATACCCGCTGTACCATCGTTCCAACCACGTGCAGCCGTCGTAGCTATCAGGTTCGCCGGCCTGATCCATGACATCGTAGGCAAAGGTGAGCGCGGTATGGCCTGGTCGGCCGGAATATCGATATGCGCGCCAGTAGTAGTGCTGGGCGGCGGAGCGGATTGCTTCTGCGCCCCAGGTCATGACACAGATGCCTTCATGCCCGGCGGAGCGAGCGTGGTGGCAAGACCGGAATCGTAGGTTGTGATGCCTATGAGCCCATCTGCGTAGATCACGGATTGGCCTGACAAGCAGCTCAGCGACCTGCTGTGCTGAATGGCCAAATCGAGAGCCTGGGTGGCTGAGTTAAAGGTCATGTACATTTTTGGTTCTCCGTTGTGATGCGCGATCGCTCACGCAAGATTGATGATATTCGGAAATTTCCCAGAATTACGAAGTGTTTATCTGGGGGATTCTGACCACATAAACCTCCCCCTTTGCGAATATTTGCGGGAGTGGAATTGAAGTTTGCGGGCGGCTTGGTAGGTGGTTTGCGGGAAGATTGCGTAAGTTTGCGGGGGCGTTGGTGAAGGCAAAATATCCGTTGGTTCATCCCGTCGATGTGGAAAGCCTCAGGGCGCTTCAGGCGCTGCTCAACAACCTCTTATCTGTTGCGGAAGAGAATATCCCCGCAGTGATTGGACGCTACGATGCTGAGCTTGGGCTGCCAGCGCTCAAGAATTTCAAAAGCAATGACGCCGACGAGGAATGGCGTAATCGCGTCCGAAACTTCCGGGCACGTTACAAGCAGGCGCGTCCTTCGGAACTCGATAAAGTCGCGTTGGAAAAGCGTATCGGCCAAATTGTCCATCTGGCTTATTCCGACCAAGCGTATCTAAGCGCTCAGGATCAATGGGTGCAGGTAGCGGTTGATAACCTCTTTGGTTTGGGCGCGATGCCTGTCTCCTGGCAGAACGAGCTCGCCAAGCTGTTCATGCCACGCCTCGATAACAGATCAACCGAGACCATCGAGGCGATAGGCAGGTGGAAGGGCGTCTATGAATCTTTCCGGCACGCGCATCACCCCGAGTTCGACCTCGACAACTGGGAAACCGGCGCTGCCACGACACGGATCATCGGGGCGCTGATTGAAATCGACCCGCTCGCGGATGCGCCAATGGCAAGGTTTCGTATCCGCTTTGCGCGATACAAGTCGAAAGACAGGGAAGTGGATGTCAGTGGGGTCGTTATCGCGGATAGAGATTCGCTCTACTTTCTCGGCAATGAGCGCAATCCCAACCTTCGGGGCTATCTGATGATGGCAGTCGATCACATTGGAGATAGCGGCAACCAGCTGATTCCAGCGCTTTTCATGCGGCGCCACTCGAAGGGTTCGCATTTTGCAAGCCGCACTTGCTTGCGGAAGACGGAAGCTGAATCGTTAGAAGAATACGAAATGCTTGAAAATAAGCTGGACATATTTTCAGACAATCTTGAAATAAATGATGAAATTCTTGAACATATAGACAATTATGTTATACTTAATGGGCGCGATGTTCTGATGATAGAGCACCCTTTAATCAAATCGTTTCGGAAGCAATGGGAGACGACCAAGAGAACATAGATGCTATCCCTCTGCCCTGGAAGCCGCCTTACAGCGCTGAGGCGCGAGCGGCCTTTCAGGAGGCGATTTGCGAGGCGAGAGACACTTATGTGCCAACCTATGTGCGATCAGAGCATTGGCACCTCGGCGTTGCGGAAATCGGGCGTGCCGTGGCGCCTTATCTTGCCAGATTGCTTGACGACCCGGCGCGAATGAGCGGTTTCGGACCCAATTCGTTCGACAAACACGATGTTGATACCTGGCATCTTTTGGCTCATTTTGGGGACTGTCGGGTGCTTCCCGCTGCAAGCGAAATCGATCTCATTGGCACCATTGGTGATGAGCTTGTGATCTTTCTGCCTTACGAGCTTCTTGAGAAAGACAGCCTGCTGCTCCACACCCGCGAAGAGTGGCTACAAGCGCTTGCCGAACACGTCCCTTATGACCCGTGTAGACGCGGTGATCATGATCACGAAGGTTTTCGAAACTTTTCGCCTGAAATTCCAAGCCCGTAGGAACGCCGATTTGCTCGTCATAGCGTCTTTACAAATACGCCTGACAAGCGAGTGCCGTTATCCTTGGCACGATGGAACAGCAGTCGGAATCCCGTGCTCTCGAATAGGCGGGTGGATGCTTCGTTCTTGACCGGTGCCTGTGCGATTTCGCCAATCATGGCCGGAGTTTGCCCCAGATTATGCGAAAGGATCGTCTCTACAAGCGCTACCGTCACGCCCGAGTGCCTGCAGGTGGGAGAACGGGCAATCTGCATTCCGTAAAGCGTATCTGGCGCAAAGCGTAACTCATCAAGAAAGTACGCAAGAACGCCTTGGTCATTGTCGGTCTTCTGCGTGATCTGCAGCATCTCGTGCAAAGTGTAAGCCATCAAAAAAGCGTGAATCTCGCCAGCCTCTTCTGCCACCCAGAAATTCTGGCTGAGATTGATCCGCTCAAGGTAATTGGGTTTGTTGGGCTCGCTCGCTGCAAGCGGGTATAGCAGGAAACCGGTCCTGGAGAGGCTTTCTTCGTTGGCGCCGCTCTTCAGCAAATACTCGCGCGACCGCGCAACTGCGACTTCATAGATCCCGTCCACGTCCATCGGTGTCGCGCGACGATACTCCATTTATGATCCCCCTTTGATTGCCAGCTCTTGGCCATCACATTTCCATTGTCGGCTGGCTCGGTGCAAGTCCTGCATCGAAGGCCGTGCACTAATCGCCGTTCGGCGATTCAAGCGGTCTGCTGCCGCGGGAGGAATCTGAACTTGCTTCTCGTCCATAGCAGCTTGACGCGCGCTTTCCTCCATTCCAGCGCAGGTCCGGCCGGGCCCAGCATGGGCTCATAGCGCGGGTGGCCGGTCCGGCGCTACGAGCGCGGTGCAATGACAAGCAAGGTACAATCGCCATTCGATGGCAAACCTACCACCACAGAATTCAAGGACGATGATGGACGCAGCACTTACACAGTTGCGCTCAAGGCTATGACGCCGCTTCGTGCGCGCATCGCCCACTGGCTGTCATTGCTGGCCGGCATTGCGGTCGCAATTTGCGCGGTGCGGCTGGCGTTTCAACTGGGTGGGTTGGATTGGTACGAAGCTGCAGCCTTACTCGTCTCGCCTATCCTTGCCTACTGGGCAATGCGCTTCTGGCTCTATTATGCGATGCAGCGCTGTGTGCGTGTAGTGTTCACGCCAGAGCAGTTCCAGATCGAGCGGCTGTTCTCCATTAAGCGATATGACCGGAACCTGCCGCACGGCTTCGCACTATATCACCACGATCGGGCGGGACGTGAAGAGGAGGTCGCTTCGTTTCGAGAACGTAGGCGAAATGGCTGGTGGCAGCTATTTCCTCCAAAGCGCTACCTCGGAAATTCCTACCACCTGTCGTTTCAATATCTCGATCAGCGCAACATCATCATGACTGTCTATCGCCACAAGCATGCCCAGCGCCTGCTTGCACGGCTCAACGCGATCAAGCGGATCCTGGAGACTGAAGCCAAGGGTATCGATGAGGTGCAAAGCCCTCAGCGCGACTGGACGGCCCAGCCTGGCGAACTGTCAGGCTCAACTCTGTAGGAGGTTGGTGCCATGGCAAGGCATGAGAACTCGGAACGCCTGGCGGAGGATTTCCAGAACAGGACCGGCCGTCCGGCAAGTCGGCCGGATGGTGAATGGAGCATCGCTGCTTCAGCGCGTGCAGAGCTTGCCAATTCTGCAAGCCACGAAGAGGCACTGGATGCCCATGATCGCAAATGGCGTGAAGAACGACGCAAGATCGCAAGTGCGGCTGATCCCTATCCGGACTTTGATCTTGGCTCTCGCGCTCAACGCAACATCCTGTCCGAATATGAAGAACGCCGGACCGATTGGGAAAGGGAACGGGACGGAATCGAGCAGAGCTTCACCGCGAGGCGCGAGGACATCCGATCTGTAGGCCCGACACTTTCCAGTGAATTTACGGGCGACAGGCGTGAGACTGAAGAGAACGCTTTCTCCTTCCCAGCGCCTGACCATCAGGTCGGACAACTTGCGCCAGAATTCAATCATGAGCGTGGAAACGCGAAGACGCTCTGAGATCGGCCGAGGGCGTTCATTCCAAAGCCGCACGTAACGGGCCTAAGGCCACACGAGGATTCGTTTCCCCAACCGCTGATACCTCCGGGACTGGCGCTGTGCAGTGCCAGGCAATCACCCACGAGGACGACGAAATATGGAGAAACTGATCAACGATTATCGAAACGGCGAGTTGGGTTTCATCAATTCTGGCCTGACAGTCCTCGCTGCTTCCTCAACGCTATTTACCTATGACGGGTCATCGATCGATGCTGAAACCTTTGGCGGCAAGGCAATGTCTTCGGTCTTTGCGATTGCTGGCGGCACCGCAATCTACATGTTCTGGAACCAGGCCATCAAGATTGCACCGGCATTGAAGGAGCCGCGCGCTCGGCATTGGGCGTTGGGCCTGATCGGGGCTGGCTGCTTGCTCATCCTCGGGCTTAGCAGTTCCTTCAACGTCGCAGGACTGGCTGGGGATGACGCCCTCGACAAACACGTGTCGGTCTATGTCGGAGAGCAGGAAGAAGCGGTCGACGCTCAGTTTCGCCATTCTCAACTCGTCGATGGGCTGGCAGTGGACGTGCGTAGCGAAGTAGAGCGCTATGATCGCGCCGCAAAGGGCGAGTGCAATTCGGGCGCGTATTCGGGCCAAGGCGGCGCAGGCGCAGTCTGTAATGCCCTGACGAATATTCACGGACGACTGCAAGGCGTTGCTGGAGAGACGGACAAGTTCCTGCGCGAACGTGAGCGTCTTGGTCGCAAGTCGCGTGGCCGGCTTGAGACGATCCGCAAGCTCGCATCTTCGGATAAACCGCGTGAAGAGCGCATGCGCGCTATCGCCAAGGAATCCGATGCGCTGCGAATGGAACTTGCGCGCATGGACGCTCGCAGGCTGTCTGAGTCGGTCGCTCGGACGCTGGACATGCTTCCGCGTGAGATCGATATCCAGACGAACTTCGCTTCGGACTCCGGACTTGCAACGCAGCAGGCAGCAGCGCTGGGCAAGCTGCGCGAAGACATCGAGCGGTCGTCTGACAAGCTGGGTGAGTTCATCGCCGATGCGGCATCTGAGGAAGCACCGCGGATCGAGAGCTTTGAGCGCATCAGTGCGGTCCGGGCAGTAGTCACTTACTGGGACCAGTTCATCCCTTTTTGGGTCGGTGGCATCGTTCTTGATATCGCGCCCCTAGCCGTGGTCATTTTCCTCATGATCGCGCTGAGAAGCCGCAGCGAAGAACAGCTGGCGATCGACAGGGTCAGGAACCGGCGCGTGGGCGATATGGTGGATGACGAAGTTTCCAAGCAGATCATTCGCAGCGCCTCTGCAGACCCGAAGACGCTCAAGAAGATTCTCGACATCCTGTTTGGGCGCGAGGGAGGCATCGATGCTGATTAGGGTATTGCAGACGATCCGCGCCTATGGCGCGGAGGTATTCACCGGTGCCGTAATCGCCTGGATCGCCCTTCTGGCTCTGGGCGACATGGTCTCGGCGCTGCTGCCTACATGGGATGAACCGGATTCCGTCGCATACGAGGAAACCGCCAGCGCAAGTCCGGCAAAGACGGGCTGCGTTGATGTCGGGGGCATCGAAGTATGCGATTGAGCGGAAAGGCAGACCTCATGAACATGTCGAAAGCAGCATTGTTCGCAGCGTGCGCGGGGATAGCAATGTTGGCAGGATGCGCTCCCAAGGCAGCAAGTGAAGATTGGTCTGCCGGGCGAATTTGCGCCTTTGGTGCGACGCCACGCTTTCGTGGTACGACAGGCCTAGGCCCGCCCTCTCCCGAAGCGGTGAAGATCGTTCGACGCATTGCCCAGGGCGTCGGAATTCACGCGAATTTCAGGATCATGTCAGCCAATGTCGAGAGGGGTGCCACAGCCTTTGCGACGATAAGGAACAATCGGCGTTACATCGTCTATGATCGTTCTGAATTCAGTTGGGGCAAGGGCAATGCAAACTGGCACGATGTCTATGTGATGGGTCATGAAGTGGGTCACCACATCGCCAGTCATGTCTACGCCAATGAAATTTCTGGGCACGAGCAGGAGCTGGAGGCTGACCGCTTTGCAGGTTTCGCATTGGCAAGGCTGGGCGCGAGCCTGAAACAGGCGACAAGCTGGTTTAGCGACTGGCCCGCGACAATATCCCACCCTGGTGGCGCTCGCCGCCGCAAAGCCGTCATCGACGGCTGGATGGAAGGCCATCGGATGATGCGCTTGGAAGCGGAACCATGCGCGTCTGGCTGGTCGGGCAGCGAAATCGATGTTGACGGGTCAATTTGCCGGATTGCACGGATCTGTAGTGACGGCGAGCCGAAAACGCGGCTTGCTTGTCAGGACTACGATGGTTCGTGGAGATGGACATCGGCAAATTGAGCCAGCGAGAAGCGCGGTTCCAGTTTCTGGATCACAGCTGCTCCAGTTCGACGTAGACATCGTTGCCGGCCTGCCAATTGACCGCTGTGAGAATGTATCCGAGCCGATTCACGAAATGGTAGCCGCTAACGATGGCCAGTTCGCCGTCAGTCTCGATGATCGTCCAGACGTGCTGTGGCGCTTGGGCGCGAACGTATTCGAGCTCCGATCCGAAGGTTTCATAGAGGCAACCGCCGTCGCCGAAGTCGAATGAGGCGTTTTCGTTTAGGACATTGGGCATGGGAGTATACCGCGCGACGAAATCATCCTCGTAAAGGACCAGGGGAGTGTAGGAGGTCATGAGATACCTCCTGACTGATCGTTGGCGACTGCCTTGGGTTTGACTTCGCGCATTACGAGCCGGCCCTGAAGCGGCATGGCATCGCAAGTGAGATTGAAGCCCTTGCCATCGCTGTGGCTCCAGCCTGCACCGATCGGACGCCAGATTGCGTTCTCGCCGTCGCCCGTGACGATGTAGAGGCGGTGTGTTGGCGTGCGGCCTTTTGCAGATTGCTCTTCGGTGTTTTCTGCTGTGGCGGTCATGATCTGCTCCTTTGTTGTGAGGGAACCGAGCCCCTGTTCTTTGAAGCCACCATCGTGGCGGCTTCATGGGAACGGATCTGAGCCGGGACGCAGGGACGGCATTCAAACACGTACTCCCCGCGAAGCGGGCGCGGAGCTGCACAAGCCGAATGGAATGAGGGGCGGAAGCGAGCGGTGTTGAACGACGGCCTGACCGGCTCACGTTTCCCATCAATGAAAAGCCGCTCGCGAATTGGCGAACTTGAATCAAGGGGAAGACCTCAGGCGAGGATGGTATCTTGCTGCCACTGAGCAGCACACCGGCATGTGCGCATCGAAAGATCGTGCCGCGCCACATCGACGCCACATGCTCGGGAATGTCGCCGCGGGTTCTTACGGATTCCTGCGGGTTTGCGCGGGTCGCGTTGTCCGGCGCGAAATGGCAATTTTCGGCCTATTCTGTAAACTGGGTGCTCGTAAGTCATTGATATTGAAATGGTGGGCGGTACTGGGATTGAACCAGTGACCCCTTGCGTGTCGAGCAACATAAGAGCGTTTGATATCAGTCTATTAGGGCCTTCTAGCCACACTCATGCCACAAGGTTCTTTACCCATCCAACGACACCGGGATCATTGGCGGTGAATTCCCGCTCGTCTTCCTGGCGCCTTTCGATGAGATGTCCGTAGACGTTGAAAGTTGTCTCAATCTTCCTGTGGCCCATCGCCTTCTGGATCTTCTTGAGGTTCGGGACATGCTCGATTAGCATGGAGGCGAAGAAATGCCTGAGATCATAGGGCGTATATCGGACGCGATCTCTGGCCTCGCCAGTTTCGTCATCATGGACGGTATCGACAAGGCCAGCATGCTGGCAGGCCACATCAAAGCAACTCCTGGTCCAATTGCGGCGTTCCTGCCAACGTCCAGACTCGACCGGAAAGATCAAGTCATGCTTGTTGGGCAGAGCGTGGTTGTCAGCGTAGTGGCGGACAAGGTCGTAGGTCTCGGGTGTGAGCGAAATGCTCCTGCGGCCGCTGGGAGTTTTTGTCACTGAAATCTCCCGGCCATTACCCGCCAATGCCCGATCGACCTCGAACGCATTGTCATTAAATGCGTAGTTGGCGGCAACCAGATATTCTTGCGGGCGAGCGCCCGTGTCGCACGCCAGATAGAGCATCGGACGATAGCGGCGCCACGCATTGGCAATCTGCGCGTTGCTGCTGTTTGCAAGCGCATCGGCTGCGGTCAGAAGCGCGGCGATGTCGTCTAGCGTGGGAATCTCTACCGGCTCATCATAGCGCGATGCTTGCTTGATCGTGACACCCAAAGCAGCGTTGGCCGTAGCCAGCCCGCGAATGACCATCTCGTTCAAAAGGCCGGTGAAATAGGTTAGCGCCTTGCGAGCGACATAGCGGGAGGGGCACTCAGCAATCAGCCAGCTACGATAATCGACAATATGCGGCGGCTTGAGTTCAGCGATGCTGCATGGCCAAGCATAGCCAGTCATAAACCTGGCATAGTAGTGATAGTTCTCCAGCGTATAGGGCGAGACCGGATCGTTTCCGTCGGTGCCTTCCTTTTCGCAGATGTCGAGCCATTTTTCGACAGCGTCCGGTACAGTAAGCTTCGGCAACGCGCCTAACCCGGCCTGCTCCTCCAGCTCCATCCTTGCCTTGAACTGATTGGCATCTTTGGCCCTGAAAAACGTTCTGTATCCAAATCCGGACTTTTTGGACTTGTCGATATAGCGAACCTGGTATCCTACACTTCCATCCGCATTATGTCTTCGCCTGATATCTGCCATCATTGTTTATACAATAAATAGAATTATTGCCGCAAATCATAATTCAAAAGTCATTGAATTTTCTGCCTTGATCTCCTCGTTGCGGTAAATCTTGAGTAATGTGTCCCGGTTGATCTTGAGTCGGCCGTTGATGGGATCGCGAAAGAAGGGCAGCTTGCGATTGCCATTGGCATCGGGTTCGGCAGCGCGCTTGATCTGACGTTCATTAAGCTCAATGCCAATCTCGCCCAGGAGCGTTCTGGCATCTTCCAAATCTATGTAAAATGGTGCTTTCACGCGCTCTCCTCAAATGTCGTAGCTGTCGGCAGCGCAGGAGTAGGGTCCTTCGCTAAGCAGGGTTTCGACTTGCTCGCCTCGGCCATCTCGGCACCAAACCTCGTCACCAAATCCGTTGGTGGGCGTCATGTAGATTGTCACACCGCGCGCGTGCCGAACCGCGTAGCGGTCTTCCAACTCTACAAACTGTTCGTAAATACACTGCTGTAATTGCGCGAGCGTCATCTCGCCGCGTATCTTTATCTTCACAATATCCTCGCGGTCACATCTATTTTTATTATACCAATAAATGGAGTTATATGGAAATTCTCTTTGCTGGTCCGCAGCAATATTTGAAGCACGGAGTGCCGCGAAAAGATCGGGATTTGCGAGGAATCCGAGGCAGCTTTCAGCATAGTTTTGTGGCATGCGCGAACGAGCAGCCAAGGAAACCAGCGAAAGCGATATTGAGGCAGCGCTTGGTACGTTAGCGCGGATTATTGAACGCTATGGCGATGACTATTGGCCAATTTTCGAGCGCTTGGAAAACGAGATGCAAATCAGACGTTCTCGCCTGTCGCGCCTTGCCAGGTACAGGCGGAGGGATCGGAAGGTCTCACCCATGGGAACAGGCGATGACGGTACGGACGAGCAACAGGCTCCAGGTCGGTCATAGGTGGAAAGCGGAAGCAAGTGGTTCCTAGCATTCAAGATGGAAACTGGGCCGAGAGACGGAAGTCCGCTTTCAAGTGTGAAATTCTGGAAAGCTGCCGTTGATGGCCTCAAGTCGGCATGACTGCTTCCGAATCAATAGCAGTCGTTCGGCGTACTGACGCAATACCCTAAAACCGGACGTTCACATGAGACGCCAGTTGGTCAGCTTTGCGCCCAAATTTCAGTCGTTGAGCAGCGATCCCTATTTAGCTGCAAGCCGCCATCCGATACATGCTCGTTCTCACAGCAAGCGATTACAAGCGTCGAAGGTTCGACGCCAGCGACTCCAGGGTCGAACGCAATTCTACGATGCTATCCTCAGGGACCTCGCGGAGCAGCACGGTGTAGGTGGCGTCCGCTTCTAGGCGCAGCTTGGGCAATAACGCTCGCGCCTTCGGCGTCGCATATACGAGCTGCACGCGCCGATCCGTGGGCGAACGCTGCCTCTCGACCAAGCTATTCTCCTCCATCTTGTCCAGCGCGAGGCTGATCGTCATGCGCTCCAGTTCGAGGCACCGCGCCAGTTCGGTCTGTGACATTCCGGGATCGCGCAGGAGATAGGCGAGGATGCGCCACTGGGTGCGGCTGAGGCCGTGGGCTTGAACTCGCTCGTCGAACTTGCGCCGCAGCAGCCGGGGCACTTCCTCCAACAAGAAGGCGAGCTCATCGAGGGCTGTCGGGAATGTATCATCCGCACTCATTGTACAGGTGTCTTAGACCGGATGCGAGGATGATGTAAATTGCTATTAAAGCACTTTACGTTAAAGCACTTTACATTATACCGCTTTGCTCATGCCTGCGTTCTTCCTCCAATCTGGCCGTGCTCAGTACGGTAAGCCGTCGTTCGCTACGGTGGCACTGCCGCTCCTCATGCTGCTTGCGGGCTGCGGTTCGCACTCGGGCGATGGCGATGGCTCGGCTTTGACATCCAGACCGAGCGTGCCTGAGTTTGAAGTCGTGGTCGCCAGGCAGTCGAATCTGTCGCTGCCGGTAGAGGGGCAAGGAACAATCGCGGCATTCCAGCGCAGCAACATCGGAGCGCTCGTCCAGGGGCCTGTCGATCGCATTTTCGTCCGCGTCGGAGACAGGGTCGCAAAGGGCGCACCTCTGTTTCGTATGAGGCAGGCGGACTACCGGCGCAGGCTGGACGAGGCCCTTGCCGCCGTTAAGCTCGCACGCGCAGAGGCGGAACAGGCCGAACGCACCAATGAAAGGGTCCAAGCGCTCAAGCCGCGCGGATTCGTATCGCTATCGCGCGTTGAGGAAGCAGAGACGGCGGTTGCAGTCGGGCGGGCTCGTGTTGCGCAAGCCCAGGCTATGGCCGCGACCGCACAGCAGGCGCTCAATGATACCATCGTGCGAGCGCCCTACGATGCCGTGGTGACGAGCCGCAACGTCGATGAAGGCGTCTACCTCAGCACATTGGCAATGGGCGGACAATCGTCGGTTCTCGAAATCCAGGAAGTCGGCATCGTCGCAGCGATCGTCAGCATTCCGCAGGACAAGCTCGGGCAAATCCGCCGAAATCAACGCGCGCGCCTATTCATTGAGGGCTTTACGCAGCCGTTCGAAAGCTATGTCGCGGTCATCAATGACAGGGTGGACGCCCAATCACGAACCGTCGAAGTCAGATTGCCGCTGCGCAATCCGGCATACGAGGTGAAGCCGGGACTGTCGGTGCGCGCGGAAATCGCAATTCCTCCGATGCCGGCGCTTGTCCTACCACGACGCGCCATCGCTGGTGATAGTGCCGCCCCTTTTGCATTCAGAGTTTCTGACGGCAAAGTCCGCAAAGTGCCGCTTCGTATCAGGCCGATCGACTTTGATCGGGTGGAGGTCCTGTCGGGCCTCACGTCGGGCCAGCGGGTTGTGCTCAATCCAGCCTCCACCCTGCAAGATGGGATGAAGATAAAGGAACGCACGGTGGTTCCCCAGAAGGTCCGCGCTGGCAATGTGGCTCGTTGACGTTTCAATCAGGCGACCAGTCTTCGCCACGATGATGATCGGATCGCTCGTAGTCATGGGGCTTGTCGCCTTTCGCGGGCTGGGCGTCGATCTCTTTCCCAAGATCGAATTCCCCTACGTTTCAGTGCAAACCACGCAGCCAGGCGCGGACCCGGCAAGCATCGAGACCGAAGTGACCGACAAAGTCGAAGAGGCGGTCAGTTCGATTTCCGGTATCCGCCAAGTACGATCGGTCAGCACCGATGGCCTGTCGCAGGTCAATATCGAATTCGAAATCGGGGAAGATGCCGATGTGAAGGCACAGGAGGTGCGCGACAAGATTTCCGGAATTGCCGCTGATTTGCCCGACGATACCGACCCACCCATCGTTGAACGTCTCGATCCCGACGCCGCTCCGGTCGTTTCGGTGATGATTGCCGGTGAGCAGCCGGTCGCGGAACTGACCCGCTATGCCGATGAAGTGGTCAAGGAGCGGCTGCAGCGCATTTCCGGTGTTGGATCAATTACACTCGTCGGCGGTCGGGACCGAGAGATGCGAATCTGGCTCGATCCATCGAAGCTGAAGGCCGTTGGCCTCAGTGCGCCCGAAGTCGTCGGGGCGGTCCGAAACGAGAATGCTCAGCTGCCTGGTGGACGGCTCGAAGCTGACATGCGGCAACGCGAATTCGGCGTGCGTACCCTGGCCGAAGCCCGCACCGCCAATGAATTCGCGGAAATGATGCTCGCCCATCGCGAAGCGGGGCGCAGCACACGGCTTGGCGACATAGCCAGAGTCGAGGACTCCGTGGCCGACGAGAGAAGCTACGCCCAGCTCAATGGCGTCGCAGGTGTCGCCCTCGAAGTGCGGCGGCAATCCGGGCGCAATACGATCGAAGTGGCGAAAGCAGTCATGGCGGAAGTCGCGAAACTGCAGAAGGAAGCGCCACAGGGCATGCGTCTGGTGGTCGCTCGCGACATCTCGCGTTTCGTGGAATCTTCAATCAACGACGTGCTGTTCGACCTGTCGCTGGCGATCGTCCTCGTTGTCGCGATCACCTTCCTCTTTTTGTTGTCCTGGCGCGCAACCGTCATCGTGGGACTGGCAATCCCAACGTCGATTGTTGCCACCTTTTTCATCTTTGGCGTGGCTGATTTCACCGTCAATATCATGACGATGCTCGCCCTGACCGTTGCGGTCGGGCTGTTGGTAGATGACGCCATAGTCGTGGTCGAAGCGGTAGAGCGGGACATCGAATCCGGCCTGAGTCCGCCAGAGGCGGCCGCATCTGCTACCCGGCGTGTCGCGCTCGCGGTTCTCGCAGGCACTTTCGCCACATTGGCGGTGTTCGTTCCGGTTTCGGTGATGGAAGGCATCGTCGGACAATTCCTGATCCAGTACGGCCTCACGATTGTCTTCTCGGTTTCGGTCTCGCTCCTCGTCGCGCTGACGCTGACGCCGATGCTCGCTTCGCGTTTCATGCGGCTGGAGCATCGCGAGCATGGATGGCTTGGCCAAATCGAGAAATTCCATCACCGACTCGCGGAGCGTTACACATTGATTGTGACTTGGGGGGTCACAAATTTAAGGCTCGTCATTCTGGCCGCCGCGGGAAGCCTTATTGTTGGCGGTGTCTTCGCCTCAATGGTCCCTTCGACCTTCCTTGGTGAAGCGGATCGCAGCGAATATCTCGCGACGGTCAAGCTGCCATTGGACTCAGGCATCGCCAGCGCTCGCGATGCGGCCTTGCGCGCGGATGGGGCACTGCGTAGCGACGATCAGATCAAGCTCGTCTTCATAACGGCTGGCGCTGGCATAAGCGGCCGCACCAATCTGCTCGAATTCTATGTTGAAACGACTCCGAAGCAGGGTCGCCCAGTGTCGCAAGGCGAACTGATGAATCGCGCGCGATCAACACTGGCCAAGGCAATCCCCGAAGCGACCGAAATCTCGATCAATGAAGTGCCTTGGGTGTCGGGCGGCGGTGTGACCATGACCCCAATCGAACTGGTCGTAAGCGGCAGCGACATGAATCAGATCGCCCAATATGCCGCCAAGCTGGAAGAGCAGTTTCGCGCTGATCCGTCATTTGCCGACGTTCGCACGACCTACGAAGGCGGCCGCCCCGAAGTCCAGCTAAAACTCGACCGATCTCGGGCAACTGACCTTGGGGTGTCCGCGCGTGAGGTCGCTAGTGCCACTCAGATCATGCTGGGCGGAGTAGACGCGGGGACATTCGAGGATGACGGCAGACGCTACGATGTCCGCGTTCGGATGGAGGAAGGCTTGCGCCAGTCGCTCTCCGATCTAGGTCGATTGCCGGTTCGTTCGGAGAACGGAACGCTGGTGGACATGGCTTCGGTCGCCGACATCGGCGTAGAATCCGGGCCTACTCAAATCGACCGTCTCAACCGTGCCCGGCAGGTCACCCTCATACTGAACCTTCCGCCGGGAACAGCCTTGGGAGATGCTGACGCACGCGCCGATGAGATCGTCGCCGAATTCCCCCCGCCTGCTCGGCTTTCCATCGAAAAGGAAGGGATGGCACGGAGGCTGAGCGACACATCATCGGCTATCATTTTGGCCTTCATTCTCGCTATCATCGCCCTTTATATCGTGCTCGCCAGCCAGTTCGACCGCTTCGCGCAGCCGGTGCTTATCATGCTCACCGCGCCGCTCTCGTTCTCTGGAGCGTTTTTCGCCATGTGGGCAGCAGGGCAGCAGATGAGCCTGTTCGCACAGATTGGTCTACTCGCCCTGATGGGGATCGTCATGAAGAACGGCATCCTCCTAGTCGATCGAGCCAATCAGTTGCGCGAAGACGGACTGGAGGCCCGCGAGGCGATGCTGCAGGCCGCGCCTGAGCGCCTCCGGCCAGTCCTGATGACCGCGCTCGCCGCTGTCTTCGGGATGGTTCCTGTTGCCCTGACGCAATCCGACGGCGCGGAATGGCGCAACCCCATGGGCTTCATCATCATCGGCGGCCTAACGACCTCGACCCTGCTGACGCTAGTCGTGATCCCGGCAATCTATGTGGGGGTGGCGGGGTTTGGGAGAAAGCTTGTCGGAGTGCTGAGAAATGGAAACAACTTGCTCGCCAGCGTGCGCCACCTTCGCAGCCGCCAAGACTTGCGCAAAACTGCTGGATGATGCCCAGCGGGGTGGTCCAGAAACGGGTAGCAGCGCAGTCAGGGCCGAACTCTAATCACACTTGGAGGAAAATCAGGGGATCACGTCAACGGCGTTCGCTGCTCAACGACCGCTATCGGGGCGCGAAGCGGGCTTCGGAATTGCTCACAAGGGAGGTCCGTTATTGGCGGCAAAGCGGCCTTACGAATTGGCACAGCGCACGATGGCAATCGAGGCAGCAAGTGCCAGCCAACGGTAGTACTTTTTGGTCATGCATGAATGTTGGCCCGAATGGGATGAACGATTTTGAGCAACTCATCCCGGCGGTAGGTGAGCGAGCCACCGTCACCATAGGCTGGACGATTGTTTGTATGTCCCATCAGCGTCAGTCGCAGATCGTGATCGATTCCCGCTTCCAGCATTCGTTTTTCGAACGAATGGCGGAAAGAATAGATTTTGTGTGCGGGAGTTGGAAACAGTTTCCGCACTTTAAATGCTTTCATCAATGTTGCTGACAGCAGGTCGGGTTTGTCGCGATAATGATCGAAGCCGCTCGGAAATTTCTCCATGGCCGCCAACGAAATGCCGACCAGCGGGATTTCCCGGATCGACGCGGCGGACTTGATTTCACGGTTGCGCTTGGGCCGGATACGGATGTGTGGAACCTCGTGGTCCAGTACAATATCTTCTTTCATGAGGTTGGCGATCTCACCGGGTCGGCAGCCGGTTTCGATCAGCGCATAGGCGATGTGCCAAGCTTGTTCATTGAGTCCATCAAAGACGCCGGGCGCGAGGATTTTCGAGCGCACCCAGTCATCCTCAAAAGGCGGCACATCTCCCTTGAATCTGTCCTTGAAGTGAAGATTGCGAAACGGATTGGGTCGTTCTTCCTCGCCGATATAGCGGCAGTATTCGGCAAAAAGCTTGCGCACTGTGCCAAGGTCGCGGTTGGCTGTATTGGCTTTCAAGGCTTGTCGTCCGGGCTTCTCTGTTAGCCTTTCGCGCCACCAGTTGTAGAAGGCCTGCGCATCCTGCCGGGTGATCGAGAGAATCGGCTTATCGCCGATCAGGTTGACGAGATACTGGACACCGCGATTCTTTGACTTGCGCCATAGGCGTTTCTGGTTTTCCGATTTGCCCATCTGCTCGTCGGCGGCAATCTCGGTACAATAGATTTCTAGAGCCTCGGAGATGAGGATTGGCGGTGGGGAAGCTCCGCCCAGCAGTGCCTCAGCTTCATGCCGTTCGCTCGCACTCTTGCTGCCGGCATCTTTTCTCTCAACGATACGAGCCCGTTCGATCAGTTCGTGAAGCTCGGCCGCTTCCGCCAAATCGGCGGCAGGCACATAGGTGAAGCCTCTTGCAAGCGCACGTTGCCCTGCTGACTTGTAACGCAGGGCGGCAACCCGTCTTTGACGCTGTACGCCTTCCGCTCCAGCCGCCTCACCATCGATGCCGGCCATTGACGCCCAGAATAGATCGTCGGCGGCCATCAGCGCGTCTCGCCTTTCGCGGGCTGTATCAAGGGAAGTCGTCTTCAGGGAGACGCGTACTCGACCGCGATCATCATAGGCGGCATAACGCGTCGGCACCCGGCGGTCATAGTGCCAGTGGCCGCCTCTGAGTTTGAGGTTTTTCGTGTCCTGTCGCATGTCCGCTCAACCGGTCCTTGGAACACAAACTGGAGCACATTTTGGTGCACAAATTCCTCGTTTGGCTAGCGGCCTGGACGGAATGCGTCAACTAACATGCTGGTACATATAGGGTAATTTGGGGAGGGTTCGATTCCCTTCGCCCGCTCCATTTCACTTCCCAAAAACCCTATTCCTGTCAGTGGTTTAATTGCCATAAGCGCCCGGATTCCCTACGCTCGCGAGGAATTTGTGGACCAAAATGTGTACCATTTTGTGGACCAGGACCTCGCGAGCGGAGCAATGCAGCAAGAAAGCCGATACCTCGAATTCAGGGCAGGGCACTGGCACTATAACCGCCGCGTGGCCCTTCAACGGGCTGAGCAGTCCGCTCGAAAATCACAGGAAGCTGATCAGCGCGCCAATTTGCTCATGGAGCAATTGCGAACCGACGCGCAGGTCGCAGCGCGCCGGGACGAAAAAAGGCTAACCGGCCTCGCGAAGACTCTTTCCGAAGTTAGCGGCTTTGCATTCTTGCAAGGCAAGTTTTTCGATTTTCAGGACCGCAGACGAGCAGAGGAGCATCGACGGGCGCGCGAGGCACTCGATGCTCGGCTGCGTGACCTGCGCATGGCTGAAGAGC
Organism: uncultured Sphingomonadaceae bacterium; assembly: GCA_947258815.1. Classification (GTDB taxonomy): domain Bacteria; phylum Pseudomonadota; class Alphaproteobacteria; order Sphingomonadales; family Sphingomonadaceae; genus Novosphingobium. The sequence continues at coordinate 109,954 of CAMYJW010000032.1, forward strand.
ACCGGGAACGCCTTGAACTGATGGAACTGAGGCGCAAGGAGGCAGCCCTTGAGAGGACATTCACTTGAGAAGACCTTTGAGCGGGAGCAGGCAACGCAGTACCGGAACGGTCACGAGCATATGCCCGCGCTAACCCTAGCGATGACTCCAGGTGGGCGAAGGGCAATGCCGCACTTGGCCAAACGCCGTTTCACATCGCCGACGGTGAAGGAACTGAACGTCAAGGCGCGTCCGATTCAGCCTGAGGACCAGATCGATCTGCGTAGGGATTTCACCATCGCCGCCAAGCCTCAGGCGAGGTCGAAAGACAGTGGCGGTAAAGGCCTGGCGGACGATTTCCCGGCTCGCGATCCAGGCAATGGTCGAAAACGGTAAAAGCGATTTACCAGCTTGGTTTTCTAACCCGGTGCAAATTGTGCGTCGCTACTGTTCTTTAGCCGAATCAAAGCCATGTCATTCTCAGTTTGATTAGAAATAGTGAGACTGGCCATCCCCATGGTATCGCTGCGCTTGACTTGCGCATCACGGAGATTGCAATGAAATTTGAGTGTTCTGTGCCACGGGACTGCTAATTTGCCGGTTCAGCAAGCGGCAGGTGTGAATCCTGAGAAAACGGTGAGGCTGTGAAAATTCGCATCAATGCCGACATGGCTCACCAGCTGTTTGAAATGAAATTCGGCGGCATAAACAACTTTGCAGATGCTTGGGCGCATTCAGACCGTTCCCGAATGGGCAGCGATAGCTCTCCGCGTAGCGCCAAGACAATTTACGCGTGGCTCAAGAACGGATTGCCGACAACCCGTGAAACTCTGTTCAGCTTTTTTGCCGCACTGGACGTTGATCCGGTTTCGTTGATCGATCTCGACCGCAACGATTTGCGAAGCAATTTTGGCCGTCTGCGCCATGCGTTCATGCTTGGCGGAATGAATGCCGGTGGGTTTAAGGCACTTTTTGAATTGTTCCGCCCCTGCGCCATTTGGCCAGACACTAGCCTGGCCGAGAGCTACTACGCTAGGGACTGGACGCGCTTCGATTTTGTCCATGCCGCCGCTGAGATCATCAACACCTACGCGACCATCACTGTGCAAGGCGACAATTCAGTCGATGTCTTATGGCCACGCGCATTTCATATCGCCTATCGGCGGCAATCCAATGCCGATGGTCTGTGGAGGCCTTACGGTACGGTGGTCAGTCGGTTCAGCGAGGCCATTCTCGTTCATGAGAATGGCGACATTCAACGTATGAGCATGCCCGCCCGATCCAGTCATCAGCTAGGCCCTGTTGACAAACTGATTGGTCCAGAGGCGTGCGGCGGCGATGTGTATGAAGCCCAGATAGCTTGCTGAGGTTTTGTCGTATCGGGTTGCGAGGCGGCGCGAGCATTTGAGCTTGGCG